>NZ_JBDPMB010000001.1:0-2007157 GCF_039871615.1 Nonomuraea sp. B10E15
TATGGCGGGAAGGAAACACCCGGTTACATTCCGAACCCGGAAGTTAAGCTTCTCTGCGCCGATGGTACTGCACTCGGGAGGGTGTGGGAGAGTAGGTCACCGCCGGACAATCTTTGTGGAGGGGGTTCCGACGCTGAGCGCGTCGGGACCCCCTCTTTTTGTGTTGGGCCACCTCCGCGGCCAGGCCGCGCCGAAGGCGCTTTTTGAACGCTCAAACGCTCAACTGGTAGTCCGGTGGGGCGACGCCTTGAGTGGCATCTGCGGCATCCGCGACGGATAAGGGACCCGGGCGTGGTGGCGCGGGTCCCTTACGGCTGGTTCCGGGCGTTACTTGGGCAGGACCAGGAGAGCGTCGCCGATGCCGCGTTCAGAGCCGTCAGAGGGCCGGTTGACGACCTTGTTGTCGACCACCATCGCCGTCGATCCGCCCCCGTCCAGGTTGATGGCCTGCTTGGCGCCGAGCCAGCGCATGAACTGGGCTGCCTCCACGAAGTTCGCGCCGACGGTCACTCCGGGCTGCCGGCCGTCGATGGCGGCCAGGATGAGGCTGCCGTTCCTGGTGGTGCCGAGGAGCGTGCGCGGGTGGCGGCGGAGGATCATGTTCATCGAGTCATGGCCGTCACGCTTGGCGGTGATCCTGACCTCGCCGTTGCGCACCAGCCCGACGCCGCCCGCGATGACGTTCAGCTCGGGGGTCAGCTTGAGTGCCTTGTCGGTGCGCAGGTCGACGACCTTGGTGTCGATCTTCACCTTCCAGCCCCGCCAGGCATGCTCGTCGAGCCAGTCGGCGCCCACGCCGTTGCCGTGCAGCACCCGCATGCCCTTGGTGATCTTTTTGCCGGAGGCACGCAGGCCGACGACCACGCCGTCGGCGTCGATCACGGCGTCGGTGCCGCCGGTGGGGGTCTTGGCGCCGTACTCCTCCGTGTAGAGGATCAGCTCGTCGGTGGCGGCGGCCCGGTTGACGCCGTTGACCTCGCTCTGCTCGCCGTCCTGCGAGATCGCGGTCACGGTCGTCCTCAGCTCGGTGATCCTGGCGGACCTGCCTCTGAGCACCACGGCCGAGCGGCCGGGGACGGCCTCGCTCAGGAGCTTGCCGTTCACCACGGACGCGCCGACGGGCTCGCCGCGCAGCGCCTTGGCGGTGTGGATGTTGAAGAAGCCGCCGTTGACGCCGACCAGCGCCTTGGCTGCCTTGGCCATCGACGAGACGGTTTCGCGCTTGGCCACGCTCTTGCCGAGCGAGGCCACGTACGAGCCGCGGAAGGTCTTCCTGTCGATCATGACGACTTTGACGTTCCAGGGGCCCGTGGTCTTGAGGCCGTCGTCGCCGAGGTAGTCGACCTTGACCTTCAGGTCGGCCTTCTTGAGTCGCTTGGCGGTCTTCTCGGCCTTCTTCTTGTCCTTGAAGGACCAGAGGCCGACCCGCACCATGTACACGGTCTGCGAGGGGGCGTCGGCGACGCCGGGCCTGATCACCTTCTGCAGGCTGGGGGTTTCTCCGGCGGCCTCCACCTCGGCCGCCTTGGCCTCGGCGGTCGGGAGGGTCCCGTAGTCGCGGCCTGACGGCATCAGCACGGTCACGGTGTAACCGTCGGTCGACGTGCCCGCCCGCACGTCGTACAGGTCGATGCCCTGTGCCACGGTCGTCATCTTCTTGGTCGCCGCGGGCCGGGTGCCCAGCGGGAACTTGGCCGACGGAAACCTGACCGACGCCTGCTCGGCCGCGACGGACACGACCGGCAGCGTGGTGAGGGTGAGTGCCGCGGCTATGGCCAGGCCGCCGGCAAGGGTGCGTCGAGACATGAATTCTCCAGAGGGCGGTAAAAGGACCGCACCATCCTGACGAGATCAAGGTCTCTAAGGGAGGCGAACACGCGAAAGAAGTGGAGAGGTTACGAGATCGACACCATCAGTGGATACAATTCGGATATGACACAGAGCGGCATGTGGTGGTGGCCCGTAGACGGCCACTGATTCCCCATGTCCGGGCCGTCTCGAGACGGCCCGGTTAACGTGCGGGTTCTCTCCGGGACGGCATAAATCCCAAAGGAGAGACACCATGAAAGACGTCGTGCTCACGGGTGACCGTCCGACGGGGCCGCTGCACCTGGGCCACTATTTCGGTTCGCTGGCCAATCGCGTCCGGCTGCAGGACGTTCATCCCATGTACGTCCTGATCGCCGACTATCAGGTGATCACCGACCGCGACCTGCCCGGCCGGATCCAGCGGAACATCACCGAGCTGCTGCTCGACTACCTGGCGGTCGGGCTCGACCCGGCCAAGGTCACGATCTTCCGGCACAGCGCGGTCCCCGAGCTGAACCAGTTGCTGCTGCCGTTCCTCAGCCTGGTTTCGGTGGCGGAGCTGCAGCGCAACCCCACGGTGAAGGACGAGATCGCGCACAGCTCCCAGCGGGCGGTCAGCGGCCTGATGTTCACCTATCCGGTGCACCAGGCGGCCGACATCCTGTTCTGCAAGGGCACGTTGGTGCCCGTCGGCAAGGACCAGCTTCCGCACGTGGAGATGACGCGGCTGGTGGCGCGCCGCTTCAACGAGCGGTACGGCGAGGTGTTCCCCCTGCCCGAGGCCATGATGGGGGAGCATCCGCTGCTGAGAGGCCTCGACGGCGGCAAGATGAGCAAGAGCCGGGGCAACGCGATCACCCTGTCGGCCACCGAGGACGAGACGGCCGCTCTCATCCGCAAGGCCCGCACCGACTCCGACAGGCTGATCACGTTCGACGAGACGCACCGCCCCGAGGTGGCCAATCTGCTCACACTGGCGGCTCTCTGCCTGGGCCGGTCACCGCAGGACGTCGCGGAGGAGATCGGGTACGGTGGCGCCGCCGCGCTCAAACGCCTGGTGACGGAGGCGGTCAACGAGTTCCTGCGCCCGATCAGGAAGCGCAGGAAGGAGCACTCGGAGCAGGACGTGCGGCAGATCCTGGCCGACGGTGACGAGCGGGCGCGCGAACGGGCGGTCGTCACCCTCGACGAGGTGCGGGCCGCGATGGGGTTCTAGCGGCGTGGAGCGGTGCCGCCCTCGACGGCGATCGTGGCGCGGCCCGACAGCACGACGAAGATCTTGTCGGTCTCCACGTCCGTCACCACGCCGGGTGTGATCTCCCAGATGCCGTGGCCCCCGCCGAGCTCCAGTGAGGAGGCGGCGGGTGCGCCCGCCACGATCCGGCCGGGATCGAGCTCGTCCGGGGTCAGGCGCACGTCGTGGACGGGCACCGAGAAGGCTCCCGCGGTGGCGAGCATGCGGCCGAGATCGGCCAGATCGGGCATCAGCACATCAGACATATCGCCCATTCCAGCGCATCGGGAGGCTCACCGGCTCTCCCGGCGGAAGGACTCCAGGGCCAGCAGGGCCACATGGAGGGAAAGGCAGGACTCGACGTCGTCCAGATCGGTGTCCAGGATGCGTTCGAGGCGGCGCAGGCGGTCGTAGAAGGCGGGCCTGGACAGATGGGCCTTCTGTGCGGCGACCGCCTTGTTCCTGCCCGCGTCGAGATAGATGCGCAGGATGCGGGTGAGATCGCCGCCCCGCTGAGCGTCGTGGGCCAGCAGCGGGCCCAGCTCCCGCTCTGCGAAGGTCTGCAGCCTCGCGTCGTCGCGCAGCAGGTGGAGCAGGCCGCGCAGGCGCAGATCGGGCAGCCGGTAGAAGGCTCGGCCGTCCGGCTGGCGGACCGCCACGTCGGCCACCTGCTCGGCTTCGAGAAAGCTGCGGCGTACGTCCCTGATGGACTCCACCAGCGAGCCCGCCGCCAGCACGAACGCCGAGCCGGGCCGCCACAGCCCGCGCAGCCGGTCGGCCAGCGCGGTCAGCGCCGCCTCGGCCTCGGCGCGCGGCGGCAGCGGCATCAGAACCCCGACGCGCTCCTGGTCGAGCGCTCCCACGAGGGCGGGCAGGCGCGCGTCGCGGCAGGCGGCGGCGGTCGCCTCGGCCAGCTCGCCGAGCAGCGCCTGGCCGTCCAGCGCCTGGTCCACCGGGTCGGTCGGCCTGATGACCACGCTGACCAGCTTGCGCCCGGTGAGCGGCACGCCGACCGCGCGGGCGCGGGCGGCGGCCTCCTCGGGATCGGCGTAGGCGTGGGTGAGGATGCCGGTGATGATCGTGCCATGCGCCTGGCGTTCGAGCGACTCCTGGTGGCGCTCCAGCAGGCGGCCCAGGGCGAGCGTGGTGGCGGCGCGCTCGGCCAGCACCATGTCGCGCGGGCTCGGCGAGGAGTCGCAGATGAGGATCAGCCGCCCCCAGTCCTGCCCGCGCGCGCCGACCGTGGTGACCAGCCATCCCGAGGCGGCGTCGTACGCGGTGCGTTCGGCCGGGGCCACCGCCCTGGACCGGCTCTCCCACCCCGCCAGCAGGGCGCCCGTGTCGCGGCCGGCGGACTCGCAGGCCAGCACCTGGTGGGCGAGGTTCTCCAGCAGCACGGGCCGGCCGGACAGCCTGGCCACCTGGGCCAGCACCTCGGCGGGCGAGGCGCCTTCGACCGACAGCTCGGTGAAGACCTCGTGCAGCTGCTCGGAGGCTCGCAGCTCCTCCAGCTGGATGTCGATGATCCGGGCGTGCACGGACTCGGTGATCTGGACGAACGGCGTCTCGCGGGTCAGCACGACGACCGGCAGGCCGTGCTCCTCGGCGGTTTTGACCACGGCGCGGGGCAACTCGCGGACGAACTTGCGGCCCAGCTCCACGATCAGGCCCGAGGCGCCCACAGAGGAGAGCTCGCCGATGTAGTCGGCGAGCTTCTCCGGGTCGTCGGGGAGCGCGACGCCCGTGGTGAGGACGAGCTCCCCGCCGCGCAGGAGATGAGCGATGTCGGCGATCTCACCGACGTGCACCCACCGCACCTTGGTGTCGAGCCGGTCGGCGCCCGCGACCACGCGCGGGTTGCCCCGGCGCACGGTCTCCAGGGCGAGGACGTCGGCGATGGTGGGCAACACGGGGCAGAGCCTAGCTGATCAGCCTGTAAGAACGGGTAAAGGGGGATTTACACTGTGAGTTCTTGTCATGGCGTCAGGTCCTCCTCGCGGAACTCGTGGCGAGGCTGGCGTACCCGCAGCTCAACCCGCCGGATCTTGCCGGAGATGGTCTTCGGCAGCTCGTCGAACTCCAGCCGCCGCACCCGCTTGAACGGCGCCAGCTCCCGGCGGCAGTGCTCGAAGATCGCCCGTGCGGTCGTCTCGTCCGGTTCGAAACCGGGCGCGAGCGTCACGTAGGCCTTCGGCACGGCCAGCCGCACCGGGTCGGGGGCGGGGACCACGGCGGCCTCCGCCACGGCGGCGTGCTCCAGCAGGACGCTCTCCAGCTCGAACGGCGAGATGCGGTAGTCGGAGGCCTTGAAGACATCGTCGGTGCGGCCGACGTAGGTGATGTAGCCGTCCTGGTCGCGGGTGGCGACGTCGCCGGTGTGGTAAAAGCCGTCGCGCATGGCTTCACTGGATCCACCGACATATCCGGACATGAGGCCTAGGGGGCGGCGATCGTCCAGCGGCAGGCAGATCTCACCGTCGTCTCCCTGCTCGCCCGAGACCGGGTCGATGAGCACCACCTCGTAGCCCGGCAGCGGCCGCCCCATCGAGCCAGGCCTGACCGGGTCGTCCGGCGCGTTGCCGATCTGCGCGGTGGTCTCGGTCTGCCCGTAGCCGTCCCTGATGGTGATGCCCCACGCCTTGGCCACCTGGTCGATGATCTCCGGGTTGAGCGGCTCGCCGGCGGCCACGGCCGTGCGCAGCGGCAGCCGCCAGGCCGCGAGGTCCTCCTGGATGAGCATCCGCCACACGGTCGGGGGCGCGCAGAACGTGGTGACCTGCTCGTCCCGCAGCACCTCCAGCAGGGCGCGGGCGGAGAAGCGCTGGTAGTCGTGGATCAGCACGGTGGCGCCGGCGTTCCAGGGGGCGAACACGTTGCTCCACGCGTGCTTGGCCCAGCCCGGGGACGACACGTTGAGGTGCACGTCGCCCGGCCGCAGGCCGATCCAGAACATGGTCGACAGGTGCCCGGCGGGATAGGAGGCGTGCGTGTGCTCGACCAGCTTCGGTTGCGAGGTCGTGCCGGAGGTGAAGTAGAGCAGGAGCGTGTCCTGTGCCCGGGTGGGCCCGTCGGGGACGAAGTGCTCGGGCGCTTCGTACGACTCGTGGTAGGCCAGCCAGGTGTAGGCGTCACCGACGGCGATCTTCGTGTATTCGCCGCCCGTGAACTTGCCCGCGTCGGCCGCGTTGGCGATCACGTGGGCGACGCCGCCGCGCTCGATGCGCTCCGTGATGTCCTTCGCGGTCAGCAGCGTGGTGGCGGGAATGATGACCGCGCCCAGCTTCGTGGCCGCCAGCAGCGACTCCCACAGCTCGGCCTGGTTGCCCAGCATGAGCAGGATCCGGTCGCCGCGCCGCACGCCCTGCTGGTGCAGCCAGTTGGCGACCTGGTTGGAGCGGGCCGACAACTCCGCGAAGGTGTAGGAGGCGCTGCTCGCGCCGACGATCCTCAGCGCGACGGCGCCGGGTGTCTCCGCGGCCAGCACCCCGTCGAACCAGTCGAGCGCCCAGTTGAACTCCGACGGCTCCGGCCAGCGGAAGTCGCGGCGCGCGGTGTCGGGGTCGGAGCCGAGAAGGAAGTCACGGGCGGCGCGGAAATCGCTCATGTCTCGGATCCTGCTACGTCGCCAGCCGCCGCTCAAGGCCGTCGAGCATCGACACGAGCCCGAAGTCGAAACTCATCTCCCGCATCGCCATCGGGTCGTCGTAGTCGTCCATGTTGATGCGCTCCAGCATGTCGGGGTGACCTGCGGCGGCCCTGGCGACCGCGGCGCGCATCTCGTCGGGGTCGTACTGGGCGCCCATCGTGGCGTTCCAGGCGGTCTCGGGGATCGTCATGCCGAACACGTAGGCGGTCAGCGTGGCGTTGGCGAAGTCGATGGCCGGCCCGGTGAACCCGGCCGCCTTGAACATCTTGCGCATGCGGTCGGCGACCTCCATCGCGTGCGGGCCGAGCGCGGGCAGGCGGCCGATGAGGTCGGCCGACCACGGGTGGCGCAGGACCACCTGGCGCATGCCGTGGGCCAGGGCCGAGGCGGAGTCGCGCCAGCCCACCCGGCCGGGATCGGGGACGGTCATCTCACCCCACACCTCGTCGTAGGCCAGCTCCAGCAGCTCGTCCTTGGTGGCGACGTACCAGTAGAGGCTGGTGGCGCCGGCGCTGAGCTTGGCGCCGAGCTTGCGCATGCTCAGCCCGCTGAGCCCCTCCTGGTCGAGCATCTCCACGGCGGCTCTGACGATCTCCTCGCGGCTGCGACCGGGAGTGGTCGCCTTGCGCGGCTCGCGGAGCCATACGGAGGTGAACTGCTTGCCGGTCATGCGCCCATGATAAAAGCACTCGCACACCGTACGAGGTTTGTCGTACGGTGTGCGAGTGAACTCGAACGCTGTACGAGACCCCCGTCGGTGGTGGACTCTCGTCGTCCTGTGCCTCTCGCTGCTGGTGCTGACCGTGGACGGCACCGTGCTCAACCTGGCGATCCCGTCGCTGATCGAGGAACTCGGCGCCACGTACTCCGACATCCAGTGGATCCTGGACGCCTACGTGCTCGTCTTCGCTGGCCTGCTGCTGACCGCGGGCAGCCTGTCCGACCGGTACGGGCGCAGAAGGTTCCTGGTCATCGGCCTGGCCTTCTTCGGCGGGGCGTCGCTGCTCGCGGTGCTGGCCAGCGAGCCGTGGCAGGTGATCGGCGCGCGGGCCCTGATGGGCGTCGGCGGATCGATCCTGATGCCCTCGACGCTGTCCATCCTCATGACCGTCTTCGCCGAGGACGAGCGGCGCAAGGCCATGGCCATCTGGGGCAGCGTCGCCATGCTCGGCGTGATCGCGGGGCCGACGCTGGGCGGCTTCATGCTGGAGCACTACTGGTGGGGCTCGGTCTTCCTGCTGAACATCCCGATCGCGGCGGTGGCCATCATCGCCGCCTACGTCCTGATGCCGGAGACCCGCAGCGGCGGGCGGAAGATCGATCCGGTCGGCGTGGTGCTGTCGATCGCCGGCCTGACCGCGGGCGTCTACGTCATCATCGAACGCGAGTGGAACCCGCTGGTCATCGCCCTCGCCGTGATCGCCCTGGCCGCCTTCGTGTTCTGGGAGCGCCGCTCCGAGCACCCGATGTTGCCGCTGGCGCTGTTCAGGAACCGCAACTTCGGCGGCGCCTCCTTCTCGATCCTGCTCATGTCGTTCGGCGCCGGCGCGGTCATGCTGATGCTGACGCAGTACCTGCAGTTCGTGCTGGGCTACGGCGAACTGCGGGCCGGGCTCGCCATGCTGCCGCAGGCCGCCGCCGCGGTGCTGTTCAACGGGATCGGCGCGGGGCTCGGGAAGAAGGTGAGCAACCGGATGCTGGTCTCGGGCGGTCTGCTCGTCATGGCCGCCGGCTTCGTGGTGATGGCGAGTACCACCGGCTACCTGCCGCTGATGTGCGCCCTCGTGCTGATGGGCGCTGGTGGAGGGCTGGCCGGGCCGTCGGCGTACGCGTCGCTGATGGGGGCGATCCCGCTGGAGCACGCCGGTGTCGGATCGGCGCTCAACGACACCGTCCAGCAGGTGGGCCTCGCCCTGAGCATCGCCGTCCTGGGCAGCGTGCTGGCCGGGGTGTTCACCTCGTCCATGCCCGACGGCGTGCCCGCGGCGGCTCGGGAGTCGGTCGGCGAGGCGTTCAGGCTCGGCATGGTGGAGCCCGCCAGGGAGGCGTTCACCACCGCGATGCACGTCGGGTCGTGGGTGGGGGCCGGGTTCACCGTGGCCGCCGCGCTGCTCGCGTTCACGGTGTTGCGGCCCGCCGCCGGCCCGGCCTCCGACGCCGTCGAGGCACGCGAGCCCGCCGCCGAAGGGGTCTAGCGGAAACGCGACTCCCCGGCGATTTTCGGACAGAAGAGACAGGCCCGCTGGATGTCAGCGGGCCTGGCCTTCGGTGGCGCCGCGGCAGGAATTTCTTCGGCCCCGCCAAAGGAGAAAATCGGACAATATGTACGAACTCAACGCAATGATGCCTTTACATGCGGTTGACTATCATGACTAAACGGGAATACTGGTTTACCCGTTGACCGTCGTTCGACTGAGACCGAGGGTGCCATGTCGCTTGGCCTCGCCCTACCCCAGGCAGAGCCGCACCAGGCACGCAGTCGTGCCGACGTCGCGGAGAGGCGGGGTCCACACCGACATGGTCCATGCCGGACGTCGTGCTGATTCCGCCACGCGCCGCTAGCAGATTCTTCGGCGGTTGACATTTTCCGCCGGCTCTCCTCGACCTCAGGACTTGTCATGCCGCCAGACTCCTTCAGCGTCCCGATAACGCTCATCGCCCTTGGCCTCCTCATCGCCCTCGTGGGTGTCGTGCTCCTCCACCTGCGCGTACGCCGCGATCTCGCCCAGGCCCGCGGGCAGCTCGGTCAGGCCCGGCAGGAACACCGGCACCGGACGCACGAGACCAGCGCCGGCCAGCAGCGGCTGGCCCGGGCGGAGCGCCAGATCCAGGAGAGCGCGGAGCAGCTGCGCGAGGCGCGCGCGCAGCACGAACTCGTGCGCGCCGAGACCGAGCACCTGATCACGAGGCGGATTCCCGCCCTGCTGTCCCACCTGCGTACCCCCCACGTGGTCGTGCCCGGCGTGCAGGAGCCGGCACTCGCCGGCACCGACGTCGACAGGCAGCACAGCGCCCTGCTCGACGCGTTCGCCCGCGGCCTCAGAGAGGAAGGCGAGCGCATCGACGAAGCGGCCCAGGCGGTCATCAGAGGCGCGATGTCCCGCGTGCAGACCCAGGCGCTGCGCGGCCAGGACCTGCTCGCCGGCGTGCAACAGCGCTACAGCGGCGACGAGCACACCGCACTCCTGCGCGAGGTGCTGGGACTGGACATGTTCAACGAACTGATCATCCGTCGCGTGCAGGTGACCGGCATCGCGTGCGGCGCCACGCCCGGCCTGTCGCGTGACGACACGTATCTGGTGGACCTGGTGGTGGGCGCCATCTCCCGGGTGGAGAACTTCGAGCAGCGCATCGAAGGCCCGGCCAACCACCTGCGCCGCCGGATCGGGGTCGCCGCCCGCGCCGCGGAGTCGATCCTGTTCATCACCGCCGAGCTGCTGGCCAACGCGGTCCACCACTCCTACGGCACGCTCAAGGTGACCATCGCCGTGCACGAGACCAACAGCGGCGCCGCCATCGTCATCGACGACGCCGGTGTCGGCCTCAACGAGGAGCAGTACGCCCGCGCCACCCGCCTGCTGAGCGGCACCCAGCCGATCCGCCTGGTCGACCTCGGCAACCCTCCCCGAACCGGCTGGGCCGCCATCGGCCGCCAGGCCGCGCACTACGGCCTGCAGGTCACGGTCAAGAAGAGCGCCTTCGGCGGCGTACAGGCCGTGCTGACCGTCCCCGCCGCCCTGCTGGTGGAGATGCCGGAGAACACCCGGCCGTCGGTGCTGGCGCCCGAGCCGGTCCGCGCGTCGGTCCCGGCCGGCCAGCATGAGCCGCTGCCGGCGGCGTCGCGGCTGGAACCGGTCGGCTCCCCCGCGGGAACCGACTTCGTGACCGCGCCGCAACAACGGTCGGCGGAGGACCTGGCGCCGCTCCCGCAGCGCCGCCGCCAGCCGCCGCACGCCACGTCCGGCTCCGGGCGCGGTGGAGGCGGCTCCCAGGGCCATGAAAGCCGCACGCTCACCACCCCGGAGGAAGCCCAGAAGCGGTGGGGAGACTTCCAGATCGGAGCCGAAGCGGGCCGCCGTGAGGCGTATCCGACCGAGCCGCACGACGCCACCGAAGGGAATTGACCGTTCCATGGACGCTCACAGCGCTTCAAGCCGTGTTCCGACCAAGGGTCGCGCGTTGTCCCTCGACGTGTCCTGGGTCCTGTCACCTCTCCTGGCACTGCCCGGAGTCACGCGAGGTGTGGTGCTGAGCCGTGACGGGCTGATCCTCGGCGGCTCGGCCGATGTGACGACCGAGAGCGGCGAGCGCGCCGCCGCCATGACGAGCTCCGTCCTGGGGGCCGCCCGCGCCCTGTGCGAGGGCCTCAGCGGCGGCACCGACGAGGGGGTGGAGGACATCGTCATCTCCGCCGGCAGCGGCTACTACTACATCGCCCCGGCCGGCGACCGCGCCGCCATCGTGGTCGCCGCCACCGGAGCCGTCAACATCGGCGCGCTGGCCTACGAGGTGCAACTGCAGGTGCAGAAGCTGATCAAGGCCCTCGACGAAGCCAGCGCGGCCAGGGTGCCGGGCGTCCGGACGTGACCTCCGGACGGCAAAGGCGGCGGGTCGTCCCGGACTACATGGCCGCCGCGAGGCTGACCGTGCCCGAACACATCGATGTCGAGCGCACGACCCTGGTCTACATCGCACCCGACGCCGCCACCAACGGGCTGGACCCACCCGGGTCGCATCTGCTGGCCCTGTTGCAGGACGGGCCGCTGTCGGTGTACGAGTGCGCCGCGCACCTCGGCCTCCCGTACTGCGTGGTGCGGTTGCTGGTCGCCGGACTGGTCGGCAGCGGAACGCTGCTGGCCCGCAATCCGCCGGTGGCCACCAGCCTGCCCGACATCGAGATCTTGGAGTTGGTACTCAGTGGCCTCCGCGCTCTCTGACAGCCGTGTCAGTGCCGAGCACATCCCGGTCAAGCTGGTCATCGCAGGGCCGTTCGGCGTGGGCAAGACGACCATCGTCAGCGCGCTCTCGGAGATCAAACCCCTCAACACGGAGGAGGTGCTCACCCAGGCGGGCACGCTGGTCGACGACCTCACCGGCGTGAACGAGAAGACCACCACGACCACCGCGATCGACTTCGGGCGCCTCACCCTGCCCGGGGCCGTGCTCTACCTGTTCGGGGCGCCGGGACAGACCCGCTTCCAGGTCCTGTGGGACGAGCTCGTACGCGGCGCGCTCGGGGTCCTGGTGCTGGCGGACACCCGCCGGATCGACGAGAGCTTCGCCGTCCTCGACCTGGTGGAGAGCGCGGGCATCCGTTACGCGGTGGCCGTCAACCATTTCCCCGACTCGCCGGACTACCCGTTGGAGTCCGTGCGCAAGGCGCTCGACCTGGACCCGCGCACGCCGCTGATGGTGTGCGACGCCCGCGACCCCGCCTCCGCCCGCGCCTCGCTGATCGCACTGGTGGAGCACGTCAGAGAGCTGGTGTTGTCATGACCCTGCGCTACATGCCCGACGCCGGGCGCCTGTACGGGCCCGAGTACGCCAGAGACCCGCAGGCGATCTACGCCCAGCTGCGCGTGCGGCACGGCGCGGTCGCGCCCGTGGAGATAGCCCCGAGCATCGAGGCCCACCTGGTGATCGGTTACCGGGCCGCCCTGGACGTGCTCACCAACGTCGGCGGCGTCTGGAGCAAGAACTCCAGTGCCTGGCAGGAACGGCTCCCCGACACCCCGGAGGCCGCGGGGGCGATCGCCATGCTCGGCCGCCGGCCGAACGCGCTGTTCTCCGACGGCGCCGAGCACGCCCGCTACCGGAAGGTCATCTCCGACTGCTTCGAGCAGATCCAGCCGCACAAGCTGCGCCAGATGGTGAGCGAGGTGTCGGACTCGCTCATCAGCCAGTTCGCCGCGAAGGGCGAGGCCGACCTGGTCGCCGACTTCGCCCGGCTCATCCCGGTCCGCATCTTCAACCGGCTCTTCGGGCGGCCGGACGCCGACAGCGCCGGTCTGACCCAGGCCCTGTCGGACATGATGGAGGCCGACGGCGAGACGGGCGCGCGGGGCAGCGACGCGTTCGGCCGCTACATCGGCGAGCTGATCCATACCAAGCACACCAAGCGGGGCGAGGACCTGACCTCCTGGCTCATCGACCATCCGGCCGCGCTGCAGCCCGAGGAGCTGGGGGAGACCCTCGTGCTGGTGATGGCCGCCGCCTACGAGCCCACGGCCAATCTGATCTCCAACACGATCTCCCGGATGGTCAGCGACGACCGCTACTTCAGCTCGCTCACCAACGGCGCGCTCAGCACGTACGACGCCCTCATGGAGGCCCTGCGCGCCGAGCCCGCGATGTCGAACTACGGCCCGTACTTCGTGCGCCAGCCCGTGCACTTCCACGGCACCTGGATCCAGCCGGCCGAACTGGTCCTCGTCTCCTACGCCGCGGCCAACACCGAGCCCGCCAACGTTCCCGAGGAGCTGCGCTCCGACGGCGGCGCGTACCTGGGCTTCGGCGCCGGGGCGCACCGCTGCCCGGCCAGCGACCCGGCCGTGCTCATCGCCATGACCGCGATCGAACGCCTGACCTCTCACCTGTGCGACCTCGAACTGACCGTGCCCCGCGAGGAGCTGCCGTGGCGCCCCGGCCCGTTCCATCGCGCGCTGGCGCACCTGCCGGTGAGCTTCACCCCGATCCGCCCCGACCAACCAGGAGATTCTCCGTGGGCAATGCAGCCCCTGTCGTCCTCGACCCCTTCGGCACCGACCTCTCCGGCGAGGTCCGTCGACTACGTGACCTCGGCCCCCTGGTCCTCGTAGAGCTCACCGGAGGCATCCCTGCCTGGGCGGTCACCCGGCACGACCTGCTCAAGCAGCTGATCCTCGATCCGCTGGTGAGCAAGGACAAGCGGCACTGGCGGTTGCTGCCCCAGGCGATGGAAGAGCCCGGCTGGAGGTGGATCATGACCTGGATCGGCGTGTCGAACATGCTCAGCGCCTATGGCGAGGAGCACCGGCGGCTGCGCAAGCTGATCGCCCCGAGCTTCACCGCGCGCCGTACCAAGGCCATGCAGCCGATCGTCGATGGCCTCGTCGCGGAGCTGCTGGACGCCATGGCCGCGCAGCCGCCGGGCCGCCCCGTCGACCTCCGCAGCGCCTACGCCCACCCGCTGCCGATGCGGGTGATCTGTGAGCTGTTCGGCGTCCCCGCGCACATGCGGGCGGAAATGGCCCAGATCATGGAAGCCATCATGGACACCACCCTCACGCCGGAGCAGGCGGAGGCCACGGCCGTCCAGATCGGCACCGTGCTCCCCGGCCTGGTCGCCTACAAGCGGGAGCACCCGGGCGACGACCTGACCACCGAGCTGATCAACGTTCGTGACAGCGGCGACTCGCTCAGCGACGACGAGTTGCGCGACACCCTGCTGCTCCTCATCGCGGCCGGGCACGAGACCACCGTCAACCTGATCGGCAACGCGGTGCACGCCCTGCTCACCCATCCGGACCACCTCAGACGGGTCCTGTCGGGAGAGATCTCCTGGGAGGCGGTGATCGAGGAGACGCTGCGCTGGTCGCCGTCGATCGCCAACCTGCCGCTGCGGTTCGCCATCGAGCCGATCGAGATCGGCGGGGTACGGATCGAGGCGGGCGACGCGATCATCACCAGCTACATGGCGGCCGGGCACGACCCCGACCAGCACGGCCAGGACGCCGACCGGTTCGACCCGACCAAGGACCACGGTGAGCACCTGGCGTTCGGCATCGGCGTGCACCGCTGCATCGGGGCGCCGCTCGCCCGCCAGGAGGCGCTCGCCGCCCTGCCCGCGCTGTTCGCCCGGTTCCCGGACCTCCGCCTGGCCGTGCACGAGAGCGAGGTGCCCCACGTCCCGTCCTTCATCGCGCACGGCTGGGGCAGCCTGCCGCTCCTGCTGGGCCGCTGACGCGCGCGGAGGCAGGGGCCGGCCCGCTCCTGCCTCCATCGCCTGCTCGCGGTTACACTGTGTAACTCGATTCACTCCTACGCCGACACTCTGGAGATAGGAGGATGAGGGCGAAAAAGGAATACTCGGGAGCATGTCGGAGCTTCTCGCGCGCCATCGGGCAGTGATGCCTGCCTGGCTGGCGCTCAACTACACCGAGCCCATCGAGATCGTCAGCGGCAAGGGCAACCGCGTCATCGACGGCGACGGCAAGAGCTATCTCGACTTCTTCGCCGGCATCCTGACCAACATGATCGGGTACGACGTGCCCGAAGTGCGCGAAGCCGTCGAACGCCAGCTCGCCACGGGCGTGGTGCACACCAGCACCGCCTACCTGCTGCGCGGCCAGGTCGAGCTGGCCGAGAAGATCGCGCGGCTCTCCGGCATCCCCGACGCCAAGGTCTTCTTCACCAACTCCGGCACCGAGGCCAACGAGACCGCCCTCCTGCTGGCCACGTACGCGCGCAAGAGCGACCAGGTGCTCGCGATGCGCCAGAGCTACCACGGGCGCAGCTTCGGCGCGATCAGCGTCACCGCCAACCGGGCGTGGAAGAACAACTCGCTCTCCCCGCTCAACGTGCACTTCCTGCACGGCACCGACCGGCACCTCACCCAGTTCGCGGGCCTGTCGGACGCCGACTACGTCAAGGCGTGCGTCGACGACCTGCGCCACGTGCTGGCCACCTCCGTCTCCAACGACGTGGCCGCGCTGATCGCCGAGCCGATCCAGGGCGTGGGCGGGTTCACGATGGCCCCGGACGGGCTGTTCGCCGCGTACAAGGAGGTGCTCGACGAGCAGGGCATCCTGTTCGTCTCGGACGAGGTGCAGACCGGGTGGGGCCGCACCGGCAGCGCGTTCTTCGGCATCCAGAACCACGGCGTCACCCCCGACATGCTCACGTTCGCCAAGGGGCTGGGCAACGGCTTCGCCGTCGGCGGCGTCGTGGCGCGCGGCGACCTGATGGACGCTCCGCACGCGGTCGGCCTGTCGACGTTCGGCGGCAACCCGATCTCCATGGCCGCCGCCAACGCCACTCTCGACTTCGTGCTCGATCACGACCTGCAGGCCAACGCGGCGCGTACCGGCGCCATCATCATCAAGGGCCTCAAGGAGGCGGCCGAGCGGCTGCCCGTGGTCAAGGAGGTGCGGGGCAAGGGCCTGATGTTCGCCGTCGAGCTCGAAAGCCCCGCGCAGGCGTCGCGCTTCATGGAGGAGACCAAGAAGGCGGGCCTGCTGGCGGGCAAGGGCGGTTTGTACGGCAACGCCATCCGCATGGCGCCGCCCCTCACCCTCACGGTGGACGAGGCGGTCGAAGGGCTCGGCATCATCGTCACCGCACTGGAAACCATCAACGCGGAGGCAGCAGCTCAGTGAAGTCGGTCAAGCACTGGATCAACGGGGCGCTCGCGGACGGCGACGACCGTACCGCCGAGCTCTTCGACCCCGCCACCGGCGAGGTCAGCGGGCACGTGGCGCTGGCGTCGGCGGCCGACGTGGACGCGGCCGTGGCGGCCGCCGCGGCCGCGTTCCCCGCCTGGCGGGACGCGTCCCTGATGAAGCGGTCGCAGGTGTTGTTCCGCTTCCGCGAGCTCATGTACGCCCACCGCGACGAGCTGGCGGCGCTGATCTCGTCCGAGCACGGCAAGGTGCACTCCGACGCGCTCGGCGAGGTGGCGAGGGGCCTGGAGGTCGTGGAGTTCGCCTGCGGCATCCCGCACCTGCTCAAGGGCGGCTTCTCCGAGGGCGTCTCGACCCGGGTCGACTCCTACTCGATCCGCCAGCCGCTGGGCGTGGTGGCCGGGATCACGCCGTTCAACTTCCCCGCCATGGTGCCGATGTGGATGTACCCGATCGCGATCGCGTGCGGGAACACGTTCGTGCTCAAGCCGTCGGAGAAGGACCCCTCGGCGTCGCTGCTGATGGCCCGGCTCTGGCAGGAGGCGGGGCTGCCCGACGGCGCGTTCAACGTCGTGCAGGGCGACAAGGTCGCCGTGGACCGCCTGCTGGAGCACCCCGGCGTGCGCGGCGTCTCCTTCGTCGGCTCCACCCCGATCGCGCGCCACGTCTACGAGACGGGCACCGCGCACGGCAAGCGGGTGCAGGCGCTCGGCGGCGCCAAGAACCACATGCTCGTGCTCCCCGACGCCGACCTCGACCTGGTGGCCGACTCGGCGGTGTCGGCCGGGTTCGGCTCGGCGGGGGAACGCTGCATGGCGATCTCGGTCGTGCTGGCGGTCGACCCGGTCGGCGACGAGCTGGTGGAGAAGATCGTCGAACGGGTCGGCCGGCTGGTGATCGGCCCAGGCGACGACCCGAGGTCGCAGATGGGGCCGCTGGTCACCGAGGCGCACCGCGACAAGGTCGCCTCCTACCTCGACCTGGGGGTCGAGGAGGGCGCCAAGCTGGTCGTCGACGGCCGCGAGACGGCGGTGCTCGGCGGCGGCAAGGCCGCTGAGACGCCCGGCTTCTGGCTCGGCCCGACGGTGCTCGACCACGTGCCTCCTGGCTCGCGTACGCACCACGACGAGATCTTCGGCCCGGTGTTGTCGATCGTGCGCGTCGGCTCGTACGAGGAGGGCCTGGAGCTGATCAACGGCGGCGAGTACGGCAACGGCACCGCGATCTTCACCAACGACGGCGGCGCCGCCCGGCGTTTCCAGAACGAGGTCGAGGTCGGCATGGTCGGGATCAACGTGCCCATCCCGGTGCCGATGGCCTTCTACAGCTTCGGCGGCTGGAAGTCCTCGCTGTTCGGCGACACGCACGTGCACGGCACCGAGGGCGTGCACTTCTACACCCGCGGCAAGGTCGTCACGTCCCGCTGGCTCGACCCGTCGCACGGCGGCGTGAACCTGGGCTTCCCCACGAACGGGTAACCCGCGATTCCGGACGGGAGGGATGCGCGTCCCTCCCGTCCCGCTCCCCGGTAAGCTCCCAGCAGACGGACAAGGGGGGACATCGTGGATCGTCGTCGCACTTATGCCTTGGCGATCGCCGCATCGGCGCTGGTCGTCGGCATGGGAGCGGCGAGGCCCACACCGGCGCCGAGCTCCTCGCCGAGCCCGACCGCCAGCCCCACTGCCAGCCCGACGGCGACGCAGAGCGACGGCACGCTGCAGATCCTCACCTACCGGGGCTACGCCGAGTACGGCGGCACCAGCCCCAAGGTCAACTGGACGGGCGCGTTCGAGAAGGAGACCGGCTGCCGGATCGCCAAGCTCGACACCGTGCAGACCTCCGAGGAGATGGCCGAGAAGGTCACCCGGCGGCCCTACGACGTGATCTCCGCCGGGCCGGTGCTGGCGGCCGACCTGATCGCGAAGAAGCAGGTGCAGGCCGTCGATCCGGCCAAGGTCGCCGGGTACGACGACATCGACGAGCGCTTCCGCGACATGTCCACCGTGTCGGGCAAGGTCTACGGCGTGCCCTACCTGTGGGGATACCACGAGTTCATCTACGACTCGGGCCGGGTCGAGGGCGGCGACCTCGGGCAGGTGTTCGCCTCCGAGCGGGTCGCGCTCAGGGACACCCCGCTGACGATCGCCGACGCGGCCATGGCCGGTGACACGGCGGATGAGCCGTACGAGCTGACCGAGAAGCAGCTCGACGCGACGATGACGATGCTGGAACGCAACAAGGACCGGGTCTACTGGCGTAACCCGATCGACCTGGTCAAGGGGTTCGCCACCGGGTCCCTCGACTACGCCCAGGCCACCCCCTACTACCGGATGTTGCTGCAGAAGGCGGGAAAGCCGATCAAGGCCGTGCACACCCGCGAGACCACCGGATGGGTCGATTCCTGGATGCTCGGCGTGAACGTGCCCGACACCACCTGCGCTTATCGGTGGCTCAACTGGGTGACCGCGCCCGACGCGCAGCGCGACGCCGCCGCGTGGGTGGGGCTGGCGCCGGCCAACGACAAGGCGTGCAAGGGGCGGGCCAGGCAGATGTGCGAGGCCTACGGCGCCGGCGAGGACAAGAAGCTCGACCACATCGCCTTCGCGGTACGGCCGCCGGCTTGCGGGGAATGTACGGACTATGACGCCTGGACCGAACGGTGGCGCGAGCTGGCCGAGTGAGGAGCGCAGGCGCCGGACCTGACCTGCCGTGCCGCGGGCGCGCCCCCTCCCCCCGCTGGGCGTGACCTGCAGAGACGCCCTGGGCCTTCCCCCTCTGTCCCGGGGCGTCTCGCTGCCCGGCGACTGTTCAGCGGGACGGGAAGGCCACGACGGTGGCCGCGGGAGCGGGCAGGAGCGCTTCGGCGCAGTCGCCGCAGGCCAGGACGGGAGCGTCGTCGGGCAGCCGGCCGACCCTCATGCGCGGCCGAGGCCAGCGTTTGTGGCAGACGACGCAGGCGTCACCGTCACGCTGAGCCCAGGTCAGTCCCTCAGGGTCGAACGTCACCATGCTTCGTGCCGCCGTTTTGGTGGAACCCCAGTTCATTACGCTTCCCGCAGCCATCGCCCATCCGTATACCGGAACCGTTATAACCCTGACCGCGGCTGTGATCGTCTAGCGGAGCGTCAAGTCAGAGTGATTTCTCTACCCGGTTGACGGCCGTTACACCAACAAATCGGGCATCCAGGAGCAAGCCGGATGCCCGATTCGGATGGATTTGTTCTAAAGTTCGGCGATCGCCTTCTCAAGGATGCCGAGCCCCTCCTCGAGCAGGTGCTCGGGAATGACCAGCGGCGGCAGGAAGCGCAGCACGTTGCCGTACGTGCCCGCCGTGAGCACCAGCAGGCCCTCGGCGTGGCAGCGCCGGACGATCTCCTGGACGGCGGCCGGGTTCGGCTCCTTGGTGCCGGGCTCGACCAGCTCGATGGCGATCATCGCGCCTCGTCCGCGCACGTCGCCGATCACGTCGAAGCGCTCCTGGAGCGCCCTGAGCCGGGGCAGCATGATGTCGCCGATGCGGCGGGCCCTGGCGACCAGATCCTCCTCCTCGATGGTCTCCAGGACGCCCAAGGCGGCCTCGCAGGCGAGCGGGTTGCCGCCGTACGTGCCGCCGAGACCGCCGGCGTGCACCTTGTCCATGATCTCCGCGCGCCCGGTCACGCCCGCCAGCGGCAGGCCGCCCGCGATGCCCTTGGCGGTGGTGATGATGTCGGGCACGATGCCCTCGTCCTCGCACGCGAACAGCGTGCCGGTGCGCGCGAACCCGGTCTGCACCTCGTCGGCCACGAACAGGATGCCGTTGGCCTTGCAGAACTCCGCGATGCGCGGCAGGAAACCCCTGGCGGGAACGATGAAGCCGCCCTCGCCCGCGATCGGCTCGATCACCACGGCGGCCACGTTGCCCGGGCCGACCTGCTTGGTGATCATGTCGATGGCCTGCTCGGCGGCCTCCTCGGCGCAGTTGTCCGGCCCGGACGGCCAGCGGAACGGGTACGCCAGCGGCACCCGGTAGACCTCGGGCGCGAACGGGCCGAACCCCTCCTTGTACGGCATGTTCTTGGCCGTCAGCGTCATCGTGAGCAGCGTGCGGCCGTGGTAGCTGTGGTCGAACACCACGACGGCCGGTCTGCCGGTGGCGTGCCGGGCGATCTTGACGGCGTTCTCGACGGCCTCTGCGCCGGAGCTCACCAGCACGGTGCGCTTGTCGTGGTCGCCGGGGGTCAGCTCGTTGAGCTTCTCGCACACCCGCACGTACGACTCGTACGGGGTGACCATGAAACAGGTGTGGGTGAAGTCGGCGACCTGCCGCTGGACGCGTTCGACGACCTTGGGCGCGGCGTTGCCCACGCTGGTCACGGCGATGCCGGAGCCGAAGTCGATCAGCGAGTTCCCGTCGGCGTCCTGGAGCACGCCGCCGCCCGCCCGGGTGACGAAGACCGGCAGCGTCGTGCCGATGCCGGGCGGGACCGCGGCCTGCTTGCGGGCCAGCAACTCCTGCGACTTGGGGCCTGGGATCGCGGTCACGACGCGTCGCTCCTGGGGAATGCTCATGCCCCGACGCTACGGCGGCCTCTCACCTGCGCCGATATGTCGATATGTCAAACTGAAGGCGGTCGTATTCGCCAGAATGGACAAAAGCCACATGCCGCCTTCACTGCGGACCGTGGTGCGCCGCATGCACCTCCGGCCCCTCGCCGGCGCCACCCGCCCGCCCTCCGGCCGCGCACCCTCCGGCCGGCCGTCCTCCGGGCGGTCCGGCGCGGGTGCGCTGGACGTGCCGGTGCGGTGGGTGGCGGTCAGCGAGCTTGCGGACCCGACTCCGTACCTGGAGGGTGGGGAACTGCTGCTCACGACGGGGATGCGGATGGCGGGCGACCTATCCGGATATGTCGCCCGACTGGTCGCTCGAGGCGTGGCCGGCCTCGGTTTCGGCGTCGGGGTCTCGCACGAGGAGGTGCCCGCCGCCCTGATCGCCGCCGCGGAGGAGCACGGGCTGCCCCTGCTGGAGGTGCCGCGCGAGACCCCGTTCATCGCCGTCGGCAAGGCCGTCAGCGAGCTGCTGGCCGCCGAGCAGTACGAGGAGATCACCCGCGCCTTCGACGCCCAGGGACGGCTCACGCGGGCCGCGCTGCAACCGGAGGGCATGCACGCGGTCATCGACCGGCTCGCCAGGGAGGTCGGCGGCTGGGCCGCGCTGCTGGACGAGTCGGGCGAGGTACGGCACGCCACGCGCGGTGCCAGGACGGGCGCGGTGAGCGCCGAGCTCGGCCGCCTCCGCGGCACCCGCCACCAGGAGCCGTCCGCCACCCTCCAGCCGCCCGCCGGGTTTCCCGCCAGCCTGGCTCTGTCGGGGCCGGGCGAACACATCGTGGTGCAGCCGGTGGGCGGCGGGGTGCGGCCGCGCGGGTTCCTCGCCGTGGGGGCGGAGGGGGCGTACTCGCCCATCACCCACACGGTGATCAACGCGGCGGGCTCCCTGCTCACGCTGGCCATGGAGCAGGGCAGGTCCCAGCTGGAGGCCGAGCGCCGGGTGCACGCCGCGGTGCTGCGGTTGCTGCTGGAGGGCGCCAAGGAACAGGCGCGTGTGGTGGTGGAGCCGCTCGGCCGTCGGTTGCCCGAGGAGCCGCTGGTGGTGCTCGCGACGGGTCCCGAGGCTCTGGACGTGCTGGAGACGCACGCCTTCGCGGTCCTGCACGACGGCACGGACACGGGGGAGGGGGTGCGACGGCCAGGCGGGAGCCGCTCCCAGGCCCGGTCGGCACGCACCCGGGCGAAGGGGCAGATGGCCATCGCGCTGGTCGCGGCCGGTGGTGTGGCCGGAGGTGCGGACAGCGGTGTGGCCGGCGGTGCAGACGGCGGTGTGGACGGCCGGGCGGGAGGTTCGGCGGAGGGTCCGGGCGGTTCGGCGGGGGACGTCGCGGTGCGCACGGCGGAGAGGGTGGCCATGGAGGCCGACGTGCCCGTGGGGGTCAGCCTGCCTTGCGGTGATGACCCGGCGGCCCTGCGAAGCGCGCTCGGCCAGGCGAGACGGGCTCTCGAGGCGGCCGAGGCAGGCTCAGGGCCCGTCAGCGCCGGTAGGACCGGCGGCGGGGGTGGTTCGGAGGCCGGCGAAGAGGGCCGGGGACCGGGGAGAGGGAGGGGGCGGGTGGTGCGGTTCGCGGAGCTGGCCGGGCAGGGCCTGCTCGGGCTGCTCGACCAGGCGGACGCCCAGGCGTTCTCCGCCGCGCTGCTGGCTCCGCTCGCCGGCTACGGCTCCCGGGCCGGCCTCGTCGAGTCCCTGCGCGCGTACCTGGAGAACAACGGCCACTGGGACGCGGCGGCGCAGCGGCTCGGCGTGCACCGGCACACGCTGCGCTACCGCATGAAACGCGTGGCCGAACTGCTCGGCCGCGACCTCGACGATCCGGGCGTCCGCGCCGAGCTGTGGTTCGCGCTCGAAGCGGCCCGCCGTTGAGCCGGCGCCGGAGCCCAGCCCGCCGTTGGGTGCCGGCGGCGGGGCCGGGGAGCCGGTCAGGCCTGCTTGTCGACCTGGTAACAGCAGATGGTGGCCATGGTGACCGCCTCGAACGTGCGCCCGTCGCGCAGATGTCCGGCGCGCTCCAGGCTGATCGCCCCCTGGGCCGCCGCCCACAGCGCGTCCGCGATCTTGCGGGGCTGGGTCGGGACGAGGTAGCCGGCGGAGATGCAGTCGGCGATCACGCGGTCGAGGATGTTGAGTGCGGCGCGGGCGAGGGTCCTCGCGCGCTCGCTGGGTTCGAAGCCGGGGATCGCCCGCTCGAACATCAGGCTGTAGTAGCCGGGCTCGGACAGGCACGCCTGACGGTAGGCGGGCCCGAGAGCGGTCAGGTGCTCGAACGGGCTGCGTCGCTGCGGCACCGACTCCAGGTAGCGGCGGAAGCGCTCGAACCCCTCCAGATAGAGCGCCTCCGCCAGGCCCTCCCGGTTGCCGAACATCGTGTAGATGACGGTCGTCGTGCACCCTGCCTCCGCGGCGATCCTGCGCATGGTGAGGCTGTCGGGGCCATCGGTCTCGAGCAGGTTGACGGCCATGTCGAGGAGGTGGGAGCGGAGTTCGTCGTGGCTGGCGCGCTCGCCCTTGAGGTAAGCACCCTGGAGCCCCAGCGGCGCCGAGGTCATGAGACCTCCTCAGCGGCCAAGGAGCTATGTGTCCTTGTGACCTCACGGTGTTCGGTCACGGGGCCCACGCCTTTCTGATCGGGGGCCCACCACGCTGTAGACCCGCATCCGATGACTTAGCCAGAGCGACGATTGCTCAAACCACTCCGCATGGTAAACATCCCGAATTGGGTCTAGTTCCGTTACATCATGGGTATACAACAGAGCTTGTACTTAACGGTGGGGTCCCGCGAGAGTCTTGTGCACCGTGGTGTAATCCCCGAACGTCCGCTTCGCATAACGTCTGAACTATGGACGTGCGTACCTTCTGGCTGGCCGGCCGCCCAGCGACCGGGGACTCCGAGCTCACTGTCACCAACCCCCACGACGGCCGCGAGGTCGGCAGGCATTCCGTGCCCACGGACGCGCAGGTCGAGGAGGCCATCGCCGCGGCGCACGCGGTCGCGGACCAGGCCGCCGCGCTGCCCGTGCACGTGCGGGCCGAGGCGCTGGCCCACGTCTCGCGGCGCATCGAGGAGCGGGCCGACGAGATCGCCCGCCTGATCACCGCCGAGAACGGCAAGCCGATCTTCTGGGCGCGTGGCGAGGTCACGAGGGCCGTCGCCACGTTCCGCTTCGCCGCCGAGGAGACCCGCCGCTGGTCCGGCGAGGCGCAACGGCTCGACACCGAGCCGGCCGCGGCCGGGCGCCTGGCGTACGTGTCGCGGGTCCCGTACGGGCCCGTGCTGGCGATCACCCCGTTCAACTTCCCGCTGAACCTCGTCGCGCACAAGGTCGCCCCGGCCATCGCCGTCGGCGCCCCCGTCATCGTCAAGCCCGCGCCCGCCACGCCGCTGTCGTCGCTGTTGCTGGGCGAGATCCTGGCCGAGACCGACCTGCCAGCGGGCATGTTCTCGGTGCTGCCGGTCCCGAACGAGCGCGCCGCCGGCCTGGTGCAGGACGCGCGGCTGCCCGTGGTGTCGTTCACCGGCTCGGCGCCCGTCGGGTACGCCATCGCCGACCAGGTGCCGCGCAAGCACGTCACGCTGGAACTGGGCGGCAACGCGGCGGCCGTCGTGCTGGCCGACGCCGACCTCGACTGGGCGGCGCGGCGCATCGCCCTCTACTCCAACTACCAGGGCGGTCAGAGCTGCATCGCCGTGCAGCGGGTGATCGTGGAGCAGCCGGTGTACGACGCGTTCGTGGAGCGCCTGGTCCCGGCGGTCAAGGGGCTCGTCACCGGCGACCCCGCGGACGAGAAGACCCAGGTGGGCCCGCTCGTCTCCGAGGCCGCCGCCGAGCGCGTGGAGCAGTGGGTCGACGAGGCCGTAGCGGCCGGCGCCGAGGTGCTCGCGGGCGGCGTCCGCGAAGGGACGTCGTACGCCCCGACGGTATTGGCCGGCGTGCCCCACGACGCCAAGGTGGCCCGCGAGGAGGTCTTCGGGCCCGTCATGATCCTCCAGTCCGCCGCCTCCGCCGGCGAGGCCTACGCGATGGTCAACGACTCCGCGTACGGCCTGCAGGCCGGGGTGTTCACGCGGTCGCTGGACGCCGCCTTCCTGGCCAACCGGGAGCTGAAGGTGGGCGGCGTGATCATCGGCGACGTGCCGTCGTACCGGGCCGACCAGATGCCGTACGGCGGGGTCAAGGACTCGGGCATCGGGCGTGAGGGGTTGCGCTCGGCGATGACGGACTACACGTACGAGAAGGTCATGGTGCTGACCGGGCTGCCACTCTGAGGGCCCGGGAAAAGGCGTTGCTCCGCCTGTCCGCACCCTGGTAGACGTGGCCGGTCAACTAATCGGGAGATCTCATGCTGACCGGAGACCGCGTGCGCCTGCGCGCCCTCGAACCCGCTGACAGCGAAGCCCTGTGGCGGTGGTATCACGATCCGGAGGTGGGACGGTGGATGGACGCCTCGCCGCCCATCTCCCTCGCCCAGAACATGGAGAAGGGCGCCAACCGGCCGCGCAACACCTTCGAGCAGATGGTGCTCGGCATCGAGACGCTCGACGGCGGGCGGCTGATCGGTTATGTCGCGCTCGGTGACACCGACTTCGTCCAGGGCGAGGCCACCCTGCAGAGCATCGCCATCGGTGACCGTGATCACCAGGGGGGCGGCTACGCGACGGACGCGCTGCGCCTGATCTGCAGGTACGCCTTCGAGGAGATGGGTCTGCACCGGGTGATGCTCTGGGTGGTGGCCGACAACACGGCGGCGGTGCGGGCGTACACCAGGGTGGGGTTCGTCGAGGAGGGGCGGCGGCGCGAGTCGTTCCGCACCAGGGGGAAGCGGCACGACTTCCTCATGATGGGGCTGCTGGAGTCCGAGCTGAAATGAGCCGGCACGCCGGTCAGGCGCGTCCCGCCATGGCGTAGAGGGCCTTGGCGGCGTCGCCGAGGTAGGGGCCGTACATCGTGCGCTGGTCGTCGCTGTACTTGAAGCTGCTCAGCGAGGTGATCGTGCCCCTGCCGGTGGCGGCGTTGAACGAGGTCATCCAGGGGCCGCCGCTGGAGCCGGCGGTCATGGCGCAGCCGAGGCCCTGGTCGCGGGTCTGCTTGTGCGGGTCGTCCCGCAGCCGTCCCGCGCAGTAGACCAGGTGGCCGCCGTTGTACGGCGGGTCGGCGGGATAGCCGAAGCCGAACGCCTGGCCGCCGCGCGGCGCGTTGAAGGCGATCTCCTGGGTGCCGACCACGTCGGCCACGTGCCTGCCGCGTGACGTGGCCAGGGCGACCATGCCGACGTCGTAGTTGTCGTCGCCGCTGCGCGCCCACGGGCCGGCGACGAACATGCGGCGGGCGGCGTACTGCCCGAACGGCGCCCGCCCGCCGGACCCGTAGCCCGGCACGAACGTCCAGTTCGCCGCCCACTCGCCGGCGCCGTCCTTGACGCAGTGGCCGGCGGTGACCACGAGGTCCTTGTTGCCGCTTTTGACCGTGCTGGCCGAGCAGACGAAGTCCGCGCCGGCCACGGTCAGGAACACGCGGCCCGTCGTCCTGGCGACGAGGCCGCCGGAAGCCCAGCGGGTGCCGACGGTGCTGGCGCTCGGTGCGGCGGCCGCGTGGTGGCGACGCACGACGGTGCCGGCCGTGCGGCCGGGAACGGCCTGACCGGCGGCCTGGCCGGTGAGGGCGGGCAGCGCCCGCCCGCCGGTCGGGCCGCTCAGCAGGCCCTTGTCGCGCGTGACGAGGCCGAGCAGCCCGATCGGCAGGGCCCTGGCCATGCGCTGCGGCGTCCAGTAGTCGAGCACGCGCTGCTGGTCGGCGCGCGTGCGCGCGGCCACGTGCTCGACGATCCCGCTCGGCCGCGCCTCGGAGGCCGGTCCAGCGATGGACCCAGCGATGGACCCAGCGAGGGACCCAGTGATGGACCCAGTGATGGACCCGGTGACGGGGGCGGTGACGGGGGGTGCGGCCTGCTGCGGTGCCGGGGCCGCGCCGACGAGCGCGGAGCCGATCAGCCCTGCGAGGAGCGGGGCCCCCGCGAGCATGGGGGTGCTCAGGGTCATGCCCCCCGAGTCTGCACCACGAGATGTGTTCTTGTGACTACTTTCGGTGAGTTGCTCAGAGGGCGTTGGTGTTTTGTGCCGCCTGGTAGACGGCCTGAGCCTCATTTCCGAAATATGGGCCGAACATCCAGTTCGGGGCGAAGTTGTATTTGAAGCTGTTGACCGAATTCTGCGTTCCGAGGCCGGTCGACTCGTTGAAGGTCAACATCCACGGACCGCCGCTCGAACCGCCGGTCATGTTGCAGGTCAGGCCGTGGTCCTTCGACATCGAGAAGTCGTCGAAGGTCCGGCCGCTGCAGTGGATGAGCTTCGAACCGTCGTACGGCGCCGCCGCCGGGTAGCCGAAGGCGTACATCTGCTGCCGTCTGGGCTGGTTGAAGGCCACGCCCTGGCCGCCCACGACGTCCACCAGCGTCTTGCCCTCCAGCGGCGCGACCACCGCGGCGGCGATGTCGAAGTTGATGTCCTCGCGGGCGTTCCACTGGGGTGTGGTCAGCAGCCGGGTGGCGGCCCAGGTGCCGAAGGGGCGCTTGCCGTTGTCGTAGCCGGGCACGAAGACCCAGTTGGTGTGGAAGGCGCCGTTCATCTTCACGCAGTGGCCGGCGGTCAGCACCACGCTCTTGTTCGCGCTGGTCACGGCCGAGCCCGAGCATGAGGCGTTGCGCCCCTGCGTGGTGAAGAAGACCCGGCCCGTGGTCTTCACGACGGCGCCGCCGCGCGTCCAGGGCGTGCCCGACGACCTGGCCGCCTGCAACGCGGCGCCGTTCTTCCGCGCGCCGCTGGGCGGGGCGGTCCACGGGGTGCCTTCGCCGGGCTCCGCCATGGTCTTCTTCGCCCCGGCCTTGGGTCCGGGCGCGTTCAGCGGCTTGGCGGCCTCCATGCGCCGCTCCGTCCAGTACGTCAGGACCTGGCGCCGCTCGGACGCCGAATCCGCCGCCGCCTTCTGCGCGGGCGCGGGCTCCGGCCGCACCCGTACGTGGGCCTGCGCCCCGCTCGCCGGGAGCAGGGCGGCGCTTCCCGCGGCGAGGGCCAGGGCGGAAATCAGAGCAACTTTGCGGTGCATTACGTACCTCCCGAAACCGAACGTGAGCTTCGGAAGGTAGTGGCATCGATATCCCGTTTTCTCAAGATTTGCGCGATCCGATATGGCGATATTCCGGCACGAATCAACTGTGTTATCTCGCGTCACATAAGTAAGGCACTTTGCGGCTGATCGGGGTCTCGTGCCCGAGTACGCCGCGCAGCGGGGACAATGGACGGGTGCATGAACAGACCCTCCGCTCCGTCGTCGTGCTCGGCTCCACCGGCTCGGTCGGCACCCAGGCACTCGACGTCATCGCCGCCGACCCCGGCGGCTTCACGGTTTCAGGGCTGGCGGCGGGGGGTGGCAAAGTCGACCTGCTGGCCAGGCAGGCGGCCGAGTTCGGCGTCGAGGTCGTGGCGGTGGCGGACGCCTCGGCCGTGCCGGCGCTGAAGGAGGCGCTGGCCGCGCACGGCGCGCGGCCCACGGTGCTCGCAGGCCCTGAAGGCGTCGCCGAGGTGGCGGCGTGGCCGTGCGACACCGTGCTCAACGGCATCACCGGCGCGCTCGGCCTGACCTCCACGCTGGTCGCACTCGAGTCGGGCAGGACGCTCGCGCTGGCCAACAAGGAGTCCCTCATCATCGGCGGGCCCCTGGTCAAGCGGCTGGCCAAGCCGGGGCAGATCCTGCCGGTCGACTCCGAGCACTCGGCGCTGCAGCAGTGCCTGTGGGCCTCGGGCCCGGAGGGCTACGACCCCGCGCAGGTCAAGCAGCTCGTGGTCACCGCCAGCGGCGGGCCGTTCCGCGGGATGAAGCGCGCCGAGATGGCCGACGTAACCCCCGAGATGGCGCTGGCCCACCCGACCTGGTCGATGGGGCCGGTCATCACGATCAACTCCGCCACCCTGGTCAACAAGGGGCTGGAGGTCATCGAGGCGCACCTGCTGTTCGACCTCGGCTTCGACCGCATCGAGGTCGTGGTGCACCCGCAGTCGATCATCCACTCCATGGTCGAATACGTCGACGGCTCCACCATCGCCCAGGCCAGCCCGCCCGATATGCGGCTGCCCATCGCGCTGGCGCTCGGCCACCCGCACCGCATCCCCGGCGCGGCCCGGCCCATCGACTGGACCAGAGCGCACACGTGGACGTTCGAGCCGCTTGACGACGAGGCGTTCCCCTCCGTCGCGCTCGCCAGGCACGTCGGCGGCGCGGGCGGCACCGCGCCGGCCGTCTACAACGCCGCCAACGAAGCCTGCCTCGACGCGTTCATGCGCGGCGACCTGCCGTTCCCGGCGATCGTCGACACCGTCGCCCGGGTCGTCGAGGAGCACGACGTCACCCCGGCCGGCTCCGTCGACGAGGTGCTGGCGGCCGACGCCTGGGCCCGGGCCCGTGCGGCCGAACTCACAGCGGGGCAGTCCCGCTGACTACCTAGACTGAAAGCGTCGTCACAGTAAGGGTTGAAATGTCATCTGTAGCTCTCGGCATTCCGGCGGTGCGTCCCAAGCCGCTCGCCGAACGCCGCCACTCCCGCCAGCTCATGGTCGGCAGCGTGCCGGTGGGCGGCGACGCCCCCGTCTCGGTGCAGTCGATGACGACCACGGTGACCGCCGACGTCAACGCCACGCTGCAGCAGATCGCCGAGCTGACGGCCTCCGGCTGCCAGATCGTGCGTGTCGCGGTGCCGTCCCAGGACGACGCCGACGCGCTGCCCGTCATCGCCAGGAAGTCGCAGATCCCCGTCATCGCCGACATCCACTTCCAGCCGAAATACGTGTTCGCGGCCATCGAGGCGGGCTGCGCGGCCGTGCGCGTCAACCCGGGCAACATCAAGAAGTTCGACGACAAGGTCGGGGAGATCGCCAAGGCCGCGGCCGAGCACGGCGTGCCGATCAGGATCGGCGTCAACGCCGGTTCCCTCGACCCGCGGCTGCTGCAGAAATACGGCAAGGCCACGCCCGAGGCGCTGGTGGAGTCGGCCCTGTGGGAGTGCTCGCTGTTCGAGGAGCACGGGTTCAGAGACATCAAGATCTCGGTCAAGCACAACGACCCGGTCGTGATGATCAACGCGTACCGCCTGCTGGCCGCCCAGTGCGACTACCCGCTGCACCTGGGCGTCACGGAGGCGGGGCCGGCCTTCCAGGGCACGATCAAGTCCGCGGTCGCCTTCGGCGCGCTGCTGGCCGAGGGCATCGGCGACACGATCCGGGTGTCCCTGTCCGCGCCGCCGGTCGAAGAGGTCAAGGTGGGCGCCCAGATCCTGGAGTCGCTCGGGCTGCGCGAGCGCGGCCTCGAGATCGTGTCCTGCCCGTCGTGCGGGCGGGCCCAAGTCGACGTCTACACGCTGGCCGACCAGGTGCAGGCCGGGCTGGAGGGCATGAAGGTCCCGCTGCGGGTGGCCGTCATGGGCTGCGTCGTCAACGGGCCGGGAGAGGCCCGCGAGGCCGACCTCGGGGTGGCCTCAGGCAACGGCAAGGGCCAGATCTTCGTCAAGGGTGAGGTCATCAAGACCGTGCCCGAGTCGCAGATCGTCGAGACCCTGATCGAGGAGGCCATGCGGCTGGCCGAGGAGATGGGCGTCGAGATCGATCTCGACGACGACGCCGGCCCTCAGGTCACGGTCGGCTGACCTGCCCTTAGACGCACACGGAGACCCCGGGCCCGCCATCGGCCCGGGGTCTCCGGCGTCCGCGGGCCGCATGCCGCCCTTCACTCTTTGCAACCGATCCATTACATGATGGCAAGCATTTGCCCATACCCAGCGTCATGGCCCGGTCACGTACGGGAGCATCGCAAGGCCTATGACATGGGAGGGGACCGGGTGAAACGGGTAGTCGGGATTGTCGCCGGAACGGCGGTGCTCGTCGCCGGAATCGTCAGCGCGGACGGGGTGGCGGTGGCCAGCGGAGCGAGAGGCGCGCCGGCCGCGCCGATCGCGCCGGCCGCGCCGGACTGGGGGCCGTGTCCCCAGGTGTCGGGGAAGCCGGCGCCGGCCGGCCTGGAGTGCGCCACCGTGCGCGTGCCGCTCGACTACCGCGAGCCGCTCGGACATTCGATCAAGGTGGCGATCAACCGGATCAAGGCCAAGACGTCGCGGGACGCCGACCACCTGGGCACGCTCCTGGTGAACCCGGGCGGTCCTGGCGCGTCCGGCCGCAACCTCACCTCGTACGTCGCCAGGAACCTGCCAGGCGACCTGCGCGACCGCTACGACATCGTGGGCTTCGACCCCCGTGGCGTCGGCGCGAGCGAGCCGGCGATGCACTGCGTCGACCCCGACGCCTACTACAAGGCGCCGCGGCCGGACGCCGTGCCGCGCGGGCGGGCCGAGGAGCGGGTGCTGCTCAGCCGGGCGGCCTCGTACGCGAACGCGTGCGGCAACCGCTGGGCCTGGTTGCTGCCGCACCTCACCACCGAGAACTCCGCCAGGGACATGGACGCCATCCGCGCCGCCCTCGGCGAGCGGAAGATCAGCTACTTCGGCTACTCGTACGGCACCTACCTCGGCGCCGTCTACGCCACGCTCTTCCCGCAGCGGGTCAAGCGGCTGGTCCTGGACAGCGTCGTCGACCCCAACGCGGTGTGGTACGAGGCCAACCTCAGGCAGAACGGCGCCTTCGAACGCCGCCACCGCCTCTTCCTCGGCTGGGTCGCCGAGCACAACTCCGTCTACACGCTCGGCGCCACCACGAAGCAGACGTCGTTCGCCTACTACGCGATGCGTAACAGGCTGCGGGATCGCCCGGCAGGCGGTGTCGTGGGGCCGAGCGAGCTCGACGACACGTTCACCATCACCGGCTACAGCGACAAGCTCTGGCCCGCGTTCGCCGCGGCCTGGTCCGCCTACGTCCGGAAGGGCGAGGTGAAGGGCCTGGTCGACCTCTACGACAAGCACGGCAAGGTCGACGCGGCGGACGAGAACAGCTACGCCGTCTACCTGGGCGTCCAGTGCCGCGACGCCCGCTGGCCGCGCGACTGGGACAGGTGGCGGGCCGACATGACCAGGTCGCACCGCAGCGCGCCGTTCCTGACCTGGCCGAACGCGTGGTACAACGCCCCATGCGCGTTCTGGCACGTGCGCGGGGGTGAGCCGGTCAAGGTGCACGGGTCGCCGAAGTTGCCGCCGATCCTCATCCTGCAGTCCCGTGACGACGCCGCGACACCCTACCGGGGGGCGCTGACGGTGCACCGCCTCTTCCCGCGCTCCCGCCTGGTGGTCGAGCAGGGGGGCAACCACGGCGTGTCCCTGGGGGGCAACCAGTGCGTGGACGGGCACCTGGCCGCGTACCTGAGAGACGGCTCGCTGCCGGCGCGGGACGCCGGGTGCCGCGCGCTGCCCGAGCCGAACGCGTCCGCCCGCATGGCCGCGAACCCGCCGGAGCGGCACGATCTGCTGAGCGCTCTCGGGCTGCTGGGGCTGCTCGGCGGAGGATGACGTCAAGAATCGGTTACCGCGGGCATCGCCAGATGAGCTAATCGGTAACCCTTCGCGTAGTCTGACCGTGTGATGCTGCGAACATCGGCGTCGCGCGTGCTCGATGACAGCGACCGGGACGAAGTCCTCGCCATGCTTGACTCCGACCCGGTCGCCAACGTCTTCGTCTCCTCCCGGGTGCGGGCCGTCGGACTCAATCCGGCGAGGCTGGGCGGGCAGATGTGGGGATTCGGGCCGCGCGGTGGCCTCGTGTCACTCTGTTACGCCGGGGCCAACATGGTGCCGGTCAACGCCGGTCCTGAGGCCGTGCACGCGTTCGCCGACCGCGCCCGCAAGCAGGGGCGCCGGTGTTCGTCCATCGTGGGTCCCGCCGACGCTGTCTCCTTGTTGTGGGAGCGGCTGGAGCCGCACTGGGGCCGGGCCCGCGCGATCCGCTGGGCGCAGCCGGTCATGGCCACCTCGCACAGGGCGCCGGTGCCCGCCGACCCGCTCGTCCGCAGGGTGCGGCCGGAAGAGTTCGACATCCTGCTGCCCGCGTGCGTGGCCATGTTCACCGAAGAGGTCGGGGTGTCGCCGAACATCGGCGACGGCGGCGCTCTCTATCGCACCAGGGTCGCCGAGCTCATCAGGATCGGCCGCTCCTACGCCCGCATCGAGGACGGGCGGGTGGTGTTCAAGGCGGAGATCGGCGCGGTCACGCCGCACGCCTGCCAGATCCAGGGGGTCTGGGTCGCCCCCGAGCTGCGGGGGAGGGGCCACGCCGTGGCGGGCATGGCCGCGACGGTGGAGGCCGCCCTGAGCTGCTTCGCCCCCGTGGTCACGCTCTACGTCAACGACTACAACCGGTCGGCGCGCGCGGTCTATCGCAAGGTCGGCTTCCACGAGGTCGACACCTTCATGTCGGTGCTGTTCTAGCACGCGGGAGCCCGCCCCCGTCAGAGGCGTACGAGCTTGTCGAAGAGCCTGGCCAGCTCGGTGTCAGGGTCGCTCGTGAGCCCCGCGTGCACCGGCCCGGCCTGCACGATCGTGCTGCGCGGGGCCGTCAGCCAGCGGAACCTGCCGCCGAGCGACTCGCCCTCCAGCGGACCGGCCTCCTCGCCGCAGGCCAGCTCGTACGCGCTCAGCGCCCGGCGTACGCCGTCGAGGTCGGCGCCGGGATCGACGGCCCTCAGCCGGACGGCGTCGAGCTCGACCCGCGCGCACAGGTAGGCGCGCGGCTGGCAGTAGAGCAGCACGCCCGCGTTGATCAGCTCGCCCCGCTCGACCCTGGGCACGACGCGGATCACCGCGTATTCGTAGACGTCCCTGGTCACCGGCCGCCTCCCCGCCAGAACTCGCCGACGGACCCCGGCCCCTGCCTGGGCGCCCTCTGCTCGGAGCGCACCAGCCAGTCGTGCGGCTCGCGCGCCCGCAGGAGCAGGTGATCGGCATAGGCCTCGCGGACGGCGCCGGCCGAGCCGAACCCGGGCTCGCCGTCGAGAAATTCGCCGGGCACCAGCGCCGTCACGGCCTCCAGCAGCTCGGGAGTGATCTTCGCGGCCAGCTCGGCGCCCGCCGCCGCGACGTCGCGGGCGAACGGCGCGAGCACGTGGTCGCCGGCGTCGAACGGCCGCCGCGGGTCGGCCGTCTTCCAGTTGTGGTGGAACCAGAGCGCCGCGCCGTGGTCGATCAGCCAGGTGTCGCCGTGCCAGACCAGCAGGTTGGGGTTGCGCCAGCTCCGGTCGATGTTGTGGATGAGGCCGTCGAACCACACCACCCTCGACGCGAACACCGGATCGGCCGACCAGGCCAGCGGGTCGAACCCGAGCGCGCCCGGCAGGAAGTCGACCGCCAGGTTGAGGCCGGTGCTGGCCTTGAGGAGGTCCTGCACCTCCTCGTCCGGCTCTCTGACGCCGAGCTGGGGGTCGAGGTCGATGAGCTTGAGCTCGGGTGTCCGCAGGCCCAGCCGGCGGCCCAGCTCGGCCGCGATGATCTCGGCGACGAGCACCCGCCGGCCCTGGCCCGCCTCGCGGAACTTCACGACGTAGGTGCCCAGGTCGTCGGCCTCGACGACGCCCGGCAGCGACCCGCCCTCGCGCAGCGGGGTCACGTAGCGCGTGGCCGCGATCCTTTCCAGCACGAGACGAGGCTATCGCCCTCTCCAGCCGCTTCGGGCCGGGCGGGTCAGAGCTTGGCGATGACCTCCTCGGCGAAGCGCTCCATGGTGGCGATCTTGAGCTCCAGGGTGTCCTCGCCGTACCGGGCCTTCTCTTCCGGAGTGGCCAGCCACCAGGGCGCGGCCAGCGTTCCCGTCACGCCCTTGGCGGCGAAGCGCCGGTACGTGCCCGCGTCCGGCAGCACCGCGAGCGGCGCGATGACGTCGAACGGCTGCCCGCTCCTGCCGTTGGCGTCGAGCTGCCGGCGGAGCGTGTCGAGCACGGGGTCGAGCTGCTCCTCGGTGTAGATGCGGTTGCCGATCCAGCCGTCGCCCAGCCGCGCCGCCCGGCGCAGGGCGGCCTCGCTGTCACCGCCCACGTGGACGGGGATGCGCCCGGCGGGGACCGGGCAGATCGACAGGGCGGGCAGGCCGTCCAGGGTGACGGTCTCGCCCGCCCACAACGAGCGCAGCACGGGCAGCATCTCGTCCAGCCGCCGCCCCCGCGTGTGGAAGTCCTGGCCGGTCGCGACGAACTCCTCCTTGCACCAGCCCACCCCCACCCCGAACGTCACCCGCTCCCGCGACAACACCGCCGCCGTGGACACCTGCTTGGCCACGGTGAACAGGTCGCGGACCGGGGCGATGTAGACGTTGGGGGCGAACCGCAGCGACGTGGTCACCGCCGCCATGGCACCGATCGTCACCCACACGTCCGGCCAGTGCGTCCGCGCGTTCCAGCGCGGCCGCCCCGACTTCGAGTACGGGTACGGCGTCTCGAAGTCGGCGTAGAAGAGATGGTCGGAGAGCGTCAGCGTGTCGAAGCCGCACCGTTCGGCGGCCCGCGCGAGCTCCACGAACTGGTCCGTGTCGGAGAACGAGGCCCCCAGCCACATCTTCATCGGAACTCCGGGGCGACCTTGGTGGCGAACATCTCCAGGTTGCGCTTGACCGTGTCGAGCGGCAGCACGCCCTGCTGGCCCTGCATGTAGAGGCCGAACCACTCCAGGTCGGGCATCCGGTCGAGCATGCGCTGGATGCCGCGCTTGACGTCGTCGGGGGTGCCGAAGAGCGCCATCTCCACGTCGTTCATGCGCCTGGCGTCGCCCTTCTCGGGGGAGATGGGCCGGTGTTTCTCGTCCTCCTTCTTCCGCAGCACCTCGAGGTAGCCGAACGGGCCGAAGAAGGCGGCGAAGTCCTTGGGGATGCTGCGGCCGAAGGTGTTGATGGCCTCCTCGGTGGTGTCGGCGATGCCGACGATCTTGAGGATGCCGGTGTGCTCGCCCAGCTTGTAGTGGCGGCCCTGCTTGGCGGACTCCTCCTGGTAGAGCCTGGCCTTCTGGGCGTGGTCGTCGGGGTTGGGGGTGAACATCCACGGCATGATGTCCTCCTGGGCGGCCCTGATGACCGACCGGTCGGAGATCGTGAACGGCTGCCACAGCTCGGGGTGCGGGTTCTGGTACGGCCTGGGGCAGACGGAGACGGCCCGCACCGTGCCGTCGTCGGCGAGCTCTCCGGGCGCGCCGAACGTCCTGGTCCACTCCTGCGCCGGCCAGCCCTCGATGCCCTCGTACGGGAACGGCACCTGGTAGTCCAGCACGTCGGACTTGTAGCGCAGCGTTTCCCGCGTCCACGCCAGCTTCATGATCTTCAGCACCTCGCCGAAGACATCGAAGTTGCGGGTGTCGGAGGCCGAGCCGTCCGAGCGGGCGGCGGCGGCGTGCCAGCGCTGGCCCAGCACGTTCATCCAGCGGTTCTGGTAGCCGCGGGCGACGCCGAGGCGCAGCCGTCCCTTGCAGAACTGGTCGAGCAGCGCCACGTCCTCGGCGGCTCTGATCGGGTCCCAGGCGGGCAGGACCAGGCCGAGCGGCGCCAGCAGGATGCGCTCGGTCCTGGCGGCCAGGTCGGTGAGGAACATGAGCGGGTTGACCGAGAACTCCATGCCCTCCGAGTGGAAATGGTGCTCGGTCATCATCAGCGCGTCGAACCCGACCTGGTCGGCGTGGACGGCTATCTCCCGCACCTCGTGCAGCAACCTCTGGTACGACTCCGTGTCACGCCCGATGGGCCGCCTGGCCTTGGCGTTGTCCTCGGCCGCGTAACCAGAGCCGGGAATCTGCGGATTCAGGAAGATAGAGAACTTCACCGTTGGGCCTCTCTCCGCGGATGGTCTTCTGCAAGGTACTCTGGAAATCTTAACCGAGCAATCGCTTGGTCACGACGGGAGGTCCCCATGAGGCTCGGGGTCACGATGTTCGCGACGGACCTGGCCATGCCGGTCCCCGACCTGGCCAGAGCGGCGGAGGAACGCGGCTTCTCCTCGCTCTACCTGCCCGAGCACACCCACATCCCCGTCTCGCGCCGCACCCCTCCCGCGGGCGGGCAGCGGGAACTGCCCGAGGAGTACAAGCGCACCCTCGACCCCCTCGTCGCCCTCTCCTTCGCCGCCGCCGCGACCGAGCGGCTGCGCCTGGGCACCGGCATCCTGCTCGCCGCCCAGCGCGACCCCATCGTGACCGCCAAGGCCGTCGCCACCCTCGACCACCTCTCCGGCGGGCGCGTGGTGGTCGGCGTCGGGTTCGGCTGGAACGTCGAGGAGATCGAGAACCACGGAGTCCCGTACGGCCGCCGCCGCGAGGTCGCCAGGCGCAACGTGCTGGCGATGCGGGCCCTGTGGCGCGACGAGGTGGCCGCGTTCGACGGGTTCGAGCCGTCCTGGTCCTGGCCCAAGCCGGTGCGGATCCCGCCCGTGTACGTGGGCGGCGCCGCCGGGCCGAAGGTGTTCGCGCACGTCGCCGAGTACGCCGACGGCTGGATGCCGATCGGCGGCCACGGGATCAAGGCGGCGCTGCCCGCGCTGCGCGAAGCGTGCGAAAAGGCCGGGCGGCCGATGACCGAAGTGATACCGTTCGGGACACGGCCGACGAAGGAGAAGCTCGACTACTTCGCCGGTCTCGGCATCGAGGAAGCCGTGGCCGCGCTGCCGAGCGGGTCCGCGGACGAGGTGCTGCGCTTTCTTGATCAGTACGCGGCCCTTCACTGATGACGGGCATAATGGCGGTATATGTCCGAGCTTCGTGCCGATGATCCGCGGCGACTTGGGCCGTACCGGCTGGCACGCAGGCTCGGCCAGGGCGGCCAGGGCGTCGTGTACCTCGGCGAATCCCCGCAAGGCGCCAAAGTCGCGATCAAGCTCCTGCGTGCCAGCCTGTCGAGCGCCCCCGACGTGCGGCGCAGGTTCCTCGGCGAGGTCGAGGCCGTGCGCCGGGTGGCGGCCTTCTGCACGGCCCAGCTGATCGAGGCCGACCTCCAAGGCGACCGGCCCTACCTGGTCAGCGAGTACGTCGAAGGCCCCTCGCTGCGCGAGCACATCGTCGCGGAGGGGCCCCGCCAGGGCGGCTCGCTCGACCGCCTGGCCATCGGCACCGCCACCGCCCTCGGCGCCATCCACCGCGCCGGAGTCGTGCACCGCGACTTCAAGCCTGGCAACGTGCTGCTCGGGCTCGACGGGCCGCGCGTGATCGACTTCGGCGTGTCCAGGCTCGTGAACACCGAGGCGACCACCGGCCACATCCCGGTGGGCACCCCGGCCTACATGGCGCCCGAGCGCATCCACGGAGAGCCCGCGGGGCCGCCCGCCGACCTGTGGGCGTGGGGGCTGACCGTCGCGTACACCGCCAGCGGCCGGCACGCGTTCACGGCGGAGACGCACCGGGAGGTGCTGGCCAGGATCCTGTACGGCAAGCCGGACCTCGGACCGCTGCGCGGGCCGCTGCGCGAGATCGTGCAGGCGTGCCTGGCCCCCGAGCCCGGGGACCGGCCGAGCGCCGAGGAGGTGCTGCTGCGGCTCCTGGGGCAGCAGGCGGTCGGCGAGCAGGACGTGCTGACGTCCGGCGCCATGGCCGCCGTCGCCGTCGCCGAGCGGGACGAGATCGTGATCACCGACCCTGACCCGACGACGAGCTTTCCCGTCGTACGCGTCCGCGAGACGGCCCCCACCTCCGGGGCGGCCGGGCCGGGAAGGACCGGAAGCACGTCCGGAGGCGCGGGCCGGGAGAGCGGCGGAAGCACGGCCGGCGAGGGCGCGGACGGTGACGGGCCGCTCCCAGGGACGCGGCCCGCGCGGAGTCGGGTGCGGCTCTGGCAGGCCGTCGTGGCGGTGACCGGGCTCGCCATGGGGGTGGCCGGGTTCGTGTTCTGGCTGCGCGGCGCCCAGGGTCCCGGCCTCGAAGGCACGTGGACCGGCTCGGCCGAGCACTTCACCGCCGAGCGCGTCTTCCCCATCGAACTGCACATGCACTCCGGCGGCGGTGCCATGCGATGGGGAGCGGATCTGCACTGTTCCGGACGGATCGGGCAGACCGGCACCCAGCTGGTGTTCACCCTCGATCAGGTTCAGGGCGAGGAGTGTTATTCGGGGACACTGCGGATGCTCCCGACCGCCGACACTAACCAGATGGCCATCAAGGTCACCCGCCACGGTGAGGACGAGGTTACGTATTCGGGCAAGGTCGCCCGCACCTCCTGACCTGCTGTATCACGGTCAGGCAGCGATTGGCCTGCGCACGGTTGACTGCGGGCGGCCCGTTGCCTTCAGTAGGAAGCAGGCGGCGAGGGGAGGGTGCCCGTGCCAACGGCACAGCCGCTCAGGACGGGGGACCCGCAGCGGCTCGGGGAGTACACGCTCTCCGGGCGCCTGGGCGAGGGTGGTCAGGGTGCGGTGTTCCTCGGCACGAGGGGCGGGGAAAGATACGCGGTCAAGCTGCTGCATGGGCCGGTCGGCGACGAGCGGGGGGCGTTCCTGCGGGAAGTCGAGCTGGCCAAGCACGTGGCGCGGTTCTGCACGGCGCAGGTGGTCGACGCCGGGTTCGACGAGGGCCGGCCGTACATCGTGAGCGAATATGTCGAGGGGCCTTCGCTGCAGCGGGAGGTCGCGCTCACGGGGCCGCGGCGGGGCGGCGCACTGGAGCGGCTCGCGGTCGGCACCGCGACCGCGCTCGCGGCGATCCACCGGGCCGGGATCGTGCACCGCGACTTCAAGCCCCAGAACGTGCTGCTCGGCCCCGACGGGCCGCGCGTGATCGACTTCGGCCTGGCCAAGGCGCTGGACGCGGCGGCCACGGTGAGCGGCAGGGGCGTGGGGACACCCGCGTACATGGCGCCCGAGCAGATCACCGCGTCGGCGGTCACCGGGGCGGCGGACGTGTTCTCGTGGGGCGCGACGATGTGCTTCGCGGCCAACGCGAGCGCGCCGTTCGGGCAGGACTCCGTCGCGCCGGTGCTGCACCGCATCCTGACCGCGGCGCCCGAACTCGGGCTGCTGGACGGCCACTTGCGCACGCTGGTGGAGTCGTGCCTGGACAAGGACGCCCGCAACCGGCCGAGCAGCAGGGACCTGCTGCTCGCGCTGCTGGGTGACGCGGGCGACGTGCCGGACGGCGTGCTGAGCTCGCCACCCGGCCCCATCCTGCGGGCCGTGCCGCCGCTGATCTCCGAGCCGCGACCCCCGATGGCCGAGCCTGAGGAGACGGGGGCGTCCGGCGGTTACGTGCTGCCCGAGTCGCGGGAGCCCGCGGGATCCGGGTCCGCTCGTGGAGAGCCCGGCAGGGAGCAGGGCGTGTCCGGAGCTCCCGCCTCGGTGGATCTCCTCGCAGGGGCGGGTGGCGGGTCCGGGGCCACCGGGTGGGGGCGGGTGGGGCGCCCGCCCGAGACGTCGGGGCCCGGTCCTGGCACGCAGCTGACCCAGCCCCCGAGACGGGGCTGGCCGAGGGCCGCCGTCGCCGTCTGCGCGGCGCTCACGGTGACCGCAGCCGTGCTGCTCACGGTGCTCATCCCCACGTTCGACGACCAGCGGGGTGCGCAGGCGGGACCGCGGCTGCCGGACACGTACCCGCCCGTGATCACGCAGTCGCCGATCGGCGAGTCCACCCCGATCAGGACCAGGAAGGAGACGCAGGAGCAGCGCGAGCCCACCGCGAAGCCACCCCCGGTGACCCGCCCGGTCACCGTGCCGGTGCCTTCCCTGGTCGGGATGAGCAAGGGCGCGGCGACCAAGGCACTCAAGAAGGCCGGGCTGGCACTGGGCACGGTCACCGAGGCCGACTCGCCGGAGAAGATCGGCCAGGTGCTCGGCAGCGAGCCCGCCTCCGGCGCGGAGGCGGCCAAGGGCAGCAAGGTCGCGCTCCAGGTGTCGAAGGGGGTGGCGGTGCCCGCGGTCACGGGCGAGCCGCGCCGGGCCGCCGAGAACGCCCTGACCGGCGCGGGCCTCGAGGTCGGCACGATCAGCCACACCTGCTCCGCCCAGCCCGGCGGCCGGGTGCTCGGCAGCGACCCCGAAGCGGGCAGCCGCGTCTCCGGTGGCACCTCGGTGAACCTCACCCTGTCCCGCCACGGCACGGCTGCGCCGCCCGTCGTCGGCCGGACCAGGGCGGACGGGCGGGCGGCCCTGGAGGCCGCCGGCTTCAGGGTGCGCCAGCGCGGGCAGGTGGTGGAGGACGAGTCGCGGGCGGGCACGATCCTGCGCCAGAGCGTCCAGGCGGGCACCTGCGCCAAGCCGGGAGCCACGGTCGTGATCATCGTCGGCGTGGCCGGCCAGTCAGGTCCTCCCGACCCCGGCGACGAGCAGCCTTCGCCGACCCCGAGCGGCCAGGTCCCCGGCGAGTGACCGCCCGGGCGCGTCGCACGGACCTGTGCGTGCCGCGCCGTTCCCGGGGCAGGTGCAGCTCATGAAAAAGTTGTTCATGTTCTTCGCCGCGAAGTGGCTGACCAGGACGCCGCTCGCACTCGCCGTTCTGGGACTGGGCTGGTTCCTGAGCAGGCGCCGCAGGCAGCGGCAGGAGGGCGCCCGGCCGCCGGAGCGGGGGCAGGCGGTTCATCGCCAGGTTCCGCGACTTCAGTAGATCCGGTGCGAACAAATGTGGACTTCCTGCTAAGGACATCGCACGCGATCCGGGGCAGCCTTGTCGGCACCGCCAGGGGAGGCATGGCACGTACTTCTTCTGGTCGGCGTCCGCGTCGTTGGTCACGGAAGGAGTTGTCATGAAGGGACTCATGCGGCGGGCGGGTGAGCGGCTCGTCGGAGCGGTCTTGCCGAGCGTGGAAGCCGGCGCGTGTGTGGCGGAACACGGCCAGTGCTGCAAGAAGGGCTACCGCTTCAACTGCATGGGCAGCTGCACCAGCAAGTCGTCCACCTGCAAGTGAACGCGTAATCACCCCGGCGGGGGACGCTGCCGCGTGCCCCGCCGCCGTGTCCACCCGGAGGGGCTGAGGTGCTTGACCTGTTCGCCCGCGCGTTACTCGCCGTTGTCTTCTCTGCGGCGGTCGTGGGGAAGGTGCGTTCCAGGCGAGGGCTGGCCGGGTTCCGTGACCTGGTCGCGGCGGTCGGGCCGCGGTGGCTGCCCGCCGGTCCGGTCGCCGGCGTGGTGGTGATGGGGGAGGCCGGCACCGTGGTGTTGCTGGCTGTCCCCGGCATGCGGCCGGCCGGCTACGCCATGGCGGCCGTGCTTCTCGTGATGTTCTGCGCTGGGATCGCGCGTGCGGTCCTGGCCGGGCAGCCGGTGCGTTGTCAGTGTTTCGGCGCGGGTGGCGGCCTGCTCGGGCCGCGGCATCTGGTCCGTAACGGTCTGCTGGTGGCCGTCGCCGTGGCAGGCGCGTTCGCCGGCGGCGTGCCCGCGTCCGCTCCGGGCGCGCTGGTCGCCGTGGTCGCCGGCGCGTTCGCCGGTCTGCTCACGATCCGCTGGGAGGATGTCGCGTTCCTCCTCGTTCCCGCAGGGAGGAACCGTTGACCGTGCTCGCCACCGCTGTCGTGCTGCTCGCTGCCGTGGTCGCGGTGCACCTGCTGTTCACCTTCGGGCTGGTGGCCAGGGTCCGCGAACTGCAGGAGCACGGCGGCGCGCCCGCTCGCCACACGAGCGTGCCGGGGCCCGGCACGGTCGTCGGCCCGTTCTCGGTGACCGGCGTGGACGGCGTCCCGATCTCCGAGGCCGATCTGGACGGCCCGGTCCAGGTCGGGTTCTTCCAGGTCGGTTGCGGGCCGTGCCGGATGTTGTCGGACGCGCTGGTCGCCGCTCCGCCGGAGGCGCGGTTCGTGTCCATGGTGCAGGGTGATCCGGATGCTCCTGAGGCCACGGAGCGGTTGGCCGCCAAGCTCGGTGCGCTGGGCCGGGTCGCGCTCATCGGGGTCGACGACCCCGTGCTGAGCGCGTTCGAGATCGTCGCGTTCCCGACGTTGCTGCACACGCACAGCGGCGTGGTGACCGCGTCCGGCACCCGGCTCGACGACTTCGCGCAGGCCACCGGCGCTCCGGCGAAGGTGGCATGACCCGGTCCGCCGCCCGTGCCGGCGTGGTGGCGCTCGCGTTGCCGTTCCGGTCCGCGCCGGTGACCGCCGCCACCGCACTGGGACTGACCGTGCTCGCGGGTGCCGCGCCCGCGAGCGGGGCATGGCTGACGATGCTGCTGGTCAACGAGCTCACCACGGGCACAGCGAACGCGGGCCGGGTGGTGTTCCTCGCCATCGCTTCGGCGCTCGCGGGAGGGCTGGCCATCGCTCTTCTGTATCTCGCCGGGTATCTCGGCGAGGTGGTCCAGCACCGGGTCACGCTGACCGTGGAGAGCCGGCTGTTCCAGCGGGTCGCCGCCCTGCCAGGGCTGCGACATCTCGAGGATCCCGCGTTCCACGACCGGTTGCGGCTCGCCGAGCAGGCCGCGCAGGAAGCGCCCGGCACGGTCTCGCAGTTCGCGCAAGAGCTGGTCCGCTCGGTGGTGCTGCTCACCAGCTTCGCGGGTGTGCTGCTGGCTGTGTGGCCACCGATGACCCTGCTGCTGCTCGCGTCCGTGCTGACCGCCGTGCTCGCCAGGCTGGCGACCGCGCGGCGCGAGGCGGCCGTCGAGGAGGCGTGGGTGGCCACGGACCGGCGCCGCCTGTTCTACCGGGCGCTGCTCACCGATGTGCGTGCCGCCAAGGAGATCAGGTTGTTCGGCATCGGCACGCTGCTGCACACCAGGATGATCGACTCGCTGGCGGCGGTCACGCACGCACGGCTGTCCGTGGCACGCCGCGGCGCACTGGCGCAGAGCGGGCTCGCGCTGCTCGGCGCCGCCGTCACAGGGATGGGCACGGTCGTGGTCGCCACGAACGTCGCCACCGGTGGCTCGCCGGTCGGCGACCTGGTGCTGTTCCTCGGTGCGGTGGCCGGCGTGCAGGCCGGGCTGTCCGGCGTGGTGCTCCAACTCGGCGAGGCCGTCCGCGCGGCGCGGCTGTTCGTGCACTACCTCGACGTCCTCGACACCGGTGACGACCTGCCGGACGGCACGGGCACGCCACCTCCGTCGGCGACCATCGAGGTGCGCGACGTCTGGTTCCGGTACGGCGAGGAAGGCCCGTGGGTGCTGCGCGGGGTGACCCTGACCGTTCCCGCCGGCGCCGCCGTGGGACTCGTCGGCGTCAACGGGGCGGGCAAGAGCACGCTGGTGAAACTGCTGTGCCGGTTCTACGACCCGCAGCGCGGCACGATCACCTGGGGTGGTGTGGACATCCGCGAGCTGGACGTCGCGGCACTGCGCGCGCGGATCGGCGTGGTGTTCCAGGATTTCATGACCTACGACCTGACCGCGGCAGAGAACATCGGCATCGGGCAGGTCCAGCACCTCGGCGACCGGCCACGGATCGCCGCGGCCGCGCGGGCGGCAGGCGCCGACGACACCGTGGCGGCCCTGCCCAGCGGCTACGACACCGTCCTTTCCCGGACGCACACCGACGACGACGGCGAGCGGGCCGGCGTGACGCTGTCCGGCGGGCAGTGGCAGCGGATGGCCCTGGCCCGCTGCCTGATGCGCACCGACGCCGAGCTGATCGTGCTGGACGAGCCCACCTCGGGACTGGACGCCGAGGGCGAGCACCGTGTGCACACCACCGTGCGCCGGCACGCGCGGGGCCGTACCAGGCTGCTGATCTCCCACCGCATGTCAGCGCTACGCGGCGCCGACCTGATCGTCACCCTCGTCGACGGCCGGGTCGCCGAGCAGGGCAGCCACGACCAGCTGATGGACGCGGACGGCGAGTACGCCCGGCTGTTCCGCCTCCAGGCCGGCGGCTACCAGGACGCGAGGGTGCCATGATCGGCTGGATCAGAGTGACCGTGCGCGGCACCAGCATGGCGCCGACCCTGCACGACGGCCAGCACCTGCTCGCACGCCGGCTACGCCGCGACCCCCGGCGCAACGACATCATCGTCTTCCGGGTCGCGGACGAGCGCCTGCCGCACCGGATCAAGCGGGTCGCCGCCATCGCCGGCGACCCGCTGCCCGACTGGCTTGCCCCCTCGATGCCGGATGTGCCGCACGTGCCGGCCGGGCATGTCGCGGTGGCCGGGGACAACCCACGCTCCCAGGACTCCCGCCAGCTGGGGCTGGTCGACTGCCGCGACATCATCGGCACCGTCCCCTTCCCGGGCGGTGGCATGCTCACTTGAGCGCCCCCGCCGTCAGCCCCGCGACGATGCGGCGCTGGAAGAACAGCACCAGCAGCACCAGCGGGATCGTCACGAGCACGCCCGCCGCCATCTGCGTGCCGAACGGGGTGTCGAACTTGGCCGCGCCCGTGAACTGGGCGATCCGGACCGTGGCCGTCTGGCGGGACTGGTCGTTGACCATGGTGACGGCGATGATGAACTCGTTCCAGGTCGCGATGAAGGCCAGGATCGCCGTGGTGAAGACCCCCGGCGCCGCCAGGGGGAGCATGACGCGGCGGAAGGCGGCGAAGGCGGTGCAGCCGTCGATCATGGCGGCCTGCTCCAGCTCGTACGGCAGCTGCCGGAAGAACGTCGTCAGGTTCCAGATGGTCAGCGGCAGGGCGAAGGACATCGACGGGACGATCATCGCCTGGTAGGTGTTGATCCAGCCGATCGTCGTGAACAACTTGAGCAGCGGCACGATCAGCAGCGCGCCGGGGAACATGGACACGGCGATCACGAGGGCCAGGATGACGTTCTTGCCGCGGAAGGCCAGCCGGGCCAGCGCGTACGCGGCCATGGTGCCGACCAGGAGGGTGACCGCCGTGGTGGTGCCCGCGACGACGAGGCTGTTGACCAGCGACCGGCCGAAGCCCATGCCCTCGGCGAAGACCGCGTCGTAGCTCTCCAGCGACCACGGGGCGGGCAGCGGCGACTTGTCGTGGATGTCGGCGGTGCGGCGGAAACTCGACACCACCATCCAGTAGAACGGCACCAGGCAGTACAGCGCGATGCCGGTCATCGCGGCCCTACGCCACATGGCGGGCCTCCTTCCCGCGCGAGCGCACGTCGCTCAGCAGGTCGGCTCCGAGCAGCCTGACGAACACGAACGCGATCACCGCGATGTAGGCGAACAACGCCGTCCCGTACGCCGACGCGGGCCCGTAGTGCACCCGTGTCGCCTCGTCCCAGATGAGCCCCGACAACGTCTCCACCGACTGCTTGCGCGGTCCGACCAGCACGTACGGCAGGTCGAAGATGCGCAGCGCGTCCATCAGCCGGAACAGCACGGCCACCAGCAGGGCGGGTCTGACCAGGGGCAACGTGATCCGCCAGAACGTCTGCCAGGGGGTGGCGCCGTCGACCTTGGCGGCCTCGTACACGCTGGACGGGATGATCTGCAGCCCGGCCAGCACGAGCAGGCCGACGAAGGGGGCGGTCTTCCAGGTGTCGGCGACGATCACGGCGAGCTTGGCCCAGGGGCCGTCCGCGGTCCAGAGGATGTCGGTGCCGAGCAGGGCGTTGGCCACCCCGTCCGCCTGGAAGATCCACTTCCACATCAGGCCCGCGACCGCAGTCGGGACCGCCCACGGGATGAGGATGCTGGCCCGCAGGAACGCCTGCCCCCTGAAGGCCCGCCGCATGACCAGCGCCATGGCCACCCCGAGCACGACCTCCAGCGCCACCGTCACCACGGTGAACAGGGTGGTGTTGAACGCGGCGTTCACGAACCGCTGCCCCACCACGCCCGCGTAGTTGGCGAGCCCGGCGAACCACTCGCCCTCCACCACGAACCCGTCCGCGTCGAGCCGCTGCCCGCTCTCGTAGAACGACTCGCGCATGGCGGCGAGCAGCGGATAGAGGACCACGAGCGCCAGCACGATCATGGTGGGCGACAGCATGGCCGCGGCCGTCCACGACTGGCCGCGCGGGACGGCCGGGCGCACCCTCACGTGAGCAGCGGGCCGAGGGCCGACTGCAGCTCGGTCAGTGCCTGGTCGACGGGCTTGGCGCCGGTGACGATGGCGTACGCGGACTCCTGGACGGCGGCGGTCACGTCGCCGTACTTGACGGCCGCGGGGCGCGGCACGGCGGCGAGGATGCCCTCCTTGAGCGCCGGCAGGTACGGGTACTTCTTGACCAGCTCGGGATCCTCGTAGATCGCGGTCCGCGCCACCGGCATCGAGCTGGTCCGCGCGAACGCCTTGATCTGCGCGGCGCTGGTCATGAACGCGACGAAGTCCCTGGCGCTCTGCTTGTGCTTGGAGAAGGCGGAGACGGCCAGGTTGTTGCCGCCCAGCGTGCCCGCGCCCGGGCCGGTCAGCCCGGGGATGGGCGCCACGTCGAACTTGTCCACGACCTCGCTGGAGCCGTCGGTCTTCTGCGCGGCCTCGTAGCCGTAGGCCCAGTTGCGGTAGAAGAGCAGCTTGCCCTCCTGGAAGGCGACCCGTCCCTCCTCCTCCTTGTACGTGATCGCCTCTTTGGGGATCATGCCGCTGTCGAATCCGTCGGCGAGGAACCGTGCTGCCTGCTTCGCCGCCTCGCTGGTGACCTGGGGCTTGCCGGAGGCGTCGAGCAGCCGGCCGCCGGCGGAGGCGACGGCCTCGGCGAAGTTCACGGTCAGGCCCTCGTACTTGTCGAACTGGCCGGCGTAGCAGCTCATGCCCTTCTGCCCGGGCAGGACGTCCGCGCAGATCTTCTTCATCTCGTCCCAGGTCTTGGGCGGCTCCTTGACCAGGTCGGTGCGGTAGTAGAGCAGGCCGGTGCCGGTGAACAGCGGCATCGCATAGAGCTTGTCTCGATACTTCCCTGTTTCGATGGTGGTGGGGAGGAGGCCGGTCGTGTCCAGCTTCAGCTCGTCCACCCACCGGTTCGCGGCGAACTCGCTGGTCCACACCGCGTCGATGAGGATGACGTCGCCGGTGTCCGACTTGGTCTGCGCGCTCTGGATGAGCTTGCGGCGCTGCTCGTCGGCGCTCTCCGGGAGCAGCACGACGGTCGCCTTCTCGTCGGGGTGCGCGGCGTTCCAGGCGTCGACGATCTTCTGCACCGACTCGGCCTCGAACTTGCCGCCGAGGAACGTGATCGGCCCGCGCCCGCCGTTCTCCTGCGCGTCCGGCGCGCTCGCGGGGGTCGTCGAGCCGCAGCCGGCCAGTCCCGCGCCGAGCGCCAGCGCGGCGGCGATGTGGATTGCCTTCATCGGGGGGTTCCTTCCAGGGTTACGGTCTCGCCGCGCAGCCGCGACCGCTCGGCCTCCCAGGCGATGAGGTGGCTGTGCAGGCTCTCGCGGGGCGAGGAGAGGATCGGGGCGCGCTCTCTCGTGGCCACCGCGGTCAGGAACGCCTCGACCAGCGCCTGGTCGCCGCCGCCGTGGCCGCCCCTCGCCGTCGCGTCGCCGGTGGGGCGGGTGTCGACGGTCTCGGAGCGGCCGGTGACGAAGTCGGTCACGGTCAGGCGGTCGCCGTCGCCCTCGATGGAGCCGCGGGTGCCGAAGACGCGCGTCTGCCGGTGGAGCGCCGGGGTGAACGCCGTCATCGTGAACGACGCGGTCGCGCCTCCCTCGAACTCCAGGTTCACGACCTGGTGGTCGACCACGTCGTTGTCGCAGGCGTACACGCACCTGCCGTACGGGCCGGTCCTGAGCGCCTCCAGCACCCCCTGCTCGGAGACGTCGTCGGTGAGCACGGACAGCGGCCACTCGTCCCCGCCCGCCAGCGGCAGGTAGATGCGCCGGGCGGAGTAGGGGCAGTCGGGCTCGACCCGGCAGTCGAGGCAGCGGTCGGCGGCGCCCTCCGGCCGGTTCTCGGGGCGGAAGTGCTGGAGGCCGCCGAACGACGACACGCGGGTGACCTGCCGGCCCGTCAGGTGCACCAGCCAGTCGAGGTCGTGGCACGACTTGGCGAGCAGCATGAACGTGGACTCGTCGGCCCGCCGCCAGTTGCCCCGCACGTACGAGTGCGCCTGGTGCCACCAGCCGACCGGCTCCAGGTGCTGGATGTTGACGATCTCGCCGATCCGTCCCGCGTCGAGCAGCTGTTTCAGCACCCTGGTGTACGGCGTGTAGCGCAGCACGTGGCAGACGGCGAACATCGCGCCGGAGCGCTCGGCGGCGTTCACGATCGCGTGGCAGTCGTCCTCCGAGGCCGCCATGGGCTTCTCCAGCAGGATGTCGTAGCCCAGCTCGGCGAAGCGCACGGCCGGCTCGACGTGCTCGCGGTCCTGGGTGGCGATGACGACCGCGTCCGCCTGGCGGGGCAGCGCGGCCAGCTCGCGCCAGCCGGCGTACGGGGTCGCGTCGGGGAACCTGCCGCGGCGGCGGGCGAGCGGGTCGGCCACCGCGACCACGCGCGCCCGGCCGGTCTCGACGGCGTGGTCGGCGTAGGAGGCGCCCCGCGAGCCCGCGCCGACGATGGCGAGCGTGATCATAGCGCTCCTCACTTATGTAACCAATTCACGTATGTCGGCCGATGCTAAGATCCGGGCTGGTAGACGTCAATAGGGAAGTTATGGAGAAAGGTCTCATAAGTGACCGAGCTCCGGCCGGGTGACGCGTCGCTGCTGCGCAAGGTGAACACCCAGGCCACGCTCAGGGCCCTGCGCCGCGAGGGCGTGGCCACGCTGACACAGCTCGGCCGCATCACCGGGCTGTCCAGGCAGACGGTCGAGGCGGTCCTCGACGAGCTGGGCGAGCGCGGGTACGTCAAGGAGGTGCCGCCCGACGAGGGCGCGATGGGGCGGCCCGCGCGGCGGTTCGGGTTCCGCGCGGACGCCGGCTACGTGGTGGGCGTGGAGGTCGGCGGCGACACCATCGTGGCCGCGCTGGCCGACCTCGGCGGCGAGGTGATCGCCTGGGAGCGGGCCGAGGTCGACATCGAGGCCGCCGCCCACGAACGCCTGGCCGCCGCCCGCCGCACCTGCCTGGCCTGCGTGGACGGCGCGGGCGTGGCGCGCACCCGCGTGTGGGCCGTGGCGGCCGGCACCTCGGGCATCGTCGACCGCACCGGGCGCGTGTCGTTGTCGATCACGCTGCCCGGCTGGACGGGCGTGGACCTGGCGGGCCTGGCCGGAGACTGGTTCGGCTGCACCGCGCTGGCGGCCAACGACGCCAACCTCGCCGCGCTCGCCGAGCACTGGCGCGGCAGTGCCCAGCACGCATCCGACGTCGTGTACGTCATGATGGGCCGAAGGGTGGGCGCGGGCATCCTGATCGGCGGACGGCTGCATCCTGGGCGCGGCGGGGCCGCGGGCGAGATCGGCACGCTGCGCCAGGTCGGCTGGGAGGACGCCGCCCGCGACCTGGTCAAGGATGCCTCGGCGGCCGAGGTGTTCGAGGCGGCGCTGCGCGGCGACCGCGACGCCCGGCGGCGGGTCGACGGTTACGCCGAGACCCTCGCCGTCGGCGCCTCGGCGCTCGCGCTGGCCATCGACCCCGACCTGCTGGTGCTGGGCGGCGGCTACGTCCGGGCCGGCGACGTGCTGCTCGAACCGGTCAGGCGGCACCTGGCCGAGCTGTGCGTGAGCGTGCCCGAGGTGGTGGCGTCCACCTTCGGGGACGAAGGGGTGGCGCTGGGCGCGGTACGTCTCGCGCTCTCCCACGTCGAGCGCGAGATCCTCGGCCTCTAGCCGCCTGGTGGGTCTTGCCAGATCGCCCTGGCCGACTCCAGCATGGCCGCTCTGACCTGCTCCTCCGGCAGGTCCATGGTCTTGACCGTGCCCCACTGCAACGCGCCGAGCAGGGCCCAGCCCTTCAGCCGGGTCTCCGGGCCGGGGTCCTCGCCCACGAGCTTGGTGAAGATCTCGTCCCTGTACGTCCTGATCACCGCGCGCTCCGAGCCGGGCGAGACGGGGGAGACGGAGTCGTCGCCGGCCAGGTCCTCCATGAACAGGCGGATCACCGAGCGGTAGCGCACCGCGAACCCGACCAGGGCCTCCACGAACTCGTCCCGGCTCCCGTGGCCGGCGTCGAGCAGCGCCAGCATGTCGCCGGCCGCCGGCGAGAGCAGTTCGGCCGCCAGGCGGTCCTTGGGATGGAAGTGGTAGGCGACGGCGGTCTTGGTCAGCCCGACGGCGGCGGCGATGTCGGCCAGCGACGTGGCCGCGTAGCCGCGCTCGGCGAACAGCTCGCGGGCGGCGGCCAGGATCCGGGTGCGGGTGTCGTCGGCTGTGGTCATCGTCTCAATTCTCTCGAGGAGACAGCCTTCCCAATATTTCCCGTTTTATCGTATGTCCTGTACGACCGTACAGGACGGCCGTCGAGTGGGGGCTTTGCGATGACGCGGTTGCTGGGACGGCTGGGCGGCTGGTGCGCGCGCCACGGGCGGATCGTGCTGGTTCTCTGGGTGGTCGCGGCGGCCGCGCTGATGGGCGGCAGCCTCGTGTTCGCCGCCCCCACCAGCAACGACGCGAGCATCCCCGGGACCGACGCGCAACGCGCGCACGACCTGATGAAGACCGGCTTCGGGCCGGGCTACGCCGCGGGCGGCACGGTGCAGCTCGTCGTCTACTCCGCCGACGGCCCCCTCACCGAGGACGCGCCCAAGCGCGCCGTGGAGCGGGCCGTCGACCGGCTGCGGACCATGCCGCACGTCGTGCGGGTGGACTCGCCGTACCGCGTGGGCGGCATCGCCTCCAACCTGCAGATCGGGCTCATCGGCATCCGCATGGAGGGCCACGACAGCGACAAGATCGCCGCACTCACCCAGAGCCTGTCCAGGGCCGCGGACCCGGCGCGGGCCGCCGGGCTCGAGGTGGTGCCCGCGGACAGCTCCACGCCCGCCGACAAGGAGATCAAGACCGGGCCCAGCGAGATCATCGGCGTGCTCTGCGCGCTGCTCGTGCTGGTGTTCGCGTTCGGGACGCTGGTGGCCGCGCTCATCCCGATCTTCGCCGCGCTGGTCAGCGTGGCCTCGGGGCTCGGCGTGATCGGCCTGCTCGGGTGGGTGGTCGACATGCCCAAGCAGGCCGGCATCATGGCCACGATGATCGGGCTCGGCGTGGGCATCGACTACGCGCTGTTCCTGCTGTCCCGCCACCGCCGGCTGCTGGCCGACGGGGTGCCGGTCGTGGAGTCCGTACGCCGCACCGTGTCGAGCTCGGGAGGAGCCGTCGTCTTCGCCGGCGGCACCGTGATCATCGCGTTGAGCGCGCTGATGCTGGCCGGCTTCCCGCTGCTGGCCACGCTCGGCTGGGTCACCGGCATCTCCGTCGTCGCCGCCGTGCTGACCTCCGTCACGCTCGTCCCCGCACTGCTCGGGCTGCTCGGCCACCGCGTCAACGCGCTCAAGGTGCCGTTCCTGAAGGGCGCCGGCGGGTCCGGCGCCGGATGGGCACGGCTCGGCTCGTGGGTCGCCCGCCGCCCGTGGCGGGTGTTGTTCGCCAGCGCCCTCGTGCTGGGAGCGCTGGCCGCGCCCGCGCTGGCACTGAAGCTCGGGCCCCTCGACGAGGGATACGGCACCCAGGGCTCCGAGTCGCGGCGGGCGTACGAGCTGACGGCCACCGGCTTCGGGCCCGGCGCCAACGGGCCGCTGATCGTGGTCGCCACGCTGCCCTCGAAGGTCGCCGACCCGGGCGACCCGATCGTCGACCACCTCACCCGCGCGATCGACGACGTCGAAGGCACCGCACACGTGGCCGAGCCCAAGGTCAACACCTCGGGCCGGTCGGTCCTGCTCCAGGTCGTCACCGACTACGCCCCGAGCGACCCCCGGGCCGCCGACGTGGTCAGGGACATCAGGGAACTCGCGCTGCCGGGCGTGCAGGTGCATGTCGGCGGGAAGGTCGCGGGGCTCACCGACGCGGGAGACCGCATGGCCGAGCGCACCCCGCTGGTCATCGGCGTGGTCGTGCTGCTGAGCGCGCTGCTCCTGCTGCTCGCCTTCCGCGCGCCCATCGTCGCGATCAAGGCCGCGGTGATGAACCTCGTCTCGCTCGGGGCCGCGTTCGGGGCGCTGGCGCTGGTGTTCTCCATCGGGGTGGGCAGCGGGCTGGTGGGCATGGACCCGCCGGCCAGTTCGTCGTACGTGCAGACCATCTTCTTCTCGGTGCCGATCGAGAGCTACGTGCCGCTGATGCTGTTCGCGGTGCTGTTCGGGCTGTCGATGGACTACGAGGTGTTCCTGCTGACGGCGGTGCGGCAGGCGTACCACCGGCACCGGGGCAACGCGCGGTCGGTGGCGCAGGGACTCGGGTCGACGGGCCGCGTCATCACGTCGGCCGCCCTCATCATGGTGGCGGTGTTCGTGGCGTTCATCGCGTACCCGGATCCGATGGTCAAGACGTTCGGAGTCGGGCTGGCGGTGGCCATCGCGGTGGACGCCACGATCATCAGGGGCTTCCTCGTGCCCGCCACCATGGTGCTGCTGGGGCGGCTCAACTGGTGGTGCCCGCGCTGGCTCGACCGCATCCTGCCCAATCTGTCGGTCGAGGGCCACGAGGAGGACGAGGCCCCGGCCGCGCCGCGCCGCGAGCCCGTCAAGGCCGGCGTGTGAGGACTCCTGGTCAGTCGGAGTCGGTCAGGTTGCAGGCGGGAACCCAGCCGACGACGCCGGTCGCCATGTTGCGGCCGTGGTGCCACAGGGTGCTCTCGAAGAAGTCGCAGCGGTAGAGGCCGTACTCGGCCGACCGGTCCGACTCGAACCCCTGGCCGGCGTAGCCGATCCCGGCACGGCCGGAACCGGCCCTGGGTTCGCTCCAGATGACCACGCCCAGGGCGCCGAAGTCGTGGACGTCTCCCGCCACGGCGGACTGGGCCTGCATCCCGGTCATGACCAGCCCGGTGAGCGCCCCGGCCATGGTGACGTTCTTCATGTGCACCGTCTCTCCTCCCCGTGGTGTCAGTAACACACGGTAAGAGATCGGTCACCCATCGTTCCAGCGGTTTTGCCGCACCTCGACCGGGGCGTCGAAGTCAGACCATGTACTGGTCGTGGCGCAGGTACAGCTCCGTCCACTCCTCCGGGCTCAGCTGCCGGCCGGTGGTGGCGATGTCGGCGAGCTCCTCGAAGTACGCCTCGCGGGGGGCGCCCGGCGTGAACAGGATCAACATCGAGGCCGGTTCGCCCGACTCGTTCTTGAAAGCGTGCACACCGCCCTCGGGCAGGAACAGGAAGTCACCCGGCTTGCCGTCGGCCCACTCCTCGCCGTTGTAGAGGCGGATCGTGCCCGACAACACGTAGAACGACTCGGTCATGGTCCGGTGGAAGTGCGGATCGGGGCCGCTCGGGCGCGGGCCCATCTCCCACCGGTAGAGGCCGTACGCTCCGTTCGTGGAGCCGCCCGTCGCGAGGTAGTGCACCTGCGTGCCCCCCACCCCCATGGACAGGTCGGGCTCCCGGCCGGCCAGCTGGAAAGTGCCGCTGTGCTCGCCGGCCTCGCCGAAGTATCGGGGCTCGGGATAGGACATTCCGCCTCCTCTGATCTTCACGAGAAGTCTATGGATGCTCATGTCCGAACGCATCGGCACCTCCTCGGGTGCCACCGCCAAGCGCAGGCCAGGCAGGCGCCGGAGCAGCGCGGGAAGCGGACACTCGCGCTGCTGCAGCCTCGCGTATCAGCGTGATCAATTGCAATGTGCCCAGCTGGGACGAAGGGTTGGGTGCCTTCTCGTGGGCATCCGAGTAAACGTGCGGGGCAAGCGTTGTCGCGCCGGACTCACCCCGAATGGCCTGACCGAAACCCGCCACCCGCCGCGGTCCGTGGGTAGTGTGGATCAGGGTCTCTGGGCGGCGTTGTCGCTTCGGTCCCTTTTGTTGTATGCGAAGTCGGAGGTGATCACGGTGCACCCGGTCTAGCGACGGCCCCAACCCGGGGCGTCACGGAGCCGAAAGGTGACCGTATGAGCAAGACCGACAAGACCCGGCCCTGGTGGGTGCGGATGGCCGACGCGCCGCCGATGACCGGCGTGCCCGTGCATGATCATCGTTTCGGGCCGTGCACGCTGCCGGACGAGATCACCGCCGACAGCGCGAACTGGCGCCGGGGCGGCTGTTACTGGGGCGCCCCCGGCTACCACGTGCTCGTCCGCGAAACCAAGGGTGGGAACCGGGAGTGGTACTACTTCCGTCGCGAGGAGCGCCGTCGCAGCCGGCACCAGGCGCGCCGTGAGCTGCGCGACTACCGCGCCTTCTCCGACGAGGACTGAGACGACCCGCGGGGCACCGCGGCCGGGCGGCCGTCAGAAGGTGATGACCGTGCGGGCGACGGTGCCCTGGCGGACGTGGTTCACGGCTTCGTTGATCTGGTCGAGGGGCAGGCGTTCCGTGATGAGGCCGTCGAGGTCGAGGCGGCCCCGGAGGTACTGCGCCGCCAGCATGGGCAGGTCGCGGTGCGGTGCGGAGTCTCCGCCCTGGGTGCCCATGAGGCGGCGGGAGGCGAACAGCAGGCCGGTGTCCACCTCGGCGTGGTGGCCCTGGGGCGGGCTGCCGACCATGACCGCCGTCCCGCCGGCACGGGTGGCGGCGAAAGCACGGGAGAGCACCCCGGGCGCGCCGGTGGCGTCGAAGGCGTAGTCGACGCCACCCTTCACGAGTTCGCCCACTTGCCGGGGCAGGTCCGCGGCGAGGAGGGTGTGGGTGGCGCCGAAGCGTTCGGCCAGCTTGAGTTTCGGTTCGGCCGTGTCGGCGGCGACGATCGTGGTGGCGCCCGCGAGCACCGCCCCCTGGATGACGTTGAGTCCGACGCCGCCGCAGCCCACGACGAGGACGGTGGCGCCGGGGGGCACCTTGGCGACGTTCGTGACGGCGCCGACGCCGGTGACGACTCCGCAGGCCAGCAGGCACATGGCGGCGAAGGACGCGTCGGCGGTGATCCGTACGCACATCGCCTCGGAGACGACGGTGTACTCGGCGAACGAGCCGATGCCGATGAAGCGGCGGGTCTCCTGCCCGTCGAGGGTGACGCGCGGCGGGCCGCCCATGACAGTGGGGAGCCTGGCCGGGCCGGAGCACAGGTGGAACCGGCCCGCGCCGCACGGGCGGCACCGGCCGCAGGGGCCGTTCATGGCGATGATGACGTGGTCGCCGGGCTTGACGGTGGTCACGCCCGTGCCGACGCTCTCCACCACTCCGGCGCTTTCGTGTCCGAGGATGAACGGTGGCCGGCTCGCCACGGGGCTCTTGCCGTCGATGGCCTTGAGGTCGGAGCCGCACACGCCGGACGCCATGACGCGCACGCGTGCCTCGCCGGGGCCGGGGTCGGCGATCTCGACCTCGCGGATCTCCATGGGGGCGTGGAACCTGGTCAGGACGGCCGCGCGCATCAGCATGCGCCAAACGGTAACCCGGCGCCAAGATGGTGAGCAAGCGGTTGCTCGGGGACCCGTTGACATCCTCCCAGGCGAGTTCACGCTCGCCACAACGGCACGCCCGCCGAGATCAGGCAGGACCCGGTCGTCAGGGCCGCCTATCTGGGCTGAGCGTGGCGTTCGGTGAAGGACAGGATGCGCCTCCAGGCGTCCTGGCACGCCTCGGCCCACTCGCCGTAGGCGCGGTCGAAGAACGAGTGCGGCGCGCCGTCGTAGACGTGCGTCTCGTGCTCCGTGCCCACCTGGTCGAGAGCGGCTTCGTACGCCTCGAACTCCTCCGGCGTCGAAACCGCGTCGGCCCCGCCTCTGAGCAGGAGGAGCGGCGCTCCCGGGCCTGACCGCGGCGGCTCGATGAAGCGCAGCGCGCCGTAGAAGCCGATGCCGCCGGACAGGCCGTTGCCCTCGGCGGCCAGCCGCCACGACTGGGAGCCGCCCATGCAGAAGCCCACCGTGAACACCGGCCCTCCGCCCGACAGCGCCTCGGCCGCCGCCCTCGCGTCGGCTCTGATCCCCTCGGGGGTGAGCTGGTTGACGTGCGGCATGAAGTCGAAGTCGTCGCCGCGATCGCCGCGGCCCGCCGTACGGCCGAAGTAGTCGATCGCGATCGTGGGGAATCCCGCCTCGGCGAAGCGCACGGCGAGGTCGCGGTAGAAGGGGTGCAGGCCGCGTACGTCGGGCAGGATCACCACGCTGCGGCCGTTGGGCTCGGCGGGCTCGGCCCGGTAGGCGAGGAAACGGTTGCCGTCGGCGGCGGTCAGCGCGATCAGCTCGTGTGCGGCCACCTCCCCCTGGACGGGCGGGGCGGGCGGTCTGCTGTCGGTGGAATGGCACATGCCGGACAGCATGCCCGGGGCGTTCGCGGATATCCCCGTGCTCGGATCCGAGCACGGGGGGTCGTGGCGGAGACGTTCGCGCGTGCCGGTGCGGCCGCTCCGGTGCCGGATCCCATGGCGCGCAGACCAAGCGTGCGCTAGGTTGGTCGCGTGGATCTCGACTTCTCCCCGGCCGAGCGGGACTTCCGAGCCGAGGTTCGTGACTGGCTGCGCGCGCACGTGCCGCGACCGCTCCCGCCCATGGACACCGCGGAGGGCTTCGCGGCGCACCGCGCCTGGGAGGCGCTGCTGGCCGGCGCGCGGCTGTCCGTCGTCTCCTGGCCCGAGCACCACGGCGGGCGCGGCGCCTCCCTCATCGAGTGGCTGATCTTCGAGGAGGAGTACTGGGCCGCCGGCGCCCCCGCCCGGGTGACGCAGAACGGCATCTTCCTGCTGGCGCCGTCGCTCATGAGGTTCGGCACCCCGGAACAACGCGACCGCTGGCTGCCGCGGATGGCCAGGGGCGACGACGTGTGGGCGCAGGCCTGGTCGGAGCCGGAGGCGGGCAGCGACCTGGCCGCGCTGACCTCCAGGGCCGAGCCCGCGCCCGGCGGCTGGCGGCTGTACGGCCACAAGACGTGGAGCTCGCGCGCCGCCTTCGCCACCCACGGGTTCGGCCTCTTCCGCACCTCCGGCACGCGCCACCACGGCCTCACGTACGTCATGTTCCCCATGGACGACGTCGCCGTCCGGCCGATCGCGCAGCTCGACGGGCTGCCCGGGTTCGCGGAGCTGCGCTTCGACGGGGTGTTCGTGCCGGAGCCGATGGTGGTCGGCGAGCCGGGCGACGGATGGCGGATCGCGATGGCCACCACCTCGTCAGAACGCGGCCTGACCCTGCGCAGCCCGGGACGCTTCCTCGCCACCGCCGACCGGCTCGTCGAGCTCGCCCGCGACGCCGGCCCGGCCCTCGCCGACCGGGCCGCCCGCTGCTGGGCCGACGCGGAGGCGTACCGGCTGCACACGTACGCCACCGCGCTCCGGCTCATGACCGGCGAGGAGCTCGGGCCCGAGGCCAGCATGGGCAAGGTGTTCTGGTCCGAGCTTGACCTGCGCATGCACGCCCTCGCCATGGAACTGCTCGGAGACCGGGCGGGAGACACGGCCTGGCTGGACGGCTTCCTCTTCGCGCTGGCGGGCCCGATCTACGCGGGCACGAACGAGATCCAGCGCACCATCATCGCCGAACGCGTCCTCGGGCTGCCCAGGGCGGGGGTGCGGCGGCCGTGAACTTCGGCTTCACCCCCGACCAGCTCGCCCTGGGCGCGACCGTGCGCGACGTACTGCGGGCCCACTGCCCACCTGCCGCACTGCGCACCGAGCGGCGGCCCGCCTGGAAGCAGCTCGCCGGCCTGGGCTTGTTCGGATCGCTGCTGCCCCCCGGGTCCGGCGGCCTGGGGTTGTCACCGGCCGACCTCCTGCCGGCGCTGGAGGAGACCGGGCGGGCATGCCTGCCGGGGCCGGTCGTCGAGACCGCCGTGGCGGCGGCGTACCTGCCGGCGAGCCTTCCCGGGCTGGCCTCCGGCGCGGTGTGCGTGAGCGTGCTGCCGCCGGGGCAGGCGTACGCGCCGGACGCCGACCTGGCCGACCTTCTGGTGGTGGCGCGGGCGGGCGGCTGGCACCTGGTCCGCAAGGAGTCCGTACGCCTCGCCCCCCGCCACGGCGTCGATCCGTGCCGGCCGCTGTTCGAGGTGGGCTTCGACGCGTCCGAGGACCTGGGCGCGGCCGCCGGGCCGGCGGTGCTCGCGGCCACCGCCGCCACGGCGGCGCAGCTCATCGGGGTCGCCAGGGAGCTGCTCGCGGTCACCGTCGCGTACGCGCGGGCCAGGACGCAGTTCGGGGCGGCCGTCGGGTCGTTCCAGGCGGTCAAGCACCAGCTCGCGGACGTCGCCGTGGCCGTCGAGTTCGCCGCGCCCCTCGTACACCGGGCGGCCCTGTCGGTGGGCGGGCCCCGGAGCCGGCCGCTGCCCAGCGCCGGACGGGACGTCAGCGCCGCCAAGGCCGCCGCGGGGGAGGCCGCCGGCCTCGCGGCGCGGGTGGCGCTGCAGGTGCACGGCGCGATCGGGTACACCGAGGAGCTGGATCTGCGGTTCTGGCTCGCGCGGGCCTGGTCGCTCTCGTCCGCGTACGGCACCGCGGCCGCTCACCGCGAACGCCTGCGCGCCGCCATCGCCAACGGCGGCCCTGGACGGTATCCGTGAAGTTCGGCGTGCCGCTCGGGCTGCTGCATCCCGCCGCGTGGAAGGACGTGGCGGTGGCCGCGGACGAGCTGGGGTTCGAGTCGGTGTGGCTGCCCGAGCACCTGGTGTTCACCACCGACCTGTCGCTCGCCGCGTACCCGGGCGCCACCGGCCCGGGGATCAAGCCCGGCACGCCGCTGTTCGACGCGCCGGCGTACCTGTGCTGGCTCGCCGCCTTCACCACCCGCGTCAGGCTCGGCACAGCGGTGCAGCTCCTCGCTCTGCGCCACCCCTTCGTGTCGGCCCGCGCGTTCGCCACGCTGGACGTCGTCTCGTCGGGACGGGCCATCTGCGGGGTCGGCGCGGGCTGGTACCGGGGGGAGTGGGAGGCGGCGGGCATCCCGTTCGGCACGCGCGGGGCGCGGCTGGACGAGGCGATCGAGGTGGTCAGGCGGCTCTGGAGCGAGCCGGTGGTGGCCCATTCCGGGAGGTTCTACTCGTTCCCCGAGGTCGCGTTCGAGCCCAAGCCGGTGCAGCGGCGGCTGCCCCTGCTGGCGGGCGGGGAGTCGCCCGCCGCGCTGCGCAGGGCGGCCCGGCTCTGCGACGGGTGGATCAGCATGCCGCACACGATCGAGTCGATCAGGCCGCAGCTCGACCGGCTCGGGCCTGGGGTTCCCGTGACGGTGCACGCCCACGCGCCGGCCTCCCCCGACGAGGTGGCCGCGTGGGAGGCGCTGGGCGTGGAACGGCTCATCGTACGGCCGTGGACGCGCGGACGGGACGCCGTCTCCCGGCTGGCCGCCTTCGCCGCCGAGCACGGGCTCGGCTAGAGCGCCCCTCCGAACGCCCTCGGCATCGCGCCCAAGGGTTCTGGGCCGGCCGGGCGTGGTGGGGCGAGGCCGGCGGGTCGCCGGTCGGGCGCGGTGGCGTCGCGGCCGGCACGGCCGGGATGCCGGTCAGGCGCGGTGGCGTCCCTCGGGACGAGCCGGGATGCCGGTCAGGCGCGGTGGCGTCCCTTTCCTGGCCGGGTGGTGGCCGCGCCGGCGAGCTGGCGGCCGCCGTCGGGGCGGGTCGTCCTGCGGTGCCTGCGGCCCTGCAGCGGGAGGTCCTGGACGAACCCCTCGGCACCGCGCCCCTCGCCGGACCGCCTGGACTGCGCGCGTCCCGCGGGCTGTGCTGGCTCCTGGCGGCCGGCGTACGGTGCTCCGGCGGGTTGCGGCGCGTTGCCGGGGCGAGGCCCTCGGGCGTCAGGCGAGCCCGGCTGGGCGCGGCGGTGGCGGCGGCCGCGCGACGGCAGGTCGGACGCGAACGCGGGCTCTTCGGCCAGCCGTTCGTGCCGCCGCCGCCGTCCGCGATAGGGGCCGCCGGAGGCACGGCCAGGCACCCCGCCGGAGGCACGGCCAGGCACGCCGCCGGAGGCACGGTCCGGTCTGTCGCCGGAGGTGCGGCCCGGCCTGCCGCTTCGGGAAGGAGCGTCCGGCCGGCTACCGGGGAACCAGCCGTCGGCGGTGGGGCTGGCGAGCGGGCCGGATGCTCCGGAGGGGTGGTCGACGGTGATTAGCGGGCCGAAGGCGTCCGAGCCGGTGGCGCGGGTGGGGGCGAAGGCGTCGAAGCTGCTCGACGCGCCGGGGATGACGATGCGTTCGAACGGTCCTGTGTCCACGACGCGATCGAGCGGGCCGGTGTCGAGGACGATCTCCAGCGGCCCTGTCTCGGCGGGAGCCGTGTCGTCGAAGGCGGGCGCGAAGGGACCGGTGCCCGCCGCGCGGCGGTCCCCTGCACTCGCGCGGCGGTGAGAGGGGTGGAGTTCGGCGGCGTCCGGCGATCGGAGCACGGTGGTGTCGCCGGACTGCCGGGGGGAGCGGAGCACGGTGGCGTCGGAGGTGTCCCGGGCGGAGCGGAGCGCCGCGGCGTGGCGCGGGGAGCGGAGGACGGCGGTGTCCGTGGTGCGGAGTTCGGGGGCGTCGGTGGCGAGGTCGAAGGGCCGGGTGGCGAGCCGGCGCCGGGGCGCGGGGGCGGCGTTGCGGCGGCGGCGGCCGGCGTTCGAGCGGGCCGGGCGGGCGCCCGTGCCGGCCCCGGAAGACGCGGCGGACGCGGCGGACGCGGCGGCCCGCATCCGGCGGGTCTTGGCGACGGCGAGCAGCGCCAGCGCGGCCACCAGCGCCGAGCCGACCAGCGTCGGCGTCGATACGGCGGGCATCGGGGCGGTGGCCGCGGCGTCGATGTGGGTGGGGACCGGGTCGGCGGTCGCGGCCGTGGTGTCGGCGGTGGACGGCTTGGCGTGCTTGGCCTTCTTGGCGGGCTCCTTGCCGGTGGCGCTCGCGGAGGCGTGGACCGTGGCCTCCTGCTCGGCCTTCTTCGACGGAGCGGAGGCGGGTGCGTCGGCGTCGCGGCCGCCGGAGTGAGGGGCGCGGGCGGGCTCGTCGCGTTTGGCGCGGGGGATCATGCCGGACAGCGCCTCGTCCGCGGGAAGCTCGAGCAGGCCGACGTCGTTGCCGGGCCTCGACGGCTCCTCCGCCCGCTCCTCGGCCTTCTTCCTGGCCTCCTTGGCCTGCTGGGCGGCCTCCTCGTCCAGGCGGGCCTTGATCTCCTCCGGGTAGCCGTAGCCGACGACCTTGCTCGTGTCGCGTTCCTTGCGCTTGGCGACGCCGCCGTCGATGTTGCCCTCGATCGTGTGGATCGTGTCGCCCTCGACCCGCGTCACGACGCCGACGTGGTCGATCCTGCTGATCTTGTTGGATCCGCTCCAGTCGTAGAAGACGATCGCGCCGGGCTTGGGCTTCTTCCCCCACGCGCCCTGCTCCTTGAACCACTTGGCGTGGGCGACCGTCCAGGCGAACTGGCCGATCCACTCCTCGTAGCCGAGCTTGTGCGCCGCCCAGGACAGCATCATGTCGCACCATGGGGCGGAGGTGTAGTCGGCGTCGAACTCGACGTTCTTGCCGTACCAGGAGCCGAACTTGGTGTACGCGCCGGCCTTCTCCGAGTAGCCGAGCTGGCGCTCGAGCAGCTCGATGAACTTCTGCATCTCTGGCGTCATGGAGGCGTGGGGAAACCTTCCGGGCAAGACCGGTTTGTCCACACAAATCTGGGTAAGGGACGCCCTGTGACTGGTGTGATGAAACCGGCGGCTTGTCATCTTCTGCGATGAGCGAGGTTACCGTTTGGTAACCCCAGGTCAAGCACGCCCCAAGAGAGAGTCGACTCTTCTTGGGAAAGAACCGCAGGTCAGGATGCTGCCAGAAATGTCCGATCCAGGTGGTTTAAACCCAAAAGATCTACCTTGGGGTGAGATCTTAGTATCCCGCCCCGGTCAGCAGCCCTCCGTCCACCGTGAACTCGCTGCCGGTGCAGTAGCTCGACCGGTCGGAGGCCAGGAACGCCACCACGTGCGACACCTCGACCGGCTTGGCGAACCGCTTGATGACCATGGACTTCACGAAGGTGTCCGCGTCCACCTCGTTCGCCATGTCGGGGTCCATGGCCATCGCGGTGTTGATCGCGCCAGGATGCACCGAGTTGACCCGGATCTTGAATCTGGCCAGCTCCCGCGCCGCCGACTTGGTGATCCCGCGCAGCCCGAACTTCGAGGCCGAGTACGCCGACAGCCCCTCGGCGCCGATGAAGCCCTCGATCGAGGAGATGTTCACGATGGCGCCGCGCCCGGCCGCCTTCATGGGGTCGATCACCGACTTGATCCCGAGCCAGGACCCCTTGAGGTTGACGCCGATCACCTGGTCGAAGTCCTCGGGTGACATCTCGTGGATGCGCCGATATTTCAGGATCCCTGCGTTGTTGACCAGAACGTCGAGCTTGCCGTACAGATCGGTGGTCATCGACACCGCGCGCTCCCACTCCCGCGCGCTCGTCACGTCGTGCCGGACATAGACCGCGCCCGTCTCCTCCGCCAGCGCCTTGCCCTCGTCGTCCAGCACGTCGCCGAACACCACCCGCGCGCCCTCCTCCAGGAAGAGCCGCACGTGCGCCGCCCCCATGCCGCGGGCCCCGCCCGTGATCAGCGCGACCCTGCCGTCAAGCAACCTCATGACGTCCTCCTCCGGCGACGGCCGCCGCGGCCGCCTCCATGGAGCGGTAGACGGGGACACCCGCAGCCGCCGCGATCCGTCGCACTTCGTCCTCGACGCCCTCGGGGGCGCAGTCGCCGTTCCTGGTGACGAGGGTGATCCGGGTGCCCGGCAGCGAGTCCTGGGCTCCCGCGACCGCCCCGGCGTAGGCGTAGAGGGGTTCCGCCGCGTCGCCGTACGTGAAGAAGGCCTGCACGTTGACGTGCGCCACGACGTCCCGGTACGGCCGCCGCGACAGGATCGTGGTGATCACCTCGGGCACGAGCCCGGCACGCCCGAGCGGCCCGACGGGCACCTCGAGCGGATTGCCCGCCGCGGCCACCCCGAGCCCGCGCAGCGCGTCGAGCGCGTCGTCAGGCAGCGGGTCGAGCCGCACGCCCGCGCCGTCGAACGCGTCGGCGGCCAGCACGCTCGCGCCCCCGCTCGGCCCCACCACCAGCACGCCGTCCCCGGAGGTGACCCGCGAGCCGTGCGCCTGGAAATACGCCAGGACCCCGATCAGGTCGTCCTGGCCGGACACCAGCGCCACGCCCGCCTGCTCGGCCACCGCCTCCCAGATCCGCCGGTCGCTCACCATGCCGCCCGTATGGGAGGCCGCCGCGCGCCGACCCTGCCCGCTGCGCCCGCCGACGAGCAGCACCACGGGCAGGCGCGTCGCGCGCAGCGCCTCGTACAGCTCCCGCCCGCCGCGCGGATCCTCCAGGTACAGCCCGACCGCGCGCGTCTCCTCGTCGCCGGAGAGCCAGCGCAGCAGCTCGGCCGGGGTCACGTCGGCCGCGTTGCCGACCGTGGCGACCCGGCTGAACGCCAGCCCGCGCCGTTCCCCGACCTTGATCACCTCGCCCGCCAGGCCGCCGCTCTGCGAGATCAGGGCCACGGATCCCGCGGGCCCGAGCCCGCCGCCGACGAAGGTCTGCCGGCCCCGCGGGCAGTAGACGCCCATGCAGTTGGGCCCCAGCAGCCGCGTGCCCGCCGCCCGGGCCGCCGCGACCAGCTCCCGCTCCAGCCCGTGCTGCCCGGCCTCCCCGAACCCGCCGCTCATCACCTGCACGAACGGGATCCCCGCCGCCTGCCGCACCACGTCGGCGCACCGCCCGGCCGGCACGGCGACCAGCGCGTAGTCCACCTCCGCCAGCGCGGGGGAGCGTACGGCCGGCACGCCCGACACCTCGTCCGCCTCGGGGTGCACCGCCACCAGCGGGACACCCGCCTCGCGGTAGAAGCCGAGGAACATGTTGCCGAAGTTCGGCCGGGTCGCGGACGCGCCGGCGACCGCCACCGCCCGGGGCTCGAAGAGCGGCAGGAAGTCCGCGGGCGGTCCCGCCGCCGCCCGCGCGGGAGCCGCGGCGGGCAGGTGGCGGGCGTCGACGGCCACCACGCCCGACGGTCCCGCGATGACCGGGTTCAGCTCGAACTCGCCCAGCTCCAGCCGCTCCCACAGCCCGCCGGGCCCGGCGACCGTCGCGAGCAGCTTGACCAGCGCGTCCACGTCCACCGGCGGGCCGCCGCGCCACCCGCGCAGGAGCGCGGCCCCGCGCAGCGAGGCCAGCATGCTCCGGGCGTCCTCCTCCGTGATCGGGCAGAGCCGCAGCGCCGTGTCACCCAGCGCCTCCGCCCACACTCCGCCGAGACCCGCCAGCACCACCGGCCCGAACCCCGGGTCGCGCACCAGACCCACGATGAGCTCGACCCCGGCCCGCGCCCGCTCCTCCACGAGGAACCCGGCGACGTCCAGCCGGGAGGCCATCGCGGCGGCCGACGCCGCGAGCTCGCCGTGCCGCAGGCCCAGCGCCACGGCCCCGGCCTCGGACTTGTGCACCAGCCCCGGCCCGAACGCCTTCAGCACCAGCGGTTCGGCCAGCTCGCCGGCCGGGCCGAAGTCGCCGTCACGCACCACCACCCCGCGCGGGACCGGCACTCCCGCCTCGCGCAGCAGCGCCTTGACCTCGTGCTCGTACGCGCTCACCCGTACAGCTCGCGGATCTTCCCGCGCAGCAGCTTGCCGGGGCCGCCGGAGGCGTCCTGCGCGTGCGGGAGCGCGGTGGCCACCACGATGTGGTCGGGGCGCTGGTGGGCGGGGAGCGTGCCGGCCAGCGACAGCGCGATCTTGGAGGGGTCCAGCGAGTGCCCGGCGCGCGGCACGACGGCCAGCAGGACCCGCTGGTCCGCCGCGCCCTCCGGCACGCCCACCGCGCCCGCCTCGGCCACGCCGTCGAGGGCGGAAACGGCCTCCTCGATCACGGCCGGCTGCGTCCAGACGCCACCCTTGATGATCGCGTCCTCCCGCCGGCCGAGCACGCGCAGCACGCCGTCGGCCGAGAGCGTCCCGAGGTCGCCCCCGACGTACCACTCGCCGCGCAGCACCTCCGCCGTGCGGTCCGGCAGGCCGTCGTAACCGGCCATCCGGTGCGGCCCGGCCAGGTTGATCTCGCCGACCTCGCCGGTCACGCGGTGGCCGCGCTGGTTCGTGATCCGCACCGCGTTGCCCGTGCGGGCGCGCCCTGACGATCCGAGCGGGATCGAGCCGTCGTCCACCCGCCCCATGCACGTGTACGGCGCCTCGGTCTGGCCGTAGTACGAGAACACCGCCGCCTGCGGCAGCCTGGCCCTGATCCGGTCGAGCATGGTCGCGGTCAGCGGCTCCCCGCCCAGCATGATCACCCGGATGGATGACAGGTCCACGCCCTCGTGGTCGGGCGAGCCCAGCAGGGCCGCGTAGAACGAGGGGATCTGCGACACGTGCGTGACCCGTTCGCGGGGGACGGCGCGCAGGAAGTTCGCCGGGCCCCAGTCCTGCTCCAGCACCAGCCGCATCCCGGCGTACAGGGCGGGCCCGGCGATGGCGGGGAAGCCGATGCCCCAGATGATCGCGCCCGTGCCGAACACCGCGTCGGGCCCGCGCGGCACGTCCAGCCAGATCCGCGCCGTGGCCAGCGACGACGCGTGCGTGTGCACGACGGCCTTGGGCAGCCCTGTCGTCCCCGAGGTGTAGTAGAGCGCCAGCGGATCGTCGTGGAACCCGCCGAGCGGCGGCTCGGCGTCCGAACCCTCCGCCGGCTCGCGTACGTCGATCCACGCGGTCACCGCCGGCAGCTCGCCCCTGATCTGCTCGACCGCTCCCTCGACCGTCGCGTCGTGCACCAGCGCCGTGCAGCCCGAGGCGGCCACCACGTCCCGCACCGTCTCCACCGGCCAGTACGGGTTCAGCGCCGCCGTCACCGCCCCGATCTTGGCCTGCGCGAGGTAGACCTCGGCCACCCGCAACGTCTCGTTGAGCAGCACCGCCACCCGCCGCCCCGGCGTGATCCCGGCGGCGATCAGGGCGTTCGCGCGGCGGTTGACGCTCCTGTTGAGCTCGTCGTAGGTGAAGCTCCGCTCGCCGCAGTACGTCAGCGCCACCGTGTCGGGCGTGCGCAGCGCTCCCGCGGTCAGGACCGCGTGGCCGTAGTTGCCGTAGGGTGATCGTGCCATCGAGGGTGCCTCCACATCAGAGGGGCGAATAGAGCACGAAGACGTTGCCTGAGGGATCGCGCAGCACGGCCCGCCTCTCGTGCGGCCCGTCCTCCGGCGCCCGCACCACCTCGGCGCCGCGTCCCTCCATCTCCCGCACGACCCGCGCCACGTCGTCCACCTTGTACGACGGCGCGGCCGAGGCGGTGACGTGCTCGGCGGGCCCGGCCAGCGCCACGGTGACCCCGCCCCCGTCGAGCGCCGCGAACCTGTCGCCGTCGCGGAACTTCACCGGCAGCCCGTAGAAGGCGATCGCCTCGTCCAGGTCGGCGACGGGAATCAGCACGTTGCCCAGCTTCACGCGGGCCTCCAATGGGGGAGATCGTCTATGAACGTCACGCGTACCGGCATGCCGACGCGTACCTCTTCCGGTGCGCACCCCACCACGTGCCCGAACGCCCTGGGGCCTTCCCGCAGGTCCACCCAGGCCGCGGCGTAGGGCTCGCGCCCCTGGTAGCCGGGGGCGAAGGAGCGGTGCACGATCGTGAACGTGTGCACCACGCCCTCGCCGGAGACCGGCTCGGCGCGGAAGGCCCGGCCGCCGCATCTGGGGCAGGCCGGTTCCGGGAGGTGGCCGCGGTGGTCGCAGCCGGTGCAGCGCTGGATGACCAGTTCGCCGTGGGCGGCCCGGTGGGCACAGGTGTCACCGCTCATCGCTAGCCAAGCTAGCGCACGCTTGGTACCCCCACAAGACCTCGCCCGCCGGGCCCGTGACGGTCGTCGCTGAAGCGTACGGGATCGCCACGGCGGCGTGCGGTGAGGTCCTCCGGCGACAGCGCGGAATCTTCCTGGGCGAGCGGCGGCGAGGTGGACGATGCCGCGTCGGGGCCGGCGGCGGGAGGTGGCGTCACGCCGGGCTCCATGGCGGAAGTGGCGGCGTCGTGGTCGGGGGCGGGAGTGAGGCTCGTGACCGGATGTGGTGGCGCGAGGCGCGAGGATCCGTCGGTGGTGGAGGTCGGCGACGCGATGCGGGCGGGCGGGGACGAGGTGGTGCGGGCCGGGGAGGGGGCGGGGGTGGTGCGGGCCGAGGCGGTCGGCTCATCGGTGGGCGTCGGGACGGTGGGCCCGGACGAGGTCGGCGTCGGGGCGGCGCAGGAGGGGCCGTCCACGAGCACCTCGCTCACCTGCGGCCCGTTGTCCGCCGCCGGTTCCGTCATGACGAGGATCCCGACGTACGCCCGGCGCCCGCACGCCACGCCCCCGGGATCGTGCGTGACGGCGCTGGCGTAGGCGGTCCGGCCGCGCAGGGTGCGCAGCTCCTGGCGGACCGTCCTGGCCGCGCCGGAGTCCCCGTCCCTCCGCGTGTACGAGATCCGCAGCCGCACGGGCCCGGTGCCGTTCGCCGCCACCCTGATAGCGCCGGCCGTGCCGCTCCACCGCACGATGCCGACCGCCTGGACGGTGAGGGCCGGGGCGGAGGGCCGCCGGACGGCGGGGAGGGACCGTGAGGCGCTGCGCGCGGGAGGCGTGCGCGCCGGCTCGGCGGCCGTGCGCCGGGGTGTGGCGGCCGTCCTGGTCGGGCCGGGTGTGCCGGCGTCGGCCTGGGTCGGTTCCGGCGCGCTCTGCGTCTCGGGCGGCGGCATGAGGATCGCCCCCGGTCCGGAGGGCAGCCGTCCGCCCGACATCATGAGCGAGATCGACACGGCGACCACCGTCGCGCCGGCCACCCACAGGTGCGGAGGCAGCCGGGGCACCCTCGGCATGCGGTCGCGGATGCGGGAGGCGGCCGTCGCGGCGGGGTCGGTCCTGGCCAGCGGGAAGCGGAGGGCGAGCAGCGTGGCCAGTTCAGCGAGGTGGCGGCGCCCGCGCTTCTCCCAGTCGGGGCCGTACGCGGCGACGGCGTCCTCCTCCAGTTCCGCCGCGAACTGCCGGGCGGAGGCGTACCGGAGCGCGGGGTCCTTGGCGAGCCCTCGCCTGAGCAGGTCGCGCAGCGTGTCGGGGGCGACCTCCACGGGCACCGGCTCCACCAGGTGCTTGTCGCGCAGCGCGGGCACGTCGAGCCCGCCGTCCCCGCCCTCCTTGTACGCCCGGTAGGGGGGCCGCCCCCTGGCCGCCTCGAACAGGACGCACGCGGCCGCGTACACGTCCGCGGGCGGGCCCGTCCTGCCCTGGGTCCACAGTTCGGGCGCCATGTACTCGGGACTGCCGGCGGGCACGCCCGGCTCCTCGGCGTGCACCACGACGCCGAAGTCCGCCAGTTTGGTGGTGCCGTCGGCCTGGACGAGGATGTTGTCCGGCTTGACGTCGCGGTGCGGCACGCCCCGCTCGTGGGCGGCGGCCAGGGCCAGCAGCGTGCTCTTCACCACGGCCAGGGCCGCCTCGGCGCTGATCCTGTGGTGCTCGGCCAGCAGGGCGCGCAGCGTGACGCCGTCCACCAGCTCCATGACGATGGCGGCCCTGCTCTGCGTCTCGACGTACTCGTAGAGCTTGACCACGTTCGGGTCGTCGATCTCGACGAGTTCGTGGGTGTCCGTCCGGTAGCGGTCCATGAACTCGGCGTCCCGGCGCAGCGTGGCGTTCAGGTATTTGATCGCGACGTAGGCGCCGGTCTGCTGGTAGGTGGCGAGGAACACGCGGCCGGTGCGGCCGGCGCCGAGCTGGCGTACTTCACGGTAACCAGGGACCAAGTCCTAACCCCCATCAGGCAGCCGTCTTCGATTGGACGGTCTCACCCGGGGTTCCGGTTGTCACGAGTCCAGAAATTTCGCCCAGCGTCCATCGGGGGATGGCCCCTGATGGCAGGTGTTATGCTGATCGACATTACCAAGCAAGCGCTCGGCTAAAGTGCATGCGGAGGTCGCCGGTGGAGCGGGTAGCCGTGCTGGTGATGGAGATGCAGCGGGGCGTCGTCGGCGATCTCACGAAATTTCCAGAACTGGTGGATGCGTGCGTCCGGCACGACGTCGTGGCCAACGCCGCCCGCGTCCTCCACGCGGCCAGGGCCGCCGCGATCCCCGTCATCCACTGCACGGCCGCCTTCCGCCCCGACCGGGCCGGCTCCCACACGGGCAACTGCCCGTTCATCATCTCGCTGCTCAATGATCCCGGCCACATGCTGGACGGCACGCCCGCCACCGAGGTCATCCCCGAGCTGCGGGACGGCGGCGACCTGGAGAGCCGGCGCTACCACGGCTTCTCCCCGTTCACCGGCACCTCGCTCGACATGACGCTGCGCTCGATGGGCGTCACCGCCGTCGTCGCGGCCGGGGTCTCGCTCAACCTGGGCATCCCCGGGCTGGCCCTGGAGGCGGTCAACCTGGGCTACCGGGTGACGGTGGTGAAGGACGCGGTGGCGGGCATCCCCGACGACTACGCGCGGGCCGTGCTGAAGCACACGATCGGCCTGCTCGCCACCCGCACCGCCGCCGCGGACCTGGCCCGCTCATGGACGAGACGGACACCTGCGTGATGGACGGGCTGCGCCTGGACGGGCGCGTGGCGGTCGTGACCGGGGGAGCGGGCGCGATCGGCGCGGCCATCGCCGCCGACCTGACCGCGCTCGGCGCCCGCGTGGTCATCGCCGACGTGGACCTGCCGAACGCCGGGAAGGTCGCCGCGGGCCTGCCCGGCGCGCGGGCGCTGGCCGTCGACCTGGCCGCGCCCCCGTCCGTCGAGGCGTTCGCCGGCGCCGTGGGGCCGGTGGACATCCTGGTGCACAACGCCGGGGTGTCGGTCGTGCGGCCGTTCATCGAGAGCGACCCGGCGAGCTGGGACCTCATGTGGCAGGTCAACCTGCGCGGGCCGATGTTGCTCACCAAGCTCCTGCTGCCCGGCATGCTGGAGCGAGGCCGGGGGCGGCTGGTGTTCGTCTCCTCCGACGGCGCCAGGGCCGGCTCGGGAGGCGAAGGCGCGTACGCGGCCACGAAGGCCGGGCTGTTCGGGCTGGCCAAGACGCTCGCCCGCGAGGCCGCCGGAGCCCGGGTCACCTCCAACGTCGTCTGCCCCGGACCCACCGACACACCCATGCTGCGCAGGGTGTCGGAGGCCGAGCCAGGGCTCGTCGGCAAGATCGCGCGCGGCATCCCGCTGCGCCGCCTCGGCACGCCCGCCGACGTGGCGGGCCTGGTCGCCTACCTGTGCACCGACCGCGCCGCCTACATCACCGGGCAGATCCTGTCGGTGAGCGGCGGCGTGACCATGCACTGAGCCCCGATGCGGTCACAGGGCCCGGTAGACGGCCTCCACCAGGCGGATGCCGCGCAGGTTGCCGGAGAGCGCGGCGGCCATCCTGTTCATGACGTAGCCGACGGCCAGACCGCGCTCGGGGTCGCCCAGACCGATGAAGCCGCCCATGCCGGTGTGGCCGAAGGCGGTTTCCGACGGCACGAAGAACGTCAGCGACGGCCGCATGAAGCCGAGCCCGAACGAGGTGTCAAGCAGCAGCACCCGGTCGGGGCCGCTCACGCGCGGGCGTACGGCCTCGCGCAGCGCGCCGGAAGACAGGAGCTCGCCGGCGATCAGCGCCCGGTAGAACCCGGCCAGCCCTCGCGCGGTGGCGACGGCCCCGGCCGCCGGCCATCCGGCGCGCAGGATGACCGGATGGTTCGCGCCGCCCTTGAGCAGGTGCATGCCGGGGTTGCCGAGGGCCCGGTTCATCAGGCTCTGCGGGTCCTGGGCCGCCCTGGCCACCTCGGCCAGCACGTCCCGCGCCCGCCCGACCTCAGGCGCGGCCTCGGCCTCGGTGGGGGCAGGAGGCCGGGCGCGTTCGCCGGCCTGGAGCCTGGCCGTACGCGCGATCACGGTGTCCGGCGCCCCCACCCAGAGCTCCAGCCCCAGCGGGCGGGCGATCTCGGCGGCGGCCAGCTCCCCGACGCTCTTGCCCGTCACCCGCCTGATCACCTCACCCAGCAGGAACCCGTAGGTCAGCGCGTGGTAACCGTGCGCCTTCCCCGGCTCCCAGAGGGGCGCCTGGGCGGCGAGCCTGGCCGCGATCGCCGCGTGGTCCCCGAACTCCTCCACCGGCACCGGCTCCTCGATCACCGGCAGCCCGCTCTGGTGGGTCAGCACCTGCTCGACGGTGATGGCCGCCTTGCCCTCGGCGGCGAACTCGGGCCACACGTCGGCGACCGGCGCGGTGAGGTCCACCTGGCCCCGCTCCGCCAGCTGCAGCAGCACGGCGGCGGTGACCGCCTTCGTGCAGGAGTAGACGAACGCGGGCGTGTCCTGCTGCCAGGGCCGCCCGGTGTGCCGGTCGGCGACCCCGCCCCACAGGTCGACGACCAGCTCGCCGTCCAGGTAGACGGCCAGGGCGCCGCCCAGCTCCTCGCCGTCGGAGAAGTGCCGTTCGAAGACCTCGCGTACGCCGGAGAACCGGGGATCGCAGTGCATCAGACCTCCGCGGAGAAAGGGAGCTCAGTGGTAGACGAGCCTAACAACTGGGGACGATTCGGCCCAGATGATCAGCGTGGCACTCTCAACCTCCTCACCCCCGCCGTGGTGCTCGACGCGCTGCGCAGCGCCACCACGGGCGAGGTGCTGAGCCTGGCCATGCCGATCAGGGGCGCCACCTCCTCGCCCGCGCCCACGACCGTCCCGCACCTGCCCGGCCGCCCGCTGCCGCAGCACTTCATGTCCGTGGACGGCGGCGACTACGCGGCGGGGGCGCGGCCGATCGGCGAGGGCCTGCGGGTGGCCGACGACGCGCTGCTCGTGACCCACCACGGCACCACCACCCACATGGACGCGCTGTGCCACATGTGGTCGGGCGACGAGCTCTACAACGGACACCCCGCGGCCAGGGTGCGCTCCTACGGCGCGACCCGGTGCGGCATCGAGCGGGTGGGCGGGGTGGTCGCCAGGGGCGTGCTGTTCGACGTGCCCCGCCGCCTCGGCCTGGACCACCTGCCGGCCGATCACCGGATCTCGGCCGGCCTGCTGGCGGACATCGCCACCCCGCGGCCCGGGGACGTCGCGGTCATCCGTACGGGCTGGCCCCGGGTGTGGGAGCGCTCGCGCGAGCACTACTGGTCGGGCCAGCCGGGACTGTCGGCGGCGGCGGGCCGGTGGCTGGCCGCGCACGACGTCGCGGCGGTCGCCGCGGACAACGCCGCGATCGGCGGGCTCGACGCGCGCGGGCGCGCCGGCGAGAGCCTCGCCGACGACCTGCACCTCATCCTCCTCCACCGGCACGGCATCCACCTGATCGAGATGCTCTGGCTGGAGGAGCTGGGCGAGGAGCTGGACGCGGCCGGGCGCGCGGAGTTCGTGTTCGTGGCGGCGCCGCTCAGGATCGAGGGCGGCACGGGCAGCCCGCTGACCCCGCTGGCCGTTCTCTGACACGGCTGGAGGGCCGGGAGGCGGCCCGCGAGGAACGCCGCGGGCGTCACCCCCATCAGGGCGCGGAACTCGGCGGTCATGCGGGACCGGCCGGAGCATGCTCGCCTCCGGGCTCGATCACGCCTTCGTCAGACCCCTGTGGCCAGGTGACGGGCAGGCTCGTGACGCCGTACACGGTGGCGTCGGGCTTCAGCGGCACCGCGGCCGCGGGGACGGCCAGCCGCAGCCCCGGGAAACGCTCGAACAGGGCGCGGTAGCCGATGCGCAGCTCGATCCTGGCGAGCTGCTGCCCGAGGCACTGGTGCACGCCGTGGCCGAACGCCAGGTGCCGGCGCGCGCCGCCGCGGTCGAGCCGGAGCGTCTCGGGGTCGTCGTGGACGGACGGGTCGCGGTTGACGACGGGCAGGGAGAGGACGACGGTCTCGCCCTTCCTGACCAGCTCGCCCGCGACCTCGACGTCCTCCAGCGCGGTACGGGCCGGCCCGCCCTGGTGCAGGATCGACAACCAGCGCAGCAGTTCCTCGACGGCGTCGTCCGAGACGGACTCCGGGGGCGTGCCCCGCTCCAGGAGCGCGAACACGCCGAGGGCCAGCATGTTGGCGGTGGTCTCGTGGCCGGCGACGAGCAGGAGCAGGGCGACGTTGGTCAGCTCCTCGTCCGTCAGGTCGGCGGTGAGACCGCTGATCAGGTCGTCGCCGGGCGCCTTGCGCCTGCACCGCACCTGCTCGTGCAGGTAGGCGGTCAGGTCGCCGACCGCCGCGGGGTCGCCGCCGGGGATGACGAGCTGGGAGCTGCGTTCCTGGAAGAACTCGTGGTCGGCGTACGGGACCCCGAGCAGCTCGCAGATGACCATGGACGGGATCGGCAGCGCGTACGCCGTCACGAGGTCGGCGGGCGGCCCGGCGGCGGCCATGGCGTCGAGCCGCTCGGCGGCGATCTGCTCGATGCGCGGCTCCAGCAGCCGCATCCCGCGCACGGTGAACCGGCCGGTGAGCAGCCGGCGGTAGCGGGTGTGCTCAGGGGGGTCCATGGCGCCGAAGAAGCCCGGCGGTGCCGCCTGGCCGGGTCCGCCGGGACGTGAGGAGTGCGTGGCGACGTGCTTGATCTCCTGGCGGGCGCTGAACCTGGGGTCGCCGAGCACCGTGCGGGCCGCGGCGTCGGTGGTGGCCAGCCAGCCCAGGTGGCCGTCGGCGAACTCCAGGCGGCTCATCGCCGGCAGGCCGAACAGACCGGCGGGCGGGTCGAAGGGGTGTCCGGGGTGACGTTCGATGGGAAGTCGCATAAATATGAGAGTAGACTATCAATTGCTAGTACACTTGCATGATCAGTCGCCCGGGTAACCTCCGCCGCCGTGCGCGGCGTCCAGGGCGTCGTAGTCGGGGCCGGGGCCGCGCGTCGGGATCTCGTCCACGAAGACGACCTCCCGCGGCTTCTTGTACGACGCCAGCGACGCCTTGACGTGCTCGATCAGCTCCGCGGCCGTCGCCGTCCCGCCGGGGTGGAGCGCGACGACGGCCTTGACCGCCTGGTGCCAGACGGGGTCGGGCACCCCGATGACGGCGGCGCCGGCCACCGCTGGATGTGCCGCGAGCGCCCGTTCCACCTCGGCGGGGTAGACGTTCTCGGCCCCTGACTTGATCATGCGCAGCTTGGGCCCGATGAAGGTGATGGTGCCGTCGAGTTCGCGGCGGCCCAGGTCGCCGGTGTGGTGCCAGCCGTACGCCGACTTAACTGCATTTAAGTCGGGGCGGGCGAAATATCCGGAAAAGAGGGTCTTGCCCCGCGCGCAGATCTCCCCCACCTCGCCCACCGGCACCTCGACCCCGTCCGGCGCCAGCAACCGTACCTGGACCAGCGGGTTCGGCCGCCCCGCGAACCCCGCGCCGCCCTCGGCCAGCCCCAGGAACGTGAGCATCCCGCCCACCTCCGTCTGCCCGTACCCGCCCATCTTCGACCGGCACCAGGGCGAGCCGTCCACGGTGATCATGTCGTCCCACTCGGCCGAGTGGGCGACGAAGCGCAGGGACGACAGGTCGTACGCGCCGTCCGCGTTCGCCTTCGTGACGGCGTCGATCATCGGCCCGAACAGGAACGCCTGCGTCACCCGCTCGGCGTCGACCAGCCGGCACACCTCCTCGGCGTCGAACGCGGGGGTGAAGACGTTCGTGCCGCCGATCTGGAACGTCGCCAGGCAGAACATCATCGTGCCCACGTGGTAGAGCGGGCCGCTGCTGAGGAAGGTGAAGCCCGGCTCCATCTGCCGGACGACGAGCAGCGAGGTCGCGTGGGCGACGAGCGCGGCGCTGCCGAGCAGGGCGGCGCACGGCCGGCCGCCGAACGCGGCGGTGTAGAGGGCCAGCACCGGCTCGGTGTCGGCCACCTGGGGGAACTCTCGGGGGCCGGCGTCCGCGATCAGCCGCTCGTACTCGTCGCCCGCCCGCACCCACGTCCCCGGGCCTGAGCCGCGCAGCGCGGCCGTCGTGTCCGACGGCTCCCAGACGACGACCGACGGGGTCAGGTCGGCCAGGACGAACCGCAGCTCGTCCTCCGACTGCCGCCAGTTGGCGGGGCAGCACACCGCGCCCAGGCGCGAGCAGGCCAGCAGCAGTTCCAGCACCGCGCAGGAGTTGCGGCCCAGCCAGAGCACCCGGTCGCCGTCGCCCACCCCCAGCCCGGCCAGGGCGCCGGCCAGGCGGGTCACGCGGGCGTCGAGCTCCGGGTACGTCAGCCGCGTCGCGCCGTCCACCACCGCGGTGATCCCCGGGCGGCTGCGGGCGTGGTCGGCGAGGACGTCCGACAGGGACAGGCTGTGGATCATGAGGACCTCCGGAAGGCGGGCATCACTTCGGCGGCGAAGAAGCGCATGACCCGCTTCATCTCCTCCAGGGGCATCGGCCGGGTGCTGCCGAAGTCGCACAGCAGGTTCGTGAAGCCGGCGTCCCTGAGCAGCGCGATCTGCTCGATCACCCGTGCCGGATCCCCGATGACCTCCAGCTGCTCCCACCGGAAGCCGGCCGACACGGAGCCGCCCTTGAGGTAGCGGTCCTGGTAGTACTCGAAGCCCTGCGCGGCGCGGCCGGTCCTCGGGTCGACGGGGGCGCTGCGCTCGTTGAAGATGCGCGACCGGTCGAACGACGCCTCGAAGCGCTCCTGGTCCGCGCGGGCCTGTTCCAGGGTCGGGGCGACGTACACGCTGCGCGCCACCACCAGCTCGGCCCCGTCCGGATGGCCGGCCCGCGCGGCCGTCTCCCGCCAGGTGCCTGCCGCCGCGCAGACCTTGCGGAACGTCGCCGCGGGGTCGGCCAGGATGGGCAGCCCGCGCTCCGCGTACATGGTGACGGTCTCAGGGGAGACGGCCGCGACGTGCAGCGGCGGGTGGGGCGTCTGCAGCGGCCTGGGCACGAGCGAGACCTCGGCGCCGGTCCGGTAGAACTTCCCCTCGTGCCGGTACGCCTCCCGCGTCCAGAGGCCGACGATCACTTCGAGCGCCTCGTTGAAGCGGTCGCGGGCCTCGGCCAGGTCGATCCCGAACCCTTCGAACTCGGCGCTCTGGTATCCGCGCCCGATGCCCAGGTCCAGCCGTCCTCCGGAGAGCACGTCCACCTGCGCGGCCTCCTCGGCCACGTGGATCGGGTCGTGCAGGGGCAGCACCGCGACGCCGGTGCCCAGCCTGAGGCGGGTGGTGCGGGCGGCGGCGTGGGCGAGCATGGCGAACAGGTTCGGGACGACGCCGTAGTCGCGGAAGTGGTGCTCGGCCAGCCGCACCCCGTCGAACCCCAGCTCCTCGGCCAGCTCGATGAGCTCCAGGTGGTAGTCGTAGACGTCCTTGAAGCTCTGGCCGTCGAAGCGGTAGAAGAGGTGGAAGGTCGAGAACTTCATGCGGCGGCCCCTCAGCGAAAACCAAGCGCTCGCTTGGGAGCGTATACGCGAGAGCCCGCCCCAGTCCAGGCCGGGCCCCTTGGGCTCCGGTCAGCGGGCGCCGGGTCTCCTCACAGCGGGCCGGACGCGGACAGCGCCAGGCCCGCCCGTGACAACGTTTTCAGCACGGTCACGCCAGGGCGCTGACCAGGCCGATCGCCAGCGCCGTCCGGTCGGGGATGTGCTCCACCAGCACGTGCTCGTGCCGCGCGTGCGCCCCGTCGCCGATCGCCCCCATGCCGTCCAGCACCGGGCGCCCGAGCGCCGAGACGAAGTTGCCGTCGCTGGCGCCGCCGACCGCCGCCTCGTCCAGCAGCCATCCGAAGCCGGCCGCCACCTCCCGCGCCTCCTTGAACAGCTGCTGGGAGGCCGGGTTGGGCGTCATGGGCGGCCGGTTCCACTCGCCGGTCGACGAGATCGACACCCTCGGGTCCGATGCCCTCAGCCGGAGGAACACCTCGTCGATCCGGTCCATCTCCGCGGGATCGCTCACGCGTACGTCCACGCCGCAGGTCGCCCGCCCCGCCGCGACGTTGCGGCCGGTGCCGCCGCCGATCAGGCCGACGTTGACCGTGGTGCCGCGCTCGGGCGAACCCGCCGCGGCCAGCGTGGTGACGACCTCGGCCAGCGCGTGGATCGCGCTCGCCCCCGCGTACGGGTCGAGCCCCGCGTGCGCCTCGACCCCGGTGGCGCTCACGTTGAACAGCCCCACGCCCTTGCGCGCGGTCTTGAGCGCGCCGTCCATGGACGCCTCGAAGACCAGCGTGGCCAGCGCGTCGATGCCGGCCGCCTCGATGTGCTCGCGCGAGGCCGGGCTGCCGATCTCCTCGTCCCCGTTGAACAGGTAGCGCACGCTCGGGTGCGGCAGGCCCAGCTCCCGCAGGCCGCGCAGCGTCCAGATCGACTGCACGAGCCCCGTCTTCATGTCGAACACGCCGGGCCCCGTGGCCTTGTCGTCCACCACCGCGAAAGGCCACGACCGCAGCGTCCCCGTCGGCCAGACGGTGTCGTAGTGGCAGAGCATGAGCACCGTGCCCGGGGCGGTGCCCTGGTAGGTGAGCTCCAGGATGTCGCCGTGCTGCCCGCCCTCGTGCAGGATCTCGTCGTCGGGCGTCCCGAGCCGCCCGACGGCTCTGGCCCTGATCTCGCGCAGACCCTTGACCAGCATGGCCTTGTCGTAGCTGTGGGTCTCCAGCTCGACCACGGCCTTCAGGTCGTCGAGCATGGCCGGGAGGGCCTGCCGGGTCCAGTCGATGATCAAAACAAAGGTCCTTCCGAGGGCTGCCGCATTACGGTCAACCATTACACGGGGTCACGACTCATCATGACAAGTCGAGATTGCCGGTGGTTTACCGCGTGCGCCGCATCCTCAGGCGTTTGCGGATGGCTCGGGGACCGCCGCGGGCTCGCGCAACGGCAGCCGTACCTCGAACCAGGTGTCACCCGGCTTCGAGCGCACCTTGATCTCCCCGCCGTGCCGCCCGGCCACGATCCGGTAGGAGATGTCGAGACCCAGCCCGGTGCCCTCGCCCACGGTCTTCGTGGTGAAGAACGGCTCGAAGATGCGGTCCCTGATCGCCTCGGGAACGCCCGGACCGGTGTCGCCGATCTCGACGATCGCCTCGTCCTCGTCGTGCGCGGTGCGGATGGTCAGCGTGCCCGACTCGCCCATGGCGTCGAGCGCGTTGTGCATCAGGTTGGTCCACACCTGGTTGAGCTCGCCCGCGTAGCAGGGGATCAGCGGCAGCGTGCGGTCGTAGTCGGTGACCACCGTGACGCCCGGCGCGATCTTGCCGCGGAAGATCGCGACCGTGCTGTCGAGCAGGTCGTGCACGTCGACCATCTGGAACGGGGCCCGGTCCATCTGGGAGTACTGCTTGGCCGAGCGGATCAGCGAGGTGATGCGCTCGGTCGCCTCGGTCACCTCGCTCAGCATCTGCGAGATCTCGATCGCGTCGGCCAGCCAGCGCAGCGCGGCCGGGGTGTGCTCCTCGCCCACCTTGCCGCGGATCTTCCTCAGGTCGTCGCCGGAGAACCCGGCGTTGACCAGCGCCGGCGCCAGGTCCCACGCGTCCTCGACGCCCGCCTCGTCCAGCTCCTCGCCGAGCGCGTCCTCGGCGTCGGAGATCTCCATCGGCGAGCGCTGCTGCCTGCCCAGGGCTTCGGTGCAGTGCTCCTGGACCTCGACCAGCGTGCGGAGCTTGTCGGGCGCGATGCCGTCCTGGGCGAGCTGGGCGAGCTGCAACCGCGAGGTCCGCAGCAGCGTGCGCAGCTCGCTGACCGCGCGTACGGCGGCCGCGGCCGGGTTGTTCAGCTCATGGGTGAGCCCGGCCGTGATCGTGCCGAGCGCGGTGAGCCGCTGCCGCCGGTCGATGATCTCCCGCTGCATCCTGCCGCCCGACAGCAGGCCGTCGAGCAGGTGCATCGCCATGGGGAACCACTCGGCCACGATGTAGGCGAACTTCTTGGCCGGCAGCATGAAGATCCGCGACGGGGCCGTGGCCCGCAGCGTGTGCTGGTAGGTCTGCGGCGCCCGCTCGCCGAGGTAGGCCGAGGTGGCGCCGCCGTAGACGCCGGGCTGCGAGGTGCGGGGCATGGCGACGGTGCCGGCGCTGACCGTCTCGCTGATCATCTGCACCTCGCCCTCGATCAGCACCGCGAAGCACTCCGCCGGCTCGCCCTGCCGCACGATGTCCTCGTCCTGCGCGTACGTCTGTACCGCGCCGCTGCCGGCGAGCTTGGTGAGCTGCTCGTCGGTCAGCCGCTCGAACAGGAAGAGTTTGCGCATCTCGTCGATGTCGATGCTCGTCTGCCGGCTCATTGCTTCTCCAGGTAGCGGTGCACGAGCGCGACGGCCATCGCGCCCTCCCCGACGGCGGAGGCCACTCTCTTGATCGACTCGGCGCGTACGTCGCCCGCGGCCAGCACCCCTGGCACGTTCGTCTCCAGGTAGTACGGCTCGCGCCGCAGCGGCCAGTTGCGCGGCCGCCGTCCCCCCTGCACCAGGTCGGGCCCGGTCAGCACGAATCCCCGCGCGTCCCGCTCGATCGTCTCCCCGAGCCAGGACGTGTACGGCTCGGCACCGATGAACACGAACAACCACTGGGCGTCGACGTCGCGCTCCTCGCCCTTGGACGACAACCTCAGCCGCTCCAGGTGGTCGCTGCCGCCGCCGCCGACGACCTCCGTCTGGAGGTGCACCTCGACGTTGGGCAGCGCGGCGATCTGCTCGATGAGGTAGTGAGACATGGACTTCTCCAAACCATCACTCCTCACCAACAAGTGGACCTTGCTCGCGAATCCCGACAGGTAGACGGCCGCCTGCCCGGCCGAGTTGGCCGCGCCCACGATGTAGACCTCGGTGTCCTTGCACGACGGGGCCTCGGTCAGGGCCGCGCCGTAGAACACGCCCCGGCTCACGAACTCGTCGAGTCCCGGGGCCTCCAGCCGGCGGTAGGTGACGCCGGTCGCCAGGATCACCGCGTGGGCCGCGATCTCCCCGCCGTCCCTGAACCCGATCACCCGCGCCTGCCCGCGCGGCTCCAGCATGGTCACCTTCCGCGCGGTCAGCAGCTCCGCCCCGAACTTGAGCGCCTGCCTGCGCGCCCGGTCGGCCAGCTGCTGGCCGGAGACGCCGTCGGGGAACCCCAGGTAGTTCTCGATGCGGGAGCTCTGGCCGGCCTGGCCGCCCGACGAGTACGCCTCGACCATCACCGTGTTGAGCCCCTCCGACGCGCCGTAGACGGCCGCGCCGAGCCCGGCCGGCCCGCCGCCCACCACGATCAGGTCGTAGAAGTCGGTGGCCGGAGTGGTGGACAGCCCCACCGCCGTGGCCAGCTCGGACTGGTCGGGCGACTCCAGCGTGGTGCCGTCGGCGGTCACCACCAGCGGCAGGTGGCAGCCCTCGCCGGCCGCGCTCACCAGCTGCGCGCCCTCCGGGTCCTCGGCCAGCATCCACTGGTACGGCACGTGGTTGCGGGCCAGGAAGTCGCGCACCTTGTAGGACGGCGCGGACCACCGGTCGCCCACCACGCGCAGCTCCGACCGCTCGACCCTGTCGGTGCGCAGCCAGGCGTCGAGCTGCCCGTCGATCACCGGGTAGAACTTCTCCTCCGGCGGATCCCACGGCTTGAGCAGGTAGTGGTCGAGGTCGACCACGTTGATCGCCTGGATCGCGGCGTCGGTGTCGGCGTAGGCCGTCAGCAACACCCGGCGCGCGTACGGGTACAGGTCCATCGCGGCCTCGAGGAACTGCACGCCGTTCATCTGCGGCATGCGGTAGTCGGCCAGGATGGCCGCCACCTCGACGCCGCGCAGCCGCATCTCCCTGACCGCCTCGATGCCGTCCCTGGCCGCTTCCGCGCGGACGACCCGGTAGTCCTGGCCATAGCGGCGTCTCAGGTCACGGGCGACTGCCCGCGAGACGCCCGGGTCGTCGTCCACCGTCACGATGACCGGCTTCTCCATGCCGTTACGCCCCTGCCTTATCGCACTCCGTCCCTTAAGGGAAGGATGTCATGTGCTGAGCGCTGCCTGAGCACCCGCTCCACCAGGTCCGCGTAAGGCCTTCGAGCAGGCCTTCCACAGCCACGGCAGTCAGGCGATGACGTGGCTCTCCCCGCCGTCGACCAGCAGCGAGACCCCGTTCACGAACGACGCCCGCTCGCCGGCCAGGAACGCCACCACGTCGCCGACCTCCTCGGCGCGCCCGATGCGGCCGACGGGCACGGACTCGCCCCGCTGCCGCAGCGCCTCCTCGCCGCCCGCCAGCTCCCGCAGCCGCTCGGTCTCGATCGGGCCCGGCATCACGTTGTTGACCAGCACGCCGTCACGGCCGACCTCGCGGGCGAGCGTGCGCACCACGCCGGCCACGGCCGAGCGGGTGGCGTTGGACAGCGCCAGGCCGTCGATCGCCTCCCGGGCCGACCTGCTGGTGACCGTGACGATCCGGCCCCAGCCGCGGGCGCGCATCTCCGGCAGGACGGCGTGGATCAGGCGTACGGTGCCGAGCAGGTTGCGCTGGATCGCGACGTCCCACTCCTCCAGCCCCACCTCGTCGAACCGGCCGGCCGGCGGACCGCCCGCGTTGGCCACGAGGATGTCGATCGGGCCGAGCACGTCGCGGGTCTCCTCGACCACCCGCCTGGCGGTCGCCGGGTCCTCCACGTCGGCCAGCACGGCGTGCACGACCTTGCCGTATTCCTGCAGCTCCACCACCGCGTCCGCGAGCCGTTCCGGGCTGCGGGCGCTGACGCAGACGTCGCAGCCCTCGCGCGCGAGGCTCTTGGCCGCGGCGAGCCCGATGCCCGCGCTGCCTCCGGTGACGAGGGCGACCTTGCCCGAGATGCCGAGATCCATCAGAGCCTCCTAAGGGGACCGTCGCCTTCGGGCGATCGGGGAATCGGGAGCGGGAGGGCCGCCAGGGCCTGAGCGTGCAGTGGCAGATCCTCGGACATTGTCGCCACCTCCGGATAGGATCGAGCTTGTGCTTTCGGGCATCGGTCAGGGCTTGGCCGTCGTCTCCGGCGCAAGCGGGGCGAGAAGCCGCTCCCTTCAGGAAGCGGAGGAGTCACAGGCGTGACTATAGGTCGTGGGAGCGCCCGGACCGGCAAGGCCGGGCGTCACATCTTGTGCACGCGTACAAGCTTGTCCGGGTTGAGGATGGCGTAGATGTCCGTGATGCGGCCGTCGTGGACGTTCACCAGCACGATCTGGTCGCCTTCCTCCGAGCGCGTCCAGAACGCCGGGCTGCCGTTGACGTCCAGCAGCCGCACGTCCGTGAACGCGTAGCGGTGCACCAGCGCGGACAGGAAGGCCAGCACCTTGCGCCGGCCGGCGACCGGCCGCAGCGCCGCCTTGACCTTGCCGCCGCCGTCGTTCCACGAGACCACGTCCTCGTGCAACAGCTCGGTGAGCGCGTCCATGTCGCCGCCCTTCGCCGCCTCCATGAACTTCACCAGCAACTCGGTGTGGTCCGCCGTCGACGGCTGGAACCTGTCACGCCCCTCGGCGAGCCGCGTGGACGCCCGGTGGTGCAGCTGCCTGGCGTTGGCCACGGAGGATTCGACGATCTCGGCGATCTCGGCGTACGGCAGCTCGAACGCCTCCCGCAACACGAACACCGCCCGCTCCGGCGGCGAGAGCCGCTCCATCATGTGCAGGGTGGCGAAAGAGACGGTGTCGCGCAGCTCGGCGGTGTCCAGCGGGCCGGCCTCCGACGTCAGCACCGGCTCGGGCAGCCACGGCCCGGTGTAGGCCTCCCGCTTGACCCGCGCGGAGCGGAGCTGGTCGAGGGCCAGCCGCGAGACCACGGTCACCAGGAACGCCCGCGGCTCCCTGATCGCGTCGTGGCCGGTGCCCTGCCAGCGCAGCCACGCCTCCTGCACGACGTCCTCGGCGTCCCACATGCTGCCGAGCAGGCGGTAGGCCAGCCCGAGCAGCATGGGCCGGTGCTCCTCGAAGTCCACGCTGGCATCATGCCCCGTCACCCCGGCGGGAGGTGCGCCGGGGGGTGGCCGGTGCGGGGACGTGACGGTTCACGGGTGGTAATGCCGCGGCAAGCATGATGGGCTGGACGGGTGGCGAGAAATCTGATCCTCTCAGGGGGCCTGTTCCACGACTTCGCCGCCACGTCGGAGGCACTCGCCGGAGTGCTCTCCGAGGTCGGGGTCGAGTCGGAGATCACCGAGGACATCGCGGGAGCGCTGAGCGAGCCGTCGGAGGTCCAGCTCATCACCGTCAACGCGCTGCGCTGGCAGATGGGTCACGACCGTTTCGCCGGCCAGCGGGCCGCCCGGGCCTTCTCCTTACCGGCCGAGGCCCGCACCACCCTGCTCGACCACCTCGACCGGGGCGGCGGGCTGCTGTGCATGCACACCGCGTCGATCTGCTTCGACGACTGGCAGGGCTGGCCGCGGGTCCTGGGCGGCTGCTGGAGCTGGCCCAAGTCCCACCATCCGCCGCTGGGGTGGACGGGGGTGCGGGTGCACGGCGGGCATCCCGTGGTCGAGGGCCTGCGCGACTTCGACGTGGTCGACGAGGTCTACAGCGACCTCGACGTGCTGCCCGACGTCAGGCCGCTGGCCTCGTCGAACGGCCAGCCGCTCGTCTGGGCGCGGCCGGTCCGGCGTGGCCGGGTGCTCTACGACGCGCTGGGTCACGACACCAGGTCCTACGACAACGAGATCCACCGCACGCTGCTCCAGCGGGCGGCGTTGTGGCTGCTCAAACGGCCCGTCACGATCCGCGAGTGACATGTCCGGAAGCTACAAGACCAGGGGCGGCGATCCGGGCACGATGACCGTATGAACGTGAATCTCTCCGCGATCCCCGGCTTCCTGGCCGGGCACGCGCGTGTCCTTGACCGCCGCCGCTACGACCTGCTGACGGGCGAGGGCGACGCCGCCTCCGTGCTGGCCGCCCTCGACGCCTACCGCAATCCCGACGGCGGCTACGGCTGGGGCCTGGAGCCCGACCTGCGCACCCCCGAGAGCCAGCCGGGAGCGGCGCTGCACGCCTTCGCGGTGTTCGGGGACGTCGCCCCGCACGTCACGCCCCGCACCTCGCCGCACGCCGCGGCGTTGTGCGACTGGCTGGACTCGGTGACGCTGCCCGACGGCGGGCTGCCGTTCTCGTTGCCGCTCACGGTCTCCGAGGCCAGCGCGCCCTGGTGGCTGAGCGGCGACCCGGCCGTCTCGTCCCTGCAGATCACCTCCGTGACCGCGGCCGCGGCTCACCAGGTCGCCGCGTACGACCCGGCCGTCGCCGCGCATCCGTGGCTGGAGCGGGCCACCCGCTACTGCCTCGACGCGATCCAGCGGCTGGAGGGCATGCCGCACGCGTACGTGCTGCTGTTCTCCGTGCGCTTCCTCGACGCCGTCCACGACAGCCGGCCGGAGGCGGCCGGGCTGCTCAAGCGGCTGGGCGGCCACATCCCCGCGGACGGGCGGGTGCCGGTCGAGGGCGGCACCGAGGACGAGGCGCTGCGGCCGCTCGACTTCGCGCCCCTCCCAGGGAGGCCGGCCCGCGGTCTGTTCGAGCCCGAGGTGATCGCCGCCGATCTCGTGCGGCTGGCGGGGGAGCAGCAGGACGACGGCGGGTGGGTCGTCGACTTCGCCCGCATCTCGCCCGCCGGGGCGCTCGACTGGCGCGGGGACGTCACGGTCGGCGCCGTGCGCACACTGCGGGCCAACGGCATGGTCTAGCCGGCATGGGGTTCGTCAGAATCCGGATGGGCGTCCCGGCGCGAGATCGTGGTTCTCGTCCCCCTCGAGCGGAGGGGTGAACACGCAGATGAGCCGCATCCCGCCGGCCGAGGTCAGGCGGTGTTCCTCGCCAGGGTCCGGTGCGTAGAGCGTGCCCGGGGCGATGGTGAACAGCCCGCCGGCCGTCTCGACCCGGCCCTCGCCCTCGACGCAGTAGCAGGCTTCGAGATGCCGGTCGTAGCGGAGGAGGGTGGTCGTGCCCGGACGCACGCGGGTGTCGGTGAGCGTGTAGCCGCGTCCGTCGGCCGCGACGAGGAGGCGGCGGCTCGTGCCGTTGGTCCAGTCGACGTCCCGCGCGGTTCCCAGCACGTCGTCGAGCGTCCGGATGAGCATCGTGACTCCCGTGCGGTCAGGGCCACACCACACCGTTGCGCACGGTGTCGATGCGGTGGTCGCTCACGTGTCCTTCGAACAGGCGCGTCCCGAGACCGTACGCCTGGGCCAGCGGATCGGCAGGGTCGCGCGCCACCTCCCCGCGCGAGTTGGCGACGCCGCGCACGACGCCGACCAGGTCGTGGTGGAGATAGCGGGCGAGCTCCTGCATCTGCGCGGTGACGCCGACCATCGAGCCCGGGTAGGTCTCCTCGGAGCTCACCACGACGGCCATCCGCTTGCCGACCAGGCGCCGCGTGACTTCAGCGCTGTCGGGGTAGCCGGCCTTGATGTAGCAGAAGAGGCGATCGATGAAGATCTTCAACTGTCCCGCGACGCCGTACCAGTAGAGCGGGGTGGCGAGGACGAGCGCGTCGGCCGGAAGGACCTGCCGCCGCAGCAGTGTTTCGTAGCCGTCCCCGATCGAGCATGCTCCGTCAGCCTGCCGGCACGTGCGGCAGTCGCGCAGCGGCGCCGCGACCGCGTCGGTCAGGTCGGCGAGCTCGACCTCGTGCCCGCGGCTCGCCGCACCCTCGAGAACGGTCTCCGCCAGCAGGCGGGAGTTGCCGTCCTTGCGGGGGCTCGCGCTCAGGGCGAGGGCCTTCATGAGCCGTGCACCTCTTCCTCTTCTCGGTGTCTGTGCCCGGATCCCATCGTGCCGTCCGCGAACCGTGAAGACAATCAAATGATTACGGCCGGTAATGGTAAGTTGATGTGCATGGTTGATCCGGCTCGCCTGAAGGTGCTCGTGGCGCTGCACGAGCAGGGCACGCTCCACGCCGCGGCCGCCACGCTGCACATCTCTCCGTCGGCCGCCTCGCAACAACTGGCGACGCTGACCCGCGAGGCGGGGGTGCCGCTCGCCGAGGCCGACGGCCGCAAGCTGCGCCTCACCGACGCCGGCCGCGTGCTCGTCGACCACGCCTATGCCATGCTCGCGCTTCTCGAGCGGGCGATGGGAGAGATCCAGTCCACCGTGGACGGCGAGCTGGGGCGGATCACGGTGGGCTCCTTCCCCTCGACGATCTCGTCCCTGCTCATTCCGGCGGCGCTCCTGATCCGCGACAGCCGTCCCCGGCTGCGGGTCGACATCCGCGAGGTCGCGGTGCCCGGCTGCCTCGACCAGCTCGCCGGCGGAGATCTCGACGTGGTCGTCGCGGTGGAGGCCGAGGGGGCGCCCTCCGGCGACGACGCGAGATACACCAGGGTCGAGCTGGGCACCGACGACTTCGACCTCGCCCTGCCGATCGCGCACCCGTCGGCGCGCGCGCCGGCCACCGCCCTGTCGCTGCTCCAAGGTGAGGAGTGGGTCAGCACCCTCGAAGGCGACGCCTGCGACCGCCTGCTGCACCTCGCCTGCGCCTCCGCCGGCTTCCGCCCGCGGGTGCGGCATCGCGCCGGCGACTGGACGGCGATCCTGGCCCTGGTCGAAGCGGGGATGGGCGTCGCCTTCATCCCCCGCGCCGCACGGCTGCCCATCCCCGCGGGGGTCGTCACCGTGGCCCCGACCGGGCACGACATCCGGCGGCACATCTACGCGGCGGTCCGGCGGGGGGCGGAGGCCCGGCCGGCGATCGCCGCGTATCTCGCGGCGCTCAGGACCGTCGCGTCGCCGGCGCGGGCCTACGAGCCGAGGCGGGCGGCCGACTCCGACTCCTGAGCCATCCTGCGCAGGGCGTCGAACGCCCGGCCGTAGAGGACCGTGCCGAGCACCAGGGCCTCCACGGCGGCGTCGCGCGGGCCGTCGAACGGGATCTTGTCCATCTCCACCTCCGACACGAGCTTCCTGGCGGCCTCGACGTAGGGCGCCAGGTCCACGGCCACGCCGAGCTGGCGCATCCTGACCAGGGTCTGGGCCAGCTCGTCGCGGGCGGGGGCGTGGGACGTGACGTCCCAGCCGAGCTCCTCGACGAGGTGGTCGACCTCGTCGCGGGCCTGCTGCCAGTCCTCCCCGGGCTCCGGCTGGGCGCCGGGGCTCAGGGCGTAGTGGGCGGTGCCCAGCATCTCGTGAAAGGGCAGCGACGCGTCGTCGACGGCGGCGACGACCTTCTTGATGGAGGACACGGAGAGCCTGCCCACGTCGAGCAGGGCGCGGATCAGGCGGAGCCGGCGCAGGTGCGACTCGTCATATTCGGCCCGCGTCGCGGCTGTCTGCAGGCCCTGGTGGAGCATGCCCTCACGCAGGTAGTACTTGATCGTGGGGATGGCCACGCCGGAACTGGCGCTCAGTTCGGAGATGCGCATCGGTAGATAATACCGCTATCCAGATCGGGCCAGATGGCGGGCCGCGCTGACCAGTTCCTGCACGTCGGCCTGCCGGTTCCAGAGGAAGACGACTTCCAGGGGTGGGACGTCCTCCTTGATAGGGATGAATGCCAGCGTGTCAGGGATTTTCGTGCCTTCGTGGACGCAGAGGGCGTAGCCCGCGCCCGACTCCACCATGTCGATGACCAGGTCGTGCGTGGCCGCCGACGGGCCGAGGCGGGGGTGCAGGCGGTGGCGTACGAACCCTTCGAGGAAACGGCGGGCGCCCGCCACCGCGTCGGACTCCGGCATGAGCAGGGGCTCCGACGCCAGGTCCGCCAGCGACAGCGCCCCGGCGGTGGCCAGGGGATGGGCGCGCGGCAGCAGCGCGCGCACCGGGAAACGGTGGACGAGCATCCGGGCCACGCCTCTCGGCATGGAGCCGGGCGCGTAGCCGAGCCCCGCCTGCAGCGCGCCGTCGGCGATGGAGACGATCTGCTCGGCCGTCCCCATGGGGGCGACGCGCAGGTTGCCGTTCTGCAGCTGGGACAGCAGGCGGGCCACCACGTCGGTCAGCCCGTCGGCCACGCCCAGGCGCGCGACGTGGCCCTCGCTCCTGGCGGCGGTCACGGCCCGCTCGAAGGCGTCGACCGCGACGGTGGCCTGGGCCAGGAACGCCTCGCCCGCCTCGGTGAGCCGCACCCCGCTCGGCGAGCGGCTGAACAGCTCGACGCCGATCTCCTTCTCCAGCGCCCTGAGCTGCTCGGACAGCGTGGGCTGGGAGATGTGCAGTGCGGTGGCGGCCCGGCGCAGGGAGCCCGCGCGCGCGATCGCCAGGGCGTAGCGGACGTAGCGTAGATCCATCGCTCACCTCGGGCGTGATGATGATGGGCTATCGGTTGATCGAACCTCGGTATTACAAGCGGCGATAGCTTCCGTGAAGATACACAGTTATCCGCCGCCGCCGATCTTCCGGTGATGCGCGGTGATCCGCTGCTCAGGCGGCTGATCCCAGGGTTCGTACCGGTCCGGGGGCACGGGCTTCGGACGGAGGAGGCGGTCGTTACGGGTGTCCGTAAACCCGGGATGCGGCCTGTTGAGCAAGCGCTTGTCTCAGCGGGTGCGGCCGGTTAGCGTGATCGGCGAGGCGCTGACGGTATGGCTCCGCCGGCCTCGCCGGAGCGGATGGCGGGCCCTACCGGAGACGCCGGAGGAGGGAACATGCAGCCGTTCGCGGGGCGGGCGGCCGTGGCCGGGATCGGCATGACGGCCCTGACCAGGGAGTCCGGGCGCACCGAGGAGGATCTCGCGGCCGAGGCGTGCCGGGCGGCCTGCGCGGACGCGGGGATCGCGTCGCGCGAGGTGGACGCGGTGCTCAGCTACCACATGAACGACTCGGCGCCGGCCGTGCGGGTGGCCAGGGCGCTCGGGATCGAGCGGCTCGGCTGGCACAACGACATCGCCGGCGGGGGCACGCAGGCGGCGTCCATCCTGGGTGACGCGGCGATGCTGATCCAGGCCCGCCTCGCCCGCAACATCCTGATCTACCGGGCGCTCAACGGGCGTTCCGGCACGCGCATGAACACCGCCCCCACCGGCATCTCCACTGGCATCTCCACGTACGGCCTGGCGGGCCCGATCCCGCTGTTCGCCATGGCCGCCACCCGCTACCTGCACGACACCGGCCTCGCCGCCGAGCACCTGCACGCCGTCGTCGCCCAGTCCAGGCAGAACGCCGCGGCCAACCCCCGCGCCCTGCGCCGCGACCCGCTCACCCTCGACGCCTACCTGGCCAGACCGTACGTCTGCACCCCGCTGCGCACGGTCGACTGCTGCCAGGAGACCGACGGGGCGTGCGCGCTGCTGGTAAGCGCCGTGCTCGACGGGCCGCGCGTGCACGCCGCGGTGCGAGGGGGAGGGCCGGGCTGCTCGTCGATGGACCGCGCGCCCGACGCCGGCACGATCTTCTCCGCGTACGTGGCCCCGATGGTGTGGGACGCCTCCGGGATGCGGCCCGCGGACGTGGACGTGGCGCTGCTGTACGACGCCTACTCGTGGCTCGTGCCCAGGCAGCTGGAGGACTTCGGCTTCGCCGCGCGCGAGGAACTCGGGACGTACCTGATGGAGCGGCGGCACGCCTGGGTCAACCCGCACGGCGGCCTGCTCTCCGAGGGATACGTGCACGGGCTGAACAACGCCGCCCAGGCCGTCAGGGAATTGCGGGCCGGACGATCCGTGGCGCTCGTGACGGGGTTCGGCGGGAGCTACGGGAGCGCCGCTCTGCTCGTGAGGTGAAAAATCAGCTGAAATCGCGGCGGACGTGGTCGCCGAGACCTTCGCCATCGCATGGCGCCGGATCGACGCCCTGCCGCCCGGCGGGCAGGCCCCGCTCTGGCTGTACGGAGTGGCCAGGAACGTGCTGGCCGACCACCGCCGCGGCCAGACCAGGCACCGGCACAGGAACGCGGAGCTCGACACCGAGATCGCCGACCTCTACGGCCACTCGCCCGAGAGCGGCGTCGAGCTCGGCACGATCGCGCGGGCCTTGCGCGAACTGCCCGACGACGACCGCGAGCTGATCTCGCTCGTCGCCTGGGAGGGCCTGGACCACGGGGAGATCGCCAAGGTATTCGGCTGCTCGCGCAACGCCGCGCGCATCCGGCTCTACCGGGCGCGCAGGCGCCTGTCCAAGGCGCTGGCAGGTGCCGGCGTCTCCGTGGGGCGCGTCGTCATGGAGTCGTTGTGACTTCCGCCCGTACGGACTTCAGCGAAAGGAAACCTCGATGAACGATCTGCAGCAGCTCGCCAGGGTCAGCGACGAGGACCTGGCAGGACAGTCATCCGGCGCGCGGGCCCGGGCGCTCCTCGCCTCGATCACCGGCGAAGCTCTCTCCACCGTCGCGAGCGACGCGGCGGACGCTCACGCCACCAGGGGCCTGTTCCGAACCCGTACCCGCCGCCAGGCCGCTGCGCGGCGAGCAGTACGTCGCCACCATCAAGGACCCGCTCGCCGAGTACGCTGAGTACACCAAGGGGTTCGCGGCGGTGGGCCTGAACGTGCGGCTGCAGCTCGTGCCCTCGTCGCCGTCCCAGGTGGGCAAGGTCACCGGCGTGCGCAGCGACGGCAGCCCCGCCGTCGGCCACCCCGACCGGTTCCCCATCGGTTCTGGCAGCGCGCCCGCGGGCTGCACGCTCGGCCGGGACGGCTGCTCGATGACCGTCACCGTGGGGAGCGACTTCACCGGTGACGCCGTCGTCAAGCTCGGCCGGCCGGCGCAGCCGGGGGACAAGTACCAGAACTGGGGACCGGCCACGGCCGCGGGCGAGATGCTCGAAGGCTACGACCCCGCGGAGAAGACCGTCGGGGAGGTGCGCGCCGAAGCCCGCGACCGCGGCCTGAAGACGGTCTTCCAGGTCATCACCCCTGGCCCCGGCAACGTCGGTTACCGGATCGACCCCGTAAGCCGGCAGGCCGAGGTCGGCGACGGCTGGATCGTCTGGAAGGCGGAGTCGGAGCGGGCCGGCGTGCTGCGCCTGCTCGTCACCCGGGAACGCCTGCCTCGCAACCCCGCCGAGCCCGCCTGACCCGACCCGCGAACCGGGTGCCGCGCCGCCTGACCGGGTCGTGAAACAGGGCGCGCCTAAGCGGGACGCGTGAAACGGGAATGGCGCGCCTCGGCCTCCTGCGGTCCCAGCAGGGGCCGCGCGGCCAGCCAGGCCGCCGCCCCCGCCGGATCTCCCGCCGTGACCGCACCCTCCAGAAGGCCTCGTACGGCGTCGCGTACGGGGCCTTCCGCCGTGAGCACGCCACCGGCCAGCACGAGGGGCAGACCGGGTTCGTGCACCCCGGAGGCGGTGCTCGCCAGCCTGGACGCGGCCTCGGCCACGATGGACACCGCCACCGGATCACCGCCCATGGCCGCCTCGCTCACCAGCGGCGCCAACTCGGCCAGCGCGAGGGGCGGCCGAGCATGGACCGCCGCCGCCAGCCGCGCCCCCGGATCGCCACCTGGGCCGTCGGGCAGCAGCCGCCCCAGAACCAGGTCCGCCAGCAACCCCTGCCCGGCCCGACCCCTCGTGGGCGAGGGGCGTGGGACGGTGAGGGCGCGGATGGTGGCGCGGGCGGCGGCGAGGCCGATCCAGAAGGCCGAGCCCTCGTCCCCGAGCAGCCAGCCGTACCCGTCGGCGGTGCCGGCGGGGGCGTGGTCGGTGATCCTGGCCGCGATCGCCCCCGTGCCCGAGATGAGCACGGTGCCCGACGGTGAGGGGGTGCCGGCGGCGAAGGCGGTCACGATGTCTCCCGTCACGCGTACCGGCGTGGCTCCGGGTACGCCCCGGTCGCCGGTGAAGTCCGCCCCGGGCAGAAGGGCGCCGAGGACGCGCTCGGTCAGCGTCGCGCACAGCGCGGGGTTGCCGGCCAAGCCCACGACCACGCCCACGACCGTGCCCTCGCCCGTGCCCGCGCCCGTGAGCGGGCACGTGCGGTGGGCCGGTCCGGGGTCCGCCAGGGTTGCGCGCACGGCGGCGGTCAGGTTGGCGGCGGCGGTGCCCATGCCGCGCGCCCCCGGATTGGCGCCGCCCGCCTGCCCGCGCCGCACCAGCGTGCCGTCCAGCGTGAACAGCGCGGCCCGTGACGAGGTGCCGCCGGCGTCGACGCCCAGAACCAGGTGCATGTCAAAAATTATTGCCGAAACACCTTGACGGCACCAGATGCTGAGCATAATTATCACCGCGTGGAACTACTGAGCCGCATCAGGGCCGAGCAGCACGACATGCCCGAGGCGCTGCGCAAGGTGGCCGATGCGATTCTCGCCGCCCCGGCGGAGGCGGCCCGGCTGACCATCGTCGACCTGGCCGAGCGGAGCGCCACGTCCACGGCCACGATCACCCGATTCTGCCGTGCCCTCGGCTTCACCGGCTACGCCGAGCTGCGGGTGGCCGTCGCCACCGAGACCGGCCGGGTGGCGCAGCAGACGTGGCAGACCGACATCGGCCGCGAGATCCTGCCCGACGACAGTCTCGACCGTGTGCTGAGCGTCGTGTCGGGCAACGACATCCGCCTGATCCAGGAGACCGGCGACCAGCTCGACCTGGCCGTGGTGGAGAAGGTCGCGCAGGCCGTGGCCAGGGCCGGGCGGGTGCTGCTGTTCGGGGTGTCGAGCAGCGCGGCCGTCGCCAGCGAGATGGAATACCGGCTGCAGCGCATGCGGGTGCCGACCTGGAGCAGGTCCGACGCCCACACCGCGCTGACGGACGCGGCGCTGCTCGGCCAGGGCGACGTGGCGATCGGCATCTCCCACAGCGGCCGGACGCGCGAGGTCATCGAGGTGCTCGCGGAGTCGGGCAGCCATGGCGCGATCACGGTGGCCGTCACCTCGCAGCCGAGGTCGCCGCTGGCCGAGGTGGCCGAGCTGGTGCTGACGACGGCGAGCCGCGCGACGAGCTACAGGTCCGAGGGGTTCGCCGCGATCCACTCGCAGCTGCTCGTCCTTGATGTCGTCTACGTGTCGGTCGCCCAGCGCACGTACGAACGTACGAAGCAGGCGTTCGACGTCACCGTGCGGGCCGTGGCCGGACACCGACTACCAGAACAGGGCCTGACAGGACCAGGCTCACCAGAAGGGGACATATGACGGTCAACCAGCGAGTCGCCCCCCAGGCTTTCGCCGAGCACATCGCGCATCTCGTCCAGGTGGTCCCGAAGGATCCGGAGATCTCGCGGGCGGCCGGCCTCTTCACCAAGGCGCTGACCGCGGGAGGCGTGATCCAGGCGTTCGGGTCGGGTCACTCGGAGGCGGTCGCCATGGAGATCGCCGGCCGCGCGGGCGGCCTCGTGCCCACCAACCGGCTCGCGCTGCGTGACATCGTCCTGTACGGCGACGCCCCCAGAGCCGATCTCGACCGCTACGACCTCGAACGCGACCCCGCCATCGCCCGCACCATCCTCGACCTGGCTCCCGTCCAGGAGCACGACCTGTTCGTCATCATCTCCAACTCGGGCGTCAACGGCGTGGTCGTCGAGCTGGCCACGCTCGTCAAGGAGCGCGGTCACGACCTGATCGCGATCACCTCGCGCGCCCACAGCGAAGCCGTCGCGTCCCGCCATCCCTCGGGCCGCCGGCTCGCCGACCTGGCCGACGTCGTCCTCGACAACCACGCCCCGTACGGCGACGCGGTCCTTCCCCTGCCCCCGTCCGGCGGAGGCTCCACAGCGCCCGCATCCATCGGCGCGGTCTCCACGATCACCTCGGCACTGCTGGCCCAGCTCGTCGTGGCCCAGACCGTCAGCAACCTGCTCGAAGCCGGTGAAGTGCCACCGGTCTACCTCTCGGCCAACGTCCCCGAGGGCGACGCGCACAACCTCCGCCTGGAGGCGCTGTACGCGGGCCGCATCCGCCGTACCGCCTGACCCGGCCGCACCCACGGCGGCGCCCGACCGGCGCCGCCCTCGTACCGGCGCCTGACCGCGCCGCAGCACCGCTGTTCTTCGGTACCGCACGACAGTCGGGGGACCGCCCACTCAAGGAGAACCCCAGTCATGTCCCGAAATTTCGGTAAAGTCCTGCTCTCCTTAGCCATCCCCGCTCTCCTCGTCGCCGTCTCCCTGGTCGCGCCCGCCAACGCCGACCAGGCCGTCCGCCTCCAATACCGGACCAGCGCGCCCGGCGCCACCACGGCCCAGGCCGAGCCCTGGCTCCAGCTCTTCAACGACGGCACCACCACCATCCCGCTCAACCAGGTCAAGATCCGCTACTACCTCACCGGCGGCGAGACCTACCGCTTCGCCTGCTCGTGGGCGGTCGTGGGATGTTCGACGGTGACCGGCCAGTTCGTCCGCCAGGCGGGCGGCGACCAGTACCTGGAAGTGGGCTTCACCTCGGGCAGCCTGGCTCCAGGCCGGACCACCGGCGACATGCAGCTGCGCTTCTACCGCTCCGACTGGCAGACGTTCACGCAGAGCGACGACTACTCCTACGGCCCCCAGACCGCCTACTCGAACTGGGACAAGGTCACCGTCTACGTCAACGGCACGCTCTCTTGGGGCAAGCCCAACGGCAGCGACCCCGACCCCACCGTCACGCCCACCGTGTCCCCGGGGCCGGGCGGCGAGCTGTTCGACGACTTCACCTACACGGGCTCGAACGACCCCCGGCTCGCCCAGCGCGGCTGGACGGTCCGTGGCAGCTCGGGAGGCCCCGGCGTGCCCGGCGCCACCTGGTCGCCCGGCGCGGTCTCGTTCCCCGGCGGCCTGCTGACGCTCGACTCCTCGACGAACGGCACCCCCTCGGGCACCGTGCAGACCGAGCTGTCCACCGCCAACCGCAAGTTCCACGAGGGCACGTACGCCGCCCGCGTGCGCTTCAGCGACGCGCCGACCAGCGGCCCCGACGGCGAGCACGTGGTGCAGACGTTCTTCACCATCACCCCGCTGCGCTTCAACCTCGACCCCGACTACGGCGAGCTCGACTTCGAGTACCTGCCGAACGGCGGCTGGGGCGAGCCGGCCAACATCCTCTACGCCACGAGCTGGGAGACCTACCAGGGCGAGCCGTGGCAGGCGGTGAACACCCACACGGAGGAGCGCGCGAGCTTCGCCGGCTGGCACGACCTCGTCATCCAGGTCTCCGGCGGCCGGATGAAGTATTACGTGGACGGCCGCCTCTTCGCCGACCACGGTGACATCTACTACCCCGAGACCCCGATGTGGATCATGTTCAACCAGTGGTTCATCGACCTCCAGGGAGCGACGGGCACGCGTACGTACCGTCAGCAGGTCGACTACGTCTTCCACAGCAAGAACGAGGTTCTCTCGCCCGCCGAGGTGCAGAGCCGGGTCGGCTCGCTGCGCTCGTCCGGCACCGCGTTCAAGGACACCGTCCCCAACGTGTGATCGTGCCCCGCGCCCGCCCGGGCGGGCGCGGGCCCACCCCCCAGCATCAGAAGGATCACTATGAAGTACCGCATCCTTGCCCTGGCGGCCGTGCTCGCGCTCGGCGCGTGCGGCACCGGCGCGGAGCCGGAGACCGGGGCGGCGGCGAGCGGCGCCCCCGCCAAGCTGACCGTCTGGATCATGGACGGCAGCGTCACGCAGGAGCTGTTGAAGAAGTTCGAGACCGAGCACGAGGCCGCGCACAAGGGTGTCGACCTCGACATCCAGATCCAGGCCTGGGACGGCATCGGCGAGCGCGTCACCGCGGCCCTGGCCAGCACCGACGCGCCCGACGTGATCGAGGTGGGCAACACCCAGGTCGCTCAGTACTCGGCCAGCGGCGGCGTCACGGACCTCACCGCGAAGATCGCCGACCTCAAGGGCGAGGACTGGCTGCCGGGGCTGGCCCAGCCGGGCAACATCGACGGCAAGCAGTACGGGATCCCCTGGTACGCCGCCAACCGCGTGGTCGTCTACAACAAGGACCTGTTCGCCGAGGCTGGCATCAAGGAGCCCCCGAAAACCCGCGACGAGTGGCTGGATATCACGACAAAGCTTAATAAAGGCGGCAACCAGGGCATCTATCTGACCGGCCAGACCTGGTACGCGCTTGCCGGATTCATCTGGGACGAGGGCGGCGACCTGGCCGTCCAGGAGGGCGGCCGGTGGAAGGGCGCCCTCGACACCCCGCAGGCCCGGGCCGGCATGGACTTCTACCAGCGGCTCCAGGCCCTCGGCAAGGGACCCAAGGACGCCGACGAGGCCAACCCGCCGCAGCACGAGGTGTTCGCGCAGGGCAAGGCCGCGCAGATCATCGCCGTCCCCGGCGTCGCCGCCCGCGTGCTGGAGGTGGACGGCACGCTGAAGGACAAGATGGGCTTCTTCCCCATCCCGGGCAAGACCGCCGACAAACCCGGCACGGTCTTCACGGGCGGCTCCGACCTGATCATCCCGGTGGCCTCGCAACACCAGGACGAGGCGTACGAGCTGGTCAAGGCCCTGGCCGGGGAGAAGTTCCAGAAAGAGCTGGCCACGACGATGAGCTTCGTCCCCAACCGCACCTCGCTGGCCGGCGTGCTGTCGGGCGACGAGGGCACCGCCGCGATGGCGGTCGGCGCGGCCAACGGGCGGGCCACCCCGAACACCCCCAACTGGGCCGCCGTCGAGGCCACCTCGGTGATCAAGCAGTACATGACCGCCGTGCTCACCGGCGCCGACCCGGCGGCGGAGGCGAAGAAGGTCTCCGAGTCGATCACCACGACGCTGAACAGCGGATCCTGATGCGGGCTGGACACCGCTCGTTCTGGCCCTTCCTGCTCATCGCCCCCACGGTGGCAGGCGGGGCCTTCCTCCTGCTCTATCCCATGCTCAAGGCGGCGGTGATCTCGTTCCAGCACTTCCGCATGGGCGAACTGATCAGGGGCGGCGCCACCCTCGCCGGCCTGGAGAACTACGCCGAACTGCTGGGCGGCGAGGAGTTCTGGCAGGTGGTGTGGCGCACCGTCGCGTGGACCGCGATCAACGTGGTGCTCATCGTGGTCCTGTCCACCGGCGTCGCCCTCATGCTCGTACGCCTGCGCCGCGGCCTGCGCCTGGCCCTGATGAGCGCCCTCGCCCTGGCCTGGGCCACCCCGATCATCGCGGCGACCACGATCTTCCAGTGGTTGTTCCAGTCGGAGCTGGGCGTGGTCAACTGGCTGCTGGTCACCCTCGGCCTCGACTCCTTCCAGGGCTACACCTGGTTCGCCGACGGCACGGCCACGTTCGCCGTGCTCGTGCTCCTGGTCGTGTGGCAGTCGGTCCCGTTCGCCGCGCTCACCCTCTACGCGGGCCTCACCACGATCCCCGCCGAGCTGTACGAGTCGGCGCGCATCGACGGCGGCAACGGCCGGCAGGTGTTCTGGAAGATCACCGTGCCGATGCTCAGGCAGCTGTTCGCCCTGATCACCTCGCTCGAGGTGATCTGGGTGGCCAAGTGTTTCCCGCAGATCTGGGTGCTCAGCCAGGGCGGCCCCGACGGCGCCACCACCACCCTGCCGGTCTACGCGTTCAAGATCGCCCGCGTGCTGCACCGTTACGACCTGGGCTCGGCGGTCGCCATGCTCACGGTCGTGATCCTCGCCGTCGCCCTGGTCAGCAACCTGCGAAGGATGGTGCGCTCGTGAAACGGCTCGCGCTCAACGCGACGGCGGTCGCCGTGCTCGTGACGACGGTCTTCCCGGTCTACTGGATGTTCCTGACCGCGTTCAAGCCGACGCGGGACATCCAGGCGGCCACGCCGACGTTCTGGCCCGTCGATCCGACGCTCGACCACTTCGTCACCGCCGTCAGCGCGCCGGGGTTCTGGACCTACTGGCGCAACAGCCTGCTGGTGACGGTCGCGGCGGTGCTGATCGCGCTGGTGGTGGCGCTGCTGGCGGCGTTCGCGATGACGAGGATGCGCTGGCGGGGGCGGGGCGCGTTCGTGGTGGCGGTGTTCGCGGCGCAGATGGCGCCGTGGGAGGCGCTGCTGGTGCCGGTCTTCATCATCGCCAGGGACACCGAACTGCTCGACTCGCTGGCCATGCTGACCGGCGTCTACTTCATGATCACGCTGCCGTTCACGATCGTGACGCTGCGCGGGTTTCTCGCCGCCATCCCGCCGGAGCTGGAGGAGGCCGCGCAGGTGGACGGCTGCGGCCGGCTGGTGGCCTTCCGGCGGGTGGTCTTCCCGCTGCTGGCGCCGGGGCTGATGGCGACCTCGCTGTTCGGGTTCATCACGGCCTGGAACGAGTTCGCGTTCGTGAACGTGCTGATCATCAAGGACCAGGACAAGCGCACGCTGCCGGTGTGGTTGTCGTCGTTCCGCGACGTGTTCGGCACCGACTGGGGCGCTACCATGGCCGCCGCCAGCCTGTTCGCGCTGCCCGCGCTGCTGCTCTTCCTCTTCCTGCAGCGCCGCGTCGGCACCGGCATGACGGCGGGCGCGGTCAAGGGCTGACGGGCCATCGCGTCGGATCGCACACGTAGGTGCCCCGGTGCGGCACCGTGACGACCCACCGCTGTTCCCGCAGCCGTGAGACGGCCAGCCGCGCCGTGACCTTGGCGACGCCGTACTGACGCATCAGCACCTGCTCGCTGGGGATCCGCCCTGTTGGGGCGGAGTTCGCCGCGTCTGATGCGGGCAGCCAGGTCATCGGCGATGATCGCATACTTGGCCCTCGTCGGCTTCGCACGAGGCACGCCGGCAGGCCCGACGAAGGTGCCCTCGCCTTGCACGGTGTAGATGAGCCCTTCCTCGCGCAGTACGTGGACCGCCCGCCTGGCCGTGGTTCTGGCGACCCCGAACTCGTACTGAATGTCGGCCTCGCTCGGCACCGGGTGTCCGGAGTCGAGCTTCGAGACCCGACGGCGGAGGATGTCGGCGATCTGGACGTGGACGTGGGTGTCCCCTTCGTAGTGCACCACGTAGGCAACATAGGCCAATGCGGCACGCTTGGGTGGCCTGTCAGACGGTGGTGAAGGTGGGATGCAGGGCCTTGGCGTCGGGCTCCGGGAGGAAGTCGCGGGCCGCCAGCCAGGCCGCCGCGCTCGCCGCGTCACCCGCCGTCGTGACCTGCTCGCCCGCGAGCAACTCCGTCACGGCCTGGCGCACCGGCCCCGGGCTGGTCAGCACGCTGCCGGCGAGCACCACGGGCCCCGACGTGTGCACCCTCCTGAGCGTGGCGACCAGGTGGCCGGCCGCCTCGCGCACGATCCCGGCGGCCAGCGGGTCGCCTTCCGACGCGGCCCGGCTGACCAGCGCCGACAACGTCGCCAGGCGCATGTGGTCGGCCTGGGCCAGGCGTACGATGCGGTCGGCGACGGCGCGCGGCGCGGCGGGCCGCTCCTCGCCGAGAAAGTGCTCGCCGACGAGAGCGACGAGCAGACCGCTCCCGGCCGCAGCGCCGCCCGCGCCAGGAGCGGGATCGCGGTCCGCCTTCGTGCCAGGAGCGGAATCGCGATCAGCTCCCGAGCGGGGAGCGGGATCGCGGTCCGCGACCGGCGACGTGCGATCCAGGGCCGCGACCGGCAGGCCGCGGTCGAAGGCGTCGACCACCGCCTTGGCGGCCTCGCGGCCGATCCAGAAGCCCGAGCCCGCGTCGCCCAGCAACCATCCCAGCCCGTCGGCGACCGCGCCGAGCTCGAACCCGGCGATCCTGGCCGCGACCGCGCCCGTGCCCGACAGCAGCAGCGAACCGTCCGGCTCGGGCGACCCCGCGGCGTAGGCGATCGTCACGTCACCCATGTAGCGCGGCTCCGCGGTGATGCCGTGCCCGGCCCACACCTTGGCCAGGGCGGGCACCATCTCCTCGACGTGCCCCGCGACCCCGGCCAGCGAGGCGACCACCCGCGATCCGTCGAGGGACCCGAGCGCCTGCCCGAGCGCGGTCTCGATCGCCGAAACCGCCTTGGCCAGCCCGTGGGCGGTCGGATTGCCCGCGCCCGCCCGGGCATAGCCCACCCGCGTGCCGTCGAGCCGGTGAACGGCGACTCGCGTGGAGGTGGCTCCGGCATCGACACCGACGACTAGCGATTCCATCACGGACTGAGTCTGGGGCTTGACGTGGGCAGGAAGCAAGAATAATTTTCGCCAGAAGACCGAGTATTCGGAAGGAATATTCGTGACTTCAGGAGCGCTAGGGCGCGTCGAAACAGAGCTACCCGGTTTGCCGGAGGCGCTGCGCAGGGTGGGCGAGGTGATTCTCGGCGACCCGGCCGAGGCCGCGCGCTCGACCATCATCGCGCTGGCCGAGCGCGCCGGCAGCTCGCCCGCCACCGTGACCAGGTTCTGCCGGGCGTTCGGCTTCTCCGGCTACGCCGAGCTGCGCGTCGCCCTCGCCACCGAGACCGGGCGGGCGGCGCAGGCGGGCTGGGGAGCGGGCGTCGGCCACGAGATCGGCCCCGACGACCCGCTCGACGCGGCCATCGAGGTGATGGCCGCCGCCGACGTCCGGCTGATCCAGGACACCGCCGCCCAACTCGACCTCGACGTGGTCGCCCAGGTGGCCGCCGCCATCGTGGCCGCCCCGCGCGTCCTCCTGGTCGGCGTCTCCACCAGCGGTAACGTCGCCACCATGTTCGAAGGCCGGCTGCGCCGCATCGGCGTCCCCTGCTGGAGCGCGGGAGACGCCCACGTGGCGCTGTCGGAGGCGGCGCTGCTCAAGGACGGCGACGTGGCCGTCGGCATCAGCCACAGGGGCCGCACCCGCGAGGTCATGGAGGCGCTGGCCGAGGCCGGCAGCCACGGCGCGCTCACGGTCGCCGTCACCTCTTTCGCCCGTTCCCCGCTGGCCGAGCTGGCCGAGCTCGTGCTGACCACCGCCAGCAGGGAGACGACGTTCCGGCTCGGCGGGCTGGCCGCCGTGCACTCGCAGCTGTTCGTGCTGGACGCCGTCTACGTGGCGATCGCCCAGAGCACGTACGAACGGACCAACGAGGCGTTCGAGCGAACGATCAGCGCCGTGGAGAGCCATCGGGTGGAGAGAGGCTAGATGACGTACGCAGACAGGGTCCTCGATCTGGCGCGCCAGGTCGCGAAGAGCCAGACCGAGCAGGTGCGCAAGGCGGCGGAACTGCTCGTGACCTCGCTCAGGGCGGACGGCGTGGTCAACGCCTTCGGCTCGGGGCATTCCGAGGCCATCGCCATGGAGATCGCCGGACGGGCCGGCGGTCTCGTCCCGAGCAACCGCCTCACGCCGAGAGACCTCGTCCTGTACGGCGGGCAGCCGCCCGGCGTGCTGACCCCGGAGCTCGAGCGTGACCCGGCGGTCGCGCGGCAGATCTACGACCTGGCGCCGGTCGCGCCGCAGGACGTGTTCGTGCTGATCTCCAGCTCGGGCGTGAACGGCACGGTCGTCGAGCTGGCGAGGATCGTCAAGGACCAGGGCCATCCCCTGATCGCGTTGACCTCGGTCAAGCACAGCACCCAGATGACCTCGCGCCACCCGTCGGGCAGCAAGTTGCTCGACCTGGCCGACGTCGTGCTGGACAACGGCGCCCCCTACGGCGACGCCCTCCTCGAGCTGGCCGGAGGCGGCAGCTACGGCGCGGTGTCCACGATCACCTCCGCGCTGCTCGCGCAGATGGTGGTCACCGAGGCGGTGGACGAGCTCGTGGCGATGGGCGAGACGCCTCCCATCTACCTGTCGGCCAACGTGGCGGGCGGGGACGAGCACAACAAGGCGCTGGAGAGCCGCTACGCAGGGCGAATCCGGCGCGGAGCATGACAAGTCAGGAGCAGTAACCATGCCCAACACCCCCCATATCACCAGGCGTGAGCTTCTTCGCGGTGCCGCTCTCGTGCCCGTGGCGGGCGCGCTCGCCGCGTGCGCGACCCCCGCGGCCCAGCCCGCGCCCTCGTCGGCGGCGCCGGCCGCCACGAGCGCGGCCAACCCGTTCGGCGTGGGCGACAAGCCCCTCGAGGTGTGGATCTTCGACGGCGGCTTCGGCCAGGCCTACGCCACGGACATCCACCAGCCGCTGTTCAAGAGCAAGTACGCGAAGGTGGAGATCAAGCACAACTCCACCAAGGAGATCACCAAGGTCCTCCAGCCGCGCTTCGCCGGTGGGAACCCTCCCGAGGTGATCGACAACTCCGGCGCCAACGCCATGGACTTCGGCGCCCTGGCCCAGGACGGCCAGCTCCAGGACCTGACGCCGCTGCTCGACGCGCCCTCGTGGGACGACCCCAACGTCAAGGTGCGCGACCTGCTGGACCAGTCGGTGATCGACATCGGCACCTACGACGGCAAGTTCAGCGTGCTCGGTTACGTCAACTACATCCACGGCATCTGGTATTCGCAGAAGGTCTTCGAGGACAACGGCTGGGAGGTCCCGAAGACCTGGGACGCCTTCCTCGATCTGTGCGAGACCATCAAGAAGTCGGGCAAGATGGCGCCCTTCACCTACGCCGGCAAGCACCCGCAGTACCTGTACGAGCCGCTGCTCACCATGGCCGCGAAGATCGGCGGCAACGACGTGCTGGTCAACATCGACAACCTGGAGGACGGCGCCTGGACCGCCGAGCCCATGGTGACCGCCGCCGAGAAGTGGGCCGAGGTGGGTGCCAAATACCTCATGCAGGGCACGGCGGGCCTCGACCACGTGCAGACGCAGACCGCCCAGAACAAGTACCAGGTGGCCATGCTGCCCTGCGGTTCGTGGCTGGAGAACGAGCAGAAGACCACCACACCTGAGGACTTCGCGTACGCGATGTTCCCCATCCCCGACGTCACGAGCTCCGACGCGATGCCGTACGGCACCCTGGACACCCGGCCCGGCGAGAACTTCATCGTCTCGGCCAAGAGCGCCCACCCGCAGGCCGGCATGGAATACCTGCGGGCCATGTTGTCGAAGAAGGCCGCCGGCGACTTCAGCGAGCTGGTCACCACGGTCACGACGGTCAAGGGCGCGAGCGAGGGCCGCGACATCTCGCCGGGCGTCACCAGCGCCTCCAAGGCGGTCGCCGACGCGGGCGAGAACACCGTCTACTACCGCTGGCCGACGTGGTACGGCCCGCTCAACGACGAGGCCAAGGCCGCCACCGGCGAGCTCATGACCGGCGGCCTGACCCCGAAGGCCTACCTCGAGCGCGTCCAGAAGAAGGCCGACGAGATCAAGAACGACTCCTCCATCAAGAAGTACAAGCGCTGATGGTGCTGTTCAACAGGTATCGCCGCGGGCTGTTCATCACCTCGTTCCTGGCAGCCCCGGTGATTCTCTACCTGGTCTACGTGATCTCGCCCTACGTCCAGGCGTTCTACATCGCGATGACCGACTGGCGCGGCGTGACGGCCGCGCCGAACTTCATCGGGCTCGACAACTTCGAGCGGCTGCTGGGTGACAACGTCTTCTGGAAGGCGGTCACCCACAATGTCGCCCTGCTGGTGTTGCTGCCGGTGATCACGATCGTCATCGCGCTGTTCTTCGCCTTCCTGCTCAACGTGGGCGGGAAGCAGGGCGTGTCGGGCATTCGCGGGTCGGGCTTCTACCGGGTGGTCTTCTTCTTCCCGCAGGTCCTGGCCGTCACCCTCGTGGCGGTGCTCTTCCAGCAGGTGTTCAGGCCCGACGGCAGCGGCATGCTGAACGGGCCGCTGATGGGGCTCGGGCAGGTGTTCGGGCCCGACGGCAGATGGCCGCTGACGGCGTTCGAGTTCGGCCCGGTCGGGTTCCTGTCCGACCCTGACGTCGCGTTCTGGTCGGTGCTCGGCGTCCTGGTGTGGCAGGCGGTCGGCTTCTACGTCGTGCTGTTCTCTGCCGGGCTGGCGAGCATCCCCAAGGACATGTTCGAGGCCGCCCAGATCGACGGCGCCAACCGGATCACCCTGTTCTTCCGCGTCACGCTCCCGCTGTTGTGGGACACCGTCCAGGTGGCCTGGGTCTATCTGGGGATCCTGGCCATGGACGTCTTCGCGATCGTCTGGGTGATGACCGACCAGCAGGGCGGGCCCGACTGGTCGACCACGGTCATGGCGGCCGAGATCTACCGCAACGCCTTCGAATACTTCCGCTTCGGCTACGCCTCCGCCCTCGGCGTGGTGATGTTCTTCTTCACCGTCGGTTTCGCGGTCCTGTCACTGCGCCTGTCGCGGCGCGAACGAATCGAGTACTGAGAGATGGCAACGACGACTCCGGCGACCACAGGGACGCATTCGAGGAGCGCCCTCCGCGTGGAGCGGAGACGGCGGCTCGGGCCGATGGGCGTGTTGACGCACGCGGCGCTGGGCATCTGGACCCTCCTCGTGACGGTGCCGATCATCTGGACCTTCCTGGCCTCGGTCAAGAGCGAGGACGAGATCTTCGGTGACGCCTGGTCGCTGCCGGCCACGCTGCAGTGGGACAACTTCGCCAGGGCCTGGGAGCAGGCGCGCATCGGCCAGTACATGCTCAACAGCCTCGTCGTCGTGTCGTTCAGCACGTTCGGCACGATGCTGGTCGGCTCGATGGCGGCGTACGTGCTGGCGCGCTATCCCTTCCGCGGCAACCGGGCGATCTACATGTTGTTCGTCTCGGGCCTGGCCTTCCCGTTCTTCCTGGCGCTGACCCCGCTGTTCTTCGTGGTGCAGAACATGGGCAACGTGCCGGTGGTCGGGCCGTTCATCGGCCTGAACACGTACGCGGGCGCGGTGCTGGTCTACATCGCCTACTCCATGCCGTTCACCGTCTTCTTCCTGTCCGCCTTCTTCCGCACGCTGCCGACGGCGGTCGCGGAGGCCGCGATGGTGGACGGCGCGTCGCACACCAGGATCTTCTTCCAGATCATGTTGCCGATGGCCAAACCCGGCATCATCAGCATCACGATCTTCAACATCCTGGGCCAGTGGAACCAGTACCAGATCCCGCTGATCCTGCTCCAGGACCGCGAGAAGTGGGTGCTCACCCAGGGCATCGCGGACATCTCCACCGCCGCCGGATACGACGCGGACTGGGCGGCCCTGTTCGCCGCGCTCACCCTGGCCATCCTGCCCATGCTGGTCGTCTACACGGTCTTCCAGCGGCAGATCCAGTCCGGCCTGACCGCGGGGGCGCTCAAGTGACGCCGGCAGTGACGCGCTCGGGCGGGGCCGCGTCCGTACGCGGCCCCGCCCGAGCGCGTCAGCAGCGGTTGATCCGGGAGTTCACCAGCTCGATGTTGCGGATGACGATGTTGTTCCCGCACGGGTTCTCGTTGATGGCGGAGTTGGTCAGCGTCAGGTTCTGCAGCGTGATGTCCGACGTCACGGGGAACTCGCTGCGGGCGGCGATGCGGATGTCGGAGCCGTTCACGGTGCCGCTCTGGGCGGCGATGGTGACGTTGTAGCAGTTCTCGATCAGGATCGAGTTGCTGCCGGTGCCGGAGATGTCCACGCGGTCGATGACGGCGCCGCCGCTCTCCGAGACGCAGAAGACGCCGCGTCCGCCGCCCCTGGCGATGACGGTGCCGACCCGGACGTTGGTCGGGTAGCCGCTGCCGATGCGGCCGTTGCGGTTGGCCATGCGGAAGGCCGCGTATCCGGTGCCGGTGCCGGCGCCCTGGGCGTCGACGGTGCCGACCGTGGCGTTGATCGTGTCGTTGAACAGCAGGCCGGACTCGCCGGTGTTCCTGGCCGTGACGGTGCCGATGGTGATGCCGTCCACGCCGTACGTCTCGACGCCGTGGCTGCTGCCGCCGGAGGCGTACACGCTGTCGATGCGCACGTTGCGGGTGCGGACGTTCCTGTTGGCGTGGTTGTCGATGCGGACGCCGAGCCCGGCCGACCCGAGCCGCAGGTCGAGCCGGCCGAGCGTGATGTTGGTGCCGTTGCGGACGAACACCCCGAAGTAGGGGTTGCCGGTCACGTTGAGGTGGGTGACCTCGACGTCGGTGACGTTCTGGGCGCGTACGGCCGCGTTGTTGGCGCTGATCGTGCCGGACACGTTGATCGTGCCGCACACCTCCAGGACGGTGTAGCTGGGCAGGTCGAGCGACTGGTTGGCGTTCATGGAGCCGGAGCCGCGGACGATCACCTTCTGCTTGGAGGTGCGCCCTGAGGTGAGGCTGCCGACGGCGCGGCGCATGGCCTCGATCATGCTGGCGCCGGTGTAGAGCGTGGTGCCGCCGTTCCTGGCCGTCCAGGTGCCGTTGCTGAGCACGGCCTCGGCGTCGAACGACCCGCTGCCGCAGTCGCCGGACCCGCCGCCGCCCATCTTGACGAGCTGCCACTGCTGGTTGGCGCCGCCGAGGTCGTCCCACTGGGAGATCCTGGCGCCGTCACCGGTGCCCCACTCCCACACCTCCAGCGCCTTGCCGCTGTTGCGGTTGATCAGCCGGACGTGGCCGCCGTCGGAGTCGGCCAGGCGGAACTGCTGGTTGGCGGCGTTCAGGTCGGCCCACTGGACGATCTGCGCGCCGCCCTCGGTCGACCACTCGTAGACGTCCAGCACCTTGCCGCTGTGGCGCGACTTGAGCCGGTAGTAGCCGTCGCCGGAGCTGACGAACTGCCACTGCTGCTGGTTGCCGTCGTTGCGGGCCCACTGCACGATGGGCGCGCCGTCGTTGGTCGCGAAGTCGTACAGGTCGAGGGCCTTGCCGCTGTGCCGGTTGACCAGCACGTACCAGGCGCTGGTGTCGACGCTCGCCGCGACGGCGGGCGGCGGCTGAGCGATGACGGCGCCGGCCAGGGCGAGGAACGCCGCCGTCAGGACGGCGAGCAGGCGCCGCCAGCCTCGTCCGGTGGCCTGAGGTAAGGATCTCACTGTCTGCTCCCATCCTGAAGGAAAGCGCTTTCCTGGGATCAGATCAGCGAGTGACGGAGCCTAAGTCAAGCGAGCAGGTACCGTCAGGCCCGCCTGCCTGCCCGAACCCGCTGAAACGTTCATCCGGGGAGCGGGCTCGCTCTGACGGGCTGCCCGGCCCTGACGTCGACGCCTGAGCCTCACAACTCGGCGCGCAGTTCGCGGGCGGCCGCGACCACGTTCGCCAGCGACGCCTCCACCTGCTCGTACGTCCGCGTCTTCAGCCCGCAGTCCGGGTTGACCCACACCCGCTCGGCGGGCAGCACCGCCAGCGTCCTGCGCAGCAGCTCCTCGACCTCCGCCGCGCCCGGCACGCGCGGCGAGTGGATGTCGTAGACGCCCGGCCCGAGCCCGCGCCCGAACGCCTCCACCGCCCCCAGGAGCCTGCCTCCCGACCGGGCCGACTCGATGGTGGTCACGTCTGCGTCCAGGCCGTCGATGGCGGCCAGGATCTGATCGGCGTCCGAATAGCACAGGTGCGTGTGGATCTGCGTGCGGTCGCTCGCCCCCGACGTGGCCCTCCGGTACGCCGCCACCGCCCACTCCAGGTAGTCGGCCTGCGCGGCCCGCCGCAGCGGCAGCAGCTCGCGCAGCGCCGGCTCGTCCACCTGGATGATCTTCACCCCGGCCGCCTCCAGGTCGCTCACCTCCTCGCGCACCGCGTCGGCAACCTGGAACACCACGTCGCGCAGCGGCAGGTCGTCGCGGACGAACGACCAGGCCACGATGGTGACGGGCCCGGTGAGCATGCCCTTCACCGGCTTGTCCGTGAGCGACTGCGCGTAAGCGGCCCACCGGACGGTGATCGGCGAAGGACGGCTGACGTCGCCGTGCAGGATGGGCGGCCTGGTGCAGCGCGACCCGTACGACTGGACCCAGCCGTTGGCGGTGACGGCGAAGCCGTCGAGGTGCTCGGCGAAATACTGCACCATGTCGTTGCGCTCGGGCTCGCCGTGCACGAGGACGTCGAGGCCGAGCCGCTCCTGCAGCCGGATGACCCGCTCGATCTCGGCCTCGACCCGCCGCTCGTAGTCCTCCTGCGGCAGCGTGCCCGCCGCGACCTCCGCCCTGGCCGCGCGGAGCTCGCCGGTCTGCGGGAACGACCCGATCGTGGTGGTCGGCAGCGGGGGCAGCCGCAGGTGCTCGGCCTGGGCCGCCGCGCGCTCCGCGTACGGGCCGCGCCCCTCCGCCGCCACGGGCGCGGGCAGCGCCACGGAAGGCCCGGCGGGGGCGGCGCCGTGGAAGGGCGAGCGGGAGAGCGCCACCACCTCAGCGACCTTCTGCTCGGCGAACGCCAGCCGCTCCTTCAACGCCGGATCCAGCCCGGGCTCGGCCGCCACGTCGTACGGCACGTGCAGCAGCGAGCACGAGGTGCTCACCGTCACCCGCCCGGCGCGCACGGCGGCCAGCGCCGCCAGCGCCCGCTCGGGCGAGGTGCGCCACACGTCGCGCCCGGACACGACGCCCGCGACCACGGTCTTGCCCGGCAGGTCGATCTCCGGCACGCCGCCCCTGACCAGGTCGACGCCGATGGCCTCCACCGGCGTGCCGGCCAGCACCGGCAGCGCCTCTCCCGCCGGGCCGAAGTACGTGGCCACGAACAACCCCGGCCGCGCGGCGGCGGCCCCCAGCCGCTCGTACGCGGTCCGTACGGCGGCCAGCTCCTCCGGCGTCCGGTCGGCCACCAGCGCCGGCTCGTCGAGCTGCACCCATGCGACGCCCTCCGCGGCGAGCGCGGCCAGCAGCTCCTCGTAGCAGCCGAGCACCTCGTCGAGCCGATCGAGGGCCGAGGCCAGCAGCAGGAACGTCACCGGCCCCACCACCACGGGCCGCGTCTCGTACCCGAGCGCCCGCGCCTCCCGCACCTCGGACAGCGGCTTGGCCGCGTCGAGCTTGAACACCGTGTCGGGGCCGATCTCCGGCACGATGTAGTGGTAGTTCGTGTCGAACCACTTCGTCATCCGCAGCGGCGCGACCTCGTCGGTGCCTCTGGCCATCGCGAAATAGGGGTCGTCCGCGTCGCGGTAGCGCGCCGGCACCGCGCCCAGCAGCACGGCCGTGTCCAGCATCTGGTCGTACATCGAGAAGGTGTTGCTCGGCAGCCCCTCCAGCCCCAGCTCGGCCAGCCTGCGCCAGGTCCGCTCGCGGATCCGCGCGCCCGCCCGGTCCAGCTCGTCGCGGGTGGCGCGCCCGTCCCAGTAGGACTCCAGCGCCCGCTTCAGCTCTCTGCGCGGGCCGATCCGCGGGTAGCCGAGCACCGTGGACGTGGGAAATGGGGACATCTCGCAGGCTCCCTAGGACGTGGATCAGATCGCTGCGATCCTGCCGAGTACCCCGTGAGTCATGCACTATGTATTGGTGCTGCTTATGCTCAGGGAGATCCACTGCTTCACCAGGGTGGCGGAACGGCTCAGCTTCTCCAGGGCCGCCGCCGACCTGGGGATGTCGCAGCCCGCCATGAGCCAGGCCATCACCCGACTCGAACGCGCCACCGGCATCCAGCTCTTCCAGCGCACGGCCCGCGAGGTGCGGCTCACGGCGGAGGGCAAGGCGCTGCTCGCGCACGCGCGGCAGGTGATCGAGTCGGCCCGGGCGTTCACCGATGAGGCCGCGCGGCTTGCCCGGCCGACCATTCACCTCGCTTATCCACCGCTCGTCGGCACTCTTGCCGCGCGGATCGCCAGGCGGCTCGCGAGCCGCACCCCGTCACTCGGCGTGGAGCTCCGGCCCGCCGGGCGGGGCGCGGCGGCGCAGGCGCTGGCGAGCGGCGAGATCTCCGCGGCGATCCTCGCCACCCCCGCTCCCGCGCGGTTCGTCACGGCCGCCCGGTTCCACGTCACCGTCGACCACCTGGCCGTCCCCGTGAGCCACCGGCTGGCGCCCTCGGCCAGGGTCGCCCCGGCGGAGCTGGGCGGCCAGGTGCTGCTCACGCCGTTCAGCCGGCCGTGGTCAGGGTTGCCCGGCCGCGCGCGCATGGTGGCCGACGACGACTTCGCCTCCGCGCTCGACCTGGTGGCGGCGGGCGCCGGGCTGCTGCCGATCCCGCAGCTCCTGGCCAGGACCATCAAGCGGGACGACGTGCGCTTCGTGCCGCTCGACGCGGGCGACCTGCGCATCACCTACGCCCTGGCCTGGTCGAAGGACCATGTCACGCCGGAGCTGATGGCCCTGGTGCAGGCCGTTCAGGACGCCCTGTGGACCAGGTGAGCTACCACGGGAGCGTGCCCGAGACGTCGAAGTAGCCCCCGGTCGGGCCGCCGGGGCCCACCTGCGCCATCCGTACGATGATCTCGGCCCCCTCCTCCACGGTCTGCGTGCCCATGTGCCTGTTGAGGTCCGTCGCGGTGTAGCCGGGCTCCACCGCGTTGATCCGCATGCCGGGGAACGCCTTCGCGTACTGCACGGTGATCATGTTGACCGCGGACTTCGAGGCGGGGTAGGCGACCCCCGGGTAGGCGTGCGTCGGCGTGTCCGGAGTGGTGACCCTGGTCAGCGACGCCAGGCCGCTGCTGACGTTGACGATGACCGGGGCCGCCGAGCGCCGCAGCAGCGGCAGGAAGGCACGGGTGACGCGCACGAGGCCGACGACGTTGGTCTCGAACGTCGTGCGCATGATGTCGGCGGTCACGTCCGCGGGGCCGATGACGCCGCCGTCACGGGTGCGCTCCTCGATGCCTGCGTTGTTCACCAATACGTCGAGCCCCCCGCCGGCCTCGACGGTCTTGGCCGCGGCCGCGACCGAGTCGTCATCGGTGGCGTCGAGCTGGACGTACCGGGCGCCCAGCCGCTCGGCCGCGCGGCGCCCGCGTTCGGCGTCCCTGCTGCCCACGTACACGGTGTGACCTGCTTCGATGAGGCGGCGGGCGGTCTCGAAGCCCAGCCCCTTGTTCGCTCCGGTGATCAGTGTTGTCGTCATGCCCTCAAGCCTCTGGCGGGGCGGCGCGGGCGGCCAGCCGTCCGGTCTTCCTGGGACCGCCAGTACCAGGCGGGCACCCCGGTGTTGGGGGCAGACTGGTGGCATGACGGCGACGGAGTTCGGGCAGGCGGTGCGGCGCTGGCGCGACCGGGTCTCGCCCGCGACCGTCGGGCTGCCGGCCTCCGGGCAGCGGCGCGCGGCCGGGCTGCGCCGGGAGGAGCTCGCCCTGCTGGCCGGGATCTCCGCCGACTACATCACCCGCCTCGAACAGGGCCGGGCCGCCAACCCATCGGCGCAGGTCGTCGAGGCGCTGGCGCGGGCGCTGCGATTGTCGGCCGACGAGCGCGCCTACCTGTTCCGGATGGCCGGGCTCGAGCCGCCGGGGCCGGAGATGGTGCCCGGGTTCATCACCCCGAGCGTGCAGCGGCTGCTCGACAGGCTGGCCGGCACGCCCGTCGGGGTCTACGACGCGGCCTGGACGCTGCTCCTGGCCAACCCGATCTACGCGGCGCTGATGGGTGATCCGTCCGGATGGCGGGGCGACGAACGCAACGGCGTGTGGCGCAACTTCGCCGGGCCCGGCGGCCGGGTGCGCCACACGCCCGAGGCGCGGCGCGCGTTCGAGGCCGCGCTGGTCGCCGACCTGCGCGCCACCGCCGGGCGCTATCCCGCCGACCAGCAGGTGCGCCGCCTCGTCGCGCGGTTGCGCGCGAGCAGCGACCGGTTCGCCGAGCTGTGGGACTCCGGCATCGTCGGCCGGCACGAGGCGGCGCGCAAGACGATCGATCATCCGCAGGTGGGCGCCTTGACGCTCGACTGCGACGTGCTCAGCGTGGCGGGCAGCGACCTGCGCCTCATGGTCTACACCGCGGAGCCAGGCACCGACGACGCCGAACGCCTCGCGCTGCTGGCCGTCCTCGGCACCCAGGCGCTCATGGGCTAGCGGGCAGGTTCTTCAGCGCCTCGCGGCGGCTCAGACCCGAGATGCCCTTGGCGTTGACGTAGCGTACGACCTCGGCGGGGCTGGTCTTGGCGTATTCGCGTAACGCCCATCCGATGGCCTTGCGCGCGAAGAAGTCGTTGTCGGACAGGCTGGGCTCGATGCACGCGTAGAGCAGGGCCGTGTCGGTGCGCGCCTTGAAGCGGTTCTGGCAGAGGATCGCGGTGCGGCGCTTCCACAGGTCGGCGTCGTGCGCCCACTCCAGCATGAGCGGCCGCATGGTGTCGGGGAACGCGGCCAGCAGCCCGCCGACGCGGTGGGTGGCCAGCTCGTCGACCAGATCCCACCAGGCGCCGGTGACGATCATCTCTTCGTACATCGGCACGGTGTAGAGGGTCTGGAACTCGCGGTAGTAGTGGTGGCCGGACAGCTCGACGGCGGCGTAGCGCTCCTCGCGGTATTCGGCCTCCCGCCACAACGCCAGCACCGCCCGCCGCCACTCGGGCGCGGTCTCCAGCCGGTGCCCGGCGAACACCCGCCGCAGCGCCGCCCGCCTGGCCACGGCCTGGACGCCGAGGAACGGCAGCGCGGACTTCATGTACGCGCGCATCGCCTCGGCCTTGGCCGGCTCGGCGACCTCCTGCAGTGCCAGCCGCACCGCCTTGCCGAGGCTCATTTCCCGTGGGTGGTGCGCTCGCCCGTGGCGATCCCGTCGAACAGCACGGTGATGTAGTGCTCGGCCAGGCCGCTGGTGTTGAGCCTGCCGCCCGGCCGGAACCAGCGGACCGCGACCCAGATGGTGTCGCGGATCATACGGTAGGTCAGCTTGGGGTCGACGTCGGGCCGGAACAGACCGGCCGCCTGGCCGGCCTTGATCTGCGCCACCCACATCTGCTCGACCTCGTCCTCGGCCTTGACGAGGTAGTTGAACCGGGGGAACTGGCGCAGATAGTTCCAGTCGTTCTGCATGACGGTGATCGCGGCGCGGTGGGGCTCGAGCGTGCCGAAGCCGATGCGGACCATCTCCGACAGCACAGTGCGCGCGTCGCCTCCGGACTCGAGGGCGGCGCGGTAGCGGGCGATGAGGTCGTCGAGGAAGGTGGAGAGCACCTCGTCGACGATCGTCTCCTTGGAGTCGAAGTGGTGGTAGAGACTTCCGGAGAGGATGCCGGCCTCGTCGGCGATCTCGCGGACGGTCGTGGCCTGGAAGCCCTTGCGCGCGAAGAGCTCCGCGGCGAGCTTGACGAGGTGGTCGCGCCGCTCTGACGCCGACCCTGACGAGGTCGTGCGCTGGCGCTTGGCCGGGGTGGTCGCGGTGCCGGAGTTCTTTCGCGTGGTCACGTTCCCATTATGGAGCCTCAGACAATCGCTTGTTCACCCAACGTGCCCAGTTCATGCGGCATTCCGCGTGCGACCAAGCGCTTGCTACAATGCGATGATGAGCGAGGCCTACATCGTCGGAGCCGTCCGCACCCCCGTCGGGCGCAGGAACGGCGGACTGGCCGGAGCGCACCCCGCCGACCTCGGCGCCCACGTGCTCAAGGAGCTGATGCGCCGCACCGGCGCCGACCCCTCGGCGGTCGACGACGTGATCTTCGGCTGCGTCGACACCATCGGCCCCCAGGCCGGCGACGTCGCCCGCACCTGCTGGCTGGCCGCCGGCCTGCCCGAGGAGGTGCCGGGCGTCACGATCGACCGCCAGTGCGGCTCCTCCCAGCAGGCGCTGCACTTCGCCGCACAGGCCGTGCTCTCCGGCACGAACGACCTGGTGGTGGCCGCCGGCGTGCAGAACATGAGCATGGTCCCCATCTCGGCCGCGATGCTCGCGGGCCGACCGCTCGGGCACGAGACCCCCTTCGCGGGCTCCAAGGGCTGGGCCGAGCGGTACGGCACGCGGGAGGTCTCGCAGTTCGCCGGAGCCGAGCAGATCGCCGCCCGCTGGGAGATCACCCGCGAGGAGATGGAGCGGTACGCGTACACGTCGCACCGGCGGGCCCTGCACGCCATCGAGGCCGGTCGCTTCCGGCGCGAGATCGCCGCCTTCGAGGGCGTCACGGCGGACGAGGGCCCGCGCGCGGACACCTCGCCCGAGAAGATGGCCGGGCTCAAGCCCCTGACCGAGGGCGGCAGGCTCACGGCGGCCCTGGCCTCCCAGATCTCCGACGGCGCCGCCGCCCTGCTCGTCGCCTCGCCCAGAGCCGTACGCGAGCACGGCCTGACCCCGCGCGCCCGCGTACGCCACCTGTCGGCCCGCGGCGCCGACCCGATCATGATGCTCTCCGCTCCCATTCCCGCCACCGCCCACGCCCTCCGCGTGGCCGGCATGTCCATCGGCGACTTCGCGGCGATCGAGGTGAACGAGGCGTTCGCCTCCGTCGTGCTGGCCTGGATGAAGGGAACCGGCGCCGACCCCGCCAGGGTCAACCCGAACGGCGGCGCGATCGCGCTCGGCCATCCGCTCGGGGCGACCGGCGCGGTCCTGGCGGTGCGGCTGCTGCACGAGCTGGAGCGCACGGGCGGCACGTACGGCCTGCAGGTCATGTGCGAGGGTGGAGGTCAGGCGAATGTCACCGTCATCGAACGGCTCGCCGGCGCGGGGGCGGCCTGACGTCAGAAAATGCCACTAGCAAATAGGAAACTTTCCTATTAGATTGCGGGTCATGCCCATGAGCGGTGACCTGCTGCGCCTTGCCGACGCCGTCCTGTTCCCCGGTTTCACCGGACACGAGCCACCCGACTGGCTCCGCCGCCGGCTCGGCGAAGGGCTGGCCGGGGTTGCGCTGTTCTCGCGCAACATCGCCGATCCTGCCCAGGTGGCCCGGCTGACCGCCGCCCTGCGCGCGGAGAACCCCTCGGTGCTCGTCGGCGTCGACGAGGAGTCAGGCGAGGTCACCCGGCTGGAGGCGGCCACCGGCAGCAGCCGCCCCGGAGCGTACGCGCTCGGCGTGGTCGACGACGTGGCCATGACCGAGACCCTGGCCGCGGACGTCGGCGCCGACCTGGCCCGCGCGGGCATCTCGATCGACTTCGCCCCCTCCGCCGACGTGAACTCCAACCCGGACAACCCGGTCATCGGCCTGCGCTCCTTCGGCGCCGACCCCGCGCTGGTCTCCCGGCATGCCAGGGCGTTCGTCCGTGGCCTGCAGTCCGCCGGGGTGGCCGCCTGCGTCAAACACTTCCCCGGCCACGGGGACACCACGGTCGACTCCCACCACGGCGTGCCCGAGATGGCCGCGGACGGCGTCGAGGACGCGCTGCTGCCGTTCGCCGACGCCGTCAGGGAGGGCGTCAGGGCGGTCATGACGGGCCACCTCCTCGTGCCCTCGTACGACGGCGAACTGCCCGCCACGCTCAGCCCCAAGGTGCTCACCGGGCTGCTGCGCGAGGAGCTGGGATTCCAAGGGATGATCATCACGGACGCCATCGAGATGGCCGCGGTGACGGCGGCGTACGGGATCGGCGGCGCGTCGGTCCGGGCCATCGCCGCCGGGGCCGACGCGATCTGCGTCGGCGGCGAGCACGCCGACGAGGCCACCGCCACGGGGATCCGCGACGCGATCGCCGCCGCGGTGACCCAGGGACTGCTGCCCGAGGACCGGCTGGCCGACGCCGCTCGCAGGGTCCGCGAGCTGGCGGCATGGACCGCGTCCTCGGGCAGCCCGGCGGGGGCCGGGGGCGAGGGCGGCGCGGGATCCGGCGCGCACGCCCACGCCGCGAACGACGGCGGCGCCGGGCTGGTGGCGGCCCGGCGGGCCGTCAGGGTCGTGCGGCGCTCCACCGAGCCGGAGCTGCCGCTGGCCGCGGCCCCGCACGTGGTGGAGCTGGCGCCGGAGATGAACCTGGCCATCGACCGGCACACCCCCTGGGGCGTGGGCGAGCCGCTGGCCGGGCTGCTGCCCGGCACCGCGGTCACGCGCATGACCGCGGGAGAGGCGGCCGGTCCCGCACTGGAGCGGCTGCTCGCCGCGGCGGCCGGCCGCCCGCTGGTCGTGGTGGCCCGGGACGCGCACCGCCACCCGTGGCAGGAGGAGGCGCTGAGGCACCTGCTGAGCGCCCGCAAGGACGCCGTGGTGGTCGAGATGGGCCTGCCCGCCCGCTCGGACCTCGGAGCCGTGCACATCGCCACGTACGGCTCCGCCCGGGTCTGCGGCCAGGCCGCCGCGGAGATCCTGGCCGGTAGTCTCTGAGACCGTGAACTTCGACGGCGAGGACCTCTCCCGCAAGGCGCTGTCCGAACGGCTCGATCCCGAAGAGAGCCACGTCTTCCGCGGATGCGACCTCACGGAGACCGACCTGTGGGGCGCCTCCCTGGCCGGGGCCCGCTTCGAGTCGTGCGTGCTGGATCAGACCGACTTCCGCAAGGCCGACCTCGACGGGGCGGTCTTCACCGGCGGGGGCGGGATGCGCACCCGCTTCAACGACGCCGACCTCATCGACGTGGCGTTCACCGACGTCGACCTGTCCTCGGCCCAGTTCGGCGGCGCGCTGCTCACCGACGTGTCGTTCACCGGCTGCCGCATGATCGGCGCCGCGCTGACCGCCTCGCGCGGCACCGGCTTCACGGTCACCCGCTCCAACCTGACGCTGGCCAACCTCGGGGGCTGCTCGCTGCGCGGCGAGCACATCGAGGGGGTCCGCTTCGACGACGCCGACCTGTCGGGCTGCGACTTCACCGAGGCCACGCTCAGCGACTGCCGCCTCATCGGCACGCGCCTGCTGGACACCACGTTCACGAAGGCCGACCTGCGGGGCGCCGACCTGGGTCAGCCCGACGACGCCAAGCTCCGGGCGTTCGCGGGCGCCGTCATCAACCAGGCGCAGGCCAACGCCATCCTCGCCGCCCGCGGCATCACGGTCCTCTGACCTCGCCGGGACGGAGGGCCGCACCGGATATCCGCCCGGGCGGGCTCAGCGCGTCGCCGGGCCGGCCATGGCGCGGTCTCGGCCGACGGGCTCAGCGCTCCGGCAGGCGGGCCAGAGTGGCCTCGGCCTCGGCCATGACGCGCTCGATCAGTTCCCGGCATGACGGCAGGTCCCCGATGACGCCCACCACCTGCCCGGACGCCATCACCCCGAGATCCGCCCGCCCGTCCACCATGGCCGCCCGCAGCAGCACCGGCGTGTTGGCCGCCTGCAGCACCTGGGCCCAGGTCAGCTCCCTGCCCCGCCGCATCCGCCGCCCTTCGCGTATCAGCCCGGCCCACGACAGCCCCGACAACCGCCGGAACCTGGCTCCGTTCACCACCGCCCGCACCAGCCGCGACCGTTCCAGCGAGGTCACGAACGGCGTCCGCAACACCCGGTGCGGAACCCCGTCCACCCTGGTGGTCACCACGGTCTCCCGCGCCGCCAGGTAGAGCTTCTTGACCTCGTCCGGCACGGGGGAGTCGCTGGTCAGCAGGAACCGGGTGCCCATGGCGATCCCGCAGGCGCCGTACGCCAGCGCCGCCACCAGCCCGCGCCCGTCGAAGAAGCCGCCGGCGGCGATCACCGGGATGTCCACGGCGTCCACGACCTGGGGCAGCAGCAGCGTCGTGGCGAGCGGCCCCGTGTGGCCGCCGCCCTCGCCTCCCTGCACGATCACCGCGTCGGCGCCCCACCCGGCCACCTTCTCCGCGTGCCGGAGCGCCCCGACCGACGGGATCGTCACCACGCCCGCGTCCTTGAGCCGGGCGATCAGCTCCCGCCTGGGCGCCATGGCGAACGACGCCACCCGCACGCCCTCGCGGACCATCACCCCGACCCGCTCGGCGGCGTCGCCCGCGTCGGAGCGGATGTTGACCCCGAACGGCGCGTCCGTGCGCTCCTTCACCCGCCTGATCGCGGCGGTCATCTCGGGCACGGACATGGTCGCCGCCCCGATCACGCCCAGCCCGCCCGCCCGGGAGGTGGCCGCCGCCAGCCGGGCGCCGGCGACGTACCCCATGCCGGCCTGCACGATCGGATGCCGGCAGCCGGTCAGCGAGGTCAGGGCGGTCCTCACGCGGCGACCTCCCGGTCGCGCGAGCGCGCGGGGTCGAGCCGGTCCAGGACGAGCAGCTCCTCCTCGGACGGTTCCCGCGTTCGCGGCACGTCCCGGGGAAGGTCGAGTGCGAACCCGGTCGCCGCCACCACCTCGTCCACGCTCACCCCCGGATGCACGGACACCAGCCGCATCGAGCCGTCAGGGGCGCCGAAGTCCAGGACGGCCAGGTTCGTCACCACCCGCCGCAGCCCGAACGCCCCTCGGTCCGTGCCGAGCCCGCTGACCATGTCCACCTCGGGCACGAACACGCGGGGGGAGTGCCGGGGGATCCAGTAGCTCGTCGGGTCGCACCGCGTATTGCCCGGCGCGCCCCGCACGCCCAGCAACTGCGCCTTGGGCCGGGCCCAGTCGCCGATGCAGGAGATGTTCGTGTTGCCGTACCGGTCGATCTGGCTCGCCCCGAGCATGACGTGGCGGCGGCCGTTCAGCACCAGCCACAGATGCTCGCGGAACGGCAGCCACCCCTCCACCACCTCCGGCGCCTCGCCCAGCGCGGGCACGTCGCCGGTGAGCAGGCAGGTGCCGTCGTGCGTGAGCAGGCCCGGCTCGAACGTCAGCCGCGCCAGCCGCGCCGCCAGCACCGTGACCGGCCCGCCGATCCCGGCCGCCAGGATCTCCCCGTCGCCCCTGAACGCCTCCGCGCACGCGACCACGCACACGTCAGCCCTACCGTTCATGGGGCCGCTCATGGGGTCGCTCATCCCATTCCTCCCAGGGCGTTTCCGCGTAGCGCCGCTGGAGCGCCTCGTCACGCCCGTAGTCGGGCTCGCACGAGGTGAACCCGGCCCCGCCGGGCGCCACCACGACGCCCGTCACCATCGACCGGCTGATCAGCAACGACTGCAGCGGACCCTCCTTGAGGAGGTCGTCCACCACCCGCTCGCACGAGACGTAACAGCGCGCGGCAGCCTTGGCGTAGAGGTCGTCGAGGTACGGATCCGGACCCAGGTACTGCGCGTTGCCCCGCGCGTCCGCCCGGTTCACGTGCACCAGCGCCACGTCCATCGTCAGCGCCGGGACCGCGACCAGTTCCTCCCCGTCCGCGTACGGTGACCGGACCGTCCGCAACTCCAGGTTGACCCGCATCACGTCCGACCCCAGCCCTGCCCGCGTCGGCAGGAACGGCAGCCGGTGCGCCGCCGCCAGCAGCCCGAACATGAACATGCCCTCGTCGTACTCGGTGAACGCGATCGTCCCCGTCTGCCTGGCCCGGCGGAAGTGCGGCTCCAGCGGGATGGAGTCGAGCGTGACGAACGGGGCCACGACCCTGCGCGCCTTCCCCGCCGCGCAGAGCATGCCGACGTCGGGGCCGCCGTACGAGATGAGCGTGAGGTCGCGGACGGGGGAGCGGAGGATCGCGCGTACGAGGGCCATCGGCTTGCGGCGCGAACCCCAGCCGCCGATCCCGACCGTCATGCCGCTCTCCACCGAAGCGGCGACCTCCTCGGCCGTCATCACCTTCGTCATGCGAACCGCTCCCTGTGCCGCTCGCCCGCGCCCATCAGGTTCAGCTCGAAGGTGAAGCCCTGCTCGAAGCGGTAGCTGCGGTTGACGTCCACCGGGTCGATGCCGTTGAGCGACTCCTTGGCGCAGCGGATGACGTACGGGTCCTTCACGGCGATCTGTTCCGCCACCTGGGCCGCCGCGTCGCGCAGCCGGTCGCGCGGCACCACCTCCAGCACCGAGCCGAACGCGTGCAGCTCGGCCGCCGTGACGTTCCTGCACGTGTAGACCATGGCCCGCATCAGGTGCGGCGGCACGAGCCTGGCGAGGTGCGTGGCCGCGCCCAGCGCGCCCCGGTCGACCTCGGGCAGGCCGAAGTAGGCGTCGTCGCTCGCCACCACCACGTCGGCGTTGCCCGCCAGCCCGACGCCGCCGCCCAGGCAGTGCCCGTGGACGGCTGCGACCACCGGCACCGCGCACGCGTAGACCGCCGCGAACGCCGCATGACACGCCCGGTTGACCGCGACCAGCCGCGCGTGCCCGTCGGCGTCCCGCAGCTCCTTGATGTCGACTCCGGCGTTGAACCCGCGCCCCTCCGCACGCAGCACGACCACCCTGGTGCCCGGATCGCAGCCGGCCGTCCGTACGGCCTCGGCCAGTTCCTCCCAGGCCCGTACGGCCAGCGCGTTCACCGGCGGCACGTCCACGACGACCTCGGCGACCGGCCCGGTCCGCAGCGTGATCCCCAACCCGACTCCCTGTTTTCACCTAACGCTTGCTTGGTACGGTAGCACCCGTGACCGTGACTTACGACCACACGGGCAGGACCGTCCTGGTGACGGGCGGCACCAGGGGCATCGGCGCCGCCATCGCCAGGGCCTTCCACGACGCGGGCGCCACCGTCACCATCTGCGCCCGCACCCCACCCGCCGAAACGCCCACCCACCCCCGTGAGATCCGGTTCGTCCAGGCCGACGTGCGCGACCCCGAGGACGTCGACCGGCTCGTCTCCGGCTTCGACCGGCTCGACGTGGTGGTCAACAACGCGGGCGGGTCGCCGAACGCGCCGGTGGACGGCACCTCGCCGCGCCTGCACGCCCGCGTCATCGAGCTCAACCTGACGGCCCCGCTGCTCGTGTCGCAGCGCGCGTACCCGCTGCTCGCCGCCTCGTGCGGCGCGATCGTGATGATCGGCAGCGTCAGCGGCAGCCGCCCCTCGCCCGGCACCGCCGCGTACGGCGCCGCCAAGGCGGGCCTGCACCACCTGGCCCTGGCCCGCTGCCTGGCCGCCGAGTGGGCGCCACGCGTACGGGTCAACACGATCGTCGTCGGCCTGGCCGCCACGACCGGCGCCACCCCTCACTACGACCCCCGCCAGGGCGGCCCGGCGACCGACGGCCATGTCCCGGTGCGGGAGGGCGGGCCGGCGGGCACGGTTCCGCTGATCGCCGGCGCGCCGGGGCCCGATGAGACGGGCGCCGGACGGATCGGGGCGACCATCCCGGCGGGCCGGATGGCGGCGCCCGGCGACGTGGCCCAGGTGTGCCTGTGGCTGGCGGCGCCCGGCTACGTGACCGGCGCCGAGGTGCGGGTGGACGGCGGCGGCGAGACCCCGGCCTGGCGCCACCTGACCGCGAGATCCCGCTGAGCTCACCGGCGGGAGCCAGGGCTCATCGGTACGCCTCCTCGGGGGTCAGCGCGCGCAGCTTCGACAGCGCGTAGTGGGTCTGGCTCTTCACGGTGCCGATGGAGACGCCCATGAGCTGTGCCGTCTCGCGTTCGGTGCGGTCCTCGAAGAAGCGCAGCACGATGACCGCCCGCTGCTTCGGCGTGAGCTGGGCGAGCGCGTGGCGCAGGGCCAGGCGGTGCCTCGTCGTGTGACTGCCCGATCTCGGGCGGTTCGGCTCCCGTGAGGGGCGCCGGGTTGGAAGCGTCAGCGCAGCGCGTACGGGTCGTGAGGCGGTGTCGAAGCGGGCCGGACCCCCGCGGGTCACCGGCGCCTCGTGGCCGCGTCATGGCCGAACAAAGTTCTGATCACTCAGAGCTACTCATCGGCAACGTACGGTTATATGCTCGCACTGGCCTTGATCCGCTGAGGTCAACAAAGGTCAATGGGGCTGGTGGTGCGCCTTCGGGCCCACGGCGTCCGCTGCCTCCGGCGACTTCCATACCGGTGAAGGAGCAGAAGTGATCAAAAGGGTGTGCGCCGCGGCCGCGGTGTCGGCGGTCGCCGGCGGGCTGCTGTTCGCCGTCCCCGCTCACGCCGATGACGTGGCCGGGCCCTGGGATGGGCGCTCCTGGGCGGCCAACTGGAGCCGTAACAGCGACTCGACCCAGTCCGGCAACAACTTCGCCGACGTCTTCGCCACCAACCGCGGCCAGGACCACTCGACGAACGTCAACAACGTCAACGGCATAGCCCCGACCGCCACCAACGGCGGCATCACGGTGATCTACATCTTCGACTGACCGGCTGACGTCCGACCAACCCGAACAGTGACCCGAACAGTGAAAGGACCTCACATGAAGAAGCTCTGCGTGTCCGGCATCGTCGTCGCCGCCGCGACCGGGATGGCCCTCATGTCGGCCCCCGCGTTCGCCGACACCAACGCCGGCAACGCAAGCCGCAACCGCAACGCCATCCAGTCGGGCAACAACTTCGGCAACGTCGTCAACAGCAACGTGAGCGGTCGCGGCGCGACCGGGGTCAACAACGTCAACGGCGTCGCCGTGACCGCGACCCACGGTGGCGACGTGGCCATCGACGACGTGCTCGACTAGTCCAGAGCCACGGCGCCGCGATCCGCCAGAACGCGCGCGCCACGAGCCCCGGGCCAGGCCGGACCCGCCGGGAAGGTGCTCGCCGCCGTCCCCGCACCCTTCCCAGTGACGGGGCCGGCCTGGCCCGGCTCTTTCAGCAGGAGATCCCGCCGTCCACCGGGATGACCGTTCCCGTCAGATACGCGCCCGCCCGCGACGACAGATAGATGGCCGCGCCCGCCATGTCCTCGGGGCGCCCGATGCGGCCCAGGGGCACGCTGGAGGCGATGCTCTCGCGGGTCTCGGGGTCGTTCAGGGCGAAGGCCATCATCTTGGAGTCGAACGGCCCGGGTGCGATGGCGTTGACCGTGATGTGCTCCACGGCCAGGTGCCTGGCCAGGTGTCGGGTGAGCATGTGTACGGCCGACTTCGTCGAGGAATAGGCATAGCTCGGCAGCGCCGGCACCCTGATCCCGTCGATCGAGCCCACGTTGATCACGCGCGCCGGGTCGTCCGCGCTCGCCGCCTCCCTGAGCCTCGGCAGGAACCGCTGGGTCAGGTAGAAGACCCCCTTGACGTTGATGTTCCAGAGCTTGTCGAAGGCGTGCTCCGGATATTCCTCCAGCGGCGCCCCCCAGGTGGCGCCCGCGTTGTTGACCAGCACGTGCAGCGGCCCGTCCACCGCCGACACCAGTGACTCCAGCCCTTCGGGCGTGGACAGGTCGGCCGGCACCGCGACGCAGCCCAGCTCGGCCGCCGTCTTCTCGACCTCGGCCGTCTTCCGGGCGGATATGTAGACGGACGCCCCCGCCTCCACGAACCCGGCGGCGATCATGCGCCCGATGCCGCGCGATCCGCCCGTGACGACGACTGTCTTGCCTTCCACCGAGAACAGAGTCATGTTCCGGAAGCATGCCATACCGAACGGTCGGTTGCTAGCTGCCGGTTTCAGACGCCGGGGAGCCGGCCGTTGCGGAACAGGTCGACGAACTTCTGGTGGTCCTCGCGGGCCTGGGCCCCGTACCGATGGGCGAAATCCACCAGCATGCCGATAAATCCGGACCTGTCGCTGCCGATCACGTCCACGATCGCCTCCTCCGTCGAGAAGTCGACGAGGTCGTGGCTGGACTCGTCGTCGGCCACCGAGTGCATGCGCGCCACCGCCCGTCCCAGGTCCTGGACGATCGAGCGCAGCTCGGCCGGTTCGTTCACGTCGTCCCAGTCCAGGTCCGCCGAGTACGGGGACACCTCCGCCACGAGCTGCCCCACCCCGTTGAGCGTGGTGTACCCGAGCCAGGGATCGGCGTAGTCCTGCAACGCCCGCTGGGACTCGGCCGTACGGTGCCCCTGGTGCTTGAAGTACGCCGACACCTTCTCGTCGGCGACGTGCCGCGCCACGGCGGGCGCCGCCGCCTGCTTCATGTAGAGGATCACGTCGTTCTCCAGCGCCTGCGACCGCCCTTCGAGCAGCAGGTTGTACGACGGCAGCCCCGCCGACCCGATGCCCACGCCCTTGCGCAGCGCCACGTCCTTGATCACCTGTTCGACCGGGTCCACCCGCACCGGCAGCGTGGTCAGGTAGTCGACGAACGCGCCCAGCACGGCCTGCCGGGTCGCCGCGTCCACCGGCTCCCGCCCGTCCACGAGCACGAAGCGCCGGTCATAGCCGTCGATCACGGTCTCGGCGTCCAGCAGCGCCACCCGCGTGCGCAGCCGGGCCGTCTGCAGCACGCGGTGCAGCACGCCGGTGGTGGTGTCCAGAGTGAGCGAGCCGATCGCGTCGTCGCCGTCCGCCGCGATGGCGGTCAGCTCGACCAGGTACGCCCCGGCGAAGTCGGTCACGAGCATGCTGATCGAGTCGTCGGACAGCGCCTTGGCGTACCCGAGCAGGGCCACGCTGGCGGCGAACCGCTTGAGGTCCCAGACGTAGGGGCCCACGTACGCCTCGTCGAAGTCGTTGACGTTGAAGACGAGCACCCCGGAGGCGTTCATGTACGTGCCGAAGTTCTCCGCGTGCAGGTCGCCGTGGATCCACACCCTGCTGGTCGGCCCGTCGAGGAAGGAGCCGTCCGCGTACTCGCCGGTCATGTCGGCGTAGAACAGGCAGGCACTGCCCCGGTAGAAGGCGAACGGCGAAGCCGCCATCTTCCGAAATTTCCGCCTGAACGCCGCAGGATCTGTCGTGATCGACTCGCCGAACTCCGTCATGAGGACATCGAGCAGGAACGAAGAGCGTGTGCCCATAGTGGGGACAGTAGGTCGCGACGCCCCTCCCGCCTACCCTGATCTTTCCCTGACCATCAGGGTCGCGTCCCTCGCACGAGAGTCACGGGTGTTGTGCGGAGACCGAGACCACCTCGCCCGTCATGTACGACGAGTAGTCGCTGGCCAGGAAGACGATCACGTTGGCCACCTCCCACGGCTCCGCCGACCGGCCGAACGCCTCCTTGGCCGCCAGCTCCGCCAGCAACTCCTCCCCGGTCACCTTCGCCAGATGCGGGTGGACCGCCAGCGACGGCGCCACGGCGTTCACCCGTACCCCGTGCTCGGCCGCCTCCAGGGCGACGCACCGGGTCAGGGCCATCACGCCGGCCTTGGCCGCCGCGTAGTGCGCCTGGCCCGGCTGGGCCCGCCAGCCGAGCACCGAGGCGTTGTTGACGATGACGCCCGAGCCCTGCGCGGTCATCTGCCTGAGCGCGGCCCTCGTGCAGCGCATGGTGCCGGTCAGGGTGACGTCGACGACCGTGTGCCACTGCTCGTCGGTCATCTCCGCGAGCGGGGCCGTGCCGCCGAGCCCGGCGTTGTTCACGACCACGTCCAGCCTGCCGTGCGCCTCGACGGCCGCGTCGAACAGCGCCAGCACCTGCGCCTCGGAGGTCACGTCGCACGGAACGGCCAGCGGCGTGACGCCGACGAGGTCGGTCAGCGCGTCGGCGGCGGCGGCCAGGCGGCGCTCGTGCCGGTCGGAGACGACGACCGTCGCGCCCTCCTCGGCGCAGCGCCTGGCCGTCGCGTATCCGATGCCGGCTCCCGCGGCCGCCGTGACCAGCGTCACCTTGCCGTCGAGCAGTCCGTGCGCCTTGGGGTAGGGCTGGGGCATGAGCAGTCCAATCAGCGGGCCAATCAGCGGGCCGATCAGCGGGCCGATCAGCGGGCCGATCAGCGGGCCGATCAGCGGGCCGATCAGCGGGCCGATCAGCGGGGGAGTCCGAGCGTGCGCTCGGCGATGATGTTCCGCTGGATCTCGCTGGATCCGGCATAGATCGTGTCCGCGCGGCTGAACAGGTAGAGGCGCTGCAGCTCGTTGAGCCCGCCGTCGGCCACCAGGCCGGCCCTGCCCTGTACGGCCTGCGCCAGCTCGCCCAGCCTGCGGTGCCACTCCGACCAGTAGAGCTTGGCGATCGACACCTCGGCGCCGGAGCCGGGGCGGAGCATCCTGAGCGCGTTGAGGCGCATGATCTCCAGCTCCAGCCACGATCTGACGAGCCGGTCGCGCAGCACGGGATCGTCCGCCGCGCCCGTCCGCCCGGCCGTCGCGATCACCTCGGCCAGCTCGCGCCGGAAGCCGATCTGCTGCCCGAGCGTGGACGCGCCCCGCTCGTAGCCGAGGGTGGCCATCGCCACCCGCCAGCCGTCGCCGGGCGCGCCGAGGACGTTGCCCGCCGCCGTCCGTGCCCCGTCGAAGAACACCTCGTTGAACTCGGACGTCCCGGTCAGCTGGACGATCGGCCGGACGACGACCCCGGGCTGGTCCATGGGGACGAGCAGGTACGACAGTCCGTTATGCCGCCGCGAGCCCTCCTCCGTACGGCACAGGGCGAAGCACCAGTCGGCCACGTGGGCCAGCGAGGTCCACACCTTCTGGCCGGTGACCACCCACGTGCCGCCTTCCAAGCGGGCCCTGGTCTGGACGTTGGCCAGGTCGGATCCGGCCTCCGGCTCGGAGTAGCCCTGGCACCACAACTCCTCACCGCGCTGGATCGGCGGGAGGAAGCGCTCCTTCTGCTCGCCGGTGCCGAACTCGAGGATGGTCGGGCCGATCAGCCCCTCGCCGATGTGGCCGACCCTGGCGGGGGCCCGCGCCCTGGCGTACTCCTCGTGGAAGGCCACCTGGTCCTCCAGGGAGGCGGCGCGGCCGCCGTACCGACGGGGCCAGCCGAGGCAGGTCCAGCCGGCCCTGCCGAGGTGGCGCTCCCACGCCAGCCGCTCCTCGTGCCTCTCGTGCTCGCGTCCCGGGCCGCCCAGCCCGCGCACATGGGCGAACTCGCCGCTCAGCGCCTCCTCCAGCCAGGCCCGCGCCTGCTCGCGAAAGCCGCCCGGCGTCCGCGGGTCAGGCAGGCGCAACGAAGCCGCCGTAGCCGCCGCGGAAGAACACCAGCGGGCCGCCGTCCGCGTGGGTGTCGAGCTGGAGCACCCGGGCCACCACGATCATGTGGTCGCCCGCCAGGTGCTCGGTCTCGACGGCGCAGTCGATCCAGGCCAGCGCGCCGTCGAGCACGGGGTTGCCGCCGGGGGAGCCGGTCCACGTCAGGCCGGCGAACTTGTCGCCGCCCTTGGCCGCCAGCTGGGCGCACACGGACTGCTGGTGCTCGGCCAGCACGTTCACCGTGACGACCTTGGCGCCGCGCACCCTGGGCCAGCTCGTGCTGGTGTGCGCGACGCAGAACGCCACGAGGGGCGGATCGAGCGAGACCGAGGTGAAGGAGTTGGCCGCCAGGCCACAGGGCTCCTCGCTGACCGGCTCGACCGCCGTGATGGCCACCACGCCGGTCGCGAACCTGCCGAGCACCTGGCGGAAGCGGAGGGTGTCGAGGTGGCCTTGTGAGGGGCCGGGCGGCATGGCGGCTCCGTTGCGGACTCTGCGCTGATGGGGCGTCGGAAGGCCGCGACAGCCGTCCGGCGCGATGAGCCGGGCAGCGTGTGTGCTCATGATCCGCCTCCTCGTCCACCGGGTGCGCCTAATATTACCAAGCGCTTGCTTGGACGGTAGGGTGAACCCGGGAACAGTGTCAAGCCGGGCCACGGGAGGTGCGTTGACATGGGTGAAACGTCCTGTCTAACGTGACGGATGTGCCCAAGCGCTTGCTTGCTTTCTCTGATCTGACCGCGATCGCCGGGGTCGGCTACACCCCCTTCACCAAGAACTCGGGCGTCAGCACCCTGACGCTGGCCTGCCGTGCCGTGCTGGCCGCCCTGGAGGACGCCGGGCTGCCCGTGGACCAGGTGGACGGCCTGGCCACGCACCGTGTGGGAGACTCGGCCCCGCCGACCCTGGTCGGCCCCGCCCTCGGACTGGCGGACCTGGCCTGGCACCTGGACCAGTTCGGCGGGGGCAGCGTCTCGCACGCGGTCGTCGGCCAGGCGGCGCTGGCGGTCGCGACGGGCATGGCCGAGACGGTCGTCTGCTACCGGGCCGTCAACGCCCGTTCGGAGTTCCGTATGGGCGGCACGGGCCGGGGCGTGCCGGTGAGCCCGGAGGTGCAGTACCAGGCCCCGTACGGCTATGTCGCGCCACCGCAGCAGTACGCCATGTACGCCCGCGCCCACATGTTGAAATATGGGACAAAAGCCGAGCACTTCGGGCAGCTGGCCGTCATCCAGCGCGCGAACGCCGCCCGGAACCCCCGCGCCCTGATGCGCACCCCCATCACCCTGGACGACTACCTGGCGAGCCGGTGGATCGCCGAGCCGTTCCGCCTCCTGGACTGCTGCCTGGAGACGGACGGCGCCTGCGCCGTCGTCGTCACCACCGCCGAACGCGCCCGAGCCCTGCGCCGCCCTCCCGTGCTGATCTCCGCTACGGCCTGGGGCGGCGGCACCACCCACCTTTCGGGCCCCGGCGCCGACCCCACGGTGACCGCGGCCGCCGCCCTCGCCCCACGCCTGTACGCGCAGGCCCGTCTCGGGCCCGGCGACATCGACGTGGCCGAGCTGTACGACTGCTTCACGTACTCGGTGATCGTCCAGCTGGAGGACTACGGCTTCTGCGGCAAGGGCGAGGGCGGGCCGTACGTCGCCTCGGGCGCCACCGCGGCCGGCGGCCCGCTTCCGGTCAACACACACGGCGGTTTCCTGTCCGAGGGCTACGTGCACGGCATGAACCACATCGCCGAGGCGGTCTCCCAGCTGAGGGGCGACGCCGGCGAGCGCCAGGTGCCGGGCGCGGAGGTGGCGCTGTCCACGGCCCAGCCCGGCTACGTCCTTCCGGCCACCTCGGCCCTGATCCTGCGGAGGGCGTGATGGCGGGGTACCGGCCGGAGCCCGACCGGGATTCCCGGGAGTGGTGGGAGCGGGTCGGCAGGCGGGAGTTCGCGGTGCAGGTGTGCGACACCTGCGGCACGGCCCGCTTCCCGGCCAGGGCGTTCTGCGCGCGATGCCGTACGGAGGGCGCGCACTGGCGGGAGGTGGCGCCGGAGGGAACGGTGGAGAGCTGGATCGTCAACCACCAGCCCTTCGTGCCCGGCCTGCGGGAGCCGTACGTGGTGGTGATGGTCAGGCTGGTGGCGGTCCCCGGCTGCTTCGTGTACGGGAACTGGCGCGGCCGGCGGCCGCCGGAGCATGGCGAGCGGGTCACGGCTTCCTACACCCGGGTCGACGCGGACCTGACCCTGGTCGACTGGCGGCCAGAGCCCTAGACGATCGTCGGTCGCGGCGCAAGGTCTCGCGCTGGTCGATCTTGCGTCGCACATTCGATTGGTACCGGAAAACCCCACCAGCCCCGCCTTTCCCAAGCGGCTCACGGGTCCGGCCCCGAGGGTTGATGATGATGCGGTAGGCGTCGACGCGGACGGCTCGGTGGTGGCTGGCGTGAGAGGTTCTGGCGTGGTGACGGGCGCGACCGTGAGGTCGTGGGTCGTGATCCTGCCCGCCGGTGAGCCTGCCTTCGCGCCTGCCCGCGCCTGGCCGTGTCCGCCCAGCCTGGCCCGGGCGCCGCCTGACCGGAGCGAGCCTCGCAACGGGAGAAGAGGCTGCAGCCGGTCGAATTCCCGGGCAACTGGTCGGTCCTCGGAGGAAAACGCGTCCTGGCGGGCGTGGGGGACCCGCCAGGACGCGCTTCCTGCCCCGTGTGCGACGGCGCCAGGACTCCGGCGAGGGATGGAGTCCTAGGCCGTTAGTTCACACACGGAGTCGGTGGGGAGGGAGAAGGTTTGCGCTGCCGGCGACATGCGGCGATGTCTTGAGCTGGGTCAATCGGGTCATCGTCGGGGTGCGTGACGGGGGCGCCACCCTCCTCATTCCAGACAAAGGTTCCGTCTTCGCACCACACGGTCAGCTCAGTCAACGTCGATTGCACGGAGGTGCCATTGCTCTGGTAGGTGTGGGTGGACCCCTGGCGACACAACACGTAACGCAGTAAACGTGTTGTGTCGCGAGAGGCATGCCAGCGCGGGTATGGCATATCCGTGCGGTCCGGCAACACTGGCCTTCACCTCCTCACCGGCCTATAGATGGATTTGTACCAACGAATGGATGATGGGCCGGGCGAGGGGGTTTGGTCAAGGGGTTGTGGCCTGCTAGAACCAGATCGTCTAAATTGTTGGAACAAAAGGGGTGAAAGTGGCAAGGTCGGTGCTGTATCAGCAGGTGGCTTCGGAGTTGAGACGAGCCATCTACTCGGGTGTCCTCGGCCCCGGGGCGCAGCTGCCGACCGAGGCGCAGCTCATGGAAGACCATGGGGTGAGCAGGAACACCGTCAGGCTGGCCCTCGGCGAACTCGTCAACGAAGGGCTGGTCACGCGCACGCCGCGGCGCGGGACGGTGGTCCGGGACCGCAGACCGCTGCTGATCTATCCGCAGCGGGAGCTGGAGCCGCAACCCAGTGGGGAACTTCGGGAAGCCTTCGCCTACGCCGTGGCGCAGGAGGGCCGTGCCCCGAGCCAGTACATCGAGGTCCTGACGGTGTCTCCAGTCGAGGAGATCGCCAGCAGGCTGGAGTTGGCCGACGGGGAATTGGCGGTGGTGAGACGCCGTCTGCGGTTCGTGGACGGCCAGCCGTACAACACCAACGATTCCTACTTTCCACGTGATCTCGTCGCCGACTCCGAGATCGCCAGGCCCGGAGACATCGCGCGAGGGGCGAACCGGGTGCTGGAAGAGCTGGGGCATGCGCAGATACGCGTCGTCGACGACATCTGGGCCCGCATGCCCAACCAGGAGGAAGCCGAGCGCCTCCAGCTCGAACTCGGCACGCCAGTCATGGTCTATGTCCGCGTTGGTTTCGACGGGGCCGACATGCCCGTGCGTGTCGCGGTGTCGGTGCTGCCCGCCGACAAACATCTGATCAGATACGAGCTCGATCGCCGCTGAAGAGCTCGTTCGAAGGGGTGATCCCGCCGGCCGGGCGCAGCGAGAATTAGCCGCCTCGCTGGCCTCGGGGAGTCGTGCATACTCCCCCAAATCGCCATTTATCCATATATATCGGGTTAAGGCCCTTTTCGGCCACCGCGCACCATCGCGTCATCACGCTTTGTGCCAGCGCGGGCACCCGACGCAACGGGAGTTGTATTATGCACACGAACACGCTGCTTCATCCGCTCGCGCTCCGGCGCGCGGAACCCGCGGACCTTCCCGGCGTACTCACTCTCCTGGCGGACACCGCCGAGTGGCTCCATACGCAGGGTCTCAGGCAGTGGCCCCGCGGGGGTTTCGGTCCCGAGCGGATCGAACCGCTCATCGAGGAGCGGGTGCTCTTCCTGCTCGACGACGAGCTCAGATATCTCGACCCCGACGAAGCGGCACCACCGGTTGCCACCATAGCCCTCGACGACCACGCCGACCCGGAATTCTGGACACCCGCCGACGATCCGGGCGCGGCACTCTACATCCACAAGCTCGCCGTCGCCCGGCCGTGGTCGGGCAGCGGTCTCGGTGACGCCCTGCTCGACTGGGCCGGAGCCGCGGCCTGCTCCGCGGGGCTGCCCTGGCTGCGGCTCGACTGCGCCAAGGGCAATCCGCGCCTGCAGCGCTACTACCGCACCCGGGGGTTTCGGCACGTCCGTACGGTGGACCTGCCGCACCGGTCCTCCGGGGCCCTTTTCCAGCGCCCCTCGCTGGACCTTCCGGCCACGGCCTTCCGTGACCTGACGATGGCGGAGCTGATCAGCGCCTGACACTCCTGGCCCGGCCCCCGCGCGGGGGCCGGGCCCGCGTGTACGCCCCGTGGACCGGCGGACGCCGCCCGCCCGCGACCCCACCCGCAGCCCGCCGGTGCGCGGCCCCGCAGGAGGGCTCTCAGGCGGGCGGAGAGGCACTGTGAGGGTGTCATCCTGCCGCCTTTTGGGCTATGGCGGCAGAAGGGTGCAGAGCACCATATAGCCTCTCCTGCATGACCGGATCCCTGCTCGAGGTGATCGCGCTCAACGTGCGCGACGCCGTGGCCGCCGAACAGGGCGGAGCCGACCGGCTTGAGGTCGTCGCCGACATGGCGGCCGACGGGCTGACCCCCTCCCCGGAGACCGTGGCCGCGATCGCCGCGGAATGCCCCCTCCCCCAGATGGTGATGCTCCGGCGCGACGCCGGCTTCGCCGCCGACGCCGACGCGCTCGACCGGCTGGCCCGCGACGCCAAAGCACTGGCGCAGGCGGGGGCGGCGGGGTTCGTGTTCGGTTTCCTGGACGGGGCCGGCGCGGTCGACCTGGCGGCCACCGAGGCGCTCATCCACGCCGTCTCCCCGCTGCCCTGGACGTTCCACCGAGCCGTCGACCACGCCGCCGACGTGCAGGCGTCGTGGCGGGCCGTGCGGTTACTCCCCAACCTGGCCACCGTGCTCACCTCGGGCTCTCCCACGGGCGTGGGGAGCGGGCTGCCCGTGCTGAAGGCACGCGCCGGGGCGGGCGACGGCTCGATCATCCTGGCCGGTGGCGGCCTGCGGCCGGCGTACGTGCCCTCCCTGCTCGACTACGGCATCCGCGCCTTCCACGTCGGATCGGCGGTGCGGGCGAGCTGGTCGGACCCGGTCGAGTGGCGCCTGGTACGCCAGTGGCGCGCCCTGGTCGAACGCGACTGAGCCGCGGCCTTCACGGAAGGGTCAGGTCGGCGCGGCGGAGGGCGGCCGCGAGCGTGCGGATCGTGGCGGGCTCGTCCATGACGCCTCCGCCCGCCTGCCGCTGCTCCTCCCACGCGCTGACCCGCTCCCGGTAGGAGTCGTAGCGGGCCAGGTGGAAGGCGTAGACGGCGGCGAACCTGCTCACCAGGTGTGACGGGTGCATGTCCCAGCCCTGGTAGAAGCCGTGCCGCAACGAGTGCCTGACGAGCTCGGCGTGCCGGCGCCACAGCGCGTGCACGTCCTCCTTCCCGCCGGAGGCCGGCGAGGCGGCCAGCGAGCCGTCGGACAACTCCACCCCCGTGCCGGCGAACGCCGTCTGCATCACGTGCCTGGCGTGGTCGCAGGCCGGATGGTCGAGCCGCTGCTCGTGCGGCGGCAACCCGATGGCCGCCGTGTAGTCGAAGACCCCGAAATGCGCCGCCGCCAGCCGGCCGTCCAGCGACTCGGGCAGGTCACCGCGCAGGAAGTGCAGCGTCTGCGGCGCCTCCACCTGTATCTCGAACCGCAGCCGCGTCCCGAGCCCGCTCTCCAGCCGCGCCAGCACCCCGGCGAACTGCCCGAGGTAGGCCTCCATCAGCACCTTGGGGAAGGTCACCACGAACCCGCCGGGCAGTTCCCCGGCCCGCGCGACCACCCCCGTGACGAACCCGTCGAGCGTGCGCGCCGACCGCTCGGGGTCGCCGTCGGCGAACGACTTCACCCGCAGCCCCCACCGCCGCGGCAGCGCCCCGGCGGCGTGCAGCGCGGCCACCGCCTCGGCCGCCTGCTCCACGTGCCCGTCCTCGACCCCGTCAGGGCGTACGCCGTAGCCGTCCTCGAAGTCGACGCGCACGTCCTCGACGGGCGCGGACGCCAGCTTGCGCACCAGCCGCTCGTGCACGGCCGGCGCCAGCCCGCCGGGCACGCCGAACACCTCGGCCAGCTCGCCCGGGCCGGCCAGATGGGCCTCGACCAGGGACGCCGCCTGGTCGCCCCACGCCGAGACCGTGCCGGCCGTGAACCGGTCGGCGGGGACGTAGACGGTGTGGACGGGCTGCCACTCCAGCTCGCCGGCGGGATAGCGGGCCAGCTGGACCGTGTACGCCTGCGCGAAACCCCTAAGGCCGGCACGCACGGAGCATGGCCTCCAAGCCCACGAGCTTGACGCGCTCGCCCCTGCCGAGCGACCTGGCCAGCTCGGCCTCGGCCCGCTCGATCGCCAGCCACTCCTCGTACGTCACCGGCCGCACCCCGCGCTCGGCCAGCAGCGCGTCGACGGAGCCGCGGTGAGCCCGCTCGTGTCCCGCGAGGTCGGCGAGGAGCGTGCGCACGGTCTCCGCGGCGTCGGACTTGTTGGTGCCGATCACCCCGGTGGGCCCGCGTTTGAGCCAGCCGGCCACGTATTCGCGCTCGCGCACCCGGCCGGCCTCGTGCGGCACGGTCATGGTCGCCTCGGAGAACGGCACCCCGGGCAGCGGCACGCTCTGGTAGCCCACGGAACGCAGCACCATGCCGACGGGCAGCGTCTCGAACTCGCCCGTGCCGACCACGCGGCCCTCGTCCGACAGCCGGGTGCGTTCGAGCGTGATGCCCTCGACCCGCTCGGTGCCGAGGATCTCCACGGGCCGCAGCCAGAAGCGCACGTCGAGGCGGCGCGGCCGGCCCACCGGCTCGCGCCCGGCCCACGACTGCAGGACCTTGATGTTGCCCTGGACCTGGCGCGGGAAGTCGCCGCCCAGCACGACCGCCTCCTCCGGGCGGACGCAGACGTCGGCGTTGGCCAGCTCGCCGAGCTCGCGCAGCTCCTTCAGGGTGAACTTGGCGTGCTCGGGGCCACGGCGGCCGATCATGTGGATGGCCTTGACCTGGCTGTGCTGGAGGCGTTCGAGCACGTCATGGGGTACGTCGGTCGAGCGCAGCTCGTCGGACGTCTTGGCCAGCACCCTGACGACGTCGACGGCCACGTTGCCGACGCCGATCACCGCGACCTCGGAGGTGTCGAGCGTGAACCTGCCGGAGTCGACGTCGGGATGGCCGCAGTACCAGTTGACGAAGTCGGTCGCCGCCACGCTGCCCGGCAGGTCCTCACCGGGGATGCCGAGCTTCCTGTCGACCATCGCGCCCGTGCAGTAGACCACCGCGTCGTAGACGCCGAGCAGGTCCTCGACGGAAAGGTGCTCGCCCAGCGTGACGCCGCCGAGGAAGCGCACCTCCGGGAGTTCCAGCACCCTGCGCAGGTAGTTGGCGATCGACTTGATCGACGTGTGGTCGGGCGCGACGCCGTACCTGACCAGCCCGTACGGGGTCGGCAGGCGTTCGAGCACGTCGACATGGACAGGCTCTGACGACTGCTTGACCAGGGCCTCCGCCGTGTAGATCCCGGCGGGACCCGACCCGATGACCGCCACGTGCAACGTCACGCTGCCTCCTAAGACCCGGTCGCACGAGACATGTGTCCCCTTAAGTACAACCGGCCGGTGTGATCGATGTATCCCCGATCGCCGACCCGGATGAACGCGGCCGGTGAACGGCGCACAACCGGGCAGTGCCGGCGTGACCGCTCGTCCGGACCGCATATTCAGGCCGTTTCTCAGGCCGTTCTTTTCAGGCGCCGAGCCCACCGTAACCCGCCCGTCCCCTCCAGGGGACCCCTGAGGCTCACGGCAGCCGGTCGCGCAGGGCCTGTTTGTCGATCTTGCCGTTGGCGTTGGCGGGCAGGGCGTCGACCACGATGACGCGTCTGGGCACCTTGTGGCCGGACATGTTGTCCCTCGCCCAGGCGAGCAGGGCCTCGGGGTCGGGCGTCACGCCCGGCCGCGCGACCACGTACGCCAGGCCGGCCTCGCCCGCCACCGGGTCGGGCACGCCGATGACCGCGGCCTGCGCCAGCGAGCCCTCGCGCAGCAGCAGCGACTCGACCTCGGCAGGGGAGACGTTGAACCCGTTGACGATGTAGAGCTCCTTCTTGCGGTCCACGATGGCCAGGTTGCCGGCCTCGTCGAGCACGCCGACGTCGCCGGTGCGCAGCCAGCCGCCGGCGTCGACGGCCTCGGCCGTCCTGGCGGGCTCGTTCCAGTAGCCGCGCATCACGCCGTAGCCGCGCTGCAGGATCTCGCCGCGCTCGCCGGGAGCGACCTCCTCGCCGTCATCGTCGACGATCTTGACCTCGATGCCGGGCACGGGCCTGCCCGTGGTGTTCGCGATCACGTCGATGGGGTCGCCGGCCCTGGTCATGGAGACGACCGTGCCCTCCATCAGCCCGTACGCGTTGATCATCCGCTCGAGCCCGACCCGCTCGACCATCCTGGTGATCAGGGCGGACGGCACGGCGGCGGCCCCGCAGATGGCCACCCGCAGCGACGACACGTCCCACGAACCCCGGTCCAGCTCGTCGAGCAGCCGGTGGAACAGCGTGGGCGGGCCGGCGAGCACGCTCGCCCGCTCGGACGAGATCAGCGACATCAGGGCGTCGGGGGTGAAGAGCGGGACCGGCACCATCGTGGACCGGCGCAGCACGCACGCGACGAGCCCGGCGTTCAGCCCGAACCCGTGGCTGAACGGGGCGATCACCGGGTAGCGGTCGTGCTCGTCCAGGGTGACGATCTCGGACCAGTCCCAGTAGCCGCGCAGGATCTGGGCGTGGTCGAGCATGACGCCCTTGGGCGCGCCGGTGGTGCCCGAGGTCGACATGATCTCGCACAGGTCGTCGGGGCGGACGGCGAGCGCCCGGTCCTCGGCCTCCCCGGCGGAGACCTCCGCGCCCAGCGCCCGTAATCCGCCCGCCTCGGCGCTGACGACCCGCGGGCCGGGAAGCGGCGGCAGGAGGCCGGCGAGCGGGGCGTCCGCCGGGCCCGTGCCCGTGATCAGGACCTTCGCGCCCGTCTTCTCGATGAGCTGGGCCGCCTCGATGCCCTTGTACCGGGACGAGAGGGGCACGACGACCGCGCCCGCGTCCCAGATCCCGAAGGCGTGCGCCACCCAGGACGCCGAGTTCACCCCCCACATCGCCACCCGGTCCCCCGGGCCGACTCCCAGGGCGATCAGGCCGCGGGCGATCCCGGCCGCCGCGGCCCGCAACCCGGACAACGTCACGCCGGCGCCGCCCCCGGCGACCACGGTGACGCCGGGGTGGCGCCCGGCCTGGTCGCGCAGCATGCGGGGGAGCGTCCCCCAGTCCGGCATCGGTGCCATCGGCTCGCGCCTCCCGTCGCCTCTCAGGTGATGAGCGCCCGGTCCCTGCCGAGGTGGTGGCCGCGCAGGTCGGTCACCGTCGCGGGGAAGGGCGCCTCCGAGACGTTCCCGGCGATCTCCACGGCGATCGAGACGGGGGTCAGCGCCCGGAGTGCCTGCTCGATCCGCGAGCGCCACATGGGGTTGCCCACCAGGCTCTCGCGGGTGAACGTCACCGTCAGCGCCGCCGCGTCCAGCGTCCCCGGGCGGCTGATCGCCAGCTCCCAGCCCGCCACGCCGTCGATCGTCACCAGCGCCTTCTCGACGCGGGGCAGGGCCAGCCACACGCCCCTCACGAGGACGTGCTCGCCGGCCGTATGGGCGGGGGCGGGGACGCCGGGACCGTGCTGAGGACCGGTCCTGACCACCAGCCCGGTCCTCAGCACGGCGTCGCCGAACGTCGCGTGGCCGCGAGGGGTGAGGACGAGCTCGGCCAGCGGGCCGGGCGGCGCGGACCGGTCGTCCTTGGTCAGGGGAGCCGGGGCGATCAGGCCGCCGGCGAGCGGCGTGAGCGGGTCGTCCTCGGCCGCGCGCCAGGCCAGGGCCGTGCCGCCGAACGGGCTCGCCAGCACCTCCGTGACGCGTGCCCCGAACTCGCCCGCCAGATGGCCGATCGTGCGCTTCGAGGCGATCTCGCCGGTGAGCACGATGGTCCTGAGGCCCAGGTCCAGCGGGTCCAGCAGGAACTCCAGGTGCAGGCGGGCCAGGAGGTCCATCGCCCCCGTGGGGGTGATGACCAGCGTGGTGGCCCTCAGCGCGGACAGCGTGTGGTGCAGCCGCATCCGGCCGCGCGGCCCGGTGCAGGCGGCGGCCGCGGCCACGTCGGCCGCCGCGGCGCTCCACAGCGCGCCCGCCGGCTCCGCCAGGGCCACCACGACGCGGTCGCGCTCGCCCACCCCCGCCGCGCGCAGCGCCGCGCCGGTCAGCGCGGACGCCGCCGCGCGGTCGTCCGGCCCCATCGGCAGGACGCTCGACGCGTCGGGGGAGACGAGGAGCAGGCCGGTGGCGGAGTGCCCGGCGGCCCCGAGGTCGTCACGGGTCAGCCAGGGACGGGTCACCGCGCCACCTCGGTCATGAACAGCGTCATCGCGTCGCACACCCGGTCGTGCGCCAGGCCGCCGACCTGCGCCTGGATGATGAGGTCGGTGGCGCCCGCCCCGGCGATCCTGGCCAGGGCCTTGCGCGAGCCCGCCACGTCGTCCACCACCACCATCAGGTTCTCGCGCAGGGTGGCCATCGCCTCCTCCGGGGGCAGCCCGGCCGCCAGCTGGCCCAGCACGCGGTGCGTGGCGTGGCGGGCGTCGTAGTAGCCGGGCGGGGTGACGAGGTTGACCTGGCGGCGGATGTACCACAGCACGGCGTCGGCGGCCGTGGCGGTCGCCTCTTCGCGGGTGGGGGCGACGTACCAGGGGATCATCAGGGCGACGCGCCGGCTCGCCGGGTCGAAGCCGCTCTCGGCCAGGCAACTGCGATATCTCGTGATGTCGGCGGCCACGTCGTCGATGCCCTTGAGCATGGTCATGCCGAGCAGGTTGTACCCGTTCCGCGCCGCCGCCAGATAACCCTCCAGCGACGTGGAGGCCACCCACACCGGTGGATGCGGCTGCTGAGCCGGCCGGGGGTAGACGGCCACGTCGGGGATCTCGAAGAAGTCGTTCGACCTGCTGACCGGCGCGCCGTCGGCCTGCCAGATCGCCAGCGTCGCCTCCAGCGAGTCCTCCCAGATCCGCCGCGACTGCTCGAACGGCCGCTGGAACGCCTGGTACTCCAGCGGCGAGGCGCCCCGTCCCGTGCCGAACTCCACCCGCCCGCCGCTGAGCACGTCCAGCGTGGCGACGCGCTCGGCCGTGCGGATCGGGGACTGGAACGGCAGGAGCACCACGCCGAGCCCCAGTCGGATGCGTTCGGTGCGCTGGGAGACGGCGGCGAGGACCAGGTCGGGGGCGGAGGAGTGGGAGAAGCCCCTGGTGAAGTGGTGCTCCACGAACCACGCGGTGTCGTACCCCAGCCGATCGCCCAGCACGACCTGCTGGATCACGTTCCTGAACGCCTGTTGTTCGACGTCGCGGGTGCGACCGCGGACCTCCAGTTCGTATCCCAGGCTGATCCGTAGGGACGTCATCGCGCCTCCGGCAAGGTTGGTGACCAAGCGCTCGCTTGGTAGAGCGTATCAGCGGCAAAGACTTGCGGGAAGGGCGCGGTGACGATCAGAGTGATGCCCGTGAAGCGAAAGCGCGCGCCGCGGCGGCCCAAGGACGGCGCGCTCCCCGGCCCCGGTCCCGGCAGCGGCCCCGACGCAGGCGACGACGACCTCTCGCTCACGAGCGCCCGCGGCTACGAGGCGTTCGGCCGGGTGATGGCCGCGCTCGCGACCGAGGTCGACTTCATCGAGTCGTGCCGCGACCTGACCTGGTGGCGCGGAGCCGACCACAGCTGGCACATCGAGTGGCGCGACGGCCCGTACGCCTCGGAGGTGGCCGAGCTCCTCTCAGGTCATGTCCGCGCCTCCGGCGGCTCTCTCGTCACCGAGGCGGGCCCGGGCGGCGCGGGCTCGGCCATGCTCGACGTGATGGGCGTGCGGTTCGAGTTGCGCGCGATCGACCCGATGGGCCGGGCCACCCTGCGGGCGCGGTCCGGTTTCTGGCGGCTGTCCGAGGCCCTCGACACCACCCGCCGCACCAACACCCGTCATCCGTGGGAGGAACTGCTCGGAGGCTAGGCGCCCGCGAAGACGCGAGCCGCCAGGCGGGCGCGGTGGGCCTGCGGAGGCCCGAAGAGCTGCGCGTCCGAGGTGGCGCGCTTGAGATAGCGGTGCGCCGGGTGCTCCCAGGTGATCCCGATCCCCCCGTGGACCTGGATGTTCTCGCCGGCCGCCGCCAGATAGGCCTCCGTGCAGTACGAGCCCGCGATGGCCGCGGACACCTCGTCGCGGGCCGCGGCCTCCGCCGCCGAGCAAGCCGACTCCACCAGCAGGAGCAGATCGGCCAGCTTGTGCTTGATCGCCTGGAAGGACCCGATCGGCCGCCCGAACTGCCGCCGCGCCCTGGCGTGCTCGACGGCCATCTCCAGGCAGCGCCGCGCCCCGCCCGCCTGCTCGGCGGCCAGGGCCGCGATGCCGAGGTCGCGCACGCGGGTCCACGACCCGCCGTCGCCCAGCCGGCGTGCCGGGGCCTGGTGGAAGGCGAGCCGCTGCAACGGGCGGCTCTCGTCCATCGTCGCGTACGGCTCGCGCCGCGTCGGCGCGGCCTCCACCAGCAGCCCGCCGGCATAGACGAGCACCACCTCGCCCGCCGGCGCGTACGGGACGTCGCCCGTGAGCAGGTCGCCCTCCAGTCGCAGGTCGCCGTCGCCCGGCAGCACCACGGTCGCGGTCGCCGAGCCGTCGGCGAGCGCGCTCAGCAGTTCCCCGGCCCCGCAGGCCTCGACCGCCGCGACGGCCATCACCGCCGACTGCAGGAACGGGTGGGGGGAAAGGACCCGGCCCAGCTCCCCGGCCACGGCCGCCATCTCGGCCGGGCCGCAGCCCGCGCCGCCGTGCTCCTGGGGAACGAGCAGCCCGGCGAGGCCGAGGTCGCGCGCGGCCTCCTGCCAGGACGCGCCGGGCCGGCCGGCGAGATAGGCGCGGACGGCGTCACGCAGCTCATCGGGAAGGCTCACGGACGCATCCTAACCAAGCGATTGCTTGATGGTACACCAATGACCCAATTTTGCCCTTTTTGTACGATTTCATAGTCTGGCACTGGTCATCCCTGCAATCTGCCGGGAAAGGGATGACCAGGGATGGAGATGGACACAACCACACTCGACTACGGCGACTACGCCGAATACGACCGGCGTCAGCGCAACATCGAACACCACCTGCTGGCGGCCTTCCTCGGTGGCCTGGCCGTCGGCCCCATGGGCATGCTCGTGACCGGCGAGGCCCCCGGATGGCTGGGCCAGATCTACGACCCGTACGTCTACTTCGCCCTCACCCTGGCGGTGGGCGCCACCGCCTCGGGATTCGGGTGGGCGCTGGTGACGACGTTCCTGGCGGGCCTGTCCACGCTGGTCTCGGCCATGGGCACGAGCGCCCTGCTCGGCGACGACGTCCTGGGCGCCGCCGGCGAGGCCGCGGGGGCCAACTGGACGCTCGTCCTGCTCGTCTGCCTGGGCCTGGCCGCCCACGTCACCCGCAGGGACGACGTGTGGGGCGACGTCGCGGCGGCCGCGGTCGGCGCGGCCCTCATCGCGGACGTGGCCGGCAGGGCGGTCCCCGGGCTCGTGGAGAGCGACGGCTCGTTCTGGCCGTATCCCGCGGCGGTGATCGGGCTGCTGTCCGTGGCGCTGGTGCTCGGGTTGCGCAGGAACGCGTGGGGACGGGTGCGCGCGCTGGCGATGTCGGCGGTGTTGTCGACCCTGCTCGCGGCCGGCCTGACCGGTTCGCTGGCGGGCCTGCTCCCGCTGCCGGTCTGACCGCGGGGACAACTAGCGCGGCGCGCCGCCGGAAGTCGATAGCCTGTAGTCCTTCAGAGCCGGGTTCGAGCAAGGAGTGGCCGTGTTGCTGCGCATGTCGTCGTTGTTTCTTCGCACCCTGCGGGACGACCCGGCAGACGCGGAAGTGCCGAGCCACAAGCTCCTCGTCCGCGCCGGCTACGTCCGCCGCGTGGCGCCCGGCATCTACTCCTGGCTCCCCCTCGGCAAGCTGGTGCTCGACAACATCACCAGGATCGTCCGCGAGGAGATGAACCGGATGGGCGGCCAGGAGGTGCTCTTCCCCGCCCTGCTGCCCCGCGACTACTACGAGGCGACCGGCCGCTGGACCGAATACGGTGACACGCTCTTCCGCCTGCAGGACCGCAAGGGCGCCGACTACCTGCTCGGCCCCACGCACGAGGAGCTCTTCACCGACATGGTCAAGGGCGAATACTCCTCCTACAAGGACTACCCGGTCATCCTCTACCAGATCCAGACCAAATACCGCGACGAGGCGCGGCCCAGGGCGGGCATCCTGCGCGGCCGCGAGTTCCTCATGAAGGACTCCTACTCCTTCGACCTCGACGACGACGGTCTCAAGCGCTCCTACGAGCAGCACCGCGAGACCTACATCCGCACGTTCGACCGCCTCGGCATCACCTACAAGATCGTCTTCGCGCAGTCGGGCGCGATGGGCGGCTCGGCCTCGGAGGAGTTCCTGGCGCCCACGCCCACCGGCGAGGACACGTTCGTGGCCTGCCGCGCCTGCGGCTACGCGGCCAACGCCGAGGCCGTCGTCACGCCCGCGCCCGCCGCCCGCTCCTTCGACGACGCCGCCGCGCTCCGGGTCATGGACACCCCCGACACCCCGACCATCGAGACGCTGGTCTCCTACGTCAACGAGCACCACGGCCTGTCCGTCACCGCCGCCGACACCCTCAAGAACGTCGTCGTCAAGGTGACCACGCCCGGCTCCGACAAGGCCGAGACGCTGGTCATCGGCGTGCCCGGCGACCGCGAGGTCGACTTCAAGCGCCTGGAGGCCGCCCTGGCGCCCGGCGAGCCCGCCATCTTCGAGGCCGCCGACTTCGCCAGGCACCCGGGCCTCGTACGCGGCTACATCGGCCCGCAGGTCCTGCGCGAGCTCGGCATCCGCTACCTCGTCGACCCGCGTGTCGCCGCCGGCACGTCCTGGGTGACGGGCGCCAACGAGCCCGGCAAGCACGCCGCCGACGTGGTCGCGGGGCGCGACTTCGTCCCCGACGGCACGATCGAGGCCGCCGAGGTGCGCGCCGGCGACGACTGCCCCCGCTGCGGCTCCGAGCTGTCCATCGACCACGGCATCGAGATCGGCCACATCTTCCAGCTCGGCCGCAAATACGCCGACGTGGCCGGGCTCGACGCGCTCGGCCCCGACGGCAAGCCCGTCCGCGTCACGATGGGCTCTTACGGCGTCGGCGTCTCGCGTGCCGTGGCGGTCATCGCGGAGCAACTGCACGACTCGCTCGGGCTGGTGTGGCCGCGCGAGGTCGCGCCCGCCGACGTGCACATCGTCGGCACCGGCAAGGAGAACCAGGTCGAGGCCGCGCTCGCACTGGCCGCCGAGCTGGAGTCGCGCGGCCTGCGGGTGCTGGTCGACGACCGGGCGCAGGTCTCGCCGGGAGTGAAGTTCAAGGACGCCGAGCTGCTGGGGCTGCCGACGATCGTGGTGGTCGGGCGCGGCCTGGCGCAGGGCGTGGTCGAGCTGCGCGACCGCGTCTCCGGCGAGAAGTCGGAGATCCCGCTCGCCGAGGCCGCCGACCGCGTCGTCGCCGCCGCCTCCTCCTGAGGTTCCGCCGCGGCGCCCATCCGCTCGAGGGCGGGCGCCGCGACCTGCTGGCGGCACGACGTCATGGCGCCGTCAGGCGGACGGCACGGAGGCCCTGGCGCGCCGCCGTACGATCGCGGGCCCGATCAGGCACGCCGCCGCCACGAGCAGGATCGCCAGCGACACCGGCCGCGTGACGAACACCGAAGGGTCGCCCTCGCTGAACGCCAGCGCCCTCCTGAACTGCACCTCCATCAACGGCCCCAGCACCGCCCCCAGGATGAGCGGCGCCACCGGATACCGCGCCCGGTGCAGCACCCACCCCAGCAACCCGAACCCGTACGCCACCAGCACCTCGAACACGCTCTGCGAGATCGAGTAGACCCCCAGCGTGGCGAAGGTGAGGATGGCCGCCGTCAGCAGCGCGGCGGGCACGCTGAGCAGCTTCACCCACACCCGGATCAGCGGCAGGTTGAGCACGAGCAGCATCACGTTGCCGAGATAGAGGCTCGCGATCAGCGTCCACACCAGCACCGGCTGCTGGTCGAAGAGCCGCGGCCCCGGCTGCACGTCGTAGATCTGGAACGCGATCAACAGCACGCTCGCCGTGGCCGAGGTCGGGATGCCCAGCGTGAGCAGCGGCACCAGCACCCCGGAGAACGCCGCGTTGTTGGCGGCCTCGGGGCCGTCGAGTCCCCATCAGCGAGGTGACCGTCACGAAGGCGAGCACCATGGTGACTCCTCCGCTCCCTGAAGGAAGCGGCTTCTCGCCCCGCTTACGCGAGAGACGACGGCCAAGCCCTGACCGATGCCCGAAAGCACAAGCACCATCCTATCCGCAGGAGGCGACGGTGTCCGAGGTTCTGCCACAGAACGCCCGGGCCTTGGTGGCCCACCCGCTCCCGATTCCCCCATCGCCTGAAGGCGACGGTCCCCTCAGGAGGCTCTAATGGAGAGGTACTCGGCCGGCTGGATGAGCTTGGCGATGTTCGACATGCCGGGAGCCAGGAAGGTGATGACGACCGTGGAGATCGTGCCGGCCACGAACGACCCGATGGCCGCCGTCGCCAGCGCCGCCCCCGCCCGGCCGCGCCTGGCCATGGGATAGCCCTCCAGCGTCGTGGGGATGGAGGCCGTCTCGCCGGGGATGTTGAGGAGGATGGCGGTGGTCGAGCCGCCGTACATGCCGCCGTAGTAGATGCCGGCGAACATCACGAACGCCCCGACCGGGTCGAACACGAACGTCAGCGGCAGCAGCAGCGCGATGGTCGTGGCGGGCCCGAGCCCCGGCAGCACGCCCACCAGCGTGCCGACGGTGACGCCGAGGACGGCGAGCAGCAGGTTCTGCAGGCTCAGCGCGTGAGCGAACCCGTCGAGCAGGTTGCCGAGCACGTCCATCTCAGATCGCCAATCTGACCAAGCCGGGCGGCAGCGTGATGCCGAGCAGCCGGTCGAACAGGAAGTACGTGGCCAGCGCCAGCACCAGCCCCACGAGCACGTCGCGCAGCGGCCTCCTGCTGCCCAGAACCCTGGCCACGACCGCGAAGAACACGGTCGTGGCCTGCCAGTAGCCGGCGGGGACCAGGGCCAGGGCGTAGCCCGCCAGCGCCGCCACCAGCAGGAGCACCGACGGCCAGTGCGTCTCCTCCTCGGCGTCCTGCGGGCCGGCCCTGAACGCCTGGACGACCCCGATCAAGGACACCACCGCCAGCCCGCCGCCGACCAGCAGCGGGAACGCCCGCGGCCCCACGGCCTGGTAACCCTCGCCCTGCGGGATCGCGAAGGCCTGGACCAGCACGACCACGGCCGCGAGCAGGAAGCCGGCGGAGACGATCCGCTGCGTCACGTGCCGAGCCCCAGCTCGCCCAGGATGGAGGTGACCTGCGTGCGCTGCTCGGCCAGCACCTTGCCGAACTCGTCGCCCGGCTTCCAGTCCTCGGTCCAGTTGTTGCGCTCCAGCACCTTCTTCCAGCACGAGGTCTTGCGCACCTCGTCGAGCAGGCCGATCACCTCCTGCTGCTGCTCCTCGGTCAGCCCGGCGGGCGCGAGCACGCCGGCCAGCGTGGAGACCGCCTCGTCGCCTAGGCCGAGCTCCTTCATCGTGGGCGCGTCGAGGCCGGGGACCCGCTGCTCGGCATCGACGGACAGCGCCCGCAGCTCGCCCGCCTCGATCTGCGCGCCCAGCTCCGCGACCGTGTCGATGCCGGCCGTCGCCGCCCCGCTGAGCAGCAGGTTCATGGACTCGCCGCCACCCGCGGTGGGCACGAAGTTGATCTCCTTGGCGGCGACGCCACGCTGCTTGGCCAGCCCCGCCACCGTCATCTGGCCGGGCCCGCCGAGCGAGCCGCCGGTCCACTTGACGCTGCGGGGCCTGGCCTCCATCGCGTCGAGCAGCGCCTCCAGATCCTTATACGGCGACTTCGCCGGCACCACGATGGCGCTCGGGCCCCGGCTCAGCCCGGCCACGGGGGTGAGCTCGGACAGGTCCACCGGTGACTTGTTGCTCACGATGCCGCCCAGCATGGTCACGCTGTCCATGACCATGAGCTGGTACGGGTCGCCCTTGTGCTTGGCGAACTGCGCCAGCCCGATGGTGCCGCCCGCGCCGGGCACGTTCGTCACCGTGGCGTCCACGTCGGCCACCTCGCACTCGCCGAGCGCGCCGGCGATGCCGCGTGCCCGCGTGTCCCAGCCGCCGCCAGGGCTGCCCGGCGCCATGATCGACAGGGCCTTGCTCGGATAGGCGGCCCCGGCGTCGGCGCTCTCGCCGCCCACGGCGCAGCCGCTGAGGGTCACGGCCGCCGCGACGGCGGCCAGCAGCTTGATCTTCATGATGACTCCCGGGGGGTGAGGATCGAGGCGAAGAAGTCCTTGACCGGTTCGAGCACGCGCATCGGCTGGTGGCCGACGCCAGGCACGACGTCGAACCGCACGCTGATGCCGTGGGCCTCGAAGTTGTCGCGCAGGGCCGTGAGCCGGTCGACGCGGGTGACGCCGTGGGCGTCGGCGCCGTCCATCCAGTTGCTGTCGCCCTGGTTGTTGATCTCCCAGGTCTCCACGTCGGCGCTGCCCACGACCATCTGCACCGGCACGTCGCGCAGTTCGTCCACCCTGGGCGGGCAGCCGAACTCCTCCTCGAACCCCTTCAGCCCGATCCACCAGGGGCTGGTGTGGTCGATGTACGTTATCCGCCCCGGCGCACCAATGGACAATCCGGACAGCCGGTCGGGATGCAGGTAGCCGAACCGGTGCACGAACTGGCCGCCACCGGAGAATCCATGCAGCAGGAACCGTTCCGCCGCCACGTTGAAGCGCTCGGCGACCTCGTCCACCATGGCCAGCAGGACGCGGTCGAAGCGGATGTCCCCGTACCGGATGAACTTGAAGGCATGCAGGTCGTGCGGGTCCTCGATGCCGGCGGGGAAGAGCGGGGCGAGCACCAGGCAGCCGTGCTCCTCGGCCCACCCGGCGAAGTTGTCGCGATACTGCGGGCCGCGCCGGCCGGTCCCGTGCTGCAGGACCACCATCGGCAGGGGAGCGCCGTCCGGGTCGTGCGCGGACGGCACGTACAGGCAGTACGAGAACCGCTGGTCGAACTTCGACGCGAACACGGTCGTGGCGCCCGCCGAGTAGAAGGCGGTCGGATGCTTGACCACATGCAATGCCTCAGTCATGAGGCGACAGCCTGGGTAAACGCCGGGTCACCCGCAAGGAGATTGACGCGTACGCGGTAATGTGCAGGGTGGCCGTCACGCTGTTCCTCGACTCATCCGCCACCGAATCCATCGTGGTGCGGCGCTCGCCACTGGCCGAGCTGTGCGCCTGCCTGCACGCGTTCGACGAGCCAGGGCACCATCCCGCCAGCGCCGCCTGGGTCGCCAGGGCGCACCGCGACCTGCCCGACGGGCTGCTTGCGGCGGCGGCCGCCTGGGCGCCGCTGTGGGGGGCCTTCCGCGCCCGCTACCTGCTGCCGCTGTCCGCCACGCCCAAGCGCACCCTGGACGGCGAGCTGCGGGAGGTGGCCGACCTGCCCATCGGCGACTTCACCGCGATGACCGTGCAGGCCCTGATCGGCAAGAACGACACCGAGCTGGTGCCGCTGCTCGGCGACGAGGAACTGAACCGGATGCGGCTGATCTCCACCAGCCGCGTGGAGATCGGCGCCAGGCTGCGCGCCGACCCCGAAGGGTTCCGTGAAGAGCTGCTCGCCTTCCTCACCCGCTTCGCCGCCGCGGTGTTCGACGCCGAATGGCCGTCGCTGCGCCAGGCGATCGACCACGACGGCGCGCTGCGCACGCGTGATCTGCGCACGCGCGGGCCGCTGGCCCTGGCCGACCTCCCGACCGCCACCGCGACCAGGACCGCGTCGGGGTCGTTGCGGATCGTGTTCGGCAAGCTCTACAGCGCCACCGCCCGGGTGGACGCCGGGCGTCCCTGCCTGATCGTGCCGACCGTCCACGGGCGGCCGCACCTCGTGATCAAGCACTTTCCCGGCCATCCCGTGGTCATCCAGTACAGCGCCGGCACCTCTCCCGCTCCGACCCTGGAGACGGCCAGGCGCCGGCTCGCCGCCCTGCAGGACCCGACGAGGCTGCGGCTCTGCTACGCGATCCTGCGCAACCCGGTCGCCACCGCCGAGCTGGCCACCCAGCTCGGCATGACCGCGCCGCAGGTCTCCAGGCACCTGCGCAGGCTCAGGGAGGCCGAGCTCGTCCACACCCACCGGCGCGGCTCGGTCGTCTACTACCAGCTCGACGCGGCCGCCGTCGAGCGACTCGGACCCGACCTACTCTCCGTCCTGTACCGGTGAGGACGAGGGCGACGGCGTCGCCGGCGGCGGCGCCGGCATGCCGGGGAACGCCGAGGGCTGGGCGGGGCGGAAGGCGTAGGAGCGGGTCACGGCCTCCTGCATGGCCAGCGCGGCGTAGCGGCGCAGCGCGTCGTCCTGCGCCGCGGCCAGTTCGAGGTAGGCGGCCGTGACGCCGCTCTCCAGGTGCACCGCCAGCTTGGCGGCCTGCGCGGCGTCGGACGGGACGAACGGCAGCGCGTAGGAGGCGTCGGGCTCGGCGGGCTTGCCGCCCCGGGAGATGATGTAGCCGCGCAACTGGTCGCGGCTCGCCCGGTGGGCCTTGAAGGCGGCGGTCATCCTGTCGCGCAACGACCCCGACGTGCGCGCGCCGAGCAGCCCGTACGCGAACAGCGCGGCGTGCTCGGCCGTCAGCGCCCTGCGCAGCTTCTCGATGTCGCCCGCGTTCACAACGACCTCGGCAGGGCGGCGGCGTGGGCCGCCTCGCAGGCGCCGATGCTGGCGATCAGCTGGGCCATCCCCGGTGACAGGCCGGCGAGCTGGCGGGCGCGCCGCGCCGCCGCCTTCCGCTCCAGCGAGCGCAGCCGGGACAGCGTGGGTTTCTCCGGCCTGGCACGTGCGGACGGCGACCCGCCCGGTGACTGGGCCGGTGACTGGCCCGGCGACTGGGCCGGCGACTGGGCCGGTGACCCGCTCGGGGCCGCGGAGCCTGGAGGCACGTGCTTGCGCAGCGTGTCGACGTGCGCCTGATGCCGGTCGCGGAACGGCACGAGCTTCCGCGCGCCGTCGGCGATCAGCGACGAATAGAGCGCGATCGTGCCCTCCTTCTCCGCGATCAGCCCTTTCACCAGCACCGTCTCCGGCGAGTCGGACGGCGGCGCGGACGGTTGCGAAGGGCCGGAGGCGCTGCACGCGGTGAGAGCGGCCGCTCCGCCCGCCAGCAGGGCACGCCGGGAGAGCTGACGCGGGCGCACGACTTTGACCTCCCACTGTTCACGGAGCGGACGGACGAGAAACCTGCTCATCGGCCCGCCGCTCAACCGCCGTGCCGCGCTGATGCCGTGGCGGCAGCCCGCCTGGCGGCTTTCTCGTCGGTAGCATCGTACGGGCTGGCACCCGGGATCGTTGTCAGGCGACGCTCCGCCATTCGAGCACGACGAGTGGCGCTCTTTTCGTGCCTCCGTACGGATAGGGTGTCAACTGTCGCCGCTGGCCGAGCGGCCAGGCGGCGGAGAGCCAGGGGCGAGGTCCGCCCGGCTGAGACATGACAATAGGGGAGGTCGATATGGGCAGCGCATCATCCCGCGACCACCTGATGAAGCTCCTTGAGCCCGTGGTCAGCGCGGAGGGCCTCGATCTGGAGGACGTCACGATCACGCAGGCCGGCAAGAGACGGCTGCTGCGCGTGATCGTCGACCGCGACGGCGGGGTGAGCCTCGACGACGTCGCCGACGTGAGCCAGGCGGTCTCCGCGGCCCTGGACGACATCGACGCCATGGGCCAGGCCGCCTACACGCTCGAGGTCTCCTCGCCCGGCGTCGACCGCCCGCTCACCGAGCCGCGTCACTGGCGGCGCGCCGCCAAGCGGCTGGTGAAGGCCGAGATGAGAGACGGCTCCGTGGTGGAGGGCCGCATCCTGGCGGCAGACGCCGGCGGCGTCGACCTCGACGTCGCGGGCGCCGCGCGCCGGCTTGATTACGAAGACCTGGCCCGGGGACGGGTACAAGTGGAGTTCCGCCGGATCGACGACGTCGACGGCGACGAAGGCTAAGGGGGAGCCGTCGTGGACATCGACATGAGCGTCCTGCGCAGCCTCGAACGGGAGAAGGACATCTCCTTCGACCTGGTCGTCAAGGCGATCGAGGACGCGCTGCTGATCGCCTACTTCCGCACCGACGGCGCCGCCTCCAAGGCGCGTGCCGAGCTCGACAGGCAGAGCGGTCACGTCACGATCTGGGCCGGCGAGATCGACGATGAAGGCGAGATCGTCAGGGAATATGACGACACGCCCAGCAATTTCAGCAGGATCGCCGCCACCACCGCCAAGCAGGTCATCCTGCAGCAGCTGCGCGACGCCGAAGACGAGATCAACTTCGGCGAGTTCGCCAGCCGCGAGGGCGAGCTGGTCTCCGGCGTCATCCAGCAGGGCAAGGATCCGCGCGTGGTGCTGGTCGACCTCGGCAAGATCGAGGCCGTGCTGCCCCACGCCGAGCAGGTCCCCGGCGAGGAATACGTGCACGGCGAGCGCATCCGCGCCTACGTGGTGCAGGTGAAGAAGGGCCACAAGGGCCCGTCGGTCACCCTGTCGCGCACGCATCCCGGGCTGGTGAAGAAGCTGTTCGCGCTCGAGGTGCCGGAGATCGCCGACGGCACCGTGGAGATCGCCGCGGTGGCGCGCGAGGCAGGCCACCGTACGAAGATCGCGGTCAGGTCCCGCAAGCCCGGCGTCAACGCCAAGGGCGCGTGCATCGGCCCGATGGGGTCACGGGTCCGTAACGTGATGACTGAGCTTCACGGCGAGAAGATCGACATCATTGACTGGTCGGAGGATCCGGGCGAATTCGTGGGGAATGCCCTGTCTCCCGCACGCGTTTCCCACGTTGAAGTTCTCGATCTCGACGGGCGTGTGGCGCGTGTGACCGTTCCCGACTACCAGCTCTCGCTGGCCATCGGCAAAGAGGGGCAGAATGCCCGGCTTGCCGCGCGACTGACAGGATGGCGGATCGACATCCGTCCCGACACCCAAGCCGAGGATGCCGCCGGTTCCGTAGATGCGTCGACACGGTAAGCTGGAATATGGTGGCCTGGCCGCCCCACAGCGCACCTGTGTGGGCTGCAGGGTTCGCACGGCTAAGTCCGAGCTGCTCCGCCTGGTGCGGGTCGAGGACCACGTGGTTCCCGACCTGCGAGGACGGCTCCCCGGGCGTGGTGCATCGCTGCATCCGTCCGTGAGCTGTCTGGAGCTTGCCGAGCGTCGCCGAGCGTTTCCGCGCGCGTTCCGCGTGCCGGGACCGCTTGACGTCTCGCGCGTGCGGGCGCACCTGGAAGGAGAACCACGAAATGTCATGGAGGACGCCGAGTTGATGGGCGGAGTCAGATTGCTATGAGCGCCTGATGAGCACGCGGCGATGAAGACGTCAAGGTAGCGACGGTCCGGACGGCACAGCCAGCCTCCCGGGCCGAGTAAGGGAGTGCAGTGGCGAAGGTCCGGGTATACGAGCTCGCTAAGGAGTTCGGCGTAGAGAGCAAGGTCGTCATGGCCAAGCTCCAAGAGATGGGAGAGTTCGTCCGTTCGGCGTCCTCGACCATCGAAGCGCCGGTGGTCCGCAGGCTCACCGAAGCTCTGGGCGCATCCAAGGGTGGGCCCTCCAGAGGCGGCGGTCAGCCGTCCAGCAAACCGCAGCCCCCGAGGGCTGCCCCCCGGCCGGCCGAAGGCCAGGCCGGTAACGGCGCGCAGGCGCCGTCCCCCTCACCGCGTCCGGGTCCCAAGCCCGGTCCGCGTCCGGGCCCCGCGGGCGGCGCACAGCCGCGTCCGCCGGTGCCCATGCCGCACCAGCCGCAGCAGCCCGAGGCGGCGCGCGGCGAGTCCAGCGCACCGCAGGCACGTTTCGAGAGCGGCGCGCCCGCCCGTCCCGGCCCGCGGCCGGGTCCGGCGGCCCGCCCGGGTCCCAAGCCCGGTCCCGCGCCCCGTCCCGGGCCCGGAGGTGGCGGCTCCCCGCAGGCGCCGCGTCCAGGCGGTCAGTCCGGCGGCGGCCCGCGTCCCGGTCCGGGTCCCAAGCCCGGTCCGCGTGGTCCGCGTCCCGGCAACAACCCGTTCTCTTCCAACGCCAGCGGCATGGGCCAGTCCCGTCCGCCGCGTCCGGGAGGCAACCGCGACGGCGGCGGCCCCGGCCAGCGCGAGCGCCGTGACGGCCCGCCGCGCGACGGCGCGATCCCGCGTCCGCCGCAGGGCCGTGGCGGTGGCGAGGGCAGGCCCGGCGCCGCTGGCCCGCGTCCCGGTCCGCCCGCGGGCGGACCGCGTCCCGGTCCCGGTGCGGGCGGTCCCCGTCCTGGGGGTCCGCGCCCCAACCCGATGATGATGCCGCAGGGCCGTCCTGCCGGCCCCGGTGGTGGCGGCGGTGGCCGTCCCGGCGGTGGCGGCGGCGGTGGCGGCCGTCCGGGCGGCGGTGGCCGTCCCGGCGGTGGCGGCGGCGGTCGTCCCGGCGGCGGTGGCGGCGGCTACGCCGGCCGTCCCGGTGGCGGCGGTGCCGGTCCGCGCACCGGCACCGGCGGTCCCGGCGGCTTCGGCGGCCGGCCTGGTGGCGGCGGTCGCGGTCGTGGCGGCGGCACCGCGGGAGCCTTCGGGCGTCCCGGCGGCCGTCCTGCGCGTGGCCGCAAGTCCAAGCGGCAGAGGCGCCAGGAGTTCGACAACATGTCGGCGCCCGCGATCGGCGGCGTGCAGGTCGCTCGCGGCAACGGCGCGACGATCCGCCTGCCGCGGGGCGCGTCGCTGTCCGACTTCGCCGACCGCATCGGCGCCAACCCCGCCGCGCTCGTGCAGATCATGCTGCACCTCGGCGAGATGGTGACGGCGACGCAGTCGGTCAACGAGGAGACGCTGCAGCTGCTCGGCGCCGAGCTCGACTACAACATCCAGGTCGTCAGCCCGGAGGAGGAGGACCGCGAGCTTCTCGAGGCCTTCGACATCGAGTTCGGCGAGGACGAGGGCGATGAGGCCGACCTGGCCGCGCGCCCGCCGGTCGTGACCGTCATGGGTCACGTCGACCACGGTAAGACGAAGCTGCTCGACGCCATCCGCAAGACCAACGTGGTGGCGCGCGAGGCGGGTGGCATCACCCAGCACATCGGCGCTTACCAGGTCTCCGCCGAGCACGAGGGTGAAGACCGCAAGATCACCTTCATCGACACCCCGGGTCACGAGGCGTTCACCGCCATGCGTGCCCGAGGCGCCAAGTCCACCGACATCGCGGTGCTGGTGGTCGCGGCCGACGACGGCGTGAAGCCGCAGACGATCGAGGCGCTCAACCACGCCCAAGCGGCCGAGGTGCCGGTCGTGGTCGCGGTCAACAAGGTCGACAAGGAGGGCGCCGACCCCAACAAGGTGCGCGCCCAGCTCACCGAATACGGCCTGGTGGCGGAGGAATACGGAGGCTCGACGCTCTTCGTCGACATTTCGGCGAAGAACGGCACGGGCATCGAGCAGCTCCTCGAGGCCATCCTGCTGACCGCGGACGCCGAGCTCGACCTGCGGGCCAACCCGTCGATGGACGCTCAGGGCATCGCGATCGAGGCGCACCTCGACCGTGGCCGTGGCCCCGTCGCGACCGTCCTGGTCCAGCGCGGCACGCTGCGGGTGGGCGACTCGATCGTGTGCGGCGAGGCCTTCGGCCGCGTCCGCGCCCTGCTCGACGACACCGGTGAGCCGGTCGAGGAGGCCACGCCGTCCCGTCCGGTCCTGGTGATGGGTCTGACGGCGGTGCCGAGCGCCGGTGACAACTTCATCGTCGTCACCGACGACCGGATGGCGCGGCAGATCGCCCAGCAGCGCGCGGCGCGCAAGCGCAGCGCCGACATGGCGAAGTCGAGCCGTCGCCGCAGCCTCGAGGACATCTTCAAGGACCTCGAGAAGGGCAGCGTCGACGAGCTCAAGCTCATCATCAAGGGCGACGTGTCCGGTTCGGTGGAGGCCCTGGAAGACGCCCTGCTCAAGATCGACGTCGGCGACGAGGTCAGGCTCCGTGTCCTGCACCGCGCGGTCGGCGCGATCACCGAGTACGACGTCAACCTGGCCGTCGCCGACGACAACGCGGTCATCATCGGCTTCAACGTCCGCCCCGAGCCCCGGGCGCGCGACCTGGCCGAGCGCGAGGGCGTCGACATCCGCTACTACTCGGTCATCTACCAGGCGATCGAGGAGATCGAAGCGGCGCTCAAGGGCATGCTCAAGCCCGAGTTCGAAGAGGCCCAGCTGGGCACCGCCGAGGTCCGCGAGATCTTCAAGGTGCCGAAGATCGGCAACATCGCCGGTTCGCTGGTCCGCTCCGGCGTGATCGTCCGCAACAGCAAGGCCAGGGTGATCCGCGATGGCGTCGTCATCGCCGACAACCTGACCGTCTCGTCCCTGCGTCGCTTCAAGGATGACGCGACCGAGGTCCGTGAGGGCTTCGAGTGCGGCATCGGGATCGGCTACAACGATCTGCGGGTCGACGACGTGATCGAGACGTTCGAGATGCGGGAGAAGCCGCGCGCGTGACGCACGGCCGGGCGCCCGGCGGGACATCCGCCGGGCGCTTCTCGCACGCCCTGGCCTGGTCCCCACCGCAGCAGGCCGGTCGTGCGTTCACCCCACCAGGACAAGCGGTGGTTGCCAACGATGTATGTGGGTGCCTTGACCCTGGACATCCTGCTCGGCGACGTGCGCTCGCTGAAGCAGAAGCGTTCCGCCGTACGCCCGTTGATCGCCGAGGTCCAGCGCCGTTATCCCGGCGTGGCGGTGGCTGAGACAGGCCATCTCGACCTGCACCGCAGGGCGGAAATCGGCATCGCGGTGGTCTCCGCCTCAGCGGGAAACTGCAACGAGGTGCTGGACGCCTGCGAGCGGTTGGTGGCCTTCCGCCCTGAGATCGAGCTGCTGTCGGCCCGGCACCGGCTCTACACCGACGAAGATTGAACGACTGCACGGCCAGGTCGTGCGTGAGGGGGAGCGAACCATGGTGGATGCCGCACGAGCGCGCAAGCTCGCCGACCGCATCCAGCAGATCGTCGCCGAGATGCTGGAGCGCCGGATCAAGGATCCGCGCCTGGGCTTCGTCACCGTGACCGACACGCGCATCACCGCTGACCTGCGTGAGGCGACGGTGTTCTACACGGTGTTCGGCTCGGAGGCCGAGCGGGCCGACAGCGCCGCGGCCCTCGAGAGCGCCAAGGGCATCATCCGCTCCGAGGTGGGACGCCAGACCGGCGTCCGCTTCACCCCCACGCTGACGTTCAAGCACGACCCGCTGCCCGACAGCGCGCGCCAGCTCGACGATCTCATCAACGCCGCCAGGGCGCGCGACGCCGAGGTGGCGCGGCAGGCCCAGAGCGCCACCTACGCGGGCGAGGCCGACCCCTACCGCAAGCCTGAAGAGGGCCAAGACGGGGGTGCTGCTGGCAGGGACGACCTGGCGTGACGCCCGACGTACGCGACAGGGCGGAGCCGCCCCGGGTCAACGGGCGGCCGCCGGACGAGTGCGCGGTCCCCGAGGCCGCGTGGAGCCGGGCGCTGCACCTGATCCGGGAGGCCGACGAGGTGGCGATGGCCTGCCACGTGACCCCCGACGGCGACGCGCTCGGCTCGATGCTGGCCGTGGCGTTCACGCTGCGTTCGATGGGCAAGCGGGTGGTGACGTCGTTCGGCGACCACCATTTCGTGGTGCCGCGGCTGCTGCGGTTCCTGCCGGGGCAGGAGATGCTGGTGCCGCCGGAGGAGTTCCCCGAATCCCCCGATCTGATGATCACGTTCGACTCGTCGACGTTCCAGCGGCTGGGGCTCCTGGGCGCCAGCACCGCCAGGGCCCGTGAGGTCATCGTGGTCGACCACCACCCCTCCAACGAGGGCGAGTTCGGCACGCTCAGCCTCATCGACTCCGCGGCCGCGGCCACGGCCATGCTGGCCGAGGAGCTGATCTACCGGCTCGGCGGGCAGCTCGACCGTGACATCGCCACCTGCCTGTACGCGGGTCTCGTGACCGACACCGGATCGTTCCGCTACTCCACGACCACGCCCGCCGTGCACCACATGGCGGCCAGGCTGGTCGCCACCGGGCTGCGCACCGACGAGATCGCCCGTGAGCTGTGGGACCGTTCCCCCTTCGGCTATCTCAAGGTGCTGGCGGGGGCGCTGGAGCGGGTGACGCTGGAGGACGGGCTCGTATGGACGTACGTGTCGCAGGTCGACCGGGCCGCGTACGGGCTGCCCTACTCCGAGCTCGAAGGCGTCATCGACATCCTGCGGCGCACCGACGAGGCCGAGGTCTCGGTGGTGCTCAAGGAGGACGACCAGGGCTACTGGCAGGTGTCCACCCGCTCCAAGGGCAATGTCGACGTGGCCGCCGTGTGCGCGGCGCTGGGCGGCGGCGGTCACCACAACGCGGCCGGCTACACCTCCCAGGACAGCGTTGAGGACACGATGGTGAAGTTCCGGCGAGAGCTGAGGAAGGCCTGATGGCCCAGAGCGGTCTGATCATCGTCGACAAGGCGGGCGGCTGGACCTCCCACGACGTGGTGGCAAAGATGCGGCGCGTCGCGGGCACCCGCCGCGTGGGGCACGCGGGCACGCTCGACCCGATGGCGACGGGCGTGCTGGTGGTCGGCGTGGAGAAGGCGACCAGGCTGCTCGGCCATCTGGCGCTGACGGAGAAGGTCTACGAAGCCACGATCAGGCTCGGCGTGAGCACCAACACCGACGACGCCGAGGGCGAGGTCACCGCCGCGGTCCCGGCCTCCGGCGTCACCGCGGCCGAGATCCACAAGGGCGTCGCGGCGCTGACGGGCGCGATCATGCAGATCCCGCCGCAGGTCAGTGCGATCAAGGTGGACGGGCAGCGGGCCTACAAGAAGGCGCGCGCGGGCGAGGCGGTCGAGCTGCAGGCCAGGCCGGTGACGGTGAGCGCGTTCGAGGTGCTGGACATCAGAGCAGGCGAGGAGGTCGTGGACGTCGACGCGGTCGTCACCTGCTCCAGCGGCACCTACATCCGCGCGCTGGCCCGCGACCTCGGGGCGGAGCTCGGCGTCGGAGGCCACCTGACGCGGTTGCGGCGCACCCGGGTGGGCCCCTACGACCTGTCGCTGGCCAGGACGGTCGAGCAGCTCGCCGAGGAGTGCGAGATCCTGCCGATCGGCGCGGCGGTCGCGGCAGCCTTCCCGCGCAGGGACGTCACCGCGGAGGAGGCACGCGTGATCGGGCACGGCGGCCGGCTGCCCGCCGCGGGGCTCGGCGCGGGCCCTATCGGCGTGTTCGGGCCGGACGGCGCGCTGCTCGCGCTCGTGGAGGAGCGGGGCGCGCTCGCCAAGCCGATCGCCGTCTTCGCGGGATGAGCGCGGTCAGCCGAATCGCCGTCTTCGCGGGGTGAGCCCGGTCAGCCGGCTCGCCGTCTTCACGGGGCGAGCGGGGTCAGCCGGGTTTGCGGGCGACGATGATGTCACGCACGATCGCCTGGTCGACCCAGTGCTCGAAGTCGGGATAGTCCATCACGTCCAGGCCGGCGCCGGCGAGGACCTTGGCCAGCTCGGCGCGCTTGCCACCGTAGGTGTTCCAGGCGATGCCCATCGCGCCGCCGGGGCGCAGCAGCTCGGCCCAGCCGGGCACGGCCCTGCTCAGCAGCTCCATGGGGCTGCGCGACAACCCGCCGCCGCCCTTGCTGCCGTGCTGGACGCCGTAGGGGGCGTCGGTCGCCACGACGTCGAACGAGCGCGGCTTGAAGAACTCGCGGCTCTTGAGGGTGTCGGCGTTGACCACGGTCAGGCGCTGTACGTCGCCGGCCTTGAACGCCTCTTTCGACAGGCCGAACGTGATGTTGAGCCGCCGCCCGGCCAGCGCCCGCTCGCGGCGCACCGGCACGGTCTCCGCGGTGTGCTTGAGCCGCTTGTTGCGCAGCCAGGTCTTGATGAAACCGGCGTAGGCCTCGAAGTCCTTGCCGTCGACGTCGAGGCCGTAGGCGTCGCAGCCGTACATGAGGGCCTGGTTGAGGGTCGTGCCGCGGCCGCACATCGGGTCGAACACCGCCAGCCGCTCGCCCAGCCCCTTGCTGGTGGCCAGTGCGGTGACGTTGAGCAGCAGCTTGGTGAAGTGTTCGTTGGTCTTGCCGGCGTATTTCTGGATGGTGATCAGGTCGCTGCTGAGCCGATCGAGCGGGCGCGCGGTCAGCGGCCTGAGCAACTCTCCCTCCACGCCGAACAGGGCGTAGCAGGAGGAGAGGTTCGACAGCAGCGAGAGGTGCGGCTCCGCCAGCGGCTCCGCCGTCTCGAACGTCACGTAGGGGACACCGCCGATGACGGTCTCGTCGCCGGCCGACACCTGGCCGCCGAGGCCGCGCGCGCCGAAGACGGCCAGCTCGTTGCGGGTCAGCCGGACAGAGCTCTCGGCGTAGACCCGGTTGAAGGCAGGCAGGATCAGGAGCGCGTAACGAGGCACGAGGCCCGATCCTATCCGCTGGCGGAGGAAGGACGCCGGGACGGATCGGCGCGGTTACCAACCCCCTGGGTTGCGGAGGACCGCGACGCGCATGGCAGGCTTGGGTGCGGTTGATCCGTGACGAGCGAATGGGGCCTGGCGTGCAGGGTTCGGGAAGGCTTGTCGTCACCATCGGCGTGTTCGACGGGGTGCACCGCGGGCACCGGCGGGTGATCGAGCGCGCGGTGGCCATCGCCCGCGAGCGAGGGCTGCGGAGCGTCGCCGTCACCTTCGAGCCGCATCCCGAGGAGGTCGTGCGACCGGGGTCGCACCCGCCCCGGCTCACCAGCCTGCGGCGCAGGGGTGAGCTGCTGGCCGGGCTGGGGATCGACGAGGTCGACGTGGTGGAGTTCACCCTCGAGCTGCAGCGGACCAGCCCCGACGACTTCGTCCAGAGCGTGGCGGCCGAGCGGCTGCGGGCCGCGGTCGTGGTCGTGGGGGAGGACTTCGTGTTCGGGCACGAAGCCAGCGGAGACGTTCAGACATTGCGGACGATGGGCGATAAATACGATTTCGAGGTGGAGGCCGTGCCCCTGCTCGACGGCGTCTCCTCGACCGCCATCCGCGAACTGCTCGTGACCGGCGACGTCGAGGGCGCGAGAGAGCGGCTCGGGCGGCCGCACCGCGTGGAGGGCGTGGTCGTGCGGGGCTACCAGCGGGGGCGGCAACTCGGTTTCCCGACCGCCAACGTGGAGACGCCTCCGCACACCGCGATCCCGGCCGACGGGGTCTACGCCGGCTGGCTGGAGTGCGTGCCCGTCGCCAACCTGCCCGCCCTCTACGAGGGCGAGCGGTGGCCGGCGGCGATCTCGGTCGGCACCAATCCGACGTTCGAGGGCGTGCCGCGCACCGTCGAGGCGTACGCGCTCGACCGCGACGACCTGGAGCTGTACGGCGCGCACGTCGCGGTCGAGTTCGCGGCGCGGTTGCGTGGCAACACCCGCTTCGAGTCGATCGAGACGCTGATCGCCCAGATCCACGCCGACGTCGAGGCCACCCGGAGGATCACCGGCTGACCTCTGACCCGGCCTCCGCATGTCCCGCGCCGCGTGTCCCGACGACCCTGCACAAGGTGGTAACCTTGCATGTCGGCTCTGTAGCGGCGGTGCTGCGCGCTGCCCATGAAGGCCTTCACGCGGCGACTGTAGGCACGCACGGTCGTTCGCACACTCACATCAATCGTGCGTGCCCGTAGCTCAAAGGAGAGCCGTGTCCCTCGACACCGCTGCCAAGAAGTCCATCATCAGTGAATATGCGACGGTCGAGGGCGACACCGGGTCGCCCGAGGTTCAGATCGCCCTGCTGAGCAAGCGCATCAGCGAGCTCACCGAGCACCTGAAGACGCACAAGCACGACCACCACAGCCGTCGTGGCCTGCTGCTGCTCGTCGGCCGCCGCCGCCGCCTGCTGAAATACCTGCAGAAGGTCGACATCCAGCGCTACCGTTCGCTCATCGAGCGGCTCGGCCTGCGCCGATAGCATGAAAGGGAGCGGCGTCCGCGCCGCTCCCTTCGCATATGGCCGCAGCCATATGTCCGGGCGCCTGGCGTCACACGCCTCCCGCGCCCGGCGTACAACTGAAGATCCGAGACACACAGCCCCCGCGTCCGCTCAGCACCATGCGACCCGCGACGCCTGCGGGCCGGTCCTCGGTAGTGGCTTCCGGTAGGAAAGACCGGGCGCTTCGATCGAAGACCGGCGCTGCACCTAACGAGGGTGCCGGTGAGAAAAGGGCGCGGGAGACCGACCACAAGGAGGTCCCCCGTGGAGGGTGTCCACACAGCTGAAGCCGTCATAGACAACGGTTCGTTCGGCACGCGCACGATCCGGTTCGAGACCGGTCGCATCGCACGCCAGGCGGCGGGTTCCGCCGTCGCCTACCTCGACAACGACACGATGGTGCTCTCGGCCACCACCGCGTCCAAGTCGCCCAAGGAGAACTTCGACTTCTTCCCGCTCACGGTCGACGTCGAAGAGCGCATGTACGCCGCGGGCCGCATCCCCGGCTCGTTCTTCCGCCGTGAGGGCCGTCCTTCCGAGGACGCCATCCTCACCTGCCGCCTGATCGACCGGCCGCTGCGCCCGTCCTTCGTCAAAGGGCTGCGCAACGAGATCCAGGTCGTCGCCACCGTGATGGCGCTCAACCCCGACCACCTCTACGACGTGGTGGCGATCAACGCCGCGTCGCTGTCCACCCAGCTCGCCGGCCTGCCGTTCTCCGGCCCGATCGGCGGCGTGCGCGTCGCGCTGATCGACGGCCAGTGGGTGGCGTTCCCGACCCACCACGAGCTGGAGCGGGCCACGTTCGACATGGTCGTGGCGGGCCGCGTGCTCGCCGACGGCGATGTCGCGATCATGATGGTCGAGGCCGAGTCCACGAAGGACACGCTCAAGCTGGTCGCCGAGGGTGCCGTGGCGCCGACCGAGGAGACCGTCGCCCAGGGCCTCGACGCCGCCAAGCCGTTCATCAAGGTGCTCTGCGAGGCGCAGTCGCGCATCGCGCGGGTCGCGGCCAAGGAGACGGCCGAATACCCGGTCTTCCTCGACTACCAGGACGACGTCTACGACGCGGTCGAGGCCGCGGTGAAGACCGAGCTGGCCGCCGCGCTGACCATCGCCGGCAAGCAGGAGCGCGAGAACGAGCTCGACAAGGTCAAGGCGCTGGCCGCCGAGAAGCTCCTGCCCGAGTTCGAGGGGCGCGAGAAGGAGATCTCCGCCGCGTTCCGCTCGGTGATGAAGAAGCTCATGCGCGAGCGGGTCATCAAGGAGGGCGTCCGCATCGACGGCCGCGGCACCAAGGACATCCGCGCCCTGTCGGCCGAGGTGCACGTGGTGCCCCGGGTGCACGGCTCGGCGCTGTTCGAGCGCGGCGAGACGCAGATCCTGGGCATCACCACGCTCAACATGCTGCGCATGGAGCAGGTCATCGACACGCTCAACCCCGAGCGGACCAAGCGCTACATGCACAACTACAACTTCCCCCCCTACTCCACCGGCGAGACCGGCCGCGTGGGCTCGCCCAAGCGCCGCGAGATCGGCCACGGCGCGCTCGCCGAGCGGGCGCTGATCCCCGTGCTGCCCACGCGCGAGGAGTTCCCGTACGCCATCCGCCAGGTCTCCGAGGCGCTCGGCTCCAACGGCTCCACCTCGATGGGCTCGGTCTGCGCCTCCACGATGGCGCTGCTCGACGCCGGCGTGCCGCTCAAGGAGATGGTCGCGGGCATCGCGATGGGCCTGATCGGCGAGGGTGACGCCTACGTCACGCTGACCGACATCCTCGGCGCGGAAGACGCCATGGGCGACATGGACTTCAAGGTCGCCGGCACCAAGGACGTCATCACCGCGCTCCAGCTCGACACCAAGCTCGACGGCATCCCCGCCTCGGTGCTGGCCGGCGCGCTCAAGCAGGCCAAGGGCGCCCGCCTGGCGATCCTCGACGTGATGCAGGAGGCGATCGACTCCCCGGCGGAGATGAACCCGACCGCGCCGCGCATCATCACCATCAAGGTCCCGGTCGACAAGATCGGCGAGGTCATCGGCCCGAAGGGCAAGATGATCAACCAGATCCAGGACGACACGGGCGCCGAGATCACCATCGAGGACGACGGCACCATCTACATCGGCGCCACCGACGGCCCGTCCGCCGAGGCGGCCCGTTCGGCGATCAACGCCATCGCCAACCCGCACATGCCGGAGGTGGGCGAGCGTTACCTGGGCACGGTCGTCAAGATCGCGGCCTTCGGCGCGTTCATCTCGCTGATGCCCGGCAAGGACGGCCTGCTGCACGTCTCCCAGATCCGCAAGCTGCACGGCGGCAAGCGCATCGAGAACGTCGAAGACGTGATGAGCGTCGGCGAGAAGATCCAGGTGGAGATCGCCGAGATCGACGGCCGGGGCAAGCTCTCCCTGGTGCCGGTCGAGGTCATCGAGCGGGAGGCCGCCGAGAAGGAGGCGAAGGCCGACTCCGGGTCCGCCGAGGGCGGCGACGCCGCTCCTGAGCAGCCCGCGCCGGCCGCCGACGAGCGGTCCGAGCGGCCCCGCCGCACCCGCACCCGCGTGCGCAGCAGCCGTACCGAGGGGGACGACCGCAACTCGTGAGCGAGCTCAGCCAGGCAACCATCGTCAACGGCGTCGTGCTCACGAAGGAGTCTCCGTGAGCACGACCACGTTGCACCCCGGCACAGACGGTGCCGGGGTGGTGAGGCGCACCGTCCTGCCGGGTGGGCTGCGCGTGGTGACCGAGACCATGCCGACCGTGCGCAGCGTCGCGGTCGGCATGTGGGTCGGCATCGGCTCGCGTGACGAGGCACTCGAACACATGGGCGCCACCCATTTCCTCGAACACCTGCTGTTCAAGGGCACTCCCACGCGTGACGCCATGGAGATCTCCGCCTCCATCGAGGGCATCGGCGGTGAGATCAACGCCTTCACCGCCAAGGAGTACACCTGCTACTACGCGCGCGTCCTCGACGAGGATCTGCCGATCGCGGTCGACGTGCTCGCCGACGTGGTGACCAGTTCGCTGGTGGCCGAGCAGGACGTCGAGTCGGAGCGCGGGGTGATCCTCGAAGAGATCGCCATGCACGACGACGACCCGTCCGACGTGGTGCACGAGCAGTTCGCCGCCGCACTCTACGGTGATTCGGCGATCGGGCGGCCCATCCTGGGCACGGTCGAGTCGATCAACACCCTGGGACGCGACCGGATCGCCGAGTACTACCGCCTCTACTACCGGCCCCGCCGCACGGTCGTGTCCGTCGCGGGCAACGTACGCCACGAAGAGGTCGTCGAGCTGGTCACCAGGGCCTACGAGCGGGCGGGCATGCTCGACGGCCCGGCCGAGTTCGCCCCGCCGCGCACCAGCGGACCCGGGGCCGAGACCCGCTCGGGCGTCACGGTGCTCGACCGGCCGACCGAGCAGGCCAACCTGGTGCTCGGCACGACCGGCATGGCCCGCACCGACGACCGAAGGTTCGCGCTCGGCGTGCTCAACGCCGCCCTGGGCGGCGGCATGTCGTCCCGGCTCTTCCAGGAGATCAGGGAGAAGCGCGGCCTGGCCTACTCCGCCTACAGCTACACCTCGGCCTACGCCGACACCGGCCAGTTCGGCATCTACGTGGGCTGCCTGCCCTCGAAGATCGACGACGTGCTCAAGATCTGCCGCGACGAGGTGTCCAGGGTGGTGGCCGAGGGCTTGACCGCCGACGAGATCATGCGCGGCAAGGGCCAGATGCGCGGCGGTCTCGTGCTCGGGCTTGAGGACACCGGCTCGCGCATGTCGCGCATCGGCAAGAACGAGCTGGTCTACGACGAGCTGATGTCCGTGGACGAGGTGCTGGCGCGCATCGAGGGCGTCACGCCCGACGAGATCGCCGAGGTGGCCGCCGACGTGCTCAACCGGCCGCTCACGCTCGCCGTGATCGGCCCGTACGGCGACAAGGATTTCACCGACGCCATCAGCTGACCTGCCGTCGCTCCGCGCAGGCCCCGGTCCTCCGGCCGGGGCCTGCGCGCGTGACCCGGTCGGGCGGCGCGGGCCGGGACGCCGGGAACGCGCCTGGGCAGGACGGTAGGGTTGTCGGTGTGATCAAGGTAGGAGTGCTCGGCGCCCGCGGTCGCGTGGGCGTTGAGGTGTGCACAGCGGTCGAGGCCGCCACCGACATGGAGCTGGTGGCCGCGCTCGACAAGGACGACGCCGTCGAAGGGCTCGCGGGCGCCGAGGTGGTCGTCGACTTCACCCATCCCGACGTGGTCATGGGCAACCTCGAGTGGGCCATCGGCCACGGCGTCCACCCGGTGGTGGGCACGACCGGGTTCGACGAGGGGCGGCTGGAGACCGTACGCGGATGGCTGGCGGCATCGCCGGGCACCAACTGCCTGATCGCCCCCAACTTCGGCATCGCTGCCGTGCTCATGATGCACTTCGCCCAGCGGGCGGCCCGCTATTTCGAGTCCGTCGAGATCGTCGAACTGCACCATCCCAACAAGGCCGACGCGCCGTCCGGCACCGCCCGGCGTACGGCTGAGATGGTCGCTGAGGCGCGCGCCGAGGCGGGGTCGGCCCGGATGCCCGACGCCACGACCACCGCGCTCGACGGCGCCCGAGGGGCCGACGTGGAGGGCGTCCACGTGCACGCCGTGCGCCTGTCGGGGCTGATCGCGCACCAGGAGGTGCTGCTCGGCGGCGACGGCGAGATCCTGACCATCCGGCACGACACGATGAGCAGGTCGGCGTTCACGCCTGGTGTGCTGCTCGGGGTGCGCAGGGTCCGCGAGCTGCCCGGCCTCACCGTGGGACTCGAGCCGCTGCTCGACCTCTGACCCCGCTCTTGGCCGCGCACACGACGTGCCCACCACCGGGCGGTCGTGGGCACGTCGTGAGGAGAGGGCCCCGGCTCCGCACAGCCGGGCCTACGATCACCAAGATTAATACCCGGGGCGAGGTCCGCCCGAGACATGAGATCGTGTCGTCGTGACTCCTCCGCGCACTGAAGGGAGCGGCTTCGTGCCCCGCTTGCGCGGGAGGCGACGGCCAAGCCCTGACCGATGCCCGAAGACACAGGCTCAAGACTGCCCGGAGGTGGCGGCGATGTCCGAGGTTCTGCCCCTGCACGCGGTCCGTGGCGGTCCTCCCGCCGCCGATTCCCCATCGCCGGAGGGCGACGGTCCCCTCAGGAGGTTCTGATGGTGCGATGGGCGGATGCGGGGGAGCTGGCGGGGCTGGCCGACGTCGAGCTGGCGGCCGACGGGATCTTCGCCGAGGTGGGGATCGTCTTCCCACCCGGCACGACCGTGATCGAAGAGGTCGACGACCCCGGGAGGGTCCTGGTGGAGGGCGAGCCGCCCGAGGGGTTCGCCCTGCTGGGCCGGGTCGACGGCAACGTGCATCTCGACCAGCTGGCCGTCCACCCGCGCAGCATGCGCAGGGGCATCGGCGGGCGGCTGATGGCCGCGGTGATCGACCACGCGCGGGCCTCCGGCGCGCCGGAGGTGACGCTGACGACCTACCGCGACGTGCCGTGGAACGCGCCGTGGTACACCCGGCACGGGTTCACGGCGCTGCCCGAGCCGGAGTGGGGGCCCGAGTTGCGCGCGCTGGTGGCGCACGAACGGGAGCTCGGCCTCGAGATCGCCCCCCGGGTGGTGATGCGCCGCCGGCCACTCTAAGGCAGGCGATGGGCGGCGAACCAGCGGGCGGCGTAGCCGACGGCGTCGGGCAGGGAGAAGAGCCGGGCAGGCGCCTGCCCGACCCGGCCGATGCGTACGACGCCCGTCCGCTCGAAGGCGGCGCCGACGACGGCGAAGTCGCTGTCGTCCAGCGCCACGTCCTCGAACGCGTACCACGTCCGGCCATCGCCGTCGTCCACCACGGCCCGGTAGGTGCGGCGCGGCGGGCGCCGGGTGTAGCGGTATTCGGCCAGGTGGAAGGCCGTGCATCTGTCGTAGCCGACGCCGAGCAGCAGCACCGTCGCGCCGGTGTCGTACAGCCTGGCCAGCGGGGAGCGCTCGCCCAGGAGGCAGTCGCGGGCGTGCCCGTCGATGATCTCGCCGGCCTGCGGGCCGACGGCGGCGAAGGAGGTCTGGGGGTGGGCGCTGCGCAGTGCCTCCCGCAGCGTCCGGACGTGCTCGGGGATGCGGCCCATGGCGTCGGTGGGGGTCGTCGCCGGGTCGTAGGGCGGCATGCGCGCGCGGTACGCGGCGACCTCGTCGGGTGACATCCCGGCGATCGTGGCGCGATGGTAGGCAGAGGTGTCGGAGTTGGCGGACGTGCCGGTGGGCACCACCAGGGTCCCGCCCGGCCCGAGCGCGCCGCGCAGCGCGGAGACGACCGCGCCCGCCCCGCCCTCGACATGGCCGATGGACCGCAGAGACGAGTGTACGAGCAGGACCTGCCCGTACTCCACTCCGAGCGCCGCGAGGTCGGCGATCAACCGGTCATTGGTCACCATAAGGCGCTGATCACCACGTGACTCCACCATGGGTCACATTATCCAACAGTGATGATCCGTGATACTTCATGCGACAAATGGGACAAGTCATCTGAAAGGGCCCGTATTTCGGACTGGCTGAAATGGAGATCGTTGTGTCGGCAGTGAAGATCATGTCGGCTATACTCCTGCGGTTTGCAGGTGCCAATCTTCTCCAAAATCTTCCCGTCCATTTGTCGGAAGCGGCTTGTCGCCAAGGCCTCCCTGTATTGATGGCAGAAGACACATGCGCCTGAGGGAAACGGCTGGGGCGGGGCGTGGAAGAGAAGTTCACCGTGAGGCGCGACTTTCCGCGCCGGACGAGGGCGACGGACTTCGCGCTCGTCTGGGCGGCTTCGGTCATCTCCGCGATCGGCACGCGCATGCTCGGTGTGGTCTACCCGCTCCTGGCCCTGGCGATGACGGACTCGCCGGCCGCAGCCGGGCTGACGGGGTTCGTCCTGACGATACCGATCTTGATTCTCTACGTTCCGGGCGGGGTTCTGGTCGACCGAATACCACCCCGTAGAGTTCTCCTTTTCGCGGAATCCGTGCGAGCGCTCACCGTGGTCAGCGTAGGCGTGGCACTCTCCGTCGGCGGCCCGTCCCTGGGGCACATCGTGCTGGCCGCGCTGCTGGAAGGCGGGATGTGGGTCCTCCATTCGCTGGCGGGCACCTCGCTGATGCCGTCGCTCGTACGACCGGACAAACTGCGTGGTGCGGTGGCCAAGACCGAGAGCACCAACCATCTGGCGTCACTCGCGGGCAGGCCGCTCGGGGGCTTGTTGTTCGGATTGGGGTTTTTTGTCCCTTTCGTAGTGAATGCTGTACTTTTCACTCTTACCTATGTTTTGTCGCTCGGGCTGCGCACCCAACCCCGCAACGGCCCCGCGCCCCTACCGCTGCGCCGCAGCCTGCTGGAGGGGTTTCGCATCCTGGCGAGCCAGCCGTTCCTCCGTGCGTCGGTCGTGTTGATCACCATCACCAACCTGATGGTCAACGCCCTGATCATGCTCTTCGTCGCCGGCTCGGGCGACCTGACGCCGCTGACGGTCGGGATCGTGCTCGGGCTGGCCGGGGTGGGGGGAACCCTCGGAGGGCTTTCGGCCGCCTACATCAAGCCGAGACGGTTCATGCTCCTCATTCACATGTGGGTCTGGGTCATGGCACTGTCCACCGCCGCCGTAGGAGCGTTTCTGCTCCATGCCCGGCCGGCCTTCTTCGCCATGGCCCTGTTCATCACCGGCTTCGTCGGCGCATTGAGCAACGTGTCCATCAAGACCATGGAGGTGGAATGCGTCGCCCCTGACATGCTGGCCCGCGTGGTCGGGGCCGCTCGGCTGTCGTCCCACGGCGCCGTCTGTCTTTCCGCGCCTCTGGGAGGCCTCCTGGTGACATGGTGCGATGTGTCGGGCGGCTCGATCGTCCTGCTCGTCGCGATGACATGTGTGGCCGTGGCCGGCACGGCCATGAGGGGTTTCCGGAGAAGCCTCATACCGCCTCCCGCGCAGCAGCACGTCTGACGGCTCGGATCAGAAAGCGGCATCGACCAGCCGCCTGGCGTCCTTGGCCATGTGGTGGGGAAGAGCGGGGGCCTTCGCGGAGATCGCCCGTTGAGCCAGGTCGACCGCCGAGGAGCTCTCGCCCGCGAGTTGTTCGACTCTCGCCGCGTACAACAGCAGCGGCCCGTGCTCCATGTCCCCTTCCGCCAGAGCTTCGACCATCTCCTGCTGGGCCTCTTTGATGCTGTCGGTCTGGGCGAGCGCGAGCGCGTGCGCGACCTTGGCGAACGGCCATCGCAGCGGCCTCGCCCGTTCGAGGTCCTGCAGCGCGGCATGAGGACGTCCCATGCCGGCCAGGATCTGCCCGCGGCTGAGCAGCGCGTCGGTGTTGTTGCCCTCCCTGTCGAGAACGCTGTCGAGCACGCTCACGGCCGCGCCCGGATGGCCGCCATGCCACAGCGCCCACGCCAGCTCCGTCTGGATCGTGAGATCCCCGGGCACCCGGACCACCGCCGCGTGCAACTCGCGCACAGCGATCTCGGGTGACCCCTGAGCCAGCCGGAGCCGCCCGATGGCGGTGAGAAACGGCCCGACAGCGGTCACCGCTCCGGCGGTCTCGAGGCTCTTGGCGGCATTGCCGTAGTGGAGGATCGCGCCATCGAGATCCCCCCGCTCGTGCGCGATGTTGCCGAGCAGCGACTCGGCCCTGGCCCGCAGCCGGAGGTCGCCGTCGACGGACCCGGCCAGCGCCTCCTCGCAGAGTCCGGCCGCCAGCAGGAGATCGCCCTCGCGCACCGCGCTCTCCGCCTCGCAGAGGAGCTCCGCGGGTCCCGGCTGCGCCACGTGAAGGTGCGGTGTCAGGTCGTCCTGCTCGACGGGCTGGAGCATGCGGTCGTACGCGAGCCGGTACAGCCGTTCGCCCATGTCCTGGTCCGCCTGGAGGATGCGCCGCTTCACCAGCAGAGCGATCACGGTCCTGCCGATCCCCGCTGTCCTGATCGAGCTCTGCCTGACCGTTCTGCCGCCTCCCGCCGGATCGAGGAAGGTCAGCCGCAACCATGTCCTCAGCCGAGGGTCATCGCCGCTGAACCGCTCGGAGGCGATCTTCCGGAGCTCTCCCGCGTAGTGCCGCGACAGGGTCCTCTCGACGTGTCCGAACACGTCGCTCTTCGAGATCTCGGTGGTCTGCGCGGGCAGCGTGTTCCACAGCGCCTCGCAGACCACCTGGAGCTGGGCCGGGTCGGCACCCTCTGGCTGCGGGCGGCTGCTGGAGCGGGTCCTGACCGTGACGAGGTCGCGTACCAGCCGTTCGGCCGCGCCTTCCGAGAACGCGCGTCCCGTGCCCTGGACCGGCCGGCGCGCCGCCTCCAGCGCGGAGCCGAAGCTCAACGCCTCGAGAGCGAGACGTTCCGGGGCGGAGCCGTCCGCGGCCGGGGCGGCCCGGGTCAGCTCCGGCTCGTACTTCCGCAGGTCCGCCAGCCGATCCGCGCGGATCGACAGCAGCAGGCGGAGGCGCGGATCCTGGCGCAGCGCCTCCGCGAGCTGGCCGAAGAACCAGTCACGGTAGCGCTGATGTCGCCGGCCGCCGGAGAAGAGCTCTTCGAGCTGGTCGATGGCCATCAGGGTGAGCGTCGGATCTCCGTACGCGTCCCGCTTGACGGGCCGGTTGCGCAGGAACGCCGAGATCGTCATGCCGGCGAGCCGGGTGGGGGGAGCCAGCGGGGACCAGGACAACAACAGGGCGAGGACGTACGGATTATGGGCAGGCAACGCGGCCCGCGGAAAAGAGGATCCGTAGGACACCCGCCCGAGGGGGAGGACGTCGATCCTGTTCGGGCTGAGGAGAGGCATCACTCCCGCCAGGATCAGCGAGGTCTTCCCGATCCCCGACGAGCCGTAGAGGACGCTCAGCCGCTGGGTCCGCCAGAGGTCGCACATCTGATGGGATTCCGCGTCACGCCCGAAGAACCGGTGATGATCCTCGGCGCGGAAGGCACGTAAGCCCTGGTAGGGCGTCAGCTGTGAGTCTGTGCCGGCAATAACCATGTCGATCCCATCCGCAGCCGCGTTTCACCGCACATTCCTCCGTGGCGAAAGACGGAATACATCTTCGCGCACGTGGTGGCCGCGCGCACCTGTCCGCAATGATTCACCCGTCCTCCGTCGCGAGAAGCGCGGGCCCTCGTGTTCGGCTGCGGCAGGAGCGAAGAAATGTTTCAGATGGAACTGTCGAACCTCGCCAGTTGCTCCTTGTCGTCGTTCAGGCAGGAGATCACCGCTGCCCGGAGTGCGGCGCTCTCCATCTCGCCCAGGCTGCTCAGCGGGATGTCGGACACGTCGATCAGGCTGCGGGATGTGTACTGTCCGTCACGCATACGCACTCCGTCCATTTTGGCCACCCGAATATCAAACAACTTGCGAGCACTTATCAGGCGCCCGCCCGGCCGGTCTCGCAGCACGTTCAGACAAGTTCCTTATTATGATTCTGTGATAAGCGACTCCACTTATCAACCTCTAGGATGAGCCTACGGTTACCGGCTCTTCGGGCGTGAAGCGGAGGATCGACATGGCAGAGCATTCGCAGCCCATGGCGCCTGCACAGAAGATCTGGGAAAGAGTCCCGAAGCGCAATCCCAACTTCACCGGCCGCGCGGACCTGCTGACGGCCCTCAGGAAGAGCATCAACACCGTGACCGCGGTCGTGGCCCAGCCCCAGGCACTGCAGGGTCTCGGAGGCGTCGGCAAGACCCAGCTGGCGATCGAGTACGCGTGGCAATATCGCGACCACTACGACCTGGTCTGGTGGGTCTCCGCCGACCAGCCGTTGCTCGTTCCGTCGGTGCTGGCGGGAATGGCCCAGGCCCTGGGATTGCCGTCGGCGACCAGCACCGGGGTGGAGCAGGCCACGCAGTCTGTGCTACGCACGCTGGAGAGCGGGGTACCTTACAGGCGTTGGCTCCTGATCTTCGACAACGCCGAAGAGCCGGAATACATCAAGGACTTCATTCCCCGGGGCCCCGGGCACGTCCTCATCACGTCGCGGAACTCACGGTGGAGTGACCATGAGCCCACCATCGAGGTCGACGTCTTCAGGCGCGAGGAGAGCATCGCCTTCCTCGCGAGGCGTCTCGGCGATGCCATCGCTCAGCCGGAGGCGGACCTCCTGGCCGACAAGCTCGGGGACCTGCCGCTCGCGCTGGAGCAGGCCAGCGCCCTGCTGGCCAGGACCTTGATGTCGGTCGAGGAATACGTCTCGCTGCTGGACGAGCAGACCGGCCGGCTGCTCAGCCTGGAGAAGGCTCCGACCTATCCGCAGTCCATGACCGCCGCGTGGCAACTTTCCGTCGCCCAGCTGGAAGATCGAGTGCCCGCCGCGGTCGAGGTGCTGCGCTGTTGCGCGTTCTTCGGCCCCGAGCCCATCCCGAGGGACGTCTTCCGCCGCGGCAACCGAGCGGTCGGCCCTCGTCTCATGCCCATCCTGTCCGACCCGATCGAACTGACCAACGCCCTGAGCAACCTGGAACGCCTGGCGCTGGTCAAGGTCGAGCCGTCCGCGCGCACGCTGCAGGTGCACCGGCTCAACCAGGCGCTGCTACGCGACGAGACCAGTGAGAAGGACCGCACGGAGCTCCGCCACGAAGTGCACCTTCTCCTGGCGGGCAGCGCGCCCAGCGACCCCGACGACACGGCCAAGTGGGCCCAGTTCGACGAGCTCGCCGCCCATCTGGAGCCGTCGGGCCTGATCGACTGCAGGGCGCCGGTCTCGCGCAGGTTCGCCCTGAACCTCGTACGTTACCTGTACGTGCGCGGCAGTTACCGGCAGGCGCAGGCGCTGCTGAACCAGTACATCAAGCGATGGGCGGAGGCGAGCGGCGAACGGCACTCCGACGTGCTGGTGGCCCGCATTCACCTCGGTCTCGTTCAGCTGGCCCTGACCATGTACGGCAGCGCTGACCGGCTCATGGAGGAGACCGTCGACCAGATGATCGACGCTCTCGGTCCCGAGCACCCGGAAACGTTGTGGGGCATGAACAGCTACGCCGGGGCGCTGCGTGGCCGCGGCAACTTCCTTCGCGCCAGGGAGCTCGACGGGGAGGTCTACGAGGGCTACCGGGGGGTGCACGGCGAGACCGACAACAACACCCTCCGAGCTCGCAACAACCTCGCTCTCGACTTCGCCCTCACCAGCGACTACACCGAGGCGCAGCAGATCTTCCAGGAGGTCTACCTCCACAGAAGCGTCACGGAGGGTGTCGGCCGGCGCGTTCTGCTCCTGACGTGGACCAATCTGAGCCGGGCCGTGCGGCTCAGCGGCAAATTCCAGATCGCGACCGACATGGCCGAGGAAGCGTACACGTACGGGGTGTCGCATCTGGGAGACGACCATCCCATCACCCTGCGGGCGGCGAAGGACTTCGCCATCTCGCTGCGCAGGAGCGGGCGGCTGACCGAGGCCCTGGAACTGATGCGCGACACCCACACGCGCCTGGTCCGGCTGTACGGAGACGGCAACGCCGACACGATGGCGGCGGCCATCGCCCTGTCCAACGCGCTGCGGGCGGCCGGTGAGCGCGGAGAGGCGAGGGAGATGGCGCAGCGCGCGCTTCCGTACTACCCGGGGGTGTTCGGGGACGATCACCCGTTCACCCATGCGGCCCAGGTCAATCTGGCGCTGCTCATGCGCCTGGACGGGGAGGCCGCCGCGGCGCGGGAGCTCGACGAACGGGCCTTGGCCGCTCTCTCTGAGCGGATCGGCCGGGATCACGACTATTCCGTGACGTGCGCCATCAACCTGCAGAACGATCTGGCCGCGCTGGGGCTGCACGAGCAGGCCCGCCTGCTGGGCGAGGAGAACCACCGGCTGATCCAGGCCCGCTTCAACCCGGACCACTACCTCAGCCTGGTCTGCGCCGCTAACCTGGCCCAGGACCTGCAGGCGACGGGGATGAAGGGAGAGTCGGAGCGGCTGCTGACGGAGACCATGCAGCGGCTGGGCGCGGTCATGGGGCGTGACCACCCGGAGACTCTCGCCGTTCTCGCAGGCGAGCGGCTCAACTGCGACTTCGACCCGCCGCCCATCTGATGCCGGCCCGGGTCACGTGGGGGTGTCGGCCCAGGCCGCTCTGTGCTCGTCGGACCGCAGCCGGGCCTGGACGGCCGCGGCTGGCGTGACCGGCTCGGCCAGCCAGCGGGCGAGCGTGTCGCGCAGCGTGGCGACCAGGTGGGTGCCGGCCTCCGTCAGCGCGCCGCTGCCGAGCAGGGTGCCGGTGACCTGGTACGCGGCCTCGCGCCAGCGGGCGAACTCCACCTGCGCCCGCTGGGCGTGCTCCGGGTCGCCGGTGTGCCGCCGCCAGAATCTCGCGACGCCCGCGTGCGCGTACGCGCCGTGCAGCAGTCCGAAGGCCGGGCGCGGGTCGGGACGCCACGGCGCGTAGAAGCGGCGGCCGTCGTCGGGGGCGACCAGCTCCACCACCTCGCTCAGGGCGTTCAGCTTGGCGTGCTGGAGCTCGTGCGTCAGGGTGAGGGCCATGCCCATCCCGTCGATCGGGTCGGACAGCGCGATCGTGCCGAACGTGTCCCGCGCGGAGGCGCTGTGCTGTTCGAGCGACGTGGTGACGACGGGCGTGAGCACCGAGACCGCCGTCGCGAGCTCCCCGGCCACCTCCGGGTGGCGGGTCAGCAGCACCTGCCAGGCCTCGCGCAGGGCGGCCGCCCATCGTTGCCGCCGCTCGCCGGTCAGGCGGTCGCCGACGTCGTCGTCCGGCCAGCGGTAGGGGTCGAGGTCGTCGATGGTCATGCGCACGTCCGGTGAGACGCGGAGGTGATGCAGGAGCTGCCAGCCTGGCCCGTCGTCCGACAGGCTCACCCGGTACGCGTGACCGCCGACGTGCAGCTCCGCCCCGTCCTGCGCGGGTTCGACGGTCGCCTGGACCACCTCAGGCAGGTCGCCGGGCAGGGCCAGCAGCCCGAGCGAGGGCAGCATGAGCTCGCCGCCGCGCACCGGCACCTCCAGGCGGCAGGCGCTGCGGGTGCGGATCGCCGCGGCCAGCGCGACCGCCGCGAGCCGCCCAGGGTCGCCGCCGCCGGCGGGCGACTCCCGGCAGGTGCGCAGCGCCCAGGCGCCCACCGCCGGGTGGCGCAGGCAGCGGCCCACCTCCTCAGGGAAGGCGGTCTCCACCTCGGACAGGGTCTCGTAGGCGCGCGACACGAGGGCCGCGTGCGGGTGTCCCGCCTGGCGTGCCTCTGCCACGAGCAGGCGTACGAGGAGCCGGTGTTTGCTCGCCTGGGCGGCGCACAGCTCGCCCACGGCCCGCGCGCCTCCCTCACCCGCGGCCAGCGCGGCGAACGCTGCGCCGGACACGTGGTGGACGGCGCTCATCCGGCTCCCCGGAGCCGGGCCACATCACGCTCGCAGCGCGTCGCGATGTGCGCGATCAGCCGGTACAGGTCGGGACAGTAGACGGACGGCTCGGCGAAGCCGGTGACCGGGTGGTAGCGGTGGGCGTAGTGGCCGCCCCCGCAGACGGACATGAGATCACAGCGGTGGCACGTGGCGGAGAGCGCCTGCTCGCCGATCTGCCTGGCGACGATCGCGGGGTGCCGTAACGCCCTGTCGAGAGAGTCGCTGAGCACGTGGAGCCGGGTCTCGGTCGCGCCGTGATAGGCGCTCTTCAGGATGTCGGACTGCTCGATGCCGCCGTTGGTCTCGATCACGACCATGCGGACGGGCGACAGCCCGACCCGTTCCGCCCGGGAGGAGCCGCCCATGACCAGGCGCATGATCTCCCGGAAGAGCCGGACCTCGGTGTGCAGGACCGGGCTCTCGTACCAGCGGTCGAAGACGGGGATCAGCCAGTCGGCGTACGGCGTGGCCGGCGAGCCGGGCTCGCGGAAGGGCGGCGGCGCGGCCCAGTTGCCGTGCGGCAGCAGGAAGTCGATGGCCGGCGGGTCGTACTCCAGCAGCGCCTCGTACGTGCGCAACGGATCGTTGCGCACGTCGATCGTGCACAGGATGCCGCTGAACAGATGGTGGTAGGGTCCGGCGGTCAGCCGCCACAACGACTCGCTGACCTGGGCATGGCTGCCGCGGCCGTCGGCGAAGCGGCGGTGGCGGTCCTGTCCCTCGGCGTCGCCGTCCAGGCTCACCCCGACACGCACCTCCAGCGACTCGAACAGCCGCAGGTACGGCTCGTCGAGCCGCACCCCGTTGGTCTGGACGCTGACGTTGACCCTGGTGCCCGTGTCGACCGCGCCGCGCACGCCCTCGACCAGCCGGGTGATGAGCGCGGGGCCGGCGAGCAGCGGTTCGCCGCCGTGCAGGATGACGTCGATCTCCGGCAGGTCGTGGCGGGTGGCGTGCTCGGCGATCCGTTCGACCGTACGGTCGGCGATGGCGTCGGACATCCTGCGCGGCTGGTCGCGCCAGCTCTGGTCGGCCATCTCGTACACGTAGCAGTGGCGGCAGGACAGGTCGCAGCGGCTGTGGATTTTCACGATGAACTGCTGAAAGGCGAGCGGTTTCCACCCGGTCGCCAGCAGTGCCTCGACGTCGAGGAATTGCGGGAACCCCAGGGTGAGCAGCGGTCTCGATGCAGGGTTTCCTGACAACGGATACCTCTTCGCTCTCGCGCCCCAACTGGCCGTGGCTCATGGCGGAGTGCTGCGTTGGACCCCGGTCCTTATGTCTCATGACTCGGACGGCGCGTCAAGATTTATGGCGATTTAAGCGCTTTTCTTCTTGGTAATAGAGCAACTCCTCAAAAAACAGGAAGAGCTCATCGATTTCCGCGATGAGCGGCAGCCAGTCGTACGTGCCGAGTCCGCCGGGCTCCAGCGGCGACAGCAGGTGGGCGGTGGCCCTGAGGGCGCTCGGCGGGATCTCGATCGGCATGGTCCGCGCGTCGCCGTCGCGGAAGGCCAGGGCGAGCGGGTGCAGCAGCCCGCGTACGCCGAGCGCCTCGAGCGCGAGCTCGGCCGGCTGCCAGGGCATCGTGCTGTCGGCGGGCGTCGGCGTGCCCGCATTGGCCAGAGCCACGAGGACGCGCAGTTCGGGAGGCAGATCGCGGAGAACGCGCGGCAACAGCTCCGACTCGGCGTGCCGCTGCCTGCGTGCCAGCAGGAGCAGCATCTCCGGACACCCTTCGCGCAGCCCACGCAGCACGTCCGGCACGCACTGGGTGGGCGAGCGCTCAGAAACGGCCAGCCGGCGCCCGATGGCCTGCCTGACGATCGCGAGCGGTTCGGCCAGCATGGCCTCCACCAGCCGCTGATAACCGTCGTCGGGGTCCTCGCGGAGCGCGTGGGCGTAACGTCCGACCGGGTCTGCGGCGCGCGTGCCCGCCTCGCGGGCCAGGCGGTCGAGGTCGCGCCTGGACTCCGCGCCCGCCACCGCGTGACGGACGTTCGACGCCGCCGGCGACCTCCAGAGCAGGGCCGCGGCGACGAGCGCGGCGACGCCGCCGGCGATCAGCGCCCACCGCAAGGGGAGCACGCCGGCCGCGGGCGCCGCGGCGAACAGGGCGGCCGCCGCGACGACGGCCAGGGCCAGCAGGGAGAGCAGTCTCGTCCGCCCGCGCACGGCGGCCGTGGCGGCCCTGCTGAACTCCAGCCAGTCGGCCGCGGCCCGCGCGTCCCTGGCCTCGGTGATGCGTTCCACCAGCTCCGCCCGGCGGGCCGGCCAGTCGGGGCGCCGCTGCCGCTCGCGCTCCAGCCGCTCGGCCACCTCGTCGAGCCTGCGCTGCAGTGCCAGCACCTCGCCCTGGCGCGCCGCGACCAGCTCGTCCATCCGCGTCCGCAACTCCCGCAGAGCCTCGTCCCGCGGGAGCGGCTCGCCGGAGCCGGCCGGGATGGCGGCGAGCCGCTTGACGAGCTCGTCGAGCGCACGCACGAAGCCGGGGGAGCCGTCGGCGACCAGGACCACGTGCATCGCCTCGCGCAGCACGGTGAGCACGGTGGGGCTGACGTACCCCGAGACCAGGAGCGCGGTGAACGCCGCCGGAGCGCCGGAGCGCCTGGTGAGCAGCTCGTCGGCGATGGCCGCCTCGTCGTCGAAGAACACGGCCTCGGACAACCTGATCACTGCTCTCGGCGCGGACCCGCCGGGCAGCTCGAACGACGTCACGGTGCCGTTCTCCTCGACCCGCTCGGCGGCGATCCCGCAGGCGCGCAGCTCCCCCTCGACAAGCATCACCAGGGCGGCGAAACCGGGCGCGCGCCCGTGCCGGGCGGCGGCGGCCGCGACCAGCCCGGCGTCGATGAGCCCCCCGGGAGCCGCGGCGTCGAAGCCGGCCCAGGCCAGCTGGAGCAGCAGGCGGAGGTTGCCGCCGCTGTGCCGCAGCAACTCCAGCACGCCCGCCTCGGTGAACGGCCAGATGTCGTCACCGTCCGACTGCCGGGCGGCGTTGATGTACGTGGCCAGCACCAGCGTCGCCTCGCCGGGAGTGAGCGGCAGCATGTGGCAGGCGCCGGCGCCCAGCCGCTGGCGGAGATCCTGCGGCAGGCACTCCCAGCCCGCCCCGCTCGCCACGAGGACGAGCATCCCGCGGGCCCGGGGGACGGCCTCGACCAGACCGTGCAGGATCCCGATGTTCCCCGGCACCGGGTCGCCGTCGTCGAGCAGGAACTTCTCGCACTGGTCGAGCACCATCACGAACGGCCGCCCGCCCCTGGTCACCAGCCTGGTCAGCAGTTGCAGGCCGTAACGGCAGGTGAGGGGATCGTCGATCTGGGCGCTGACCCCGAGCGCCCTGGAGGACTCCGGGCTGATCGGCCGCCCGCACAACCAGTCATAGGCGTCCTCGGCGAACCCGGGCCGCGTCAGGTACGACAGCGCCCGCTGGAACTGCGGCCAGTCGCCGGCCACCGCGGCGATCTCCTTGGCCTGCTCCTCCAGCACCTCACCGGACTCCACCGGATCTGGACCGAACGGGCCGGGCTGCCGCGGCTCCCCGGCGGCCGGCCCCACCGCGCGCCCGGACAGGTCGTCCGCGAGCGTGTCGAGGTAGCTCAGGCTCAGCTCCGCCAGCAGGCTCAGCGGAAGCTGGGAGACCATGCGCCGGTACGCGGCGACGAAGTCGTCGTCCTGGAATCTCAGGTAGAGCTGAACGGCGTCGGGAGACTCCTCGTTGACGACCGCCATCATGGACCGCGCGGCGTGCGTCTTGCCGATCCCGTGGGCGCCGTACAGGCAGGACAGGCCGCCGTCGCCGTCGAACGCCGCCAGGTAGGCCCGGGCCTGGCGCACGACGTCGCGCACGCCCGGCAGGAGCGCGGTGGGCGTGGTGCGCGCCCAGTCGCTCAGGAAGCCCGGCAGGGACGTCTCCTCGGCGCTGGACGTGCCACGGGCGGGGAAGGGGTTGCGCGCGGGGTAGTCAGCCATCGATGCCTCCAAGCCCGTTCCATCTCTCGCGCTGGTACATGCGGTTCACCAGCCAGCTCTCGGGCATGTGCAGGTCGTCCGTGGGCCAGGGGTCGTCCTTGTCGTACTCGCGCAGCCGGAACTCCAGCAGCAGCTCCAGATGTTGCATGGCCCGGCCGACGGTGTACGGGCGCCCGCTGAAGGCGCTCTTCACGCCTTCCTCGTGGAAGGGGGAGGGCGGCCGGCCCGTCCAGCGGTCGCGCGCCAGGTGGGCCACCTGCTCCCCGGTCAGGGCGGCCAGGTCCACGACGCGCACGCGGGGCGCCAGCCGCTCGCGTTCCGCCCTGGTCAGCCGGAAGGTGTTGGCGTGGTCGTAGTCGTCGACCGTGAACACGACGACGGTACGGGTGTTCGCGAACACCTGGGTGGCCAGGGTGATCAGCTTCTTCGTCGGGACGCTCTCGTACCTGATGCCGAAGCCTCCCTTGGCCGCGGCGTAGGTCGAGCCCGTGAGCCCGGCGATCTCCTGCAGGTCGTACGCGTTCATCTGGTCGGTGTGCGCCCGCCTGCCCAGCTCGGTGAAGCGCTCGCGCAGCACCTCGGGGATGGCGATCGCCTGCTCGTTCATCTTGTTGCGCAGGGAGAGCAGCGTCGAGCACATCACCGGATAGGGGTCCTGGGTCATCTCCTCGGGCTCCGCGCAGTGGGTGGCGAAGCTCTCGCCGAGCCCGGCGGCGTCCCTGTAGAGGCTCATCACGTGGTTGGCCAGGGACGTCCTGCCGCTCTTGCTCACGCCGTTGATGAGGAAGAACACCGGGCGATTCCCGCTGACGGCCGTCTCGACGGCCTCCTTGATCGCCGCGAGCCGCACGAAGCCGGCCAGCTCCAGCAGGCGTGCGCGGTCGGCGTCGTCGGCGACGGCGTTCAGCGGCCGGCAGGTGTACGGGTTGCCGGACCGCAGGCCGTAGAGCTCGTAACGGGCGGTGGCGGGGGGCATCTCATCCGCCGATCATGGTCAGGTAGGCGGGCAGATCGCCGGAGGACGCCTCGAACGCGGAGCCGGCGAACAACGGCGCCAGGAGGGCGTTCGTGTCGTGGTGGGCCTGGGTGAGGCGCTGCAGCTCGTCGGCCTGGGCGCCGAAGCGCGCCTGGAAGCCCTGGAGCACGTCGGTGACCAGTTTGTCCTGGTAGGCGAGTTCGAGCGCGACCAGCAGGGCCGGCTGTCGCACCACGTCCGCGAACAGCTCCGGGCTCTGCACCCGCAGCACCACCAGCCGCACCACCAGGTCGGTGTGCAGGCCGGCGAGGCCGGGGGTGTTGTCGATGACGGCCTCGGTCACGCGCAGCAGGTTGAGCACCCGCTTGATCTTGCGCGGGTTCGGGGCGACGATCCGTTCCAGTGTCTCCACATGCCTGGCGGCCATCTCGCCGGGGAGCGAATCGCGGATGAAGGCCCCCACCTCCGCCGGGCCGAGCGGGTAGAGGTGCAGCGGGAGCTGGATCATCTTGTCGAGGTAGTCGTCGGCGATGGTGGCGTGGTCGGAGAAGCCGAACGGCTGATATTTCACCGACACCCCGCGGTCGACCACGTCCTTGGCGAGCGCGATCACCACGAAGACGTTCCTGAGGTCGAGGAACAACTTGATCGATTCGAGCACGTCGATGATCTGGTCGGGCTCGCACCTGTCGAGGTCGTCCACGAAAAAGATGATCTTCCTGCCCGTGGCGGCCAGGCGGTCGGCCTCCTGCTGCAGCAGCCCGCGCAGCCGGCCGGTCTGGCTGTCGACCTGGCCGCGGAGCTCGGCGTACTGCTGGGCCAGCCTGCCGATCTTCTCCACGCTCACGGAGCCCAGGTTGACTCTCTTCAACACCTCGTCGGCGGCGAGGTTCAGCATGATCGCGCCGAGCCGCCGTACGGCGCCGGCGAAACGGCGGCCGGGGTCGGCGTTGAGCGTGTCGTGCAGGGCGTTCAGCAGCGGAAGTAACATCTCGGGCTCTCGGCGGTGCACCCACGGGTTGAAATGCACCCGGACGAAAGCGTCGCCGTGCTGATCGAGCAGCCGCTCGTCGACCATGTGGAGCAGGGTGGACTTCCCGCTTCCCCACGCGCCGAAAACGCCGATGGTCAGAGGCGTCTGCGTGCGGGGATGGGTGATGACCGAAACGAGCGGATTAACGTAGCGCCGAAACTGGAGCAGATCTCCTCGCCAATCCACCGGCGCGTCCGAGAGCATCGCGAAATCGGGCATCGTCCCTCCAGCAAGAGCATGCCTCTTTTATTTCGCCGAATGCCCGTGGTTATCTAACTGTGATAACGCTGGACACGTCAACCCCGCGCGAGGTAGGCGTCCACCTCGGCGAGATAGGCGTCCTTGACGTGCCGCGGCAGCCAGGCGATCTCGAAAGCGTCGCGTTCGAGCCGGGCCAGCTCGTCCCTGGTGAGCTGGAGCGCGCCCTGCAGGGCCTCCAGGTTCTCCCCCACGTAGGCCCCGAAATAGGCAGGGTCGTCGGAGTTGATCGTCACCCGCACGCCCAGATCCATCAGCGTGCGGATGCCCTCGGCCTTCATCGAGTCGGTGACGTAGCCGTTGGAGATCGGGCAGCAGGTCAGCCCCATGCCGCGCTCCAGGACCACCTCCACCAGCCGCTGGTCCTCCAGGATGTTGACGCCGTGGTCGATCCGGTTGACGCCGATGTCCTCGACCGCCTGGCGGATGTGCTCGACCGCGTCGTCCTGGTCGACGTCGCAGTGCATCGTCAGGAGATAACCCTCCTGCCGGGCCCGCTCATAGACCGCCGCGAACTTGACCGGCGGGTTGCCCCGCTCATCGGAGTCGAGCCCGACGCCGGCGATCCACTCCTTGTACGGCAACGACTCCAGCAGCGTGGCCATCGCGTATTCGGCCTGGAAGTCGCGCAGGAAGCACATGATGAGCTGCGCCCGCACCCCGAGCCGCGCCTCCGCGTCCATCAGCGCCCGCCGCAGCCCTCGGATCACCACGTCGAACGGCACCCCGCGCGAGGTGTGGGCCTGCGGGTCGAAGAAGATCTCGGCGTAGCGGACGTTCTGTTCGGCGGCCTTGCGGAGGTAGGCCATGGCCAGGTCGTAGAAGTCGGGCTCGGTGCGCAGCACCCGCATGCCCTCGTAGTAGATCCGCAGGAAGGACGGCAGGCTGTCGAAGGTGTAGGCGGCCCGCATCTGCTCGACGCCCGCGTAGGGCAGCCGCAGGCCGTTGCGCCTGGCCAGCTCGAACTTGAGCTCGGGCTCGAGGGTGCCCTCGATGTGCAGGTGGAGCTCGCACTTGGGCAGGCCGGCGATGAAGTCCTTCACCTGTCCACCCTAGAAGATGCCCGGCCACCTCAGAAGACGAACGCCAGCCCCACCGCGAAGAGCAGCCCGTACGCCATCTGCAGTTTCCCCGTCTGCTGCAGCACCGCGATCAGCGCGGGACCGACCGCCTTGCCCAGCACCGCTCTGATCGGCGAGACCGCCAGCGGCGCGGCGAGCAGTGCGAGCGCGGCCCACGGAGTGATCGGGATCATGGCCAGCGCCACCAGGAACGGCACCACCTGGCAGGCGACGTAGAGTGCGCGGGTGCGCTCGGCGCCCAGCAGCACGGCGAGCGTGCGCTTGCCCGCCTGGCCGTCCGTGCCGACGTCGCGCAGGTTGTTGACCACGAGCATCGAGCACGACAGCAGCCCCACGGGGACCGACGCGACGAGCGCCGCCCAGCTGAGCGACCCGGTCTGCACGAAGGCCGTGCCGACCACGGGCACCACCCCGAAGAACACGAACACGGCGACCTCGCCCAGCCCACGGTAGCCGTACGGGCGCTTGCCCCCGGTGTAGAACCAGCCGGCCGCGATGCACGCCGCCCCCACCAGCAGGATCCACCACGCCCGCGTGACGATGACCAGGACGAGCCCCAGCACCGCCGCCACGGCGAAACTGCCCAGCGCGGCGGTCAGCACCTGCCGCGGCGTGGCCGCCCGCGAGCCCACCAGCCGCATCGGGCCGACCCGATGGTCGTCGGTGCCGCGGACGCCGTCGCTGTAGTCGTTGGCGTAGTTGACGCCGATCTGCAGCGAGAGCGCCACGAGCAGCGCCAGGATCGCTCGCCACCACACGAAGCCGCCCTCGCCGATGGCCACGCCGGTGCCCACCATGACCGGCACGACGGCGTTGGGGAGCGTGCGCGGGCGGGCGCCCGCGATCCACTGACCGGAGGTTGCCATGTCGTCGACCCTCTAGCTGATGTCGGTGGTGAGCCGGACCATCCTGATCGGGCGGCCCATGTCGAGAACGCGTTCGGCGGTGTCCTCGCCCCAGCCGGCCGACTCGAGGAAGCCGAGCACCGCGTAGTTGTCGGCGAAAGCCCAGGTGACGATCTGCTGGAAGCCGTCTTCGCGCAGGTGGTCGACGGTGGCGTTGAGCAGGCGGCTGCCGTGGCCCCGCCGGACGAAATCGGGATCGACCAGCAGCGTCAGCATCTCGGCCACCACGCTGGGGTCGAGGTCGGGGTCTTCGGCGGGGGCATGGGAGGCCAGCCCCACCACGCGCTCGCCGCCGCGGGGAGTGGTCAGCGCGGCGCTGCCTCCCTTGCCGAGCGCGGGGAAGCCCTCGGTGTCGAGGATGGTCTCCACGGCCACCAGCACCCGATGCATGGGGGTGGGCGGGGCGACGATCGCCTCGTCCCACTGGCGCAACCACATCTTCTCCGCAGCCGCGCCGGTCATCTGCTCGAGTGGGCCCTCGGGGAGGAAATCCCGATAGCCGTAGCGCCAGGCGCGGATCTGCGTATTCGCCACCTGGAGCACATCCTCGCGCCGGGCCGCCCGGACGCCTACGTCTGCCATCTCGGCCCGCTCCTTCGACTGCCGTTCATGCCACAAGGCACGACTTACACCGTATCGGTGTTTGACCCTTGGAGATGACGCGAACCCTTCTTCCTCGCCCGGTAAGCCCGGGTCTTGGTGCGGTTACCGCATACCCTCATGGAACACCACGAGCGCGATCGGTTCTTCGACGCGTCGATGAACGCCCACTGGCAGGTGTCCTCCGCGCACACCTTGAGCCGGTCCCAGGACGCGGTCACGGCCGCCACGGCGATCGCCGCCAGCCCGCCCCGCACGCCGCCGCCGGCAGCGGCAGGCTCGGGACGCTCGCCCTGCCTCGCCCTGATCGTGAACGGCAACGCGGGCAGCTCGGCGGCCTCGCGTCTGAGCGCCGCCCTGAGGTTCTCGCGCAGGGCGGTCGCGGTGTGGAGGTCGTCGTCGGTGGCCCGGTCGCGCGGCCCGGACAGGCCGCGCTCGCGCAGCCACAGCGCCAGTTCGGCGGGGGAGGACAGCTCGTCCGCCTGCGCCTCGACGTCGTAGGTGTTCACGAAGTCGCGTACGAGCTCCGCAGGGCACGGCATGCCGGTCACTCTAACGGGCGTGGATCACTTTCAGGCGCGCTCTCCGGTGACCGTGTCCAGCGCCTGGGCGAGCCGGCGTACCCCTTCGTGCAGCTCCGCCAGGTGCGCGGCGGCCATGTGGGTCACCCGGATCCGCGGACCCGGCGGCTCGGACGGGTAGTAGATCCGGCCGGGGCTCACCAGAACGCCGTTCCGCCTGGCGGCCTCCACCAGCGCGTTCTCGTCGACCTCGGCCGGCAGCCGCACCCACAGGTGCATCCCGCCGGCGGGCAGCAGGTGCGGCTCGGCCCGCGGCATCCGCGCGGCGAGCGCGGCGGCCAGCGCGTCGCGCCGGACCCCGATCTCCGCGTGCACGGCGGCCAGATGCCGTCGCCACGCGGGCGACTCCACGAACTCCAGCGCCGTCTCCTGCAGCGGCCGTGCCACGAAGAACGATTCGACGAGCTGGCTGGCCCGCAACCGGTGCGCGGCAGGCCCTCTGGCGATGACGGCCGCCACCCGCATGCTCGGCGACAGGATCTTCGTCAGCGAGCCCACGTGGACGACGGTGCCGTGCCGGTCCATGGACGCCAGCGACGGGGGCGCCTGGCCGGTCAGGTAGCGGGCGAAGTCGTCCTCGATGACGAACGCGCCCGCCGCCCTGGCCACGTCCATCACCTGCGCCCGGCGGCCGGCCGGCAAGGTCGCGCCCGTCGGGTTGTGCAGGGTGGGCTGGCAGAGGAAGACCCGCGCGCCGGTGACGGCGAACGCCTCGGCCAGCAGATCGGGCTGTACGCCGTCGCGGTCCGTGGGCACCGCCGTGGGCCGCAGCCCCGCGGCCCTGGCCGCCACCAGCGCGCCCGGGTAGGTGGGCGTCTCGACCAGCACCGGCGTGCCGGGGGCGGCGAGCGCGCGGAACGCGTGCGTGAGCGCCGCCTGCCCGCCGCTCACGACGAGCGCGTCGGCGGCGGTCACGTCGCCTCCGGCCTGCGCCGCGAACCACCTGCGCAGTTCGGGCAGGCCGGGCAGCGGCGGCATGGCCCAGGCGCCGGGCCGCCGCACGGCCCGCGCCGCGGCGGCCGCCAACTGCCTGTCGGGCCGCAGTCCCGGACGCAGGTAGCCGCCGGTGAGCGGTACGACGCCTTCGGCGGCCACGCCCAGCAGCTCCGCGACGGGCCCTTCGTCGACCACCCGGTCGCCCAGGGCGACGGTCTGCCACGAGAAATCCGCCGGGTCCTCGCCCCTGGGCGCCGGGTGCGCCACGAACGCCCCGCTGCCGGGTCTCGTCACCACCCGCCCTTCGGCGGCCAGCTGCCCGATGGCCCGCGACACCGTGACGGGGCTGACGTTGTGCCTGCGCATGATCTCCCGGCTGGACGGCAGCCGCGCGCCAGGGCCGAGCCTGGCGGCCTCGCCACGCAGTATCGCGGCGATCTTGGCGATACTGCTATCGTTGTCCATGAGAATGGAGAATAGCGCTACTGTCACCGGTGGAGTAGCGGTCCCCGCCTCCGACCGCGGCCGGCGACGTCGCGGCACCGCCCTGGCATTCCTCGGCGTCCTGGCGTTCTCCGGCTCCTTTCCGGCCACCGTCTTCGCGCTGCGGGGCTTCGACCCGTGGCTGGTCGCGCTGGGCAGGGCCGCCGTGGCGGGCGTGGTGGCCCTGGTCTGCCTGAAGGCGGCGGGCCGCCCGCTGCTCCCGCCGCGCGACCAGTGGCGCCCCTACGCCCTGATCTCCCTGGGCGTGGTCTTCGGCTTCCCCGCCTTCAGCGGCCTGGCCCTGGACCTGGGCGCGAGCACGGCTCACGCCGCGGTGGTGACCGGCCTCCTCCCCGCCGCCACCGCCGCCTGCGCCGTCGTGTCGGCCGGCGAGCGCCCCCGCCCGCTCTTCTGGGCCGCCTGTACGGCCGGCGCCGCCGCCATCACCGCCTTCACCCTCACCCAGCACCAGGGCAGGCCGACCTGGCCCGACCTGCTCCTGGTCGGCGCGCTGCTGTCGGCGGCGGTCGGCTACACGGAGGGCGGCCGGCTGTCCAGGGGGACCCCCGGCTGGCAGGTCATCTCCCACGCGCTGGTCCTGTCCCTGCCCCTGACGGCCCCCATCACGGCGGCACTGGCACTGACCACCCCCATGGCGCCGGCCCCGCAGTCGGTGGCCGGTTTCGCCTACGTGGCTCTGGTCTCGATGTTCCTGGGCTTCTTCCCCTGGTACGCGGGCCTGGCCAAGGGCGGCATCGCCAGGGCGGGCCAGACCCAGCTCACCCAGCCCCTCCTGACCCTGGTCTGGGCGTGGTTCCTGATGGGCGAACGGTTCGGCCCGGTCACGGTCGTCGCGGCGCTGGCCGTCCTGGTCTGCGTGGCCGTCACCCAGCGCGCCCGTACTTGAAAGACGTGACGCCGACACGCAGGATGGGGGAGGAGGTGTCACACATGGCGGACCTCACGATTCCAGAGGGCGGTTTCTGGCCTGCACCGCAGATCCCGCAGCCCAACATCTATCCCATGGAATGGCGCGTCGAGACCGAGAAACTCGCGGCCATCTACGAGAAGTCCAAGCGCATGGTCTGGAACCCGGCCGACCTGCCCTGGGACGGTCTCCGGCCGGACGACTTCACCCGCGAGCAGCGCCTGGGCATCATGTACTGGTTCGCGGTCCTGGCGAACTTCGACGCCTCGGGGCCGGCGGTGTTCGCCCGCGCCACGATCCAGGCGTTCGAGAAACACGAGGAGGATCCGGTCAGGAAGTGCTTCTTCTCGATCACCCGTGACGAGATGAACCACGAGGAGTGCTGCCAGCGCGCCATCGCAAGGCTCTGGCCGGGCGGACCGCTCGACTGGACGCCCTCCGACGACCTCGAATCAGCCGCCCACAACAACATCGGCTGGCTCTACCACAACGGCGGCCGCTACTGGAACGGCTACAACTCGGCCGTGGGCAAATACTCGCTCCCGGTGTTGTTCACCAGCTTCATGATGGGCGAGATGGCCGCCTCCACGCTCTTCAGGGGCATGGCCTCGGGGACGCAGCACCCGGTCTTCGGCGAGATGTTCCAGCGCATCGGCAGGGACGAATCCCGACATCTACAGATTTGCATGACCATCCTGGAGAACGAGTGGCCCGGGCTCACCGAGGACACCAAGTCGCTGATCACGCGCCAGCTCAGGGCGGGCTTCGTCTTCCTCAGCATGATCCTCTGGGAGCCTCCTGAGGGCTTCTGGGAACTTCCGCCGTACTTCCTGGCCAACCACCGCGTCCTCATGGACCACGCCAGGGAGGCCGGGCTCGGCGTCCTGTCGTACGAGGAGCAGGCGGAGAACTGGCGCGTGGCCATGGCCAGGGTCCGGGCGATCGTGGAGCGCTGGGGGATCGCCTTCCCCGCCATTCCCGAGCTTGACCTGGAAGGGGTGCCGGTGGACTTCATCGATCCCGAGGAGATCATCCCGGTCTTCTGACATGGCGCCATGTGGCCGCGTATGGACGGGCTCCGGGTGCTGGAACTGGGGACCCCCGGCAGGGTGCGCACCCTGCTCACCGACCTCGTCCTGTCGGGAAAGAAAATCGCCACGGCGGGCGTGCTCACCCTCGACTACGAAGCCGAGGGTGAGGAAGTCGAACGGGTCGGAGAGCGCCTGGTCCTGGTCGACGACACCGGCGGCAGGGTCGGGGAGGTCGAGATCACGCGGGTGGAGCTGACGCCGTTCGCCTCGGTCACCTGGGAGTTCGCGGTGGCCGAGGGGGAGGGGTACCAGTCGGTCGACGACTGGCGGCAGACGCACCGCCGCTACTGGGCGGGCGTGGGTCATGAGGTGGACGACGCCACGACGATCGTCTGCGTGTGGTTCCGTCTCGGCCGGCGTTCGTAGCCGCCGCGGGAGGGGGTCTGGCGGGGCCGCTCACGGACTAAGAATCCCGATTTACGGGCCATTTCTCTGGGCTGTTCACATATGTGCCCCGATAAGGGACGGTGAAGACCCATCCCTGCTCTCGGAGATAGGCGACCGCCTGGCGTACGGTGACTTTGGCGACGCCGTACTGTCGCATCATCACCTTTTCGCCGGGGATGGCCCTGTTCGGCGGGATGTCGCCATTCCGGATATTTTCCGCGACTTCTCCGGCGATTTTTTGATAGAGCGGTATCGTTTTGGGCGATCGTGGCGCACCAGGCTGGCCGACGAACGTGCCCTCGCCCTGCACGGTGTACGCCAGGCCTTGCTCGCGCAGTTCGCGGGCCACCCGCCGGGCGGTCGTCCGTGCGATGTCATATTCCTTTTCGAGCGTGGCCTCGCTCGGCACCGGATCGCCTGCTTGGAGCTCGCCGCGTTCGATCTGATCGCGGACCAGGTCGGCGACCTGCCTGTAGACGGGCACGGGCCCTTCGCGATCTAGCACGTTCGGATTATAGACGAAACCGTACATGCGCGCTCAAAACAGACGTCTTGCGAGCCTATGGATACGTTAACTAGACCAATAGATACGTCGACCGTTATAGTGAGCGGCATGCGATGGGAAGAGGGAGACCTGCATGGCCGGCACGTTCGACCGGGCGCCGACGTACGCGGAGCCATCACATGGGACCCAGAGGTCCCGCGATCGCGGGTGCGGGTCAGGGACTGCACGTGTGAATGCATGCCGGTGGTCTACGAATTGTGCATGGCGGGCGGCCTGTCCTTCATTCGGAAAATCACCAGAGTGGGAGTCAACGTCAAGGTCGAGGAGTTCACCACCAGACCGAACTCTCGAGTGCACGATGTGTGGAACTCTCTGTTCGATCTACCGAAAAAGCTGGTTCGCGTCGACAACTCAGGACCGCAACCCGGTACGGAGCAGCCTCCGACCGGTGACGACGGTGGCCTCGCAAAAATGACCGGCCTGCTGGGGCTGCAGCGTAGCCTCTGGAAAGTCCTTCGCCCCTTGAGCTGGGCGGTCGCGCGTTCACCGGGCCCGCGGAGTCTGGCGTTCGACCGATCGACCTGCTTCTCGGACACGAGCTCGTCGTGGCCCTTGTAGTGGGAGGAGGCGTCCCCTGACAGGCATGGTCAGCGAGAGTGCTGATCCCCGCTTCCTTCAGAGGGCGCAGGATGCCCGGATACGGGCGGCGCTCAGGTCGAGTCCCGCCGCGCAGCGCTGCTGGGGTAACGCCGCCATCAGCTTGGGCGAACGCGCCGACGCCACTGTCTCCTGCACATACCGCCACGCCGTGGTCGACACCCCGAAGCCAGCCCCGTGTGAGGGGTCGCCCTTGCGAAGGTAGACCAGGACAAGTGGCGTCTGCCGGCCATCGACCAGCATCCGCCCCGTGGTCGGCCTGCGCTTCACCAGGCGTTATCGCTTGCGTGGCCGGACCGATCTCGGAGCATCCATGACCAGCGTCTACGCTGGCGGCGAGCTATGCCTTCGACCGACCTCCGGTGCATCAGCGGATGCTCGCGTCGGTGCACCTTGAGCGTCCCGTGGGGCGCGCGCTAAATGTCGGATGCGGCGTGTCCACTGCGGCGCTCGCGCCTTTGGCCCATCGTGTCGTCGGCTTGGAGCCGGTCCCGGCGATGCTTGTCCACCGGCGATCCGTCGCGCCCTCCGCTCGATTCGTCATCGGCACAGCGGAGCGGCTGCCGTTCGCCGCGGCGTCGTTCGACCTCGTCGCCGCCGCTGGTTCGCTGAACTACACCGACCTCACCTCCGCCCTTGCCGAGGTGGTCCGCGTCCTGGCTCCGGACGGGCTATTCCTCGTGTACGACTTCTCGAAAGGCCGGTCCTCGCCGACAGGCGACGCGCTGGCGGCGTGGTTCGAGTCGTTCGAGCAGCGGTTTCCATGCCGCCCGGATGGCGGCCGCTGGCCGTGCAGCAGTTGCCGCTCCTCGCGGAGGGGCTGCGCCTGCTCGACTACGCCGACGTTGAGATCGCCCTGCTGATGATATTGGGCGATTATTTGCGTTACGTACTGGGAGAGGTCGCCGTGGACAGCGCGATCGCGCGGGGGGACGACAGTGTGGAGAGGGCGAGCGACTGGTGCCGTCATACACTCGTGGAGGTGTTCCGGGGTGGGGATGTGACCGTGGTTTCCGAGGGTATCTAGCGACGCTGGCCCCGGCCGGCGGCGGACGATCCGCTGGATGACGTGCCGGAAGCTGGTGGAGCACCGGCGCCGTCGCGTCTCTCCGCCGTCGTTGGTACAACGTCGAGCAGCGGCCACCCACGGAAGGGAAAGCAAGGCCACAGCAGCCTCCGCCCACCGGCTGACGGTTTGCGGCTGTCGTGACCGCTGCCCGTCCAACCAGATCGAGCAGAGCCATGGCGTTGAAAGGCGAGGCACCAAATCGAACGGGCTTGTGCGGAAGGTGTTCCGCGCCGGTCCCCGGCGACGCGCCTGCCCAATCGCACGACGTAGACGATCGGACTTCGCCCGGGACCGGCGCGAAACCACGGACGTGGCGACGTGCCCTCCGGAGGCACAGAGCCACGCCATGGCGGGTGATGGCCGACTGACGTCCATAACGGCCTCCCGCGGCATTAGGTTCTCATGGTGGTCCCTTGGAAAACTGCAGTTCGTCGCTATGCAGGAGATCATGGTTTTTGCTGTTGGCTGGGCGAGAGTCGGCGGCGGATTGGGTTTATGTCGGGATACGTCGCCAGGCCTCATCGACGATGATCACGTGGTCGAGGAGGCGCACCCCGACGGTCTCGGCGGCCGCGAGGAGTTGGGTGGTGGCTTCCAGGTCGGCCACACTCGGCTCCAGGGAACCGCCCGGATGGTTGTGTGCCAGGCCGAACATCGCGCCGCCCGCGGTGAGCACTTCGGTGATCACCTCCCGGATCGGCACCGTCGTATGGTCGGCCCCGCCCTCGGAGAGCACAACGCGCCTGAGCACCCGGCCACGGATGTCGCACACGACCAGGACCAGCCGCTCCTGAGTACGATCTCGCAGCAGAGGGGCGCACGCGTGTGCCAGGTCGGACGTGTTGTTGATCCGCTCCCGCTCCGGCCAGGCGTCCGCCCGCCGTACGAGATGGAAGGCCGCGCTCACCCGCGCGGCCTTGGCCGGGCCGATGCCGGGCACGGTGAGCAGCCGGTGCGGCCCGGATCGGCTGAGCGTCTCCAGATCCCCGCAGCGCTGGATCACCTCGCTGGCCAGATCGAGAGCGCTCGACCCGCGAAACCCCGAGCCGAGCAGCACGGCCAGCAACTCCCGGTCGGCGAGAGCGGCGGCACCGCTGGCCATGAGCCGCTCGCGGGGCCGGTCGCTTTTCGGTAGATCCTTGACTCGCATCGGCAACCTCCGCGACCGTTCTATCAACGCGTACCGACAATCTCTGACCTGCGTGTTTGCCGCGCATCCCAGACGTGGCCCCGTAGGTGAAATATCGAGATAACACGGTGCGCAGCCGTTGGGGAGGGGATTGCCACCGGCTTCGTCCGGACCAGCGCCGTCGGCGGCTTCTCCGGCGGTCCTTGAGCAGCCGCAGAACGTCCTGCCACGTTCTGCCACCCTGGCGGGGAAGGCGTCGCGCTTGTGGGCTGACGGCGTGCACACCGTCGGACCCGCCGGAGGCTCGGCGGGGCGAGGTCGTAAAAGGTGACCCAGAACGGTGCCGAGGGCCGGTGACGCCTGCTTCCGGCTCACGGCGCCTGTCCGCTGTCCGCGCACGTGCCTGCCCCGGGATCCGCGGTGCGTGACCCGGTGCCGCCTGTCGACACGCATCGTGCGCGGAGAGCGTCCAGGAGATGCGCGGAATCGCGTCCTGCGAAGTGTGGTCGTGGCGGAAGAGCGGGCTCCGGGCGAGGAGGCGCTCGCCCGGAGCCAGAGCCTGCCTAGACGGGCATGCTGTACGTGATCCGGAAGCGGTCGCCCGGGATGACGATGTCGCTGGTCTCAACGGGACGATCGCCGGCCCAGTGAGTGCGCTCGATGTGCAGCACGTGAACGCCCGCCGCCAGGTCGAGCGCGTCGCTCTCCGCGGGGCGGGGAACGCGGGTGTGCACGCTCTCGACCACCTCGGTGATCTTGATGCCGTGGGCGTACATCCTCGCCACCAGGCCGCGCCGTTCCTCCTCCGAATGGGCGGCGAACTCCATCGGCTCGTACGAGGTGGCGAGCTGCAGCGGCTTGCCGTCGCCGCGATAGACGTAACGCGTCTTGCTCAGCGTGGTCGACTCGCTGAGGCGCAGCCGCCTGGCGATGTCAGGGCCCGCTTCGGCTGGTTCGCTGTGCCAGTCCCATGTCACGCGCCTGCCCTGAGACTGCAGGTCTGCCGCGAACGGGGCAGGGTGATCCAAGAACCGCCATCGATGCAACGCGGTGAGGTCGGGGCGTTCCCTGACGTAATGGCCCGATCCCACGCGGCCGATGATGAGGCCTTCACCCGCTAGTACGCGAAGGGCGTGACGGGCGGCGGTCTCGCCGACCTGATATTTACGGGTCAGCTGCGCCCGCGATGGAATGGGCGCGCCGGGGGGAAGGGCGCCGTCGGTGATCTGTCGCCGGATGTCTTCGACGACACGCAGGTAGACCGGATCTGAGGTGGCCACTAGTCCATCCCTGGGGGTTCGTGTGAGGCGTTGCCCTATGTTGCCGTATTCGGCAGGTAACCGACCGTCATCGATGACTGCTGGAGCCCCAACTTTGCGATGGCGGAAAATTATCGGAGAAACCCTGTAACGCGGATGTAAGGGACGCCGATTCTCCGATAGAGGTCGTCGATGTGTGTACCCCCGAGCACATATCGGCGACCTCTTCCATGCCCATACCTGCCGCTCCAGCGGCTCTGTGGATCGAGCGGACCGGTCGCGTCCGCCTGCGGCATTCTGGCGGGGCGGCGCTGCGGCCAGGGACGTCGCTTCGACTGCCCGGGCGCGTCGCGCATGCCTACATCCGCGCAGTTCGGACAGTACGGCACACCGCTTGTACGGCCAAATGCCCCAGCAGCGGCGGAGGCCAACACCGGGCCGCATCAGTCTCACTCCCGGCATCGAGTAACACACTGGCCAGCCAGAACTGCCACGAACGCGGCCGCGTTGGCGGGGATGGCGTAGCGCCTGTGGGGAGGGCATGAGGGCGGCACTTGCGGGGATGGGGATGGCGGCGGTTGCGGAAACCGGGAGGGTGGTGCCCGCGGAGGTCATGAGGGTGGCGGTGGCGCTAGTGGAGGGGGACATGAGGGTGGCGCTTGCAGGACGGGGATGGCACGGCGCTGGGGCGGCGCCTGCGGGGAGAGGCATGCGGGCGGCGCTTGAGGACGGGCATGAGGCGGCGCGTGCGGGCGGCAGGGATGACGGTGGCGCATGCGCTGACGGGGATGACGGCGATAGCGAAAGAAGAGGTCCGGATCCGCGGAGGCTTCCTGTTCCTGACCGGGAGCGCCATGCTCGGGGGAGAGCCGTGGGAGCGGGCCGGGGCCAGGGAATCGCGTGGTCCGGCGTTGGAGGGGTGAGCGATCGGCCAAGGGGATGTCGTGGGCCGCGGTGGTCCCGGGAGCCGGGGTGAGCGGCAGCGAGAGTGTTCCTGGGCGGAGGCCGTGGGCCTGCGACGATGTCCGCGCGTAATGGCGGGTCGCAACGGCGGTGTGGCTGGAGGACTCAGCCGAAGGACCTATCGTTGGGTGAGCGGCCCACGACTGCTGTCGAAAGGGGGCAAAAGGCGGCTCCAGGCAGGCAAAGCGGGGTGGCGACGTCCAATGGATTTCTGAATCCAGGTAGCGTTCGCACTATGGCATCGCCAACTGGAACCACCGATGCGCCCTTCGGCCGGATGCTGACCGCGATGGTCACGCCGTTCACTTCTGACGGTGAGGTCGATTATGTGGCTGTGCGACGTCTTGCTACCTATCTGGTAGACGAGCAGCGAAATGACGGCTTGATCGTCAACGGGACGACTGGTGAGTCGCCCACCACTTCCGACGAGGAGAAACAGCGCATCGTCAGTGCCGTCCTCGACGCGGTCGGTGACCGCGCGGCCGTGGTGGCGGGAGCGGGCTCCAACGACACCCGCCATAGTGTCGAGCTCGCCAAGCAGGCGGCGCGTGCCGGCGCACACGGCCTCCTGGTGGTGACGCCTTACTACAACAAGCCTCCGCAAGAGGGTTTGTATCGGCACTTCACCGCTGTCGCCGACGCGACCGACCTTCCCGTGATGCTCTATGACATCCCGGGGCGTAGCGGAGTGCCGATCAAAACTGAGACTCTGATCAGGTTGGCGCAACACGAACGGATTGTGGCCGTCAAGGACGCCAAGGGCGATCTGTTCGCTGCCAGTCAGGTGATGATCGCTACCGATCTTGTCTTCTATTCGGGAGACGATCTGCTCAACCTGGCCTGGCTCTCGCTCGGGGCGACCGGGTTCGTCAGCGTCGTCGGGCATGTGGTCGGCGCCGAGTTGGCGCGAATGATCCACCTGCACAAGAGCGGCGAGGTCGCTCAAGCGCTTGCCCTGCACAGTCAGGTGGCTCCCGTCGTGGACGGGATCATGCTGCGTGCGGGCGGCGCGATCATGGCAAAGGCGGCACTGAGCATGGTGGGCGTGCCGGTAGGGCCGGTACGGCTGCCGCTCGTGGACGCGACAGAGAAGCAAATCGCCGAGCTGCGTGCTTGCCTGGTAGCCGGCGGGGTGAAGTTGACAGACACATAGGAACGGGGAGGAACCGGGAGTTTTGAGAACACGATCTGACCGTGGGGGCCGGGCATGAGCCATCCGCATCCTGAGCTTGGCCCCCCACCGGCGCTGCCTCACGGCGGCTTGCGCATCGTCGCGCTCGGCGGGCTGGGCGAGATCGGCAGAAACATGGCCGTCTTCGAATACGACGGCCGTCTGCTGATCGTCGACTGTGGGGTGTTGTTCCCCGAGCCTGACCAGCCGGGTGTCGACCTCATTCTGCCCGACTTCGAATACATCAGAGACCGGCTCGACGATGTCGAAGCCGTCGTACTGACGCACGCTCACGAAGACCACATCGGAGCTGTGCCCTATCTGCTGCGCGAGCGGCGCGATATTCCGCTCATCGGATCCAAGCTCACGCTTGCCCTGATCGAGGCCAAGCTCACCGAGCACCGGATCCAGCCGACCAAACGCGAGGTCGTCGAAGGCGAACGGCACGTCTTCGGACCCTTCGACTGCGAGTTTCTCGCGGTCAACCACTCGATCCCCGACGCGCTGGCCGTGGCTATCAGGACGCCCGCCGGCATCGTGCTGCACACCGGCGACTTCCGGATGGACCAGCTGCCGAGCGACGGCCGCCTCACCGATCTCGGAGGCTTCGCCAGGCTTGGCACCGAGGGCGTCGACCTGCTGATGTCCGACTCGACCAATGCCGAGGTGCCTGGGTTCGTCACCAGCGAGCGGGAGATCGCGCCGGTCATCGACGAGGTGATCCGCACCTCCGAGCAGCGGGTCATCGTGGCGAGCTTCGCCTCGCACGTCCACCGCATCCAGCAGGTCATGGACGCCGCCGCGCGGCACGGTCGCAAGGTCGCCCTGGTCGGACGATCGATGGTGCGCAACATGGGGGTGGCCCGCGACCTCGGCTATCTCAAGGTGCCGCCGGAGCTGATCGTCGACTCGCGCGACATCGAGGAGTGGCCGCCACAGGATGTGGTGCTGGTCTGCACCGGCTCCCAGGGCGAGCCGATGGCGGCGTTGTCGAGGATGGCCAACCGTGACCATCCGATCCGCATCGCCGAGGGCGACACCGTGCTCCTGGCTTCGTCGCTGGTGCCCGGTAACGAGACCGCGGTCAACAAGGTGATCAACGGTCTCACCCGGTGGGGCGCACGGGTCGTGCACAAGGGCAACGCCAAGGTGCACGTCTCCGGTCACGCGGCCGCCGGCGAGCTCCTCTACGTGCTCAACCTGACACGCCCGTCGAACTTCATGCCCGTGCACGGCGAGTGGCGGCATTTGCGAGCCCACGCCAAGCTGGCCGCCCTCACGGGCGTGCCGGACGATCACATCGTGATCGCCGAAGACGGCGTCGTGGTCGACCTGATCGACGGCCGCGCAAAGATCGCCGGTGCGGTGCACGCCGGATATGTCTACGTTGACGGTTCGTCGGTCGGTGAGATCACCGACACTTCGCTGAAGGACCGCAGGATCCTCGGAGACGAGGGATTCATCTCCGTGGTTGTCGTTGTCGACTCCAACACCGGCAAGCTCACCGCGGGTCCCGAGATTCACGCTCGAGGCTCGGGCATCGACCCTATGCAGTTCGACGAGTTCATTCCGCAGATCGAACGGGCCCTCGAGGAGAAGGCCGCGGAGGGGGTGGTCGACATGCAGGAGATTCGCCGGGTGGTCCGCCGCACGGTGGGTCGCTGGGTGAGCGACACCTACCGCCGCCGTCCGATGATCATCCCCGTGGTGCTCGAGGTCTGAGCTCACTGACGGCATGGCAGCCGGAACGCCTGATGGTATGGCAGGCGTTCCGGTCTTGCGCATCGCCGGACGATCGCATGCCCGCAGCGGTCTTTTGACCTGCGGGTCAAGGGCTTTCGTATGGGTCGGCGTCGACATGCCAGGATGCTTTGTGAGTATCGGCGCCCACATCTCAGGCGTTCCTCCTGCGCATCAGCCAGGCTGCGGCCAGCAGGGGGAGGGCTGCGTAGGCGACCAGCACGGCGGCGGCCACCGCGGGAGGCAAGAGCGAGCCGTAGACCGAGGTTGTGATCGTGTCGCCGGTGATCTCGCGGGGAAGCGCTCCGATCATCACGGATCCGAGGCGTTCGCTCCAAGGCTCGGGGATGTTGCCGATGATCATGGGGATGACGTAGACGAGACCGACGATGATGGCGATGGCACCGGCGCTCGAGCGCAGGAGCGCGCCGAGGCCGAGGCCGAGTAGTGCGAACACCGGCACCGAGACGCTGATGGCGATCAGGAGCGGAAGCCGGTCCGCGAACGCGCCGGAGTATGCGCCCGAGAACCGGTCACCGAGGACCCATCGGGTGACGGCATAGGTGCCGAAGACCGCTGTCGCACCGGTGATCAGGCCCAGTGCCCCCACGACCGTGGACTTGGCGGCGAGCATCGGCCACCGGCGCGGGACGATGGTCAGGCTCGTTCTGATCATGCCGGTCGCGTATTCGGACGTGATGGCCAGCGTGCCCAGGATGCCCATGCAGAGCTGGGGCACGATCACGACCACTTCCTCGAGGTCCGCGATGCGAGCGCTCAATCGTTGTTCGGGTGGGGCGTCGTCGTACATGCCGGCAGCCATCATGGCCAGCGCGTAGCCCAGCAGAACGGCGCTGACGCCGAGGGCGAGGATGAGGTGGGTCGAGCGAACAGAGCGGAGCTTGATCCACTCCGACGAGAGAACGCCCACGAACGAAGTCGTCCGAGTACGGGGACGCTGGTGACGGACACGTGGGGTGCTCGGTGCTCGAAGGGCTTCGGCTGGTGGCCTGCGCCGGCTGATCATCGGGCGGCTCCGAACTGCACGCTGGAGGCGGTCAGCGCCATGTAGGCGTCTTCGAGCGATGGGTAGGCCGCCGTAAGATCCGCGACCGTCGCCTCGGCGACCAGCTTGCCGCGGCCGATGATGACGATGTGCTCGGCGGTGAGGGCCATCTCGCTCATGAGATGGCTGGACAGGAGGATCGTCCTGCCCTCAGCGGCCAGCGAGCGCATGAGACCGCGGATCCATCGCACGCCATCGGGATCGAGTCCGTTGACAGGCTCGTCGAACATCAACACGTCGGGGTCGCCGAGCAGGGCGGCCGCGATGCCGAGCCGTTGTTTCATGCCGAGCGAGAAGCCGCCTACCCGTTTGCGGCTGACGTCCGCCAGGCCAACCTGCTCCAGCACCTCGGTCACCCGGGCTGGGCCGATGTCGTTGGTGCGAGCGAGGCTGAGCAGGTGGTTGTAGGCGCTGCGTCCGCCGTGGACGGCGCTCGCATCCAAGAGCGCGCCCACTTCGTGCATCGGCCTGCTGAACGATGGGTAAGGCCGGCCGTTGATGAGCGCGTGCCCGGAAGTGGCCGCGTCGATGCCGAGGATCAGGCGCAGGGTGGTGGACTTGCCGGCGCCGTTAGGGCCCAGAAATCCGGTCACGTGGCCGGGGCCGACCTTGAAGGACAGGTCGTCTACCGCGCATGTGTCGCCGTACCGTTTCGTGAGGCGGTGGAGTTCGATCACGCCGTAAAGGATGCGGTGCGGAGGGTCGGCGGCGCGTCGGACCACGGTTCGAATCTGAAGGTCAAACCCTGGGCTGACGTGCGCCAGCCGCTTCAGCCGCTACGGTTCAACGCGTGGACGACAGGCACCCCTTCTTCGCCCGGCGCTTGAGCCGCATCCAGCTGATCATGCTCGATCTGGCGGTGGGGCTGTGCTTCGGGTTCGTGGCCTTCACGATGGCGGTCAACGCCACGGCGCTGCCACCATGGCTGAGGTTCGCTCTGCCCTTCGGCCTCGGGCTGCTGCTGTCGGTGCGCAGACTGTGGCCGCTGCCTGTGTTCTGCCTGACGTCGGTGCTGGCCGTCTTCGCCGTCATGACCGATGCCATCGGGTTCGCCTACCTCGCACCTGCGTACGCCCTCTATATTGTCGCGCTGTCCGACAGGGCCGGCCCTCTGGTCCCTTCGTCCGCCATCGGCGGCTTAAGTCTGGTCACGTTGCTCGGGTTGACCCTGGCAGGTGCGCCACAGGAGAGTGCTCCCGACTGGCTGGTCCATTTCGACAAGCCGCTCATGGGGATCGCGGCCCTGGGCGGCTCATGGACGATCGGCCGTGCCGTGCACGAGCGCAGGCATTATGCGGCGCGCGAGGCCGAGCGGCTGGCGTCGCAAGCGGTGACCGATGAACGGCTGCGCATCGCTCGCGAGCTGCATGACGTGGTCACACACAGCGTGGGGCTGATCGCCGTGAAGGCGGGCGTGGCCAATCATGTGATGTCGACCAGGCCGGAGGAAGCGCACGACGCTCTGCGGGTGATCGAGACAGCCAGCCGCAGCGCCCTGGTCGAGATGCGGCACCTGCTCGGCATGCTGAGGTCCACCGACGTGCCTGACCTCGTGCCCGCCCCGGGCATCGAAGGGCTCGAGGAGCTCGCGGCGCAGGCGCGGCTGGCCGGGGTTGACGTGGAGTTGCAGGTTCGCGCCGGTGGTGACGGTCGTGCTGGGCCGGTGTCTGGTGGTGATGCTCATGACCCACAGGGCCGGCTGCCTGAGGGGGTGGGGTTGTCGGTCTACCGGATCGTGCAGGAGGCGCTGACCAACGTTGCCAAGCACGCGGCGCCTGCCCGGTGCCGGGTCTCCGTCGTGGCCGACGGCAAGGACGTACGGATTGAAGTGATGGATGACGGACCGGGCAGACGCACGTTGCCTTCCGCCGGCACCGGGCACGGCCTGATCGGGATGCGGGAGCGGGTCATGATGTACGGCGGCACGTTCGAGGCGGGGAGCAGGCCTGGAAGCGGGTTTCGGGTGTTCGCTCGGCTGCCCTATCAGGAGGCGTCGTGATCCGGGTGGTCGTGGCCGACGATCAGGCGTTGCTCAGAGGAAGTTTCAGGGTGCTGGTCGACTCCGAGCCGGACCTTGGTGTGGTCGGGGAGGCGGCGACGGGCGCCGAAGCGGTCACCGTGGCCTTGGAGCAGCGGCCCGATGTCGTGTTGATGGACGTCCGGATGCCGGAGATGGACGGCATTGAGGCCACCCGCAGGATCAAGGATGTTTCCCGGGTGCTTGTGGTGACGATGTTCGATCTTGACGCATACGTTTACGACGCGCTTAGGGCTGGAGCGAGTGGGTTCCTTCTCAAGGACACGCCACCTGCGGATCTGCTCGCCGCCATCAGAGTGGTCGCGAGCGGGGAGGCACTTCTGGCGCCGACGGTGACGCGAAGGTTGATCGAAGAGTTCACACGCACCCCGGTGACGCCACGGGTGAGAGGGCTGGACGGGGTTACCGAGCGGGAAAGGGATGTGCTGACGCTGATTGCCCGTGGGCTGTCCAACGGTGAGATCGCGGAGCATCTTCAGGTGAGTCTGGCCACGGTGAAGACCCACATCACGCGGCTGCTGGCCAAGTTGGAGGCGCGTGACCGGGCGCAGCTCGTCATCGCCGCATATGAGAGTGGGCTGGTTTCCGCGGCGGGCTGATTCACGTCGTCCATTTCGTACGCCCAGCGATGCAGGTGATGGAGCCGTGACGTAGGTGCTGGTGGTGGTGTTGCGGCAGCGCCAGCTCAACGATCCGGCCCATCAGACGACCATGACGCCACGTCCGTCCGCGCAGGCCATCAGCCCGGTTGCTTGATGCTTTCGATGATCCGGGCGAAGCCTTCCTCCCCGTGGCCGGCGTCGATCTGCCGTTGGATGAGCCGCTGGACCATGGCGACGACATCGGTGCTGATGCCCTGGTCGGAGCTGGCGGCCAGGAGGTCATCGAGGTTGGAGAAGTGGAGGCTCTGTTGCCCTTCGACGGCGTAGTCCCCGCCGTCGATGACGGCGGCGAATTCCTGGAAGCCGCCGGTCATGGCGGTCAGCCAAGGTGTGGCCAGAGCAGCGAACTCGCCCGCCGTCACGCCGGCCGGCGCGACCATGGCGGCGCCGTGCATGAATCCGGCGAACATGACGTACATCCCCGCGAGTAGAGCAAGGTCGTACAGCGATGCCAGCCCAGCATCCGCACCGAGATAGGTGCTGCTTCCCCACAGGTCGAGCAGCGGCTTGTGCTGATGGAAGACATCGGCCGATCCGCTGTAGAGGATGGATGACCCAGGCTGGCCGATCATGTGCGGTACGGCCATGATGCCGCCGTCCAGATACGCGATCCCGGCATGGGCTGCCCAGGCGGCCAGTTCCCGCGACTGAGCCGGTGACGTCGTGGTTACGTTGATCAACGTTCGTCCGGCCAAGTCATGGGAGAGGGGATCGAGCACCTCATGGACCGACGCGTGGTCGAGCAGGCATACGATCACCAACCGGCTGGCCCGGACGGCGTCGCCGGCCGTCGAGGCGGCCTCCGCGCCCTGTGCGACGAGGTCGTCCGCCTTCTTCGGTGAACGGTTCCAGACGGTTGTCGCGTATCCAGCCTTCACCAGGGCGCCCGCGAGGACGCTGCCCATCGCTCCCAGGCCGAGAACACTTACCTGGACGCTGCTGTTCGTTGTCATTACTGGGTTCCCTCGTGTTCGTTCGTCGTTCGGCTGAATCCTCTCGGCTGCCGGTAGGTTTGACCAGTACGGACTATTTAGTCAGGTACTCACTCGTGGGTAAGTACGTATGGGAGGGGCGGGTGGCAAGGGCAGCACGACGTGGTCCCTACTTCTGCGGCATCGACGCGGCTATGGACGTCGTCGCCGGCAAGTGGAAGTCGTTGATCCTCTGGGAGTTGCACCACTACGGAACTCGCAGGTTCGCTGAGCTTCGGCGTGGCCTGCCGGGCGTCAGCGAGAAAATGTTGATCCAACATCTGCGGGAGATGGAAGAAGACGGGCTCGTGCATCGTGAGGTTCACCGAGAGGTGCCACCGAAGGTCGAGTACTCCCTGACGGAGCACGGCGTTTCGCTCAATGCGGCTCTGAGCCAGTTGGGAGAATGGGGCACCGAACGCATGCGGCGGATCGGTGCCGAAAAGGTCTTTGTCCCCGATGCCGGGACAAAGCGGTGATAGAAAGCGTAGAAAGTTGATGAGTCGGGCAGCAGCACCGCCACGTGACCTGCCCCATCCTGACGTGCCCGGGCATGACGATGTGCCGGCGGCGGATCATGGCAGTCTCACCCGCTCACCCCAGCCGCCGGACCTCGAAGTCCGCGGTATCATTGGACCACGAGACGAATCTCTGACCGAAACTTACTTGTCGCCAGGTCTTGCTGTCGTTCGGTGAAAGCTGATCTCAGGTCGGCCGGGAAGTGGTCGAGAGGCGGCGCGCCCTATATACTGGGCGTGCCCGCTCGCGAAGTGAGCAGCAGGGAATTTCAGAGATTTACGGTCAAGCGACGATATGCGCCGACGTCGGTTTCTTCTATTTCGCTGAGATCAGCTTATGGTCAGCCATTGCATGTGTGCGCCACCGAACGGGCCCTTTCTCTCGCGTACCGCATCGAGGAGCCAGAGCGCGGTTGCCTCCGCTTGCGAGATCAACTCAGGTGGATAGTTCAGGAGCATCTGGTGCTCGGCGAACTCATCCTCGTCATCGAGGATGAGCCGGCCGTCACGCAGACGGATCACGTCCAGGTCAAGATCCAGCATGGTCACCTCACCGTCCCTCCACTCCGGGATGGTGGTGACATCGACATAGATTTCGCTTCTGTGGGGAGGGCTGTTGAACGACGCCGTCCACCAGTCGTTTCGGGGAAACAGCATGATCGCGGTGGACTCCCACGTGACGGGTGGCCCTACGCCCTTGCGGGCGACCGTGCCGCCGGGCACCTCCACCCAGACCCCGTGCTCGTCCTCCCCGAGCACGCGGCCCGGGTGGTTCCAGTGCAATGCTCCGCCGTACTTCCGAAACACGACTCGAACATCAGTCATAGAGGGAAACCTATCTGCCGCCGGGCGGCGGCGCTCGGACCCTCCCCTGGTCCGGCTCGTACGCTGGTGGCGACCCGGCAGGGCGTTGTGGCGCAGGCGCGAACCTCCGCCGGAACGCTGTGGAGTCAGGGGGCAGGCGGCGTGGTCGGGGAGGGCGAGCATGGCCGGGCGGCGCGTGAAATGCCTTGATGTCCAGTGAGTCGCAAAGGCTGTGCAGCGGGGCCGGGGGACGTCTGCGCGTTGCGGAGGGCCGTGGGTGGAGGGTGGCGGAAGCCGTGTGGGCGTCGCGGAAGCCCGCGTCCAGCAGGTCAGGGACACCGGGTGATGTCCCTGACGAGTGGTGGATCGACGATCACGTGGTGCGTCACCTACCTGCCGGACATAGCTGGGCAGGTGAGAACGTTGCATGGCGTCGCCTACCTGCCGGACATGGCCGGGCAGGTGAGAAACCACCTCGCTCTGCGGGACGCCACCCGCGAGCGAGCGCACTAGCGATGGAGACGCAGGGCTTCTCTCATGGCTTTCAGGCGTTGCGGAGAGGCCAGACCGGCGTGGTAGAGGTGAAACTCGGACGCTCCTGCCTTGGCGTACGCGCTGAGCTGGTCGGCCAGTGCCTCCGCGTCGCCTGGGCGGGGTGGGAGGGCGAGGACGTAGGCGCCCACCCGCTGACCGGGGCCACACAGCTCCGTGAGGCGGGTGAGCCGGGCGGCGTCCGTGGCAGGGTCGCCCCAGCAGTTGGCCACCAGCACGTCCGCTCCCGGCTCGCCTGAGGGAAGGGGGGCGAAGGCGCCGGCGGCCCAGGGGTCCGGGTTGGCGTGCAGGGTGATGGTGACAGCGGGGGAGGCGCTCCTCGCGACGGTGATGAGCCGTTCGCGCAGGGAGGCGGACAGCTCGGTCCGGACGGCGCGCACCTCGTCGGCCAGCCGGTCCAGGGCCTCGTCGATGGTCCTGTGCGAGGTCTCGGCAGGAAGGGTGCGGTCGATGGCGGCGCGGACCCGGTCCCGGGCGTTCGGGGGATAGCGGTCGGCGCAGGCGGTGCAGAAGCAGAGTGACAGCAGGTCGATGTCCGCGGGGGTCCAGTCGGCGCCGGATGTCTTCTCGTGGACGCTCTGGTGGCCGAAGCCCATCGGGCCGCAGGCTTCCAGGATCAGCCCGTCGGGCTCGCCCACGGTGAGGATCTCCTGGACCAGGCGCTCGCAGTATTCGATGACGTCCTCGTGTGCGGGGCACAGGGCGTACGGGAAGGGGTCGCCGAAGGCGTTACGGACGGTCAGGTCCGGATGGGCAGTTCCCAGGTGGGAGTTGTGAGTCAGCACGGTCCAGGCGTGCACCTGCAGGCCGGCTGCCTTCAGGGCGTCCCGCGCCCGGAGGTAGGCGTCCTCGGGAGTCCAGGTGGGAGAGGCGGGAACGAGACGGGACCACGATGACGGGCGTACCGGGAGATAGAAGGCGGAGTGGGGCACGTCCAGGACGCGGTGTGCGGGGTGGTACGGCGTCGCGGCCCTGGTGGAGTGGTAGCTGGCCGCCAGCGCGACTGCCTCCACGCCCAGGCCGGCGAGGCGTTCGGGGGCGGAGGGGTCGCCGACGACGTCCCACGGGTAGACGTAGGCCACGTTCACCATCGGGGCCTCCTCGCGTTGAAGGCGGGCTCGAAGCGCCGCATGTATGTCGTGTCGTCGCGGGCGCGGATCCCGCATTTCTCGTACTGCTCGCTCATGAGGGCCAGGGCGTCGCGGTCCAGCTCGACGCCCAGGCCCGGGCCCGCGGGCACGGGGACGGCTCCGGCGGTGAAGCGCAGGGCGCCTGGTGCGACCACGTCCTGGCCGTTCTGCCAGGGGGTGTGGGTGTCGCAGGCGAAGGTGAGGTTCGGGGTGGCGGCGGCCAGATGGGTCATGGCGGCCAGGCTGATCCCGAGGTGGGAGTTGGAGTGCATGGACAGTTCCAGTCCGAACGTGTCGCAGAGGGAGGCGATGTGCGAGGAACGGACCAGGCCGCCCCAGTAGTGGTGGTCGAGCAGGAGCACGCCGATCGCGTGGGAGGCGATGGCGGGCGGGAGGTGTTCGGGGGTCACCACGCACATGTTCGTGGCGAGCGGCATGGGGACGGCGGCGGCCACCTCGGCCATGCCGGGAATGCCGGGAGTGGGGTCTTCGAGGTACTGGAGGGTGCCTTCGAGTTCCCGCCCCACGCGGATCGAGGTCTCCACCGTCCAGGCGGCGTTGGGGTCCAGGCGCAACGGCACCCCGGGGAACGCCTCATGCAGGGCGCGGATGGCGGCGATCTCCTGGTCCGGGGGGTAGACACCCCCTTTGAGCTTGATGGACGCGAAGCCGTACTCCTTGATGAGCAGCCTGGCCTGCTCGACGACACCCGCTTCGTCCAGGGCCGCCCCGAAGCGGTCCGGCTCCTCGTCCGGGTGGCTCGCCCACTTGTAGAAGAGGTACGCGCTGTAGGGGACGGCGTCTCTGACCCTGCCGCCGAGCAGATCCACAACCGGCACGCCGGCGGCCTTGCCGCGGATGTCCAGGCAGGCCACTTCGAAGGGAGAGAAGACCCGGTCGATGCTCTTCTCCTTCGTGGCGACACCGGTCAGGCCGTGCATGTCGCTGACGACGTCGCCGGTGATCGCGCTGATCCGGGCGTACATCGTGTTGGTGTCGTGCACGTCGAGGCCGACCAGGGCCTGCGCGCACTCGCGCACCTTGCCGAGGTGGCCGGAGTCCCCATAGGTCTCTCCCAACCCGGTCAGACCTTCGTCGGTGACGACCTCGACAATGGTACGGAGGGCCCACGGCTCGTGGACTCCAGCGGCGTTCAGAAGGGGCGGATCCCGGAAGGCGACAGGCGTTATGCGGATCTGCCTAATGATCATTACGACCGCCGTCCATATATGTGAACAATAGCCAGATTTGTGGACAAGTCGCCGCAACTGTAAGAATCAGGCTGAAGAAGTGTCAAGACTCCGAAGGGCCATTCGATGATCTACGGACACGACCCCAGGACAGGCGAGACCGTGGGTACCGCACTGCCCGAGACCGACAGCGCCGGGGTCGACGTGGCCGTCTCCGCCGCGGCCGCCGCCGGCGCCGCCTGGCGGGCCGCCTCCGCGGAGGAGCGGGCGCGCGCGCTCGAGGCCGTCTCCGACGCGCTCACCGCGCACGTGGACGAGCTGTGGCAACTCGCCGACCAGGAGACCGCACTCGGAGAGGTACGGCTGCGCGGTGAGGTGGCACGTGCGGCCGGGCAGTTCCGGCTGTTCGCCCAGGTGATCAGAGACGGCGGCTACCTGGAGGCCGTCATCGACCACGCCGATGGCTCCCTGACGCCGCCGAGGCCCGACGTACGCCGGATGAAGCACGCGCTGCAGGGCGTCGTCGCCGTCTTCTCGGCCAGCAACTTCCCGTTCGCGTTCTCGGTGGCCGGGGGCGACACCGCGTCCGCCCTGGCCGCCGGATGTCCGGTGGTCGTCAAGGCGCACCCCGGGCACCCGAACACCTCCGAGAGGGTCGCGAAGATCGTCCGCGAGGCGCTGCCGAACCCCGACCTGCTGGGGCTGGTGCAGGGCATGCAGGCGGGCGTCGACCTGGTCAAGCACCCCGAGGTGGTCGCGGCCGGATTCACCGGGTCGGTGGCCGGGGGCAAGGCGATCCAGAAACTGATCGACGAGCGGGAGGTGCCGATCCCGTTCTACGGCGAGCTGGGAAGCGTCAATCCCGTGGTCGTGCTGCCGTCGGCGCCCGCCAAGGAGGTGGCCACGGGATTCGCCGGGTCGCTGACGCTGGGCGTCGGACAGTTCTGTACGAATCCCGGGCTCATGTTCGTGCCGGACGACGACGAGCTGCGGCAGGCCCTCGTGGAGGCCGTTGAGGGGACCAGCGGCGGGACCATGCTGGCCGAGCGCATCAGGGACGGCTATCTCGGCGGGGCCGAGCGGCTGGGCGAGCTGCGGCTGCTGGCCGAGGGCAAGCCCGGTGAGGGGCATTGGGCGGTCACGCCCAAGGTGTTCACCACCGATCTCGACACGTTCGCGCAGAAGCTCCCGCACATCGCCGAGGAGTGCTTCGGGCCGGCGGCGATCGTGGTGACCTACCGGGACGTCTCCGATCTGCCGCCGGTGATCGAGCGGCTCGAAGGGTCGCTGACCGCGACCGTTCACAGCACCGATCCCGCCGAGGCGGGTGACGTCGCCGAGGTGCTCGGCAAGAAGGCGGGCCGGCTCATCTGGAACGGGTGGCCGACCGGGGTGGCCGTGTGCTGGGCGATGCATCACGGTGGTCCGTGGCCCGCGTCGACGTCGGCGTTCACGTCCGTCGGCGCCACGGCCATCGATCGGTGGCTGGCGCCCACGGCGTACCAGGACTGGCCGGAGGCGCTGCTGCCGGACGAGCTCAAGGACGCCAACCCGCTGTCCATTTCACGCCGGGTGGACGGTCGGTTGCAGGGGTGAGTCCTCGGAGGTGACCCAGGACGTGGGGCGGCCGCTGGTCGTCGCGGGACCGCCTCACGCCGGGGAGCCCCTGCCCTCGGCCGGCTTTCGGGCTCGGCAAGCCCTCGAAGGGCAACGCGATGACGTCGGTGCGAGGGCCGTTGACCTCGCCGCGCCCTACCTGCTCGGCCGGCACTTCGGCCTCGTGGACGGCGGGCGGCGGCTGGAGGTGGGGTGCGCGAGGGACCGGGTGCCCGAGGGATCGGGTGCGGGCTCGGGTTGAGTGCGCGAGGGATCGGGTGCGGGCTCGGGTTGAGTGTGCGAGGGATCGGGTGCGGGCTCGGGTTGAGTGCGCGAGGGATCGGGTGCGGGCTCCGATCGGGTGCGGGCTCGGCTCCGGTTCGGTGGTGCGGGTATACGCGGGCGTGGCGGTTCGGTGGTGCGGGTATGCGCGGGCGTGGCGATTCGGATCGCGGATTCCGATGGGGCGGGCGTGCGCGGGCCTGTGGCGGTTCGAGTCGGGCTGGCGCGTGCTGGTTGGGGCGTTTCGGGTCGGGCGGGCGTGTGCTGGTTGTGGCGGGCATGCGGGGCGTGAGAGGTCGAGCGGGCAAGTGTCGAGCGCGAAGACGCCCCCAGAGGCAGGGGGACGCGGGTGGTCAGGCGCCGGCGATGTGCAGGCCGGTCGTGATGAGGCGCTCCAGCGTCGCCACATGCTCGGGCGAGGGATCCACCAGCGGCGGCCGTACGCCTCCGGCCTCCAGGCCCCGGATCCGCACACCCGCCTTGACCAGCGAGACCGCATAGCCGGGCACGAGGTCGCGCAGCTCGACCAGCGGCAGGTAGAAGTGGGTGAGCAGCCGCTGCACCAGCACCTCGTCCCCGCCCGTCACCGCCTTGTAGAAGGCCAGCGAGATCTCGGGCGCGAAGGCGAACACGGCGCTCGAGTACAGGTTCACCCCGAGCCCTCGATAGGCGGGCACGGTCAGCTCGGCGGTCGGCAGCCCGTTGAAGAACGTGAAGGGCTTGTCGGTCGATTTCCGCACGGTCAGGATGATCCGCTGGAGCAGGTCGAAGTCGCCTAGCCCGTCCTTGAAACCGATGACGTGGGGCACCTGGGCCAGTTCGGCGACGGCCTCGGGGGTGAAGCGGGCGGTGCCGCGCTGGTAGATGATCACGGGGAGGTCGCCGGCCTCGGCGACCTCGCGGGCGTACCGGACCAGGCCGCCCGCGGGACCGGTGACCAGGTAGGGAGGCATGAGCAGCAGCCCGTCGGCGCCCTGGGCGGCCGCAGCCCTGGCGATGGCCTTGGCGGCGGGCAGGGGGCCGCCGGCGCCGCCGAAGACGGGCACGCGCCCCTCGGCGGCCCTGACGGAAACGGCCATGACCCTGGTGTACTCGTCGAGGTCGAGCGCGCTGAACTCGCCGGTGCCGCACGCGGTGAACACTCCTCCCGCCCCGGCCGCGACCCCGGCGGCGACGTGCCGGGCCAGCGCGGGCTCGGCGAGGTCGCCGTCGGCGCCGAAGGGAGTCACCGGGAAGAAGAGAACACCATCTAGCCGCATCAACGGTCCTTTCTAGCGGATGCCCTCCCTGCGAAGGGTGGCAGCCAGCTTGCGGGTGTGTTTGATCACCGCGTCGATGATCTGGTCGACGTCGGCGGGTCCGAGTTCGGCGGGCATGGAGCAGCTGATCGCGTCGGTGGCCGGGATGCGGTAGTCGACCGCGACGGCCACGCAGGCCACGCCGGGCGTGCCCTGCTCGCGTTCGTACGACCAGCCCCGCGTGCGAACCTGGTCGAGTTCGCCGGTCAGTTTGGTCATGTCGGTGATCGTCTGGTGGGTCAGCCCCACCAGCGGCTTCGGCAGGAGTGTCATGACCTCGTCGTCGGTGAGCTGGGCGATCAGCACCTGTCCGAGCGCCGTGACGTGCGCGGGCAGCCGCCGCCCCACGCGGGGGATCACGTGATCGGCGTCGCGTGACTCCCTGGTCGCCAGGTAGAGCACGTGCGCGCCGTCCCGCCGGGCGAAGTGCACGGTCTGCCCGATCTCGTCCCGGAGGTCCTCCAGCGTCTCCTGCGCGTAGGGCAGCGCGGGGTCCTTGTCGAGGTACGCGGTGCCGGTCAGGAGCGCGTGCGGCCCGATCCCGAAGGCCGACCTGGCGGAGTCGGTCTCCACCCAGTTGAGCTCGACCAGCGTCCGCATGAGGGCGTGGAGGCTGCTGCGGGGGAATCCGGTGCGCTGCTGGAGCTCCGACAATGTCATGCTGTGGTGCGAGTCGGCCAGGGCTTCGAGGATGCGTACCGTCCGCTCGGCGGACTTGACCAGCTGGGGCTCCATACTCATCCCATCTCGTATCCTTCGGCGGCTTGAAACATCCAGGATATGGGATACCGTCCATGTATGTGGACGCCTAACCCTTGACCGCGCCGCTGGTCAGGCCACGCATGAACTGCCGCTGGAAAGCCAGGAACGCGATGATCGACGGGAGCAGCGCCAGCAGGGAGGCGGCGAGCAGCACGCCGATCCCCACCTCCTCGTCGGAGCGGAGCGAGCGCAGCGCGATGGGCAGTGTCCACATGTCGGACGCCGGTGCGACGATCAGCGGCAGCAGATACTGGTCCCAGATCATGGTGAAGCCGAAGACGCCGATCACGCCCAGGGCGGGGCGGCACAGCGGCACGATGATCGTGGCGAAGATGCGCAACTCGCCCGCGCCGTCGATGCGCGCGGCCTCCTCCAGCTCGACCGGCACCTCCTTCATGAACTCCGTCATCACGAGAATGGAGAAGCCCCAGGCGCCGACGGGCAGGATCATGCCCGCGTAGGTGCCGATGAGGTTGAGGTTCAGCAGTGGCATGTCGGCCAGGACGAGCGAGAGGGGGATCGCGATGATCTCCTCGGGGAGCATCATCGTGGCGAGCATGAGCAGCATCACGAACGTCATGCCGCGAAACTTCTTGCGCGCCAGGGCGTAGGCGGCGAAGACGCTGACCAGCATCTGCAACAACAGCCCGAAGCCCACGACCACGAACGAGTTGAGCAGGTAGAGATAGACGTTCTTCTCCCCGGCCTGGACGAAGTTCTCCAGGGTGAACTCGTCGGGCCACAGGGAGAAGGACGTCGGGTCGAGGGTCTTGCTGAAGGAGCTCATCAGCAGCGCGACCAGTGGCCCGGTGAAAACCACCACCATAAGGCCATAAATCAGAGTTTTTCCGGCGATGGCCAGGGGGCCCTTGCGCGACTCCAGGCCCAGAGCGCTGTCGAACCTCATGTCGTCTGCCTCCTGCGCAACATCTGCACGACCACCGTGAGCGCCAGCGTGGCGACGAACAACACGATCCCGCCCGCCGAGGCGACGCCCAACTCGTTCTTCTGGAAGCCGAGCTTGTAGATCAGGGTCATGAGCACCTCGGAGGAGCCGTTCGGGCCGCCGTTGGTGAGCACGTACACCTCGACGAACACCCGCAGCCCGCGGATGGCCGCCAGCGTGAAGAGGATCCAGAACACCGGACGCAGCGCCGGCAGCGTGATGTGCCGCAGCCGGTGCCAGGTGGAGGCCCCGTCGACCGCCGCCGCCTCGTAGAGCGTGCGGTCCACGCCGACCAGCCCGGCCAGGAAGATCATCATGTCGTACGGCGTGCCCCGCCAGATGCTCATGATCATGATCGACCAGAGCGAGGAGTCCTCGCTGGCCAGCCAGGGCTGCGGATCGACCCCCGCCCAGCCGATGATGATGTTGAGCATGCCGCTGTCGGCCGGGTGGAACATGATCCGCCAGACCTCGGCCACGGCCGCCATCGTGGTGACGACCGGCAGGAACGCGGCCGTCCTGACGAACCAGAGGTATCGCGCCGGCCCTTCGATGAGCAGCGCGAGACCGAGCCCCAGCACGATCGAGCCGACCGTGGTGCCGAGCGCCAGCACGATGCTGTGCCAGATGGCCGAGGCGAACTCGTCGTCGGAGATGATCGTCTGGTAGTTCTGCAGGCCGACCCATTCGTCACCGAGGAACGTCTGGACCTTGAACAGGCTCTTCCACAGGCCCACGAACATCGGGATGAACTTGAAGTACAGGAAGAGCACCAGAGCGGGCGCCAGGAACAACCACGCGATCACCGGCCCCCGCCACCGCACCGCCCTGGTGCGGCGGTGCGGTGGCGCCGCCGAGCTCCGCGCCGGCGTGAGTGTGGAGGTCATGACGCTTTCTGGCTCTGCAGTTCCTGGGTGAGCTTGGTGTTCAGCTCCTCCATCTTGGCTTTGACGTCGGCGCCGCAGTCGGCCCAGACGGCGTTGATGGAGTCGGCGGAGTCCTGGCGGATCGGGGCCCAGTTGGTCACCGGCGGGGCGTAGACGGCGTGCTCGTACGACTCCTGGAACACCTTCCACCGCGGGTCCTGCCGCTCGGCGGCCATGTCGACCTGGGTGTTGACGGGCAGCCGGACGATGGCGCCGTTGGCGTCCTTGTTCATGCCGATCCGCTGGCCTTCGGCGGAGATGGCGAACTCGGCGAACTTCTTCTGCGCCTCCTGGTTCTCGGAACCGGCCATGAGGTAGACGTTCTCGCCCTCGCCGAGCGTGCCGGGGCCGCCGGACGGGCCCTTGGGCACCGGGACGACCTCGATCTTGTCGGTGCCGATGCTCTCGACGAACCTGGCCAGCACGTAAGGGCCGGTCAGGTAGATGCCGCCCTGTCCCTTCTCGAAGACCTCGTGCGTGACGGTCGTGTCGTTGCTGACCGCGCCGGGGTTGACGGTCTTGGTCGTGCAGAACTGGTCCTGCAGGTACTGGACGGCTTCGACGGTCTTGGGGTCGTTCATCGTGGCGGTGAACGTGCCAGGGCCGTTGGCCTTGACGAAGTCGCCGCCGTTGGCGTAGATCAGCGAGGAGGCGTACCACGAGGCGTAGCCGCGCTTGGTGCCGGCGGGGATGACAAAGCCGCTGGTGTCCTTCTTGCCGTTGCCGTCGGGGTCCTTCTCGGTGAAGGCGGTGGCGAGCTCGGCGAGGTCCTCCCACGTCTCGGGCGGCTCCATGCCGACCTTCTCGCGCCAGTCCTTGCGGATGAACAGCGCGAACGCCTGGCCGGAGAACGGGGCCGCGTAGGTCTTGCCGTCGCTGGCCGTGGCGGCCTTCCACGCCAGCTCCGACACCTGGTCGCCGCCGGCGAGTGAGGCTTTGTCGACCTCCTGGAGCCAGCCCTGCGACTGCATGGTGCCGATCTGGGCGGTGTCGTTGATGACGATGTCGGGAAGCTGCTTCTGCGCCGCCTGCTGGTTCAGCTTGGTCTCGAAGTCGTCGAATATCGCGACGACTTTCGTGGGCGTGCCGCTGGCCTTGGTAAATGCGTCGGCGAGCTTCTGTGCGGTCTTGGCAGAGTCGGAATCAGCCGCTTGCCTGATCCAGATTTCCAAGGTGTTGTCTTCTGAGCTTGATCCCCCGGAGCCGCAGCCTGTCAGCGTTACGGCCAGGGACGCGATGATCGCGGTCCCGAGCAGACGTCGTGACATCAGACCGCCTCCCGTTCACATACGTGGACATGAGTCGTGCACATGGATATGTGCCTGTGACCGTAATCACTCATCCCGTTCACGGTCAATATTCAAGGATGTGAATTTCTGCCAGAATCGTGTACACCAAGGGACATGCGCATTCTGATGACAGGAGCCGCGGGAAAAGTCGGCACGCTGCTCCGCCCGCGACTCGCCCGCGAGGGACGCACGCTGCGGCTCTCCGACCTGCATCCCGTCGAGCCGGGGCCGGGAGAGGAGTGGGTGGCGGCCGATCTCGCCGACCCGGCCGCCATGGCCGAGGCCGTGAAGGGTGTGGACGCGGTGCTCCACATGGGGGGCCAGAGCAGGGAGCGGCCCTGGACCGACATCGTGCGGGCCAACATCGAGGGCATGCACGTGCTGATGGAGGCGGCGCGCAACGAGGGCGTCGAGCACCTCGTGCTCATGGGCAGCCACCACGCGGCGGGATACCACACCAGGCCGGCCGGCGGCGCCGACCTGCCCGACTACGCCTTCCCCCGGCCCGACACCTATTACGGCGTGAGCAAGGTCGTCATGGAGGCGCTGGGAAGCCTCTACCACGACCGGTTCGGCATGAACGTGACCGTGATCAGGCTCGGCACCTGCAACGAGGCATCGGCCGACACGCGCGGGCTGGCCACCTGGATCTCGCCCGACGACCTGACCCGCCTGGTCGAGGCCGGGCTCACCGCGCCCGGCTACCACGTGGTCTGGGGCGTCTCCGACAACACCCGCCGCTGGTGGTCGCTGGAGGAGGCCAAGGCCATCGGGTACGTCTCCCACGACGACTCCGAGGCCCAGGCCGACGCGCTCGTCGCCGAGCAGGGCGAGCCCGACCTGTCGCAGCCGCTGCATGACCGGGCCGGCGGCGTGTTCACGCTCAACGAACTCGGCGGCACCTGGTGAATCCCGCTCAGCCTCAGCAACCGGTTGCAAGAACCTTGACGGCTACTGGCGCGAAGGTCAAGGTTTAGTCTGGCAACCGTTTGCAAGGGAGGACGGCGATGGCGGCGACGATCAAGGACGTGGCCCGCGCGTGCGGCGTCCACGTGTCCACCGTGTCGCGCACGTTCTCCGCACCCCACCTGGTCAACCCCGCCACCCGGAGCCGCGTGCTGGCCGTCGCCGACGACCTCGGCTACCGGCCCAACCGCGCGGCAAGGGCGCTGACCACCGGCCGCACGTTCAACATGGGCCTCATTGTCGCCGACATCGCCAACCCGTTCTTCCCCCCGCTCATCAAGGCCGCCCAGGCGCAGGCCAGGGGGCGTGACTACCACGTGTTCGTGGCCGACACCGACGAGGACCCGCGGGTCGAGGAGGAACTGATCAGGACGTTCACCAAGCAGGTGGACGGTGTCCTGCTGTGCAGCCCCCGGCTGTCGAACCGGATGATCGAGCGCCTGGCCGAGGACGTGCCGTTCGTGGTGGTGAACCGGCGCATCAAGGGCATGACCGCCGTGCTCATGAACGTCGCCCAGGGCGCCAAGCACGCGCTGGAGCACCTCACCGGGCTCGGCCACCGCAGGATCGCCCTCGTGTCCGGCCCGATCGGCTCGTGGACCAGCAACGAGATGCAGGGCGTGGCCGCCGAGGCGCCAGGCCTGGACCTGATCTTCTTCGGCCCCAACCAGCCGACGGAGGCCGGCGGCCTGGCCGTGGCCGCCGACGTGGCCGCCTGCGGGGCGACCGCGGTGCTGGCCTACAACGATCTCGTCGCGCTTGGCCTCATCGAGGGACTGTCGGCGATGGAGATAGGGGTACCAGACCAGGTAAGTGTGATCGGGTTCGACGACATCCTTCCCGGCCGGCTCAACAGGCCCAAGCTGACCACGGTGGCCATGCCGGCGGCGGCGGCCGGGAGGATGGCAGTCGATCTGCTGCTCCAATCGGGGGGCGAGGGCGCGACCGTGACCCTCGACACCGCCCTCATCGTCCGCGAGTCCACGGGAAGGGCCCAGTGAAAATGGTTTTCGGAACGCTGCCGTCAGGCGAGCAGGTCGAGCGCGTGGAGCTGTCATCGGGGCGGTTGCGCGCCGAGGTGCTCACCTACGGCGCCATCCTGCGTTCCCTGGAGGTGTCCGGGGTGAACGTCGTGCTCGGGCTGGACACGCTGGACGACTACCTCACCCGCAGCCGCTACTTCGGCGCCGTCGTCGGCCGCTACGGCAACCGCATCGCGAACGGACGCTTCACCCTGGACGGCGTCGACCATCACCTGCCGATCAACAACGGCGCCCACAGCCTGCACGGCGGCACCGACGGCTTCGACCGCAGGGTGTGGACCGTCGCCGGCCGCACCGACTCGTCGGTGATGCTCGCGCTGACGAGCCCCGACGGTGACCAGGGCTACCCGGGCACGCTGACCGCCACGGTCACGTACACGCTGGCCGACGACGCGATCCGGATCGACTACTCCATGAAGACCGACGCGCCGACCGTGGTCAACCTGACCAATCACTCCTACTTCAACCTCAAGGGCAGCGGCGACGTGCTCGACCACGTCATCCAGATGGAGGCGGAGCACTACCTGCCGGTCGACGAGGGCAAGATCCCCACGGGGGAGCTCGCGCCGGTCAAGGGCACGCCGTTCGACTTCAGCGAGCCGCACGCCGTGGGGGAGCGCTACGACGGCGCGTACGACCACTGCTTCGTGCTCGACGGCGACATCAGGGTGACCGCCGGCGGGCTCACCATGGAGGTCACCACCACGGAGCCCGGCGTGCAGTTCTACAGCGGCAGCATGCTGGACGGCGTGGAGACGCCGTACGGGCCGTTCGCCGGGTTGTGCCTGGAGACCCAGCACTTCCCCGACTCGCCCAACCAGCCGCGCTTCCCCTCCACCGTGCTGCGGCCGGACGAGATCCGCACGTCGTCCACCACCTACCGGTTCGACTGACCGGGCGCGGGGCGGCGGCGGCCCTGCTCACCGGCCCTGATCACCAGCAGGGCCACGTCGTCCTGCGACGGCTCGGAGGCGAACGTCTCGACCACGTGCCGCACCCGTTCGGCCACCGCGTGGGCGCTCAACCCCCGGCACTGCGCGAGCAGCGCGCCCAGCCCGTTGCCGTCGTCCAGCAGCCGGGAGCCGTCGCGCCGCTCGGTCACGCCGTCGGTCACGCACAGGAGCACCTCCTCGGGCGCCAGCTCGAACGTCTCGACGTAGAACCTGGCGCCGGCCTCGATGCCCAGCAGCAGCTGGGGGGTCGCCACCGTCTCGACCGCGCCGTCCGCGCGCAGCACCAGCGGCGGCGGATGCCCCGCCGAGGCGATCGTGCACAACGCGCCGCCCTGCGGGAGCGGGGTCAGCTCGCCGCACAGCAGGCTGAGGAACCTGCCCTCGTCGTCCTCCTCCAGCAGCGCCTGGTTGAGCCGGTCGAAGATGTCGGCCACCGTGTAGTGCTCCTTGGCCAGCAGGCGTACGGCGTGGCGGGCCAGACCGGTCACCGCGGCCGCCTCCGGGCCGCTGCCGCACACGTCGCCCAGCGCGAAGCACCAGTGGTCGCCCACCGTGAACAGGTCGTAGAAGTCGCCGCCGACGTCCGCGCCCTCTTCGGCGGGCTCGTAGACGACGGCGCTCTCCAGGCCGGGCATGGGCGCCACGCGCATCGGCAGCAGGCTGCGCTGCAGCACCCGCGACGTGGTGGCCTGCCGGGCGTAGAGCATCGCGGTGTGCAGGTTGAGGGCCACCAGGCGGCACAGGTCGGCCAGCAGGTCGGCCACCTCCAGCGGCAGCGTCGGCTCCGCGCGGCCGATCACCAGCGCGCCGTGCGACCTGCCCTGGGTGAGCAGCGGGAACGCCAGCACCGCCTCAGGACCGGCGGGCCAGCTCACCTCGTCGAGCGCGGTGCGGGGGATGGCGGGCAACGACTTGCGCAGGTCGGCGTTGTGGTGTTCCTCGCTGTGCCAGACGTGGGCGAGCCTGGTCATGCCCGCGAGGTCGGTCAGGTAGACGGCCGCCCAGGTCGCGATCTTGGGGACGACGAGCTGCGCGGTCAGCGCCGCGATGAGCTCCTCGTCGTGCACGCCCGCCAGCAGCTCGCCCGCCTCGGCCAGGAATGACAGCCGGCCCCGGTGCGCGCGGTCCTGCTCGGCCAGCCGCGCGCGCTGCACCTGCATCGCGACCTGGTCGGCGATGTGCTGCAGGCTCACCGTGAGCTCCTGGTCGAAGTGGCCGGGCTGCTGCGCCGTCACGGCGAGGTAGCCGGTCACCTCGCCGGCGAGGAGCAGCGGCGCGCACGCCAGCGAGCGGGCGCGCAGCTGGTCGGCCAGCTCGACGTCACCGGCCAGCAGGTCCTCGATCATCGTGGGCGTCTTGCGCTCGGCGCCGAACACGCCGGTGGCCAGCACCCCCACCAGCCCCGCCGTCGCGCCCGCGCCCGCCGCCACGCCGAACCTGCTGCCGCCCTCCGTGGGAAGCAACACGTACGCGGCGTCGCCGCCGCTGGACATCTGCACGATCCCGGCGATCGTGTCGAGCAGCTCCGGGAACGGCATGTCCTGGTCGAGGAGGTCCTTGATACGCCGGCCCGCCTCCCTGCGCGGCGCGGGCGGCGGCGTCAGGACGTAGCGGTGGTCGCCCGCCACCACCATCCAGATCGACCGGCGATCCCGCGCACGCCCGTCGGTGCGCAGGTGGGAGACGTAGACGGGCACCAGCCTGCCGTCGGCGTGCCGCATGCGCGCCTCGCCCCGCCAGCGGCCCAGGCCGAGCGTGTCGGTCAGCGACAGCGCGTACGGGCCGTGGCCGCGCCAGGCCACCAGATCGGCCAGCGGGCGGCCGACCGCCTGCTCGGGACGCCAGCCGAGCAGCTGCCGGGCCTCGGAGTTCCACGACCGCACCAGCCCGTCGCCGTCGGTGACCACCACGCCGACGTGCAGGGTGTCGACGGCGGCGGGGGCAGGGACCGGCGGGCCGGTCCCGGTCTCCTGCCCGTCGCCGCCGTCCGCGAGCTCGAGGCGCACCCAGACGCGCTTGGCGGTCCTCGTGTACGTGACGCCCCAGGCGTCGGCCAGCATGCCCGCGAGCGCGAGGCCACGGCCGGACGGCCGCACCTCGTCCGTGAGGGTCACTGCGGGCATGACGCCGGCCTCGTCGATCGTCCGCTCGGGCAGATGGTCGTCGACTTCGATCTCCAGCTTCGCCGGGCCGGTGTCCGCGTCGAGACGGCACGTCAGCTCGATCCCGGTGCCCGCGTGCACGACGGCGTTGGTGACGAGCTCGCTGGTCAGCAGCACGGCGTCCTCGGCGAGGTGGCTCAGCTGCCACTCGCCCAGGACCTGACGGACGAACTTGCGCGCGTGGGCCGGAGCATGGGGCGTGCCGTCGAAGGCCGTGCTCGACACCCGGGTCGTGTCCACTCTGCGTCCTAGAACATCACTCGATGTGGCACCTTGGTCACTCACAGAGTGGCAGACCGGAGGCGTCGCCACCTCCGGTTGTCGATGATCCCCATGCGAGGGAACGACTCTGCCGGCTTTGAGGTGCCGGAATGTCACGACACCGGCGCGTCTCCGCGCGTTCCGCGGTGTCTCCGACGTACCTTTGGCATCATGGCCACCCGTACGCCGAAAAGCGCATCGAAGGGGCCGGCGAAGCGGTCGACCTCGTCTCGCTCGACCTCCGCCAAGCGCGGGGGCTCGTCGGCGGGACGGTCCAGGGCTAAGGGATCCGCCACCGGCCGCAAGCCTTCCGCGACCCACCAGGACCCGATCAGCTGGGTCTTCACGATGATCGGCAAGCTGATCGTCGGGTTGTGGATGCTGGTCGCCAACGGCATCGGCAGCACCGCCCGCGCGCTGGGCAAGAACGCCCGCGAGCTCGATCCGGCGCACCGGCGCGACGGGGTGGGGCTGGCGGTGCTCGCGGCCGCCATCGTGGTCGCGGCCATGACGTGGCGCAACTCCGACGGCGCGGTCTCCGGCGTGGTGAACGCGGCCGCGCGCGGCGTGTTCGGCTCGCTGGCCTGGGCGCTGCCGCTGCTGCTCGGCCTGCTGGCCTGGCGCTACCTGCGCCATCCCGACCAGAACGCCGACACCGGGCGCATGGTGATCGGGTGGGCCGCCCTCCTGATCGGCGTGCTCGGCGTCATCCACGTGGCCAACGGCACCCCCTATCCGGCGGGCGAGGGCCAGGGCATGGACAAGGTGTCGCAGGCCGGGGGCATGGTCGGGTTCATCGTGGCGGCGCCGCCGATGAGCATCCTGCCGCCGTGGATCACGATCCCGCTGCTGCTGATCCTGTCGGGGTTCGGCGTGCTGGTGATCACCGCCACCCCCGTGCACCGCGTTCCCGAGCGGCTGGCCGAGCTCAAACACCTGCTGTTCGAGCGGCAGGCCGACGCCGAGCCCAAGGGTTCCACGTCCAGGACGCCCGCCAGGAAGCGGTCCAAGCCCAAGAAGGCGGAGGACGGCGAGGGCGACCTCGTCAAGCCGTACGACACGCCCGTGCTGGCCGAGAAGGACAAGCACACCGACCACTCCCCGGAGATCGTGCCGGGCCTGACGGATGAGGAGCCGGCGCCCGCGCCCGACCTGGAACGCAAGCCGGAGCCTCCCGAGCCGACGCCGGCGCCGCGCAAGGTGGAGCAGCTCGTGCTGTCGCCGCAGGCGGGTCCTTACAGCCTGCCCGACCTGCAGCACCTCAAGCCGGGCACGGCGCCGAAACCGCAGACCAAGGCCAACACGACCGTGGTCAACGCGTTGACCAGCGTGCTGGAGCAGTTCGGCATCGACGCGCAGGTCATCGGGTTCACCCGGGGGCCGACCGTGACCCGCTACGAGATCGAGCTGGGGCCCGCGGTCAAGGTGGAGAAGGTCACGGCGCTCACCAAGAACATCGCGTACGCCGTTAAATCTGCAGATGTCAGGATTTTGTCCCCTATCCCCGGCAAGTCGGCGATCGGGGTGGAGATCCCGAACGCCGACAAGGACCTGGTGGCGCTGGGCGACGTGCTGCGCTCGCAGGTGGCGCAGGCCGACCACCACCCGATGATCGTCGGCCTGGGCAAAGACGTCGAGGGCCGTACCATCGTCGCCAACCTCGCCAAGATGCCCCACCTGCTCATCGCGGGCGCGACCGGCGCCGGCAAGTCGGTCTGCGTCAACGGGCTGATCACCAGCGTCCTGATGCGGGCCACGCCCGACGAGGTGCGCATGGTGCTGGTCGACCCCAAGCGGGTCGAGCTGAGCGTCTACGAGGGCATCCCCCACCTCATCACGCCGATCATCACCAACCCGAAGAAGGCCGCCGAAGCCCTCGAATGGGTGGTCGGCGAGATGGACCGGCGCTACGACGACCTGGCCGCGTCGGGGTTCCGGCACGTCGACGAGTTCAACAAGGCCGTGCGGGCGGGCAAGTTGCAGCCGCCTCCGGGGAGCGAGCGGGTCTACCAGCCCTACCCGTACCTGCTGGTGATCGTGGACGAGCTGGCCGACCTGATGATGGTGGCCCCGCGCGACGTCGAGGACTCGATCGTGCGCATCACCCAGCTCGCCCGCGCGGCGGGCATCCACCTGGTGATCGCCACGCAGCGGCCGTCGGTCGACGTGGTCACCGGCCTCATCAAGGCGAACGTGCCGTCCAGGCTGGCGTTCGCGGTGTCGAGCCTCACCGACTCGCGGGTCATCCTCGACCAGCCCGGCGCCGACAAGCTGGTCGGCCAGGGTGACGCGCTGTTCCTGCCGATGGGCGCGAGCAAGCCGATCCGCATCCAGAACGCGTTCGTCTCGGAGAAGGAGATCGCCGAGGTCGTCGCGTACTGCAAGGCGCAGATGCAGGCCGAATACCGCGAGGACGTCGCCGCGGCGCCGGTCAAGCGGGAGATCGACGAGGACATCGGCGACGACCTCGACCTGCTGATCCAGGCCGCCGAGCTGATCGTCACCACCCAGTTCGGCTCCACCTCGATGTTGCAGCGCAAGCTGCGCGTCGGGTTCGCCAAGGCCGGGCGGCTGATGGACCTGCTCGAGAGCCGCAACGTGGTCGGCCCGAGCGAAGGATCCAAGGCGCGGGAAGTGCTGGTGAAACCGGATGATCTGCCGGGATTGCTGGCCGACCTGCGTGGCGAATGACCCCAATGCGTGCATGCCCAGCGGTAACTGGTTGAATATGAACCACTACGCAACGTCGTGGTGGTTAGTCCAGGCGCCATGGGGAGGCGTTCGCTGTGCAGGATCAGAGCATCGGGGCCGTGCTGACGGCCGCAAGGCAGTCAGCTGGGTTGACGGTCGCGCAGGTCAGCGCGGCCACCAATATTCGCGAGACGATCATCCATCGCATGGAGCAGGATGACTACGGCCAATGCGGCGGTGACTTCTACGCCAGGGGGCACATCAGGGCCGTGGCCCAGGCGGTCGGGCTCGACCCCGAGTCCACCGTCCACCTCTTCGACCAGCAGCACGGCGGCGCGCCCGAGCCGGTGGCCGCGTCGGCCGTGTTCCAGGCCGACCGCAAGATCAACCTGCCGGAGCGGCGGGGGCCCAACTGGACGGCGGCGCTGGGGGTGGCGCTGGCGATCGTGATGGTGTTCGGCCTGATGCGGGTGCTGGGGGACGCGAGCGACCAGGTGCGCACGGCCGACGTGCGCGCGGCGTCGGCCAAGCCCAGCGTTCCGCCCAACACGCCCATCACCGAGACGCCGCGCGTCAGGGCCGCCAAGAAGGGCATGGTGACGCTCCGGATCAAAGCCATTCGGTCGTCGTACGTGAACGTGCGCGACGCCGAGGGCCGCAAGCTGTTCGCGGGGACGCTGAAAGCAGGAAAGACGTCGACCTGGCGGTCCGAGGGCAAGGTGAACGTGCTGATCGCCGACGCGGGGGCCGTGTCGGTGCAGGTCAACGGCAAGAAAGTGACAGGGCTCGGCGACACGGGGGAGACGGTGCGGCGTTCGTTCGGCCCGCCGAAAACCCAGGCGCGATAGTCACGCGTGAGTCACCTGGGGGAGCCAGTGCATCGGGTGGTGGCCAACTCCCGATACCGTAGTGTTCACCATGTCATCCCGCCGAACCGCATCGCTGATCACTCTGGGCTGCGCGCGCAACGAGGTCGACTCCGAGGAGCTGGCCGCGCGACTCGAGGCTGCCGGTTGGCAGCTGGGCGACGACGACCCCGACGTCGTCGTCGTCAACACCTGTGGCTTCATCGAGTCGGCCAAGAAAGACTCCATCGACACGCTGCTGGCCGCCGCCGACTCCGGTGCGAAGGTGGTGGCGGCGGGCTGCATGGCCGAGCGCTACGGAGGCGAGCTGGCCGACGCGCTGCCCGAGGCCAGCGCGGTGATCTCTTTCGACGACTACGCCGAGATCGGCGACCGCCTCGACGACGTGGTCGCCGGCCGGTCGCTCAAGCCGCACACACCACGCGACCGCCGCACCCTGCTACCCATCTCGCCGGTGGACCGTGCCAGCGCGCCCAGGGCCAACATCCCCGGCCACGGCGACCTGCCCGCGGGCCTGGCGCCCGCGAGCGGCCCGCGCGTGCTGCGCAAGCGGCTCGACGAGAGCCCTGTCGGCTCGCTCAAGCTGGCCTCCGGTTGTGACCGGCACTGCACGTTCTGCGCCATCCCCGCCTTCCGCGGCTCCTACGTCTCGCGCAAGCCGGAGGACCTGCTGGCCGAGGCCGACTGGCTGGCCCACCGGGGCGTGCGCGAGCTCGTCCTGGTCAGCGAGAACTCCACGTCCTACGGCAAGGATCTGGGCGACCTGCGGGCGCTGGAGAAGCTGCTGCCCGAGCTCGCGGCCGTCGAGGGCGTCGAGCGGGTGCGGGTCAGCTATCTCCAGCCGGCGGAGCTCCGTCCCGGCCTGATCGACGTGATCACCGGCACCGACGGCGTCGCCGCCTACTTCGACCTGTCCTTCCAGCACGCCAGCGGCTCCGTCCTGCGCCGCATGCGCCGCTTCGGCGATCCCCAGCGCTTCCTCGGGCTGCTGGAGACCATCCGTGAGCGCGCCCCTGAGGCGGGTGTGCGCTCCAACTTCATCGTGGGCTTCCCCGGCGAGACCGAGGAGGAGTTCGGCGAGCTGGTCGCCTTCCTGGAGGCCGCCAGGCTCGACGTGATCGGCGTGTTCGGCTATTCCGACGAAGACGGCACCGAGGCGGCCGAGCTGCCGGGCAAGCTTCCCCAGGAGGTCGTCGACGAGCGCGTGCGGGCGCTCACCGAGCTGGCCGAGGAGCTGACCGCGCAACGCGCCGAGGAGCGCATCGGCACCGAGGTCGACGTGCTGATCGACGACGACCTCGGCGACGGCGGCTACGAGGGCCGGGCCGCCCACCAGGGCCCCGAGGTCGACGGCTCGGTCACGGTGCAGGGCATCGGCCTGGTCCGGGGAGAGATCGTGCGCGCGGTCGTGGTCGACGCCGAGGGGGTCGATCTGATCGCGCGCATCAAGGCCAGTCCATGAAAAGGGACGAGCGCCGCGTGGTAAGCCCGTGGAACATCGCCAACGTCCTCACGGTCCTCCGGTTGGTGCTCGTCCCCTTCTTCGTCGTCTGCCTGTTCCTGCCGGGCACGGGCTGGCGGATCGCCGCGCTGGCGGTCTTCGCGGTCGCTTCGATCACCGACCATCTCGACGGCGAGCTGGCCCGGCGCTACGGTCTCATCACCGACTTCGGCAAGATCGCCGACCCGATCGCCGACAAGGCGCTCACCGGCGCGGCCCTGGTGTGCCTGTCGATCCTCGGCGAGCTGCCGTGGTGGGTCACGGTCGTGATCCTCGGCAGGGAGCTGGGCATCACGGCGCTCAGGTTCGTGCTGCTGCGGCACGCCGTCATCCCGGCCAGCTACGGTGGCAAGGTCAAGACCGTGCTGCAGATCGCCGCCATCGTGCTCTATCTGCTGCCGTTCGTGCCCGATCCCGTCCGATGGGTGGTGATGGGGGCGGCGGTGGTCGTCACGGTGGGCACGGGCGTCGACTATGTCGTCAGGGCGATCCGGCTGCGCACGGTGGCCGAGCGAGCGCGCGGGGAGTGATCGACCGATGGCGGACGCGGCCGAGGTCCTGAGATTGCTGGTGGCCCAGAATGCCACGGTCGCCGTGGCCGAGTCGCTGACCGGCGGGCTCATCGGGGCCACCATCACGGCCGTCTCGGGCGCCTCAGAGGCGTTCGTGGGCGGGGTGATCTCCTACGCCACCGATCTCAAGCGGGAGTTGCTGGGCGTGCCCGGCGATCTGCTGCGCCGTGAGGGGGCCGTGCATCCGGAGGTGGCAGCGGCTATGGCGGCGGGGGTCGCGAGGGTGTGCGGGGCCACGTACGGGGTGGCGGTGACCGGGGTGGCGGGGCCCGAGCCCCAGGACGGGCGGCCCGTCGGCACCGTCCACGTGGCCGTGTGCGGGCCCGGCGGGCAGATTTCGGCCCGGACGTTGACCCTGCGGGGGTCGCGCGAACGTATCAGGGTAGAGACGGTGGACGAGGCGGTTGATCTCCTGGCAGGTGTGCTGAAGGCGAACATAGGGGAACATTCCGGGTGATTACTGTGTTACGTCCCGAGCGAACATCCGACGCACGGTCTGACGCTGTGTCGGTGGATACGGGTACGGTGGAGCTGTGAGTGAGGTCCGTGAGCCAACTGCAAGCACCGAGCGCCCGGCAGGCGGGCCCGATGAGTCGAGCGACGCGCCACGAGCGGCGGTCCCTGGCCGGCCGCGCCCAGTGATGACGGCGAGGAGTATGTACGAAGCGAAGAAGACCAATGTTCGGCACGAACCGATCGCGCGGGGCGTGGTGAAGACATCCGCGCCGGGGAGGGAGCGACAGATGATTCTGCTGCGTCAGCTGCTCGGCGACGTGCTGAGGCGGTTGCGGGTGCGGCAGGGACGCACGCTGCGCGAGGTGTCCACCCTCGCACGTGTTTCGCTCGGCTACTTGTCCGAGGTGGAGCGCGGGCAGAAGGAGGCCTCGTCCGAGCTGCTCGCATCCATTTGCGGCGCACTCGGCGTGCCCCTTTCGCAGGTGTTGCGTGAAGTTTCCGATCAGTTCGCGCTGGCGGAGCTCCAGGCTGCCCCCGTGCTTGCCGACGTGCCCGAGCACGAGCGTCTGCCCCTGTCGGAGTCGGTCCCCGGATCGATCCCCGAGTCCGTGTTCCCCGAAGTCAAGGACATGGTGGCCGCCTAACGCGGTTGGCAGCCGGCACACCACAGGATCAGCCGTTCCTGTGGGCCTGTCCCCATTTCCCCGCGGCTGATGCGGGTGCCGCATCGGCGACAGGGCCTCCCCGCCCTGCCGTAGACCCATGTCCGGTTCGCCGGGCGGCGGTCGCCTGTGGTCACCGTGCCCGCAGGAGATCGATGATGCGCGTTGGCGGCCATGATCCGCTGCGCCAGTGACACGAGCCCTTCCAGATCCTCGACCTCCCCGACCGTTCGCCACGGCCAGATCCCGCGCAGGAACAGGGTCTCGGCTCGATAGATCGTGCCTATCCCGGCCAGGTTGCGCTGATCGAGCAGCGCCTCCCCGATGGGTCTGCCGGGCTCCGCTCGCAGTCTCCGTGCGGCCTCATCCGGATCCCAGTCGGGCCCCAGCAGGTCCGGGCCGAGGTGCCCGACCAGACGTGCCTCCTCATCCGTCCTGACGAGATCCACCATGCCGAGCCTGAGCCCCACAGCCTGCCAGCGCTCGTTGGCCAGAACCAGCCTGACCAGGTCGCCGGGCGGGGTGCGCCGCCCCGCCGGTGTCACCACCCAGCTCCCGTCCATCCTCAGGTGGGTGTGCACGGTCAGGTCGCCCTCCACGCGGGTGAGCAGGTGCTTGCCCCGCGACACCGTGGTGACGACGGCGCGCCCGGTCAGGTCGGCGGTGGCGTGCCTGGGCACGCGGAAGTCCGACCTGGTGAGCACGTGCCCGTCCAGGGCGCCTCGCAGGCGGCCGGCCGTACGATGGACGGCATCTCCTTCAGGCATCCTTCCAGTCTAGGAAGCGTTCGTTCCGCGCCCTCGGTGACCATAATGAAGATCGGGGAGCGGACGTGTCAGGAGGCTGACTGCGGCATGCCAGAGATCTCGGGTTTACGCGACGGCGACCCCACCGAGGTGGCCGGTCACCGGGTGACCGGACGGCTGGGCTCCGGCGTCTACGCCGGGCGCGCGCCCACCGGCGAGGCCGTGCTCATCCGGCTGCTGCCGGCGGAGCTGGATCCCACCCCCTTCCTGCACGCGATGGAGCCCCTGCGCGGGGTCGCCGCGGTCAGCACCGCGCAGGTCCTGTCGACGGGAGTGCTCGATGACCGGGCGTACGTCGTCAGCGAGTTCGTCGACGGCCCGGCGCTGCAGGAGGCCGGCGGCGGGCTCGACGGCGTGGCGCTGCACCGGCTGGCGGCCGGCACGATCACCGCGCTGGTCGCGATCCACCAGGAGGGGTTCGTCCACGGGGACATCAGCCCGGCCAACGTGCGGCTCGGCCCCGACGGGCCACGGGTGATCAATCTGGGCCTCGAGCGCGCCCTGGCGGAGGCGGCGACCGCCACCCGCACGGTCGGGGTTCCCGCCTACACCGCTCCCGAGCGGCTGCGCGGTGCCGAGGGCGGTCCGCCCGCCGACGTGTTCTCCTGGGCGGCGACCATGGTGTTCGCCGTCACGGGGGCGTCGCCGTTCGAGGGCGGTTCGATGGCGGCGACCGTCGACCGCATCACCGGCGGCGAGCCTGATCTGCCCGACCTCGGCGAGCTGCACGGGCTGATCGCCGCGTGCCTGGCCAAGGAACCGGCGGCCCGGCCCACGGCCAGCGAGGCGCTGCTGCGCCTGGTCGGGCAGACGTCGTTCCTCACCGGACAGGTCGAGGCGGCCGGCGTCGCGGAGCCACCCAAGGCGCGCCCGCGCGTGCTCGCGCTGGTGGCCGCGTTCGCCGCCGGGGCGCTGGTCTCGGGGATCGGCGTCTACGCCCTGGTGGACACCGGCACGCCCGTGCGGGGCGTGGCCGCCACCAGCTCACCCGGCGGGCCCGCCGCGCAGCCCACGGTCAGCGCGTCGGCCACGGTCGCCCCGCTGGAGGAGGTCGAGAAGAAGGCGGCGACCGACACCGAGCTGCCGACCATCGGAGCCACCCTGCACGAGCATCCCAGCGATCCGGTGCGCGCCGCGTCCTACCTGGAGGCCAAGGGGAAGTTCACGGCCTACGTCAGGGAGCGTGGGGGCGCCTTCAAGGCGGTGGGGACGGCCGAGGAGCCAGCCCTAGCGCCCGGCGGCGACTGGGTGGCGCTCAACCCCTTTCTGAAGTTCCAGAACTCCGAGATGGACCACGTCAAGCTGACCAGGTTGTCCACAGGTGAGTCGTTCGTCGTCACCACAGTCAAGAAACCGCTGCAGACCATGACTCCCGTGTGGTCCAGAGACGGCGCCCGGGTGCTCATGTCGGTCATCGACGCCGGCGAGCCGCGCAGGGTCGTGGGTTTCGTGGTCGTCGACCTGGCCACGAGGAAGGCGGTGCACGTCGAGACCGAGTACTTCGACGACGCGGCGTTCAGCTTCACCTTCACGCCGGACGGCTCGATCGCCAGGGGATACGGCGACGGCAAGCGTCACGGCATCGAATACTTTGACATGTCAGGCCAGGTCACCAAGACGTTGCACTGGGTGGGCGCGCCCCGCGACCGCGACTGGTTCTCCCCGTCCGGCAAGAGCTTCGTCACCTTCTGCCCCAGCGAGAAGGAGATCTGCGTGTGGAACTCCGCGACGGGCGCGCGCCAGGCGACGGTGCCCGTCAAGGCCGAGGAATCGAGCCTGCTCGGCTGGTTCACCGACAAGCACCTCCTGATCCAGGAGCCGGGCAAGAAGGGGGCCGCCACCGTCAAGGTCGTGGACCTCCTCGGCACGACCCAGCGCGTGCTGGCCGACGTCGAGCCCGGGAGCGGCCTCCTCCGGTTCGCCCGCTTCCCCGGTCGATGAAGGCGCTGGTCGCGGGCGACCCCCGCGAAGTAGGCGGTCACCGCATCGTGGGCCGGCTGGGGGAGGGCGGCCAGGGCGTGGTCTACCTCGGCGAGTCGCCCGAGGGAAGGCGGGTCGCGGTCAAGCTGCTCGGGCCGGGGCTCGACGATCCCGGCGCGCTCGATCGTTTCCGGCAGGAGGCGGGGTACGCGCGCCGGGTCAAGGCGTTCTGCACGGCTCAGGTGCTGGCCGGCGGCGAGAGCGGTGGCCTGCCGTACGTGGTCAGCGAGTTCGTCGACGGGCCCTCGCTGGCCCAGGTGATCCAGGAACGCGGCCCGTTGCGCGGGGCGGAGCTGCGCAGGCTCGCCATCGGGACGCTGACCGCGCTGGCCGCCATCCACCAGGCCGGCGTCGTGCACCGCGACTTCAAGCCCGGCAACGTGCTGCTCAGCAGGGACGGCCCTCGGGTGATCGACTTCGGCATCTCCCGCGCCGTGGAGGAGCTGGAGCACGACGGCGACGTCATCGAGGGCACGCCTCCGTACATGGCTCCGGAGCAGTTCGGCGGGGGTGCCGCGGGAGCGCCGGCCGACATGTTCGCCTGGGCCTCGACCATGGTGGCCACCGCGACGGGACGCCCGCCCTTCGGCACGGGCCCGCTGCCGGCGCTCATCCACCGCATCACACGGGCCGAGCCCGCTCTGGGAGAGCTTGAGGGCGCGCTGCGCGAGCTGGCGGTGCGATGCCTGGCCAAGGACCCCGGCGAGCGGCCGACGGCCACGCAGGCGCTGCTCACGCTGCTCGGGCACCGCGTGCCTGAGCGGCGGCTGCTGGCGGAAGGGCGGCAGTCGGCGGCGCCGCCCTCCCTCCGTCCGGGACGGCCGCCCGTCACAGCGGTGGTCACGGTGGCGGTCGCAGTTGCGGTCGCGGTCGCTGTCACGGCCGCGGTGCTGCTCACCCGGCCGTCACCCCCTCCCGTCACGTCCGCCGGGCTCCCGCCGGCGCCGAGGTCCGGGCCGATGCCGCCCACCTCGGTGTCGGAGCTCGAGCTCCCGGACACCGGCATCACCGTTCACGAGAACCCCGCCGATCCCGTGTGGGTCTCCTCCTACCACGACCATCGCAAGGGGCGGACGGGGTCGTACGTGCGCGATCCGGCCACGCGGCGCTTCGCCTTCTTCGGCAGCCTGGAGGAGCCGATCGTCTCGCCGGGCGGCGGCTACGTGGCCTCCCTGTCCTCGATACGGCTCCAGCGGACGGACTTCGAGACCATCCGGCTGCGCGAGGTGGCCACCGGCCGCGACCGTGACCTGCGCACCGTCGACAAGCCCGCCACGCTGTTCTGGCCGGCCTGGTCCCCTGACGGGCGGCGGCTGCTCGCGACCGTCGTCGAGCCGGGCGAGCCGGCCAGGGCCGTGGGGTTCGCGGTCGTGGACCCGGTGGCCGGCACGGTCAGGGTCACGCGGGTGGCGGTCGCGGGTCAGCCGAGGTACGCGTGGGGCGCGGACGCCAGGAGCGTGGTGTACGGGGCGCCGGGCGGGGTCGTGAAGGTGCTGGCCCTGGACGGCAAGGAGCTGCGGGCCTTTCCCGACGTGGGCGAGGTGGCGGCGGGCGGAGTGGCGCGTATGAGCCTCGGGGCGGTGTTTGCCACGAAGTGCCCGGACAATACGCGAAATATTTGCTTCTGGGATGAAGCGAGCGGCGACAGGAAGGGCGTCGCCCGGCTGCCGGAGGGCGGGAGCTTCAACGGCTGGATGGACGGGCGGCACTTCCTGGCGACCGTGCCCGGCGGCGGCGGGAACACCGACGTCGTCCTGATGGACGCCACGGGCCGGCCCGTCCGCACGCTGGCCGACGGCCCGGCCGCCGAGCTGGACGACGTCGCGCTCTGGTTCACCCGTAAATCCCCGTGACGAATGACCCGTTGCCGATCTTTCATGGGGGTGGGCTGGAGAAGCCGGTGAGTAACACGGGTCGGCTCGGGTCAATGGTCCTGTCGCCAGGCGTCGAGGCGGATGAGGTTGATCGCGGTGGCGGCCAGGCAGTGACCTATGTGGGTGGCGCGGATGCTCTTGTGGCTGCTGCGGCGGATGCCCGTGCGGTGGATGATCCGGCCGGCCGTCGATTCGATGCCCGCCCGAGGGCGGTCGCGGGCCCGCCTGGTCAGCTCGGGCACCTCTCGGGCAGACTGCGGATCCAGCCACACAAGACCCACCACGCCGGTCGATCCCGGGACTCACCTCTGCTCTCATCGATTCGCCCTGATCGCGTACGGTGATTTCGGAGATCGGCAACGGGGTCACGAATCCCGGAGATTCCGTTCCGGCCCGGACAAGGTCGCGTGGCGCCTCGTCAGCCTGCGCCGCTCCGGAGAGCGGGCTTGCCGGACCTCCGCCAGAGGGCGCTCATCCGTGTCGCCTTCACCTCCGGTGTGTGGCGACCCACTCGTCCACCAGGGCGCAGAGCTGGTCGAGTGCCTCCTCGACGCGCCCCCTGTCGCCGGTGGTGAGCAGGTCGATCTGCAGCCCGGTGTAGGCCGAGTTGGCCAGCGTGGAGATGCGCAGCGCGTCGGCCTCGGGCACGCCCCGCTCGCGCAGCAGCCCTGCCACGAACTCCGACCGGTCCGCCAGCAGCCGCGGGACGTGGCCGCGCAGACGCCCGCCCGCGGCCAGCCCCTCGATCTCGTGGACGAGCCGCGCGATGGGCAGGTTGTCCTCCGAGGACTGCCAGTCCCAGGTGCGGCGGATGATCGTGCCCACGCTGTCGGAGCCCGCCCAGCCGGGCAGCGAGCGCAACCAGGCGCGGTGCCGTTCGTCGAGGCGCTCCATGGTGGCCGAGAGAAGCTCGTCCTTGTCGGCGAAGTGGTGCGTCAGCACGCGCGTGGACTTGCCCAGATGCTCGGCCAGCGGCCGCATCGAGAGCGTCGAGAGGCCGTGTCCCGCCAGATAGTCGACGATCCGGTCGAGCAGCTCGGCGCGGCGGTTGGGGTCGGCGGTCCTGGCCATGGGCTGATTATTCCTTTGACGTCATTGAGGTGACGACTGTTACCCTATCCGGGCAACGACTGTTACCTTAATCAAGGGGATCCCCATGTCCGTTGACGTGCGGCAGCGTGCCCGCGTGCCCGCATGGTTGCTCGCGCTGGCCTTCACCACGTTCGCCTTCGCCACCGACGACTACGTGGTCGCGGGCGTGCTGCCGGCCATCTCCGCCGATCTCGGCGTCAGCGAGGCGGCCGGCGGGCAGCTGGTCACCGTGTTCTCCCTGGCCTTCGCGCTGGGGGCGCCCGTGGCGTCCGTGGTGACCGCCACCTGGCCGAGGCGCGGGCTGATCACCGGCGCCCTGGCGCTCTTCGTGGCCGCCAACTGGGCGGCCGCGTTCGCCGGCTCGTACGCCGTGCTCATGGGCCTGCGGGTGCTGGCGGCGCTCGCCGCGGCGGCCGTCGTGCCGGCCGCGTACGCCATCGCGACCTCCATGGCCCCGGAAGGACGCCAGGGACGCTACCTGGCTCTCGTGATGGGCGGGCTGACCGGCTCCCTGATGCTGGGCGTGCCCATCGGAACCTGGGTGGGAGGAGCGTTCGGCTGGCCGGCCACGTTCGTGGCCGGCGGGCTGCTGGGGCTCGCCGCGCTCGTGGCGACCAGGCTCACGCTGCCCGAGCCGCCGCCGGGGGAGGCCATGCCCATGGGGCGCCGGCTGGCCCCGCTGGCCCGGCCCCGGGTGCTGGTCGGCCTGCTCGGGATCGTGGCCATCGTCCTGGGCAGCATGATGCTGATGACGTACCTCGCGCCGTTCCTGCGCGATCTGGCCGGGGCCGGGCCCGCCGAGCTGGGCTGGGTCTTCGCCATGGCCGGGCTGGCCGGGCTGGTGGGCGGGCAGTTCGGGGGGCGCGCCGCCGACCGGTGGGGCGCGGACCGGGCGCTGATGGCCGGGATCGCCGGGTTCACGGCGGTGATGGCGGCCTTCACCGCCTGCTGGCTCCTGCGGCCGATGACGCTGCTCGCGCTCCTGCCCTTGCTGGCGCTGTGGGCGGCCGTGTCGTGGTGGATCCCGCCGCCCGCGCAGACCCGGCTGCTCGCGATGGCGGGCCCCGCCGCGCCGCAGGCGCTCGCGCTCAACAGCAGCGCCGTCTATGTCGGGGTGTCGGGTGGCGGGGCGCTCGGCGGGCTCGTGCTCGACGCCCACGGCAGCGGCTGGCTGCCCGCCGCCGCGGCCGTGGCCGAACTGGCCGCGCTCGCGCTGTTCTGGACGGCGAGCCGGCTGCGCGCCTGACGCGGGCGGTCAGGTCGAGGCGGCGGGTCGGGGGTGGGCGGGCGCTCAGTCCCAGGCCGCGGGGTCGGAGGCGAGCAGCCGGATGCGCTCGGGCAGCGTGCCGGAGGCGACCTGCTCCAGCGTGACCTCCTCCAGGATGGAGCGTTCGGTGGCCCGCAGCGCGATCCACACCTGCTGCAGCGACTCAGCGGGCCCTCGGTAGCCGACATGCTCGGGCCGCTCGCCGCGCACGTTGGCGAGCGGGCCGTCCACCGCCCTGATCACGTCGGCCAGGGAGATCTCGGCGGCGGCGCGGGCCAGCACGTAACCGCCCTCCGGCCCCCGCTGCCCGCGCACCAACCCGGCGCGGCGCATCTGCAGCAGGATGTTCTCCAGATATTTGGGGGGCATGTCCTGCTCTTTGGCGAGCTCGCCCACAGTAGTCGGGCCGGCACCGGCTGCGGCGAGTTCGGCGGCGGCGCGGAGGGCGTAGTCGACACGAGCGGAAAGGCGCATGTTCTTGATTATCCCTCCTGGTCAAGACTGGTAGGTCGCAAGGCCGTCAGAACGGGCGCCCGGCGCTAAACTTCTAACAACCTTTTCGATTGACGGGTGGGGAATTCCGCGTGGAGCGACGCCCTGGTGTGCCCAGGCTGCTGAGGGAGATCAACGACCGGGCCGCGCTGGAGCTGTTGCTGGCCACCGGCCCCATGACCCGCGGGCAGATCGGCGACCTGACCGGCCTGTCCAAGGTCACGGCCTCGCAGACGCTGGCCAGGCTGGAGGAGCGCGGCCTGGTCGAGGTGGTCGGCACCCAGGCCGGCGGGCGCGGCCCCAACGCCGCCCTCTACTCCGTGATCCCCTCCAGCGCGTACGTCGCCGGCCTGGAGGTCGGGCCCGAGCTGATCTCCGCCGCGGTCGCCGACATCCACGGCCGCACCATCGCCGAGGTCACCGTCGATCCCCAGGGCGACGACGACCCGGTCTCCGTGGTGCACGACGCGATCGCCAAGGCCTGCCGCAGCGCCAAGGTCAGCCTGGCCAGGCTGCGCGGCGTCGTGATCGGCACCCCCGGCGTGGTCGACCCGCGCAGCGGCGACGTGCGCTTCTCGTTCGACCTGCCCGGCTGGCACGAGGGCATCCACGAAGCCCTCGCCGATGACCTGCGGCGGGAGGTGACCATCGAGAACGACGTCAACCTCGCCGCCATCGCCGAGCGCGTCGACGGCGCGGCGCAGGGGATCGACGACTTCGTGCTGCTGTGGGCGAGCCGCGGGCTCGGTCTCGCGGTCATGCTCGGCGGCAAGCTGCACCGGGGGCGGGCCGGCAGCGCCGGCGAGATCGGCTACCTGCCGGTGCCCGGCGTCCCGCTGCCCGAGGACATCCGCACCATGCCGGGGCGCCTGCCGTCGCTGGCGGGCGGCCTGCAGTCGCTGGTCAGCGCCGAGGCGGTGACCGAGCTGGCTCGTGGCCACGGTTTCGCGGCCGGCAGCGCGGGCGAGTGCGTCCAGGTCGCGGTGGCGGCGGGCGCCGAGGGCGAGCCGCTGCTCTCCGAGATCGCCGACCGGCTCGCCCTGGGCGTGGCCGCGGTGTGCGTGATCCTCGACCCCGGCCTGGTGGTGCTGGGCGGCGTGGTCGGCCACGCGGGCGGCGCCGCCCTCACGTCCCGGGTGGAGGAGGCGGTGGCCCGCATCTGCCCGGTGCGCCCCCAGGTCGTCACCACCATGGTGACCGGCCAGAACCCGGTGCTGCGCGGCGCCGTGCTGGCCGCGCTCGACCAGGCCCGCGAGGCCCTGCTCGCCTCCTAGGCCCGACCCGCCCGAAGCCGGACGGGGCCGGCCGCGGCCGTCTAGCGTCCGCCGAGCAGTTCGACGGCGGCCTGGGCGTTGGGCCTGGCGGCCCCGTACGTCGCGATGTAGGCGGCGCCGCCAGGCTGCCACACGGGCAGCCCCATCTCGATGACCGTGGTGTCGCGGCGGGCCGCCAGCAGCGCGGAGACCAGGTCCTGGCTGGCCTGGTGGCGGTGCGCGTCCTTGACCACCACGACCAGCGACCGGTTCGCGGCCTTGGCCAGCAGCACGGGGACGTCCGCGGCCGCGGGCCCGACCCTGACGATCTCCGCTTCGGGCAGCCACGGGCCCACGCCCCAGGGCACGTCGCCCACGGCGATCGTCGGCGGCGTGTCCACCTCGATCACCAGGGGCTCGACCAGAGGTTCCGGGGCGCCGGTCAGCCGTACGGCGCGGCGGGCGGCGTGCAGGCCGACGCCGTTCTGCTCCGCCGCCGCCACGTGGGGCCCGCCGAACCAGGCGCGCAGCGCCGCCACCCGCTCCGCGGCCTGTTCCAGCCGCTCCAGCGGCAGCCGGTCCTCGCGCACGGCGGTGACGATCGCCGCGATGATCGCCTGGATGTCGTCGTAGGTGGGCAGCGGGCCGAGGCAGAGCAGGTCGGCGCCGGAGGCGAGCGTCAGCACCGCGCCCCCGGCCAGGCCCACGCTCTTGGTGATGGCGTGCATGTCGAGCGCGTCGGTGACGACCACGCCGTCGTAGCCGAGCTCGCCCCTCAAGAGCCCGGTCAGCGCGGGTCCGGACAGCGTGGCGGGGGCGTCGCCCGTCACCGCCGGCACCGCCACGTGCGCGGTCATCACCGACTTGGCCCCGGCGCCGATCGCCGCGCGGAACGGGGCCAGCTCGCGCTCCCGCAGCACGTCCAGGCCGACGTCCACGACCGGTACCGCGAGGTGGGAGTCCACCCGGGTGGCGCCGTGGCCCGGGAAGTGCTTGACGCAGGCGGCCACGCCGCCCGCCTGCAGACCCCGTACGGCCGCCACCGTGTGCCTGGCGACCAGCTCCGCGTCCGTGCCGAACGACCTGGTGCCGATCACCGGGTTGTCCGCCTCGGTGTTGACGTCCGCGCTCGGCGCCATGTTCAGGTTCACGCCGCAGGCGGCCAGCTCGGCGGCGATCGCCTGGTGCACGCGGTGGGTCAGCTCGACGTCGTCCACCGCGCCGAGCGCCGCGTTCCCCGGGTACGGGCTGCCGACGTGGTACGCCAGCCGCGTCACGTCCCCGCCCTCCTCGTCGAGCGAGATGACGGGCTCACCGGCGGCGCGCAGCGTGGTGGTCAGGTCGCGCACCTGGCCGGGCTCGGCCACGTTGAAGCCGAAGAGTGTGACACCGCCGAGACCGTGCTCGAGCTCGCGCAGCACCCATTCGGGCGCCGTGGTGCCCTGGAAAGCGGCGAGCAGCGTGCCGGCCGCGAGGCGGCGCAGCCCCCGATCACTCTGGCTCATCGGACCTTCCTTTCGTTGGAGACCCCGGGCACGTGCCTCGGGGCGGAAGCGAACCGCCGTGCAGCGGTGCGTGGATCGACGGGTGCGGTCCGGGCGAAACGTCCCGCGAAGCGGAAGGGTCCAGGCCGGGATCTCCCGGATCGTCCGCGGGGAGCGGGCCGGCCGTTTTCCGGCAGGGCGGAGTACGGCACGGCGTGCCGTACGGATGCGGACGTCAGCCCTTCACGGCCCCGGCGACCAGGCCGGAGACCATGCGGCGCTGGACGACGAGGAAGAAGATGACGACGGGGATGGTCATCATCGTGGAGGTGGCCATGATGGCGCCCCAGTCGGTGCCCTTCTGGCCGAAGAAGTACTGCAGGGCGACGGGCATGGTGTACTTGGTCGGGTCGCTGATCAGGTACAGCGACATGATGAGCTCGTTCCACGCGGTGATGAACGAGAAGATGCTGGTCGCGACGAGCCCGGGGGCCACCAGCGGGAAGAGCACCTTCCAGAAGGTGGTGAACCGGCCTGCCCCGTCGATCCAGGCCGCCTCCTCCAGCGACTTGGGCACCGCGGCGACGAACGTGCGGAGCATCCAGATCCCGAACGGCAGGGTCAGCGCCACCTGCGTGACGATCAGGCCGAGCAGCTGGTCGTAGAGGCCCAGCCGCTTGACGCTCAGGAACAGCGGGATGACCAGCGCCTCGGCGGGGATCATCTGCACGACGAGCAGCAGCGCGAGGAACGGCGTGCGGCCCTTGAACCTGAAGCGGGCCACCGCCGTGGCCGACAGCAGCGCGAAGACGGCTCCGATCAGGATCGTGCCGAGCGCGACGATGGCGCTGTTGCGCATGTAGAGCCAGATGGAGTGCCCGGCCACGCCCTCGGAGAGCACGCGCTGCACGTGCTCGAAGGTGAAGTGCGTCGGGAACGGGATGAAGTCGGTGGTGAAGATCTGGTCGTTGGCCTTGAAGGCGGTGGAGACCATCCAGTAGACGGGGAAGGTGGCCACCACGAAGACCAGCACGCCCAGCGTGTTGAGCGTGACCTTGCCCAGGCGTCTGCGGGCCAGCGGGGTCATCACGTGTCCTCCTGCTTGAACATCTGCCGGATGTAGGCCGCCGTGACGATCAGCAGGATCACGGTCAGCACGAGGGCGATGGCCGCGCCCGAGCCCATCTTCGGCGGGGCCTTGAACGCCTCGGTCACCGCGTACATCGACAGGTTGTAGGCCTCCCGGTTGTTCGTGCCTGCCAGCACGTAGAGCTGGGAGAAGACCTTGAAGTCCCAGATGATCGAGAGCACGGTCAGCACCGCGAACACCGGCTTCAGCAGCGGGAACGTGATCCTCCAGAACGTCCGCCACGGGGCGGCGCCGTCGACCCTGGCGGCCTCGTAGAGCTCGGCGGGGACCCCCTTGAGCCCGGCCAGCACCGAGACGGCGACGAACGGGAAGCCTGCCCAGACCACGCAGATGACCAGCACCATGTAGATGGACCAGGCGTCGTTGAGCCAGGGCTCGCCGGTCCAGTCGGCCCGGCCGAACAGGGCGGTGGAGAGCCAGTCGGGCAGCAGGTTGAGCGCCCAGTTGACGATGCCGGCCTCGGCGTCGAACAACCAGCGCCAGATCACGCCCTGCGCCACCGGCGGCACCGCCCAGGCGAACATGATGCCGATGATGACGAACAGCGACATCTTCTTGCCGAGCCGGTGCAGCAGCACGCCGACGGCGGTGCCGAGCACGAGGGTGAGCGGCACCGCGATCACGGCGAACACCACCGTGTTGCGGAGCGAGGACCAGAAGATGTCGTTGTCGACGAAGGCGGTGAAGTTGTCCAGCCCGACCCAGGTGGCCGGCTTCTTGCCGGAGATCTGGACCAGGCCCACCTTCTGGAAGGCGATGATCGCCATCTGGATCAGCGGGTAGAGCAGCAGCGCGCCGATGACCAGCAGGCCGGGGACGAGCAGGACGTAGGGGATGGACCACGCGGGCAGCCCGCTGGCCTTGCGCGGCGGGCTCGGGCGGCGCGGTCCCGGGCCGGAGGAGCGGCCTCCGCCCCGGGAAAGCGTTGACGTGTTCGTCATAGGCTCAGGAGGCGTTGAGGATGTCTTCGAGTTCCTTGTTGGCCGCGGCCAGCGCCTCGTCGGCGGACGCCTTGCCCTCGATGACCTTGCGGGCGGCGTTCTGCAGCACCGCCTTGGTCTCGTTGGCCTCGGTCCACTGCGGATCGGCGGGGAAGGCCTTGGCCTTGGCGAAGGCGGCGGCGAACGGCGCCTGCACCGGGTCTTCGGCCAGCTTGGCGAGGGCCTCGGGATAGACGGGGAGCAGGCCGCCGTCGGTGGCGTACTTGACGCCCCATTCCTTGCCGGATGCCAGCTTCACGAACTCCTTGGCCGCGTCCTTCTCCTCCGAGGTGCCCCAGACGGCGATGTCGTTGCCGCCGAGGAAGGCCTGCGCCTCGCCGCCCGACTGGGACGGGAGGGCGAAGAAGGCGAGCTTGTCGCCCTTGAGCTTGCCCTTGCTGTCCTCCTCGATTCCGGCGAGGTCCCACGCGGCGGTGAGGTACATGCCGACCTTGTGGTTGGCGAAGCGGGTGCGGATCTCGCTGGTGTTCTGGTTGAGGCGTGACTTGCTGGACAGGCCGTCGGTGACCAGGCCGGTGTACTGCGCGAAGCCGGTCTTGAAGCCCGGCTCGGTCAGCTTGCCGACCCACTTGTCCCCCTCCTTGACGGCGTACTCGCCGCCGGCGGTCCAGGAGAGGGCGCCGAGCAGGTGGTTGGCGTCGGAGCCGCCGTTGAAGGCGAAGCCGTCGACGTCGGAGCCCTTCTCGGCCTGGATCTTCTTGGCGGCGGCGACGAGCTCGTCCCAGGTCTTGGGCACCTCGATCTTGAGCTCCTTGAACCAGTCGGCGCGGTAGAGCACCGCCCGGGTGCCGCCGCCCCACGGCACGGCGTACGTCTCGCCGTCGATGGTCTCCAGGCCCATCAGGTTCTTCGGGATCTGGGCCTGGTCGCCCGAGGCCACGATGTCGGTGACCGGCTCCAGCGCCTCCTGGCTCTGCCAGAGCGGGACCTGGTCGTTGCCGATCTCGGTGACGTCGGGGCCGGCGCCGCCCGCCGCCGCGGCCGTGAACTTGTCGTTGACCTGGGCCCATGGAATCCACTCGACCTTCACCTTGGCGCCGGTCTGCTTCTCGAACTCGGCGACCAGCTGGTCGGTGTACTTCTGGGCGTCGGGGTTGGTGTCGCCCAGGCGCCAGAAGGTCAGGGTCTTGCCGGCGTACTTGGGCCCGCTCGCGGCGGCCGCGCTCGGTGAGGACTCAGGCGTCTCGCCGGACCCGCAGGCTGCCAGGCCCAGGGCCAGGGCGGCCGTGGTGACCGTGGTGGCTGTGATCTTCGCGATCCTCACAGGGTTCTCCCTTCCCGGGTGCCGGCCTACGGTCCGCACCAGGCTGATCGTCAATGCCGAACGATGCTGATAAACTAACAAGAAACTTTCCTTAATAAAACGCCCGTTAGCCGATCGTGACGAGAGGGGCCACGTCGATGAGCCGAGACCCGGGAACCCCTCGGTTGTTGCGCCGGCTGAACGACCGGGCGGCGCTCGAACTGCTCATCGGAGACGGCCCCCTCACCCGCGCCCAGCTCGGGGAACGGACCGGGCTGTCCAAGGTCACCGCAGGTCAGCTCCTCGTCAGGCTCGAAGAGCGGGGGCTCGTCGAGGTCACGGGGGAGCGGGCAGGCGGCAGGGGGCCACACGCCGCCCTTTACGCCGTGGTGCCCTCCTGCGCCTACGTCGCCGGGCTCGAGGTCCTGCCCGACAGCCTCCGCGTCGGTGTGGCGGACATCACAGGCAGGACCGTGGTCGAGATCACACTCAACCCCTCGGACGGCCGGGATCCGGTCGAGGCGGTGCACGCGGCCGTGCGGCGGGCCTGCGACGCGGCGAACATCGACCTGTCACGGTTGCGCTCCTTCGTCATCGGCACCCGAGGCGTGGTCGACCCGGTCAGCGGGGACGTGCGCTGGTCGTACGACCTGCCGGCCTGGCACGTCGGCGTGCTGGCCAGCCTGCGCGAGACGCTCGGCGCCTCGGTGACGATCGAGAACGACGTCAACCTGGTCGCCCTCGCCGAGCACGAGCACGGAGCGGCCGCCGGGCACGACGACTTCGTGGTGATCTGGGCGGGCGTCGGCCAGGGGCTCGGCGTCATGCTGGGCGGCAGGCTGCACCGCGGCATCACCGGGGGAGCGGGCGAGATCGGCTGGCTCCCGGTGCCGGGCGAGCCGCTGCCCGCCGACGTCTCCCAGCCGCAGTCGGGCTCGTTCCAGCGCCTGGTGGGACACGACGCCCTGCGCGGCCTGGCCGAGCGGCGCGGGCTGACCGGCAACACGGTGCCCGACCTCGTGCGCAGCGGCGACGAGGGCTATCTGGACGAGGTGGCGCGGCGGCTGGCCGTGGGCGCGGCGGCCGTGACGGTCGTGCTCGACCCCGGGCTGATCGTGCTGAGCGGCGACGTCGGCAGGGCGGGCGGCGCGCGGCTGGCCGCCAAGGTGCAGGAGGCGGTGGCGCGCGTGTGCCCCAGCCGGCCCACCGTGGTCACGACCGGGGTCGCCGGCAACCCGGTGTTGCGCGGCGCCCTGGTGGCGGCGCTGGAACAGGCCCGGGAACAGGTTTTCTCCGACACTGTGTGAGAATTTCTGCCCATGTGGCAGTCCCCGAACGATGTCGTGCTCATCTCGGACCCCCGTGTCGCCTCCGTCCCGGTGCAGGAGTGCGGCGAACCGCTGACCGACGTACGCGGGCGGCTGCGCGTGGACACGCGCATGGCCGACGCCGACGGCGCGTACGCCCACCTGCGATCCGGCCTGCTCGACCGCCTGGAGAAGGCGGAAGCCCTGCTGCCCGACGGCTATCACCTGCTGATCGTCGAGGGCTACCGCCCCATCGCGACGCAGCGGCGGATCTTCGACGAATACCGGGCGGAGCTGGAGGCGGCGTTCCCCGACATGTCGCCCGACGAGTCTTATGTCGCGGCGAGCCGTTACGTGTCTCCCGTCGAGGTCGCCCCCCACACCGCAGGCGCCGCCGTCGACCTGACCCTGTGCGCCCCCAACGGCACCGAATATGACATGGGCACCCAGGTCAACGACAACCCCGAGCAGAGCGACGGCGCCTGCTACACCGCCGCCCCCACCATCTCCGACGACGCCCGCGCCCACCGCAAGCTCCTCGCCGCCGCGCTGGAGCCCGTCGGGCTGGTCAACTATCCCACGGAGTGGTGGCACTGGTCCTACGGCGACCGCTACTGGGCCATGGCCACACGCGCCTCTTACGCCCTCTACGGACCCATCTGACAAGCACCTGTCGGACGGGTTTCCCCGAGGGCACGGTACGGGCACAACTTCGTACGGAGGCTTTTGGACTCCCCAACGAGGTGTGGGCATGGTTCCGTTGATCGGGATCGAAGAGGAATACCTCGTCGTCGATCCCCGCACCCGCCACGTGGCTCCCCGAGCGGCCGAAGTCCTGGCCGCGGCCACGGACGTGCTGGACGTGGTGCAAGAAATCACCCGATTCCAGGTGGAGGCACGCACGCCGCCGTCCGCCGACCTGAGCGAGCTGGGCTCGCAGCTGCGCACCGTGCGCAAGGAAGTGGCGGACGCGGCCCGCAGGTGCGGGCTGGCCGTCGTCGCGAGCGGCATCCCCGTCCTGGGGAACGTCATGCAGCCGCCGCTCACCGACGACGACCGTTACCACCAGGGCAGGGTGCTCTACCGCGCGCTGCAGGACGAGATCAGCATCTGCGCCCTGCACGTGCACGTGGACGTCCCCGACGAGGAGCACGCCGTCTATGTCGGCAACCACCTGCGGCCGTGGTTGCCCACGCTGATCGCGCTGGCCGCCAACTCGCCGTTCTTCGTGGGGCGCGACACCGGGTACGCGTCCTGGCGGGTGATCAGCTGGGGCCGCTGGCCGGTCTCCGGCGCGCCCCCCTACTTCCCGTCGTACCGCGACTACGAGCTCGCGCTGCGCTCGCTGGCGGAGTCGGGCGTGCTGCTCGACTCCAGGACCGTCTTCTGGGACTCCCGACCGTCGCCGCGGTTGCCGACCGTGGAGATCAGGGTGGCCGACGTGCCCCTCGACGTGGCCGACAGCCTCACCCTGATCGGCCTCATCCGCGCCCTGGTCGTGACCTCCCTGGAGGCCGTCGGGCGCGGCGACCGAGGGCTGCCGGTCCCCGCCGAGGTGCTGCGCGCCGCCTACTGGCGGGCCGCCCGCGACGGGCTGCTGGGCGACAGCATGGACGTGCGGCACGGCACGCTCGTGCCCGCCCCGGTGATGGCCGGGCGCCTCCTCGAGCACGTACGCCCCGCGCTGTCGGAGGCGGGCGACCTGACGTTCGTCCAGGAGGGTCTGGACCGGCTGCTGCGCCAGGGCTCGGGAGCCATGCGCCAGCGCCGGGTGCACTCCAGGGGCAACGACCTGGCCGAGGTGGTGGACGACCTGATCGAGGCGACGGTCGCCTAGACCAGGACCGTGGTCACCGGGGTGCTAACCCTTCGCCGGGTCGACCTCGGCGAAGGACCTGCCCACGGCGATGTTGTCGTGGAAGACCGTGCGGCTGGTGACGTCGGTCGGCCCGCTGTTCCAGGCCGGCTTGTAGATGCCCCACTTCAGGTAGCCCTGGGTCGTGGCGTCGTCGTTGAAGGTGTTGGGCCCGGTGGCGGTCACGACCTTGCGCCAGCCGGGGCTCTTGTGGGTCTGGTACCAGCCGTCGACGGCGCCCTGACTGCCGTGGCTCCACGCGAACCTGAAGACGAAGTCGTGCCACTGCCCCGGCCGCACCTCGGCGAGGTCGAAGCTCACCTTCTTCACGGAGTCCGGGGTCGAGCAGGCGTTGCCGTCGGAGTTGACCCTGAGCCGCCATTTCCCCGAGGGCTGCACGGTGAGGAAGGCGCTGGGGGCTTTGTCGGCCTCGCACTTGTCACGCCAGGGCTTCCACTGGAAGAGGATGTCCTCCCTGGAGTCGCTCTGCCAGCTGCTCGCCAGGTAGATGCTGAACCCGTAGTAGACGGTCCTGCCGGACCTGAAGTGGCTGTCCTTGACCTTCATCGAATGGCTCTCGGCCCGGCTGCCCCCGGCGACCGCCGCGTCGCCGTACTTCAGGATGCTGCGGATCGCGTACTTGCCGGTCCGCGGCAGATCGTCGACCTGGATCGAATGCTTGCAGCACTCGTTGAACCCCAGCGCCGGCTGCCCCGAGCTGCTCGCGCCGTTCTCGTAATCGAGCCGGAGGACAGCGGCCGACGCGTGAGCGTTCACGGGCCAGAGGCCGACGGCGGCGAACACCGACATGGCCGCGGACACCGGCTTGGCGAAAGCGCACACCTGGGTTGGTCACTCCTCGGGTCGGGAGCACGGCGGCGGCCTCGCGTCCCGCGCGCCGCCGTGCTGGGCGAAGGCCGCCACTCTACGGGGGCGCGCACCGTGCCGGTGTCAGGTGATCACCCGGCAACCGGCCCTCGGCGCGGCTTCCCCGAGCGACGGTCACGCCGCTCGGCTCATCGACCGGCGTCACCGGCCGACGGCGTAGCCCTGCGCGCCCCGCGGGTTGGCGGCGGCCTTGAGGAAGGCGCCGTCACGGGCGACCGCGCTGAGCCGGCCCAGCGCCCACGGACCCTGCGCCTCCACCTCGTGCCCGCGCCGCCGCAGCTCCGCGACGACGCCCGGGTCGAGGCGGTCCTCGACGTGCAGGACGCCGGGGCGCGAGCCGCGCGGGAAGAACGAGCTGGGGAAGTGCTCGGAGTGGAACATGGGGGCGTCGATGGCCTCCTGCAGGTTCAGCCCGCCGTGCACGACGGAGAGGAAGAAGTTCGGGCTCCACTGGTCCTGCTGGTCGCCGCCCGGGGTGCCGAACGCCAGCCACGGCCGGCCGTCCCTGAGCGCGAACGAGGGCGACAGCGTGGTGCGCGGCCGCGCACCGGGCCGCAACGACGCCGGCAGGCCCTCCTGCAGCCAGAACATCTGCGCCCGCGTCCCCAGGCAGAAGCCCAGCGCGGGAATGGTGGGCGAGCTCTGCAGCCAGCCGCCGCTGGGCGTGGCCGAGACCATGTTGCCGTGCCGGTCGACCACGTCGACGTGGCAGGTGTCGCCCCTGACCGTGCCGTCGGCGGCGGTCACCTCCACGCCGCCCGCGCTCTTGGCGACCGTGGGCTCGCCGACACCCTGCGGGGCGCGCGCGCCGGAGACGCCGGGGGCGCTGCTGGAGGTGCCGGGCGCGGGGAGGACGGGCAGCCTGGGCGTCCGGCCGCCGGGCGCTCCCGGCCGCAGCTCCATGCTGGCCTCGGGGCCGACGAGGGCGCGCCGCCCCGCGTTGTACGCCTCGCCCAGCAGATCGGACATGGGCACGTCGGCGTCGCCGTACCAGGCCTCGCGGTCGGCGAAGGCGAGCTTGGCGGCCTCCGTCACCGTGTGCACGTAGTCGGCGCTGAGATATCCCATCGCGTCCAGGTCGAACCCGGACAGCAGCGCGAGCTGCTGCAGGAACACCGGGCCCTGCCCCCACGGCCCCGTCTTGCACACGGTGTGCCCGCGGTAGTCGAAGGTCACGGGATCCTCGACGGAGGCCGCCCAGCCGGCCAGGTCGTCGCCGGTCAGCAGCCCGCCGTGCACCTCGCCGGAGCTGTCGCGCCAGGCCGTCTTGGCGCTGAACTCGGCGATCGCCTCCGCGACGAAGCCTTCGTACCAGGCCTTCCTGGCGGCGGCGAGCTGACCCTCGCGGGTGCTCGACGCCGACTCGGCCTCCGCCACCAGCCGCCGGTAGGTGGCGGCCAGCACCGGGTTGGCCAGCTTCGACCCCGGCGCGGGCGCGGCGCCGCCGGGCAGCCACGTCGCCGCCGACGTCGGCCAGTCGTCGGTGAACAGCCCCGCGACCGACTCGATCGTGGCGGAGATCCGCTCCAGCACCGGCACGCCGTGCTCGGCGTAGTGGATCGCGGGGGCCAGCACGTCGGCCAGCGACCAGGTGCCCCAGCGCTCCAGCATGAGCATCCAGCCGCCGAACGCCCCCGGCACGGTCGCCGCCAGCAGCCCCGTGCCGGGCACCACGTCCAGGCCCAGCCCGGTGTAGTGCTCGATCGTGGCCGCGGCGGGTGCCACGCCCTGGCCGCACACCACCGACACCTTCTGGTCGGCCTCGCTCCACAGCAGGATCGGCACCTCACCGCCAGGGCCGTTCAGATGGGGCTCGGCGACCTGCAGCACGAACCCGGCGGCAACGGCCGCGTCGAAGGCGTTGCCGCCGCGTTCCAGCACGCCCATGCCGGCGGCTGACGCCAGCCAGTGCGTGCTGGCGACCATGCCGAAGTCGCCTGAGAGCTCGGGCCTGGTGGTGAACAAACCATTCTCCTTCTAGCGATGAGCGGCCGCGTCGGGGATGCGGTCCGCCGTGACGAGGTGACACGCGGCCGGATGCCCGTTGCCCCGCGCGTCGGTCAAGGGGGGCTCGTCGGTGCGGCAGGCGTCGTACGCCAGCGGGCACCGCGTGTGGAACCGGCACCCGGAGGGCGGATCGACCGGGCTCGGCACGTCGCCGCCGAGCACGATCCTGCGCCGCTCGCGCTGCCGCACCGGATCGGCCACCGGGGCCGCCGACAGCAGCGCCTGCGTGTACGGGTGCCGCGGCGCGGCGAAGATCTCGGCCTTCGGGCCCGACTCCACGATCTTGCCCAGGTACATGACGGCGATCCGGTCGGCCAGGAACTCCACGACCGACAGGTCATGCGTGATGAACAGGCAGGAGAAGCCCATGTCCCGCTGCAGATCCGTGATCAGGTTGAGCACGGACGCCTGCACGGACACGTCGAGCGCCGACACCGGCTCGTCCGCCACGACCAGCTTCGGCTCCAGGACCAGCGCCCTGGCCAGCCCCACCCGCTGGCGCTGCCCGCCGGACAGCTCGTGCGGGAACCGCGAGCGCATCTCCTGCCGCAGCCCGACCTTCTCCAGCATGGCCGACACCCGCTCGGAGGCGCCCCGGCGGTCGGCCACCTTGTGCCGCAGCAGCGGCTCGCCGACGATCTGCTCGATCGTGAAGCGCGGGTTGAGCGAGGAGAAGGGGTCCTGGAAGACCATGTGCATGTCCCGGCGCAGCGGGCGCATGGCCCGGCGCGACAGGCGGGTGATGTCGCGGCCGGCCAGCTCGATCGTGCCCGCGGTCGGGTCGGTCAGGCGCAGCACGCACTTGCCCACCGTGGACTTGCCGCTGCCGGACTCGCCGACCAGGCCGAGCACCTCGCCCTGGCCGATCTCCAGCGACAGGCCGTCCACGGCGCGCACCTGGCCGTAGTGCTTGACCAGGTCGTCGATGCGCAGGATCACTCCGTGCCTCCCGGGTGAAAGCAGGCCGCCAGATGGCCTTCCGCCTGGCGTACGAGCGAGGGCCGCGAGAGGCGGCAGTCGGCCTGGACGCGCGGGCAGCGGTCGTGGAAGGCGCACTCGTCGGGGTCGGACAGCGGCGAGGGCACCATGCCGGGGATCTCGGCCAGCCGCCCGCCGACCGCGGCGGTGGGCAGGGCCTGCATCAACCCCAGCGTGTACGGGTGGCGCGGGTTCGCGAACAGCTCGGTCACCGTGGCCTGCTCCACGGCGCGGCCCGCGTACATGACCACGGCCCGGTCGGCGATGTCGGCCACCACGCCCAGGTCGTGCGTGATCAGGATGATCGCGGTGCCGAGCCGGTCGCGCAGGTCGCGGAAGACGTCCAGCACGCCCGCCTGGATCGTCACGTCGAGCGCCGTGGTGGGCTCGTCGGCGATCAGGACCCGGGGAGAGCAGGCCACCGCGATCGCGATCATCACGCGTTGCCGCATGCCTCCGGACAGCTGGTGCGGATACTCCTTCATCCTGCGCGCCGCCGCCGGGATGCCGACCAGCTCCAGCAGCTCGACCGCGCGGTCGCCGGCCGCCCGCCGAGACAGGCCCTCGTGCCTGCGCAGCACCTCGGTGATCTGGTAGCCGACGCTGAACGACGGGTTGAGCGAGGTCATCGGCTCCTGGAAGACGACCGAGACGTCCTTGCCGCGTACGTGCCGCAGGTCCGGCTCGGGCAGCGTGGTGAGCTCGCGGCCGTCCAGCCGCACCGAGCCGGACAACCGGGTCGTGTCGGGCGGCAGCAGCCGGGGCACCGACATCGCGGTGACCGACTTGCCGCAGCCGGACTCGCCGCACAACGCCAGGATCTCGCCCTCGTCCAGGGTGAGCGAGATGTCCCTGACCGCCTGCACCAGGCCGTCCTCGGTGTCGAACCCGACGGTCAGGTCGGTGATCTCCAGCAGGCTCATCGGCCGCTCCTCGGGTCCAGTACGTCGCGCAGCCCGTCACCGAGCAGGTTGAAGCCGAGCGTGGCCAGGGCGATCATCAGGCCGGGCCAGATGGCCAGCCACGGCGCGTCGCTCAGGTACTGCTGCGCGGTGGTCAGCATCACTCCCCACGAGGCCGTCGGCGGTTGCACGCCGAGCCCGAGGAACGACAGCGTGGACTCGCCGATGATGGCCGCCGGGATCGCCACCGTGGCCTGCACGATGAGCGGGCTGGCGCAGTTGGGCAGCACGTACCTGAAGATGATGTGCCCGTCGCCGGCGCCGTCGGCGACGGCCGCCGCCACGTAGTCCATCTCCCTGACCGCCAGCACCTCGCCCCGGGTGATGCGGACGACGGCGGGCAGCTGGGAGAAGCCCAGCGCCAGCACCACGCCCTTCAGTGACGGCCCGATGATCGCCGCCAGGCCCACCGCGAACACCAGGAAGGGGAAGGCCAGCGTCACGTCCACCAGCCGCATCACGACCGGGTCGAGCCAGCGCCGGTAGAACCCGGCGACCAGCCCGATCGGGATGCCCACCGCCATCGCGAGCAGGGTCGACAGCACCCCGGCCTGGAGCGACACCTGCGCGCCGTGCGCGATCCTGGCGAACGCGTCCCTGCCCAGGTCGTCGGTGCCCATCAGGTGCGCGGGCGACGGCGGTGCCAGCGTGGCCAGGTAGTCCTGCGCGGCCGGGTCGCCGGTCACCAGCGGCCCCGCCAGGGCCAGCAGGACGAAACCCGCGACCAGCACCAGCCCGGCCATCGGCATCGGCCGCCGCCGGAAGCGCCGCCACAACCTGCGCCTGCGGGCGGCCCGGCCCGCCGCGACGGCCTGTTCAGTCATGGGAGCCCCCTGACAGCCTGATCCGCGGGTTGAGGAAGGCGTAGGCGATGTCGACCAGGAGGTTGACGACGACGTAGCCGATCACGGTGATCAGCACCACGGCCTGGATGACGGGGTAGTTCCTGGTCAGCACCGCGTCCACGGTCAGCTTGCCGAACCCGGGGATCACGAAGATCTGCTCCGTCACCACGGCGCCGCTGATCAGGGCGCCGAGCTGGAGGCCGAGCACGGTGACGACGGTCGTCAGGCTGTTGCGCAGCGCGTGCGCGCCCACGACCTTGGCCTCCGACAGGCCCTTGGACCGCGCGGTCCTGACGTAGTCGGCCGACAGCGCGCCCAGCATGGCCGAGCGGGTCTGCCGCATCAGGATGGCCGCGAAGCCGGTCCCGAGCACGAGGGCGGGCAGGATCATGCGCTGCAGGTTCTCGGCCGGGTCCTGGGTGAACGGCACGTATCCGGAGGCGGGCAGCACCCGCCAGGTGACCGCGAACAGCAGGATGGCGAGCAGGCCCAGCCAGAAGTGCGGCACCGACAACCCGGCCAGGCCGAACCCGGTGGCGACGTAGTCGGCGACCTTGCCGCGGCGCACCGCCGCCACGATGCCCGCGCCCACGCCGATGACGATCGCGACCAGCATGGCGAGGGCGGACAGTTCCAGCGTCACCGGCAGCCGCTCGGCGATGATGTCGATCACCGGGAGCTGGTCCTGCGTGGAGCGGCCGAGGTTGCCGGTCAGGGTCTGGCCGATGTAGTCGACGTACTGTGCGGGCAGTGGTTTGTCCAGGCCGAACTCCTGCCGGATGGCCTCGACCACCTCGGGCGAGGCCTCCTGTCCCGCCATGACGGTGGCCGGGTCGCCGGGCAGCGCCCTGATCCCCAGGAAGATCAGGACACTGCCCAGGAACATGACGATCACCGCGGATCCGCAGCGCCGGAGGATGAACCAGAGCATCAGGAGGTGAACCCGGCGGTGACGAAGCGCGGCAGGCCGTCCTTGAAGTACTGGACTCCGGCGACGTTCTTGTTCATGCCCAGGTAGTACTTGTTGTGGTAGAGGTACACGATCCCGCGCAGCTCGGCGATCTTCTTCGTCGCGCTGCTGTAGAGCTCCGCCCGCTTGGCGGTGTCCGACTCTGCGGCCGCCTCCTTGACCGGGTCGTCGATGCCCGGGTCGGACATGCCGCTGTAGTTGTTGGCGCCGCGGCTGGTGACCATGCCGGTGAGGTTGCCGTCCGGGTCCACCCGGCCCGACCAGCCGACCAGCATGGCGTCGAAGTCGCCGGCCTTGCCCTGCTCCAGGTTGCTGACGAACTCGCCCGTCTTCACGCTCACGTTGAAGCCCGCCTCCTTGGCCATCTGCTGGATGACCTGCGCCAGGCGGATGTTGGTGGCGTCGTTGGGCGTGTTGAGGCTGACGGGGATCGGCGTCGGCACGCCGGAGGCCTGGACGAGCTGCTTGGCCTTGGCGACGTCGCGCTTCGAGCACTGCAGGTCCTGCGCCCGGTAGGGGCTGTCCAGCGGCAGGGGCGAGCAGTCGGCCTCGTACAGGCCGTTGTAGACGGTCTTGTTGATCAGCTCGCGGTCGAGGGACAGCTCGAACGCCTCGCGCAGCTGCGGGTTCTTGCCCAGCGCCGTGTCCACCGCGCCGGCCTTCTCCGTGGCCCCGTCGGCGTTGCCGACGTTGATCGTGACGCCGTAGTAGCCGAGGCCGCCGCCCGCCACGACCTTCAGGTTGGGGTCGGCCTGCACGCCCTTGACCGTGGTGGTGGCGAGCTGGTCGGCCACCTGAACGTCGCCGGACTTCAGGTTGGCGGCCCGTACGTTGGGGTCGATAATGATCTTGTAGACGAGCTTGTCGAGCTTGACCTTGGCCGCGTCGTAGTAGTCGGGCGCCTTCTCCAGCACGATCTGGCTGCCGGAGGTGCGGCCGGCGAACGCGAACGGTCCCACGCACACGGGGCTCGCGCCGAAGTTGTCGCCCGCCTCGTCCAGCGCCTTGGGCGACATGATCATGCCGGCGCGGTCGGCGAGCTGCGCGGTCAGCGGGGTGAACGCCTGCGAGAGCGTGAGCCTGACCGTGGCGGGGTCGACCACGGTGACCTTGTCGACCGGGGCGAGGTCGGCCTGGCGCGCCGACTTCTTCCAGGTGCGGTGCCGGTCGAGCGACTTCTTGACGGCCTCGGCGTCGAGCGGTGTCCCGTCGTTGAACTTCACGCCCTCGCGCAGCTTGATCGTCACCTCCTTGCCGTCGTCGGAGACCTCCGGCAGGGCGGCGGCCAGTTGCGGCACCAGAGCCGACGCCGCGTCGATGTCGTAGAGCTTCTCGCACATGTTCGCGAAGACCTCGCGACCCACCAGCGTGGTCGCGGAGCTCGGGTCGAGTGCGTCGGGGTCGGCGTTGAGCGCGATGTTGAGCGTGCCGCCCGCTTTGACCGGCCGGTTGTCGGTGGTGGCGTCGGCGATGGATGGAGGTGCGGCGGGCGTGCCGGTGGATCCGCCTCCGCCGCATGCCGCCAGGGCCACGGGGAGAACGGCGAGCGCCGCGAAGAGCCTGGGGGACGGTCTCATGGGGCCTCCGTAGAACCTTTTAGGAGACTGTATACAAGACCTGACATTTCATAAGTGTTTCATAACGCTGTGTTGTTATCTGACCGTTTTCTAATCGTTCGGGTGTTTTGTTGTACGGCCCACGGCCACCAGGAACGATCTCCTGGCCGCGGCCACGTGCGCGACCGCCCTGGCCTGCGCCTCGTCCTCGTCGCCCGCGGCGATGGCCTCGTACAGGCTCACGTGTTCTGACCAGGAGTGCGGGCCGCGCGCGGCGGCGGTCTGGCTGAAGACCCACTGCGCCCGCTGGAGCATCGGCTTCATCATCAGGCTCAGGTAGGAGTTGCCCGCAGCCTCGCCCACGGCCAGGTGGAAGGCGGTGTTGAGGTCGGCCACCCGCTCCAGGCGCCCGGCTTCCACCGCCTGCCTGGCCTGCTCGAGCACCTGCCGGAGCCGCTCGGCGGCGGCCGGATCACGCCTGCGCGCCGCCAGCCGGGCCGCGAGCCCCTCGATCGCCATGCGCACGTCGAAGAGCTCCTCGCCCTCTTCGGCGGACAGGCGGGCGACCGTGGCGCCGAGCCGGGGGACGACCTCGATGAAGCCCTCGGCGGCCAGCACCCGGATGGACTCGCGTACCGGATTGCGCGAGACGCCGAGCGCGGCGGCCAGCCGGTCCTCGACCAGCCGTTCGCCCTGGGCGAGCTCGCCGGAGAGTATGCGGCGCCGCAGCTCCTCGGTGACCTCGTCGCGTAATGTCTGATGGGCCGCGCCCAGCGTCATGCCACTCATTTGATGACTTATCGTATACAGCTCCATTGCGGGTCAGGCTTCCCCGCGTGGACTCCGGCCCGCCTCCTCCGCCACCCGGCTGACCTCCCACATGCGCCCGAACTCTCCCGTCGTCATCGCCTCCTCCGGCACCGTGCCCTGCGGGTCGATCAGCAGGACCTCGACCGCTCCGCCACGGACCAGGCACTTCTGCAGGCTCCTCGACCAGGCCGGTCGTGCCGTCAGGTAGATCACCTTCGCGGTCCGCACGAGCCGGACGGAAGCCGCTTCACCCGGTGGCCGCGCCCGCGCGGCGCTTGGCGCGATAGGTGAGCCACAGGCCCGTGCCGTACATGGCCACGCCGAGGACGATCATGACCGCGACGGTCGGCGCGCGCAGCCCCGGCTCCATGTACGTGGCCAGGAACCACGAGTGCTCCAGCATGCCGTTGTTCACGAAGATGCCGGCCACGATCCCCTGCGGGAACAGCGGGATGGCGCCGAGCGACCAGCAGGTCATGACGATCACCCGCTGGACCTTGGGCATGTCCGGCATCTTGAACGCCGTGCCGGCTCCTCCGTCGGGGCGGCGGCCCGTACGCATCATGTGCAGCAGCTCGGGGCCCCGGGCGGCCAGCCGCCGCTCGGCCAGCAGCCCCAGCCCCCAGTAGCACAGGACGCCGGTGCCCACCCCGGCCGCCACGCCCCACCAGCCGTACAGCACCGCCACCACGATGGCGGGCGCGCCCGTCAGCGCGACGAGGACCAGCACCAGGTACGCCAGGCCGGTCAGCGAGCCGTCGTCCTCGCTCGTCCGCAGGGGGTTGCCGCCGCGCTTCTGGGGGTCGGTGCCGGGCACCAGCGCGAACACAGAGATGAGCGGCACCAGCCCGGCCGCGCCGCCGAGCAGCGCGACCGTGGCCGCCAGGATCAGCGGCATCGTGCCCTCCACGACCAGGGCGAGCGCCACCCCGAGCACGACCGCCACCGGGCCCACGATCACCAGCCAGGCCCGCTGCCGGCCGCGCACGTCGGACGCGCCCGGCGTCATCAGCGACAACCAGAGCGCGGTGCCGTCGGTGCCGTAGAGGTTGGACGTCATGGCGGCCGCCATGACGATGAACATCGGCCCCGCCCACGGCAGCAGCCCCGCCCAGCCGAGCACGAGCGGCGCCCCCGCGAAGAACAGCCCGTACGCCAGCGCGAACGTCAGCTGATGGTTGCGCACGAGGTCGCGCGACCACGTACGCAGTTCCTTGGCGACCACGGCCGTGCCCGCCGTGCCCGCCCGCATCGGCCGGCGGCCACGCGCCGACGGCCGGGACGCGCCCGCCCGCCGGGTCAGCAGCGCCGCCCACGCGCCGAGCAGCAGCACGATCAGCACCGCCATCGCGGCCAGGGCCCAATAGCCGCCCCGCACCGCCAGCAACCCCCACCCCGACGGCAGGTACCGCACGAACTCGGGAATCCGCCCGCCCTGCCCGAACGCCACCGCGAAAACCCACGCCTGCCCCAGGAACGCCAGCACCACACCGTTGATCACCCCGGCGCCGATCGCCCCCACGCGCGAGCGCAGCGCGATGCCCAGCAGTCCCACTGCCACCTTCGACAGCAGCACGAACACCGCCAGCTGCAACACCATCGCGGGCACCGCGACCAGCGCCGCCACGGCGCTCTCCCGCGCGCCCGCCACCACGAGCCCCGACAGGGCGATCAGGCTGACCGCCGGCGCGACGCCCACGAACGCCGAGACCAACAGCCCGCCCGCCAGCCGCGCCGGCGGCAACCCCACCAGCGCGAAGAACTCGGGTCGCAACGTCTCGTCGCCGCCGCCGGAGAAGACGGGGCCGATGATCCAGCCGAGCATCCACACGGCGTAGGCGGCGGCCGCCCAGTCGCCGTCAAGGAGGGTCAGGTAGATCGTGCCCGCCGCGAGCACCAGCCCGAGCACGCCGCCCGTGGCCATCGTGCCGCCGCGCTGTCCCGTGACCGAATGGCGGAGGATCGCGACCTTCATCCGGACCAGAGTGACGGCTACAGCCATGACAATCCCCTGGTGCCGGTGGAGCCCGCGCCGACCAGCTCCACGAACCGGTCCTCCAGCGTCGCCGCGCCGCGCACCTCCTGCAGCGGGCCCGCCGCCGCCACCCGGCCCTTGTCGATCACGCCCACGTGGTCGCAGAGCTGCTCGACCAGCGCCATCACATGGCTCGACAACACGATCGAACCGCCGCCCGCCACGAACCCGCGCAGGATCATCTTGATCGTGGCAGCCGACACCGGGTCCACTGCCTCGAACGGCTCATCCAGCACCAGCAGCTTGGGCGCGTGCAACAAAGCCGTGGCCAGGCCGATCTTCTTACGCATGCCGGTCGAGTATTCGATCACCAGAGTCTTCTCGGCCCCGTCCAGCTCCAGCACCGACAGCAACTCCTCGGCCCGCTCGGCCACCACCTCCTTGCCCAGCCCGCGCAGCAGCCCGAGGTAGGTGAGAACCTCGCGGCCGGTGAGCCGCTCCGGCATGGCCATTCCGTCGGGCAGCACGCCCACCAGCTGCTTGGCCCGGCCGGGATCGGACCACACGTCGGCGCCGAAGATCCGCGCCGTTCCCGCGTCCGGCCTGAGCAGGCCGACCGCCATGGACAACGTGGTGGTCTTGCCCGCGCCGTTCTGCCCGACGAGGCCGTAGAACGACCCCTGGGGAACGGTCATGTCGATGTGGTCGACGGCGACGTTCTCGCCGAACGTCTTGGCCAACCCCTTGATCTCCAATGCGGCTGTCATGGGTCTCTCCTGGTGGCGATGGTGAACAAGGTGACGAGTTCGCGGGTGTGCAGGTCGAGGTCGAAGTCCGGATCATGCAGGAGGTGGCCGGGCACCGCGTCGATCGCGCCGCGAATGCTGACGGCCATGCTGCGCTGGTCGAAGTCGCGGAACTCGCCCGTCCGTTTGCCCCAGCCGAGCAGCTTCTCCAGGTCGGCGATCGCCACCTCGGCCTGCACCGCGTACGGCCCGGGGCCGCCCTCCTCGCCCGGAGTGTGCGTGATCACCTCCATCAGCGCCAGCAGGGGCTTGCGGCGCAGCCGCATGAACTCCATGTTGCTCTCGATGTAGGCGCGCAGGCCGTCGCTCGCCGTGGACTGGCCGAGGATGCGGTGGACCATCAGGTCGGTCGCCATCCTGGCGACCTCCGCGACGACCGCATCGATGAGCTGCTTCTTGCCGCCGAAGTGGTACGAGATCACGCCGGTGCTGATCTTTGCCTGCTCGGCGATCCTGGCCAGGGTCGTGTGGGCGTACCCCTGGTCGGCGAGCACCTCGATGGCGCACGCGATGATCTGGGCCCGGCGCGCCTGCTCAATGAACGTGCGACTTTCTGACGGCATGATCAGAATTCTAAACGGTCATTCAACTCGAGTGTCGCCTGGAGCCTGCCCGGGGCGTCGTGCCCGAAGGACGCCGGAGCTCGGTCAGGCGCGCAGGCGCAGGCCGCGGGGCGTCGGGTGGAACCCCGCCGCCTCAAGAGCGGCCGCCAGCGGTGAGTCGACGATGGAGGCCCCGTCGGCCCGCTCCACGGTCAGCTTGCCCAGCGCGCCGTCGCGTACGGCCAGGGCGAGGGCGTCGACGGCCGGCTGCAGGCGCGCGTCGTCGGTGAACGACAGCAGGGTCTTGCCACCCCGCTCGACGTAGAGCACCAGGTGGCCGTCGACCAGGACCACCAGGGACCCGGCCTTCCTGCCCGGCTTGTGCCCGACGTCGCCGGGATGCTGCGGCCAGGGGAGCGCGGCGCCGTACGGGCTGGCCGGGTCGGCGGCGGCGAGCACCACCGCCCGCCTTGAGCCGCCCGACCGCCCGGAGCCCGCGGAAACGCCCCCGAATCCGGTTGCCGGCGAGCCCCCGGTCCCCGGCGCGAGCCCGGCGCCCGGCTCGAATCCGGCCCCCGGCCCCGGTTCGGTACCCGGTCCGAGCCCGGTTTCCGGCGCGAAGCCGGACGCGCCCGGGGCGATGCCCGGTGCCATGGCGCGCATCCGGTCGACCGCCCCGGGCAGCGCGAACTGGGCACCGCCGAGCCCTTCGACGAAGTAGCCCCGCCGGCAGCGCCCGCTCTCTTCGTACGCCCGCAACACCTGGTAGACCGGCGTGAACCCACCGGGCAGGCGCTCCGAGGTCACCGCCCCGCGCGTCACCACCCCGTGCCGTTCGAGCAGCGTTTCGGCCTGGGCGTTGGCCCGCTGCGTCGCGTCGGGCGCGGGGCCGGGCAGCAACCACCACCGCCCGGCCACCGTGGGCGGCCCGCTCCTGCTCGGCAGCACCGCCCGGCGCCGCCGCGTGGTGGCGGGCCGGTGCGCGGGCCGTCCGGTGCCGAGGGTGGCCCGCAGCGGCGCGAGCGTGTCACCTGACACCCGCCCCGCCCACGCCAGGTCCCACAGCGCGGCGACGAGCGTCGTGTCGTCGAGCGAGCCGAGCTGGTCGGAGATCCCGCGGAAGAACAGCGCGCCACCCCCGCCCAGCAGTTCCAGCACGCTGTCGTGCACCGGCGTCATGGTGATCTCGGCGGGCTCGGGCAGCAGCAGCGGCGCGGTGTCGGCGAAGTAGAGGGACACCCAGCCGTCACCGCCGGGCAGTGAGCCCTGCCCCGCCCACATCACCTCGCCGGACGACGTCAGCTCGTCGAGCAGCGCCGGATGGTAGCCGGGCACCCGCGCGGGCAGGACCAGCGTCTCCAGCGCGGACGCGGGCACGGCCGCCCCCTGGAGCTGCTCGATGGAGCGGACCAGGGAGTCCATCGCCCTGGCCGCCCCCGCCCGCCCCGCCGAGGCCGGCCCCGAGCCGGTGATGCCGTGCCAGGCCGGGAGAAACAGGGCCAGCGTCTCCGGCGCGACCGGCTCGACCTCCTTGCGGAGCCTTGCCAGCGACCGGCGGCGCAACATCCGCAGCACCCCGGCGTCGCACCACTCCTCGCCCCGCCCGCCGGGCCGGAACTCGCCGCTGACGACCCGCCCGGTCACCGCCAGCCGCCGCAGCGCGTCCGTCACCACGGCGACGCCCAGCCCGAACCTCGCCGCGGCCGTGCCGGCGTGGAAGGGCCCGCGCGTGCGGGCGTGCCGCGCCACCAGGTCGGACAGCGGGTCGGCGACCGGCTCCAGGAACACGTGCGGCACCCCCACCGGCAGGGGCACGCCGAGCGCGTCACGCAACCGCGCCGCGTCCTCGATGGCGGCCCACTGCTCCTCGCCCGCGACGCGTACTTTGATCGCCCGCCGCGCGCGCTCCAGCTCCTGCAGCCAGGCCGGGTCGCCGCCGCGCACGCTCACGTCGGGCGCCAGCAGCGGGCCGTGCGAGCGCAGCAGGTCGGCGAGGTCTTCCGCGTCGCGCAGCGGCCGGTCGAGCCGGGCCAGCTCGCGCTCGCTGTCGGAGATCACGTCGGGTTCGAGAAGCTCGCGCAGGTCGGCCTGCCCGAGCAGCTCGGACAGCAGCGTGGTGTCGAGGGCCAGGGCCTGCGCCCGCCGCTCGGCCAGCGGCGCGTCGCCTTCGTACATGAACGCGCCCACGTAGTGGAACAACAACGACGCCGCGAACGGGGAGGCCTGCGAGGTCTCCACCTCCACCAGCCGCACCCTGCGCGCCGCGATGTCGCGCATGAGCCGGACGAGGCCGGGCACGTCGAAGACGTCCTGCAGGCACTCGCGCATCGTCTCCAGCACGATCGGGAACGAGGCGTATCGGGAGGCCACGCCCAGCAGGTGGGCGGCCCGCTGGCGCTGCTGCCACAGCGGGCTGCGCCTGCCCGGCGTGCGGCGCGGCAGCAGCAGCGCCCGCCCCGCGCACTCCCTGAACCGGGAGGCGAACATGGCCGACCCGCCCAGCTCCTCGGTGACGATCTGCTCGACCTCCTCGGCGTCGAACGCCGCCACGTCGGTGGGAGGCTCGGCCAGCGTGTCGGGGATGCGCAGCACGATGCCGTCGTCGGAGTGCACGGCCTGCACGTCGACGCCGTAACGCTCGCGCAGCCGCCGGTTGACGGCCAGCGCCCATGGCGCGTGCACCCGCGCGCCGTAGGGGGAGTGGATCACCACCCGCCAGTCGCCCAGCTCGTCGTGGAAACGCTCCACCAGCAACGTGCGGTCGTCGGGGACGTAGCCGGTGGCCTCGCGCTGCTCGTTGAGGTAGGCCAGCAGGTTGCCCGAGGCGTAGGCGTCCAGGCCCGCCGCCCGCATCCGGTCGGTCGAGCCCTGCTGGGCCTGCTCGCGCAGGAACCGCCCGATCGCCCGGCCCAGCTCGGCCGGACGGCCGGGCGCGTCGCCGTGCCAGAACGGCAGCTTGCCCGGCTGCCCCGGCGCCGGTGAGACGAGCACCCGGTCGGCCGTGATGTCCTCGATCCGCCAGGACGTCGCGCCCAGCACGAACACGTCGCCCACCCGCGACTCGTAGACCATCTCCTCGTCGAGCTCGCCCACCCTGGAGGAGCGCTCGCCCACCAGGAACACCCCGAACAGGCCGCGGTCGGGGATGGTGCCGCCGTTGGTGACCGCGAGCCGCTGCGCCCCTGGACGCCCCTGCAGGGTGCCGGTCACGCGATCCCACACGATGCGGGGGCGCAGCTCGGCGAACTCCTCGCTCGGATAGCGGCCGGCCAGCATGTCGAGCGTGGCCTCCAGCGCGCCACGCGGCAGCGTGGCGTAGGGGGCGGACCGCTTGACCACGGACTCCAGCTCGTCGACCGTCCACTCGTCGAGCGCCGTCATGGCGACGATCTGCTGGGCCAGCACGTCGAGCGGATTGCGCGGATAGCGCAGCTCCTCGATCTCGCCGCTCTTCATGCGCTCGGCCACCACGGCCGTCTGCACCAGATCGCCGCGGTATTTCGGGAAGATCACCCCTTTGGACACCGCCCCCACCTGGTGGCCCGCCCGGCCGATGCGCTGCAGCCCGCTGGCCACGCTCGGCGGCGCCTCCACGCACGCGACCAGGTCGACCGCGCCCATGTCGATGCCCAGCTCCAGGCTGGAGGTGGCGACCACGGCGGGCAGCCTGCCCGACTTGAGCGCCTCCTCGATCTGCGCCCGCTCCTCCTTGGAGACCGAGCCGTGGTGAGCGCGTACGATCTCCGTCACGACCCCCTTGGCGGATCCCGCCTGCGCCATCATCTCGGCGGGCGTGCGCCGGGGAGGCTCGGCGGCGCGGCCCTGATCGGGCGGACCCGTCTCCCAGATCGACGGATCGACGGCCTCCGTGCCGTGCTCGCGCTCATATGCCAGCTCGTTGAGCCGGGTGCACAGCCGCTCGGCCAGCCGCCGCGAGTTGGCGAAGACGATCGTCGAGCTGTGCGCCCCGATCAGGTCGAAGAGCCGGTCTTCGACATGCGGCCAGATCGACCTGCCGCTCGGCTCGGGCGCGAACTCCTCGCCCTCCTGCGGCTTGCCGCCCTCCATCTCCGTCATGTCCTCGACCGGGACGACGACCTCGATCTCGATCTGCTTCTCCGACGGCGGCTGCACCACGGTGGCCGGGCGAACCCCGCCCAGGAACGTCGCCACCTCGCTCACCGGGCGCACGGTCGCCGACAACCCGATGCGCTGCGCCGGCCGTTCGAGCAGGGCGTCGAGCCGCTCCAGGGTGAGCGCCAGATGCGCGCCCCGCTTGGTGGCCGCGACCGCGTGCACCTCGTCGACGATCACCGTCTCGACCTCGCGCAACGCCTCGCGTGCCTGGCTGGTGAGCAGCAGGAACAGCGACTCGGGCGTCGTGATCAGAATGTCGGACGGCCTGGCGGCGAACCGCCTGCGGTCCTCCGCCGGGGTGTCGCCCGAGCGGATCGCGACCGAGATCTCCGGCACCGGCAGCCCCAGCCGCCGCGCCGTCTGCTTGATGCCCGCCAGCGGCGCGCGCAGGTTGCGCTCGACGTCGACGGCGAGCGCCTTGAGCGGCGACACGTAGAGCACGCGCGTGCCCCTGCGCCCGGCCTGCCCCTGGGCCCGGCCCCCGGGCCGTCTCGGGGGCCGCTCCTGGACCCGCTCATCGACCGGCGTCGCGGCGAGCCGGTCGAGGGACCACAGGAACGCCGCCAGCGTCTTGCCCGACCCGGTGGGCGCGACGACCAGGGTGTTGTCGCCGCGCGCGATCGACTCCCACGCCCCCTCCTGGGCGGCGGTGGGCTCCTGGAATGCTCCGGTGAACCATTGCCTGGTCATCTGGCTGAAGTGGTCTAGCGAGCTCACCAGCACATACTGCCTCGCGTCACCGACAGAAACCGCATTCGCACGACGGCGCGTGATTGAGCGGGCGCCATGGCGGACATACAGCGACCGTGACCATTGACTACGCGTCCATCGAAGCCCGCCGTGCGGAGCTCAGGCGGCGTCACGTCTTACCGCACCGGCCGTCCAGCAGCGCGCGGGGCCTGCACCACGTGGCCCTGCTGTCGTCCGACGTGGAACGGACCATAACGTTCTACCAGGAACTCCTGGAGTTCCCGCTCACCGAGATCATCGAAAACCGCGACTACAAGGGCTCCAGCCACTTCTTCTTCGACATCGGCAACGGCAACCTGCTCGCCTTCTTCGACTTCCCCGGCCTCGACCTCGGGCCGTACCAGGAAGTGCTCGGCGGGCTGCACCACATCGCGATCTCCGTCGACCCCGCCACGTGGGAACGACTGCGCGGGAAGCTGGAGATGGCCGGCGTGCCGCACCAGATCGAGAGCGGCGCCTCCATCTACTTCAAGGACCCCGACGGCGCCCGCCTGGAACTGCTCGCCGACCATCTCGGTGAGATGTACGGCGCGCGGGTGATGTGACCTAGCGGCGCGACGCCCTGCGCGTTCGCGGCCTGCCCGTACGCGGTAACCGCCTGATGCCCGCGTGCCGCTCGGCACGCTCCTCCTTCTCCTTCCGCACGGCGAGGCGCAGCGCGAGCCGCAACCGGCGGCGCCTGGCCCTGTTGGCCCTGGCGACGGCTGACTTCGGGGGTGAAGACTTGGGGGTCTTTGGCATGGGGATGTCCTACCCACCCGCGGCGGGCTTCCATACTTGAGTGCATGCGCCTGACCGAGTTCTGGAGACGGATGAACGCTCACTTCGGTGAGACCTACGCCGAGTCATGGGCGCGCGACTACGTGCTCGCCCCGCTCGGCGGGCGGACGGTGACGCAGGCGCTGGCCGACGGTGAGAGCGCCAAGACCGTCTGGCGCGCCGTGTGCCAGGTGGAGGACGTCTCGCCCAAGCTGCGCTGAAGCGGCTAGGGCTGGGCCGCGTCCAGCGCCCGGCGCAGCGCCGCGGCCGTGCTCTCCAGATCGTCGGCGCTGCCCTGCCCTCCCGCAGACCAAAGGAAGAGCCAGCCCTGGCCGGACGGCGTCGCGAAGATGATCGTCTGGCGGCCGGTGCGCGGATGCCACACCCACAACACCGGATCGTCCTCGCCGACCAACCGGCTGACCAGTCCCACGTCGGGCAGCAGTTCGGCGAGCGACTCCAGATGGACGCGCCGTTCCCCGGTGAAGCCGCTCGCCACGTCGCCGCCTCCAAGCTTTCGCCCTGCAGTGAGTCTCCCCAGCTCACCGCGCATCACAACACGCCGGGGCCGACCCTCGTGAACATCACGTGGCGAGATCGAGGAATTACGCGGAGCGCGGGCTTCCAGTGTTCCGGATCCATGAGGATCCGGGTGGGCAGAGCCGAGGGGCCTCTTCGAGGATCCGGTCCTGGTGGACTCCCGGCGGCGATGCCGGAAACCCTGCCACCGCCGGGACGTCCTGGCGTACCTTAAGTCACCTGCGCTGATCGGCTTCAGGGCGGGGCACGGCTCGTGGCGTGTTCCCGCTGTGCTCGAACAGCCGTTCGGCTACGATGGAAGCGCGCCGAGCCACGTCTTCCCCGGCAGTCCCAGAAAATGTCGGTGGCAGGCCGTAGCTTTCACTCGACTGACCGGACCACGATCCTCCAGGGGGAGTTCCATGGCTATCAACGACCGCGAGAAGGCCCTCGAGACCGCACTCGCCCAGATCGAGCGGCAGTTCGGCAAGGGCTCAGTGATGCGCCTGGGCGACGACGCCCGAGCTCCCATCGAGGTGGTCCCCACCGGGTCGATCTCCCTCGACGTGGCCCTCGGCATCGGCGGCCTGCCGCGTGGCCGCATCGTCGAGGTCTACGGCCCTGAGTCCTCGGGCAAGACGACCATCGCCCTGCACGCGGTGGCCAACGCCCAGCGGGCCGGCGGCATCGCGGCGTTCGTCGACGCCGAGCACGCCCTCGACCCCGAATACGCCAAGAAGCTCGGCGTCGACACCGACGCCCTGCTGGTCTCCCAGCCCGACACCGGTGAGCAGGCGCTCGAGATCGCCGACATGCTCATCAGGTCCGGCGCCGTCGACATCATCGTCATCGACTCGGTGGCAGCGCTCGTGCCCAAGGCCGAGATCGAGGGTGAGATGGGCGACAGCCACGTCGGCCTCCAGGCCCGCCTCATGTCCCAGGCGCTGCGCAAGATCGCCGGTGCCCTGAGCAGCACCGGCACCACCGCCATCTTCATCAACCAGCTCCGCGAGAAGATCGGTGTGATGTTCGGCTGCATGTCGTACGGCACGCGCGTCACGCTCGCCGACGGCACACAGGAGAAAATCGGCAAGATCGTCAATCAGAAGATGGACGTCGAGGTTCTCTCCTACGACCCGGAGACCGACAAGCTCGTTCCCCGCCGCATTGTCAACTGGTTCGACAACGGCAACGCCGAGCGGTTCCTGCAGTTCACTGTGGCCAAGTCGGGCGGAAACGGAAAGGCCCAGTTCGCTGCGACGGAGAACCACCAGATCCGCACCCCGGGCGGCTGGCGTGACGCCGGTGAGCTGATCGCGGGAGATCGCGTCATGCTCACGGAGACCCACCGCTTGAGCGACAAGCAGTGGCAGGTCATCCTGGGGTCGCTGATGGGAGATGGAAACCTGTCGCCCAATCGCCGTGGCCGCACCGGCGTTCGCTTCCGCATGGGGCATGGCGCCAAGCAGGAGGACTACCTGTCCTGGAAGTGCTCGATGCTCGGCAACATCACCCACAGCCGCAGCACCAACTCCAAGGGCGCGGTCTTCGCCGACTTCACTCCTCTTCCCGAGCTCGAAGAGCTGCGCCAGGTGGTCTACCTCGGTGGCGGCAAGAAGCACATCACCTCGGAATACCTCAAGGCGCTGACACCTCTGGCTCTGGCGGTGTGGTACATGGACGATGGCTCGTTCACGCTCCGTTCGAAAGGGTTGCAGCAGCGCACCGAAGGCGGTTCCGGTCGCATCGAGATCTGCGTCGAGGCGATGAGCCAGGGCTCCCAGGAGCGTCTTCGCGACTACCTGTGTGACACCTATGGCCTCAACGTGCAGGTTCAGCATCGCGGGGCCCGGGGCGTGGCCGTCCTGCAGTTCGACACGGCATCGTCGGCCACGTTCCAGAAGCTGGTGGCGCCCTACGTCCACCCCTCTATGGCCTACAAGCTCCTGCCTCGCTATCGCGGCCAGTTCGCGGTCGAGCCGGAGTTCGCCGACCCCGAGCCGCGGCTCGTGCCCTCACGGATCCTTGACATTCGCATCAAGCCGAAGGCCCGCTCCATGAGGAAGTTCGACCTCGAGATCGAGGGGACGCACAACTACTTCGTCGACGGTGTCATGGTCCACAACAGCCCCGAGACGACGACGGGTGGCAAGGCGCTCAAGTTCTACGCCTCGGTCCGGATGGACATCCGCCGCATCGAGACGCTCAAGGACGGCACGGAGGCGGTCGGCAACCGCACCAGGGTCAAGGTCGTCAAGAACAAGATGGCGCCGCCCTTCCGCGTCGCCGACTTCGACATCCTCTACGGTGTGGGCATCTCCCGCGAGGGCGGCCTCATCGACATGGGTGTGGAGCACGGCTTCGTGCGCAAGTCCGGCGCCTGGTACACCTACGAGGGCGACCAGCTCGGCCAGGGCAAGGAGAACGCGCGCAACTTCCTGCGCAACCACCCCGACATGGCCAACGAGATCGAGAAGAAGATCAAGGACAAGCTGGGTGTCGGCCCACGCCTCGACACCCCGGCCGAGCCCGCCGCTCCGGCCCCGGCGGCCGCTCCTTCCGGCCGGGGTTCCAAGTCCACCCCCAAGCCGGGTGACGTCTGATCGCTGACCCTATGAGCAACCCCGAGCGGCCACAGGCGCCCCAGCCACACAATCGGGGCGCCTGGCCGAAGTCCACCTCGCCGCGGGGCCGTGACCTCGCTCTCTCGGCGGCGGACGGCTGGCCATCACTCGACGAGTGGCGCAACCGTCCTCGCACCCCCGATCCCGAGCCCGGCGGCGCCACGGATTCCGGCAGCCCGGCAGAAGGTCCCGGCGTGCCCGGTTGCCCGCCTCCGACGCCGGGCCGCCCCCGCCTGGACCGCGATGGTTCGGGGCGTGATGGACAGCGTGCCCCCGGTGTCCCGGCAGAGCTGGAGCAAGGAGCCACCGGCTCCCCGCCTCCGGAGGCCGACGGCTCCCGCGTGCGCGATGGCGGGCCGGCTGACAGGTCTTCCGGCGACGGAGACGGCGGATGGCATTCCGAGGTGCTGGCCGGGGACAGTTGGTTCGGCAAAGACCATGCCAGGGGCCGCGGGAAGGGCACTGAAGGCAGGAGCCGAGCTGACAAGTGGGCCGGAGGCGGCGAGAACGCCTCAGGCGGGCAGGACGAAGGCAGCGGGAGCCCGGCGGGCGAGTGGGGTGAGGACGGTGCGAGGCGATCGGGCAGAGGGCGCCGGTCCGGTCGGTCCAGCAGGCGCGCAGGAAAGGGCCCGCGGGGATGGTTGCCGGAAGGGCCTGACGCCGACAGCCCGGCCGGGGCCGCTCCGGCCGGGGCCGCTCCGGCCGCCGACCCGGAGTCGGTGGCCCGGGCCATCTGCCTGCGCCTTCTCACCATGGCTCCCAAGACGCGAGCCCAGCTCGCCGAAGCTCTGCGCAAGCGGGAGGTGCCGGACGACGCCGCGGAGGCGGTGCTCAGCCGGTTCTCTGAGCTGGGGCTGATCGACGACGAGGCCTTCGCCACGGCCTGGGTCGACTCCAGGCACCACGGTCGCGGCCTGGCCAAGCGCGCCCTGGCCGCCGAGCTGCGCCATCGGGGCGTCGACACCGACACGGTCAAGGAAGCCGTCGACCGCCTCGATCCCGACCAGGAGGCGGAGACCGCTCGCCGGCTGGTGGAGCGCAAGCTGGCCGTGACCCGCTCCCTCGACCCGCGCGCCCGCACCCGCCGCCTCGCCGGCATGCTCGCCCGCAAGGGCTACCCGTCGGGCCTGGCCTTCCGCGTCATCCGCGAGGCCCTGGAACAGGAGGGCATCGACATGGAAGAAGACTTCCCCTGACGGGACCCCTGACGGGACGTCTGCCCCTGGCTTCAAAGGGGATGGTCGCTCTCCTTCGACGAGCACCCCGCCCGGAACTCAACCCCTCGGGAGGGCCGACGTCCGGCCCGGCGAGCTCGCCTCGCTGGGAATGGACGTTCCTCCGGAGAGTCTGACTCGCTGGGAGCGGACGTTTCGCCGGAGAGTCTGACCCGCCGTCAGCCTGGTGGATGCCTGGCGCATTCAACGCGGCCGCCTGAAGGATGTCCGCGTCCGGCACGGGGAGCGTGCCGGATCCCGGCGGTTTCCCAGGGCAATGGCGGATCTTGTGGTGGATGTGGCGATGCGGGTCCGTAAGACACGCTTGGAGACGCGTTTGCTTGCTCGTGACCTGTTCGACGCATAACCTCGACGGCAGTGAGGGAGTTACTCCGCGCAGTGCGGATTGCCATACCGGTGAACGACGGACGAGCGAGCTTGGGCGATCGAGGCAGGCGAGGTGTCGGCTTTCCGAGCCGACGCCCGGTCAGCCTTGGCTGGGCATCGACCCAGGTGATGACCGGGCTGTCCGTGGCGTGCTTGTGACCCCTCCCGTTTTGTGGCCGCGTTATGAGGTGTTGACGACGCGAGGAGGGCGGGGCGCACATGGGGCCGCTGGTCGTGGTGCTGATGGTGGCGGTGCTCGTGCTCGCGTTCGGGATGATCGTCGCGCTCCTCGTTGTCATACGCCGCACCTCCGGCCCTCTGCCACGTTCCGGCAAGCCGAGCTCCGAGCAGATGCAGGCCGTTCACGAGGAGCTCGAGCAGGCGCGTGAGGAGGCGCAGGAGATCCGCCACAAGGCGGAGACCGACGCCGAGGAGATCCTGCGCAGGTCGGAGAGCGCTGCCGAGAGCGCGGCGCAGATGCGGCGGGAGGTCGAGGAGGAGGCCCGGATCCTCAAGTCCGAGCTCAAAGAGCTACGGACCGACCTGGAGCGCAGGGAGGCCAGGCTGGCCGAGCGCGAGCAGCGGCTGGACGAGGAGGCCAGACGGCAGTCCGAGCGTGACAGGAAGCTCGCCGAGACGGAAGTCGAGCTGGCCGACCGGCGCGAGGAGCTGCTCCAGGTCGAGCAGGAGCGGCAGGTCATCCTGGAGCGGGTCGCCGGGCTGACCGGCGCGCAGGCCAAGGCGGAGCTGGTCAGGGAGATCGAGAACCAAGCCAAGCGCGAGGCCGCCCTGATCGTCAGGGAGATCGAGGGGGCCGCTCGCAAGGAGGGCGAGAAGCGGGCCACCAAGATCGTGACGCTGGCCGTGCAGCGGGTGGCGGCGGAGCAGACGGCGGAGTCGGTCGTCAGCGTGTTGCACCTGCCGGGCGACGAGATGAAGGGCCGGATCATCGGGCGCGAGGGGCGTAACATCCGCGCCTTCGAGTCCACCACCGGGGTCAACCTGATCATCGACGACACGCCTGAGGCGGTGTTGCTGTCGTGCTTCGACCCGGTGCGGAGGGAGACCGCCAGGCTGACGCTGGAGAAGCTGGTGCTGGACGGCCGCATCCATCCGCAGCGCATCGAGGAGGCCCATGACCGCAGCCGCCAGGAGGTCCAGGACCTGTGCGCCCGGGCCGGCGAGGACGCCCTGGTCGAGCTGGGCATCACCGACATGCATCCCGAGCTGACGCTGCTGCTCGGGCAGTTGCGCTACCGCACCTCTTATGGACAGAACGTCCTCAAGCACCTGATCGAGTCCGCGCACATCGCGGGCATCATGGCCGCCGAGCTGAAGCTGAACCAGCGGCTGATGAAGCGTTGCGCCCTGCTCCACGACATCGGCAAGGCTCTCACGCACGAGGTCGAGGGCAGTCACGCGCTGATCGGCGCGGAGATCGCCCGACGCTACGGCGAGGAGGAGGACGTGGTGCACGCCATCGAGGCGCACCACAACGAGGTCGAGGTCCGCACCGTCGAGGCGGTGCTCACGCAGGCCGCCGACGCGATCAGCGGCAGCCGTCCAGGGGCCCGCCGTGAGTCCCTGGAGGCCTACGTCAAGCGGTTGGAGCGGCTGGAGGAGATCGCGCAGTCGTACGACGGGGTGGAGAAGGTCTTCGCCATGCAGGCCGGCCGGGAGATCCGCGTCATGGTCAAGCCCGACGCGGTCGACGACATCCAGGCGCAGGTGATCGCCCGCGACGTGGCCAAGCAGGTGGAGGAGGAGCTGACCTACCCGGGGCAGATCCGCATCAGCGTGGTCAGGGAGTCGAGGGCCACCGAGTTCGCCCGTTAGGCGAAGATCTGCTGGTAGAAGGCGAGCTCTGCGGCGAGCGCCGCGGCCCGCGTCTCGGCGCGGCGGAAGCCGTGTGACTCCCCGTCGAAGGAGAGATAGGTGCACGGGATGCCGCGTTCGGAGAGCGCGTCGGCGAAGGCCACCGACTGCTGGGGCGGCACCACGGGGTCGTCGAGCCCCTGCAGGAGCAGCATGGGGCAGGTCACGTCGTCGACGAGGCCCAGCGGCTCGCGGGCGGCGTAGACCTGCGGGTCTTCCGGCCCCACCAGCCACTCCACGTAGCGTGACTCGAAGTCGTGGGTGTGCTCGGAGAGGGGCGCGAGCGCGCTGATGCCGTAGTAGGAGACGCCGCCCGCGAACACGTCGGACCGGCAGCAGGCGGCCAGCACGGTCCAGCCGCCCGCGCTGCTGCCGCGTACCGCGATCTTGGCGGGGTCGGCCAGGCCTTCGGCGGCCAGCCATCGTGCGGCGGCGATCGTGTCGGCGACGTCAACCAGGCCCCACTGCCCTTTCAGCCGGTCGCGGTAGGGCCTGCCGTAGCCGGTGGAGCCGCCGTAGTTGACGTCGAGCACGCCGATGCCGCGCGAGGTCAGGAACGCCTTCTCCAGGTCGAGCGCGCTGTCGGCGCAGGCCGTCGGCCCGCCGTGCACGAAGATCACGTATGGGGGGACGCCGGTGGTCGCCGGTCCGTGCGGCGGATAGAGGAACGCGGGGGCCGGCGTTTCCACCGCCCGGGGAAGCGGCAGGCAGGCGGGGTCGGGCAGGCGCGCGACGTCCTGGCCGAGCGCGACGTGCGTGCCCGCCGCCGTGTCCACCTGGACGACCGACCGGGGGAGCGTGGCGGAGTAGCCGACCCCGACCACGGACGTGCCCTCGGCCGCCAGCGCCGCGTCCCACCCCGAACGGGGCACGTCGAGGTCGGTCAGGGTGCCCGACTCGGGGTCGAGCACGCCCATCCGCAGGTCGCCGCGCCCGTGCAGGACCGCGATGCGCCCGTCGCCGAGCACGGTGTACGGCCATCCGCCCAGCTGCCACGGCGGCGCCGCGAACTCCTCCTCGGCGGGATGGACCGCCCGCGTATCCGCGCCCCGCAGACCGGTCTCGTAGAGGTTCCACCATCCTGAGGCGTCGGAGATCAGGTAGAGGTGGGCGTCGTCCTTCCAGACGGGGGCGAGCACGGATTCGGCGGGCCCGCCGCGCACGGTCCACTCCTCGCCGCTGGAGAGGCGGACGACCCGCAGCTCGGTGCCGTCCCAGGGCATGAGCGGGTGGTTCCAGCAGAGGTAAGCCAGGTGCCGTCCGTCAGGGGAGACGGCGGGGGAGGCGTAGAAATCGCAGCCCGTGACCCAGGCGCGAGGGTCGCCGCCGTCCAGCGGGACGGACACGATGGCCCGGGTCACCTTGCCGTCGTCGCCGTGCCGCTCGCGCACGGCCCACACCTGGCCGTCGTGCACGACCAGGTCGGCGTAGCGGCAGCCGTCGCCGGTGAGCGGCTCGGGCTCACCGCCGTCCGCCAGGATGTACAGGCGCTGGTCGTCGAGGTTGGCGAAGACCACCTCGCCGCCGGGGGTCACGGTGTAGGGCCTGCCGCCGTACTCGTGCACGCGGGTGCGCGCGCACCACGGGGCCCGCAGCAGCTCGCGGTGGGTGCCGTCGGCGGCGCGGCACACGATCGTGGTGCGTCCGCCCTCCTCGGGGCGGTCCTCGGTCCACCACACCCGGCCGCCCCGAATCGTGGGCCAGCTCGGACGCACGCCTGCGCTCGCCACGTCTCTGGTCGTGATGGGGGAGGGCCAGAAAGGCATACCCGCATCCTGCCGGAAGATCGGCGAGCGTGCTGGCCGGATCTTGGATCAGGGGCAGCCCGCGGGCGGTGGTGGCGCCGTGGGCAGGTCGAGCCCCGTCCTGCCGAACCACTTCTGCAGCAGCCGGGCGGCCGTGCCGTCCGCCCACATCATGGTGATCGCCTCGTCGACGGCCTCGCACGTGGCGATCTCGCCCTCCTTGAGGCCGACGGCCCACTGCTCCTCGCTGATCGGGTCGTTGAGCAGCCTGAGCTTCTTGGGGTCCTGCTCGACGTACCCGGCCAGGGACAGGTTCTCGGTGCTCACCGCGTCGAGCTGGCGGTCGAGGAGCTTGCGTACGCACTCGGAGTAGTTGGCCGCGGGCACGAGGATGGCCGGCAGGTCCAGCTTGCCGTCCGGCGGCGGGTCGACGATGCGCCGGTAGGAGTTGGACCCCTTGGCCAGGCAGATGCGCTGCCCCGCCAGGTCGCTGGTCTTCTGGATGGAGGTGTCGTCGCGGCGGACCATCGTGTCCTGGTAGGCCGTCACGTACGGGCCCGCGAACGTCACCCTGGGCTTGCGCGACATGGTGATGGAGTAGGAGGCGACGACCATGTCGACGGTGCCGTTCTGGAGCAGTGCCTCGCGGGCTGAGGAGGGGGCCTCGCGCCACGTGATGTGCACGTTCTCGCCGCCCGCGAGGTGGCGGACGATGTAGCGGGCGACGTCGATGTCGAAACCCTCGGGGGCGCCGGGCCCGGTCTTGAGGCCCACGCCCGGCTGGTCCCACTTGGTGCCGACCGTGACCGTGCCGCCTTCTCTGATCTTCTCCGCGACGGTGGAGAATGAGCCGTTTCCGCCGCACGCCGCCAGGCACACGGCCATGGCCGCCCCTGCGAGCGCCGCCCCACGCATGGTCACCCCGATCATCTCCTGTAAGAGGAGCTTGTCGGCTGAATAACGCGCGCAGGCCGGTGTTTCAACGCCTCCAACGGAGAAGTGGGACTTTCTTGGGGATTTATCGGTGTACGGGCGGCGCGTTCACCGCCCGTACACCGTCAGGCGGCGCCTTCGCCCATGCCCACGGCCGGCGTGACCGGCTTGGCCGCGGTCTTGCGGCTGCGCCTGCTCCGCCCCTCCAGCCAGGTGGCCAGGTAGCTCAGGGCCATGTTGAGCGCGACGTAGATGATGCCGATGACGATCGCCGCCGGGATCAACGAGCCGAAGAACCGGGCAGGAAGGATCTTGAAGCCGGTGTTGAGCAGGTCGACGTAGGCGATGATGTAGCCGAGCGCGGTGTCCTTCAGCAGCACCACGAGCTGGCTGACGATCGCCGGCATCATCGCCGTGACGGCCTGCGGCAACAACACCAGCCGCATGACCTGGTTCTTCCGCATGCCCACCGCGTAGGCGGCCTCCGACTGCCCCTTGGGGACGGCCTGCACGCCGGCCCTGACGACTTCGGCGAGCACCGAGCCGTTGTAGAGCATCAGGCCGACGACCACCGCCATGAACGCGTAGTCGCCGCCGCCCATCAGCAACGGGGCCAGGTAGAAGATGAAGAAGATCAGCAGCAGCAGGGGGATGGCCCTGAAGACCTCCACCACCACGCCGGCCGGGACCCTGATCCAGGCATGGTCCGAGAGCCGGGCCAGGCCGAAGATCGCGCCGAAGGCGAGCGCGAGCACCGCGGCCACGGCCGCCGCCTTCAGGGTGCCGATGAGACCCGGGATGATGTAGAACTCCCACGTCTCCCACTGCAGGAACGGCTGCCAGATCTTGCCTTCCCACTGGCCCTTGGCGTCGAACCCCCTGTAGACGCCGTAGACGACCGCCCCGACGGCGATGACGCTGACGACGGTGAGGGCGTGGTTGCGCACCCGCCCGCGCGGCCCGGGGGCGTCGAACAGGACAGAAGTGCTCATCGGACCACCGCCAGGCGCCGCGACAACCAGCCGGTGAAGAACCCGATCGGCATGGTCAGCACCATGAAGGCGACGACGATGCCGAGAAAGATGGGGATCGACGCGCCGGTCTGGTCGAACGTCTCCTTCATCACGGCCGCCGCATCGGCGAGGAACCCGCCGGCGGTGGCGACCGTGGTGTTCTTGATCATGGCGATGATCACGCTGCCCAGCGGGGCGACCACGGCGCGGAACGCCTGCGGCAGGATGATCATCGTGAGTGACTGGCTGAACGTCAGGCCGATCGCCCTGGCGGCCTCGGCCTGCCCCATCGGCACCGTGTTGACCCCCGAGCGCAGCGCCTCGCACACGAAGGCCGCCGTGTAGAGCGACAGGCCCATCGCGACGAGCCAGAACGAGTTGGACCGCGGCTCGTCGGAGAAGATCAGGCCCAGCTGGTCGCTCAGGCCCAGCGCCGAGAACGCCAGCACCAGTGTCAGGGGGGTGTTACGGACAACGTTGACGTAGATCGTGCCCGCCGCGCGCAACACCGGCGTGGGGGAGACCCGCATCGCGACCAGGATCGTGCCGAGGACCAGTGATGCGACCAGGGCCACGAGCGCGAGCTTGACGTTCTCCAGAAAGCCCAACGCGAGGTCGGGGGCGTACGTGATTAGTTCGTCCATCGTGCTCCACCGCAGGGGCGAAAGGCGGCCGGGGGGCCGGCCGCCGTCGCCGACGTGATCAGCTGCAGCCCTCGGCCGGCGGCGCGGCCTCCGACAGCTTCAGGCCCTGGATGCCGCCGAACCACTTGTCCAGCAGCTGCTTCATGGTGCCGTTGTCCCACAGCTTCTTCACCGCGGTGTTGACGGCCTCGCACGTCTTCGTGTCGCCCTTCTTCAGGCCGACGCCGTACTTCTCGTCGGTGAAGCCCTGGCCCAGCACCTTGAAGTTGCCGCCCGCCTGCTTGGCGAAGCCCGCCAGGATCAGGTCGTCGGTGGTGACGGCGTCGAGGTTGCTGCCGGTCAGCTTCTGCACGCACTCGGAGTAGTTGGCCGCGTCGACGGTCGTGGCGTCGATGTCGAGCTCGCCGTCCGGCGGCCCTTCGGTGATGCGCTTGTAGGAGTTGGAGCCGGCTGCCTTGCAGATCTTCTTGCCCTTGAGCTCCTGCGGGCTGTTGATCGACGTGTCGTCCTTGCGGACCATGACGTCCTGGTGGGCGATCACGTAGGGGCCGCCGAAGGTGACCTTGCCCTTGCGCTCCTCGGTGATGGAGTAGGTGGCGACGACCATGTCGACCGTGCCGTTCTGGAGGAACGGCTCACGGTTGGACGAGGCCGACTCCTTCCACTCGATCTCGACCTCCTTGCCGCCGGCCAGCTCCTTCACCAGGGCCTTGGCCACGTCAACGTCGAATCCCTCGGGCTCGGCGCCCATCTTCAGGCCCAGGCTCGGCTGGTCCCACTTGGTGCCGACCACGATCGTGTTGGCGCCCTGGACCTTCTCCAGCACGGTGGCGTACGTCTGCTCGCCGCCACCACAAGCCGTCAGGCCGGCGGCCAGAGCCGCTACCGAGAGCACCGCTCCCGTTCGACGCATGTGCATGTGTACCTGCCTCAATCTCAGTGCGTGAGGATCTTCGAAAGGAAGTCGCGCGCCCGGTCGGTCTGCGCGTTGGTGAAGAACTCGTCGGGGGTGTTCTCCTCGACGATCTGCCCGTCTGCCATGAACACGACGCGGTTGGCGGCGCGGCGGGCGAAACCCATCTCGTGCGTGACGACCACCATGGTCATCCCGTCACGGGCCAGCCCGACCATGACATCGAGCACCTCCTGCACCATCTCGGGGTCCAGTGCCGAGGTCGGCTCGTCGAACAGGATCATCTTCGGGTCCATCGCCAGTGCCCTGGCGATGGCGACCCGCTGCTGCTGGCCACCCGACAGCTGGGCCGGATACTTGTCCGCCTGTGCTGCGATACCTACCCGTTCGAGAAGCTCCATCGCACGCTTGTTGGCCGCATCGCGCGCGATCCCGCGCACCTTGATCGGGCCGAGCGTGACGTTCTCCCGGATGGTCTTGTGAGCGAACAGATTGAACGACTGGAAGACCATGCCGACGTCGGAACGGAGCCTCGCCAGGGCCTTGCCCTCCTCGGGCAGCACCTGGCCGTCAAATATGATCTGCCCGTCACTGATCGTCTCCAGCCGGTTGATCGCGCGGCAGAGCGTGGACTTCCCGCCGCCCGACGGGCCGATGACGACCAGAACCTCGCCACGAGAGACGGTCAAGTTGATGTTCTTCAGGACATGCAGCGCCCCGAAGTGCTTGTTGACGTTCTCCAACCGAACCAGTGGAGCGCCGTCGCCGTTCTCCGTCATGCACCCAAACGGTAGAGGGCATTAAGACGCTGGTCACTAACCGGGTGGTACCGATCCGATCACATCGTGCCGTCAAGCTGGTCTTTTAGATCGGTACGGGCCGTCTCAAGCCTGACAACGACTACCCTGGAAAGCGCCATGACTGTGACCCAGGAGAGCGCCCGCACCTATGAAGTGCGCACATATGGGTGCCAGATGAACGTCCACGACTCCGAACGCCTCTCCGGCCTGCTGGAGGATGCCGGCTACGTGCCCGCCCCCGACGGCGAGACCGCCGACGTGGTCGTGTTCAACACGTGTGCCGTGCGGGAGAACGCCGACAACCGCCTCTACGGCAACCTCGGCCACCTGCGGCCCGCCAAGGTGAGCAACCCGCGCATGCAGATCGCCGTGGGCGGCTGCCTCGCCCAGAAGGACCAGGGCGAGATCGTCCGCAAGGCGCCATGGGTCGACGTGGTCTTCGGCACCCACAACATCGGCTCGCTGCCGGTGCTGCTGGAGCGCGCCCGCATCGAGGGCGAGGCGCAGGTCGAGCTGAAGGAGTCGCTCGAGGTCTTCCCCTCGACGCTGCCCACCAGGCGCGAGTCCGCCTACGCCGCCTGGGTGGCCGTCTCGGTCGGCTGCAACAACACCTGCACGTTCTGCATCGTCCCCTCCCTGCGCGGCAAGGAGAAGGACCGCCGGCCCGGCGAGATCCTGGCCGAGGTCGGGACCCTCGTCGGCCAGGGCGTCCTCGAGGTCACGCTGCTGGGCCAGAACGTCAACACCTACGGCGTGGAGTTCGGCGACCGGCTGGCCTTCGGCAAGCTGCTGCGCTCGTGCGGCTCCATCGAGGGCCTGGAGCGGGTCCGCTTCACCTCGCCCCACCCCGCCGCGTTCACCGACGACGTGATCGCCGCCATGGCCGAGACGCCCAACGTCATGCACCAGTTGCACATGCCGCTGCAGTCGGGCTCCGACCGGGTGCTGCGCGCGATGCGCCGCTCCTACCGCGCCGAGCGCTACCTCGGCATCATCGAACGCGTGCGCGCCGCCATGCCGGACGCTGCCATCTCGACCGACATCATCGTCGGCTTCCCCGGCGAGACCGAGGAGGACTTCCAGGCCACGCTCGACGTCGTCAGGCAGAGCCGCTTCGCCAACGCCTTCACCTTCCAGTACTCCATCCGTCCCGGCACGCCGGCGGCCACCATGGACGACCAGATCCCCAAGGAGGTCGTCCAGGAACGCTACGAGCGGCTGGTGGCCCTCCAGGAGGAGATCTCGTGGGAGGAGAACAAGAAGCAGGTGGGCCGGACGCTCGAGGTGCTGGTCGCCGAGGGCGAGGGGCGCAAGGACGACGCCACCCGCCGGCTGTCCGGCCGCGCGCCCGACAACCGGCTCGTGCACTTCGCCGTGGGCTCGGAGGCTCCCCGGCCGGGTGACATGGTGACGGTCGAGGTGACGTACGCGGCCCCGCACCACCTGGTGGCGGACGGGCCGGCGTACGCGGTCAGGCGGACGCGGGCGGGCGACGCCTGGGAGTCCCGACAGGCAGGTCCTTCCACGGGGCCGGGGGTGCTGCTCGGCATGCCCACCGTCGGCCGCCCCGCTCCCACCACCGCCCCGTCGGGCGCCTGCTCGGCCCACTGACCCAGGCGCAGCCCTCTCCGCCCGAGGGCTGACGCCTCCCTTCGCCGCGCTCGCCGAGGCCGCCAGTGCAGACGCTCCCCGGCCGGGAAGCCCGCTTCGTTCCCGGATCAGGGCTCGGCCGGTCGTTCCCGGATCGGGGCTCGGCCGGATCGGTGGCGCGACGTCCCCAGATACCCGGCACACCACCTGCCCACCTGTCTCCCCTGCTCTCTGGCCCGCCTGTCCGGTGCCCGGGCGCCGGACAGGCGCTCTCACGGCCGCATCCCGATGGCCAAGGGTCAGCGAGTGAGGCGGTCGAGGAAGCTGTAGCAGGGCTGCCGGCGGAAGTCGTCGAACGTGGCGCAGGGGTCGATGCCGCGTGCCGGAGGCGCGGGGACGGCCGGGCGCCTGGTCGGCGCTGGGTCGCGGGGAGGCGGCTGAGGGGGCGACTGCGGAGAGGGCGAGCCCGCCGGGCCGGGCGCCGCGGACCGTACCTGCACGGGTGGCCCGGGAGCCGCCGACCGGTCGCGGAAGGGCGGTGGAGGCGCGGCCGTTCGTCCGGGAAAGGGCGCCGGTGACCCCGGGGGCGCGGTCGCGGCCGGCGGGCCCGTGGCAGTTGACGGGCGGACGGGTTCGTGCGTGCCCCAGGGCGGTGCCGGGGCGTCCCGGAGAGGCGTTCGGGTGCCCCAGGGCGGCGTTCCCGTGATGTCCCGGGGCGGCGGGACGGGCTGGATCCACGGCGGCGCCAACGGCCCCATCACGGCGTCCACGGTCTGTGAGGGCGGCTGCGGGAACGTTCCAGGAAATGGCCCGGAAGTTCGGGAGGCGGTCGCCCTTTGTGTCATGTTCGACGCCCAGAGTGGCGGCGAAGGCGTTATCGATCTTGAGGAATGCGGAGATTCCTGATCGAATTCGGCGGAGCTTTGCGGAGACGGTTCTGAGGAGTCGGTGAATGCCAGGAAAATTCCCAGGGTCGCGGTGACGAGTACCCCGGCTGTTCCGGCCAGCGGTGCCAGGTTGGCGCGGCTACCTGGTCTTATGGATCTAAGGGGGGACAAGTCGTGATTCCTTCGTGATTGTTCTGCGAGCATTCCGGTGTTGCGGCTAGTGTGGTCCATCACCCGCGGAAGCCGGTGAGCTTTCCCGATACGACCGCAGGGAGCTGCAACACCATGCAAGGTTCGCGTGAGCCGGATCATCAGGAGATCCTAGAGGGGCCTGGGGACACCCGCCTGGCTTCGAGGAATGCGCCGCCAGGGCACAAGTCCTCGAAGAACAACAAGAAGATCGCCATGATCGTCGCCTCGGTGGCGGTCGCACTGGTGGCGGCGGCCGGCGGCGGCTACTTCCTGGCGGGAAACCCCGCCGATCCCGCACGGCCCGGAGGCGCCTCCCAGCCGGCGCCCTCGCAGAGCGCGGGCGGCGACGAAGAACTCCAGGGTGACGACGACGCGACCATGGGTGACGCCAGGACCGACGCCCCTGACGACAACCTGCCGACCGGCGAGGACGACGGCAGCATGGGCGACGCCAGGACGGACAACGACGGCGAGGGTGGCCCGGGCAACCACGACACGGGCTCGACGGGCTCCAACCCGTCCGATGGCACCAAGCAGACCAACACCGGCAAGAAGCCCGCGACGACGTCCCCGAGCAAGCCCGCGCAGGACGAGGCCGACACCCCGGCCGACGGCCCGGGGGGCCTGGTCAACGGCCAGTGCGCCAAGGCCGGCTGCTGAAGGTGTCACGAAGGGCCACTCGCCCATCGAAGGCGTCAGGGAGGCCGGGGGCCGCTCGCCATTGAGCGCCCGGGTGCTCGCGTCCCCCTCGCGCTCGTGCGGCGCCGGTGAAGTGGCTTGCCGTAATTCGCCGGTACTGGACCTTCGGCGGCGCCGGGGTGCTCCGTAAGGTCGCCGCATGACTGCTGACAAGGCGGACGCGCTCCGAGCCCTTCACGTGCCGGGCACTCCGCTGGTCCTGCCCAACGTCTGGGACGCCGCGTCGGCGCGGGCCGTACAGGATGCCGGTTTCCCCGCGGTCGCCACCGGCAGCGCCGCCGTCGCGCGCGTGCTGGGCTACGAGGACGGCGAGGGCACCCCTGCCGACGAGATGATGGCGGCCGTGGCGCGCGTGGCCAGGGCGGTCGACGTGCCCGTCACCGCCGACGTCGAGCGCGGGTACGCGCTCGAACCGGCCGCCCTCGCCGAGGCGCTGGCGGGCGCCGGAGCCGTCGGGTGCAACCTGGAGGACTCGCTCCCCGGCACCGGCGAGATGGTGGAGACAGGCGTCCAGGCGGACTTCCTCGCCGAGGTGCGCGCCGCCGCGGGCCCGGGCCTGGTGATCAACGCCAGGATCGACCTGTACCTGTACGGAAGCGGCGACCGTGCCGCGGCCGTCGAGCGCGCACGGCGCTATCTGGAGGCGGGAGCCGACTGCGTCTACCCGATCGGCCTGGCGGACGAGGAGGAGATCCGGGCGCTGGCCGGCGAGCTGGGCGGGATGGTCAACATCCTGTTCCGGCCGGGAGGCCCTTCGCCGGCGCGCCTGGCCGAGCTGGGGGTGGCCAGGATCAGCTTCGGCAGCGGCCTGCACCGCGCGTCCGCCGACTACACGCGCGGGCTGCTGGCGAAGGTCAAGGAGGGCCGGAGCCCCTACTGACGGCGGCGCGGCACGGGGATCCTCATCAGGTCGCGGGCGAGCACCACCTCGCCGTCGAAGCTGCGCCGCGCCTCGGCGGCGAAGGCCGGCTCCTCGGCGAAGCCGTACCGCTCGGAGAAGTGCGTGAGCACCAGCCTGCGCACCCCCGCGTCCGCCGCCACCATCCCCGCCTCGAACGCCGTCAGGTGCCCGTACTCCTTGGCCAGCGCGCTCTCCGACGACAGGAACGTCGACTCGATCACCAGCAGGTCGGCCCCCGACGCCAGCTCGAAGACGGCGTCGCAGAGCCGGGTGTCCATCACGAAGGCCGCGCTCTGCCCCGGCCTGGGCTCGCTGCACCGGTCGAGCGTGACGCCGCGAACGGAGCCGGTGCGCTGCAGCTCGCCGACCTCGGGGCCGCGGATGCCGTGGGCGGCCAGCCGCTCAGGCAGCATGCGGCGGCCGTCCGGCTCCTGGAGGCGGTAGCCGTAGGACTCGACCGGATGGGAGAGGCGGCGCGCGGTCAGCGGGCCGACGGCGGTGAGGTCGCCGTCGAGGGGATGTTCGGAGATGACGGACGTGTCGGCGAAGACGGCGGCGTGGCGGAGCCTGCGCCAGTAGGGTTCGCCGGAACCGGGGAAGAGCGCCCGCACCGGGTGCCTGACCTTGTCGCGGGCGATGCGCTGCACCACGCCCGGCACGCCCAGGCAGTGGTCGCCGTGGAAGTGCGTGACGCAGAGCCAGTGCACGTCGTGCGCGCTGACTCCGGCGTGCAGCATCTGCCGCTGCGTGCCCTCGCCCGGGTCGAACAGGAAGCCCTGACCGTCCCAGCGCAGGAGGTAGCCATTGTGGTTACGGTGTCGGGTAGGAACCGCGCTGGAGGTGCCCAGCACCACGAGCTCACGTGAGGACATGATGCCCGCCGCCGCAGAGACCGCCGCCTTCGCCGAGGTGCCGACGCCGGTCGGCCTGTTCGTGCTGGCCGTCACCGAGACCGGCCTCGTGGCGTCGGGCTGGGCGTCGGCGCACGGATCGCGTGCGCGCCTTTCCGACCGGCTCGGCCTGCCTGAGGTTCATGATGCGGATCGTACGGCCTTCGCGGTCGCGGAGCTGAACGCCTACTTCGCCGGCGACCTGAAGGTCTTCGAGACGCCGATCGACTGGCGCCTGATGTCCGGCTCGCGGCTGCGGGTGCTCCAGGCCCTCCACCAGGTCCCGTACGGCACCGCCGTCACCTACGGCGAGCTGGCCCGGCGCAGCGGCTCCAGCGTGCCGGCCCGCGGCATCGGCTCGATCATGGGCTCCAACCCGATCCCGATCTTCGTGCCCTGTCACCGCGTGGTCGCGGGCACCGGCCTGGGCGGCTTCAGCGGCGGCGAGGGCGTGGAGACCAAGCGCCGGCTGCTGACCCATGAGGGCTATCTGCAACCGACGCTGCTCGACCTCTAGCAGACTGGTCAGCGTGAGCCAGCAGCCCGTCATCGCCGTCGTCGGCCCCACCGCGGCGGGAAAGTCCGATCTCGCCGTCGACCTCGCGCTCCGGTTGGGGGGCGAGTGCGTCAACGCCGACTCCATGCAGCTCTACCGGGGGATGGACATCGGCACGGCCAAGCTGACCCCGGCCGAGCAGCGCGGGGTTCCCCACCACCTGCTGGACGTCTGGGACGTCACGGTCACGGCCAGCGTGGCCGAATACCAGAAGCTGGCCAGGGCCGTCTTCGACCGCGTCGACGTGCCGGTCCTGGTGGGCGGCAGCGGGCTCTACGTGCGGGCGGCCATCGACGAGCTGGAGTTCCCCGGCACCGACCCGGAGATCAGGGCGAGGCTGGAGGCGGAGCTGGCCGAGTTCGGCACCGCCCGGCTGTACGAACGGCTGCGGGGCCTGGACCCGGCCGCCGCGTCGGCGATCCTGCCCAGCAACGGCCGCCGCATCGTCCGCGCCCTTGAGGTGATCGAGCATTCGGGGCGCCCGTTCTCGGCCACGATGCCCGCCTACGAAGCGGTCTACCCGAGCGTGCAGCTCGGTCTCGAGGTGCCGAGGGCGGAGCTGGACGAGCGGATCGCGGTCAGGGTTGGGCGCATGTGGCGGGCGGGCCTGGTCGACGAGGTTCGGGGGCTGCTCGGCGAAGGGCTGGCCGAGGGCCGTACGGCGAGCCGCGCCCTCGGGTACGCCCAGGTCATCCGCCTCCTGGAGGGCGAGTGGAGCGAGGAGCGGGCGATCGCGGAGACCGTCCGGCTGACCAGGCGCTTCGCGCGTCGCCAGGAGTCGTGGTTCCGCCGTGATCCGCGGGTGTGCTGGTTGCCCTACGACGCCCCGGATCTGCTTGAGCGATCCCTCGATCGGATCGCGGCGAGCCGGTGTGCATAGACTTTCAGAATGCGCTTTCTCAAGGGGCACGGCACCGAGAACGACTTCGTCATCCTGCCTGATCCCGACGGCGAGCTGGACGTCTCAGCCTCGCTCGTCGCGAAGATCTGCGACAGGAGGACAGGCATCGGGGCCGACGGTGTGCTCAGGGTCGCGCGCACCAAGCTGAGCCACGAGGTGGCCGAGCAGGCGTCGGCGGCCGAATGGTTCATGGACTACCGCAACGCCGACGGCAGCGTGGCGGAGATGTGCGGCAACGGCGTGCGCGTGTTCGTCCGCTACCTGATCGACGCCGGGCTGGCGGAGCACGCGGAGTTCGCGGTGGCCACCCGTGGCGGCCTGCGCAAGGTCCGCGTCGAGCCGAACGGCGACGTCACGGTCGACATGGGCCGGCCCGTCGTCCACGGCGAGAGCGTGGCCACCGTCGGCTCACACGAGTACACCGGCCTGTGCATCGACATGGGCAACCCGCATCTGGCCTGCGCCATCGGCGATCCCGTCGCGCAGCTCGACCTCGCCCACCAGCCGGGCTTCGACACGGGGGTCTTCCCCGGCGGCGTCAACATCGAGCTGTTCAACCCGGTGGGCACCAGCCGCGCGGTGATGCGCGTCTTCGAGCGCGGCTCCGGCGAGACCCGGTCGTGCGGCACCGGGGCGGTGGCCACGGCCGTCGCCGCCGCGAGCCTGTCGGGCGACAGCACGGGCACCTGGACGGTCGAGGTGGTCGGCGGCACGCTGACCGTCATCCTCGACGAGGACACCAGCTACCTTTCCGGTCCCGCGGTCGTCGTGGCGAGTGGCGAACTGATGCTTGCAGAATGATGTTCGTCTGAGGAATGCTGGGTTCACTTCGCGAACTGAGAGGTGGACATGGCGGACCCACGCACCACCGCGACACAGGTCAGGGCCCCGATCGGCCAGTTCGGCGGTGGCTTCACGATCTCCAGAGAGGCCAAGGCCGTCTGCGACGAGTACGCCCTCGGCCCTCGTGAGCTGTACTTCCGCGGCCGCTGCGGCGTGCTCGGCGAGTGCGACGCCGACGTGGTCAGCGCGGTCGTCGTCTTCTTCCCGCCCGAGCACGTCGAAGAGAGCTGGAACGGCGGCCGCAAGGTGGCCGCCGAGCAGGCCGTCGAGCTCTACGCCGAGGTGTGCAGGGCCTGGGGGCGGCGCAAGCTGGGCGGCCACGACGGCTGCGCCAGGATCGCCGAGCTGCTCCAGCGGGTCGTCGAGGAGGCCTCGCCCGTCGGCGCGCCGCTGTTCGCGGGCTGGCGGGCGGTGCCGCTGGCCGACGACCCGCCGGCGCGTGCCGTCCAGCTCATGCACGTCGTACGCGAGCTGCGCGGCGGCCTGCACGCCAACGCCGTGATCGCGGCGGGCCTCGACCCTCTGGAGGCGACGCTGGCCGCCGCCCACGACTCGACCCCGCTCGGGCGCACGACGGGGGAGCAGATCGCCCGGTTCTTCACCTGGCCTGAGCCCTACCCGCAGCCCGGTCCCGACGTGGTCGAGCGACGCGCCGCCGTGGAGGAGACGACCGACGACCTCATGGCCCGCGCCTTTTCGGTCCTGAGCGACAGCGAATCGGACGAGCTGATCGGGCTTCTGCGTTTTGGGGACGCTCGTTGACCTGGCAGACTGGCTGCCCATGGACGTGGACATCTGGGCCTGGGTCGGCGAAACCCAGCAGCAGCTTTCTGAGGCGGGCAACGTTGGCCTCGCCATGGCGCTGGGAGACCTTCCCGCACAGGCCTATGAGGGCCGTAACCCGCAGCTCGACGTCATGGCTCCGGCCATCGCGCAGCAGGCAGAGGCCCTGGAGCTGCCCTGGCTCGAGTTCTACGCCCGCTACTGGCACCTGATCGGCCGCATCGGCGACCGGGCTCAGGGCGCGGTCGCCATCGACGACGCCAAGCAGCTGCTCGAGTTCGCTCAGCGCGAAGACGTGCGGGAGTGCCCGGCCGTTCCCGCGGCGGTCGAGGCGATGGCCATCGCATGGGCCAACGCCGACGGCCCCGGCCACGCCGCCGAGCGGCTCGAGTTGCTGGGCGCGCGGATCGAGGCGCTGAGCCCGGAGAAGCCCGCCTTCACCGGGCTCGTCACGCAATATGTCGCCGCGCTCACCGACGCGGGCCGGCCGGGCGAGGCCGTGACCTATGCCGAGTCGGCCGTCGAGCGGCTGACGGTCGCCGGTCGCGAGGCGAGCTGGGAGCTCGGCGCCGAGAGCGCCCGCGCGCTGCTCGCCGCCGGCCGCGCCGAGGACGCGCTGCAGGCGTTGCAGGCCGCATCGGAGTTCCAGCCGGACGACCCGGTGGCCAAGGAGCACCGCGACGGCGTGCGCAGGGCGCTCATCCTGGCCACGCTCGGTCGCATCGCCGAGGCCGTCGACGCGCTGCCCGACCTCGACGTGGTCGGCGAGCACCCGCGGGTGTTCGTCGAGTGGTCGCAGGCCGTCAGCAAGCTGGCGGGTTCCGCCCAGATCACCAACACCTGGCAGCTGGGCCGCGTGCTGCGCCAGTGGATCGACTACTTCAGCATGATGGGCGGCTATCGCGCCCGCGTCGAGCTCGCGCTGGTCGCGGGCGAGCTGGCCATCGCCAGGCAGGGTGTCTGGCAGGCCAGGCTGCTGGCCGACCTCGCCGAGTCCGGAGTCGCCGAATTGCGCGAGAGCGAAGGGCTCGCCGAGCGCGTCGCCGCCCTGCGGGCCACCGCCGACGCCACGGGCGAGCCCGAGCCGCCCGGCCCGCTGGAGGAGCGGGTCGGCCTCTTCGACGCCGCCGACGGCTTCAACGCCGACCCGGAGAAGTGGGTGGGCTGGCTGGCCCCGCTGTCCGGGCAGGACCTCGAGGCCACCCGCCGCCACACGACCACGGCCGGCTTCCTGGGCTACCCCGCCACCGGCGCCGACATCTACTGGACGATGCTGGTCGACTCCGGCGACATCGCCACGGCCGACTCCGACGACGTGGCCTACCTCACCACGCTGCTCATCGAGGCCCGCCAGGACGAGCGGCTGGAGCAGATGGCCGCGATGTTGCCGCACGACGCCCAATACCTCGCGCTCGCCAGGCTGCACAGCGCCCGCGAGCGCTGGCCGGAGACACTCGAAGCGGCCGAGCACGCCGTCGCGGCCGGCGCCGGGCTCGAGGCCCGCCGCCTGCTGTCGGGCGCTGCCCAGCAGGTCGACCAGAACGACCGGGCGGCCGGGGTGCTGCACGAAGTGCTCGACGAGCTCGTCGACGAAGACGTCTGGCGCATGATCGTCATGGCCACCGCCGCCGAGAACTGGGAGATCGTGCACCAGGGCGCGGCCAAGATCGGCATGCCGATCAAGGCCAAGGAAGGCCCGATCGAGGAGGAGATGGGCCTCATCAGGGTCATCCTGCCCGCACCCGACGGTGGCCAGCGCCAGGTCCTGTCGATCCGCACCGGCCCGGCCACCGCCAGGCTGGCGCTGCCCCAGCCGCGCGGCATGGACTACAACGCCGGCGACCTGGTCGTCTTCGACCCGCAGCTGCTGGAGCCGGTGCCCGAGGATCCCGAGGAGCAGCAGAACTTCGTGCCGCCCTTCGCCGCGGTGAGCATCCTGCGGCCCGGCGGCTACACCAGCTACTTCTTCGACGGCGCCGCGCCGAGCGAGGAGGACTGGGCGGAGTTCACCGAGGTCATGGCCGAGCGCGGCGCCGTGGCCGATGTGGGTCTACAGCGACGAAAACTACACCGTCTCCCACCCGTCCTCGGGCGAGCGGCTGCCTGGGGTGTTCGGCTGGGTCGCGGTGCCGCCCGACGTGTCGCCCAACGAGGTCGACGCCCTGCTCGACGACGCCACCGAGCGGTGGGTGCACCCGCTGGCCTGGCTCGACCTGGCCCGCGAGATCGACGTCGAGGTCGAGCGGCACGAGCGCATCGTCAAGGAATACGGCCTGTAAGGCTCTCGGGCCGACCGGAAGGGCGAGACTGACGTGCTGGATCGGTTCCGGCTCGACGGCAGGGTGGCCATCGTCACCGGCGCCTCCGCCGGGCTGGGCGTCGCCTTCGCCCGGGGCCTGGCCGAGGCGGGCGCCGACGTCGTGATCGCCGCCCGGCGCGCCGAGCGGCTGGAGCAGACGCGGCGGCTGGTCGAGGAGACCGGCCGCCGGTGCCTGGCCGTGCCGGCCGACGTGTCGCGGCCGGAAGACTGCGACGCCCTCGTGGCCGCCGCCGTCGAGGCCATGGGCGGCGTCGACGTGTTGATCAACAACGCCGGCGTCGGCACGGCCGTGCCCGCGCTGCGCGAGACCCCGCAGGAGTTCCGCCGGGTCATCGACATCAACCTGCACGGCACCTACTGGATGGCGCAGGCGTGCGCGCGGGTGATGCGGCCAGGCTCGTCGATCGTCAACATCGGCAGCGTGCTCGGCGAGACCACGGCAGGGCTGCCGCAGGCCGCCTACAGCGCGTCCAAGGCGGCGGTGACCGGGCTGACGCGCGACCTCGCGCAGCAGTGGACCGGTCGCCGCGGCATCAGGGTCAACTGCCTGGAGCCGGGGTTCTTCGCCTCCGAGATGACCGAGCAGTACAAACCCGGTTATCTGGAGCGGATGGTGGAGTCGCGGGTGATCATGGACCGCACCGGCGACCCGGCCGAGCTGGTGGCCGCCGCGGTCTTCCTGGCGAGCGACGCGGCCTCGTACATCACCGGGGTGACGCTGCCGGTGGACGGCGGGATCCTGCTCACCTAGGCCCCCGCCACGGGCGGCGGGCGGCGGGCTCGTTCACTTGGGGCCGGCCACGAGCAGGTCGTGGCGGGCGGCGAGGAAGCCCGCGTGGAAGCGGGTCCTGGCGCCCAGCCGCTCGCACAACACCTGCACGCGCCGCTGCACCGTGCGCGGGCTCAACCCCAGTTGCCTGGCGATGGCGTCGTCCTTCATCCCGGCCGCGAGCAGGGCCAGCACTTCGGCGTCGGGGGCCTGCGGCCACATCTCGGGCTCCAGGGCCTCGGTGGAGGTCAGGCGGAGCGGCACGGCGGCCCTCCACAACGTCTCGAACAGCCCCACCAGAGCGTCGAGCAGCGCGGACGGGTGCACCACGAGGGCGCTCTCCACGGCCCGGTCGTCGTCGGAGACCAGGGGCAGGATGGCGGTGCGGGCGTCGGCTACGGCCAGCTTGACCGGCACCTGGCCGAGCCTGGCCTGCTCGCCGTCGGAGATGGCGCGGCGCGTGTGGGCGAGCATGCCGGGGTGCTCGAAGGCCAGCGGGCTGTAGATGCCGCGGGTGGGTGCTCCCTGGCGGGCCGCCCGCTGCCGGTTCTCCTGGTCGTCGCTGATGTCGACCGCGTACGGGGGATGCACGAGCACGAGCATCTCCCGGGTGGCGTTGCGTTCGAGCTGCAGATAGCGGCGGGCCACGGCGTCGCGCCCGGTCACCACCTCCAGCACCTCCTCGGGCTGCGGCCCGCTGCGCTCGGCGACCTCGGTGGCCAGCAGCGCGGCGGCGGCCCTGCTGTGGGCGATCTCCTCCTGGCGGCGGGCGACGAGGATGTCGATGGCGACGTTCGGGGGAGTGGCGACGAGTCTCAGCGGGCGGCCCGCGACGCGGGAGATCAGCCCGAGGTCCTCCAGCCTGGGCAGCATGCGGCGGATGGCGGCGGGGGACGACCCTGTTTCCGCGGCGAGCCGGCTCAACGTGGCGGGGCCGTGCCGGAGCAGGGCGCGGTAGGCCGTCTCCTCGGCGACGGTGACGCCGAGCCCCTCCAGCAAGCGCCGCTGCGCCATGTCGCCCTCACCCCCAAGATCCCACAAGCGTAAGGCGGGCCGCGTCCAGCGGTCCACCTCAGGCTGCGATGTGTGCGCCTGTGGTGGGCCGCGTCCAGTGCGGCGGTTTCGGGTTCTCGGGGGCGGGTTCAGAGTGTTCCGGAAAGCCGCTCTTGTTCCAGAGGTACGCATGGGCCTATGTTCGGTTGCGTAGTGCGGTGCGTGTTGCGTATTAAGAAACAGCCGGAGGCGCCATGAGTGGACCCCGTTTGGTGATCGTCGGGGCGGGAATCGTGGGGTGCGCTCTCGCCGACGAGCTCACCGAGCGGGGGTGGACCGATGTCGCCGTGCTCGACCAGGGGCCGCTCTTCGCCGCCGGCGGCTCCAGCTCGCACGCACCCGGCCTGGTCTTCCAGACCAACCCGTCCAAGACGATGACCGAGTTCGCCTCCTACACCGTGCGCAAGTACACCGCACTGGGGGAGAGCTGTTTCCGCCAGGTCGGCGGCCTGGAGGTGGCCACCACCCCGGAACGCTGGGCCGACCTGCACCGTAAGCACGGCTGGGCCGAGTCGTGGGGCGTCGAGGGAGAGCTGGTCGACGCCGGGCGGTGCGCGGAGCTGTGGCCGCTGCTCGACAAGGACAGGGTGTTCGGCGGTTTCCACGTGCCGAGCGACGGCCTGGCGGGGGCGGTCGCCTGCGGGCAGGCGCAGGCGGAGCGGGCCATGGAGCGCGGGGCCACGTTCCTGCCCGGCCACACGGTGGTGGGCGTCGAGCAGCGGGGCGGCCGGGTGAGCGGAGTCTCGGTCGTGACCTCGGACGGGCACCGGACGGTCCCCGCCGACGTGGTGGTGTGCGCGGCCGGCTTCTGGGGCCCCTCGATCGGCGCGATGGCGGGGCTGACCGTGCCGCTGCTGCCGCTGGCCCACCAGTACGCCAAGTCGGGCCCCCTCGCCCTCCAGCCGGAGGGCCCCATCCTCCGCCACCAGGACCGCGATCTCTACTTCCGGCAGCACGGTGACCGCATCGGCATCGGCTCCTACGCCCACAGGCCCATGCCGGTCACCCAGGAGGAGATCGGCCCCCGGTCGACCACGATGCCGTCGGTGCAGGCGTTCACCGAGGAGGACTTCGACCCCGCCTGGCGCGACGCGGTCGAGCTGCTGCCCGCGCTCGCCGAGACGAAGTACGAGGAGGGCATCAACGGCGTCTTCTCCTTCACGCCGGACGGCTTCCCGCTGATCGGCGAGGCGCCTCACCTCGAAGGTTTCTGGCTGGCCGAGGCGGTCTGGGTGACCCACTCGGCGGGGGTGGCGCGGGCGGTGGCCGAGGTGCTCGTGGACGAACGCTCGTCTGTCGACCTGCACGAGTGCGAGCTGGGCAGATTCGAGCAGGCGCAGCTGTCGCCGGCGTTCGTCGAGGAGCGTGGCAAGCAGAACTTCGTCGAGGTCTACGACGTCATCCACCCGCTGCAGCCGATGGAGTCGCCGCGGCCCCTGCGCACCAGCCCGTTCTACCCGCGGCAGCGGGAACTGGGCGGGTTCTTCCTTGAGGCGGCGGGGTGGGAGCGGCCGCACTGGTTCGAGGCCAACGTGCCGCTGCTGGAGGACCTCGTACGCCGCCGCAGGGACGGGCGGCACGCCGGCGAGGCGCCGGTCGAGACGTTCCTGGGGGCGGAGCAGCGGGACGAGTGGGCGAGCCGCTACTGGTCGCCGATCGCCGCCGCGGAGTCGTACGCCACGAGGGAGCGGGTCGCGCTCTTCGACATGACGCCGCTCAAGCGTGTCGAGGTCAGCGGGCCGGGGACGGCGGCGTTCCTGCAGCGCATGACGACGAACAACGTGGACAAGAAGCCCGGCTCGGTCACCTACACCCTGCTGCTGGACGTCGCAGGCGGCATCAGGTCCGATCTCACGGTGGCGCGGCTGGACGAGGAGACCTTCCAGGTCGGCGCGAACGGCAACCTCGACCTCGAATGGCTGACCAGGCACGCGCCCGGAGGGGTGCGGGTGCGCGACCTGACGCCCGGCACGTGCTGCGTGGGCGTGTGGGGCCCGCAGGCCAGGGAGCTCGTGCAGGGGCTCACCGACATGGATCTGTCGCACGAGAACTTCCGCTACTTCAGCTGCAAGTCCGGATATGTCGGTCAGGTGCCGGTGCTCGCGATGCGCGTCTCCTACGTGGGCGAGCTGGGCTGGGAGCTCTACACCACCGCCGACATGGGGCTCAAGTTGTGGGACACGCTCTGGTCGCCCGGGGTGACGACCGCGGGCGGGCGGGCCGCGTTCAACAGCCTGCGGCTGGAGAAGGGCTACCGGCTCTGGGGCGTCGACATGACCACCGAGCACAACCCGTACGAGGCGGGGCTGGCCTTCGCCGTCAGGACGGACAAGGACTTCGTCGGCCGGGACGCGCTGACGGCCGACGTCACGCGCAGGCTGGTGCCGCTGCTCAGCACCGAGGTGGTGATGGGCAAGGAGCCCGTACGGCATGAGGGCCGCACGGTCGGGTACGTCACGAGCGCGGCGTACGGGCACACCATCCAGCGGCCCATCGCGTACGCCTGGCTGCCCGCCGAGCTCGCCGAACCAGGGACACACGTGGATATTTCCTATTTTGGCCGCCGCGTCCCCGCGGAGGTCGCGAAGGAGCCCCTGTTCGACCCCGGGATGGAGAAGATCAGACGTTGACCCACCCCGACTTCCTCTGGCGCAACCCGGAGCCCAAGCCGGCCTACGACGTCGTCATCGTGGGAGGCGGCGGTCACGGCCTGGCCACCGCCTACTACCTGGCGAAGAACCACGGCCTGACCAACGTCGCCGTCCTGGAGCGCGGCTGGCTGGCCGGCGGCAACATGGCCCGCAACACCACGATCATCCGCTCCAACTACCTCTGGGACGAGAGCGCCGCCATCTACGAGCACTCGCTCAAGCTGTGGGAGGGGCTGAGCGACGAGCTGGACTACGACCTGCAGTTCAGCCAGCGCGGCGTGCTCAACCTGGCGCACAACCTGGGCGACGTGCGCGAGGGCCGGCGCCGGGTGAACGCCAACCGGCTCAACGGCGTGGACGCCGAGTGGCTCGACCCGGACGAGGTCAAGAAGTTCTGCCCGGTCATCAACGTCAGCGACCGGGCCCGCCATCCCGTCATGGGCGCCACCCTGCAGCGGCGCGGCGGCATCGCCAAGCACGACCACGTGGCCTGGGCCCTGGCCCGCCGGGCCGACGCGTACGGCGTCGACCTCGTCCAGGGGTGCGAGGTCACCGGTTTCGAGATCACCGGCGGCCGGGTCACGGCCGTCGAGACCTCGCGCGGGCGCATAGCGGCGGGGAAGGTCGCGCTGGCGGCGGCGGGGCACACCTCCGTACTCGCCGAACGGGCCGGGATCCGCCTGCCGCTGCAGTCGCACCCGCTCCAGGCGCTGGTGTCGGAGCTGCTGGAGCCGGTGCTCGACTGCGTCGTCATGTCGAACGCCGTCCACGTGTACGTCAGCCAGGCGCACAAGGGCGAGCTGGTCATGGGGGCGGGCATCGACGCGTACAACTCCTACGGGCAGCGCGGCGGCGTGCACGTCATCGAGGCGCAGATGGCGGCGGCCCTGGAGCTGTTCCCGATCTTCAGCAGGGTGCGCGTGCTGCGCACCTGGGCTGGGATCGTCGACGTCTCTCCTGACGCCTCGCCCGTCATCGGGCCGACCCCCGTCGACGGCCTCTACATCAACGCGGGCTGGGGAACCGGCGGCTTCAAGGCGACCCCCGGCTCCGGCTGGGTCTACGCCCACACCCTGGCTCACGACCGGCCGCATCCGCTGGCGGAGCCGTTCGCCCTCGACAGGTTCACCACGGGGGCGCTCATCGACGAGCACGGCGCGGCGGCGGTGGCGCACTGATGTTGCTGATCGACTGCCCCAGCTGCGGGCCCCGCGACGAGAACGAGTTCCACTACGGCGGCCAGGCCGGCATCGCCTGCCCCACCGGCGACATGACGGACGAACGGTGGGCCGCGTACGTGTTCATGCGCGACAACCCCAAGGGCTGGTTCCACGAGCGCTGGTTCCACGTGCACGGCTGCCGGACCTGGTTCACGGTCGAGCGCCATACGGTCACCCACGAGATCAGGAAGCCACGATGAGGTTCACGTTCGACGGCCGCCCGATGACGGGCGAGCCGGGTGACACGCTGGCCGCGGCGCTGCTGCGCAACGGGGTGCGGGTGGTCGGCCGCAGCGTCGGTCTGGGCCGTCCGCGCGGGATCTTCAGCGCGGGTCCCGAGGAGCCGAACGCGCTGGTCCGCGTGGGCGCCGACCCGATGCTGGCGGCCACCACCGTGGAGCTCCACGACGGGCTGGAGGCTCAGAGCCTGCGCGGCAAGGGCCGGGTCGATCTCGACGCGGTGGACGAGCGCCGCTGCGACAAGGGATACCTGCACTGTGACGTGCTGGTGGTCGGCGGCGGGCCGGCCGGGCTGGCCGCGGCCGCCGCGGCGGGACGGTCGGGGGCGCGGGTGATCCTCGTGGACGACCAGCCAAGGCTCGGCGGCGACCTGCTGAACAGCCGCCTGCTCCTGGACGGCGCTCCCGCGCTCGACTGGGTGGCCGGCCTCGACGTGCCCGCCAGGGTGCTCACCAGGACGACGGCCGTCGGCTACTACGACCACAACTACGTGCTCGCCGTGGAGCGGCGGGCTCGGGGCGAGCGGCTGTGGCACATCAGGGCGCGCCGCGTGGTGCTGGCCACGGGCGCGCACGAGCGTTCGCTCGCCTTCCCCGGCAACGACCGGCCCGGTGTGATGCTGGCCGCCTCCGCCCGCGCCTACGCCAACCGTTACGGCGTGCGCGCCGGACGGCGGGCGGTGGTGTTCGCCTGCGCCGACTCCGGTTACGAGGCTGCCGAGGACCTCATGGCGGCCGGGGTGGACGTGCTCGCCGTCGTGGACCCGCGACCTTCCGGGGTGCCCGCGGACGTGGAGGTGCTCGCCGGCCAGGTGGTGACGGGCACGACCTCGGACGCCGAGGGGGTGCTCACGGGCGTCCAGGCCGGCGCCCGGCACTTCGACGCCGACCTGCTGGCCGTCGCCGGCGGCTGGAACCCCGCCGTGCACCTGTTCAGCCAGTCGGGCGGCCGGACCAGGTTCGACGAGGAGCTCGCGGCCTTCGTGCCCGGCACGTCGGCGCAGGCCGAACGGTCGGCGGGAGCCTGCGCGGGCCTGTACGGCACCCGCGAGGCCATCGCCGACGGCTACGCCGCGGGAGCGGAGGCCGCCGGGCACGGCGAACCCGGGCTGAGGGTGCCGGAGTGCGACGAGCGGCCCCTGCGGCGGCCGGCGGCCCTCTGGCTCGTCGAAAGAGCCCCGGGCAGTGACCCCGCCTTCGCGGACCTGCACCGGGACGTGACCGTGGCCGACCTGGCCATGGCCACGGGCACCGGGATGCGCTCGGTGGAGCACGTCAAGCGCTACACCACCGCGGGCACCGGCGCCGACCAGGGCAAGACGTCGGGCGCGGTCGTCGTGGGCGTCATGTCCGCGCTGCTCGGCGCCGCCCCCGGCCAGGTCGGTACGACCACGTTCCGGCCGCCGTACACGCCCGTGTCCTTCGCCACCCTCGCGGGACGCGCCCGCGGCGCGCTGTCCGACCCCGTCAGGACCACCGCACCGCACGACGCGCACGTCGCGCGCGGGGCCGTGTTCGAGGACGTCGGCCAGTGGAAACGGCCGCGATACTTCCCCCGGGACGGCGAGGACATGGAGGCCGCCGTGCGGCGCGAGTGCCACGCGGCCCGCAGCGCCGTCGCCGCCATGGACGCCTCCACGCTGGGCAAGATCGACGTCAGGGGCGCGGACGCCGGCGAGTTCCTCGACCGCGTCTACACGAACATGTACTCCACGCTCGCCGTCGGAGCCTGCCGCTACGGGGTGATGTGCGGGGCCGACGGGATGGTGTTCGACGACGGCACCACGACCAGGCTCGCCGACGACCACTACCTGACGACCACGACCACGGGCAACGCCGCCGCGGTGCTCGACTGGCTGGAGGAATGGCGGCAGACGGAGTGGCCGGACCTGGACGTGTCGTTCACCTCGGTCACCGACCACTGGGCGACGGTCGCCGTCGTCGGCCCGCACGCTCGCCGGGTCATCGCGGCGGTCGCGCCGGAAGCGGTCGAGCTGGCCTTCATGCGGTACGCGAGCGTGCCCGTGCTGGGCGTGCCGGGCCGGGTCTTCAGGATCAGCTTCTCCGGCGAGCTGGCCTACGAGGTCAACGTGCCGTGGCGGTACGGCAGGGCGCTGTGGGAGGCGGTGCTGGAGCTCGGCGCGGTGCCGTACGGGACCGAGACCATGCACGTGCTGCGGGCGGAGAAGGGGTTCGCGATCGTCGGCCAGGAGACCGACGGGACCGTCACGCCCCAGGACCTCGGCATGGGATGGATCGTCTCCAAGCGCAAGCCGGACTTCGTCGGCAAACGCTCCCACGCCCGGCCGGACACCGCGCGCCAGGACCGCAAGCGCCTGGTCGGCCTGCTCGCCGATGATCCGGCGGCGCTCGTGGAGGAGGGCGCCCAGCTGACCGCCGCGGGAGTGGCGCCGATGCTCGGCCACGTCACCTCCAGCTACCGCAGCGCCGCGCTCGGCCGCACGTTCAGCCTGGCCATGGCGAGGAGCGTCGTGCCGGGCGACCGGCTGACGGCGGTGTCGGGGGACGTTGCGCACCCGGTGACCGTCGTGGAGCCCGTCTTCTACGACCCGGACAACGCCCGCCGCGACGGCGACCCTCTCGTGGACGCGCCGGCCCCGTACGCGGGGGAGTGCCGGTCGGAGAGCCCCGCCGCCGCCTTCGCCGCCCGCTTCGAGGCCGCGAGCACCCCGCGGGTTCGCCTGCGCGAGGTGCCGTACGAGCCCATGTGGGAGGTGCGCGGCGCGGATCCGGGCACGGGCCTGCGGCTCGGCCCTGACTGGTGGCTGGTGACCGGGGACGTCCCGCCACGCTCGGGCTGGGTGGACGTGTCGGGCCAGCGTACGGTCCTGGAGCTCGCCGGTCCCGCCGCCCACGACGTGCTCGTCACCGGCTGCCCGATCGATCTTGACCCGTCGGTCTTTCCCGGGCATGCCCAGACCCTGCTGGCCGGAACGTCGGTGATTCTGGAACGGCTTTCGCCCGAAACGTACCGGATCTACGTAAGATCATCCTTTGCAAAATACCTGGCAGAGTGGCTGATCGATGCCCTTGAGGCTTCGTAGACCCGTTGATGGGCATTTCTATCCCTAGACTTTACGCAAACAAGGTCCGGGGGTGTGCGGTGCGGGTTCGGGGATTCGTGGCCGGTGTGGCCATGTCGGGAATGCTGGCCGGCTGTGGCGGGCTGGCCGTGCAGTCGGCGGGCGGGGACGTCGAGAAGCCGGACTCCGCCTCGGTGTCCGAGACCCGCGACAAGCTGGCGGAGCTCGACGTCAAGGGCCGCGCCCCGAAGACCGGTTTCGACCGCGACGAGTTCGGTGCCGCCTGGTCCGACGTCGACCACAACGGCTGCGACACCCGTAACGACATTCTCAAGCGCGACCTGGAGGGCGAGACCTTCAAGCCCGGCACCCACGACTGCGTCGTCCTGACGGGCACGCTCAACGACCCGTTCAGCGGCAAGACCATCGAGTTCGAGCGCGGCCAGGACACCAGCTCGAAAGTCCAGATCGACCACCTGGTGCCGCTGTCGGACGCCTGGCAGAAGGGCGCGCAGCAGTGGTCGAAGGACAAGCGCAAGGAGTTCGCCAACGACCCGCTCAACCTGCTGGCCGTCGACGGTCCGCTGAACGGGCAGAAGAGCGACTCCGACGCCGCCACCTGGTTGCCGCCGCGCAAGGCGTACCGGTGCGCCTACGTCAGCCGGCAGATCGACGTGAAGGCCAAGTACGACGTCTGGGTGACCAAGGCGGAGAAGCAGGCCATGCAGACCATCCTCGACGGCTGCTGACCCTGTACGCACAGTCATGGTGTGCGTAGCCTCCGGCCACCGGCCGATCGTGATGATGACCCGCTGATCCACGGGTGACCGGCGTCAGACGTCCAGGGGGCGCCAGGCGGGGCCGGCGCCGTCCCGGCGGACCTGCCCGAAGACCGCATCGGCGAAGTGGATGCCGAAGCCGATCGTGTCAGGCTCTTCCAGCTCGGCAACGAGACGATGACGATGTTCGGCGGACTGGGCACGGTCGTGGTCGTAGAGGCAGGACCATTCGGGGCGGTCCACCTGGATCGGTGAATGCAGGGCATCGCCGAAGGCGATCAGCCGGGTTCCGCCCCCGGTGATGAGGTACTGCGTGTGCCCGGCCGTGTGACCGCCGGTGATCTGGACCCGCACGCCGGGGAAGACCTCCTGCCCGTCCGTCACCGTACGCACGCGCGGTGCCAGTGCGGTGGCCTCCTCCTCGGTGATGCCCTGCGCAGACAGGTCGCGTCGGGCCCATTCCGGTTCGGCCACCACATACGTGGCCTGGGTGAACACGGGCTGGTCACCACCCGGGGCGGGATGCCAGGCCCAGCCGAGGTGATCGATGTGCAGGTGGGTGAAGGCCACCGCCTCGATCTCTTCCGGCCTGCGGCCGAGCTCGGCCAGGCTGTCCAGCAGCGCGCCACCGTGAACGGCGCCGTTCGGACCTCCCGGCTCGGCCGGCAGCGACACCGGACCCCATCCCGCATCGATCAGCAGCGCGCGGTCGCCGTTCTCCACCAGAAGACCACCGATACTCGCCACAAGATGGCCGGAGGCGTCCAGGTACTGCGGGTGGGCGGCCCAGGTCTCATCGGTGGTGTCCGGCAGCCATGTGCGCGGCCTCCCCTGGATGGCTCCGTCCGGCACGAAGGACACCCTCGTGTCGCCCAGCCATACCGAGTGGATCCCCGCCGGCCGCCGCAGTCGATCGTCCTGGTCAACCGCGGAGTTCGCCATGGTCACGGTCCCTTCTTCTGGGTCATGTCCGTCGCCGCGTCGTCGGCGACCAGGTCACCATAAGCATCAAGCTTGAAACGGTCAAGCTTTAACTATCCTGGCTTGAAACGGTCAAGCTTAAAATATGCTGGCTTGATGGACTTGCTAGGATGGGGTGCGTGACCACGTCTCCAGAACCGCAGGCCGTCGCCGAGCGGGAGCTGTGCGGCCTGGTGAACGGACTGGCCCAGCAGATCGCCGCTCACGTGCGCGAACGCGCGGTCACCCTGGGCCTCACCTCGGCCCAGGCGACCGCGCTGCGGGAGATGACCGGACCGATGACCATGCGAGAGCTTGCCGGACGCATGAGCTGCGAGCCCTCCAACGCCACCTTCATCGTCGACAAGCTCGAAAAGCAGGGCTTGATCGAGCGCCGCGCGCACGCCACCGACCGTCGCGCCAAGCAACTCGTCCTCACCCCGGAGGGCAACGCCCTCCGTGAACGGCTCCTCGAACTCCTCGTCCAGGACTCACCACTGGCCGGCCTCACCACGCAGCAGCAGCGCGCTCTCCAGGACCTGCTCGAACAAGCCCTCAGCCGCGCTATCCCCGGAGAACGGTGACGTGGCGGCCGGACGGTGTGGTCGCCTGTTCGAAGGAGCCGCGATCCTTCCACGGCGGGGCCTCAGGGCGCCGGTCGAAGATCACGAGTACGCCGGTGGTGAGGCTGAGCCGGTCGAGATACCCGTCGAGTTGGGCGAGGCCGTCGGGCAGCGGGTCGTCCTTGCCTGCGCGCCACACCTTCAGCTCCATGGCCTCCCGTTGCATCCGTCGTTCGCCGTCCGGACCCGGGTAGGGCCAGCGGATCAGCACGTCGAGGCGTTTGGTGCCGGCGGCGTATTCGCGGTCGAGGTGGCCGCCGCCGTTGACCAGGCGATGCAGGAAGGCCATGAGGATGATCTGGCAGGCGGCCTCGTGATAGCCCTCCTGCTGGATGAGGACTTCACCGTGCTCGCGCCAGAACAGGACGAACTCCTGCAACAGGCGCACCAGGTCGAACCGGCCGTCCGGCAGGACGAAGCTGCGCGGGTCGGCCTTGACGAATCGCTCCGTGCGGTCACCCAGGACCCGTAGCAGGACCTCCCGGTAGATCGGGTTGGCGATCTCCAGGTCCCTGGGCCCTCGGATGAGGCCCAGATCGTGAACGTAGGAGACGTCATCGTCGAAAGACGTGTCCGTGCCCGGCCACGTGCCCGCCACGATCGGTTCGATCACCCGTTCCACCCGTGGTTCGTACAGGCGCGCCACGAGGGCGTCCAGGTGGGTGGCGCGCGCCCGGATCAGCCGCTCCTTGGCCTCGTCCACCCGGTCGACGGTGATGGCGCCGGTCACCCCCATCTCGAAGGTGATCTCGTGGGCGAGGGCGTTGACCAGCCACGGCTGGCCCTGCGTCAGCTCGAACACCCGGTCCACCGCGTCCTTGGTGAACTCCTGGCCGGTGGCCCGCGTGTGCTGGCCGTACAGCTCGGCGATCTGGTCGGCGGTGAAGTCGCCCAGACGCAGTGACTTGGTGACGATGTTGAACGGGCTGGTGGGATTGCATCGGCCCGGGTCGGCGCCCACAGCGGTCTTGTAGTCACGGACGTCGCGTAGTCCGCACAGGATCACGGACGTGGGGAACGGGTGCCCGTCGGGCCGGGCGTTGTGACCGTCACGGAGCTGGCAGAGGAAGCTGACCAGGCTGTCGCCCTGCAGGGCGTCGATCTCGTCGAAGAACAGCACCACCCGGCGAGGGCTGCGACGGCACCACTCGCTCAGCGCGACATCGATGCGGCTGCCCGGCGTGGCCTGCGGCCAGGGGTCCGGCGGGAGCAGTTCGTCCGGCCAGCGCGACCGCTCGGCGGCCGCACGGATCGAATCCAGCAGCATCGACTCTCCCCAGCCCACGTCGTCGCGGGCCACCTTGGCGCGCTCGCAGGAGAACACCAGAGCCGCGACATCGCCTTCGGCCGTCAACTCGGACGCCAGAGTGCGCAGCGCGGTGGTCTTGCCGGTCTGCCGGGGTGCGTGGACCACGAAGTAGCGGTCCATGTCGATCAGCGCTCGCGCCTCGGGAAGCCGAGGTGTGGGCGGCAGCATGTAGTGCCGCCGGGGGTCGCACGGGCCCGCGGTGTTGAAAGATCTCGCTCGGGGTGGACGCATGGTCACATACTGTCATCGCTCCTGTCCTGAGCGGCGAGTTTCCGGATGGGAGAGCCGCGTTCACCGATGAGCGGCCAGCACCGCCGCGAGGCCTTCCCGCAGGTCCTTGACGAAATACTCGGGAACCTCCAGCGACGGGAAATGTCCCCCGGCCTCGGGCGACCTCCATCGGACGATCTGCCGGTACCGCTCCTGTGCCCAGGGGCGCGGATACTTCTCGATGTCGCGGGGATACACGCTGATCGCTGACGGGACGTCGACCCGAAGTTCGGGATCGAGCGAGTTGTGGCTCTCGTAGTAGATGCGGGCCGACGACGCGCCGGTCCGCGTCAGCCAGTACAGGGTGACGTTGTCAAGGACGCTGTCTCTGGAGATCGTCTCGAACGGGCTGTCCTCGGTATCTGACCACTCGGCGAACTTGTCAAGGATCCAGGCGAGGAGCCCGACCGGTGAGTCGACGAGCGAGTAGCCGATGGTCTGCGGTCGGGTCGCCTGCTGCTTCGCGTACGCCGCGTGGTTGCGCCAGAAATCGCGGGTTTCCTCGGTCCACCTGCGCTCGACCGCCGTCAGCCCGTCCGTCGTCAACCCGGGCGGCGCCTCCGCGAACGTCGTGTGGATGCCGAGAACGTGCGCAGGGAACCTGCCGCCGAGAACCGTGGTGATATTGCCTCCCCAGTCGCCGCCGCGGGCCAGGAACTCGGTGTAACCGAGCCTTCCCATCAGCTCCACCCATGCGGCCGCGATCTTCTCGGTTCCCCATCCGGTGGTGGCCGGCCTGTCGCTGTAACCGAAGCCCGGTAGCGACGGGACCACGACGTGGAACGCCGGCGCGGCGGCGTCTTCCGGATCTGCCAGCTCGTCCACCACATTGACGAACTCGGCAATGCTGCCGGGCCAGCCGTGCGTCAAGATCAGCGCGGTGGCGTCCGGGCGCGCGGATCGGCGGTGCAGGAAGTGGATACGAGATCGTCAATGGTGGTGCGGAACTGGCCGATCCGGTTGAGGCGCTCTTCGAACGGCCGCCATTCGTACCCGGTGCGCCAGTAGTTCACGACATCGACGAGGTCGGAGAGAGGAACGCCCTGTTCCCATCGGCGAGGGCCGGGCGCGGCGCGACAGACCGTCTCGGCTTCCGGTAGCCGCGCCGCGGCCAGTCGCGCGCGCAGATCGTCGAGGTCGGCGTCAGTCGCGTGGGCTTCGAATGCTTGCACGTCGGTGGTTGGACGGGGCATGAGACCTCCTGGCCGTCGCGGAGCCGGCCGCGAACCGCTGCGAACCGGCTAAGACGGTTCTAACATGCCCTCGCGCCGGCGTGCAACCTGCTAAGGTGGTTCCATGCGTGCTGGGTTCCCTGCCTTCCGCCTCGGCGGCGTGCTGGCCACCAGCTTCACGGGGACCCTGTCGGAGCGTCATGGCAAGGCTGTGGAGCGCATTCCCACGCCCCAACGACTCGTCGACTGGCTGGCGGTGTACGACCTCGCCGTGGACTCCTGCACCACTGCCCAGCTCGACCTCGCCAGGGAGCTGAGGGAGTCGATCCACGCCGCCGCGACAGCGGTCGCGATCGGGGACGCTCTCCCCGCGCCCGCTGTCCACGTCATCAATGACCGCAGCGCTCAAGGCCGGGCGGCGGCCATCCTGACGCCCGAGGGCAAGCGGCGATGGCGGCTCAGCTCGGCTTCCTGCGTGGAAGACGCCCTCAGCGTGATCGCCGCCGACGCGATCAGCATCATCGCAGGTGAACGCGACGGCAAATTGGCCTTGTGCGCATCAGCGACCTGCCGGGCCGCCTTCTTCGACACCAGCCAGAGCCGCACTCGCAAATGGTGCGACATGAACACCTGTGGTAATCGTCAGAAGAAGGCGCGCTTCACTGCCAACCAGCGAAAAGGCCTCAGCTCAACGGAGTGATCGTCACCTCGTCATCGAGACGTTCTTGCTCCGCAGGCTCCCCAGCGGGCCGAGGTCCTCGTCCAGCGCCGTCTTCCAGCCGGTGTCATCGGAGCAGAGCACGCTGCGCAGGTAGGCGGTGGTGAGCCGCTGGATCAGGGCGACGCGGGCGGGATGCTCGTCGGTCGTCTCGGCGGCCTCGTACCCTGAGATGCCCCCGAGCGAGTGCTCGGCCCCGGACAGCGTGAGCAGGCTCTTGCTCCCGGGACCGTGCACGTAGGGGTCGGTGAACCAGTCGGCGCCGCGGGTGGACAGCGCGGACTGGTCCTCGTCTCCCGCGACGATGAGCGAGGGGGTGGTCATGTCGCCGAAGTACGGCCTCATGAAGGGGAAGTGCTCGGCCGCGAAAGGGGTCAGGTCGTCGCCGAGGCCCGTGAGGGCGAGCAGCACGCCCGCCTTGACCCGGGGATCGGACATGTCCTCCCCGGGCATGCCGTCGGAGCCGAGGACGCGCGCGCCCAGCAGCGTGCTCGCGCTCTGGGCTCCCCAGGAGTGGCCCGACACGGCGACGCGGCTGCGGTCGAGGCGTCCGCCGAGGCCCGGTACGGCGGCTTCGACGAGGTCGAGCCCGTCGAGGGCGCGCCTGAGGTCCTCGATGCGCAAACGCCAGATCTCCGGCGTACGGGGGTCCTCGGGCGGGAGGCCGAGCGTCCGGGAGTCGAGGTGGGTCGGCCGCAGGACCACGAACCCGTGTGCCGCCCAGTGGTCCGCCAGCGGGGCGTAGCTGTTCATCGACTGGCCGAAGCCGTGCGAGAACACGATGACAGGCAGGCCGGTGCCGGTCACGGGAGCGGACACGTGAATCTGGAGGTCCTCGCCGCGGCCAGGCGCGGGCAGGGTGACCGGCTTGACCGAGACGACCGGAGCGGGGGAGCCGGCCGCGAGGCCTGTTTCCGTCATGAGACTGATCTCTCCTTCTTGCGGTTCTTGGTGATGAGCTCGTCGGTGACCCACCGCGCGACGTTGCCGGGGTAGGGCGCCGACAGCCCGAGGACGATGTGCGTGAAGCCGGCGTCGAGCGCTTCGCCGATCGCGTCGCGGGTGACGCCGGGCTGGTCGTAGGAGACGGGCAGGTGGATGGATCGGACGATGGAGGCGGGGTCGCGGCCGATCTCCGTGCAGTAGCGGTCGAGCAGCGCGCTGCGGCTGACGACGTCGGCGATGTCGCCGCCGGGGATGTTCCACAGGTCGGCGTGCTGGGCGACCACCCGCAGCGTCGCGGAGGAGCGCCCGCCTATGAGGATCGGCGGATGGGGGCGCTGGACGGGCTTGGGGTTGCCGTACGCTCCGGTGACCTGCACGTATGTGCCGTGGAAGTCGAACGGCTCCGTCTCGGTCCACACCCGCCGGATCACCGTGCACGCTTCCGCGAGGCTGCCGAGGGCGTGGGCGGTGTCGTGGAAGGGCAGGCCGTGGGCTTCGTACTCGCGCCGGGCCAGGGGCCAGTCGGGCCGAGAGCCGACGCCGATGCCGAAGTCGAGCCGTCCGCCGGAGACGACGTCGACGGTTGCGGCGATCTTGGCCAGGTGTGCGGGCGGCCGGATGCGGTTGCTGGTCACCATCACGCCGAGCCGCAGGCGCCGGGTCTGCGCGGCGAGGGCGCACAGCAGGGTCCAGCCTTCGTAGACCGGCCCGCGGGGGTCACCGAAGATGGGCAGGAGGTGGTCGAACAACCACGCGTGTTCGATCTCCGGGATCGTGTCCGCCTCCTGCCAGACCTGCAGGACGTCGCGGTAGTCGACCTGCGAGGGGGCGGTCATGATCCCGAAGCTGGGCCGGGTGGTGTGCGGCATCTGGGCACTGCTCCCTTCGTGCGCGCCGCGCTGACGGGCACGCCGCTGAGAGGTGAACGGAACATTTTTTCGGTGCATGCTGGAGCCGTTCGTCGCGGTCGGCCCGATGGCGCATGTCCGGTCGGCCTCTCACCTGAGGCTCTGCGGCAGGCTTGGCCGTCCGGGCGGCGCTCTGGCATCATGGGATAAACGGAATCTGGTTCCAGCTACGATACGGATCGTCGTTCCGTTTTGCAAGTCGGTATGGAGGGAAACAGCGCGGTGAACGACGGAGGCGCGGGGCGTGCGGCGCCCCGGAAGCGGGCCGATGCCCGGCGCAACGAGAGGACGCTGCTCGACGCCGCCGCGGCCGTCTTCGTGACCTCGGGCGTCGAGGCGCCGGTGCGCGACATCGCGGCCAGGGCGGGAGTCGGGGTGGCCACGATCTACCGGCACTTCCCGACCAGGGCCGATCTCATCATCGCCGTCTACCGGCACCAGGTCGAGGCCTGCGCCGAGGCCGGCCCCGCCCTGCTGGAGAGTGCGGCCGGCCCCTACGACGCGTTGCGACGATGGATCGACCAGTTCGTCGACTTCCTGGTCACCAAGCACGGGCTCGCCGCCGTGCTGCAGTCGGACAACGCCGGCTTCGACACGCTGCACGCGTACTTTCTGGACCGTCTCGTGCCCGTCTGCACCCAACTGCTCGACGCGGCGGCTACCGCCGGTGAGATCCGGACGGACGTCAACGCCCTCGAGCTCATGCGCGGCGTCGGCAACCTCTGCATCGGCGCGGACAACGATCCCCGCTACGACGCGCGGCGAATGGTCGCCCTCCTCATCGGAGGACTCCGCCCAGAAAAATAGGAAAACGCCGGGCCACGTGGCCCGGCGTTCCTCACGGGATCCGGATCAGTCGTCGTCGTCCTTGTCCGCCCGTTCCGTCTCGTTCTTGGTGACCTTGCCCGTGGCGGCGTCGATCTTCAGCTCGTGCCGCTGCGACCCCTTGGTCAGCTCGATCTCCCACACGTCCGCCCGCGTGCCCTGGGAGTCGAAGTCGAGCTCGCTCACCCAGGCGCCCGCCACCTGCTTGTGCGCGATCTCGATGGCCTGCTCCGCCGTGACCTTCGGGGCCGGCGCGGCGACGGTGGTGGCGGCGACGGCCGCGCCTCCGCTCGCGACGAGCGCGACGACCCCGGCACCGGCAACGATGAACTTCTTCGTGATTCGCATGACTCCACGGAACCGCGATTGCCGCTAATCGCGCGCTAAGCCGCGGTTAAGACCGGGCTGAGCTCTGCGGACCCATCAGGACGACCTCCACGCGCGCGCCGCCCCCCGCGGACTTGGAGACGGTCAGGCCGCCGCCCGACGACTCGGCGGTGCGGCGGGCGATGTCGAGGCCGAGCCCGGTCGAGCCGCCCCCGCTGGTGCCGCGCTCCAGCAGCGCCGGGTCGAGGCCGATGCCGGAGTCCTCGACCACGAGCAGGGCCCCGGCGCCGTGCGGCCCGAGGCGCACCGCCATGGGAACCCCTTCGGGGGTGTGCGCGAAGACGTTGCCGAGCAGCGCGTCCACGCAGGCGGCGAGCTCCTCGGCGCCCACCGCCACCGGCAGCGGGGCGTCGGGCAGCGCGAGCGACACGTCCCGCCCCTGGTCCTCGGCCAGCACCGACCAGAACCGCACCCGCTCGCTCACCACCGCCGCCGCGTCGCAGGCGTCGCGCCCGGCCGAGCGCCGCCGCGCGTCCGTGATGACCGCGCTCACCGCGCGCTGGAGCGCGTCGACCCGGCTCTGCACACGCGCCCTCTCCTCCGGGTCGCGCAGCGACTCCGCGTCCAGCCGCAGGCCTGTCAGAGGGGTACGCAGCCGGTGCGAGAGGTCCGCCACCGACTCCCGCTCCGCCGCGAGCAGGTCGTCGATCCGTCCCGCGAGATGGTTGAGCGCCAGGGCCACGGAGCGCACCTCGGGGGGACCGCCGAGCTCCGCCCTGGCGGACAGGTCGCCGCCGGCCAGCCGGTGCGAGACCCGGGCAAGCCCGTCCACGGGCCGCGTCACGGCCAGCGCCAGCCGGTCGGCCAGCACGATGCCCAGCACGACCAGGGCGAGCCCGAGCACGAACAGCGCCAGCCACGCCTCCCGCACCCCCTTGGTCAGCTCCGCGTCCGGCACGAACACCCTGATCACGGCGTTGCCCTCAGGCGTCTGCGCCGAGACCAGCACCTCCCTGCCCCCGCGGGCCGCGGCGGTGACGCTGCGTCCCGTCGAGGCCAGGCGTACGGCGTCGGAGCGGGGCGCGGGCCCGCCCACCGTGCCGCCGCCCGGCAGGAACACGGTCACGGGCCGCCCCGCCTGCTGCACGGCCAGCGTCAGGTCGGGCGTGCTCACGTTCACCGCCACGTACTCGGCCGCGGCGGTGGCCCTGCTCATGGCGCCGTTCTCGGCCACGGCGCGGATCAGCAGCGCCATCGGCACCAGCAGCGCGATCAGCACGAGAGATGTGGTCGCGGCGACCAGCAGCGCGAGCCACCGCCTCATGACGGCCCGACCAGCTTGACGCCGACGCCGCGCACCGTGTGCAGGTAGCGGGGCTCGGACGCGGTCTCGCCGAGCTTCCTGCGCAGCCACGACAGGTGCACGTCCACGGTCTTGTCGGCCCCGCCGTAGGGGAGTTGCCACACCTCCGTCAGCAGCTCCCGCTTGGTGACCACCTCGCCCGGCCGCGCGGCGAGATAGTGCAGGACGTCGAACTCGCGCGGCGTCAGGTCGAGCGCGGCACCGTCCAGCGTGGCCGTCCGCGCCCGCGGATCCACCCGCAGGGCTCCCACCGCCAGCGGCTCCGGCGCGAAGTCGCTGCCCGAGCGCCGCAGCACGGCCCTGACCCGGGCGTCCAGCTGCGCCGCGCTGTACGGCTTGACCACGTAGTCGTCGGCGCCCGCGTCCAGCACCGGCACCATCTCCGCGTCGCCGTCGCGGGCCGTCGCCACGATGACCGGCACCCGGCTGACCGCCCGCAGCATGCGCAGCAGCTCCACCCCGTCGAGGTCGGGCAGCCCGAGGTCGAGGACGATCAGGTCGGGACGGTCCTGTACGGCCAGCCGCAGCCCGTCCAGCGCCGTCGGCGAGGAGGAGACGGCGTGGCCGAGCTCGCGCAGCCCGCGGCTGAGCGCCGTGCGGATCGCCACGTCGTCCTCGATGAGCAGGATGTCAGCCATGTACATGAACGTAGACCCTCGATGGCGATGGCTCGGGCCGCGTTAAGGTCGCCTTAACCCGGTCTTAGCCGTAGAGGGGGGAGGCTGGGAGCCGATGAAGAGACTCGTCCTGGCCTGGGCCGCCACCGCGGTCGCCGCCACCGGCGCGGGCGTGGCGGTGCTCGGCCTGCTCGGCAACGGCCTCACCGGCGCCTCCAGCCACGTGCTCAGCGAGCCGGAGGTGCGTGCAGCCCTGGCCACCGCGACCTCGCGCGCGATCGCGACGCCGACAGGCTCGCCCGCGAGGCCCCAGCAGGAGAAGCTGATCCGCAGCGCCGGCGGGACCGTGGTCGCCTCCTGCGACGGCGACCGGGTGACGCTGCGCTCGTGGAGCCCTGCCCAGGGTTACGCGGTGGACGGCGTCGAGCCGGGGCCCGCCCGCGAGACGAAGGTGGAGTTCGAGCCGGAGGAGGGCGACGAGATCGAGCTCACGATCGCCTGCTCGGGCGGCCGGCCCGCTGCCCGCCCCACGTCGTAGCCAGGCCGGTCAGCGGCTCCCGCGCACCTGCAACGCCCCCAGCAGCTCCTCTGACGCCCTGGTGATGGTCTCGACGGCCCGGTCGAACGCCTCCGCGTTGTGCGCGGCGGGTGCTCGGAAGCCGGAGATCTTCCTGACGTACTGCAGCGCCGCCGCGCGTACGTCCTCCTCGGTCACGCTCTCGGTGTAAGGGGGACGGAGGGTCTTGATGCTTCTGCACATGCCTCAACGGTAATAGCCCATGCGCTGGCTTATCTCCCGCGCGCCCTCCACCAGCAGCTCGCCCACCTCGGGCAGCCGGTCAGGCGTCAGCCGGTAGGAGGGGGCGGAGACGCTGACGGCGGCCACGACGGAGCCGTCGTTGCCCCTGATCGGCGCGGCGACGGCGTTGAGCCCGACCTCGAGCTCCTCCACGGCCGCGGCCCAGCCGCGCTCCCTGATGGCGTCGAGCTCCAGGTCGTCCTCGGAGGTGATCGTCCTGGGGGTGTAGTGGTCGAGCTCGTCGGGCATGCGCAGGGCGCCGAAGGCCAGCAGCACCTTGCCGCTGGAACTGGCGTGAGCGGGGGTGCTCTGCCCGACCCAGTTGTGCCCGCTGATGGCGGCGGGGCCGCGGATCTGGGTGAGGTTGACCGCGTCGCCGTCCTGCGGGACCGCGATGTTGACGGTCTCGCCGATCTCCTCGGCCAGGCGCAGGCACACGTCTCTGCCCTCGCGCGACAGGTCGAGCTGGGCCGTGGCCGCGCCGGCCAGGCGCACCACCCCGAATCCGAGCTGGTAGCGGCCGCGGTCGCTGCTCTGCTCCACCAGACCGCCCTGCTCTAGAGCGGCGAGTAACCGGAACGCCGTGGACTTGTGCACGTCGAGCTCCGTCGCGAGGTCCGTCACTCGGGTCGAACCCTCACGAGCGAGGATTTCCAGGATGGCGATGGCCCGATCTACTGATTGTACGGTCGCGGTGTTGCTCATACCGCAACAGCATACTTCGCCGCACGGAGCTTCTCACGGGGATCTTCGTGGACGGTGAGGGGGAATCGCCGCGTTGTCGCACGTCAGGAGGGCCGGAAAAGGTAATTGACTACTCAACTTCCGCCGGCCACCGGGCTGAGCTCGTTCCCGAAGTCGAGCGCGATCTTACGCATGCCCTCCGCCAGCTCGTCGCGGTCGAGCCCGTCGATGCGTTCCGCGGGGCCCGACACCGACATCGCGGCGACCACCCGGTCGCCGTCCCAGACGGGCACGGCCAGGCAGTGCACGCCCAGCTCCTCCTCGCCCAGGTCCATGGCGTAGCCGCACGACCTGACTTGTTCGAGCTCGGCGAGCATGGCGGTCAGCTCGGTGATCGTGTTGGGGGTGCGCCGCGGCATGCCGGTGCGCTCGAACACGGCGACCGCCTCGGAGGCCGGCCGCCCGGCCAGCAGCACCTTGCCCACCGCCGTGCTGTGCGGCAGCACCCGCCTGCCGACCTCGGCGAACATCCGCAGCCTGCGCGGCGAGGGCGCCTGGGCGACGTAGACGATGAAGTCGCCTTCGAGCACGGCCAGGTTGGCGGTCTCTCCGGACAGCTCGACCATCTTGCCGAGGTACGGCTGCGCCCACACCCCGACCATGCTCTCCGCGATGCCGCCCAGGCGCACGAGCCCGCCGCCGAGGGCGTACCGGCGGTCCGATTCCTGACGCACGTAGCCGCGTGCGAGCAGCGTCTGCAGCAGCCGGTGGATGGTCCCGTACGGCAGGCCCGTCCTGGCGGCGATCTCCGACAGGCCCGCCTCGCCCCCATGCTCGGCCAGCGCCTCCAGCACGTCGAGCGCCCGCTCGACCGACTGGACGCTCATAGGGGCACACCGCGGAGCGAGGCGTCGAGCACCTCGGCCGTGTGCGCCACCCTGATCTCCTCGCCGGCCCGCCGCATGGCGGCCGCGATCTGCATGGTGCAGCCGGGGTTGGCGGAGACCAGCAGGCCGGCGCCCGTGGTGCCGACCGCACGGGCCTTCCTGTCGCCGAGGTCGCGGGCGGCCTGCGGCTGCAGGATGTTGTACGTGCCCGCGGAGCCGCAGCAGATGGCCGACTCGGGGATCTCGCGCAGCTCCAGGTCGGGAATGCCGCGCAGCAGCTCGCGCGGCTGGTCGCGGATGCCCTGGGCGTGGGCCAGGTGGCAGGCGTCGTGGTAGGCGACGGTGAGCGGCAGCGGGTGCCGCTTGGCCACGGGGCCCAGCTCGGCGAGATATTCGGACAGGTCGGCGACCTTGAACCGGGGCTCGCGGCCGAGCAGCTCGGCATATTCCTTCATGGAGGAGCCGCATCCGGCCGCGTTGACCACGACGGTGTCGACGCCCGCCTTCTCGAACGTCCTGACCGTGCGGCGGGCGAGCCTCCTGGCCTGCTCGGCGCGCCCGGAGTGCACGCTGAGCGCGCCGCAGCAGCCCTGGCCCCGCGGGATGACCACGTCGCAGCCCTCCAGCGCGAGCACGCGCGCGGTCGCCGCGTTGACCTGGGGGAAGAACTCTCCCTGCACGCACCCGGTGAGCATGCCGACCACGGCCCTGCGCTCTCCTCTGGCCCTCACGACGCCCGGCATGCGCTGGCGGTGCTCGACCCGCGGCGCCAGCCCGGCCATGGAGCCGAGGCCGGGGTGCACCCGGGCCAGGAACGGCGCCATCCGCCCGGCCAGCCACATCGTGGGGCGCAGCAGCCGCAGCCTGCGCGGATAGGGGAAGAGGCTGAACACGATCTCGCGCACGGCCCGGTCCTCCGGCTCGCGCACGTGCTCCCGCTCGACCACGGCCCTGGTCTGCTCGATCAGCCGGTCGTACCGGACTCCGGACGGGCACGCCGTGACGCACGCCATGCATCCCAGGCAGGCGTCGAAGTGCCCGGCCATCTCCGGGGTGATGGGCGTGCCCTCGACGTGCTGCTGCATCAGGTGGATCCGCCCGCGCGGCGAGTCCATCTCCTCGCCCCACAACGCGTACGTCGGGCACGTCGGCAGGCAGAACCCGCAGTGCACGCAGTCGTTGATCAGCTCAGGATCCACGCTAGATCCCTCCCACGAACCGGCCGGGGGACATCCTGCGCCCGGGATCGAACCGTTCCTTCACCCGCCGCATCAGCGGCAACGTGCTCACCTGCCCCCACCTGTCGACCCCTTCGTACGGCGAGGCGGGAACGGTCAGCCGCCCGCCCAGCGCCTCGATCCGCGCCCTGAGCCGGTCGACGGCGGCCGTCAGCTCCTCCTCGGAGACGTCGCCCCAGAGCTCCAGATAGGCCTGTCCCGTGACCGGCGAGCCGCGGAAGGAGAACCCGCTCTCGCCTGCCGCGGCCAGCGTCTCGACCGTGCGCGCGGGCGGGAAGCGCACCTCCAGCAGCACGTCGTCCGTGAGGATCAGCCCCCACCAGTCCGGTGGCCCGGCCGTGATCGTGCCGTCGCCGAGCACGTCGCGCAGGGCCTCCGCCCGCTGCCCGGCGGCCGACCCCTCCACCAGCACCGCGATCGTCGCGTACCGGCCGTCCAGGCAGTCGATGTCCACGGCGGAGGGCTCGGCCTGGGAGGCGGCCAGGCGCCGCAACGTCTCGCCGGTGAGGTCGGCGACCTTCGTGCCGGTCACGATCCAGAGCCGCTGAGCGGGCAGCGGGTGCAGGCGGAAGGTCGCTTCGGCGATCACGCCGAGCGTGCCGCGCGAACCGGTGAAGAGCTTGCCGAGGTCGTAGCCGGCGACGTTCTTGACCACCTTGCCGCCCGACTTCGCGACGGTGCCGTCTGGCAGCACGACGGTGATGCCGATGAGCAGGTCGCGGGCGGTGCCGTAGCGGAAGGCGCGCGGGCCCGCGGTCGCGGTGGCGAGCGTGCCGCCGACCGTCGTGTGCTCCGCGAACGGCGGGTCGAGCGCCAGTTCCTGCCCCTTGTCCGCGAGCGCGGCGGCCAGGGCGTCCATGGTGACGCCCGCCTGCGCCCGGACCACGAGGTCGCCCGCCGCGTGCTCGATGATCTCGTTCATGCAGCACATGTCGAGCAGCACGTCGCACCGCTCGGGCGGGTGTCCCCAGTGCAGCTTGGTGCCGCCGCCCGCGGGCACCACCGCGAGGTCCTGCTCCGCGCAGGCCCGCAGCACCGCCGAGATCTCCTCCACCGTCTCGGGCAGGGCCACCCAGCGCGGGACCACGCCGCCCACGGCGTCCTTCTCGCCGGCCCGCCTGACCGTCACGCCGGTCGCCGCCAGGGTCATCAGAACTGCTCCGCCTTCCCCGACTCGACCAGCGGGTGCACGCCCTTGCGCACGCCCGGCACCTCGCCGCACAGCCGCGGCGTAGGGAACACCTTGCCCGGGTTGGCCAGGCCCCGCGGGTCGAACGCGCACCGGACGAGCTGCATGGTGTCCAGGTCGTCCTCGCTGAACATCCTCGGCATATAGCGTGATTTGTCGACCCCGACTCCGTGCTCGCCCGTGATCGAGCCGCCGTGCTCGATGCACAGGTCGAGGATCGCGCCGGAGACCACCTCGGCCCGCTCGCCCGCGCCAGGCTCCGCGTCGTCGAACAACACCAGCGGGTGCAGGTTGCCGTCGCCCGCGTGGAAGACGTTGGCCACCTTGATCCGGTGCTCGGCCGAGAGCCGGTCGATGGCGGCCAGCACGCCGGGCAGCGACGTGCGCGGGACCACGCCGTCCTGGACGATGTAGGCCGGGCTGATGCGCCCCACGGCCGCGAACGCCGACTTGCGGCCCTTCCAGATCGCCGCCCGCTCGGCGGGATCGGCCGCCACGCGCAGCTCGAACGCGCCCGAGCAGATCTCCCTGAGCTGGGCGAACTGCCGCTCCACCTCCGCGGCGGGCCCGTCGAGCTCCACGATGAGCACGGCGCCCGCGCCCTCGGGATAGGCGCAGGCCACCGCCGCCTCGGCCGCCTCGATGGCCAGCGCGTCCATCATCTCGATCGCGGCCGGCACGATCCCCGCCCCGATGATCGCCGAGACGGCCTCGCCGCCCTGCTCGATGCTCTCGAACGCGGCCAGCACCGTGGTCACCGACTCGGGCGCGCGGCAGAGGCGTACCGTGATCTTGGTGGCGATGCCGAGCGTGCCCTCCGAGCCGACGAACGCCCCCAGCAGGTCATAGCCGGGGTCCATGCGGTCGAGCGTCACCAGGTCGCCGTCGGGGGTGACGATCTCGCAGGCCTCGACGTGGTTGACGGTGAAGCCGTACTTCAGGCAGTGGGCGCCGCCGGAGTTCTCCGCGACGTTGCCGCCGATCGAGCAGATCTGCTGGCTGGAGGGGTCGGGGGCGTAATAGTAGCCCTGGTCGCGCACGGCCTCGGTGATCGCCAGGTTGGTGACGCCCGGCTCGACCACAGCCCTGCGGTTGGCGAGGTCGACCTCCAGGATCGCGCGCATCTTCGAGGTGACGATGAGCACGCCGTCCTCGCGGGGGAGCGCGCCCCCCGACAGGCCGGTGCCCGAGCCCCTGGCCACGAAGGGCACGCCGAAGTCGTTGCACAGGCGCACCACGCGGGCGACCTGCTGGGCCGTGCCGGGCAGCACGACGACGCCGGGGGTCGCCCGATGGTAGGTCAGGCCGTCGCACTCGTACGTGCGCAGGCGTACGGGATCGGTGATCACCGAGTCGTGGGGCAGCAGCGACCGCAGCGCCGCTATCAGCGTTTCCATCACCGATCCCCCCTTTTCCTGTTGATATCTGCCTTTTCTATGGCATTTGAGCATAAGCCGGAAGAGTCAGGAACTCCGCGAAGTCGTCATCCAGCGCGACCTCCTTGAACAGCGCGGTGGCCTGGGCGTACAGCCCTTCGTCGTGGCCCGGCTCCTGCGCGATCTCGGCCAGCTCCTCCGCGATGATCCGCTCGACCAGATCCTTCGTCACCCGCGCGCCCGTGTCGGCGAGCTCGATGTCGTTGTGGATCCACTGCCAGATCTGCGAGCGCGAGATCTCGGCCGTCGCGGCGTCCTCCATGAGGTTGTGGATCGCCGCCGCGCCCTGCCCGCCCATCCAGGCGGCGAGGTAGCGCAGCCCCACGTCCACGTTGTTGCGCAGTCCCGCCTCCGTGATCTCGCCGGGCGTCTCCGAGACCGCCAGCAGCTCGCCGGCGGACACGCTGACGTCCTCGCGCAGCCGGTCGAGCTGGTTGGGCCGCGACCCCAGCACGCCGTCGAACACCTCCCGGCAGACCGGCACCAGGTCGGGGTGCGCCACCCACGACCCGTCGAACCCGTCACCGGACTCGCGCGTCTTGTCGGCCCGCACCTTCTCCAGCGCCACCGCGTTCACCTCGGGGTCACGCCGCGAGGGGATGAACGCCGCCATCCCGCCGATCGCGTGCGCACCCCGCTTGTGACACGTCCGCACCAGCAACTCGGTGTACGCGCGCATGAACGGCGCGGTCATCGTCACCGCGTTCCGCTCGGGCAGCAGGAACTCCCTGCCCCTGGTGCGGAACTTCTTGATCACGCTGAACAGGTAATCCCAGCGGCCGGCGTTGAGCCCCGCGGAGTGGTCGCGCAGCTCGTACAGGATCTCCTCCATCTCGAACGCCGCCGGATAGGTCTCGATGAGCACGGTCGCCCTGATCGTGCCGTGCGGGATGCCGAGCAGCTCCTGCGCCCGCGTGAACACGTCGTTCCAGAGCCGCGCCTCCAGATGCGACTCGATCTTGGGCAGGTAGAAGTACGGGCCCTTGCCCTTGTCGAGCTGCCGCTGGGCGCAGTGGAAGAAGTAGAGGCCGAAGTCGAACAGCGCCGCCGCGACCGGGCGCCCGTCGACCTGGGCGTGCTTCTCGTCCAGGTGCCATCCGCGCGGCCGCACCACGATCGTGGCCAACTCGTCGTCGGGGCGCAGCGCGTACGTCTTGCCGCCGGACTCGAAGTCGATCGCGCGGTCGAGCGCGTCGCGCAGGTTGATGTGGCCGCTCACGCAGTTTTCCCAGAGCGGCGAGTTGGCGTCCTCGAAGTCGGCCAGCCAGACCTTCGCGCCGGAGTTGAGCGCGTTGATGGTCATCTTCTTGTCGACGGGTCCGGTGATCTCGACGCGGCGGTCCTCGAGGCCGGGCGCCGGGGCGGCGACCTGCCATTCGCCCTCCCTGACCTCCTTCGTCTCCGGCAGGAAGTCGAGCATGGCGCCGGCCGACAACTCCGCCTGCCGCGTCTGGCGGGCCTCCAGCAGCTCCAGCCGCCTGGCGTCGAACTCGCGCTGGAGAGCCGCCACGAACGCCTGCGCCTCCGGCGTGAGGATCTCGTCGAACCGGTCGAGCATCGGGCCGGTGATCTCCATGGGACCCCTTTCCGCTTTTTCGCGATGTGGAAAACGACTTCTGGATTATGGAATCGACGCTACCCTTATGGTCCTTTCCCGGTCAAAGACGGGGTTCCCCCGGGGGGTCGTCCGGGGCATCCCCGATGTGGGCGGGCGCCGTGCCGCGAAAGGATGCGAGGCATGAGAACGATGGCGATCGCGGGCGGGCTGCTGGCCTCCGCATTGGCGCTGACCGGGTGCGGGCTCGCGAAGATCGGAGGCCCGACCGAGCAGGACACGGCGTCGTACCAGGTGACGGAGAAGGTCACGAAGCTGCGGCTCGAGAGCGGCGCGGGCGACACCGTGATCACGGAGACCGGCGGCACCGCCGTCCGGGTCACCGAGACGCTCCGCTGGAGCGGCGACGACAAGCCCACCACCGAGCACAAGGTCGAGGGGGAGGGGCTGTTCGTCACCTACGACTGCCCGTCCGCCTTCGGCAACTGCAGCGTCGACTACAAGATCGAGGTCCCCAAAGGGCTGGCCGTCGATCTCGAGGCAGGCTCGGGCAACATCACGCTCAGGGACCTGACCGGGATGATCGACGTGAAGGTCGGCTCCGGCGACGTCGACGCGGCCGGGCTCGGCGGCAAGAAGGTGTACGCCGAGGCGGGGTCGGGGAACATCGAGCTCAAATACCGCAGCGCCCCGGATGACGCGCGGCTCAAAACCGGCTCGGGCGACACGAGGCTCATCGTGCCCGCGGGCAAGTACGCCGTGACGACCGATGTGGGATCCGGCGACGAGAACGTCAAGGTCGACAACGACGGCTCCTCGCCGCACAAGATCTCGGTGTCGGCGGGTTCGGGCAACGTCGATGTGGAACCGGGATAACCAGGTGATTGCGCCAGGGATGTCATGCCACCATCGTGGGAAGACACCGTGGTGTCCAGACGTTTCCTCATAGAGATGACACGAATGCACGAATACTCCACGCTCGACGCGTACGAAACCGGCGACATGGACCTCGAGGAGCGCCAGGCACTGCGCCGCGTGGCGGGCCTGTCCACCGAGCTGCAGGACGTCTCCGAGGTCGAATACCGGAAGTTGCGGCTCGAGCGGGTCGTCCTGGTCGGCGTCTGGACCTCCGGCACCGTCGAGGACGCGGAAAACTCGCTCCTGGAGCTCAAGCTGCTGGCCGAGACGGCCGGGTCCGAGGTGCTCGACGGCCTGATCCAGCGCCGCCAGAAGCCCGACCCGGCGACCTACATCGGCTCGGGCAAGGCTCTCGAACTGCGCGACGTGGTCGAGTCGACAGCCGCCGACACCGTGATCTGCGACGGCGAGCTGACCCCTGGCCAGCTCCGCCAGCTCGAGGAGACGGTCAAGGTCAAGGTGATCGACCGCACCGCGCTGATCCTCGACATCTTCGCCCAGCACGCCAAGAGCCGCGAGGGCAAGGCCCAGGTCGAGCTGGCGCAGCTCCAGTACCTCCTGCCCCGCCTGCGCGGCTGGGGTGGCAACCTGTCCCGCCAGGTCGGCGGTCGCGCCGCGGGCGGCGTCGGCATCGGCGGCCGCGGCCCGGGCGAGACCAAGATCGAGCTCGACCGCAGGCGCATCCGCGAGCGGATGGCCAAGCTGCGGCGCCAGATCGGGAGCATGTCCACCTCGCGTGACACCATGCGCTACCAGCGCCAGCGGCGCGAGGTCCCGGCCGTGGCGATCGCCGGCTACACCAACGCCGGCAAGTCCTCGCTGCTCAACCGCGTCACCGGCGCGGGCGTGCTGGTGGAGGACGCGTTGTTCGCGACCCTCGACCCGACCGTGCGCAGGGCGCGCACGCCCGAGGGCCGGCTGTTCACGATCGCCGACACCGTCGGCTTCGTCCGGCACCTTCCGCACCAGCTCGTCGAGGCGTTCCGTTCCACGCTGGAAGAGGTGGCCGACGCCGACCTGATCCTGCACGTCGTCGACGGCTCCCACCCCGACCCCGAGGGTCAGCTGGCGGCCGTGCGCGAGGTGCTCGCCGACATCGAGGGCGCCTCCGGCATCCGCGAGATCGTCGTGATCAACAAGGCCGACCTGGCCGACCGGGAAGTGGTCGACCGGATCCTGCGGCGCGAGCGCGACAGCATCGTGGTGTCGGCCCGCACGGGCAAGGGCATCCCCGAGCTCATGGCGCTCATCGACCAGGAGCTGCCGCGGCTCGACCACGAGGTCAACCTCCTGGTGCCGTACGACAGGGGCGACCTGATCTCGCGCGCTCACAAGGAGGGCGAGGTGCTCTCCGTCGAGCACGTCGAGGACGGCACGATCCTCCACGCCCGCGTGTTGCCGAGCCTGTCGCAGGAGCTCGAGCGGGTGGGCAAGCCGGTCGAGCGCGTCTCCTAGAGCCCTGGGGCGGCCGGCGTGCGCCGGTATATCGCGGAGCGGTTGGGCAGCTCTCGCCATAAAGCGCGCAGAGCTGCCCAAAAGCGGCAGTGGTCCCCGCACCCTGGGGTTGCTACCATTGGCCAGACCTAACGTTGGTCTGCATTTTTGGGTTCGGGTTCTGGGTTGCTGATGATGACCAGTGGTGTGGATGTCGTCAACGGGGGCCATGGGGACGAGGCAGGGCTGGGTGACGGATGGGATCAGTGGTCTTTCTTCCGAATAAGCCTGTACACCGGCCCAGCCTGTGAAATAACGTAACTGAACTGACATCGCCGGATCATGTCTCCGGCGATACGGTCACCGCACAGCATGACGCGGACTAGAGCAGGAGACCCCCCATGTCGTCCGGACCCGGAGCGGACTCAGTGGGCGCGGCGCAGGCCGTGCGCTGGGCGCTGGGGCCATGCCGGGAAACGGGCAGAAGCTCTCCCGGGGCGGTGATGCGGTGACCGTTCGGCTGCTGACCAACATCGGCCGTCTCTGGACCGGCAACGAAGTCCTGAGCAACGCCGCCATCCTCGTGCACAACGACCGCATCGCGTGGGTCGGGCGAGCGCCCGACCTGCCGCAGACGGTGCCCGGAGTCGTCGACGACATCGTCGACGTCGACCACGTCGAAAACCTGGGTGGCGCGCTCGTCACGCCCGGGCTCATCGACGCCCACACCCACCCGGTCTACGCCGGCAACCGCTACGCCGAGCTGGCCATCCGCACCGGCGGCTCCACGTCCGCGTCGATCACCGCGGCGGGCGGCGGCGTGGGCTCCACCGTCACCGTGACCCGCGGCACCGACCCATGGACGCTCTGCAACGGCGTGCGCGAGCGGCTGCGCGACTGGCTGCTCGGCGGCACCACCACCGTCGAGGCCAAGACCGGCTACCACCTCACCCGCGACGGCGAGCTGGCCGACGTGCGGCTCCTGCGCGAGCTGGAGAAGGAGCCGATGATGCCGCGGGTGCACGTCACCTTCCTCGCGGCGCACGTGGTCCCGCCTGAATACTTCGGCCGGCAGCGCGAATACGTCGAGGCCGTCGGCTCCTGGTGCGCGGACGCCGCCGCCGCGGGCGCCGACAGCGTCGACGTCTACTGCGACGAGGGCCACTTCACCACCGAGGAGTCCCGCTGGGTCCTCGCCTCCGGCCGCAACGTCGGCCTGCTGCCGCGCATCCACGCCGGCCAGTACAGCCGCCGCGGCGCCGTCCAGCTGGCCGCCGAGCTCGGCTGCGCCTCCGCCGACGGGCTGCACCACATGTCCGACGAGGACATCGCCATCATGTCCCGCTACGGCGTGCCCGCCGTCGTCTGCCCCGCCACCGCCCTGCAGCGCGGCCACCTCCCGCCGGTCCGCCAGATGATCAAGCACGGCGTGCAGATCGCGCTCGGCAGCGACCACAACCCCGGCTACTGCGGCATCACCTCGATGGCCCTCGTCATCGCCATGGCGGTGTCGGCGTTCGGCATGAGCGTCAACGACGCGCTCCGCGCGGCCACCCTCGGCGGCGCCACCGTCCTGGGCGCCCCCGACCGCGGCGTGCTCGCCCCGGGCCGGCTGGCCGACATCGTGCAGTGGGACGCCGACCACGAGGGCGCCTTCGCCTGGTCCTTCGGCCTCCAGCCGCGCCGGGTGTGGCGGGGTGGCACCCCTGTCCAGTAACTGACCCCGGCACATGCCGCCCACGGTCGCCGTCGTCACCGACTCCACCGCCTACCTGCCGCCTGTGCCGCTGGTCACGGTCGTACCCGTGCAGGTGATCGCCAAGGGAGTGGCTCATGACGAGGGCTCCTTCACGGGCGACCTCGCCTCCGCCACCACCTCCCGGCCCGCGCCCGCCACGTTCGCCTCCTGCTACGCCTCCCTGGCCGCCGCGGGCGCCACGGGCATCGTGTCGGTCCACCTCTCGGCCGCGATGTCCGGCACCGCCGATTCCGCCCTGGCGGCCGCCTCCGACGCCCCCGTACCGGTGGAGGTGGTCGACAGCCGCTCGATCGCGATGGGCCTCGGCTACCCGCTCCTCTCGGCGGCCCGCGCCGCCGCCGGCGGAGCCTCCCTGGCGGAAGTGGCCTCGGCCGCCCGCAGCCGCGTGGCGGTCACCCGCACGTTCTTCTACGTCGACACCCTCGACTACCTGCGCCGCAGCGGCCGCATCGGCGCAGCGGCCTCCCTCTTCGGCTCGGCCCTGATGATCAAGCCGCTGCTCCACATCGTGGACGGCCGGATCTCCCTCCTCGAGAAGGTCCGCACCTCGTCGCGCGCCATCGCCCGGCTCGAAGACCTGGCCGTGGAGGCGGCGGGTGAAGGGCCGGTGGAGGTGGCGGTGCAACATCTGCAGGCCCCGGAACGCGCCCGGGCGCTGGCCGAGCGGCTGTCCAAGCGGATGCCGTCACCGGCGGAGTCCCGGGTGATCGAGGTGGGAGCGGTGATCGGCGCCCACGTGGGGCCCGGCATGCTCGGCCTGACCGTCGCCGCTCTCCGGCACGCTGACCACTGACGTCGGCGGGACGGCGCACCGGTAGTGGTCCGTGCGGCTCACATCCGATGGTGAGGGAGGCCGTCGGCCACACTGAGTCCATGGACTACGTCGGCCGAGTGCCCGCCCCGCCGCTCGACCGGTTCATCGATGACATCCACTGCCTGACGGGGGTGCCGAGCCACCGCAGGATGAACGTCCCGCCGATGCCGTCGGCCCACCTGTTCGTCAACCTGGGCGGGCCCGTCCGCCTGCGTGATTCCGACCCTTCGGTGCCGCCCGCAGTGTTCACCGATAGGTGGTTCATGGGCTTATGGACCAGGCGTTTTCTGCTGGAGTACCCCACACGGGTGCGGCTCGTCGGAGTGCACTTCAAGCCTTGAGGGCTTTCGCCGTTCGTCGATGGGCCGGTGACCGAGCTGCGGAACCGATGGGTGCCGGTCGACGCCGTCTGGCAACGGGCTCTGGACAGGATGCGCTGCCGCCTCGGCGACCTCGCATCCACCACCCGGACGCTGCGGCTGGTGGAGGAGGAACTGCGATCACGACTCGCCGATGCGCCGTCGCGCGGTCTGCGCCTGGTCCACCGGCGCAGGCATGCGGTTGGAGACCGCCCATGGCGTGGTCCCGGTCAGCGCGCTGGCGGATGCCGCGGGAGTGAGCGGCAATCACCTCGCCACGCAGTTCAAGTCCCATGTCGGTGTCACCCCGAAGCGGGTGGCGCGAATCTATCGCTTCGCACGCCTGATCGTCTCCGTGGACGCCCTGCGTCCGGTTGACTGGTCGGAGCTCACCCAGGCGGCGGGCTATTTCGATCAGGCCCACTTCAGCAGGGAGTTCAAGGACTTCACCGGCCACACCCCGGCGCAATGCCTGACCCTGCGGCGCAGGTTCCCCGCCGAGCAGGGGTCCCCGCCGGACAGTGGTCCGATGCCCGCTGATGGATTTTTTACAAGCCCAGCCGCGCCCTGAGTCGGCAAGATCGGGGACGAATGCGCAAGGCGACTCGAGGGGGAGTCTGTGGGCACGGTCATCATGCACAACGTGGTATCGGTGGACGGCTTCATCGCCGACGAGAACGACGACGTCGGGCCACTCCACTCCACGACTGGTACTTCAGCGGGGACACCCTGATCACCGAGGGTGCGGACCAGCAGTACGACCATTCAGGAACGGGAAGCGCCTTCAAGGTCTCACAAGCATCGGCGGGATACGTCCGGGCGATGTGGGAGGCGATCGGCACGAGCGTGATGGGCCGCAACCTGTTCGACCTGACGAACGGATGGGAGGGGCATCCGCCCGCGGGCGACCACGTGGTCGTGGTGTCCCACCGGCCCAAACCCGAGGGCTGGCATCCCGAGGCGCCGTACCACTTCGTCGACGGCTGGAATCCCGGTCCTACGGGGCCGGGAGGATGCCAACTGAGGTTCCGAGTACGCCGCTAGCGCGGTGGCCGTCTGATCACGCGCGTGGCGGACCCGGATGGAGCGGGTCCGCCCAGCCGCCGCGAGGTCGGGCCCTCCGGGATCGCTCGTACAGGCTCGGCCGTGCACCCTCCGTCCACCGGCGCCGAGCTCGCGACCCCAGCGTTGTCCACAACCCATTCCCCGCCGCCGACGTCGTCCACAGAACGCGGCTCGGTCCCCTGGCACGGCCGCCCGCACCTCTACTTTCACCTGCGTGCGAACCCCCGATCCGACGGCCGAACGAGTCATCGCCGAGTCCCGGCTGCGCTCGATCGCCACCCCATCCCGCCGCACCCGCCGCCGGCCCGCGAGGGTGGCACGCAACCCCGCCGACGGTCGCAGGATGCCTTACGCCACCGGCTCCCACGGCTTCTCCCCTCAGGCACCGCGGTCCGTCGATGGAGACCATTCTCCTGGGAAGCCGCGTGACGGTGTCCGTGAGCCCGTTGAGAGGCTCCTTGACGAGCCACGGAACGACGACAGATTCCCCGAACCTCACGAGGCCGCCGGCGGATTCCTCAGGGCGTCCGGCGAGCCGCGGATCGTGGAGAGCGCCAGTGAGGCCCGTGAGGCGTCTGGAGCCTTCGACCTGGCTCCTGAGCCACCGTGGTCCTTCGCCTCTGCCTACGGCCCTCCACAGCCTCAGCTGTCACCCCGCTCACAAGCCGCCCGCCCCGCAGGGCCCGTACGATCCGGACAGCCCAAGTCTGGACAGCCCACACAGACCGAGCAGACCGCACGGCAGCGCGGGCCCGCCCCGGTTCCGCCGACATTCCAGGCGTTCCGGGCGGCCCTTGCGTCCCAGAGCCCTGCCCTCGATCCCGGCAGGCCCGGTCTGCGTGTCCTCGTGGCCGTGGGCGCCCTGGCCGTAGCCGTCGCGGCGTTCTTCGTCTGGCGATCCCAGCCCTCGCCGGCGCCGCTCCCACCACCCACCCCCGTGTCGTCGCCGACCCCGTCCACGACCCCCACCGCGCCCAAGGTGACGGTCCACGTGGCGGGCAAGATCCGTAAGCCTGGCGTCTACCTGCTCCCCTCGGGTGCCAGAGTCACGGACGCGGTGACGGCGGCCGGGGGAGTGTCACGAGGAGCGTCCCTCGACTCTCTCAACCTCGCCAGACGCCTGATCGACGGAGAGCAGATCGTCGTGGGCGCACCTCCCGGCACAATGGCCCAGGGCTCGCCGACCACGGGCCCTGCCGGGGGCGTCATCGACCTCAACACCGCCACACCGGACCAGCTCGAAGAGCTGCCGGGCGTGGGCGAGGTGCTGGCGGCACGCATCGCCGAGTTCCGCACCACCCACGGCGGTTTCACCTCCATCGACCAGCTCCGCGAGGTCAGCGGCATAGGGCCGCGCAAGTTCGACGAGATCAAGCCGAAGGTGCGCGTCTGACATGACCGACCACCCGCTGCCGCCCGTCACGGGCAAGAGCCACGCCTGGCCCCTGCTGCTCCCCGCGATCGCCGCCTGGGCCAGCGCGCTGATCCTGCTCGGCTGCTCCGCGCGCATCAGCACGGCCGTCGCCCTGGTCGCGGCCCTCGGCGCCGCCGCCGTGGCCTGGCACACCCGCTCACTCCCCGGACGACGGGACGGACGCTCCGCCGGCGGGCCGGCCGCGTGGCGCGGTGTCATCCTGGCCACCCTCGTCTGCGCGGCCGCGTCATCCGGCTCGGTCGCCTTCAGGGTTCACGCCGTGACCAGCGGTCCGGTGGCCGAACTCGCGGCCGCGAACGCCTTCGTCACCGCCCGGATCGTGCTGACGGACGACCCGAGACGCAGAACCAGCCAGAGCATCCCGTTCGGCCCGGACAGCTACGTGACCCCGGCAACCCTGACGATCATCCGCACGGCCGAGGGCCGGATGGCCGTCAACGTCCCCGTCACCGTCTTCTCCAGCGGGGCAGCCTGGGCCCCGCTCCTCCCCAGCCAGCATCTCGAGGTCACCGGCCGGCTCGCCATGCCGACCGCGGGCAACCTGGTGGCGGCCGTCCTCCTGGTACGCGGCCCGCCGCGGGTCCTGACGCCACCGTCGGAGCTCCAGACAGCGGCGGGCGCCCTCAGGTCGGGCCTGCGGTCCGCCGCCGACGTGCTCCCTCCCGACCAGCGCGGCCTCCTCCCCGGCCTGGTCGTCGGCGACGTCTCGCGGATGGACCCGCAGGTGACGGCCGACTTCAAAGAAGCGGGCCTGAGCCACCTCAACGCGGTGAGCGGGGCCAACCTGGCCATCGTCGCGGGTGCGATGCTGGCTCTCTCCCGTCTGTTCGGCTTCCCGCTGCCCGTACGCGCCGTCCTGGCCGCGCTCTCCATGCTCGCGTTCGCCGTGGTGGCCCGCCCGTCCCCGAGCGTCCTGCGTGCTCTCCTCATGGGCCTGGCCGCCGCGGTCGCGCTGGGCACCGGCAGGGCACGAGACGGTTTCGCGGCCCTGTCGGCAACGGTCCTCCTGCTGGTGCTCTTCGTCCCCGAACTCGCCAGGTCTTACGGCTTCGCCCTCTCGGTGGCCGCCACCGCCGGAATTCTCCTCCTCGCCCCTCGCTGGCGCGACAGACTGTCGGCGGCCCAGCAGGACGAGGGAGACGCACCGCCGCAGGGCCCGGTCGCGGAGCCGCGACCGCACAGCGCGGCCTCGCCGAGCGGTGGCCCGGGGAGCGATCGCCGCGACCCGGCGGGGCGGGACCGGGGTGACGGGCCGGTTCCCGACGCGGGCAACGGCTCAGGAGCATCTGGCAGGCGGAGGGCTGAGCCCCGCTCGCGGGTGCGGTTGCCGCGCTGGCTCGCCGAGGCCATCGCCGTGCCGGCGGCGGCGCAGGTGGCGGTGACACCGGTTCTGGTGTTGATGTCAGGACAGCTCACTCCCGTCGCTCTCGTCGCCAACCTCCTCGTGGCTCCGGCGGTGGCTCCCGCGACCCTGCTGGGTTTCGGGGCTGCCCTGGTGGCCCCCGTATGGCTTGACGGGGCACGGTTCCTGGTGGTCCCGGCCGGTTACGCGGTCGGCTGGATCATCACGGTCGCCCTATGGTCGGTGGGCCTGCCGTACGCCACCGTGCCGTGGCCGGGCGGCCTTCCCGGGCTGGCGTTGCTCGCGCTCGCGGCGGCGGCCGGGACACTGATCCTGCGGCGTCGCGCCTGGCGGGCGATCGTGCTGACGGCGGCCGGTGCCGCTCTGGTGGCGGTGCTGGTGATCCGGCCGATCGCGACGCCCTGGCCGCCGAAGGGCTGGCTCATGGTGATGTGCGACGTGGGCCAGGGCGACGGGATCGTCGTCGCGGCAGGGCCGGGACGAGGGGTCGTGGTGGACACCGGGCCCGACCCGGTCGCGATGGACCGGTGCCTGCGCGGCCTCGGCGTCGACGACGTTCCGCTGCTCGTCCTCACCCATCCGCATGCCGACCACGTGGGCGGCCTGCCCGGAGTGCTCCGTGACCGGCGTGTCGGCGCGGTGGTCGTCAGCCCGCAGCGGGCCATGGCGCGTGCCTCCGCACGCGTCTCGGGCACGCTGGAGAGGCGCCGGATACCGGAATGGACGGTTGCGCCGGGGACTCGCTGGACGTTCGGCCCCTCAGAGGTGACCGTGCTCGCTCCCGAGCCGGCCTCCGGAGAGGTGGCCGGCCACGGCGAGGGCAGCGCGATCAACAACTCCAGCGTGGTGCTCCACGTACGCTGGCGATCGGGCTCCGTGCTGCTCGGCGGCGACCTGGAGACCGAGGCCCAGGAAGAGGTCTTGCGCCGCTCCGCGGTCCGGGCCGACATCCTGAAGATCCCGCACCACGGATCCAACAGGCAGTCACCCGCCTTCCTGGAGGCCGTGGGCGCTCGAGCGGCGCTGATCAGCGTCGGGAAGGACAACGACTACGGCCATCCGGCGCCGTCCACGCTCGCCCTGCTGCGCACGCTCGGCGCGGCCGTCTACCGGACCGACCACTCAGGGGATCTCGCCGTGGTGGAGAGGGAAGGTGGCATGGCCGTGCTCTCGCGCGGCCCGGCACCCTGATGGCGCACGCAGCCGGGCCGGGAGCGTCCCGTTTCTGGTTCGGACACGCCTTCGGTAAGTGGGCGGTGTCATGCGCTGCTTCGGGTCGGGCTTCCTGCGGGTGGCGCGTGGTCTCTCCCGGCGAGAGCGAGCCCCGGCAGAGGCGCCCGGCGTCATGTGCCGCACGGGTCGAGCTTGTGCGGATGGGGCTTCGTTCTGCCGGGTGAGGCCGCCCTTTCGCAGGCCGGGTACGACGTTGGGACCGTGGCCTCCCCGGCGTCGCTGCGGCGAATACCTGGTTGTCCCTGGCGTCTGGCATGCTTCCCCCATGGCGGGAACCGATCCAGCGCTTGTGACCCTGGTTGTCGGCGATGAGGAGTTGCTGGCCGAGAGGGCGGTGACCGGGCTCGTCGCGGCGGCACGGGCCGCCGATAGCGAGTCCGAGGTGCATGACCTCCTGGGCGGCAAGGTGTCGGTCGGCGAGCTCACGCAGCTGACCTCCCCGTCGTTGTTCGGCGGCCGGTCTGTCATCGTGATCCGGTCGGCGCAGGATCTGCCGAAAGACGTCATCGCCGAGGTCGTGGCCTATGCCAAGCAGCCCTCCGACGACACCGTGATGGTGCTGGCGCATCCGGGAGGGGTCAAAGGCAAGGCGTTGGTCGACGGGGTGAAGAAGGCCAAGGCCCAAGTGATCACCGTCAACAAGGTGACCAAGACGGGGGAGCGGCTGGAGTTCATCAAGGGGGAGTTCAAGCGTGCGGGGCGGAGCATCTCCGGCGACGCCGCCACCGCGCTGCTCGACGCCGTGGGAAATGATCTGCGGGAGCTGGCAGCCGCCTGCAGCCAGCTGGTGTTCGACACCGAGGGCAAGACGATCAACGCGTCCGCCGTGGCGCGCTACCACAAGGGCCGGGCCGAGGTCACCGGCTTCAACGTCGCCGACTCCGCGATCGAAGGGCGGCTGGCCGAGGCGCTGGAACAACTGCGGTGGGCGCTCGGCACCGGCGTCGCCCCCGTGCTGCTGGTCAGCGCGTTGGCGGGTGGGCTGCGGTCGCTGGCCAAGGTCGCCGGCGCGCCGCGCAGCCTGCGGGGTGGTCAGCTGGCGAGCCATGTCGGCATGCCCCCGTGGAAGGCCGACCGGGTGAAGCGGCAGCTGAACGGGTGGGGGCCCGACGGATTGTCGAAGGCCATCCAGGCGGTGGCCGATGCGGACGAACAGGTCAAGGGCGGCGGCGCCGACCCGGCCTACGCGCTCGAACACACGGTGCAGGTGATCGTGGCCAGCCGCACGGGCCGGTGATCGTCACCGGCGTTGCCGGTATGTGGCCGGGGCGGCGGCGCGGGCGGGACGGTGATCGTGGCCAGCCGCACGCCGGTGATCGTCACCGGCGTTCAGGTGAGGGCCTCCTCGCGGACCACGCCGTCGCTGATCTCCAGCACCCGGTCCGCCAGCGTCATGAGGCTCGGGTCGTGGGTGGCGACCAGGGCGGTGACCCCTTCGCTCCGAACGAGTGCCCGCAGCAGCTCCATGATCTGCCGTCCCGTCTGCGAGTCGAGCTGCCCGGTCGGCTCGTCGGCCACCAGCAGGCGCGGCCGGTTGGCCAGCGAGCGGGCGATCGCCACCCGCTGCCGCTGCCCTCCGGACAGTTCGTACGGCCGCTGGTTGACGTGCTGTTCCAGCCCGACGAGCGCCAGCAACATCCGGATCCGCTCCTCGCGTTCCTTCACCGGCATGCGCACCAGCCGCATCGGCACCCCGACGTTCTCGGCCGCCGACAGCACGGGGATCAGTCCGAACGACTGGAAGACGAATCCCACCACGTCCCTGCGCAGGGCGAGCAGTTCGTCGTCGGACATGGCGGTGACCTCGTGCCCGTCCACGACCACCCGTCCGGCGTCCGGTTTGTCCAGGCCGCCGATCTGGTTGAGCAGCGTCGTCTTGCCCGACCCCGACCGCCCGCGGATCGCGACGAGCTCTCCGGGGAACACCGAGAACGACACGTCCCGCAGCGCCTCGACCTCCTTGGGCCCGCTCCGGTAGACCTTGCGCACCCCTTCCACCACGACCAAGGGCGACTCACTCACCTGACGGCTCCTCTCGCGCGGGCCACACGCCGATGTGGTCGGATTCGAGCTCGAGACGTACGCGGCGTTCCATCTCGAGGGCGTTCATGAAGTCGCGCGGGAGTTGCAGGCGCCCCACCCGGTCGAGTACGGCGTATTCCTCGGCGATGATCTGCCCTTCGGCGTCCTCGCGCCGCAGCGTCTCGCTGCTGGTGCGGCCGTCGCGGATGCCCACCGTCCGGTCGACCTGCTCGGACACGAGCGGGTCGTGGGTGACGACCACGACGGTCACGCCCAGCTCCCTGTTGGCCTTGCGCAGCGCGTCGAACACCAGCTCCGACGTCTCGCTGTCCAGCTCGCCCGTCGGTTCGTCGGCGAGGATGAGCTGGGGGGAGTTGGCGAGGGCGACGGCGATGGCCACCCGCTGCTGCTCGCCGCCCGACATTTCGGGAGTTTTGCGGTTGGCGCAGTAGCCGACACCGAGCAGTTCCAGCAGCTCGCCCGCCCGCTCCCGCCGCTGCCCGCTGCCGCCGGCCAGCTTCATCGGCAGCTCGACGTTCTCCTTGGCGGTGAGGTACGGGAGCAGGTTGCGGGCCGTCTGCTGCCAGATGAAGCCGACCACGGAACGCCGGTAGCGCAGCCGGGCGCGGGCGTTCATCGACAGCAGATCCATGCCCGCCACCCTGGCCACCCCGGCCGTCGGGACGTCGAGCCCGGACAGCACGTTGAGCAGCGTCGACTTGCCCGAGCCCGACGCGCCCACGATGGCCACCAGCTCGCCCTTGTCGATCACCAGGTCCAGGCCCTGCAGCGCGACGACCTCGACGCCTTCGGTCTTGTAGATGCGCACGAGATTGTCGCACACGATGTGCGCGTCGCCGCCGAACGCGGCCTTCTGCCGCGTGGCCTTCGCTTCCAGCTCGGACAGGGTCGGGTTCACGTGAGGTCTCCCACTCGAAGGACGGCGCCGAGTCTGCGGCGGCGGCTGACGGCGGTGTGGGCGTAGGCTCCGAGCACGGCGACGGCGGCCAGCCCGGCCGCCAGCGCGCTCGGCAGGAACGGGTCGAGAGCGTAGTCGCCGACGGGCAGGTCGCCGGCGTAGGAGGACAGGTCGACGCCGGGCCCGAGCGCGGCGGGCAGGCCGAGGCCCAGGCCGAGCCCGACCAGCGCGGTGACGATGATCATGGGCAGGATCTCCAGCACGGTCAGCCGCTGCGCCTGACGCTCCGACAGGCCGAGGGTGCGCAGGAACGACACCGCCCTGGCCCGGTCGGCCGCCCCGACCACCAGCGCCAGCACGACGGCGACCAGCGCGTACGCGGCCAGCGCGACCGTCACGACGACCATGGTCCAGCGTACGGTGCTCGTCAGCGGGTCGTCCTGGATGGCCCGCAGCGTGCCCTTCTGGGACACCACGGTTGCCGACGGGACCAGCTGTTCCAGATCGTCGACGGAGGCGTCCCCCTTGATCAGCAGGGTGTTCACCGCCGGCCGGGTCAGCACGTCGATGGGCACGACGAGGAACTTGCCCTTGGTGAAGAAGCCGGGCACCGACTCGATCACGCCGCGCGTGGCGAGCTTCACCCGCGACTGCCAGCCGATCTCGAACGTGCCCCGCCCCTGCAACTCGGGGGAGACGAGCGCGCCGCTGGGCAGGGCGGGCAGGTCGAAGGGGGCATCGCCCATGAGCCGCCGCCACTGCGCCACGTCCACGGCGATGGCCTCGGCCCGCTCCGCGCCGTAGCCGACCTGCACGCGGGCGGTCTGCGCGGGCACCACCTGTTCCACGCCTGCCGCGCCGCGTACCCGCTCGATGGCCGCGGCCGGGATCTCGATGTTCGACGTCATCTTGATCGGCGCGCCTGCCTGCTGCCATGACGCCCGGGTCTGCGTGCCGGCGATCCCGTCGGAAACCACCGCGGCGAACACCGACACGCCCAGCGCGGGCAGCATGATCAGCACGGGCAGCACGCTGGCGGAGCGCGCCCTGGCCGCCCGGGTCAGCCCGAGGAACGGCACGGCCGCCCGGCCGCGCGCGGTCAGCCGTACGAGCAGGCGCAGCGGGTACGGGTAGCAGCGCAGGGTGATCAGCGCGGCCGCCAGCGTCAGCGCGATCGGCACCAGCAGCAGGAACGGGTCCTGCCCCGCGGAGTCGTCCAGCCCGCGCGCCCGCAGCAGGTAGGCCCCGGCCAGCGCCAGCACGACGACCAGCACCTCCAGCGTGATCCGCCTGGCCGAGGGCCGGGCGGTGGCGACGTCGTCGCGGCGTTCGTGGAGCGGCGTGCGGTAGGTCAAGGCGAGCCGCGTGGCGGCGTAGCCGACGGTCACGACGATGACGAGGACCGGCCCGGCGTGCACGATCGGCAGCACGGGGCCGGGCACGAGGTACGACAGCGCGTACCCGGCCAGCGCCGCGGGCGCCACGGCCAGCCCGGTCAGTGCCGCGCCCGTGCCCGCGACCTGGCGCAGCGACCCGCCGCGGGCGCGGGCCAGCGTGAGCGTGGGCTCCATCCGGTCGGCCAGCAGTTGCGCGCCCAGCACGAGGACGCCGAGCGCGACGGCGAGGAGGCCGCCGAGCACGAGGTACATCACGGTCTCGGCGGTGGCCAGCCCGGCGCGGAAGTCACCGAGCAGCTTGGGCAGCCCGGTGATCAGGCGGTAGGGGCTGACGGTGCCGGTCGCCTGGATGCCGATCAGGCGGTCGAAGTCGGAGATCGCGGTGGTGAGAGCGGGGACGTCCAGCGCGTTCGCCGTCGTGGCGGCGATGGGCAGGACCCAGTGGTAGGCCAGGTGGCGTCCTTCGCCGCTGAGCGCGGTCAGCCCGTCGTCGGACATCAGCGAGGTGATGTGCTTCTCGAAGTCGAGGGAGCCCGGCGGCTGGATCTTCGTGACGCGCAGGATGTCGAGGTTGTGGTCCCAGTAGCGGTCACCGGGGTTCCTGGCCTCGAAGGCGCCGACGATCTTCACGGCGACGTAGTCGTTCTCGCCGAGCGTTCTCGTGTCGCCCACCCGCAGGTCCATCTCCCGCAGGGCCTCCGTCACGACCCCGACCTCGAACACCGGGATCGTCTCGCCGTCGTACCGCGTGGTGCCGGGTTTGCCGGGGGGCCGTCCCTGGACCCAGGTCACGCGCTGACCGGCGTCGGACAGCCAGCCGAGGTTGATGTATTTGGTGCCGCTGGTCCCGGTGATCGGTGTGAGGGTGGTCTTGGCGCTCATGTGGCTGGAGCCGGTGCCCTCGGGCGTGATCAGCGGGCGCAGCCCTGGAGGCAGGAGGTCGCGCCATTCGCGGTCGCGCGCGGTGAACTGGTCGCGGTGGTGGAGATCGTCCTCATTCGAGTCCGACGTCACGGCCACGGTGAGGTCGGCCTGCTGGGCGGCGGCGGTGCTCAGCGAGCGCCGCAGCGCCTGGTCGAAGGAGGCCTGCATCCCCCTGGGCAGGCCCGCGATCAGCAGGCAGGCGCTGATCGTCAGCACGGAGAGCACGGCGACCGTGCCCAGGTGCACCCGCGCGAGCAGCGGGATCCTCACTGTTCCTCCCGGAGGACGAGCCCTTGCCTGCGCAGATTGCGTGCCAGGCCGGCCACGATGGCGAGCAGCACCGCCGCTACCAGCAGCAACATCGCGAGGGTGGCGGCCCATGGGATGTCGAGCAGCACTCCGGGCGTGACGGCCGAGGCCTGCCCGGTCAGCACGATGTGCGGCACGACCAGCGTGCCGACGACCACGGCCAGCCCGGTGCCCGCCGCCAGGGACAGGCCGATGACGAACGCCTGCTCGACCGCCAGCATCCCGAACACCTGCCGGGAGCTCACCCCGAGCGCCCGCAGGATCCCGAACTCGGCCATCCGCTCGCGCGCCGCGACCGCCGCGTTCACGAGGAAGCCGAGCGCCGCGAACACCAGCGCCGCGAGGAACCCGAGCATCAGTGCCCCCTGCAGGCCGCTGGCCAGCGGGTCGTCCTGGAGCTGGGCGGTCAGCGCGCGCTGGTCGAGCGGGGTGACGTCCCACTCCGGCCGGCTCTTGAGCACCCCCACCGCGGCCGAGGTGTCGTCGGCCGCGAGCCACCACTCGGTCGCGGGCCTGGGCAGCTGCGCCGCGGCCAGGTCACTCGTCTGCAGCGTCTCCCAGTCGGCGAGCACCGCGGGCTGGCCGGCGGTGGTCGTCGGCATCGTCTGTACGACGGCCACCACCTTGATCTCCAGGACCCTGCGGTCGATGCTGGCCCGCCCGACCTGACCGACGGCCATCTTGAGCGAGGCGGCCAGGTCGGACGTGAGCACGACGGGCAGCGGCGCCTCCCGGCGGGTCCCGAAGGTGGCCACGGCCGGACGGGCGTCGTCCTCCTCCATCGAGATCTGGGGCGTCGCGAGCTCGCGGCCGTCGACGCTCAGGCCGGTCAGCGTCAGGTTCGCGGTGCTCTCGTGCGCGCCGGCGACGAGACCGCGCAGAGCGACCGGGTACGTGATCTTCCCGCTCTGCCCCGCCAGGGCCTTGAGGCTCACCTCCACGCGGTTGTCCCCGGGCTTCAGCACGCCGAGCGGCACGTCGCGCCAGACGCCGAGCCCGTCGGACAGCACCAGCCGCAGCGGCAGGTCGGCTTCCACCTTCGCGCGGAGGGTGAGCGTCGTCGGCCGCCCGGGAAGCTCCAGCCGGTCGGCGTGCGTCCCCTCCAGCTCGCGTGACATGTCGGTGACCGGCTTCGCGGACAGGTCGGGCCGCAGCTGGAACACCTCGCCGAGCTTGCTCGCCTCGAGTCCGATCAGCACCGCGCTCTCGCCGCCCACCTCGGTCTGCCCGCGGAAGCCGGGGGAGGCCGCCGTCACGCCCGGCAGCGCGGTGAACGCCGTCCCGCGCCCCAGCGACCCCAGTTCCGGCCCGTCGGCGGGACCCGACAGGCGCAGGTCAGCCCCCGCCTGGTGGCGTGCCTGGTCGAGCTGTGAGGTGCGCCAGGTGGACGCGGTGGCCAGGGAGACGATGCCGATCGCGATCGCCATCGTCAGCAGCAGCGCCGGGCCCGCGTACCTGAGCGGCCGCCTGGCCACCTGCCAGGCGCCGAGCGCGGGGGCGAGTGTGGGCCGCCGGGAGGTCAGCCGCTCGGCCAGCTTCGAGATGCGCGGCACCAGCCGCAACCCCAGCATGCCGCCCGTGAGCAGGGCCAGCGCGGGCCCTGAGATGATCAGCGGGTCGATGCCGAGCCCGCCGCCCGCCGTCGCGGTCACGGGCGCGCCGTAGTGCTGGAGCTGCCAGATCGCCAGCCCGGCCACGACCAGCAGCGCCACGTCGGCGCCCGCACGTTCGATCAGGCCGCGCCCGCCGCTGCGGCCGCGCGCCGACTGCTCCTCCACGTACGTGCGCCGCGCGCCCGCCAGCGCCGGCAACAGGAGCAGCACCGCCGAGGCCAGGGCCACGCCGAACGACACGAGGAACGTGCCCAGATCGGCCGTGGGAGACAGCCGCACGCCCGAGGACCTGATCCACGGCAGCGTGTTGACCAGGGCGAGCAGCGGCGGGCCGAGGAACGGCGCGGCGATCGCGCACGGCACCGCCACCAGCAGCGCCTCGCCCCCGGCCAGGCTCGCCAGCCGCGTCGTGCCCGCGCCGCGCGAGCGCAGCAGCGCCACCTCCATGCGCCGGTGGTCGGCGAGCAGCCGCGCGGTGAGCATCAGCGCGTACGCGGCCAGCAACAGCAGCTGCAGCACCGGGATCAGCATGGTGGAGCGGGCCACCAGGGACGCGGTGTCGAGCTGGGTGAGCATCTCGGGCAGGTGCCCGGTGACCGTGCAGCGGTCGCAGCCGTCCGCCTTCAGCCGCTCGCCCACCTGGCCGAGCGCGGCGGCCATCGGGCGCAGTTGCTCGGGCGTCAGCGCGCTCAGGTCGGGGACGGCGGTCCAGGTGGCGTTGACGTTGCTGGCGAAGCGGGCGATGAACGTCTCGCGCGCCACCATCATCGGCCCGTACGTGGTGAAGTCGCCGCGGTCCACGCCCCTGGCCAGCAACTGCTCTCCGGCCCAGCGCGCGCCGGAGGGGTCGTTGAGCTGGAAGACGCCGACGACGCGGACCTCGACCGGGCGCGGGTCGAGGCGGCCTCGCGTGGTGAACTCGTCGCCCGTCTCGAAGCCGGTGGCCGAGGAGGCCGACAACGAGATCGCGGCCTGCACGTGGTCGCCGCCGTCGCGCGGCCAGGCGCCGGAGATGAGCCTGGCGTGCCGGTCGATCGCGTCGTGGCTGCCGAACCTGAGCAGCTCGGGCCGCTCCTCGCCCTCCTGGCCGGGCATCACGTAGGAGTCGGAGCGGAAGCTGGTGGTGATGGCCGGGGGCCTGGTGTAGGCCCGGTCGAGCTGGGCGCGTACGGACCGGTCGAAGGCGGGGAACGTTTCCGCGGTCACGGGCGCGCTGATGGTGGCGGCCGTCTGCTCGAACGACGCCGTCTCCATCGTCCTGCGGACGCCTGCCTCGGCGATGGAGGAGGCGTACATGGTCAGCGCGACCAGCGTGGTGGTGGCCAGCAGGATAGACCCGAACGCGGCCAGAAGGAGCAGCGGCTCGCTGAACGCCCGTTTGACGACCAACGGCCCCCGCATGTGCCCCCCTTTGCCTGTTTAGCTGCACTGTCGGGCACCCGCGGGAGGGAGAGCAAGGTGATCTTCGCAACGGTGACGGAGCCGATACGAGGCGGCGACGCCCGTGTGATATCGAAACTGTGACAAAAGTCTGCCGAAACGGCAAACGCCGCATCCCTTAGGGGATGCGGCGTTTCTGGTGCTGCGTCAGCTGGCGGACAGTGCCGCGGCCTGCCTGGCGATCGCGGACTTGCGGTTGGCGGCCTGGTTTTTGTGGATGACGCCCTTGCTGACGGCCTTGTCGAGCTGGCGGGCGGCGGCCCGCTGCAGCGCGACGGCCTGCTGGACGTCGCCCTGCTCGGCGGCCTCGCGGAACCTGCGGACGGCCGTCTTCAGCGACGACTTGACCGCCTTGTTGCGCAGGCGAGCCTTCTCGTTCTGCTTGTTGCGCTTGATCTGGGACTTGATGTTCGCCACGAAGAAGCCTCGGTGAAAGTCAGTGATGGATGGGGCGCGCGGGCTCGATGAGAGGGCGCGCCACACGCAGTTGAACAGATTACCAATAACCCAGGCGGCTGCTCAAATCAACGGCCTGGGAAAATGGGTCCGTCCATCAGTGTACGGGAGCTAGGCCATCCAGCGCGTCATGTACTCACGCCAGTCGTCCTCCGTGGCGGCGAAGTCGACGTAGAGTGCCAGCCCGAAGCGCTCGCGGCGGCCGTGCTCCGACAGGGCCAGCTTGGCGCCCTCGGCGGCCATCTCGACGCTCTCGGCGTTGTCGGCCCAGGCCAGGCCGTGGTCATGGTAGGCGGGCGCGCCGACGAACAGCGACTTGTCGCCGGGCACCAGGTCGAGGGCCAGCTCCGACTGCCTGACGACGTGGCCGCCGTAGAGCGCCTGCAGTGGGGTGCCCGAGTCGTACGTCATGATCGCGACCTGGTCGACCCGGTTCACGACCTGGGTGAAGTAGCCCGACGACCAGTATTTGTCGTGGCCCAGGACGGCCCTCGCCGTCAGGCGCATGCCGGGGTAGGGCTCGATCTGCGGGCTGGCGGTGGACAGCAGTCGTGTGTGCCGCCTGGTCTCGTCGAGGAGCCGCAGGAATTCGGTGTCGCCGTCGCCGATGGGTTCGAAGTTGTAGTGGATGCCGTCGTAACCCTCCTTCATGATGGCGGCGACGCCGGCCAGCACGTTCTGGCGGGCCCTGGGGTCGTCGAGGTCGAGGGCGTCGTTGACGGACTGGCCGAGCCAGGCGGAGATGCGGACGGTCGGGAGATGCTCGCGCATCCACGTCAGGAAATTTCGAGCGTTGGGGTATTTGGCTGGATCTAATCGGCCATCCATCTCGAAAGGTCCCGAGTGGACGTACACGTCCTTGATCCCCGTGGCGCGCAGCCGTACGGCCAGCCGCTCGACGTCGCGCTCGGTGCGGCGCCCGTCGACCCACGCATGGCCCAGCCACAGGGCGTCATGGCCCGTGCTCTTCGCCCATGCGGCCGGGTCACCGGTAAACTGGATGCGGAGCGTGGCGGCGATCAGGCCGACCAGCGCCAGCACGATGGCCGCGGCAAGCGCGAGCAGGCGCAGGCCGCGGCGGATGACGGTCCGGGCATTCATCCGGGCATGTCACCATGAAAGACTGCTTGACTCAACCCTGTCGAAACGGACTTCGGTGCGCACTCAGCCTGGCCAGACCGACCCCGCGTTGATCCGCAACTTCTGCATCATCGCGCATATCGACCACGGCAAGTCGACCCTTGCCGACCGGATGCTGCAGATCACCGGGGTGGTCGACGAACGCTCCATGCGCGCTCAATATCTCGACAGGATGGACATCGAGCGCGAGCGCGGCATCACGATCAAGTCGCAGGCCGTGCGGCTCCCGTGGGACGGCCACGTGCTCAACATGATCGACACGCCGGGGCACGTCGACTTCACCTACGAGGTGTCGCGGTCGCTGCAGGCGTGCGAGGGCGCGATCCTGCTGGTCGACGCGGCCCAGGGGATCGAGGCGCAGACGCTGGCCAACCTCTATCTGGCCATGAACGCCGACCTGCACATCATCCCGGTCCTCAACAAGATCGACCTGCCCGCGGCCCAGCCGGAGAAGTTCGCCGAGGAGCTGGCGGGGCTGATCGGCTGCGACCCCTCCGACGTCCTCAAGGTGTCGGGCAAGACGGGCGAGGGCGTGCGCGAGCTGCTTGACCACGTGGTCGCGACCGTGCCGGCGCCGGTCGGCGACGCCGACGCGGCCGCCCGCGCGCTGATCTTCGACTCGGTCTACGACACCTACCGCGGCGTCGTCACCTACGTCCGGGTCGTGGACGGCCACCTGGGCAAGCGCGAGCGCATCCTCATGATGTCCACCATGGCCACCCACGAGACGCTGGAGATCGGCGTCATCTCGCCCGAGCCCAAGGTGGCCGAGCTCGGGCTGGGCGTCGGCGAGGTGGGCTATCTGATCACGGGCGTGAAGGACGTGCGCCAGTCACGGGTCGGCGACACGGTGACGGCCGCGGCCAAGCCCGCTCCCGAGATGCTGGCCGGCTACGAGCACCCCAAGCCGATGGTGTTCTCCGGGCTCTATCCGATCGACGGCGACCAGTATCCCGAGCTGCGCGAGGCGCTCGACAAGCTGCAGCTCAACGACGCCGCGCTGGTCTACGAGCCGGAGACGTCGGCCGCGCTCGGCTTCGGCTTCCGCGTCGGGTTCCTCGGGCTGCTGCACATGGAGATCGTCCGCGAGCGCCTGGAGCGCGAGTTCGGGCTGTCGCTGATCTCCACGGCGCCCAACGTCGTCTACCGCGTGATCATGGAGGACGGCAAGGAGCTCACCGTCACCAACCCGTCGGAGTTCCCCACCGGAGGCAAGATCGCGCAGGTCTTCGAGCCGGTCACCAAGTCCACGCTCCTGGCGCCGGCCGAGTTCATCGGCGCCATCATGGAGATCTGCCAGGGGCGGCGCGGCCAGCTGCTCGGCATGGACTACCTGTCGGAAGACCGGGTCGAGATCCGCTACACGCTCCCGCTGGGCGAGATCATCTTCGACTTCTTCGACCAGCTGAAGTCGCGCACCCGCGGCTACGCCTCGCTCGACTACGAGCCCGCAGGCGAGCAGGAGTCCGAGCTGGTCAAGGTCGACATCCTGCTGCAGGGCGAGCCGGTCGACGCCTTCAGCGCGATCGTTCACAAGGAGAAGGCCTACGCCTACGGCGTCGACATGGCGAAGAAGCTGCGCGAGCTGATCCCGAGGCAGCAGTTCGAGGTGCCGATCCAGGCGGCCATCGGAGCCAGGGTCATCGCCCGCGAGAACATCCGCGCCATCCGCAAGGACGTCCTGGCCAAGTGCTACGGCGGCGACATCTCCCGTAAGCGCAAGCTGCTTGAGAAGCAGAAGGAAGGCAAGAAGCGGATGAAGATGGTCGGCCGCGTCGAGGTGCCGCAGGAGGCCTTCGTCGCCGCGCTGTCCACCGACTCCTCCAGCGCCGACAAGGCCAAGAAGTAGGCCTCCGCGGCCCTACAACCCGAGCACGGCCGGCGTCCGCGCCAGCGCGCGCCAGCGGGCCTTCGGGTCGTCGAGCAGGCGGCGGGCCCGGAGATCCATGAGCCCGCCGACGCCGGTCATCTCCGCCGCCAGCTCACCGTCGGGCTTCCTGAACTCCTGCCTGACCCGGAACGTCTTCCCCTCGCCCCACTCGAACGCGCACGTCACCTCGACCTCGTCGCCGGCGCGCAGCTCGCGGTGGTAGCGGATGGTGTTCTCCAGGGTCACGGGGCCGATGCCGTCGTCCCACAGGTCGTCGACCGAGATGCCGGCCTCGCGCAGGCACTCCCAGCGGGCGTGGTCACCGTACTGGAAATAGACCGCGTTGTTGACGTGGCCCTGCCCGTCGAGCTCGTAGCCGCGCACGGCGATGCGCACCGAGAAGGTCATGATCGTTCCTCCAGCCAGGCGTGTGATCGGGCGGTGAGATAGCGCAGGCCGTCGTCGCCGATCTCCACCCAGTCGCCGCGCGCCCATCCGCCCGTCGTCTGCGGGGCGAATCCGTGCCGCTGGAACAGTGCCGACGCCTCCTTCTGGGTGAGCCCGCGCCGCCCCCACTCCCCGATGACCCGCGCCGTGCGCTCGTCCTCGCTCGACTCGGGCTCGCCCAGTGCGGCGGCCAGCTCTTCCAGCCCGCGGGCGATGAGCCGCAACGAGGATTGGAGCTTCGGTACGTCCATCACATCGCCCATCGATCGGTATCAAACGCTATGCGATTCTACATACTACCCTGTAAGGGTGGAAGTGGTACGGACGGCACGCTTGGTCCTCTCCCGTGTCACAGCCGACGATCTCGACGCCGTCCATGAGATCCACTCGGATCCGCGGACGAGCGTCTACCACCCCGACGGTCCCGTTACCGACGTGGAGTCCAGCCGGGCCATGCTGGACCTGTGGCTGGCCGACTGGGAGGAGCGAGGGCTCGGCTACTGGGCGGTGCGCCGCGCGGGCGAGTCGCATGTGCTCGGCTTCGGCGGCCTGCGTCGCGCGGTCGTGGACCGGGAAGAGGTGCTCAACCTGTACTACCGCTTCCGGCCGTCGGCATGGGGACAGGGATACGCGCTGGAACTGGCCAAGGCGGCGCTGCGGGTGGGGGAGGGCTTGGGCGGCCCCGTCGTGGCGGTGATCCGCGAGGTCAACGAGCCGTCGCGGAAGGTGGCCGAGAAGGCGGGCATGCGCAAGGACCGTACGATCCCGTACGGGGGCGTGCCGAGCGACGTGTACGTCGCCTGAGCAGCGAAGGGGTCACCCTGCCCTGCGCGTGCCGGCGCGCAGCACGTAGCCCGCCAGGACCAGCACGCTCACCACGCCCTGGGCCGCGAGGAGAGCGCCCAGGCCGTGCGCCGGAACCAGCGGCGCCGACAGGGCGGGCAGGCATCCCAGCACGGCCAGGTCCGCACCCGTGACCGCCCAGATCAGCGGCCCGGTCGGGATCGAGCCGGCCGGCGTGTCGATCACCGGCATGGAATGATCGACAGGGCTGCGCCTGGCCATCCGCAGCGCCCCTGCCGCAAGGGCGGGAGCCATCAGCGGCCCGAGCAGCCACCATGCCCCAGACCACGCCCCGCCGGCCCCGGTCTCCGCCCCGGGGAAGCCGCCGGCGATCAGAGCCGGCCCGGCCAGGGCCAGGGTCGTCCAGGCGGCGCTCAGCAGCGTGGGAAGCACGGCGCGGGCCGCCAGCGCCGGGCGCCGGCCCACGCCGATCAGCCGGGCCATGACCGGGTTGTCGCTGTCTCTGCGCGCCCCGGTCACGCCGGTGCAGGCCACGGCCAGCGCCCCCGCCGGCACGGCAGCCCAGAGCGCCACGCTCGTGACGCCCGCCTGGGCCAGCACGGCGGGCAGCGCGGCCGCCGCCGTCATGGTCGCCAGCCGCCGGGGCCTGCGGGCCAGGCGGAGCCAGTCCTGCCAGGCCAGAGCGAGCGGCGCGGGCCACGACGGCCAGCGGCGCGAGCCGAGCTTTCTGGCCCGCCAGTGGTTGTCCTCGGCGATCCAGGTCAGCGCGCCGGGGTCGAGGGTCACGGTCGCGTTGGCCACATGGCCCGCGCGGGTGGAGGCGCTGACCAGGGTGCGGGCAGGGATCCGGCCGAGCGCCGCCCATGCCCGCCCTGCCAGCAGCCCGGAGAGCACGGCGCCGCCCGCGACGGCGGCCGCGACCGCCGTCAGCGGCGCGCCCGCGGCGATCGCCAGCGCCGAACGCAGCTGGCCGCTCATGGCCACCACGGCCAGCACGACCAGCGCGGCGATCGCGGCGGTCAGCCAGACCTGCCACGAGAGGGAGGCCTGACCCAGCACCGCCAGCGCCGTCCCGCCCACGGCCGCCGAGACGCCGAGCGCCAGCGCGGCGAGCAGCCGCCACACGAGCTGGTCGGGCGCGCCCAGCACGGCCAGCGCGCAGAGACCCAGCAGGAGACCGGCCACGACCGCCACCGCGGTGAGCGCCCGCGCCGTGCGGCCGAGCAGATGCCGCCGGTCCAGCGGGGAGAGCAGCAGCCAGTTCGCGTCGGGGGCGGGCAGCAGCACCGGCCCCACCGCCATCGCGGCGGTCAGGAAACCGGCCATGGCCAGCGCCACCAGGGCCACGCCCGCCCCCATGCGACCGGGCTCGGCGGATCCGGCCAGACCGCCGACCATGGTGGAGATGGGCTGACCGGCCACGGCGACCAGCATCGCCAGCCCGAACACGGTGACATAGCGATCGGCCAGGCTCGCGGGGGCGCGGCCGCGCGAGCGCAGGTAGGCGCGTACCGACCGCACGCCGGTCTCGGATCCGGACGTCCGGGGCGAGTGCGGGCCCGTCATGCGGTGACTCCCGAGGGGGAGACCTGGCGGGCGTGCGAGGCCAGGCCTTCGTCATGCGTGGCCATGACGACGGTGCCGCCCTCGGACGCGTAGTCGTCGAGCAGCCCGGCCAGTCGCAAGCGGAAGGCGGAGTCGAGCCCGCGTTCCGGCTCGTCGAGCAGGAGCAGCGTGCTCGGCCTGAGTAGAGCGGCGGCCAGGCAGAGGCGCTGGCGCTGGCCGGTGGACAGGTTGAGTGGAACCGCGTCGGCCCGCTCCGCCAGGGCGAACACGTCGAGCGCCGCGTCCACGGCCATGCGGGGCGTGGCGTGCACCGCGCCCATCAGCTCCAGATGCTCGCGAGCGGTGAGCCCGGGATACCAGGCCGGCTCGTCGCCCAGCAGCGCGACCCGGGCCCAGAAACGGGCGTCGTCGGCCGGCGGCTCCCCGAACACCCGGACCTCGCCGGACGTGGCGGGCTGGAGGCCGGCCAGGCAGCGGAGCAGCGTCGACTTGCCGCACCCGTTGGGGCCGACCACCGCCACGATCTCGCCCGGCGCCACGGTCAGCCGCATGTCCTGCAGCACGGGATTGGCGCCCAGCTCCACCGCGAGGCCAGCCACTTCGATGATCGGCTCGTACACCGTTCGAGCGTACCCACTCGTGCGGGCCGCGCGGCGCGCGGACCGCCGCCGTGTGGAGATCGTCATCCCGTACGGCGCCGTCCCGCAAACGGCGTCCCGGACGCGCGATGCCGTGCGGGCGCGGAGAGTCGAGCACCGTCCTGGAGGGCGGCGATCGCCGTGTGCGTAAGGGATTCTGTCGGTGCCGCCCTCTACCTTTCACTACCGAACACCTGTGCGATAGGAGGGTGACGTGATCGCTTCTGAGCGGTTCGAGCGTGCTGCGGTGCTGGGGGTCGCTGTGGCTGAGGAGACCCGGAGGTTGTTGCGGCACCATCTGGGCTCGCCAGGGGAGGCGGGTGATGACGGCACGGTGCTCGTCGATGTGCCCTATCCCGACGCGGCCGTGCTGACGGCGGTGCTCGACGTGGCGGCCGAGTGCTTCGGTGAGCGGGGCGACTCGGTCGAGGAGTCCAGGCAGGCGGCGCTGGAGACGTTGTTACAGCTGGCGGGGTTCGACGCGGAGTCGCAGCTCGATCCGGGAGCGCCGGAAGGTGGCCGCTAGCCGGGTCTGCGCCCGCCCCTCATCCGTCCCGCTGCCGGCGGGGTGGCCGGCGATCTCGCCGGGCCGGCGCGGGCCCCCGGATGCGGCGGAGACGTCTCACTCGGCTTCATCGGGCCGAGGGGGCGTCGCCACCGTTGCGGAGAGTGGCCTCGATGCCGTCGAGAAGCAGGGCCAGCCCGTCCTCGAACGCGGCAGGTCCATCCGGCGAGCCTCCGTCGCGGATGGCGGCCAGCAGCGTGGGGGTCGCCTGAGCTTGGTCGAGGTCGCTCGGTGAGGGCTTCTCCCGTTGGCGGCGTGCCTGCTCCTCCAGGACGAAGCCGGTTATGTAGGAGCCGAGCGTGGTGATGGCGCGCATGGCCCGCACGGGAGTGAACCCTTGGAGCGCCAGCGCGTTGAGCTCCCCATCGAACGCGGCGGCGATATCGGGCCCCGGGCTGCTTCCGGCTATGAGACGGGCGCCGTCACGGTGGGACAGCAGGATGGCGCGGCGCTCGCGGGCCCGGCGGGTGAGCCAGTCGCGCCAGTGCTCGCCGGCGCGTGGCGGCCCGAGATCCTGGCGCACCTGGATGGATCGTGCCATCTCATCGAGGAGCTCTCGCTTGTTGCGGAAGTGCCAGTAAAGCGCGGGTGACTTGACCTGCAACCGGGCGGCGAGCCGGCGCGTCGTCAGTTCCTCGAGTCCGACTTCTTCCAGCAGTTCCAGCGCTGCACTGATGATCGTCGACCGGTTCACTCCGCGTCATGGCCTCCTGTCGGCGTTTGACTCCTTATCAATGATAAGGCAGTTTGGCGGAACACGTCCTTATCGTTGCTAAGGAGAGCATGTGTCGTACACGCGTTCCACCAGGCTGCTGTTGTGCTGCGGCCTGATTGTCTCGGTGCTGTTCCCGGGAGTGATCCTCGTTGAGGGCGCGCTCCGTCCTGGATATGAGCCATTGCACCGCTTCGGCAGCGAGCTCTCCCTGGGTGAGCGGGGATGGGTGCAGATCGCCAACTTCATCGTCAGCGGGCTGCTCGTCCTCGGGTTCGCCTTCGGCCTGCGGCGCGTGATGCGTCACGGCAGCGGATCGGTGGCTGCCTCCCTGCTGGCGGCCGTCTTCGGCGCGTGCCTGATCGTGGGCGGCGTCTTCGTCACCGACCCCAAGCCCGGATATCCCGTAGGCAGCACGGGAACGGCCGAGCCGACGGTGCACGGCTTGATCCACGACGGCAATCCCGTTCCGTTCTACCTGTCGCTGATCGCGCTCATGGGTGTGATGGCAAGGTACTTCGCCGCCGAGCCAGGAGGGCGGCCCTGGATGTGGTTCTGCGTCGCCACGGTGCTCGCGGTGCCGGTGACCTTCGCGATTGCCGCCGGATCGTACGACGCGGAGAGCCAGACGGGGATGTACCACGGGCTCTGGCAGCGCATCAATCTGGCCGTCAGCCTGGGCTGGTTCGGTGTGGTCGCGACGTGGTTCCTGCGCAGGCGTCCGAGGGACGTCCAGGACGCCTGAGTCCTGGTACGCGGCGATCCCATTAGGATGTTCATGGCATCGGAATGTTCCTAACATTTGAAGGGATCGTGATGGCGACTCGGCATCTGTACGCGGTGCGGCACGGCGCAGCCGACGCGTTCGGCAAGTTGACCGACGTGGGGGAGCGGCAGTCGCACCTGGTGGCGGATCGGCTCGCCAGCCTGCCCATCGATGCGGTGTGGCATTCGCCCCTGCCCCGGGCGGTGCGCTCGGCGCAGATCATCGGCGAGCACCTGGCGGCTCCCGTGCGCGAAGCGGCCGAGCTGGTCGACCACGTGCCACACGTGCCGGATGACATACCGCCGGCGTGGGCGGGCTTCTTCGACGGCTACGACGCCGCGGAGGCGGCCGCGGGCGCGAGGCTCGCGGATGCCCTGATCGACCGGTTCGCGCGCCCCGCCGAGACGGAGACCCACGAGGTCCTGGTCACGCATGCCTACCAGGTCGCCTGGCTGGTGCGGCAGGCCCTCGACGCACCGCCGGCCCGGTGGCTGGGATTGGGCTGCGGCAACACGGCGCTGACCGCGATCGACTATTACGACGGTGCCGCGCCGGCCGTGCTGTTCTACAACGACATGGGTCACCTTCCGGCCGACCTGCGCTGGACCGGATTCGGGCCGAGCGTCCGGCCGTGACAGGCGCAGCGCCGGAAGTCGCACGACAGCGGCTCCCGGCGGTCCCGGCGGTGTTCAGCCTCGGGGGACGCGGTGTGCTGGTGCCAGGCCGAGCCATTCAGGGTGCGGCGGCGTCCTGGGGCTGGGAGCGCAACCGGAACACGATGAGCACCACGCCCAGTGCGGGCCCGAGGCCCCAAGCCAGCGGGGCGACGGCGCCCATGAGCGCGGTGGAGCCGGTGAGCAGGCCGACCGCGCCGCCCAGGCTCAGCACGCCGGTGATCGCGAAGGTCATGCCGATGCCATGCCCCCGGAAGGCCGGGGCCAGGAAGAGGCAGGCGAGGGAGAAGAACACGCCCCAGCCGAGCAGTTCGAGCGCGAAGGTCAGCGACGGCCATCCGTAGGGCTCGAACCACTCCAGGCCCTCGGTCCGGCCGAGGCCGGGGCTCTGCGCGACCAGAGTCAGCGCCACGAACCGGTTGGCGCAGGTGCACACGGCACACAGCACGACGAACACCAGTGAGGCGAGCGTGTAGACCTGCCTGGCGGCCGGGGTGGCGAGGTGGACGGCGCACCACAGGGGCACCATGACCAGCCCTCCGAGCATCATGATCACGTGAAAGGCCGTGCGGAAGGGGTCCTGCGGCGGGAACGGCAGCCCTTGGGCCGTCATTACCGCGAGAGCGGCCGTGTAGGCCACCAGCAGGGTGACGAAGCCACCGCCCGCCCACGTGCCCACGGATACGACTGACGTCCTGTTTCTCATGGCCCTGCCTCCGACGAGTGGCGTAGATTGTTCACCATAGTGGTGAAAAATCTACGCCACTATAGGGTTGTCGCCGACATACCGCAGCGCAACAGGGAGACGGAGGCGATGGGGGAGCACCACAGGAGGCCCACGCCGGCGGGCATCGAGCTGGCCTGGCACGCCTCCCGCGCCCGGGAGCGCGGTGAGCCGCCCAGGCCCGGCCCTCGGCGAGGGCTCAGCCTGGAGCGGATCGTCGAGGCCGCGATCAACCTCGCCGACCGCGAAGGGCTCGGGGCGGTGTCGCTGGCGCGCGTCGCCGCCGCGCTCGGCACCGTGACGACCTCGCTGTACCGGCATGTCCGTTCCAAGGACGACCTCGTCGTGGTGATGCGCGATGCCGCCGCCGCGCCCCCGGCCGGCCTGCCGGACCCCGACCCCGCACGGTGGCGGGAGTCCCTGGCCGCCACCGCCTGGCAAATCTACGACCTCTTCCGGCGCCACCCCTGGGTCCTCCAGGTGCCCGCGTTCGGCCCGCCGGACACGCCGAACGACCTGCTGTGGGGCGAGCGCATGCTCAAGGCTCTATCGGGGACCAGGCTGAGCCCGCACGACCGGCTGCGCGCCGTCACCCTGATTTTCGGATACGTTCGCGAGCAGGCCAGGCTCACCCTCGATCCGGTCATCTCCGACGGCGGCGAGGCCGCGGCCGGCGACTACTTCGGCTTCCTCGCGACGGTCATGACGCCGGACCGCTATCCGCTGTTCTGCGGCCTGTTCGCCGACGCGGCCGGCGCCGCTTCCATCGGCTACACCGACGAGGACTTCCGGTTCGGCCTGGACCGCATTCTGGCCGGGCTGGCCGAGCTCAACCACGCGGGCGGCTGATCCTGGCAGGCCACCGTCCGGCTACGACAAGCGGCTACGGGCCTGCCGTCGGGCTGGACAAGCGGACCGTCGGCGTGCTCGCCCGACGACTGCTGGACCGTGGATTGCACCATCCGCGTCGCCCAGCGCGTTCTCGCGCCGGCGGCGGCGATCTGGCGAAACAACGCGACCAACGCCCCGATCACCCGGTCACTGATCGCCTACGACCCTTGACCGGAGATCGGACTTGCTCGTGCAGTCGTGACGGAGGATGGCGTGGGCGGCGGTGAGGCGTTCGGCCTCCTCGCGTTCGGAGCGGTCGCCCGACACGTCGTCCGCCCAGGCGAGGAGCCGGCGCAGGTGGGCGTCGGCCGCGTCCGTCGAGACGGGAGGGCTGCCGAGGGCGACCTCGCCGCTGGTCCCGTCGATGGTGACGAGGGTGCCTTCGCTGACGGTGTGCCCATCGGCCCTCCACGAGGCGGCGGCGACGTCGACGACGAGGCCGGTGACGCCGACGACGGCCGGCTTTCCCATCGCCCGTGCGACGACCGCGGCGTGGCTGGCCGACCCGCCGCGCGCGGTGACGATGCCCGTGGCGGCGGCCAGGCCGCGCATGTCGTGCGGGGACGTCTCCGGGCGCACCAGGATGACCGGGCCGTCGGCGGCCATGCGCACCGCCGCTTCAGCCGTGGTCGCCACCTTGCCGGCCGCTACACCGGGACAGGCCCCCACTCCGCGGACGACGATGTCAGCCTTCGCCGATGCCGCCATGCGGGGCGTGCGGGCGTGCCGCAGATGGTGTGGCGAGACCCTGAGCAGCGCTTCTCGCCGGGTGATGAGGCGCTCGTCGGCGAGTTCGGTCGCGACGCGAACGGCGGCGCCTCCGACGAACCGGCCGGGCCGGACCTGCAACAGCCACAGCTCGCCGGCCTGGAAGGTGAACTCGACGTAGCACGCATCGCGGTAGTGCCCCTCGACCCGGCGCAGGGCTTCCGTCAGGGCGCTCCACACGGCCGGTTCCCGGCCGGCCAGTTCGTGCAGGGGGCGGGTCGATGACCGGCCCGAGACGACGTCTTCGCCCTGGCGCCCGAACAGGACGTCGCCGTACGGGACGTTCTCCCCGGTGTTGGGGTCACGGCTGAAGGCGACTCCGGTGCCGCTGCGGTCGTCACGGTTCCCGTACACCATCGCCTGCACGATCACCGCTGTGCCGAGATCGTGCGGAATGTCATGCAGTTCGCGGTACGTACGCGCCCGAGGTGCGTCCCACGACGAGAAGACGGTCTCGATCGCCAGCTCCAGCTGCTCGGCCGCGCCGTCAGGGATCGACCGGCCGGCTCGTTGCCGGATACGCTCCTCGACCGCTTCGATCAGCTGTGCGTCCCCGTCGCCCGGGGCTCCGCCGGGGTCGGCGGCCGCTCCCATGACGTCGGTGTCCGTGATCGCGGACGCGAAGCTCGACAGGAACCGCAGCCGTGAGTTCAGCGCGAACCGGGCGTCGCCGGTCTCGGCGGCCAAACCCGCTGACGCTTCCGTCGTGAGCCCGAGATTCAGGACGGTGTTCATCATGCCGGGCATCGACACGCTCGCCCCGGAGCGTACCGACACGGCCAACGGCGCCTGAGCTCCGCCGAACCTGCGTCCGGTCGCGGCCTCCAGGCCGGTCATGGCGATCGCGAGCTCCTCGTCCAGTCCGGCGGGAAGACGGCCCTCGCGCATGAACGCCCGGCATGCCTCGACGGTGACGACGAACCCGGCGGGCACCGGCAACCCCAGACGGTGCAGGACCACGAGGCCGTGCGCCTTGGCGCCCAGAACCTCCGCAGGCTCCTCGGCCCGCGCGGAGAGCGGCCGGATCCACCTCACCGGGGGATCCCGAGCGTCGCGAGCAGGTCCTCGTGAAGCTGGGCCCACACGGTGTGGTACGAGGCGGCGACGTGGTCGGCCACGTACTCGAGCTCGCCCGAGTGGGCACGGTCGAGGGCTTCGGTCAGGCGGGTTCGATAACGGCCTAAGCGCGGCAACGCCGCGGCCAGTTCGGCGCAGACGACCGCGGCCCGCTGGTCCAGGGCGGAGAACCGGTCGAGCACGCGAGTGTCGTACGCGGGGTCGCTGTGGTCGTTGACGATCATCACACCGTCGACGGGCCTCAGCTGCCAGGCCGTGCAGAGATCGAGCAGTTCCGGGTTCAGTACGAGAAAGCGCTCGTAGGCCGCGGTGACAGCGGGACGCGCGCCACCTGATTCGAGCTCGTCGGTGATCCACTCGGCGTCGGCGACCCGGCCGGCATCCGTCAGGCCCCACACGTCGAACCCGCCGGACAGATGCGTGACGAGACCGGCGACCGCGAGATCGATCAGCTCGGACTCGACCTCGGACTCGTCCATGCCCGTGGCCGCGGCCACACGGGTGAGGCCGGCATGGCCGACACAGCGCAGTGCATGGAGCACCAGCAGCCCGGCGTCGGTGCGGCGAGGTGCGGGCCGGTTCGCGTCATCGCTCTTCGCGACCGGGCGCCGTGCCGGGTCGCCGGGTGCGGGCCGGCTCATGGCGCGGCCCATCGCGACCGCGCGCCGTGTGCGGCGTCGGCTGCCGTCGCGGCTCCGTCCACCGCGACCCGGGTCCGCGCCCGTGAGCCCCGCTCGACGGGCTCCCGCCTCGCGGCCGATGCGCGTCCGCGCGCCTGCCGGACCCGTGCCGGCCGTGTCTCCACCACTTCTTCCCACCAGAACATGATTGGGATGCTCTCACAATCTGGATGTTATTGTCATTTGAAGGGCGTCGTGACAAGCGCTTCGTCAACGTCCGGAGCCGGAGCACTCCCGCCGGGCGGGCAGACTGGAAGGCGTGCCATCCACCCCGCCTGACGGCGATCCCGCGCCCGCCACGGGCGAGCTGCCCGCGAGCGCCCTGAGCGGGCTCGGCGAGCGTCCGTTCGGCTTCTACGTGCACGTGCCGTTCTGCGTCACCCGCTGCGGCTACTGCGACTTCAACACCTACACCGCCGCCGAGCTCGGCCCCGGTGCCTCCCACCGCGACTACGCCGACACGGTCGTCGAGGAGATCCGGCTCGCGCGCCGCGTCCTGGGCACGGCCGAGCTGCCGGTGGAGACGGTGTTCTTCGGCGGGGGCACCCCCACTCTGCTTCCTCCGGAAGACCTGGCCAGGATCCTTGGCGCCATCGGCTCGGAGTTCGGGCTGCGGCCGGGGGCCGAGGTGACGACCGAGGCCAACCCGGAGTCCGTCACCCCGTCCTCCCTCGACAAACTCCGCCACGGCGGGTTCAACCGGGTCAGCTTCGGCATGCAGAGCGTCCGCGAGCACGTGCTCCAGGTGCTCGACCGCGGGCACACGCCGGGGCGGGCCGCCGCGGCCGTGAAGGAGGCGCGGGCGGCCGGGTTCGAGCACGTCAACCTCGACCTGATCTACAGCACGCCCGGCGAGTCCGACGACGACTGGAGGGCCTCGCTGGACGCGGCGATCGAGGCCGGGCCCGACCACGTGTCGGCGTACTCGCTGATCGTCGAGGACGGCACCAGGCTGGCGGCCAGGATCCGGAGGGGCGAGCTGCCGATGCCCGACGACGACGTGGCCGCCGACCGCTACCTGATCGCCGACGAGATGTTGTCGCAGGCAGGTCTCCACTGGTACGAGGTGTCCAACTGGGCCACCTCCGACGCGGCGCGCTGCCGGCACAACCTGCTCTACTGGACCGGCGGCGACTGGTGGGCCGCCGGTCCGGGCGCGCACAGCCACGTCGGCGGCACCCGCTGGTGGAACGTCAAACACCCGGCCGCCTACGCCCAGCGGCTGGCCGGCGGCGCCTCGCCCGCCCATGCCCGCGAGGTGCTGGACACCGATGACCGCGACGCCGAGCGCCTGATGCTGGAGCTGCGGCTGGCGTCCGGCTACCCGCTCGCCGAGGTCGCGCCCGCCGCGCGTCCCGCTGTGGCGAGCGCGCTGGCGCGGGGGCTGCTCGAGCCCGGGCCGTTCAGGTCGGGGCTGATGGTGCTCACCCTCCAGGGCCGGCTGCTGGCCGACGCCCTCATCAGGGATCTGCTCGTCTAGGTGATCATGCGGATGGCGAACGGATAGCGGTACATCTGCCCCTTGTTCGTGGCCATCGCCGCCTGGATGTGGAAGATCAACGACACGATCCAGACCACCGGCAGCAGCAGGATGCCGACGAAGACGATCATCAGGATGCTCGAGACGAGATAGCCGATGAACATCGTGATCTGGAAGTTGAGCGCCTCGGCCGCCTGGTCCCGCACGTACGGCGACTCGTCCTTCTTCATGAGGTAGATGACCAGCGGACCGATCCAGGAGGCCAGCAGGCCCAGCAGGTGCGCGATCATCGCCAGCGAGGTGTCGTCGGTGCCCGGGCGAGGGCCGAAACGGCCGGGGACGTACGGCTCGTGCGGGCCCCGGGGGTAGGCGTAGCCGGGCGGGGGAGCGCCGTATCCCGGGGCCTGGCCCTGGCCGGGCGGTGGTGCGTAACCGGGAGGCGGACCGTAGCCGGGCTGCCCGCCGTAACCTGGTTGCCCGCCGTAACGGGGCGGCTGGGGTCCGTAGATGGGCTCGGAGTCGGGCATCCGGCCGTAGGACTGCTCGCCGTAGGCGGGCTCGGACCCGGGCTGCGGGCCGTACCCGGGCTGGCTGCCGTACCCGGGCTGGCCGGTGTAGCCCGGCTGGCTCGTCTGGCCGAACTGCCCGCCGTAGCCGGGCCGGCCGCCGTATGCGGGATGGGATTGCGGTTGGGATCCGTATCCGGGTTGGTCGCCGTAGGCGGGCTGAGATCCTGGTTGAGGGCCGTAGCCGGGTTGGGAGCCGGGTTGGCCGCGGTAGTCCGGCTGCTCGCCGGAGGCCGGGGGTTGAGGGCCGGAGCAGTGGTCCGGCTGGAGGTCTGACGCTGACACCTTGCGGGTGCGTTCGTCGTCAGGTGGCGGCTGGGGATCCTGGCTCATCTCTCGTTCCTTCGCTGGAGACCCCGGGCTTCAGCCCTGGGGAGGAAAGCGAACCTGCCGCGTAGCGGCGCACAGGACGTCAGTCCGCCGTCAAGGCGGAATGGCGTTAAGCAGGCGCGGGGTGGCCTGCTAAGATCTTGAGTGTGCGGACGGCGTACAAGTGCCGGGCCTACCCGACCCCCGAACAGGCAGCGGTGCTCAACCGCACGTTCGGCTGTGTGCGCGTGGTGTGGAATCAGACGCTCGCCTGGCGGCACCGCCGCTGGCACACCGAACGGGCATCCACGAACGTGCCGCAGGCCAACGCCTTCCTCACCCAGCTCAAGCGGACCGAGGAGTTCGCCTGGCTGAACGAGGTGTCCTCGGTCCCGCTTCAGCAGGTGCTGCGCACTCAGCAGAAGGCGTTCGCCAACTTCTTCGCCGGACGCGCCCGATATCCGCGCTACAAGTCCCGCACCGGCCGCCAGGGCGCCGAATACACCCGCTCCGGGTTCCGCTACCGCGACGGGCAACTGTTCCTGGCCAAGATGAACACGCGACTGGCGTTCGTGTGGTCGTGGCCGGACATCGACCCGGCCACGATCAACCCGTCCACGGTGACCGTCTCCCGCGACCCGTGCGGACGCTGGTACGTCAGCTTCGCCGCCGAGGCCGACGACCCGGATCAGGCCGCCCCTGCCGGCGCCGTGCTCGGCGTGGACCTGGGGGTCAAGGACTTCGCGGTCACCTCCGGCGGCGAGAAGATCGCCAACCCTCGCAGCCTGGCCGAACGAGAACGCAACCTGGCCCGCTACCAACGCCGGATGGCCCGAAAACAGCGCGGCTCGAACAACCGGGCCAAGGCGAAAGCCAAGGTCGCCCGCGCCCACCGCAAGGTCCGCGCGTCCCGGGCGGACTTCCTGCACCGCACCTCGACGCGGCTGGTCCGCGACCACGACGTGATCGTGATCGAAGACCTGGCCGTGAAGAACATGGTCCGCAACCGGAGCCTGGCCAAGGCCATCTCCGACTGCGGCTGGGGCACCTTCCGCCGCATGCTCGAATACAAGACGGCCAAGTACGGACGCCACCTGATCGTCGTGGACCGCTGGTTCCCCAGCTCGAAGACATGCTCCGACTGCGGACACCTGCTCGCAACGCTCTCGCTCTCCACCCGGACGTGGACCTGTCCGGGCTGCGGCACCCTGCATGACAGGGACGTCAACGCCGCGAAGAACATCCTGGCGGCAGGTCTTGCCGTGTCTGCCTGTGGAGGTGATGTCAGACACTCCGGGTCCGCCCGGGTGCAGTCGCCCACGAAGCAGGAAACCCAACCTGTGAAGGTTGGAATCCCCCGCCTTTAGGCGTGGGGAGGAAGTCAAGATGCCTCCGTCACGAAGTCGATCAGTTCTTCGACCCGGCCGAGCAGCTCCGGCTCCAGGTCGGTGTAGCTCGAGACGGCGCCGAGGATGCGCCGCCATGCCTGCGCGGGCTCCATGCGCCAGCCCAGGGCCGCGATCACGCCTTCCTTCCACGGCACGCCGCGCGGCACGTCGGGCCAGCCGGGGATGCGCAGCACGGACGGTTTGACCGCCTGCCAGATGTCGACGTAGGGGTGCCCCACGACGAGCACGTCCGGTGAGGTGATCTCGGCGGCGATCCGGCTCTCCTTGGAACCGGGCACGAGGTGGTCGACCAGCACCCCGAGCCGGCGGCCAGGCTCGGGACCGAACTCCGCCACGATGGCGGGAAGATCGTCCACGCCCTCCAGGTATTCGACCACGACCCCTTCGACCCGCAGGTCGTGACCCCAGATCTTCTCCACGAGGGCGGCGTCGTGCACACCTTCCACGTAGATCCGGCTCTCCCTGGCCACCCTGGCCCGCAGCCCCTGGACGGCGATCGAGCCCGACGCGCTGCGTCTGGTGCCCGCGGGGGCCGCCGCCGGGCGCACGAGTGTCACGGGCTTGCCCTCGAGCAGGAACGCCGCGGGCGCGAGCGGGAACAACCGGCGCTTGCCGAACCGGTCTTCGAGCGTGACGGCCTCCTTGTCACAGGCCACCACCGCGCCGCAGAAGCCGCTGTCGGCATCTTCCACGACGAGCTCCAGCTCGGCGGGCACTTTCGGGATCTTCCCCTTGCCCGGCCGACGCCAATTCCCCGCCAGTACATCGCCCTCGTACACACGGGGACGGTAGCAAATCACCCGCCGACCGCGCCGACCGCAAGGCGCCTGCGCGACGCACCCCGGCCCGCCAGGACGACGGCCGTGCCGATGACCGCGGCGAGCAGTCCCGCGCCGCCGACCAGCAACGGGGCGGTCGTCACCGCGCCCGTGGAGGAGGCGTCCTTCCCGACGCCGTACCGTACGGTGGCCTGCTCCTGGTGGGTGCAGATCAGCTGGTAGTCGCCCCTGGCGGGCGCGTTGATGACGAGGAACTGCTGCCAGACCGTGCCGCCCTCCGTGACCCTCGGGAGGCCCGTGGTCTTGGCCAGCCTGGCCGGTCCGGAGATCTCGCACGCGTAGTGGACGGCCGTGTCGCTGGCGATGTAGACGGCCGGCCTGTCCGCGGGGTCGATCGGCACCGTGACGCTTTCACCGGCCGCGAACGCCTTGGTCGGCGCCAGGCCGGACGCGTCGGCCCCGCCGCCGAACATGACGGCGGCGGTGATCAGGCACACGACGGCCACGCCCCAGACGGCTCCGAGCCACCACAGGGGCGGCGTCACGGCCTTCGGGTCGATGCGGGGCGGGAACTGGGGTTGCCCGCCATGAGGTCCGTACTGCGGCTGCGGGCCGTACTGCGGCTGCGGGCCGTACTGGGGTTGCGGGCCGTACTGGGGTTGCTGCGCGTACGGCCCGGGCTGGCTGTGGTGCGGTTGTCGCGCGTACGGCCCGCTGTGGTACGGCGGTTGCCCGTGGGGCGAAGGCTGACCGTAGCCCGAGGGCTGATCATAGGGTGGCGATGGATGCCCGAACTGAGGCGGCGGACTGTAACCAGGCTGTGAGCCCGCCTGAGGCTCGTAGCCGGGTTGCGAACCGGGTTGGGGCTCGTAGCCGGGTTGGGAGCCCGGCTGAGGGCCGTAGCCCGGCTGGGAGCCCGGTCGCGGGCCGTGCTGCGGGGGTTGGGACTGACCTTGGTCGGGATCCTGCCCTGGCGGCTGGTCGGACGACGGGGGCTGGGAATCGTCGGTCATGTGCGCAAGTGTGAGGCCTGTCCCTTCCCGGAAGCTAGAAGCAGGACGGGACACGGTGTTATCGCACCTTGTGGGCGAGAGCCGTACACTTGGCACTCGGGAACACAGAGTGCTAGAGCCTGTGTCTTCCCCATGGCACGAGGGCAGGAGGTGAGCGCGTGCTTGACGAACGGAAGCTGGCGGTGCTCCGCGCCATTGTCGAAGACTACGTGTCGACCAACGAACCGGTGGGCTCCAAGGCGCTGGCCGATCGCCACAATCTGAAGGTCTCCCCGGCGACGGTCAGGAACGACATGGCGGCGCTGGAGGAGGAGGGATACATCACGCAGCCGCACACCAGCGCGGGCCGGGTGCCGACGGACAAGGGCTATCGCCTGTTCGTCGATCGGCTCTCGCAGGTCAAGCCGCTGTCGGGGGCCGAGCGCCGGGCGATCGAGACGTTCCTGGCCGGCGCGGTCGACCTCGACGACGTGGTGACCCGCACGGTTCGCCTGCTCGCGCAGCTGACCAGGCAGGTGGCGGTGGTGCAATACCCGACGCTGACCCGTTCGACGGTGCGGCACGTCGAGCTCGTCCCGCTGAACGACCGGCGGGTCATGCTCGTGCTGATCACCAACACCGGCCGCGTCGAGCAGCGCGTGATCGAGCTGCCCGAGGTGGTGGAGGAGGCGCGGATCGCGCACCTGCGCGCCGTGCTCAACTCCTGCCTCGACGGCTGCGGCCTGACCAGCGTGCCCGACCTGGTGGCCGACCTGCCTGAGCGGTTGCCCGCCGAAGACCGGCCCGCCGTGGCGACGATCCTGTCGGTGCTGCTCGAGACCCTCGTGGAGCGGCACGACGAGAAGATCGTGTTCGCCGGGGCGGCCAACCTCGCCGGCGCCGACTTCTCCACCGGCCTCCGCGACGTGCTGGAGGCGCTGGAAGAGCAGGTGGTGCTCATGCGGCTGCTCGGCGAGACCACGTCCGACACCCCGTCCGCGCTCACCGTGCGCATCGGCTCGGAAAACCCCTACCTGCGGGGCACATCCATCGTCGCGACCGGATACGGTTCTGGCGACAACCAACTGGCCCGGCTCGGGGTGCTGGGACCCACGAGGATGGATTATCCAGTGACGATGGGCGCCGTGCGCGCGGTGGCACGCTACGTCAGCCAGATCCTGGCTGCATCTTAAGAGGTCGATAAGTGGCAAACAGCGACTATTACGCCACCCTCGGGGTGCGCCCTGACGCCAGTCAGGACGAGATCAAGAAGGCCTACCGCCGGCTCGCCCGCGAGCTGCATCCCGACATGAACCCCGATCCTGAGACTCAGGACAGGTTCAAGGAGATCACGCAGGCCTACGAGGTGCTGTCCGACCCGAACAAGCGCCAGATGTACGACCTGGGCGGCGACCCCTTCGGCGGCGCCGGAGCGGGTGCGGGCGCCGGAGCCGGCGGGTTCGGCGCGGGTTTCCCCTTCAGCGACATCATGGACGCCTTCTTCGGCACCGCGGCCGGCGCCAGGGGCCCCCGTTCGCGTGCCCGCAGGGGCCGCAACGCCACCATCAGGGTCGAGCTCGACCTGCGCGAGACCGCTTTCGGCACCACCCGCGAGCTGGTCGTCGACACGGCCGTGATCTGCGAGGTGTGCCAGGGCGCGGGCGCGGCGGCCGGCACCCACCCCGACACGTGCGACATGTGCAACGGGCGCGGCGAGATCTCCCAGGTCACCCGCTCGTTCCTGGGCCAGGTCATGACCTCGCGGCCGTGCCCGCAGTGCGGCGGGTTCGGCACCATCATCCGCAACCCCTGCCAGGAGTGCTCGGGCGACGGCCGGGTGCGCACCCGGCGGACGATCAAGGTCCGCATCCCCGCGGGCGTCGAGGACGGCACCCACATCCAGCTCGCCGGCGAGGGCGAGGTCGGTCCCGGAGGCGGCCCGCCCGGAGACCTGTTCCTCGAGATCGCCGAGCGGCCTCACGAGATCTTCGAACGGCGCGGCGACGACCTCCACTGCACCGTGCAGATCCCGATGACGGCCGCCGCGCTGGGCACGGTGCTGACGGTGGAGACGCTCGACGGCGCCGAGGAGATCGACGTCCGCCCGGGCACCCAGTCAGGTCAGGTCATCACGATGTACGGGCGCGGCGTGCAGCGGCTCAACGAGTCCGGCAGGGGCGACCTGCTGATCCACGTCAACGTCGAGACGCCGACCCGCCTCGACACGGCGCAGGAGGAGCTGCTGCGCGAGCTGTCCAGGCAGCGCGGCGAGGAGCGGCCTCCCGGCAAGTTCGCCCCCGGGCAGCAGAGCTTCTTCTCCCGGCTGCGCGACGCCTTCAACGGCAGGTGACGTGACCGTCCCCGTCTTCCTGTCGCGGGAGCTGGACGGCACGGAGCTGACGCTCGACGGCCCGGAGGGGCGCCACGCGGCCTCGGTCAGGCGCCTGCGGGCCGGCGAGCGGGTCGACCTGACCGACGGCGCCGGCTCCGTCGCCGAGTGCGTCGTACGCGAGGTGCTGAAGGACGCGCTCCGGCTCGACGTGATCGGCCGGCACACCGTCGAGCCGCCCGGCCGGCGGCTGGTCGTCGTCCAGGGGCTGCCCAAGGGCGACAGGGGCGAGCTGGCGGTCGAGATGATGACCGAGGCGGGCGTCGACGTGATCGTGCCGTGGTCGGCCGCCCGGAGCGTCACGCAGTGGAAGGGCGACAAGGTCGCCAAGGCGCTGGGGCGCTGGCGGTCCACGGCTCGTGAGGCGGGCAAGCAGGCCCGCAGGTTCCGCCTGCCCGAGGTCGCCGACCTCGCCTCCACCTCCCAGGTCGAGCGGCTGCTGTCGGAGGCGGCGCTGGGGCTGGTGCTGCACGAGGAGGCGGCCGAGCCGCTGTCGGGCGTGGAGTTGCCGGAGGGCGGCGACATCGTGGTGGTCGTGGGGCCTGAGGGCGGTGTCTCAGCGGACGAGCTCGACAGGTTCCGCGCGGCGCGGGCTGTGCCGGTGCTGCTGGGGCCCACGGTCCTGCGTACGTCCACGGCGGGCGTGGCGGCGGCGGCCGTGCTGATGACGCGTACGGGGCGCTGGTAGGGCCTCTGAGGGCCGTCAGGGCGCCGGCTGGGAGGCGTCGAGGAGCGGGCTGCTGCCGCCGGTGGGCGTCTCCTCCACGACGTCGCCAGGCGGGCACTCCTCCATCGGGCACGCCGTGGGCTCCATGGACGTCTCTTCCGGGGCGGGCGTCGGGCTGGGGGTGCTCGTGGGGCAGTCGGGCGCCGGCTCGGCCGGCACGACGGTCGCCGAAGGGCACGGGGTGGGCGTGGGGCTGGACGAGGGCGACGGCGCCCTGGTCGAGTCGGCCGTCTTCGAGGCCCGCGGCGTCGGGGACTTCGACTCGGGCGGCACGAAGACGACCTCGGAGCGCGAGGGGACGGGTTTCTTCGGCGGGGGCTCGTGCGAGCGGGTGGTGGAGGAGTTGGACGGGACCTCGGAGGACTCGACACCGGCGGGCTGGACGGAGCTCTCCTCGGTGATCTGGGAGCGCAGCCCGGGAACCATCATCACGATCGTCCCCGCCACGAGCAGGGCACTGGCGGCGGCCGCCCCCGCGCGCCACCAGAACAGGTTACGAACGCCGCGCCGCTCGATGCGGGCACGGATGATCTCCAGTCCTTCCGGCGAGGGCACGACCGCATCCGCCTCCGCACGGAGCGCACGACGCAGCGCGTCGCCGTACTCGTCGGGGGGCTGGGTCATGACATTTTCTCCAGAACGGATCGCAACGCGGCCATGCCACGAGCGGTGTGGCTCTTGACCGCCCCCTTGCTGATGCCCATGGCGTGAGCGATCTCAGCTTCGGACAGATCACCGTAATAGCGTAGGACCAGTGCTTCTCTCTGTCGGGTCGGCAGGGCTCGTAACGCCTCGATGACGGCGGAGCGTTCCAGCTCGCCGATCGCGCCGTTCTCGGCGCTCGGGGCGTCAGGCAGGCCCTTGGGGGCGTATTTCTCGACGACCGCGCGGTGACGCAGCACGGAGCGGGACCGGTTGACGACGGATTGACGCAGGTAGGCGAGTGCTTTGTCGGGATCACGCAGCCTACGCCACGCGCCATGAATGGCGACGAACGCATCCTGCACGACTTCCTCGGCGGTTGCCATGTCGCGCACCAGCAACACAGCGAGACGCACCAACGACCGGAAATGCGCGCTGTAGAGCGCGGTAACGGCCATGTCGGCATCCCACCCGACCGGCACCGCCCCCATCGACCTGTCGGCCAGAAGGGTTTCGGTGGTCACATCAGTGGGACGCGCGGCCTTCCCAGAGGGTTTACGCTCTTCCGGTTCTTGAGGTTTCCCCGGTTCCTTAGGGTGCATTACCCAGTCGTGTTCCTCGCCAGGTGGCGCTCGCCCGACCCTGAATCGTGTTCTTTTTTGCTGAAGTGTCGCACACTCACCCTAACCGCGTGGATCTTCCTGCGCACGACACAGCTGATTACCGATTCGCAACGGACTCCTGACGGCGAGGCTGTCGATAGGGTACCGGTGTGAACGACTGCCTCTTCTGCAAAATCGTGGCCAAGGAGATCCCGGCCGAGATCGTCTACGAGACCGGCAGGGCACTGGCGTTCCGCGACATCAACCCGCAGGCCCCCACCCACGTGCTGGTCATCACGAAGGGCCACTACTCCGACGCGGCGGCGCTCGCCGACGCCGACGACGGGCTGGCCGACGAGGTGCTCAAGGCCGCCCACGCCGTGGCCGTCATGGAGGGCGTGGCCGAGGAGGGCTACCGCGTGGTGTTCAACACCGGGCCGGGCGCCGGGCAGACCGTCTTCCACGTGCACGCCCACGTCCTGGGCGGGCGTGCGCTGACGTGGCCGCCGGGTTAGCCGGACCTCTGCTGCCCAACCCGGTGATATTGACGCGAGCATTCGGCGTCGTCCCGGATACGATGGGCTCAGAAGACACCGAAAGAGACCGGGAGGCATCAGGCCGCTGGCCTGCCCATGTCCGAACTACACGAATCCCGACGCACGGCACCTCCCTCGCGCACACAAGCCAAGGTGCTGATTCCGGACGAATACCCGATGGTCAGCCTCCTCGGCTCCGGTGACGAGCTGCTTCGCGTCATCGAGGGCGCCTTCAAGGCCGACATCCACGTACGCGGCAACGAGATCACCGTCACGGGCTCTCCCGACGAGAGCGGCACCGTGGTGCGGCTCTTCGAGGAGCTCGTGGAGGTGCTGCGCAGCGGCGGTGAGCTCACGCCCGACGCGGTCGAGCGCAGCATCGCCATGCTCCGCATGACCTCCGACCGCCCCGCCGAGGTGCTCTCCCTCGACATCCTCTCCTCCCGTGGCCGCACGATCAGGCCGAAGACGGTCAACCAGAAGCGCTACGTCGACGCGATCGACAAGCACACGGTCGTGTTCGGCATCGGCCCCGCGGGCACCGGCAAGACCTATCTCGCGATGGCCAAGGCCGTGCGGGCACTGCAGGAGAAGCGGGTCAACCGGATCATCCTGACCCGGCCCGCGGTCGAGGCGGGAGAGCGGCTCGGCTTCCTGCCCGGCACCCTCTACGAGAAGATCGACCCCTACCTGCGGCCGCTCTACGACGCGCTGCACGACATGATCGATCCCGACTCGATCCCCAAGCTGATGGCCGCGGGCACGATCGAGGTCGCGCCGCTGGCATATATGCGTGGCCGTACCCTCAATGACGCGTTCATCATCCTCGACGAGGCACAGAACTCCTCGGCCGAGCAGATGAAGATGTTCCTCACCCGGCTCGGGTTCAACTCCAAGATCGTGGTGACGGGCGACGTGACGCAGGTCGACCTGCCCTCGGGCACGGTGAGCGGGCTGAGGGTGGTGCAGGAGATCCTCGACGGCATCCCCGACATCCACTTCTCCCGGCTGAGCAGCTCCGACGTCGTACGCCACAAGCTGGTGAGCGACATCGTCGACGCCTACGGGCGCTACGACGCCACCCGGGCCGCCCAGGAGCTGAAGCCCGTCCAGCAGCGGGGGAAGCGGCGGGTGAGCGACCGTGAGCATTGAGCTGAACAACGAGTCCGGCGTCGAGGTCGACGAGGAGTCTCTCGGCGCCCTGGCCGCCCACGTGCTCGGCGAGATGGGCATCAACCCGCTCGCCGAGCTGTCCATCGTGATGGTCGACGAGGACACCATGGCCGAGCTGCACGAGAAGTGGATGGGTGAGCCGGGCCCGACCGACGTGCTGGCCTTCCCGATGGACGAGCTGCGTCCCGGCGGCGGCGCGCGCGGCGAGGCCGACGGCGCCGCCGATCCCGCGCTCCTGGGCGACGTCGTGCTCTGCCCGCACGTGGCCGCCAGGCAGGCGGCCGAGGCGGGTCACGGCGCCGCCGACGAGCTGGAGCTGCTGTGCACCCACGGCATCCTCCACCTGCTCGGCTACGACCACGCCGAGCCTGAGGAGCACAAGGAGATGTTCGGCTTGCAGGCCCGGCTCCTCGAGTCGTGGCAGGAGGTGCGCAACTCGCGGTGAACGCCTGGTTGTTGCTGGTCATCGCCCTCGTGATCATCGGTGGCCTGATCGCCAGTGCGGAAACGGCACTGACGCGCATCTCCAGGGTGCGCGCCGAGGAATACGCGCGCGAGAGCCGGCGGGGTGCGGGGCGGCTGCAGGCCATCGTCAACGACCCGCCGCGCTACCTCAACCTGCTGCTGCTGCTCAGGCTGAGCTGCGAGCTGGTCGCGACGGTCATCGCCACCCTGCTGTTCATCGACCTCATGCACGACCAGGGCTGGGCCTACGTCTGGGCCGCCGTCGTGATGATCGTGATCAGCTATGTGGTGGTCGGCGTCATGCCGCGTACGCTGGGCCGCCAGCACGCCGAGCCGGTCGCGCTGGCCAGCGCCCCGATCGTGTACGGCCTGACCCGCATCTTCGGCCCCCTGCCCAAGCTGCTCATCCTGCTCGGCAACGCGCTGACCCCCGGCAAGGGGTTCCGTGACGGGCCGTTCACCTCGGAGGCCGAGCTGCGTGACCTGGTCGACCTGGCCGAGGAGCGCAGGGTGATCGAGCCCGACGAGCGCGAGATGATCCACTCGGTCTTCGAGCTGGGCGACACGCTGGTGCGCGAGGTCATGGTGCCCCGCACCGACATGGTCTACATCGAGCGCGCCAAGACGATCAGCCAGGCCCTGTCGCTGGCGCTGCGGAGCGGGTTCTCCCGCATCCCGGTCGTGGGCGAGAACGAGGACGACGTCGTCGGCATCGCCTATCTGAAGGACATCGCCCGCAAGATCCACGAGTCGGGCGAGGGCGGCGGCAAGGACACCGTCGAGTCGATCATGCGTCCGGCCGCGTACGTGCCCGAGAGCAAGCCCATCGACCAGCTCATGCGGGAGATGCAGGCCAGGCAGATCCACATCGCCATCGTCATCGACGAATACGGCGGCACGGCCGGGCTGGTCACGATCGAGGACGTCCTGGAGGAGATCGTCGGGGAGATCACCGACGAGTACGACCAGGAGGCGCCGCGCGTCGAACCCATGCCCGACGGTGGCATGCGGGTGACCGCGCGCATGCCGGTCGACGAGCTCGGCGAGCTTTTCGACACGGAGATCGAGGTCGACGACGTGGAGACGGTCGGCGGCCTGCTGGCCCACGCGCTCGGTCGGGTGCCGATCGCCGGCTCGCACGCGCAGGTGGCCGGGCTCTCGCTGACCGCCGAGAGCCTCGCGGGACGCCGCAACCGCATCAGCACCGTGGTGGTGCGCCGGGTGGTGCCTCCCGAGGACGAGGCCGTTCCGGCCGCCGTCGAGCGGGAGTGACCCGCGAGCGGGACCTGTGCGGACGGATGCCGCAAGCGTTCTACAAGTGGTCTGCAAGCTCCGCACGGCAGTCTTCTCACCAAGACATCCAGTGCGGTGGGTGTCGGGGAGCGTCGGGAGCCGGATGGGGTTCGCGGCAGGCCGGCGCTCCGGGGGGCGACGGCGTCACGGCCTGCTAGGGGGCTGTGGCGTCGGTCGGCGCAAGGGTGTTCTCGTCCAGGAAACCGGATGAGAACACCCTTTTTGCGGGTTGGTGGGAACTTCGGTGGATTGCTGCTTCGCCGGTTGGGGAGGCTGCGACCAGGGGGAATCATGAGGCGCGAACGAGGGATCGTCGGCTGCGGGCTGCTGGCCTGCGTCCTGGCCGGCTGCGGCGGCGGGGCAGCGGGGAGCCACCTTGATCCGGGGGTCATGGCGCAGCTGCGCGCGGTGCTCAGCGAGGAGCCTCGGCTGCCCGACGGGTTCACGCCCAGGCCGGGGGAGGCCTGGCGGATACCGTTCGACAAGGCGGGCAAGAACTGCCGCCTTATGCTGCGCCCCGCCGAGGGGCGGGCCCCGAGCCAGGCGCTGACCGCCCAGGTGGCGGTCAGCTACGCCGGGGACGACCTGGGCGAGCAGGCCGGGGTCGCGCTCGCCAGGTACACCGGCGGCGAGGCGGCCGACCACCTCGACGAACTGGCCGACGCGCTGGAGTCGTGCCGGCGCGTCAGCTCCCCTTCCGGCACCGACCTGCGCTCGAGCGAGCTGCCGATCGAGGACGTGGGGGACGAGGCCGTGGGCGCGCGGCTGGCCGGCCGGCTGAACGGCTACCCGTACGCGATGGACGTGGTGCTGTCGCGGGCCGGCGACACGCTGGTGTCGGTGGTGCACACCGGCCTTGAGGATGTGGACGCCGACCGCACGCGTGCGATGGTGGACGCGGTCATCACCATGGCGGAGGACCGCTGAGGCGGGCATGGCGGCGACCGCCGCGGCGGGGCATGGCGGGGACCGGCGAGGCCGGCCCCTCGCCGTCACCCGTACGGCTGGGCACTCGTTAGCCTGGTCCCGTGACTCTCGATCCGGAAGACAGCAAGATCATCGTTCTGGCCCGGTCCGTCAGGGCCCGCAACGGCTCCGCGGAAGGAGCCGCCGTGCGCGACGAGACCGGACGCACCTACGCGGCGACGAACGTGGCGCTGGAGGCGCTGACGCTGTCGGCCGTGCAGGTCGCGGTGGCCATGGCGATCTCCAGCGGGGCACGGTCGCTGGAGGCCGCCGCGCTGGTGAGCGAGGGCGGGCCGAGCGCCGCCGACGAGGCCGTGGCCGCCGAGCTGGGCGTGAAGGCGCTGCTCGTGGCCGGCCCCGACGGCACGGTGCGGGGCTGACATGCCGATGTCGCCCTTTCTGGCGCGACTGCGGGAGAAGGTCGGCACCGACCTGATGATGCTGCCGTCGGCCTCCGGATTCGTGTTCGACGACGAGGGCAGGCTCCTGGTGGCCCGGCACGGCGACGTGGGGCTCTGGGCGGCGCCGGGCGGTGGCATCGACCCGGACGAGCGGCCGGCGGACGCCGTGGTCAGGGAGCTGCACGAGGAGCTCGGCCTCGAGGTCGAGGCGCTGGGCCTGATCGGCGTGTACGGCGGCCCCGAGTTCCGCACCGTCTACCCCAACGGCCACCAGGTCGGCTACGTCATCGCGGCGTACGCCTGCGCGGTCGTCGCCGGGCGTCCCCAGCCCGACGGCGTGGAGATCGACGACTTCCGCTGGGTGGCGGAGCAGGAGCTCGCCGGGATGAAGACGACCCCGTGGACCCCGCTCGTGGCGCCGGAGGCGTTCGCCTGGTGGCGTGAACACGTCGGTTGATAGGCCACAATGCACAGTGTGACTTCGCCAGACAGCCATCGCGCCGGATTCGCCTGCTTTGTGGGGAGGCCGAACGTCGGCAAGTCCACGCTGATGAACGCCCTCGTCGGCAGCAAGGTGGCGATCACCTCGTCCAAGCCGCAGACCACCAGGCGCGTCATCAGGGGCATCGTGCACCGTCCCGACGCCCAGCTCGTCATCGTCGACACGCCGGGGCTGCACCGCCCGCGCACGCTGCTCGGCGAGCGGCTCGACAGCCTGGTGTTGTCCACGCTGACCGAGGTCGACGCGATCGGCTTCTGCGTGCCGGCCAACGAGCCGATCGGCAAGGGCGACCGGTTCATCGCCGACAAGCTTGCGGGGGTGAAGAAGACCCCGGTCGTCGCGGTGGTGACCAAGTGCGACCTGGCGAGCAAGGAGCAGATCGCCGAGCAGCTGCTGGCGGTCTCGGAGGTGGGGGAGTTCGCCGCCATCGTGCCCGTGTCGGCGCAGTCGGGTGACCAGCTCGGCGTGCTGGCCGACGTGCTGATCGAGCACATGCCCGAGTCGCCGCCGCTTTATGAGGACGGCCGGCTCACCGACGAGCCCGAGCAGATCCTGGTCGGCGAGCTGATCAGGGAGGCGGCGCTGGAGGGCGTGCGTGACGAGCTGCCCCACTCGATCGCCGTCGTCGTCGACGAGATGTTGCCCAGGGAGGGCCGCGACGACCTGCTCGACATCTACGCGCACCTGTTCGTGGAGCGGCCGTCCCAGAAGGCGATCGTCATCGGGCACAAGGGCGGGCGGCTGCGCGAGGTCGGCACCAAGGCCCGCCAGCAGATCGAAGGGCTGCTGGGCACGCGGGTCTATCTCGACCTGCGCATCAGCGTGGCCAAAGACTGGCAGCGCGACCCGAAGCAGCTGCGCCGCCTGGGCTTCTACGACTGACGGGCGGACCTGGCAGGCGTGCCGGGGCGCCGTTCAGTCCTGTGCGGGCGACGGCGGGCGGGCGGCGGCGAGGGCCGGCTGGAGCAGGCCGGTGACGTCGTCGCGGGCCGCCAGCCCGCGGACCTGCCGGGCGAGCGCCGCGACGGCCTCCGGCGGGAGCACGCGCGAGGCGTTCAGCCGGTACTTCTCCTCCAGCTCGTCCATGCTCAGCGGATGCTCGGGCCCGCCCCGCGAGCTGTGCACCCGATGCTCCAGCCGCCGCCCGTCCCTGGCCCGTACGCGCAGCACGGCCGAGAACGCCAGCGGGAACTCCTCCGTGCACACCTCGTCGGCCACCACCCGCACCCGGGCGGCCAGGGCGAGCCGCTTCTCGTCGCGGAAGGCGGCCTCGGTGAAGTCGTCGAGGTGCAGGCCGAGCCCACCGCCGCCGACCAGCGCGCTGGCCACCGTGTACGGCCCGGAGAACTTGGCGTGGTACGGAGTCCGGGGCCGCACCTTCTCCTCGTACGGCTCGCCGATCGTGCGCAGCGGCGCGGCCGCCACGCCCAGCTCGATCTCCGCCACGTCCTCGGCCCGCTGCCCCTGGGCCCGCAGCGCGAGCGCCGCGTCGATGCCGGGATGGGTGAAGTGGTTGGACGGGTACGGCTTGTAGACCGTACGCAGGAGCTCCCACCGCTCGCCGAGACCGTCGGTGATCGCGGCCGCGTCGTAACGCCCGTCGAGGAACGCCTGGAAGAAGCCGAAACGCCCCTCGAAGACCGTCGGCGGCCCGGTCACCCCTTCGGCGGCCATCATGGCGGCGACGACGCCCGCGTGGGCCGCCCAGCCACAGTGGACGCGCTTGACGGTGCCGCCGGTGCGGTTGGCCTCGATGACCCCGGCTCCCATGCTCCCGGCGATGCCCATGGCCGCCGCGATGCCGCCGGCGTCCAGGTTCATGAGTAAGGCCGACGCGGCGGCGGCGCCGACGGTGCCGCAGATGGACGTGGCGTGCCAGCCCTTCTCGAAGAACAGCGAGTTGCGCAGCTCGGGCAGGTAGGAGGCCATGCCGAGCCGGTTGGTGATCTCGTTGCCCACGGCGATGGCCTGGCACAGCGCCGCCCCGGGCGCGCGTGCCGACTCCGCGACCGCCAGCGCGGCGGGCACGACGGAGGCGGACGGGTGGAGCACCGAGGGCAGGTGGGTGTCGTCGAAGTCGAGTGCGTGCGCGAGCGTGCCGTTGACCAGGGCGGCCGACGGCGCGGGGAGCGCGAGCGGGTGGCCGAGCACGGAGGACTCGCCGGCTCCGCCCCACCGGTCGGCCAGCCGCCTGACCGCCTCGTGCGGCTCGTCGTGACCGGTGAGCTCCAGGGCGGCCAGGCCGTTGCCGAACATGTCGAGCACGCGACCCGTGACGTCGTCCATGACGGGCGCGGGCAGCCCCGTGCGGGCGTGCGCGGCGAACTCGGCGAGGGCGGAGACGATGGTCACGCCGGGCAGGCCGGTCATGACGCGAGCACCGCGAGCGGCCGTACGGGGGCGCCGGTGGCGCCGACGACGTGCAGCGGGTTGATCACCAGCAGGAACTCGGTCGCGCCGACCTCGCGCAGCCGGGTCAGCCGCATGGTCTCCACGATGTTCACCCCGGCCTCCACCAGGAGGATGCGGTGCACCGGCAGCGTGGCGTGGCCGCGTCCCGCCGCGATGTGCTCGAACGCGATGGTCTCCCCGCCGGCCACCTTGACGCCCCGCTCGACCAGCCAGCGGGCGGCGTCGGCGCCGGGCCCCGGCACGCCGCCCTCCTCGCCGACGAACCGGGACGGTCTTTCCCATTCGAGCGACCAGCCGGTGCCGATCAGCACCGCGTCGCCGGGCCGGATGGCCACGCCCGTCCTTTTCAGCGCCGTCTCCAGGTCGTCGCGGGTCACCTCGTATCCGGGGGGCAGCACGTCCACGCCGTGCACGGCGGTCACGTCGAGCAGCACGCCGCGCCCCACGTACGGGGGGAAGGTCTCGATGCCGAGCCGGGACAGCCCCTTGTGCGACTGGATGCCCGCGACCTCGACCCCGCCGTACGCGTGCCCGTCGTGGGAGACGTGGCCGAGCGCGTCGACGTGGGTGCCCACGTGCCCGCCGGTGACGATCAGCTCGTTGGCGGCCGACCCGCCGTCCTCGCGCACCATGTCGCCGTGGCGGCGCTCGATGACCATCCGGAACCTGGGATGGTTCGGCGACTGGGGCATGCCCGTCCGCATGGGCTGGGCGAGGTCCACGATCTCGGAGCCGTCGAGCCGCTGCCAGAGCGTCGTCCCTGTCTGTTCAACCTGCATGCGAAGATTGTCGCAGCAACCCGATCATCGTCCGCGCCTTGCCGGGGCCGTCAGCCGCGGCGCACCAGGGCCACGACGGCCAGCAGGATCACCGCGACGGCCGACGCCAGCGCCGCGAACCAGCCGAACCTGATCACCGGCTCGATCGACAGCAGGTCGCCGAGGTCGACGGAGACCCGGTCGCGCAGGCCACGGTCGCCGGTCACGAACGACACCAGCACCACCACGGCCGCGCCTCCCGGGACGGCGGCCAGCGCGGCCAGCCGCGGCCGCCCGAGCACCCCGGCGAACCCGCACGCCAGCGCCGCCAGCCCGGCCACCAGGCTGTAGACCCCGGCCGCCGCGTCGACGCCGCGGACGTCATCGGCGATCGCACCGCCGATGAGCTCGCTGCGCGCCTCCACCCCGGCCCACGGCAGGACCGCGCAGGACATCAGCAGGGCGCCCGCGATCACGACGCCCAGCGGGGCGCCGCGGCGGGCGCGCGGCCCGGTGGGTGAGCGGGCGAGTGAGCGGGTGGTCGGGCTGGTGGGCTCGGGCTGCGGAAAGTCGGCCACACGATCAGGGTAAGCCGGGCCCCGCCGCGCCACCAGCGGCCGCTACTCACGCGACGAAGCCCTCACCGCCCCGCGAGCCGCCGCCGATTCGTGAGCCGCCCGTTCTCCCCACTCCAGCCGCGAGCGCAGCTGCACCGCGTCGGCGGCCAGAGCGGACACCAGCGTGCCCGACACCGCCAGCGGCAGCACGGCGACCCCGTCGGCCACGATCGTCTCCCCTGCGCAAGCCGTCAGGAACGTGGTGCCGACGCAGCGGGCCGCACCATAGACGGCGGGGGAGGCGTCGAGGTCCGGGTCGCCGACGGTGAACTCCTGCCGGAGCAGCGGCAGGCCGTCGCAGGTGGCGTCGAAGCGAGCATGGCAGCGGCCCGGCGCCTCACCGTGCCGCCCGAAGACGATCTCCTCCCGCCACGACACGCTCGCGCCCGGCTCCAGCGCCAGCCGTACCAGCAGGCGGTGTTCGCACCCGGCGGCGAGCACCGTCGGCTCCGGCGCGAACCGGAGCGAGGCTCCCGCGCCCACCCGGGCGGTGACCATCAGCTCCGACACGCCCTCGCCTGGCAGGACCAGGGTGCTCGCGACCGAGCCCAGCTCCAGCGTGGTGCGCGGGGCGACGTCGAGGTCCAAAGCGAGCCGGTCGCCGCCGAGCGGACCGGCCGCGGTGGAGACGAGGTGGACGGCACACGGGCCGGTCTGGCGCAACGTGAGCGGCGGGGCCGAGGCCAGCCGCCGCACGACGGTCGTGCCGTCCCGCGCCTGCGCCGTCGCCACGGCGGCGTGCGCCCGCATGGCTCGGCGTCCCGAGCAGGCGCGCGCGGGGGCCGTGTCCCCGGGCATCAGGCGATGGGCGCCGGGTGGGCGTGCGACCAGGCGCGCACCTGCTCCGCGACCCAGCCCGCCACGTCGCCGGCCGCAGGGTCCCGCCTGATCGAGGTGAACATGACCGGCCGCTCGCCCCGCACGGCCGCCGCGTCACGCGCCATCACGCCCAGGTCGGCGCCCACCATCGACGCCAGGTCGGTCTTGTTGACCACCAGCAGGTCCGCCGCCGTGACCCCCGGTCCGCCCTTGCGCGGCACCTTGTCGCCGCCCGACACGTCCAGCACGAAGATCTGCCGGTCGGCCAGCCCTCGGCTGAACGTCGCCGTCAGGTTGTCGCCACCGCTCTCCACGATCACCAGGTCCAGCGGGCCGAACCGGCATTCCAGCGTCTCCACGGCGTCGAGGTTGGCGGCGATGTCGTCGCGGATGGCGGTGTGGGGGCAGCAGCCGGTCTCCACGGCCAGGATGCGCTCCTCGTCGAGCACGCCCGCACCGCGCAGGAAGTCGGCGTCCTCGGTGGTGTAGATGTCGTTCGTCACCACACCCAGCGACAACGACGGGCCCAGCGTCCGGCACAGCGCGGCGACCAGGGCCGTCTTGCCGCTGCCCACGGGGCCGCCGACCCCGAGCCGCAGCGCCCTGCCCCGGCCGTCGGGTGCGTGGTGGTGATCGTCGTGATGGATGCCCATCGTCGAGGTCCTTTCCTAGGAGACGAACAACCTGATCCCGGCCCGGGCATGCCGCTCGGCCAGGAGATCGAGGGCGGGCGCCGAGTGCGCGGGCAACGCCGCCCAGCGCACCTGGGCGCCGCCGGGGCGCTCGCCCGCGTCCGGGCGGCCGGGACGCGGGGGCGCGTGCGCGCCATCGGGACGGGCGCGCGGGGTGGTGGGGCCGGGGTGCCCGGTCATGACGGCCGTCCGGGCGTCGGCGGCCACGGCGGACAACTCGGTCGTGAGGCCGGCCAGCAGGCCGTGCACGGCGACCGGATCCAGGCCCAGCAGGCGGACCGCCGCCGTGGCCGGGCCGCTGACCGCGTGGTACGCCGCCGCCAGCGCCGCGTCCCCCGGTGCCGCTCCCGCCGCGTGCGCCGCCACCCCGAGCGCGACCGGATGATGCGGCTGCGGTACGGCCCGCGCCAGCTCGTCGAGCACCGGCGACGGCCACACCCGCCGGGCGACCCTGAGCAGCAGCCTGCCCTGCGTCCTGGAGGCGTCCCGCTGGGCGGGTGACGCGGTCCTGGCGTCGACCTCCCTGTCGAGCACCGCCCAGGGGCCCGCGTCGCCCCCGGCCGGGAGCCCGGGTGGTGGGGCGGCGGCGGGAGGCGTAGCGGCGGCGCAGGCGCAGGCGGCGGCGGTGAGGGCGGCCGCGAGCGCGCCCGCCGTGTGGAGGCGGCCGCGCAGGAAGCGCGCGAGTGAGGGCACATCGTGCACCGCCCCCGAGGCGATGGCCTGTTCGGCGCCCCCCGAGTGGGCGTGGCCGCCGGCCGGGAGGCGGGAGTCGGTGAGGAGGAGCAGGGCGGGGTGCATCAGAAGAGGAAGTACCGCTGGGCCATGGGCAGGCGGGCGGCCGGGGCGGGCTCGATGAGCTCGCCGTCGACGCGGACCTCGAACGTGTCGGGCGCGACCTCGATCCTCGGCAGGGCGTCGTTGAGGGGCATCGCGGACTTGCCGCGCCGGCGTACGTCCTGGACGGGCGCCAGGCGGCGGCGCACCGCGAGACGGTCGGCGAGGCCCGCGTCCAGGGCCGCGGGCGCGACGAAGTGGAGCGAGGTGGCGGCGGCCGTGACCGGCGACGCGCCGAACATGGGACGGGGCAGCACCGGCTGGGGCGTGGGGATGGAGGCGTTGGCGTCGCCCATCTGGGCCCACGCGACGACGCCGCCCTTCAGCACCAGGTCGGGCTTGACCCCGAAGAACGCGGGGCTCCACAGCACGAGATCGGCGAGCTTGCCGGGCTCGACGGAGCCGAGCTCGTCGTCCAGCCCATGGGCGATGGCCGGACATATCGTGTATTTCGCGATATAGCGCTGTGCCCGCAGGTTGTCCGCCGGCCCTCCGCCGAGCGCCCCCCGCCGCGCCTTCATCACGTGGGCCGTCTGCCACGTACGGATGATCGTCTCCCCGATCCGGCCCATCGCCTGCGAGTCGGAACCGATCATCGAGATCGCCCCGAGGTCGTGCAGCACGTCCTCGGCCGCCATCGTCGCGGGCCTGATGCGCGACTCGGCGAAGGCCAGGTCCTCGGGGATCGACGGGTTGAGATGGTGGCAGACCATCAGCATGTCGAGGTGCTCGTCGAGCGTGTTGGCGGTGTGCGGCCGGGTGGGGTTGGTGGAGGACGGCAGGATGTTGGCCTGACCGGCCACCCGGATGATGTCGGGCGCGTGCCCGCCGCCCGCCCCTTCCGTGTGGTACGCGTGGACCGTGCGGTCGCCGATGGCCTCGAGCGTCGACTCGACGAACCCGGCCTCGTTCAGCGTGTCGGTGTGCAGCGTCACCTGCACGCCCGCCGCGTCGGCCACGCTCAGGCAGGCGTCGATGGCGGCGGGCGTGGAGCCCCAGTCCTCGTGCAGCTTGAAGCCGGAGGCCCCGGCCGCGAGCTGCTCGCGCAGCCCTTCGGCGCTGACCGTGTTCCCCTTGCCGAGCAGCGCGAAGTTCAGCGGGTACGCGTCGAGCGACTCCAGCATCCGGCCGAGATACCAGGCCCCGGTGACGGTCGTGGCCTTGGTGCCCTCGACGGGCCCCGTGCCGCCTCCGACGATCGTGGTGACCCCCGACGCGATGGCCTCGTCGAGGAGTTGCGGGCAGATGAGGTGGACGTGGGAGTCGACGGCCCCGGCGGTGAGGATCCTGCCGTTGCCCGCGAGCACCTCCGTGGACGGCCCGATGACCAGGTCGACGCCGTCCATCGTGTCGGGGTTGCCGGCCTTGCCGATGGCGTACACGCGGCCGTCGCGGACGCCGACGTCGGCCTTCACCACGCCCCAGTGGTCGAGGATGACCGCCCCGGTGATGACCAGGTCGGCCGCGCCCTCCACGCGGGTGGTCCGCGCCTGGCCCATCGACTCGCGGATGACCTTGCCGCCGCCGAAGACGGCCTCCTCGCCGGCCCCCGCCGGGCCCATCGCGCGGTCCTCGGTGACCTCGATGAACAGGTCGGTGTCGGCCAGCCGGATCCGGTCGCCGGTGGTGGGTCCGTAGAGTGCCGCGTAGCGGGCACGCGCGATGTCACCCATCGAGCGGCCCCGCCCACTCCTGCCGCAGGCCCGGCACGACCCGGCCGCCCGCGATCGGCACCAGCGTCACATCGCGCTCGACGCCGGGCTCGAACCTCGTCGCCGTCCCCGACGGCACGTCGAGCCGCATCCCCCAGGCCGCCTTCCTGTCGAACTCCAGCCCCGGGTTGGCGGCCGCGAAATGATAGTGGGAACCCACCTGCACCGGCCGGTCAGCCATGTTGACCACCCGCACCGTCACCCGCTCCCGCCCCGGGTTGAGCTCGATCGCGCCCTCGGGATGGGCGTACTCGCCCGGGATCACGGGATCGGCCTGTGCACGGTGACCAGCTTCGTGCCGTCGGGGAACGTGGCCTCGATCTGCACGCTCTCCAGCATCTCCGGCACGCCGTCCATGACGTCGGCGCGCTCGAGCACCGACCGCCCGGCCTCCATCAGGTCGGCGACGCTGCGCCCGTCCCTGGCGCCCTCCATGAGGAACGACGCGATGACGGCGGTGGCCTCGGGGTGGTTGAGCCGCAGGCCCCTGGCCTGCCGCTCGCGCGCCACCCCGGCGGCGACGTGGATGAGCAGCCGTTCCTGCTCGTGTGAGGTTAGCCGCATGGCCGGACCATAGGAACCGGCCGTTTCCTGGGTGTTGCCGCGCTATGTCGGGTCGGTTTCGCTCTCGCGCTGAACCGCCGTATGTCGGGATAAGTGCGCCTATGAACGTCGGGTAATCGCCTTTTACACGCGGGCGATGTTGGCGGTAACCGGCCTTGAGCCGGGGTACGGAAGGGCGCGCGTGTTGTTCGGCGTCTCGCTGGAGGTCGGGCTGGGGCAACTCGTGTGCGTCATGGGACGCAACGGCGTCGGCAAGCCCACGCTGCTCGACACCGTCATGGGGGTGCTGCCCGCGGCGGCCGGCACGGTCACGTTCGACGGCCGCGACGTCACCGGGCTCAAGCCGCACGGGCGGGTGCGGCTCGGCATGGGGTACGTACCGCAGGGCCACCAGTGTTTCCCCAAGCTGTCCGTCCAGGGCAACCCGCTGGTGACCCTGGAGGCCGCCAAGCAGCCCAAGCAGGCGTCGACGAGGCCCTCGACCTCTTCCCCGCGCTCGAACCGCTGCTCAGGCGGAGCGCGGGCCACCTGCCGGGAGGCCAGCAGCAGCTCGCCATGGCCCGTGCCCTCGTCACCGGGCCGAGGACCTGCACCGCGCGGACGTGCGCCGCCTGCCGGCCGTGTGAGGCCCAAGCCCGCTGCGGGTCGACGGGGGCGTCACCGCGGAGCCTGCGCCAGGAAGGCCCGCGTGTTCGCGGCGGCCTGCCGGTCGCCGGTCGCCTCGAAGACCTCCAGCGCCGCCCCGGCCAGCTCGCGCGCCCGCCCGGTCGCGCCCTCCGCCCGGTTGACCCGGGCCAGGGCCAGCAGCGCGTGCGCGTCGAGCAGCCGGTCGCCGAGGCGTACGGCGATGCCCCTCGCCTGCTCGGCGGCGGCCCTGGCGGCCGGTCTGGCGGCCTGCGCCAGGCGTACCGCCGACAGGTCGAGCAGGGTGTCGGCCTGCCGGTGCCGGTCGCCCAGCTCAGCCAGGCGCCCGACGGCGGCCGCCAGCAACCCGCCGGCCTCGTCCAGCCGGCCGGCGCGGCGCAGCACCGCGCCGAGCACCCGCTCGGCGTCGGCCGTGTCGCGCTCGTTGCCGGCCTCCTTCAGGCAGGCGCGCAGCGCCCGCTCGGCCTCATCCAGCCGGCCCAGCTCCAGGTGGACGCGGGCCAGCCGGCGTACGGCGTGGTTGACGTCGCGCGCGCGGCCCTGCCGCCTGACCATGTCCAGCGCGAGCTCCAGCCGCTCGTACGCGCGCTCCCACTCCCGCTCGGCCAGATGCAGGTCGCCCAGATCCAGCAGGATCAGCGCCTCGCCCTCGTCGTCGGCCGACCGCCGCGCCGACTCCAGCGCCGGCCCGGTCACGGACCGCCAGTCGTCGAGGTAGCGGTGGCGTTCGAGGAAGGGCCCCAGCAGGTGCGCCAGCCGCCAGCACGCGTCGTCGAGCCCTGCCGCGTGCAGGTCGGCGACCAGGCTCACCAGGAACGCCCGTTCGGCTGCCAGCCACTCGACCGACTCCCTGATGTCCCTGGTGGCCACGGCCGTCGCCGGGTCGCCCGACACCAGGGAGAACCGCGACGCCCGCACCCGGTCCAGCACCACCGCCGCCAGCCTCGCGAGCACCCCGGGGACGGGCTGCTCGCGGGCGAACAACCTGGTCAGATCGTGCATCCGGTAGCGAACCTGGCCCGCCACGTCGACCCCGTACGTCTCCAGCAGGCCCGCGTCCACCAGCGTCTCGGCCTGCCCGCCGAGCTGCTCGGTCACCCAGTCGGCGAAGTCGGGCGCCGACAGCGCGCCGAGCCCGCGCAACGTCAGCCGGGCCGGCTCCGGCAGCCCGTCGAAGCCGATCGCGAGCACGCTGCGGACCGTCTGGTCGCCCGCGTGCAGCCGGTCGAGCCGCTCGTGCTCGTCCTCCAGCAGGCGCACCAGATAGTCGACGGTCCACTCGGGCCTGGCCGCCAGCCGGGAGCCGGCGATGCGCAGCGCGATCGGCAGGCCGCCGCAGAACCGCGCCAGGCTGCGCATGGCGTCGCTCGACGCGCGCCCGGAACACCTCGCGAGCAGGTCGAGCGCCTCCCCGTCGTCCAGCACGCCGACGGACAACCGCCGCGCCCCGGTCAGCCCGCCGAGCGAGGAACGGCTGGTCACGACCGTCGGGCAGGACGTCAGCAGCGGCCGCACCTGGGCCTCGGCCGCGGCGTTGTCCAGCAGCACCAGCAGCCCGCGGCCGGCCGCGTACGTGCGGAAGAGCCGTTCACGCTGCTCCAGCGACGCGGGGATCGCCTGGGCCGGGCAGCCCAGCCAGCGCAGGAAGTCCTCCAGCACCGCCGCCGGCGCTGTCGTCTCGCGCAGGTCGGCGTACAGGATGCCGTCGGGGAAATTCTCGCGCCCCCGCCAGGCCGCGTGCACGGCCAGCGCCGACTTGCCCGCACCCGCCTGGCCGTGCACCACGACCTGGCCGCCGATCACCCGGTCGAGCAGGGCGGCCCGTCCCGTGAAACCCGCCACGTCGGGCGGCAGCAGCACCGGCGGGCCCGCCGACACGTGCAGCGACGCGTCGTCGTACAACATGCGGTGGTAGAGCAGCTGCAACTCCGGGTCGGGCTCGATCGCGTGGCCGCCGTCGAGCTGGTCGCGCAGCACCGCGTAGGCGGCCAGCGCGTCCACCCGCCGGCCGCTGCGGTAGAGGGCCAGCATGTACTGGCCGCGGAAACGCTGCCACGTCGGATGTTGCCGGGTCAGCCGGCGCAGCTCGGCCAGCAGCTCGCGATGGCGGCCCGCGTCCAGATCGGCCTGCAGCCTGCGCTCCAGGGCGAGCAGCCGCAGCTCGCCGAGCTCCTCGCGCAGCCGGCGCGTCTCCGACCACCGCTCGCCCTCGGGGTCGACGTCCTCCAGGACCTCGCCCCGCCACAACTCCAGCGCCTCCTCGTAGGCGCCCTTGTCGACCAGTAACCGGAACCGGTCGACGTCGAGCCCGCCGTCGCCGACGGCCAGCACGTACGACCCCGACACGGTGCCGATCACGTCTTTCCCGAGCAGCTGCCTGAGCCGGCCGACGTAGCCGCGGATGAGAGAGTCGGAGCGGTCACCTCCCTCGCGCGGCCACAACAGCCGCCGCAGCCGCTCGACGGTCAGCGGCCGGCCGGCGTTGAGCAGGAACATGGCCAGCAGATCACGGAGCTTGGGCGTCGTGGGCGTCAGATCCCGGTCGCCGTCGGCCACCTCGAGCGGCCCCATGATGCGAAAGTCCACACGACCCTTCCTTCGAGCTTCCGAGGAGAGATGTCGATCAGGATGGCACACCGCGGCGGTGTCAGGGCGCCCAGGCTCGGGCCGTGCGCACGATCTCCTCCAGATGGCCGCTGTGCGCGCCGTGCCAGTAGACCTGGCCGCACTTCCCGCACCGGCCGTAGGCGTCGTAGCTGCGCCGCGTGCCGGCCGCCAGCAGCGGCTCGATCTCGACCTTGGCCACCTGCTCCAGCTCGCCGTTGCACGCCGTGCAGCGGGTCCACGGGCGCAGCGGCGGCGCGAAGCGCTCCAGCAGGTCGCGGAGCTGGTCGGTGGGCCGCGAGCCGCGGACGTACGCGCCCAGCCACAGCGCGCGGCGGCGCAGCAGGCCGCGGTCCTGCGTGAGCAGCACCCGCCGCTCCTCGTTCGCCTGCGCCACCAGCGCCGGATCGTCCATGTCGTTGTGGTAGGCGGTGTCGATGCCGAGCAGCCGCAGCCGCCGCGCCAGCGTGCCCAGATGCACGTCCAGCAGGAACCGCGGCTCTTCGGGCAACTGCTGCGGGCGCGGCACCGGGTGCACCTCCACCACGTCGCCGGGCGCGGGCTGGTAGGACGGCGGCACGCCCTGGGCGCCGGCCACGATCATCGGGCCGACCTCCGTCAACGGGATGCCGATCGACTCGACGTGGTGCCCCAGTGTGGAGGTGCCGTCGGGGGCGACCTCCTGCCACTCGCGTCGCCGGCTCACCGGCAGGAACATCCTCAGCTCAGAGGCGATGCGCAGGCGTGCAGTCACAATCCCCATTCTGGTGGACCGGACCGCGGGAATTCATGCTGATATCTCCTGGTGCGCGCTCACCTCAGCGGCGGATTCGCGTTCTTCGCCCGCTCCAGCGCCAGGTCGCCCCACCACTGGCCGCCCTCCGGCGACACGACACCGCGCTCGGGATCCTCCTCGCCGCCGGTGCCGCGCCTGCACCGGCCGCCCGACTCGCCCGGCCGCGCGATCCACAGGTACGCGTCGACCAGCTCCTCGCCCGTCTCCGTGGTGGGCCGCGGTCCGACGCCCCTGCCCGGAGGGTTGCACCACACCTGCGGATCCTCGTACTTCTTCTCCTTCGGCCTCCACGAGCCCTGCCCGTTCCTGGCGGTGTCGATCACGAAGTGCGGCATCCTCGACCGGTCCAGCGGCGCGTCCTGCGGGCACTCGTCGCGGCCCGTCGCCAGCTGGACGCTGACGCACGCCGACAGCGCCTCGCCGTACTCGACGCTTCCCTCCGTACGCTGGTAGCCGGCGGTGTTGACGAAGAACCCGTCCGCCTCCTCGATCCCCGCCCCGATCAGCCGCCGCGCCATGATGTCGGTGCCCGGCCAGTAGTTCTGGCTGCCGTCGAGATAGACCGCCGTGCGAGGGCCGGACCTGAGGCTCCGCACGGCCTGCCTGAGGTCCCGGTAGCGCTGCTCGGGAGAGCCGTCCGCGTCGCACTTCTCCGTCCCCGGCAGCTTGACGAGGCTGGACGGCTCCAGGATGACCACCGCCCCGGCCCGGCCGATCTGGCGGGCGATGCCCTTGATCCACTCCTGGTACGCCGCCATCTCCTCGGGCTCGATCGGCAGGCAGTCGCTTCCCGGCATGTAGTTGATCAGGAACACCGGGACACCGCCCTCCTTCTCGGCCGCCCTGATCGTGTCGTCCACCTTCGACCTGACCTCGGGCTGGTTGAGCCGGATGGCGTGGGGGACCGCGGCCAGCCTGCTCATCAGCTCCGCGTCCTCGGGGCGATCCTTCTGCCACAGCGCCGCCTGCCTGCTCGCGCCCGGCTCGGGCGGGGAGTAGAACGGCACCTTCCCCTGGGCCATCAGCGGGTTGCGGGCCGCGCCCGCCGGCCGGGTCGCGTCCTGACCTGCGGTGCCGTTCTGCCCGGCGGTGGCGGTGGCTTCGTACGCCGTCGTGCTGCCCGAGGTGCCTTCGTCACGCCACACGAGCGCCGCCGACACCCCGGCCACCGCCACGGCCACGGCCGCGGCGGCCGCCATCAGCTTGCGCCGCCCGCCCGCCGCCGCGAGCCGCGACAGCCCGCGCCTCGGGACGTCCCCCGGCCCGCCACCATTCGCCGCTTCCGGACCGCTCCGATCCCCCAGACCGTTGTGCCCGTCCTCACCCGAGCCTGCCGGCCCTCCGAAACCGTCGCGACTCCCTTCGGGACCCACGGAACTTCCTGGACCCTGGGCCGGCCCGGCGGTGTCATCTGCGACGGCGGGTCGCCCGTCTCCTGACCCCGCACTGCCGCCTGTGCCTGCGGCATCCCTTCCTGGGATCGGCGTGCCAGGGCCGGTGGTGGTGCTCACCCCGGAGCCCGAGGTGCTGAGGCGGTCCATCAGGTCCTGCGCCGTGGGGCGTTCAGCGGGGTTCTTGGCCAGCGACGCCACCACCAGGTCCCGCAGCGGCCCCGTGAGCCCGCGCAGGTCGGGGGGTTCGTTGACGATGCGCAGCAGAACCGTCGGCACCGAGCCCGACCCGAACGGCGGCACGCCCCCGGCGGCGAAGGCGACCGTACAGCCCCAGGAGAAGATGTCCGACGGCGGCCCGATCGTGACGCCCGACACCTGCTCGGGCGACATGTACGACGGCGTCCCCACGATCGTGCTGCTCATCTCCGCGCCCGCGAGCTGCGCGATGCCGAAGTCGATGACCTTGGGTCCCACCTGCGACAGCAGCACGTTCGACGGCTTCAGGTCACGATGCACCACCCCCGCCCCGTGGATGGCGCGCAGCGCCATGGCCATCGAGACGGCCAGCCCGTCGAGAGCCGAGCCCCTGAGCGGCCCCGAGGAGCGGACGACGTCGTCGAGGCTGGGACCCTCGACATATTCGGTGACCAGATAGGCCAGGTCACCCTGGACGTCGGCGTCGAGGACGGGAGCGGTGCAGAACCTGGCGACCCGCTTGGCGGCGGCCACCTCGCGGGCGAAGCGGCGCCTGAATCCGGCGTCCGCGTCCAGCCTGGCGTGGATCAGCTTGACGGCCACCTGCGTGCCGTCGGGGGAGCGGCCCAGGTAGACGACGCCCATGCCGCCTTCGCCCAGCCGGCCCAGGAGGGTGTACGGGCCCACCTGCCTGGGGTCTCCGTCTCTCAGCGCCTCCATGGTCATAGTGGGTCAGGTTAGCTCCCCGCGCGCCGGATGATCCATGCGCGCTACACCTCCATGCGCCACTCGGTCCATTCGTCGAAGAGCTCGAATCCCATGGCCTCGTTGATGGCGAGCATGTGGCTGTTGCTGGTGGCGTTCCAGGTGATGACGCGTTCGAGGTGCGGCTCGCGCTCGCGCAACCACAGCAGGTTGCCCAGCTTGAGCAGCAGGCCGAGGCGGTGGCCGCGGTGCGCGCCGAGCACCGTCGTGTCGGCCTGCTCCGCCCAGCCGTCAGAGCGGTCGGCGTCGAGGTAGATGCGCGTGTAGCCCGCCGGGGCGCCGTCGGAGTCGCGGCGGGCGATCGAGGTGTAGCAGGTCCGGCCCCCGGGGACGATGCCCTCCTCGCGGTGCAGCAGGCGCTCCGGGCTGAAATTCGAGTCCTCGACGCCGCTGTCGCGCGGGGCGTCGTTCATGCCGCCCATCAGCGTGACGAGGTCGGTTACCAGCTCGGGGCCCGCCGGCCCGGAGAACCGTTCGACGTGGTAGCCGGCGACCTCGGGGATCATCCGTTCGAGCGCCGCCCAGTCCACCTTGCGCAGGTCGAGCATGCGGCGGGCCTCGACGAGCGCCACCTCCATGCCGCGGGCGCGCGCGAAACGGGCGCCGGCGCCGGTGACGGGTGTCTCCGCCAGCAGCAGTCGCCTGCCGTGATGGCGCAGGCGGCCGAGCACGTGCCCGAACAACTCCGTCCCGAGCCCGCGCCGCTGGTGTTCGGGTCGTACGGCGAAAGGGAAGATCGTGCCGAGGTGGGTGTTGTCGAGCAGCGGGAGCGACATGCCGTAGCCGCCGACGACCCTGCCGTCCTCCACGGCCACCCAGACCTCGGCCCGCCCGCCGGGCCTGTGCGCGCAGAAGTCCCTGCGGAAGCGGGGGAGCGGCGGCTGGGGACCAGGGTCGTCCGCGGAGGCGGCGGCCACATAGGCGTCGTACAGGCCCGCGACCATCTCCTCCGGCGGGTCGTCGAGGTCGATCGGCTGGATCCGCATGAGGCCAGCAAAGCGCACCAGCGGCGGTCCGGCGACAGGTTTTCCCGCCGCCTACTGGCGGTAGTTCTCCACCTCGCCGGCGGGCCTGGCCGCGGCGTCGTCGGGGTCGTCGCCCGCGTTGCGCCTGGCCCGGCGCTGCCTGAGCAGGTCCCAGCACTGGTCGAGGGCCATCTCCAGCTCCTTGATGCGCGCGTGTTCCTCGTCCGTGGTCACCTCGCCCGCCGTCAGCTTGTCGCGCAGCTTGTGCTCCTCGCTGACCAGGGCGCTGATCCTGGTGAGAATCTCGTCGTCCCGCATGCTCAAGACTCTAATCACCCCGTGATAGAAGACGCACTATGGCTGGTATTGCGCTGGTAAGGAAGCCCGGTCCCCGAATCGCCGAAGGCATCGTCACCCACATCGAACGCGAACCCGTGGATCACCGGCGGGCCCTCGCGCAACATGACGCCTACGTCGAGGCCCTGGCGGCCGGCGGATGGCGGCCCGTGTACGTGCCGCCCGCCGACGAGCTGCCCGACTCTCCGTTCGTGGAGGACGCGGTGGTCGTGTCGGGGCGGCTGGCGGTGCTGACCAGGCCCGGCGCGCAGGAGCGGCGGCCGGAGGTGGACTCCGTGGCGGCGGCCGTACACGAGCTCGGGCTGACGGCCGTCAGGATCGCGGCCCCCGGCACGCTCGACGGCGGCGACGTGCTGCAGACCGGCGCCACCCTGTACGCCGGCAGGTCGGCGCGCACCAACGACCAGGGGATCGAGCAGCTGGCGGCCCTCCTCCCCGAACGCGAAGTCGTGCCCGTGAAGATGCGGGGCGTGCTGCACCTGAAGTCGGCGGTGACCGCGCTGCCCGACGGGACGCTCATCGGAGATCCCCGGCACGTGGACCTGCCCGACCTGCTCGTGCCGGAGGAGGAGCCGGGTGCCCACGTGGTGCCGCTCGGCGGCGACCGCGTCCTGATGGCCGCCTCGGCGCCCCGGACCGCCGCCATGCTCGAACGGCGCGGACTCGCCGTGACAACCGTCGACATCTCCGAGTACGAGAAACTCGAAGGCTGCGTGACCTGCCTCAGCGTCCTCATCCCGGACTGACACCTACGACCCTTCCCCGGACAGGCGACGCCTCGCCCGACCGCTTCTCACCATCCGAGACCCGGGACGGCGCATGGCGAGACGTCTGGTACCGTCGTTGGCATGCTGCGCGGCCTCCTGCTTAGCTGCCGCGGCGGGGGCCTCTAAGGCCGGCTCCCTCGCCGCGGAGCCTGTCGTGCGCGTCGGCCGCTTCCTTCCGTCCGAATCAGGAGCAGCAGCCATGACCGCCCAGCAACCCAGCCCTATGCCCATCCATCGCCATCAGCCGTTCGAGCCCGTACGCCTGCGCGACCGCACCTGGCCTGACCAGGTCATCACCAAGGCCCCCCGCTGGTGCGCGGTTGACCTGCGCGACGGCAACCAGGCCCTGATCGACCCGATGGACCCCCACCGCAAGCTCCAGATGTTCGAGCTGCTGGTACGCATGGGCTACAAGGAGATCGAGGTGGGCTTCCCCGCCGCCTCGCAGACCGACTTCGACTTCATCCGGCAGATCATCGAAGAGGGCCGCGTCCCCGACGACGTGGTCATCCAGGTGCTGACCCAGGCCAGGCCCGAGCTGATCGAGCGCACCTTCGAGTCGATCGAGGGCGCCAAGCAGGCCATCGTCCACCTGTACAACTCCACCTCCACCCTCCAGCGCCGCGTGGTCTTCGGCCAGGACAAAGACGGCATCACCACCATCGCGGTCGAGGGCGCCAAGCTGGTGAAGAAGCTCGCCGACGCGACCGACGTCGACGTGCGTTTCCAGTATTCCCCGGAGTCGTTCACCGGCACCGAGCTCGAATACGCCGTCGAGGTGTGCGACGCGGTCACCGAGGTGTGGCAGCCCACCCCCGACCGTAAGACCATCCTCAACCTGCCGGCCACCGTCGAGATGGCCACGCCCAACATCTACGCCGACCAGATCGAGTGGATGCACCGCAACCTCAAGCGCCGCGACTCGATCATCCTGTCGCTCCACCCGCACAACGACCGCGGCAGCGCCGTGGCCGCCGCCGAACTGGGCTACATGGCGGGCGCCGACCGCATCGAAGGCTGCCTGTTCGGCAACGGCGAGCGCACCGGCAACGTCTGCCTGGTCACGCTGGGCATGAACCTGTTCTCCCAGGGCGTCGACCCCGAGATCGACTTCAGCGACATCGACGAGGTCCGCCGCGTCACCGAATACTGCAACCAGCTGCCCGTCCACCCGCGCCACCCGTGGGGCGGCGAGCTCGTCTACACCGCCTTCTCCGGCTCCCACCAGGACGCCATCAAGAAGGGCTTCGAACACCTCGAGAAGGACGCCGTGGCGGCGGGCGTGCCGGTCGACGACTTCACCTGGGCCGTCCCCTACCTCCCGATCGACCCGAAGGACATCGGCCGCACCTACGAAGCGGTCATCCGGGTCAACAGCCAGTCGGGCAAGGGCGGGGTCGCCTACATCATGAAGGCCGACCACCAGCTCGACCTGCCGCGCCGGCTGCAGATCGAGTTCTCCAAGGTCGTACAGGCCCGCACCGACACCCAGGGCGGCGAGATCAGCCCGGCCGCGATGTACGACGTCTTCCGCGACGAATACCTGCCCAACCCCACCAACCGGTGGGGCCGGCTCAGCCTCATGGCCCACCGCCACGAGTCCACGGAAGAACACGACCGCATCAGCGCCGACGTCCGCCTCGACGGCGAGATCCGCGAGGTGACCGGCACGGGCAACGGCCCCATCTCCGCCTTCATCGACGCCCTCACCCAGGTCGGCATCCGGGCGCGCGTCCTCGACTACGTGGAGCACGCGATGAGCGCGGGCGCCGACGCCAAGGCCGCCTCCTACCTGGAGTGCGACGTGGACGGCCAGGTGCTGTGGGGCGTGGGCGTCGACGCCAACGCCACAACCGCCGCCCTCAAGGCCATCATCTCCGCCGTCAACCGCGCCTTCCGCTGACCGCAGCCTCCACCGCCGACCCCCGAACGGACCGGCGGGGCTTCCGGCTCATTCGGTACGCACCCACGAGGCTGGCCACCCTCCTCGACCGCGCTCCAGAACAGGGGTCGCGGTCGAGGAGCCTCCGGTCTTACGTGCCGGGAGTGCAGTCGTACAGCTCGCCGTAACGTTTCTGGGCGATTCGCATGAGCTCAACCAGGTCCTTGATCCCATCCCTGCCCTTGGCGACTCGGGCCAGGTAGATGTCGATCATTCGATCCTTCCCACCACACCGGAACTTGGCGCTCACCTGATATGGCTGCTCAGCGAAAACAGATTTTGGCATGTATACGGCCATGCCGCTGCCGAGATCTTCGGGAAGGGTGTGGCCGCCGTGCCTGCTATAGATTTGACGCCTGTCGTTCATCACGAAATCCAGATGCTCCTGGCTCGTTCCGCCGCCAACTTGTAGCCAGCCCACCTCAAGCGGGTGAGGGGTCATATCAGGAGCCCAGCACTCACCACTCTTCTCGTCGCCGGCCGCTTTCTCCGCGAGAACTTTTGTCGCACCGCTCACTAGGCGAAACGCCTGCTCGGGGATCAATCTACAGACATAGGGAGAAGAATCCACGATCGGCTGGGTGAGTGGCGCCGGTGTGTGCACGATGTCGCTCTTCGTAGTGCAGGATGCGGCGAGCAATGGGAGAGTAGTCAGGGCGGTTAGGACGCGAAATTTCCTCATTTTTCACTTCCTCAGGGTGGGATCTCTAGATCGAGATAGTCGTCCACCTCGCTAGTCCGCCGGAAGGAGGCATTGAAACGATCGAGAAGATCGCTTCCCCCGCCCTTCCTGCGAGCCCAGTCCAGAAAATCGCTATATTCCTGCGGGCTCATCTGGGCAAAAGGTTTGATCGTAGGAGGATTTCCTGTGGCGAATAGCCGACCCTGCATTCTGGTGTCGTCAAGCAGGCCTCTGTTCAGCATCGCTGAGGCGAGCATCTGCTCGGCCAACCTCTCGACCCCCAGGCGATTGTCCGCAAGTGTCCGGTGCGTCTCGTCCAAGTTAGGACTGCGTTCGGGCGTCTGCTGAGCAACCTGCTTGGCGATCTCGTCATATGCGGCTCCGGCGAGCTTGTCGTATCCCTTGCCTACCAGTTCGCCGAAGGCTCCAGAGGCGATTTCGCCCACCTGCCGGGCTCCAGGTACGGGGAGTAGTCCCAGCGCATTGGCCACCATGGTCTTCAGTGCCTCGTCCGCCTTCTTGTCGCCCAGTCCCTGAGCGATCAGCACTTGGCGACGGGTCTCCACGATGTGATTGAAGGGCCGGGCCTCCGCCACGGTTCGGTCCGTCAGGAACTGCTTGATGTCGGCCTTGTCGACCCGTCCATCCCCGTCGAAGTCATACTCCTTGACGTCCGCCTTGGTGAAACCGAGTCGTTCGACGTTGGAGGCGTTGAGGCCGACGGGAGGCACTGTGGCGAGCGCCGCTCGCATGTGTTCGGTCTGTGCGCGTATCAGTGCCTCGAACCCCGCGTCGTTGGAGGTGGCGAGCAGCAACGCGTAGGACATGTCCTGCGCCGCGACTGGGCCGAAGGTCGCGTGGTTCAGGTAGAGCCGTGATAGCTCGTCGATGTTGGCCGAGATCGCCCGGGCGAGTGGGTAACTCAGCGCGGCGTACCGGTCGAACACCTCCCGGTTCCGGATTTCCAGGTTGCCGCTGTCGGCCTTGCCGAAGGCGCCGCGTACCTCGTTGGAGAGGATCTTCGTCATGTCGGCGGCCAGCTTCCGAGACGTGGCGTCCTGGCCGGTGGTCGCGGTCACCAGCAGGTCGTTGAACGGCGCGTGGTCCTTCGTGTGGAGGGCGGCTTCCCAGCGGGTCGTCAGCAGGTAGTCCAGGACGGATTCCTTCCACCCGGGCGGAGTGTGGTTCAGCAGGGCATGGGACGCTTCCCGGCTGGACTTGGCCGCGTGGAACAGGTCGTCGATCACGGACGACCGTGCCTTGGCGCCCGGAGCCCCCGCATGGGTTTCGGGTCTCAGCAGGGTGCCGAGGCCGAGTGCGCCGGCCAGGTCGATGATGGGGATTTGGGTTCCTGCGAAGAAGCGGCCCAGAGAATCTCTGCTCGCCGCCCATTCGTCCTTACGTTCCTCGTGCTCATAGACGATCACGTCGCGTCCGACGGTCTCCATGAACCCCTTCGAGTACGGTGGCTTACCGTCGTGGGCTCGCCAGATGAGCGCCTGCGCCTGGTAGCCGGAGTACGTCGTGCCGCCCGTCTTGTGCTGGGCCCGGCCCTGCTGCACGAGTTGCTTGAGGAATCCGGCGCCCGCATACGCCGGATTCTTGGGATCCGTTCCTCTGGCCAGGGCGGCGCTCAGCATGCGCAGCGCCTTGCTGCCTCCGCTGGCGAGCTGAGCGACGCGTCCGGCGTCGCCGTGGGCCCTGGCGTCGCGCAGCTGGGCGGCGAGCGAGCCGGGGAGCCGCGTCAGGCCCTGGGCGCCCAGCGTGCCGAGGAACGCCTTGACGAACTCCGCATCTCCTCCTCTTGAGGCGTATTTCTCTAGCTCGGCCAGCGCCGTGGAGTCACCGCCTGTGGCCTTCAGCGCCGCGCGGCCGGCGAGCGTGCCGTCCAGCAAGCCTGCGGCAGCCTCCAAACCGTCGGGCATCTCGAGAAAGCTTCCGGCGGGCGTGCTCCGGCCCAAAGTGATCCGCTGCCGTTGGAGCTCGTGTACGAGTTTCTGCCGCCGCCGTAGATCTTCGGCCTGTGTGGTGACTCGCCCGGCCAGCTGCCGCAGTCGCGTCGCCGGTGAGGTGTCGAGCCCTGCGCTGCGAAGTTCACTGTGCAGAGCCTGGGCCAGTTCTTCCAGCCGCCTGGCCGCCTCGGTGTGCTTGCTCGTCATCGTGTCGAAATCGGGCTGCTTGACCCCGGTGAACTCGGTCATGGCTTGTCCGGGATGGACGCCAGCTTCTGGTCCGCGCTGTGGACGGCCTGCCTGAGCAGGTCGCGCAGCTCGCGCTGGTCGGCGTGGAGCTGGGCGTCGAACCGGCCGCCCGTCGGACCCACCCACGCGTCCCTCTCCATCAGGCGGCAGGACGGATCGAGCGACCACCAGTGCTCGTCGGACAGCCGCTGGATCCGCTGCGCCACGGCACGCATCGCCTCGCGATCGAGGTCAGCCACGATGATCCCCTCGCACGGTTCGCTGCGCCGGAACAGGTCAGGAGGCGGCACGTCGCCCACATCATTCGCACGGTAATCAACAGCGCATCAACAAAACAAGTTGAACCCCGGTGAAAGGTATGGCGCGTTCGAAGTTTGCCCGCAGATAGGGATATCAGCCTGGCTGATGACAGTTTCGCTCCGGGTGTGGCGAAGTGCAGAGTCATCGTACGATTCTGCTGATGTGCGACATACCACGACGTGCTGCTAGACGCCCGACTAGCCTTCACCGGGATATCCCCTGAGCGGCGGAGGCTGCGACCCTGTCCACCAGGGACGGACCTCCCCAGTCATCCGCGCTCAATTACATCTGAGTGAGAAACACGCCAGACGCCGGGAGAAAGAACCACACCCGGGCGCTGGCGGTGACCAGCATGAACGTCAACTGTGTGTCACTATGCTCACCGTCAAACCTTGCGCCCGCCACCGGTGCGGGTTGCCATTCCCAGCTTCGCAAAGGCAGGAATGCGGTGAACGAAGAGGTACGGATCCTCGCCTTGATCACGCGTCTCCGGGCGCTCGAGGCGAGCACGCATGCCGGAGACGGCACTTCCATGATGACCGACATCGCCCAGATGCAGGCGGATATCGCCGACATGCGGGCCGAGATGAGACACCACCTCGCGGCTCTCTGCGACGAACTCGCCGGCCTCCGCCGCCATATGGACAGCTGCTTCGCTGTCATCCGCTCCGAACTCATCCCCAGGCTCGGTGCGCCCCCGCCCGAGATCAATTAGCCGTCCTGAAAACAACCGGTTTTCTGGACGGCTTGCTCAGGCCGGCGAGGGACGTTCGACACGAATGCAGGACGCATCGGGAACATCCCTCGTCGGGCCAGCGGTAGTCAGTCGAATTCGCCGCTCTTCACGCCACTGATGAAGGCGTTCCATTCGCCTGGGGTGAAGATGAGGGCAGGGTAGGTGGGGTTCTTGCTGTCACGGACGGCTCGGTGTCCATGGGACAGTTCGGCGACTTCAACGCAGTTTCCACCGTTGCTGCCCGAGTAGGAGGACTTGATCCAAGTGGCTGCCCGTAGCTCCTGGGTCAGCTTGTCCATCGCTGCGTTGTCTCCTTGATCAGGTTTACGGAATCGCGCTGGGACAGTGCTTCGGAACGGATCCCTTCATAGCGCAATGCTAGAGTTTTGACACTCTCTGTCCAGTCTGTTACCTGAGCGTTGGAGGCGGCTTCGACGTATGCCGTGTCCGGGGTTCCGTGAGCTTGTGTGACAGCGAATCCCCCAAGAAGTCCGGTCGTGCAGTAGGCGTCGAGAGGGAGAACCTGGATGGTGATCCGGGGCGCCTGGGATGCTTCGAGAAGGCGAGTGAGTTGCGCGGCCATCACGGCGCGACTGCCGATCGGTCGGTGGAGGACACCCTCGTCAAGTACTACCCAGAGGAGGGGTGGTCTGGGCCGCCGTAGGATCGATTGCCGTTCCATGCGCGCGGTCAGGTGCTCTTCATTTCCTCTGCTGTCGCACGCAGATGGCTGGGAGATGACCACCCCGTGGTCGACGAGGCCGTGCTGGCCTTGTCCGAGCTCGTGACGAACGCCCTTCGGCACTCCAACGCCAAGCCGTACACCCTGATCGGCCTCACGGTCGCGGCGGCCGGTGGGGCGGTCTACGTCGGCGTGCGGGATCCCGGCTCCACGTTCTCCGCACCCCATATACGGCAGGAGCCGGAGGCGGAGGATGGCCGCGGGCTGCTGATCATCAATCAGATCGCCCAGGAATGGGGTGTGCGGGAGCACGGCCACGGGCTTGGCCGCACCGTGTGGTGCGCCATCCGAGCCGTCCCTCCTCTCGCCGCGTCGGCGCCCGCACCGGCCGAGGGTTCGGCTGGGGATGTGGCAGTGGAGATCCGTTAGCTGGTCGACTGCCGGAAGGCCGTCGATCACCTTCGTGACCGTCCGTACGCCAGGGTCAGAAGCGCAGATCCTCCCAGTCGATGGTGAGGGGGAGCGGATTGGTGATCGTGGGGGCGGGATCGGCTTCGGTCATCAACGTTCCTACGCTCTTGTAGAGCATCGAGGCAGGGTCGAGCCGGTAGCGCTCGATGGTGGACACGCCGGTCTGGTCCAGGTGGACGATCCAGTAATGAGGGATCCCTGCCTTGGCGTATTCGGCGACCTTGTCGACGGTGTCCTGGGTTATGGAGCCGGGTGAGACGATCTCGACGACCAGCAGCGCGTGAAGCCAGTCGTCGGCCGGCGATCTGGTGCCCAGGGGACGGAGATTCGCGATAGACCACGTATCCGTCCACGATCTCGATGGCCCGTGAGATCTCCTCTGGGAACTGCTCGTAGTCCTCGGCGGAGATGCGACTGGGCTGAGGGCGGATGCTGTGGATCCAGCTGTCTTCCGGCAGGGCTGCCATCGGCGCTCCTCAGTCGCAGGTGGTGACGTCAGCTTACGGAGAAATCATCGCCGACGGCTCACGGTGACCTGGGCAACACCCGGTTAGTGAACGTTGCGTTTCTATGGAAGGACGTTTACTCTCCTTAGAGAACGGTTCGTTCTCTAAGGAGCGATGTCATGGGCTTCGTGCTCTCGGGCCTGATCCTGACGATGTTGCTGGGTGCGCTCGACCAGACGATCATGGCGCCCGCGCTCCCCGCCGTCGCGGGTGACCTGGGCGGGCTCGACCAGATGCCGGTCGTCGTCACCGCCTATCTCGTCGCGGCCACCGTGGTCATGCCCGTCTACGGCAAGCTCGGCGACAGGTACGGTCGCAAGCCCGTCATGCAGGTGGCCATCGTGGTGTTCGTGTTCGGGGCGGTGCTGTGCGCGCTGGCCACCTCGATGCCGCAGTTCATCGCCTTCCGGGCCGTGCAGGGGCTGGGTGGCGGCGGGCTGATGATCGGCGCCCAGGCCATCATCGGCGAGATCGTCAGCCCGCGCGAGCGGGGCCGCTATCTCGGTTTCATCGGGGCCGCCTACGTCGTGGCCGCCGTGGGAGGGCCGCTGATCGGCGGGCTGTTCATCGACCGGCTGAGCTGGCGGTGGATCTTCGCCATCTATCCGCCGCTCGGCCTGATCGCGCTGGTCGTGCTGAGCGTGACGCTGCGGCTGCCGAAGCCCCGCGCGCGGGCTCCGCTGGACGTCGCGGGCGCGCTCGCCCTGGCCGTCGCCGTGGTCGGCATGGTCATGGTGGGGCAGACCCGCGACCCCGTCTACCTGGTCGTGGCCACCGCCGGGCTGGTCGCCTGGCTGGTCAGCGCCCGGTACGCCAAGGACCCGATCCTGCCGCTGCGCCTCTTCCGCGACCGGGCCTTCGCGATCCCCGTGGCGATCAGCCTGCTCATCGGGTTCGCGCTGTTCGGGACGATCACGTACATGCCGGCCTACCTGCAGATCGCGGCGGGCACCAGCGCCACGCAGGCGGGCCTGCTGGTGACCGCGCTCATGGGCGGCGTGCTCGCCACGACCGTCGTGTCCGGCCGGCTGATCACGCGGACCGGGAAGTACAAGCCCTATCCCGTCGCCGGCACGGCGGTGGCCGCGGCAGGGCTGGGGCTGATCGGCCTGGCCGGCGCCTCGCCGCTCGCGCTCGCCCTGGCCATGTTGCTGACCGGGCTGGGCGTCGGGCTCGTCATGCAGACCATGGTGCTGGCCGCGCAGAACGCCGTCGAGTACGCCGACCTCGGCACCGCCACGTCGTCGGTGACGTTCCTGCGCCAGATCGGCGCCTCGGCGGGGGTCGCGCTGGTGGGGGCGCTGATCACCATGAGATCCGGCATCGCGGCCACCGACCCGGCCGTCCTGCCCGCCGGCGTGCGTGAGGCCTTCGCCGCCGCCGCGCCGCCGGTGTTCGCGGCCATGGCGCCGCTGCTCGCGGTGGCGTTCGTGCTCGCGCTGGCGCTGCCGGCGCGCCCGCTGCGCACCACCGCTCACGCCGAGGAAGAGGCCGTGAAGCCGAGAAGAGGCCGTGAGTGAAAGCCGGTGCCGAGAAGAGGCCGCGGCTGGAAGCGAGGGGACGGCCGTGCAGGAAAGCCGGGGACAAGCCGCGGGTGCGGGCGGTGGACGAGTTGTGGGTGCCGGCGGTGGGCCGGTGGACGCAAACGGTGGACAAGTCGTGAGTACGAGCCGAGGAGATGCCGTGAAAGCGGAGAGAAGCCATGAGAATCAGGAAGATGCCATGAAGCTCGTCGCACCCCTGGACGCCTTCGGCCATGACGATCTGGCCGTGGCCGGTGGCAAGGCCGCCAACCTGGGCGAGCTGGTCAGGAAGGGCCTGCCCGTGCCGGGTGGCTTCGTGGTCACGACTCACGCGTACGAGCAGGTCGCGCAGGGCCACGACACGCGCGAGCACTTCGAGCGGGTGGAGTTGCCCCCCGGCCTGCGGCAGGCGATCGCCGACGCCTACGCCGGGCTCGGCGGCGGGCCCGTGGCCGTGCGCTCCAGTGCCACCGCCGAGGACCTCCCGGGCGCCGCGTTCGCCGGCCAGCAGGACACCTACCTCAACGTCGTCGGGGAGGAGGCGCTGTTCGACGCGGTGCGCCGCTGCTGGGGTTCGCTCTGGACCGAGCGCGCGATCGCGTACCGCGCGAAGCTCGCGATCGACGGCTCAGGGGTGCGGATCGCGGTGGTCGTCCAGAGCATGGTCGAGGCGGAGATGGCCGGGGTCATGTTCACCGCGAACCCCGTCACCGGCGACCGCGCGCAGCTCGTCATCGACGCCAGCAGCGGTCTCGGGGAGGCCGTCGTCTCCGGCCTCGTCACGCCTGACCACTATGTGGTCGACGCTTCGGGACACGCCGACTTCACTCCGGGCCGCCGCGAGGTGGTCATCCGCGGCACCTCCGGCGGCGGCGTCGCCCGCGAGACCGGCGCGGCGGCCACCGCCGAGCGGCTGCCCGACGCGGTGATCGCGGAGCTGACCCGGCTCGGCAGGGAGGTCGCCGACCACTTCGGCCGCCCCCAGGACATGGAGTGGGCGTACGCGGGCGGCCGGGTGCACCTGCTGCAGGCCCGCCCGATGACCGCGCTGCCGCCGCCACCGGTCGGGAAGCTCAACCCGATCCAGCGCCGGCTGGTGACCGTCCTGCTCGAATATCTCCCTGAGCGGCCCTATCCGATCGACGTGACGACCTGGCTGCCGTACGGCCCGGCCGGGCTCATGCGCAAGGTCACGTCCTCGTTCGGGATCAAGGGCGCTTTCGAGAACTTCCTGAGCGAGGAGGACGGGGTCGTCTACCGGCTCGTGCCGCCGAAGCCGCATCCGTCGCCGAGGATGTTGCTCACCCCGTTCCGGCTTCTGGCCAGGGCCAGACGGTACGACCCCGCCCGCTGGACCGAGGACCCGCGCTACCGCACCTTCCTCGCGCAGGCCAGGGAGCTGGCCGCGCGCGATCTCGCGTCGATGCCGTGGGAGCGGCTGATCCGCGTGCCCAGGGAGACGCTCGACGTCGTGCAGCCGGTGGCCGGCCTGCGCATGGACTACCTGCCGGGCTCGGGGCTGGCGCTGCTGCGGTTGCTGGTGACGGTCCGGCGGCTGGGTCGCCGCGAGGCGTTCGGTGACCTGCTGGCCGGGGCGCGCACCCGCACCACCGACGCCAACGAAGCGCTGGAACGGCTCGCGGAGGTGGCCAAACGCACCGGCGCGCTCGACGCCGACCCGCTGCCCGCCGAGTTCGAGGCCGAGTTGCGGGCGTTCCTCGCCGAGTACGGCCACCGCGAGACGTCGAGCCCCATCCTCGTCACCCCGCCGACCTGGGCGGACGCTCCGGAGGCCGTGCTCGGCCTGGTCAAGGCCCTGGCCGGCGCCCCACCCGAGAGGAAGGAGGGCGACGACGCGCTCGACCTCCTGCTCCGCCACCCTCGCCTGCGTTCGGAGCGCCGCCGCGCCAGGGTGCGGCGGCGGGTGGCGGCGGCTCGCGCGGGCGTCGCCTTCCGCGAGGACAGCCACTTCTCCTTCACCCTGCCGCAGCCCGTCCTGCGCAGGTCGCTGGTGGAGATCGGTCGCCGCCTGGTCGGCGTGGGGGTGCTCGACCGTCCTGAGGACGTCTTCCACCTGCGGCTGGAGGAGCTCGAAGCGATCGGGGACGTGACCGCGTTGCCTCCTGAGAGCCGGGAGCGGCTGCGCGGGACGGTCACAGAGCGGGCGGCCAAGCGGGAGGAGCTGTCCGGCGTGCGGCTCATCGACCCCGCCGCGGTCTTCCCTCCCCGTGAAACGGGCGACGCGCTGCTCAGCGGGGCGCCCGCGAGCGGCGGCGTCGCGACCGGGCCGGTGAAGCTGATCAGGGAGCCGGCCGACTTCGGCAAGCTCAACGGCGGCGACGTGCTCGTCTGCCCCTACACGAACCCGTCGTGGACGCCGCTCTTCCAGCAGGCGGCGGCCGTGGTCGTCGACACCGGCGGCGCCGGCTCGCACGCGGCGATCGTGGCCAGGGAGTACGGCATTCCCGCCGTCATGGGCACGGGCACGGGTACGTCGGTGCTCCAGGACGGGGAGATCGTCACGGTCGACGGCGGTGCGGGCACGGTCGCCCGCGCTACCTAGGATGCAGGTCATGGTCACCGACCACCGCAAGCGTCCGCGGCGCCGGGGCGAGGCGCTCAACGCGGCCATCCACAAGGCGACGCTCGACGAGCTGGCCGAGGTCGGCTACGCCGGGCTGACCATGGAGCGGGTCGCCGAGCGGGCCAGGGCCAGCAAGGCCTCGCTCTACCGGCGCTGGCCCTCCCGCATCGAGCTGGTGATGGAGGCGGTCTACAGCTCGCTGCCCACCCCGGAGTCCTCGCCCGACACCGGCAACTTCCGCGACGACCTGGTGGCGATGCTCCGCCGTACGGCACAGGCGTTGTCGGGTCCGGCCGGCGAGGCGATGCGCGGGCTGCTCGGCGAGGCGCTGCGCAACGAGTCGCCGCTGAACGCCATGCGGAGGAGCAGCCAGGGCGCCGGGAGGAGGATGATGGAGGAGATCGTCCGCCGGGCCGTCGAGCGCGGCGAGGTCGATCCCGGCGACGTCACCGCCCGGCGGCTCGACGCCGGGCAGGCGCTGCTGCGGCAACACTTCCTCTTCGAGGGCACGCCCATCCCGGACAGCCTCGTGGTGGAGATCGTTGACGAGGTGCTGGTGCCGCTGCTCAAGCGGGGGTAGCCGGCTCGCCGCGACCCTTGCTCAAGCGGCGGTGAGCCGGTCCGTCGCGGCCCGGCCCTGCCTGAGCGCGAGCCGCGCGGCCAGCCCGGCCATGCAGACGCTGACCAGCGCGCCGGCGGTGACCGCCGCCACGAACGTCCACGGCGCCCGCGTCAGTCCGAGCAGCATCAGGGCAGCCACAGGCAGCCAGGCCAGCGTGTTGATGATGGCCGCCACCGCGAGCACGGTGGCGCCGGTCCTGACTTCGGACGTCAGCGGGGGTGCCTGCGCCGCCACGGCGATCACGGGCAACGAGAACGCCAGGACGGGCGGGATGAGGAAGCCGCCCGTCATCGCGTTGCCCAGCGGTCCGGCGGGGTAACCGGCGTCGGCGAAGGCCACCGCATAGTAGATGGAGCCCAGCAGCGTGATGGGGACGGCGACGGCGACCGCTGTTCTGACCACTTGCCGGGCCGTCACCTGCGTCATGAGCCCCTGCCCTGGGCTGCCCAGGGCGCTGGAGGCGGCGAGCACGACCGGCGTCACCGCCAGCGCCCCCATGAGCCCCGCCGTGACGAACAACGACATCGCCGTCCCCTGCAGCGTGTGGGCGAGTGCCCCCATGTGCGTGGCCTCGGCCCAGAGGCGGTGGAGGCTCTGCGGGTCGCGCACCCCCGGATTCCACAGGAGCAGCAGAGCGGTTCCCAGCATGCACAGGACGGCGGCCGCGGGAATGCGGAACGGTCGCCCTCCTGGGATGAGCCGGTGGTGGAGCCACGCGTCGGCGGCGCCCCCGACCAGGTCGAGCACCGTGCGCACGCGCACCGGCCGGGAGGCGACCAGGTCGGCGACCTCCTCGCCGTAGCGCTGCCGCCACGCGTCCGGATAGAGGCTCAGCACCGACTCGGCGATGATGCGCAGGATCACGACAACCCCCAGGAGACCGCGGTGCGCCGCACGCCCGCCTGCTCGATGCGCCGCAGCGTGGCGAGTTGCTCGCGCAGCGCGTCACGCCCGCTCTCGGTGATCCGGTACGGCTTGCGCCGCTCGGCGGTCTCGACGGGCTCGATCCATCCGCGCTCCTCCAGCCGCATCAGCGCGCCGTAGAGCGTGCCGGGCTCCAGGGCGGTCCCCGAGAACTGCTCGATGTCGTGGATCATCCGGTAGCCGTGTTTCTGCCCCTCGGCCAGGCTGATGAGCACCAGCAGCGCCACGTCGGTGAAGCGGCCGAGCTCGGATGTCTTCCGTGCCATGTATTCAGTAAAACTTAGTAAGTGTCACTGAGCAAGCCCCATCGTGGCCGCCGCGAGGCGCATCGCGTGCTCGAACGCCGTCCTGCGGTTCTCGATCACGTTGTTGAACTGGCCGAACACCTCGAAGTTGACCCATCCGTACAGCGCGGTCCACGCGGAGACGGCCTGCCAGATCACCGCGTCGGGCACGCCCGGCATGAGCTCGCGGAACGAACCGGCGTCGGGTTCGAGCTCTTCGGGGCCCTCGTCCGGCGGCGGGGCGATCGCGCCGGCCTCCCAGGCGTCGGAGACGATCCGGCCGTACGCGGCCACGTCGCGCACCCTGGCCGCGATCGTGTCCTGGGGCGCCTGGTAGCCGGGCACGGGGGAGCCGTAGATCAGGGCGTATTCGTGCGGGTGCGCGACGGCCCACTCGCGCACCGCGTGGCAGGCGGCCAGCCACCGTCCGGGGAAGTCGTCGCGGGGGCAGGCGGACTCGGCCTGCTCCACGGCCTCGCCCAGGGCGTTGTAGCCGTCGACGATCAATGTGGTGAGCAGGTCATCGCGGCTCGGGAAATAGCGGTAGATGGCGGATGAGACCATGCCCATCTCCCGCGCGACGGCCCGCAGCGACAGGCCGCCCGCCCCCTCCGTGGCGAGCTGGCGCCGCGCGATGTCGGTGATCTCCCTGGTGAGCTCGGCCCTGACGCGTTCTCTTGCGGTACGGCTGGCAGTCATGCACAGCAGGCTATCAGAGCGGTGTCAAAATTCGAGAGCACTGCTCTTGACGAACATTGCTCTCTTAAGCGAGCATTGCTCTCGCAAGCGAACGGGTGGTCTCTGGAGGTCCCGATGCTCAGTCTCGCCAACCATGCCAACAGGGCGCTGATGTTCCTGCTGGAGCTGGGCGTGCTGGCGTCGGCCGGTTACTGGGGCTTCACGCTCTCCCCCAGCTGGGCGATCAAACTGCTGGCCGGGCTCGGTGCTCCGGCGCTGTTCGTCGCGGCGTGGGCGCTGTTCGGCGCGGGAGGCGGCGCCAACGCCACCTTCCCGCTCACCGGTCCGGCACGCGTCGCGCTCGAGATCGTGTGGTTCGGTGGTGGCGCGGCGGCGCTCCACGCCTCCGGGCTGACCACCTCCGCGGCCGCCTTCGCCGCGCTCTTCGTCGTCAACGCGGTTCTCCGCATCATCTGGAAGCAGGTCTGATCATGGGTAAGCACGTCGTCGTGGGCTCCGGCCAGGTCGGCTCGCACCTCGCCGCCAAGCTCGTCGCGCAGGGGCACGAGGTCGTCGTCGTGACGCGCTCGGGCCGCGGCCCCGAAGGGGCGGTCAGGGTGGCCGCCGACATCGCCGACCAGGCCAGGCTCATCGAGATCGCCAGGGGCGCCGACGTCCTCTACAACTGCGTCAACCCCCAATACCACCGCTGGCTCACCGACTGGCCGCCGATGGCCGCGTCGTTCCTGGCCGCCGCGGAGTCGAGCGGGGCCGTGCTGGTGATCCTGGGCAACCTCTACCCGTACGGGCCGGTCTCCGTCCCGATGACGGAGGATCTGCCGCTCGCCTCCACCACCCCCAAGATGCGGGTACGCGCGAAGATGTGGACCGACGCCCTGGCCGCGCACCGGGCGGGCCGCATCAGGGTGACCGAGGTGCGTGGCTCCGACTACTTCGGTCCCGGCGCCACCGACCAGTCCTACCTGGGCGATCGGTTCATCGCGCCGCTCAGGGCGGGCCGGGCCATCCCGCTCGTCTGGCCGGCCGACGTCCCGCACAGCTGGACGTACCTGCCGGACGTGGCCGACGCGCTGATCACGGCGGGCGGTGACGAGCGGGCCTGGGGCAGGCCGTGGCACGTGCCCACCGGCGCGCCGCTGACCTTCCGCCAGCTGGGGGAGAAGATGGCCGCGCTGCTGGGGCGGCCCGCCCCCCGGATGAGGCAGCTGCCGTGGCCGCTGATGTGGGCGGCCGGGCTGTTCTCGCCCTTCATCGGCGAGCTGAAGCACACGCGCTACCAGTTCGTCGCGCCCTACGTGCTCGACTCGTCGGCGTTCGAGCGTACGTTCGGCGTGGCGCCCACCCCGATCGAGGCGGCGCTCAAGGCTACGCTCGACGTGTGAAGACAGCCATGATCGGCCTGGGCGACATCGCGGAGAAGGCCTACCTTCCCGTGCTCTCCGCGCAGCCCGCCCTCGATCTGCACCTCTGCACGCGCAACACGGCTCGGCTGGACCGGCTCGGCGATGCCTACCGGATCGCCGCCCGGTCGTCGAGCGTGGACGAGGTGATCAAGGACGGCGTCGAGGCGGCGTTCGTGCACGCCGCCACCGACGCCCATCCCGAGATCGTCGAGCCGCTGCTCAGGGCGGGCGTCCACGTCTACGTCGACAAGCCGATCGCCTACACCCTCGCCGAGTCCGAGCGTCTCGTGCGGCTGGCCAGGGCCGAGGGGAGGTCCCTGATGGTGGGCTTCAACCGCCGGTACGCGCCCGGATATGTCGGACTTGCCGCTCACCCCCGTCATCTCATCCTCATGGAGAAGAACAGGGCTAATCACCCCGACAAACCCCGGCGGGTGATATTTGATGACTTCATCCATGTGGTGGACACCCTCCGCTTCCTCGCCCCCGGCCCCGTCACCGACACCACGATCAGGACCCGCGTCCGCAACGGCCTGGTCGAGCACATCGTCCTGGAGCTGTCCGGCGACGGCTGCACCGCCATCGGCGTCATGAACCGGGCCGGCGGGGTCTCCGAGGAGTCCTGCGAGGCCATGGGCGACGGCGCGAAGCGGCGCGTGGTCAACCTCGGCGACGTCATCGACCACCAGGGCGGCGAGACCCTCGCCAGGCGGCCCGACTGGGTGCCGGTGGCCAGGCAGCGCGGCATCGAGCAGATCTGCCTGGAGTTCCTCTCCGCCGTACGCGAGGGCCGGGTGATCGACGCCGGCGACGCCCTGGCCACCCACGCCCTCTGCGAGGAGATCGTCGCGCGCGCCGCCTGACCCGCGCCTGTCGCCGGAGCACCGGCCTGACCGCTCCGGCCCGCCCGCGCCGCCGACCCGTGCCCGGAGGTGTCAGCCGCGCTGCCTGAGCCGCATCGTCCTGTCGGCCCTGGCGAACATGCGCTTGAACGGCTTGTCCCCGAGCCGGGCGAGCACGGTGTAGCCCTTCGTGTCGCTCAGCGGGCTGGAGGACGACACGACTCCGGCCACCGAGCCGCCGTACAACGCGGGCCCGCCGCTGCCGCCGGCGGCGGCGTGGCAGTTACGGGTGACCATCAGCCCCGGCCCCTCGGAGACCGCCTCGGCCGCGTCACCCAGGCACCGGTACAGCCTGGTGCCCCCCGGATAGCCCTTGCCCGCCGGGTAGCCCAGCAGCTCCAGACCCTGCAGCGTGGTGCCCCTGTCCGTGGCCATCGGCCGCAGCCCCCGGCCGGTCACGGCCTCCAGCGGGCGCTTGCCGCGCCCGACCCCCACCAGCCCGATGTCGTACGGGAGAAGCCCGGGCGAGTACGGCCGGTTGCGCCATCTCGCCGGCACCCACGTGCGTACGGCCGGCCAGACGCCCAGCCCCGGCCGCCCGCCGTCGTAGCCGGGCAGGAAGGCCAGATTCTCGAGCACCCGGCCACGGTGGTAGAGGCAGTGCGCGGCCGTCAGCACCAGGCTGCGGCTGCGCGAGCCGATCACCGTGCCCCCGCACAACACGTCCCGCCGCGAGACGGGGTCGTGACCGAGCAGCACGCCGGTGAGCCGCCGCGCCCCCGTGTAGGGGCGCGGGACCGGCGCGTAGCCGAGGCGGTCTCCGTCAGGAGTCAGGACGCGCGGGGCGGGCACGTTGCGCTGGGACACCTCGGTGACGGCGGACGGGTCGAGCAGGGCGAGGGACAACACCAGCCTGAGCACCCGGCCAGCCTACGGGGCTGATGATCAGCCCTCTCACCTGCGACATCCGTCTTTACCGAAGGTTCGCAGAAAGCCGCGCCCTTCGGGTTCGGCGCGGGGAGCAGGTCACTGTGCCGTGTACCGGGAGGCGAGCGCGCGCAGGCGGGTGTGGGCCGACTCGTAGACCGCCGTGTCTCCCGCGTAAGCCTTGGGCAGCTTGGCGACCATCGTGTAGTTGGTGTCGCACACGTTGCCGACCGGCGCCTGCCCGGCCTGGCTGACGAGCTGGTAGGCGTCGAGCGTGTCCAGCCCGGTCAGCTGCGACGTCCAGGTGACCAGGTCGTGCTGGCTGATCCGGTACGCGTCCTCCAGCGGCCTGGCCGACCCGGTGGACATCAGGTGCAGGTCGTCCTCCAGCCGGGGCCACGGCGTGGCCACTCCCTTGATCAGCTCGACCGCGACCACCGTGTTCATGGCCGACTCGACCGCGGTGCCGCACACCTCTCCGTGGCCCTGCAGCCCGTGGCCGTCGCCGATGGAGAACATCCCGCCCTCGACGTTGACCCCGAGGTAGACGGTGACGCCGGCGCGCAGTTCGGGGGTGTCCATGTTGCCGCCGTGCGCGTCGGGGGTGATCGTCATGCGGGCCTCGTTCGCGGCCGGGGCGACGCCGACGGTGCCGTGCATCGGGTCGAGCGGCAGCTCCACGCTGAAGTCGCTGGTGCGGGCGTGGTAGACGGCCACGCCCTTGGCGAGGTCGATGTCGTAGCGCCAGACGCGTTCCTCCAGCGGCGGCTGCAGCATGGCCGTGGTGTGGGTGCCGGTCAGCGCGCCGAAGTGGGGGAACGTCGTGGAGACCGCCCAGTCCCTGGCCGGGGTGATGCTGATGAAGTGCAGGGCCAGCGTGTCGCCGGGCTCGGCGCCCTCCACGTGGAAGGGGCCGGTCACGGGGTTGAGGTAGGGGAACTCGCACACCTGGGACGGCAGGTCGTCCACGCCCCGGACGAGGCCGCCGAAGCAGTCTTCCGTGTAGAGCTCCACGATCGTGCCCGGCCGTACCTTGCCGACGGGGGAGCGCCCGCCGAAGGTGTAGCTCAGTTCCTCCGGCGCGGGGCGGTAGGAGACGACGTTCACGAGACCTCCGTGGGAAGTGTGGGCTTACGGCCGATCAGATAGGTGATGCCCAGAACCGCCAGGCCGATCGCCAGCCAGACGCCGCCGACCCACTGGGCCGCGACGTTCTGGTTGTACACGACGGCCACCAGGACGGCGAAGCCGATCACGGGGGCGACGAGGTGGGCCCACCAGTTGGTGCTGCGCCGCCTGATCACGTAGTGCACGACGACGGAGACGTGCAGCACCAGGAACGCGGTCATGGCGCCGAAGTTCACCAGCGAGGCCAGCTCGCCGACGCCGTTCGCCCTGGTGCTCATGAAGACGCCGAGGACGAGCGAGACGGCGGCCACCGCGAGGGTCGCGTTGACCGGCACCTTGTGCCTGGCGTTCACCCGTGACAGGAAGGCGGGCAGCTGGCGGTCGCGGGCCATGGCGAACAGCAGCCGCGACGTCGCCGCCTGCGCGACCAGCGAGTTGGCGAAGCCCCACGCGACGGCGGTGGCCACGGCGGTGAGCACCGCCAGCCACGGCCCGCCGGCGTACGCGGCGGTGTCGTAGAAGGCGTTGCCCGCGGGGTCCCCGTTCGCGATCAGGGCGTCGCGGCCGGGCGTGAGGAGCGCCGCGACCCAGGTCTGCGTCACGAACAGCACGGCCGCCAGGCCGAGGGCGGCCAGCATGGACCTGCCGAGCCTGCGGGCGTCCTCGCGGTTCTCCTCCGCCAGCGTGGAGATGCCGTCGAAGCCGAGGAACGACAGGACGGCCACCGACGCGGCGGCGAACACCACGCTGAAGGTGAACCCGGACGAGTCGAAGATCGGCGTGAACGCGCCGGTCTGCGCCTTGCCCTGGGCCAGCGCGACGCCCGCGACCACCAGGAAGATCGCCAGCACGACCAGCTCGGCCGCCAGCATGATCCGGGTGATCCTGGCCGTCATCCGGATGCCGAGGTAGTTGACGACGGTGTTGAGCACCACGAACGCCGCCAGCCAGGCCCAGACGGGGATCACGGGCACGAACGAGTTCATGGCGACGCTGGCCACCAGGTAGAGCAGCGACGGCACGAGCACGTAGTCGAGCAGGATGGCCCAGCCGGCCATGAACCCGACGGGGGCGCCGATGCCGCGGCCCGCGTACGTGTAGACGGATCCGGCCATCGGGAACGCCCTGGCCATCTGCGCGTACGACAGCGCCGTGAACGCCATCGCCACCAGGCCGATCACGTACGCCAGTGCCACCATGCCGTGGGACACGGAGAAGACGTTGCCGAAGATCCCGAACGGCGCGATCGGCACCATGAAGATCAGGCCGTAGATCATCAGGTCGGTGAAGCCCAGCGAGCGCTGGAGCTCCTGGCGGTAGCCGAACTGCTCGATCGTGCTCATGGACGGCTCCTTCTGCATCGGGGGGTGCATCGGGGGGTGCAGTGGGGGTGCAGCGGGGGCGTTTCGCACCTTAGAGCTAAAGCTTTCTATTGAAAAGGTTTCTCTAGAAAGAAATCCAGGCCGTCCGCCCTCCCGAGGTGAACGGGATGGCGTACCTGCCGTCCGAGCAGGGTGAGCGTCCCGCGCGCGCTGGTGATCGTGGTGCCGTCGGCCACCGCGTCGAGCGCCGGCACGGCCAGCGACCCCGCCCGCGCGCACAGGGCGGCCAGCATGGCGACGGCCTCGTAGCAGCCTTGGCCGTGGGCGTTCAGCATGGGAGCGTCAGGGCCGAAGCGGGCGGCGTACCGCTGCGCGAAGCCGAGGCTGGCCTCGGTCGGCAGGTCGCGGAAGTAGCCCATCGACGCGTACAGCCCTCCCGTGGCGTCCCCGCCGATGCCCAGCAGCCCGTGCTCCTCCAGCGCGCCGCAGAGCCGGGCCGCGCCGAGCCCGCCGGCCGCGTACGCGCGGTTGAAGTCCACGAGGTCGCTGCCGATCAGCGTCAGCAGGATGGCGTCGGGGCGGGCGGCCGCCACCCGGTCGAGCCGCCGCACCGCGTCGCCGTACGGCACGAGGCTCTCGCCCACCACGGTGGCGCCGGACGCGCGCAACAGCGGGCGGGCGCTCGCGTGCACCAGGCGCGGCCAGATGTAGTCGTTGCCCAGCAGGAACCACCGGCGTGCCCGGCGCGCCCCGACCAGCCACTCGATCCCCGGAGCGAGCTGCCGGTCGGGGGTCTCGCCGAGGAAGTAGACGCCCGGCGCGTGCCCGCCGCCTTCGTACGGCGGCCCGTAGACGAACGGCACTCGCCCGGCGATCGCGGCCACCACCTCGACCCGCACGTCACTGGCGTGGGCGCCCGCCACGGCCTGCACGGTGCCGGTCCTGACCAGCTCGGACACCTCGGCCGCCACCTGGCGCGCGGGCCGCCCGCCGTCGACGAGGACCAGCTCGACCGGCCTGCCCAGCATGCCGCCCGCGGCGTTGAGCTCCTCCGCCGCCAGGACGGCGCAGTTGATCGCGCAGGGGCCCATCAGGCCGAGGACCCCGGACACGGGCACGACCAGGCCGATCCTGATCGAACCTGACGGGAGGAGCCGCGCTTCGAGAGGATCGACGGTCGCCGCCACGCCGACGAGTATCCTCCCTTCAAGCTCTCCGATGAAAGGACCTCCTCCAATGACCTCCTCCGGGCTCGGGTCCTCGCTCGCCTATCTGCTGAGCCGCGCGGAGCGCAGCGTCAACCGGGGGCTGGCGGCCGCGCTGGCGGGCGAGGACGTCACCGTCGAGCAGTGGCGCATCATGCGCGCGCTGGCCGACGGGCGGGGCGACTCGATGGGCGAGCTCGCCGCGGCCGTGCTGATGCCCCACCCGACCCTGACCAAGGCGATCGACCGGCTGATCGAGCGGGCGCTGGTCTACCGCGGGCCGTCGAAGGGCGACCGGCGGCGGGTGGCGGTGTTCGTCTCGGACCGGGGGGCCGAGCTGCTCGCGCGGGTGGACGGCGCGGTGGCCGAGCACCACGGGCTCGTCGCGGTCGCGTTCGGCGCCGAGCGCACCGAACGGCTCATGAGCGATCTCGAGGGCCTGGTGGCCGCGCTCGACTACGCCGAGCTCAGGAAGTGAGCCGGGGACGTAGGTCCGGGGAGTGAGCCCAGGGAAGTGAGCCCAGGGAAGTGAGCCCAGGGAAGTGAGCCCAGGGAAGTGAGCCCAGGGAAGTGAGCCCAGGGAAGTGAGCCCAGGGAAGTGAGCCCAGGGAAGTGAGCACAGGAGCCGGGGCCCGCCCCGGACTGCGGGCCCCGGTCGTTCTGGCCGGCGGTCGTCCTTGACCTCCGGTGGTGCCGGCGCGCTGAGGCGGTCCTCAGCCGTGCCGGCTGCCGGTCGTCACGGGTAGAGCCCGCGCATCCGGTGCGCGTCGGCCACCCGGCCCACGCCGATGACGTGCGCCGCCTGCCTGAGCGTCAGCCCGCGTTCGGCGGCCAGCGACTTCACCTCGGAGTAGGCGCCCTGCATGAGGTCGCGCAGCTTGAGCTCGACCTCGCCGGAACTCCAGGAGTAGGCCTGCATGTTCTGGACCCACTCCAGGTAGGACACGATCACCCCGCCCGCGTTGGCCAGGATGTCGGGCACGACCGTGGTGCCGGAGGCGGCGAGGATCTCGTCGGCCTGCGGCGTGGTGGGCCCGTTGGCGCCCTCGACGATCAGCCTGGCCCGGACCCTCGGCGCGTTGGCCTCGGTGATCGCGCCTTCCAGCGCGGCCGGGACCAGCACGTCGACGTCCAGCTCGAACAGGTCGTCGCGGGCCAGGGCGTCGGCGTGGCGGTAGCCGTGCACGCCGCCCTCCTCGGCGGCCCAGGCGCGCAGCCGGGCGATGTCGAGGCCGCTGCTCGCGTAGACGGCGCCCGTGACGTCGGAGACGGCCACGACCTTGCAGCCGGCGTCGGACAGGTATTGTGCGGCCAGCGCGCCCACCTTGCCGAAGCCCTGCACGGCCACGGTCACGCCCTCGGGCGAGCCGCCCAGCGCGGCCAGCGCCGCGATCTGCACGCCGCGCGAGGTCGCGCCCGCACGGCCGAGCGAGCCGCCCAGCGTCATCGGCTTGCCGGTGACCACGCCGGGCACGGAGTAGCCGGCGTTGACGCTGTAGGTGTCCATGACCCACGCCATCGTCTGCTCGTCGGTGCCGACGTCGGGCGCGGGGATGTCCTTCTCCGGGCCGATCAGCGGCAGGATCTCGTTGACGTAGCGACGGGTCAGCCGTTCGAGCTCGCGGGTGGTGAGCCCGGCCGGGTCCACGGCCACGCCGCCTTTGGCGCCGCCGTACGGGATGCCGACCAGCGCGCACTTCCACGTCATCCACATCGCGAGCGCGGTGACCTCGTGGATGTCGGTGCTGGGATGAAACCGGAGCCCGCCCTTGGCGGGGCCGCGTGAGACGTTGTGCTGGACCCGGTATCCCTGGACGACGTCGAGCCGTCCGTCCTCGCGCCGCACCGGGACCGAGACGGTCAGGGAGCGGCGGGGCGTGGCCAGCATCGTGCGGAGCCCGTCGTCGAGCCCGAGCTGCTCGGCGGCCTGGTCGAGCTGGTGGAGAGCGGAGTCGAGCGCTTGGCGGCCCGGTGTGATCAGGGCCGGCGTCGTTGACGGCACCATGATGCTCATTGAAGAGTTTCCTCCTGGTATTTACGCCCTTTTTGCAGGAAAGGCGCCATTGCCTTCCACTTTGGGCGATGTTGTTACGATCATCCTATAGGCGAGGGGTTTGGACTTGCCTAGGACTTGGAAGAAGTCCAAGCCGGTGACCGAGGTGCCACGAGCGGCGCCACTCTGGCAGGCTTACGAGCGGATGTATGCCGAATCGTCGATCTGAAGGAGTGGAATGCCCGCACTCGTGGTGGGGCCGATGCTGCGTTATGTCGATCGTGACAGCGCCTCGATCTGGGTGGAGACCGCCGACCCCTGCACGGTCACCGTCGAAGCGGACGGCAGGGCTTACCGGTCGCCTACCTTCACCGTGCACGGACACCACTACGCGATCGTGGATCTCGTTGGACTCTCCCAGGATATCGGGTCCTATTCCGTCACACTCGACGGGGAGGCCGTATGGCCCCTGGCGGGTCGCCCGCCCAGCCGGATCAGGCTGCTGCCCGCCGAAGGGGTGCGCAAGCTGATGTTCGGCTCGTGCCGCACCAGCGTGCCCCACGACGCCACACACGTGATCACGCACGGCTACGACATGCTGAGCGAGCTCGGCACCCACCTCGCGCAGGCCGGCGACGAGGAGTGGCCCGACCTGCTGCTGTTCCTCGGCGACCAGGTCTACGCCGACAGCCCGTCGCCCGAGGTCCTGGACTACATCAGGTCGCGAAGGGACACCGAACCGCAGGGGGAGATCGCCGACTTCGAGGAATACGCCGAGCTCTACCGCCAGGCGTGGACCGACCCCGACATCCGCTGGGTGTTGTCCACCGTGCCGACCGCGATGATCTTCGACGACCACGACGTGCGCGACGACTGGAACACCTCGAAGACCTGGCGCGAGCAGATGGCCAGGACACCGTGGTGGCGCCGCCGGGTCGTCGCAGGGCTCGGGGCCTACTACGTCTACCAGCACCTCGGCAATCTCTCACCGGCCGAGCGCGCGGCGGACCCGCTCCTGCAGAAGCTGCTGAGCGGCGACGGCGACACCGGGGACGCGCTCGACGCGTTCGCCGACAGGGCCGACACCGAGCCGAGCAGCAACCGCTGGAGCTACGCCCGCGACCTCGGCGACACCCGCCTGATCATGGTCGACACGCGGTGCGCCAGGCAGCTCACGCCCGGCGACCGCCGCATGCTCGACCCCGACGAGTGGGCCTGGCTGGAGGAGCAGGTCACCCGCCCGGCCGAGCGGCTGATCATCGGCTCGTCGATCCCGTTCCTGTTGCCCGAGGGCGTCCACGGCGTACAGAACTGGAACGAGGCCCTGTGCGACGGCAAGTGGGGCCGCCTGGTGGCCAGGTGGTCCGAGATGCTCCGGCAGGCCGTCGACCTGGAGCACTGGGCGGCGTTCCGCCGCTCGTTCGAAGACCTGGCCGGGATGCTGATCAAACTCGGCAAGCCCGTGCTGATCCTCTCCGGCGACGTGCACTACTCCTACCTCGCCAAGGCCAACACCGGGCCGATCTACCAGGTCGTGTGCTCGCCGATCCGCAACCCGCTCAGCCGGGTGCTGCGCTGGGCCAACGTGCTGACCCAGTTCGGTCTGGCCACGCTGGTGGGCGGCCTGCTGGCGCGGTCGGCGGGCATCCCGAGAGCGCCCTTCCGATGGCGGATCGTCAAGGGCCCCTGGTTCCAGAACGCGGTGGCCACCCTGACCCTCCCCGGCACGCTGACCTGGTACGAGTCGCGCGACGACGCCATAAAGCCGATCGAATCCGTACGCGTGGGCTGAGTCCCTACCGCTCCTTCAAGGCGTAGAGAGCATCGGTGAGCTGGTCGATCCCCCAGATCAGGTCGTCCTCGGAGACGACGATCGGCGGAGCCAGCCGGATCGTGGATCCTTGCGTGTCCTTGACCAGCACGCCGCGCCTCAGCATCGCCTTCGACACCTCGCGCCCGGTGGCCAGCGACGGCTCGATGTCCACACCCGCCCACAGCCCACGCCCGCGGATCTCGGAGACACCCTTGCCGAGCAGGCCGCGCAGCCGGGCGTGCAGAGTTTCGCCGAGCTTGGTGGCCCTGGCCTGGAACTCGCCGGTGTTCAACAGCTCGATGACCGCGATGCCCACCGCGCACGCCAGCGGGTTGCCGCCGAACGTGGACCCGTGCTGGCCGGGGTGGATGACGCCGAGCACGTCGCGGTCGGCCGCGATGGCCGACACCGGTACGACGCCGCCGCCGAGGGCCTTGCCCAGGACGTAGATGTCGGGCACGACCCCTTCGACGTCGCACGCGAACGTCCGCCCGGTGCGGCCCAGCCCTGACTGGATCTCGTCGGCGATCATCAGGATCCCGCCGGCCGAGCACAACTCCCTGACCTCGGTCAGGTAGCCGTCCGGCGGGACCAGCACCCCGGCCTCGCCCTGGATGGGCTCGACGAGCACGGCGACCGTGTTGGCGTCGACGGCCTGCCTGATCGCCTCGGCCGAGCCGTAGGGCACGATCCTGAAGCCCGGCGTGTAGGGGCCGAAGTCGTCGTGCGCGCCGGCGTCGGTCGAGAAGCTGATGATCGTGGTGGTGCGGCCGTGGAAGTTGTTCTCCATCACGATGATGTTGGCCTGGCCGGGCTCGACGCCCTTGACCTCGTAGCCCCACTTGCGCGCCACCTTGATGGCGGTCTCGACGGCCTCGGCGCCGGTGTTCATGGGCAGGACCATGTCCTTGCCCGTGAGGTCGCCCAGTCCGGCGCAGAAGTGCGCGAACTGGTCGTGGTAGAAGGCGCGGCTGGTCAGGGTCAGCCGTTCGAGCTGGTCCCTCGCCGCCTCGACGATCTTCGGGTGGCCGTGGCCGAAGTTGAGCGAGGAATAGCCGGACAGGCAGTCCAGATAACGTTTGCCCTCGACGTCGGTGACCCACGCTCCGTGCGCCTCGTGGATCACCACGGGCAGTGGGTGGTAGTTGTGCGCACTACGGCTTTCGCTGATCTCGATCAGCTCTGCGCTGGTGGTCATGGTCAGTTCTCCCCCCTGATCTCCAGTGTGCAGCACTTGGGGCCCCCACCCGCCTTACGCAGCTCCGACAGGTCGACCGGGAGCACCTCATACCCTCGGCGCTTGAGCTCCAACTGCAGGTTGGAGGCCTCGGCGTTGATCACCACGTGGGTGCCGTCGCTGACCGCGTTCAGGCCGAGCACCTCGGCGTCCAGGGCGGTCGCCAGGACGGCGTCGGGGAACAGGTGGCGCAGCACCTCCCGGCTTCCCCGCGAGAAGGCCTGCGGGTAGTAGGCGACGTTCCGGCCGTCCAGCGGGAACAGCGCCGTGTCCAGGTGGTAGAAGCGCGGGTCGACCAGGGTCAGCGAGATCACCGGCCGGCCCAGGATCTCCTGTGCCTCCTGGTGGGCGCGCACGTCCGTGCGGAAGCCCGTGCCGGCGAGGATGATCTCGTCGAGCGCGAGGAAGTCGCCCTCGCCCTCGTTGACGTGTTGCGGCTCGTGCGCCGGATATCCGCGTTCGGCGAACCAGCGCAGATAGGCCGGGCCCTCGGGACCGCGCTGCGGGTAGGCGAACCTGGCGCCGTAGACGCGCCCGTCGACGACCAGCGCGCCGTTGGCGGCGAACACCATGTCGGGCAGCCCGTCGATCGGGTCGATCAGGCTGACGCGATGGCCGAGTTCCTCGTATGCGGCTTTGAGGCCTTCCCACTGCCGAACCGCGATGTCGCGGGACGCGCCGGCTTCGGGGCGCATCCACGGATTGATGCTGTATTCGACGGCGAAGAACTCAGGGCGGCACATGAGGAAGTGTTTGGGCATGCAGCGCTCCATCATCGTTGACCAGGGAAAATCCCACTCTGGAGGGACGCAGCCAGCCTAGGAACCGCCCGTCATGGCGGCCAAGAGGTCGACATTGCGTATATGCGCAGGTCTGTTGCGTCTTTCAGGCGTCGGTGGACGGTCCGTTGCGCGGTTGGGGCACGGTGGTGCCAGGCGGTGCGTCGACCAGCCTGGAGAGCACGATGACGCTCTTGGTCCGCACCACGAACGTCTCCGCCGCGATGCGCTCGATCACCCGCTCCACGTGGCGGACGTCCGTCGCCCGGATGTGCAGCAGCGCGTCGGCCTCGCCGGTGATCGTGGCGGCGCCCACCACCTCGGGGAACTTGGCCACGGCCAGCGCGATGTCCGACGGCTTGGTCTTGCCCTGGCAGAACAGCTCCACGTAGGCCTCGGTCGTCCAGCCCAGCGCCTGGGGCGCCACCCGCGCGCTGAACCCGGTGATCGCCCCCGTAGCGCGCAGCCGGTCGACCCGGCGCTTGACCGCCGACGCGCTCAGCCCCACGTGATCACCGATGTCCGCGTACGTCGCACGGGCGTCGTCGACGAGCGCCGCGATGATGTCACGATCAAGCCGGTCCAGTTCCACGCGCTCTGTATACAGCCTGGCCAGGCTGGCGCGCGACGTGCGGCGCGCGGGACACTGGGCGCCCGAACCGTGTCCGGAGGGTTTCACCACGATGAGCGCAGCGAGTTTCCCCGAGGGTTTCGTCTGGGGAGTGTCGACCTCCGCTTTCCAGATCGAGGGGGCCACGACCGCCGGCGGCCGCGGCCCGTCCATCTGGGACGGCTTCTCCGCCGACCGTGCCGAGGCGTGCGACCATTACCACCGCCATACCGAGGACGTGCGGTTGATGAAAGACCTCGGAATAGCCGCCTACCGTTTCTCGGTGAGCTGGGCGAGGGTGATTCCCGACGGCTGCGGAAAGGTGAACACGGCCGGGCTCGACTTCTACGATCGACTGCTCGACGAGTTGCTCGCCGCGGGCATCACGCCCTATGCGACCCTTTATCACTGGGACCTGCCGCAGGTGCTGGAGGACCAGGGCGGCTGGCCGGTCCGCGACACCGCCCGCCATTTCGCGGATTACGCCGCGGCCGTTCACGAGCGGCTCGGTGACCGGGTCGACACGTGGTTCACGGTGAACGAACCGTGGGTGGCGGCCTTTCTCGGATATGGCTCCGGCGTTCACGCGCCCGGCAGGACGTCGGCGGCCGACGCCTTCCGCAGCGCCCACCATCTGCTGCTCGCCCACGGGCTGGCCGTTCAGGCGCTGCGCGCCGCCGGAGCCGCCAAGGTGGGCGCCGTCGTCAACATCTCACCCGTGCTGACGCCCGCCCAGGTGAGCGACGCCGGCAGGGAGTTGAGCGAGGAGGACGCCGAGGCCGTGGCCAGGATCGACGCCCTGGCGAACCGGCAGTTCCTCGACCCGATGCTGCGCGGCGCCTACCCCGCCGACCTGATCCCGCTCATCGAGCGCCACGCGGGGCTCGGCCACGTCCGCGACGGCGACCTCGACGTCATCGCCCGGCCCATCGATCTGATCGGCGTCAATTACTACGCGCCGCTGGTGGTGCAGGCGCAGCCCAGCGAACCCGCCGATCCGGCTTTCCCGGGAAGCGAGGGCGTGCTCTTCTGCACGGTGCCCACGGCGGTCACCGCCATGGGCTGGCCCATCGTGCCCGGTTGCCTCTCCCAGCTGCTCGGCCGCCTTTCGCGGGAATATCCGGAAACCGACCTGATGATCACCGAGAACGGCGCCGACTTCGTCGACGTGGTGACCGGCGACGGCATTCACGACGTCGACAGGATCAGCTTCATCGAGGAGCACCTGCGCGCCCTGAGATCCGCGATCGAGAACGGCGCCAGGGTCCGCGGATACTTCGTCTGGACGCTGCTCGACAACCTCGAATGGGCCGACGGTTACCAGCGCAAGTTCGGCCTCGTGCACGTGGACTTCGCCACCCAGAAACGCCGTCCGAAGGACAGCGCCCGGTGGTATAAGGACGTCATCGCGCGCAACGGCCTGACCGAGACCCGCCCCAGGCGGCCCACCCTGGAGACCGTGGCCGCCCGTGCCCGCGTCTCCAGAGCCACGGTCTCGCGCGTCGTCAACGGAGAGAGCTCGGTGAGCTCCGAGGTGCGCGCGACGGTGATGCGGGTCGTCAGAGAGCTCGGCTACGTGCCCAACGCCGCCGCCCGCAGCCTGGTCACCAGGCGCACCAACACGGTCGCCCTCGTCCTGTCGGTGCCCAGGCAGGGCGGCGATCCGCTGACCGCGGCCGTCGTCCAGTACGTCACCAGCATGCTGGAGGGCGCGGGCAAGCAGATCACGCTCATGCTGGCCGACACCGCCGAGAGCCACCGCCGCATCGCCTCCCACGTGGAGGCGCGGCTGGCGGACGGCGTCGTGCTCCTGCCGCCCGACCGGGCCGACACCCTGGCCGAGCGGCTCTCGCGGACCGGCGTGCCGATCGTGCTGCTCGGGAAACCCGCGGTCACGTCGCTGGTGCCGTACGTGGACGTCGACAACGCCGGGGGAGCGGCGGCCGCCACCGAGCACCTCATCGCGCGCGGGCGCCGCCACATCGGCATGATCTGCGGCCCCATGGACCTGACCTCCGTCCAGGACCGCCTCGCCGGTCACCGGGCGGCTCTCCACCGCGCCGGCATGAGTCCGATCCTGGCCCCGGCCGGCGACCTCACCCGCGCGTCCGGCGCGGCGGCCGCGCGCCGGCTCATCGGCGACAACCCGTCACTGGACGCGATCTTCGCGGCCGGCGACCAGCTCGCCATCGGGGCGTTGCGGGCGGCGCAGGAGACCGGGCGGCGGGTGCCGGACGACCTGGCGATCGCGGGCTTCGACGACGTCGACGCCGCCTCGGCCACCACCCCGCCGCTCACCACCGTGCGCGTCCCCGTCGCCGACCAGGCCCTCGCGCTCGCCCGGCTCCTGCTGTCGCGCCTGGAGGGCCGCCACGTCACGTCCGTCGTGCTCCCGGCCCGGCTCGTGGTCAGGGACTCCACCTGACGCCTGCCCTCTTCGGGCGCGTGCCGCGCCCATATCGCCGTACGTCGAAGCGGTGGGCCTGCCGGCCGGGGCGGGCCCGTACGCACGGGGTTCACCCGCGTACGGGCCCGCAGGGCGGTCAGGAGGTGGAGAAGGTGAACCAGTTGACGTTGACGAAGTCGGCCGGCTGGCCGCTGCTGAAGGTGAGGTAGACCGTGTGCGTCCCGGTCACCCCGGAGATGTTGGCCGGGATGGTGCGCCAGCTCTGCCATCCGCCGGTGTTCCCCACGGCGAAGTCACCGATGGGCGTGGCCGTGGGGCTGTCGAGCCGCACCTGCACCAGCCCGCTGACCCCGGCGCCCGCCCCGGACGCCACCCTGGCCTTGAACTGGCGGGCGGCCTGCGAGCCGAACCGCACCCCGTCGAAGCGGAGCCAGTCGCCGTTGGAGATGCCGCCGACGTTCTGGCCGCCGCCCGAGTCGGTGGTCGTCTCGACCATGGTGCCCGACTGGGCGTTGTAGCGTTCGGCCTGGATGGTGGAGCGGGCGTCGACGTCGCCGGGCGGGTCGGTCGGGTCGGGGTCGGGGTCGCCGCCGCCCGTGCCGCTCTGCCAGACCGCGACGTAGTCCACCATCATCGGCCTGCCGGGCACGGTGTCACCCGTGGGGGTCCCGAAGCCGGCCACGCCGTTGGGGAACGCACCGCCCATCGCCACGTTGAGCAGCAGGAAGTAGCCGGCGTGACCGGTCATGTTGTTCCAGGTCGTGGCGTCGAACCGGGACTGGCTGAGGCTGTGGAACAGCTGGCCGTCCACGTACCAGCGCAGTTGGTTGGGGCTGACGCTGCGGTCCCACTCGAAGCGGTAGGTGTGGTAGCCCGACTGGCACGACGAGCCGGGGCAGGCGCGGCTGGCGCCGAGGCCGTTGTTCTCCTCGCACGGCCCGCCGGGGGCGACGCCGCAGTGGAGCACGGCCCAGACGGAGTTGAGGCCGTTGACGTTCTCCATGATGTCGAACTCGCCGATCCCCGGCCAGTTCCAGTAGTTCCCCCGGTACGGCGACCCGAGCGCCCAGAACGCCGGCCAATAGCCGAGGGCGGCGTTGCCGGTCACGTTCGGCATCTGGATGCGGCCCTCGATGCGCAGGATGCGCCCGTCGGCGGGCTTGAAGTCGGATCGCCTGGTCTCGATGCGGGCCGAGGTCCACTCGCCGGAGCCGCTGCGGAGCGGGGTGATGCGCAGGTTGCCCGAGCCGTCGAGGCTGAGGTTGGAGGTGCTGGAGGTGTAGTTCTGGATCTCGCCGGTGCCCCAGTTGGCCGGGCCGCCGGGGTACGCGTGCCCCGTGTCGATGATCCAGTTGTTCGATGAGGGCAGGGTGTTGGCGGGGCCGTCGAAGTCGTCCGACCAGACCAGTGACCAGCCGGACGGCGTGGACGGCACGGAGGCCGAGGCGCCGGCGGTCATCTGGACGAGCAGCCCGGTGAGTGCGGTGAGCACCACGGCCACGGCCGCCAGGCGGCGCCGGTGCCTGTTTGCTGTTGTCATCATCGCTCCGTAGGGGGGTTGGATGCGAGAGAGCGCTCTCTCAACGATGTGAACACAGCACCTGAGAACTGTCAACGATCAGGGCACGGGCACCCCACCCTCGGGTAGGCGCCGACCGGAGAGCTTCTAGAGAGCGCTCTCGTTGCGACTCGTGCCGTACGCCGTGCAGCAGGTCCACGGCGGTCGCGCCGGTGAGATCCGCGGCACCGCGCGCACGGCGGTGCCGCGGATCTCACCGGGTCAGCCCTTGGCGGTCTCGCCGTTGGCCTGTGCCTGCTCCATCGCCTCTTCCGGGGAGGCCTCAAGGTCCTGCTCGGCGTCGGCGGACTGGGCGGTGGACTTGTCGAGGCGGACCCAGCTCGTCACGCTCTCCACCGCGAACAGGACGAACAGGTAGGCCGTCAGCACCGCCAGCACCGGGGTCAGCGCTCCTAGCGCGGCTCCGGCGCCGATGATGATCAGGCGCAGCTCCCATCCGAGTCCCGCGTGGAACACCCAGGCGGGCGGCCAGATGCTCTGGCGGGTGCGGTAGACGGTGTCGTAGGTGTGGTAGCCCACGACGTACACCAGCACGAACAGCAGCCACCTCGGCGCGTCGGCCGCGAGACCGATGGCGATCATGGTGAGGAACTCGGTGCCCCGCAGCAGCGGCGGGGTCAGCCAGTCGAAGCGGCCCAGGTGGTCGCGCGGCGCGGTGGGCAGCACCAGCAGCAGCATGATCGCCACGGGCAGGAGCAGGATCGGGCCCGCCTCCAGCACGCCGGCGACGACGAGGCCGACGATCGCCAGCAGGGCGACGAGCGTGGCGGGCACGGGCGGCAGGCCCCTGCCGATCTTGCCGGCCAGCGCGTGGGCGAGCGGGCCGTCGTCGCGGTAGGCGAGCAGACGGGCGGTCTGGATGCGGCGGCGTTCCTCGTCGGGGTCCGGCGTGGGGGTGGCCATGGCCTGCGGTTGGGTGATCATACGAGCGACCTCATGAGGCGTCCGGTGAGGGTGTAGATGGCGGCGACGGAGCCCCAGATCACCAAGGTGAGGAAGGTGATCCGGGCGTCGAAGAGGGCGGCGGTGATCGCGATGGCCGCGAACCGCTCGCCGATGGGGAAGACGATCATCTTACGCGCCCAGTGGACGGCGCGGTTCTTGCCCGCCTTGCTCCACAGCTTGAGCACGCCCCGCACGCCCTGGTTGCGCTCGACCTTGCGACGCGTCAGCGCCTCGCGCAGATCGCGGTCGTCGGGCGCGTCGAGCGCCAGGGTGGGCAGCTTGGCCGGTGGCTTGCGGCGGTTGGAGATGCCGAAGGAGAAGTCGAGCAGGTGGCGCACCGACTGCAGGCCGAGGGCGGCCAGCGCCAGGATCCAGATGTCCTCGCTGTTGCCGGAGACCACCCAGCCGATGGCCAGCCCGGCGAAGACCACGTATTCCTTGAACCGGTCGAACGTGGCGTCCAGCCATGCACCGAGCACGCCGAACTTGCGGGCGTAGCGGGCCACCTGCCCGTCGACGCAGTCGAAGACGAACGCGAAGTAGATCAGGATCCCGCCCGCCACCATCCACGGGCGATCGCCCGTGGCGAAGCACGCGGCCGCGGCCACGCCGAGCGCGATCGAGATCAGCGTGACCTGGTTGGGCGTCAGCCCGCGCCTGGCCGCCCAGCGGGCGATGAAGCGGGAGTAGGTGGAGACGAAGTAGGTGGTGAAGAAGCCGTCGGCGCCCTTGACCGCGTTGTTGAGCCTGGAGCGGTCTTCGTCCATGCCGGTCATCTCGGCGCCCGCCTCGTTGACCTCCTCCTGGGTGGTGACCCGGCGGTAGAACAGATCGCGGCGGCCGCGGATGCCGACCGACACGCCGTTGCGCACCAGGCCGAACACGATGAGCTGCACCAGGTCGTCGTCATCGCCGAAGCGGTGGGCGATCTCGGCCAGCTCGCGGCAGGTCTCGGCCAGCACGGGCGCGTTGCGCGCGCTCACGTGCAGCGGGCCGAGCAGCGCCGCGTTGGGCCTGGTGACAGCGTGGTGGGCGGTGCCCACCGAGACGATGCGGTTGGACTTGCCGATGCGGGCGCGCACGGGCAGGCCTTCGAGGCGTTCGTAGCCGATCTCCGGCTCCGCCTCCGCGATCGGGACGCGCCCCTCCGTAGCGGGCTCGTCGTCGCTGTCTTCCTGGCCGTTGTCCTCCTGACCGGTGTCCTCCTGCGCCTCCTCGGTGATCCCGTAGCGCGGCTCCTTCGCGACGAGCGCCAGCGCCCCGCGCTTGGACTTGGTGATCTGGTAGATCAGCTCGTCGTGGACGACGGAGTTGGTCGGGATGATGAAGAGGTTTTCCGTTGCTGATGCGGCGACATCGGCCAGGGCTCGCAGGGCGGCGGCCACATCGCCTGACTCGATGGTGGCGGGCCGCGGATCCATGGAGGTGACCTGGCTGCGTAGTCGTTCGGCCACGGTGGGGTTGCCGGTAAGCGCGGCCAGCCTCAGGCCGGTCGGAGAGGTTTCGGGGCCGGGCGAGGCGCCCAGCAGGACCACGCGGGTCATGTCTCCCTTTCGAGGCGATTGCGGGGGGTTGAACAACGGGTGATGCGGGGACAGGCGTCAAAGTCTAGTGAGGGTTACGCAAAGTCGCGTCAACAGAGCATGCCCGTAACGTTCGCCCGTCGGTACCGAGAGTGGCCGTAAGATGTCCGAGTGAGTCTCTACCGTGACGAAGGCGTGGTCCTGCGTACACAGAAACTCGGTGAGGCCGACCGCATCGTCACCATTCTGGCCAAGCGCACCGGCAAAATCCGCGCGGTGGCCAAGGGCGTGCGCCGCACGACGTCGCGTTTCGGGGCGAGACTCGAGCCGTTCACCCATGTCGACCTGCAGCTGCACACCGGGCGCACCCTCGACGTCGTCACCCAGGCGGAGACGCTGAGGCCCTACGGAGAGGCGCTGGCCGCCGACTACCCGCGCTACACCGCGGGCACCGCGATGCTGGAGACCGCCGACCGGCTGACGCACGGGGAGAAGGAGCCGGCGCTGCGGCAGTTCCTGCTCCTGGTGGGCGGGCTGCGCACGCTCGCCGACCGGGATCACGAGGCCAGACTGGTGCTGGACGCCTATTTCCTGCGTTCCCTGGCCGTGGCCGGCTACGCCCCCGTGCTCGACGCGTGCGCCCGGTGCCGGGCCCCGGCGATCAGGGCGTTCGCCATCGTCGCCGGCGGCGTGGTGTGCGGGGCGTGCAAGCCGTCCGGGTCCGTCGTGCCCGCCGGAGAGACGATCGGGCTCATGGCCGCGCTGCTGCGCGGTGACTGGGCCCTGGCCGACGCCTCCGAGTCACGCCATCGCAGCGAGTGCAGCGGCCTTGTCGCCGCCTATCTGCAGTGGCACCTCGAACACGGCATACGCTCTCTCCGACACGTCGAAAGGGAGCCCGTGTGAACGTCCGACCACCGTCCCCCCATCCGTCAGGCGCGACACCGCCGCCGATCCCGCGGGAGCTGGTGCCCCGGCACGTCGCGATCGTCATGGACGGCAACGGCCGCTGGGCCAAGGCGCGGGGGTTGCCGCGCACCGAGGGGCACAAAGCAGGCGAATCCTCGCTGTTCGATGTCATCGAGGGAGCTCTCGAGCTGGGCATCCCCTATCTGAGCGCGTACGCGTTCTCGACGGAGAACTGGAAGCGCTCGCCCGACGAGGTGCGTTTCCTCATGGGCTTCAACCGCGACGTCATCCGGCGCCGTCGCGACGAGCTCAACGCCATGGGCGTGCGCGTGCGCTGGGCCGGCCGGCCCGGGCGGCTGTGGAAGAGCGTCATCTCCGAGCTGCAGACGGCTGAGGAGATGACCGTCGCCAACCGTACGCTGACACTGCAGTTCTGCGTCAACTACGGCGGTCAGGCCGAGATCGTCGATGCGGCGGTCCGGATGGCCGAGGACATCGCGGCCGGGCGGGTGAAGCCGTCCAAGGTCAACGAGAAGGTCTTCGCCCGCTATCTCGACGAGCCGGAGATCCCCGAGGTCGACCTGTTCGTACGGTCGTCGGGCGAGCAGCGGTTCTCCAACTTCCTGCTGTGGCAGTCGGCCTACGCCGAGATGGTGTTCCTCGACCGGCTCTGGCCCGACTTCGACCGCAGGGACCTGTGGGAGGCGTGCGAGATCTACGCCAAGCGCGACCGCCGCTACGGCGGGGCGCTGCCCAACCAGGTCTAGCGGCTCAGGCGCGGCGGCGGGCGCGATAGGCGGCGACGTGCATACGGTTGCCGCACGTGCGGCTGTCGCAGTAGACGCGCGAGCGGTTGCGGGACTCGTCGACGAACACCCGGTCGCAGTCGGGTGCCGCGCACGTGCGCAGGCGTTCGGCCTCGCCCTCGACCAGCAGGTGGGCCAGCGCCACCCCGCAGTCGGCCGCCACGTGCTCGGCCAGCGCCGCGTCGGCGGCGAAATAGTGCACGTGCAGCGGGTGCCCGTCGTGCTCCGTGAGCCTGGGCGTGATGCGCGTCTCCGACAGCAGCGCGTTCAACGTGCGGACCGCGGTCGGCTGGTCGGTGGCGGTGAAGACGCGGTGGAACGCCTCCCGCACCATCCGCACCTGGCCGAGGTCGCGGGCCGTGAGCCGGCTCACGCCGCTGATCTGGCGGGACTCCACGAACGCCTGCAGTTCGGCCAGGCCGGCCAGGCCCTCCTCGCCGCCGGTGGAGGGCGAGGTGTTGACCAGCTCGACAACGGTGGCCAGCGAATGCACCATGTCATGGCCAAACGGCATGTTGACTCCTGTACGCGCCGGGATCTAGCGTTGTCGCAGCGTATCTCTTGCTCGGGGTCCCGGGGGTTTCCGTGAGTGCACATCGGCGTATCGTCATGGTCGCGATCGCCGGAGCGCTCATCATCTCCACCTCCGGTCCCATGGTCCGCATGGCGGACGTGTCACCCGCGACCTCCGCGTTCTTCCGCTGCGCGTACGCCGTGCCGCCGATGCTCGTGCTGGCCTGGCTGGAGCGGCGCAGGCTGGGGCCGATGCCGCGCAAGGCGCTCCTGCTGGCCTATTCCGCGGGGGCTGTGTTCGCGCTCGACCTGCTGTTCTGGCACCACGCGATCGAGTACGTGGGCGCGGGGCTGGCGACCGTGCTGGGCAACCTGCAGGTGTTCATCGTGGCGTTCGCCGCCTGGGCGGTGTTCGGGGAGCGGCCGTCCCCCCGGCTGATGGTCGGGACGCCGGTGGTGTTCGGCGGCGTGGTGCTGATCTCCGGGGTGTTCGACAGCGCGGCCTACGGCAGCGACCCCATGATGGGTGTGCTCGCGGGGGTGGCCACGTCGCTGTCGTACGCGGTGTTCCTGCTGCTGATGAAGGCCGGGCCGGATCGTGGCGCGGGCCCGCTGGCGCACGCGACCGTGGTGACCGCCGCGACGATCGCGCTGCTCAGCCCGGTGTTCGGGGGCGCTGACTTCACGCCGGACTGGCCCGCGCACGGATGGCTGCTGCTGCTCGCGCTCGGGCCGCAGGTGCTCGGGTGGTCGCTGATCACGTTCTCGCTGCCGCGCCAGCCCGCCGCGCTCACGGCGCTGCTGCTGCTGATCCAGCCCATGACGACCGTGGGGATCTCCGCGCTGGCGCTGGGGGAGCGCCCGTCGGTCATGCAGCTCACGGGCTGCGCGGTGATCGTGCTCGGGGTCCTCTACGGCTCTCGCCGCGCTCAGCCCGTCCTGACCGAGGTGGAGCAGGACGAGCAGGTGCCGAAGACCTCGACCGTGTGAGTGATGTCGGTGAAGCCGTGCTCCGAGCCGACCATCTCGGCCCAGCGCTCGACCGCGGGGCCGTCGACCTCCACGGTGCGGCCGCAGCGGCGGCACACCAGGTGGTGGTGATGGGTGTCGCTCGCGCAGGCGCGGTAGACCGACTCGCCGTCGTCGGTGCGCAGCACGTCGACCTGACCGCCGTCGGCCAGCGCCTGCAGCGCGCGGTAGACCGTGGTCAGGCCGATCTTGGCGCCGTGGAGGCGCATCTCGGCATAGACGTCCTGCGCGCTGCGGAACCCCTCGCTCCTGCGGAGGGTGTCGTGGACGGCATCGCGTCTCGTCGTCATGCGACCTCCTCGACGCGCAACTTCGGTCGCTCGCTCAATGGTGACTCCTGGGTCCGGCCTCGCCGTACGAATCTACCGACACCGAGGGCCAGGACGAAGCCGGCGAGCGCAAGAAGCACGATCGCGGCTCCTGGAGGGACCTTGGCCGAGTAGGTGGAGGCGAGCAGGCCGCCCACGGAGGCGAGCACCCCGAACAGCATGGCCAGCAGCATCGTCGTGCGGAATCCCCGCGTCAGCTGCTGGCTGGTCGCCACCGGGATCACCATCAGCGCGCTGACCAGCAGCAGGCCGACCACGCGCATGGCGATGACGACGGTGAGCGCCGCCGTGACGGCGATCAGCAGGCTGAGGAAGCGCACGGGCAGGCCGCTGGCCCTGGCCATCTCCTCGTCCTGGCAGAGCACGAACAGCTCCCTGCCGAAGATCACCACGACCGCGATCACGGCGGCGGCCAGCGCGGCGATGATCCAGATGTCCTCGGGCGTGACGCTGGCGATGGCGCCGAACAGGTAGGAGTTGAGCTTGGTGGTGCTGCCGCCCGGCGCGATGCCCATGAGCATGACACCGCCCGCGATCCCGCCGTAGAACAGCAGCGCCAGCGCCACGTCGCCGCTGGTGCGGCCGCGTGCCCTGACCAGTTCGATGGCCACGGCGCCGAGCACGGACACGATCACCGCGGTCAGCACCGGAGCGGTGCCGGTCAGGAACCCCAGCGCCACGCCCGTCAGGGCCACGTGGCCGATGCCGTCGCCGAGCAGCGACAGCCGGCGCTGCACGATGAACGTGCCGACCGCGGGCGCGCAGAGCCCCACCAGCAGCGCCGCGACGAGCGCGAGCTGGAAGAGCTCCTCCTGAAGCAGCTCAATGATCATCGTGGGTCCCCCTGCCACCCCGTGAGCGGCCCCGCGCCCGGCTCGACGGCCGCGTGCGGGTGCTGGTGCTCGTGCCCCGGCCGCGCGCAGTCGCCCTCGGGCCGCGGCGGCCTGCCGTCGTGAGCGATCCGGCCCTCGCGGATCACGACGCCGCGCGTGATGATCGGCTCCAGCGGGCCGAGCTCGTGCGCGACCAGCACCACCGTCCTGCCCTCCAGCACCAGCGCGGAAAGCGTGTCGGCGAGCAGTTTCTGGGTCTCGGCGTCCACGCCCGCGGTCGGCTCGTCCATCACGTACGTGTCCGGCTCCCCGGCCAGCGCGCGGGCGATGAGCACCCGCTGTTGCTGGCCGCCGGACAACGACTGGACGGGGTCACCTTCGCGGTCGGCCAGCCTGACGGCCTCCAGCGCGCTCGCCACGGCGGCCCTGTCGGCCGCGCTCGTCCTGCGGAACCGGCTCTGCCTGGCGATCCGGCCCGAGGCCACGACCTCGCGTACGCTGGCGGGCACGCCGCCTCCGACGTGCAGCCGCTGCGGCACGTAGCCGATGCGCCACCAGTCGCGGAACCTGGCCGGTGGCGAACCGTACACCAGGGTCGTGCCGCCGGACAGCGGCGTGAGGCCGAGCAGCGCGCGGACCAGCGTGGACTTGCCCGAGCCGTTGGCGCCCAGAAGGGCGACGACCTCCCCGGGACGGACGGTCAGGTCGATCCCCCGCAGGACGGGCTTGCCCTCGAAGGAGACCCGGCCGCCGGTCATCGCGAAGGCCGTTTCGCTCATGCCGTACACCCCAGTGCTGTTTGTAGGGTTTTGAGGTTATCGCGCATGGCGGACAGGTAGTCGCCCGAGGGCTTGCTCTCCAGCGGGTCGAGCACGGCCGTCTCCGCGCCGACCTGGCTCGCGAGCACCTCGGCCACCTTCGGGCTGACCAGGGTCTCGGTGAAGATCGTGCGCACGCCTTCGGCCTTGGCGAGCTTGGCCACCTCGGAGATGCGGGTGGGCGACGGCTCGGTCTCGGGGTCGAGCGTGATGCCGACCTGCTTGAGCTTGTAGCGGTCCGCGAGGTAGCCGAACGCCGAGTGCGCGGTGACCAGCGTCCTGGTCTCGCACGTGCGCAGGCCCTCGGCGAGCTCCTGGTCGAGAGTGCCCAGCGCGGCGGCCGTCTTGGCGGCGCGGTCCTGGTACGCCTCGGCGTGCGGGGCGTCGGCGGCGGCCAGCCGCTCGCCCAGCGTCGTGGCGACGGTGGCCAGGCGGGACGGGTCGAGCCAGAGGTGCGGGTCGTAGGCGACCTCGTGGCCGTGCTCCTCGGCGTGCTCCTCCGCGCCCTCCTCGGCGTGCTCCTCGGCGTGCTCGCCGGAAGGGATCGTCTTGACGGCGGTGGCGGCGTCGAAGCTCGTGTCGGGCTCCACGGCGTCGTCCACGGCCGGTTGCACGCCCTTGACATAGACGGTGAGCGCGGCGTTCCTGATCGCCGTGACCTGCTGGATGCCCAGCTCGAGGTCGTGCGGCTCGACGCCGGGCGCGGTCAGGCTCGTCACCTGGACGTCGGATCCCCCGACCTGCTCGGCCAGCCACTGGAGCGGGTAGATGGCGGCGACCACCTCGGGCTTGCCGCCCTCCGCCGCGGTGGTGGCCGAGCCGGCGCCGCACGCGGCGGTGGTGATCAACGCGGCTCCCGCCAGCAAACGCGCAGCACAAGACCGGGAAAATCCTGAAATCATGCATCCAGTATGCGGCAGAATGAAAATGATTGTCAAAATCTGCGACCCAGCGCCCCGGAGGGAGCGGGTTCGCGAGGGAGTGCCGTCACCTGGAGGAGCGTCGGGAGCTGCGAGGGGAGCCCGCCTCAAGGAGTGAGGCCCTGAGCAGGGCGACCAGAGCGGGGGAAGGCGGCGGCGTCTGGCGACCGAGCCCGCCTCCACGGAGTGGAGGCCATGAACAGGGCCATGAACACAGGATGCCGGACGGCGGCTGGGGGCCCAGGCACGCCGCTCGGCATCCCGCGGTCGCCCCGGTGGTCGTGCGCCGGCAGAGCCGTTGCCGGCGCCCTGAGCGACGTTCGCGGCCCCGTTCCGCGAGGCGCGCGTTCGCCCGGCGCCTCGCGAAACGGGGTTCAGTCGGGGAGCAGGGCCTCCTCGGCCAGCCGGTGCTCGCCCGCGTAGACGTTCATCGAGTCGCCGCGGAGGAAACCGATGAGCGTCAGCCCCTCCTCCGCGGCCAGCTCGACCGCGAGCGAGGAGGGCGCGGACACCGCGGCGAGCGCGGGGACGCCCCCCATGACCGCCTTCTGCACCAGCTCGAACGACGCCCTGCCCGACACCATCAGCACGGTGCCGCGCAGCGGCAGCCGCCCGTTCCTGAGCGCCCAGCCGAGCAGCTTGTCGACGGCGTTGTGGCGGCCCACGTCCTCGCGCACGCACAGCGCCTCGCCGCCGGCCGTGAACAGGCCGGCCGCGTGCAGCCCTCCGGTCCTGTCGAAGACCCGCTGGGCCGCCCGCAGCCGCAGCGGCAGGGACGTGATCACCGGCTGCGTCAGCTCGACGGGGTCGTCGCCGGCGCTCCAGCGGGCCACGGTGCGCACCGCCTCCAGCGACGCCTTGCCGCAGACGCCGCAGGAGGAGGTGGTGTAGAAGTTGCGCGGCTCCGGCGCCGGGACGCCTGGTGCGAGCCGCACGTCGAGCACGTTGTACGTGTTCCCGCCGTCCACCGTCGCGCCCGCGCAGTAGCGGATCGTGGCGATGTCGTCCGGCGAGCCCACGGCCCCCTCGCTGACGAGGAAGCCGGCGGCCAGGTCGAAGTCGTCGCCGGGCGTGCGCATGGTGACCGTCAGCGGCGTGCCGTTGAGCCGGATCTCCAGCGGCTCCTCGGCGGCCAGCGAGTCGATCTTGCGCGTGCGGGCGGTGTCCTTCACCCGCAGGATGCGGCGTTTGACGGAGACCCTAGACATAGCCGTACCCGAAACGGCCCTTGACGCAGAGGTTGCCCTTGGTGACCGGGTTGTCGTGCGGCGAGGTCACCTTGACGATCTTGTTGTCCTGCACGTGCAGGGTCAGGTTGCACCCGACCCCGCAGTAGCTGCAGATCGTCGTCGTCTCCGTCTGCTTCGTCTCGTCCCAGGTGCCCTCGGCCCGCATGTCGAACTCGGTCTTGAACGACAGCGCGCCCGTGGGGCACACCTCGACGCAGTTGCCGCAGTAGACGCAGGCCGAGTCGGTGAGCGGGGCGTCGAACTCCGTGGAGATCGTCGTGTCGAAGCCCCGGCCCGCGACGCCGATGGCGAAGGTGTTCTGCCACTGGTCACCGCAGGCGTCCACGCACTTGTAGCACATGATGCACTTGCTGTAGTCGCGTACGTAGAGCTCGTTGTCGACCTTGGCGGGCTGCTCGACGGTGGCGGCGTCGTCGCCGAACCTGGCCGGGTCGGCGGCATATTCCTCCGTCCACTCGGCCGCCCTCGGGGTGGTCGACATGTCCACCGAGGAGCCGAGCAGCTCCAGCACGACCTTGCGGCTCTGCCGGGCGCGCTCGGTGTCGGTGCCGACCTTCATGCCCTTCTCGGCCTTCCTGGAGCAGGCGGGCGCCAGCGTCCGCGCGCCCTCCACCTCCACGACGCAGACCCGGCAGGCGTTCTTCGGGGTGAGCGTGTCGCCGTAGCAGAGCGTCGGGATGTCCTTGCCCGCCGCGGCGCACGCGTCGAGGATCGTCGAGCCCTCTGGCACCCGTACGGGCTCGCCGTCGATCTCGACGTCGATGAGCCGGCGGGGCGGCTGGAGCGGGATCATCTGAAAACTCCCAGGCGGTCGATTGCTGATTCGACGGCGTTCCAGGCGGTCTGTCCGAGGCCGCAGATGGAGGCGTCACGCATGGTCTGGCCGACCTCGCGCAGCAGCACGAGATCGTCGTCGTCCACCCGGCTCGACAGCCGGTGCAGAGCCTCCTCCTGGCGTACCGTACCCACCCGGCAGGGCACGCACTGGCCGCACGACTCGTCGCGGAAGAACTCCGCGATGCGCAGCAGCAGGCTCTTGAGGTCGACGCCGTCGTCGATGACGAGCACCACGCCGGAGCCGAGCGTCGCGCCGGCGGCCCTGGTGCCCTCGAAGGTGAGCGGGATGTCCAGGTCGGTGACGAACGCGCCGGCCGCGCCGCCGAGCAGCACCGCCCTGGTCGTCCCGGTGGTGCCGGACAGGTCGAGCAGCTCGCGCAGCGTGGCGCCGAACGTCAGCTCGTACACGCCGGGGCGTTCCACCGCGCCCGAGACGCAGAACAGCTTCGGCTCGGCCGCCGCGTACGCCTGCGCCCCGTTCTCCAGGATCGGCAGCACGTTGACCAGCGTCTCGACGTTGTTGACCACGGTCGGCTTGCCGAACAGCCCCTTCTCCACCGGGAACGGCGGTTTGCTGCGCGGCTCGCCCCGCTGCCCCTCGATCGAGTTGAAGATCGCGGTCTCCTCGCCGCAGATGTAGGCGCCCGCGCCCCTCCGCAGCTCGATGTCGAAGGACAGGCCCTTGCCGAGGATGTCGTCGCCGAGCAGGCCCCGCGCGCGGGCGGTCGCGATCGCGTGCTGGAGCCGCGCGACCGCCCGGGGATATTCGCCCCTGATGTAGAGGTATCCCTTGGCGCAGCCGGTGGCGTAGGCGGCGATCGTCATGGCCTCGACCAGCGCGTACGGGTCGCCCTCCATGATGACCCGGTCCTTGAACGTGCCCGGCTCGCTCTCGTCGGCGTTGCAGACCAGGTAGTGGGGGTGGTCCGGCTGGCGGGCCGTGGCGTCCCACTTGCGTCCCGTCGGGAACGCCGCGCCACCCCTGCCGACCAGGCCCGACTCCAGCACCTCGCGGATCACTCCCGCGGGGCCGAGGTCGAACGCCCGCCTGAGCGCGGTGTAGCCGCCGGCCGCCCGGTAGTCGTCCAGGCTGGCCGGGTCGACGGCGCCGATTCTCCTGAGCAGGAGCAACCCGTCCTGCCCGGCCTGCGGCACCGCCGCCCGTTCTGGGGTCTCACCGGTGACCTTGACGCTCGGCGTGCTCCCGTTGGAGCTCGGCGGCGCCTCGGCCATGGTGGTGATCGTGTCGGGGGTGGCGGGGGCGTACACCTGCGCCACAGGCGGCGTGCCCGCCTCAAGGGCGAGCGCGGCCGGGGCCCGCTCGCACATCCCCAGACAGGGGCTCTCCTGCCACGACGTGCCCGCCGGGCCGAAGTGGTCCTCGACGCGCCGGCGCACGGACTCCGCGCCCTTCGCCTGGCAGGCCAGGTCGGTGCAGACGTGCAACATCCGCGTCGACCTGGGCTTCACGGAGAACAGCGCGTAGAACGTCGCCACGCCGTACGCCTCGGCCGGCGGGATCGTCAGGCGGCGGCAGATGTACTCCAGCGCCCCCTCACTGATCCACCCGACCCGGTCGTTGACCGCGTGCAGCGCCGGCAGCAGCTGGTCGCGGGCGGCCTCGGCGCGGGCAGCGAAGCGCAGGTCGGCCGCGGTCCGCGAGCCGCCGTCCCAGGCGGAGGCGGGCGGCCCGAGCAGGGCGTCGACCGCCGCGCGCTCCTCCTCGGACGGCTCCGCACCACGAAATCTCAGATCCATCTGATCACCCAGCCTTGACGAGCTTCTCGACGCGTACGGCGGCGGCCTTGAACTCGGCCGTGCCCGAGATCGGGTCGGTGGCCTCGATGGTCAAGGAGTTGGTGTCCACCTCGTCGGGGAAGTGGAACGTCATGAACACGAGCCCCGGCCGCAGGGCGGGGTCGATGTACACCGGGGCGGTCACCGAGCCGCGCCGCGAGGTGATCCGCACCTCCTCGCCCTCGGTCAGCCCGAGCCGCTCGGCGTCCTCGGGGCAGAGCTCGATGGTCTCCCCGCGGCGCAGCGGCGAGGCGAAACCGGACGACTGCACGCCCGTGTTGTAGGAGTCGAGCCGGCGGCCCGTGGTCAGCCGCAGCGGATACTCGTCGTCCAGCAGGTCCACCGGCGGCGAGTGCCGCAACACCGCGAACGGCGCCGGCGTGCCCCGCTTCGACGGGTCGTTCTCCCAGAGCCTGCCGTGCAGGTACGGGGGCTCCAGCTCGTCCTCCGACGGGCAGGGCCACTGGATGCCCTGCAGGTCGGCCAGCCGCTGGTAGGTCATGCCCGTGTGCTGCGGGGACAGGGCGCGCAGCTCGTTCCAGACCTCCTCCGCGCCGTCGTAATGCCAGTCGTGGCCCAGCCTGCGGGCGATCTCGCACATGATCCAGATGTCGTCGCGGGCCTCGCCCGGCGGCTCCAGGGCCTTGCGCACCCGCTGGACGCGGCGCTCGCTGTTGGTGAACGTGCCGTCCGCCTCGCACCAGGCGGCGCTGGCCGGCAGCACGACGTCGGCCATCTGGGCGGTCTTGGTGAGGAAGATGTCCTGCACGACGAGGTGGTCGAGCATGGACAGGCGCTTGACGCAGGCCAGCGAGTCGGCCTCCGACTGCACGGGATTCTCACCGATCAGATAGCAGGTGGTGACCTCGCCCTCGGCCATCGCCTCGAGCATCTCGGTGAGGTTGTGCCCGTACGAAGGCTGGATCGGCCGGCCCCACGCGCTCTCGAACCTGGCCCTGATGTCCGGGTCGAGGATGTCCTGGAAGCCGGGCAGGCGGTTGGGGATGGCGCCCATGTCGCCGCCGCCCTGCACGTTGTTCTGCCCGCGCAGCGGCGACAGGCCCGACCCGTAGCGGCCGACGTGGCCGGTCAGCAGGGACAGGTTGATCAGTGCCCGTACGTTGTCGGTGGCGTTGTGGTGCTCGGTGATGCCGAGCGTCCAGCACAGCTGGGCGCGGTCGGCGCGGGCGTAGGCGTGGGCCAGCTCGCGGATGGCGGCCGCGGGCACGCCGGTGACCTGCTCGGCCGCGCTGAGCGTCCACGGCTCGACCGACTCCTTGAACTCCTCGAAGCCGATCGTGGCCCGCTCGATGAACGCCTCGTTGTGCAGGCCGGAGTGGATGATCTCGCGGGCCACCGCGTGGGCGAGCGGGATGTCCGTGCCGACGTTGAGCCCCAGCCACAGGTCGGCCCACTGGGCTGTGCCGGTGCGGCGGGGGTCGACCGCGAACATCCGCGCGCCCTTGCGGATGCCCTTGAGGACGTGCTGGAAGAAGATGGGGTGGGCGTTCCTGGCCGCCGAACCCCACATGACGATCACGTCGGTGTCCTCGACCTCCTGGTAGGAGGAGGTGCCGCCGCCACTGCCGAACACCGCCGACAAACCGGCCACGCTCGGCGCGTGGCACGTGCGGTTGCAGGAGTCCACGTTGTTGGTGCCTATTACCACGCGGGTGAATTTCTGCCCGACGTAGTTCATCTCGTTGGTGGAACGGGCGCACGACAGCATGGCGAAGCAGTTGGGGCCGTGCTTGGCGACGTTGCGGCGGAATCCCTCCGCCGCGCGCTCCAGCGCTTCCTCCCAGCTCGCCCTGCGCAGCACGCCGTTCTCGCGCACCAGTGGATGGGTCAGGCGGTCATAGCTCATGATCCCTCCATTCTGTATACAATCACGGTATTCCCAGCTAGACCGCGCGGACAAGGTTCGCGTTCAGCAGATCGCTCACAGCGTGGATCGCGCGCAGGGTCGGCACCTCCGCTCCGGTGAGGTCGGCCAGCTCGACCACCGCCGCCAGCAGCACGTCGAGCTCCAGCGGTTTACCCTTCTCCAGATCCTGGAGCGTGGACGTCTTGTGCTCGCCGGCCTTCTCGGCCCCCCGCAGCCGGCGCTCGATCGAGATGCCGGGATCGCAGCCCACCCGCTGCGCCACCTCGACCGTCTCCCGCATCATCGCCACGACCAGTTCCCTGGTGCCGTCGTGGCGGCAGATCCCGGCCATCGTCGCCCTGGCGAGCGCGCTGATCGGGTTGAAGGCGATGTTGCCCATGAGTTTGATCCAGACATCCCGGCGGAGATCACGCTCCACCGGGCACTTCAGCCCGCCCTCCACCGCTGCCTGGCTGAAGGCGGCGCACCGCTCGGTCAGCTCGCCGTTCGGCTCGCCGATGGAGAACCTGGTGCCCTCGAGGTGGCGGATCACGCCCGGAGCCTCGATCTCGGTGGCGGCGTAGACCACGCAGCCGATCGCCCGGTGCAGCGGCAGCGCGGCCGTCACCGCGCCGCCCGGGTCGACGCTCTCGATGCGGTAGCCCTCGTACGGGCCCTTGAGTCCGTGGAAATACCACCACGGGATGCCGTTCTGCGCGGCGATGACGCTCGTGGCCTCGTGCAGAAGCGGCCGGATCATGGGGCCTGCGGAGGCGTAACTGTTCGCCTTGAGGCCCAGGAAGATGTGGTCCACCGGGCCGACCTCGGTGGGGTCGTCGGTGGCATGGGGATGGGCGACGAAATCGCCCCTGGGGGTGAGCACCCGCACACCGGCGGCGCGTATCGCCTGCAGGTGCTCGCCTCTGGCGATGAGGTGCACCTCGACTCCCGCTCTGTGGAGGGCGGCCCCCACGTATGCGCCGATGGCGCCGGCGCCAAGAACAGCGACCTTCATCATCCGCTCCGTTCTCGCGTCGGACTGTCTGTACGGCCCCCGTACAGCGGTGGGCCGCCGTCGCGACCCCACCGGAGGCGCGGATCTCCGCTGCCTGCAGTAGCTCGCTGGACGCGGGGAACTGTAGGCGCGAATTCTCCGCCGCCTGCGGTGGATCGCTGGACGAGACCCACCGTGCATTCGGTATACAGTATGGAAAAAGTCGGGTCAAGGAGCGTACCTGTGACCGTTGTTCGGCATGAACCAGTGGTGGAAGCGATGTCATGGGCCGCCGCGCGGGCCCTCGCGGCACGGTCGGTGGGGCGGTTGGAGCCGGCGCGGGTCCCGCTCCAGGAGGCGCTGGGCCGCCGCCTGGCCGCCCCCGTGACGGCCCTGGTGCCGGTGCCGGGGGTCGACGTCGCGGCGATGGACGGCTACGCCGTGGCGGGCCCCGGGCCGTGGCTGGTGGTGGGCGGCGTCCTGGCCGGGGGAGCGCCGTACGGGGGAGTGCTGCGGGCGGGTGAGGCGGTGGAGATCGCCACCGGCGCACCCGCCCCGGCGGGGGCGGAGGCGGTGCTGCCCTACGAGCACGCGATCGCGGCACCGTCTCCCGGACGTCCGGACGCCCGCGCGGTCCCGGGGCCGCAGCGACGTCCGGGGACGGATCCCCTGTGGGTGGGCGGCGCGGTCGAGGCCGGGCGGCACATCCGGCGGCGGGGCGAGGACGTCGCCGAGGGCGCGGTCGTGCTCGGGGCGGGCTCCACGGTCACTCCCGCCGTGCTCGGGCTGGCCGCCTCGCTCGGCCACGACACCCTGCGGGTGCGGCCCCGGATCCGGGTGACGGTCCTGGTCACCGGCGACGAGGTGGTGCACGAAGGACTCCCCGCGCCAGGCCGGGTCCGCGACGCCATCGGGCCGTTCCTGCCCGGCCTCGTGGAGTGGGCGGGCGGCCGCGTCGTCGGCACGACCCGCCTGCCCGACGGTCCCGGCGCCCTCCGCGAGGCCCTCGCCGGGCCGCCCTTCACGACGGGGAAGGGCGGCGACGTGGCCGTCGTGTGCGGGGCGTCGTCGAAAGGGCCGGCCGACCACCTCCGGGGGGTGCTGGCCGAGCTCGGGGCGGAGCTTCTCGTCGACGGCGTGGCCGTGCGCCCGGGGCACCCGCAGATGCTGGCCCGGCTGCCGGGCGGCGGGCTCGTCGTGGGGCTGCCGGGCAACCCGTTCGCGGCCCTCGCCGCGGCGCTCACCCTGCTGGCCCCGATCGTGCGCGAGGCGGCGGGCGCATCGGCCGGCGCATCGGCCGGCACATCAATCGGCACATCAATCGGCACATCAATCGGCAGGGAGACGAGCGCGCTCGCCGGCCCGGTCAGGGTGCACCCGAGGGACACGCGGCTGGTGCCGGTCAGGAGGTCCGGCCGCGGGGCCGTGCCTGTGGGACATGACCGGCCCGGTTCGTTGTGGGGCGCCGCGCTCGCGGATGCCCTGGCCGTGGTGCCTGCGGGGTGGTCCGGTGAGCAGGTCGAGCTGATCGAGTTGCCCCCGGGGGGCTAGACAGGCCGTTCAGGAGGGAGTAACCATTGCGTTCATACGGTATGCAGTATGCGGAAGACAGCGCTCCGTCCCCCGGAAAGGGTTGAAGGATGTCGGAAACGATCTCTGGCGGTCATCTCGTAGCCAAGGCGCTCAAGGCCGAGGGCGTAGAAGTGATCTACACGCTCTGCGGCGGCCACATCATCGATATCTATGACGGCTGCGTCGATGAGGGCATCGAGGTCATAGACGTACGCCACGAACAGGTAGCCGCGCACGCCGCGGACGGATACGCGCGCATCACCGGCAAGCCCGGCTGCGCGGTGGTCACCGCCGGACCGGGCACGACCGACGCGGTCACCGGCGTGGCCAACGCCTTCCGCGCCGAGAGCCCCATGTTGCTCATCGGCGGCCAGGGGGCTCTGAGCCAGCACAAGATGGGCTCGCTCCAGGACCTGCCGCACGTGGACATGATGGCCCCCATCACCAAGTTCGCGGCCACGGTGCCGAGCACGGAACGGGTGGCCGACATCGTGTCCATGGCCTTCCGCGAGTGCTACCACGGCGCTCCCGGCCCGTCGTTCCTGGAGATCCCGCGCGACGTGCTCGACGCGAAGGTCCCGCTCGAGAAGGCGCGGATCCCGGAGACCGGGCGCTACCGGGCCTCCACCCGCCAGGCAGGCGACCCCGAGGCGATCGAGCGGCTCGCCGACCTGCTGGCGCACGCCGAGAAGCCGGCCATCCTGCTCGGGAGCCAGGTCTGGACGTGCCGGGCGACCGACGCGGCGATCGACTTCGTCAGGGCGCTCAACGTGCCCGCGTACATGAACGGCTCGGGCCGCGGCACGCTCGCGCCGGGCGACCCGCACCACTTCCAGCTCAGCCGCAGGTACGCCTTCACCGAGGCCGACCTGATCATCATCGTCGGCACCCCGTTCGACTTCAGGATGGGGTACGGCAAGCGCCTGTCGCCGACCGCGACCGTCGTCCAGATCGACCTCGACTACCGCACCGTCGGCAAGAACCGGGACATCGACCTCGGCATCGTCGGCGACGCCGGCCTCATCCTCTCCGCCGCGGCCCAGGCGGCGAGCGGCCGTATCGGGGACGCCGCCGCCAAGCGCAAGGCGTGGCTCGAGGAGCTGCGCACGGTCGAGACCCAGGCGTACGAGAAGCGCCTGCCCCGCCAGCACTCCGATGCCCAGCCCATCGACCCCTACCGCCTCGTCCACGAGATCAACGAGTTCCTCACCGAGGACACCATCTACATCGGCGACGGCGGCGACATCGTCACCTTCTCCGGCCAGGTCGTGCAGCCGAAGTCGCCCGGCCACTGGATGGACCCGGGGCCGCTCGGCACGCTCGGCGTCGGCACCGCCTTCGCGATGGCGGCCAAGCAGGCGCGGCGCGACAAGGAGGTGCTGTGCCTGTTCGGCGACGGCGCCTTCAGCCTGACCGGCTGGGACTTCGAGACGATGGTCCGCTTCGACCTGCCGTTCATCGGGGTCATCGGCAACAACTCCTCGATGAACCAGATCAGGTACGGCCAGGCCGCCAAGTACGGCGAGGACCGCGCGCGCGTCGGCAACACCCTAGGCGACATCCGCTACGGCGAGTTCGCCAAGCTCCTCGGCGGCCACGGCGAGGAGGTCCGGGACCCGGCCGACATCCGTCCCGCGCTGGAGCGGGCCAGGGAGTCGGGCAAGCCCTCACTGATCAACGTATGGGTCGATCCGGAGGTCTACGCCCCCGGAACGATGAACCAGACCATGTACAAGTAGGGGAAAAGCGACATGAAGGCTCTCGAAGGTGTCCGCGTCCTCGACATGACCCATGTCCAGTCCGGCCCGTCCGCCACCCAGATGCTCGCGTGGCTGGGCGCGGACGTGGTCAAGCTGGAAGCACCCAAAGGCGACATCACCCGGCAGCAGCTCCGTGACGTGCCAGACGTCGACAGCCTCTATTTCACGATGCTCAACTGCAACAAGCGCAGCATCACCCTCAACATGAAGAGCGAGCGCGGCAAGGAGCTCTTCACCGAGCTCGTGAAGAACGCGGACGTCCTGGTGGAGAACTTCGGGCCGGGCGCGGTCGACCGCATGGGCTTCACCTGGGAACGCCTCCAGGAGCTCAACCCCCGCCTCATCTACGCCTCGATCAAGGGCTTCGGCTCCGGCCGGTACGCCAAGTTCAAGGCGTACGAGGTGATCGCGCAGGCGATGGGCGGCTCGATGAGCACCACGGGCTTCGAGGAGGGCCCGCCGCTGGCCACCGGGGCGCAGATCGGCGACTCGGGCACCGGCATCCACGCGGTCGCCGGCATCCTGGCGGCCCTCTACCAGCGCGAGCAGACCCAGCGCGGCCAGCGCGTACAGGTGGCCATGCAGCACGCCGTGCTGAACCTGTGCCGGGTCAAGCTGCGCGACCAGCAGCGGCTGGCGCACGGCCCGCTTCGCGAGTATCCCAACAAGACGTTCGGCGACGAGGTGCCGCGCTCGGGCAACGCCAGCGGCGGCGGCCAGCCGGGCTGGGCGGTGCGCTGCGCTCCCGGAGGCCCCAACGACTACATCTACGTGATCGTGCAGCCGGTCGGCTGGGAGCCGATCGCGAACATCATCGGCCGTCCCGAGCTGGCGGACGACCCCGAGTGGGCGACGCCGGAGGCGCGGCTGACCAAGCTGGACAAGATGTTCCAGCTCATCGAGGAGTGGACGATCCGCCACGACAAGTGGACGGTGCTCGACCGGCTCAACGGCGCCAACGTCCCTTGCGGGCCGATCCTGTCCACCAAGGAGCTGGTGGAGGACGAGAGCCTGCGCGAGGAGGGCATCGTCGTCAAGGTCGACCACCCGGAGCGCGGTGAGTTCGTGACGGTCGGCAGCCCGCTGCAGCTGTCGGACTCTCCGGTGGACGTCGTCACACCGCCCCTGCTCGGCGAGCACAACCAGGACATCTACGGCGAGCTCGGCGTCAGCGCGGACGAGCTTGCCGAACTCAAGACGAACGGAGTCATCTAAGTGGAGCGGCGAGTAGGGCCCGACAGCGGCGGCGCTCATGACCAGCGCACCCAGCGAGTGCCCGTAGGGAGCGCGACCATAGGCACGGTCAGGGAAGTCATCGACAAGGCGCTCGCCGAAGGGCGCACCGCCCTGACAGCACCCGAAGGACGCAGGCTGTGCGAGGAGTACGGCATCGCGACCCCGGGCGAGGGGCTGGCCACGTCGGCCGCGGAGGCGGCGGAGATCGCCGAGAAGATCGGGCTCCCGGTCGTCCTCAAGATCGTCTCGCCCGACATCCTGCACAAGACGGACGCCGGCGGCGTGCTGGTCGGCCTGAAGAGCGCCGACGAGGTGCGGGAGGGCTACGACACGATCCTGGCCAACGCCCGCGCCTACAACCCCGACGCGAAGATCGACGGCATCCAGGTGCAGCAGCTGGTCGGCGGCGGCCACGAGGTCATCGTGGGCGCCGTCACCGACCCCACGTTCGGCAAGGTCGTCGCCTTCGGGCTTGGTGGTGTCCTGGTCGAAGTTTTGCAGGACGTTACCTTTAGGCTTGCCCCGCTTTCGGGCGAAGATGCCTTTGGGATGCTGGACAACATCAGGGCGGCAGAAGTCCTCCGTGGTGCTCGCGGCGCCGAACCCGCCAACCGGGAGGCGCTCGCGGGCCTGATCGAGCGGGTCGGCCGGCTGGTCACCGACTTCCCCGAGATCATCGAGGTCGACCTCAACCCCGTCTTCGCCGACGCGAACGGCGCGGTCGCCGCCGACGTGCGCATCCTCATCGGGGACAAGCCCGCGGAGGTCACCCGGCTGCCGCGCGAGGAGATCCTCCGGCAGATGACGCGGATCTTCAAGCCGCGCTCGGTCGCGGTGATCGGCGCCTCCGCGGAGAACGGCAAGATCGGCAACTCCGTCATGCGCAACCTCATCAACGGCGGCTACCAGGGGCAGATCCTGCCGATCAACCCCAAGGCCGACGAGATCATGGGGCTGCCCGCGTACAAGAGCATCTCCGACGTCCCCGGCGACGTGGACGTGGCCGTGTTCGCCATCCCCGCCAAGTTCGTCGCGGCGGCGCTGGAGGAGACCGGGAAGAAGGGCGTGGCGGGCGCCGTCATGATCCCGTCGGGGTTCGCCGAGACGGGCAACGTCGAGGGCCAGCAGGAGATCGTCGAGATCGCGCGCAGGCACGGCGTGCGCATGCTGGGCCCCAACATCTACGGCTACTACTACACGCCGGAGAACCTCTGCGCGACGTTCTGCACGCCGTACGACGTCAAGGGCAGCGTGGCGCTGACCTCGCAGAGCGGCGGCATCGGCATGGCCATCCTGGGCTTCAGCCGCACCACCAAGATGGGCGTCTCCGCCATCGTCGGCGTCGGCAACAAGGCCGACGTGGACGAGGACGACCTGCTCACCTTCTTCGAGCAGGACGACAACACCAAGGCCGTGGCCATGCACCTGGAGGACCTCAAGGACGGGCGCGGCTTCGTCGACGCCGCCCGCCGCGTGGTCAAGGAGAAGCCGGTCATCGTGCTCAAGGCGGGACGCACCGCGATGGGCGCGCGGGCGGCCGGCTCGCACACCGGGGCCCTGGCAGGCGACGACAAGGTCTACGACGACATCCTCCGGCAGGCCGGGGTGGTGCGCGCGCCGGGCCTCAACGACATGCTGGAGTACGCCCGCGCGCTGCCGATCCTGCCCGCGCCCAAGGGCGAGAACGTCGTCATCATCACCGGGGCGGGCGGCTCGGGCGTGCTGCTCTCCGACGCCATCGTCGACGCCGGGCTGACGCTCATGGACATCCCGCCCGACCTGGACGAGGCCTTCCGCGCCTACATCCCGCCCTTCGGGGCGGCGGGCAATCCCATCGACATCACCGGCGGCGAACCGCCATCGACGTACGAGAACACGGTCCGCCTCGGCCTGGCCGACGAGCGCATCCACGCGCTCGTCCTGGGCTACTGGCACACGATCGTGACGCCGCCGATGGTCTTCGCCGAGCTCATCGCCCGCGTCGTGGCCGAGGAGCGGCAGAAGGGCAACGTCAAGCCGGTCGTGGCGTCGCTCGCCGGGGACACCGAAGTTGAGGAGGCCAGCGAATACCTGTTCGAGCATGGCGTGGTCGCGTACCCGTACACGACTGAGAAGCCCGTGGCGGTCCTCGGTGCGAAGTACCGCTGGGCCAGGGCGGCCGGGCTGCTGGGCCAGAGCCGATAGATCGCACAGCAGCCAGGCGAGGGGGCCATTCGGGGCAGCAGCGCAGAAAGGCAACAACCCCCCAGGAGGTCCGTAGGTGGACACATCGAACACACCACCGGCGGCGCAGGCCGCGCCACCGGTGGAGGACGAACGAGTATGGAAAGCGGGCCGGCTCGAGCCGATGCCCATCAGGAAACTCCCCGACGCGCCTCCCTCGGTGCACATTCTCGGGCCGACGGTCTTCCTCGTCGCCCTGGGCGTGGGCATGGGAGAGTCGTACATGTGGCCCCGGCTGGTGCTGCTGTTCGGGCCGGAGATCCGGTGGTTGTTCCTGATCGGCGTCACCCTGCAGGCCGTGGTGATGCTGGAGATGGCGCGGTACGCCATGGCCACGGGGGAGAGCATCTTCTCCGGCGCGGCCAGGGTGTTCAAGCCGCTGATGTGGTTCTTCTTCATCGTCGCCATCGCCGTCTACATCTGGCCGGGGCACCTGTCGGCGGGAGCGGCGGCGTTCGAGGAGATCAGCGGAATACCCTGGGTGGTGACCGCGGTCGCCGGGTTGATCCTCGTGGGCGTGATCTTCAGCCTGGCGAAGGTGATCTACAACGTGCTGGAGAACGTGCTGTCGCTGCTCATCGGCGCGCTCGTGCTCGGCACGGCCGTGGTCGCCGCCATGGTCGGCACCTTCAACGACGTGGTCACCACGATCACCGGCATGTTCTCCTTCGGCTACCTGCCGCCGGAGGCCATGACCGCGGCCTGGTTCCCGGTGATCGTCGGGGCGTGCGCGTTCGCCGGCCCGTCGGGTATGCAGCAGATGTGGTACACGCTGCACCTGCGTGACTCCGGCGCCGGCATGGGCGCGCACATGCCGAAGGTCCGCGGGCTGCGGCACGCGGGCGAGCAGGAGGAGATGCCCTCGCGCGGGTTCATGTTCGACACCGACGACCCGGCTGAGATGGCCAAGTGGAAGGGCTGGCGGCGCTGGGTCACCTTCGACGCCCTCCTTCTGTTCTGGGGCATCACCATGCTGGTCACGATCTCCTTCACGGTGATCGCCCAGTCGGCGGTGCGGCAGAACCCGGGCGTGCGCGACGTGATCGCAGGCGATGACCGGGAGGTGGCGCTCACCGCGATGGCGGACGCGGTCTCCTCCGCGGGCAGCTCGGTACTCGGGGTGGTTTTCCTCGGGTTCATCGCGCTCATCGGCCTGAACGCGACGCTGGGGTTGTTCGACTCCTTCTCCAGAGGCCAGGCCGACATGACGTACAACTTCGTGCCCGGCGCGAAGAAGATCCGCATGTCGCACCTGTACGCGATCTTCCTCTGGGGTGTGATCATCTTCGGCATCCTGATCCTGCTGTTCGGCCCGGCCGACGGACCCAGCGGGATCCTGGACACGCTGGCGTTCCTGTCGACGTTCGCGATGGGCGCGTACTGCGTGACCCTGCTCCTGGTGAACAACCGCATGTTGCCCAAACCGATCAGGCCCAAGTGGTGGACCAACGTGATCATCGGGTTCGGCGCGGTGTTCTACCTGGGGATGTTGTTCTACAGCCTGTTCGCCTATGGCGTGGTCGTGGGCTGATGATCGGACGGCACAGCCTCGAACTCGCCCTGCCAGGGGCGTCGATCGGAGCCGCCGCCGGTGCCATGGCCGGTGGGCTGACCCTGCTCGCGGGGCAGCCCACCGGGATGGCCGCGCTGTCGGCCCTCGCGCTCGCCGTGCCGCTCGGCCTCTTCGGCGGGCTGTACGGCGTGCTCCTGGGCCACGGCGTGTTCCGGCCCGGCACCTTCGGGCCCGTCGGACTGTTCTGGATGGCGGCCTTCCCCGTGTCCCGGCTCATGCAGGAGAGCGTGGCCGGGGTCGGCATGGCCGACGGCGTGCTGCCGTTCCTGGCGTACCAGGCGATGGTGGCGCTCGGCTTCGCGATCGGCTTCGTCTGGCTGCACGAGCGGCTCATGCCGCACTGGCTGATGCGCAGGGCCGGCGCGAACCCTGAGGCCAAGGCGCTGCTCGGCCAGTACATCAGGCACGCCCAGGCGCTGCAGGCGACCAGGAAGGGGTCGCGTCGATGAACCTGCCCGTCTGGGTCTGGCTGGCCACGATCGGCGGATTCTGCATCGTGCTCGCGTTCGACTTCTACCTCGTCGCCCGCAACCCGCACGAACCCTCCTTCAGGGAATGTGTGGGGTGGGTGTCGTTCTACGTGGGTCTGGCCGTGGCCTTCGGCGCCGGCCTGCTCCTGTTGTCGGGCCCCGCGCACGGCGGGGAGTTCTTCGCGGGGTGGATCACCGAGTATTCGCTCAGCGTGGACAACCTCTTCGTCTTCCTGCTGATCATGAGCCGATTCCAGGTGCCGCGTCAGTATCGCCAGAAGGTGCTGCTCATCGGCATCATCCTGGCGCTGATGATGCGCGGCGCCTTCATCGCGGCCGGCGCCGAGGCGGTCTCCAGGTTCGACTGGCTCTTCTACGTCTTCGGCGCGTTCCTCGTCTACACCGCGTGGAAGCTGATCGGCCACGAGGACGACGACGCGGAGTTCTCCGAGAACCTCGCCCTGCGCACGGTGCGCCGGGTGCTCCCGACCACGGACACCTATCACGGCGCCCGGCTCACCGTGCATCTGGGCCGCAGGATGGTCACCCCGATGCTGATCGTGATGGTCGCCATCGGGACGACCGACCTGCTGTTCGCACTCGACTCCATCCCGGCCATCTTCGGGCTCACCAAGGAGCCCTATCTGGTGTTCACCGCCAACGCCTTCGCCCTCATGGGGCTGCGGCAGCTCTTCTTCCTCATCGGCGGGCTGCTGGACCGGCTCGTCTACCTGAGCAAGGGGCTGTCGGTGGTGCTGGCGTTCATCGGGGTGAAGCTGATCCTCGAGGCCCTGCACCACGACGGCGTGTCGTGGGCGCCGGAGATCCCGATCATGGTCTCTCTCGGCGTCATCCTCGGCACCCTGGCGGTGACCACGGTGCTGAGCCTGATGAAGTCGTCCCGCGACGCCAGGGCGAAGGAGGTGGAGCCGGAGCCTGCCGACCGCTGACGCGCCTCGGGACCCGAGGCCGAGGCCGCGCGCGGGGGCGGCACCGCCCCTGCCGCGGCTCGGCGGCATGCTCACAACGACGTGCCCAAGGGCGCCTGCCCAGGGACGGGGACTCTTGTGCACGTCGTGCTGCCGTCTCACAGTTGGCGCAGGGCTCCTCCGTCGATGGCCCATTCGGCGCCGGTGACCTGGGCGGCGCGGGGGGACAGCAGGTAGGCGATGACGCCGGCCACCTCCTCCGGGGTGCCGATGCGCCCGGTGGGCAGGCGCCGCTCGACGCGGATGAAGTGGTCGACGGCGTCTGCCGGCGGCAGGTCGAAACGCTGGGCCAGTTGCTCGGCGAAGCCGCCAGGAGCGTCGAAGAGCGCGGTGCGCGTAGGGCCCGGAGAAACGATGTTGGAGCGCACCCCGGCCGGGCCGAGGGCCGCGGCCAGGGATTTCGACACCGACAGCAGTGCCGCCTTGGACGCGGCGTAGTCGGCGATGGACGCGTCGGGCATGCGGGCCGCCTCGCTGGCGACGTGGACGATGCTGCCTCCCCCGGGGTTCTGCGTCAGGATCGGCAGCGCAGCTCGCGTGAGCCGGACAGCTGAATGCAGGTTGAGCTCGAAGGTGGCGTGCCACTGGTCGTCGTCGATGTCGGCGAACGAGTCGCGGGAGATCAGGGCGGCCGCGTTGTTGACCAGTCCGTCGAGCTTGCCGTGGCGGTCCATGATCTGTGCGACGACCTGCGTCGCGACCGCCGGATCGGTGAGGTCGGCGCGGATGAGCTGTGTGGCGGACGGCAGCGCGGGCTGAGGGGAGGTGCCGCGGGCGATCGCCACGACCTGAGCTCCTTCCCCGGCGAGCAGATGGGCGGTAGCCAGGCCGATGCCGCTGGTCGCACCGGTGACGAGAATGACCTTGCCGGAGAGGTGAAGGTCCATGGCGGGCTCCTTGGAAGCCGGAGACGAGGGAATGGGCTGGGTTGCGGGGCACTGGGCTTGCGGGGCGGGGCGCGTGCGCGCAGGCCGTACCGGCAGCTCGGGACATCCATCTCACGTGTTTGGTCCGACGAACGCCCCCGCGCGGGCGGCGGCCAGAGTGCGCAGAGCCGCCCGCTCGGCGACAGCCGCATCGATGACCTCCCGGGTGACCAGCAGGCGATAGTAGATGGGCGCGGAGACGGCCCGGATGACTTCCTCGCCGTCGGTGCCCGGCGGAAGCTCGCCGCGCGCGATGGCCAGGTCGACGCACTCTTCCCACTCGTGGATGCGACGGACATAGAACGCTCGAAGAGCGTCGGCCGCGCCTCCGTCGCAGGTGGCAGCTGTGATCATGGCTTCGAGTGTCGGGCCCAGGCGCTCGTCGGTGATGCCGTGGAGAACATTGGCAGCATGAGCGCGAAGGTCTCCTTCGATGGTTCCCGTGTCGGCGTGCGGAGCCGACTGCTCGGCGAGTTCCCTCATCAGATCAGTCACGAGACCTGCGGTTGTTCCCCAGCGACGGTACAAGGTGGTTTTGCCCACGCCTGCTCGTGACGCCACGTGATCCATGACCAATCCATGGAAGCCGCGTTCCATCAGCTCGTCCTGGGTTGCCTCGAGCACCGCGGCACGCACTCGGGCTGTGCGACCGCCAGGACGCACCGTCCCTGCCGAGCGGGAATCCTGATTCATGGAGGCTCCTGCATCACGCCGATGCTATCGGCACCAATGACCCGTTAAGGACGTGGCTTGCTGGTGTCGCCGCGACATGCCCTGAACACCGTCTCGCTCCACCGAACGCACAGTTCGGTGGAGCGGCTCCATCGGCTCAGGGGATGATGCGGCGTTCGCGCATGCCGGACAGGATGTTGAGGAACATCTCCTCGGTGTCGACGAAGTCGTGGAAGCCGAAGCGCCGGGCCTTGGTGCCGTCGGCGAACATGTCGTAGTCCCAGGAGAACACGAAGTCGCCGAACCCCCACGATGACAGCTCTTCGTAGGTGTGCGGCTCCAGGCCGTACTTGCGCGTCATCTCCTCCCAGAGCGGCGCCTTGTCGGCCATGACGGTGGCCAGTGACATGGGAAGCGGGCTGGCGACTTCCAGATCGAAGAATTGGGCGATCTTCGGCCACATGTCGTCCCAGCGGAACAGATCGCCGTTGTTGATGTTGAACGCCTGGTTCGCGCATCGGGGATCGGTCGCTGCCCAGACGGTTGCCTTGGCGAGCAGCCCGGCGTCGGTCATCTCAAGGAGGCTGTGGTAGGCCCCCGGCTTGCCGGGGAAGCGCATGGGCACGCCGAGCTCCTTGGCGATGGAGCCGTAGACGGCGATCACCATGGCCAGATTCATGGGATTGCCGAGGGCGAAGCCGCACACGACGGACGGGCGGATCGCCGACCATGTCCAGGACTTGCCCCGCTGCCGCCGCTCCAGGAATTCCTGCTGGTCGACGTTGAACTCCGGCGGCATGTGGTGCGGGTCCGATTCGCGGGCCGGCGTCTTGAACGGTCCGAGGTGAGCACCGTACACCTTGTAGCCCTGCATCAGGCTGATGTGAGCGAGGTCTTGTGCGAAGGGCTCGACGGCGTCGACGACGTTGACGAGCATCGCGAGGTTCGGCGGGACGAGTTCGGCCCAGGTCGGCCGTTCCTGGTAGGCGGTGTAGAAGATGTGGGTGACCTCGTTCAGGCCGGAGAGCTTCTTGGTGCAGTCCTCCGGGTCGAGCAGGTCGACGGAGATGTTGCGGAGGCGGCCGCTGTCCGGCGCGGAACGGCGGGATAGGCCGATCACCTCCCAGTCGTCGAAGGTGGCCAGGTGGTCGACCAGGTTACGGCCGATCACGCCCTGGGCGCCGACGACGAGGGCGACCTTGCGCTGGGTGCTCATTCGGGTGTTCTCCTGTTCCAATGGTGATGGCTGGTCACGGCAGAAGGTGCCTGCGCGTCACGTCGCCGATCCGGGTGTAGAGGGTGTCGGTGCGCTGGACAGCACGACCGGCCAGGTAGAAGGCGTGGATCATTCCGTCGTAGCGGGTGTGCGTGACCGTCGTCCCGGCTATGGCCAGGCGTGCGGCGTACAGTTCGCCTTCGTCGCGCAGCGGGTCGTACTCGGCGGTCATCACGAGTGCCGGCGGCAGCCCGTCGAGGCGGGCCCGCAGCGGTGAGGCGTAGGGGTCCGCCGGGTCGTGGGGTCCCAGGTACTGGGCCCAGTTCCATCGCATGGTGCGGCTTTCCAGCCCGTAGCCTTGCGCGTACGTCTGGTGGGAGGCGGTCGCGCAGGCCGCGTCGGTGGCTGGATAGATGAGGATCTGCAGGCTGATGGCGGGTCCGCCTGCGTCGCGGACGCGCAGGCATGTCGCGGTGGCCAGGTTGCCGCCGGCGCTGTCGCCGGAGACACCGATCCGCTTCGAGTCGATCTGCAGGTCGGTGGCGTTCTCGGCGATCCACGACACGGCCGCGTGGCAGTCGTCGAGCGCCGCGGGAAAGCGGTTCTCCGGAGCCTTGCGGTAGCCGACAGTGATGACGGCGCAGCCTGTGGCGTTCGCCAGCCTGCGCGAAGGCCGGTCGTATATCTCGGGGTCGCCGCTGACCCAGCCGCCCCCGTGGAAGTGGACGAGGCACGGGTACGGGGGCTTGCCGTGCGGATAGTGGACCCGGGCCGGCAGCGCGGAAGCCGGCCCGGGGATGGTCACGTCTCGGACGTGGGCCACGGGCTCCGGCTCGCCCTGCAACTCGAGGTACTTCAAGATGCCGGTGCGGGCGCCGGCGACTGTCATGCGGCCGGTGGGGGCCCGGTTCCTGGTTGTGCTGTCCAGGAGAGCGGCAGCTTGCGGATCCAGAGGCATGGTGTCTCGACGGGCTCAGCGCGTCGCACGAAGGGCGACGCGATTGCGGTGCAGCAGAACGCCGCCGATCGTGGTGGCGAGACCGGACAGGCCCATCATCGTCATCATCGGCACGGGCGATCCGCCCAGACCGCCTACGGCGGCCAGGGTGGGCAGCGGCAACAAGCCGCCGCCTACCAGCGCGCTGATCGCGATCACGGTCGCAACGCCGACGTAGCGCACCTCTACCGGGAACAGGTGCGACATCATGGTCGGCACCACCCCACCGAAGATCCCGTATGAGACGGCGCCCACGATCATGGCCAGCCACAGCGCGTATCGGTCGCCTGTGCCGATCAGCAGGTAGGACGGTATGGCCCACGCCATCGTCAGCACGCCTGAGATGATCACGATGCGCTCGCGGCCCCATGCGTCGCCGTATCTGCCGCTGATCGCCACGAGAACGACCAGGGCCAAGCCGGTCAGCACCAGTCCGAGCTGCACGTCCGCGGCGGACAGTTCCGGTTGGTACTTTCCGACGTATGCCAGCAGGCTGGTGAGGAACGCGTAGCCGAAGGTGACCGGTCCGATCCACATCAGCACGCAGATCAGCAACGGCCGCCGTGCCCGGCGCAGGAGCGTGCTGAACTGTCCGGAGGCGGCGCGGCGTTGCGTGGCCACTTTGCTCGACGCCTCGACGAATTCCGGTGTCTCGGAAAGCCGGCTGCGCAGGAGAAGCCCGAAGACGACCAGGACTCCGCTGAGCAGGAACGGCACTCGCCAGCCCCAGGCCTGCCAGGTGGCCTGTCCGACCACCAGGTTGACGATCAGCATCGATGCGCCGGCGGAGAGGATGCCGATCATGTTTCCGATCTGGGGGAAGGCGCCGTAGAGCGTGGCGAGCCTGGGAGGCGCGTGCTCAACGGCGACGACGACCGCGCCGGGATACTCGCCGCCCACGGCCAGTCCTTGGAGCATCCGGAGCGCTACCAGGATGATGGGGGCAGCCACGCCGATCGCGGCATAGGTCGGGAGAAGCCCGATGCCGACCGTCGCCACGCCCATGATGGCCAGTGACGCCAGCAGCGCGGGTCTGCGGCCGAGCCGGTCGCCCATGCGGCCGAACACCGTCGCGCCCAGCGGCCGGATGAGGAAGGCCACAGCGTGCCCCGAGAACGCGGCCAGGGTGCCGAGCCACGGCTCGAAGCTGGGAAAGAACAGCGGGCCGAACACACTGGCCGCGATGAAGGAGTACAGGATGAAGTCGTAGAGTTCTATCGCGTTCCCGATCATGGCCGCGAAGCCGACCTGGCGGGGCGTCAGGGCATTGCGTGGCCGTACGTAGGTGGTCGCGTCTGGGTCGGTGATTGCCATGGGGCCGTGCCTTTGCCGTGGTGCCGTCGTCAGCTGAGCGGGAGCGGGGGGTTCGCGCCGCGGACTTGTTCTACTGTGATGAAGGCCAGGTCGTCGCCGCCGATGTTCTCCAGGTCGTGCAGCAGGTATTCGCCGGCGCCGAAGACGTACTCCCGGGTTTCGCCGCGGCGGTAGGAGACTTCGCGCGTGGTGCCGTCGTGGGTGTGCTGGCGGCTGCGTCCATCGGTCAGCGCCGTCCAGAAGTAGTCGAGTACGTGCCGGTGCGCCGGCAGCCGCTCGCCGGGGGCGAGCCTGATCTGCCAGACGCGCACTCGCTCGGATTCGTGAAGCAGCAGCCCACCGACATGGCCGTTGTGAGCGTTGGCCTGGAACTCGTCTCGGAGGCTCGCCGGCCAGTCGCTGAAGTCCGTCCCTACGACGGCTCCCGCGAGTGGGAGGTTATCCAGGAATGTCACAGTGGGTCTCCTTCCGAGAGAGTCGGCTGTTGAACGAGTCTCGTTGCAGCCACGCCTATAAGTCGAACTCATATCTTTCATAGATCCGATAAAATCTGTTCATGGTAAGCCTGCGTCAGATCGAATACCTGGTCACCGTCGTGGACGAGGGCTCCTTCACGCGCGCAGCCGCGCTGCTGCACGTCACACAGCCCGCGCTGTCCCATCAGATACAGGCACTTGAGCGATCCGTCGGAGCCGCGCTGCTGGAACGAGCATCACGCGGTGCGCACCTCACCCCGGCCGGACGCGCTTTCCTGCCGCACGCCCGGGCGGTCCTCACGGACGCGGCCAACGCTCTCTCCGCCGCCAGGCAATCGGTGGGGCTGGCCGGCGGAGAGCTCAGGCTCGCGACCACCTATTCGATCAGTCTCGGCCTGCTGCCTGCTGCCCTGCGCCTGTGGAGCCGGCGCCACCCGGACGTCGATGTCCGCCTCTACGAGCACCGGCATTCGGATGAGCTGACGAAGGCCATGACGGGAGGGCAGGCAGACTTGGCCATCGGGCCTCGTCCGCCAGACTGGACGGGGCCGATACACACGCTGGGCATCGAAGATTTCGTCATCGCGGTCTCGCGTGACGATCCCCTCGCCGTCCGTCACGCCACAGAGGTGGATCTCGCGGAGCTACGTGAGCGCCGCTGGGTGCACTACGCGCCCGACAACGGCCTTGCCGATGTCCTGAACCTGGCGTGCGCGAGAGCCGCGTTCCAGCCCAGCATCGCCGTACGGACCGAACAAACCGCGTCCGCGCCCATCCTCGCGGCCGCCGGCCTCGGGCCCGCCCTGGTTCCCGCCAACATCGTGCCGGACGGGTACGAGGGCTACGCCCTCAGGCCGTCACCGGGTGTGCGCCGGGAGCTCACCGCCTACGCGCGTACCGTCCCCGATGCGCTCGTCAGCGCCTTCCTCGTCATACTGAAGGAAAGCGCGCGCGAGCGTCTGTCCCGCCCCGCGTCATGACCTGGCCTTCGGCCGTGGGCCGCGGTGGTCGCCGTTCGTCCCGTCGTCGCGGGACGGGGTTCCGCCAGCCGGTCAGCCCTGGTCGTCAGCGCCTTTCGAGGGCCGCAGCACCGCGGCCACTGCCTGAGCCATGGCACGGTAGCCGGCATCGTTGGGATGCAGCTTGTCACCGCTGTCGTAGGCGGGATCGAGCAGATCCGGGTCGGACGGCGAGGCCATCGTCCGGTCGAGGTCGACCACGGCGTCGTACTCGCCGGACGTGCGGATCCACCGGTTGAGCTCGTTGCTGGCGGTCGCCGCGTGATCTCCCCAGTGATCCGAGCCCTTGAAGGGCAGCAGGGTCGCGCCGATCACCTTGATGCCCCTGGCGTGTGCCTTCTTGATGAGGCGCTGGTGTCCCGCGATCAGCTCGCGTGCCGGAATGACAGGGTTCGGCTTGTAGGTAGGCGTGTCCGACTCGCTGAAGCCGATGTCGTTGATGCCCTCCAGAATGACGACCGTGTCCACTCCAGGCTGATCGAGCACGTCACGATCGAACCGAGCCGACGACTTCTCTCCATACCAGGAGGAGTCGTTGAGCACCAGGTTTCCGCCGATGCCTGCGTTGAGTACGGGCCGCGGCTTGCCTGAGGCGTCGAAGACCTCGGCCAGTTCGTCCGAGAAGCGGTTGTTGGCGTCGTTGGTGGAGCCGAAACCATCGGTGATGGAGTCGCCGAATGTGACGACGGAGCCGCGTCCCTGTTCGCCGCCGGTCACATCGAGTCCGGAGAGGTAGTACCACGAATGCGTGCTCTGCGTGAACGCGGACCCGGACGGATCGGTGCGGTGGTCGCCAGCGGCGCGGTAACTGGTGGCATATGCCTGGGAGTGGAAACTGGCGGGACCGGTGGTCCCCGCGAAGTACAACGTGACGGTCAGCGAATCCATGGCGCTGACGTCGAAAGGCAGCGGATCGCTGGCTGCCTGGCCGCGCGCGGGGATGGTCAGCGACGTCGATCGCCCGAACCTGAGATGCCGTACGGAGCCGGCCTTGACGGACGCGCCTTCTTCTGCTCGTGCGACGGTGGCACCGGTGACGCGCAGTGGTGAGGTGCCGTAGAGGTTCGACAGGCGGATGCGAACGCTCCTGCCGCCGGCGGTTGTTCTGACGACCTGCCGAACGCTCTGGTTGGAGAAGCCTTCCTCGGACCAGTTCGGCTCGAAGCCGATACTCGGTCGTTGCGGCGAGGCGATCCAGCCGGCGGCCCAAGCTGAGGTGGCGGCCGATGCGGAGGGCGGTGCGCTTGCGCATCCCGCGCCGGTCGACAGCACCGCTGTCGCCGCAAGCGGGACCAGCAGCCTGGTACGAGGACTTCGCTTGAAGGAGGTCATGATCATCCCATCACAAGCTAACGGTTCATTTGTTCCGTTAAGGCGAGACCAACTGTAGCAGGCTTAATGGAACGAAAGGACCGTTAGCTGGGTGATGTCAGCCACGAGTGACGACGCTCGACACGGGCAAGAGGGTCCTGGCCATGGGAAACGTGCTCCGTCATCACCGTCGGCCGCTGCCGGGTGGTGTTCACGGGGACGGCGCACAGGCTTGATCTGGCCACAGGTGTGGCGTCGCCAATGGTGGCGGCCTTCGCGTGATTCTGGTCGGCGAGGTTCCCGGCGGGATCGCCCTCCGGTTGGACGAGCCGGAGCGGGTGGAGACGGTGCTGGGTGGGAGGGCGCGCGACCGGGCGCCCTGGCCGGCCGCGTCTCCCTCGTCCCCTAGCGCGGCCGGCGTCGGCTATGTCCGGCGGGAGACTGGTTTCGGAACAGCCGAGACCCGTGGTTCCCTGTGGCCGGACGCCGACGGGTCGTCGTACGTTGCTGGAGCCCGGACCTGAGGCCGAAAGCGCGCGGGGGGCGACGGCCCTGCCGGCTCAGCGGCATGTCCGCGGCGAAAGGTGCCTGCGCGTCACTTCGCCGAGCTGGGTGTGGAGCTCAACCGCCCCGGCGACTCACCGACGTTCAGGCGACGCACTCAGCATCGAGGGCTCTTGCGTACGTCGTGCTCTGCGGTCCACTGGCGCAGGTAGCGCTCCGCGTCGTCGGCGGAGTAGTGCTTCCTGAGCGCCGTGCTGAGGCCGAGGCCGATCACCCGGCCATCGGCGGAATGGCCCGCGGGATCACCCAGGAGAAAGCGGATCAGCGCCTTCACGGTCATGCACCTCCCATCTTTGCTACGCATCCTCTGCCCGAGGTGTTACGCAGCATGTCGTCTTCTGTGAACGTCAGATCACCCCGCGGGCCATCCCCGCAGGTCAGCCCGCGGCGGGTCCGAGCAGGTCGTTCTGGACGCTCCGCGCGGGTCAGACCCGCGCGGGTTCTGGCGCGCGGTCAGCCCGCGCGGGCCTGCGCGCGGGCCACCCCGCGCGGATCTTCGCGCGCCGTCAGCTCGCGGCCGGCGTGCGCGGGCGCCGCCGCCGCACCGGCTTGGGCGCGGGCTCCACGGGCTCGTTCTCCCGCTGCTCCATGTAGGAGGCGCGGGTGTGCTCCGTGTGGTCACGCATGATCTTGGCGGCGCGGTCCTCGTCGCCCGCCTCGATGGCGTCGATCAGCGAGGTGTGCTCGTCCCACGAGGCCATGCCGCGCTGGCGGGCCACCGGCGTGTGATACCACCGCACGCGCCTGGCCACCTGGGCGGCCAGCTCCGCGAGGACCTTGTTGCCCGACAGATCGGTCACCAGGGCGTGCAGCTCGGAGTTGGTGGCGACGGCCGCGTCGACGTCGTCCGACTGCACCGCGGCGATGCCGCGGGAGCACAGCGCGCGCAGCCGTTTCACGCCGTCCTCGCCGGCGTGCACGGCGGCCAGCCGGGCCGACTCGGTCTCGAGCAGCGTGCGGACGGCCAGCAACTGGTCGGCCTCCTCAAGCGTCGGGACGTGCACGAACGCCCCCTGGCCGGGATGCAGGTCGACCCAGCCCTCGCCGCTGAGCTGCTGCAGCGCCTCGCGGACCGGCTGCCGGGACACCCCGAGCAGCTCGGCCAGCTCGCTCTCGACGAGGTGCTGGCCGGGCTTGAGCTGGCCGGAGACGATGAGCTCTTGGATAGCCTCTATCACGCTCTCCCGGAGCGTGGCGGGACGGGGAATCTTCGCGGCCGCCGTCTGACCGGCCTGATCCGACAGCAACATGGGCACGTCTCCAGGGCTGAGCTAAAAGTTTTTGGTCGACTGCCTACAGCATACCGGCCAACGATTGTCCATGGTCGTGAGTCTCATCACAGCGGTATCGTCGCGGGCAGGCCGGGGATGCGCAGGCGGGGCGCGGCCAGCGCGGGCAGCGCGGCCAGGGTGGCGGCGGTCAGCAGCGCGGCGCCCGGAGCGGTCAGGGCCGCCATGGCCAGGGCCACGGCGCCGACGCCCGCCAGCGCCTTGGCGCTGTAGATGACGGCGTGGATCTCGCCGGCGCGCTCGGTGCCGAAGAACTCGCGCACCAGGCTGGCGAGCAGCGGGTAGAAGGCGCCACCGCCCAGCCCGGCCGCGATCGCGCCGAGCCAGAGCAGGCCGGCGCTGACGGTCGCCTGCGCCGGCGAGCCGCCGACGTGCGCGCCGCCGGCGGCCAGCAGCACCTGGCCGACCGCGAGCGCGCCCAGCACGGCGGCCAGCACCCGCCTGCGGCCGAACAGCTCCGAGCAGCGCATGGCCACCGACCTGCTGGCCCCGTTCAGCGCCACCATGAGGGCCACGGCGCCCCACGTCCCCGTGCCCGCGACCACGATCACGTCGAAGACCGACACGGCGCCCGCGCAGGTCAGGATCAGGGCGAGAGCGGGCAGCGTCCGCGTGCGCAGAGCCTGGGCGAGCAGGAACTGCTTGGCCGCCTCCGGGGTGACGCGCAACCGTGCCGCGTCGAGGGCGTGCGTGCGCGGGTCGACGTCGCCGGGCCACCACAGGGCCGGGGGGAGCCGCAGGTGGCGGGCGGCCGCCCCGATGACCGCCACCGCGACGGCCGCGGCGGTGATGAAGGCGGCCTGCGTGGCGCCGGGAGCGATGCCGGCCCAGAGCAGCAGGGGCACAGCCCCGTACCCGAAGGCGCCGGTGATCAGGCCGACGCGGGCGGCGGGCCGTTCCGGGAACCAGGAGGAGACGACCTCGCCGCAGACGCCGTAGACCAGGCCCGCGCCCAGCCCGCCGAGCAGTCCGTAGCCGGTGAGAGCGGCCAGGCTCACGGAGCCCGGGGCGCCGCCCGCGAGCGCGGCGGCGGCGCCTTCGGCCGGCGGCGCCGCGACCGTGAGGGCCGCCGCGACGAGGCCGAGCCCGCTCAGCGCGGCTCCGAGCGCCAGGCTCGCGCGTACGCTGAGGCGCCCGCGCCGCACCAGGTGAAGGGCGGGCAGCGCGCCCGCCGCCTGGCAGGCGATCCAGACGGCCAGCAGGGTCAGCTCCTTCTGGGCGAGCAGCGCGGCGTAGCCGTACTGCAGCGGGCTGATCGCGGCCATGGCGGCCCAGGACAGCCAGAACATGCGCTTGCGGTCGGCGGGGACGGGCCCGGGAAGGTACGAGCGGCCACGCCAGTCTCGAACTGCATTCTCCATACTGTATGGAATATCCAGTCGACGGAGCCCTGTCGAGACCCTAGACGAGGGATATTCCATACGGTATACCGTCTACAAAGGAGGCTCGAATGGACCTGTACGAATACCAGGCGAAGGAGCTCTTCGGGCGTCACGGGATCCCGGTCCCCGCCGGCAGGGTCGCCACCACCCCCGCGCAGGCCGGCGCGATCGCGGCCGAGCTGAACGCGCCCGTTGTCATCAAGGCCCAGGTCAAGACCGGCGGACGCGGCAAGGCGGGCGGCATCAGGACCGCGGCGGGGCCGGTCACCGCGGAAGTGGAGGCCGACCGCGTCCTCGGCATGGACATCAAGGGGCACGTCGCGCGCAGCGTGCTGGTCGAGACCGCGACCGTGCCGTTCGAGGAGTACTACGCGGCCTTCCTGGTCGACCGGGCCGAGGGAGGGTTCCTGGCCATGGTGTCGAGCCAGGGCGGCATGGAGATCGAAGAGCTCGCCGCCACCGACCCCGACGCGCTGGTGAAGCTCCCCGTCGACCCGGTGTCCGGAGTGGACGCCGAGACCGCGCGGGCGCTCGCCGCCAAGGCGGGGCTGCCCGAGCAGGCGGCCGAGACGCTGGAGAAGCTGTGGCGGGTGCTGGTCGCGGAGGACGCCCTGCTGGTCGAGGTGAACCCGCTGATCTGCACCACCGACCAGCGGATCGTGGCGCTCGACGGCAAGGTGACCCTGGACGACAACTCCGCCTTCCGGCACTCCTGGGAGCAGGAGGAACACGCGGACGGCCTGGAGGCCCGCGCCCGGGCCAAGGGACTGAACTACGTCAAGCTCGACGGCGAGGTCGGCGTGATCGGCAACGGCGCCGGCCTGGTCATGAGCACGCTCGACGTGGTCGCCGGAGCGGGAGCCGCCCCCGCCAACTTCCTGGACATCGGCGGCGGCGCGTCCGCCAAGGTCATGGCCGACGGGCTGGAGATCATCCTCGACGACCCCGGCGTGCGCTCGGTGCTGGTCAACGTCTTCGGCGGCATCACCGCCTGCGACGCGGTGGCGAACGGCATCGTCACCGCACTCGAACTTCTCGGCGAACGCGGCCACGGCAGGCCCATCGTCGTACGGCTGGACGGCAACAACGCCGAGGTGGGCCGGCGCATCCTGAGCGACGCCAGGCACCCGGCCGTCCGCCAGGTCTCGACCATGGACGGCGCCGCCGAGACGGCGGCCAGACTCGCGGCAGGTGCATGATGGCGATCTTTCTGACCAAGGACAGCCGGGTGCTCGTGCAGGGCATGACGGGCGCCGAGGGCAGCAGGCACACGGCCCGCATGCTCGCCGCGGGCACCGACATCGTGGCCGGGGTGACACCCGGCAAGGGCGGGCGCTCGGTGGACTTCGGCGAGCGGACGGTGCCCGTGTTCGGCTCCGTGGGCGAGGCGATGGCCGAGACGGGGGCCGACGTCTCCGTGGTCTTCGTGCCGCCCCGGTTCACCGGCTCGGCCGTGGAGGAGGCCGTCGAGGCGGGCATCCCGCTCTGCGTGGTCATCACCGAAGGCGTCCCCGTGCACGACGCCGTACGCTTCCGCGCGCTGGCGAGCGGCCGCACCAGGATCATCGGGCCCAACTGCCCCGGCCTGATCAGCCCCGGCCAGTCCTCCGCCGGCATCATCCCCGCCGACATCACCTCCGCCGGGCGCATCGGGCTGGTCTCCAAGTCGGGCACGCTGACGTACCAGCTGATGTACGAGCTGCGCGACCTCGGCTTCTCCACCGCTGTCGGCATCGGCGGCGACCCGGTCATCGGCACCACCCACATCGACTGCCTCCAGGCGTTCGAGGAGGACCCGGGCACCGACGCCATCGTCATGATCGGCGAGATCGGCGGCGACGCCGAGGAGCGGGCCGCCGCATACATCGCCGCGAACGTCACCAAACCCGTGGTCGCCTACGTCGCCGGCTTCACCGCGCCGGAGGGCAAGACCATGGGGCACGCGGGCGCGATCGTGTCCGGCTCGTCCGGCACGGCCCAGGCCAAGAAGGAGGCCCTGGAGGCCGTCGGCGTCCGCGTCGGCCGCACCCCCTCGGAGACGGCCCGCCTCCTCCGCGCCACGCGCGAGGGAGGGTCCTCGTGAGATTCACCGTCAACCTGTCCATCCTGTTCACGGACCTGCCGCTGCTGGAGCGTCCGGCCGCGGCGGCCAAGGCGGGGTTCGACGCCGTGGAGATGTGGTGGCCGTTCGACGGCCCCGACCCCGCGGGCGCGGAACTGGCTTCGCTGCGGCAGGCCGTCGAGGACGCGGGGGTGCGCCTCACGGGGCTCAACTTCGACGCCGGGAACATGGCGGCGGGCGATCGCGGCCTGCTGGCCAGGCCCGGCGACTCGGCGAGGTTCCAGGCGAACGTCGACGTCACGGTCCGGCTGGCGGGCGAGCTGGGCTGCGGGGTGCTCAACGCCCTGTACGGCAACGGCCCCGGCACCGACAGGGACCTGGCCGTGGCGAACCTGAGGAGGGCCGCGGACGCGGCGGCGGGCATCGGCGCGACCGTGGTCGTCGAAGCCCTCAACTCCCACGAGAACCCGAACTATCCGATCACGTCGTCGCAGGCGGCGTTCGAGCTGATCGACGAGGTCGGCAGGGACAATGTGGCCTTCCTGGCCGACCTCTACCACCTGCACCGGATGGGCGAGGACGTGCTCGCGCTCATCGACGGGCACGCGGAACGCTTCGGCCACGTGCAGATCGCCGACGACCCGGGAAGGGGACGTCCGGGCAGCGGGCGCATGCCGTACCGGGAGATCTTCGCGCGGCTGGAGGCCGCCGGCTACCGCGGCCACGTCGGCCTGGAGTACCGGCACGAGGGGCCGGGCGCATTCGACTGGAGGCGCACATGAACATCGGCTTCATCGGCTTGGGGATCATGGGCAGCCCCATGGCCGCCAACCTCGTCAAGGCCGGGCACGCCGTGAGCGGGTACGACATCAGCGCCGAGCGGGTCGAGCAGCTCGCCGGGCTGGGCGGCAAGGGCGCGACCGGCGTGGTCGACGCGGTCGCCGGCGCGGACGTCGTGATCACCATGCTGCCCGACTCGCCGCAGGTGGAGGAGGTCGCGCCGCTGGTCGTCGAGTACGGCAAGCCGAACCTGCTCTACGTCGACATGAGCACCATCAAGCCGGAGACCTCCCGCCGGGTGGCGCGCCAGGCGGCGGCCGCCGGGGTACGGGCGCTGGACGCCCCGGTCAGCGGCGGCGAGCGCGGCGCGATCGACGGCACCCTGTCGATCATGGTGGGCGGCGAAGCCGAGGACGTCGCGGCGGCCGGGCCGGTGCTGGGCAGCCTCGGCACGACCGTGGTGCACGTCGGCGCCGCGGGCGCGGGCCAGACCGTCAAGGCGGCCAACCAGCTCGTCGTCGGCGGCGTGTACGGGCTCGTGTCGGAGGCCATCGTGCTGCTGGAGGCCTCGGGCGTCGACCCGGCCGCCGGCCTGGACGTGCTCGCGGCCGGCCTGGCGGGCTCCAGGATCCTCGAGCTCAAGCGCCACACCATGGTCAGGCGGGAGTTCGCCCCGGGGTTCCGCATCGACCTGCACCACAAGGACATGGGCATCGCCGTCGCCGCGGCCCGCGAGGCCGGGGTCAGCCTGCCGCTCACCGGGCAGGTCGCCCAGCTCATGGCGGCGGCCAGGGCGCAGGGCCACGGCTCGCTCGACCACTCCGCCCTGCTCAAAGTGATCGAAAGGCTGAACGGGTGAATCGAATTCCGTGCATGGAGGCCGTGGTCGCGGTGCTGGAGTCGGAGGGTGTGGACACCGTCTTCGGCATCCCCGGCGCGGCCATCCTGCCGCTCTACGCGGCGCTCCAGAACAGCTCGATCCGGCACATCACGGTACGCCACGAGGAGGGCGGCACCCACGCGGCCGACGGCTGGGCCAGGGTGACGGGGAACGCCGGCGTCTGCATCGGCACGTCCGGCCCCGCCGGCACCAACATGATCACCGGTCTCTACACGGCGATGGCCGACTCGATCCCGATGATCTGCGTCACCGGCCAGGCCGCCACGTCGAAGCTGCATCAGGAGGCGTTCCAGGCGGTCGACATCGTGGAGATCGCCCGTCCGGTGACCAAGTGGGCGGTGCAGCTCAAGGAGCCCGCCCAGGCGCCGTGGGTGTTCCGCGAGGCGTTCAGGATCGCCAGGTCGGGCCGGCCGGGGCCGGTGCTCATCGACCTGCCGATCGACGTCCAGCGCGGCACCTGCCTGTACGACCGCGACGTGGACGCGCCGCTGCCCGTCGAGGCGCCGCGCCCGCTGCCGAAGGCCGTGCGCAAGGCCATGGACCTCCTGGCGGAGGCCAGGCGACCCGTCATCCTGGCCGGCGGCGGCGTGATCATCGCCGACGCCTGCGGCGAGCTGCGCGCGCTGGCCGAGCACCTCCAGGTGCCGGTGCAGGTGACGCTCATGGGCAAGGGCGCCTTCCCCGAGGACCACCCGCTGTTCGCCGGGATGCCGGGCATCCAGACGCAGACGCGGTGGGGCAACGCCGCGTTCCTGGACAGCGACCTGGTGCTGGCCGTCGGCGCCCGCTTCGGCGACCGGCACACCGGCGACCTCGACGTCTACCGCCGGGGACGCAAGTTCGTGCACGTCGACATCGAGCCCATGCAGATCGGCCGGGTCTTCGAGCCCGACCTGGGGATCGTCGGCCACGCCAAGCCGGTGCTCGCCGACCTGCTGGCAGAGGCGCGCGGGCGGAGCGGGCCGAAGGAGCCGGGCAAGTGGGTGCGCAAGGTGTCCGACCTGCGCCGTACGATGCCCCGCCGCGACGACTTCGACGACGTGCCGATCAAGCCGCCCAGGGTGTTCAAGGAGATCAACGAGTATTTCGGCAGGGACACCACGTTCGTCACCGCCATCGGGCTCTACCAGATCTGGTCGGGCCAGTTCCAGACGACCTACCTGCCGCGGCGCTACCTGGTCTGCGGGCAGGCGGGGCCGCTGGGCTGGGAGGTGCCCGCGGCCATGGGCGTCAAGTGCGCGCATCCCGAGCGGCAGGTGGTGGCCGTGGTCGGCGACTACTCCTTCCAGTTCCTGATGGAGGAGGTCGCGGTTGCCGCCCAGTACCGCATCCCGTTCGTCATCGTGATGATCAACAACGAGTACCTCGGGCTCATCCGGCAGGCGGAGATCCCGTACGACATGAACTTCGCCGTGGACCTGCACTACGGGGAAGGCGGTATCGACCATGTCAAGGCCATGGAGGCGTTCGGCTGCCCGGCGCGCCGCGTGGAGCTGCCGGGTGACCTGCCCGGCGCGCTGGCGTGGGCGTCGGCCGAGTCGGCGCGCGAGCGGCTGCCGGTGCTGGTGGAGGTGATGGTCGAACGCGAGGCCAACGCCGCCATGGGTCCCTCGCTCGACGCGGTCAAGGAGTTCGAGCCGCTGCCCGAGCTCATCACCGCCGACTGGTCCGACTGAGAGGAGCGCTCATGCAGCTCAAGCCGGGTACGGCCTGGCGGGACGCCTACGACCGATGCCACACGGCGGCTCCCGAGGCCTTCCACGACGACCGCGTGCTGAACCACTGGGGTGGCATGTGGCGCCGCGACGGGCGCCCCGTGCCGGGGTTCTCGCCGCTGGACGGCACGGCCATCGCCGGGCTGCCCCGGCTCGACCGGGCCGGGGCCGCGCGGGCGGTGGCCGGCGCCGTCGAGGAGCACAACCGGTGGCGGTACCTGCCGATGGCCGAGCGCAAGGCGATGGTCGCGGCGGCCGTGGAGTCCATGGCCGCCCACCGCGACCTGCTGGCCCTGCTGCTGGTCTGGGAGATCGGCAAGCCGTGGAAGACGGCCTGCGCCGACGTGGACCGCTGCCTGGACGGCGTGCGCTGGTACCTCGACGAGATCGACCGCATGGTCGCGGGACGCACGCCGCTGCCCGGCCCGGTCAGCAACATCGCGAGCTGGAACTATCCGATGAGCGTGCTCATGCACGCCATGCTGGTGCAGGCGCTGGCCGGCAACGCGGTGATCGCCAAGACGCCCACGGACGGCGGTTTGTGCTGCCTCACGCTGGCCTGCGCGCTGGCCGTGCGGGAAGGGCTGCCGTTCACGCTGGTCAGCGGGGGAGGGGCCGAGCTGTCGCCGGTGCTGGTGGCCGGGCGCGCGCTGGGCTGCGTGTCGTTCGTGGGCGGCAGGGACGCGGGGGCCAAGGTGGCGACCTCGCTGGCCGACCTCGGGCGCCGGCACGTGCTGGAGCAGGAGGGGCTGAACTGCTGGGGGGTGTGGGAGTACGGTGACTGGGACCTGCTCACGAGGCAGATCCGGGCGTCGTTCGACTACGCCAAGCAGCGGTGCACGGCCTATCCGCGGTTCGTGGTGCAGCGGTCGGCGTTCCCCGAGTTCCTGGGGGCGTACCTGTCGGCCGTGGGGTCGCTGCGCTTCGGCCATCCGCTCGCGGTGGCCGAGCCGGACGACCCGCTGCCGGAGCTGGCCTTCGGCCCGCTGATCAACGCCTCGAAGGCCAAGGAGCTGGCCGACCAGGTGGACGAGGCCGTGGCGCGGGGCGGCGTGCCGGTCCACCGCGCGGCCATCGAGTCCGGACATTTCCTGCCGGGGCAGGATATTTCGGCGTACTTCGCTCCGACCGCGATCCTCAACCCGCCCCCGTCCTCACCCCTGCACCACGCCGAGCCGTTCGGCCCCGTCGACACGATCGTCCTGGTGGACACGGAGGCCGAGCTGCTGGCCGCCATGAACGCCAGCAACGGCGCCCTCGTCGCCACCCTCTCCTGCGGCGAGGAGGAGACCTTCCACCGCCTCGCGCCCCAGGTGCGGGCGTTCAAGGTGGGCCACAACAGACCCCGCTCGCGCGGCGACCGCGAGGAACTGTTCGGCGGGCTCGGCGCGTCGTGGCGCGGCGCGTTCGTCGGGGGCGAGCTGCTGGTGCGCGCCGCCACGAGCGGCCCCGACGGCGAACGCCTGCCGGGCAACTTCCCGCACTACACGCTCCTGCCCTGAGGCGATCCCTCACGAAGGCCACCCAGCAGGCGCCTCAGCGGGTCACTCAGAAGGCGCCGAAGCGGGTCGCCGCGAGCAGGACGAGAAACGTCAGCATGGCGACCCGCAGCAGCTTCCCGCCGGCCCCCAGAGAAGGCCACGACAGATAGGCCAGCCACCCGATGAACGCGATCACGGGCAGGACGGCGACGCCGCCCAGCGGATTGGCCACGGCGAACCCGGCCAGCAGCAGGACCACCAGCACCACCGGCGCCACCCACCGGGGCACCTGCGTGAACAGGAACGTCATCGGCACGGCGCTGCGCTGCTCGACGGACTTGCGCAGGCCGGTCGCGCCCGGCGTGAAGAACTGCTCGCCCTGCGGGAGCGGGCGCTTGCCGCTGCGCCGGTCCCGGGGCCGGTCGCCGGGCCGGTCGTTGCGCCGGTCGCCGCGCTTGCTGCCGGGCTTGCTGTCGTGCCTGCCGCCGGGCTTGCTGTCAGGGGCCACGGGAAGAGCCTACGCGTGTCGCGCGGGCGCGGTGTTCCTGAAGGGGCCTCTAGGCTGGTCGCGTGCTCGCCGTGATCCGATACTCCGTTCCAGAGTCCCAGTCACAAGACTTCGTCAAACAGGGCCACGCCATCCTCGACCTGCTCGCCACCCAGCCGGGCTATCAGCGCGGCCGGCTGGCCCGCTCGGTCGACGAGCCCAACCTGTGGGCCCTGGTCAGCGAGTGGGAGGGCGCCGGTTTCTACCGCAGAGCGCTCTCCGCCGCCCGGATGGCGATGTATCCACTGATGATTCTCATGGTCAACGAACCCAGCGCATATGAGGACGTCCACGTCCGGGACGGTGCGTAACAATACTCGCGCGCGAGAGCGTTCGAGAGTCCCCTAAGCTGGGATCTCACCAATTTCACTCGCCGACCTCCAGCCGGAAAGAGATTCATCGACATGGCACGACGCACCGACGTCATGGACACCATCGTCAGCCTCGCCAAGCGCCGCGGGCTCGTCTACCCGTCGAGCGAGATCTACGGCGGACTGCGCGCGTCGTGGGACTACGGTCCACTGGGCGTCGAGCTGAAGAACAACGTCAAGCGGCAGTGGTGGCTGTCGATGGTCCAGTCGCGCGACGACGTGGTGGGCCTCGACTCCTGCGTCATCCTGGCGCCCGAGGTGTGGCGGGCCAGCGGCCACGTCGACACCTTCACCGACCCGCTGACGGAGTGCCTGTCCTGCCACAAGCGTTTCAGGGCCGACCACCTCGTCGAGGCATATGAGGAGAAGAACGGCAAGGCGCCCGAGGGCGGTCTGGTCGACATCACCTGCTCCAACTGCGGCAACAAGGGCACCTTCACCGAGCCCCGGCAGTTCAGCGGCCTGCTCAAGACCTACCTCGGTCCGGTCGAGGACGAGTCGGGCCTGGCCTGGCTGCGCCCCGAGACCGCGCAGGGCATCTTCATCAACTACCTCAACGTGCAGCAGTCGGCGCGCAAGAAGATCCCGTTCGGCATCGGCCAGATCGGCAAGTCGTTCCGCAACGAGATCACGCCGGGCAACTTCATCTTCCGCACCCGCGAGTTCGAGCAGATGGAGATGGAGTTCTTCGTCAAGCCCGGCACCGACGAGGAGTGGCACCAATACTGGATCGACGAGCGCTTCCGGTGGTATTCCGACCTCGGCATCAACAAGGACAACCTGCGCCTCTACGAGCACCCGCAGGAGAAGCTGTCCCACTACGCCAAGCGCACCGTCGACGTCGAATACCGCTTCAACTTCGTCGGCTCCGAGTGGGGTGAGCTCGAGGGCATCGCCAACCGCACCGACTTCGACCTCACCGCCCACGGCAAGGCGTCCGGCGCCGACCTCAGCTTCTTCGAGCAGGACAGCGGGGAGCGCTACGTCCCCTACGTCATCGAGCCGGCCGCCGGTGTCGACCGCGCCACGCTGACGTTCCTGATCGACGCCTACACCGAGGACGAAGCGCCCAACGCCAAGGGCGTCATGGAGAAGCGCACGGTCATGCGGCTCGACCACCGGCTCGCCCCGGTCAAGGCCGCGGTGCTGCCGCTCTCGCGCAACGCCGACCTGTCGCCGAAGGCGCGCGACCTGGCCGCGCAGCTGCGCCGCCGGTGGAACGTCGAGTTCGACGACGCGGGCGCGATCGGCCGCCGCTACCGCCGCCAGGACGAGATCGGCACGCCGTTCTGCATCACCGTCGACTTCGACACCCTCGAGGACAACGCGGTGACGATCCGCGAGCGTGACTCCATGGCCCAGGAGCGCATCTCCATCGACGGCGTCGACGCCTACCTGCGCCAGCACCTCAACGACTGATCTCGCCGCTTCCGTCAGGGCCGCCCGCCGCCGTCCGGTGGGCGGCCCTCGGCGTTCCCGCACGAGTGGTCGAACGGTTGGTGGGCGCGGCATTTGCTGATCTTTGGATGGGCGCCTACCACGAGGTCGGCAACGGGGTCCACAGCCGATCGGCGGGCATCACGAAAAGCCTGTCGTCGTGTCTGAAGGACTGCCGGCCGAGATTGATCAGGACCCCTCCTACGAAGGTGGCGCCAAGCCGGTCTCTGAGCAGGCGGAGACCGCGGAAGTCGGCTTCTTCGACCGAAGATTTCGCCTTGACTTCGACACCGATGACCTCGCCTTCACCTGACTCGATGACCAGGTCCACCTCTAGCTGGTCACGGGTGCGGAAGTGGTTGAACTCCACCACCGACTCGGCCCAGCCCGCTTGCTTGAGCAACTCGTTGACCACGAAGGTCTCCACCACCTTGCCGAACCCGGTCAGCGTGGCCGGGTCGCGTCTATTCAACTTGCGCTGGCTGATGCCGAGCAGATGTGCGGCCAGCCCGCTGTCAACCAGGTGAATCTTTGGTGATCTGCCTGCTTTGCTGCTCAGGGTGCGACCATAGGAGTCGAGCCGATGTGCCAGGAAAACCGACTCCAGCAGCGTGATGTAGTCGCCGACCAGTCGCTGATCGACCCCCACGTGCTGCGCGATGTCCGCGGCATTGACGACGCTTGCCGTGCGCGCCGCGAGATGGCGCAGGATGAGTGGCAGAACGTGGCGCTGCCTGACCTTCCTGATCTCCAGCACGTCCCGGTCGATCACCATGTCCACGAAATCCCTGAACCGTGTCAGCGGTGTCCCTGGAGGCTTCGGCTGGATCGCGGTGTCTGTGTCGCGTTGAGGAGGCGGGGCGGAGACACTGGAGACCGAAAAATCGTATAAAGACGGGAGTTACGCGGGCTTTCGCGATTGCCTGATGACATGCCCTCTAAGCCGATAAAGGCCATACGAGGGACGAGGGTCATCATGCGTACATCACGTTTCGCTCTTGTGCTGCTCGCCGCGGGCGCGGCGCTCATGACGGGGAGCGCCGCGTTCGCCGAACCTGAGCCGACCGCGCTGGAGCTGCGGCTGGTCGTGGACGACTGCCCCGACAAGGTCGTGCAGCCATGACCGACCCGGCGCTGCTCGAACGGGCGCTGTTCGAGGTCAAGCGGGTGATCGTCGGCCAGGACCACATGGTCGAGCGGTTGATCGTGGCGGTCGTCGCCAAGGGGCACTGCCTGCTCGAAGGCGTGCCGGGCATCGCCAAGACGCTGGCCGCCGAGACCACGGCGAGCGTGGTCGGGGGGACGTTCGCCCGCATCCAGTTCACGCCGGACCTGGTGCCGTCCGACATCATCGGCACGCGGATCTACCGGCCGTCGACCGAGTCGTTCGACATCGAGCTCGGTCCCGTCATGGTCAACCTGCTGCTCGCCGACGAGATCAACCGGGCGCCCGCCAAGGTGCAGTCGGCCCTGCTGGAGATCATGGCCGAGCGGCAGGTCAGCATCGGCGGCGTCACCCACGAGGTGCCCAGGCCGTTCCTGGTGCTGGCCACCCAGAACCCCATCGAGTCCGAAGGCGTCTACCACCTGCCCGAGGCGCAGCGCGACCGGTTCCTCATGAAGATCGACGTGGGCTATCCCAGCGAATCGGAGGAGCTGGCGATCGTCTACCGCATGAGCGTGGACCCGCCCGCGCCGCACGCCGTCCTCGACCCGGCCCAGGTCCTCGCGCTCCAGCGGCGGGCCGAGGAGGTCTTCGTGCACCACGCCGTCGCCGAGTACGCCGTCCGCCTCGTCTACGCCACCCGCGACCCCGACCGGTACGGGGTGCAGGACGTGCGGCGGCTGCTGGCGTTCGGGGCCAGCCCCAGGGCCACGCTCGGCCTGCTGTCGGCCGCCCGGGCGCTGGCGCTCCTGCGCGGGCGCGACTACGTGCTGCCGGAGGACGTACGCGACCTGGCGCACGACGTGATGGCGCACCGGCTGGTGCTCTCCTTCGACGCGCTGGCCGACGGGGTCGCGCCCCGGCAGATCGTGGACCGGGTGCTGGCCGCCGTGCCGCTGCCCCTCATCGCGCCCCAACAGGAGGCGATGCAGCAGGAAACGGTGCGACAGGACGCGGTGGCATGAAGCCGTACCTGATCGCGGAGCCCGCGCTGCGCAGGCTCGAGCTGACGATCACCAGGAGGCTGGATGGACTGCTCCAGGGCGAACACCTCGGGCTGGTGCCAGGTCCCGGGAGCGAGCCCGCGGAGTCGCGGCCGTACCAGCCGGGGGACGACGTGCGGCGGATGGACTGGAACGTCACCGCCCGCACGAACGAGCCCCACGTGCGGGATCTGGTCGCCGACCGCGAGCTGGAGATCTGGGCCCTGCTCGACGCCACCGCGAGCATGGACTTCGGGACCGCCGCGCTGGAGAAGCGGGAGCTCGCCCTGGCCGCGCTGGCGGCGGTCGGCTTCCTCACGCAGCGGACCGGCAACCGGATCGGCGCCCACCTGCTGCACGGCGGCGGCGTCAGGACGCTGCCCGCCAGGACGGGCAGGCCACACCTGATGGCGCTGCTGCAGGCGGCGTTCGCGCTGCCGCGGACCCCGCCCGGCGTGGCCGAGCCGCTGCTCGGCGTGGCGGCCGAACAGCTCAGCCGGGCCGTACGGCGGCGCGGTCTCGTCGTGGTCGTGTCCGACTACCTGGACGAGCCGCAGACCTGGGAGCCGCCGCTGCGCAGGCTGGCCGCCCGGCACCAGGTGCTGGCCGTGGAGGTGGTCGACCCGCGCGAGCTGACGCTGCCGGACGTGGGGCTCCTCACGCTGATCGACCCGGAGACGGGGCGGCGGCGGGAGGTCGCCACCGGCAACGCCCGGCTGCGCCGCCGGTACGCGGAGGCGGCTGCCGGGCAGCGCGACGCCATCACGCGGGCGCTGCGCCGGGCCGGCGCGACCCACCTGCGGCTGCGTACGGACCGGGACTGGGTGCGGGACCTGGTCCAGCACGTCGTACGGCAGCGCCGCCTGGCGGCCCTGGCCCCGAGCCCGATGTTGCCCGTCCGGGGAGCCGTCCGGGGTGGCGGCACGCCTGGCACAGGAGGTGATGTGGCGTGAGCCTGATCTCGCCCGTCTGGTTGCTGCTGCTCGTCCCCGTGGCGCTGCTCGCCGTCGCCTACGTGCTCGTGTCGCTGCGCCGCAGCGCGTACGCCGTCCGGTTCACCAACCTCGACTTGCTCGACAAGGTGGCTCCGAGGAGCCCCGGGTGGCGCAGGCACCTGCCGGCGGCGGCGCTGCTGCTCATGTTCGCGCTGGTGGTCGTGGGCTTCGCCAGGCCGACGGCCGAGGTGCGGGTGCCGAGGGAACGGGCCACGATCATGGTGGCGTTCGACGTGTCGGCGTCCATGAGCGCCACCGACGTCAGCCCCGACCGGTTCTCCGCGGCCCGGCAGGCGGCCAGGCAGTTCGTGGAAGGGCTGCCCGAGCGGTTCAACCTGGGCCTGGTGTCGTTCTCGTCGTCGGCCTCCGTGGCGGTGCCGCCGACCACGGACCGGCAGGCGGTGCTGAACGCGCTCGGCCGGCTGAGCACGGCGTCGGGCACCGCCATCGGCGAGGCCGTCTACTCCTCGCTGGAGGCCATCGCCTCGCTCGACTCGGAGGAGGAAGCGCCGCCCGCGCACATCGTGTTGCTGTCGGACGGCTCCAACACGACCGGCCGCACGCTGAACGACGCGGCGGCCGAGGCGTCCTCGAAGGGCGTCCCGGTCACCACCATCGCCTACGGCACCGCGGGCGGCACCATCAGCCTCTCCGGCCAGGAGGTCCCGGTGCCGGTGGACGGTCCCGCGCTGCGCGGGCTGGCCGAGGCGGCGGGAGGCGGGTTCTACGAGGCGGCCAGCGGCAGCGAACTGCAGGCGGTCTACGAGGACATCGGCACGTCGGTCGGCTACCGCACCGAGCAGCAGGAGGTATGGCAGTGGTTCGTGGCGGCGGGACTGATCTTCGGGCTGATCGCGGCGGTGACGTCGATGATGTGGTTCTCGAGGCTGCCGTGAGAGGCATGGGCCGGCCGAGCGGGCCGGATTTCCGTACGGTGCCGCCCGGTGCCCGCCGCGACCCCGCCCAGGGGCCGCCTCCCGTGCCCGGGACGGTGCCGCCGCCCATGCTCGCCCTCCCACCTCCGGCGCAGCCGCCGCCCGTACCGGGACCGCCGTCCCCCGCGCCACCGCCGCCCGCGCAGGGTTCGCGGCCCGCGCGGGCGGCGGTGCGGAGAGGACGCCTGCTGGTGGTCGCCGCGCTCGTCGCGGCGGTCGCCGGCGGGGCGGCGGGAGCGGCGGGGGCCAGGCTCTCCGGGGTGTCCGAGCCGGCCCCCGCCGCGGCCCTGCCGAGGGTCGCGCCCGCGCCGTCGTCCGGCCTGACCGGGCTGAGCGCGACGGCGGCGCGGGTGCTGCCCAGCGTGGTCTCCGTGGAGGCCGGCAGCCGGGGCGGGTCCGGCTTCGTGGTGGACGGGCGCGGCCACATCCTCACCAACGCGCACGTGGTCAGTGACGGCGGCCTGGCGACCGTGGTGCTGAACGACGGCCGCAGGCTGAGCGCCCGCGTGCTCGGCGCGGACGACGACGAGGATCTGGCCGTGCTGGCGGTCGACCACCCCGGCGACCTGCCCCCCGCCACCCTCGGCCGGTCGTCCGACCTGTCCGTCGGCGACCAGGTGCTGGCCATCGGCTCGCCGCTGGGTCTTTCCGGCACGGTCACCGCGGGCATCGTCAGCGCCCTGGACCGGGAGGTGCGGCTGGGCGGGGCGCGGCGCACGGCCGTGCAGACGGACGCGTCCATCAACCCGGGCAACTCGGGTGGGCCGCTGGTGAACGACAGGGGCGAGGTCGTGGGGGTGAACACCGCCATCGCCGCCGGCCGAGGGGGCGGGAACATCGGCATCGGCTTCGCCATCCCCATCGACCGTGCCGCGCCCGTCGCGGAACGCATCATGCGAAATTAGGGTCACAAGCATGCGACTGCTGGTGGTGGAGGACGAGGAGGACCTGGTCGACGCGTTGCGGGTGGGCCTCGCCCGCGCGGGCTACGCGGTGGACGTGGCCTATGACGCGCCGTCCGCGCACGAGAAGCTGCAGGTCAACGCGTACGACCTGGTCCTGCTCGACCTGAACCTGCCCGGCGGCGACGGCTTCCAGCTCTGCCGCACCGTGCGCGCGGCCGGCCAGGGCGTGCGGATCATCATGGTGACCGCGCGCGACCGGCTCGACGACCGCGTCCGCGGGCTCGACGAGGGGGCGGACGACTACCTGGTCAAGCCGTTCGCGTTCCCCGAGCTGCTGGCCCGGGTGCGGGCGCTGCTGCGCAGGGAGAGCGGCGGCACCTCCGTGCTCGAGGTGGGCGGGCTGCGCATCGACACGGCCAGGCTGGAGGTGTCGCTGGACGGCAGGTCGCTGGCGCTCACCCCCAAGGAATACGGCGTGCTGCACTACCTGATGACCAGGCCGGGTCACGTGGTGTCCAGCGAGGAGCTGCTGGAGCACGTCTGGGACGAGCACGCCGACCCGTTCACCAACACCGTGCGCGTCACGGTCGGCAACCTGCGGCGCAAGCTCCAGGAGGACGGCCTGATCGAGACGGTGATCAGCCGGGGCTACCGGCTCAAGGAGCCGACATGATCTACACCATCCGCTTCCGGCTCACCGTGCTCTACTCGAGCCTGCTGTTCGTGCTGGCCGCGCTCGTGCTCGGCGGCATCTATTTCGCCGTCTCCAAATCCACCGAACAGCGCCCCTACACCACCGAGTACGCCAAGGCCTACCTGGGCAACCAGTATCTGGGCAAGCGCGAGGTCGTCGTCGTCGCGGAGGTCGAGAACGCGGTCAACGTCAAGACGCTGGCCACGCTGCGCGACTATTCGCTCGTCACGCTGGTCGGCCTCTATGTCGCCAGCCTGGGCATCGGCTGGGTGCTGGCCGGGCGCGTGCTGCGTCCCGTCAGGTCGATCACCCGCACCACGGAGGAGATCCAGGCCACGGACCTGGCCCGGCGCATCAGGCTGGACGGGCCGCGCGACGAGCTCAAGGACCTGGCCGACACCATCGACACCATGCTCGACCGGCTGGAGGAGGCGTTCAGCGCGCAGCGCCAGCTCATCGACGACGCCTCGCACGAGCTGCGCAGCCCGCTGACGATCATCCGGGCGAACGTGGACGCCGTGTTGTCCGCCCCCGACGCCAGCGACGAGGAGCGCGCCAGGGCCGTGGCCATCGTGGACCGCGCGACCACCCGCATGACACGGCTCGTCGAGGACCTGCTCGCCAGCGCCAGGCGCCAGGGCACCGCGTTCGCCGACGCCGATCTCGACCTGGCCAGGGTGGCGGCCGAGGCGTGCGAGGAACACGCCACCCCGGCCGCTGCCCGGCACGTGCGGATCACCCGCGACCTGGGCTCCGGCCTGGACATGACCGGCGACTCCGACGCGCTGCGGCGGGCCGTGGCCAACCTGCTGTCCAACGCCGTGCGCCTCTCGCCGCCCGGCGCCACGATCCGCGTGGTGGCGGGCCGCGCGGAGGACTGGCTGTGGGTGGCGGTCCGCGACGACGGGCCCGGGCTGGGGGAGGCGGACCAGCAGCGGGTCTTCGACCGCTTCTGGCGGGGCGAGGCCAGCCGCCGCGACCGCCACACAGGGCTCGGCCTGGCCATCGTGCGCCAGATCGTGGAGTCGCACGGAGGGCGGGTGGCGGTGTACTCGCAGCTGGGGGAGGGTGCGACGTTCGTGCTCTGGCTGCCGCCGCGTGACGGGGCGCCGGGCTCGCCGCCGGAGGACAATCCGCTCGCCTAGCGTCGTACGGAGGCGCCTCCGCCGGTGGGCGGGGGCGCCTCAGGCATGCGTGGGGAGAGGGCCCCGGATGGCGTGATCGCTGACCGAGATCCGGGCCCGCCTGGCCGTTCTCCTTTCCCAAGAATTGGTTTAAACCAATTGGTCTAATCCAATTTCCTGACGTGCGGTCGTATAATTGGATTAGACCTGTCCACAGGTGTTCACCTGCATAAATGTTGTCTTAGGGAAGGGGTGAAGTTTCGTCATCAATTTCGCCGGTAGAGTCCGGTTCAGAGGCGTCGGATTGGAGTTGTGGTGGGGAAGTACGTTTACGATTTCACCGAGGGCAACAGGAATCTCAAAGATCTTCTCGGCGGTAAGGGAGCCAACCTCGCCGAAATGACCAACCTCGGGCTGCCCGTTCCTCCCGGATTCACGATCACCAGCGAGGCCTGCCGCCACTACCTGGCGGAAGGCTCGACACCGGGAGGCCTGGAGCAGGAGGTCGCGGAGCATCTGGGCGCGCTCGAGGGCCGGATGGGCAGGAAACTCGGCCAGGCCGACGACCCGCTGCTCGTCAGCGTACGCTCCGGGGCGAAATTCTCCATGCCGGGCATGATGGAGACGGTGCTCAACATCGGGCTCAACGACGAGTCGGTGCACGGCCTGGCCAAGCAGGCGGGCGGCAACGAACGTTTCGCCTGGGACTCTTACCGCCGGCTCGTCCAGATGTTCGGCAAGACGGTGCTCGGGATCGACGGGGACCTGTTCGAGCGGGCGCTCGACGCCGTCAAGGGCAGGCGCAACGACACCGACCTCGACGCGGGCGAGCTGCAGCGGCTCGTGGAGACGTACAAGGGCATCGTCCGCGAGCAGACGGGCGGCGACTTCCCCGCCGACCCGCGCGAGCAGATGCGCCTGGCCGTCACCGCCGTCTTCGACTCGTGGAACGCGCCACGCGCCGTCCTCTACCGCCGCCAGGAACGTATCCCCGCCGACCTCGGCACCGCCGTCAACATCATGGCCATGGTCTTCGGCAACTACGGTGACGACTCCGGCACCGGCGTCGCCTTCACCCGCGACCCCGGCTCGGGCCTGCAGGGCATCTACGGCGACTACCTGCAGAACGCCCAGGGCGAGGACGTGGTGGCCGGCATCCGCAACACGATCCCGCTCCAGGAGCTCGAACGCCTCGACAAGCACTCGTACGACGAGCTGCTCGCCATCATGGAGACCCTGGAGAACCACTACAAGGACCTGTGCGACATCGAGTTCACGATCGAGCGCGGCAAGCTCTGGATGTTGCAGACGCGCGTCGGCAAGCGCACGGCGGCGGCCGCGTTCTGCATCGCCACCCAGCTCGTCGACCAGGGCCTGATCACGCTCGACGAGGCCGTCACCCGGGTCACCGGCGACCAGCTGGCCCAGCTCATGTTCCCGCGCTTCGACGCGGACGCCGACAGGAAGACGATCGCCAAAGGCATGAACGCCTCGCCCGGCGCCGCCGTCGGCAGGGCCGTCTTCTGCTCCGAGCGGGCCATCGAGCTGTCGGAGCAGGGCGAGGACGTCATCCTGGTCCGGCGCGAGACCAACCCCGACGACCTGGCCGGCATGATCGCCGCCAGGGGCATCCTGACCAGCCGCGGCGGCAAGACCTCCCACGCGGCCGTGGTCGCCCGCGGCATGGGCAAGACGTGCGTGTGCGGGGCCGAGGAGCTGGAGGTGTCCACGGAGGAGCGCAGGTTCACCGCGCCGGGTGGCGTGGTCGTCTCCGAGGGTGACCTCATCTCCATCGACGGGACCACGGGGGAGGTGTTCCTCGGGGAGGTGCCGGTGGTGGACTCGGCGGTCGTCGAATACTTCGAGGGCGCGGAGCCGGACGACGAGCTGGTCAGGGCCGTCGACCGGATCATGCGCCGCGCGGACGCCGCCCGCCGGCTCGGCGTGCGGGCCAACGCGGACAGCCCGGACGACGCGGCGCGGGCCCGCCGGTTCGGCGCGCAGGGGATCGGGCTGTGCCGCACCGAGCACATGTTCCTGGGGGAGCGCAGGCGGCTGGTGGAGGACCTGGTCCTGGCGTCGACGGACGACGAACGCCAGGCCGCGCTGGATGCCCTGGAACCGCTCCAGAAAGCAGACTTTGTAGCGATATTTCAGGCTATGGATGGCGATCCCGTCACCATCCGCCTCATCGACCCGCCCCTGCACGAGTTCCTTCCCGACATCGTGGACCTGTCCGTCAGGGTCGCCACCTCATCGGACGTCACCGGCAAGGACCGAGAGCTCCTGGCCGCCGTCAAGCGCCTGCACGAGCAGAACCCGATGCTCGGGCTGCGCGGCGTGCGCCTCGGCCTGGTCATCCCCGGCCTGTTCGCCATGCAGGTGCGCGCCATCGCCCACGCGGCGAAGGAGGTGCCGGGCGCCCGGCCGGAGATCATGATCCCGCTGGTGGCCGCCGTACAGGAGCTGGAGTCCGTACGTGAGGAGGCCGTCAGGATCCTCGCGGAGGCCGGCGTCGAGGCCCTGATCGGCACCATGATCGAAGTGCCCAGAGCGGCGCTGACGGCGGGCAGGATCGCCGAGGCCGCGGAGTTCTTCTCCTTCGGCACCAACGACCTCACCCAGATGTCCTGGGGCTTCTCCAGGGACGACGTGGAGGCGTCGTTCTTCTCGCGCTATCTCGACCTCGGCATCTTCGGCGTCTCTCCCTTCGAGACCCTCGACAGGGAGGGCGTCGGCCGCCTGATCGAGATCGCGGTCGAGGAGGGCAGGGCCACCCGGCCCGGCCTGCACCTGGGAATCTGCGGCGAGCACGGAGGCGACCCGGACTCCGTGCACTTCTGCCACGACGTGGGCCTGGACTACGTCTCGTGCAGCCCGTTCCGCATCCCGGTGGCCCGCCTGGAAGCCGGCCGCGCCGCGCTGAAGGACACCGACTCCGACACCCGCTGAACACGAAACGGGTGCCACGAAAGAGGTGCCCGCTGACGTCACCTGTCGTTGTCGTCCTGTCGCTCCAGCTCGATGGCGAGGGAACTCCAGACATCCGCGTACCCGCGAGCGATCCTGGCGACGACGACGGCGCAGTGCGGCGGTACGTTGCAAAGGGCCGTCCGAGCCTGTGCGATGTTGATGACGTGCGTCCCCAGCCAGCGCAACAGGTGCCGGCCGGACTCGCTGTAACGCAGCGCGGGATCACGGCGCAGGCCATCCAACATCACCCCCGGGTCCAGGGTGCGCACGGCTTGCTGCGCGTCCGGCCCGCCGGCGATCGGTGAGCTCCGTTCGTACGGTGTGCGATGCCGGGAGGGCACCGGATCCTTGCCCGACGCCAGGCGCGCGCGCACATCCCGCACGGTCCCGACCGAGACACCCGCTTCCCGCGCGATCTCACGTAAAGAGGCGCCCGGCCGGTCGATGATCGTGCGGGAAGCGATTCGCCGGCCCTCCGCGGTGTTCAACGGCCGCACCTTTCCGTCACGACCGATCCGCTGGTCGGTTATTCCGCTGTGAGATCCGTGACGAATGCGGGCAACGGTCTTCGCGGACAGTCCCGTGGTGTGCGCGATCGACCGGTCGGAGAGTTGCGGATGGGAACGTATGATGCGCGTTGCCGCGCTCTGGCGTTCTGCTTGCGTGAGCGGCAGACCATGCCTGATGTTGGCGGCGACCGCAAGCCGGAAAGCCTCAGCATCATTGCCGTGGAAATAGTGCGCATCGATTTCTGTCAAGCCCTTGAGAAGTGCTGCCTCAAGCCGGTGCATGCCGTCGATGACTTGCATGGTCGGGTAGTGAACTATAATAGCAGGAAGTGGATCATCGACTTCCGCCAAGGTGCGCACGTGGTCGCGGTCAATGCCGTTGAGACGCGGTGAGTCGGAAATGCAGAGCTTGCTCGTGCTTATTCTTACGATCTCTTGGGAGATTCCGGGTTCGTTGTCGCCGGAAGTGGGGGAGAAGTCGCGTGCCATCGTCTCATGAGCTCGGCCAGATGTTACTGAGCGAAGTCGTTGAGACATTGCACCACCCTTTCCTGTGAGCGCTGTGGTGACGTCGCCCGCCCGTGATCGGTGGCCGCTGCTCAAGGACCGCCGGCTGGGCGTGGTCTCCGCGGTATGGTGATCTCGCCCTCTCGTCGCATGACGGCAATGCTGCCCGAGGCCTCCGGAGACCTCTCGGGGGGCGACGCGTGAGTGGTCTCGATACGGGTCCCGGTCGGAGGGCGCCGGCTACTTCGAGGATGTCCGGCCTGCGGCGCCGCTGTGTGCAGCATATATATGAGAGAATAAGAACGTGTCAGGCGAACGCCTGACAGTCGGTTCAGTGCGCACTCAAGTGAGGCGAAGATCGGCTGAACCTCAATGAATCGTGCGGGAGTTGGCCTTTGCGGCTTCGCCGCCTCGTCCGGGCGCCGCTGCCGTTCCTGCGCCAGCGGTAGCCCACGATCACGTACCGACGTGTGGGCCTGGTGCACAGCAGAAACGCAGCGCATACTTCGATGAAGCAACGACGACGTGATAATAGCGGTGGCCTGCTCGGCCTTACTTGTCAGATGGAGGGCCCCTGGGATCTTCGTGAGAGATGTGTGCGGTCCGACTTGACCAAGTGCTTATGACTGCAGGCACGAAATGATGCAAACATAGGAAGTCATCCCGGTCAACCGTTAGAACCGCCGTGCGGCAACCTGGGAGTTATCTTTTTCTGAGGGCCTCCTGCCGGAAAAAGCTTCGTTTCTTTGTCGGAGGGCTGCAAGAACTGCGACTGTCAACTCCCGTGCGGCCAAAAGTTGGAAGCATCTTCAGTCGGAGGTTCGTTGAGACGATGAACAAACTTCTGATCTCCGCGATGGCCGGAAGGGTCGCGCCCGGCCCGGTGGGCACGGACGTTGCCCAGGTCAACGGTGTTGTCCTGGGCGGGCTCATCCGGTGCGCCGGCCGCCGGGAGAGGTGCCGCCTCCGCCTCGTGGCCGGCGCCGGAGCGGCGGCACGCACCGCGTGCGAGATCGGCGGCGGCCCGGTCGGGTGCCTTGACAGAACGGTTCACTGATCCTTATTACGGTTATAGCCAATTCCGGCTCGGCGGATTGAACATCACCATCGGCATCCCCCGTAACGGCATGCGATGGGTGCGGAGGCCTATCCCCGCTCGACCCGGTCTCTTGTCTGCTGCGAAGCTCCGCGACCGCGCCGGATCCAGCGCGCTCGCGCCGTGGAGCCAGGAGGGGCCGTACGGAGCGGTCACCCGGATGGCGAGTTCGACGGATCAACTCCTGGACACGCAGGTCCACCCGACGAGGAGTAGAACATGATCATTTCCCCGATCCACATCGCTCGTCGCCCGCATGGCGTCCACAGCCATGCGTAGCATCGTGCTCGGCGTCGGCGGATTCGGGCGCGAAGTGCTCCCTGCCCTGGCGGCCAACGGGATCGAGATCGCCGCCGTGGTCGATCACGACACCGGCGCCCTGGCCGACGCCGCGCACACCTACGAGGTGACGCCGTCGGCGGTCTTTGACAACGACGAGAGCCAGTGGTGGGACACCGACGCGCACCTCGTGGTCGATTGCACACCACCCGGCCATCATCTTCGCCACGCGGAGGCGGCGTTCCGGACTGGCAAGGATCTTCTGGTCGCCAAACCGATGGCCCTCAACCTGGGGGACGCGTCACGGATCATGGATCTCGCCACCGCGGCCGGCCGGCGCCTGGCCATCATCCAGCAGATGCGCTATCTGCCGGCGTTTCTCAAAGTGCGTGACCTCATCGGCGAGGGTTCCCTGGGCCGGCTGGGAGTCGTGACCATCACGTTCAACGTCGAGGGCACCTTCTGGCGACCTGGCCTCGCCTGGCGGCTGGCGATGGACCAGCCCGTCCTGTGGGAGGGCAGCGTGCACGTGCTGGACCTCGTGCGCTGGGTCATCGACGACGAGCCGGCGGCCGTCGTCGCGCATGCCTTCAGCCCGCCATGGAGTGAGTTTCGCGGCCCGGCCGGCCTGACGATGTGCGCCGAGTTGCGCGGCGGGACGGTCGTACGCTACCTGGCGAACTGGGCGCCGCGTGGAAGCGCTGTGGTGCCGCTCAACTCCGGCTGGGAGCTCGAGTTCGACCACGGGGTCGTGCGCGTCGTCGACGAGAGCGTCACGGTCAACGGCGAAGTGGTGTTCGAGCCGTCCGCCCAGCCGACGCCGCTGGCCGACCTGAACACCCGGCTCGTACGGTGGTATCTCGGCTGGCTCGACGGCCAGGATCCAAGGGGCCCGACCGGTGCCGACAACCTGCGCACCGTGGCGTTCGCGGACGCACTCCAGCGGGCCGCCACGAACGGCGTCCGGGTGACGTTGTGACGGGCGTCGCCGGCGTGCCCATAGTCGTCTTCGGAGACGTGTGCCTGCACGTCACCGTCCGATCGTCCGGCACGGGTGATTTCTGCGCCGGCGATGTGAAGCTGGACCCTGGCGGTAGCGCCGCGATGGTGGCGCTGCAACTGGCCGCGCTGGAACGGCGGGTCGCGATGGTGGGTGTGGCGGGGGAGGACGATCTGGCCGAGCATCTGCGCGAGAGCCTGATCGCGTCCGGCGTCGACTGTTCGCGGTGGGCGTCCGTGGCGGGCGGCACCGCGAGGGTCGCCATCCTCGTCGAATCAGGCGGTGACCATCGCGTCATCGTGAACCAGGAGGGCGTGACCCGGCCCGGCGAGGCGCTGACCCCGCTGCTTCGCGAGCTCCGCGTGCGGGGCGACGCCCTGTGTTATGTGCCCGGCTTTCCCAGCTATGACCCACTGCGCGTGGCCCTGGTCGAGCAAGGCGCACGCGTGGTGTGCGACTTCGGGTTCCGTCCATGGCTGACCGACGCCGCGACGGCGCGCGACAACATCGTGCCCCGCGTCGATGGCGTCGCGATCGCGATATGCAGCGGCGCCTCCTTCTCGGAAGGCGACAACCGGGCGTTGGCGCAGGCCTGCATCGCCGGGGGCGCCGCAGGGGTCGTCACGTCACTCGGGTCGCGGGGATGCCTGGTGAGCGACGCGGACAGCAGCACGCATCAGGCCGGATTCGCCACCCATCCCGTCAACACCCTGGGCGCCGGCGACTCGCTGGTCGCAGGTTTGCTGGCGGCCCTGAGCGATGGGCGCCCCCTGCGGGAGGCATGCCTCTTCGCTCAGGCCGTAGCCGCAGCGAAGATCGCGACACTGTCCCGGCCCGCGACCGTCCATGGCGTTCGCACCCTACTCGCAACGGCAGGTGATCAGGATGACCATTGACGCTGGCCTCAGCGCCTATCCGATGGGGGACGAGCCCCAGCACAATCTGCAGCGGATGTTCGCCGACATGAAGCGGGTGGACCTCGCCCGGCATTTCGTCGATGACGTCCTGAGGAAGGGAACCGACGTCTTCATCATCGCCGTCGACCTCGACCGGTCCGCGGTCGTACGCCGCCGCGGCGTGAAAGAGAAGCGTCACCTTGTCGTGCAACTTCATGAGCTGCTGCGTTCCGCGCTCCCGGAGCAGGCGACGTTCCTGGATTCCGGGTCACGCGACGAGGGATGGATCGTCCTCACCCCTGACGATCCCCATGAGCCCACCCGGCTGGCCGAGCGGCTGCACCAGCTGATCGGCGGCCACGTCTTCCGCCTGATCGACGGCGAGGAGGTGCGGCTGACGGCAAGCTTCGGCGTCGCCCGCTCCCCCCTCCACGGCAGCACCGGGCAGGACCTTCTCTGGGCGGTGGGCGAGGCCCTGTGGCAGGCCAAGCTGACCCGCGATGCGGTGTACGTGGCCGACGCGCCCGTTGCGGTGGAGCCGCAGACATTCCGGATAACCGTCGAGCAGCAGCGTCAGCTCGCCGCACTGCGCCGGCGGACGGGCCGCCCGGACGACTCACTGTTCCACGAGGCGTTGCAACTCCTGCTCGAGAACCACGCGCCACGGTGGCATTGGATCGTCGACAAACGCGGCCCGACACCCGGTGGGCCGGCGCGTCGCGGAGCCGAGTTCGAGTGAACGAGCTGGTAACGGAGGCGCAGCGCCTCCTGTCCGAGCTCATCCGTGCCCGCTCGTGCAACCCGCCGGGTGACACGGCTGCCGCTGTGGCGGTCCTGGCCGCTTATCTGCGCCGTTCGGGCATCGACCCGACCGTGTACGAAGCCGAGCCCGGACGCGCGAGCCTGGTCACCCGCATCCGCGGAGCCGGCGACGGTCCATCGTTGCTCCTGCTCTCGCACCTGGACACGGTCGACGCCGACCCCGCCGAGTGGTCGTCGGATCCGTGGGGTGGGATCGTGCGCGACGGCAGCGTCTGGGGGCGTGGCGCGCTGGATCTCAAGGGACAGGCCGCGGCTCAGGCCGTCGCGGTCGCCTCGCTGCTGCGCTCCGGTGTCCCTTTCCGCGGCGACGTCGTCCTCGCCGCCACCGCCGATGAGGAGCTCGGCTCGGAGCTCGGCACCCGATGGCTGCTGGACCGGCACCCTGAGGCACTGCGCACCGACTACGCCCTCACCCACGGTGCCGGGGATCGCATGGTCCTGGACGACCGCGCCGTCTACTTCTGCGCGACCGCTGAGCGGGTCACCGCCGAGCTCACCGTCACCATCACCGCACCCGCTGGGCTGCCCATGCTGGCAGAGCAGCCGAACGCCATCGCTGAGGCCGGCCGGTTCGTGAGCAAGGTCGCCGGCCAGCACATCGGCGACACGCCGGCCGAAGAGGCCACGGTCGTGATGGATGCGCTCGCCGGGACCGGACGACCTCCGGGGGAGGTCGCCGCTGCGGCGGGAAGCATCCACCCTGCTCTGCGCACCCTGCTGACGCCCTTGACGGGAACCACGCTCGTCCCGTTGAAGATCGTTTCGACCTCCCTCGCCGGACGCCCGTCGGTCTGCGAGATCCACTTCTCCTGCTGGCTGCTGCCCGGCTGCGGCCGTGAAGAGATCGAAACCGTTCTCGAAGCGGCGGCGGTGGAGCTGCCTTACCGCGTAGCCTGGCGGCCGATCCGAGGGGGCAGCCGGTCGCCGACGGCCACTCCGCTCTGGGGAGCGATCGAGAGTTTCGTCCGGCGCGTCGATGCCGGATCGCTGCTGCTGCCGCTGTGCGACGCCGGCTTCACCGACTCCCACTGGCTGCGCGAGCGGTACGGTACGGTCGCGTACGGATTCTTTCCCATGCGCGAGATGACGACCTCCGAGGCGGCCAGGACCGTCCACGGGCCGGACGAGCGGATGCCCCTGTCAGACCTGGGCCTTCAGGTTGATTTCTACCGCCATGTCATCACCTCCATCGGCAGCAGCGCATGCGATGGGCAGGGATGACGTCTCATCCGCCGGTCGCTGATCGCCGGACCGGCCGGTGAGGCGCGCCGTCAGCATCCGCCGTTCATGCCGCTCCCGTGATCGGCGACAGCGTCGATCCGTTCCCCGGCGGTGACGAAAAGATCAGTGGCGAGTCGCGCGCAGAAGCGCGTCAGCTTGTCGCCGTTCGCGATGGGGGCACCTCTGTGGAAGGGGGTGTTCGCGGCGAATCTTGGGAGATGAGCAGGAGGGGTGGCGCTGGACGGGTGGGCATCGACGCTGCTCTCGGCTCGCTGGACGGCGGCGTGGGCGGGTTCGAGCAGGGAGAACTCCCGGTGGCACGGTATGGAGCGCGCGGCCCGGGCCACCTTCGTGTACGGACACGTGAGGCCAGGCGCCGGAGGGCCGGGCCAGAGGTATCGGTGCCACTTCTCACGCCCTGTCGGTTCGTCCCAGAAGAAGAGCAACGCCGGCATGAGTTCCGCCGCCGATGCGAAGAAGGAACTGTAGGCGCCCGGGCCGGTCATGGCGGCCAGCGTGGCACGAGTGGCCGGAGCCAGCGCGAGGAAGACCGCCGCCGCGAACGTCCTTTCGAGCTCGGCGCGATCGGCCTGCTCCGGAAGGACGAACCACGCGGCGCTGTCACGGACCAGGCCGCGCTCGACGGTGGCCGCCGCCCAGCGCCGCTTCATCCCGTGGATCGCCGGACGGCGGCTTTTCCCGGCCGGGAATGCGGCCCGGGGCTCTCCGTTGAACGACATGCCGGCAATCTCCTCTGTCGTGCCCGTCAGGGAAGTTGAAGCGCGTTATCCCGTCTTATTTCACTCCGCGGCCATGACCATGTACAGCCAGAAAAGCCGGTATATTGTCGTCAATATTGAGGCTGCTTTCCCGCTGATCGTCATTCCTCTTTTCCGCAATTCGATCCGCGGGCCGGCCGTACCCGTGAGGAGCATGGGACATGACTCGATGGGGCGCCTTGGACATTGATTCCAGCGCTGCCGTGCACGAGGTGCTCGAGCACACGGTCGTCGCCTCGATCGCTTATGTCTCCGAGCGATTCCGCACGGCCCGCGATCGCCTCGGGGTCGCCTGGTTCGGTGCCGACCCGCAGGGGTTCGCGGGCGCGGGAGACGATCTCGCCGCGCCACTGCGCCGGATGGCGCAGATCGATGAACTGCTCCGCGCGGAAGGAGCCGCTCCCCACTGGCACGGGCTGGCTAATTTCGTCTGGGTGATGGACGCCCCCACGCCGGCATCGGTGCGCCGTGCCGCCGGGACGATCGCCGCGCCCAGCCATGTGCGTGACATTCCGCTCCTCCATGGCGCGGCCCATGGCAGCGAAACCGGCGATCCCGTCGATCTGCTCCGGCTGGCCGCCGCCAGGACCGGCTTGTCCGGCCACGGCGGCGCAGGGGCACAGGACGGACTCACCTTGACGCCCAGGGCATTCGCGTCGTCCGAAGGCGAGCGGGCGCGGCTCGCGCGGATCTCCGAGAACCGGGACCGGGAGATCGAGCCCTTGGTACGCGAGGCGCTGGACCTGCTGTTCGCCCGGTACGCCTGACCGGCGCGACGCGCTCGCAGCCGGGCGGTTTCACGTTCCGTGCCGCGAACACCGGTGGGCCGCGCACCCCTCCCCGCCGGCGTTCAAGCGAGCCAGCTGATGCTGGTGGTCGGCGACGTTTCCGGATAAAGAACCGAGCGCCGCGAGGAGAATCCCGCGAAGGACACCGCTCCGCGGAAGGCCTCGTACGGGATGGGGGACTGCCCGGACAGCGCGTGGTAGAAGCGCAGAGCGAGCGTGTGGCTGCTTTCGAGCCGGTCTCGCACCGTCGCGATGCCGGGAGTGTGGGCCTCGATGACCACCAGGCCGTGACGTCCGCATACCTGTCGCCACTGTGCGTAGTGCTCCGCCCAGTCCTCCCGCACCGCCTCAGCGGAGATGATCGATCCCGACGGCGTGGCGTACACGCCGTCGGCGAGGCGCACGTTTCCGTTCTCGCCTTCCATGTGCCCCAGCGACCGGTTGTGGTCGACGAAAGCCCGGACGGACATGATGTCGTCCATGCCGATGCCACTGGCCGACGCCACCGCCTGCGCGACCTCCGACGGCTGCCCGACGTCTCCGAGCAGACAGATCGCCGGCAGGTTCGACAGGTTGCGCTCGCTGATCTCCAGCGCCACCGGGTCCATGTCGACACCGAGGACGACCAGGGGGTGCTCCGCGAGGGACCGGCCGCGTGACGTCGAGCCGCGGATGAACGCGTACAGCTCGCGCAGCCACGAGCCGTCGCCGCAGCCGATGTCGAGGATGGCGCGAGGTTGCTCCGCGAGCGGCGCCTGGTCGAAGTGCCTGGCGACGAGCCTGGTCGCCGCGTGGAAGTAGCCACGATGCGCGGTCGCGCTCGCCCTCACGTTGATACTGCGGTCGATCTGCCGCGTGACGTCCAAGGGTGCGATCGTCTCTCCGGCCGCCACTCGATCCGGGAGCCGGATCAGCGTTTGCGCGTAGGAACCAGCCAGTCCGTACATGGGGGCGAAGAAGGACAGCACCCGCTTGATGCCGGCTTCCGACGTTCCCAGATCGAGCGCGGCGAACAGCGGCGCGAGGTCCGCCCGATCATGGTCGCGCTCGATCCGAGGCAGCAGCGGCACGGCGAGCAGGCCTTCCAGCAGGCGGAGGAGAAGGTCCGCCGCCGCGTCCGGCAGGGAGGTGCGCCTGCTGACCGATGCCTTGGCCGAGGTCAGGATGTCGACGCAGCCGAGGAGACGCGCCACGGTGCTCTCCACGGACCACGGACGGTCACGATCGCGCTCGCGGATCGCGCGGTGAGCGTCGAGGAGGATGTCGAGTGCGAAGGCCACGTCATCCGACGCGGACAGCGACACCACGGAGCCGCCGCCGCGGTCGTCATGCACGGTCAGCCAGCCGGCATCGCACGCCGCCACGATCGAGGCCGCCACCGCGCCAGGGGAAGGCGAATCGTTCACCACGTCCGTGCAGCTGAGGCGTTCCCTGCTGAGCCGATCGAGGCTTCCTGAGGCCTCCAAGGTCGCCAGCGCGGTGATGGCCGCCAGGCCGTTCTGATGGAGGAACACGCGTCGCAGGAGTTCGCCGTTCCAGCCGCTCGCCCGCCGCTCCGCCACCTTCATGACGCATACCGGTACGAGATGCTCGATGCCGGCCTTCTCCTGGCCCTTGCTTCGGCCGGCGTTGCCCACAACATCATCGGTCTCCGCTCCGCGTCGTCGAGTGCCACCGGCACCGCATCCTCGTTCGATCGGCCGGTACGGTCAGGAGGAGGCCTCCCTGGCGGCGTGCTTCAGAACATCGCTGTGCCACGTGTCGGCGTCCGGAGGCGCCCAATAGAAGTCACCCACCGGCACGCCAAGCCGCTCACACAGGTCACGGGTCGCCCGCGCGCTCTCCGCCCAGGCGCGCACCGCCGAGGCCAGCCCGTCGTCTCCATGGCCCGTCAAGTCACCCACCAGGGCGAGAACCGCCCGGCAGTGTGCGGTGACCGCGTCCACGTCCAGCGGGAGGGCCGCACAGTAGAGGGCGGAGACTCTGTCCGCCAGATCGGGATTGACGGCCCTGAGCACCGACAGCGCGACTCTGGCTCTCGCCGTGGCGTGCTCGAAGGGCGGAAACACGGTGCAGCGCTCACGGAGCCACACGGCGACCGACGCGTCGATCAGGCTGGCGGCGGTATACCGCGCCAACCCCAGCTGGCCGGCCTGGAGGGCGCCGTCGAGGTCGTACATCAGCGCCATGATCTCGAGGCGGCCGGAGGATTCGTCGTGGGATCGCCGGAGCGCGACCGGCATGGGCACCGCCTTCGCGATCTCACCGCGCATGGCCCTTCACCTCCCTCAGCAGTCCGGCATCGATCAGTGCCTCCCGAAGGACGAGGCGGTGTGCCTGGGCTTGCCAGACGCTGGGCGCCTGCTTCCGGCCGTCGTCCGCTTCCTGCGGACCCAGAGCCGGCAGGAGCGCGGTGATCGCCGCCGTGTCCTCCGGCAGCACGTCGTACGCCGCCTTGCGGGTCATGAGGGTCGAGACGTTGTGACGGCGATCGTGCTCGATCGGCGCCGCCGCCTCGGTCACGAGGTCATCGGCGTTCATTCCGGACAGGGATTCGGCCAGCACGGTGTCGATGTGCTCGACCGCCGCGCGGACATGACGCACCGGGTCATCCGAGGGATGAAGCAGCGCCGCGATCGTGGCGACCTCGGCGGAGTCCGGGCCGAAGGCCCGGATCGCCTTCTCGAGGGTGTACTTCGGCGACGGATAGAGCTCCCCCACGTCGGTCAGGGTCCCCATCGTGCAGAGGTGGGCGGCATAACCGGCGTAGAGGGTGGCGGCGGTGACGTCACCGCTGTTCAGAGCGATCGTCGCCCGCGCGGAGAAGGCGCCGGCGTGCAGAATCGCCCACGACCTGAGCACGGGACGATACGCCTCCAGCGAGAAGACCATGCTCGGGGGGTACGCGCCCTTGACGGTCGCGCCGATGGCGAGCCGGTAATAACGATCGAGCTCCGGCCGCGACAGCCGCAGGACCTGGGCAATGGCCTTCGGATCGGTCGTCGCCAGCTTCCTGGTGAGGTCCTCCAGCTCCCGTGCCCGGACATATTCGATGTCCAACCAGCTTGCTCCGGCGAACGCCATGCGCACGGGCACGTCGCGCGGGCGGTTGTCGCTCACCACGAAGAAGTCGAGGTCGGACCGTACGTTGCCGATGCCCTCGAACAGGGAGCCCGAGACCACGAGGACCTCTTCCTCGGCGATCGAGTCGGACAACCGTGCCCACGCGTCGTATCCTGCTTTGCGGCAGATCAGCTCTATCGCAGTGCGATCATCCAAGGAACCGGTCCCATCCCAGGCTTGCGCTGTCGGCGGTCGGAATCGATGGCGGCGGTCGGGGTCGGCGACGTTCGCGCGCTACGCGTAGACGTCCCAGGCCGACGAGACGGCATTCGACCAGTCCGCGTGTTTGATGCTGTACCGATTGTCGACACCGGTGCCGGACACGGGGTCGACGAGCGAGAAGCCGGCGTACATCAGGCGTCGCTCACCACGCTGGGGGGCGACGGTCTCGTGCATCGCGCACGACAGGTGAACCGTGAGATCTCCCGCTTCGCCGTAGAGAGCCCGGACCGGCAGGTCCACCTCGTCGATATTGTGATCGACTGCCGGGAAGTTCGTACGATGAGAGCCCGCCATGACCCGGATGCCCCCGGTCACCTCGTTGGAAGGCGCCAGCAGGACCCCGATCGTCACGCCGTTGCAGAAGTACGAGTGCTTCCCCTGCCAGCAGTCCTTGTGCCAGCGAATCTCCGACGGCCCTTCCACCACACCGGTGGGTTTGACGAGGGACTCCACCCAGGACGGAGGAAACGCGAAGGAGTCTCCGGTCAGGTTGCACAGGCGCCGGAGCGGATCACTTTCCGCCACGCGCTTGCCGGCTTCCGATATCCGGTCGAAGTGCTTGAGGCGCACACACGCCTCCTGCCCGTTCTCGAGTTTCGCCCACCATCGGTGGGGGTCGTCCCTTCGGGCGGATGTGAGACCGCGGTCGATGTCGGCCGAGATGGCGGCGACGGCATCGGCGCCGATCCAGCCGCGCAGCACGAGGAAGCCGGCCTGCTCGAGAAACCTTCCCATTTCGGCGTCATCGTCATCGGGCGTGAACGACCGGTCCACGTCGAGCGGCGAGCCGTCCAGATTCGTCAGCGATATGGATCCCGGCTCGTACATCGGGCGGCCGTCGACCATCGCCCGGAGCACCACGTCCCACGCAAGTGCCGCGTTGGAATCGCCACTGCTCACCTGGGCGTCGCCTGAGACCAGCAGGGCCAGCATGGTGCGCACTTCCTGGACCCACTCGGAGAACGCGGCTTCGCCGATGTCGACGACCAGCTCTCCGCTCGTGGCGTCGTCGACGACGGTGACGGTGTCCGCTTCCGGGACCAGAGTCCGCATGGTGTCGCCGACCCGAAGCGAAAGGCGGCCAAGCCCGAGCCGCGCCGCGGCCCGAGCGGCCTGCGGTCCGGTCGTCCTGAGCAGATCCGGCAGTTCCTCGAAGAACGAGCGAGGATCTATCGTCCGGACGCCGCTGTTGGTGCGTGTGCGCATGTCGATTGTCATTCGAGCACCTCCTCGGGAGCTGGCGACGCAATTATTTCGATATGGCTGCCATATCTGTGTGTCCGGAAAAGTCGTTCGAGTTCCTCACCGATGTTGGCCGGGATTCACCAGGATCGCAACAACACGAATGAACACATAAAAACGTGCGCACCGGTGGCACTTCGCCCGCGGACTTTCGGTCGTGGCGCGTTCGGCTGTGGATGACGGCCGTGATGCCTGGAGGCGGGCGGCGTGCAAGTGAGGACCATCCGCACTTGCACACGGGCACGCCGTGGCCGCGTTGTTCGTACCGATGCCTGCGAAATTCCGGCTGGTCCCGGCTAGGAAAGCTGCCGGAACGCAGCCCGTACTATCTCGCCTCGATCTGCTGTTCCGTCCAGAACGGTCACCTCGTGACAGAGTTCGTCGAGGATTCCGCGGATGTGGTGCCGGTGCAGGCGAAGGCGTTCCGCGAACGGCCCGTCGTGGTCATCCCGCCTTCGGCCGAGCGCGGACCCGCACCGCGCACACCGGCCGGGATCCGCCTCCGAGACGGCTGCCTGCGATATTCCGCCGTCACAGGTGACGCACACCGACCGCTTGCGCATGCGTGCCATGCATACCTCGTCCGGGGCGTCCAGATAGAGAACGCGGTCGACCTGCCGGCCGCGGCCGGCCACGACCTCGATCATGAGCCGTGCCTGTTCGGCGTTGGCGGGCAGGCCCTCGATGAGCATTCCTCCCGGCAACTGCGCGTCCAGCCGGCGGGAGAACGCCTCGATGACGACCTCGTCCGGGAGCCATTGCCCCTTCTCCTGTGACTCGGCGGCCGCGAGCCACAGATCTGTCTGCTTGCTCTTCTCCTCGACGAACTGACGCCGGACGGCGAAGTGCCCGAGGCCGGGGGTCGCGTCCAGAATGCTCGTGACCAGGGTGCTCTTGCCGGACCCCGGAGGCCCGAGCAATACCAGCAAGGACGTCTTGGAGAGCGTTCGCGCGCTCATCGTGCGCCTCCGGAAACCGTGGCGCCGGCCGGCGGAAGGGCCTCCCCGAGCAGCGGAAGCACCTCTTCCGCGAAACGCGCGGGCTGCTCGGCGCGGTCAGGGCCGGGGACGCTGACGTTGAAGCCGTCGAAGCCGAGGTCTCGCAGCTTCGCAAGCTGGTCGGCGACGGCTTCCGGCGGACCGGTGATGGCATTCGGCGGCGCTTCGGCCAGCGGACCGACATGAGCCTCGAGACTGAGGACGCAGGTGATCGTCGAGGGATCGCGCCCCGCGCCGTCCGCCGCGGCGATGAGGCGGGACCTGCACGCGGTCAGCCGCTCCACCGAGGTGTAACGCAGGTACGGGATCCAGCCGTCCGCCATGCTGCCGGCCACTTCGGCTCCGCGCGGGCCGAGGACGCCCAGCCAGACAGGTATCCGGCTCGCCGGCCGTGGGCTGATCTCCGCGTCGACGACGCCGTGGTGCCGGCCGGAGAAGGTGAACTTACCGTCGCACCACAGGCCTTTGATGATCGCCGTCGCCTCGGCGAGGGCATCGATCTTCCCCCGGGCGGACGGCGGGTTCACGCCCACGGAGCGCATCTTGTTGTCCGCGCCGCCACCGCCGATCCCGAGCACGAGACGGCCGTCGGCGAGACGGTTGATGGTCTCGGCCATCTTCGCCACGAGCGCCGGGTTGCGGAACGGCGCTCCGAGAACGCGGGTGACGAGCCCGATCTGCCGCGTCGCGGCGCCGATGGAGGCCAGTGTCACCAATGGCTCGTTGGTGGGGCTGCCCCCGAACGGATGGTCCGCGACCGAAACGAAATCGAACCCCAGCCTTTCCGCCTCGATTGCTTCGTCTACGGGGTGCACGTCGCCGATAGGGTGCATGGACACGCTCAGACCGACTACAGGTCTTTCCACATCTCCTCCGTTGGACCGGGTGACTTCATCGCCTGTCCCGCGCCGCACATGCTAAGCATCCTCGTCTGCGCAGGGCCACTCGACGTCTTTCCACACGGGCGGCCGGCACGAGATGAACAGCCGGTTCGTGCACGTCACCATCCTGAGCGCACCCTCAAATCCGGCCTTCACCGTCAATTTCCTGCATGCAGCTGAGCCTGTGAACGGCCTGTGGTTTCCGCGGGTAGACTGCTCGGCGTGTCAGTAGTCCCGGTTCGCGCACGTTTCGCGCCTTCCCCCACAGGAATGTTCCACGTTGGAGGCGCGCGCTCGGCTCTCTATAATTGGGCGGTAGCGCGACAATCAGGGGGAAAGTTCGTGCTGCGGGTGGAAGACACCGACACTGCGCGAAATCGCCCAGAGTGGACGGAAGGCATTATCCAAGCTCTGGCCGCGATCGGCATCGATTCCTCGGATCCCGCTTTCGAGGGTCCCTACATGCAGTCGCAGAGTGCCGATCGGCACCGGCAGGCGGCGCTCCAGCTGTATACGAAGGGCCGGGCATACTTCTGCGACTGCACGCGTGAGCAGCTCACGGAGCGGCGAGAGTCCGAGCACCTGGGATATGACGGATTCTGCCGCGAGCGCGGGCTGGAGCCCGCGCAGGGACGCGCGTTGCGCTTTCGGACGCCGGATGACGGCGAAACCCTGATCGTGGATCTGATCCGCGGCAAGCCCGCCTTCCCCAACAGCGCGATCGAGGATTTCGTCATCGCCAGGGGCGATGGGTCGCCGGTCTTTCTCCTGGCCAATGTCGTCGACGACCTGGACCAGGGCATCACGCACGTGATCCGGGGCGAGGAGCATCTCTCCAACACGCCCAAGCAGCAGCTCCTGTGGGAGGCCCTGGGCTCGGCGCCGCCGATGTGGGCCCATCTGCCCGTCCTCGTCAACGAGAAGCGGCAGAAACTGTCCAAGCGGCGGGACAAGCTGGCGCTGGAGGAATATCTGGCAGATGGGTTCCTGCCGGACGCCCTGGTCAACTACCTGATGTTGCTGGGCTGGGGGCCGGGCGGCGATCGGGAGATCATGCCATACCCGGAGATGGAGCGGCTGTTCAGAATCGAGGACGTCAACACCTCGCCGGCGTTCTTCGATGTGAAGAAGCTGAGCGCGTTCAACGGCGAATACATCCGGGCGCTGTCCGAAGAGGCGTTCGCCGCCGCATGCGCGCCGTGGCTCACCGGGCCCCATGTGCCGTGGCGAGCGGACGCGTTCGACCCGGGCGTGTTCGCGGCGGTGGCGCCGCTGGCGCAGACCCGGCTGACGTTGTTGTCGGAGATCACGGGTTATGTGGATTTCCTGTTCCTCGACGAGCCCGTCTTCGACGAGGCGTCGTGGACCAAAGCCATGAAGCCGGGCGCCGCTCGGCTGCTGCGCGATGCGCGGACGGCGTACGCCGCCGCGGCATGGCGGGCGGAGACGCTGAAGAACGTGCTGACCGAGGTGGGCGAGCGCCACGGGCTGAAGCTGGGCAAGGCGCAGGCCCCGGTCCGGGTGGCGGTGTCGGGGCGGACGGTCGGTCTGCCCCTGTTCGAATCACTGGAAGTCCTCGGCCGTGACCGGACGGTGCGACGTCTCGACGCCGCGCTCGCGCGCTTGACCGGGGCGTGAGGCTGCGCGACGACGGGGATGCGCCTCATGCTCGTCCAGGCCGGCCCGCGGACCGCCGGAGGAAGGCTGGAGCAGCTCGGTCGTGGCCCGCGTCGGCGGTCAAGCTGTGAGGTCCCGCACCACACCGGACATGTCCTGGGCGGTCAGACGCGGCCTTTTCGCGGCCGCCAGAGCGAGGGACTCCATCGCGCGGAGAAAGACGTCGATCTCCGCCGGTGTCAGGAACGACGTGTCGGCCCGCAGGAGACAACCAAGGGCCGGCGGGCGGGCGAAGGTCACGAGGTAGACCCGCCGCCCCATACGATCCTGAGACAGGTCGCGGGTCCACCGCAGGATGGTGTCGCCCGGCGAACTGGCGGGTGTGCCACCGGCCGCAGCCCTGCAGGGCACCTCGCCCGAGAGGTTCAGATTGATCGAGAAGGGCAGTCCCACGCAATGGCGGGCTTCGCCGGAGTGGCCGTACACGAGCCGGGCCACCGCACGCGGGTCGTACTGCCCGTGCCGGTACGCCAGCAGCGCGGACCTCACCGTCGCGCTGAGGAGCTCGGGGAAACTCAGGCCGCGCACGTCGACGCTGAACGGGGTGTCCTGGACGAAGGTCCCGGCGGCTGCCCTGCGCCTGGGACCGACGCGGTTGCTGCAGTAGATCATCGACTCGCACTTCCGGGCCGGCGACCGCAGGCCGAGCAGCGCCGACCAGATAGTCAACATCAGCGTCGGCGCACCCACCCGGTACACCTCGCTCAGCCGGCAAATGGCTTCGGCAAGGGCGCGTGACTCCATGTACATCTCGCGATAGGTGGCCGGCCCGCCACCACCGGAGGCCGGGGGAGGACACTCGGCACGCAGACCCGCCACCTGCTGCTTCCAGTAGGCGAGCGACGACGCCGCGACCCGCCTCCCACGCTCACTCGCCTCGTACGTCGCCTGGTCATGGGGCTGAAGCCCGGTCTCCACTCCCGGAGATCGCTCAGCGCGCAGCAGGTGGACGAGATGGTCGCGCAGCTGTGCGACGGCCCAGCCGTCAACCGCCAGATGGAACAGGACGACCACGACATGCCGCGGCTCGCCGTCCTGGGTGACGATCGCGACGCGTATCGGCCACTCGTCCAGCCGGAACGCCGTACGCATGAGCGCGTCCTCGACCTGGTCGCGCCAGTGATCCGCCGGATGGGGTGACGCCTCGCAGACACTCACCCGCAACGATCCGGTCGAGGCGACGACCTGTCGCGGCTGATCGCCCGCCGTCTCCGCGAACGTCGTCCGCAGGGACTCGTGTTGCTCGACGAGCACGCGTACCGCTGTCAGGGCGGTGGGCAAGGTCGTGCCGTGCGGTAGCTCCACCGTGAACGGCACATTGAGGTGGGCGTGATCACCGTCGAACCAGACGGCCTCTCGCCACATCCATTGCTGGCCCCAGGTCATCGCGGATGAACATGAACGCGTCCCGCGAAACTCAAGGAGGCAGGACGTCGAGCCATCGATCACAGGCACTTCCGCTCCTCGCGTCCAGGTGCGCGGTTCCAGCCGCACGCGCCGGCGGATCGCGCCCGGTGGTGCCGTGCCTCTGGCGGAGACTCTTGCGAACGGGACAAGCCGGGCGACGGGCGGATACGGGGGCCTGATCCGCCACCGAGCGGTGACCCGCCTCTGCCGGAGGGCTGCCGGCGGCCATTTTCTTCAGGTTGGCACGCACGCGGATACCGCACAAGGCGTGCGACGTAGCACGTATGGACGATAGACGATTCGTCCGTCACGCTGGATCGATAACTTTCACCGCCCGTCGGTCCTCACGCTTGTCTTTCGCCGCGCCAAAGGGTGCTTTCCTATCCCAGGGCTCTCGTACGATGCCTTTCTCCGGGCCTGATCCGACTTGTCATATGATCGCGCGAAGCATATTTTGCTCAGCAAGGGAGAATCGTCTTATGGTGCACGAAGAACAAAACATCGCCGACGACGTACTGAAGATCATCAAAGCCACCCTGCTCGTGGAATCCGTGGATATGAAGGACAATCTCTTCGATGTCGGTGCAGACTCCCTGACCTTGCTGGAAATATGCACGCAGATTGAAGAGGGATTCGAGATCGAAGTGCCGCTGGAGTCCGTATGGGAGGCGCCGAGCGCCCTCGACATCATCCGCATCGTCGAGGACTGCGTTCACAAGGCCCGGGGGCTCACCGTCAGTGGCCGGGAGGCCGAAACGCCTGCCTCGTGACTGCTGACCGGGGACGATCTGGAAGAGGTCAGGGTGTCGTCATCCTTTACATATCCGGCCATCCCATCGCAGTCGGCGTTCAGGGCCATCGACCGCGCCGATCCGGGACTGACGACCATCGTGTACGAGCGGCCGCTCGCCTCCCAGGCGAGCTCCGAGCTGCTGCGCCAGGCGGTTGCCGAGGTGTATCAGAGGCATGAGGTCCTGCGGACGGTGATCGTCGACGGGGAGCCCGGATCGCCTTCCTCGCCGCTTGAGTCCCTATGGCTCGGCTACCGGAACGTCGTCGCCGAACGGCCGGTGGAAGCACTGGACGTGATCGCTCCAGGGCACACCTTGCAGTCCGACCACGGGGAGCCAGGATGGCTTCCTGGACTACGGGCGGATCCCGGGCGCCTCCCGGTCTTCCGCTTTCAACTCATCGAAGGGCCTGTGCGGCGGAAACTCAGAATCCTCACCGATCACGCCCTCTGCGACCGATGGTCACTGTTCGTGCTGCAACGCGACATCGAGCGTTCATACCGGCGGATCATGGCAGGGGCGCCGGCAAGCACGGGGGAGACCTATCCGTTCAGCACGTTCGCGCGTGAGCTCTATTCGATGTGGACCTCCGGCGTGTTGAAGGACAGGACCAAGGCTCTCGGCGAGAAGATCACGGCACTCGATATGAGTCCCTTATCCGAGATTTCCGGCAGTCTGTGCAAACCGGCTTCCGTCGAGTCCTTCGTCGTCGCCTTGAGCTCAGAATCGACGCGTCGTTTCGAGGCCCTCAACGCACAGGCCGGAAGCAGCCGGCTGGGGGTGGCCATCGCGTTGTTCGCCCATGCCGTGGCGGCAGAGTTCGGCTGGCGCCGGCTCGCGCTGCTCACGCCGCACGCGAACCGCTCGTTGAAGGCACGGGGGTCCGTCGGCCTGTTCGCCGACGCACAGTACATCTTCGCGTCGGTCGAGTCGGGTTTCGCGGCCGCGGTCCGCGAGGTCTCGACGAGCCTCAAGGAGACTCTCACCGGCACGCCACCGCCGGCCGCGCTCATCCAGGCCCTGCCGGGAGCACGCGAAGTGCTGCAGAGCGTGCCCCGGCTGGCGGCTGACGTCCAGATCAGGCCCCGACGCGGCGGGCCGGTCCCCCGCACGGGGCGGATCGAGCTCTTCGAGGACGCGGGCGAGGAGGACATCGAGCGTCCGGACGAGGACGCCATCGTCACCCTCACGCCGCCGTCGTGGCCCGGCCAGCCCGACCTCAGGCTCACCTGCGACTTCTCGAACCGGCACGAGTTGTCGGTCAACTACCGTGTGGATCACATACCGGCTTCGTCCGCCCGAGCGATCGCGCAGCGACTGCTGCGGCAGATCCAGCGCGCCGGGGCGAGCGGCACTCACCTGGCCAGGTAGGGCGACCGCGCGGGAGGGCGAAGGACCTGGTCACACGTGAGCGACGAGCTTTCTAGCCGCCCCGCGAGGTCCACAGCGCCACGCGCGCGGAGGCCGCGACAGCCTCCGGGGTGGCTTTCGCGTCGAGGACCGTGATCTCCTCCGGCCGGAAAGCGGCGAAGATGGCCGGGATGTTGCGACGGTGGGTGCGCAGCCGCTGTGCGAAGACCGACTCGTTGTCGTCCGGACGGCGCTCGAGCAACCCGCCACACGTGATGCAGCGATCCGGAGCCTGCGGAGCGGCGCCGGCCGGCGCCCTGCCGTCGTCGCAGGTCGTGCAGACCACCCGATGGCGCATGCGCATGGCGCAGACGTCGTCGGAGGCGTCGAGATAGAGCACCAGCTTGGTCCGGACGCCATGGGCGTGGATCAGGTCCCGGACCATCACCGCCTGAGCGCCGTTGGCGGGAAGGCCCTGCAACACCATTCTCGCCGACGGATATGCCCGGAGTTGCCGGGCGAATAATTCGACGACAAGGGAGTCGGGAATCCATCTGCCCTTTTTCACGGACTTTCTTATCGACTCCCAAAGGGGTGTTCCGTTGCTTTTTTCTCGAGCGAGCTGGTGGCGGACCACAAAGCGTCGGAAGGAAGCGTGATCGGCCAGTATTTCCCTGACCAGGGTGCTCTTGCCGGAAGCCGGTGGACCTAGCACAATAACGAACGGCAGATCTGCTTCCGCCGTTTCCGTCGATGACTGCGCCACGTCGGCATATTAGCACGCGTCAATTGGAGACCTCCATGCGCAAGCATTCCATGCATGCCGCGAGAGCAGCCGTTCGCAGCGCCGGTGTCTATGGTGATTCGATCGTGGAAGACGAGGCATTGGCCCGCCTCGGCGCAGTGCCGGTCGCGCTCCTGGCGGACGCGCTCATCGACGAGAAGGTCTCCTCGCTGGTGCTGGAACGCCTGAAGGGAGGCGGAGCCGAGCTCGCCGGCGGACTCCATGGCCAGGCGCGCTTCGCCGAGGCCCGAGCACGGATCGAGGCGGTCGCACGTCATAAGGACGACGTTCTGCCGATGGTGGACCGGCAGGCCAGAGAACTGGGGATCAGCGTCTGGGCCATCAAGGGACTGGCGGCCGAGGGCGCGTATCCCGAGCGCGCGGTGCGGGACCTCGGAGATCTGGATCTGATGGTCGCGACCGTGGACGACGCCGTCAGACTCACCGCACGCCTGCGGGAGGCCGGCTACGACTTCGACAACCTTGAATGGCCGTGGGTGAAGAGGTCCTTGGAGTCCGGCGTGATCTACGGACAGTTCAACCTCAATGACGGCGCCCTCGAAAACCGTCCGACCATCGATCTGCATTTCGGTGGCTATTCGGTGCGGCACTGCGGTTTTCATCCGCTGGGAACGGGGGAACGGAAACCCGGGCTCAGCTACTACGAAATTCAGCAGAACATGCCGCTCCTCGTCGCGAACGCGGCCGGTGACCACGACATCACGACCAAGGACCTCAACGATTTCGGCCTGGCGCTTCAGGATCCATCGATGGACTGGGATCAACTGCTGCGCGAGCTGGAGGCCATCAAGCTCCTTGGCTTCTTCAAGCGTCTGGCCGAGGAACTCGACGCGACCCCGCTACGGCCCCTCTACCGTGACAGTGTCCTGCCGCCGCGGCTGAAGCGCGTACGGGCGGAGACGCCGGCGCCGCGGGTTTCCCTGATGTGGCAACGGCGGTGGGCGGCGACCGTCAGGCACGCCTACGCTCTCGGCGCGCGCCACTCCTACGCCCGTGCCACGGTGACCACGCTTTCGGCAGCTCGCTATTACTGGGGCCATCGCGTGGTCAAGGTCAGATCACGGGCGATCCGCCCAGGGCCGCGGTTGCCGAGACTGGTCAACTGGACGTGTGTGCGCCTGATTCCCGCGGCGTTGGTGAAACGCCTGCGCAGCGGGGACGACGGCACGGCGGCCGGTGCCTCCTTCCTTCCGGTGCGCGGGCCCCAGCGGTCACTGTCGGAGGAGCTCACCGCCATCCGTTCCCCGGTCGGCGACATCATCCGTACGCGCCTGGGCGATTTCGTGCCTGCCGTCTATCACGTCGACGATCCCTGGCAGCGCTTGAACGAGGGCACGAAATGAGCGGGATGGGGCACCCTGTCGACCTCACAGGGCCGCAGGCGACGTGGCCGTCCGCCGGGCTGCGACTCTGGCGTGCGGCCACCGACCATGTACTCGGCCTGCCTGACGCGTGGCACCCGCCGCCGCCACAGGGAGATCGCGGCCTTCGTGAGGTGCTCGGCGCCATACTGCGCGAGGACCCGGACGACGTGCTGATCACCAGCGGCGTACGCGCCGGCGCGTCGGTCATCGCGCAGTTCGGCGAGAGCTTCTCGCATGAGCAGCCCTCGTTCACCGGCACGGTCACGGTGCTCCGTGCTTGTCGCCGGGACGTGAATCTCCATCCCTGGGCCGAACTCCTGGAGCACCGGCATGCGGGCCGGACGGGGGCCGCCGGCGTCGTCTGGCTGACCGATCCGTGGCGGAACCCGGACGGCGCCACCCTGACCCCGGACGGCTGGCGCCGCGTCGAAGCGGTCGCCCGGACGCGTCAGGTCGTGGTCAACGAGGTATACCGCTGGTTCGGGAAGGGGAGGAGCCGGCCCGCCCGGGTCTGGATGACCGGTTCACTGTCCAAGCTGGCCGGTAGCGGGGCAGGGCTGGGATGGATCCGCGGCACGGGCATGGACGACCTGGCACGGCGGCAGCACGCCAGGCCCAGCCTGTTCTGGCAACGGTGCTGGGCCTACTTCTTGGCACATGGCGGCCTGGAACTGCTCATCGACCACACGGTCCGGCCCACGGCCGAGGCTTCCCGCGCCTTCCTCGACGAGCTGGTACGCGTTGCCGGCGCGGAGCGCTGTCCCGGCGCGGTCGCCGGATCCCCGTTCTTCCTCCTGCCCGTCCCGCATACGACCACGGAAGATTTCGTCGGCCGCCTCGCCGCGGACGGCGTCCGGGTGGGCCCGGGCGATGACTTCCTCGCACCGTCGCCCAGTGTCCGCGTGTGTTTCGCCGGCGTCTCCGGCGCCGGCGCGCGCCACGCGGCTCGAACCATCGGGATGCGCCTACTCGCCGACGCCCCGTTCAGGGCCGGGTCTCACCCGGCTGCAGAACGTACAGACGGCGGGGTCCGACACTGATCAGGTCTCCGCTGGAAACCCGGTGATCCTCCTCGAACACCTTGCCGCCGTTGACCCGGACGGCTCCGGACAGGAGGAGGCGACGCGCCTGCTGCCTGGACGGGACCGTGCCTGTGGCGTGGAGAACGTCCAGTATTCCGCCGGGGTCCGCGATCAGGGGTACGGCCATCGACGGGTCGGGATCGCCGCGATGCCCGGGAAGGAAGCCCTCCTTCGCCTTGGCCGCCGCCTCCTCGCCGTGGTAAACGCGTACGATGTCGAAGGCGAGGTCCTGCTTCAACGCCATGGGATGCAGCTCTCCCGATCTCCAGCCTTCGAGCCGCGCGCGCACTTCCTCCGGTGGCCACGACGAGACAAGAGTGATCCATTGCCGCATCGTCTCGTCGTCGATGCTCATCACCTTCGCGAACTGTTCGCTCGGCTTCTCGGCCAGGGCGATGTGAGTGCCTTCACGCTTGGACATCCGCCGGTGGCCCTTCGTCCCCCAGAGGGTCGGGTAGGTGACGCCGACGCAGGGCCGCTGCCCGTACAGTCGCTGCAGCCGGCGGCCTGCCAGGATGTTGAAGATCGGGCCGACCGTGCCGAGCTGGACGTCCGCCCGCAGGTGCAGCGCGTCGTAGCCCTGCATGAGCGGGTAGAGCAGCTCATGCAGGCCGACCGGCTTGCTGGACTTCATCCGGTCTCTGACGGCCGCCGGGCTGGTCACCTGCTGGACGGTGAACGCCGACGCGACGGCCAGGACGTCGGAGAGGGGCAGGTCGCTCAGCCAGTCGCCGTTGTACATGACCGTCGTGCGATCCGGGTCGAGAACGAGCGACATCTGCTCGACGAAGGTCGAGGCGGCGCTCACGACCTTGTCGAGAGGGATCCGGGGCCGCTCGTACAGCCGGTCCGAAGGATCTCCGATCTGAGCGGTGACCGTGCCCACCAGGAATATGACCTCGTGCCCGAGCTCCTGGAAGAAGCGGAGCTTTCGCATCGTGATGGTGTGTCCCAGATGGAGGTTTGGCCGGCTTGCGTCGTAGCCGGCGAATACGCGCAGCGGCACCCCGGTGCGATGGGACTCGGCCAACCGTTCGATGAGTTCGCGCCGCATCGTCTGCGCGAATGATTTCTGGGTGAACTCCGCGCCTTGCAGGATGTTGTCCGCCTCGTCTATCGCCTGTTGCGAATTCACTGCATGGACTCCACATGGTCGTTCGTTTTCGCCGCCATTGAAAACGCTTTCTCCAGGGTTCTGAGCGCCGATGCGTACGATGCGCGAACCAGAGAGATCTGATCCCCTGCCCACAACCTTTCGGACAGGATCTCGAGCTCCCACCACCCATCGAAACCGGCGGTGAGCAGATCCGCGCAGATCGCCGGCACGTCGGCGCACCCTTCGCCCGGAAGCGCGCGGTCCAGGTTTCCCGCAGGGCCGGCCGCCCAATCCGACAGGTGCACGATCCGGGTTCTGCTGCCTGCCTCCAGCAGACGTTCGCGGAGCCCCGAATCCCACCAGACGTGCCAGGTGTCGACGACGATGCCGCCGGTCTGTCCCTGCTCGATCAGCGTGAGGGCGTCCGCCACGGATGTCGCGACCGACTCGTTGACCAGAACGGGATGCAGCGGCTCGATGAGCAGGTCGGCTCCCTCTCGTGCGGCCCGCTGCAGCAGCATGCCGACCGCGGTGGCGGCCTGGTTCCACGCGTCCCTTCGCCCAAGAGCCGCGCATGGGCCGCCGACCACCACGACGAGTGGCACGCCGAGTTCGGCGGCATGGGCCAGGCATCGTTCGGCTTTCGCCATCCGCTCCGCACGGACCGCAGGGCTCGGATCTATGAGGCCTATGAACGCGCAGACACTGGTCGGCTGCAGCCCTTCTCCGTCCAGCACGGACCGTACGCCATTCACGCCGTGCTCGGCGATCGCCGACGGGAGAACCCCGAAGCCGTCGAACCCGGATTCGCGCGCGGCACGAGCGGCCGTCGCCAGGGGAAGGTCCCGCGCGGTCAGCTGGTTGAATGATATGCGCAAATCCTCGGCCACCGCGGGCCCGCCTGGTATGGACATGCTCGTGATTCTGCAAGACGGGCCGGGATATGTAAATGAAAACACGTGGCGCCCGGCGGTGGTCGAGCTCCGGATACAATGTGCCGATGCGATTCGCATTCATGCCCGTCCTTTCTGATGAACCGTCGTCCTGGCCGCGGCTGCTGGCAATGTTCCAGGCCGCTGACGAGATGGAATTCTTTGAATCCGGCTGGCTGTTCGATCATTCTTCGTCAGCCGCTGTCAACACGTCAGGCCCGTGCTACGAAACATGGACGGTCATGACGGCCCTGGCCCATGCGACGAGCCGTCTCCGCCTGGGAACCATGGTCCTCGCGGTCGCGCGCCGGCATCCGGCGCTGCTCGCACAGATGGCTCTGACGTTGGACACGATTTCCGAGGGCCGGCTCGAACTCGGCATCGGCGCGGGATGGCGCGAGCTGGATCACCTTCCGCAGGGCATTCCCTTCGGCACGCCCGCGTCCCGCGCGGACCGGCTCGACGAAGGATGCGAGGCGCTGGTTCGTCTTCTTTCGGGCCACACGGTCTCCGCGCACGGAGGCTTCTTCACGCTGGCGGAGGCGCGATGCGACATTCCTCCCGTACAGCGACCGCACCCGCCTCTCTGCATCGGCGGCGGTGGCGAGCGGCGGACTCTGCCGACCGCCGCTCGGTGGGCGCAGCACTGGAACCATCCGGGCGGACGTGCCGAGGACTTCTCCCGCAAGCGCCTGCTCCTGCTCCGGTGCTGCGCGCAGCTCGGCCGCGACCCCTCGGAGATCATCACCTCGGCGACCATTCACGGAGAGGACTCCGCGCCGGAAAGCATGGTCAAGGAAGTCGCCCAGCTTGGGGAGGCAGGTGCTGACCTTGTCATTCTCCGGATTCGGCCACCTCACGAGGCGGCGAGGCTTGAGCGGCTGGCGACCGTGCTGGAGCCGCTCCGCTGACGCCGGAACAGGCGTCGGCGGAGGCGTCGCCGGCCGGCGAGGGCGCACGGCGGCAGGTCATCCGGCCGTGACGCGGAACGCCGCGGAGAGCGCGCGCAGCGGCTGTGGTGCGAGGGCGGCCCGGCAGCCGGCGCACAGTGCACCCGAGACGTCGTCAACGAGCTGGTCACCGACGTGGAGCAGGCGTTCCGCGCCCACCCCGAGAGCGTTCGCCGCCTTGACGAACGCCGCGGGAGAGGGTTTGGCTACGCCGGCGGTCGTCGAGGGGATGACGACGTCCGCATACCGGTCGAGCCCTGCCGAGGCCAGGACGTCCACGAGAGAGGGCTGCCAGTTGGACAGAACCCCGATGCGCTGCCCGGCTGCTCGCACCGCGGCGAGCAGTTCTCGCGCCCCCGGCGCGGGGCGCCAGTTGCCGGGGGCGGTGTACGCGTCGAGCACGGTCGCCGCTCCGGATGGCGAGGCGTGGCCGAGCCCGGCCAGGACCTCCCCATAGAAGCGCCGTAGCGTCGTCTCGGCGGTGAACGGATCCGCCCACCACGAGTCCGGAGACCTGAGAACGCCGGTCGCGTTCGCCATGGCCGTACGCACCTCGGACATCGGGAGGGCGGCGCCCGAGCGAGCAAGATGGTCACGTATCACGCTGGCGGGGTCGCGGACGTGCTCGATCAGCGTGAATCCCGCATCGAACGTGACGGCGGCCGGCGGTCCGGGGCGGGGGGATCCCGTCACCGTGGCGAGGAGAGGGGCGAGGTCCGGCAGAGCGGCGCTGCTCGGCAGGAGCAGCGTGGGCAGATGTCCGTGGCTGACGGACCGGCCGGTGAACACGCCCACGGTCCGGAATCCGGCGGCTTCGGCCGCCCGCCACTCCGCCGCCGAATCGCTCACGTACCATGCCCTGCCCGGGTCGACCCCCCTGGCCCGCAACGCGGTGAAGGAGCGCACGCTGGGCTTCGGCTCGGCCGCGTTGTCGCCGTGCACCACAAAATCGAATGCGGTCACGTCGAGCCCGCACGCGCGGAGCTTACGCCAGGTCTTGACGCCCGGGCCGTTGGTGAGGATGCCGCGGCGCATTCCGGCTGAGGTCGCGGCCCGTACGAGCCGGCGCGCGTCGCACAAGGGCACGGGCGGAAACCGGGCGGAGAGAGCGTCGTATGCCGACGAGTAGCGAGCGAGATCCACTCCCGCGTGGAGACGCCGCACGCACTCCGCGAAACCCACGTGCCCGTAGTGGTCGGCGAACACCGTCTCGTCGGGCGGCTCCAGCCCGAGAACCCGCGCGACCTCCTGGCACTTCGCCCACCCTGTCGTGTACGTGTCGACCAAGGTGTCGTCGACGTCGAGGACGAGCCATGGGGCGTCTTCTCCTGCGGAGGCCGTCGTCTCCGGTGGTGCAGGCGTCATCAGGTGCTCATCCTCACGTGCTGCGGCCAGGCGATGGTGCGGCGTGTCAGGTCTGCGCCGCGTTTCCGCGCAGCCCGCCGTCGTATCACTTCATGCTCGCCAAGGAACGAGTCGAACGTTCAGAGATCGCGCAGCATAGCCGCGATCTCATAGATGAGGGCCAGGTCGGCCACGGCGTCGGAGATGGGGGTACGTGACGCCGCGAGCTCCAGCGCGCAGTCGAGGAAATGCTCGACTTCAAGCCGGTAAGCGCTGTCGTACGAGGTGATCACCTCACGCCTCACCACATCGGTTCCGACCGTGCACCGCTCGTGGGTGACGGTGGGCGCGAAACGGAGGAACGGGGAGCCGAACCGCAGCTCCGTTGACGCCCCGGGGTAGAAGGCGGTGAGGGTTTCGTCCCAGGCGCTCGCGGTCTGGAAGTCGGGGACGACTTCCAGGTGCACCGGAACGCCGCTCCCGTTCATGACGGCGAGGAAACCGGGACCGAAGGGCGTGCCGAACCGGAAGGCCTCGCGGACCCCGATCGGCCCGATCAGCGTGCGCCCGAGGTTGAGGTCGTGTACGGCCAGCTCCGTCAGGGTCCGCACGTCCTTTACACGAACGGCGGCACCGCCACCGAGCGTCGTGGCGATCTGTAGGTCGACCGCCGCACTTTCGGCTTCGGCGTCCTGGACCGTGAGGTCGTGACCCTTGACACGCGGATGGAGTCTCTCCTGTTTGTGCCGCGCTCCGGCGAAGACGTGGAGGCGCACGAACATGGGTGGCGCCTCGCTGCCCAGGAGCCGCGCGAATGACGGGTCGTACCGCTTCATGTATCCGACCACCACCGACGACGGGGAGGATCGCTCCAGCTTCTCCAGCGCGGTCGCCTCGTCGATCCCCCAGCACACCGGCTTCTCGACCATGACGTGCAACCGCGCCTCGAGAGCACGCTGGACCAAGGGAGCGTGATGCCGGTTGGCGATCAGCACCGCATCGAGGTCGCGGGACATCAGGTCGTCGGCGGACGGCGCGACGGCTCGGGTGGGCAGACCGTACTCGTGCGCGACGGCGGCAGCGAGGCCGGGGGACAGGTCGCAGACGGCGGAGATCTCCGCCCGCCGGGACTGGGCGAGGTTGGGAAGATGGTGGAGCTGGGCGACCCTCCCGAGGCCGATCACGCCCACGCGCACCCGGCGGCTCACGATTGATCAAGGATCTTGAGACCGCCGAACTCGCGCTTCATCGATTCGGCGGCGATGGACCTCTCGTCCTCGAACAGGACCGCCAGCGGGTCTATCCAGCACACGTACGAGACACCGTTGGGCATGACGTTGAGGCGTCTTACCTTGCGGTCAGGATTGGGCTCTTCGCTTGATTCGTCGACGTCGAAGTCGATATCGCCCCAGCGGTAACAGTCCACCTTTGAGTCGCTTTTGCGCTGCACGAAAGTCTTCTCGAGCTCGGGCATCTGATCGAGCTCGGCCACGAGCGAGTCGATCGGAATATGGCCCTCCGCGTTGTAGACCGAGTAATCGGTGGACTTGCGGAACGCTTCGGGAATCTCCGAGCAGGACCGAAAGATGAAGCGGCGGTATCCGAGCTCGCGGCCCCACTCCATGTAGCTGAACATGTCCGGAACGGTGGAGACGCCCTCGGGCGTCATGACGCAACTGAGCCGTGGGGTGAAATGCGTTGAGCTGCGTTGGGTGACATTCCGGTGATCGGCGTCGGTCATGCCGTTCCACGATGGCCCGAACCTCATGATCGCGGCATTCAGGTCTGGATCGAAATGTGCCACGCTGACCGACGCACCGGACAAACCCGCGCTGATGAGGCCATCGAGAAGGGTGGCCTGGCCGGTGGGCGTCTGGACGCTCTTGCCCAGGCCGATGCCGTTGGTGTGCAGCCGCGACTTGTCGAAGCCGGGATTCACGGACCGGGTCAGGTCAAGGAGTCTCTGCGGGCTGAGCGTGGGCTCGCCGCCGGTGTAGGCGACCTTCCGCACGCCGGCGGTCAACGCGAAGCTTTTCACGCGCCGCAGCTGAGGTCCCCAGCTCAGGTATGGTCCGGCGGGGGTGAATGTGATCTCGTTGGAGCAGAACTTGCATGCGGCATTGCATTTCGCCACGACCACCAGCGTCAGAATGGCGCGGTGGCTGACCACATACGTCTCGGCGTCGAACCTCACGATATTGCTGTTCCAGAATTCCTCCCCCTCGAACAGCTCGGGCCGCTCGCCGATGGTGCGGATCACCTCGCCGTTGTGTGGACAGCTTTCATCTCGGTTCGCTGCGCCGGTGGCAACAGCTTCGTCCGCCCGGGCCCCGCTTTCGGTCATTCCGATCCGGCCCTCCTCAATGGGTGGTCAATTCGACTCTATCCATGGGCCAGTATGGTGACAACGGTGTCCGATCAGCAAGGCAAGGTGGCGCCGCGGCGCGCGCGGGATAATTCCCAGGAATGTGTGTGATGATATTCAGATACATTTGCGGGGCGGCATTCCGCTCGACGTCCGGCCCAATGGGAGAAGCGGCGGACCGGCTCCTTCAGGGTGCCGGCACCGTGTCCGTCGCGTGCAGGCGCCTACCGCCGTCTCGCGAGACGAGTCGCCGCCGGCGTCCACGCGGGCGCGGCCCCCCTGCCGGGAGCGCGGGCGGCCGCTACGTGCTTCGCTGGATGGCTTCGCCGAGCACGCGCACTCCGCGCACCAGTTCAGGCTCGGACACCATCGTGAAGGCCATGCGGAACCACTGCTGGTAGTTTCCACCGTCACCGAAGAACGAATCGCCCGGTCTGCAGAGCACACCTTCCTGAGCGCTGTGGTGCATGACCAGGTCTCCCTTGACGTGGCCGGCGAGCTCGATCCAGACAAACATGCCGCCGTGTGGCACGTCGAAGCGAACGGTGTCGCCGCAGTGCTCGCGCAGGCTCGCGACGACGGTGTCGCGCTTGCTTCGGTACATTCGCGTGACTCGAGACAGGTGCTCGTCATACCGACCGCTGCGCACGAAGTGTTCAAGGATGCGGGCGGTGAGCTGGCTTGAGCCGAGATCTTCTCGCGGGGCCGCCACGACATCGACGAGATCGGGGCTCGCGCTGAGCCATCCGCAGCGCAGCCCGGGGGCCAGCGTCTTGCTGAAACTTCCGACGGTGATCAGCCGGTCGCCGCCTTCCAGCGTCGACATCGGCGGCAGCTGCGGTCCGTCGTAGCGCAGTTCGGCATAGACGCGGTCCTCGATGACGAGGAAGTCGTACTCGACCGCGAGCCGCAACAACTGCCGGCGGCGGGAGAGCGAGAGCGACCATCCCGTAGGGGTGTTGTAGTCCGCGATGACGTACACCAGCTTGCACCGGCGGCCCGCGGCCTTCAGTTCGCCGAGCCTGCGTTCGAGGACGTCGACGCGCATTCCGTCGCGGTCCATCGGGATGGCGAGAGGTTCGGCGCCGAGGGCGCGGCCGATCCGGATCGAGGCGCCCCACGTGGGAGCCTCCACCACGAACACGTCACCGTCGCGGAGTAACGCCCGCCACACGAGCTCGATGGCGTGCGCGGCTCCCGACGTCAGCATGATGCCGTCGATACCGGAGGCACTCGATGGAGCCGCGCCGATGCGCTCGGCCAGGGCGGCCCGCAGCCCGGCGTGTCCCCGTGCGATTCCGGCACGGCCGGGTCCGCCGTAGAACAGGGACGGCTCGGCCTCCGCCAGCGTGTGCTCGGTGAGCTCCAGAAACTCCGAGCGCGGAAAGGTCGTCGCGTCGGGCAGCCCCAGGTCGAGGGGCCACCTTACCTTCCCAGGTGACATGCCAGGCTCCTGACCGGTCGACGGGTTGACAGCGGCGCGTGAGGTGGATTCCAGGGATTCACGCTGATACTTCTGGGTGTTCATAGATCGTCCCGTCTGACCAGATATAAGGAGCCTTCCCCCAGTTCATCGCGCTTGCAACGTCCGGGAAGAAGCCACAGTTCTTGAAATTCGCGCTGGTGTTGCACAGTGCCGGCATGCCGCTGATTTCGCGATATGCCGTGAGAAGCTCAACCAGCTCTGGGCACTGCTCCTCGTTGACGGTCTGCAGCCGTGCGGTTCCATCGACGTGGCAGATGGCAGGCAGACGGTCGCGCCACACATCCCGGACGTGGTGGCTGAAGAGCATGTAAGGATCAGGAGTTCCCGGATCGAAGATCTCAGGTGCGGCGTTCTCCAGGCAGACGGGTGCGACGGGACGGTAAGCCTCGCGATCCTTCATCTCATTCAGACGATCGTGCATGGCTCTGTCCGTGGCCGGCGCGAGGATGCTCCGGTGGCCGAGAGCGCGCGGCCCGAGCTCCGCCCTTCCGGTGAGAAAGACGACAGGTTCGCCGGTCTCGTGCAGAAGCCGGGCGAGCTCCGGCAGGGAACACGGAGATTGTCTCCACGCCGGATCGACCGGCGACGCACCCAGCCGCTGCCCGCTGTAGACGTCCCACTCCACCTGGGAGCGTCCCTCGGCCACGGCCATGGCACAGCAGGCCACGCCGAGCGCGACACCTGAGTCATTGGGGAAGGGCGGGACCCAGACGTTGTCGAACAACCCGCTTTCACGAATCTGACTGTTCCAATTGATGTTCAACGCGGTGCCGCCCGTCAGGCACAGGTTGCGCGGCGGGTCGGGAATCGTCCGGAGCGCTCGGTCGAGGCTCTCCACCAGCCGGTCGCCCAGATAGCGGCTGATGGAGGCGATCATGTCGACCGGTGAGACGTCGGCGAGGTGCATGGCCGGTGCCAGCGCCTCCAGCTGCGCCACCCCCGCCTCGAACCGGAAGGCGTCGTCCGTTCCGAACGGCGACTCGCGGCGACACGCGGCATGACGTTCCTTGAGAGCGGAGTCCAGCGCGGCCATCGCGGCACGGTCCGGCGTGCCCAGCGCCGCGTACGCCATGATCTTGCCCGCCAGCCCGAGATTCTCGAACCCCGAGGCCCGTTGATCGAACGGCGGGAACGACCCGGCAAGCACCGCATACGCGTTGCCCACGAGCGGGAACAGAGCTCCGACCGTCCGCAGCTTCGTGAGATCGCCACGGCAGTCGTACAGGTACGGATACATCAGGCCGTCCCAGCTCAGGATGAGCGCAGGCTCAGCCGCAACCGCGAACGGGCTCGTACAGTACGCGGCGGCGACATGGCCCGCGTAGTGAGGGAACGTCACGTACTCGAGGTCGAGGGTCCTTTCCCGGACGGGGTTGATGAGGGTCTTCGACCTGATGCCTTCCACGTACGGCCCCAGCCGGACCTCGACGTCTATCCCGCGCCACCGCCGGGTCTTGTAGGGCTCATGCCAGCCGTCGAAGGCGACGAGATCCATGTCGTCCAGCGAGTAACCGAATTCGTCGAGCAGAACCTCCACGTCGCCGAGTTCGTCGATACGCGAATAGCGAGGCCGGTTGGCGATCTTCTCGCTCTCGCAGGACATCACGAGACGGCCGTCCTCGATGACCGCCACGGCCCCGTCGTGGGTGATCTTGATGCCGCACAACCTCATGCGCCGTCATCCGCCTTTCCTGACCCGTGCAGGGGAATGTCCACACCGCAGCGGTCCGCCGCCTCGATCAGGTGCTCAACGGGCATCGGGAACTGTCCGACCGCGGTCTTGCCGTTCCCGTGGAAGTCCGAGCTGCGGAAAGGAACCAGGCGCAGCCGATGTGCTGCCTCCCTTCGGCGGTCCTCATCCGCGGGCGAGTCGTGTCGCGAGCTCACCTCTACGCCCGCGAGCCCTGCGGCCGTGAACCTGCCAAGGTCGCCGACCACGCCGCCCCATGAGTTCCTGCCCGAATGGCACTCCCAGAAGGGGTGCGCTATCACCGGGATCCCGCCGGCGTCGCGGACCATCGCGATGGCGCGTTCGGTGGGCACGTACCGATCCCGTTCGGAGCTCTTCATGGCGTTGTACCGTTCCCTGACGACGGCCGCCGCCCGAACCGGATCCACGTCGAGCGGGCGTGCCAGATATCGGCCGATGAGCGTCGCACTGAGCATCCATTTGCGCGGGTGCAGCGGAGGTCCGTCCTCCTGGACGCCGGCGAGGATGTCTTCGGTGGCAGGGAGGGGCGTGCCGGCGGCGCGCAGGCCGGCCAGCACCCGGCCGTAGACGTCGTTCTTGACCGCGGTCGGCCGGAAGGCGAACTCCTGCACCTTGGCGTCGAGCACGCCGTGGCCGTAGCCCAGCACGTGATATTTGCGGTCGTGGTGCATCGTGCTGATCTCGAGCCCGGGAAGCAGGATGGTGCCGTGCGCCGCCGCCAGGGCCTCCAGTCCGGCATCGTAGGTCGTGCGCGAATGGTCGCTGATGCTCATCACCCGCAGCGCTGCTCGCCCTGCCCGTTCGATGACCTCCTCTGGTGACATCAGGCCGTCGGAGTTGGTGGTGTGCAGGTGGAGGTCGCAGAATGCCTGGCCTGCGGTGCCGTCGCATGGGGAACGAGTCATTGGAGCACCTCAAGAACTCCGGATGTTGTCTGAAGCGTGCAGTCGGCCTGTTCTTGTGATGGCCCGAGAAATGCCCCTGCCGGCCGGAGCACATGTGACGGAGGGTGTCGAGACTTCGAACGAGAATATACTAGTGATGACCGGCCCGACTTTTGGACCGAGCCAATGGGTTCCATCGTCGGGAAGGGACTCTCGTGGTTTTCCGCGGCCGGCATCGGCCGCTCCGGGCGAGCGTGCAACTGATGATTGTCCTCACTTGCACGCTGTTCCGGTAGGCCCGGGAATCGGCCTCCTGCGTCCGGCTTCTTCGACACAGCGTGCACAGGGACATGGCGTGACGATTCCGCTGCGTCCGTCAATCGCGGGACGGGGTCCACGATATCCGTGGGCTTCGGGTGCGGGCTCCTTTGCCGGTGATCTCACCTGTATGATGGCGCGCCATGACGATCAAAGTGCGGGAGTTGGTGAAGGAGTTTCGCCGGTCCGAGCGGAAATCTGGGCGCTTCACCGCACTCCGCACGCTGTTCAGCACCGATTATGTGCCGACCAGGGCGGTTGATGGCGTCGACTTCAGCATAGAACCCGGGGAACTCATCGGCTACATTGGGCCCAATGGCGCCGGCAAATCGACGACGATAAAGATGCTGACCGGCATTCTGGTGCCCACCTCCGGAACCGTCGAAGTCGCCGGTGTGGTGCCGTGGCGCCAGCGCGAGCGTAATGCTCGTCAGATCGGGGTGGTGTTCGGGCAGCGCACCGGGCTGTGGTGGGACCTCCCGCTGCGCGACTCCCTGGAACTCGTTCGTACGCTCTACGACGTCCCTCGTCAGAGATATCTGGCGAATCTCGAGACCTTTGCCGGCATGCTCGGCCTCGACGAGTTCATCGACGTTCCGGTGCGGCAGCTCTCCCTGGGCCAGCGCATGCGCGGAGACCTTGCGGCGGCGATGCTCTATGAGCCGCGGATTCTCTATCTCGACGAGCCGACCGTCGGTTTGGACATCGTCGCCAAGAGGCGCATCCGTGCATTCCTGGGTGAGCTCAATCGTGATGCCGGGACGACCGTCATCCTCACCACTCATGACCTTGACGATGTCGAGGAGCTGTGCACGCGCGTCATCCTGATCGACCGTGGAAAGGTGCTCTATGACGGTGACGTCGCCGAGCTGAAGAGGCAGCATGCGCCCTGTCACGAACTGATCGTGCATGTGGCGGAGCCGAGGTTCGACGTCGAAATCCCCGGCGTGCGGCGAACACGATGGGAGGACGGTTTCGTCACCCTGACGTTCGACCCGTCCCGCATCGCGGCCGCTGACCTCATCGGCAACGTGCTCGCCGTCCACCAGGTGACGGACCTGTCCATCGTCAGACCGAAGCTCGAAGACGTGGTCGCCGACATCTACGGCGAACGGTCCTCCTAGATGCGGACGAGTCTCGCGGGCTATGCGGCCATCGGCAGGATGCAGGCGCGCACCGTCATGCGGTATCGCGTCGATTACGTGGCGGGACTCGTGCGGCTGCTGTTCCAGATCCTGCTCCTGCGGGTTGTCTGGGAAGCGATCTACTCCGGACGGGCCATGGTCGACGGGGTGCCGTTCTCGGTGACCATCACGTATCTGACACTGGGCAACCTGCAGAACTGGTTGTTCAGCCCATGGATCTTCTCGCTGATTCCCGAACGGGTCAGGGACGGGCTCGTCGCGATCGATATGACGCGGCCGGTGAACTTTCTCGGCCACGTGGTCGCAAGCCAGCTCGGCCGCACTGCGGCGATGGTGCCGTTCGCGGTGGTGGCGCTGCCCTTCGCTGGTTTCGTCGGTGGAGCGCGGCCGGCTCCGTCGCCGGGGGCGATCATCGCCTACGTTGTCAGCCTGGCGCTCGGCTACTGTGTCATCACCATTCTCTCCGTCCTGGTCGGACTGATCACCTTCTGGACGCTGGAGCTCGACGGGCTCTTCTTGATCTACCGCATGGCGGTGCAGTTCCTGTCCGGCGCGCTGGTGCCTCTGTGGTTCATGCCGGACGCCCTGCGCATCGTGGTGGAGATCCTGCCGCTCCAAGCGGTGATGCACACGCCGACGGCGATCTATCTCGGCAGGACGCACGGCGGCGACGTGGTGGTCGCGATGGTCGTGCAGGCGTTGTGGGTCGTGGTCCTGTGGTTCGCCGCGCGCCTGGTGTGGTCTCGGGCGATCCGCCGGATGGTCGTGCAGGGAGGGTGACCACGTTGATACGGGCGCTGCGCATGTGGGCGATTCTGGCCCGTGCCGCGTTACGGGCGGAGATGCAGCATCGCGTGCACTTCTTTTTCGGAATGCTCGGTGGGCTCGCGGTGCAGGGTCTGGGTCTCGTGTTCATCGCGACGATTCTCAGCCGGTTCGGGGATCTCGGCGGCTGGACCTTTCGCGAGATCCTGCTGCTCTATGGCATGCGCCTGACGGCCCATGCCCTGTGGGTGATTCCGTTCGCCTCGCTGTTCCAGATCACCCACGTGGTGCGCTCGGCGGAATTCGACCGATATCTTATCCGGCCGCTCAATCCGCTGATTCAACTCATGACGCGTCGCATGACCATCGTGACGATCGGCCATCTCGTCGGCGGTGTGGCGATCCTGGCGGCCGGCATGGTGAGCTCGGGGGTCGACTGGACTCCGGCGAACGTCCTCCTGCTGATCGCCGCGCTCGTCGGCGGAGCGCTCACCGAGATGTCGTTCCAACTGGTGCTGGCGAGCCTGGCGTTCCGGCTGCACGGCGCCACCGAGATGATGCTCACACTCGACAGCGTCTTCAACAGCTTCGGCAATTACCCGATCAAGATTTTCGGACCGGTGGCGCGGTGGAGCCTGACCACCGTGTTTCCGCTGGCTTTCGCCGCCTACTTTCCGGCGGCCGTTCTCCTCGGCCGGACCGGTGAGCTGTGGGTCCTTCCGTGGATCGCGGCGGCCGCGCCTGCCGTAGGGGTTATATTAGCTGGTTTGGCATACCTCTTCTGGCAATCACAAACTCGCTACTATTCGTCCAGCGGAAACTGATTCATCCGTAACTTGTGCCTTCCGCCCGATATACGCCACCTCTACACTGGCCTGGAAGGTCAGCGGCACCCTCGACGCCGCCCTGGTCGGCTGGCCGCCTTCCCCAGCAGGTGCTCTGGCGCGGGTCTCACGCCGGCATCCATCCCGAGCGTCCCCTCCCCGTCGAAGGCGATGACCGATCGCCCGGGTGAACGACGCCTTCACGGGGCCGGCACCCGGCCCCGTAGGAGCCCTGCACCCGCCCGAGCACGGCGACCTCACGCTGCGACAGCACGACAGAACGGAGATATGGCTGATGTCGGTGGACGTATCGGAGCACATGGACGCGCCGCCACTGGAATTCTCGGAGTGCCGGGCCGGCAGCGGCCCGCTCGCCTGGGCACAGAAGGGCATGTGGAACAACATCCGTGCCCTCGCCCCCGATGACCAGCATCTCAACGTGATGCTGACCTTGGAGGCGCCTGACGGCGGGTCTTCCGTCGACCGGGTGCTGGCCGCGCTCCGCACCCTGGTCGCCAGGCACGACGCCCTGCGCACCACATTCCGCCGCGGCGACGATGACCAGCCAGTCCAGACCGTGGCGGGCCAGGGCGCCGTACCGGTCGCCCTGGCCACGGGGCCCGATGCGGTGCGCCGGTTGTCCGACGCGCAGTCCGGTCTTGCCGCCAGGCGTTTCGACCTGGAAGTGGATCTGCCCTGGCGCGTGGGTCTGGCCATGGCAGGCGGCAGGGTGCAGAGCGTCGTCCTCTGCCTGTCGCATCTGGTCGTGGACGGCTGGGCCACACAGCTGCTGCTGGAAGAGCTCGCGGCGCTGCTGGCCGGCACGCGTGCGTTGCCGCCGGTGACCAGGCAGCCCATCGAGCAAGCCCGTTACGAGCGGGAAGTGCTCGCACCTCGCCTGGGCAAGCGTGTGCCGGCCCACTGGCGCAAGGTGCTGAGCACATGCCAGCTGGGGGATGAAACGTTCACCCTGCGCGGTGAGCCGGCGACGCCACGGTTCTGGCAGGGCTCCTACCTGTCCGAGGCGTCCTCGTGCGCGTCGCGGATGCTGGCGGCCCGGCACGGGGTGAGCCAGACGTCGGTGTTCCTGGCCGCGGCGGCGCGCGTCCTGACCGTGTACGCGGGTCGTGACACGCTTCCGGTCTTGCTCCGGGTGACCAACCGGTTCGCCCCCGAAGTCAAACGGTCGCTCGTGTACCTGTGCCAGAACACCCCGGTGCTGCTGGAGAACGGGGGAGCGCCGTTCCCTCGCCTGGTCCGCTCGGCGCACCAGGCGGCGTTGAGGGCCTACCAATGCAGTCAGTACGACCCGGACGACGTCAGAAGCGTGTTGGACGAGATCCACCAGCCGGACATCATCCCCGATCTGGTCACCTTGAACCTGGTCTCCCACGGTGCGACCATCGCCGGCGACCGGGGACGGCCGGAACGGCCCGATGGAGCAAAGCCGCGAGACCTACTCCAGGACAGCTCTTTCACCTGGCGCCGCAAATTCGACAACGAACGGATCAGGCTGTTCCTGAGCGTGTTCCGCGGCGTCTCGTACCAGGTGATCGGCGACACCTGCTACTTTCCGCCCGAGCAGATAGAGGCCACCGCCCGGCTCATCGAGGCGACTCTGGTGGATGAGGCCGAGCGGGATTCCGATCCCCTGCGGCCGGGCTAGGACGGAACGGCGCCGAGCTGCCTCAGCTGCGTCAGGAGGTCGACGACGCCCCAGATCTCGGCGATCCGGCCGCCGGCGAAACGGAAGATGAAGATCTCGTTGTACGTGACGGACCGGCCGGTCGGCGGAAGGCCCCTGAACTCGCCCTGCTGGGTGCCGGTGACCGTGTTCCTGGAGACGATCCTGTCGCCTTCGGCGATCACGTCCTCGACCTCGACGCGAATGTCGGGGAATCCGCGAAGAAGCACCGCCCACACCCGCTTGAGCGCCTGCGGCCCCGGCAGCTCCGTCGGCACCGGTGCATGGAAGATCAGGTCAGGGGCGACGACCTCGTCGATGGTCGTCGCGATGAGCTCCGCGTCGCCGCTGTTGACGGCCTCGTGGAAGCGCTGGAACGTCGCTCTGTTGCTGGACATGGGCTTTCCTCGGATCGACGGGCCGCCGGTGGCGACTGGACTGTACTCCACCGGTCCGACGAAGCACCGCCGCGGAATGTGACGGGCGGCGCCGTCACGTCCGGCGGAGCGCGCGGATCACGCCCCTGATCCAGAAGCCGAGCACCACGACGCTCGCCGTGCCGAGGATGGTGATCAGCAGCCAGTCCGAGGAGCCGGTCGCCGGATAGACGGTGTACGGGTTGCCGGTGTCCTCGGCCGGAACGCTGTCGCCCACCCGCTTCAGGCCGTCGCCCGTCGCCAGCGTGACGCGTCGCCGGACCGGCGAGTCGTCGGCGACGAAGTAGCCCACCCACGTACACGTCCGGCCGCCGCAATCTCGCTTGGTGGCGGTGAAGACGCCTGGGACGCCGGAACCGAACTGGGCGGTGTACGCGGGCACGATGTCGCGCGCCGCCAGGACCAGCAACATCCCGGCGAGGACCGGCGCCCCCAGCCACCAGAACCAGCGCAACAGCGCTCTCCTTCCGTGCCGGACCGCGGTCGGCTCGGACGATCTCCGGCCGACCGGGGTCGCGCTCAGCTCGGACGTTCCCCGCTCGACCGGGTCGCGGGCTCGTCGTGCCAGTCGGGGAGCGTCACCGTGCCGGAGAGCCAGTCGCGCCGGAGCACGGCGTAGCCGACCGAGTCGTGGAGGGCGCCGCCGTCCGGGCTCGGCCAGGCCTCCCGGTAGTGCGCCTCCTTGGCGTACCCGCTGCCGCGCAGGATCGCGCGCATGGCGTGGTTGTCCTGGCGGGTCGTGGCCTCGATCCGCATGATGTGGGGGAACTCGGTGAAGACGTACGGTGTCAGCCAGGCGACCGCGGCCGTGCCGAGCCCCTGACCGCGCCGGGCCTCACGGATCCGCAGGTCGAACATGGCGGTGTCGTCGGCGAGATCCTGCAGCCGCACCAGGCCCGCGCGCTCGCCGTCGGCCAGCACCCAGAACGTGCGGCTCTCGTCGTTCCAGTAGAGCCCGTCGGCGGCCCGCCGCCTGACCGTCTCCGCGTCCTGCGTGCCCGCGTGGAAGGGCCAGCCGTTTCCCGCCAGGAAGTCCGCCAACAGGTCGATGTCGTCGGACGAGAACGGGGAGAACTCGATGTGCATTGCCGGATCTTCCCACACGGCAGCCCGCCGGTCACACCGGTTTTCCGCCAGGTCAGCGGTAGCCCCAGGCCTCGGCGTACTCGGCGAGCTCGGGTGGGAGCGCGGTGTTGTCGAAGGTGCGGGCGGGCTGGATCCGTCCGGACTTGATGGTGTCGCTGCGGTCGCCCAGGTTGGGGACGAACCGGCCCTGGTCGTGCTTGCTGTATTCGAGCATCTCCGGCTCCCACGCCACGCCCAGATATTCGCAGACCTCGCGGGTGACCCGTTCCGGCTCGGCGGTCAGCTCTTCGTAGCGCAGCGTGAGACCGTCGAGGGTGCGGCGGGCCTGTTCCAGGGGCTTGAAGTATTTCAGCGCGTTCGCCTCGAGCGCTTCGCGGGTGGAGGTGTTCGTCTTGCGGTTCTCCAGGGAGGACACCACGCCCTCCGGATGGCGCAGCAGGAAGAGGAACTTCGCCTTCGGCCAGGCGTAGTGCAGCCGCTCCCAGAGGAAGACGTTGCCCGGCGTCTTGTCGACGATGATCTCCTTGCCGCTGCGCTCCAGTTCCAGGCGCAGGATGCGGTCCCACAAGGCGTGTTCGAGCTCCACCTTGTCCAGCCCGAGTTCCTGCATGGACTGCTCGGAGAAGTCGGGGGTCAGGTGGACCTCGACGGTGCGCAGGTGCAGCTCGTGCGGGGCGCGGATGCGGGAGTGACTGTTGAGCAGCATGCGCAGCAGCGTGGAGCCGGAGCGCACCGAGGCGATCACGAAGACCGGGGAGTCCACCTGCCGCGGCAGGATCGGGATGGAGTAGTCGACGACGTGCGTCCGCTTCGGGGGACGCGGGCGGGAGGCCTTGAGCAGCGGTGCCGGCTCTGGTGCCGACAGCTGGCGCGGCGGGCGCAGCGCCTCGTTCAGCAGCCGAATTCTTCGCTTGATGCCGGTTCTCACAACGCCCATGCGCGCCTGCAGCCCTTTCGTTACCGCGCGTTACCTCATTCCCCCCGGGAATGGGCAGCCGAAACCAGGGGTAACGGCCGCCGTAGTCGGACAAAAGTAACGTAAGGGTGCGGGGTCAGGAAGGCGTTGGCGCAGGTTCACAGCGCATTCTCAGGGACGGCGGCGGCGAGCCGGCCAGCGGGCGATCGGCGCGGCGTCCCGGCGCCGCCCATGGCTGACGGTTACCTCGCGGGTAACCGACGGGCTGACCCCGGGCCGGGCAGGCTGCGCGGCATGACGTACGAGATGAAGAACACCCGTGACATCGTGCAGGAGCTGCTGCGGCGCATCGCCGGGGGCGACCACGACGGCGCGGCCGCGATGTTCGCCGAGCACATCGACTGGCGGTTCAGCTGGCCATCCGAAGGGCAGCCCGTGGTGCCCTGGATCCGGCCGCGATCGACCAGGGCCGAGGCGGCGGACCACTTCCGCGCGCTGGACACGTACCACGTGCCCGAGCTGAACGGCACGTCGGTCACCCGGATCCTGGTCGACGGGGCGGACGCCGTGGTGATCGCGGAGATCGTGCAGACCGTGCGGGAAAGCGGTGTCGCCTACACCTCCCCGGTCGCGCTGCACATCACCGTCGAGGACGGCCTCATCACCCGCTACCACATCTTCGAGGACAGCCTCACGATCGCCCGCGCCATGGGCGCCGCCTGACCGCCGCGAGCCCGCTCTCGAGCTCGCTGCCGGTCGCGGAGGGATTGACGGGGGCGGCGTAGCCGTCGTTCCTGACGGTGAAGGTGACCGGAAGCGCCCCGCCCCGGGCGGCCCTGTCCGGGTACGCGCCGGTCCGCAGGGCGGAGCGGTAGCCGAGGCGGCGGGAGATCTCGCGCTGCGCCATCCGCGGTGAGGGCAGGACGGCGAGGATCTTGTCGACCACGGCCTTCCTGCCGGCCCGGTCGGCGGCGCTCACCACGCCCTGGTCGCCGAAGTTCTGCTCGCTCCACGCGCCGATGAACCCGGCCTGCATGAGGTAGATGACGTCCTCGTTCGCGCGCAGGTAGGTGTCGAGCCGGTCGAGGTGGGCCAGCGCGGCCTGGCTGATCGGGCCCGTGCGGAACTCGGCCAGGTGGAACACGCACATCACCAGCGAGATGTGGTCGCCGGTGCGGTGACTCCGCAGGGTGGCCGCGGAGAAGTCCTGCTTGTCGCAGTCTCCTTATTAATTGTGGAATCCATGAAAATAACGTCAAGCCTGAAACTATCAAGAGGTCTTCAATGTGGCCTTCTGGCATGACGCTCGCCAGATAATCAGGGTCTCCTTGGTAACAAGGTGCCGGCGCTGCCCACGCGGCGCCGGTGCGGGGCCCGCCTCGGTGACCCCGCACGCCGGCAGGACCCGGATACCGGTCCTCGAAGCCGTGGCCCGGCCGATGGAGCGGCGTCCCCCGGCCTGATCGGGCAGGCTGGGACGCATGTCCGAAACACACCTGCCCGGCGGGTACGTGAACGCCGTCGTCCGGGTCGGCGACACCGTCCGCCGCCCGCCCGCGCACCGGGCCGCGTACGTGCACGACCTGCTGCTCCTGCTGGAACGCGGCGGATGGCCGGGCGCGCCGAGATTCCTGGGGACGGACGAGCGCGGCCGCGAGATCCTCAGCTTCGTGGACGGCCACGTGGCCTGGGAGGACGTCCAGCCCGACGGCGTCACCTCCGACGAGAGCCTGGCGCGGGTGGCGGAGCTCGTACGCGCGTTCCACGACCTGACCGCGGGGACACCCCTGGCCGGCGACGACGAGGTCGTGTGCCACAACGACCTGTCCCCGAAGAACACCGTCTACCGCGACGAGGGCGCGGGCCTGCGGCCGGTGGCGTTCATCGACTGGGACATCGCGGCGCCGGGACGGCGGATCCACGACGTGGCGCACGTCTGCTGGCAGTACCTCGGCCTCGGTCCGGGAGCCGTCGACGCCGGCAGGCGGATCCGGCTCATCTGCGACGCGTACGGGCTGCGTGAGCGGGGTGGCCTGGTGGCGGCGATCCTGTGGTGGCAGGACCGCTGCGCGCGCGGCATCGAGACGGACGCGGCCGCCGGGATGCCGCACGCGATCAGACTGCGTGACGACGGGGTGGTGGCCCGGATCCGCGCCTGCCACGACTGGGTCGCCGCGCACCGGGCCGAGCTGGAACGCCCGCTGCGCTGACGGCGGCGCCCGGCCGTTCCTGGGCTGTCGCAACCAGGGCTCGGTGATGACGTCGATCGCCCCGACCTGCTCCGGAGGGCGGGGCGCGGGGCCGGGCGCCCGCCGGCACCGTCACCGGCGTCAGACGATCACGTACGGCGTTCGCCGGTGTCGTCATCCAGCGGGAACGACAGGTGCTGGTGCACCATCAGCCACGCGCCGTCACGCCGCTCGAACACGCGGGTGCCGCGCGACCACATGTCGGACGCCTGCCCGTCCCTGCCGGTGACGCGGACGTGGTTGAAGCCCCAGGCCACGGCGAGATCCTCGTTCACCAGAATCCTCAGACCGGGCACGTCCAGGGTGACGTCCGCCTCGCCGGCGGTGTCCAGGCCCCGCGCGCACACCTCGCGCACCGCTTCGGCGCCGGCGTACTCGAAAGGCGCCTCGTGCTCGTAGGAGACGACGTCGTCGGCGACGAAGGCCATCATGCCGTCCAAGTCCTTGGCGGCGGTGCTCGCGTACCAGCGTTCGTGCACCCGGCGCACCTCCTCCTCCCTCGCACCGCGATCCGCGATCGGGAACGAGTGGTGCTCGTGGGCGACGACCCAGCGGCCGCGCTCCTTGCGCAGGCCGAGCGTCAGCCGCAGCCGGTGTCCGGGGTCGGCCGCCAGCGCCCCGGGAGTGCCGCAGCGCAGCAGCGCGAAGGCGAAGGCGACGCCGGAGCCGGCGGTGACCTCCAGGCTCTCGATCTCGAACACGGCCCCCTGCTCCTGCCAGGCGAAGAAGCCCGGCCACGTCTCACGGTAGGCCGCGATGCCGCGGACGCCCTCGTACGGCGGGGGCACGTCGAACATCACGACGTCATCGGCGTGATCCGCGAGCACGGCGTCCATGTCGCCGGCATGCACGGCCTCGGCCCAGTGCCGGATCAGCGCGCGGATCTGCTCCTCGTCGGTGGCCATGGTCGTGGTCCTTCCAGGTCGATGGTCCCTTCGGAACTACAACCCGCGCCGGGCCCGGAAATCATCGCGGCAGCTCCGCGGGCAGGCCGAAGGCCGCGAAATCGGCCTGGAGGAACGAGACGACCTCGGCGATCCGCGTGCCCCGGACGGCCAGCAGATCCAGGCCGGCCGGGACGTACGCGGCCCGCTCGTCGTCCCACATGTACGTGCCGAACGCGAGCTGCCCGTTCGCCCGCGCCGGCAGGAAGCGCCAGCGGCCGGTCAGCGGACCCTCCGTCAGGAAGCGGCGGATCTCGTCGCGGCCCTGGTACCAGTGCGGGAGCGGCGGCATCGAGTATTTCGCGTCCTCGGTCAGCAGAGCCACGATGACGTCGGCGTCGCCGGCCTCCCACGCGTCGGCGTAACGGCGGGCCAGCTGTCGCTGCCCGGGCTCGCCGAGCGCGTCGAACGTCCCTCGCCGACCGGCTTCAGGAAGCAGCTCGGCGAGCATCTTGCGGGCCCGCTGCAGGGCGCTGTTGACCGCGGCGACCGTGGTGTCCAGCTGGCCGGCGGCCTCGGCGGCGGCGTACCCGAGGACGTCGCGCAGCAGCAAAACGGCCCGCTGCCGGGGCGACAGGTGCTGCAGGACCGCGACGAAGGCCAGCTCCACGCTTTCCCGCGCCACCGCGCGCGCCTCGGGGCCCAGCTCCTCCGTCCAGCCCATCAGCCGGTCAGGATACGGTTCCAGCCATGCCACCTCGGCCACCGGCGCGCCCCCGGGGGTCAGGTCGGCGGGCAGCTCGCGCCGCCCCCGCCGCTCGATCAGCGTCAGCGCCCGATTCGTTGCGATCTTGTACAGCCACGCCCTGAACGATCCCCGGTCCTCGAACCGGCCCAAACTCCGCCAGGCCCGGTCCAAAGTGTCCTGAACCGCGTCCTCGGCGTCGTGCAGCGATCCCAGCATCCGGTAGCAGTGCGCGCGCAGCTCGTCCTGGAACGGCCCCACCAGGACGCCGAACGCTTCGTGGTCGCCCGCCCGGGCCGCAGCCAGCAGCGCCACCGCCTCGCCGTGCCGCTCCGCCGGGGTCCCTGCCATCTGCCGTCCATGGTTCATCGCCGGCCCGTCTCCAGTCACGCTACCTCTGACGTGGCCAAGGCCGATCGCCCGTACGGGAAACGGCCAAGACCTTAACGGGGGGCGTCCGGGTTCGGGTCGCCCAACGTGTGCGGCACCGGCTCTTCCTCCGAGAACAACCAGGAGTCTCCGGAGGTGTCCGTGACTGCGGGGCCGGGCTTGTGAGCCGCGGGTTCCGGGGTGGCAGGTCCCCAGGCGTCCGGGGTCGCGGGTTCCGAGGTGTGCGGGGCGGCCGGTCCCCAGGCGCTCGGGGTCGCGGGTTCCGGGGGGTGGGGGACGGCGGGGTCCGAGGCGGGCGGGGGGACGGGTCCTGAGAAGTGAGGGGACTGGTCCTCCGGGCCGGGGGGAGCCGATGGTCCCGGGAAGGGCGGCGCGAGCGGCCCCGGAGCGTGCGGGCCCGGGATCCCAGGAGCGGGTCCCGCACCGGGTCCCGCACCGGGTCCCGCACCGGGTCCCGCGGCGGGCCCCGCACCGGAGGGAGGTTCCGCCGTCGGGCCGGGGGTGGGTCCCGCGGTGGGGCCGGGAGGGGGTCCCGCGACAGGTCCCGGAATGGGTCCCGCGGTGGCGCCGGGGGCGGATCCCGCGGTGGGGCCGGAGGGGGGTCCCGGGGCGGGCAGGGCGCCCGGCGGGGGCGGTTGCTCGACGGGGACGTAGTCGTGGCGCATGCCGTGGTCGCCCAGCCATTGCCGCAGCCCGCCCACCGCCGCCGGATCGGCCGCCACCCGGGCCGCGTACTCCGCCAACGCCACCTCCTCCCCGTCGTCGAAGAGCAGCCGCGCGGGCCCCGACCAGGACAGCGTCCACTTGGCCTCGCCGAGCTGGATCATGACGGCTTCCAGCGCCTGCCCGAGCACCCCGGCCAGCAGGGTGTCCGACGGGTTCCAGCCCAGCTCGCGCAGCTTGTACTCGAGCTCCGCCTGCCGCCCCCGCGCGATCGCCTCGAAGGCGGCGTCCAGGTACGGCCGTGACGCCCCCATCACCTGCTGCCCGGCCAGGGCCAGGTCGCGCAGGGCGTCGGCGTTGCGGGTGGCGTACATGCCGTGCGCGACGAGCTCCTCCCACGAGACCGCCCGCAGCGTCAGCAGCGCCTCGGACGACCACATGGACTGCTCGACCGCCTGCACGGCCACGTTCGGGTCGCGCAGCAGGGTCAGGGCCGAGCGCGGGTCGGGCACCTGCTGCGGCTCCGGCAGGCGCTCGATGGCGGCCAGGCGGTCGGCCAGGCTCGGGTGGGAGTCGTACGGGGAGACCTCCTCGGGCTGATCGCTCAGCCTGGCCAGCTCGGCCTGCCGCTCGGCGTCGCTCATGAAGGCGTGGAAGCCGCCGAACACCGACGCGGGCCTGGTGCCGCCCGCGCCCGTCATCGACAGGTACGCGTTGACGTACAGGTCCCAGCCGATCGCGGTGGTGTGGATCTTGTGCAGGGCGCCCGCCATGGACTGCCGGCCGCCGATCGCGACGGCGAACTGGTCGGCCTCCAGCTCCTGCCTGCGCGAGACGGCCTGCGACACCCGCAGGTAGAGCTTGGCGTACCAGGTGAACAGGCGCTGGACGAACGGGTGGTTGCGCAGGCCCTGCACGGTGGCGATCAGCGAGACGCGCCCGCGGTAGACGGGCGCGCCCAGCCGCGTGTGGGCGCCGCTGTAGTGGCCGAGCTCGTGCCCGAGCACCGCGCGCAGCTCGTCCACGGTGAGCGTCTGCAGCAGCGGCAGCCCGACGAACATGCGCCGCCGCGTCGCCTTCATGCCCAGGAACCGCGTGTCCTCCGAGACTGCCGCGTTCACCTCGGCCACCAGCCGGATCTCGTCGGGGGGCGCGGTGCGTACGCGCTGGGCGAGCTCCTCGACCGTCTGCCACAACACCGGCTCGTCCTCGCGCGTGACCGGGACGCCGGGCTGCTCGCCGCTCCGGCGGCGGCTCACCATGATCAGGGCCCGGACCAGCGCGAGCGCGGCCAGGGTCAGCACGGCGGCGAACTTGATGAGGTTGACGTGGAAGTCGACCACTAAGAGGACGTCGAAGAAGACCGCCGCGGCGAGGATCAGACCGACCAGAACGTAGAAGCCGGCGAGCAGGGTGAAAGCCAGCACCGCTCGGAACGCTGTCGTCATGGGGGAGGGCTCCCGGGGAAGGGGTACTCGCGAGGCTCGACACTAGCGGAGACGGGAAACTGGATAAAATCGCTGCACCGATGTCGTACTACGACCAACACGACCAGGACCGATGGGTTCCGGAACCTCCCGGCAATCCGGATCGCTCCGCGTTCGAGCGTGACAGGGCCCGTGTGCTGCACAGCGCGGCGCTGCGCAGGCTCGCCGCGAAGACGCAGGTCGTCGGGCCCGGCGAGACGTTCGGCGGCGGCCAGCACATCCCGCGCACCCGGCTGACCCACTCGCTCGAATGCGCCCAGGTGGGCAGGGAGATGGGCGCCACCCTCGGCGTCGACCCCGACCTTGTGGAGACCGCCTGCCTGGCGCACGACCTGGGGCATCCGCCGTTCGGGCACAACGGGGAGGTGGCGCTCAACGCGCTGGCGGAGTCGTGCGGCGGCTTCGAGGGCAACGCGCAGAGCCTGCGCCTGCTCACCAGGCTCGAGGCCAAGGTGCTCACCGAGGACGGCAGGAGCGCCGGTCTCAACCTGACCCGGGCGGCACTGGACGCCTCGATCAAGTACCCATGGACGTGTGACAAGTCTCCCAAATTCGGCGTCTACGACGACGACCTTCCCGTGTTCGAGTGGATCAGGGAGGGCGCGCCGGACGGGCGGGTGAGCTTCGAGGCGCAGATCATGGACTGGGCCGACGACGTCGCCTACTCCGTCCACGACCTCGAGGACGCCCTGCACCTCGGCCATGTCACGCCAGAAGCGCTCCTGTCCGCCGAGGAGCGCAGGCAGGTGTGCGAGATCACCCGCACCTGGTACGCCCCCGGCGCCGACCTGAACGAGCTGGAGGCCGTCTTCGCCAGGCTGATCACGGATCCGCTCTGGCCCCGCAGCTTCACGGGCACGCTCGCCGACCTGGCCGGCCTCAAAGCCCTCACCAGCGGTCTCATCGGCCGCTTCTGCCGCTCCGCGCAGGCCGCCACCAAGGAGGTGTACGGCAGCCGCCACCGCGCCGACCTCGTCGTGCCGCCCGCCACGCGACTGGAGTGCGCGCTGCTCAAGGGCGTCGTCGCCCACTACGTCATGACCACGAAGGACCACCACGCCAACCAGGCCAGGCAGCGCGACCTCATCGCCGAACTGGCCGCGCTGATCACCAGCGGCGCGCCCGGCACGCTGGAGCCCGCCTTCCGGCCCGCGTACCAGGAGGCCGCGGACGGCGCGGCCCGCGTCAGGGTCGTGATCGACCAGATCGCCTCGCTCACCGACACCTCGGCGGTGGCCTGGCACAGGAGGCTCGCCCGGTGACCGGGCTTCGCCGATGAGCCGGGCCACCTGACCCGACCCGCTTCCCCCGGTGACCCCGGCGGGCGGATACTGCGCTCATGGCCACATTTGTGATCGCCGGCGCCGGGCTGGCAGGAGCCAAGGCCGCGCAGGCCCTGCGCGAGGAGGGCTTCGACGGCGAGATCGTGCTGATCGGCGCGGAGGCCGAGCGGCCCTACGAGAGACCGCCCCTGTCCAAGGACTACCTGAGCGGCAGGAGCGAACGAGACCAGATCTACGTCCACCCGCCGGAGTGGTACGCCGACAACGACGTCGACCTGCGGCTGGGCCGGCGGGTCACCCGCATCGAGCCCGGCCACCACCTGGTCAGGCTCAGTGACGGGTCGCGGCAGCCGTACGACAAGCTGCTCCTCGCGACCGGCTCCGTGCCCAGGCGCCTGCCGGGACCCGGCTACTACCTGCGCACCGTCCAGGACAGCGACGCGCTCAGGGAACGTTTCGCCGCCGGCGCCAAGGTGCTCGTCGTCGGCGCGTCCTGGATCGGGCTCGAGACCGCGGCGGCGGCCCGCACGGCCGGCTGCGAGGTCACCGTCGTCGAGCCCGAGCCCACCGCTCTCAACCGGGCGCTCGGCCCCGAGCTGGGTGACCTGTTCGCCCGCCTGCACGCCCGCAAGGGGGTGCATCTGCGCTTCGGCACCGCCGCCGCGGAGATCACCGACACCGGCGTGCGGCTCAGCTCGGGCGAGCGGCTCGCGGCCGACCTCGTCGTCGTCGGCATCGGCGCCGCCCCCGAGGTCTGGCTCGCCCGCGACGCCGGTCTCGAGGTCGGGCAGGGCATCCTCACGGACGCCGCCCTGCGCACCTCGCACCCGGACGTGTTCGCCGCCGGCGACGTGGCCGAGCACTTCCATCCCGTGTACGGCCGCCGCGTGCGCGTCGAACACTGGGCCAACGCCCTGCACGGCGGCCCCGCCGCCGCGCGGTCGATGCTCGGCCAGGACGTCACCTACGACCCGATCCCGTACTTCTACACCGACCAGTACGAGCTCGGCATGGAGTTCTCCGGCGACATCGAGGGCTACGACGAGATCGTCTACCGCGGCGACCCGGACAAGCTGGAGTTCATCGCCTACTGGTTGCGCGGCGGACGCGTGATCGCCGGGATGAACGTCAACGTCTGGGACGTCGTGGACGACATCCAGGCCCTCATCAGGTCGGGCGCCGTCGTCGACCAGAAGGAGCTGCCTACGGGGTGACGCTGACCACGCCGCCGTCACCGTCGTCGTCGGCGGACGGCGGCTCGCTCCTGGCCGCCTGCGGCGTCGTCTTCGGCTTCTTCGGCTGCTTCGACGCGCACAACACGGTGCAGCGCGGCGTCTCCCCGAGCTTCGCGCGCAGTTTCAGCGTCTCCTCCCTGGGGGAGAGCGTGCGGTTGCCCGTACGCCAGGCGTCGAGGTAGTCCCACGGCTTGACCATGCCCCTGCGCACCCACCAGAACGTCGAGCCGGTCTTCCACGAGATCGCGAAATAGAGGTTGGTGGCGGTGTCCCGGGCGTTGCCCGACCTGCCCACCCGGCCGAGCAGCCGGCCGGCCTTGACGCGGACGCCCGGCCTGATGCCGTCGGCCACCGTGTCGAGGTGCCCGCCGAGGTAGCGCACGCCGTCGTCGCCGATGATCGTGACGAACCTGCCCTCGCGGTCGGCGCCCGCGTCCGTGGACGGGCGCCACCGGTTCCTGGTGTTGACCTCGTCCACGACGCCGGCGACGGGCGCCACGAACGCGCACCCCTCCTGCGCCCAGATCGTCGTCTTGGGCAGCACGAGCAGCTTGCGCGAGTAGGTGACCTCGCAGCCCTTGACAGGGAACGTGTAGGTGTATTTCGACAACTTCGGCGGCGGCACCCTGACCGGGTCGTCGCCCTCGGGCGGCTCCACGCCGGCCTGCTTGCCGCCCTGCTTCCCGGCGGTCGGGGTCGGCGTCGGGTCCGCGGGTGAGGCGGCCGTGCCCGCTCCGGTCGCCGGGCCGGAGGGTACGGCGGAGCGCAGGGTGGCGCCGACGCCGGCCAGCCCGGTCGCCTGGCTGCAGGCGCCGGTCAGCAGCACGGCGCCCATGACGGCCGCCCATCGCGCGATATGACCCGATTGCATGGTCTCCACCCGTGTCACCGTTTCCCTACGACCTTTACCTTTGTAGCCGACCAGGGGTCCGCGTACAGCGGCTTTCCTGCTTTAGCAACCCACAGGTAATGCCCCTCTTCCCCCAGCCGCACGCGCCAGGGTTCGCACCGCGGGGGAGGGAACCGTCGGCGGGGCGGAATAGACTCACGGGCGTGGCTGGCCGGATCCGTGATGTCGACATCGCGCTCGTTCGCGAGCGCTCCCCCATCGCCGACGTGATCGGCGAGCACATCCAGTTGCGCAACGCCGGAGGCGGCAACCTCAAGGGGCTGTGCCCGTTCCACGACGAGAAGAGCCCGTCGTTCAACGTCACCCCCGAGCGGGGGATGTTCTACTGTCTGGCGGCGGAGACCAGGGTCATGACCTGGGAGGGTGTGCGTCCGATCGCTGAGCTCGCGGGCGGGACGCATCGGGTGCTCGCGTCCGACGGCACGTGGGTGGACGCGCCCTTCATGTCATTCGGCGTCCAGCCGCTCATGAAGATCGTCTTGAGCCGCAACGGGCAGCGAAAGGAGATCTTCGCCACCCCCGAGCACCGTTGGTTCGTACGATCTGGACGGCATCAGGACAAACGCGCCGAGGTCATCACCAAAGACTTGAAGCGGCGTCATCGGCTGGTCTCGGTGTTCCCGGGCACCCGCATCAAGCGCACGACGCCGTCGCCCTTCGGCATAGCGCACGGGATCACCTTCGGTGACGGTACACGAGCGGCCACGGGGAGCAGAGCAACGCTCGACGCCGTCAAGGATGCCCAGCTGCTCAAGTGGTTCCCCCTCAGCTACGTGACGGAAAGCGTGGGAGGGCCGTCGGGAAAGAGCAGGCAGCTCCTGGTCCATCACCTGCCGACGTTCTTCAAGGAGCTTCCCTCGCTCGACGAGTCCGTACCCTATCTGTACGGCTGGCTCGCGGGCTACGTGGCCGCTGACGGACATGTCGCCAAAGACGGCACGGTCATGTTGCACTGCGCGGACAAGGCGACCCTGGAGTTCGTCCGAGCTGCGTGCACCAAGCTCGGGATCGGCACGTACGGCGTCACCGAGCAGGTCAGAGAGGGCTTCCCGGGAAGGGAGCCCAGTTCGATCTTCCGTGTGCACTTCATCAATGATGATCTCACCGAAGACTTTTTCCTGATCGACGAGCACCGGTTGCGGTTCACCGGAACAACGAAGGCGTTTGCGCGGCGCGGTTGGGTGGTGCAGTCCGTCGAGGAGACCGATCGGGTCGAGGAAGTCTTCTGCGCCACTGTCGACCATGGGCATGCGTTTGTCCTGGAAGACAATATTCTGACCGGGAACTGCTTCGGCTGCAGCGAGGGCGGCGACGTGATCACGTTCGTCGAGAAGATCGAGCACCTGCCCTTCGGCGAGGCGGTCGAGCGGCTGGCGCAGCGGGCCGGCATCCAGCTGCAGTACGAGCAGGGCGGCTACGTCCCGAGGCGCGACCACGGCGAGCGGGCCAGGCTGGTCGAGGCGCACCGGGCGGCGGCCGAGTTCTACGCCGACAAGCTGCTGAGCCCCGACGCGGCGGCCGGGCGGCGGTTCCTGTCGGAGCGGGGGTTCGAGCGGGCCGACGCCGAGACCTTCGGGGTGGGATACGCGCCGGCCGAGTGGGAGGCGCTCGTCCGCCATCTCATGGGGCGCGGGTTCTCGGCCGACGAGCTGGTCAAGGGCGGGCTGGCCAAGGAGGGGCGGCGGGGGCCGATCGACCGGTTCCGCGGGCGGCTGATCTGGCCCATCAGGGACGCCACGGGCGACGTGATCGGTTTCGGCGCGCGGAAGCTGCTCGATTCCGACGATGGCCCGAAATATCTGAATACGCCTGACTCGCCGCTTTACAAGAAGAGCCAGGTGCTTTACGGCATCGATCTCGCGAAACGGGAGATCTCCAAGCGGTCCCAAGCGGTGATCGTCGAGGGCTACACCGACGTGATGGCCTGCCATCTGGCCGGCGTGCCGACCGCCGTGGCCACCTGCGGCACCTCGTTCGGCGAGGAGCACATCAAGATCCTGCGCCGGTTCCTGCTCGACCAGGCCGAGTTCCGGGGTGAGGTCATCTTCACCTTCGACGGTGACGCGGCGGGGCAGAAGGCGGCGCTGCGGGCGTTCGCCGACGAGCAGAAGTTCGTCACCCAGACCTACGTGGCGGTGCAGGCCGACGGGCTCGACCCGTGCGACCTGCGGGTCAAGCAGGGCGACGCGGCCGTGCGCGATCTGATCGCGAGCAGGGAGCCGCTGTTCCAGTTCGCGATCAGGAGCACGATCTCGCGCTATGACCTGCGCAGCAACGAGGGCAAGATCGCCGCTCTCGACGCGGCCGCCCCGATCGTGGCCGGCATCAAGGACGTGGGGCTGCGCAAGCGCTACGCCATCGACCTCGACCGGTGGCTGGGTTTCATGGACGAGCGGTTCGTCATGCAGCGCATCTCCGAGGTGTCGGGCGCGCAGCAGGGCCGCGGCCGGCGGATGCCCAGGGCGGCGCCCGCCGATCCCAGCGTGCGGGTCGAGGGCGAGCTGCTCAAGCTGGCCGTGCAGCGGCCGGCGTTGCTGGGGCCGCGCTTCGACGCGCTCGACGCGCGGGCGTTCACCACTCCCGACCACGCGATGGTGCACAAGGTGATCGCCGCCGCCGGAGGCGTCGCCGCGGCGGGGCACGGCGGGCGGGAGTGGGTCGACCTGCTGCTCGAGCACGCTCACGAGGAGGGCGCCAGGGCGCTCGTGACCCGGTTCGCGGTGGAGGCGATCCAGACGGACGCGCACACCGAGGAGCGCTATGCCGGCGACATCATGGCGGCGGTCGAGGCCATGCCGGTCGATCGGGCCATCGCGCAGGTGAAGTCCCGGATCCAGCGGCTCAACCCGGTGGAGGAGCAGCAGGAGTACAACAAGCTGTTCGGGGAGCTGGTGGCGCTGGAGCAGCAGCGCAGGGTCCTGCGCGACCGGCTCGCGGGCAGCTGACCAGGCCACCTGAACGGCGGCGGCCTGTTGAGCGCGCGGGAGAGCGGGGAACGCCTCGCTCCCGTCACGGGACGGCTGGGGTAGATAACGGTTCGGCTGCGATCGCCGGCTGGAATACCGGGCGGTTGACAGGGGAATGTGGCGCGGTCCAATCCGCGGCGGGCGGCGTTTCGGGGCAGCGGAAGAGGTGCGTCCGGCTGGCGGCGTCGCCGGGCGCGTGAATCCAGAGCGCGTAATTGACTTTACTTTCCTGATCAAACTCGGCCTAAACCTTTAGGCGATCTCAATTCGGTAAGGACGGCGGCCTTACCTTCGGTGACAAAAATGGGTCTGCCATTTGATGGAACCAATACTGCAGACTGTCTCCCGTGGGTGCATCGGTGCTGCCAAGCGGACCGCCATCGGTAGATCAGGTGGCGGACCTCGTCGCGAAAGGAAGGGAGCGCGGGAGCGTAACCGTCGATGACGTCGCAGCCGCGCTTGACCGATCCGAGTTGCCGTCCGACGCGCTGGAACGCGTCGTGCGGATGCTCGCCGAGAATGGCGTGGAGGTCCTCGAGCCCCAGGGCGACGAGGAGCCTGCCCGCGCCGATGAGGAAGACGTAGGCAAGCGGGCGCCGACCAGCGATCTCGTCCGTATCTATCTGCGGGAGATCGGCCGCGTCCCGTTGCTGACCGCCGAGGAGGAGGTGGAGCTCGCCAAGTCGATCGAAGCCGGTCTGTTCGCCGAGGACAGGCTGGCCAACGGGGTCTCGCGTCTGGCCTTCCCGGAGCTCAGGGAGCTCGTCTGGCAGGGCACCCGGGCCAAACAGCGGCTCATCGAAGCCAACCTCAGGCTCGTGGTGTCGATCGCCAAGCGGTACGTGGGCCGCGGCATGTTGTTCCTGGACCTGATCCAGGAGGGCAACCTCGGGCTCATTCGAGCGGTCGAGAAGTTCGACTACACGAAGGGTTACAAGTTCTCCACCTACGCGACCTGGTGGATCCGGCAGGCGATCACGCGGGCCATCGCCGACCAGGCACGCACCATCCGCATTCCGGTGCACATGGTGGAGACGATCAACAAGCTCGTCCGCGTGCAGCGCCAGCTCCACCAGGACCTCGGCCGCGAGCCGATCCCCGAGGAGATCGCCAAGGAGATGGACCTCCCTGTCGATCGTGTGGTGGAGATCCAGCGCATCGCCCAGGAGCCCGTGTCGCTGCAGTCGCCGATCGGCGAGGAGGATTCCGACCTCGGTGACTTCATCGAGGACGCCGACGCGGTCGTGCCGATGGAGGCCGCGGCCTTCATCATGCTGCAGGACCAGCTCGACGACATCCTGGCCACGTTGTCCGACCGCGAGCAGCGCATCATCCAGCTCCGGTTCGGCCTGGCCGACGGGCATCCGCGCACGCTGGAGGAGGTGGGCAGGGAGTTCGGCGTCACGCGGGAGCGCATCCGGCAGATCGAGTCGAAGACCCTGGCCAAGCTCCGCCATCCGACGCGGGCCCAGATGTTGCGCGACTACCTGGACTGATCCAAGGGAACGGGCCCGGGCGAGCGCGCCCGGGCCCGTCCCATGTCCAGGAGCAGCCCTCTGGTCAGGAGCAGCCCTCGAACTGCGGCACGGCGATCGTGTCGAGGTCCAGCCCCGACGTGCCGAACCACTTCTTCAGCAGCTTCGCGGCAGTGCCGTCCTGGTACATGTCGGTGATCGCCCGGTTGACCGCCTCGCAGGCGGGCACGTCGCCCTTGGGCAGGCCGATGCCCGAGCGCTGCTCGTTGAACTGCGCGTTGGCCAGCCGCAGCCCCGAGCCGTCCTGCGCGGCCAGCCCCGCCAGGATGACGTCGTTGGTGGTGACCGCGTCCACCTGGTTGCTCTTCAGCGCCGCCAGGCACTGCCGGTAGTCGGGGAACGGCACGACCCGCGCCGCCACCTTCCGCTCCTCCACGACGCGCTGGGCCGCGTTCGCGCCCGTGACCTCGCAGATCCGGCGGCCCTCCAGGTCGCGCACGTTCTTGATCGTCTCGTCGGCCCGGGTCAGGATGTCCTGGTACGAGATGTGGTACGGCCCGGCGAACGACACCTTCGCCTTGCGGTCCTGGCTGATCGTGTACGTCGCCACCACCATGTCGGCCCGCCCGTCGACCAGCACGTCGTCGCGGGCGGCCGCCAGCGTGGGCAGGAAGGTGAACTCCTTGTCCAGCTTGCCGGCGACGTAGCGGGCCACGTCGACGTCGAAGCCGTCGAACCGGCCGTCGGGCCCGCGGAACCCGACCAGCGGCAGGTCGGGGCGTACCCCGATGACGATCTCGTCCTTGTCCAGGATCGACTCCTGGTCGCTCATGCCGCAGCCGGTCACGAGGACCGCGGCCACGGCGAGCACCACTGCCAGCGCCCGTTTCACCGATACTCCTTGAGTCGGGGCCACACTCCGGCGATCACCAGCAGGCCGATCGCGCCGATGGCGAAGGGAAGCAGCAACCACAGGGTGTTCAGCGCGCCCTCGCCCCTGTCGATCGCGCGTTTGAAGACGCCCTGGTGCGTCTCGGCGAGTTCGAGCAGCGCCTCGTCGTAGGCGGTGAACGTGGTGGTGACCGGCCCGAGCCGTTCGGCGACCGCCTCGTTGGCCTGGCCGCCCAGCACCAGCCGGCGGAACTTCACATCGGCGGCCTGGAAGTCGCGGTAGGCCTCCAGCGCGTCATTGCCCTGCTTGCCGACGAGTTCGGGGCCGAGCAGCCCGAGGAAGTCCTTCGCGCCGGTGGTCACCTTGCGGTGGTAGGTGTCCAGGTTGCCCGCCTCGAAGTAGATGACCGACATCGACTTGTCGAGGTAGGTGTGCTCGTAGGTGTCGGCCCGCTCCTCGTCGAGCAGGTAGCGGCTCTGGTCGCCCTGCATGCTGTTGCTGATCGCGCGCGCCTTGGCCAGGGTCAGCACCGAGTCGAAGCCGTCCGACTTGGCGGTGCGCAGCGCCCGCAGGTCCTGGCCGAGCACGCTCACCCCGGACACCAGCGCGACAGCCGTGATGACCGTGGCGGCCATCAGCGCGGGCCCGAGGATCCGGCGGAACCGCCGGGCCAGGAAGATCTGCAGCCAGATCAGGCAGCCGATCGCGATCACCCCCGCGACCACCACCGCGTCGCGCACCAGAGGCACCGTGAACGCCTTCTCGTCATAGGTGCGCCGGACGATCGTGCCGTTCTCCAGGGTCAGGTTGTACGCCTGCGGCAGCAGCACCTGGCGCATCAGGTCGGTGGCGTCGCGGTAGGCCCGCACCACCTCGCCCGGCGGCGGTCCTGGCGCGTGCCCGGACCGCTCGTCGAGCAGCAGCGCCTGCCCGGCGAGCCGCTCGTAGCGGCCGAGCGCGTCGAGCACCGACTGCACGGTCCGCCGCTCCGCCGGGTTGTCGCCGGACAGCTCGAACGCCTTCAGCAGCGCCTGGTTGGCGACGGAACGTTGCTGCTCGTAGCGGGTGACCGCGGCCTCGCGCTCCCGGGGATAGCCGTCGCCCATCACCAGGACGTTGGCCACCTGCGCGTCCATGTCGCTCAGCGCCAGGTAGAGCCCGGCGGTGGCGACGACCTGCGGGCCGGCGTCGCGGCCGATGACCTGCAGCCCGTCGCGGGCCGCCGAGCTGCCGACGGCGAGCGCCGCGAACAGCAGCGCCAGCGAGGCGACGGTGATGCCGGAGATGACCCGGATGCGGCCGGGTACGCCGCGCTCCACGGGTAACGGGGTGCCCGGCCGGGCCTGCACCAGGGTCACGGCGTGCCCTCCCTGAGGGTGATCACGGTCCAGGCGCCCAGGTGGACGCGGTCGCCCGGGCCGATCCTGACCGGCACGTTGACCTGGAGCGGCCTGCCGTTCACCTGGGTGCCGTTGGACGAGCCAGGATCGACCAGCATCCAGGAGCCGTCCGGCTGGGCCAGCAGCACGGCGTGCAGGTGCGAGACGCCCGGGTCCTCCGGCGGGCCGGTGAGGTCGATCTCGGGCGCCAGGTTCCTGGCCTTGCTGCGCCGCCCGATGCGGACCTGCTCGCCGTGCAGCCCGAACGAGCGTTCAGGACAGTACGGCGGGAACGCCACCGCGTCGGCGTCGGGGCCGCCCTCGGCGATGACCTTCTCGTAGTAGGTGCGGTCGGCCGCGGTGACGGCCTCCCAGCGGGTCCCGGTCACGGGGAGCGGGAGGGCGCCGGAGGCGCCGCTGTAGTCGTGGCCGCACACCTCGCAGAACTGTCCGGCCCGCGGCGTCCGGCAGATCGGGCAGGTCTCGGCGCCTGGGCTCCCCTGGGCCGGCGGCTGTGCGGACGGCTGTGCGGACGGCTGGGGCGCGGCGGGGGCGGGGGAAGCCGAGGAGGCTCCCGCCATCTGCGTGCCGCACACGTCGCAGTAGTCGTCGGCGCCCGACGGGTGCCCTTGCGGACAGGTCGCCATCAGCTTCCTTCCCTGCGCAGGCGGCTGGTGCGGACGGAGCCGGTGTCCAGCTCGATCGTGTCCTCCTTGTCCACGTTCTTACGCAGCCGGGCCGTACCGGTGGCCGGATCGACCTCGACCACCCGGTCGAGCAGCTTGGCGGTGTCCTCGCGTCCGGACGCGCCGGCCAGGTCTCTGGCCTTGGCCAGGCGGGCCGTCGCGGTTTCGATGTCGCCCATCGCACGGGCGCTGAGCCCGTCCTGGATGAGGTCGTGCAGCTCGGCCTGGCCGGTGTAGTGGGCGACGTTGCCGTTGATCTGGGTGGACAGGGCCAGGTCGTCGGTCCACTGGGCGAGCACGTTGCCGCTGGCCAGGACGTCCTGGGTGTCGGGGTGCACGAGCTTGACCCAGCCCGCCCTGATCTCCTGGCCGATCCGCCCGGGGGGCACCTCGACGCAGATATGGTATTTGCGCTCCTCAGCGCCCCAGGAGCCCGTCGGGTAGTCGCCGGTCAGCGGGTTGACGTCGGCGCGCTTGCCGGTGAGGTCGAGCAGCACCGGGTCGACCTGCTTGACGAACATCAGCCGGGCGGCCTGCGGCACCCACACGCGCAGCGACAGGTCGGCCACGGTCTTGCTCATCGACGCCTGCGTGAGCCGGCGGAAATACTCCGGCAGGTCCGCCTGGTCGCGCACGTAGTCGAACGTGCCGAGCATCGCCTCGGCCACCTTGCGCAGCTCGGCGGGCGCCCAGTCGGCGCCGATCCCGAGGCAGTCGCACACGAACGTGCCGCTCCACGCCGACAACACCGAGGCGAACACGTCGGCGCGCTCGTTGTTCTGGCCGTCGGTCATGAGCAGCGCGTGTTTGATCGCCTGGGGGCGGGTGGACAGCAGGTGCCCGGCCAGCTTCAGCCACTCGCCCATGGCGGTGCCGCCGTACGAGAGCAACCTGTCGACGGCCTTGGCCGCCTCGGCCCTGGTGGCCGGGTTCGCCTGGACCAGGCTCGGCGTTCCGCCACTCGGATAGACGACCTTGGCGCTCCCCGTGCCGGAGACCACCGCGAAGTGGACGCCGTCGCGCAGGGTCTGCACGGCCGTGGCGGCGGCCTGCCTGGCCTCGCGGATCTTGGAGCCGCTCATCGAGCCCGACGTGTCCACGATGATCACTTCGGCGGCCTCCGCGGGGACGGCCTGCGTGGTCAGGCCGCCGGTCGAGCTCACCGTGAGGATGGCGTGCACCTCGCGCCCGTCAAGCGGAAGGTACTTGTTCTGGTCGATGGTCAACGTGAAAGCGGCCTGATCACTCATGTGCTTCTCCTAAGGGGATCACGACAATGGTCACGTTGTCCTGGCCGCCGGAGTCCAGCGCGTGGCGCAACATCTCGCGTGCCAGGTCACGCGGGGTGCCCGCGCGGGGGAAGGCGTAGCCGTCCAGATAGCGCCAGAGGCCGTCGCTGCAGACGAGCAGGTGTCCTGGCCGGCGCGAGGCGAGCGTTCGCACGTTGAGCCGGACGCCGACGGCGTCGGCGCCCAGCCAGGCGGTGATCTCGCCGGTCGGCACGGCGTCGTCCGTGGTCAGCGGGGTCCCGTCGGGGATCCAGTACGCGCGGCTGTCGCCCGCCCAGCCGAGCGTCACGCGGCCCGGCTCGACCACGGCGGAGACGTACGTGCAGGCGGGGGCGTCGTGCACGGAGGTGGCGAGCTTGCTCACCGCCCGCCCGGCCAGGTCGAACGCCTCCTCCGATGACAAGCCCCTGGCCAGCGCGGCCGCCGCGGTCTCGACGGCGACCGCGGACGCCTCGTCGGCCCTGGGCGAGCTGCCCACGCCGTCGCAGACCACGGTCACGGTCGAGCGGCCGGCGGTCAGCAGGGCCATCGCGTCCTCGTTGCGGCTGCGGCGCAGTCCCCTGTCGGTGACGCCCGCGGCGCCGCCGACGAGCACGATCTCGGCGTGGTCCCGCTCGGTGGGCTGGCGCAGGCCGCACCGCTCGCAGTATCCGTCGGAGTCGACCGCCGCGGCGTCGCAGAACGCGCACGCCGGGGAGCCGAGCGCGTGGCCGCACGCCTCGCAGTAGACGTCGCCTTCGACCACGGAGGCCTGGCACACCGGGCAGGCGGCGCCCGGCGTGTCGTGCTGGTTGGCCTGGGGATCCGTCACACCCACGTCCTCGGTCGTACGGCGTTGGCCTGGTCGATGAGCGCGTGGCGCTCCTGGCGGGAGTCGGCGGCCGCGGCGAGCCTGCGGAAGATGGACTCGATGCGCCTGCGCAACCCCGGCGCGGTGAACGGCGCGCCCGCGAGCTGCCCGTTCGCCGGCGGCTTGTTCGTCTCCAGCCAGGTCAGCGCCGCGCCGAGCAGCTCGGCGGTGAGCAGGTCGCGGCGGCGCGGATCGAGGTCGGCCTGGGCGGCCACCCGCTCGACCGCGCCCGTCAGGTCGGCGGCCGTGAGCCCGCTCAGGTCGGCCCGCCGCACCACCGACGCGGCCAGCGCCACCTGCGCGGGGACCCGGTAGAACGACGTGGCGGGCACCTCGTCCAGCACGCTCATCCGGCCCGTCCTGGCCAGCCCGAACGCCGCGCTCACGTAGGCGTGGTCGGTCCGCCAGACGCACTCGTACCAGGTGGCGGCCGGCTTGCCCGCGTATTCCAGCGCGAAGGCCAGCGCCAGCTTCGGCGCCGGCTCTCCCGGGAGCGCCGACAGGCAGGCGTCGAACATGGACACGGCCACCTGCTCCTGGCGCAGGGCCAGCGCCAGCACTCCGCGGTACCAGGTGGGCCGCCAGTCGCCTGGCAGCTCCGCGGCCAGCTCGTCGAGCACGTCGCGCGCCTCGTCCGCTCCGCGCTCGGCCAGCAGCCTGGCGCGCATCAGCTTCGTCTCGGGCGTCTGCGGCATCGCGGCGAGCTGGTCGATCAGCGTCCCGCCGTCGCGGCCGAGCAGCCCGGCCAGCGCTCCGGCGGCCGGGTCGGCCGGATCGACCAGCGGCACGGGTAAGGCCGTCGCGACCGCCGCGGGATCGAGCGGCTCGAACACCTCGTCGTACGTGTCCGACAGCGCCGTCCCCACCGCCGTACGCTCCGGCCCGAACAACGTCGAGAGCGCCGGGTACGGCGTCCCCTCCTCCATGGCGCTGATCTCCCGCAGCACCCCGACGAGCTGCTCCTCCATCTCCCACGCGCTCCGGAACCGGTCGGCGGGATCGGCGGCGGTCGCCTTGCGCAGCAGCCGGGTGAACGACGGATGCCCGCAGTCCACCGGCAGCGGGACCTCCATGTCGTCCCTGGCCGGGCTGAACCCGGGAATCGCCAGGACGGCCAGGGTCCTGGCCACGGTGTAGAGGTCGGAGGCGACCGACGTCGGCCGGGTCTCCAGCTCGGGGGCGTGGTAGCCGACCGTGGCCCACGACGAGCCGGGCGGCGAGCCGATGGGCTGCACCGCGCCCAGGTCGATGAGCTTGAGCCGCTTGCCGACCCTGATCACGTTGGCCGGCTTGAGATCGCAGTAGGCCAGGCCGTGCTCGTGCAGGTAGCCGAACGCGTGCAGGATCTCCCTGCCGTACATGAGGGTCTCGCGCAGCGGCAGGGGGCCCTGGCGGCGCAGCTCGTGCAGGGACTGGCCGCCCACGTACTCCATGACGATGTAGCCGAGGCCGGCCGAGCGCTGGAAGTTGAAGATCTTGACGATGTTGGGGTGGTCGACCGTGGTGAGGAACTTCCGCTCGGCCTCGGCCGCCGCCAGCGCCTCGGCGTCGTTGCTGTTGAGCAGGCCCTTGAGCACGACCCACCGGCCGTCGAGGTTCTCGTCGGAGGCGAGGTAGATCCAGCCGAGCCCGCCGTGCGCCAGGCAGCCGAGCACGCGGTACTGGCCGGCCACCAGGTCGTCCTTGCCCAGCTTGGGGGTGAACGAGAACGCCGTGCGGCAGTGCGGGCAGAACCCGTCCGTCAGGCCCGGCCGGCCGTTCCTGGAGCGGCCCACGGGTTTCCCGCACGCCGTGTTGGCGCAGCGCCTCTTGTTCTCCGGCACCTCGGGGTCGGCCATCACGGCCGTGGCCGGGTCGCGGTAGGGCACCGACGGCAGGTCCGCGATGGTGGCCAGCACGCCGGCCCGCGACCTGCCGCTGCTGCCCGTCGGCCCGCTCATCGACCTGCTCACCGGCTGGGTCACCACCGGAGCGGACGCGGGCCCGGAAGCCGATCCCGGCGCCGGCCCGGCAGGGGACGCCGAAGCCGGCGCCGGCGCGGCCCGCGGCGGGCTCTCGGCGGTGCCGCACAGGTCGCAGTAGCCCTCATCGATCGTTCCCGTGCAGCCGGGCTGCGCGCAGCGGGTCATCATTTGCCTCCGTGGATCGCGCGCTGGTAGTTCTCGACGGCCGCAGCCGCCTTCGTCAGGTCGCAGGGGGCGTTCCACAACAACCTGTGGGCGCGCGCGAACGACTCGAACACCGCCTGGTCCTCCGCCAGGCCCTTGCGGGCGGCCATCGCCTCGCAGGCGCCGAGGCGCCCGCGCAACTCGTCGCGCCTGCTGATCAGGCCGTAGAGCGCCTTCGCCGTGGTCCGCGCCTGCTCGGCGGCCTCACGGGTGTCGTCTTCGAGACGGGCGAGGCGCTTGGCCCTCACCACCCAGGGGTCGGCCGAGACGTCGAGCGCGTCGAGCTCGCCGGCCAGCGCGCCGACGCGGCTGCGCGGCTGGGCCTGTGGTGGCAGGGCGATCTTGACGACGACCGCGCCGTGGGCCAGCCGGGCCTCGCTCTCGGCCGCGCGTACCAGGTCGAGGGCGGCCACCAGGTTCTCGCGCCGCGCGGCGAACTCCCGTTTCACGGTGATCGCCAGGTCGAGCTCCGCGCGGGAGGAGGCGAGCAGGCGCGCCAGCCGGTCGAGGTGCGGCTCGACGGTCGCGCCGAGCGGGTCCTCCAGCACCGCGGTCCTCAACCGCGCCAGCTCGCCCGCCTCGACGGTCAGGCCGGCGCTCTCGCCCAGCTCGTTCTCGAGATCGTGGATCTCGCGCAGGTCCGCGTCGGCGCCGTCGAGCCGAGGCAGCACGCCGTTCCACACGGCGTCGACGTCGTTGAGCGCGGAGGTGACCTCGCGGAAGGCGGCGTCCATCCGGGTCACGGCCTCGTCGAGGGTCAGCCGCAGGTCCGCCTGGGGGATGAGGGAACGCTGCTCGACCGGCCTGGCGGCGGCCCGCAGCACGACGGAGGAGCCCGCGAGCAGCTCGGTGAGCGCGGCGAGCTGCTCGGCGCCGGGCCGGGCGCGCGAGGCCCTGATCTGCTCGGCGCGGCGCAGCACGGCGCGGTAGGCGTCGTTGAGCCGCCACAGGGTGGTCAGGGAGTCCTGCGTCGCCGTCCATCGTCGTTCGGTGGTCCCACGTAAGGAGGCGCCTCTGAGCACCTGGTAGGTGGTGTGGGATTCGAGATCGAGCAGGTCGCCGGAGATCCGGTCGCGTTCGTCCGCGCGGGCACGCAGTGCGTATTCCGCGGCTTCCCTGCTCATGGGCGGTCCCAGGCTCATCACGCTCCCCGTGAAGCGGGCCCCCGATGCCCCGGTGCTCCTTACCGACTCAACGCGAAGGTCGTGCCGGTTGGTTCCGGGGTGGGGGGAACCCCTGACTTGCCCCTGATTCAACCCTGTGTCACCTGCAAACGACTTAAAAGATCTCGTACCGTTTCGAACATGGGACGTATTCTTCTGATCATCGCGGCGGTCGTCGCCGCGCTCGTGCTCCTCGGCCCCCTCGTGAGCTTCGCCCTCACGCTGCTCAAGTGGGGCCTGATCATCGGTGGCGTGGCGCTGGGCGTCATGTTCCTGGCGAAGTGGGCGAAGAGGGCCTGACAAGCGGCGGGTTCCCGCGCAGTAGCTTCCCGCGGGATCCCCAGGCATAGTTGGGTGATGGAGGCGCGGCCGGCGGTCGACGACGCCGCGCTCGGGCGCGAGGCAATGGCCGTGCTCGAGGCGAACTGGACAGGCACGGGCACCGTGCCCGCGCCTGGCCTCTACCCGCACCAATGGAGCTGGGACTCCGCGTTCGTCGTCATCGGCCTGGCCAGGCACCGGCCCGACCGGGCCCGCGAAGAGCTGCTCAGCCTGCTGCGCGGGCAGTGGGCGACCGGGATGGTGCCGCACATCGTCTTCCACACGCGGGAGGCGTACTTCCCAGGACCCTCCGTCTGGCGCTCCCAGGAGCACGACGCCGCGCCGCGCGTGCTCACCTCCGGGCTCACCTCGCCGCCGCTGCAGGGACTCGCCCTGTGGTGGCTCTACCGGCACACCGGCGACGTCGCCTTCGTCAGGAAGGCGTTCCCCGCGCTGGTGGCCCAGCACGACTACCTCGCCTCGGCCCGCGACCTGGGCGGGGCCGGGCTGGCCGCGATCGTGCATCCGTGGGAGTCGGGCATGGACGACAGCCCGGCCTGGGACGACGCGCTCGCCGCCCTCCCCGTGATCAGGTACGGCTACCGCAACGTCGACATGGAGGAGCGCCACCCCGACAGCGCCCACGACCGCTACGTCTGGCTGGCCATGCGCTACCGCGACGCCGGATACAGCGCCGGCTACCTGCGCGACGAGCATCCGTTCGCGATCGAGGACCCGATGTTCAACGGGATCTGGCTGGCCTCCTGCCAGGCGCTGGCGGAGCTGGCGCCGCTGGCCCGAGCCGATCCCGCGCCCCACGCCGAGCAGGCCGAGCGCATCCGGCAGGCCATGATCGAGCGCCTCTGGGACGGCTGCTTCTACGCCAGGGACCTGCGTACCGACCGGCTGATCAAGGTGTGCACGGTGGGCGGGTTCGGGCCGCTGCTCGACCCGTGGCTGCCCGGCGAGCACGTGCGCGCCACCGTCGAGGTGCTGGAGTCGGCCAGGTTCATGGGCGCCACCGGCTACCCGGTGCCGAGTTGCGAGATCCGCGCCGCCCAGTTCGACCGCACCCGCTACTGGCGCGGCCCCTCCTGGGTGAACACCAACTGGCTGCTGCGCAGGGCCGCCGCCGTGCACTCGCTCGACCCGCTCGCCCGGCAGCTCACCCACGGCACCCTGCGCCTGGTGCGGCAGGCCGGCTTCCGCGAGTGCTTCGACCCCTTCGACGGCAGCGGGCGCGGGTGCCGGGACTTCTCCTGGAGCGCGGCGCTCACCCTGGATCTGCTCGCCGATACCGTTATGGAATGAGCATTTTCCGCCGGTTGCCCGCCGACGTGCGCAGGTCCCTGACGATGGAGCCGGGAGAGCGGGTGCTGACCTTCACCCCCTCCGAGGACGGCCACGTGGTGGCCACGAACCTCGCCCTGCACCTGGCCGACGGCACGCGCCTGCCGTACGAGGAGATCGACAGGGCGTCGTGGGACGACGAAGGGGTGCGGGTGCTCACCACCGACGGCCGATGGCACGCCGGGCGGATCGCCGAGCCGCGCATGGTGCCCGAGACGCTGCGCGAGCGCGTCAACGCGACGATCGTGGTGAACAAGCACGTCAACCTGCCGGGCAAGGGCGGCGTGCGGCTGGTGGCCCGGCGCCGGCCGGGAGGCGAGGTGCTGGGCTGGACCTTCGTCTTCGACGACGGCCTCGACCCCGAGGACCCCGGCCTGCGCGCGCAGGCCGAGCAGGCCCTGGAGGGGGTGCGGCGCAGCATGGGCGTGTGAGCCGTGGCCCCCACGCCCACGCGCCGCTTAGTAGGGGATGCCGGTCTCCTTCGCGTTCCTGCCCTCGACGCCGTCGTCCGGCCAGCCGGTGCCCGTGTCGGGCCTGTGGTTGTCGTGCAGGAACGGGATCCGCTGCTGCAGCGTGTCACCCACCCTCGTCCTGGCCATCCCGGCGAACTTCGACGCCTGCGCGCCGACCACTCCGGCCGCCTCCTGGAACCTGGGGTTGTCCGCGACACGCTGCGCCGTCCGCTTGATCTGCTCGTACCGCTCGCGTCCTGCCCGGCTGCCCAGCACGTAGCCGACCGCCAGTCCAACAGCGAATGTCATTCGATAACGCATTTCGCACCTCCGCTGCCTCCGGGCCTACCCTGCTTATGATGCGACACGCACTCCCAGAGTGCGCTAATCTAGTCGTGCGCACGGCGGAGGGGCCCGAAAGCCCCGATGACGTGGGCAAAGCCCGATCCCGCGTAGCTCAACGGCAGAGCAGCCGGCTGTTAACCGGCAGGTTATTGGTTCGAGTCCAATCGCGGGAGCTTCGGTAGCGTCGAAGACGCAAAGCTCAGGCCCCCATCCTTGATCAAGGACTGGGGGTCTGAGTCGTTCCGGGAGCCAACAAGGGAGCCCTACCCAGGTTGGTCACCGTTCCCGAAGACGGCTCCATGGCCTCGGCGCCATGGACGATGACCGGCCTGATCTGGTGCCGGCAGACGGTCTGCGCGGTGCTGGGTGTCGAGTGCCCGACGAGATGTGCTTCCTCGGGCCGGATGCCGGTGAGGAGCGAGGTGATGACGTATGAGCCGAACGTCTCCCCCTCGCATGCCTTGAGGAGCGTGACGGCCTGGTCCAGCGTGAGGGACCTGCTTGGGCGTCCCTCCTGCCCAGGTGGTGTCTCGCACAGGGCCGAGACGTTACGTCCGACGAGTTCGCACCTGTCGGGCTTCGGTGCCCGACCCGCAAAACGCCGGTCGGCTGGCGCGGACGAGGACAGGGCCGCTTTCGCAGGGCGCACGGTTCTGCTCACGGGTCGAGCTGGTCAGCGCACACAGAGGCAGTCACGGGGCTGCCTTACTGCGTGCCTCCGGCGGGGGCGCTTCGGCTCCGGGATGGCGTCGCATGTCCGTGCCAGTGGAGGTGGCTGGTATGGACGGCCATCTCGTCTGGTTCGTGCCCTATCACGAAGCGAGTGACGAACATGGGCTCCACCAGGCAAACGCCCTCTGACAAAATCGGTATGTCTGCTTCACACCAAAGAGGTCATTACCCGACGCGACGCGCGCTCAGAGTGCGTTCTGCGCGAGCAACACCGAGTGGCGCGGCCTATGCCTACCCATGCGCCGTCCTGCGAATTCGGCCTGTTCACTCGTAAGCTGTCATAATCGCCGCTGCCGCCGTCACGACGCTCATCACAATGCCATATAGCAGAGCCGCCCTCAACGGAACAAGGTCGTCGGCCGCCAAGGTGCCGTCAGGGTCAGTTCGGCGGTATGTGACCACGATCAATAAGGGATACAGGGTAGAGAACGCCACGCCGCCGGCGATCAGGGCGATAGCCCGGCCACGGCTGTCTGATTCTTCCCGGATGGCAGAGTCGACCTCGGCCCTGACCTGGGCAGCCTGCATGGCGAGGTTCGCGGCCTCGACCGTATCGGTCTTACCCAGTTGACGGCTCTTGCCTTCAAGAGCGTCCGCATAGGCGATCTTCTTCTCATACAGCCGGGCCGCTAACGGCGGAGGGTTCAACTCGAACAACGCATGCTGATCCAGCGCGAAGCCGGTGATCAAGAAGTAGACGACAGTGCCCCAGCCGAGCACCCTCAGGACAAGTTCCTGCCTGGTTTTCCGATGCTCGTCCACATACCGTCCCTCAGCGTGATCGCCCGATGCGGTCGACTCGGGTAGCTGTCCGAGCAAGATTGTTCCTGCAGCCACCCGCGCGGTCAATGGATGCCGCACGCGCCCGCGACAACAAGTCCACAAGCCTTCAGTGACCGCTGGGGACAATCCGGGCAAGGTTGAGGAGGGGCGTTTCCAGGAGCGTGATTGGCTGGGCGTCTAAAGGGGAGCCAAGTCGGGAGCCACACGCGGCGACCAGTATGAACGGGTCCGAACTCAGTTCACTGGCCGGACCCAGCATCCGAATCAGCGTGAACTGATCGACACCGGGAGAGTCTGGTTCGAGTCCAATCGCGGGAGCTTCGGTAGTCACGTCAGGCCCTCTTCCTGGATCAGGACAGAGGACTTGAGCCGTCCCTGGAGGCGGCACCACCCGCGTGCCACCGGAGCCCGCATCCAGCGCGCGGGCTCATCGCCCGGCCCTACAGGGTGTCCGGGGTCCCGTCCGGGTGCCAGGCCTGGCTCGAGATGAGCTTGCCGTGATCGTAGTTCTGATCCTCGGCCAGCTGTCCGTTCTGGTGCCACCGCAGATGCGAGCCGTGCCGGCGGCCGTGGTCGAGTCGCCACTCCGACTCGATGCTGCCGTCCGGGTAGAAGGCGCGCGAGATGCCGTGCGGGATGCCCTGCTCGAAGGTCTGCTCGGTCATGACCGTGCCGTCGGCGTAGAACTCGCACGCGGTGCCGCTGTAGAGCGTGCCTTGATGGCGGACCCGCTGGTCCAGGTCGTATTCCAGATCGTTCATCGTGATGCGCATGGTGTTCCCGACCGTCATATTGCCCAGGGTGGTGTGAACTCGGCCAGCGGGCTGTCGCCCAGGGAGGGATATCGGGTGAAGTAACCGGCGGAGTTCGGCGTGTCGTACAAGAAGTTCGTGCAGTTGGCGCAGCACGGTATGCGTTGCCGGGCGGCGATGCCCTGATAATGGTCGGACAGTAACCGGTTGTCGAAATAGAGTTCGCGCAGCGTCTCGGGCGTCACCGTCTCGCCGTTGCGCGTGCGATCCCAGAGGGCCCGGCTGGTCGCGGTGACCTCCGAATGCGTGCCCGGCTCGCTCCAGTGCGGAAATCCGCCCGCCGGCCAGCCCTCGTCATGCTTGAAAGGGCCGTTGGCGCGGGCCCAGCGGGCGAAGTTCTCGTAACGCTCGCGAAGGAGAGGGTGCAGGTCGTCGGGCACGTGCCGCAACATGTCGTTCAGGCCTTCGTACAACTTGCCCGTGCGCCGATCCATGAGCAGCGTGTACACCGGACCGGCCTTGGCGCGGGAGTAGGCGAGGTCGGTCGCCTGCTCGCGACGGGCCAGATATTCCGATGACCTGACCGACGTCATGTCCTCCACGAATTCCCGTGCCGGTTTGCCGTTCACGGCGGTGATGAGGCCTTCGTCGTTGCGTTCGAAGCGCAGGTCCGCGGGCCTGGGCAGCGGCATGTCACGTTCGAGCGGCCCGGACGGCTGCGGGCGGTGGACGGCCTGACGCTCTCGAGCGGAGATCGCGGTCGTACGCCCGGTTCCGGCGCGAACCACCCCGGGGTTGGCGCCACTGGGGACCCGGCTCGTTCTCGACGCGATCCTGGTGAGGAGCTTGCGGTAGATCTCTCCGAACTTGGCCAGGATGCTGCGGAACTGTCGATACAGGCGCTGGGCTCTGGCTCTGACCCAGGCGCGGACTTGGGGGACGGCCAGGGCGAGCGCGGCGGCGGCGGCCGCGTATGCCGCGATCCTGGCCTTCCCGTGCTGGACGAACCGCGCGGCGCTGTTGTGGATGCCGGCGGCGAGGCTGAAGTGACCGGCGAGGCTGCTGGTCTGGGGCAGGGTGCCACCTGGGCCGCTGATGTGCTGGTCCGCGGCGTTCGCGGCGGGGCCCTGGTTGTGGGCGGCGCGGCGGGAGGCCAGGGCGCCGTCGCCGGCGAGCCGGGTGTGGTGGTCCGCGAAGGCCCGCAGGGTGTCGGCTCGCCAGTAGGCCGGGGAGGGGTCGGGAATGGAAGGGAGGCCCAGGATGCCGAAGTCGGCGGCGACCGCGGGGTCGTCGGTGACGGTGGTCACAGCCTGGCCTGGACGTTGGCGGTGTTGAGCTGCTCGACGGCGAGATTCCGGTCGGCCATGACGATCTGTCCGTCCCCGGCGACGCGCAGGCCGTCGCCGGCCGCGACGTGGTGGTGCAGCAGGTGTTCGGCCAGTTGGTTGAACGGGCCCTCGATCTCCTCGAAGGGCAGGCCGCTGCCGGCCCGCAGGCTGCCGCGCAGTGCGGCCGTCAGTTGCTCGTGCTGATCGGCCAGTGCCTGGAACTCTCGTCCGGAGGTGCGCCGGCCGTCGGCGTCGATGGCCAGGACATCAAAGTCGGGTGCGGTCACGTCTGCTCCACTCGCCGCGGTATGGGCGTGAGCGGCAGAGCCGGCCGGCAGCAGCGCTGACCGGCCCTGCTGCCGCTGCTCCGAGACCTCGCAGGGCGTCCGGGGCGCGTCGGGGAGTCACCCATCACCTCCCACATCAGGTGGACACTGTACTACCCGCAAGATCCAGTTCGTGAAGCGCTTGCCGCCGGGCACACCTCATGTGGCCCGAGCCGCTCGCTGCGGTGTTGTTTCACGCTTTGTAGCGAGATCATTACGTATTTTCAGGTTGGCCGGACAAAGCGGGGCCCGGCGGGGAAAGATGGTGCATCCGGTCCGGTGGACCGGAGCCGCGGGACATCATGCCGGGGGCGAGGAGAGGGCGCCCGCCACCAGGACGTGCCGCCGACCCGGAATCGGCGGGGCGATCCGACGACGGAGGAACGGGTTGCCGCGTGCCCACCTGGATCAAGTCATTGCGCACCTTCGACACGCCCGCCGTGCAGGCCATGAACGCCGTGCTCGCGCGAACCGCCGACCTGCGCGCGGCGGAGCGTTTCCTCAGGCTCTTCCACGCTGAGAACCCCGCCGCGGGCGGACTCAACGCACGGCTGCGGGACGTCACCAGGGAGGTGGCCCGCACCGGGACCTACACGCACACGTACGAGGAGCTCGAGTTCGGCGCCCGGGTGGCCTGGCGCAACAGCAACCGGTGCATCGGCCGCCTCTACTGGCGGTCCTTGCGGGTACGCGACCGCCGGCAGGTGACCACGGCCGAGGGGGTGGCCCTCGAATGCGTCGCCCACCTGCGCGAGGCGACCGGCAACGGCAAGATCAGGCCCACGATCACCGTGCTGCCCCCCGACACCCCGGCGATGCGCGGGCCGCGCGTGCTCAACGACCAGCTCATCCGGTACGCCGGCTACCGCACGCCCGGCGGCGTCGTCGGCGATCCGCGCAACGCCGGCCTGACCGAGCGGGCCCAGGCCATGGGGTGGCGTGGCGGCTCCGGCCGGTTCGACGTGCTCCCGCTGATCGTCCAGCCGGGCCTGGGCGAGGCGCTGCTGTGCCACCTGCCCGGGGACGCCGTTCTGGAGGTGCCGCTGACGCACCCCGAATATCCGTGGTTCGCCGACCTCGGTCTGCGCTGGCACGCCGTTCCGGCTATTTCGGATATGTGCCTGGAGATCGGCGGCATCTGCTACCCGTGCGCGCCCTTCAACGGCTGGTACATGGGCACCGAGATCGGCGCCCGAAACCTGGCCGACGAGGACAGGTACGACCTGCTCGGGATGACCGCCGAGCGGCTCGGCCTGGACACCTCCACCGAGCGGACGCTGTGGCGCGACCACGCGCTGGTGGAGCTGAACGTGGCGGTGCTGCACTCGTTCGAGCGGGCCGGAGTCACGATGACCGACCACCACACGGAGTCGCGCCGCTTCCTGACGCACCTGTCGAAGGAGGAGAAGGCGGGGCGCGCCTGCCCGGCCGACTGGTCGTGGATCGTGCCACCGCTCTCGGGCGCCGCCACCCCCGTCTTCCACCGCTACTACGACACCCGTGTCCTCACCCCGGCCTTCGTCCACCACCGCTAGCCTTGCCACCCGGGGCTAGAACATGGTTCGGTTGGAGTCATGGCGGAACTCGTGCTCTCAACGGTCGACCAGGGCGTGCTCACCCTGACCTTCAACCGTCCCGACACCCTCAACGCGTGGACGGACGCCATGGGGCGGCGCTACTTCGACCTGCTGGCGGAGGCGGAGAAGGACCCCGCGGTCCGGGCCGTCGTGGTCACCGGCGCGGGCAAGGGGTTCTGCTCGGGCGCCGACTTCAAGACGCTCGACGCGCTCAGGACCGGCACCTACGACGAGCGGCCCGACCCCCGGCCCCACACCTTTCCCACGACCATCGGCAAGCCGATCATCGCCGCGGTCAACGGGGCGTGCGCGGGGCTGGGCATGGTCCACGCGCTCGTCTGCGACCTCGTCATGACGGCCGAGGAGGCCAAGTGGACGACGGCCTTCGCGCGGCGCGGGCTCATCGCCGAGTACGGGCTCTCCTGGGTGCTGCCGCGCCTCGTGGGACAGCAGCGGGCCATGGACCTGCTGCTGTCGGGCCGGGTGTTCACGGGGCAGGAGGCGTACGAGCTGGGGCTGGTCAACCGGGCGGTGCCGGGGGAGGAACTGGTGGCGCGTGCACGGGCGTACGCGCTCGAGCTGGCGGCGCACAGCTCGCCCGCGTCGATGGCGGTGATCAAACGGCAGCTCTGGCACGACTGGGAGGCGACGCTGGAGGAGTCCGCGCAAACGGCCGTCCGGGAGATGCTGGCCTCCTTCGAGCGGCCGGACTTCGCGGAGGGCGTCGCCAGTTTCCTCGAACGCCGCGCGCCGGACTTCCCCGCCCTCTGACCGCTGCCGGCGCGGGCAGGTCAGGGGGCGGACCGCAGGGGCAGGTCCAGCGGGCGGAACGGCACGCGCGGGTCAGCGGCCCTTCAGATGCGGTGGGCGCCGCGGGCCGGGGTGGCGGGCAGGAACCGGGGGGCCTGGAAGCCGCGCTCGGCGTACGCGGCGGCCACCGACTCCTGGACGCGGTCGAGCCGATCGACCGGCACCAGGGCGATGGCCGAGCCGCCGAAGCCCCCGCCCGTCATGCGCGCGCCCCTGGCCCCGCCCCTGACCGCCGCCTCCACGGCGACGTCCAGCTCGGGTGACGACACTTCGTACTGGTCCCTGAGCGAGAGGTGCGAGGCGTTCAGCAGCGCGCCGATCTCCGTGACCGCGCCCGCGCGCAGCAGCCCGATCAGCGCCTCCACGCGGTGGTTCTCCGTGACGACGTGCATCGTGCGCCTGCGCTCGTCACCCTGGAGGAGCCCGAGCGCCGCGGGCAGGTCGGTGACGTCGCGTAGCGCGGGGACGCCGAGCTTGCGGGCCGCCGACTCGCACTCGGCGCGGCGCTTGGCGTATTCGCCGCCCGCGTGCTCGTGGTGCACCTGGGTGTCGATGATGAGCATGGCGAGGCCGTGGGAGGCCAGGTCGAGCGGGATGGTCCTGGAGGCGAGGGAGCGGCAGTCGAGGAACAGCGCGTGCCCCTCCTCGCACAGCGCCGAGGCCGCCTGGTCCATGATGCCGCACGGCATGCCGACGAAGTCGTTCTCGGCCTTCTGCCCGAGCAGGGCGATCTCCATGGGGGTCAGGCCGAGGCCGTGCAGGTCGTTGAGCGCGGAGGCGACGGCCACCTCGAGGGCGGCGCTGGAGCTCAGCCCCGCGCCCTGGGGGACGTCGCCGTCGATCGCGATGTCCGCGCCGGAGACGCGGTCGCCGAGCATGGCGAGGACGCCCACGACGTAGCGGGTCCAGCCCGTCGACTCCTCGTGGCCGGCCAGGGTGAGGGGGCCGCCGTCGGCCTGGAGTGACAGCAGGCGGATGGTCGCGTCGGCGCGCGGTGTGATCGCCGCGGTGACGCCCCACGGCACCGCGAAGGGCAGGACGAAGCCGTCGTTGTAGTCGGTGTGCTCGCCGATCAGGTTGACCCGCCCGGGCGCGTGCCAGACGGTTTCGGGGGACGCGCCGTAGGCGGCACGAAAAGCTTCAACAACGCGCATTATCGAACACTCCTCAACATAGGCCCGACCGTAGACTAGCGCCATGGAGGAACTCCTGGACCCAGGGCTCGGCCAGGTCCGGGTGTTCCTGGCGCACGACGACAACAAACCGCGCAAGCTGAAGTACAACCTGGGGCGCTCCCGGCTGCTGACGTTCGGCGGCCCCTACTCCAACCACATCAGGGCCGTCGCCGAGGCCGGCCGGCGGCACGGGATCGAGACGATCGGCGTCATCAGGGGCGAGGAGCACCGGCCGCTCAACCCGGCACTCGCGCACGCCGCCGCCTGCGGCATGACGCTCGCCTACCTCGACCGGGCCTCCTACCGGCTCAAGCACACCGACGAGGTGCAGGCCCGGCTGCGGGAGCGGTGGGGTGACGACGTGGTGATCCTGCCGGAGGGCGGGAGCAACGCCGCGGCCGTGCGCGGGTGCGCGGAGCTGCCGGGGGAGATCGCCGGCGACTACGACGTCATCTGCTGCCCGGTCGGCACCGGGGGCACCCTGGCCGGGATCTCGGCGGGGCTGCCCGAGGGGAAGCGGGCGATCGGGTTCGCGGTGCTCAAGGGGGCGGGGTTCCTCGCCGGTGAGGTGGCCAGGTTGCAGCGGGAGGCGTACGGCCGTACGTGGCCGAACTGGGAGATCAACCTGGACTACCACTTCGGCGGATACGCCAAGTCGACCCCGACCCTAGAGCGATTCATCACGAAATATCGAGTCGAACGGATCTACGTGGCGAAAATGCTCTACGGCATCTTCGACCTCGCCCGCCAGGGCGCCTTCGAGCCCGGCACCCGCGTCGTCGCCGTGGTCACCGGTCAGCCCTCCACCCCGGTCGAGGCGTGCGGCGCCCCGACCGGCTTCGACTCGGGCGAGCCGCGCTGCCGCAGATAGATCGAGAGCACCACCATCGACAGCACGGCGAGCAGTTCCGACTGCCAGTTCTGCAGGCTCCGGTTCCAGAACTCCGGCGAGGTGACGTACGCGCTCCACGAGACCGGATCGCGCAGGTCGGTCAGCCGGTCGGCGTTGTAGGCCGCCTGCCCGGCCACCGACTGGGCCAGCCACGACAGCAGGAAGACGGCGCCCATCACCAGCCCCAGCGAGTTGCTGAACAGCCACAACCGCAGCCCTCTGGCCCGCGCCCAGGCGGGCGAGCCGGCCTCGGCGTAGCGGCCGATCCGCTGCTGCTCGTCGGACTCCGCCCCCTCCTCGCCCGGCTCCTTCGACTCGGGCGAGCCGCGCTGGACGAGCCAGACGGTCACCACGATGAACAGGAAGAACTGCAGGTACTCCGACTGCCAGTTCTCGGCCACGTCGACCGCGAAGGACGACGAGGCCACGTAGTCCGGCAGCGAGACCGGCTCCGCGCCCGCGGCCATCTGCCGGTCGTTGTAGTCGAGCAGCCCCGCCACGGCCTGCCCGCACACCGCCAGCACGAACAGGACGAGGAACGTCACGGAGAGGGCGTTGTCCCTGAACCGCCTCACAGCCGCGACCATCCGATCGCGAAGAACCACGCCAGCCCCGCGACGATGACGAGCGTGGTGAGCGCGAACATCACTCGCATCAGTCCTCCACCTCGCACTCGTAGGGAAGGTCGCGAACCGGCCGGCAGCCCGCGGCCCTCACCCGCCAGCCGTCGCTGAACCGGTGCAGGAAGACCGTGTCGCCGGTCAGGCGCACCTGGGCCTCCTCGCCCCACACGCTCACCGCGGTGGGCCGGCCGCCGGGGCCCAGCCGCACCTCGCGCAGCGCGTCGGCGCAGGTCTGGCCGGGGCCGGGCAGCTTCTCGGCCGTCCTGCGGGCGAGCATGGAGCACGCGCTCGCCTCTTGCCGCCCGGCGATCGCGGCGTGGAAACGCTCCGCGGCCCGCGCGGGGGAGGCGGTGTCCACGGAGCAGCCGGCGACGGCGAGGACGGCCAGCGCAGGCACGGCGAACGGGAACCTCATGCGCCTCCTGCTACCCGTCCGTACGCCGGGCATGCCGGAGCGGCTGGTCGCCCGTCAGCCCAGCTGGTCGAGCACCGGCGACACCAGAGCGTTGAGCTCGCGGACCAGGACCACCACCGCCCGGTGGGCGCTCTGCTCGACCTCGTCGTGCGGGCCCTCGGGCTCCGGCGGCAGGTCGTCGAGCGGCACCGGCGCCTCGACCAGCAGCGTGGCCCGCAGGAACGGGATCCTGGCGAGATCCTGCTGGGTCGGCTCGACGTACTGGCCGAAGGTCTCCTGCCAGCCCAGCCATCCCCGGTCGCGCCACCAGGCCCGCGACCGGGTCAGCTCCTCCGGCAGCGGCGAGACGACCCTGACGCGGGCGTAGAGGGTGCCGTCCCAGGTGTTGCGGTGGCAGGTCGCCTCGAGGACGCGGCGGTCCCACCGTACGTAGCCGGGGGTCAGCGACGGCGGCGTGGCCAGCCGCCAGGCCGCGCACGCGAACCTGACGGGCGCGATGTCACCCCAGTCGAACTCCTCGAGGTTCTTGCGCACGTGTACGGCATAGCGCCCGTCACGGTCCCTGTCGAACTCCTGGTCGATCCAGAACGCGTTGCCCATGGGCACCACGCTACGGTGCGGCTCCACATCTCGGTGCGTCGGCTCCGAGATCCCGGAATGGCTGTGACCAAGCGTGGCGTATGTGTAGCTTTTTCACATTATTGGATGACCTTGGAGAGACGATGGCGTCAGAACAGCTCGACGCGGCCATGAAGCACTGGGAGGCGGGAGATCTCGACGAGGCCGCCGCGCTGTTCAGGCAGGTCGCGGCCACGGGTGACCCGGAGGCGTCCCACCTGCTGGCGGGGGTGCTGCAGGAGCAGGGAGACCTGGACGGCGCCGAGGCGGCGCACCGATCGGTGATCCAGTCGGGGGATCCGGTGTTCGGGCAGCGCTCGGCCATGGCCATGGGCATGATGCTGGTCAACGCCAAGGAGTGGCCGGCGGCCCACCGCGTGCTGACGATCGCCTCCGACGGCGCCGACTTCGAGGTGGCCGCGCTCGCCGAGACGGCCATGGTCCTGGTGTGCACCCAGCTGGGCGACGCCCAGGGCGCCCAGGAGGCGCTCGAACGTGCCCGCAGGTGTGACAGCCCCGCCGTGGCCGAGCTGGCCGCGCGGCTCGAACTGCCGGAGTTCGAGCAGGATCCCGCCTCGGCCCACGACCTGTACGAGGCGGCCGACGGCGAGGACGACTACCAGGCGCTGCTGACCTGCGGCGACCCCGAGATCGTGTCGCTGTCGGCGTTCCGGCTCTACCAGCTGTACGCCGAGGCGGAGGAGTTCGACGCCGCCCGCGAGGTGTGCGAGCACGCCATCGCCGTCGGGCACCCCGACCACCTGGCCATGGCGCACAAGCTGCTCGGAGCCGTCCTGGTGGACCTCGGCGAGTACGCCGACTCCGCGGACGCCTACCGGGTGGCCGCCGAGGACCCCAGGCCCGACATCCGGTTGCCGTCGCTGATCGAGCTGGCCAAGGTGACCGCGCAGCTCGGCGACGAGGACGAGACCAAGGTGATCTTCCACAGGGTGATCGCCAGCGGCCAGCGCGAGCACGCCGTCGAGGCCCAGGCGTGCCTGGCCCAGATGCACACCGAGGCGGGTGAGGTGCCCGAGGCGCTGGCCGCGCTGCGGGCGGTGCTGGAGGCCGGCGAGAGCGAGTGGGCATCGGTCAGCGTCACCCTGCTCGGCATCCTGCTCGAACAGCACCCCGGCGCCCACGACGAGATCATGGAGCTGACGGCGTTCGCGGCCGGGCACGCCGACGCCGACGCCGCGTACAAGGCCGGGCTGCTGCTCGACCACGACGCCATGCAGCAGCCGCTGCCCGACCCCGTCGAGGAGCAGGCGCTGCAGGACACCGACAACGGTCTCGCCCGGCTGCGCGACGGCGACCTGGCCGAGGCCAGACGGCTGCTGCGCAGGGCCGCCGACTCGGAGGCGCCGGCGCAGTCGCTGCGGGCCATGGTGGCGCTGGCCGAGCTGGAGCTGGGCGAGGGCGACCGGGAGCAGGCCGACGAGCTGCTGGCGTACGTGGCCGAGAGCTATGACCTGCTCCAGGGGTTCAGCGCGACGTTCCTGCTGCACCTGCTGAGGGAGCCGGGCGAGGAGCCGCACCCCGTGCTCGCGGCGATGCTCGACCACCAGCGGCTGGGCAGGGAGGAGGGGCTGGCCCGCTACCGCGCGACCATGGACCACCCGGACCCCGCCGTGGCCGCGATCGGGACCGCCGTGTTCGCCCAGGTGCTGGTCTCCATCGGGTTCGACCTGTCCCGCGCGGCCGAGCTGTTCGAGCGGGCGGTGGGCTCCGGCGACCCGCTGGCGTTGTCGTACACCGCCCTGATCAGCAAGGACGTGCTGCCGGACACGGACGAGGCGGCCGCGCTGCTGCGCCGGGCCTGGTCGGACGGCCATCCCGCGCTGGCGGCCTGGGTGGCGTACGCGCTGGGCGGGCTCGTCGCCGGGGACGACCCGCTCCTGGCGCGGGCCGCGTACGAGCGGGCCACGGCGGCGGAGCACCGGGGCCTGCGCCTGGAGGCCGCCGCCGACCTGGCGGGCCTGTACGAGAAGCAGGGCGACCTGCTGGCCGCCTGCCGCCTGCACGAGCGGTTGATCGCCCAGGGGGAGGGGGAGCGCAGCGCGCTGCTGCTGGGGTACACCAGGATCAGGCTCGACGACCTCGACGCCGCCCGCGCGGCCTTCGCGCTGGGCTCCGACGAGGTCAGCAGGTTCGGGCACGCGCTGCTCGGCCAGGACTTCGAGGCCGCCGCGGCGGCGTTCCCCTCGGGAGACGCGCAGGGGATGGCCGGCGCGCTCGCGATGGAGTGCGCGCACGCCTGGCAGCGCACCCGCCAGGCCGGCGCCGCCGACCGGGCGCTCTCCCTGCTGGTCGCGGCGGGGGATCCGGACCTGCGGCAGCGGGCCGGCTGCTACCTGGGCGCCCTGCGTGGCGACTCCGGTGACAAGCGCGGCGCCGTCGACGCGTGGCGGCAGGCCGCTGCCGGCGGCGACGACCACCTGACCGCGGTGGCGCTGCACTCCGCGGGACGGACGCTGATGGAGCTCGGCGAGCACGCCGAGGCCGCCGAGGCCTTCGCCGGGGTGCCGGAGACCGGCGACGAGGGCCTGCGGGCCCCGGTGGCCCTGGGGCTCGGCGAGGCGCTGGTGGCCTGCGGGCGCGTGGACGAGGCCGGCGAGCGGCTGGCCGCGGCGCTGGGCGGGGACGCGTCGCTGCGCCTCGCCCGGTTCCTGCTCGACCACGGCGACGCGGAGGGCGCGCTCGCGGCCATGACGGCCGCGCCGCCCGAGGTGACCGGGGAGTCGGAACGGCTGCGCGGCACGCTGCTGGCCAGGACCGGCGATCTGGAGTCCGCGCGGGCGGCGTTCGAGCGGGCGGCGGCCATGGACCCGGCCTCGGAGCCGCGGACCATGCTGGAGGCGGGCCGCTGCCTCATGGCGGCCGGTGACAGCGAGTCCGCGCGCTTCGCCCTGGAGCGGGCCGCCGCACAGGAGGACGACGCGTACGCCGCCGCCGTCTCCCGCCACCTCCTCGGCCGGGCCACCCCCGAGGAGCTGCCCTGGGTGCTGGCGGCGGAGGGCGACCGGCAGGGCGCGCTGGCGGCGCTGGCGGAGCAGACCGGCTCGGAGCCGGCGGCCGGGTTGCTGCTCGCGCTCGACGCCGAGGACCTGCCCGGCGTCCGCGACCTGCTGGCCGGCACGGACCCGGCCGGCCTGCAGGAGGCCCTGCGGGAGGTCATGTCCAGCGCGCGGGGCATGGACGACGGCGTGGCGGGCCCGTTCTACCAGCTGGTGGCCGAGCTGGGCGAGCCGGCGCTCGCGGCGGAGGCCAGGATCGACCTCGGCGCCGTCCTCGCGAACGAGGGCCATCACTGCCGGGCCGAGCTGAGCTTACTGCCGGCCACCGAGCGGGCGGAGACGGCCGCGACGGCCTGGCGCGACATCGCGGTCGTACGCCGGCGCCGCGGCGACCTCGATGGAGCCGTGGAGGCGGCCAGGGCCGCGCTGCCCGCCACCGCCCTGGTCCTGGCCGACCTGCTGGGCGAGCAGGGCGACGCCGGCGGCGTGCGCGCGGCGCTGGCCGAGGGGGCGGCGGCAGGCGATCTCGAATGCCGCCGCCACCTGCTCGTCCATCTGCTCCAGGAGCAGGACCACGACGCCCTGGAGCGGGAGGCCGAGCAGGCCGTGGCCACCGGCGACCCGGAGACCGTCGCCATGGCCTACTGGACGCGCGGAGACGCCTGCAAGGCCAGGGGCGACATGGAGGCCGCGGCGCGCGCCTACGGCATGGGCGTCGACGCCGGCTTCCCCGCCACCACGTCGAGCATGCGGGTGGACCTGGCCAGGGCGCTGCGCGAGCTGGGCGACGCGGAAGGGGCGGCCCGCGAGGTCCGGCTGGCCGTCGAGTCCGGCGACCCGGACGCGATGGCCAGGGGCGGCGTGCAGCTCGGCGTCTGGCTGCACGAGGAGGGCGACGATCTCGCCGCCGCGCGGGCGTTCGAGGTGGCCGCGGGCACCGGCACCGACCTGGCCGGGACCGCTATGAACAACCTCGAAACCCTCGCCCATCAGGCCTGCGGGAGCGGCGATCACCCGCTGGCCATGCAGGTGCTCGCGCTCATGGGGGAGAGCGCCGCCGAGGCGGCCCGCGGGCTGGGCGACCGCTGCGAGGACCCGGAGGCCGTACGCGGGTACTACGAGCTGGACGGCGCCGGGCCCTTCACCGACCTGCGGGTGGCCGAGCGGCTGGCCGAGCTCGGGTGTACGGACGAGGCCCGCGCGATCTACGAGCGGTTGCACGAGCACGACAACCCCGACGTGCGCTTCGTGGCCGGCGGCAGGCTGCTCGAGCTGCTCGACGCGGAGGGCGACTCCGAGGCCCTCTACGACCTGACCGAGCGCCAGGCGGGCGACGCCGACAGCCCGGCGAGAGGCGTGTTCGCCAGCCTGCTCGGCATGCTGCAGAGCGACCAGGGCGACACCGAGCAGTCGCTGCACACGCTGCGGGAGGCGGCGGAGGGCGGGGACCCGACCGTGCTCACCACGTTCGCCCAGGCGCTGGTCGAGGCGGGCGAGGTCGACGAGGGCCGCGAGGTCTACCGCCGGGTGGTCGACGCCGGCGACGCCGACCGGGCCGTGCGAGCCATGATCGGGATCGGGCGGACCTACCACGACGAGGACGGGACGCGGGCGCGCGAGTGGTACCGCAGGGCCGTCGACGCCGGAGACGGGCACCACGGCGCCGTGGCGGCCATGTACCTGGGCGCGCTGGCCAAGCGCGAGCGGGACTTCGGCGAGGCGCTCACCTGGTACCAGCGGGTCATCGACGCGGGCGACTCCGAGTCGGGGCTGGCCGCCGCGCATCTCGGCGAGCTCTGCTACTGGCTGGGGGACCGTGACGGGGCGCTGCGGTACTACGAGCAGACCCTGGGCCTGACCGAGCAGCCGGACCTGGTGGCCGAGGCGGCCTGCCGGCTGGGCGAGATCCGGTACGAGCGGGGCGACCTGGAGCAGGCCAGGCGGATGTTGCGCAGGGCGGTGGACACCGGCGACGCGTCGTTCGCCACCGAGGCCGAGGCGCTGCTCGCGAAGATCGGCTGACTGCGGCACGAGCTTGCGCATAATTTAATGACCGTTTAATCTCATCTAGTCAAACAAACGGGGTGAGATGCATGGTCAAGCCAGGACGACCGCCACAGGATCCGGCGCGCCAGCGCGAGCGGGCGCACCGGATCCTCGACGCCGCAACCGAGCTGGTTTTGCGGTGGGGCTACGACAAGACCACGATCGACGACGTGGCCAAGCACGCCGGCGTCGCCAAGGGCACCATCTACCTGCACTGGAAGACCCGCGACGAGCTGTTCACGGCGCTGCTGCGCCGCGAGCGGGTGCTCATGCTGGACGGCGTGCGCCGCGGCGGGCCCGCCACGCTCAGCGCGCTCTACGGCGCGTTCGCCCGCGAGCTGCTGCGCCGGCCCCTGCTCCACGCGCTGCTGGGCGAGGACTTCGAGATGCTCGGCAAGCTGACCCGCCAGAAGCTGCGCGGCACGAGCGCGCAGGAGCTGCTCCCGGCTCTGGGCTCCTACCTGGCCGAGCTGATCAAGCGCGGCGCCGTGCGCGAGGAACCGGGCGACCACGCCATGGTGGCCGGCGCCATCCTTTACGGGTTCCTGTTCATGCCCGAGGGCGTGCAAGGGGTCACCCGGCCCTCCCACGACAAAGTCGCGGCCCTCGTGGCCGACACCATCGAGCGCACCATGAGCACCGGCCGCCCGCTCTCCGGCGACGACGCGGACGCCGTGGCACGGGCCACGCTCGACTACCTCGACGCCGTCACGGAGATCGCGCAGACGAAGCTGGCGGCCTCGATGAACGACTACTCCAGCACCGCAGGGAGCGTGCGATGAAGGCAGTGATCCCCCTCGACGACGCCGCCGCCGACCTGGCGACCGCAGGTGGCAAGGGCTCCTCACTGGCCCGGCTGGCCAGGGCCGGGCTGCCCGTCCCCGGCGGGTTCCACGTCACGACCGACGCCTACCGCGCGTTCGTGGCGGACTTCCGCGACGAGATCCTCAGGGCGTCCTCGGCCGACCCCGCCGTGATCGCCCGCATGTTCGCCGAGCACGACATGCCCGCCGGGATCGCCGAGGAGATCCGCCACGCGTACGCGGCGCTCGGCGGCGACGTGCCCGTCGCCGTACGCTCCTCGGCCACGGCCGAGGACCTGCCCGGCATGTCGTTCGCCGGGCAGCAGGACACCTACCTCAACATCAGGGGCGACGCCCTGCTCGACGCGGTCAAGCGCTGCTGGGCCTCGCTGTGGAACCCGCGAGCCATCGCCTACCGCGACCAGAACGGCGTCCCCCACGACGACGTGGCACTGGCCGTGGTGGTGCAGGAGCTGGTCGACGCGGACGCGGCCGGCGTCATGTTCACCGCCAACCCGGTCACCGGCGCCCGCGGCGAGATCGTGATCAACGCCTCGTGGGGGCTGGGCGAGGCGGTCGTCGGCGGGCAGGTCACCCCCGACACGGTGGTGGTGTCCGGCGGAGCGGTCGTCCAGTCGCGCACCGCCGACAAGACGGTGATGACCGTCCGCACCACCACGGGCACCGAGGAGCGGCCCGTGCCCGGCGACCTGCGCGGCGCTGCCGTGCTCGACGACGCGCGGGCCGTGGAGCTGGCCGGGATCGGCGCGCGGATCCAGGCGCTCTACGGCACGCCGATGGACGTCGAGTGGGCCTCGCGCGACGGCGCGTTCGCCATCGTGCAGGCCCGCCCGATCACCGGCATCGCCTCCGAGGTCGAGGAGTGGAACGACAGCCTCAAGGGCGACTACCTGTGGACCGGCGGCAACCTGGGCGAGGCCATCCCTGATGTGATGACGCCGCTGACGTGGTCGTTCGTGCGGCTGTTCATCGCCGAGGCGATGTCCGCCTCGACCCTGCCCGGCTTCGACCTGGTCGGCAACATCGGCGGCCGCTTCTACATGAACCTGAGCGTCGTCCACTCCATCGCCACGGCTCTCGGCATGAAGAGCCGGCTCAGCGCGGTCGAGCAGGTCTTCGGCAAGGTCCCGCCCGGCCTCGACGTGCCGCTGGTGGAGGTCTCCCGGTGGGAGATCCTCAAGCGCGTGCTGCCCATGGCCGTGCGCATCCGCCGCCGCGTGCGGAAGAACCTCAAGGGCATGCACGCGTTCCTGGCCACCTCCCAGCAGCGCTGCGAGGACCTGCGGGAGAGGATCGCCGCCACCGGCTCCGCCGCCGAGCTGGCCGCCCTGTGGGACGCGGGGATCCGCGAGCACACGGTCACCGCCTGCAGCATGCTGGAGGCGGCCGGCCGCCAGGGCGGCACGACCCTGGTCTTCACCCGCGACCGCCTGCGCCGGCTGATGGGCGAGCTCGACGCGGAAGCCATGCTGACCGGGGTCAACAGCGACGGCGAGCTGGCCAGCCTGGGCCCGGTGATGGGGTTGTCCAGACTGGCCAGAGGAGAGATCACCAGAGCCGAGTTCGCCCGCACGTACGGCCACCGCGGAGCCCACGAGTTCGAGGTGTCGATTCCGCGCCCCGGCGAGGACCCCGGCTGGATCGACGCCCAGCTCGCGGGACTGGGCGACCTGCGGGACGACACGGAGGCGCTGCTCACCCGGCAGGCCAGGGCCAGGGAGGAGGCGTGGGCGCGGTTCGCCGAGCGTTATCCCCGCAAGGAGGCCGGGATGCGCGCCCGGGTCCAGCGGTGGAGCGCCGTGGTGCGCGACCGCGAGTCGACCCGTTCCGAGAACATCAGGGCCTTCTGGGTGCTGCGGGCCTTCGCCGTACGCGCGGGGGAGTTGACCGGACACGGCGACGACGTGTTCTTCCTGTACCTGGAGGAGCTGCTCGCCCTCCTGCGCGGCGACCAGGCGGCGCTGGAGCGGGTGCCCGTGCGGCGGGCCACCTACGAGCGGTACGCCGCGCTGCCGCCCTACCCGGCGCTGATCGTCGGCCACTTCGACCCGGTGCGCTGGGCCGCCGACCCCGGCCGCCGGGCCGACCTCCACGACGCGCGCGGGTCCTCCGTCACGGTGAGCGACACCGTGACCGGCTTCCCCGGCGCGCCCGGCGTGGTCGAGGGCGTCGCCCGCGTGCTCTCGGGTCCCGAGGAGAGCGAGCGGCTCAAGCCGGGCGAGATCCTGGTCACGACGCTGACGAACGTCGGCTGGACGCCGATGTTCCCGCGGGCCGCCGCCGTGGTGACCGACCTGGGGGCGCCGCTGTCGCACGCCTCGATCGTCGCCCGCGAGCTCGGCATCCCGGCCGTGGTCGGCACCGGCAACGCCACCATGCGGCTGCGCGACGGCGACCGCATCAGGGTCGACGGCGAGCGGGGCACGGTCGAGTCGCTGGAGTCACAAGACTCCGCCAAGGCGGGCGCTTCCGCGGGTGAGGTGTGATCACGTCGTTCGACATGATCGACCAACCGAACGCAGACGACGAACGCGAGCTGGAAGCGCGCTGCGCCCGCTTCAGGATCGCCAAGCAGGAACTCGACCGGGCCGGGCGGCGGCACGGCGACAGGGGCGAGGAGGACGAGGCCGGCTCCGCGGCGTGAAGGTGTCCCGAGCGCGGCGGCCGGCGTCGCGCGCGGCAGAAGCACGTCGTGCGTGAGGACGGGTCAGTCCTCACGCACGCTTTCGAGGACGTGCGAGCGGCCGCTGATCAGGCGGTGGCCGCCCGGACTGAGCGAGTTGACGAACAGGCGACCGGCTCCCGGCAGGGCGGCCAGCCGGAGCATCAGGTCGCGTACGGCGATCCGCCACCGGTGCGACGGGGCCATCCACGCGATGAACCGCCGCCCTGAGTCCTGGACCTCGGCGATGCCCGGCGCCATGCGCTCCTGGTAGCGGCCGAGCGCGCCGGGCAGGTCGCCGCCCGCGGTGAGCTCGTCGACCAGGACCCACGCCCCGGCCATGGCCATCGACGCCCCCTGCCCGGCGAACAGCGACACCGCCTGGCAGGCGTCGCCCACGAGCACGACCCGCCCCTCGTGCCAGCGCTCCATCTCGACCTGCGTCACCAGGTCGTAGTAGAGCTCGGGCGGGCCGGGACAGCGGGCCAGCACGTCCGGCAGGATCCAGCCGCGTTCACCGAAACCGCGGCGCAGCGCCGCCGCGGGGTCCTCCGGCAGCGCCGGGTCGGGGTCGCGGCGCAGGAACAGCAGGGACAGCCGGTCGTCGCCCAGCGCGTACGCGCCGGCCATCACACCGGGCTCGGTGAGCATCTGGTAGCGCGTGCCGATCTGCGCGCTGAGCCGCGCGTCCCGGAGGGTGAAGGCGGCCACGTGGTGACCGAGGAAACGCGGCGCCACGTCGCCGAAGGCGAGCTCGCGCACCCGTGAACGGGCGCCGTCGGCCCCCACGAGCAGGTCGGCCGCACGTGACGTGCCGTCCGTCAGCCGCACCGACACGCCGTCGGCGTGCTGGTCGAACGACTCGACGCTGGTGCCGTACGTGATGGGTGCGCGCACCTCGGCGGAGATCGCCCGCGCCAGGTCGCCGCGGAGCAGGCTCAGCACGTCGTCCAGGCCGGAGGGCAACGTCAGGCCGCTGGTCCGGCGGCCGTGCCGGTCGACGTAGCGGATCTCACGCACCGGGTGGCGGACGTCGAGCAGCCGGGGCATCAGCCCCATCCGCCGGGCGACCTGCTGGCCGGGACCGTAGAAGTCGATCATGTAGCCGCCGTCGCGGAACGCCGCCGCGCGCTCGACCAGCTCCACCTCCCAGCCGACGCGTTCGAGGTGCCAGGCCAGCGTCACCCCGGCGATGCCGGCCCCGCAGATGAGGGCTTTCACGTCGTCTCCTCTCCGGGCGGGATGCCCAGCATGGTCCGCAGCGGCACTGCCATCGCCGCCACGTCGAGGTCCGGGTCGAGCGAACGGTGGAGGACGACGCCGTCGAGCGCCGCGGCCAGCATCGCGGCCGCGGTCGTCGCGTCGCCCTGGTAGCCCGACTCCGCCAGCCACGCCGCGACGTGGGAGCGGAACGCGGCTATCTGCCCGCCCAGCCGCCCGCGCAGCTCGGGCAGCCGTGTCGAGGCCAGGAACATCTCCACGACCAGCAGGGAGGCGGGATCCGTGCCGCCGTAGCGCGACAGCTCACCCAGCAGCCAGTCGACGCCCTCGCCGATGCGGGGGCGGGCGCAGAGCTCGTCGGCGAGGCTGTCGAGCAGCCCTCCGGTGAAGGCGATCCCGGCCTCGACGAGCAGGTCGGTCACGGAGGCGAAGTGGTAGTGGACGACGCCGGGCGCCACCCCGGCCCGCTCGGCGACCAGCCGGGTGGTGACGCCGCCCCACCCCACCTCGGGCACGAGGCTGACGGCCGCGTCGAGCAGCCGCTGCCGGGTGGCTCTGCCGCGTACCGCGGAGGTTGGGGGCATCTTCCGTGCTTTCTGGACGTTTGACTTGGGCATGTGCCCAAATCATAGCGTACGAAAAATTCGTTTGCCAGCCGGTCGCGGCTCTGGTGTGCTGACCTCAGCCCAACGATCAGAAGGAGCACCACCATGCGAGCACCTGTCATGTCCACCCAGGAAGGAAGCCCCATCTCAGTGAAGGACATGACGTTCGGTGCCCATCCTCAATCTCGGGATCCTCGCGCACGTAGACGCCGGTAAGACCAGCCTGACCGAGCGGCTGCTGCACGCCGCCGGCGTCATCGACGAGCCCGGCCGCGTCGATGACGGAAACACCCAGACCGACTCCCTGGCCCTGGAGCGGCAGCGCGGCATCACGATCAAGTCCGCGGTGGTCTCGTTCGTCGTCGGAGACACCACGGTCAACCTCATCGACACGCCCGGCCACCCCGACTTCATCGCCGAGGTGGAGCGCGTGCTGAGCGTGCTCGACGGCGCGGTCCTGGTCGTCTCGGCCGTGGAGGGCGTGCAGCCGCAGACCCGCGTGCTCATGCGCACGCTGCGCCGGCTGGGCATCCCCACGCTGATCTTCATCAACAAGATCGACCGCCGGGGCGCGGACTCCGGCCGGGTGCTGGGCGAGCTCGCCGAGAAGCTCTGCCCGGCCGTCGTCTCCATGGGTTCGGCCGCCGGTCACGGCACGGCCCGCGCGTCCTTCACGCCGTTCGGCGACGAGCCCGCCTTCGCCGGCCGTCTGCTCGACGTGCTCGCGGACCAGAGCGAGGCGCTGCTGGCCGCGTACGTGCACGACGAGAGCTCCGTCTCGTACGCAAGGCTCCGCGCCGAGCTCGCCGCCCAGACGGGGGAGGCGCTGGCGCACCCGGTGTTCTCGGGCTCGGCGATCACCGGCGCCGGCGTCGACGCGCTGATCGCCGGCATCGAGGAGCTGCTCCCGGCCGCCGAGGGCGATCTCGGGGGCCCGCTGTCCGGTACGGTCTTCAAGGTCGAACGCGGCCCGGCGGGGGAGAAGATCGCCTACGTGCGCATGTTCTCCGGCACGATCCGCACCCGCGACCGGCTGAGCTTCGCCCGTGAGGGGGAGCCCGGCGCGCCCCGCGAGGGGAAGGTCACCGCGATCAGCGTCTTCGACCGGGGCGGCGCGGCGCCGGGCCCCGGGGTGGGCGCGGGCCGCATCGCCCGGTTGTGGGGCCTGGCCGACGTCCGCATCGGCGACACGATCGGCCTGCCGCGCAAGGCCGAGGCGCAGGGCCATTTCCCGCCGCCGGCGCTGGAGTCGGTGGTGACGCCGGTCCGGCCCGGCGACCGTGGCGCGCTCCACGTGGCCCTCGCCCAGCTCGCCGAGCAGGACCCGCTGATCTCCCTGCGCCAGGACGACGTGCGCCAGGAGGTGTCGGTCTCCCTCTACGGCGAGGTGCAGAAGGAGGTCATCGAGGCCACGCTGCGCGACGACTACGGCATCGACGTCGCCTTCCGTGAGACGACCACGATCTGCGTCGAGCGGCCGATCGGCACGGGAGCCGCGGTCGAGGTGATCGCCAAGGATCCCAACCCGTTCCTCGCCACCGTCGGGCTGCGCGTCGAGCGGGGCCCGCGCGGCGGCGGGGTGGAGTTCCGGCTGGAGGTGGAGCTGGGCTCGCTGCCGTACGCGTTCATGAAGACGATCGAGGAGACCGTGCACGAGACGCTCCGTGAGGGCCTGCACGGCTGGCAGGTCGTCGACTGCGTGGTCACGCTGACCCACACCGGCTACTGGGCCAGGCAGAGCCACATGGGAGGAGGGTTCGACAAGAGCATGTCGAGCACCGCGGGAGACTTCCGCAACCTGACGCCGCTGGTCCTGATGAGCGCGCTGGCGCAGGCCGGCACCATGGTGGAGGAGCCGATGCAGAGCTTCCGCATCGACCTGCCCGCGGACACCGCCGGTCAGGTGCTGCCCGTGCTGGCCCGGCTGGGCGCCGTGCCGCGCGCCCAGTTCCCCGGCATGCTGGCGGGCGACATCCCGGTGGCCGGGGTGCACGCCCTGGAGCAGCAGCTGCCGGGGCTGACGCGGGGCGAGGGCGTGCTGGAGTGCGACTTCGACCGCTACCAGCCCGTACGCGGGCCGGTTCCCGAGCGCCCGCGCACCGATCACAACCCGCTCAACAGGAGGGAATACCTGCTGCGCGTCGTCCGGCGGGTCTAGCGGCCGTCCCGGCCGGGGTCGGCCGACAGGGCGATCGCGCCCAGGTAGCCGTCGCCGTCCTCCACGACCGTCATGAGCATGCCGTCGCGGTAGTCCTCGTCCTTCTCGTTGACCGTGTCGCGCCCGGGGTTCGCGGAGTACGGGGGCCTCGCCAGGACCGCGGCGTTGAGCGACTCGTCGAACATCAGCTGCGTGCACAGAACGCGCCGGTCGCTGACGTGGACCATGACGTGGATGTGCACGGTGCGGCCGGGGTACCAGCCCGGCCAGATCGTGGTGAACTGCACGATGCCGTCGGAGTTGGTGACCTGGGCGCCCCGCAGGTAACGCTTGTCGTCCGTGGGCGTCATATCGGTCATGAGCGGCATGCCGAGGCTGCCGCTCTTCGACTCGTGCTCGGCCCCCGAGTACAGACCGGCGGCGTCGCAGTGCCAGATCTCCACCACGGCGTCGCGCACCGGCCGGCACGTCGCGCTGTCCTGGATCCTGATGCCCAGCCGCAGCCGCACGCCCGGCTTGCCCTCGCGGATGTCGCTGCGGATCTTTCCGGCGTCGAAGTAGAAGGGTCCCTGCGTCGCGCTGGGCGTCAGCGTGCACGTGCCGGCGTCGGCGAGCAGCGAGGAGAGATCCGTGTTGACCGTGCCGGCCCTGGCACCGGAGGCCGACAGCAGGCCGCCGAGCCCGAGCGAGCTGACACCGGCGATCAGCCGCCGCCGGCTGACCCGCCGGCCCTCATGATCGTGTCGCATTTGAGTTCCTTCTGGGCGTTCCGTCCCCTGGCACGAACTTCTCACGGAACGACGGAAATCCCCCGAAGGCGCGGCGGTGACCAGGCGTTCTCGCCTGCACGCCGACCGATCCTTTACGGCGCCTCAATTGCGGACGAGGACCGCGACGTTGGACCGGAGCAGGTGCCAGAACGCCTCGTCGTAGTGGCATGGATTGACCTGGCCCAGGTCCTCGCCGTCGACCCGAGCCCCGTACGGCGTGTGCGGCAGCAGCGCGCGGATGATCGTGGTCTTGCCCGCGCCCTCCTGCCCCGCGACGAGGACCAGGCGGCGGGCGGCGGGCTGGTGCGCAGACGCCTCGGAAGTGAACACGATCCACCAGCCTCCCACGCGGGCCGCGCCCCCCTGCCAGTCAGCGCTGCCAGTCAGCGCTGCCGGTCAGCGCTGCCGGTCAGCGCTGCCGTGCCGGGCGGATGATCAGCTCGTTGACGTCCACCTCCGGCGGCTGGCCGACCGCGTACGCGATGGCGTCGGCGATCGCGGAGGGCGGGATGGAGTCCGCCCGGTAGGTGCGCATCGCCTCCCGGGCGCCGGCCTCGGTGATGGTGTCCGCGAGCTCGGACTCCACCACGCCTGGCGAGACGGTGGTGACGCGGATGCTCGGGTCGAGCTCCAGGCGCAGGCCCTCGGTGATCGCCCAGGCGGCGTACTTCGTGGCGCAGTAGACCGCGCCCGTCGGCACCACCTGGTGGGCGCCGATGGAGGCGACGGTGACGAAATGGCCGCCGCCCTGGCGCTGGAAGTGCGGGAGCGCGGCGGCGATGCCGTGCAGCAGGCCGCGCACGTTCACGTCGATCATCCGGTTCCACTCCTCCACCAGCAGGGAGTCGAGCCGGGACAGCGGCATCACGCCCGCGTTGTTCACGATCACGTCGATCCGGCCGTGCCGTTCGGCGGCGGCGTCGGTGAACGCGGCGACGTCCTCGCGGTCGGTCACGTCGAGGCGCCGCACGTCGACCGTGCCGCCGGCCTCCTCGATCCGGCCGGCGAGCTCATCGAGACGGTCCGTGCGGCGGGCGCCGATGACGACGTGGTTCCCGTCGGCTGCCAGCCGCAGCGCGGTGGCCTGGCCGATGCCGCTGCTGGCACCGGTGATCAGGACGATCTTCTCAGTGGTGGTCATGTCATCGTTCCTTCGTTTCGGTACGCCGGCTGGTTCCGGGCTGCCGCCCTACGCCGGGAAGTCGGCGCTGAGCGTGAGGTCACGCCAGGTGTCGAAGCCGGTTCTGAGGGTGTCCAGCCGGGCCGAGGCCACGTCGTACGCCGCCCTGCCCAGCAACAGGCGGAGCGGCGGCGCATCGGCTCCGACCGCGGCGATGATCGCCTGAGCCGCCCGCTCGGGGTCGCCGGGCTGTTTGCCGTAGGTCGCCAGCGTGGCGGCGCGGCGCGCGCCCGCCGTCTGCGCGTAGTCGTCGATCCGCACGGGGGACTGGCGCATGGAAGGGCCGGACCAGTTGGTACGGAAGGCGCCGGGCTCCACGATCGTGACCTTGATGCCCAGGGGAGCCACCTCCGCGGCCAGCGACTCCGACACTCCCTCCACGGCGAACTTGGTGGCGTGGTAGTAGCCGGTCGCGCCGAAGGCCGCCAGCCCGCCGAGCGAGGAGACGTTCACGACGTGGCCGGCGCGGCGGGCGCGCATGCCGGGGAGCACGGCCTTGGTGACGTCGAGCAGGCCGAAGACGTTCGTGTCGAACAGCGCGCGGACCTCGTCGTCCTCGCCCTCCTCGACGGCGGCCAGATAGCCGTACCCGGCGTTGTTGACCAGGACGTCGATGCGGCCGAAGACGGACTCCGCCCGGGTGACGGCCTCCTTGATCTGGTCCTGGTCGGTGACGTCGAGCGGCAGAGCCAGGGCCCGGTCTCCGTGGCGCGCGGCCAGGTCCGCGACCTGCGCCGGGTCGCGGGCGGTGACGGCCGCGCGCCCGCCGCCCGCCAGGACGGCGTCGGCCAGCGCCCGGCCGAGACCGGTGGAGCAGCCGGTGATGAACCAGACGGGCGTGTCATTGGTGGTCATACGAGGAGTCACTCCAGAGTGGTGTTCCACGTGTTCACGTGGTGGTCGTCGTGCGTGGTCGTCGTGCGTGTGAGCGGGCGTGTCAGTGGGCGTGGTCGTAACCGGTGGCCGGTGGCCGGTGCTTGTCGGTCGTGTGCGGGCGTGGTCGGCGTGGTCGGTGTGGGTGTTGTCGGGCGTTTTCTGGCATGACAAATCGGCGCGCCGGCCATCGGGGCGGGCGCGTGGCTGGTGTGGGGGATCAGTCCTCGGTGGCGGGCGGTCGTTCGGCGGCGTGCGCCGGGCGCCGTACCTCCTGCTCGGCCGTCAGGCTGCCCAGCAGGGCCAGTGCCTCCTCGGAAGGGCTGCCCGGGTCGGCCTGGTAGACGACCAGTTGCTGGCCGGGGGCGCCGTTCACGGTCAGCGACTCGTAGTGGAGCGTCAGCTCGCCCACCAGCGGGTGCCGGAACCGCTTGGTCTCGTGGGTCTTCTGGCGGATGTCGTGGCGGGCCCACAACGTGCGGAAGGCCTCGCTCCTGAGCGACAGCTCGCCCACCACCTCGATCAGCCGCGGGTCGTCGGGGTCGGTGCCGGCCGCCGCGCGCAGCCCGGCGACGGTGTTGACGGCCACCCGGTCCCAGTCGGGATAGAAGTCCCGCGCGTCCTCGTCGAGGAACACCAGCCGCACCAGGTCGTCGCTGTGGGCGTGGCCGGCGAACAGGGCCTTGCCCAGGGCGTTGCCCGCCAGCACGGTCAGGCGGGGGCCCAGCACGACCGCCGGCGTGTGCGGCCAGGCCCGCATCATGCGCAGCAGGTACGGGCTGACCTGCTCGCGTCCGGGAGCCGCCCGCCGCCGCCCGGTGGACGCACCGGCCAGCCGGAGCAGGTGGGCGGCCGCGTCCTCCTCCAGGGCGAGGGCGCGGGCCAGCGCGTCGACCACCTGCGCGGACGGGTGGCGCTCGCGGCCCTGCTCCAGCCGTACGTAATAGTCGGTGCTCACGCCCGCCAGCTGGGCCACCTCGTCGCGGCGCAGCCCCGCCACCCGGCGGCGCGTGCCCGGCGGCAGGCCCAGATCCTCCGGCTGGAGCAGCTCGCGGCGGGCTCGCAGGAACTGGCCGAGCAGGTTGTCCCTGTTCATACCTTCGAGGCTAGGACAGGAGCCGCCCGAGCAGGAGCCCGGAGGGTGGGTGGGCTACTCCCAGGATCCCTTCAGGGGTGAGCGGCAGCGGGTCAGGCCGCGCAGGGTGTTTTGTACGGGATGCCGGGAAGGTAGTGGGCCCACTCGGCCTTGGTGATCGTCATCCCCGAGGTCTCGCAGACGTTCGCCCGCGCCTGCTCCACGTCCAGCCCCCACAGCTGGGCCGCGACGCCGGAGGTGCCCGCCAGAACCGTGCCCTCCGGGCCGAACTCGACGTCGTTGACCGAGCCCGACCCCGTGAGCACCGCCCACAACACCGGCCGGGCGCGGTCGGCGACGTTCCACACCCGGATGGTGTCGTCGCGTGACGCCGTGGCGAGCGTCCTCCCGTTCGCGGCGAACGCGGCGGCGGTCACGTCGGCGGAGTGCCCGGGCAGGATCGACAACCGTCGCGGCCGTTCAGGCTGAGCGACGTCCCAGAGACGGGTCGTGCCGTCGGTGGCCGTCGTCGCGAGCGTCTTGCCGTCCGGGCTGAACCGAACGTCGAGCACGCCGCCGGTGTGGGCGGGGACGTCGGCCAGCCGGCGCGGCTCGGCGGGCGTGGACACGTCCCACAGCCGCAGGTGGGAGGAGCGCGAGCCGGTCGCGATGACGCGGCTGTCCGGCCGGAACGCCACCGTGTCGAGCATCTCGTCGGCCACGCCCGGCGCCGCCACCCGCTTGGGGGCGGCGGGCGTGGACACGTCCCACAGGTAGAGCTTGCCGTCCTTGCCCGCCGTCACGACCTTCTTGCCGTCAGGGCTGTACGCCGCCGACCGCACGCCGTCCGTGTGCCCCTTGAGCGTGGCCACGAGCTTGGGCGTGGCGGGCTCGGAGACGTCCCACAACCGCGCGGTCCTGTCGAGCGAGGCCGTGAGCAGGTGCTTGCCGTCAGGGGCGAACGAGGCCGCGACGACGGCGGCGGTGTGACCCGACAGCGTCGACAGCGGCGTGGACACCGCGGGGTCGGAGACGTTCCACAACTTCACGCTCTCGTCGTCGGAGACGGTGGCGAGGGTGTCGCCGTCCTTCGACATGGCCAGCCCGCCGACGGCGGACGTGTGGCCGGTGAGCCTGGCGCGCGGCGAGACACGGGCGGCGTTGGCGACGTTCCACAGGCGGGTCGTGCCGTCCACGCCGGAGGTGGCGAGGTTCTGGCCGTTCGGGCTGAACGCCACGCCGGTGACCGTGCCGCCGGCGCCCGCCAGCGTGGCGACGGCCTGCGGCGAGCTCGGGCTGGACAGATCCCACACGCGGGCGGTGCCGTCGGTGGAGGAGCTGGCCAGGATCTTGCCGTCGGGGCTGAACGCCACGTCACCGACCGCCGAGCCGTGCCCGCTCGCCGTGCCGACGAGCTTGGTGGCGGTGACGTTCCACACGTGCACCTTGCCGGTGTCGGAGCCGGTGGCGAGGTAGACGCCGTCGGAGGAGAACGCCACGCTCCTGACCGCGCCGTCCTGCGCGGGCAGGGTCGCCAGGCTGGTCGGCTTGGCGGGGGTGCGCACGTCGAGCAGCGCGACGCCGCCGGTGGACGACGTCACGGCGATCAGGCTGCCGTCGGGGCTGAAGGCCACCTCGGAGATGTCGGAGCTCTGCTGCAGCACGGCGACCCGCTTGGGCTTGCGCGGGTCGGCGAGATCCCACAGCAGGACGGTCCGGTCGGCGGACGCGGTGGCCATGATGCTGCCCTTGGGGCTGAACGCCACGGAGAGCACGCGCTCCTTGTGCCCCTTGAGCGTGGCCATGGCTCCGGGCCTGGCGGTGCCGGAGACGTCCCACAGCCGGGCGGTCTTGTCGGCGGACCCGGTGGCGAGGATCTTCCCGTCCGTGCTGAACGCCACCGCCTCCACGCCGCCCGTGTGGCCCTGCACAACGCCCAGAGCCTTCGGGCGGAGGGGGTCGGCGACGTTCCAGAGCCGGGCGGTCTGGTCACTGGACGCGGTCGCGGCCACCCGGCCGTCGGGGCGGTAGACCACCCGCTCGACGGGCGCGGTGTGCCCGACGAGCCGCGCGCCGATCGGGCGCGAGAGCGTGCTCAGCAGCGCCCCGCGGGCCTCCGCCGTGGGCGAGACCTGGAAGGCGCTGAGCGCGAGCTGCGCCGCGAGCGACGTGTCGGGCATGCGGCCGGCGGTCGCGGCGACCTGGCGCGACAGGGCCTGGTCGCGCTGCGTGGCCGCCGTCGTGGCCCGGCTGCTCGCCTGGCCTCGCTGCACCAGCGCCACCACGGCGCCGACCGCGGCCACGAGCAGGAGCACAGAGAGGGCGGCGATCACCCCGCGGGCGATCTGCACGCGGCGGTTCTGCCGCCGCTCCGACGCGTCGAGGAACTCCCGCTCCGTCCGGGCGATCACGTCCTCGGCGGGCGCCGGGCCGGGGGGCGCGGCGCCGCCGGTGCCCGCAGGACCTGGCACGTCGCCGTGGGAGGCGGGGCGGCCGCCCACCGCCGCCAGCGCGGCCGCGAGACGGCCCGCGTCGTACAGGTAGGCGGGGTCCTGCTCCTGCTGCTGCCAGAGCCGGGCGTCCTCGGTCAGGCGGCGCTGGACGAGCAGCCCGGCGCGGCCGGCGTCGATCCAGCCGCCGAGCCTGGGCCAGGCTCGGATGAGCGCCTCGTGGGTGATCTCCGCCTCGTCGTTCTGCACGGTGACGAGCCGGGTGCGGACGAACTCGGCCAGCACCTGCCCGGCCACCGACGGGTTGCCCGGCAGCAGTTCGGCGAGCGCGACCCGGCGTTTCGTACCGCCGATCTGGTCGTCCACCTGGACCAGCCGGATCAGCAGGTCGCGCGCCATCGGCTCGAACTCCGCGCCGAGCCCTCGCAGGGTGTCCTCGGCGCTCGACGCCAGCGCCCCCGTGACGCCGCCGGCCGACCGGTAGCCGGCCATGGTGAGCGTGCCGCCGGAACGCCGCTGCCAGGTGGCCAGCAGGGCGTGGGAGAGCAGCGGCAGCGGGCCGCCCGACCGTTCGAGCGCGTCGGCGTTCGCCTGGAGATCCTCCAGCAGCAGGTCGGTGAGCCCGGGCTCGAGCGAGAGGCCGGAGCGCAGGGCGGGCTGTTCGATCACCGCGCGCAGTTCGGCCCCGGTCATGGGCGAGACGATCTCGGGCCGCTTCATGGCCTCCAGGAGGCCGGGGTAGGCCGCGCAGCGCCCGAAGAAGTCGGCGCGCACGGCGAGCACGACGGCCACGTTCCTGGACAGCCCGGAGAGCGCCTCGACGAACCGGCGCCGGGCCCGCTCGTCGGTGCAGGCGATGAACAGCTCCTCGAACTGGTCGACCACCAGCAGCGTGCGTCCCCTGACGCCCGTGAGCGCCCGCCGCGCCGCGCCCGGATCGGAATCGATGGCCGCGCGCAGCCGGTCGGGCGCGCTGCCGCCCAGCGCCGCCAGCTCGCGCGCCAGCGCCGCCGTCGGCTCCGCGCCGGGGGTCAGCACGAGGCACGACAGCTCGTCACCGAGGTCGCGCCGCACGGCGGGCACCAGCCCGGCCCGCGAGCACGCGACGACGTCCCGCAGCCCGAGGCGCCGGTGACGATGAGCGGCCCGCCGGCCTCGAACGCCTGCGAGCCGACGACGACGGGCGGAGGGTCCTCCCGCAGGGCCTGCCGCACCCGCGTGGCCAGGGACCTCGTCGCGCTCTCCCGGCCGAAGAACAGCTCGGCCTGCTCGGCCGTGTAGGGGACCAGGCCGCGGTAGGGGCTGGACAGGTCGCCCGGCGAGGCGATCGGCGGGCCCGCCTGGGGGCGGCGGCTCGTCTGGGCGGGGTTGGGCGCGAGCGGCGGGTGTTCGGCCAGGGTGGCCGGCCGGCCGGCGGCCTGGCTGCGCGGGCGGGGGAACCCTCCTTCGGGGAGCACGCGGGCCAGGTGGTGATGGACGTGGTCGAGGGTTAAGTCGTGAGGTCCCGCGGGGTCCCCCTCGTTCAGCAGCCGCAGCAGCGCCCCGCTGAGCGCCGTGTGGCGGACGCCGGGCAGCGCCCACGAGTTCTCGTCCTTCGCGGACGACGCGAGCACGTGAGCGCCCGGCCAGGACGCGTCGATCACCTTCTCCATCGCCGTGGCCGGCACGGGCCGGCCGGCGCCGGTGAAGCAGCAGTCGAGGACCACGACGGTCAGCCCGGCCCGCGAGGACGCCAGGATGTCGCGCACCGCGGACCAGGGGAGCGCCTGGTAGCCGGGCACCCCGTCGCCGAGGTCGACGGTGGCCTGCGTAGCCAGGTGCGGCTCGTCGTCAGGCCCGGACACGACGTGGCCGACGTAGTGGAACATCAGCACGGACGTGGCCTCGCGCGCCGCCCGATCGAGCGCCTCGCCCAGCGCGGCCGGCGTCGCCGGGTCGAGCAGCACGTTCAGGCCGGACGCGGCCAGGCCCGCCCGCTCCACCAGGCACTGGGCGACGTCGTTGACGGTCGGCGGCACGGCGGGCACCTGCGGCAGCCGCGACGGCGCGCGGTGCGCGCCCGTGCCCGCGACCAGCACGCGGGCGCCTTCGTCCGCCAGCAGCAGGGAAGGCCCGCTTCGCCGTGGAGGCCACACCAGCCGGGTCTTCTCGAGCGTCGCAGCATCGTCCTCGGTCATCCGGCGCTCCACGGCATTGGGGAGATGGGTCAGGCACGGGCGTCGAGGGCGCCGTGCGCAGCGACATCAGCTCACCGGACGACCCCCCGATCGGCGTTGTACGCAGGGAATCGAACGGGCTGGCCCGCCTTCCCCGGGTGACAGGGTACGCAGGTCTCCGCCCGCCGTCGAGTCGGTCGTCACCAGTTGGCGGGCAGCCCGGGAGTCGTGGCGGGCAGGGTGTGGCCGGGCGGGTGGATGACGTACGCCACGCCGCCGCTGCTCGAACCGCGGAGCCACACGTTCTCGAAGTTCGCGCGCGGATAGACGCGGCGTACGGCGGAGTTGGAGGAGGAGGCCGGGTCGTTGGCGATCACGTCGCCGCCGGAGGTGAAGCCGACGATCGCCATGAGGTGACCGTTGGTGCCGTAGCCGGCACCGGGCAGCTCGCTCGCCTTGAACGACTGCGAGGTGACGACCGGGATGCCCGCCTTGATCAGGAGTTCCAGCTCGGTCAGCGAGCGCAGCCGGGTGACGAACCCGTCCATCCCGTACCGCCCCGCGTAGGCGGTGTTGAACGGCCAGTTGCCCGCGCCCTCGTACGCGTGGTCGTAGGTGTGGCGGGCGGCGTAGTCGACCTCGGGGTCGGGATCGGAGGGGTCGACCCAGGAGGTGTCCTGGGCGCTGGGCCACCTGTCCCAGTAGCCGAGGACCATGGTGGTCGAGGTCGGGCTGCACCATGCCTCGCCGCCGCCGTCCCACTCCGGGTAGTGGCCCTGGTGCACGTTCTGGGAGCGGCGCGGCACGTCCAGCTCGGTGCCCCACGCGCCGCCGCCGGGGCTGACCGGCACCGTCGCGCGGTCGGGCACGTTGGAGGCCATGACGCCGGACGTGCGCACCCGCGGCGTCGCCGAGGAGCCGGGCGCGCGGTAGAGGGTCAGCCGCAGCTGGTAGGCGGTCACGGGTTTGCCCGCGGCCGCGACCAGGGTGTCCACGGCCACCGACGCGTCGTCGTCGCCCTGCCCGCGCACCGACGTGCGGCGGATGTCGCCGTCCGCGTACGCCCACCTGCCCAGCGAATACCACTTCGTGAGGCCCTCGGCGTTCCTGGCGCGGGTCTCGACCTGCATCCACGAGCCCGCCGGGACGACCGCCGTCCAGGAGGCGATCAGTTCGGTGGCGGGGAACCCGACGGCCCGCTCGGGGCCCGTCCAGCGCGTGTACTCCCAGGTCCTGGTGCCGAGCGCGTCGGTGTAGGAGACGGTGCCCGCGGCCGAGCCGAACGTCAGCCCGTCGCCCGCCGCGGTGCCCTCGGGCGTGCCGGTGGCGAAGTCGGCCCGCTGGAAGACGACGTCGGGGACGACCTTCGCCGGCCTCGCCGCCGCGCCTGCCGGAGCGGCGGACGTCGCGGTCATGAGCAGGCCTGACAACAACGACAGGAACACGGGCAGCGTACGCATGGACCCACCTTCTCCGAAGGCGCTCGATCTTGCTGACAATAGGCGCAACCGGTCCGTAAAGCATCGGGAAATCTACGTATCGCCATCCCTCGTTCATGACGGGAATTCCCGGCCCGGTCCGCATGAATACAGTTGGGATGGTGACGATGCGCAAGAGATAAGAAATGACCCCCGGGAAGTGTGACATGCGGAAATATGTGATCATGGGCGTGCAGGGGAGCGGCAAGGGCACCCAGAGCGCCCTGCTCGCCGGCGACCTCGACCTGGTGCACATCAGCGTGGGCGACATCTTCCGCTGGCACGTCAAGAACCACACCAAGCTCGGCGCCCAGGTGCGCCGCCTCGTCGCGGCGGGGGAACTGGTGGGGGACGACCTGGTGGAGGACGTCGTCAGCGACCGGCTCCATCTGCACGACTGGAATTACGGGTTCATCATCGACGGATTCCCGCGCAACCGCCGCCAGGCGGAGTTCTTCCTGGAGAGTTACGACATCGACGGTGTGATCCATCTCGACCTGCCGGACGAGGAGGTACGCCGGCGCGTCCTCGCCCGGCGGCTGTGCTCGCGCTGCGGGATGGACTACAACCTGATCGCGCACCGGCCCTCGACCGAGGGGCGGTGCGACGTGTGCGGCGGGGAACTCGTCACCCGGACCGACGACACCCCCGACGCCCTGGCCAGACGGCTGCGCGACTACCACACCAAGATCGATCCGGTGCTGGAGCTGTTCCGGCGCAAGGAGTACGTCATGACGGTCGACGCCCGCGCCGGCAAGACCACGGTCCAGCAGGCCATCCGCGCCAGCCTCGGCCTCCCGCCCCACACACCGTCCCGCCCCGGTGAGACCGCCTGACCGCACTCCCGGAGGGTCCTCCCGCAACCGGTGAAACCCGGTCGAGGGCGCCGTGAAACCGCCGCCGCCCAGAGTGAGGCCATGAGCATCACAGAACTCGGCCGCACCGGCGGCGGCCCGGCCCCCGGCGGGGGCACGGAACCGGCCGTACGCACGGAAGGGCTGGTCAAGGCGTTTGGCGAGCACCGTGCCGTCGACGGGATCGACCTGCACGTACGCGCCGGTGAGATCTTCGGCGTCCTCGGCCCGAACGGCGCCGGCAAGACCACCATGCTCCGGATGCTGGCCACCCTGCTGACGATCGACGCGGGCCGCGCCGAGATCTTCGGCGTCGACGTGGGCGGCAACCCGCACGTGATCCGCCAGCTGATCGGCGTCACCGGACAGTACGCGTCGGTCGACGAGAACCTGACGGCCCGCGAGAATCTCTGGCTGTTCAGCCGCCTGCAGGGCGTCGCGGCGCCACGCGCCCGGCGCGTCGCCGCCGAACTGCTGGAACGCTTCGGCTTGGAGGAGGCCGCCGACAAGGCCATCGCGCAGTTCTCCGGCGGCATGCGCCGGCGCCTCGACCTGGCGGCCAGCCTGATCACCAGGCCACCGCTGATCTTCCTCGACGAGCCGACCACGGGGCTGGATCCGCGTACGCGCGGCCAGATGTGGGACACCATCCGCGGTTTGGTCGCCCAAGGGTGCACGGTGCTGCTGACCACGCAGTATCTGGACGAGGCCGACCAGCTGGCCGATCGCGTCGCCGTCATCGACCACGGCCGCAAGGTCGCCGAGGGCACTCCCGACGAGTTGAAGAGCGCGGTGGGCGACTCCGCACTCCAGCTGCTGCTCGCCGAGCCGGACGAGGTGCCCGCCGCCGTGGAGGTGGTGCGGCGCGTCCTCGGCTCCGATCCGGTGCTCAGCCCGGAGCGGGGCCGCCTCAACGTCGCACTCGGCCAGGCCGACCTGGCCGGCGACGTGCTGATCGCGCTGCGTACCGCGGGGGTGTCGATCTCCTCGGTGAGCGTGGCCAAGCCCAGCCTGGACGAGGTGTTCCTCGCCCTCACCGGCCACGGAACGGAGGAGACCCGATGACCACCACGCTGGCTCCCGCCCACGAGATGGTCCGCGCCGCCGACCGCGTGGCGGCCGCCCGGCGGCGCGTCACCATGGGGGAGACGATCGGCCAGACCATGACGATGGCGTGGCGGGCGCTCAAGAAGATGGTGCGCAACCCGGAGCAGTTCTTCGACGTGGCGCTGCAGCCCATCCTGTTCACCGCGATGTTCGCCTACATCTTCGGCGGCGCCATCTCCGGCGACGTGGGAAGCTACCTCCCCCTCATGATCCCCGGCATCCTCGCCCAGACCGTGCTGACGACGTGCATGGCCACCGGCACGCAACTGCGCGAGGACATGGAGAAGGGCGTCTTCGACCGGTTCAAGTCGCTGCCGATCGCCCGGATCGCGCCGCTCGCCGGGCCGATGGTGGCCGACCTCCTGCGCTACACGATCGCGGCCACGCTGACCTTCGGCATGGGCCTGGTGATGGGCTACCGTCCGGGCGGCGGCGCGGGCGGCGTGCTCGCCGCGATCCTGCTGGCGATCTTCACGGGCTGGTCGCTGGCGTGGGTGTTCACGTGGATCGGCACGATCGCGAGGAGCGCCCAGGCCGTGCAGGGCATCTCCATGATGATCTTGTTCCCGCTGACGTTCCTGTCGAACGCGTTCGTCCCCGTCGAGACCCTGCCCGGCTGGCTGGCCGCGTTCGTCCGGGTCAACCCGGTCTCCCACCTGGTCACGGCCGCCCGCGACCTCGCCAACAGCGCCCTGGTCAGCGGAGAGGTGGCCTGGACGCTCCTGGCCTGCCTGATCGTCATCGCGATCTTCGCGCCGTTGTCGGTGCGGAGCTACAAGCGGCACATGTGACCGCCGCCGTCGCGGCCGGACACCTGCTCGACCTGCCTGCGGGCCTCGTCGAGCAGGTCGGAGCCGCGCCGGCCGCCGTATCCGGCCCGCACGGCGGCGATCACGCCCGGCGCGGCCCGCTCCGCGTGCGGCTCGATCCGCTCGAAGGCCATGGTCGGCATGCCGCTGTTGAACGAGAAACGCTCGGCCAGCACCAGCAGCCTGATCGCGTCGCGGGGGGACGTCACCTCCCGCAGCAGCCCCCACGCGCCGAGCGCGAAGAGCATCGAGCCGCACAGCGGGAAGTCGAGCACGGGGGAGGACCCGGCCAGCGGGTCGTGGCCCCGCACGGCGGCGAACAGCTCCTCGCCGTAGCGGACGTCGTCCGGCCCGGCGTGGTACGCGTACGCCGTCAGGGCGACCGATTCCGCGACGATCGTCCAAGGAGTGGTGTCCGTGCGCGGCACCCCGGGCGGCCGCAGGTCGCGCGCCCGCTGGACGGCCCGGCGGTATTCCGCGAGCGCGGCGGCCGTCTCGCCCCGGGCGAGGGCGAGCTCGGCCGCGCACAGCGACACGAGCGCGACCCCGCCCAGCACCGCCTCGTTGTCGTTGATCCGGACGATCCTGGCGAGCTCGGCCTCCGCGGCGCCGACCTCGCCGTCGGCCAGCGCCGAGGTCAGCAGCACCGCGCGGAGCTGGGTCTCGTCGTCGACGGCGCCCAGCCGGCTCAGCGCCGGGATGGCGGTGCGCGCGTGCCCGACAGCCCGCCGGTGGTCGCCGAGGTGCGTGGCCAGGTGAGCCAGCACGGCATGCATGGTCGCGGCGATCCACGGGCCTTCGTCGTCGTGGAGCATCGCCAGGGTCTGTTCCGCGGCCTCGGTCGCCCCGGTCAGGTCCCCCGCGTTCTCCAGGACGTGCACGCTCGCCTGCGCCGCCGCCAGGGCCACGTCACGGTCGGCGCTCCCGCGCAACTCCTCCAGCCGGGGGCGTACGTCGTCGCCGTCGGCGCTCGCCAGCACCACCGCTGCCATCGCCGCCACGCGGGGATCGGTCGCGTCGCTGGCGGGCAGCCTGCGCAGGAGGTCGCGCAGCGGGTCGCCGCGGCGGTCGGTGATGATCATGGAGTTCATCAGCGTGATCAGAACGGCGACCCTGGTCGCCTCGACGAGGTCCGGCGGCGGCGCCCAGCCGCCGACCACGTCGGTGATCGCGTCCAGGTGCACGAGGATCCTGACGTGATCGCCGCGGATCGACCACAGCGCACCGGCGCCGACCAGCAACCGGACCGCCGTGGCGGGATCGGGCTCGCCGAGGGCCCTCCTGAGCAGATCGGCGAGGTTGCTCTCCTCGGCCCGCAACGCGTCCGCCGCCGCGAACTGCGCCGGGCCGAACAGGGCGGAGGCGTGTTCCTCGGAGTATGCCGTCGCCCAGGCCAGTTGCGCCGCCCGTGCGGACGCCTCCTCGCCGGCCTCTTTGAGCCGCATCCGCCCGAACTCCCTGACGGTCTCCAGCATCCGGTAGCGCAGGCCGTACGCCGTCTCGCGGACGCTCAGCATCGACTGCTGGGTCAGCGCGTCCACGGCGCCCAGGGCGTCCTGGCCGAGGACGTGCTCCGCCGCGGCCAGCGTGAAGCCGTCGCCGAAGAGCGACAACCACCGCAACGCGCGCCGTTCCTGCTCGCCCAGCAGGTTCCACGACCAGTCGATGACCGCGAGCAGCGTCCGGTGCCGGTCGGGGGCCGTACGGTTCCCGCCACGCAGCAGGGCGAACCGGTCCGCCAGGCGGCGCTCCCACCGCGCCCGTGGCGCCGTCCACGCCGCCGGCCGCCAGACTCATGGCCTCCTCCGCGCGGCGGACCGCGAGCGCCATGTCGTCCTGGGCCAGCGCGGCCCGTGCCTGCTCCACCAGCGTGCCGAGCAGCAGCGCGTCCACCTGGTCGGCGGCCAGCCCGAGCCGGTAACCGCGCCGGACCCGCACCACGACGTCGGCGCGGGTCGCCGCCCTGGTCCGCGAGACGACCACCTGCAGGGCCTTCGTCGGGTTGGCCGGCGCCTCGTCGGGCCACAACTCCTCGACCAGGCGCTCGTCACTGGCCCCTGCCCGCCCGTGCAGGGCGAGCACGGCCAGCAGGGTGTGCGCGCGATCACCGACCACGCGGGCACCCCGCCAGCGGACGCCGTCGAGCAGGATCAGTGCGGGGGACACACCCTCAGCTTACGGAAGCCGGGCCGGGGGAGCTCCTCGCGCGAGGGTTTGTCGATGACGGCCGGCCGGGACTACGTTCGAATGTTATGTGTGGCATCGCGGCTCTCTACAGCGAACAGACCGGAACCGACCCCCTCCATACCCGCGCCGCGGGCGAATGGATGCTCTCCCGCATCACGCACCGCGGCCCGGACGACATCGACGACCGGCTCGTCGGCGAGCGGGCGTGGCTAGGGCACACCCGGCTGTCCATCGTCGACCTCGCGGGGGGAAGGCAGCCGATGGCCGCGCCGGACGGCTGGTCGCTGGTCTGCAACGGGGAGATCTACAACCACACCGACCTCCGCAAGAGCCTCGGGCAGGAGTGGTTCGCCACCGCCTCCGACAGCGAGCCGGCGCTCGTGCTGCTGCGGATGCACGGGCCGGACGCGCTGGAGCGCCTCCAGGGGATGTGGGCCTTGTGCGCCGCCGCGCCCGACGGCCGGTTCGTCGCCGCCCGGGACCCGCTCGGCATCAAGCCGCTGTACTGGGCGCGTACCGCCGGCCGCGTGCACTTCGCCTCCGAGCTGCGGGCCATCCCGCCCGAGGCGCAGGCCGCCGCCGAGGCGTTCCCGCCCGGGTGTCACTGGACGCCGGAGACCGGCCTGGTGCGCTTCGCCGGGGCCGTGCCACGGGGCCGCACGCGCCGGTGGGACGGCGTCCCCGCCGCCGACGCCGAGTCGGCCACCCGCGAGGTGCTGGCCGGCTCGATCGTCCGGCACCTGATGGCGGACGTGGACGTCGGCGTGTTCCTCTCGGGCGGCCTCGACTCCAGCATCGTCGCGGCCGTCGCCGCCGCCGAGTACGGCTCGAAGGGCGAACGGCTGAAGACGTTCGCCGTCGGGACCCCCGGCTCGCCCGACCTGCTGGCGGCCCGCGAGGTGGCGGAGTTCCTCGGCACCGAGCACCACGAGACCCTTCTCGACGCCGACCGGGCCGTCTCCGTCGTGGACCGGGTGGTGACCTCGGTGGAGTCGTTCGACGCCAGCCTGATCCGCAGCGCCGTACCCAACTGGTTCCTGTCCGAGCTGGCCTCCCGGCACGTCAAGGCGGTGCTGACCGGGGAAGGGGCCGACGAGCTGTTCGCCGGCTACGACTACTACCACCGCGGCCACGCGGCGCCCGGCCGGCTGGAGGCCGAGCTGGAGCGCACCCTCGGCCAGTTGCACGGGCTCAACCTCCAGCGCTGCGACCGCGTCACGATGGCGCACGGCCTGGAGGCCCGTGTCCCCTTCCTCGACGCGGACGTCATCGCGCACGCCATGTCCCTGCCGCCCGAGCTCAAGTCGCTGGAGCCCGGCGGCATGGAGAAGGGACACCTGCGCCGCGCGTTCACCGGTTGGCTGCCCGAACGGCTGCTGTGGCGGCGCAAGGTGCAGTTCGGCACCGGCAGCGGCGCCAAGGACCTGCTGACGCCGCACTTCGAGGGGCGCGTGGGCGACGGCGAGCTGGCCGCGGCGGTCCAGGAGTCCGGCATCGAGCTGCGGACCAAGGAGGAACTGGCCTACTACCGGATGTTCCGGCGGGCGCTGCCCCTCGTCCGTCCCGAGGCGGTGCTCACCCGCTTCGCCACCGCCTGAACCGGCCATGGCGTGAGCGCCGGTCAGGGCGCCTTCGCCACCGCGTCGATCTCCACCTGGCTGCCGTAGGGCAGTTCGGACACCCCGACGACGGTGCGGGCGGGCCTCGGCTCGGGCCAGAGGTCGAGGAACTGCTGGTTGGCCACGTCGCGCAGGGCCATGTCGGTGACGAAATAGGTCAGCTTCACCACGTCCTCCACCCGTGCCCCCACCGTGGCCATCCGCCGCCGCATGGTGTCCGCGGCCGCGTCCAGCGCCGCCCGGCCGCCGGCCACCACGGTGCCGTCCTCCCGCAGCGGCAGCGAGCCGGAGACGAAGACCAGCCCGCAGGCGACCGTGGCCGGGCTGTACGGGTGGTTCGGATCAGCGGTCATGAGGAGCCTCCTGGCGGTCGGGCCTGGTCAGTACGCGCGCGAGCAGCTCGGGATTCACCGAACCGCCGCTGAGGATGGCCACGTGCCTGCCGGTCGTGTGCCCGGCGAGGTAGGCGGCGAAGGTCACCGCGCCGCTGGGTTCGGCGACGAGCCTGGCGTCCACCGCCAGGCGCCGTACGGCGTCCAGGATCTGCTCCTCGCTGACGGTCACGATCTCGTCCAGATGGCGGCGGATCTGCTCCCACGGCACCACGCCGAGGCCGGTGGTACGCAGGCCGTCGGCCACGGTCCGGTACGTCCGCTCGGGTTCCCACGCGACGCGCCGGCCCTCGCGCAGGCTCTGCGCCGCATCCGAGGCCAGGTCCGGTTCCACGCCGACCACCAGGGTTTCCGGCCGCAGCGCCTTGACGGCGGTCGCCACCCCGGCGGCCAGCCCGCCCCCGCTGACCGGCACCAGCACCACGTCAGCGCCGGGAAGGTCCTCCATGATCTCCAGGCCCACCGTGCCCTGGCCGGCCACGACCGCCGGATCGTCGAACGGCGGCACCGGCAGGTAACCGTACTTCTCGGCGAGCACGAACCCATGGGTGTCGCGCTCGCTCGGCGGCACCAGCACGACCTCGGCGCCCAGCGCCCGTACCGCGTCGACCTTGTTCGGGGGCGCGGTGTCCGGCATCACGATCACCGCGCGCAGCTCGAGCCGCTGCGCCAGCCAGGCCACGGAGCGCGCGTGGTTGCCGCTGGAGTGCGCCACCACGCCCCGCTCGCGGGCCTCGGACAGCGACTGCTTGATCTTGTTGTAGGCGCCGCGCAGCTTGAAGGCCGCCGTCGGCTGCAACGACTCCGGCTTGATCCACAGCGGCCGTCCTGGAACCGCCGGGGCGAACGGCACCAGCGGGGTGCGCACCGCCGTGTCGGAGATCCGTTCGGCGGCGGCGCGGATGTCCGCCAGCGTCACCGGCCCTGTCATGCCAGCCTTCCCTTCACAGCCTTGCCGGGCATCGCGTCCGGCAGCAGCTCGCCGTCGCGCACGACGAACTCGCCGCCGACGAGCAGATGGTCGACACCGGTCGAGGGGCGCCCGGGCTCGGCGTAGGTCGACCGGTCGGACACCCCGTCGAGGTCGAACACCACGAGGTCGGCATCCGCGCCCGCCTGCACCCGGCCCTTGCGCCGGAACTGCGGCGCCACCGAGGACAGCACCTCGGCGGGCTGCAGGGTGCAGCGCCGTACCGCCTCAAGCAGCGACAGGTGGCCGGTGCCCCGCACCATCGTCGCGAGGAACCGGGAGAACGTCCCGCTCGTGCGCGGGTGACCGGCCGCTCCGGGCGGCAACGGCCACGTGTCGGTGATCAGCCGGCCGTCGGGGGCCGCGAACGGGATCGCGTCGGAGGCGACCGCGGTGTCGGGCAGCAGCAGCGCGCGCTCCAGCACCGACCAGTCCGCCGGGTCGTCCTCGTTCAGGTAGTGGATGACGGCCATCGCGCCCGGGTCGGTGCGCTGGATCTCGCGCAGGCGCTCGGCGTCCTTCGGCCGCTCGCCGGTGGCGGCGACGACGAGATCGCTCGGCGTGATGCCGAGCCTGGGCAGATTCTCCGGATACAGGAACGGCACGCCGATGGTGGTCATCCCCGCGCCGTAGGGGTATGCCTCGGTGGACACCTTCAGCCCGTGCCGGCGCGCCCCGGCGACCACCGCGCCGATCTCGTCGATCGCGCGCAACGAGGTGCTGTTGATGTGGCACAGATGCATGTGCGCACCCGTGCCCGCCGCCGCGGCGACCACCTCGGCGATCCCCTCCAGCGCGGTTCCCGGGTCGTCCGGGTTCTTGAACCTGGCATGGGTGAACGTCGGCACGTCGTAGCGCTCGGCCAGGCGCGCGACGCGAACGTACTCCATCCGCCCGGTCTGAGGGGCGTAGCCCAGCAGCACCCCGATGCCCAGCGCGCCTTCGTGCAACTGCGCTTCCAGCTCGGCCAGCGTCAGGTCGAGCTGGGCGGCGGTGGCCCGGTCGCGCCAGTGCGGGCCCGCGCACAGGGCGGCGAAGCTCTCCCACCCGCCGTCCGGCTCGGCGCCGTCGAACACCTTCATCCTCGCCATGGCCCAGGAGGCGGAGTAGCCGAAGTTGACGGGGCGGCCCTCGTCGCTCGCCCGCCGGTACGCCGTCCGTACCGGTGCCGCGCCCGACTCCAGCTCCAGGGCCGTGGTCACCCCGTCCAGGGCCTGCATCCGCAACGAGCCCACGGTCTGCGCATGGCTGTGCAGGTCGATGAAGCCGGGCGCGAGCACGCGGCCGGACACGTCGAGTTCGCGCCGGGCGGGCACCGGCACCTCGGACACTGACGTGATCTTGTCGCCCGTTATGGCGACGTGGCGGACCGCGTCCAGCCCTGTCTCTGGATCCACCACGCGGGCGCCGCGCAACAGTAGGTCATTCACCCAACAATCTTCGCGATCTGGCTTGACCTAGACCTACACTGCATGAATCCGACATTCAGGGAGCATTATCATCATGCAATCCGCCATGTTGCGGGAGAACGATCTGGAGTTGATCGACTCGCTCCAGGTCAATCCCCGAGCGCCCTGGGCCGAGGTCGGCGCCGTGCTGGGCATGGACCCGGCCACCGCGGCCCGGCGCTGGAAACGGCTGGTGGACGATCGGCTCGCGTGGTGCACGGTCGCCCTCGGCCAGCGCCAGCTGCACACCATGAGCGTGGCCTTCCTGGAGCTGACCTGCGAGGCGGGCGCCGCCGGCGAGGTCGCCGCGGAGCTGGCGCGGCAACCCCACATGATCACCGTTCAGCACATCGCCGGTTCCTACGACCTGTGGACGATCGCGATCGCCCCCGACCTGGTCAGCCTGTCCGAATACCTCCTGCGCCGGCTGCCCCAGCAGCCCGGGGTGGCGAGGGTGCGCACCCACATCGCGACCCGTGCGTTCGACCTGAGCAGGCGATGGCGGCTGCGCGTGCTGAACCAGCACCAGGCCGGCCGGCTGCGACCGGCGAAGACCACGCCCGCGGTGACGCGGCCGATGGACGAGATCGACCGCCGCCTGTTCGTCGCGCTCAGCGTGGACGGGCGGCGCAGTTTCGCCGAGCTGGAAGCCGAACTCGGGCTGTCCGCCCGCACGGTGCAACGCCGGGTCAACCGGCTGGTCGCGGTCGGCGACATCACCTTCCGCTGCGACCTGGCCAGGCGGCTGGCGGGCTGGCACAACTCGGCGGTGTTGTGGCTCTCGATGCCGGACGACCACCTCGAACGCACCGGCGAGCAGCTCCTGCGCTGGCCGGAGACGCGCACCTGCGCGGCGATCGCCGGGCCCAACAACCTCATGCTCACCGTGGGCCTGCACAGCGTGGCCGACCTGCACGGGCTGGTCACCCGGCTGCGCCACGACTTCCCGCACGCCACGATCGTGGACCGGCAGATGGTGCTCCGCCAGGTCAAGTTGTACGGGCGCGTCCTCGACCCGGTCGGCCGCTGGTCGTCGACGACTCCGCTGGACCTGTGGGCGCTGGGAGAGCACGGTTCCCGCGGGAGCGCGCTCATCGGGACCTGACCGATACCTGCAGAGAAGCCGTACCTTATGACGGTTTCCGGCCATCAACCGGTCTCCATGACTGTGCTGGCCATACTTTCGCAAATCGCACAGCGAAGAGAGCCACCCCCTGGCCGACGAAGGATCCCCTCATGCTGAAGACCGGGCAACCCACGACCCTTGACCGGATACTGGGCGGAGTCGAACGGCTCGGCAACAGGCTGCCCAACCCGTTCGTCATGTTCCTCGGGCTGTTCGTCCTGATCGCGCTCGCCTCGTCGATCGCGGCCGCCCTCGGCGCCACGGTGCGGCTGCCCGGCGCGGCCGAGGTGACGCCGGTCAAGAGCGTGCTGTCGGGCGAGGGCCTGGTGCAGCTGCTCGACTCGGCGGTGGACAACTTCGTCGAGTTCCCGGCGCTCGGCCCCGTGCTGACCGTGGTGCTCGGAGTGGGCGTGGCGCAGGGCACCGGCGCGCTGGAAGCCGCCGTGCGCCTGGCCTTCTACCGGGTGCCTCGCTCGATGGTGCCCTACGTGGTGGCCTTCGTCGCCTGCCAGGGGCACGTGATGTCGGACGCGTCGTTCCTGGTCATCCCGCCGCTCGCGGCACTGGTGTTCCGCGCCGTCGGACGGCATCCGCTCGCCGGCCTCATCGGCGCCTACGCCTGCCTCGGCACCGGGTACGCCGGCGGCCTCCTGATGGGCACGCTGGACGCGAGCCTGGCGGGCATCACCGAGAAGGCCGCCGCCCTGCTGCCGGGAGCCGGCGGCTACACCACCAACATCGCCATGAACTACTACTTCGGCGCCGCGGCCGGGCTGATCCTGCCGATCGTCGGCGGGCTGCTGATCTCCCGGGTGCTCGAACCGCGGCTGCCGGCGACCACCACCGACGCGGGCCAGGACGGCGCGAGCGTCGAGGTGACGCCGCGGGAACGGCGGGCACTGCTGGCCAGCGGGCTCGCGGTGGCCGGCTTCCTGGCGCTGGTCGTGCTGGCCTGGCTCATCCCGGGCAGCCCGCTGCGCGGCCCCGGCGGCTCGCTGATCCCCTCGCCGCTGCTGAGCAACCTGGTGCCGATCATCGCGCTGGTGTTCTTCCTGTTCGGCTACACGTACGGCCGGGCGGTCGGGCTGGCCAAGGAAGACCGCAACCTGTACACGATGATGACCACGGCGATCAAGGAGATGGGCGGGTTCATCACGCTCATCTTCATCGTGGCCCAGACGCTGAGCGTGCTCTCCTGGAGCGGGCTGGCCACCTTCCTCGCGGTGGAGCTGGCGAACACCGCGCAGGCCGTCGGGCTCGTCGGATTCCCCGCGCTGGTCTTCCTCATGCTGCTGTCCACCGTGCTGAACCTGGTGATCACCTCGGGCTCCGGCCTGTGGTCGCTGGAGTCGACGGTGATGGTGCCGGCGTTGATGCTGCTCGGGCTGTCACCGGCGATCATCCAGGCCACCCACCGCATCGGCGACTCGATCACCCAGGCGATCTCCCCGATGCACATCTTCCTGTACTTCATCCTCGCCGCGTCGCAGAAGTACGAGCCCGACCTCAAACTCGGCACGCTGGTGTCCCGGCTCCTGCCGTTCGTGCCCGCGTTCGGCCTGGTGTGGGCCGGCGTGCTGGCCATCTTCTACTTCGCCGGCCTGCCGGTGGGCCCGGGCGCACCGATCCACCTCCCCTGATCGGCCACCCGCCGCCGGGCGTGCGGCCTCACATCCGGGCTTTCAGCACGTCGACCTCGCAGCCGGGTGCGGCAGGGTCGAAGCCGTGCTCGAACAGCCAGCGGATCGCCAGCAGGCTTCGCAACGACCACCACGCGCGGATCACGTCGACGTCGACGGGGGCGCCGTAGCCGGCGATGACGTCGCCCAGGCGCTCCTCGTGCCCGAGGGTCAGGACGGCGAGGTCGTACAGGGCGTCCCCCGGGGCCGCCTCGGTCCAGTCGATCACGCCGGTGATCTCGTCACCGTCGACGAACACGTGGGTGATCTGCAGGTCACCGTGCGCGAACACCGGGGTCCGCGGCCGGAGCGCGGCCTCGGCGATCTCACGGTTGCGCGTGACCAGGTCGGCGGGAAGGACACCGTTCGTGACGAGCAACTCGCATTCGCCGTCGAGGCGCGAGGCGATCTCGTCGAGGCTCCGGCCGGGCCACGGCGGCAGCGGCGCGTCGTGCAACGTCCGTGCGGCGGCGCCCGCCGCACGCCACGCCGCACGCGACGCGGTCGACGGCTCGCCGAGACGGCCGAGCGCCGTCCCCCGGAGCGCGGCGAGCGCGAGCACGGGCGGCCTGCGCCACAGGACCTCCGGAGTCGGGATCGGCGCCCTGGCCATCGCCTCGACCTCGACGTCGCTACGCCGCTGATCGGAGTCGATCTTCAAGAACACGTCGCCGACACGCAGGGTCGCGCACTGGCGATGGGCGACGACGACCTCGACCTCATCCATGCCGGTCATTCTCACGGAATGATCACCGACGTCGCCACGGGTTTGATTCGCGCTACCGGGGCCTTCCGCACTGCTGAGGGGAGAGGTCAGAGCCGCAAGCCGATCCGCCCGGCCACGAGCTCGGCACGAACCAGTTCGAGAAGCCGGCCCATCCAGTTGCGCCCGGCAGAGTCGCGGATGTCCCAGAACTGCGAACTGGCGGAGCCGTAATGGAGACGCCCGTCACCCGTGGCCAGGAGCACCTCGCCCAGGTCCGGATGCTGGACGAACTTCGCGCGCAGCAGATCGGCCATGACCGCGAGACGCACGTCCGCCCAACGCGGCCGCCGCTCGGCCCCGACCGCGATGGCACGCGCCGCCTGGGAGTCCGGCGCCGTACGGATGCGCTCGCGCAGGGATTCGTCGTCGGTGGACAGAGCCCAGTAGGCGTGCTCGACCGTCGGATAGAGAACATCGGCGACCTCGATCACGGCCGGGAACTCGTTGCGCAGCCCGTGCGCACGCGGATCCACGGGACGGCCGTAGTTGAGGTGCACGGTCGGCGATCCGGCCTCGGCGGACCCGTCGGCCTCCCGCGGCGCCTCCGCGGCCGGATGCGGCGCCCGCCAGTCCGCGAAGTACCGGAACGCCCCGCGCCGGCCGTCCTCGGTGACGACGCCGCCCTCGTCCAACGCCTCACTGCCGTCCTCGAACTCGAAGAACACGTACTCGTCCCAGGTCTCGCCCGCCTCCGAGATGAGCAGGCGCAGCGGAATGTCGCGGGCGTCCATGTCGCCGAGCGCGTAGATCCGGTGATGCGCCGGGATCGCCAGGTAGGCATCGCGCAGCACGATCCGGTCGGTCTCCGAGCGCGAGCCGACATAGCGCAGCGCCGCCGCGACGCACCGGTCCGTGGAATCCGGACGCCCGTTCAGGCGGTCGATCGCGTCGACGACCTCCCCGAGCAGTTCCTCGGCCGTGGTCCAGGAGACGACCTCGCCGAACCGCCAGCGTGCCAGATCATGCGCGCTCGCCCAGGCGCCCTCCTCGAGAGCCGTCGCCACCCAGCCGGCCTCGAGCTTCGCGCGGAGCCCGTCGAGGTCGCCCCACTCCCAGAAGAAGATCGCACCGTCCGCGAAGACCTTCAGATCGGTCAGGTAGTAGTCGCCGCCGTTCCGAATGAAGATCGGCCGCAAGTATCCCTCGATCCGCTCCCCGTCGACGACGCGGTAGGTCCGATTCCTCATCATCCGAGCCAGCGTAGGCCCTGCGCCCGAACAGGGCTCAACGCGCGGTTCCGTGATCATCTCAGAGGCCACCTGGCCAGGTGACGGCTGATCACCAGGCGCTGGATCTGCTCGGGAAGTCTTTTCCGGGCACCGCTGAAGCGCTCCCACCTGTGGACGGCGAGCAGCGCGTACGCTTGCGGGCGAGTCACATCAGTTCTCGCTGATTCCGGTGCTCCCACGAAACAGCGACGGAACAAGCCGAGCAGGAGGCGCACGTGGCGATGCCGAAGAAGGGCTCGCGGCTCATCACCGTCGATGGCACCGTCTTCCGCTGGCGGGTCCGCCACAAGCCGACCTACTGCCAGGGCAACGGCTGGACCCCGCTCCGCTTCGCCGTCGAGCGAGCCGACGATCCGGGAGGCGTTCTAATAGTGTCACTTCCCTGCGCCCGGCCGGACAACTGGCTGGGGGAGCGAACCATCGCGATCCGTCCCGTCCTCGTCGCCGGATGCATCAGGAGGGCCCGCGACCAGGGATGGAACCCGGAGCAACCGGGCTCACCCTTCACCCTCACCGTCGCCGAGGACGACCTGGCCGCGCTCCTGGGCGAAGCCCCTCACTACCTGGTCCCGTTCCTCTGGGGCATGATCCCGGAAGGCGGCGGCATCGAAGACCTCTCTCGATGCACTCAGATTCGGGGTCAACAGGAACCGAGCACCAACAGTCTCTGATCCTTTCGGGGTCTTTGCCCTGATCGCGCCACAGGGCAGGGGTAAGAGCGGTCCGCGCTCGACACGTGAGCCGTCCGATCACTTGGAGCGCATGACCCGTTCGATCACGAGGACCCCGACCAGCCAGAAGGCCGCGTATGCCAGGGGGCGCATCGTCAGGTAGATCACCGTGATCTGTCCTGGATCCTCGAAGAAGTAGTCGATGGCGAGATCGACCAGAAAGAAACCCGCGACGACGCAGGTCCAGGCCAGCCAGGCCACCCGTGCCTCACGGCTCCATCCCTTGGGGCCGATCATCTCGACGAGCAGATCTTGTCGACTACGCAGTCAAGCGGCACGTCTCCGCCGCTCGTACACCTTGATCGGCTTCCAAGGGCGTATGCCGGCAGCGGTCCGTTACCCGACGTTAGAACCTGAGATGCGAGCCTCATCTGTTTTTCCCTGTCGTGCACCATTCGTAGGTGCTTCGGCTCTGACGACGAAGCTCACGGAAGCGACCTCGACATCGTTCGCCGCCAGGCTCCACTCATAGACATGGCCAGCGGTTAGAGGCAACGGTGGAATGGGGATGGCGAAGCTAACGTTCAACGGGACTCGCCTCGCCACGGGTTCCGCCTGATCGATGTCAGGTGCGAACTCTCCGCTGAAAGAAAGCGCCCCGTCTCCCTTGGTGAAGGGGCGGACGGGCTGTCCCTCCTCGTCTTGCAGGCGAACAACGAAGCGGATTTTCTGTCGCACTTCCTCCCATGGAGCTCGCAAGAAGCCGACAACGGCTGCCATCGGCACCGTAGGCCCTGTTACAGACCAACCCGCTCCGAGTACGTTGATCTTCCCGGTCGCCGCGTCTGTACTCGCGGCGTCACTCAGGACAAGAAAACCTTCTATCACGAGGCAGCCCTTTTCAGCTCCAGCGCTCCCGCCCCACAGGTGAGGGCTCCATCAATGACCCCTGCGGGCCCATGCATAACGACGCGGGCAGCGGCCGATGTGGTGTCAGGGACTACGTCGGGTGTCTTCACGACGTGACACACTTCGGCGCCGATCGCGAATGCGTAGCGGCGGATCGTGGACATGCGAGGATCTCCGCCAACCCGTTCAAAGTCTGACACGGCGGGCTGACTGCGCCCCATCTTCGCGGCCACGTCAGCCTGCGTCAGACCGAGTTGCTTGCGCACTCCGACCAGGGTCTCGATGAGACGCATGTCTCGCTCGACTGCTGCGCTTTCACGCTGAACCTCGGGGTCGTCTGAATCGATGCCGAGCAGTGCGGCGATGTCGCGGTCCACGCCTACCTCCCCTTATCGGGTCTACCTTATATTCTGCTTCGCCATTCGGCTGGCCGATCCCGGGCGGTCTCGATGGCCCGTTGCTGGGCTCCGTTGCTGCCCTTCTTGTGAAACTTGAGGCCGAGCAGTAGGTGCTCACCATCTGTAAGCACGGCGTAGTGCAGGCGGTACTCGTTGCCCCCGTAGCTGAGGCGAGCCTCACTGAGACCCTTACCCAGGGCCCTCACATCCCGATCCATCACCCTGTCGTGCTCGATCCGCCACATCAGGTGGCCCAACTCGATGAGAGAGGGCTTGCCTTGTAAAACCTCATGGATCTCTTTGCTGGCGACTTCAGCGCCGGAGGGGGTGGTGGTGTACCACTGCCGCGTAGCTGGCGAATCCCGCCTCCCTTCACAAGGAAGCGGGTCTCCGCATTTCGGACGCTACTTGGCCAAGTGCCTGCTGATCACCATTCGCTGGATCTGGTTGGTGCCCTCGAAGATCTGCATGATCTTGGCCTCGCGCATGTACCGCTCGACCCTGAACTCCCGCGTGTACCCGTACCCGCCGAACACCTGCACCGCGTCCGTCGTCACCTTCATCGCCGCGTCCGTGGCGACCAGCTTGGCGACGCTCGCCTGCCGGCCGTACGGCAGCCCCGCGTCGCGGCGGCGGGCCGCGTCGAGGTACGTCGCCCGCGCGCTGTCCACCCCGGCCGCCATGTCGGCGAGCAGGAACCCGAGCCCCTGGTGGTCGATGATGCGCTTGCCGAACGTCTGCCGCTCCTTGGCGTAGGCGACGGCCTCGTCGAGCGCGGCCTGGGCGAGGCCGGTGGCGCAGGCGGCGATGCCGAGCCGGCCGGAGTCGAGGGCGCTGAAGGCGATCTGCAGCCCCTGCCCCTCCTCGCCGATGAGCCGGTCGGCGTCCAGGACGGCGCCGTCCCAGTGGGCGCTGGTCGTGGGGACGGCGTGCAGGCCCATCTTCTCCTCGGGGCGCCCGAACGAGAGCCCTTCGGCGGTCCCGGGGGCGAGGAAGCAGGAGATGCCGCGCGACCCCTCACCGGTGCGGGCGAACAGGGCGTAGAAGTCGGCGATGCCGCCGTGGGTGATCCACGCCTTGTTGCCGGTGATCCGGTAGCCGGTCTCGACCCGCTCCGCCTTGCAGGTGAGGGCGCCGGCGTCGGATCCGGCCTGCGGCTCCGACAGGCTGTAGCCGCCGACGACGCGTCCCGCCAGCATGTCGGGCAGCCACCGCTCGCGCTGCTCGGGCGTGCCGTAGGCGTGGACGGGGAAGCAGGCGAGGGTGTGCACGCTGGTCGCGACCGCGACGGCCGCCCACCGCATCGCCAGCTCCTCGATGACCTGCAGGTAGACCTCGTACGGTTGCCCGCCGCCGCCCAGTTCCTCCGGGTACGGCAGCCCGAGCAGCCCCGCGCCGCCCAGCGTGGCGAACAGCCCGTCGGGGTAGGTCTCGGCGCGTTCGTGCTCGTCCACGCGGCGCGCGAGCTCCTTGTCGGCGATCTCGCGCGTCAGGTCGATGAGGTCCTTGGCGTCCTGGTCGGGAAGCAGGCGGTCGACGGTCACGGTCACTCCTGGGTCGGGGCGGGCTCGTCCAGCCGCGCCAGGGCGGTCCTGGCGCGCTCGCGGAAGTCGGCGACCCGGGCGAGCTTGATGTCCTCGTACCCGCGGATCAGGTCGGGCAGGCCCGCGATCTCGGTGACGGCGGCGGCCGTGCCGGGGGTGAGCCGGGACAGGGCGGCGCGCACCAGATCACGATATTCGGTGACGAGCGCGCGTTCGACGCGGCGTACCTCGGCCTGGCCGAACACGTCGAGCGCCGTCCCGCGCAGCACCCGCGCGGCCCGCAGCCCGCGGAACAGCACGGGGGCCGAGCGGCGCAGCCTGATCTTGCGCTTCATGCCCATCGCGCGCAGCAGCGGCGGGTGCAGCAGCACGGACACGGCCGCGTCGGCGCCGAACTCGCGCTCGCGCCGCTCCTGCTCGGCCGGGTCGAGGTGGAGGCGGGCGACCTCGTACTCGTCCTTGTAGGCCATGAGCTTGTGCAGGCCGCGGGCGTAGGCGAGGGCGATCTCGGTGCCCGCCTGCTTGCCGGCGCGCTGGACCGCGGCGGCGCGCACCCGGCGCACGTCCTGGGCGTACGTGCGGGCGTACGTCGCGTTCTGGTAGCCGGTCAGGTCGGCGGCGCGCGCGGCCACCACCTCGTCGAATCCTTCCGGCACGGGCGGGGGCGCCGTGATCTCGCGCACCGCGGCGGGGTCGGACACGGCGGTGCGGCCCCAGCGGAAGGCGGCGAGGTTCTGCTCGACGGAGGCCCTGTTGAGGGTGATGGCCCGCTCGATGGACGCGGCCGAGACCGGCAGGCAGCCGAGCTGGTAGGCGGCGCCGAGCAGCAGCAGGTTGGCCGGCATGTGGTCGCCGAACAGGACGTCGGCCAGCTCGTGGGCGGCCACGCACTCGACGGCCTTGACGGCAGGCTCGACGCGGGCGACCGCGCCGGCGTGTCCAGGCACCGGCGCGCGGCCGGTCACCATGGCGGCGGTGGGCACGACGGAGGTGTTCAGCACGGCGATGGTGCGTTCGGGCGCGGCCACGGCGAGGTTGGCGTCGGCCGCCGCGCCGAGCAGGTCGAACCCGATGAGCACGTCGGCCATGCGGTGCGAGGCGCGTACGGAGCCCGCGAGCGGGCGCGGCGAGATCCGCACGTCGCTGACCACGGGCCCGCCCTTCTGCGCCAGCCCGGTCTGCTCGAGCCCGGCCGTGTGCAGGCCGTCGAGGTGCGCCGCCATCTGCAGGATCTGCGAGACGGTGACGACGCCGGTGCCGCCGATGCCGGGCATCCTGATGAGCACGTCGTCGCCCACCCGGACGGCGGGCTCCGGCGGTTCGGCGGGCGGCGCCGGAGCCTGGTGCGGCCGCCTGGTGCCCGGCTCGACCAGCAGGAACGACGGGCAGTCGCCCTTGAGGCAGCTCAGGTCGGTGTTGCAGGACGCCTGGTGGATGCGGGTCTTGCGGCCGTACTCGGTCTCGACCGGCTGCACGGACAGGCAGGTCGAGACGTCGCCGCAGTCGCCGCAGCCCTCGCAGACCCGCTCGTTGATCACGACCTTCTCGGTGGGCGTGGGCAGCTTGCCGCGCTTGCGCAGCCGCCGCTCCTCGGCGGCGCACCGGTCGTCGTGGATGAGCACGGTCACGCCGTCGAGCGCGGCCAGCTCCTTCTCGACCTCGGGCAGGTCGTCGCGGTGCCGTACGGATGCGATGGGCGCCAGCCGCACCCCGCGGTACGTCTCCGGCTCCGGCGTGGTGACCACGACGCGGCGTACGCCCTCCAGCGCCAGCTCCCGCGTGAGCGTGGGCACGTCGAGCCGGCCCTCCGCGCGCTGCCCGCCGGTCATGGCGACGGCGTCGTTGTAGAGCAGCTTGTACGTCATCGTCACCCCGGCGGCCACCGCCGCCCTGATCGCCAGCGAGCCGGAGTGGTGGAAGGTGCCGTCGCCGATGTTCTGCACGAAGTGCCGGTCCTCGGTGAACGGCGCAAGCCCGATCCACTGGGCGCCCTCGCCGCCCATCTGGGTGATGCCGACCTGGGTGCCGCGCCCGTGCCCGTCCAGCGCGATCATGGCGTGGCAGCCGATGCCGACGCCGACGAGCGTCCCGTCGGAGGTGCGGGTGGAGGTGTTGTGCGGGCAGCCCGAGCAGAAGTACGGCGTGCGCGCGGCGACCAGGGGGAGCAGGGGGCGCGGTTTCTTCGCAGCCGGGCCGGTGGTGACGGAGGCCCGGGGCAGCCGGCCGGGGTCCAGGCAGGCGACCAGGGCCTTGGCGACGTCCTCGGCGCTCAGGGTGCCGCGGGCGCTCAGCAGCTCCCTGCCCAGCACGGCCGGCACCCGGTCGCGGCCGTACAGGGCCTGCTTGAGCTGCCCCTCCAGGAACGGCACCTTGTCCTCGACCACGAGTACCCGGTCGAGGTCGGACGTCATCGCGGCCAGCTCGGCGTGGTCGAGCGGGAACGGCATCGCGAGCCGGATCAGCCGCAGCCCGGCGTCGTCCAGGGCGGACCGGTCGAGGCCCAGGTCGGCCAGCGCCCGCAGGACCACCGCGTACGTCGTGCCGGACGCGACGATCCCCAGCGCGGTGTTGCCCTCGCCGGCCATCACCCGGTTCAGGCGGTGCGTACGGGCGTAGGCGCGGGCCAGGTCGAGGCGGCGGGTCAGCAGGTCGTGCTCGGCGTCCAGCGCCGCCGCGCCCAGCAGGATCGGGGACGACGCGCGGGCGGCGCGGTCCGGGAACGGGATGTGCTCGCGCAGCGGGCCGAGGTCGACCGTGGCGGACGCGTCGGCGATGTCGGCCACGATCTTCAGCCCGGCCCAGAGCCCGGTCGCGCGCGACAGGGCCACCGCGTGCAGCCCGAACTCGATGATCTCGGCGATCGAGCCGGGCGCGAGCAGCGGCATGGCCAGGCTCTGGCACATCGGCTCGCACGTGCTGGGCAGCGTGGACGACTTGCAGCCGGGGTCGTCGCCGATCCAGGCCACCGCGCCGCCGAGCGGGGCCGTGCCCGCCGTGTTGGCGTGCCTGATGGCGTCGGCGGCCCGGTCGAGGCCGGGGTTCTTGCCGTACCAGAAGCCCGTCACGCCCTCGTGGCGGCGGCCCGGCACCTGGTCCAGCAGCTGCGTGCCGGCCACCGCCGTGGCCGCCAGCTCCTCGTTCAGGCCCGGCTTGAACACCACGCCCATGTCGTCCAGGAACCGCGACGCCCGCCCCATCTCCAGGTCCACACCGCCCAGCGGGGACCCTTGGTAACCGGACACGAACGCCCGCGTGTCCAGCCCGCGCGCCCGGTCGAGCCTGCGCTGCTCCAGCGTCAGGCGGACCAGCGCCTGAACGCCGGAGATGAGCACCCGGCCGTCGAGCGCCGCGTACTTGTCGTCGAGTGACACGGGGGCGGGAGTCTCGCTGGGGCTCATGCGGACCTCCTGGCTTCGTACGTGGGATCCCCAGCACAGCAATGCGGCACACGATGCGCAAGTATGAGATGAGAAAGCACGCGTAAGACGCAAACAATGTACGTCAGCATGCCTCATGTCCGAAGATGTTTGCGCCCAGGGGGAAGGTTCTCGCATGCCCGACGTCGACGACATCGACCACCAGGTGCTGCGCCTGCTACGGGAGGACGGGCGCAGGACGTTCTCCGAGATGGCCGAGCGGGTCGGCCTGTCCGTCGCCGCCGTCAAGCGGCGCGTCGACCGGCTCAGGGACCTGGGCGTGATCACCGGGTTCACCGTGCAGATCGACTACGCCAAGCTCGGATGGGGCATCGAGGCGTTCACCGAGCTGCGCTACCCCGGCACCACCCCGGTCAGCGAGATCGTCCGCACGGCCACCGACGTGCCCGAGGTGCAGGAGGTCTTCACGATCGCCGGCGACCCCGACGCGCTGATCCACGTACGGGTGCGGGACCTCGGGCACCTCCAGCAGGTCATCGACAGGCTGCGCAGGGCCGGCGACGTGACGGGCACGAAGACGCTGCTCGTGCTCGGGACGTGGACGCGCGACGCGCTGGCGCCGCGCAGCGGCTGGAATCAGGGCATCCCGCTGGCCCGGTCGCGGCGGGAGAAATAGCGTACGAGCAGGCCGATCGCCAGCAGCACCGCCGTCCCGAGACCGAGCACCCAGATCGACACGCCGGTCATGGGGAGCGGTCGCGGGTCTTCGAGCCCTTCCGCGCGCGGCGCCCGGCCGTGCGCCGCGGATCGGTGCTCGTGCCGGCCCGCCCGCTCGCCGGGGGCGGCCGCGCGCGGCTCGGGCCTCGGCTCCGGGTCCTCGACCTTCGACGGCTGAGCGGCAGGGGCCGGCTCGTCGGGGGCGGGCCCGTCCGTGGTGGCCGCCCGTACGGGTTCCACGGCGGTGGAGGTGCAGGAACGGTTGTTCGCGGTGTTCGCCTCGTCGCCGTCGGCGCTGACCGTGGCGCAGTTCCTGACCAGACCGGGCTCGCCGGGCGCGAGGGTGAACATGAACGTCCTGCGCTCCGACGGCGCGAGCGTGCCGAGGGGGCAGACGAGGGCGGGCCCGCCTCCAGGGCACTCCGGCGGGCGGTCGGCGATCGTCGCGCCGCCGCCCGGATGGCGCACCGTCACGCCGGTCGCCGGCGTGAGCCCCTCGTTGACGACCGTCACCGCGTAGGCGATGGCGCCGCCGGCGGTGAGCGTCGCCGCCTTGGTGATCGTGACGTCGGCCCTGGCGGCCCTGGCCTCGGTGACCAACTGCGCGGAGTCGCCCTGCGCGCCCGACGCGGAGACCTCGGCCCGGCTGGACAGCGCCGTGCCGTCGGAGAGTTCGGGGTCGATCACGACAGGGAACGCACGCGTCACGCTCCGGCCCGCCGGGATCGTCAGGGCCGGCCCGCCGCAGGTGATGGTCCGGCCGTTGAGGACGCAGCCGTCGGGGAGAGGGCCGGGGGCCACGTGCTCGTCGAGGGTGCCGGTGATGGTCACGGCCTCGGCGGCCGTGTCGCCCGCGTTCGTGACGGTCACCGTGTAGACGGCCTGACCGCCGATGACCAGCGGGTCGGGAACGGCGGCCTGCCCGATGCGCAGGCTCGCCGACGGTGGTTCGCTCGCCCAGGGCGGTCCGCCCACCCCCGGTCCGCCCGCCGCTGATCCGCCCGCCGCTGATCCGCCCGCCACGGCCGGAGCGGCTGCGCCGCCGCCCAGCGCGGCCAGCGCGATGACCGCCGCCACCCGGGCCATGCCCATCTCCTACCCCCGCGTTGACCGCCGTGCCTGCTCGACCCCGGAGCCGATCTTTCTATCGGCCGCAGAGGCGGCGGCGGGCTGCACACCGGAATCATGCGCTGCCGTGGCACATTCTTTGCCGGGAGACCGTTCCGCGCTCGACGAACATCTCTCGGCCCGCCCCGCGGCGGCGCGTAGGGTCGGCGTCATGCCGAAGGCCGCCCGCTATGACGACGTCGCCGGCTTCTACGCGGCCGGCTGGCCCGACGACGTCGACGACCCCGCGTCCGTGCGCCTGCTCGACCTGCTGGGGCCGCTCGCGGGCCGCCGGGTGCTGGACGTCGCCTGCGGTCACGGCCGGATCAGCCGCGCACTCGCCCGCCGCGGGGCCGCTGTCGTGGGCGTCGACCTCTCGTCGGCGCTGGTCGAGAGGGCGCGGGAGGCCGAGCGCGAAAGCCCGCTCGGCATCGGCTACGTCCACGCCGACGCGACCGAGCCCGGCACGCTCGACGCGATCGAGCCCTCCGGGGTGGGAGCGTTCGACGCCGTGGTGTGCGCGTTCGGCCTGTCCGACATCGACGACCTCGAGGGCGCGGCCGCGACCGCCGCCCGCGGGCTCCGGCCCGGAGGTGTGTTCGCCTGCTCCCTCCTGCACCCATGCTTCCCCGGTGGGCAGGGCGTCTCCGGCTCCTGGCCGGGCGACGCCGGCTATCACGCGGAGGGCTGGTGGCGGGCCGACGGCGAGCGCTCGACCCTGCGCCGCCAGGTGGGCGCCAACCACCGCACGCTGTCGACGTACCTCAACACGTTGCGCCGCCACGGCCTGTGGCTGGACGAGATGGACGAGCCCGAGCCCGCCCGGGAGTGGGCGGCGACCCGCCCGGACGCCGCCAGGTTCCCCGTGTTCCTCGTCATGAGGTGTGTACGCCGTAGCCGGGCCCAGCCGGCGATATCGGCGTAGAGGGCCGCCTGCTGTCCGGTGTGCGGAGTGTCGCGATCGTGCGCAGCCGGGGCGATTCTTTCGTGAGCGGACGGAGGAGGCAGACGTGCGGCGGCTTCTGAGATGCATCGCGATGGTGGGGCTGCTGTCGTTGTTCACCGCTTCGGTGTCCGGCATCTCCTGGGCGATCACCGCCGGGCCGGACGGCGCAGGGGGAGGGGCACTGCCGGCGTTCGTCGTGGCTGCTCTCGTGGTGACGGGGGGATGGGTGGCCCTGCTGGCCAAGGCTGGGGCGCACCCCCTTGGCATGGTCGTCGCCGGGCTCGTCGCCCTGTTCTTCGCCGGTACCGTTCCGGCCGCGTTCGGCGAGCGGGCGCTGCACGAGCGCGGCCGGTTCACCACGTGCCGGGTCCTGGCCGTCACCGAGGAGGAGGGCTTCAACGGGGCCTCCGCCATTCACGTCCACCGGCTGGCCTGCGACGCCCTGGGCCCCCTTTCGATCACGAAGTCCGACCTCATCCTGCGGGTGAACCAGCGCGTCCGCGTGCACTATGACCCCGAGGGAGGGGTGGACGCGCGGTTGGCCGGTGACGGAGAGCCCGTGAGCGGTGTGGACGCCTCCGTGCTCGCCGGAGCCGAGCTCGGCCTGCTCACCCTCGCGTCCCTCGGCCTGATCGTGTTCGGCCGGCCCGACCCATGAGGCCGCGCCGCCCTTCATCGAGCGCCGGCAGCGGTCCTGGCCGTGGCAGCGAGATCGCCGTCCCTCGTGAGAGCTACCGCGATTGTTCGTCGCAGGGGGATGGAACGCCCCGCGCAGATCCCTAACCTCCGTGGGACCGCGGAAAACGCCGCGGGAACCTGATCGAGAGGATCGCGGTCGTGGCATCCACGGAGCACCAGGAGAACCCCCCTTCGCAAGCCGGCCTCTCCACGGGCCGGCGCCGGTTGCGCACGTTCCGCTTTCCCGTCCTGCTGGTCGCGTTGTTCGGCGTGATGGTGGCGACCGCCGGGATCAACCAGCTCGTCGCGCCCGTACCGGTGCTCGCCCTGCCGGTGGGGGCCGGCCTGGCCGTCGCCGCTCTGGCCTGCTACCGCCGGCTCTGCCGGATCGTCGAGCTCCGCCCGACCGTCCCCGAACTCGAGAAGGCGGGCAGAGGGTCGCAGCTGCTGCGCGGGACGCTGCTCGGGTCCGGCCTGTTCACCGTGCTGATGGCGCTGATCGCGGTGTTCGGCGGCTGGCAGGGCGTGTCCTGGGGTTCCTTCGGCGGCTTCCTCGGCGGCGCGGGCATGATGGCGAGCGTCGCCGTCGCCGAGGAACTCCTGTTCCGCGGGGCCCTGTTCCGCATCATGGAGGAACGTGTCGGCAGCGTGATCGCCCTGGTCGTATCCACGCTGCTGTTCGGTGCGACACACTTGGTCAACGTCAACGCCACGCTGTGGGGCGCGCTCGCGATCGCCCTGACGGGCGGGGCCATGACGGCAGCCGCCTACATCGCCACCCGCTCGCTGTGGCTGCCCATCGGCCTGCACTTCGCCTGGAACTTCACCCACGCCGGGGTCTTCGGTGTCATGATCTCCGGATCGGACATGCCACCCCACGGCCTGCTGAACGTCACGCTCTCCGGCCCGTCCGCGCTGACCGGCGGCGCCTTCGGGCCCGAGGCCAGCCTGCTCGCCCTGCTGGTCTGCCTGGCGCCCACGATCGTGCTGCTGCGGCGGGCGGCACGTACCGGCCGGATCCGGCGGCGCCCCCGCCGCGCCAAGCTCCCCGCCTGACCGCTTCAGCAGTCGGCCCCCGCCGTCTCGAAGGTCCTCCCGTCGTTGATCTGGAGTGCCCCGATCCATTTACGGTCGCACGGATAACTGACGTTCCAGGTCCTGGTTATGCTCCGCCCCGCGAACACGGTGTACCACGTGGAGTCCCATTTGACGGTGCTTGTTTGGTTGCTCCTGTATCCGACGCGTGCGGTGACGGGCGACCCGCCCGTCTTGTTGTAGGTGACCCTGATGCGCTGCGGGCTCTGGAGCAGTGTGATGCAGACGGTTCCGTTCTTCAGCGTGATCTGGCGTGGAACCCCGGGCGTTTACGCCCGGGAGGAAACGACAGCGCGGGAGGGCCGCCAGGCCCGAGCGGTGCTCTGACAGCCGTCTGTGGGGGTGGCTCAGCCTGGCCGCTTCTGGTTCTCGATGTACTCCTTGGTGATCGACAGGGGTGGCCCGCCGCAGGACGCGGCGACATACGAGGGGGACCAGAGCCGGCTGTCCCACGGATAGCGGCGGATGTGGACTGGAAACTCCTTGCACAGCGCGGATATCGGGTTCGGGTTTCCCCGCGCTGTGATGTGGACCTTGATAGTGTGTTCGATTGTGAAACTGGTGGTGCAGGTGAAGCTGCTGCCGACGCCGCAGCAGGCGGCGGCGTTGGAGGCGACCCTGGACGCCGTCAACCGGGCGGCGAATCTGGTCGCGGCATTGGCGTTCCAGCGCCGCTGTTTCCGTAACTTCGATCTGCGCAGGCACGCCTACGATCAGGTCAAGGCGGAGTTCGGGCTGGCGGCCCAGGCCGCCCAGCATGTGATCAAGAAGGTGTGCGACGCCTATCGCACGCTGCACGCCAACCTGGCCGGGGGGAATCTGGGCAGGCCCGGATCCCCGCGCCGGGTCAAGGCCGAAGCCAAGCCGGTCTCCTTCCGGCCGCTGGCGGCTCAGCCGTATGACGACCGGTGCCTGTCCTGGCAGCATGAGGCGCGGACGGTGTCGATCTGGACGACCGGCGGGCGGCTGAAAGGGGTGGCCTTCACCGGCTCAGAGGAGCATCTGGCCCTGCTGGCCGCCCACCGCCGTGGCGAGTCGGATCTGGTGTGCCGGGACGGGATGTGGTTCCTGCACGCCACCATCGAGGTCCCCGACGTCCCGGCCGCCGCGCCGGAGGGGTTCTTGGGCGTGGACCTGGGCATCGCCGACATCGCCACCACCAGCGACGGCGTCCGGCGCAGTGGTAAAGGGCTGAACGCGGTGCGGCACCGGCATCGTGCATTGCGCCGCCGGTTGCAGGCCAAAGCCACCAAGTCCGCCAAGCGGCTGCTCAAGCGCCGTCGCCGCAAGGAGGCCCGTTTCGCGGCCGACACCAATCATGTGATCGCCAAGCAGATCGTGACCGAGGCGGAACGCACCGGGCGCGGGATCGCTCTGGAAGACCTCCAGGGCATCCGCGAGCGGGTACGGCTTCGCAAGCCCCAGCGGGTCACGCTGCATGGGTGGAGCTTCCACCAGTTGGGCGGCTTCATCGACTACAAGGCGGCCCGGGCCGGTGTTGCCGTCATCTACGTCGATCCGTCCTACACCTCACAGCAGTGCTCGCAGTGCGGGCACGTGGACCGGCGCAACCGGCCCGACCAGGCCACCTTCTCCTGCACGTCGTGCGGCTTCGCTGAGCACGCCGACGTCAACGCAGCCCGCAACATCGCCTCACGCGGTGAAACGGGCTGGGCAGTGAGTCACGCTGCCTAACGCGGACCAGACCGTCGAAGCCATCGACGGCGAGGAGCTGCAAGCTCGGTCGTTTACGGCCGAGAAGCTGACGGGCTCGCACTGCCTGGGCGGGGCGGCCAGGGCGCCCGCGCCGGCTTGCGCGGATGCCGCCGCCGGGGCGCAGGCGATCACCGAGCCGGCAACGGCTACGGCGGCCCCCAGAGAGGTGAGTCGGTATCGCATTCATGGTCCTTTCGATCGGGTGGTCCCGCTGAAATTCGAGGAGAATCGGTCGGCTCCCGCGCGTCCCCCTCAATGGCGACATGTTTGGCCCTGAGCTGTTTCCTCGGTGTTTCCAGGCGAGCCCAGGGGTCAAGGAAGGACATGGCCCGAGCTGGCGGGGCGGCCGGCCAGAGCGAGCACCATGTCCCGGGAAGACCGGGCCAGGGATCCCAGCCCGGCCTGGACGCGGTCGAACAGGACCACATCAGCTGGCACGGCCGTCGGGTCTTTCGCATACCAGCCCGCGGCTGAAACCGCTCGGCTGCCATTCCACGGACGGGGTCCAACCACGCCGGTGGCGGCCGCCCCGATGAAGGCGGCCGCCACCGGGCGAGGGGTCAGGAGCTGGGGCAGGTGTCGCGGTACTCCTCGATGGCGGGCCCGCTGGGCGGCGGGCACAGGAACTGCTCGTAGCGGGTGTCGTCGTCGACGAACCGCTTGAGCCAGGCCACCATCGACTTGGCCATCGTGGTGTCGGGAATCTGCGGGAAGAAGTGGCTCGCGCCGTTGAGCTCCAGGTACGCCTTCTCCGACGAGGACGGGATGCTCTCGTAGAAGCGCTCGGAGTGGCTGGAGACGGGGGCGATGCTGTCGCTCTCCCCGCCGATGATCATGGTGGGGACACGCACGCCCGACCAGCTCTTCGTCAGGTTCCACGGCGCGATCGGGACGGCCGCCTGGAGCGAGGACCGGTCGTCGGCGGCCTCCAGCGAGCCGCCGCCGCCCATCGAGTGGCCGGCCACGGCCAGCCTGGACGGGTCGATGCGGCCGCGGACCGTCGACGGGCTGTCCTCCACCAGGTAGTCGAGGGCCGCGAGGAGCTGGCGGCCCCGGCTGGCGGGCTGGTCGTAGATGGTGTTGGTCTCGATGCCGATCACCACGAAGCCGTGCGAGGCGATCCTCGGGCCGAGCCAGTCGAGGCTCGACCACCTGGCGGTGTAGCCGGGCGAGATGGCGATCGCCCCGAACGTGCCCTGGCTGGTGTCGTCCGGGTAGTAGATCTCTCCGCCGCCGAAGCCGCCGACCAGCGAGGAGACGCTCCGCTGGGACGTCGAGAACGGGCCGCGGCTCGCCTCGAGCAAGGCGTCCGTGGGGTCCGGGCCGCGCTCGTACGGGCCGGCCGCCTGGGCGGCGGGAGCGGCGGCGAGGCCGCCGGCGAGGAGTGCGAGGGTGAGGGCGAGCTTGGTCAACGTTCGCGCGCTGCGGTGGGGGGTGGTGAGCTGCACGTCGTCTTACTCCCTGCTCGAAGTGGGGGTGACTGCTGTCTGTCGCCATTGTTCGGATGCGGAGTCAGCCGTGCATCGGTGAAATCACCGGTCTCCGATCAGGACATGAGGCGTACCAGTTCGACGCGGGAGCGGACGCCGAGCCGGTCGAAGATGTTCCTGAGGTGGTGCTCGACGGTGCGCCTGCTCAGGAAGAGCCGCTCGGCCACCTCCTTGTTGGTGGCGCCCTCGGCGACCATGCGCGCGATCCGCATCTGCTGCGCCGTGAGCTGCCGCGTGGTGTCCGGCCGGGTGAGGCGTACCGGGTCGCCGGACGCGCGCAGCTCGGTCCTGGCCTGTTCCGTCCACAGGCGGGCGCCGTGGCGTTCGAACGTCTCCAGCGCCGCGTGCAGGTGGTTCCTGGCGGCGCCCGGGCGGCGGTCGCGGCGCAGCGCGCTGCCGTACAGCAGGCGGGTGCGTGCCGACTCGAACTCGCACACCCCCTGCCCGTGCAGGTCGAGCGCCTCGCGGAACAGCTCGTCCGCCTCGCCGGGCGCGGCGAGCAGCGCCCGGCAGCGGGCCACGAGCGCGCGCAGGTCGGGGCTGCGGGTGCTGCCGACCCAGCGATCGAGTACGCGCAGCGCGGCGGCGGCCCGTTCGCGGTCGCCGGTGCGCGCGGACGCCTCGATGAAGTGCGGCGTGGCCATGACGCGGATCACGACGTGGTTGTTACGCCGATCGGCGCGCAGCCGGGCGGCGGCGCCGGCGGGGCGGCCGGCGGCCAGATCGAGGCAGGCCAGCGCCCAGGTGCCGATGGCGCCCGCGATGCCCAGCTCGTGGGCGTCGGCCAGCTCGATCGCTGCGTCGGCACGCACCCGGCAGGTCTCCCTGTCGCCTTCGACGGCCGCCGTCATCGCCAGCCAGGCCAGGTGCTGGGCCGCCGTGTTGAGCTGGCCGGTGTCCTGGGCGAGACGCAGCCCCTCGGCCGCGGTCGTCGCGACGGAGGCGTACCTGCCCATCCAGATCTCCGGGTAGATCATGTACTCGAGCAGCTGCGGCACGGCGGAGGCGGCGCCGCGCACCCGGGCGGCCTCGACCGCGCGGGCCGACAGGCGGTGCGCGGTGGCGTCCTCGCCGAGCAGCAGGCTCGCCACGCACGCCCACACGAGCACCGCCGGATCGCGGACGGAGCCGGCCAGCTCGACCACCCGCCGCAGCGGCCCTGCGGCCTCCTGGTGCGAGCCGCTGAACGTGGAGGCCATGCCCGCCAGATACTCGAACATGAGCTGGGCCGGGGCGGCGTCGTCGGGGCGGCGCAGCGCGGCGGCCTGGCGGGCGATCGCGATGAACGCCCGGTTGTCGCCCGCCCGGTAGCTGGCGTCGGCGGCCCTGACGAGCGCGCGCACGCCCAGCGTGCGGTGGCTGGTCAGCAGGCGGGCCGCGGCGGCCAGCAGTTCCTCGCGGGCGCTTCCGGTCTCGCCGCGCAGCAGTTCCAGGCTGCCGTGCAGGAGCTGTACGCGGCCGCGTACCTCGTCGGGCGCGGTGAGCGAGCGGAGCCTGGCCAGCAGCGCGCGGGCGACCTGGGGCCGTCCCGCGATCCACGCGTGCCTGGCGGCGGCGGCCAGCCGCTCGGCCTTGGCCGGACCGTGCCCGGTGAGCTCGGCGGCGCGTTCGAGCGCGAGGTACGGCTCCGGCCCGCAGGGACGGCCGTCACCTGATGGCCGGGCCTCCAGCGCCGCCGCGGCCAACTCGCCGGCCAGCCGTTCCGTGTCCCGTCCTGCCGGTTCGTCGAGCGTGCAGGCCCGGTGCCAGGTCCCCCGCAGCCGGACTTCGGGAGTCTCCGCGTGCTGCTCCTCCAGCAGCGTCGCCAGTACGCGGTGGGCGTGGCGGCGGCGGGCGAGCGGAGCACTGTGGTAGGCGACCGCGCGTACCGCCGGATCGTCGAAGTCGTAACGGTCACCTGCCGTGTGCAGGAGGCCCGCGCGTTCGGCAGGTTCCAGCGAGGTGAGCGCGCAGCCGGGGCGGGCGGCGCGGATCAGGGTCGCCACGTCCAGGCCGGGATCGGCGGCGATCAGCAGCAGGAGCCGCCGGGTGTCCTCGGGCAGGGCGGCGAGCCGGCCCGCGTGCTCGTGCCACAGCCGCCCGCCACGGGGGAGCGCGGTGGGCGGGACGGCCAGGCCCGCGCAGTGGTCCGGGGTGAGGCCGCCGATCAGCTCGGCCAGCGCGAGGGGGTTGCCGCGGGCGATCTGGTCGAGCGCCGCCAGCAGGTCGCCGGCGATCCTGCCGGGCGCCAGGTCGTCGGCCAGCTCCCGCACGGCCACCTCGTCCAGCCCGCCCAGCACGCGGACCGGCACGCCGTCCATCCCCTCCGCTCTCGTGGTGAACAGCAGCGCCACCGGCTCGTGCGACACCCGCCTCGCCACGAAGGCGAGCACCTCCCGGCTGGCCGGGTCCAGCAGATGCGCGTCGTCCACGCAGGCCAGGACCGGCCGCCGGGTCGCCACCGCCGACAGCAGGCCGAGGACGGCGGCGGGCAGGGCGAGCCCGGCCTGCGTCCCGGACTCCATGGCCTCCGCCAGGGCTCGCCCTTGCGCCTGCGGCAGCGCCGCGGCGTGCGCGGCGACCGGGCGCAACAGACCGTGCAGCCCCGCGTACGGGAGGCGCGACTCCGGCTCGACGCCCGCGACCCGCAGCACGCGGAAGTCGCGGGCGGCGTGCGCGGCGGCCAGGTCGAGCAGCGCCGTCTTGCCCATTCCCGGCGCTCCCACCAGCAGCAACGCCCCGCCGGAACCCGAGCGGGCGCCGTCCAGTAACCGGAGCAGGGCACGTTCCTCCTCGCCGCGACCGCGCAACACGGGAACGGGTGCGATATTGGACATGTCGTCCAGTGTCGCCCGGGGGCGACGGGAGAGAAAGCCTCAGGCGACGGTGGGCACGGGGTCCTGGCCGAAGATCCATGGCGCGAACACGACCATCCACCCGTCAGGGTCGGCGTACGCGACCGCGCCCCGCTCGGCCCAGTAGGGGTTGTCCAGCGGCGCGGGCCGGTGCCCCAGACCGGCCAGCCGCTCGACGACGGCCGCCACCGCCTCGTGGCCGGCCAGGTAGAGCACCAGCTGGTTCTCCGTGGACGGGGCCGGGATCTCGGGTGTCTCGCCGTGCTGCGTGAGCTCGAGGTGGACGGGTGTCCCGGGCAGTCCGAAGACGGCTCCGTCGTAACCGGTGTGCCCCCGCCACGAGGCGATCACCGGGAGCTGGAGCACGTCCCGGTAGAAGACCAGGCAGTCCTCGAAGCGGGCTGTCGGCCGGGCGAAGCGGACCGCCCCCACCGGCAGGCACTCCGGCCACTCGTGCGGCATGTCACACCCTTCCTCGACGTGTCGCGGGCCACCCTACCGACGGCCGGCCCGGCGCGCGTCAGCGGCTCTCCACGGGAGTGCTTCGCCGCTTCCCCTGCAGCCGGCCGGCGACGGCGGGCAGGAGGCCCTGGGGGAGGAACAGGACGACCACGATGAGGACGAGGGCGTAGACAGCGTACGAGAGCACGCTCGGCGCGTACGTCGGCATGCCGGGCAGCGCGCCCAGGGTGTTCAGCACCTGCAGGAGCAGCGTGATCGCGCTCGCTCCGACGACGGCGCCCCAGATCGTGCCGAGCCCGCCGACGACGGCCATGACGATGTACTGGATGGAGATGAGCACGGGGAACGATCCCGGCGCCACGTAGCCGGTGTAGAAGCAGTAGATGCCGCCCGCCAGCCCGGCGAAGGCCGCCGACAGCGCGAACACGACCAGCTTGTAGCGCCCGACCGGGATCCCCGAGGAGGCGGCCGCGGTCTCGCTGGTGGCCAGGGCGCGCAGGGCGCGGCCCGGCCGCGAGGTGATGACGTTGTGCGTCACGAGCATCACCAGGGCCACCCCCGCCCAGGTCAGGTACGCGTACGTGGCCGCGTCCGCCGCCTCGAACGACCCGACGGAGAACGGCGGGATGGCCTGCAACCCGATGTCGCCGCCGGTGAACTCGAGCTGGCCGGCCAGCGAGAGCAGGATGAGCTGCATGGCCAGCGTCGCGAAGGCCAGATGGTGTCCGCGCAGCCGCAGCAGCGGCGTGCCGATCACGAGCGCCGACAGCGCGGCGACCACGGGTGCGGCGACGAGCCCCGCGAGGGGTGGCACGCCGTTCAGGGCGAGCAGGGCGGCGGTGTAGGCGCCGATGGCGTAGAAGGCGCCCTGGCCGAGCGAGACCTGCCCGGCGTACCCCATGAGCAGCGACACCCCGACCGTGACCATGGCGGCCAGGCCGAGCAGGATGTACACGGCCAGCGCGCTGTCGTCGAGCACCGCGGGGAGGGCGAGCGTGACGGCGGCGATCAGGAGCCCGGCACCGGTTCTCAGCGGCAGCCTGATCATGTGGACTCCAGGGAGATGGCCGAGCGGCGGCTGGCTTGGACGATCATGACGACGAGCATGAGCCCCAGCGCCACCTCCAGCTGGTGGGAGCCGTAGCCGTAGCCGGCGGCCATGGTCTCGGCCACGCCGAGCACCAGCGCGCCGATGAGCGTGATGACGGGCCGGGTGAGCGCGCCGAAGACGGCGGCGGCGAAGCCGTTCACGATGAGCGTGACGTCGGTGTCGAACGAGATGGGCCGCAGCGGCGTCACCAGCACCCCGGCGATGCCGCCGAGCAGCCCGCCGAGCGCGAAGGCCAGCAGCCCCATCTTCCTGACGTCGATGCCGACCACGCGGGCCGCGTACGGGTTGGAGGCGCAGGCCGTCAGCGCCTTGCCCAGGTAGGTGCGGCCGAAGAAGAGCGCGAGCAGCACGAACGTGGCGGCGGTCACGCCGATGACGAGCAGGTGCTGGGTCTGGATGCGCGCGCCCGCCAGGGTCACGGAGCCGGCCAGGCCGGGCGCCGAGCGGGGCTGGTCGCCCCACAGGATGATCTCGACGGCGTAGGCGAGCACGCCGACGCCCAGCGTGACGATGAGCGCCGACAGCGGCGTGGTGCCGCGCTTGCCGATGGCGGCCAGCCCGGTCAGCAGGCCCGCGACCGCCGCGGCCAGCACGGCGGCCAGCTCGCTCAGTCCGTGCGGGAACCCGAGCCCGAGCAGCGAGGACGTGCACAGCCCCGCGACGACGGCGAACGTGCCCTGCGCGAAGTTGACCACACCGGTGACCCGGTGGATGGCGACCAGGCCGCTGCCGATGAGCGCGATCGCGCACCCGACCGCCAGGCCGTTCAGGAGATAGGTGAGGAAGGCGCTCATGCGGCCGCCTCCCGGCGCGTTCTCATGTGACCGCCTTTCCGGGTGCGCTCATGTGATGGCCCCTCCCAGGTACGCGCTGGCCACGCGCGGGTCGTCGGCCAGCACCGCGCACTCGCCCTCGGTCACCAGCCGCCCCGACTCCAGCACGTACGCCCGCCGGCACAGCTCGAACGCCAGCCGCGCGTTCTGCTCGATGAGCAGCACGGTCAGCCCCTGCTCGGTGTTGAGCGCGGCGAGGTGCGCGGCCAGGTCGGCGGTCACGTTGGGGGCCAGGCCCAGGGAGAGCTCGTCCACGACGAGCACGTCGGGCCGCGACATCATGGCCCGCCCGAAGGCCACCATCTGCTGCTCTCCGCCGGACAGCACGCCCGCCCGCCGGCCGGCGAGCTCGGCGAGCCGGGGCAGCAGGCCGTAGACGAGGGACGGGTCGCGCTGCCCGGAGCGCCAGCCGCCGAGCGCGAGGTTGTCGGCCACGGTCAGGTCGGGGAAGAGCTGGCGGCCCTCGGGGATGAGCGCGACCCGGCCGCCGGCCTCCACGGTGCCGGAGGAGGGTTTGAGCAGGCCGGCGAGGGTGTTGGCGAGCGTCGACTTGCCGGCGCCGTTCGGGCCGAGCAGGGCGACCATCTCGCCGCGCCGCACGGTGAGGGTGAGGTGTTCGAGCGCGGTCGCGGTGCCGTACGAGACCACCAGGTCCTTGACGTCGATCATGAGGCCTGTCCGAGGTAGGCGGCGAGCACCAGCGGGTCGGCCCGCACCTCGGCGGGGGTGCCTTCGGCGATGACCTGCCCGAGGTCGAGCACCACGACGCGGTCGGCGAGCCGGGTCACGAAGGCCACGTCGTGCTCGATGAGCAGGATGGTCAGGCCGCTCGCCCGCAGTTCCTCGATCAGCGCCGCGAGGCGTTCGCGCTCGTTGCCGCGCAGGCCGGACGCGGGCTCGTCGAGCAGCAGCAGCTTCGGTTCGGCGCACAGGGCGCGGGCGAGTTGCAGCGCCCGCTGCTGGCCGATGGGCAGCAGGTCGGCGGGGCGGTCGGCCCATTCGGCCAGGCCCACGCGTTCGAGGGCGTGCGAGGCCTCGGCGGCGATCTCCAGCTCGTCGCGCCGGTGCCGCGGCAGCCGCAGCGCGGCCGAGACGAACCCCGCCCGGGTGCGCCCGTGCAGCCCCACCATGACGTTCTCTCTGACCGTCATGCCGCGGAAGACCCGGGCGGCCTGGAAGACGATGGACATGCCGAGCCTGGCCCGCCGGTGCGCCGCGAGCCGGTCGACGCGGTGCCCGAGGAACGAGATGCGGCCGTGCTCGGCCGCCAGATGGCCGGTGATCAGGTTGAACAGCGTGGACTTGCCGGCTCCGTTCGGGCCGATGACGCCGCAGACTTCGCCGTCCGCGACGCTCAGCGAGACGTCGCGGACGGCGTAGACGCCCCCGAAGGATCGGGACACCCCGGTGACCTCCAGCACGCGCTACCCCGCCGCGGCGACGGTCTTGGCGAGCTCGTCCTTGGCCCATTCGGTGGGGACGAACTGGCCGTTCTTCACCGTGTTGACCGAGATGAAGTCGGGGGAGAGCCCGGAGTGATCGGTGGGGGAGTACTGGAAACGGCCGTTCGGCGTGATCAGGTCCATGGTCTCCAAAGCCTGCTGGATCTTGGTCTTGTCGGTGCTGTTCGCCTTCCTCACCGCCTCGAACAGCAGCAGGCTCGCGCTGTATCCGTCCTGCGCGAACTGCGGCGGCGGGTAACCGTGCTTCTGCTCGTACGGCGTGGCCATCTGCTCGATGACCTGTTTCTGCTTGCCGTCGGGCAGGTGCTCGCCGACCACGCCGATGGCGCTCTGCACGGTCATGCCCTCCGCGGCGTCGCCCATCGGCTCCAGCCACAGCTTGCTGGCCTGCGAAGCGGTGAGGAACAGCGGCGTCTTGAGCCCGGAGGCCACGTACTGCTTGGCGGCGGTCACGCCGGGCGCGCCCGAGCCCCAGAAGACGAGCGCCTCGGCCTTCGAGTCGCGCACGTGCTGGAACAGCGGGCTGAAGTCGGAGGTCGTGGTCTCGTACGACTCGTCGACGGCGATCGTCACGCCGTACTTGGGGGCGAGCTCGACCATCGCCTCGTGTCCCGAGACCGAATAGGCGCTCTTGGAGTCCCAGGCGACGGCTACCGTCTTGATGCCCTCGGCCTGGATGTACTGCAGGTAGCGCTCGGCGTACATGCTGGACAGGGCCGGGGTGACGAAGATGTACGGCTTGATCGGCTCGACCTGCTCCTGGGTGGGCGCCAGCGACAGGTACGGCATCTTGTCGCGCTGCGCGAGCGGCTCGATCGCGAGCGCCGAGTTGGAGAACACCGGGCCGATCAGGGCGTCGATCTCGCCCTTGATCTGGTTGTAGGCCACGATGCCCTGGTCGGGCGCGGTCTTGTCGTCCCGGGTGACCAGCTCGACGGTGCGGCCGAGCAGCCCGCCCTGCGCGTTGACCTGCTCGACCGCCAGCTCGACGGCCTTCTTGTCCTCGCTGCCGAGCGGGGTGTAGTTGCCGGTCAGGGAGACGATGAGGCCCACCTTGATCGGATCTTGCGCGCCTGGTCCGTCACCGCCGCCGCCGCTGCCGCCGCACGCGGCGACGGCGAGCACGAGGACGGCCAGGGACGGGAGCAACCTGCGCATCAGGACCTCCGTGCCAACTGCGTGAGGCGGCTCGGTCTCTAGGGAGCCGTCGCGTGTGGCCTGAATGTAGGCAGGTACATTACGGCTGTCAATAGATTGCCGAATATCTGAGGAGGGCTGCCATGCGGCCTCAATCGGTGATTCTCACCTTTCTTGGAGATCACGTATACGGTCGCGGGGTCTGCGTCGCGTCGAGAAGTTTCATCGAGGCGTTCGCCAGGGTGGGGATCTCGGAGGAGGCCACGCGCTCGACGCTGACCCGGATGGTCCGCCGCGGCCTGCTGCGCCGGCGCCGCGCGGGCCGCCGCATGTACTTCGGCCTCACCCCGACCAGCGCCGAGGTGCTCAGGGACGGCGAGCGGCGCATCTGGCACAGCGGCGTGGTCAACGACGCGGGCGACGACCGCTGGACGCTGATCGGCTTCTCGCTGCCCGAGTCGTGGCAGCGGCAGCGGCACGAGCTGCGCTCGCGGCTGATCTGGGCCGGGTTCGGGCCGCTGCAGAACGGGCTCTGGATCGCGCCCGGCGAGGTGGATCCCGCCCAGGTGGTCGAGGATCTCGGCGCGAACGTGAAGGTCTTCCGCGCCGAGCCGAGGCGCCCGACCGACATGCACACCCTGGTACGCGAGGCGTACGACCTGGAGGGCCTGGGCGATCGTTACCGGGAGTTCCTGAGCCGCTGGGACCGGGCCGATCCCGCGCCGGAGGCGCCCGACGACCTCGCCCGCTCCCTGATGCTGCTCACCGGCTGGCTGCAGATCATCAGGGCCGATCCGCGGCTCCCGCTGCGCTACCTGCCGACCGACTGGCCCGCGGAGAAGGCCCAGCGGGTCTGCCACTCGCTGCACGAGCGGTTCAGGCCCGAGGCGGTGGCGGTCGCGGACGGGCTCCTCGACACGGTCGCCGACGAAAGTTGGGCAGAACGGTGACAGCGATCGTGATCTGGCCTAGCTTGAGGGCTTGAGCGTCAAGGAGTGCCGATGCGGAATCAGGGGACAGGCTCGTGGCCGGCACGCAGGGCGCGCATGACGCCCGAGCGGGTGGCGCTGAGCTACCGCGGGCGCGACCACACCTATCGTGACCTGCGCGATCGTTCGTACCGGCTGGCTTCGGCACTGGCCGGTCTCGACGTGGGGCGCGGCGACCGGGTGGCCTTCCTGGGGGCCAACCAGCCCTCGATGGTGGAGACGTTCTTCGCCGCCGGGCTGCTCGGCGCGGTGTTCGTCCCGCTCAACACCCGGCTGGCCACGCCGGAGCTGCGCTACATCATCGAGGACGCCGGCGCCCGGATCGTCGTGCTGGGCGAGGGGCAGGACGGCGCGGACCTCCCCGGCGGGCACGTCCGGCCGGACACGTACGAGGAGTTCCTGCGGAGCGGGTCGGCCGAATCCGTCGACGAGCCCGTGGGACAGGACGACGTGTGCCTGATCATGTACACGTCGGGCACGACCGGCCGCCCCAAGGGCGCCATGCTCACCCACGGCAACCTCACGTGGAACACCGTCAACCTGCTCGTCGACGTGCCGCTCGCGCACGACGAGGTGACGCTGGTCAGCGCCCCCATGTTCCACATCGCGGCGCTGGCGCAGACGCTGATCCCGACCCTGCTCAAGGGCGGCAGGGCGATCCTGGAGCCGTCGTTCGACGTGGAGCGCACGTTCGACCTGATCGAGTCGGAGCGGGTCACGGTGATGTTCGGGGTGCCGTCGATGTTCGGCTTCCTCACGAGCTCGCCGCGCTGGGCGGGGGCCGACCTGTCGAGCCTGCGCCACCTGCTGTGCGGCGGCGCGCCGGTGCCCGAGCCGCTGATCAGGACCTACCAGGAGCGGGGGCTGACGTTCCTGCAGGGTTACGGGATGACCGAGACGGCGCCCGGCGCCCTCTTCCTGGGGGCCGAGCACTCGATCGCCAAGGCGGGCACGGCCGGGGTGCCGTGCTTCTTCTCGGACGTCCGCCTGGTCGCGCCCGACGGCTCCACGGCGGCGCCGGGCGAGCCGGGCGAGGTGTACGTCCAGGGCCCGAACGTGATGCCCGGCTACTGGGGGCGGCCGGAGGAGAGCGCGAAGGTGCTCTCGCCCGACGGCTGGTTCCGCTCAGGAGACGTCGGCGTCGCCGACGAGGACGGCTACGTACGCATCTCCGACCGGCTCAAGGACGTCATCATCTCCGGCGGCGAGAACGTCTACCCCGCCGAGGTGGAGAGCGTCCTTCACGGTCACGAGGCGGTCGCCGAGTGCGCGGTGATCGGCGTGCCCGACGACAGGTGGGGGGAGGTCGGCAAGGCCCTGGTCGTGACGCGGCCGGGCGCGAAGGCGGACCCCGCCGAGCTGCTGGCGCACCTGGACGGGCGGCTGGCCCGCTTCAAGATCCCGAAATATCTGGAAATCGTTGCCGAACTGCCCAAGAACGCGGCGGGCAAGCTGCTCAAAGCACCGCTCCGCACGCTCTACGGGGGCCCCGACCACGGCCTCCATCCGAGGAGATGATCAGCAGTGCACACCACACCCCCGTTCCGCGCCGACCACGTCGGCAGCCTCCTGCGCCCGCCCGCGCTGCTCCGCGCCCGCGAGAGCCTCACCGGCGACGCGCTGCGCGAGGCCGAGGACGAGGCCATCAGAGAGGTGGTACGCCGCCAGGAGGAGACCGGGCTGCGGAGCGCGACCGACGGTGAGTTCAGGCGGGCCTCCTGGCACATGGACTTCATCTACCAGCTCGGCGGCATCGGCCAGGCCTCCGACGAGCACATCACGGTTCGCTTCCACAACGAGCAGGGCGACATCGAGTTCACCCCGGCGGCGCTGCGCGTCCACGACCGGATCAAGCTGAACGAGCCCGTCTTCGCCGACGACTTCGCCTTCCTGCGCGACACGCTCGCCGTCCGCGGCGCCGGCGTCGTGCCCAAGCTGACCATCCCCTCGCCCAGCATGGTCCACTACCGGGGCGGGCCCGCGGCCATCGACCCCGCGGTCTATCCCGACGTGGAGGAGTTCTGGCGGGACCTCAGCGCCGCCTACGCCGAGCAGGTGCGCAGGATCGGCGCTCTGGGCTGCACCTACCTGCAGTTCGACGACACCAGCCTGGCCTACCTCAACGACCCGGCCCAGCGGGCGGAGCTGGCCTCGCGCGGCGACGACGCCGACCACATGCACCTGCGCTACATCCGGCAGATCAACGCCGCGCTCGCCGGCAAGCCCGACGGCATGACGATCACGACGCACATGTGCCGCGGCAACTTCCGTTCCTCCTGGGCGGCGGAAGGAGGATACGACTTCGTCGCCGAGGCGCTGTTCGGCGAGCTGAAGGTGGACGGGTTCTTCCTGGAGTACGACGACGAGCGGTCGGGCGGGTTCGAGCCGCTGCGGTTCGTGCCGCCGGGCAAGATGGTGGTGCTCGGGCTCGTCACCACCAAGTCGGGCGAGCTGGAGTCGAAGGACACGCTCAAGCGGCGCATCGACGAGGCCGCGAAGTTCGTCGACCTCGACCAGCTCTGCCTGTCGCCGCAGTGCGGGTTCTCCTCCACCGTCGAGGGCAACCAGCTCACGGCCGACCAGCAGTTCGCCAAGCTCGCCCTGATCGTGGAGACCGCCCAGGAGATCTGGGGCTGAGCGTCAGGATCCCTGGAGGGTCACGACCCTGCCCGTGAGGCGGGCCTGCTCCGCGGCCCACACCACGCGGTGCGTCATCAGGCTCTCGGCCGCGTCCGACCGGAGCAGGGTGGCGTCACCCGTGGCCACGGCGGCGAGCTCCTCGGCGCCCGTACGGAAGTCGACCACGCGCGGCACGCCGCCGTCGCCGTCGACGTATCCGTGGGCGCCGAACAGCCGCGTGCGCCGGTGCTCCATGGGGGTGAACGCGCTCATCGTGAACGAGCACGTCGCCCCGTCGCCGAACTCCATCACGACCTCCTGGTGATCCACGACGTCGTTGTCGCACGCGTACACGCAGCGTCCGTACGGGCCGGTGCGCAGCGCCTCCAGCACGTCCTCCTCGGTGCGGCCTGGGGTGACGGCCGACAGCGGCCAGAACTCGCTCGACGGATCGCCGAGGCAGCCCAGGTAGAGCCGGGGCGCCGAGTACGGGCACGACGGCTCCACCGGGCAGTCGAGGCACCGGTCGGCAGCCCCTGCGGGCCGGTCGCCGGCGTGGATGCGCGACAGTGAGCCGAACGACGAGACCCGGGCGGGCTGCCTTTCGAAGAGGTGCACCAGCCAGTCGATGTCGTGGCACTACCAGGCGCGTGTACGGCGTGTACCGCAGCACGTGGCAGACGGCGAGCAGGATGCCGTTGCGCCGGGCCGCGTCGGCGATCCTGGCCGCCTCCGGCTCGCTCGTGGCCATCGGCTTCTCCAGGAGAGTGTGGTAACCGAGGTCCGCCAGCGTCACCGCGGGCTCGGTGTGCAGCTGGTCGTGGGTGGCGATGACGGCCGCGTCGGCGACCCGCCCGCCCGCCGCGAGCTCCTTCCAGCCGGCGTGCGCCCGCTCCGGCGCGATGCCGAACTCCTCGACGAAGAGGGCGCGCCGGAGCGGGTCGGGATCCGCCACCGCCACCACCCGCCCGGCGCCCGTGGCGTGCGCGCGGCGCGTGTAGGTCAGCCCTCGCAGGCCGCCGCCGACGACGGCTAGAGTCACCTCAGTCATGGAACCTTCGCCGAAGAAATATCATGGAAAGCATCATTATTCGGTCTGGGAAAGCTGACAGCAAGGGGGACCGATGGCCGGCGGACTGAGCGGTGGTGACCTGTCGCGGCTCAGGCAGCTCAACGCGCTCGCCGTGATCAAGACGCTGCAGGGCGGGCCGTCGCTCACGCTCACCGAGGTCGCCAAGCGCACGGGCCTGTCGCGCGCGTCCACCGAGGACGTCGTCCGCGAGCTGCTGAACAAGGGCTGGGTCGCCGAGGCGGGCGCCACCGCGGGGGGCGTGGGCCGCCCGGCCAGGCGCTACCGCTTCCGTGCCGAGGCGGGGCGGGTGCTCGGCGTCGACATCGGCCGCCACAAGATCCGCGCGGTCGTCGCCGACCTGGACGGCGCCGTGCTGCACAGCGCCCGCGTGCCCGTCACGCCCGGGATGGGACGGGTCGAGCGGCTGGAGGCGGTCGACCGGGCCGCGGCGGAATGCCTGGAAGGGGCGGGCCTGGCCGGTGGCGACGTGTGGGCCTCGGGCGTCGGCACGACCGGCCTGGTCGACGGCGCGGGCCGGGTGCTGCTCTCGGAGGCGCTGCCCGAGTGGACCGGCGTCGACCTGGCCGCGCACGTGCGCCGGCTGGCCCCCGGCCCCGTGCTGGTGGAGAACGACAGCAAGCTCGCCGCGCTGGCCGAGTGCTGGCGCGGCGTGGCCCGCTACGCCAAGGACATGGTGTTCCTGCTGGCCGGGCTCCGCACCGGCGCGGGCCTGGTCATCGACGGGAAGCTGCACAGGGGCTTCGCCAACGCCTCGGGCGAGATCGGCGCGCTGCCGGTGCTCGGGTGGATCCGGGCGCAGGAACGTCTGAGCGCCGCCAGCGGCGAGGCGGGCGACGTGTTCGCCGCCGCGCGGGCCGGCGACAAGGCCGCCGCCGCGGCCGTCCGCCGCTACGTCAAGGACCTGGCGCTCGGCGCCTCCGCGCTGGTGCTGGCGCTCGACCCGCAGATGGTCGTGGTCGGCGGTGGCTTCTCGCGCTCGGCCGACGTGCTCATCGAGCCGCTCAGGCGCGAGCTCGACCGCTGGTGCATCCGCACGCCCGAGGTGCGCATGTCGGCGCTCGGCGACGAGGGAGTGGTGCTCGGCGCCGTACGCCTGGCGCTCGACGACGTCGAGGACCGCGTGCTCGACGGCCGCACCGCGCTCGTGAGCCAGCTGTAACACAGCGGCCCCGCGCTGCGAATATCGATACGTCAGATGTGGTCCGGCTTCCAGGCGGTCAAATCGTATTTCGTCGCTATTGAGCGCCACATTTCGGAAAAGCGGACTTTCGCCGCCTGTGCGTCTTCGGATCTGTCGATGCCGCGGCGGAAGTCGCGGTCGCCGGCGGTGGAGCCCGTACAATTTCCGCCGCTCTGCCGCCGCGCCCAGGCGAGGAACGCCGCGTCGGCTTCGTACGAGGCGCTGAGCGCGTCGACGAGGGCGTCCTTGAGCTCCGTGCCGCCCTCGAGCGCCGTCACATCCAGCGCGCGGGCGTCGGTGAGCTGCCCGCGCCGGCGGTCGGTGATGTCCTGGATGGTGTCGCGCCCGCGCCGCTCGCACCTCCGCGCGCGCTCGATCGCCTCGGAGAGGCTGGTACGTGCGGAGCTGCTGCTGGACAGCAGGTCGTTCAGGGCTCCGGCCTGCTGCTCCGCCGCCGCGCCCGGCGAGGGGGTGGGGTCGGCCGGCGGCCAGGCGGAGGGAGTCTCGCCGGCGGCCGGCGGGAGCGCGTCCCCCGCGGGCTCGGACGCCCCGGCCTGTCCCGCGCCGGCGGTCCCGGCGGGCGCCGGGGCGCGGCCGGCGACGGCCCACCAGCTCACGGCGGCCACCAGGCTCACGGCGGCCAGGCCGGTGAGCAGGGGCATCCGACGCCAGAGCGGTGCGCGCCGCCGCGGACGGTAAGGCCCGGGGCGGTGCGTGCCCGGCGAGGGTGTAGCGGGGGAGGAGAGCCGGGCCCGGCAGCGCGGGCACTGGAGCAGGCCGCCGACGTCAGACCCGCATCGTCCGCACAGGCAGCTGGAGCCGGGGTCGTGGGTCAACGCGTCCTCCCGCATATTTCATCAATTCCGGCGAAATGCTGCATTTGTCCTACACCTTTTTGCGCGCGCTTTGCTGACGCCGAGACTATTTGAACAAGCTCCCCTAGGGTCGGTTCCGAACGTAAAAGGAAGGGCGGAACACATGGCAGTAGACAGCTCGTCCGCGCAATTCCGGCGCACCGCGGATTCGTCATCGGGCCCGCCGCCCGTCAGCAACGCCACGCGCTATCTCTGCGCCGCCGCCTACCTCGACAACGGCTTCCGCGACCGGGTGCTCGACGAGTTGCTGTTCGACCCCTATCGTGCGATCCCGCCCTCCTACGGCGGGTTCGACCTCATGCCGGTGCTCCACCACTGCCGCCGCGCCCGCGCGATCCTCACCGTCCGCGACGGGATGATCACCCTGCTGTTCGCCGCCGGCCTGCTGCTCACCCCGTTCACCACGATCATGTGGATGCTCGTCCTCGTCCCCTTCGTCCTGCTCACCGTCGACGGCGTCCGCCGAGCGCCGCTGCGCGTGCGCGTGACGATCCTGCTCACGGGGGCGCTCGTCGTCCTGTGGCCCTTCATGTACGGCCTGGCCCCGATGCTGGACGACCTGACCGGTTCCGGCTCGACCTACTCCAGCGCGTACGAGCCGGAGTCCTCATCCGGCGGAGGCGGGAGCACGCTGGTCGAGATCCTGTTCATCCCGGCCGCCACGCTCGCCATCGTCGTGGTCTACCGCGTGGCGATCTACCTCACGCTCGCCGGCACGCTCAGGCCGGGCACGCCCGAGCCGGTCACCGGGGTCACCCACCCCAAGACGGCCCGCCGCCTCGACTACATCCGCAGGGCCCAGTGGGGCAACGTGACGATGTACGCCAACGAGGACGCGTTCATGGGCGCCGGGTCCATCGAGCGCAGCTGGTCGATCGCCGTCGAGCTCGACCGCGTCCGCCACGACCACGTGAGCAGGCGGCGCAACGACCCCGTCGACATCGACCCGGTGGAGCTGCACGCGTTCGTCCGCGAGCGCCTCAAGGACATGCGCGACCGCGTCCTGCGGCCCAACGAGGGCATCCAGCGCCTCGACATCGGCGACCACGTGGTGACCAGGGGCATCTTCACGGTCAGCGACTGGCACGGTGACCGCACCAGGACGGCGCATCCCATGATCGGCCAGCACGGCCTGCCGAAATGCGAGGTCACGCCCGAGGAGATCGAGGCCATCATCCGCCACCCCCAGGGCGGCGTGCGCTACTACCAGCGGCTCACCATCAACAACGACGGCCAGGAGATCCGCGACCCCAGCGGCAACCTCGTCGCCCCGGCGGAAGACCAGGAGGCGCTGACGTCCGCCTTCATCTACCTCGCGGTCGAGGGGCGGATGCTCTACACCCAGTTCGTCGTCACCGTTCTGCCGCCGGCCCTCGGCGCCTACCACGTGGTCGACCAGCTGCCGACGATGACCGGCGTGCGGATCGCGTGGGAGGGGGTCAAGATGTTCAAGCTCCGGCTGCTGCGCGACGTGCTGGCCGCCCCCGCGCGGGTCGCCCGCACCGCGGTGCAGGCCGTGCGCCAGAGCCTGATGACGCCCGACCCGCACAAACACATCGTCTATCCCTACGGCGCCCGCTTCAGCGTCCGCGAGCTCGGGGCGAGCGAAGACCTGCAGACCTACATCCAGGTGCTCGACGTCGCGAAATACACCCGGATGATCGAGCAGCGGCTCACCGAGGCCGTCCTCGACTTCCTGGAGGATCACGAGGTCGACACGGGGGCCTACCGGTTGCAGGCGGCCAGCGTGACCATGAACACCGTGTCCGTGGGCGCGGGCGGCTCGGTCAGCGGCCCCATCGCCTTCGGCCGGCACGCGTCGGCGACCGTCCACACCAGTGCCCGGCCGGGCGCGTGACGAGCGAGGAGATCCCATGGGCGACGAATACGGCGTGCACGTCAGCGGCGACGGCCGGATCAGCGGGCCGATCGCGATGGGCGTCCACGCCCGCGCGGTCGTCGTCAACGGCGGCGATCCGGCGGGCGGCGAGGCGGGAGCGCTCCTGGAACGGCTGGAGCGCCTGCTCGCGGCGCACGAGGCCGACCTCGCCGAGCCGGCGCGGGCGCGCAGGGACGCGGGTGACATCCGGCAGGAGCTGGCGGAGACCGAGCCTGACCGGTCGCGCATCCTCGACGCGCTCAGCCGGCTCTCGGTCCGCGCCGCAGAGGTGGCGCCCGTCGTCGAGGTGGTCTCGCAACTCCGCGCCCTCTTCCCCTGAGGCCGGTCAGCGGTAGACGGCGACGGCGGCCTCGCCGACGAGCGCGTCGACCACCGTGACCACCTCGCCGACCACGGGGGAGCTCTCGCGGGCGATCTCGCGCAGGCGGGCGACCAGCCGGGCGCCCGGCTGGTCCAGATAGAGCTCCTGCTCGACCCGCAGCACGGCCACCAGCCCGCACAGCGCGGCGCACCGTGCGTCCGGCTGTTTCCAGCCCTCGACCGCCGAGCGCGCCCCGGCGGAGGCCCGCACGATCGAGGCGATGTCGGCGGGCTCGTAGCGCGTGTACGGCAGCACGCCCAGCCGGCGCCCGCTCACCTGGACCAGCACGCCCGAGGCGAGCAGCGCCTCCCGGGTGCGGTCGTGGATGCCGTCCGCCGTCTTCTTGAGCAGATACCTGAGCTCCCTGCCGGCGTGGTGGCGCAGGAGGAGGGATACCAGGCCGTCGGCGATCGCGTCGCCGGTGGGAGCGCGCCGGGTGGCGGCGGCATGGCCCTTGGCGACGGCGACGCGCCCGCCGAGCGCGAGGTCGAGCAGCACGGCGCCGGCCAGCCCGAGCGACATCGACGACTGATGGATCAGGGGCCTGCCCGACTGGTCGTGGGCGATGAGGTAGAGGTCCTGGTGGAGGGGCAGCGCGCTCATGGAGCGGAGGTCCTCGTCGGCTCCCGTCCAGCCTGGGAGGGCATGCCGTCCAGGGCCGGCCGGCGGCCCAGGGCATAGAGGACGGCCAGTGCCACGACGCCGGCGCCCAGCCAGGCGAGGCCCACCACCTGGGCGAGGACGTTGGCGTTGATCACCACGAAGACCAGGATGCCCATGCCGATCAGCGGCGCGACGAGGTGCGACCACAGCTTGTCGGAGCCGCGGCGCAGCGCGTAGTGCACGATCACCGACACGTGCAGGACGATGAAGGCGGCCATGGCGCCCATGTTGATCAGGCTGGTGAGGAGGTCGACGCCGTCGGAGCGGCTGGACATCCACAGGCCGATGCCCACGGACAGCAGGGAGACGAAGACGATGGCGTTGGCCGGAACCGAGTGCCTGACCGACACCTTGGCGAGGAACGACGGGAGCTGCCGGTCGCGCGCCATCGCGTAGAGCAGGCGCGACACCGCGACCTGGGCGACCATGGTGTTGGCCACGCCCCAGGAGAGCGCGGTGGCCGTCAGGGTGACGTCCTTGAGCCATGCGCCGCCCGCCACGGCGGCGGCGGCGTAGAACGCGGTGCCGCTGTCCTCGACCAGCAGCCCGCCGGGGTCGGGCACCAGCAGGGAGGCGACCCAGACCTGGGTGACGAAGAGCAGACCGGCGAGCAGCAGCGCCACCCGCATCGCCCTGCCCACCTGGGCCGAGCCGCCGGTGGACTCCTCGACGAGCATGCTGATGCCGTCGAAGCCGATGAACGACAGAACCGCCACGGAGACCGCGGCGAACATCACCGGCCACGAGAAGGTCTGTAGGTTGAACAGCGGTGAGAGGCTGAACCCGTGGCCCTTGCCCTGGAGCAGCGCCCAGAGGCCCACGGCGAGGAACAGCCCCAGGACGAGCAGCTCGAAGCCGATCATCAGGCGGGTGAGCCTGACCGTCATGCGGATGCCGCGCAGGTTGATCCCGGTGTTCACGGCCACGAAGACGATCAGCCAGGCCCAGACGGGGACGTCCGGCACGAGGTCGTTCATGGCGAGCGAGGCCACCAGATAGAGCAGGCAGGGCACGAGGATGTAGTCGAGCAGGACCATCCATCCGGTCATGAACCCGACCGGCGGGGCGATGCCGCGACCGGCGTAGTTGTAGACGGAGCCCGACAGGGGGAACGCCTTGACCATCTGCGCGTACGAGGCGGCGGTGAAGAGGAGCGCGATCATCCCGACGAGGTACGCCAGTACCGGCATGCCGCCGGAGCGGGCATAGACCAGGCCGAAGATCGCGAAGGGTGCGATCGGCACCATGAAGGCCAGGCCGTAGGACACGAGGTCGGTCAACCCGACCCCGCGGCGTAACTCCTGCCGGTAACCGAACTGCTCGATGTTCTCTGAAGCGCGCACGACAAGCCTCTCCGTGTCGTCATGCAGGGCGGGGATCCAGTCCGGCGATCCTCGCGTAGCCCGGTGCCGGGTCGCAAGAGTGATCACGGTGATGTGCCACATGGCAGTGCCGGCGCGCGTCAGCGGCCGCCCTGGCGGCCCTTCCTGCCAGGAGAGTGGCTCTCCTCGCCGGAGGAGTGTCCGCCGTGGATCATGCCGGGGCGCAGCGGCGGGGCCTGGCCGTAGCCGATGGCGCCCATCATGCCCTGCTCCTGGTGGTACAGGTTGTGGCAGTGGAACATCCACTCGCCGGGGTTGTCGGCGTGCACGTCGATGTGCAGGCGCTCGCGCGGCTTGATGTTCACGGTGTCCTTGCGCGGCCCTGACCGCCCGCGGGCGCGCAGCTGGAAGGTGTGGCCGTGCAGGTGCATCGGGTGCCACATGGGCGACTGGTTGTCCAGGACGATCCTGAGGGTCTCGCCCGTTTCGACGCGCAGCCGCAGCGGGTCGCTCGCGAGCCGGTCGTTGAGCGTCCACTCGTTGCCCGACTCGCGCATGCCGAGTGTCACGGCGACGGCTCTGGTCGGGAGGGGGAGGTGGTCGGTGGGCCGCGCGTCCATGTCCTGATATTTCAGCATCCGTCGTTTGAGCTCCGGCACCTTGACCCGCGGCGGCGGCGTGTCGGCCCCGCGCGAGGTCCGCACCACCGCGTACGCCCGCCCGCCCTTGCCCTCGGCCTGCGCCACCAGCGGGAACGCGCCCGATTTGAGCGTGACGACGAAGTCGTACCGCTCGCCCATGCCGATGACGAACGTGTCCACGGTGACGGGCGAGCACGGGAATCCGTCGGCGTGGGTGACGGTCATGCGGTGCTCGCCGAGCGCGACCCGGAAGGCGGTGTCGGCGGCCGCGTTGACGACCCGGAACCTGACGCGCCGCCCGGGAGAGCCGGCGAGCGTCTTGGGGGCGGCCGGCGGGCGGCCGTTGATCAGGTAGAGCGGGTGGCGCATCTCCGCGGCCACGCCGCCCAGCGCCTCGCTGCGCAGCGTGTCGTCGTGCTCGGTGGAGGAGTTCAGCCGGCGCAGGGCGTCGTCGGGGGTGCCGTCGATGCCGTCGAGCCAGTCGTCGAGCACGATCGTGAACTCTTCGTCGTACCGGAGCGGCTCGTGCGGGTCGGCCACGACCAGCGGGCCGTACAGCCCGCGGTCGAGCTGGGTGCCGACGTGCGAGTGGTAGAAGTACGTGCCGGGGTCGGGCACCCGGAAGACGTAGTCGAAGGTGCCGCCGGGCCGGGTGGGGTCCTGGGAGAAGCCGGGTGCGCCGTCCATGGGGAAGTCGATCCTGATGCCGTGCCAGTGCACGGTGGTGGGCGCGGGCAGGTCGTTGACCAGCCGGACGGCGACCGTCTCGCCGGCTGTGGCCCTGACGAGCGGGCCGGGGAGCAGGCCGTTGTAGGCCCAGGTGGAGACGGTGCGCTTGCCCAGCCTCACCTTGGCTGGCCCGGCCCGCAGCACCGTCCCGCGCGGCCGCGCCGCGACGCCGGCCGCCGGCGCCTCCAGGGCCGCGCCCAACCCCAGAGCCGCGAACGTGCCGGTAACGAACGTCCGGCGTGATACTCGCCCAATTGCTCGGTTCTCCACAGATCCTCCCCCGTTCACCTGGAAAGGTAACGGAGAGTGACAGAAAACGCCTTTCGCCACGCTGGGGATCGGGCAGAGGGCTGGAACTCCGGGCGCGCCCGCCTATTGATCGGGCGGGGTGGTGAAAACTATGGTGTTAATCGATTCACACGCCTGAGACGCCGAGGCGTGCAGCTCCCTCGACTCCAGCCGTGATCGCGATGTTTGCCCAGAAAGATTCCCCTTATTCCAGTCGGAAATGCTAGGTTATTCGACTAACATGAGACCCACCGCACGACAGGTGGCCGAGCTGGCGAACGTGTCCGTGGCGACCGTCTCCTACGTGCTCAGCGGCCGGGACCGCCCCGTGGCCGCCGAGACGAGGAAGCGGGTGCTCGAGGCCGCCCGGCAGCTCGGCTACACCCCCAACCAGGCCGCCAGGAGCCTGCGCAAGCGCCGCACGCAGCGCGTCTGCCTGGTGCTGAGCTCGCTCGGCGGCGTTCCCAGCGACGAGCGGCTGGCCACCGACCTGCACGAGATGGCCGACGCCCGCGGCTATTCCGTGGTCACGCTCACGGTCTACTCGCAGGCGCGCGCGACCGCGGCCGTCGACGTGCTGCGCGGCGGCATCGCCGACGGCGCGCTGGTCAACGTCGTCGGCGACCACTTCACCCACGACCTGCTCACCGGGCTCGCCGCCACCGGCCTGCCGATGGTGGTGCTGAGCAACGAGAGCGGGCTCGAGGGCTGCGACGTCGTCCGCACCCCCGAGACCGAGGCGTGCGCGCAGGCGGTCGAGCACCTGCTGGCGGAGGGCAGGCGGCGCATCGCGTTCATGGCGCACCGCTTCGAGCTCTACCGCGACAGACCCGCGGGACGGCTGCTCGGCTACACCACCGCCCTCGAACGACACGGTGTCGACCAGCGGATCGTCACCTCCGGCGCGGACGACCGCGTCTCGGCCTACCAGACGGCCGCCGAGCTCCTGAGCTCCCCCGACCGCCCCGACGCGATCTTCGCCGCCTCCGACCGGGCCGCGATCAGCGTGATCTGGGCCGCCAGGGACGCCGGGCTGCGCGTGCCCGACGACGTGGCCGTCGTCGGCGTCGGCAACATCGACGAGGGTCTCATCAGCAATCCGCAGCTCAGCACCGTCGGCCCGCTCCGCCACGACTACACCGACGTCGCACGCCTGCTCTTCGACCGCCTCCAGGCCGAGGAGCCGCCGCCCGCCCGCGAGATCGTCCGCTCCTGGACCTTCCTGCGGCGGGGCTCCTCCTAGAAGGGAATCCGAGATGTCTTCCCACGCCCCCCACATGACCCGCCGCGACCTGCTCCGCCTGGCCGCCGCCGCCGCGGTGCCGGTGCTGTCGTCCTGCGCGGGAGCGCCGCCCGCGCAGACCGCCGCCCCCGGCACCTTCACCGTCTACTGGAACGCCGGCCACGACTACCAGGCCTACCGCAAGGTGATCGCCGAGTTCGAGCAGGCCAACAAGGTCAAGGTCAACCTGCAGAAATACCAGTGGCCCGACCTGCGCACGAGGCTGCTGGCCGACTTCGCCTCCGGCACGGTGCCCGACGTGGTCGAGGAGCCCGGCGGGTGGGTGCAGGAGTTCGCCATCTCCGGCAACGCCCGCTCGCTGCAGGACTACGTCGACCGCGACGGCGAGGCGATGGGCTTCCCCTCCGACTGGCAGCCGGTCGCCGTCGAGCGCAACTCCTACCAGGGCAAGGTGTACGGCGTGCAGCTCCACCTGACCTGCAACACGCTGCTCTACAACAAGGGCATGCTCAGCGAGGCCGGGGTGGAGGCGCCGACCACCTGGGAGGAGTTCCTCGCCGCGGCGAAGAAGCTGACCAAGGACGGCGTGCACGGTGTCGCGCTCAACCAGGACCACGGCTACATCTGGCCGTGGATGATGCAGGCCGGCGTCACCCCCTTCGACCCGGAGACCGGCAAGGTCATGACGCCGATCGAGGACGCGATCGCCGCCCTGCAGTTCCAGGCCGACCTGATCCACAAGCACAAGGTGGCCCCGGTGCCGGTGTCCAGCACCGACTACTCCGGCCCGCAGAAGTTGTTCTCCGCCAAGCGCGCCGCGATGATCCTCACCGGGCCCTGGGACCTCGAACCGATCAGGAAGACCAGCGCCGACATCGACCTCGGCGTCGCGCCGCCGCTGAAGAACAAGGAGCAGGTCACCCAGGCGGCGGGCACCAGCATGCTGGTGCCCGCCAAGGCCACCAGGCCCGACCTGTCGTGGGACTTCATCAAGCGCATCACCGCGCTCGAGGTCGAGCAGGCCGCCACGAAGGAGACCGGCATGCTGATGCCGCGCGTCTCCTGGGCCAAGCTGCCCGAGGTGCAGCAGGACGCCGCCATCAAGGTGTTCGCCGATGCCCTGCCGACCGCCCGGGACTCCACCCAGCAGGTGCGGCTGACCGGCCAGCTCGGCAAGTGGGACGAGCAGCTCAAGGTCGTCTACCAGCAGGTCATCATCCAGAACGAGCCGGCCGCCGACGCCCTGCGCGCGTTCGCCGAGGCCGCGGAGGGCTTCCTGCGATGACGATGTTGCGGCCACGCACCCTCTCCGGCCGCTACGCCAGGACCGCCTACCTGTTCCTGATCCCGGCGATCCTGTTCTTCGCGGCCTTCTTCTACCTGCCGATCGGCAACGTGATGGCCACCAGCCTGCGCACGGGGCCGCAGGCCGACCAGTGGGCCGGGCTGGGCAACTACACGCAGGCCCTGGCCGACCCGGCGGTGCGGCACTCGTTCCTCGTCACGGTGATCTTCTCGGTGATCGTGGTGGCCGGCTCGATCGTGCTCGGGCTCGGGCTGGCGCTGGCGCTCGACCAGCCGCTCAGGGGCCGGGTGGTGTTCCGGGTGCTGCTGCTGGTGCCGTACCTGACCTCGGTGGCGATCGTCGGGCTGCTGTGGCGCAACATCCTCGACCCCGAGCTCGGGGTGCTCAACCGGGTGCTGGGCGCGGCCGGGCTGCCCGAGCAGACGTGGCTCAACACCTCACCGCTGCTCACGATCGCCGCCGTCACGCTCTGGCAGAGCGTCGGCTACACGATGGTGTTGTTCCTGGCCGGGCTGCAGGGCATTCCGGAGACCTACCACGAGGCCGCGAAGATCGACGGGGCGGACGCGTGGCGCCGCTTCTGGCGGATCACCCTGCCGCTGCTCGCGCCGACGACGTTGTTCGTCTCGGTGATGGCGGTCATCTCGGGGCTGCAGGCGTTCGGGCAGGCGTACATCATCACCAACGGAGGTCCTGGCGACGCCACCGACCTGTCCGTCTTCCACATCTTCAACGTCGCCTTCCGCGCCAGGGACTTCGGCTACTCCTCGGCGCAGTCGGTGCTGCTGCTCGTCGTCATCGTGGCGTTCACGCTGGTGCAACTGCGGGCCGGGCGGCGCGGGGAGGTCACGTACTGATGCGCAAGCCGCTGCTCTACATCCTGCTCGGGCTGGCCGCGCTCGCGACCGTGGTGCCGCTGCTGTACATGGTGTCGCTGTCGTTGCAGACCGAGGCGGAGACGCTGTCGGCGAACGCGGTCATCGTGCCGGACTCCCCCCAGTGGGGCAACTACGCGGAGCTGTTCACCCGCGCGCCGTTCGGCAACTTCATCATCAACAGCCTCGTCGTGGCGGGCGCGATCACGCTCGCGCACCTGCTGTTCGACCCGCTCGTCGGGTACGTCTTCGCCAAGTTCCGCTTCCCCCTGCGCAACACGCTGTTCGTGGCGCTGCTGGCCACGCTCATGGTGCCGTTCTTCGTGCGGATGATCCCGTTGTACGTGCTGATGGCCACCATGGGGTGGCTCGACACGTACCAGGGGTTGATCACGCCGTTCCTGATGGACGCCTTCGGGATCTTCCTCATGCGGCAGTTCATCCAGCCCATCCCCGACGACCTGATCAGCGCGGCGCGCATCGACGGCGCCTCCGAGCTGCGGATCTACCGGAGCGTCATCCTGCCGCAGACGCGGCCCGCGCTGGCCGTGCTCGGGCTGTTCACGTTCGTCTTCCAGTGGAACGAGTTCCTCTGGCCGCTGGTGGCCACGACGACGCCCGAGATGCGTACCATCCCGGTCGGGCTCACCCTGTTCAACCAGGAGTACTTCACGTTGTGGCATCTCACGGCCGCGGGCTCGGTGATCCTCTTCGTGCCCACCGCCGTCCTGTTCATCTTCACGCAGCGATACTTCGTGCGTGGCATCGCGCTGACCGGCATCAAATAGTCAGTCCGTTAGGAGAGTTCCTTTTGCGCCCGAACGTGGCCCCGAATGTGCCCCCGAATGTGCCCCCGAATGTGCCCCCGAATGTGCCCCCGAATGTGATCGTCGTCTTCACCGACCAGCAGCGGTGGGACACCGTCGGACCCTTCACCCCCAACCTCGACAGAATGGCCAGGCACGGTACGCAGGCCACGGTCGCGCTCACCCCGCAGCCCGTGTGCGCGCCCGCCCGTTCGGCGTTGCAGACGGGGCGCTACCCGACCACGACGGGCGTCTACCGCAACGGCCGCGTCCTGCCGGCCGGGGAGCGCACGCTGGCGCACCACTTCGGCGAGGCCGGCTACGCCACCGGCTACATCGGCAAATGGCACCTGTCCGGCAGCGAGCCGGTGCCGGAGGAGGAGCGCGGCGGCTACCGGTCGTGGCTGGCGGCGAACGCGCTGGAGCACACCTCCGACGCCTACCGCACGATCATGTACGACGAGGCGAACGAGCCGGTCCTGCTGCCCGGCTACCGCTCGGACGCCCTCGTGGACGCGGCCGTGCGCTTCGCCGCCGACCACCACGACGAGCCGTTCTACCTGTTCCTGTCGTTCCTGGAGCCGCACCACCAGAACGAGGTGGACAACTATCCCGCCCCCGACGGCTACGAGGAGCGCTATCAGGGCCGCTGGATGCCGCAGGACCTGGCCGCGCTCGGCGGCACGGCCCACCAGCACATGGGCGGCTATCTCGGCCAGGTCAAGCGCCTGGACGAAGGGCTCGGCCGGCTGCTCGACGCGCTGCGCAGCATGGACCTGCTGGACAACACGATCGTGGCGTACACCTCCGACCACGGCAACCACTTCAAGACCCGCAACGGCGAGTACAAACGTTCCTGCCACGACGCGTCGCTGCGGGTGCCGCTCGCGCTGCGCGGGCCGGGCTTCGACGGGGGCGGGGCGATCTCCCGTCCCGTCAGCACCGTCGACCTGCCGCCGACGCTGCTGGAGGCCGCCGGGCTGCCGGTGCCCGCGTCCATGCAGGGCCGCTCGTTCCTGCCGCTGGTGCGCGATCCGCGCACGCCGTGGCCCGAGGAGGTGTTCTTCCAGGTGAGCGAGTCGGAGGTGGGGCGCGGCATTCGTACGTCGCGCTGGAAGTACTACGCCGTCGCCGAGGACGCCGACCCCTGGGACGTCCCGGCCGCCGCCCGCTACCGCGAGCAGGCCCTGTACGACCTGGGCAACGACCCGCACGAGCTGGTCAACCTGGCGGGACGCGCGTCGCACGCGGAGGTCGCCGCGGGGTTGCGGCAGCGGCTGGCACGGCGGATCGTGGCGGCGGGGGAGGCGGAGCCGGTCATCGAGCCGGCCGCCGAGCTGACCGGGCCCCACCAGGGCATGACCGACCCCGCCGTCCGCCTCCACGGCCCCAAGCCTGCCCGTTTCGGCCACCAGCCCCGCCCCTGACGGTCCTTCGGGTGGCGGGACCGGCCGGGCCGGTCCCGACGGTGGTGTCAGCTGGGCGAGTCGGCGGGCCGGTGCCCGTGGCCGGTGGCGCCGCGCGCCCCGGTCCGCGGTGCCGGCGGGGCGTCGCCGATGCCGCCGGTGTCGTACGCGTACGTGCCCGCCAGGGTGGCGATCGCGTCGGAGTTCACGTCGAGCGCCCTGTCGTTGATGTTCCGGATGTCGTCGCACGCGCTGTGGTAGCACGGGTCGAGCGGAACGCCGGCCGTGCCGCCGAAGACGGCGGCCTCCTCCTCGGTCTTGAGCACCTCGGCCCCGGTGAACAGGCCGCCCGCCGGGATGCCGGCCGCGATGAACGGCCCGTAGTCGGAGCGTCCGGTGAACGCCGTGGCCGTGAACGGCAGCCCGCGCCGGGCGAAGAACTGTTCGAAGTCCTCCTCGATCTCCGCCGACCCGGGAGGACCGGCGGTGCCGAACGCGTCGCCGTCGCCGTCGTAGATGCCGTAGGTGTAGTTCGGCGAGGCGATCATGTCGAAGTTGAGGTAGAGGGCGATCCTGGCCCGCTCCTCCTCCGTCAGCGAGGCGACGTAGTGGGCCGAGCCGAGCAGCCCGAACTCCTCCGCGCCCCAGAAGGCGAAGCGCATCTGGTTCTTCGGCTTGGTCTTGGCCATCTGGAGCGCCACCTCCAGGATCCCCGCGCTGCCCGAGCCGTTGTCGTTGATGCCCGGCCCCTCCTGGACGCTGTCGAGGTGGGCGCCGAGCATGACGACGTCGCGAGGGTCGCCCTTCCTGCTCTGGGCGATCACGTTGTAGGTGGTCCTGGTCTCGACGACCGGGTTCCAGTTCATCGTGACCGTGGTGCCCGCCGTGGCGGCCAGTTCCGCGCCGACCGCGAAGCTGGTGAAGAACGACGGGATCGTGACGCCTGGCCCGCCGAGCACCGGGTTCAGGTCGATCTCCGTACGGCCCTCCTGGCCCTCGTTGAACACGACGGCTCCGGCGGCTCCCGCGGCCATGGCGTTGTCCACCTTGACGCGGAAGTTGCAGGTTCCGCGCTGCATGAGCGCGATGCGGCCGGCGACGAACCCCTCGAAGTCGCTCGCCTCGCACCCCGAGGTCGACGTGTTGGCCTCACCCGGAGGCAGCGTCAGGTCGACGGGCTGGATCGTGCCGCTGACCTCGCCCGCGGGCGAGTCGCCCATGGCCACGTAGTCCGCGAAGAACCCGTACGTGTACGTCTTCGGCTCCTGGCCGGTCCGCTGGAACAGGGGCGGCGTGACGTACCCCTCGAAGGTGAACGCGAAAGGCTGGATCGTCACCTGGTAGCCGGCGCGGCGCAGCTTGCCGGCGACGTAGTCGCGGGAGGCGTCGAAGCCGCGGGTGCCGGAGACGCGGGTGCCGTCATTGGCCCCGGCGATGGCCTGGAACGCCCGCAGGTGCTTCTTGACGTTCTTGCCGGAGACGGCCTTGACCAGCTTGCGTACGGAATCCCCGTGCCCATGCCCGTGCCCGTTGCCGGGATGGGCGGCGGCCGTGCCGGGGAGGGCGAGGGGAGACAGGGCCACGGCGGCGGCGGTGATCGCGCCGAGCACGCTCTTGCGTAAACCAGAACGCATGGTTGCTCCTCGAAGGTGAGGTGGAATGCGCGCGCGTAGCCCGAAACGTATGCATCAATCCGGGTCATAGGAAGATGGGCCTGGTATCCGTTGAATCACGGACTTGGAACGTCGCACCTAGGGGGTCCTGATGTCCTATTCGCCCGGCACGTTCACCATCGGCGGCAAGGCCGTCCGCCGGCTCGGCTTCGGCGCCATGAGCCTGACGGGTCCGGGAGTGTGGGGGCCGCCGCGCGACCACGACGAGGCCGTCCGGGTGTTGCGCAGGGCCGTCGATCTGGGCGTCGAGCTCATCGACACCGCCGACTCCTACGGGCCGTACGTCAACGAGGAGCTCATCCGGGAGGCGCTGCACCCGTACCCCGAGCGGCTGCTGATCGCCACCAAGGCCGGGTTCGTCCGGCCGCGGCCGGGCCAGTGGGAGGCCGTGGGGCGGCCCGCGTACCTGCGGCAGGAGGTCGAGATGAGCCTGCGCAGGCTCGGGCTGGACCGCATCGACCTGCTCCAGCTGCACCGCATCGACCCGGACGTGCCGCTGGAGGACCAGGTGGGCGAGCTCGGGGCGCTGCGGGACGAAGGCAAGATCGGCAGCATCGGCCTGTCCGAGGTGAGCGTCGAGGAGCTGGAGCGGGCGCGGCGCGTCGTCGAGATCGCCACCGTGCAGAACCGCTACAACCTCACCCTCAGGGTCTCCGAGGGGGTGCTGGAGCACTGCGAGAAGGAGGGCATCGGGTTCATCCCCTACAGCCCCATCGCCAAGGGCCGGCTGGCGGAGCCCGGCGGCCCGGTGGACCACGTCGCCCAGGCCGTCGGCGCCACGCCCGCGCAGGTCAGCCTGGCCTGGCTGCTGGCCCGCTCCCCGGTGACGATGCCGATCCCCGGCACGTCGACGGTCGCCCACCTGGAGGAGAACCTCGCCGCCTCGGCCGTCTCGCTGACGGCCGAGCAGGTGCGCGGGCTGGGCTGAACCCGGGAGGGCCGGCCCATGGCAGGGCCGGCCCTCGACGGTCAGGTCAGCCCAGGCCGTTCCGCATGGCCGTGAGCAGCTCGGCGTTGGAGGTGTCGCCGCTGAGCTCCCAGAAGAACGCGCCGCCGAGGCCCTGGTTCTTCGAGTAGCTCATCTTGCCGCCGATCGTGGCCGGCGTGTCGTAGCTCCACCACTGGTTGCCGCAGTGGGCGTACGCGGTGCCCGCGACGGTCCCCGTGGCCGGGCAGCGGGTCTTGAGCACCTTGTAGTCCTCGATGCCCGCCTCGTACGTGCCGGGTGCCGCTCCGCTCGCGGTGCCGCCCGGCGCGGCCTGCGTGACGCCGGTCCAGCCGCGGCCGTAGAAGCCGATGCCGAGCAGCAGCTTGCTCGCCGGGATGCCCTTGGACTTGAGCTTCTGGATCGCGGCGTCGGAGTGGAACCCGGGCGTCGGAATGCCGTTGTAGGAGGTGAGCGGGGAGTGCGGGGCGGTCGGGCCCTGCGGGGCGAAGGCGCCGAAATAGTCGTAGGTCATGACGTTGTACCAGTCGACGTACTGCGCGGCGCCGGCGTAGTCGGCCGCGTCGATCTTGCCGCCGTTGGTGCCGTCGGCCGTGATGGCGGAGGTCACCAGGTTGCCGGAGCCGAACCGGGCGCGCAGCGCCTGCATGAGGTTCCTGTACGCGGCCGGGCCGCTGCTGTCGCAGGACAGGCCGCAGGCGTTCGGATATTCCCAGTCGATGTCGATGCCGTCGAACAAGTCCGCCCAGCGCGGGTCCTCGACCAGGCGGTAGCAGGACTCGGCGAACGCGGCCGGGTTCCGAGCGGCCTGGGTGAAGCCGCCGGACCAGGTCCAGCCGCCGAACGAGAACAGCACCTTCAGGTGCGGGTGCTTCTGCTTGAGCTTGCGCAGCTGGTTGAAGCTGCCGCGCAGCGCGCCGGCGTCCCAGGTGTCGGCGACGCCGTCCACGCTCTCGTTCGCCTGGTAGAAGCGGTCGTAGTCGGCGTAGCTGTCGCCGATCGTGCACTGGCCGTTCTGCACGTTGCCGAAGGCGTAGTTGATGTGCGTCAGCTTGGCCGCCGAGCCGCTGGTGTCGATGTTCTTGACGTGGTATCCGCGCTGGTAGACGCCCCACTGCACGAAGTAGCCGAGCACCTTGTTCCCGCCGTCGCCCGGGCCGCCGGGGTCGCCGCCGTCGTCACCCTTGGCGGTGGTGGCGTTGACGGCGCCGCTGGCGGCCGAGCGGTTGCCCGCGGCGTCGCGGGCCCTGACGGTGTAGGCGTAGCGGGTCTCGGGGCTGAGACCGGTGTCGGTGTGGGTGGTGCCGGTGACCGTGGCGACCAGGGTGCCGCCCCGGTAGACCTCGTAGCCGGTGACGCCGACGTTGTCGGTGGAGGAGTTCCAGGCGAGGGAGACGCTGCGGTCGGTGACGCCGGTCGAGCGGAGGTTGCCCGGGACGCTCGGGGCGCTGGTGTCGCCCCCGCCGCCGCTGACGGGCTTCCACAGTGCGGGGACGTTCGGTGGCTCCCAGCCGGGCTGGGAGGTGTGGCTCTGGACGCATTCGTACGTGACGCCGTTGTAGGTGACGCGCGTGCCCGCCGTGTAGGCCGTCCACGCGGACCAGTCGGCCATGGCGGCGGCGCCGGCGGAGGAGGAGGCGGCCCAGGAGGGGGCGGCGACGAGGACGGTGAGCGGCAGCAGTAACGCCGCCAGCCCGGCGAGGGCCTTGCGCAGGATGGTGTGTCTCATGATGCTCCGACATCCGGTTGGGGGGTGTACGGGATGGGATGCCACAGGAAACTATTAGTAAAGTTTCCTTATAAAATGGACGGTAACCGCAGGCTGGGAGGGCGTCAATACGCGCCGCACAGATGGTGAAATCTCATCAGAATGCGGAGCGCATTCCGCGCGGCTCACCGGGCCGGTCGTGCGCGCCGTGCGATCTCACCCGGAGGGTAGATAACGGTTGCGGAACGGTCGCTGACGTGGAGGTGTACCGTGCCTCAGCATTGAGGCGTGGCAGGGATCACCGCCTGGCGGCGGACCGCTCAACGCCACGGACCCTACGTGGTCCGTGCGGTGGCCGAATTCCGATCGTGGCCGGCGCTGGCGGTGAGCGACACCCGGCGCGGCCCCAGGTTCACCGTACACGGGGTCGAGATCCTGCGACTGGCCGGCGCGGACGAGGTCCAGGTGCGCCTGACGGCGCCGGCGATCGACCGGCTGGCCCCCTACCTGCGCGAGTGCGGCCAGGTGCAGGCGTGCCCCGATCGGGACTGGGTGGCCGTGCAGGTCGACGCGGAGCCCGACCTCGACCTGCTGTTCGCCCTGACCAGCGTGGCGATCAAGGAGCACGTGGCGTAGCCGGCCGGCCGATTGTCGACACTTTCATCGCCAATCACCGTGTGGCGTGCGATGACGATCGCCTCGGTGGTGCCGTCACGGTCAGGCGTCGGAGGCCTCCAGGGCCTTGGCGACGCTGCGCAGGTGTTGCTGCATCGCCGTCTGGGCGGCCTCGGGGTCGCCGGCGACGATGGCCGCCACGATCAGCTCGTGCTGCGGCAGCGACACCGAGGCCCGCCCCGGCTGCCGGGCGAGACGGAACTTGTGCCGCACCACCTGCGCGCCCAGCCGTTCGATGATCACCGCCGAGGTGCGGTGGCCGGCGATCTCGCGGATCTCGGCGTGCAGGGTCGCGTTCAGCTCGGAATAGCGGTCGAGGTCGTGGGACTCCACGGCCGCGCGCATCGCGGCGACGATCTCCCGCAGCCGCGCACCCTGCTCGGGGGTGACCCGTTCCGCGGCCTTGGCGGCCGACAGGCCCTCGAGCACCATCCGCACCTCGGTGATCTCGACGGCCTCCGCCTTGGAGACCGCCCGCACGCGGGCGCCCTTGTTCTTGAGGATCTCGACCAGGCCCTCGGCGGCCAGCTCTTTGAAGGTCTCGCGCACCGCGGCCCGGGTGGCGCCGAACTGGTCGCACACGTCGGCCTCGATGAGCCGCTGGTTGGGCACGAAGTCCCCGTTGAGCACGGCCGCCCTGACCCGGCCGGTCAGCGTCTCCTCCTGCGGGGACCCTGGGGCCATGCGATCCTCCTGATGCCGTACGAACCCATCCTGGTCAGCAATATTATCGACAACCCGCCCCGCGCGTGGGTGTGCCGCGGGATCGAAGCCTGTGATCGTTCGGCCCCGTTCTGTCGGTCGTGTGGGGTAAGTTCCCGGACCATGATCAGCCGTTCGCGGCGGCGTGGGCACTCCCGCCCGCGCCCGCGCACCGGCTGGGGCGGGAGGTTCTGAGGTCGTGGACCCGGACGACGTGAACGCGGACGAAACCGCGTGGGAGCGGCGCAGCGTGGTGCGTGTGGTGCCGCCTGTCGCGCCGCGCAAACTGGCGAAGGTGCCCTTCGTCGAGCTGGCCGACGGGCGGCTGCAGGGGGTCGTGTCGAGCGGATCCGACATCGAGCGGGTCTACGTCTCCTCGATCACCGCCGGCACCCACGCGCTGAGCTGCAGCACCAACAACAACCGGCCGTGCGGCGCGCTGCACGGCCACGCCTGCAAGCACATCCGCATGCTGGCCGACGAGGCGGTCGTGCAGTACGGCACCGACCGGGTGGCCCGCTACCTGCGGGTCGAGGTGCCGGAGGGTGATGCGCTGATGAGCTGCCTCCACGGGCAGCCCGAGCGCACCCCGGCGGCCGTGGTGTTCAGCAGGTTCCTGCGCCATCTGGCCTACCTCGAGGTGCCCGACAGCACCGACCCGCTGGTCGAGCTGCACTGGTTCCCCTCGACGGCGGCGGAGACGGGAGCGGCGCGCTGATGCTGGACGTACAGCTGGAAGAGGTGCTCGCCGGCGCTCCCGAGGGGGCGGGCGAGGCGCTCGGCCTGGTGGCGGGGTTCGACGACGCGCTCGCACTCGGGTTCGCCAGGGTCGGGGAGGAGGCGGCCGGTGCGCTGGCCGCCCTGGCGGGCGCGCTGGCGGCCAGCCCGATCGGCGAGCGGGTGCGCGAGGCGGCGGGCAAGGTGGCTGCGGGATCGGTCGGCGACGAGCACCTGGCGGCGCTGGCCGGCGGGCGCGCCGCACTGTCCGGCGCGGTCCACGACGCCCTGCTAGGCCGTCTCGACACGGCTTCGGGCAGATCCCGCACCCCCTGGAAGCCGGCCCGGGACGGCCAGGGCGCCCCGGGCGATCTGCCTGGTGGTCAGGCGGCGCCGGGCGGTCTGCCCGATGGTGAAGGCGCGTCGGGCGATCCGTCCGACCGTCAGGCGGCGTCGGGCGGTTCGGCCGGTGGGGGGCCGGCAGCCGGCAATCTGCTCGACGGTTGCCGCGTCTGGTTGCGCGAGCTGGCCATCGTCGGGTGGCGTGGCGTCGACCACGACCTCGCCGGCTCGGCCGACCAGACGATCGAGGCGCTGCTCGCCGTGCCGGAGCTGCGCGGGCTCGCGGTGCTGCTCGACGGCCTGGCGGCGGAGCTGCGGGCGTCGAGCCCGGTCGCGACGATGGACCGCCTGCCCGCGCGCAGGTGGGCCGACCTGTGGGCACGCGGCCTGCTGCTGGCGCAGCGGGGTCCGTGGCAGGGCGGCGCCGAGCGGGTGTCGGGGCGGCTGCTGATCCTCGGCGCCGACGTGCACGAGCACGCGACCGTGGTGCGGGCGCAGGTGCACGGCGTCCTGGAGCCCGCGGGAGGCGGCCCTTCCACGCTGGTGCGCACCAGCGTGGCGGCCGCCAAGGTCGACACGATCGTCGGCCCGGCCGTGTGGCGGCTGATGGGCGGCCATCCGGTGCTGCTGGGCGCGCTGGCCGGTCACCACAGCCTGGAGATCACGGACATGCCGCTGTCGCCGGGCGGCGATCTCGTGTGGCATGACGACCGGGCCGCCGCGGGCGAGCCCGCCGACCCGTTCACGACGGCGCGGGTGGCGCTGTCCGGGGCGAGCGCTCCGGCGGTCCCGCCGCTCGACCGCCACCCCGTGCGCATCGCCGAGCCGGTCTTCCTGGAGGGCTACTCCGTCGACAGCGGTTCCTTCGGCCTGATGCCGGCGGGGGGAGGCCGCGCGCTGCCGCTCGACCTCGACCGCCTGCCGCGCGGTGGCCCGCTCACCCCCGAGCTGGTGGCCGCCTCCTCGGCGTGCATCGGGCTGATGCGCTGGGACGGCCGCTGGCTGCTGCAACCGCTGGCCGTCCAGGCCACGGTGAAGAAGAAGCCGGTCGCCGCGCACAACGGCGACTGGGCCATGGGCCCCACCGACCCCAAGGTGGTCAAGGCCGAGGCCAGGGCCGGCGACGTGGTCGCCGTGCTGCGCGAACGAGCGGGACGGCTGCTGCGGAAATGACCGACATCCTGGACGACGCCGACATGACCCGGCGCCAGGTGCTCTACTGGCGCCTGCTGTCCCGGCTGTTCGGCCCCGACGAGCAGCCGGCGCTCGAGACGGCCAGCATGGCCATCGTCGAGGACCTCGGCCTGCCGCCCGCGCTGCTCGACCCCGGGGTGTCGGTCGACACCCTGGTGCAGCGCTTCCCCAGCCTGGGCGACGAGCTGCAGGACCTGATGGCGGAGCAGGAGCACGAGCAGGGCGCCGAGGTCCGCCGCGCGGCCCTGGTCTCCAAGCTGCTGCTCAACGTCTTCGCCACCGGCACGGGCAACGTCACCGCGAGCCGGCTGGAGAGCTGGAAGAGCGACGCGGGCTGGTTCGAGAAGGGCATGGGCTGCGAGCCCGGCGGGCTGCGCCACCGCGTGGGCGACGAAGAGCTGGCCGCGGTGCTCGCCGGCATCGAGGGCGACCTGGTCAAGCGCATGCACCTGCGCGAGGTCCTGGCCGACCCGGTCCTGTCCAAGCAGCTGACGCCCAGCATGTCGCTCATCGAGCAGTTGCTGCACGACAAGCACAACCTGTCAGGGGTGGCGCTGGCCAACGCCAAGGCGCTGATCCGCAGGTTCGTCGACGAGGTCGCCGAGGTGCTGCGCACCCAGGTCGAGAAGGCCAGCGTCGGCGAGATCGACCGGTCGGTGCCGCCGAAGCGGGTCTTCCGCAATCTCGACGTCGAGCGCACCATCTGGAAAAACCTCACCAACTGGAGCCCGGAGGACGAACGCCTCTACGTCGACCGGCTCTACTACAAGCAGACCGCGCGCCGCACCACCCCCGCCCGCATGATCGTGGTCGTCGACCAGTCGGGGTCGATGGTGGACGCGATGGTCAACTGCACCATCCTGGCGTCGATCTTCGCCGGCCTGCCCAAGGTCGACGTGCACCTCGTGGCCTACGACACCCGGGCGCTCGACCTGACCCCGTGGGTGCACGACCCGTTCGAGGTGCTGCTGCGCACCACGCTCGGCGGCGGCACCGACGGCACGGCCGCGATGGCCGTCGCCAGGCCGAAGATCTCCGATCCGCGCAACACCGTGATGGTGTGGATCTCCGACTTCTACGACAACCGTTCGCTGATCACCGACTTCGAGGCGGTGCACCGCTCGGGAGTGAAGTTCATCCCCGTCGGCTCGGTCAACAGCTCCGGCTCCCAGAGCGTCGACCCGTGGTACCGCCAGAAACTCAAGGACCTGGGCACCCCGGTGCTCTCGGGCCATATCCGCAAGCTCGTGTCCGAGCTCAAGAACTTCCTCACCTAGGAGACCCCCGCATGAGTGACGATATGCTGCGCGCCCCCGCAGAGGTGAAATACGCCGAGGAGCTCGACTGGCTGGAGTCGGTCGACGACGGCCCCAAGCCGTTCTCGTGGCGGCTCAGCCCGCGCATGATCCGGCTGTTCATCCTCGGCTCCGAGCGCTCCGACGGGCTCGACCGGGAGATCGCGCAGAAGTGGTTCGGCGACCGCAGCTTCGTCGAGCGCAGCATCGTGACCCTGGCCTCCGACCGGGGCCTGCTGCTGATCGGCGATCCGGGCACGGGCAAGAGCTGGCTGGCCGAGCTGCTGTCGGCGGCCATCTGCCGCAACTCCACGCTCGTGGTCCAGGGCACCGCCGGCACCACGGAAGACCACATCAAATACTCGTGGAACGTGTCCATGGTCATCGCCAAGGGCCAGTCCCGCGACTCGATGATCCCTTCGCCGATCATGACGGCGATGGAGCAGGGCGTGATCGGCCGCTTCGAGGAGCTGACCCGCTCCACCAGCGACGTGCAGGACGCGCTCATCTCGATCCTGTCGGAGAAATACGTCTCCATCCCCGAGCTCGACGACGACAACATCGTCTTCGCCCAGCCAGGGTTCTCCATCATCGCCACCGCCAACAGCCGCGACCGGGGCGTCAACGACCTGTCGTCCGCGCTCAAGCGCCGCTTCAACTTCGTGCGCATCCCCGTCGTGACCAACAAGAAGAGCGAGGCGGAGATCGTCCGCTTCCGTACGGAAGAGCTGCTGCGCCGCCACCGGATCGAGCTGGACCTGCCGCCCACGCTGCTCGACATCCTGCTGCAGAGCTTCGCCGACCTGCGCTCCGCCGCGGCCTCGGCCACCAGCGACGACGAGAAGCTGGAGTCGGCGCTGTCGACGGCCGAGCAGATCGGCGTGCTGGAGGACGCCATCCTGCACAGCCACTTCTTCGGCGACCGCACGCTGCGCGCGCAGACGCTCGCCGGCTCGCTGGTCGGTTCGCTGGCCCGGCGCAGCCCTGAAGACCTGGCGATCCTGAACAAATACTGGCACGGCGTCGTGGAGCCCCGCAGCAAGAAGGACGGCGGGCAGTGGCCGGAGTTCCTCGAGGGCGGCCGCGAGGCCATCGCCACGCTCTCATGATCGACCAGACGAGCACGTTCGGCTCGCTCCGCGAGCAGCTGCTCGACGCCGCCGCGGCGTTCGCCGACAGCCCCGTGGCCGTGTCCGGCATCCTGGCGGGGCTGGTCGACGACGTGGACAGGGCGCTGCGCGAGAAGCTGGAGATCTTCCCGGTCTGCCACCACTCGCCGGCGTCCGCGCTGGCGATGGTGCGGCGGCTGCGCGAGAAGCAGCCGAAGGTCATCTACCTGGAGCTGTGCGAAGACCTGCAGCCGCTGCTGACCGAGCTGCGCAACTGCCGGCTGCCGGTGGCGGTGCAGGCGTTCGCGACCGACCTCGACGGCTTCCCGAAGTCGTGGGCGCCGCTCAGCGTGGTGGCGCCGATCACCGAGGCGTCGGCCGAATACCAGGCCATCGCCTACGCCCTCGAAACGCCCGGCGTCGAGCTGGTGCTGGTCGACCGCTCGACCGACCACGTCTTCCAGTGGGCCCCGAAGGAGGAGGCCAAGGAGCGCAAGGAGGAGGCCGGCCTGCACGGCGACGCGGTGGGCGTCGAGATCGGCGACCTGCGCCCGCGCTTCGCCGAGCTGGAGGAGCACCTGCTGCACCACGGCAAGGTGCGCCACTGGTCGGAGTGGTGGGATCAGTATGTCGAGCAGCCGCTCTCGGAGGCCGACTACGACACCTACCGCCAGGTCATGGTGCTGATCGGCAGCCTGTTCCGCCGGCTCACCCCCGACGGCGACCGGCTGGCCGTCGACGAGGACCGCGAGCGCTACATGTGGACCCGCATGCGCGAGCACCTGGCCGCCAGCGGCGCCGACCCCGGCGACTGCCTCTACGTCTGCGGCGCCTTCCACGCCGCCAGCCGCGTCGAGGAGTTCGGCCTCGACTCCACGGCCACGTTCGAGATCAGCCCCCGCACCGGCACGACATGGTTGTACGGGCTCATCCCCTCCAGCCACTCCGCCATCGAGGCGCAGTTCGGGCTGGCGCCGGGGTCGGTGTCGATCGCGGCGGCGACCTGGGCGAAGGCGGTCACCCGCACCAAGCTGACCCCGTTCCAGCTGGCGGGCCAGAAGGGCACGCGCAAACGCGCCGGAGCCCGCGGAGCTCGCGGAGCTCGCGGAGCTCGGGTCACGCTGCCGCCGCCGAAGGCCGGCGTCGCGCCCGCCGACCGGCTGACGGGGTTCCTGTCCCGGCCGCCCGCCCTCGACGCGCTCGACGAGGCCGAGCTGCTCGGCTGGTGCGTCGACATCGTCCGGCTGGCCCGGCGCAACGGCTACCTGGCCAGCACGGCCGACGCCATCGCCGTGTTCGAGACGTCGATCCTGCTGGCCGGGCTGCGCAACAGGGCCAGGCCCACCCCCTACGACTTCCAGGACGCGGCCGTCACCTGCATCGAGAAGGACGTCGTGCCGGGCCGCCGCGACGTGCGCCGCCTGTGCGAGATCCTGCTCGGCGGCGACCGCGTCGGGGAGGTGGGCTACGACGCCCTGCCGCCGCTGGCCAGGAACGTCTATGACCGGCTCGCGCCGCTCGGCCTCGACCTGGACAAGCGCACGATCCAGCGCGCGCTGATCGACCTCAACGCCCACCCCGGGCTGGTGCCCTGCTCCGACCTGCTCTGGATGTTGCGCTACCTCCTCCCTGACGACGCCGTACGTCCCATCATGGGCGAGCGCGGGTTGGGGGAGCGGTCGATCCAGGAGAGCTGGGACCTCGCGTTCGGCAGGCACCAGCGCTCCATCATCGAGCTCGGCTACGAGGGCGTCACCATCGAGCAGGTGCTGGAGCAGCGGCTGCGGCGCTCCGTGTGGGACCCCAAGGCCACCGCGGCCGTCGCGCTGGCGGCGGTCGAGGACGCGGTGCTCTTCCTCGGCAGCCGGCGCTTCGCCGACGAGCTGGGGGCGCGCGCCGTCGAGCTGCTCGCGGCCGAGCGCGGCGTCGACGACGCGCCGGAGGTGCTGCGCAGGATCCGGCGGTTGCTCGCGTACTACCGCGCCAACGAGCCCGAGCTGCCGGCCTGGTGCGGGGCGTTCGTGACCGCCGGCTACGCCCACTACTGCACGCTGCTGCCGACGGCCTTCGTGGACGACGACACCGGCGTGCGGCAGGTGGGAGCCATGCTGGGTTTCCTGTTCACGATGGAGAGCCTCGCGCTGGCGCTCGGCTGCGACCGGGCGCAGCTGGAGCTGGCCGTGCAGCAGTCGCATCCGGAGGCTCCGGCCAAGGTGGCGCTGTTGTGGGCGGCGCACACGCAGCTCGGGCTGCTCACGATGGCCGACCTGCGGGCTCGTTGCGACGAGCTGCTCGCCAACCCGCTGGTCATCCCGTCGGTCCCGCAGTACATCATGGGGTTCGTGCAGGCGATGGAGCCCGCTCCCGCGCTGTCCGGATTCGTGGTCGAGGTGATCTCCAAGGCGTTCGGGCGGCTTCCCGACAGCGTGCTGCTGCCGTGGCTGCCCAAGCTGATCACCACGCTGCGCGCCGGGGCGGCCGAGCTGGTGCCGGTGCTCGTCCGGGAGGCCGGCCGTACGTTCCCCGCCTCGTTGCCTGCGGTGGACTCCTGGGTGCCGCCGTGGTCGGCCCGTCCCCAGCCCGCCGACGCCGGCGCGCCCGTGGCGTCCGGGCCGGTGGCGGAGCTGCTCATGGGGCATCCGGCGGCCTGCGACGGGGTGGCGGCGCTGCTCGGGTGCGAGGGTGAGTGGCGCGACCCCGGCTCGGGTGGCGGGCGCGCGGCACCCGAGGTGACCGCCCTCCTGGCGGCTCATCCCGAACCCGCCCTGGCCGTCGCGGGGCTGCTCGCCTGACGCCTCGCTTCTCCCGTGCGGGAACGCGAGCACCGTCCGTGGGCGGCTGCGGCGCAGGTCGTGGCGCGGGGTCGCGGTGCCTCCGCCGAGACCAGGGCCCGGCCGCCTCGCAGGAGGTGGCCGGGCCCTGGCGCGGGGTGTCGTGTCCGCCGTCTGAGGGGTGGTTCGCCGTCGCGGGCTCGCTTCGTTGCCTGGCCCAGGAGCCCGGCCGGGGTCATGACGCAGGTGGGTGGCAGGTGCTGCCGGGCGCGGGAAGGCGCAGGTCGGTGAGGTAGGCGTCGGCGTGGGCGATGACGCAGGCGTTGCCCGTGAGATAGAGCCCGTGGCCGTGCCCGTCGAAGCGGACCGTCGCCGACCCCGGCACCCTGCGGACGATGTCGGCCGTGTCGTCGTGGTCGGTCCACGTGCCCGCGCCGAGGAACGGCGGCAGCCCGGACGGCAGCGGCTTGGCGGGGTTGGTCACCGGCACGGGCCAGCCCGTGCACCCGAGGCGGTGCCACAGCCCCATGCCGGCGAGGTTGGGGGAGACCCGCTCGCCCATCGCCCGCACGGCCCGGTATTCGCGATAGCCGCTGAAGCGCAGCCCGTCGGCGCACTGGGTGGCGTTCATGCCAACGAACGACGGCGGCTTCAGGCTTCCGACGCCGGCGTCGACATAGCTCGCGAACCCGGCGGCGTCCCCGCGCTCGGCCTGTCGCATGGCCGCGGCGAGCTGCCGCCAGCGCGGATAGCCGGGCGCGGGGCCCGGCCCGACCAGGTTCGGCATCGCGGCCACCTGCAGGTCGAACCCGCTGTACGCGACCGCCTCGCCGTCCGGCCGGCCCTTGACGGGGATCGGCGCGCGGTCCGCGCTCGCGACCAGCTTCCGCCAGCGCTCGCCCATGTTCTCGCCGCACACGTCCACCGTCCGGCACCAGGTCAGGAAGCGTTCGAACTGCGCCTCGTACGTGCGGTACCGCACGCGGGCGTCCGTCGCCGCGTCCCGCAGCTGGTTGACGGCCCCGTCCAGGTACATGGCCCGGACCCGTTGCGGGAACAACCGGGCGTAGGCGACGGCGGGCACCCCTCCGTACGACGTGGCGACGAAGCTCAGCTGCTCGTCCCCGAGCGCGGAGCGGACGGCGTCGATGTCCCGCGCCACGGAAGCCGAGTCGAGATGGTCGAAGAAGGCGGGGTCGAGCTTCCTGCACTCCTGCGCGCCGCGCCGCACTTTCGCTCCGAGCTTCGCGTACGCGCTGGGCGTGTCCGGCCGGGTGAGCCACGGCCCGGTGCCGAAGCACCTGACCGGCAGCCTGCCGTACGTGGTGGCGTTGCGCGGCTCGAAGCTGACCACGTCGAACCGCTTGCGCAGGCCGGAGAAGTTCCCGCCCCGGTAGGAGAGGTCGTCGATGCCCGACCCGCCCGGCCCGCCGGGGATGCTGAACACCGTCCCCTTGCTGGTCCCGGTCGCGGGCAGGCGGGCGATCCGCAGGGTCAGCGCGCGGCCCTCCGGTTTCCGCCAGTCGAGCGGCACCTGGATGGAGGCGCACTCCAGTTCCTTGGGGCGGTCGTCGCCCTGGCACGTCCCCCAGCCGAGAGCCTGGGAGGAGGGAACGACGGCGAGCGAGCCGAGCAGGAGGAGGCTGGTCGTTGTCAGATGCATGCCTCCCAGGCTGGCCGCCGCGCCGCCGGATCTCGATCGTGCGGCGGCCCGTCCTGGAGGTAGTGCCAGGACTACCGTCCCACGGGCCGATCTGCCCGGGGCGGGGCGTGCGGGGCGGTACGGGACGGGTCGCCGGCCGGCGCCACAGCCCGCGCAGCGAACAGGCCAGCAGGGACACCGACGTGAACAGCGCCGTCTCGCCGCGCAGCAGCCACCACGCCGACACGCTCGCGACCAGCACGTGGGCCAGCACCATCCCGGCGCCGGCGAGATGCCCGCTCCCATGATGGCTGGAGAAGGCGGCGTCGCCGGAGCTGAAGAGCCGGTGCATTCCGTACTGTGCGGCGAAGGAGGCGGCGAGCAGCGTGCCCAGGGACCGCTGCCGCCGGGCGAGGACGAACGCGCCCGCACCCGTCACCAGGGTCGCGGCGGCGACGGTTCCCAGGCGGGCGCCCGGGCCTCCGGCCAGCACGTGCAGGCCCAGTGCGGCGAACACGCAGACGACCGCGAACACCCCCGCCCGCAGCCCGCGCAGGCCGGCCCGCCCGGCCCGCGCGGTGTCCCCGCTGCCGGTGCCGCTTCCTCTCCGCTCGGCGTTCAAGCGCGATCAACGCTCACACGAGGAGATACGGCGGCCGCCCGGCAGCGGTTCGACGAACACCACAGCACCGGAAGAACGCGGCTGGATCAGGCGCCCAGCCGAGGGCGCAGGTGAGGGGCCGCTCAGCGGTTCCAGGAGCGCTGGAGGGCGTCGCGGACCCTGCGGCCGGCGGGTGGCGGCACCTCGCCGTGGTCCCGGCTCTTACCGGAGCCGTTGCCCGAGCCGTTTCCACCGGGCAGGGCGGGCCGCGCGGCGGGTACGAGCACCGCGGTCTCCTCCTCGGTGACCGGCCGCTCGATCTCGCTGTACGCGCCGTCGTGGCCGCGGACGATGACCCCGGTCTCCACGCCGTGGGCGACGGTGTGCCGGTCGCGCGCCAGCAGCCCCAGGGCGATCCGCCGGGTGATCACGTAGCCCAGCACAGGCGCGGCGAAGATGGCGACGCGGAAGATCCACGTGGTGGCGTACAGCGAGATGTGGAACGTCGAGGCGATCACGTCATTGCCGCCGGCCAGCCAGAGCACGCCGTAGTAGGCGATCCCGGCGACGCCGAGGCCGGCGCGTACGGGCACGTCCCTCGGCCGGTCGAGAAGGTGGTGCACGGTGTGGTCACGGGTGATCCAGCGTTCCAGGAACGGGTAGAGCGCCAGCGCCGTGAACAGCAGTCCCGGTGCCACCAGGGCCGGGATGATCACGCTCATGGTCACCGTGGACCCGAAGACGGTGAACTCCCACGGCGGCATGATGCGCAGCGCGCCCTCCAGGAAGCCCATGTACCAGTCGGGCTGCGAGCCCGCGCTGATCGTGCTCGGCAGGTACGGCCCGTACAGCCAGATGGGGTTGATCTGGAACAGCGTCGCCAGCAGCGTGATGACCGCCAGCACCCACAGGAAGAACACCGTCGTCTTCGCCAGGAACGTGGGGAAGAAGGGGGCGCCGCGCACCACCCGGTTGTTCAGCCCTTTCGCCCTGAACTGCGTGTGCGTCTGCCGCCAGGTCAGCACGATCGCGTGCAGCGGGATGAGCAGGAGCAGCAGCGCGGGGAACAGCAGCACGTGGAGGCTGTACAGCCGGGAGATGATGTCTCCGCCGGGGAACTCCCCGCCGAACAGGAACATGGCGAGATACGTGCCCACCAGCGGCACGGAGATCGTGACCCCGTGCAGGATGCGCAGACCGGCGCCCGACAGCAGGTCGTCGGGCAGCGAGTAGCCGAACAGCCCGTTCAGCATCACCAGGCCGAACAGGGCCACGCCGATCAGCCAGTTCAGGTCGCGGGGCTTGCGGAAGGCGCCGGTGAAGAAGTTGCGCAGCATGTGGGCGACGATGGCGGCCAGAAAGACGAGCGTGCCCCAGTGGTGCATCTGCCGCATCAGCAGCCCGCCGCGCACGTCGAAGCTGATCTCCAGGGTGGAGGCGTACGCCTCGCTCATCGCGACGCCCTGCAGCGGCACGTACGAACCGTCGTAGACCACCTCCTGCATGCTCGGCTTGTAGAAGAACGTGAGGAAGACGCCTGTGAGCAGCACGACCACGAACGCGTAGAGGGCGATCTCCCCGAGCAGGAACGTCCAGTGGTCGGGGAAGACCTTGCGCATCGCCTTCTTCAGCCAGCCGGCCCCGCCGATCCGGTCGTCGAGTGCTCCGGCCAGTGAGCTGCCCTTCATCGTCAATCCGCCTATGTCTCGATGGGCTCGTCACCCATCTAGACGAAGAAGACGCGGAGAATGTGACACCCGGCGGGTGATCGGTCTCAGGCGAAGCGTTCGATCGTGACGGGGATCAGCCCCAGCGCGCGGATCGCCTGCCGGTGGTGGTGCAGCAGCGCGCCGAGCGCCGTGCGCGCGCTCGCCAGCGCGCCGGTGCCCAACTCCCCGGCGAACAGGATGCGGTAGCGGCGCGCGCCGGGCGAGGTGCCCAGGTCGAGCGGCCTGTCCCCGGGAAGGGGCTGGCGCTCGGACCGTGCCCGCAGTTGCGGCTCGGCAGGCAGCTCACCGCCGCCGAGCCGCGCGTACGCCTGCGCCGCCGCCCGCCACGCGGCGGTGTCGATGCCGGCGGCGGTGTAGTCGTCGCAGAGGACGAACTCCTCGACGAGGATCGCCGCCGGTGACGGGCCGCCCGCCGTGGCGGCGATCAGGTAGTAGTCCACCCGATGAATGATCCTCGGCGGCCGGACGCGGTGGCAAGCTCATCACCCGGCCGGAGCGCCACGACGGCTCCGGGCCGCATGGGTCCCGCCCGTTCCGGGCAGGTAGGCCATCTGGCACCACGACCCCTATCTGCCAGGCACGGGAGGCATGAGCGATGCGGAACGGCCGGACCGGCGGGGCGCTCGCCGGCACCCTCACGGCGGCGGTGCTCCTGAGCGCCGGATGCACGGCAGGCGGCGATCAGGCACCGGACGGGGAGCGGGAACCGGCGGCCAAGCTGTCGATCACGCCCGCGGACGGCGCCGGGAAGGTCCCCCCGGACACCGGCGTCAGCGTCAAGGCCACCGGAGGCAAGGTCGGCGCGGTGAGCGTCGCCGACGCCAGGGGACGCGAGGTGCGGGGCTCCGTGGGCGCCGACGGCACGTGGCGGCCCCGGTGGTCGTTGCGGCCCTCGACCACGTACACGGTCAGCGCCCGGGCGACGGGCACCGACGGCAGGCCGGTCACCGGCCGGGCGACGTTCACCACGCTCGAACCGGAGCGCGTGCTGAAGAGCGGCATCTCGCCTTTGGACGGCGAGACGGTCGGGGTCGGGATGCCCGTGCAGCTGCTGCTGTCCCGGCCGGTGACGGGCAAGGAGCACCGGGCCGCGGTCGAGCGGTCGCTGGAGGTGCGGATGTCCCAGCCGGTCGAGGGGGCGTGGAGCTGGGTGAGCGACCGCGAGGTGCAGTTCAGGCCGCGCGCGTACTGGCCGGTGGGGGAGCAGGTGACGGTCGTGGCGCATCTGGCGGGCGTACGGGCCGGTGACGGCCTGTGGGGCGCCAAGGACCGCAGGCTGACCTTCACCGTCGGGCCCGAGCACATCACCAAGGTCAGCGCCGGAGCTCACAAGGCGGTGGTGCGGAAGAACGGCGACGTCGTCAGGACCATGCCGGTCAGCCTGGGCAAGCCGGGCGACGACAGCTACTCGGGCGTCATGATCGCCCAGGAGAAGGCGCCGGAGATCGTCATGGACTCGGCGACCGTCGGCAAGCCGGGGGAGTACCGGATCCGTACGAAGTGGAACGTCCGGATGACCTACAGCGGCACGTTCTTCCACGCCGCTCCCTGGTCGACCGGCGCGCAGGGCAGCCGCAACGTCAGCCACGGCTGCGTGAACGCCAGCCCGGAGAACGCCCGCTGGTTCTACGAGTTCACCCAGCGGGGCGACATCATCGAGGTCACCGGCACGTCGAGGAAACTGCGGTTCGGCAACGGGCCGACGCCGTGGGCGAAGTCGTGGGAGGACTGGCTGGCCGGCAGCGCGCTCGGCACCCCGGTCAACGGCTGACGCCCGCCTCCGGGCAGGGCACCATGCCGGGGACGGGGTGTTCGGCCCTGACGTGGGCCTCGGAGATGTATCCCCACCCGCCGTGCGCCCACGGCTCGTCGGCCACGGTGCGGTACCAATGTCCGTCGCCCGTCTCGACCACGCACAGGAAGACGTCGGGGCCCTCCCGGTCGAGCCGCCCGACCTTCGCGGTCGCCGCGCCCGGCCCGGCGTGCACCGTTCCTCCGGCGTTCGCGCAGGCGAAGCCTCTCTCCCAGGTCACCCCGAGGTCGGGGTCCTGGATCGGCGGCTTGATGGACGTGCGGGGATCGGCCTTCGCGCACGCGGGCGCCTCGCCCGGGGACACGGGTGCGAGGACCAGGAAGCCGGTCACGACGACGGCGACCAGTGACACGGCCGCCGCCCGCACCGGCCCGCCGAACCACCGCGACGGCCCGGCGAGCAGCAGACCGGCGTGCACGGCCAGCACCGCCGCGAGCGCGCCCCACGACCACGGATCGCCCAGGTTGCCGGTGGCCAGGTTGCCGGTCACGCCCGTCGCGGCCGGGAAGAGCAAGCCGGCGGCCCTCCTGAGCGACCGGCCCCGCGCCCCGGGCTCCTCCCGTGCGCCGAGCGCGCCGTCCTGTGTCACTGGTCACCGCCATCGATCCGTACGGTCCGGCGTCACGTAGCGTACCTGGTCAACTACGGTTAGTGCGGCCCTTCTCCATGGTGTTCGCCCGGCGATGTCGTCGGGCCCAGAAACCGGGCGGACAAACCCCCTCACTTGACTGAATAGGGGACAATTCATCGGATGACATTTTCGCCCCTCGTCTGATCGAGCTAGGAGCAGGCATGCAGATCGTACGGTTCGCCAACCCTCTGACCGGCGCGGACGCGGTCGGCGTCGACGACGGTGGACAGGTGGTGGAGCTGTCCGGGGTCACCACCGTCGGCGAGCTCCTCGGGCTCCCGTCCGCCGAGTTCCGAGTGCGGTGCGAGGGCGCCGACGGCCCTCGCCACGCCTCCGCGGACGTGCGGATCCTGCCTCCGGTGGACGGCCGGATGGAGGTGTGGGCCGCGGGCGTGACCTACCGGCGCTCGCGCGAGGCCAGGGTCGTCGAGAGCGAGCGCGCCGCCGACGTGTACGAGCTGGTCTACGACGCCGAAAGACCCGAGCTTTTCTTCAAGTCGGCGGCGTGGAAGGTCTCCGGGCACGGCGGGCGCATCTCGGCGCGCGCCGACTCGGAGATCGACGTGCCGGAGCCGGAGCTCGGGCTGGTGCTCAACGCCTCAGGGGAGATCGTCGGCTACACGGTGGTCGACGACGTGAGCTCGCGCACCATCGAGGGCGTCAACCCGCTCTACCTGCCGCAGGCGAAGATCTACCTGGGCGCGTGCGCGGTGGGCCCGGCGATCAGGCCCGCGTGGGAGGTCGCCGACCCGTACGCGCTGGACATCACGCTCTCCATCACCAGGGGCGGCGAGACGGTGTGGGACGGCAAGGCGAACACCTCGCAGCTCAACCGGCGCCTCGACGATCTGGCCTCCTACCTGTTCCGCGCCGACGTCTTCCCCGACGGCGCGGTGCTGGCGACCGGCACCTGCCTGGTACCCGACCTGCCGTTCACGCTGCAGGAGGGCGACACGGTGAGCATCGCCGTCTCCGAGGTCGGCACGCTGACGACCGGTGTGGTCAGGGGCCTGGACGCCATGCGCTGACCTCCTCGCACGCCGCCCCGCCCGGTCACGGGGCGGCGTGGCTCTCAGCCCGCGCTGCCCTCCTTCTCGAAGGAGCTCAGCGTGGGGTCGTAGTCGAGGGCGCCGATGTCGTACATCGGGGTCATCCAGTGGTAGAAGTTGTCGCCGCGCTCGCGCAGCAGGTCGTACAGGCGGCGCATCATGCGGCGGCGGACCGGGGCCAGCTCCTGATGGGTGTACCGGTTGCTCAGCTCGTGCGGGTCGGCGTGCAGGTCGTACAGCTCGTTGACCGACTCCGGGTTGACGACCAGCTTGTAGCGGTCGTCGCGGATCATCCGCTGCGGGTAGGGGAAGTGGTGGCCGTGGAACTCGGCGAGCAGCTCGCCCGGCCATGCCGGGCGCTCGCCGCGGACGATCGGCGCCAGGCTGCGGCTGTCCACGGCCGGCTTCGTGTCGCAGCCGGCCAGCTCCAGGATCGTCGCCGTGCAGTCGGTGAGCGTGGCGAACTCGTCCCTGACCTGCGGCTGCTGGCCGGGGATGCGGACGATGCCGGGGATCCGGTAGATGTCCTCGTACATCGCGGGGCCCTTGTCGTGCAGCCGGTGCGCCCCGGTGAACTCGCCGTGGTCGGCGGTGAAGAACACCGCCGTCCGGCCGGTGAGCCCAAGCTCGTCCATCCGGTCGAGGATCCGGCCGATCTGCTGGTCGATCAGCGTGACATAACCCCAGTAGACCGCGATCAGCTTGCGGGTGACCTCGATGGGGATCGTGTCGAACGTCCAGTGCGCGCTGTAGTTGCGCTGCACCGGCGGCTTGCCCTCGAACGTCTCCGCGATCGACGGCGGCAGCTCCACCAGGCTCGGGTCGTACATGTCGAAGTACTCGTCCGGCAGCAGGTACGGCAGGTGCGGCCCGAAGAAGTGCGTGGCCAGGAAGAACGGCCGCCCGTCCGCGGCGTAGCGCTCCATGTGCTCGATCGCCCTGGTCGCCAGGTAGTGCTCGAACGTCGCCTCAACCGGCTGGTGCAGCCGCGCCGCCAGCAGGTTGCCCTGGTTGCCGTTGGGCGTGGTGCCCCGGATCAGGTCCGAGATCCGGTACGGCGGCAACCCCCGCTCCTCCAGGTACGCCAGATAGTCGGGGTGGTCGACCGGGTTGTGCCAGCCCGGCAGGTCGGGCCCGTCGAAGCCGTAGGAGGCGGCGTTGCGGCTGGTGCCGCCGTGCCACTTGCCGATCAGCCCGAGCTGGTAGCCGCGCTCCCTCAGCGCCTCCGGGAAGGTGAACGCGTCCTCCCGCAGGTCCTCCAGGTAGCCGACGTTGCGCTCGTAGTTCGCCAGCAGGCGGTGCCGGAACGGCGCCTGCCCGGTGAGCAGGCTGGCCCGCGCCGGCGTGCAGATGGCCGTCGGCGTGTAGAACCGGTCGAACCGGGTGCCGGTCGCGGCCAGCCGGTCCAGGTTGGGCGTGGCCACGTGCGGGTTGCCGTAGCAGCCCAGGGTGTCGACGCGGTGCTGGTCGGTCATCAGGAACAGCAGGTTCACTTGGTGTAGGCCTCCGTGTAGAGGTCGCCGGTGTAGTAGGTCGCCGGATCCGGGCGGGACTTGAGCTGGCCGGTGCTGACGAAGAAGTCGCTCAGGCTGTTCAGCCACGTGGCGACCGTGCCGTCCTTGGTCTTGGCGACCAGGTCGGAGGTGCTCATGACCTGCACGTTCGCCGCGTCGGCCTTGACCTTGGCCGCGTCGAGCCTGAGCAGCGCGGCCGCCTCGGTGATCGCTTCCTCGGGGTGTGCCGCCCGCCAGTCGTTGGCCGCCTGCAGCACCTTGATCACCTTGCGGGTGACCTCCCGGTCCACGCCGGTGCCGCCGACGAACGCGGTCGGGAACGAACTGTCCGGGAACTCCTTGGTGCTGGCCAGCTCCACCGTGTCCGGAACCTTCTGCTTGATCGTGTCGATCAGTGGGTACCAGATCCCGGCGCCGTCGATCTGCCCGGCCGAGAACGCCGAGACGACCGTGGCCGGGTCCATGGGGATCTTCTGGATGTCCTCGGCGGTCATGCCCGCTTTCCCCAGCGCCAGGTTGAGCACCATGTCGCCGGACGTGCCCTCGGGCACGCCGACCTTCTTGCCCTTGAGGTCCCGCATGGTCTTGACGCCCGGCCGCCCGATGACGCGGTCGGCGTACGCGAGCGTGTTGATCGCGACGACCTTGGCCTTGCCGGTGGCGGGCAGCCACATGGCCCCAGGGCCGATGTAGCCGAAGTCGAGGTCGCCGGAGCCGAGCGCCTGGATCTGCAGCGGCCCGTTGGTGAAGACCTTGATGTCGGGGGTGAGGCCCTGCTTGTCCCACAGGCCCTGCTTGTCGGCGATGGCGAGCAGGCTCGCGCCGTTGTAGTCGCTGATGTAGCCGAACCTGACTGTGGAGCCGTCGTCGCCGCAGGCGGTCACGGAGAGCGTCAACAGGCTCACCGCCGAGGCGGCCGTCAGGGCGCGGCGAAGAGAACGCATGGCGGATCAGTCCTTTCCGGGAGGTGTCTGCGGGCCGGGGCCCTGGGCGGGAAGCAGGGTGGGGTCAGGCCGCGGCCGGGGCCTGGTGGTAGACGGCGTGCCAGACCTCGTTGCGGATCCGTCCGAACTCGGGCGACAGCCGCATCTCCTCCGTTCTGGGGTACGGCAGGTCCACGTCGATGATCTGCTGGATGCGGCCCGGCCTGGCGGCCATGACGATGACCCGGCTGGCCAGGTAGACGGCCTCGTCCACGTCGTGGGTGATGAACATGACCGTGCGCTGCTCCTGGCGCCAGGTGTCCAGCAGCTGGTCCTGAAGCTGCACCCTGGTCAGCGCGTCGAGCGCGCCGAACGGCTCGTCCATGAGCAGCACCTGCGGGTTCACCGCGTACGCGCGGGCGATCGCGCAGCGCTGCTTCATGCCGCCGGACAGCGTCTTGGGCAGCGCGTCGGCGAAGTCGGACAACCCGACCAGCTCGATCGCCCGCTCGGCCCGCCGCCGGCGCTCCGCGGCCGGGATGTCGGCCAGCTTCAGCCCGAACTCGACGTTGTTGCGCACCGTCAGCCACGGGAACAGCGCGTACTGCTGGAAGATCACTCCCCGGTCGGGCCCGGGGCCGGTGACCGGCACGCCGTCCACGAGCACCTCGCCCGAGGTCGGCTCGACCAGCCCGGCGGCCATGCTCATCAGCGTGCTCTTGCCGCAGCCCGACGGGCCCACGACCGTGACGAACTCGCGGTCGGCGATGTCCAGCGACACCCGGTCGAGAGCGGTGAACGTGCCGTCCTTGATCGGGTAGGTCCTGACCACGTCGGTGAAGGAGATCTTGGTGTTCATCTGCGCTCCTGCCAGTCGGTGAGGCGCCGCTCGGCCAGCAGCAGCAGCCGGTCCATCAGCAGGCCCAGCAGGCCGATCGCGATCAGCCCCACGAAGATCGTGGACAGGTCGTAGTAGAGCTGGGCCTGCTGCATGCGGAAGCCGAGGCCCTCCTGGGCCGCGATCAGCTCGGCGGCGACCAGCGTGCCCCAGGCCGAGCCGAGACCGACCCGCATGCCGACCAGGATGAACGGCGTGGAGGCCGGCACCACGACCTTGAGGAAGATGGTCCGGTCGGAGGCGCCGAGCACGCGGGCCGCGTTGATGAGCGTCCTGTCCACGTCCACCACGCCCTGGAACGTCGCCACGACGCTGGACAGGAACGACGCCAGGAAGATCACGAAAACCTTCGGCACCTCGCCGATGCCCATGAGCACGATCGCCAGCGGAATGATCGCCAGCGGCGGGATGGTGCGGAAGAACTGCACGTACGGCTCCAGCAGGCCGCGCGCGGTGGCGTACCAGCCCATGAGGAAGCCGATCGGGACGGCCAGCAGGGTGCCGAGCAGGAAGCCCAGCAGCACCCTGCGCAGGCTGGCCAGCGCGTCGTCCAGCAGGGTGCCGTCGGCGATCAGCTCGCCCGCCTTGGCCGCCACCTGCAGAGGGCCGGGCAGGCCCTGCACGCCGATCGACGCCAGCAGCGTCCAGACGAGCAGGCCGATGACGACCGCGATCAGGTTGAGTGCGATGGCGCGCCGCGGGCGTCCGGCGCCGCGCCGTGCGGCCGGGGCCGCGGGTGACTTGCCCAGCGCGGTGAGCTGGGTCATGGGTTCTCCTTCGCCGGTCTCGTGCCGGGCTGGGTCGTCGGGAGGTCCTCCGCGAGCTCCGGGCCGGCCGGATAGCGCGAGAGCAGCGGGGACTCGTGCAGCACCAGGGCGATGCCGCCGAGGGCGCCGGCGACCTCGCCGAGGGTGGCGCGGCGCAGGCTCACCCGGTGCCGGGAGATCGGCATGACGTGGGCGCGCAACTCCCGCTCGATCGGGTCCATCAGCGCGCTCCCGGTCTCCGCCAGCTCGCCGCCGACCACGATCACGCTGGGGCCGATCGCGTTGCACAGGGCGGCGAGCACACCGCCGATGCCGGCGCCCACGCCGTCCAGCACGGCCAGCGCGGCCGCGTCGCCCGCCCCGGCCGCCTTGGCCAGCTCGGGCACGTCGCCGGCGCGCCCGCCGGCGGCGCGGTAGGCGTCGAGGACGGCCCTGATCGAGGCGACGGTCTCCAGGCAGCCGGTGCCGCCGCAGTCGCAGCGGGCGCCGTCCTGGTCGACGGTGATGTGGCCGAACTCGCCGGACAGGCCGTACGCGCCGCGGTGCAGCGACCCGCCGACCACCAGCCCGCCGCCGACGCCGTGGGACAGGCGCAGGTACAGCACGTCCCGTACGCCGGCCGCGGCGCCCCAGATCGCCTCGCCCAGCGCGGCGAGCCTGGTGTTGTTGTCCAGCAGCACCGGAACGCCGAACCGCTCGCGCAGCAGCACCTGCGCCGGATGCGGCCCGGCCGGCTCCCCGACCGGGCCGACCACGCCGACGCCGATCGCGCTGAGCGCTCCCAGGCTGAGGGTGCCGCCGGTGAGCGAGCCGACGAGCCGGCCGGCCAGCTCGACCCGCTGCTCCCACGGCAGGTCGGCGTCGTGCGGCTCGCTGGCCGAGCCGACGATCTCGTGCGCCGGGTTGATGGCCGCGACGTGCAGCCCGCGCCGCGCGAAGTCGATGCCGATCGCCTGGCCGGCGTCCGGGTTGAGGGTCAGGGTCTCGGCCGGCCTGCCGCGCCCGCGCGGCGTCTCCCGCTCGCTCGCGGTGACGACCGCGCCGCCGGCCACGAGTTCGGCGAGGATGTCGTACAGGGTGGTACGGGACAGCCCGCAACGCCTGCCGAGCTCGCCGCGGCTGAGCGGGCCGTGCTTGCGCAGCAGCCCGAGCACGAGCTCCTCGTGCCCGCGCCGGAGCTGTGACAGGGGGCCACCGGGTTGTGACATACGGCAGAGTCTGCCTACTCACCGTCTTTTTCGTCAATAACCCGGAAAAATCCGTCCTGCCACCACGCTCGCTGCGCTGACCTGCGAAGAAGCGGACGCCAGAGGGCCCGAGGGCGGGCTATAACGTTCACGTAACGGCGCCTGGCGCGGCGTGAACGCGAGGAACGGCGACCGCCGGGGGAGGCACCCGGCGGCCGCCGCCAGGCGCGGGCCCGGCGTCACGAATCGCTCAGCCACACGTCCGCGAGCCGCTTGCCCTGATAGATCGGGCTGTCGTACAGAGCCCGCACCCGCTCGCTGTAGATCGAGTAGTCGAACTTCTGGATCGGGTAGTAGACCTGGCGGATCACCGCCTCCATCCGGATCTGCATCTGCTTGTAGATCTCGTCGCGCCTGTCGTCGTCGAGCTCGGTGCGCGACCGGTCCAGCAGCTCGTACAGCTCCTTGTCGTCGATCCGGGTGTAGTTCTCCAGCGAGTCGGGCTCGAAGTCCCGCCAGACCTGGTCGGGCAGGTGCACGCCGCGCAGCGCCTTGGCCACCGCGAAGTCGTGGTTGCGGCGCCTGTCGATGCCCGTGCTCGGGTCGACCATCTCCAGTTCCATCGTGATGCCGACCTTGGCGAGGTCGTCCTGCATCCACTGCGCCTCACGGACGTCCTCGTCGTCCACGCGCTGCACCATGAGCTTGGTGCTGAACCCGTTGGGCAGCCCGGCCTGCGTCAGCAGCTTCCTGGCGTTCTCCGGGCTGTACGGCCTGAGCTTCAGCACCTCCTCCTTGCTCAGCGCGGCGGTGGAGATGTCCGGCCGGACCAGCGAGGTCAGGTTGTACCGGCCCCGGATGTTCCGGCCCATGCCGTCCCAGTCGACGGCCTCCATCAGATCCTCCCGAGGGGACCGTCGCCTTGAGGCGACGGGTGAATCGGGAGCGGGAGGGCCGTCAAGGCCCGAGTGTGCCCTGACCGGTCGGGTCTGCGCATCACGGATGTCCTTCCTGATTTTGTCGGCGGCAGCCGGTAGCGTGGCGGTGTCGTTACGAAACGTGATGGGGGGTGGGGTGTGCGCAGGTCGTTCCGGTTCCTGTTGCGCCCCACGGCCCGGCAGGCGGCGGCGCTGGCGGCGTGCCTGGAGGACCACCGGCAGCTGTACAACGCCGCTCTGGAGCACCGGCGCACCGCCTACGCCAGGGCGGGCGTGAGCGTCCGGTACGGCGAGCAGTCGGCCGAGCTGAAACACATCCGCGCCGACGACCCGGACGGGCAGGCGCGTTGGTCGTTCTCCTCCCAGCAGGCCACGCTGCGACGGCTCGACAAGGCGTTCGCCGCGTTGATCAGAGCCCGCGTGTACGGATTGCGCGGCGAGCGCAGCACCTCCGCCACCGGTCCCTGCTCCACCACCCGCCCGGCGTACATCACCACGACGCGGTCGGCCATCTCCGCCACCACCGCCATGTCGTGGGTGATGAGCAGCAGCGCCGTGCCGTGCTCGCGCTGCATCGTGCGCAGCAGCTCCAGGATCTGCGCCTCGACGGTCACGTCCAGCGCCGTGGTGGGCTCGTCGGCGATGAGCAGCGCCGGCTCGCCCGCAAGGGCGATCGCCACCATGACCCGCTGCTGCTGGCCGCCGGACAACTCGTGCGGATAGGCACGTACGCGTCGCTCCGGATCCGGCAGCCCGACCTCCCGCAACAGCTCCACGGCCCGCGCCCTGGCGGCCCCGCGCGTCACGGGCCGGTGCGCCCGCAACGCCTCGACCAGCTGGTCACCGATCGTGAACAGCGGGTCCAGCGAGCTCATCGGGTTCTGGAAGATCATGGCGAGCTCGGAGCCGCGCAGTTGCCGCAGCCGCTCGGGGGCGGCTCCCACGAGTTCCTCGTCCCGCAGCAGCACCGAGCCCGCCGAGATGTTGCCCGAGCCGAGCAGCCCCAGCAGCGCCAGCGACGACACGCTCTTGCCGGAACCCGACTCACCGACCACCGCGACCGTCTCGCCGGCCGAGACCGTGAACGAGACACCGGCGACGGCGTTCACCGGTCCGGCAGGAGTGGGGAAACGGACATAGAGATCATTCACTTCGAGCAGCGGTGGGGACGGCACCGTCGTCGCTCCTTCGTCATCGGGGAGTTGCTGGGGAGGGCGGCCCGCGTGGTGAGAAAGGGTCCGGCGGCGCGCGGCGGATCGCCGCGGCCTGGTGTGACTCCTGTCACGCCACTATGCGCTGGTCGAAATCGGCCCGCCACAGCCCTTTCGCCCTGCGAAAAGATTTCGCCGCGCCCGTGACACGGGCATGGTGACCAGCGCGGATCGGCTCATCGGGGCGGGTCGACGCCCAGGAAGCGGTAGGCGTTGTGCCAGGTGATGTCGGCCAGGACGGCCTCGGGCAGGTCGAGGGAGCGCAGCGTACGCCCGGCCGGGTCCTCGCGCTCCATGGCCGGGAAGTCGGAGCCGACGAGCAGGCGGTCGTGCCCGAGCAAGTCGATGAGATAGCGAAGGGCGCGGCGGTCGAAGACCATCGAGTCGTAGTAGAAGCGGCGGGCCTGGCCGAGCGGCGACGGGCCCTCGGCGTGCGCGATCGCCCGCTCGGGGATCGGCGGCTCCTCGTTCCAGGTACCGCCCCAGAAATACTGCGCGCGCGGGACCATGAGCGGGAAGCCGCCCGCGGCGTGGCTGAAGGAGACGCGCAGGTCCGGGCATGCCGCGGCGGTGCCGCCGGTGATCAGTGACGCGGCGGCCAGCGTGCCCTCCAGCCCCACGACGTACGTGCCCGTGGCCGAGCGGGGCAGCCGGTCGGTCGGGGCGGGAAGGGCGTGCACGAAGATCGGCAGGTCGAGCCGTTCGGCCTCGGCGAAGAACGGCAGGAAACGTTCGTCGCCGATGGAGGCGCCCAGGACGTGGGAGGTGATCTCCACGCCGAGCAGCCCTGCCTCGCGTACGGCCTTGAGTTCGGTGGCGGCGGCGTCCGGGTCCTGCATCGGCACGATGCCGAAGCCGATGAGCCGCCCGGGGCCGGCGGCGCACAGCGTGGCGGTGTACTCGTTGACGTGCCGGGCCAGCGACAGCCCGTCGGCGGGCGGCAGGTCGTAGCGGAGCAGCGGCGGCATGGGCGTGAGCACCTCGGCGGTCACGCCGGAGGCGTCCATCGCCTCGATCCGGCGTTCGGCGTCGAAGAACACCTCGCGGGCGCGGAACCGGGTGGCGCCGAACACCAGCAGGCGGGCGGTGGCGCCGTCGATCGGCTCCATGCGCGGGAAACATGCGGGGGCGCCGGCCGGGTAGTCGCGGGGGAGCAGGTGGGCGTGGGCGTCGACAAGCACGGCGAACCTCGGAGACCTCAGGAGTGGGGGTGGACCGTGACGTGCACGGCGGCCTCGCCCGGCACGCCGCCGCCCAGGGTCTCGATGGCGAGGACGGTGTCGTCCAGCCCGAAGGAGTGGGTGTGCATCTTCTCCAGAGGGTGGCGGCGCGACTCGATGATGCCGATCGCCTCGCGGTAGGCGCGGTTGTCCACGCCGAACGCGCCGATCACGGTCAGCGCCCGGTTGATGATCAGGTCGGTGCGCAGCGGGATCTCGCGGCGGCCCTTGAGCCCGGCCAGCACCACCCGGCCGCCGTGCCGCGCCGACAGCAGCGCGTCGGTGACCGGCTCCGCGGCCATCGGGGTGAGCTCCAGCACGACGTCGGCCATCTCGCCGCCGGTGATCTCGCGGACCCGCTCCACGGTGTCCTCGGCCCGCTCGCCGTCGACGACGATCGTGTGGTCGGCGCCGAACTCGCGGGCCAGGGCCAGCTTGTGGGCGTCCGCCTCCAGGCCGGTGACGATGATCGGGCCGGCGCCGGCCGACCGCGCCGCGATGACCGCGGCGAGGCCGCGCTGCCCGGCGCCGAGCACCAGCAGGGTGTCGCCCAGCCCCACGCCGCCCAGGTGGCAGGCCCAGCGCACCCCCGCGCCCAGCGGGTTGAACATCGCGGCCACCTCGGCGGGGAGGGCCGGGTCGATGGGGTGCAGGATCGTGCGGGGCGACAGGTACATGTACTCGGCGAACCCGCCCCACAGCGACGGCGCCACGTCGAGCGACGCGACTCCGTGGCCCGGCCTGCGGTTGGGGCACGACTGGTAGCGCCCGGTCAGGCACCTGCGGCAGGAGTGGCACGGGATGATGATCTCGACGGCCACCCGGTCGCCGGGCTTGACGCCCCACCGCTCGGCGGCCCGCTCGCCGACCTCCTCGACGATGCCCATCGGCTCGTGCCCGGGCACGAACGGCTTCGGATCGTCCTGGTCCATCGACCCGAGGTGTCCTCTGTAGATCTCGACGTCGCTGCCGCAGACGCCGTTGGCCTCCACGCGGAGCAGGCCGTCGTCCGGGCCGATCCTCGGGCGGGGGAACTCGCGCACCTCGATCTTGTTCGGGGCGACCTGCACCGCCGCGCGTACCGTGTCTGCCATCGAAAGGGGGCCTTCCTCCTGGTGGGTTTCGCTGTCAGGATGGCGGCGCCGGCAGGGGAACGCGACGAGGATTTCACGTCGCGGAAAGCATTCATGAACGCTGTTCACGGCCGCGCATTTGCTTTCCGCGACGCGAAAGTCAGGTGGCCCGCCGGCCGGCCCGCTGGGCATAGTGGAGCACCGCTGGCCATTGCTCAGAGGCATCGCCTCGACTACGACTCATGCGCCGCGGCCGTCCGTGCGTGACTCCGCCGCCAGTATCCGAGCACCGGCACTCCCACCTCCCGGAAGGACCATCAGTGATCAAACCCGGCTTCGTCGCGGCAGAGGACCGAGAGACCGTCACCGCGATGCTCCGCGCGCAGCTCGCCGGGCTGCCCGCGCGCTCTCCGTTCTACGCCGACCTGTTCGCCGGGCACGGGGTCGATCCGTCGGCGCTGGTCTCCCTCGACGATCTGCGCAAGCTGCCCTTCACGGACAAGCAACTCCTGCGCGACTCCCAGGCGGACTCGCCCCCGCTCGGCCGGCACGCGGGCGTCGACATGGTCGACGTGATCCGCGTCCACGCCTCCACCGGCACCACCGGCAAGCCGAGCTGGGTGGGGGTGACCCGGCGTGACGCCGGGACGTGGACCGAGATGGTGGCGCGGGCGTTCACGACCATGGGCGCGCGGCGCGAGGACGTCGTGCTGCACGGCTCCGGGCTGACGCTGTTCGTGGGCGGGCTGCCGATCAGGGACGCGCTGGAGCACATCGGCTGCACGATGGTCCCGATCGGCACCGGGGCGTCGGACAAGGCGGTCCAGGCGCTGGAGTCCCTGGGCGTCACCGCGCTGCACGCCACCCCCTCCTACGTGCGCTACCTGGCCGAGCACGTACGCAAGCTGGGGCGCGACCCCAAGGAGTTCGGCATCACCAAGATCTTCGTGGGGGGCGAGCCAGGGGGCGGCGAGCCCGCGTTCCAGCAGCGTATGGAGCGGGAGTGGGGCGCGCGCGTCACCGAGGGCCTGGGCAACGCGGACATGGCGCCGGTGTTGTTCGCCGAGCCTCCGGGCGCCGGCGGCATGCGGTTCACCGGCGGCCGGCACGTGGTGGTGGAGCTCATCGACCCGGACACCGGCGAGCCGATCGACCCCGAGCCGGGCGCGACGGGCGAGCTCGTCTACACCTCGGTCGACCGCGAGTGCTGCCCGCTCGTCCGGTTCCGCACCCGGGACCGCGTGCTGGTGACCGGGCTCGCCGGCGACGGCGCGCCGCTCATCCGGTGTGTGGGCCGTACCGACGACATGCTGATCGTGCTGGGGGTGAACGTGTTCCCCACGGCGATCCGCGATCTGGCGCAGACCCTGCATCCCCGGACGAACGGCGTGGTGCAGGTCGTCCTTCCCGGCCCGGGACCGCGCGTGGAGCCGCCGCTGCGGGTCGACGTCGAGCTCGGCGAGGAGCCCGGTGACCAGGAGCGGCTGCGGCAGGAGATCGAGGAGCTGATCCGGGCCCGGCTGACGGTGCGGGCCACGGTCGTCCTCGTCCCGCCCGGCTCGCTGGAGCGTACGGAGATGAAGTCCCGCCTGACCCGGGTCTGCGGCTGACGGACCGCCGGCGACCGCGGGCGCACGGCCCGGCAACCCCCGCCGGGCCGGTCAGGCACACCAGGACAGGAGCAGGAAATGTCAGACGATCCGATGATCGATCCCTTCGCCGGCGCGGGTCCCCGGTGGATGACCGGGCGCACCGCGCTCGTCACCGGGGGCGGCCAGAACACCTCCTACCCGGGCGTCGGGTACGCCGTCTGCCGGGTGCTGGCCAGGCACGGCGCCCGCGTCGCGGTGCTCGACAGGAACGAGGAGGCCGCCGAGCGCACGGTGAAGCTGATCGTGGGGGAGGGCGGTGAGGCGATCTCCGTGGTCGCCGACGTGACCGACGACCGGGCCTGCGCCGGGGCCGTGGCCGAGGTGGCCGACCGCCTGGGCGCGCTCGACACGGTGGTCAACAACGTCGCGGCCGGCGACCGCAGCGGGCTGTTCGACACCACCCCCGAGCACTACGACCGGCTGATGGACATCAACCTCAAGTCCGCGTGGTCGATCACCCGGCATGCCGTCCCGGTGCTGCCGCGCGGCAGCTCGATCGTGAACATCTCGTCCGTCGGGGCGCGCAGGCGCGGGCCCGGCCTGATCTACTGCGTGGCCAAGGCCGGCCTGGAGAACCTGACCGAGGGGGCGGCGACCACGCTCGGGCCGCAGGGCATCCGCGTCAACTGCATCGCGGTCGGCGCGATCTACGGGGCGTTCGCCGCGAAGGGCTCCATGACCCAGGAGATGCGCGAGCAGCGCCGCGAGGGCACCGCGCTGAAGACCGAGGGCACCTCCTGGGACATCGCGCACGCCGCGCTGTTCCTGCTGAGCGACCGGGCCCGGTGGATCTCCGGGCACATCCTGCCGGTCGAGGGCGGTCCTCCGCACCGCTACCCGGTCGAGCCGGTCACCTCCGTCCCGATGGGGGAGTGACCGGACGCGCCGGGAACGGCCCGCATCAGGGGAGCGGGCCGCTCCCGGCGCGTCCGTGTTTCCCGCGGGCGCGGGCTCTCGACCGGGTTTCCCGGGGGTTGCGGGCCCTCAGCGTCCCGCGGAGCCGGAGTACTTGACCTCGCGCACCTGCCAGTGCGCGGTCTGGCGCGGCACCCCGGCGCCGGTGACGGCCGAGGGCGCTCCGAGGGCGCGGGAGATACTGCGGGAGGTCGCGGCGAGCGCGGGCACCAGGGAGTGCGGGGACGGCGAGCCGAGCGGCACGGTGATGCCGACCGCGGCCACGACGCGGTCGCGAGGGCCGCGGATGGGCACCGCGACGGCCATCGCGTCGTGGGTGAGCTGGCTCTGCACGATGGCGACGCCCGACGTGCGGACCTCGGCCAGGAAGTGCCGCAGCGCGTCGGGGTCGGTGAGCGTGTGCTCGGTGTAGCGGCGCAGCTTGGAGGCGAGCACCTCCTCCTGGAACTCCTGGGAGGAGTGGGCGAGCAGCACCAGCCCGGTGCCGGTCGCGTGCATGGGCCAGCGCCCGCCCAGCCTGCTCGGCACCGGGACGGTGTCGCGGGCGCGCAGCGACTCGACGTAGATGACGTCGTGCCCTTCCGGCACGCCGAGGTGGATGTTGCCCCGGGTGGCGTGCTGCAGGTCGTGCAGGTACGGAAGCGCGATCTCGCGCAGCTGGCCGCCCTGCGGCGCCAGGGTGCCTAGCTCCAGGATGCGCAGGCCGATGCTGTACTTTCCGTCGCTGTGCCGGGACAGCGCGCCCCAGCGGCGTAGTTCGTTGAGCAGCCGGTGGGTGGTGCTGAGCGTGAGTCCGGTTCTGCGGCTGATGTCGCTGAGGGACAGCGCCAGGTTCTCGGTGTCGAAGACGCCGAGGATGGAGAGCACGCGCTGGGCCGATGTCAGGCGATGGGGTTCGAGAGACTTGTCTGCCAGGACAGTCACCAATTCACCTGCCTGTCCGTTAATTCTTGACCTAGTTACGTGGGCGTTACCCAGGCTACATAAACGGACAGCCTTTCGATAGTAGCCCAAACTGGTCGAAAATCCCTTCCGCTGGACGGAAAAGGGGTTTCCCGTGCGGAAGGCCATCAGGGCATACGGACGAAATACCACTAGCCCTTCCGTGTCATGAAAGTCGAGATTTCTTCTGTAATGCCACGGTCTACATTGCTCTGAGCAGGGTCGTAGTCGCACCCGGTCACCCCCGCAGGACGTACCGGCGGCCCCGATCACGAGTGAGGCGAAGATGCGCGACGAAACACGTCTGGAGCAGATCCGGTCCACCCTGGCCGTCGACGGCTACCAGTTGAGCGTCGAGGAGGCCGGCTCCGCCTTCGACGTGCGGATCACCGCCGGAGCCGGCAGCTGCCCCGACTGCCTGGTCCCCAAGAACATGATGGTGAGCATGCTGGCGCCGATCCTCGGCGTGGGACCCGACGGCATCCGGCTGTCCTACCCCGGCGACGTCGCACCGGCGTGATGGGCCGAGCGGGTGGCGAGGCGCTGAGCTGATGAGAAGAGGTGTCTGAGGGATGTTCGACCGAATCCTTGACCCGACCGGCCTGTCCGTACGGCCCGCGCACGCGGCGGTGGCCGCCAGGCGGGTGCCCAGCCTGGCCGGCGCCCGCGTCGGATTGCTGACCAACACCAAGCGGAACGCCGCGCAGCTGCTGGCCGGGCTCGGCGACCTGCTCCGTGACCGGTACGGCGCGGTGGTGACGATCCAGCGCACCAAGCCGCATGTCGCCTTCCCGGTGGACGAGCCGATGCTCAGGGAGATCGCCGCGGTCAGCGACGTGGTGATCACCGGCGTCGGCGACTGCGGTTCGTGCAGCGCGTCGGCCGCGGCGGACGGCATCGCGTTCGAGCGGGCGGGCATCCCCGCCGCGGTGATCGTCAGCGACGCCTTCGAGGTGACGGCGCGCGCGATGGCCGGCGTGCACGGCGACGAGAACTTCGAGATCCTGCTGACGCCGCATCCGGTGGCCGTGCTGAACGCCGAGCAGGTCGCCGAGCGCGCCACGGAACTGCTCGCCGGCGTGGCGAACCGGGTCCGCGAGCCCGCCCGATGACCGGCGGCACCCTCGAAGGGCAGGTCACCGACGCCCTGGACGGCGCGTACACGTCCATCGAGTACATGTACGACCAGGGCTGGACCGACGGCCTGCCCGTCGTGCCGGCGACGCGCGAGCTGGTCGACACGTTCCTCGCCACCACGTCCCGGCCCGCCGACGAGGTCATCGGCCGGCTCGACCACCTCAAGCGGGAGGTCTCGGTCGAGCTGGCCGCCGTCAACGCGGTGATGGCGGGCTGCCGGCCCGAATACTTCCCGGTGGTGCTGGCCGCCTGGGACGCGCTGATGGCCGAACGCTCCACCGTGGGCGGCGGCTGGCAGAGCACCAGTGGCCCCGCGCCGCTGATCGTGGTCAACGGCCCGGCACGCCGGCGTCTCGGCTTCAACGGCGCCGGCGGCGTGTTCGGCCCCGGCTTCCGCGCCAACGCCACCGTGGCCAGGGCGATCGGGCTGATCGTCCGCAACGCGCTCGGCGTGGTGCCGCACGTGCTGGAGCAGGCGACCCAGGGCATCCCGGGGCGGTGGGCGATGTGCATCGCCGAGAACGAGGAGGAGAGCCCGTGGGAGCCGCTCTCGGTGGACGGCGGGGTGGCCGCCGGCGTCGGCGCCGTCTCCACGACCCTGCTCAGGACCAGCGAGTTCGTCGACAACCGGCACACCGACGACCCCGAGGCGCTGCTCGGCGACTTCGCCGACACGATCTCGCGTACCGGTAGCTGGATCTTCCGCCACGCCAGCGCCGGCGTGGTGTTCTGTCCCGAGCACGCGCAGCTGCTGGCCGCGGCCGGAATGAGCAAGGCCGGCGTGCGCGACTGGCTGATCGAGCGGTGCGGGCGGTCCGAGGCCGACCTGGCCAGGGCCGGCAAGAACCACGTGCACGGGAACGTCCGGCGCCAGAGCGACGACGGCGATCCCGGCGCGTTCCACCGGTACTTCGCCGACGGCGCGCCCAAGAACCTGCCGATCGTCGTGGCGGGGGCCCGCAACGCCGGGATCTCCATGGTGGTCCGGGTGTTCTCCAACTGGTCCGGCATCTCGGCCAGGGTCGAGCCGCCACGCGACGTCGCGACGACCCCGGAGGCGTGAGGAGCTCATGTCCGACGACCCGCCGGCCGACCCGCTGGCTGATCCGTTCGCCGGGGCCGGTGCGCGGTGGATGGCCGGCCGGGCCGCCCTGGTCACCGGGGCCGGGCAGAACGGCGCGCTGCCGGGCGTCGGCCACGCCATCGCCCGGGTGCTCGCCGCGCACGGCGCGCGCGTCGCGGTGCTCGACCGGGACGCGGCGGCCGCCGGCCGTACCGTGAAGCTGATCGGCGAGGACGGCGGCGAGGCGGTCCCCGTGGTCGCGGACGTGACCGACGACCGGGCGTGCGCCGCCGCGGTCGCCGCGGCGGCCGCTCGCCTCGGCGGGCTCGACGCCGTGGTGAACAACGTGGCCTCGGGCGACCCCGCCGGGCTGTTCGAGGTCACCCCTGACCGGTTCGCCGAGCTGATGGCGGTCAACCTCACCTCGGCCTGGCAGGTCACCCGGCACGCCGTCCCCGTGCTGCCGCGCGGCGGGTCGATCGTGAACATCTCCTCGGTGACCGTGCGGGCGCGCGGGCCCGGCATGGTCTACTCCCTGGCCAAGGCGGGGCTGGAGAACCTGACCGAGGGCGCGGCGGCCACGCTGGGCCCTCGGGGCATCCGGGTCAACGGCGTGCGGGTCGGCATGATCTGGGGGTCGTTCGCCGCCGCCAACATGCCCGAGGAGGCACGCGCGGGGCGGCGCGAGAGCACCGCGCTCATGACCGAGGGCACCGCCTGGGACGTCGCCCAGGCCGCGCTGTTCCTGCTCAGCGATCGGGCCCGGTGGATCTCCGGGCACATCCTCGACGTCGACGGCGGGCCGCCACGGCGGCCGCCGCCCCTCGCTGCCCCGGACGGCCGCGACCGCGACAGATGACGTAGGCCGGGTGCCGCAGATGACCCACGATCTACGGCGCCGGGCGAAATACGGTCCCTACAACTCCGCAAACCGCCGACACCCCACCCCCGCTCTGAGGAGTGCCACCCATGACGAACAACGGCACGTCCAAGCCTCCATCCACCAGAGGGCTCTTCGCCGCCAGCTTCATCGGCACGTCGATCGAGTGGTACGACTACTTCATCTTCGGCACCGCCGCCGCACTGGTGTTCCCCCGGTTGTTCTTCCCGGACGCGTCGCCCGAGGCCGCCACGCTCGCGTCGTTGTCGGCGTTCGCCGCCGGATTCCTGGTCAGGCCGCTGGGGGCCGCGGTCATCGGTCACTTCGGCGACAGGATCGGCCGCAAGTCGATGCTCGTCCTCACGCTGATCCTGACCGGCGGTTCGACCTTCCTCATCGGGACGCTTCCCACGTACGCGGCCATCGGCATCGGAGCGCCGCTGCTGCTGGTCTCCCTCCGTCTCGTCCAGAGCTTCGGCGTGTCCGGCGAGTGGGGCGGCGCGCTGCTCATCTCCACCGAGAACGCCGCACCGGGGCGTCGCGCCGTCTACGGCAGCTTCGCCCAGTTCGGGGTGCCGATCGGCGTGCTGACCTCGAACCTGGCGTTCCTGGCCGTCTCCGGCATGGACGACGAGGCGTTCTTCTCCTACGGCTGGCGCATCCCGTTCCTGCTGAGCGCGGTGCTGGTCATCGTCGGCTTCGTCGTACGGCTCCGCCTGTCGGAGACGCCCGAGTTCGCCAGGGCGAAGCAGGAGCGGAAGATCAGCAAGGTGCCCTTCGCCGAGCTGCTGCGCCACCACCCGCGCAACCTCATCCTGGGCGGCCTGGCCGCGATCGCGCCGCCCGCGGTGGGCTACGCGGTCACCGTGTACATGCTCACCTACGGGACCCAGGTGGCCGGCTTCGAGCGCAACACGCTGCTCACCCTGATCCTGGCCTCGTCCTCGGTGTGGATCATCGCGATCATCGTGTCGGCGATGTTGTCCGACCGCTTCGGCGCCAAGCGGCTCTACATCGTCGGCGCGATCACGGCGGTGGCGTGGCCGGTCCCGATGTTCGCGATGGTCAACACCGGCGAGACCGTTCCCGCGCTGATCGCGTTCCTGGTGGCCGCGGTGGTGCAGGGCATCATGGCCGGCGCGCAGGGCGGCCTGTTCAGCGAGATGTTCGACCTCAGGGTCCGCTACAGCGGCATCTCCATCGCGTACGCGGCCGGCGGCACCGTGGCCGGCGCCGTCACCCCGGCCTTCCCCGCGCTGTACGCCGCGTACGGCTCGTCCATGCCGGTCGCCGTGTTCCTGACCGTGCTGGGCGCGGTGAGCCTGGTGGCCGTGATCGGCATCAGGTACACCGCTTCGGTGCGGAAGCCCGAGAAGGTCGCCGCCCCGGTCGTGGCGCCCGAGCTCTGAACCGGGCACCATCGCGCCGCGCGGGGGCGAGGGGCGCCGGGCCTCCTCCCGCGCGGCGTACGTTCGTGCCCGGTGCGGATCCGCGGCGGGAATCAGGAGGCCGGACGCGCGCCCGCATGCCGGGGCTGCGCGCCCGGCTCAGTCGCGGGAGGGCACGGCCATCTCGCCCAGCTCCGACCAGTCGTCCTGCGAGACGGTGGTGTTGACGATGCGCGGGGTCTCGGCGAGGTGGGGCGGCAGTGTCTGCCGGGCCTGCCGGAAGTGGGCCGAGCCCACGTGGTCCGCGCCGGCCTGGTCGTCGCGGAAGGCCTCGACCAGGACGTATTCGGTGGGGTCGTCGAGGCTGCGTGACCAGTCGAACCACAGGCAGCCGGGCTCGGCGCGGGTCGCCTCGGTGAACTCCGCGGTGATCTCCGGCCAGCGGTCGGCGTGTTCGGGCAGGACGCGGAACTTGGCGGTGATGAAGATCATTTGACTGCTCCAACGGTCGGCGGCGCCACGGGCCGAGCCTATCGGCCCCAATATTTCCGTTATATCAAGTAGGGAATATTGACTTCAGGGGTGCGGGCTCGTACCTTCGTGGCATGAGCCAGGGCCTTCATCTGACCCGCCGCCCGCACGTGGACTTCTGCCACGTCGCCAGCGCGCAGTGTCGCTGATCACGTACCACCGCCCCACCTCTCTTCTCTCCAGAGGAACCATCGTGATCACTCGCAGAACCGCCCAGGGGTGCCCGCCGGACGCCGGCACCCGCCGCGCGACGCGGCCACAGCAACGAAAGGCGCGAGCACCCATGGCCCACCAGACCGAGGACACCCTCCGGCTTCCCGGCGACGTGCACTGGTACGACCTGCCCGACGACGAGGCCGAGCTCGCCGCCGTCGTGGACCTCGCCGAGCTCGCCGAGCTCGCGGAGCCCGCGGAGCCCGACGAGCAGGACGGGCGGAGGACCACGTGACCCGCAAGCTGCACCTCAACGCCTTCCTCATGGGCGTCGGCCACCACGAGGCCGCCTGGCGGCACCCGCGCACCGAGCCGGCCAGACTCACCGACGTCCGCCACTACCAGGAGCTCGCCACGATCGCCGAGCGCGGCACGCTCGACTCCCTCTTCCTCGCCGACGGCCTGGCCCTGGGCAACATCCGGCACAACGCGCTCGACCGGCTCGAACCTCTCACGCTGCTGTCGGCCCTGGCCTCCGTCACCTCCCACATCGGTCTCATCGCCACCGTGTCGACGACGTACAACGAGCCCTTCCACGTGGCCCGCAAGTTCGCCTCGCTCGACCACATCAGCGGCGGCCGGGCCGGCTGGAACATCGTCACCTCCGCCGGCGAGCCGGAGGCCCGCAACTTCGGTGTCGAGCGCCCCTCCCACGCCGACCGCTACGCCAGGGCCGACGAGTTCCTGCAGGTCGCCAGGAAGTTGTGGGACAGCTGGGAGGACGACGCCGTCCTGCGCGACCGCACGGGCGGCCACTACGCCGACACCCGCAAGATCCACCCGATCGAGCACGTGGGCGAGCACTTCGCGGTCAACGGCCCGCTCAACACCTCGCGCCCCCCGCAGGGCCATCCGCTCCTGGTCCAGGCCGGGTCGTCGGAGGACGGCACGGAGTTCGCCGCCCGCCACGCCGAGGCCGTCTTCACCGCGCAGCAGACGCTCAGGGAGGCCCAGGACTTCTACACCGGCCTCAAACGGCGCCTGGCCGCCCACGGCAGGCGGCACGAGGACCTGCTCGTCCTGCCCGGGATCTCGCCGATCATCGGCTCCACCGAGCGCGAGGCGCTGCGGCTGGAGAAGGAGCTGGAAGATCTGATCATCCCGGCGTACGGGCTGCGGCAGCTGTCCCGGATGACCGGGCTCGACCTCACCGAGGAGACGCTGGACGGGCCGCTGCCCGACGTGCCGGCGGAGAACGAGGGGGCGCAGAGCCGCCGCCGGCTCGTCGTCGACCTGGCCAGGCGCGACCGCCTCACGGTCAGGCAGCTGATCGGCCGCCTGGCCGGCGGGCGCGGCCACCGCGTCGTGGCGGGCACGCCGGAGCAGATCGCCGACGAGCTGCAGGAATGGTTCTTCGCCGGCGCGGCCGACGGGTTCAACATCATGCCGCCGATCCTGCCCGGCGGCCTGTCCGACTTCGTCGACCACGTCGTGCCGGAACTGCGGGTCAGGGGCCTGTTCCGGCACGAGTACGAAGGCCGCACGCTACGCGAGAACTACGGCCTGGCCAGACCCCCGTCCCCGCACGCGCGGCGCGCGGCGGCGGTGGCCCCATGAGCGTCGTCGCGCTGGTGGGCAACCCCCGGGCGGGTTCCAGGACCCTCGCCGTGGCCACCGAGGCCGCGGGGACGATCTCCCGCGGGCTCGGCGGCGAGGGGCGTCACGAGGTGGTCGACCTGTCCGCGCTCGGGCCCCACCTGCTCGCGCCCGGCTCGCACGCCGGGGTGGAGGTGGCGCGGGAGCTGGTGACCGAGGCGGAGGTGCTGGTGGTGGCCAGCCCCACCTACAAGGGCACGTACACCGGGCTGCTGAAGTCCTTCCTCGACCGCCTGCCGCCGGACGCGCTGGCGGGCACGGTGGCGCTGCCGCTGCTCGTCATGGGCGACCCCCGGCACGCGCTGGCGGTCGAGGTGCACCTGCGGCCGCTGCTCGTGGAGCTGGGCGCCGCCGTGCCCAGCCCGGGGCTGGCGGTGCTCGAATCGCAGATCCCGGCTCTGGGCGAGGTGCTGGCGCCCTGGGCGGACCGGGTCGCGCCCCAGGTCGCCGGGGCCCTCAAGTCCGTGCGCAAGGATGTCGGCCGCTTCGCCGCCCACCCCTGAGCGTCCGGCCGCCCCGTCTCCGACCGGGGCGGCCGGCGTGCGCCGGGGTCCGGTACCACGGCGTACGCCATACGCGGCCCCAGGGCCGGGTGGTATGTCTGGGAGCCCATGGGTCAAAGGACGTTCTATCCACCGGTGGAGCCCTACGAGACGGGGACGCTCGACGTAGCGCGTCCACTACCCCGATGTCTCTACCGTAGGGTTTAGTGATCAGCGCCTTTCGCCTCAAGAGGGACTGGGTTGTGAGGGGTTACACGCGGGTTCTGGCCACCGTGCCGGGCGTCGACGAGGGCGCTGCTCTGGCACGTAGATCACCTCCCAACGGCTGGCCGCGGGCGAAAGGTTCTGAACTCATATTCATCCCATCCCCTCTCGTCGTGTCACGGTTATGACGAACTTATGACAGTAATCGTGGATGATTACTCATGGCCAGCGAGGCGCGGCATCTATGCGCGAGCACAGAAGCCCGAGGCATCGATTGGGCTGACATCATCCGAGATTCATTCACAGGGTCAAGCCAAGAAAGGGGATGGAGAAGAAATGAAGGCGCGCTTAACAACGCTCATTCCAAAGGCTGTTATGCTTTCGGCGCTGGTGATCGGCGCTGGTGTAACCGCTACAGGTACCGCGAGTGCCGATACTCCGCCCAGCGGATGCGGATATTTCACCGAATACAGCCCGGGAGGGCCGTACGCCTATTGGCGGAACTGTACAATCTACAAGATAAAAATCAGCGTGGATGTTGTCTGGATGGACGACAGCACGAGGTGCACTCCGCCTAAGTCGGTAACCCTTCTGGGTCAAAGTGGGACAGGCATCGGCGACATACGCGGTGCGAAGGACATCGGCGGGTGTTGACAAAGCCTACCCACTCAGGCCCAGCTCGAAGTCTCGCTGCGCGTCCTTAGCCATTCATGCGAGTGAGCGATAATTGGCAAGGCGGCCCGCTCCATTGCTGGCCGCCTTGCCAATTATCTGAATCGCTTGGTGGTCCTTCCGATCCCTCTTTTTCTCGAAGATCCGTCTACAGCAGCCGGTGAGTTCGAGCCCATCTGGGTTAAGCTCCATGCCGTCTCACGTAACCGGGTACGTATAGCCGTCAGCTCGTCGATCTGGGTAGCGCCCGGTGCCGTGATCGTAGACTTCTCGCATGGCCTCTCCGCCGCGGTAGCGGCTTGGCGGTTCATGAAACCGGGGCCATGCTGCGCACACTATCGGGGGGCGGCGCGGCTGTTCCCCGAGGAATGGGCGGCCTTCCGCGACCACGTCCCGGCGGGTGAACGCGACGACATGGTGCACGCCCACCATCGCGGGGTGTTCGATCCGGCACATCCCATCCCGTGCATGATCGTCAACGGCCGCCGCGACCGGGGGCCTAGGCTCTGAGCATGAAGTTCCTGTTGCTCATCTGCGGAGATCAGCAGGCCCACGAGGCGATGCTGGCCGATCCCGGCTTCCTGCCCGACTGCAAGGCGTGGGCCGAGGCCCAGGGGGACCGGTTGGTGCAGACCGGCGGTCTGGAGGCGCCGGCCGGGGCCACCACGGTCCGGGCGCGTGACGGCGAGGTCCTGCTCACCGACGGCCCGTTCGTCGAGGCCAGGGAGGTCGTGGCCGGGTTCAGCCTGATCGAGTGCACCACCCGGGAGCAGGCGCTCGAAGCGGCCATGGCCCATCCCGTCGCGCGGCACGGCACGATTGAGGTGCGGGCGCTGCTGCCGTGAACGTCCGGGAGACGGCCGACGCGCTGTTCCGGGAGGAGTCGGGGCAGATCATCGCGACGCTCATCCGGATGACCGGCGACTGGGACCTGGCGGAAGAGTGCGCTCAGGACGCCTTCACCCAGGCGCTCCAGCGGTGGCCGGCCGACGGTGTGCCGGCCGCGCCCGGCGCCTGGCTCACCACCACCGCCCGCAACCGGGCGATCGACCGTCTCCGCAGGGCCGCCGTGGGCGCGGCCAAGCTGCGCGAGCTGGCCGTGACCGGGCCCGCGCGGCCGGGGGACGGCGAGGAGGCGTACGGCGACGACCGGCTGCGGCTCATGTTCACCAGCTGCCACCCCGCCCTGCCGTTCGAGTCGCGGGTGGCGCTGACGCTGCGCACCCTGGCCGGGCTGACCACGGCCGAGATCGCCCGCGCCTTCCTGGTCCCCGAGGCCACGATGTCCAAGCGGCTCACCCGGGCCAAGGCCAGGATCCGCGACTCGGGCATCCCCTTCCGGGTCCCGGACGCGGCGGAGCTGCCCGGCCGGCTCACCACGGTGCTGGGCGTGCTCTACCTGCTGTTCAACGAGGGGTACGCGGCCAGCGCCGGTGACGACCTGATCCGGCGGAGCCTGTCCGACGAGGCGATCAGGCTGGGGCGGATGCTCGTCTCGCTGCTGCCCGGCGAGCCGGAGGCGGCCGGCCTGCTGGCCCTGATGGAGCTGCACGACGCCCGGCGCCCGGCCCGGCTCGACGCGGGCGAACTGGTGCCGCTCGAAGAGCAGGACCGCTCCCTGTGGCAACACGAGCGCATCGGCGAGGCGGTCACCATGCTGGAGCGCGTGCTGCGCCAGGGCCGGGCGGGGCCGTACCAGATCCAGGCCGCGATCGCCGCCTGCCACGCGAGCGCCGACTCCTTCGAACGCACTCCGTGGGCCGAGATCGCGGCGCTCTACGAGCGGCTGGAGGCGCTCGTGCCGTCCCCTGCCGTCCGGCTGAACCGGGCGGTCGCCGTGGGGATGGCCGATCCGGCGCGCGGGCTGGCCCTCGTCGAGGCGCTCGCGCCCGAGCTGGGCGGCTACCACCTGCTGCCCGCCGCCCGCGCCGACCTCCTGCGCCGCCAGGGCCGCCGTGCCGAGGCGGCCGCCGCCTACCGCGAGGCCCTGCCGCTGGCCCCGACCGAGCCGGAACGCCGCTACCTCGCCCGGCGTCTCGCCGGGATTTCTTGCGGCGAGGTGTCCGCCGGGGCGCCCGCCGTTCGTGGGGAGGGCGAAACGGACCACCGGAAGGGGTAGTGACCATGACCTCCACACGTTCCGCCGACGGAACCGAGATCGTTTTCGACCTGCTGGGCTCGGGCAGCCCGGTCGTCCTGGTGAGCGGCGCCTCCTGCGCCAGGGGCGTCCACGCGCCGCTGGCCGAGCTGCTGGCGGACGGGCACACGGTGATCAGTTACGACCGGCGTGGGCGGGGCGACAGCGGCGACACCCCGCCGTACGACGTGCGGCGCGAGATCGAGGACCTCGCCGCGGTGATAGCCGCGACGGGCGGCTCCGCGGCCGTGTTCGGCAACTCCTCCGGCGCGGTGCTGGCGCTGCGCGCGGCGGCCGAGGGGGTGCCGATCACCCGGCTCGCGTTGTGGGAGCCGCCGTTCCAGCTCGACGCCGGTGCCCCCGAGCGGGCCCGCGCGTACGCCGCCGAGCTGGCCGCCTGCCTGGCCGACGGCCGTCGCGGGGACGCCATGGCGCTCTTCCTGAGCTCCGTGGGCATGCCGCCGGGCATGATCGGCCAGATGCGGCAGGCGCCCATGTGGGCGTCGATGGAGGCGATCGCCCCGACCCTCGCCTACGACGCCGCGATCATGGGTGACGGCCGCCCGCCGGCCGAGCTGGCCGATGTCAAGGCGCCTGCCCTGATCCTGACCGGTTCCGGGACCGGCGCGTGGAGCCTGGCCGCGGCCGAGGCGCTGGTGGACCTCCTGCCGTCCCCCCGGCACACGGTGCTGCAGGGTCAGGACCACAACGTCTCGTGGGAGGTGCTGGCCCCGCACCTCCGGTCCTTCCTCTCCTGACATGGTCGAGGCCCGGCGGGTGGCCGCCGGGCCTCGATGATCGCGCTGTGGCAGTGTCTAGTAGATGCGGTACTTGCGGCCGCAGTTGTCGAACTTGCCCGCCCAGCAGGTGAACGTGTAGGCCCTCGTGATGCCCCGCCCGCTCCAGCTGCCGGCGACCTTGCCGTCCCAGGCTCTGTTGAACTTCTTCCAGTGGCCGTTCTGGTAGACCTCGAACCAGACCCAGGCCTTCTTGCCGCCGCGCTTGTCGACGCCGTACCACTTCGTGTGGACCTTGCCGTGCCGCTTCCAGGTCTTCCCGAAGGTGTACGCCTTGTGGTCGCTGGAGAAGAATTTGCCCCAGCTGCCGCCGTAGGAGGCGCCAGTGGTCGGCACCGTGGTCGACACCGTGGTCGACGAGGTGGACTGCGTGGCCGCCTGGGCGGCGGGCGTGAGAGCGATGCCGGTGACGGCCATCGAGCCGGCCAGGGTCGCGATCGCAAGGGTCTTACGCATTGGGTTCCTCCCCGTGTCGTGTGCCGGTCGTTCCCGGCACCAGGGACATTACGGAGACTCGCCGCGATCATCTGTGGACAAATCCACACATGAAGCGTGTGTGGACAAATCCACAAATGAAGCACCTTGCGTGGGCCTGGCCGTGCCCAAGCGGGCGGTCAGCGCTTGACGGCCATCCGGCTCGTGGGAAGCGGCACGAACGGCTTCTTCTCCGACTTCGCGGTCGCGCCGCCCTTCCCGCACAGCGCGAAGAGCAGGTGGTTCGCCATCGCGGTGTCGATCTCACTGGGCTCCAGCTGGCCGTCATCGCCGATCTTCTGGTACTTCATGAGGTTCATGCCGAACGAGATCTGGCGGTTGCCGTCCGGGCTGGACAGCGACTGGGCGCCCATGCCGAAGACGGCTCCGTCGTGCCCCCAGAACCGGCCGCACGGCAGGTCGGCGGCGTAGAGGCCGAGGCCGTAGATCAGGTATCCGCCGCCCACGCTCACGGGCACCGTCTTCTGCATCTCGGCCAGTTGCTCCGCGCCGATCAGCCGCCCGCGCAGCAGCTCCCGGTAGAACCGGTTGAGGTCGTCCATCGTGGACACCACGTCACCGGCGGTGCGCACATAGGACATGTCGTAGACGCTGTAGTCGCGCGGCGGGTCGATCAGCCCGTACCACGACTCGTACGCCTTCGAGTGAGCCCCGGGGATGCGCGGCGTGCGCGGGTAGGACGTGTGCCGCAGGCCCGCCTTGCGGATCACGTTGCGCGTGATGTGGCGCTCGGCGCTCTCGCCGGTCACCTTCTCCAGCAGCAGCCCGATGAGCACGTAGTTGGTGTTGGAGTAGGAGCCCGGCGTCGCGCCGGGCTCACCCGTCGGTGTGCCCTCCAGGCCCATCCGCACCAGCTCCGCCGGCTTGATCGAGCGGAAACGGTGCTCGTCCAGGCTGTCGGTCCTGCCCTCCAGCAGCGACGGGAACGCCGGGGCGAAGTAGTCGGCGATGTGGCTGGTGTGGTTGAGCAACATCCGCACGGTGATCTGCTCGCCGCGCTCGCCGGGGACGAGGCCGGGCAGGTAGCGGCCGATGGCGGCGTCCAGCTCGATGGTGCCGCGCTCCACCTGCCGCAGCACGGCCACGGAGGCGAAGGTCTTGGAGATGCTGCCGACCCGGTGCGTCATCCTCGGGTTCATCGGCCGCTTGGTGGTCACGTCGGCGACGCCGGTGGCGCCCTGCCACGTACGGTTCCCGTCGCGGACCGTCGAGAGCATGCCGTACATCCCCGCCTTGTGTGCGGCGTCCAGCGACTGCTGCAGCGCCTGCCGGTCGAGCGCGGGATCCTGAGCGGCCGCGGCCGTGCCCGGGGCCATCAGGGTCGCCGTGGTGAGCAGCGCGGCTGCGGCGGCCAGCCGCCTGGTGTGTCGCATTCGAGGGGAGATCATGAGCAATATCTTGGTGGATCCGGGCAGGTGGCCGGCAGTCAGGGGAGTCACCGCCTCGATATGACACGCGTCATCCCGGCGTCATGACATCGGCCCTGACCCGGGGCGAGACGGAAGAGCGGGCATGATCGCGGCATGGGGTACGACGAGCTGATCCAGGATGCGCTGGCCACGCCGTTCGAGGGCTGGGACTTCGCCGTGTTCGACGGCCGCATGACGACGGCGGGCGACTCGCTGGCCCCGCTGTCGCCGCGCACGGTGGCCACCGAAGGGCACCCGCCGAACGTGCCGGTCGCCCGCCGCCGCCTCGAAGCGCTGGGCGTCGAGGTGGTGGCGGCCGGCGGGGAGGGGGCGCTGCCGCTGCCCACCGGGGCGTTCGACCTGATCGTCAACCGGCACGAGGCGTACGACCCGCACGAGGTCCGCCGCCTCCTGGCACCCGGAGGCACGTTCGTCACCCAGCAGGTTGAGGGCCGCGACCTGGAGGAGCTCAACGCGGCGCTGGGCGGGCCCCCGCACGAGGACGCGCACTGGAACCTGGACGCGGCGGCCGGCTGCGCGCCCTGCACGACGACATGGCGCGCGGCCGCCCGCTACGGGCGACCGCGCGCCGGTTCGCGCTGGTCGCCCGCCGCACGGGCTGAGCGCCGGATCGCGGGGGTCGGTGGGGTCAGTAGGTCCAGGCCTGGCGCAGCTCGGCCTGCCAGCCGTTGTTCGGGAAGTAGTTGTGGATGATGAACGCCGGCCCCATGCCCTTGGCGAAGATGTTGTCCCGCTGGTGGCGCAGTTCCAGGGGCCCGCCGACGTCGCCGTTGCCCCGGTTGTTGTCCTTCCAGATCTCGAACTGCTTGATGCAGGTCCGGCCCGCGAAGTACTTGTTGGCGCAGGTGGGGCCGGACGGCGGGAACCACACCTGCTTGTGGTAGAAGTCCACGTCGGTGCCGCCGGGGATGAGGATCTTCCCCCAGGCCTCGAGGCAGTACGCCTCCGGCTGGATGGTCCACTTCACATAGTGCTGCTTGCCGTCGAGCGACAGCAGCGGCTTCATGTTCTTGCAGTTGACGTCGCCGATCTGCTCCCTGGTGACGCGCTGCTTGAGCATGCCTTCGTTGTTGCCGTAGCCGTCGAGCTTCACCCAGTCGCCGACGCGCTCGAACTTCTCGTAGTTGGCCGGCGGCCACTTGGCCGGGTCGCCCCACCTGATGTGCGAGACGTTGCCGCCCTTCGGCTCCCATGCCCACTGGTTGCGCCACGAGCCCGACCAGAACTGGCCGGCGCTCTTGTCGAACATGCGGGAGAAATCGCCGTACGTGCCCAGACCGGCGGCGTTCGCGGGTGCGGCGCCGGCGACGAACACCATGGCCAGCGCCACCACGGCCATCGCGGACTTCCTGATAGCGGAGAACATTCGGCCGAGGCTAGCGGCCATCCCTGACGGGAGGTATCACTTCAAGAAACGGCTAATTGTCAAAGCGGGGTGGTGGCGCCTACGGGGCACGGCCTCGTGGCAGAGCGCGCCGGCGGTCAGCAGCGTTTGCGGCTCGATCCGGATCAGCGTGCTCCTACGGTCCGGAAGGCCTCTCGCCGGTGGGGATCTCGGGGATGTCCAGCCGCCATCCGGGTTCGATGTGATCAGGGGTGATGCCGTCGATGTCGTCGTTGGCCTCGTAGACGGTCCGCGCGTGCCGGGGGTCGCCGTACTCGTCCACGGCGATGTGTCCCAGCGTGTCGCCGGGCGCCACGACGCGCTCCCCGCCGCCCAGCGTGGGCGGCGTCTCGGGGACGGCCTGCTCCGGCTGCGGGGCGGGAGCACCGGACGTCCAGTCGTCGTGCTCGGGGACGGACAGTGCCGGCGTGTCGACCTGGCCGCGCGGCACCAGGCTGTAGGAGATCGTTCCGGGCAGGAGGCCCAGCAGGCGGCCCTTCACGAACGGCGAGCCGTCGAGGAAGGCGCTGACCGGCTTGGAGCTGAAGTTCAGCAGCCCCTGCGCGGGCGCCTGCACGGCCCTGGGCCAGGTGCTGATCTTGTTCAGCGCCGGCTGGGGATTCCACAGCTGGAACTCCCGCGCCCTGGCCGACACGCTGTTCTTCGGCGCCCAGACGGTCGCGGGGTCGCCCGCGCCTCTCCCCACGACCGGCACGTACCCGTGCTTGGCGGGGTCCATCCAGGAGAAGAGGTGGCGCGGGGTGAAGCGCGCGTTCATCGGCGTCAGCGGCTTCGACGGGTCCGCCGCCGACAGCTTGAGATCCCACTTGTCCGCCTTGTGGAAGGCGTGGTGCCGCAGGCCGGTCCTGTCGCGCAGCAGACGCGCGTAGCCGCCGCCGAAGATCGCACTCACGGCGCCGACGGTCAGGCCGTCCTTCAGCGCCGCCCCCAGCGGCTTGCCGTCGTACAGCAGGCTGAGGCCGGTGCTGGCGCCCGCGTTGAGCGCCCCTTCGAGCCCGACGGCGAACGCCATCGGGTGGTTCTGCGCCAGCCGCGCCACGGGGGCCAGGCCCTTCACGAAGCCGACCCCTCCGCCGAGGACCGACAGGCCCGCCAGGGTGCCGGCCATCTTGACGTTCACCCCCCACGGGTCCTCTTTCCCTCTGAGGGTGTTCGCCAGGCTGGAGTTGACGTAGTTGGTGCCCGCCACGAGCGCCGAGTTCTTCGCGTACGCCGACAGCGCCGCGCGCCCCGCCTCCTTGGCGCCCAGGAGCCTCGTGCCCGAGCGGAAGGCCAGTTTCTCGGCGACGCGGACGAGCATGGCGCCGAGCTTGGCGTGGCGGCCGGACAGCAGGAGCGCCACCCTGCCGAGGGCCTGCCGCGCCGCCAGCCTGTTGATGGCCCTCGCGCCCAGGCTCAGCGCCGCGCCGGCCCCGACGGCCACGCCGAGACTGGCCATGAGCAGGGTGACGTACTTCTTGGTCTCCTGGGTGGCCTTGATCGCGTTGTCGACGATCGCGGCCGCCTCGTCGCCGCGCGCGGCCAGGGCCGCGAGGCTAGGCGTCTCCGCGTTCCCCTCGGGCGGGTTCACGCGGGTGCGCCAGGTCTCGCGGAAGGCGTCGGCGGCGTCGCCGCGCCAGTCCGCCCGTTGCACGTGCGCCTCGATCGCGGAGACGTGCGTGTCGTGGATGCTCCTGAGGCTTTCTGCGGTGGCCAGGCAGCTCTCGCGCATCTGGGCGAGCCGCTCCTCGTACGCGCCGCCCATCCCGAGCATGTCCAGGGTGGCGTTCCAGATGATCGACACCGTGCCGGGCGACGGCGGCTCGACGGCCTGGACCACCGGCGGCGCCCCAGCCTGGCCGCTGTCGGCCGCGTCGTAGGAGACGGCGCCCGCCCGCAGCCCCTCCCCGAGCTGCCGCATGATCGTCTCGCGCTGCCACAGGGCTGACGACAGGCCGTTGAGGAACGCCTCGTAGCCCTTCGCGAACTCGGCGGCGCCTTCCTCGATGAGGTCGTACGTGTCCACGTCAGGGGCGGCGCCGGCCTGGAAGCCGCGGAGAATCCCGGACAGCGCGGCGGCCGTGTCGGCGCACGCCTTTCCCGCCTTGCCGAGCTCGTCGAGACCGCCGGGGCCGACGGACACGAACCCTTGACTCACACGAACACCTCTCCGACGCCTGGAGCAGGTGCGCGCACGCCGCTCGGTGAGGCGTTTTCCCTGCCGGCCACTCCGGGGAAATGTTCCATTGATGTGGATATAAATGCAACGACTTCTTGCACTCTTCAACTTTTTCCGAAGTGGAGTCCGCCCGCCGTACTCTCCCCGCAGAGAGCCGGGAGGTACGGTGAACGACTTCGACCCCGAGGACCTGGAACGCATCACCGCGCGGGCGGAGGAGATGCTGGCCCGCGTCGAGGAGCTGAGGAGCGAGATCGACGTGGCGGTCGGCCACGGCGCGGCGGCGGACGGCCAGGTGCGCGTGACGGTCGGCGCCTCGGGCCGCCTGACGGAGGTCGAGCTGGCGCCGCGCGCCATGCGCATGGACAGCCGGCGGCTGGCCGAGGCGATGTTGCGGGCCGCGCAGGAGGCCCAGGACGACGTGGCGCGGAAGGTGGAGGCGGTCATGGCGGGCACGCTCGGCTCCGACCTCCCCGACGAGCATTTCAACGATCTGCTGGAGTCGTACGAGGCGTCGATGGAGGAGCAGCTCCGCGCGCTGGAGGACCGGCAGCGCGACGCGCGCTGAGCGACATTTCCAGGTTGTTTGAAGGGACGGAACACGGTACGAGCCCGCCCCTAGTGTGTCCGCGGACACGTATGTGCGGAATCTCGCGGGATGTGAACAAGTGGCCATGAGGTGGCGTAGCGCGGCAGGGCGGCGCGCGGCGGGAGTCGTCGCGTCGGCGCTCGTCGCCGTGCTGGTGGGTGCCGGCCTGTTCCTGGGCACGGGCGTGTCGAGCGCCCGGCCGGAGCTCTCCGACGTGGGGGCCTGGCTGGCCAGCGCGCTCAACGGCGAGGTCGTGCACGCCAACGGCCTGTCCGGGCAGGTGGACGGCCGGGTCGACCTCGCCTCCGCCGAGGGCGACGCGCTCAAGGTGGTGCAGGACGGCGACAACGTGCTCGTCGTCGACGAGACCACGGGCAAGGTCAGCCGCGTCGACTCCACCCAGCTGGAGGTCGCCCAGACCGGCAAGCTGAGCGCCGCCGGGACGGAGGTCGTGATGGCGGCCGGCAAGGCGTACGCCGTCGACCCGCGCGGCGGCACCGTCCAGCAGCTCGACCCGCTCACCGTGGCCACGATCGGCACGCCGATCAGCCTCGAGCCGCCGCTCGGGCAGGCGGGCATCGACAGGAACGGCACACTCTGGGTGCCCGTCCCCGAGGAGGGCACGCTCGTCCAGGTCAACGGCGCCCAGAAGGGCAAGGCCGTGAAGGTCGGCGAGCCCGGCGACCCGCTCACGCTGACGATCGCGAACGGCGTGCCGCTGGTCACCAACTCCGCCGCCGCCTCCGCCATGGTGATCGGCTCCACCGGCACCCGGCTCCAGGTCAGCCTGCCCAGCACCGTCGCCGACGCGGGCACCGCCGGCCTGCTGGTGCCCGCCGTCGCCGAGAGCGACATCGTGCCCGTCCTCGCGCCCGCGCAGGGCGCGCTCGTCCTGGTGAACACCTCCAGCGGCGCCCTCACGACCGTCGCGGTGAAGGGCGGCAAGCTCGGCCCGCCGCAGGCGCTCGGCCGGCGGATCTACATCCCGAACGAGAGCACGGGCCGGCTCATCGTGTACGACACCGTGGCCAAGAAGTTCGAGCCGGAGAAGGTCGTCACGGGCAAGGCGGGGCCGCTGGAGGTGTTCGTCAAGGACGGGCTGCTCTGGGTGAACGACCAGTTCAGCGAGACCGCCCTGGTCATCGAGAAGGACGGCAGCGGCCGCCGGGTCGGCAAGTACGACGAGGCGCTCGGTCAGAAGGACACGCCCACGCCCCTGCCGATCCCCACCTACACGCCCACGGCGGCGCAGCCGACCCGGTCGGCCGAGCAGCCCACGGGCACGCCGACGTCGGTTCCGACCAGGTCGGGGACGGCGCAGGCGACCGTGACCGTCACCGCCACCCCGACGTCGACCCCGACCTCCAGGCCGACCCCCACCGAGACCACCGCGACGCCGACCCCGACCCCGACGCCCACGCCGACCCCGACGCGCACCCCCGACCCTCCGAGGTCGGTCACGGCCGACTCGGGGCCCGGCTGGATGGAGGTCGTCTTCACGCCCCCCGGCCAGGGCGAGGTCACCGGCTACTCGCTGAAGGGGGCGCCTCCCGGGGCGGACGTCACCCCGGCCGAGGCCGGGCCGGACGGTCCCTTCCAGTTCCGCATCACCGGCGGCCGGTGCGACCAGGAGTACACGTTCAGGGTCGCCGCCGAGTACGACGGCGGCGAGGCGGTGTCCGAGCCGTCGATCCCCGTACGTCCCTGCGTCGCGCCCGGCAGGCCGGCCGGCTTCACCGCCAAGGGCAAGAACCACGGCGCCGACCTGACCTGGTCGGCTCCGGAGAACGCCAGGGACGGCGGCGTCACGTACACGCTGGAAGGCCCCGGCGACCATCCGGCCGAGCCCGGCGGCACCGGCGCCGAGGTCACCGGGCTCAAGAACGGCCAGTCCTACACGTGGACGCTGCGGGCGAGGAACGAAGCGGGCGAGAGCCAGGAACGCGCGGAGGCGACCGCCGACCTGCGGCCGCCGCCCGCCCAGTTCCGCAACGCCAACAACGACCACAGGAACACGCTCATCCGGCCGGGACCGGGCCCGGGCGGCGAGGCGGGGCGCATCCCCAAGGGCGAGTACATCACCATGACCGTCGTCTGCCAGCAGAGAGGCGCCTCCTACACCGACACCGACACCGGCATGAGCAGCAACGTCTGGAACAAGGTCGAGTCCAGCAGGGGCAGCGGCTGGCTGAACGACGTGCTGATGGACACGCCGAAGGGGGGCTTCCCCGCCGCCCCGCTCTGGGAGTGCGAGTGATCACGAGGGCGGGCTGGGGCCTGGCCGCCGCCTCGGCGCTGGTCTACGCCGTGGGGGCGCCGTTCGGGTACGCCCAGGCGGCGGTCCTGGCGGTGGCCGGGATCGCCGCCGTGGGCGCGGGCGCGCTGTGGACGCTCAGGGGCGCCGGCCTCGACGTGCGGCGGGAGGTGACCCCGGCGAAGGTGGCGCGCGGCGAACCGGCCGTGGCGATCCTGCACGTACGCAACACCGGCCGGTGGCGGCACGCGGGGCTGGTGGCCCGCGACACCTGCCGGGGCACGGCGGTGGCCGTGGAGGTGCCCGCGCTGGCCCGCGACACGGCGCGGACGGTGTCGTACCGGCTGCCCACCCGGCGGCGCGGCGAGACCCCCGTCGGGCCCCTGCGCCTGGACCGCACCGACCCGTTCGGCCTGGCCCGCCGCTCCGTCGCGTACGGGCGCCCCGACCTGCTGCTCGTCCGGCCGCGTACGGTGCCGCTCCGGCCGCCGGCCTCGGGGCGGCGGCGCCACCTGGACGGCCTGGCCTCCCGGTCGGCGCCGAACGGCGCGGCCGGCTTCAACGGGCTGCGCGACTACGTGGTCGGCGACGACCTGCGCCACGTGCACTGGCGCTCCACGGCCCGCACCGGCGTGCTCATGGTCAAGGAACTGACCGACGTCAACCTGCCCAGCACCGTGACCGTCCTCGACACCCGGCACTCCGCGTACGAGGGGGACGACGAGTTCGAGCTGGCCGTCGACATCGCGGCGTCGGTGGCGTGCGCGGTGACCCGCGACCGTTTCCCCGTGCGCCTGCTCACGGGGGCGGGCGAGCTGCTGCACGCCAAGGGCTCCCCCGGAGAGGCGGAGGAGGTGCTCGACCGGCTCGCGCTGGTGGAGCGCGAGCCGCGGGCCGAGCCGCCCGTGCAGGCCCTGCGCCGCGCCGGCTCCGGCGGGGCGCTGGTGCTGGTCAGCGGCACGTACGCGGCGCTGGCCGACGCGGCGGCGGTGCGGCGGCGCTTCGACCGGGTGGTGTTCGTCCGCGTCGGGGATCCGCGCGACGGCGGGCCGCCGGCCGCGGCGGGGGTGACCGTCCTCGAAGCCGGCGACCTCGACGAGCTGGCGGCCGCATGGCCACGCTGACCACCCCGCCACGGACGTCCTCCGCCCCCGACGCGGCACCGGCCCCGGCGGCCGCCGGATCGCCCGCGCGCAGGGCGGGGTCGGCGGTCGTCGTGGCGCTGCTCGTGGCGACGGCCGGGCTGGCGTTCGACGGGGTGTTCCCGCCGGCCGCGCTGCTCCCCGTCGTCGCCCTGGCCGCCGTGGCGCCGTGCATGCTGTCGCTGCTGCTGTCCGGGCGGTTGCCGCTGTGGGGCACGATCCCGGTGAACGTGCTGGCCTGGCTGGTGGCCGTGTCGGCGACGCTCTACCGGGCGGAGGCGTGGCTCGGGGTCGTGCCCAGCCCGGCCGGTGCGCGGGCCGCGCTGCTCGGCGTGCGCGACGCGACCGGCTGGCTGCTGACCACCATCCTTCCCGCCGCCCCGGACAGCCCGGCGATCGTGCTGGTCAGCTTCCTGGTGTGGGCGGGCACGACGGCCGGGTGCGAGCTCGCGCTGCGGTCCGGGGCCGTCCTGCTGCCCGCCGTGGCCGGGCTGCCCGTGCTCGCCGCCGCCGTCGTGCTCGGCGTCGCGGGGACCGGCTCCGTGGTGCCGTACGCGGCCGTGTTCGCCGGGGTCGCGCTGCTGCTCGCGCTGGTCAGGGCGGGCCGGCCGGCGTGGACCTGCGCGGTGGGCGTGCTGCTGGTGGCCTGCCTGGTGCCGGCCGCCGTCGTGACGGCGCCCGTCCTGCCCATGGCGGATCGCCCGTTCGACGTGCGCCGGCTCGTCGAACAGCCCCCGCCGCGCCCGATCTCCGGCGTGAGCGCCCTCGACCAGGTGTCGGCGTGGCTGCAGCACCCCCAGCGCGAGCTGTTCACCGTCAGCACCGACTCCGACGCCAACCTGCGGCTGGCCGTCCTCGACACGTTCGACGGCGTCACCTGGGCGTCGAACGCCGGGTTCGTCCCCACGGGCGGGCGCGTGCCCGGCCAGGACGGCGCCCGCGACACCGTACGCCAGCGGCTCACCCTGCAGCGGCTCCCCGGCCCGTGGTTGCCCGCGGCCGACCGTCCCCTGCTGGCCAAGGGGGCCGGCATCGTGGTCGACCCGGCCACCGGCATGCTGGCCAGCGCGCAGGCGGGGGAGGGCATGACGTACGAGGTGACGTCGGGGGTCCGCCGCTACGTCTCCGGCGAGCTGCGGAACGTGACCCCGCTCGCTGACCCCGCCCTGGTCAGCCTGCCGGACGGCCCCGGCGGAAGCACGCCGCCGCAGCGCGCACGGTTCGCCGAGATCGCCCGCCGCGCCACGGCCGGGGCGCGCGGCCCGGCCCAGCAGGCCGCGCGGCTGGCGACCTACCTGCGCGAGCACGCCGAGAACGACGTCACCGCGCCGCCCGGGCACGGTTACCGGGCCATCGAGTTCTTCCTGACCGAGTCGCGCAGGGGGACGACCGAGCAGTTCGCCGCGTCGTTCGCGCTGCTGGCCCGCTCGATCGGCCTGCCCAGCAGGATCGTCGTCGGCTTCCGCCCCGGCAGGGCCGCCGGGGGCGGCGTGCGGCAGGTGCGCGGCGGGGACGTGCTCGCCTGGGCCGAGGTCGGGTTCGAGGGGATCGGATGGGTGCCGTTCTACCCGACGCCCTCGCGTACGCGCTCGGGCGGGGGCGGCGACGTGGCGGAGGGCACGCCGAAGCAGGCCAAGGAGATCGAGCAGGCGATCAACAGCGACGCCTCGGAACCCGAGCCGACCCCGACGGCGGCCGGACGGCCCACCCCGGCGCCGACCCCGGAGCCCGCGGAACGGGACTCCCCGGCCGGGCCGCTCGTCTGGGTGGCGGTGGCGGCAGGCGTGGCACTGGCGTACCTGCTGGCCGTCGCCGTCGTGCCGCCCGTGCGGCGAATGCGCCGCCGCCGCGGCTCCTCACCCGCGGCCCGGGTGACGGGCGCGTGGCGGGAAACCGTGTTCCGGCTGCGCGGAGCCGGGATCCCGCGCTCCGGCGCGTTGACGGCGCGCGAGGTGGCCGTACGGGCCGAGTCCGTGCTGGGGGAGCCGGCGCGGGAGCCGCTGACGGCGCTCGCCGACCTGGCGAACCTCGCGACGTTCGGTGACGCGCCCGTGGACGAAGCCGACGCCGACCTGGCCTGGCGGCACTGCGCGGAGGTCGACCGGCTGGTCAGGAAGCGGCCCTGGCTGCCGGGCCGGCTCGCCCGCCGCCTGTCTCCCCGATCCCTGCTCGGCTGAGGCTGCCGGCGGGGCGGTGGAGCGCGGTCAGGATGGGGGCGGGGTGGCTGGGGGGAGCACGATGGGAGGCTGGGTCTCGTCGTCATGCCCGCGCGGGTCCGCCTCCGTGGCCCCGCGGATGCACAGCGCAGGCGACCAGGCGACGGACGAGGGCTGGCCGAGGGCGACCACGGCGCCGACCTTGAAGCAGTAGCCGGTGGCCGGGTCGAGGCCGCCGACGGTGTACGTGCCGGCGTCGCCGGTCGCCGACATCAGGCGATCGCCAGGGGCCTGCTGCACGACCGTGGGGTAGCCGCTCTTGCGCACCGCCCTCCAGGCCAGCGTCACCGTGGTGCCGTTGTCGGCGACCACCTTGAGGCTTTTCGGACGGTACCCGGCGACGTCCTTCGGGTCGGTGACCGGCCGGTCGGCGGGCGGCGACGTCGCCGGGCGTGACCGCGCGCGCGACTCCTCCGGCTGCGAGGTCCGGCCCGGCTGTGAGTCCGGCTGTGAGTCCGGATGGGAGGTCTGCGGGACGGCCGACGGTTGCCGGTCAGCCCGAGGCGGGGTGACGGGGTCCGGGTCGCCGGGGGCGGTGGCGGCCACGCGCTGCCGCTGCTGCACCTCGGTGCCGGAGCCGCCGCTCATGGCCAGGGCCACGCTGCCCACGCCCACGAGCACGGCCAGCGCCGACGCGCCCGCCACGAACAGCGGAGCCCTCCTGCCGGCGGGCTGCTCCTGCGGGGGCGCCTCCTCCGAGGGGACGTCGGGAGGCGGCGGCAGGAAAGGCTGAGGACCGGCGGGCGGCCTCACCTGCGAGCGGTCGTGGTCCACCGTCCAGACCAGCTCGCGGGGGGCCGAGCGCTCGAACCTCTCCGGGTCCTCCTCACCATCCGCCGCCACGGCGTACGGCCGGTCGGCGGGGCGGCGGGGCAGCGGCAGGTCCAGCCCCGGACCGGACGGGCCCCCGCTGAGCGGCGCCCCGGCACCTCCGGCGGGCGCGGGCGGAGGGCCGGGGGCCGGGGCGGACGCGGGCGCTCGTCCCGTGGCGCCGACGGTGAAGGCGGCCAGGTCCGTGGCGGCCGGGCGGGCGGCGGGGTCCTTGGACATCGCCTTGGCCAGGAGATCCGCCAGCTCGCGCGGCACCCCGGCGGGAAGCGGCGCAGGGCTCTCCGTCAGTACCCCGAGCGTGAACTTGGCCGTGCTCGCCGGCCCGTCCAGCGGGAACGCGGGCCGCCCCGCGAGCAGCTCGTACACCATCGACCCGAGCGCGTACACGTCGGACGCGGGCGAAGGCGCGCGGCCCTCGAGCTCCTCCGGCGAAGCGTGCACCGAGGGCACGGTCCCGTCGGGCAGCTCCACGATGGACATCAGCGCGGACATGGCGAACCCCGTGAGTGCCACCCCGCCGGGTGTCACGATGACGTTCTCCTGCTTGACGCGCCCGTGCACGCCGCCCACCGCGTGGGTGGCCGCGAGCGCGCCCGCCACCGACCGCAGCAGCCCCGCCGCCTGAGCGGGCGGCATCGGCAGGCTCCGTCCGGGCCGCTCGGCCAGCGTGAGACCCTCGTGCACCGGCGTCACGAGGTACGGCCGCCCGTCCCCGGTCGCCCCGACCTCCAGCACCGGGATGACGCCCGCGTGGGCGGCCAGCGCCTCGGGGAAGCCGAATCCGCGGACGATCCGCTTGAGCGCCCGCCTGTCCACCCGATGGCAGGCGAGCGTCCTGACCAGCACGTCGGCCCCGGCCGCCGCGGGCCGCGCCAGGTGCACGGCCCAGGGGCCGTCCTGGCCGGCCCGCTCCAGCAGCCGGTAGCCGCGGACGCGCTCGGTGATCACCGTCATGCGATCACGGACGGGCCGCCCATGTCATCGGTCTCGAAGGCCTCGTCCTCCACCAGCGGGAACGTGGCGCGTTCCCGATCCCGCCCCTGGCCGCCCTGCCCGGCGCCGCCCATCAGGGGCGGGATCATGCCCATCGGCATGCCGGCCGCCCCGGCCCGCCCGCCGGCCGGGGGCGGCGCCGTCGTGCTCCCGAGCTGCGTGGCGGGGGCGCTGCCGGAGGGCGCGCTCGGCCCCGTGGCGGGGGTGCTCCCGAGGTTCTGGGGCGAGGTCTGCGGTACCGCGGACAGGTCCGTCGGGGAGGGGGTCTGGGGCAGGTCCGGCGACCTGATCTCGGGGGTCTTCAGGTCCGGAGTCCTGAGGTCGGGGTTCCGGGCGGCGTCCTGCAGTGACGGGTCCTGCAGTGACGGGTCCTTGAGCGACGGATCCTGCTGTGACGGATCCTGCTGTGACGGATCCTGCAGGGACGGATCCTGCAGGGACGGGTCCTTGAGCGACGGGTCCCGCAGGGACGGGTCGTCGAGGCCGGGGACGTCCGGGCCGCCCAGCCCGGGCGTGCCGCCGAGACCGGGCGACTCGTACGGCGAGCCCAGACCCGAGTACGGGCCCCCGATCGACCCCAGGCCCGGCTGCTGGCCGAACGGGCCGTACTCGCCGGTCATGCCGGTCTGCGGCGCCCTGGACCGCTGCTCGACGTAATCGCCCATGGCGTTGTACGCCTCGCCCATGAAGCGGTTGAGCTGCCGCAGGTGGTGCCGGGCGAGGGCGTGGGCGTTGGTGTCGGTGCCGAAGAAGTCGCCGACCGAGTCGTCGAGCCCGACGCCCCCCGTCCTCGGCACGTTGTCGTGGAACCAGGGGAGCACCTCCTCGCCGTACCAGCGGAGGGGCTCGCCGACGGACCGGGCGGCGAAGGCGATGCGCGCGAGGTCCTTCTGCAGCTCGCCGACGGTCTTGAAGACCTGCTCCAGGGTCTCGCCGCCGAGCGTCTCCGCGATGGACCCGGCCTGCTTGTGCAGCAGTTCCACGGACTCCTCGCACATGTCGGCGATCGCCTTGTACTGCCGGCCCGCCTCGGCGACCCGGTCCGGCTCGGTGCTCTGGATGAGCGCGGAGACACCGTCGCTGCTCTCCGCGTCGCCGTTGCCGTCGCCGCCGACGGGCATCGTGTCCTCGATCTGCGGCGCCCTGGTGTCCTTGAGCGGTTCGACGTAGTAGTCGGTCATCGTCCCCTCGTCGCTGCGCGGGATCAGCCGCCGGTGGCGGCCTGGTCGGCGTTCTTGGCGGTCTTGACGGTCTCGTCGAGCGCCTGCAGCACGGCGGCGTACACCGAGTAGACGCGCTCGACGGCCGAGCCCAGCGTGAGCTGCGCCCTGTCGGTGGTCGCCTTGAAGTCGGCGGCGGCCTGCCAGGCGCCGAGGTCGCGCTCGCTGAGCGCGGCGAGGGTGAGGCGCACCTTGAGGCTCTGCCCGCCCGTCTCGCCCTGCAGGCGTTCGAGATCGCGCCGGAGCTGTTCCACCGGGGAGGTCGGCAGCGTCCTCCCGGAGGCGGGGTCCTCGTAGGCGCCGACCTCGATGAAGAGCTCGTCCTTCGCCGTGCCCGGGTCGATGCGGTTGCGGGCGAGCAGGTCGGCGTACTCCTGCTGGGCCGGAGGGGCGGGCGGCTCGGCGGGGTAGTCGCCGTTGCGGCGGAAGTGGATGTGGTCGGCGTACGCCTCCTCGACGTTGCCGGGGCCCTCGGTCCGCTCCGTGGTGAGCCCGGTTTTGGGGGAGGTGTAGCTGTGCACGTCACGCTGCTCGGCCGACAGGCCCAGGCCCGCCCTGGGGTCGCCGTGCGCGTCGCCGCCCTCGGCCTGAGGTGTCCCCACTGTTCACTCTCCACGTCGACGAACCTGCCGACACCTGCCTATCCCGGGCCCGACCTGGCAAGGCCTTATTTCAAGATATTTATAAGAGAGTGACCACAAAACGGAAATATCGCCAGACTCCGTACTGTGCCATTTCCCTGGACCGGCGCCACGGCCATCGGCCTGGCACTCGCCCTCAGCCCCACCCCCTCGCCCGCCCCCACCCCCGCGACCACTCCCGTCGTGCGCTGCGAACCCGAGCCAGGCGTGGCGGAGGTCACCGGCGAGCCGTGGCCGCAGCAGCGGCTGCGGTTCGAGCGGGTGTGGCGGCTCACCAGGGGCGAAGGCGTGACGGTGGCCGTGGTCGACAGCGGCGTGGACGCCACGCACCCCCAGCTGTCCGGAGTGGTCGTCCGGCAGGAGGATCTCACCGGCACCGACAGGCGCGACTGCGTCGGCCACGGCACGGCCGTCGCCGGGATCATCGCCGGACGTGACCTCACCTCGCGCGGCGTGCCCGTGATGGGGGTCGCGCCCGACGCGAGAATCCTGTCGATCAAGCAGACGGAGGGACGCTCCGGCGACGTGGCGAGGCTGGCCAGGGGCATCCGGCGGGCCGCCGACCTCGGCGCCGACGTGATCAACGTGTCCGTGCAGGCCCAGGACCACCCGGACCTGAAGGCGGCCGTGACGTACGCGCAGGACAAAGACGCGGTGATCGTGGCGGCCGCGGGCAACGTCAAGCAGGACGACGGCGCCGTCGCGGCGGCCTACCCGGCGGAGTATCCCGGAGTGATCGCGGTTGGCTCGGCCTCGCCCGACGGCGCGAAGTCGGAGTTCTCCAACGGCGTGACCCGCATCTCGGTCACCGCCCCGGGAGCCGGGATCACCAGCGCCTGGACCGGCGGCGGCTACCGTACGGAACTGGACGGCACCAGCTTCGCCGCCCCGTTCGTGTCCGGCGTGGTCGCGCTGGTCAGAGCCAGGCACCCGGAACTCGACCACTGGCAGATCAAGCGCAGGCTGGAGCGCACGGCCGAGGGCGGAGGCGCGGCGGGCACCGGAGCCGGCCTGATCAACCCGCTGCTGGCGGTCACCTCGGTGACCCCGCCCACCGGGGAAAGGGCCGCCGCGCCGCCGATCGTGCTGGCCAGAGCGCCGGTGCCGGACGCCCGCAAGCAGGCCATCGCCATCGGGATCGCCGCGAGCGCGCTCGGCGCCACCACGCTGGTGGTCTTCCTGGCGCTGATGCTGCCCAGAGCCCGTCGCCGGGGCTGGCGCGCGGGGAACGCGCGGGGAGCACAGTGACACTTACAGGAAAGTTGAAAGGGTGGCCCGCCTCGTCCGCCCCAACTTACGTTGATCGGAAAGTACGGGAACCCGGTCGATTTCCGGGCCACGAGACCGAGAGGTGCACGTGCCAGAGCCCACACGTTATGAGGCGGGCAGCCAGCACAGCGCCGCAGAACGCGCGCTGATCGCCCACCAGAACATCATGCAGATCCACAACCGGCTCACCCAGATCCCGGCGACGCTCGGCGGCGCCTGGCAGGGCCAGTCGGCGACCGTTTTCACGCAGGTGCTCAACGAGTGGAACCCGCAGTTCAAGAGGGTCATCGACGCGCTGCACACGATCGCGGAGAACCTGAAGGGCTCGGGCATCCAGTACGACGAGGCCAACACCAACGCGAGCGACGTCGCAGCCCGGCTCAAGGCCGCGCTGAGCGCCGGCCAAGTCTGACGAACGGAGAATCACCATGACCGGTGGCGGAGAGATCATCCTCGCGAACTTCGACGAGATGGATGAGATCGCGGCGGAGCTGGGCCGGGCCTACGCGAACCTGACCGGCGAGCTGACCGACCTGGAAAGCGACCTGAAGATCCTGGAGACCTGGGACGGCGCCGCCAAGGACGTCTACCTGGCGGCCAAGAGCGAGTGGAACAGCGCGGTGGTGTCCATGGGAGACACCATGCAGCGTTTCAGTCCCGCGCTGCAGGACGCGACGCAGATCATGCGGGACGCCGAGCACGCCAACATGCGCCGCTGGGGCACCTGAGCCACGGTGGACGAGCCGCTCATCGACCCGGCCACCGCGGGTGACACGGTGAGGTGCAAGCCTGAGGTGCTCCTCGACGTGGCCGGCAAACTGACCAGGGAGCTGCTGCCCCGGCTGGAGGCGGCCAAGCACCAGGTGCCCGATCTCTCCCCGGCGGCTCCCGGCGACTGGGACATCGCCCAGGGGTACGCCGGCACGGTGGTCCGGGCCAGGGTGGCCACCTGCGACTCGCTCGACTTCGTCATGGAGCAGGTCCAGCGGGTCGTCGACGACCTGGCGGAGACCGCCGGCACCGTGCTGGACGCCGACCAGCGGGCCGGCGCGGCGCCGGGCAAGGAATAGAGGAAACGCGTTGCCGGAACCGAAGCCGATCAGGAACGGCTGCCTCCAGGGCGGGAACGTCCACGGGTACGGCGGGCGCGAGGAGATCCGGCGGATGGTCATGGGGACCAGGCCGGAGGAGTTCGGGCCCGTCGCGGACGCCTACAGGGCGGCCTCCGAGCTGCTCACCACCACGATCACGACGCTGGGAGACAGCGCGGCCCGCCTGGTGGCCGACGGCAGCTGGGGCGGGGAGTCGGCCAGGGCCATGCTCGCCCGGATGAAGCGGCTCCAGACGTACCTGCAGGCGCTGCGGGACGGCGTCGACGGCGTGCCGCCCTCGCTCGATCTGGTGAGCCGCGAGCTGGTCTCGGCCAAGGAACGCTACGACCAGGCCACGGAGCAGCGCACGTACTGGGTGGAGGCCAGTGGCATGGGGGCGGGGCAGTCGATGCCGGCCAACGATCCCGACGCCGACGCGCGGGAGTTCATGACGAAGCTGAACGGCGCCTACCACCAGGCGCACACGGCTCTGCCGGAGCGGCTGCCCTGGGACGCCGAACTGGCTTCGCCGGCGCCGTACCTGCCGCCTTCCCAGCAGGTGGCGACGCCGTTGCGGAGCGGTGACCACGGGGTCCCGCCGTACGAGGGCGCGGGGCGGGCCGCCACCGACCTGGCCGCGACGCCGGGCTCCCGGCCCGCGCCCGCCGGTTCGCCGGCGGGCCACCCGGGCGGCGGGCCGGTGCCGGGCAGCACCGGTGGCGGGCCGCCGGCGAACGCGGGCGCGCCGTACGCCGCCCCCACCACGACGGCGGCCGGGGCGGGCGCCGCGCGGCCGGGCACGGCGGCTCCGGCGGTCGCCCGCCAGGACGGACGCCAGGCGGGACACCCGCCCGCGTTCGGCACGCCCCCGCCCGTCACGGCCTCCGTGCCCGCGCTCAGGCGCGACGGCGGGCCGTCCCCTGCCACGGGCCACGATCCGTCCGCCACCGGGGACCCGGCGCGGGCCAGGAGCGTCGCGGCCGAGACCGGCCCCTCCGTGCGGCCGGGCACCGTGCCGGTCGTGGGCGCCACCCCGCCGGCGATCCGGGCACCCGTGGCCGGAGGCGAGGCGGGCGTCACGGCGGGCGGCGGAGTGCCGTTCATGCCCATGGGCGGAGCGGTCCCGCAGGACGGGCGGGCCGGCCGCCGCTCGCTCGCGCCGAAGGGCGACGACGACTTCTTCCGGCCGGCGATCGACGGCGGCCCTCCGGTGGTGGGGTGAGAGCATGAGCCAGGACTCGGTCGCGGCCCAGGTGGAGTCCATCCGCGCGATGGGCCGGAACATGGCCGCCGCGCCCATGCACGACCTGGAGGAGATGAGCCGGGCCATCGGGCAGGTCGAGCTCACCTCCGGGGCGTACGGCGCCTTCGGGCTGCTCGGCGGGTCGCTCGGGCAGGCCCTGGACGACGTCAAGGCGGCCGCGCGCGGATACCTGTCGGCCAAGCGCGACCAGGTGGCCGACATCCACGACAAGGCGTACAGCACCGCCAACGGCTACACGGACGGCGACGCGAGCGCCGCCCGGCTGGCCGCCGGCATGCCGGCCGGCCCGCGATCCCAGACCCAGCCCGGCACCCAGGCGTGAAAGCGAGACCCCGTGCTTGAACAACCGTGGTCGGTCATCGAGGGCTCGGCCATGGCGATGACCGGCTCGACGCTCCTGGGCTGGAACCGCGCCCGCCACGCCACGCTGATCCTGCCCCTCATGTACGGCGACACCGCCCAGCAGCAGGCGGCGGCCGACGGGTGGGAGCGGCTGGCCGCGGCGCTGGAGCGGCACCCCGGCGTGGTGGACTCCTCCACCCGCGGCGTCGAGTGGTCCGCCCGCAGCGCCGAGCTGTACAAGAACACCGTGCTGGCCTACTCCGACGACGCCGCCCAGAAGGTCGCCTCGCCGAGGGCGACGGCCGACACCCTGCGCGTCACCGCCAACGTGTACGACGTCCTCGGCAAGGCCGTCTTCGCCACCGGCGCGGGCATCCTCGCGGCGGGCGTGATGCACAGGGTCGCCACGGTGAACCCGTTCACCAGGGTGGCCGCCGAGGTGGCCGCCACCGGGTTCGGCCGCAGGGCGGACCACCAGGCCGCGACGATCGCGGCCAGGGCGAGAACGTTCGCCGAGGGCGGCAAGGGCGTGCTCGGCAAGGTGGCGCAGAAGCTGGCGGGGATGTCTCCGGCCAAGCAGGCGCTGGTGGGCGGCACGGTCGCGGTGACCGCCGGGACGATGGGGCAGTCGGCGGTCGCGGGCCGGCTCAGCGACACCCGGCTGGAGACCTCACCGCAGGTGACCACGGGCCTGCCCGGATCCGCGGAAACCGCGGGTCTGCCCGGGTCCACGGGGACGGGTCTGCCTGGATCTACGGGGAGCGCGGGTCTGCCCGGATCCGGGACTGAGCATCAGACCGGGCCCGCGGAGAGCGCATGATGGCACGGGAAAGGATGACGGGGTGATGGCGGCGTTCGACGAGGAGGCCATCGACCGGCTGGTGGCGGAGGCGCAGCGGCCCGCCGCCGAGATGGACGAGCTCTACCAGCAGGTGCTCGCCGTCAAGGGCATCGCGCGCGACCAGGCCAAGCTGGTGACGGTCGAGTGCTCCGCGCGGGGCGTCACGGGCCTCGACATCGACCCGCGCGCCATGCGGTGGGGCTCGCAGCGGCTCTCCGAGACGATCCTGGCCCTGATCGCCGAGGCGCTGGCCGACATGGAGGCCAGATCGGCCGAGCTGCTCGGCGACGTCCTGGGGGAGGGCCCGCTCGACCTGGCCGCCGAGGCCAACCCCGCCGACCTGCGCATGAGGGAGGCGCGGGAGGCGTACGAGGCCGCCATGGACCAGGCGACGGCCGAGCTGGCCCGCATCCAGCGCGATCTCGACGGCTGAGCCCCGGCGGACACCGAGCCTGCGAGCCCTCAGGGGATCCCTCAGCCCAGGTAGGCGGTCTGGATGAGTTTCTCGCCCGACCGCCGGTCCACGTAGAGGCCGCGCCCCACCGGGAGCTTGCGCGGCCGTACGTTGCCGAACAGCTGGCCCTCGTCCCTGGGCCCCGACAGCAGCACGGCCGGCGAGTTCATCTCCTTCAGCCGCCGCACGACCGGGTCGAGCATGCTGCGTCCCGCCCCGCCCATGGCCCGTGCCAGCACCACGTGCAGGCCGATGTCCCTGGCCTGGGGCAGCAGGTCGCCGAGCACGGTGAGCGGGTTGCCGGAGGTGGCCACGAGGTCGTAGTCGTCCACGATCACGTACAGGTCCTGCCCGGTCCACCAGCTGCGCGTCCGCAGCTGCTCCGAGGTGAGGTCCGGCGGCGGCAGGCGCGTCTGCAGCACCTCCTGCACGCCTTTCAGCAGGGTGGCGGCGGCGGTGCTGGAGGCGGCGTAGCCGATGCGGTGCTCGGTGTCGGTGGCGTCGAGGAGCGTGCGCCGGTAGTCGATGACGACGAACCGCGCCCGCATGGGTGTGTGCGTGCTCGCGATGCCGCCGGCGATCAGGCGCAGCAGGTTGGTCTTGCCGCTCTCGGTGTCGCCGAACACCACGAAGTGCGGGTCGGCGTCGAAGTCCAGCGACACCGGCGCCAGGGCGGCCTCGTCGATCCCGATCGGCACGCGGGCTCCGTCCGCGGCCGGGTCTCCGGTGCCGCGCGGGAGCGTGTGCGCGGGCAGCAGGGAGGGCAGCAGGCGCACGGGCGGGGCCGGGTGGTCGTGCCAGGCGGCCGCCGCGGCCTCGACGAGGCCGCTCACCCCGTCGGACAGGTCGTCCACGGTGGAGCGGCCGTCGATGCGCGGCAGCGCGGCGAGGAAGTGCAGCGCCTCGCGGGTGAGCCCGCGCCCCGGAGCCCGCTCGGGCACGTTGGCGGCCGCCTTGCGGTCGATCTCGGAGTCGAACGTGTCGCCGAGCCGCAGCTCCAGCCGGGTGCCGAGCAGGTCGCGGACGGAGGCGCGGAACTCCATCCACCGGTTGGCGGTGCCGGCGACGTGGATGCCGAAGCCGAGACCGCGGGTGACCAGGTCGGCGAGGTCGGGTTCGAGCTGCTCGTACTCCTGGCGCACGATCGCCCAGCCGTCCACCACGAGGAACACGTCCCCCCAGCCGTCACCCTCGTAGGCGCCCGAGGCGACCATCCGCCGGTAGGTGGCCATGGAGTCGATCCCGCGCTCCACGAACAGCTGCTCGCGGCGGTCGAGCAGCGTCCTCATCTCGGCCACCGTCCTGCGCACCGCGTCGGCGTCGAGCCGGGTGGCGACGCCGCCCACGTGCGGCAGCCCGGACAGCGCCGACAGCGTGCCGCCGCCGAAGTCCAGGCAGTAGAACTGCACCTCCTTGGGCGTGTGCGTGAGCGCGAGCGAGGTGATCAGCGTGCGCAGCAGCGTGCTCTTGCCGGTCTGCGGCGCGCCGACGACGGCGACGTTGCCCGCCGCCCCCGACAGATCCAGCCAGTACGGGTCCCGCCGCTGGTCGAACGGGCTGTCCACGATGCCGGCCACGGCGTGCAGCCGCCCAGGCCGCTCCTGCCCGGTGCCCGCCGCGGTGAGCCCGTGCCCGGGGGTGGCCTGGATGGGCGGCAGCAGCCGGTCGAGCGAGGCGGGCTCCTTGAGCGGCGGCAGCCAGATCCGGTGCGCCGCGGGCCCCTGGCCGGTCAGCCGCCCGACCACGATGTCCAGCAGGCTGTCCTGCTTGCCCTGCTTCTCCGCGTCGTCCTCGGGCGGGGGCGTCTCGGCCACCGGCGGCATGGGCACCCGCTCGGGGCCGTACCAGACGATCTTCCCGCGGTGGCCGGAGCGTGCCGACACGGTCTGCCTGCGCGCCGCGTCCGCCCGGTGCGGCCCCGACACGTACGCGGCCTTGAACCGCGTCATGCCGGTGGTCTCGAACATGAGGTAGGCGTTGCCCGGCTCGGGCGGCAGCGAGTACGCGTCCGCCACCCCGAGCACGGCCCGGCTCTCGGCCGCCGAGAAGGTGCGCAACCCGATCCGGTACGACAGGTGCGTGTCCAGCCCGCGCAGCCGCCCCGCCTCCAGCCGCTGCGAGGCCAGCAGCAGGTGCACGCCCAGCGACCGGCCGAGCCGGCCGATCATCACGAACAGCTCGACGAACTCCGGTTTGGCCGTCAGCAGCTCGCTGAACTCGTCCAGCACGATGAACAACGTCGGCAGCGGCCGCAGGTCGGCGCCCTGCTCGCGGGCCTGCTCGTAGTCGCGCAGGGAGGCGTGGTTGCCGGCCGCGCGCAGCAGCTCCTGGCGGCGCACCATCTCGCCGTGGAGCGCGTCGTGCATGCGGTCGACCAGGGGCAGCTCGTCCTCCAGGTTGGTGATGACGGCCGAGACGTGCGGCAGCGCGTCGAGGCCGAGGAAGGTGGCGCCGCCCTTGAAGTCGACGAGCACGAAGTTCAGCGTCTCGGACGAGTGCGTGATCGCCAGCGCCAGCACCAGCGTGCGCAGCAGCTCCGACTTGCCCGAGCCGGTCGCGCCGACCACCAGCCCGTGCGGTCCCATGCCGCCCTGGGCGGCCTCCTTGATGTCGAGCTCGACCGGCCGCCCGTCGGCGCCGAGCCCGATCGGGACCCGCAGCCTGTTCCTGACCGGCCGGGGCTGCCAGGTGGACGCGGGCGACAACCGCCGCGCGTCGCCGATCCTGAGCAGGTCGGTGAGGGTCGTGTTCGTGGCGAACACGTCCTGCTGCTCCTCCTTGCCGGCGGAGCCCGCGCGCATCGGCGCGAGCTGCCTGACCAGGGCGGCGAACGCGGGCCGCGCCATCCGGTCGGGCCGGCCGAGCCCCGACCGGAGCTCCTTGCCGAGCTGGTCCTCGACGACCCTGACCACCTCGTCGGGGCCGACCTCGAGGTGCAGGGTGAGCTGCGCGGGCGCTTGCGGGGCCGCCCCGCCGAGGTCGATGACGGTGACGCCCTCGATGACGTCCAGGGCGAGCTGGCTGCCCGCGGGCACCGTGCCGCCGTCCACCACCACGACGTGGTAGGGCAGCGCGTCCGGCGCGAGCCCCTTGCTGAACCGGGGCCGGTCCTTCAGCTCGAACCCCAGCAGGGCGTCCAGCTCGCCGAGGTCGCGCACGACCAGCCGTACCGGGCCGGCGCCGTCCTCCTCGGTCGGGTGCAGGGCGTGCGGCAGCCACTTGACCGGCTCCCATTCGGTGGCCCGTTCCCCTCCGGCGCACACCGAGATCCGCAGCTCTTCTGGCGAGTGCAGGGCGGCGGCCTGCGCCAGCGCGGCGCGGACGAGGTCGCGCCCGGCATCCGGATCCCCGCTGATCGTGATCCTGGCGAACGAGTGCAGCGCCAGCGCGACGGGCAGCCCCGGCACGGTGGCGTGCGTGCGCACGAAGCGGCGCAGCGCTCCCGCCGTCATCGGGTCGAGGTCCTCGATCGGCTTGGTCTCGGGCGGGATCATCGGCAGCGTCAGCCGCTGCGCCGAGGTGGCGATCCTGATCTGGGCGAAGTCGTCGTCGCGGGGCCGCCGCTCCCACAACCGGCTGGTCATCACCAGAGACCAGAGCGCCGCGGGGTCGGGGTGGTTCCAGGTCATGGCCCGGTGCTGCTGCGCGGCGGCGCCGCGGACCCGTTTCCTGACCTGCTCCAGGTAGCGGTAGTAGTCGCGGCGCTGGCCGTTGAGCTGGTTCTTGCGCTCACCGGCGTTGCGCATCATCTGGCCCACGGTCATGCCGATCATGGAGACCGCGAACAGGCCGCTGGACACCATCATGATCGGGTTTCCGGTGCCGCCGCCGGTGACCATCAGCGCCATCGCCCCGGCCCCCGCGATCATGGGCAGGTACGTCAGCAGTTGCGTCAGCCCGCCGCCGGTGATGGTTTCCGGGATTTCGGGGGGCGATTCAAGCAGCACCTCGCCGCCAGGAGGCTCGGGCGGCGTGCGCCGCTCGGGTCTGCGAACCACGATCAGGCTGCCACTCATCAGAGCCCATAAAAGCCGCCGACAAAGCGTTATATGCGATATTTCAAAATTCCTCGATGTTTTTAGCGCGCCGCGTGCGATGTCCGATCCATAAACTCGTCCGGGTGAGTGCCACCGGAACCGACCTGTGCCGGGTCACCGTCGTGACCCCGCGCGGATTCCTGGACCTGGGCCTGCCGCCTGACATGCCGCTCGGCAACCTGCTGCCCACCCTCCTGCGCATCGCGGGGGAGGGGCTCGCCGAGGCGGGCCTGGCCCATGGCGGCTGGGTGCTCCAGCGGCTCGGCGGCCCGCCGTTCGACCTGAACGCCACGCTGTCCGAGCTGGTCGTACGCGACGGCGAGCTGCTGCACCTGCGCCCGCGCGGGCACGAGCTGCCGGAGATCGTCTTCGACGACGTGGCCGACGCCGTGGCGACGGGCGTGCTGGAGCGCACCGGCCGTTGGCAGCCGGCCACCACCAGGTCCTACGGGCTGCGCGCCGCCGCCGCCCTGCTCGGCACGGGCGCCGCCGCGCTGCTCGCGACCGGACCGCCCTGGGCGCCCGCGGCCCTGGTGGCGGGGGTGGTCGCGCTGGTCCTGCTGATGGTCGCGGCGGCGCTGTCGCGGGCACTCGGCGACGCGCGGTCGGGCGCGGTCATCGGCTACGCGGCCCTCCCGTACGGGTTCGTCGCCGGGCTGCTCGGACCGGCCACGGACGGCGCCATCCTCCAGCCCGCCAACCTGCTGTCCGCCTCCGGCGTGGTGCTGATGCTGGCCACGGCGACCGGGTTCGCCGTCGCCGACGGTCTGCCGGCGTTCCTGGGCGTGGCCGCCGCCGCGCTCTGCGGGCTGCTCGCCTCGGGGCTGGTCATGGGCTTCGACCTGGCCGCGGCCGGGGTGGCTGCGGTGCTGGCCGCCCTCGTGGTGGGGCTGACGACGGCGATCCCGTCCCTGTCGTTCCGGCTGGCGGGCATGCCGCTGCCCGCCCTGCCGACGACGGCGGAGGAGCTGCGGCGCGAGGGCGGTGACCTGGACGGCGAGCTGGTGATCGACAAGACGGTGGCCGCCGACCGGTTCTGCGGCGGGCTGCTCGGCGGAGTGGCGCTCGTCGTGCTCGGCGCCCAGGTGCTGCTGGTCCTTGACGGCTCCTGGGCCGCGATCGCGCTGAGCGTGGTGTTGCCGACGTCGATGGTCATGCGGGCCCGCGTCTTCGAGAGCCGCGGCCAGCGGAGCCGGCTGCTGACCACGGCCGTGCTCGGCGTGGCGCTGGCCGCCTCGGGAGCCGTGCTCGGGGCGGCGGACGAGGTGGTGCGCTACGGGATCGTCCCCGGGCTGGTGGTGCTCGCCCTGGGCGTGGCGGGCACGGCGCTGTGGCTCACGTCCGGGAAGCCGTCCCCGTTCTGGGGCCGGGTGGGCGACATCGCCGACATCCTGCTGATGATCGCGCTGATCCCGCTGGCGCTGGCCGTGCTCGACCTGTACGAGAGCATCCGCGGCCTGGTCGGCTAGTTCCTGTCGCCGACCACGTCGTCCAGGCTCATGTCGCCGCCGGGCGTCCTGACCCGCCAGTCGAAGGACCGCGTGGCCTCCGGCAGCGGCTCGCCCTGCTCGGGCCGGGTGAACGTGCCCGCCTTCGCCGTGTCGATCGCCGCCTCGGTGAAGTCGATCGCCGCGCCGCCGTCCGGCCGCATGAACGCGAGCTGCACGGCGGCCGAGCCGCCGATCCCCGCCGCGACACCGCTCAGCACGTCCTTGAGCCCGAGCGAGCCGAGGAAACGCTGGAGCTGCCCGGTCGACGCGGCCAGCGCGGCGCTCGCCTGGGCGCCCGTCCTGCGCGTCGCGATCCTGGCCGCCACCCGGGTCTGCGGGGCCAGGGCGAGCACCTGCAGCGCGGCCAGCCGCAGGTACGTCTCCTGCGCGATCTTGAGCGCCGCTCCCCAGTAGACGAGGAAACCGTCGCCGATGTCGTCGACGTGCCCGGCCACCCACTGCACGTTGGTGCGGAAGGCGTCGAGGTGCGTCCGCAGCACGGCGGCCGCGTCGGCGAACGCCTTCTGGTCCTCGGCGATCCACTTCCGCCCCGAGGCGTTGATCACGCCGGTGAGCGCGTTGTTGGCGCCCTTGTCGAGCCGGCCGCCCACGCCCGTCTGGAGGTTGGCGGCGGCCGTCCAGATGGCCGGCACGTTCGCCACGGCCGGGGCGGTGGCCAGCAGGCCGATGAGGACGGACGGCTCCAGCCGGGCGGACCTGCGCAGGACGGCCCGCACGGTCTCGGGGTCGGGCGGCTCCTTGCGCGAGGGGCGCAGCGGGGAGCCGTCCCTGGCCAGGCCGGCGACCCTGCGGGTCACGGCCGGCTCGCCCGCCGGACGGCGAGTTCCTCGGCGGCCCGCCAGTTGTCCTCGGCGAAGCGCAGGTGCTCGCCCTCCCACGTCCTCAGCACGCCGAGCGCCGCTTCCGTGTCACGGACGAACGCGTCGATGAGCGAGCGGTAGAGGGCGCCGGCCGTCCACTCGCCCAGCGCCCCCCAGCCGGGGAGGTCCAGCGCCCTGTTCTCCTCGAGGATCTGGCGGATCTCCGCGAAGAGCGGCAGCAGGTCCTCCCTGAGGTCGCGCCGGACTTCGCCGATCGCGTCGGGAGTGATGAAGACGGTGTGCTGATTCACGATCATTATCCTGTGCCGCCGTCGGCGGATGTGGCGGGGACGTCACGAAATGGTCCGGCATTGTTCGCTTCTGCGATACCGTGCGGCTTCGCATCTTTTATCCCTATAAATTGGGTTTGGTGAGGACTAGTGGGAAGTAAGGGGCGTTAGTGCACAACCAGCGCGACCTTTACCAGGCGTACCGCCTCACCATCCAGCGCATCGGCCTCGCCCTGCTGCGCGCCCAGCCCAACCAGCCCGAGTGGCCGCTGCGCCGGCAGAACATCGGGTTCCTGGCCGGGATCATGGTGGCGGTCCTGCTGTGCGTCGGCTTCGCCGTCTTCGGCCTGCTGCGCCCCGGCGGCACGAAGTCGATCGAGGAGCCGGGGACCCTCGTCATCGAGCGCGAGACGGGCGCCCGATACGTCTACAGCCACGACCAGCGCAGGCTCATCCCCGTCGCCAACTACGCCTCAGCCCGCCTCGTGCTCGCCTCGGCGCAGATCAAGGAGCGGGTCGTGGCACGCGAGGCCCTGGCCGGGTACGAGCGCGGCGCGCCCATCGGCATTCCCGGCGCCCCCGACTCCCTGCCCGGCCCCGCCAACCTGGCCAAGGGCCCCTGGGCGGTCTGCGTGCAGGAGCGCGCCGAGCCGACCGGGCGCAAACCGTACGTGACGCTGGTCGCCGGCCGTAAGGTCGGCGGCACGCCGGTCGCGGAGGGTGACGCGCTCCTCGTCGACGTGGGCGGCCGGCAGTGGGCCGTCTGGCGCGGCACCCGCATGCGCGTGGCGGGCGGCATCGCCCGCGGGCTCACCTCCACCACGCCGGCCCCGGTGCCGGTCGCCTGGCTCAACGCCCTGCCGGAGGGGCCTGACCTGGCCGCGCCGGCCATCAGCGGCCGCGGCAGGCCGGTCACCGGCCCCGGGGGCAAGGCCGCCGCCGTGGGCCAGGTGTTCCGCGCGGACGGCGTGGCCGGCGGCGAGGCCCGCTGGTACGTCATGCTGTCCGACGGCCTCGCCCCCGTCACCCAGGGCCAGGCCACGCTCCTGCTCAGCGACCCCGACAGCAGGCAGGCCTACGGCGGCGGCGCGGTGAAGGAGATCGCCGTCGACGCGGCCACCGCCAACGCCGCGCGCCGCTCGCGGACCGCGATCCCCGCCGACGGCCTGCCTCCCGTCATGCCGCGCATGACCGCCTACGACCCGGCCAGCCCGCTCTGCGCCGTCTACGCCGACACGGGAACCGGATCCACCCGCGCCCGCCTCACCACCGGCGCCACGCTGCCCGAGCCGCACGGTGACGCCACCGACCTCGTACGCCTGCCGCCCGGCAAGGCCGTGCTGGCCGGCGTCCTGCCCGGCGACGGCCAGCTCAAGGCGGTCCAGGCCTACTACCTGGTCACCGCCGACGGCCGCCGCTACGCCGTGCCGGGCGCCGACGTGCTGGGCAAGCTCGGATACGACGCGAGCCAGGCCGCCCCCGTGCCGGCGAACGTGCTCCAGCTCATCCCCGAGGGCCCCGTGCTCGACCCCGCGCGGGCGGCCAGGCCCGCGATCGAGCAGGATCAGTAACCGCGGTAGCCGCTGCCGGTCTTCATGCCGACCACGCCGGGCACGTTCGAGACCGAGCCGTAGCGGTCGACGGCGTAGCGCACGCCCGCGATGATGTTGTCGACCGGGTCGTAGATGTTGCCGTGTCCCGGCAGCTTGTGGGCGTCGAACGTCGGGTCGATGGTCTGCATCAGCCCTTTGGAGGGCGTGCCCTTCGCCGCGTTGGAGTCCCAGTTGTTGATGGCGTGCGGGTTCCCGCCCGACTCATGCTTGATGATCATCCAGATGTCGTTCGCGTTCATCTGCCCCGGGGTGTAGCCGTGCCTCCTGAGAATGGCGATCGCCTGGTTGATCCAGCCGGCGACCTGGCCCTGTGGGGCCGGGCCGCCTCCGGCCGGCGGCGGTCCGCTGGAGCCGTACCCGCCGAAGCCTCCCGAAGCGCCGCCCGAGGAGCCTGACGGCGTCGACGCGGCCAGCGCGGTCGTGCGTGACTCCGCCTCCGCCGGCGACCAGTCGAGCCTTCTGCCCGGCGCGGGTGCGAAGGGCTGGGCGTCCGGCTCCGGGAGCTCCTTGGCGATGTCCGGGATCGTGCCGAGCGCGCTCTGGAGCCTCCCGGCGGTGTCGGCGAGCGCCTTGCCGGTGTCGGCGACCAGCTTCTGCAGCGCCGAGCGGGCCTCGCCGAGCGCGGGCCGCATGCTCTGCGCCACCTGCTCCTCGGCGGGCCTGGGCGTACGGCCGCGCAACTCCTGGGCGGCGGAGGCGTACCCCTGGCAGATCTCCAGCGCCTGCGTCTCGGCGGAGCTCAGCGTGCTCGCGGCCGCGTCGAGGTGGCCCGCGCAGTCCTGCAGCGCCTGCCGGAACCGGTCACCGCAGCCCGCGAGCCTGCCCATGTAACCGGCGAACGCGTCCGCGCCCGACCCCTGCCAGGCCTGGTCCACGTCGGACACCGCGGTGCGCAGCGCGCCGGTGTGCCGCCCGCCGGTTCCCGCGGCGGCGCGCCAGGCCTGCGCCGCCGCGGTGATCGCCTCGGGCGCGCCGGCCACCCGGGCCGCCAGGTCGGCCAGCTCGCCGCCGCCAGGCGCGGCCCTGACGTCGTCGAGCGCGCTCACCGCCGGACCGCGGCGCCGTCGGCGGCGACCACCGTGCGCTCGACGCCGTCGAGGGTGCGCTCGACCGCCTCCAGGCGGCCGCCCAGGGTCCTGGCCGCCTGCTCGGCGACCCGCAGCAGGTCGCCCGCCGCCGTCGCCATGGCCGCCGACCCGGACACGTTCCCGAAGGCCGCCGCGTCCGGCGCCTGGCCCGTCATGCCCGCGAAGGCTCCCGACGCCGACCTGGCCGCGGCCGCGCACGCCTCCAGCGCGCCGCGGTGGAACGTGAGCACCACGCTCGCCCTCCTTCCCCTCCTCAGCGCCGGAAGAGCTCCAGCAGCTCCTCCGCCCGACGGGTGCGGGCGATCCACATCTCGCGCCCGCGACGTTCCCGCGTGATCAACCGCCCGGCACGCAGCCGGTCGCAGTGGTACGTGAGGCCGCTGGGGGCGATCTTCATGTCCGTCGCCAGCATGGACATGGTCATGGGCTGGTCGAGCGCGCAGAGCAGGTCGGCCCGGATCGGACCGACGAGCGCGGACAGCTCGTCCACCGCCGGCCTGACCGGCTTGCGCCACAGCGAGTCGGCGCCGCGGACCGGATAGGCGATCCACACCGCCTCGGGGTCGTCCAGGCTGACGATCACGGAGTCCTTGCCGGCCAGCGTCGGCACCAGGACGATCCTGCGGTCGCCCAGGTCGTGCCCGATGGGTTCCGGGTCGGAGATGAGCAGGCCGCGCTCGGTGCAGACGATGCGGTCGCTGAGCGAGCCGAACAGCAGCTCGGGGCGGCCACGCACGGCCGCCACCCCCACCCGCTCGATCTCCCTGTCCAGCAGCGGGCGGGCCCGCTTCCACAGGGGTTCCGTGGTGTTCCAGACGTCGGTCACGGCGCCGGCGTAGCCGCGCAGCCAGCGGCGCGGCTGCTCGGCGGCCGCACGCCAGTGCGCGGGCGGCGTCCCCGGCCCGAACGCCTGCTCCATGTCCTTGAGCAGGGCGTCCGGCGCGATGTCCTGGAGCGCGCTGATCTGGCTCTGCATGGTGACGTCCCCGTCGACGGGGGATCTGGCCACGAGACTGTCGGGCGCGACCGTGCGGCCGGGCGCGGCCAGCGGGCGTACGGCCTCGTGCCCGTACGGGCGGACACGCGCGCTGATCGCCCTCCGCCAGAGCTCGGGCAGGCCGCGACGGCGCCCCGCGAGCGCGTCGGCGATCATGGCGAGTACGGTCAGGTTCGGCGCGATGGAGATCGAGATCTGTGGCGTGGAGCTGAAACGCAGCTCGCTCCACGCCTCGGTGCTGATTACGTGAGCCCCCACGGGTTGGACTGTAGGCAGCGCAGTCATCGCTGGAGCAATGCTTCAAGGAAGCTGGAAACATCCATAGGTCGAGCGATCCAGCCCTACGTGATGCGAACACTCCGGACGGGCGCGTGGTTGTCCGTCTGCTTCGGGGTCACCTGCATGACATGTCCTCTGTGTCGGGTCGTGTCGTGATTGGGTTGGTTAACGTATGCTCCTCCGCTAACTTCTCACTTAAAAAAGTCCCCATGGCCGCCTGACCAGCGAAAACATGCTGGCGCGCAGCCCTGCACCGACGTGACTCCAGGCGGGAGTCCCGTCAGCGCGGTGCGGTGTGGACCGCCTCGCGCCGGAAGTCGCGAGGCGACACTCCGTAGGCCCGGCGGAAGGCCCGGCTGAAGTCGGCGGCGTGCGAGAAACCCCACCTGGCCGCGATGCTGTGGATCGGCACCTCTCGCAGCGCGGGATCGGCCAGATCGCGCCGGGCGCGGTCGAGCCGCTGCGCCCTGATGTAGCCGCCGACCGTGCTGCCCTCCTTCTGGAAGAGCCGGTGCAGGTAGCTGGTGGAGATGTGGTGCTCGGCGGCCAGCGCGCGCGGGCCCAGGTCGGGGTCGCGCAGGTGATCATGGACGAACGCCTGGACACGCAGGATGAGCGCCTCACGGTTGGAGGGCGGGACGACGGGGCTGGTCTCGATGGCGTGCGCGAGGAGCGCGGAGACCAGGTCGAGCACCACCATGCCGAGCCGCGCGCCGTCGGCGGGCCGGTAGGCGCCTTGGTCCTCCGCCAGGCCGGTGATGAAGCTCGCCAGCAGGGCGCCGATGCCGTCGGTGGCCGACATCCTGCTGCCCAGCATCGCGTCCACCTGGTGCGTGGGCAGGGAGACCAGCGACCGGGGCACGGTCACCATGGCGGCCTCGAACCGCGGGCCCTGCCGCGGTGCCCGGAAACGCGCGGCCAGGACCCGCGTCATGTCGTGCACCAGCAGGTCGCCGACCCCCGACGTCGCGTGGCCGTCGGCCCAGATGACCTGCAGCGACCCGGCCAGGGGCACCAGCAGCTGGCAGGTCTCCTCCAGTTCGGGCTCCTCGGGGTGCTCCTCCGCCCGCCACAGGCGCTGCGGCTCGAAGCTCCGCCTCGCCACGGTCACGGCCCCGAACTGCGCGCTGGTGTCGCGCGCCTCGACCGCCGGCTCGCACAAGGGCTCGCCGTCCCTGACGCGGTCTTCGTCCCACGGCTCGGCCAACGGCATACCGGCAAGCCTATGCCGATCGGGCGCGGCGCGAGTGGCCCCCGGGGCCGGCCGGGGTGAGCTCGGCGCACGCCTGGTTTGCTCGGCTCAACGTGCCCGCGCAGGGGCGCGCACACGAGCGATGGCCCGGGCGGGGAGGACATCTTTGCACCGGGACCCAAAGATCGAAGCCCGCGAGTGGGATTTCCCATCCACGCTCGACCCGGCGCCGGTGGCCGGTGCGACCACTCGGATGGAAGGCTTCCCCGCAGCCGCCCCGGTCCTCCTGCGAACGGATGGCCGGGGCGGAATCTCCGCAGACGAGTGAAAGGAGTGCTGCAGATGACGTACGACGCCGGCCGCGTCGCGGCGAAGCGGATCAATGATCACGTGGAGGTCATCCACGTCGACCACCCGGGCACGGTGCTGGAGGTGCCCCGCCGCGACTGGGAATCCTTCACCGCGGCCGTCAAGGCGGGTGCGTTCGACCTCGAAGCCCTCGAGCGGGCGCGGGAAGAGAACGTGGCCTGACCGCAGCACGACGGCGCCCGCCCGCCCGCCGGCGAGCGGGCGCCTCCACGCGTCCCCGGAGCTCTGCCTCCCTGTCCCCCGGCGACTGCCCGCGTCCCCGCAGACGTTCAGGGGAGGCGCAACTCGGCGAAGACGCCGCGGTGGTCGGTGCCCGGCACGTCGAAGACCTCCACCCGGCGCACGCTCACCCTCCGGTCGGCCAGGATGTGGTCGATGGAGATGATGGGCGGGAACTTCCTGAAGCTCGGCCAGGTCGGCACCAGGCCCTTGCCCACCTGGTCGGCGGCGTCCACGTAGCCGCGGTCGAGCAGGTCGCGCATGGCCCGGTGGTCGAGGCTGGCGTTGAAGTCGCCGGCCAGCACCCGGATCGTCGAGGAGGTGGCCGGGGGAAAGGCGCTCAGGGCGGCGTTCCACTCCTCCGTCTTGCGGCCGAGCGGCGGGTTGGGATGCACCGCCACGAACTCGACCGTGCCCCCGCCCGGCAGCGTCACGGTCGCGGCCGGCATGTTGTGCCCGACCGGGGTGAACAGGCCCGTCAGCTCCTTCGCCGGATGTTTGGAGAAGATGCCGCTGCCGGTGGCGCCGAAGGAGGGCTGCAGCACGCGGTGCGGCAGGAGCCGCGCGAGCCCGGCCGCGTCCAGCCGCTCCACCTCGGCGTAGCTGAGCTCCAGGGCGCTGAACACGTCGACGTCGTGCTCGCGCACCAGATCGACCACGGTCTCGGCGTCGGCCCGGGTGAACAGGTTGATCGCCAGCACCCGCAGCGGCGCGCCCTGCGCCGGAGGCTGCTCGGCGGCGAACGCGCGCGGCGCCACGATGGAGGCCATCACCACGCACACCACGGCGGCGGCGAGCGCGGCAGGGCGGTTGCGCCGCAGCAGCGACAGCAGCGCGGTCAGCGCCGCGAGCCCCGCCCCGATGGGCGTCACCGTCATGAGCTGGGTGAGGAAGGAGCCCTGCTCCAGGCCGCCGGCGCGGATGACGGCCCAGACGGCCAGCAGCGTGACGACCGTCCAGGACAGCCAGCGCCTGCGACGTCTCTTCCGGGAAGGCGGCGGATCATCCGTCGTGGCCCGGTCGACGCCGACTGCCGCGCTCACTTCGCCATCCTGTCCCCGACACGCTTCACAGGTTGCACCTTAAACGGCTGGAACGGCACGCCGCGACGCGGACGGTTCCGACGATCGGCGTGCCGCCGCATCCCGGCGCCGCGGGCGGGCGCCTTTGCTAACACCGGGGAAACGTGACCGCGTGTTGGGTGATCGCAGGCGAGGCAGGACGATCGGGCTCCGGAGAGTCGCGCGAGCGATGCCGGATCCCGGCAGCCCGCCCGCCTCCACCGGCGCTTCCCCATCACGCTCCGTGCCGGTGGCGACCGTCATGAGGTCATGTGCTGAAGGGATGGTGTAGTTCAGTGGGTACGTGCAGACGGAGAGCAACGCTCTCGCTCGCCACCGCGGCGCTGCTTGCCGGGTCCGTGGCGGTCAGCGGCCCGGCGCATGCGGCGTCGTCCCCGATCGAGGCATGCGGTGGTGGTAGTTACCACGTCATAGACAAGGAGGACCTAGGAGCGGTAGCCACCGTCTATCTGCTGTACAACGGCACATCCAATTGCGTGATCACGTGGAAGAAGGACGCGCACGCGGGAACCAGGACGTGGATGATGGCCTCCATCGCGAAGCAGAACAGCGACGGCGGCTTCTCCGACTACAAGACCGACAGCGGAAACTATGCGTACTACGCCGGCCCGCGGAAGGTGAAGGCGCCCCATACGTGCGTCGACTGGGGAGGCGGCGTACCGATCAACGGGGTCGAAACCTCCTGGTTCTCCCCTCCCTCGCGGTGGCACTGCGACTGATCCGTCGGGCTCACGCGGTGACCACGTCGGCGATGATCACCGTGGCGTCGCCCTCCGGCTCCAGGGCGGACATCTCGTCGTACAGGCGGTCCAGGCAGGCGGCAGGTGACGAGCCGCTCGCGAGCAGCGCCTTCAGCCGGGCGGCGCCGAGGGCGCGGGTCACGCCGTCCGTGACGATGGCCACGCGGTCGCCTGAGCGCAGGGGCAGCGTCCCGGTCTCCGGGGTGGGCGCCGGCGGCAGGCCGGACCCGCGCGTCGTCAGGCCTCCGTCGGAACCGTGGGCCGTCGTGAGCGGCCGCGGCTCCGCACCCTTCGCACAGTGCCAGATGGCGCCGTCGCCGACGTGGGCGTAGCGCAGGCGCGGTTGCTGATCCTGGTCGAGGACGACCAGATCCAGCGAGCTGACCGGACCCGGTCCGCCGGAGCCGGCCGGGGTGGACCCCGATGCGGTGGGGCCGGTGGCGTGGGGCAGGCCAGTGGCGCGTGCTGCTCGGTGGGCCGCCCGGGCGCACTCGCCGAGGTCCTTCTCCCGAGTCCCCGCGCGCTGCGGCCGGGCGGCCACCACCGATGCCAGGGCGAGGGCCGCGGCGGTGTGGGCGTCGCCCGTGCCGCCCGCGTCGCCCGTGCCGTGTGCCGCCGCGATGAGCCGTTCCTGGATGACGTACGCGTCCGACGGCCGGCCGCGCGAGCCGTCGTACGTGCCGCCCGCCGCCACCAGCCTCGGCCGCGCCACCGGCCGGCCGGCCGGCCAGCTTTCCCTGCGGCCGCGCACCGTCATGACGGACACGCAGCCCACCAGGATGGGGATCACCACGAAGAACATCAGGTTCCCTCTCTCTGTCGCGTTCCCAGCGGCCCGCGCATCAGTACACGCGTGTACAAGGAGACACGACTGACGGCTGTTCGGCCGTCGTGGGGATGACGGCCGATCAGCCGTCATGCCGCAGGGGGAGCCGCGGATCAGGGTCGGGGGAGGACGGTGATCGACCGCAGCAGTGCCGGCCCGAGGAAACGACCATGCGACCCATCTCCCCATCCGCCGCCACGGCTGGCGCGATCTTCCCGCCCACCCCTGCGGCGTGCGTTAATCTGAGATCCGTCTTGTGCTCTCACTGCGAGCGGGCGGCGCATGTCTCACCGCGGTTCCACGAGGTACGACTCGGCGGCCAGGCAACTGGAGCAGGCCGCCGCGCGCATCGGGGCCGGTTCCCGGGCCGTGATCGGCCTGGTGGCGGTCGTCGCGGCGGTCCTCGGCGCCGTGCCGCCCGTCTCGGTGTGGTGGCTGGCGCCCGCCCTGGCGGTCCACCTGCTCTGGACCGTTCTCTTCCTGCGGGTGGCCTGGCGCAGGAAGCCGCTGCCGCCCTGGCTGGCGGCCGGTGATGTCGCCGTCACCGTCATGCTCTGCCTCGCGCAGCGCCACCTCGTGGCGGTGGACGCGCTCGCCGCGAACGCGAGCTGGATCTCCGGGCTGGTCACCATGAGCGTGGTCGTCGCCGGCGTCGCCTGGCGGCCTGCGATCGCCGTGCCGGCCGGGCTGGCCGTGGCGGCGTCGTACCTGGTGGGGGCCCGGTTCGCGGTGCCGCATCAGAACGTCGTGAGCACCCTGGCGATCCACCTCATGCAGATCCTGGCCATCGCGCTGCTGATGACGCTGCTGCGCCGCTCCGCCGCCTCGGCCGACGCCTTCCTGCGCCGCAGCGCGCGCGCCGAGGTCACGCTCATGGTCGAGCGGCTGCGCCGCGAGGACGAGCTGCGCCAGGTCGGCAGCGTCCACGAGACGTCGCTGCACACGCTGACCATGGTCGGACTGGGCACCTACGACCGGCCGTCGGACACGCTGCGCCGCCAGGCCGAGACCGACCTGGCGGCGCTGGAACGGCTGCGCGACAGGCCGCACGCGGGCACCGCGGCCATCGCTCTCGACGCCCTGCTCGACGAGGTGGCCGGCCGGGCCACGAGCCTGGAGGTACGCAGGAGCCTGACGCCGGAGACGGTGCCGGGAGAGGTGGCCGAGCGGTTCGCCCGAGCCGTCAACGAGGCGCTGGCGAACGTCGCCCGGCACGCCGGCGTGCGCCAGGCCGAGCTGGTCTCCAGCACCCGCGACGGTGAGATCAGGGTGGAGGTCGCCGACACGGGCGCCGGCTTCGACGTCGAACGGGTGCCGCCCGACCGGTTCGGCGTGCGCGGCTCGATCCTCGGCACGATGCGCTCCCTGCCGAACGCCGGCGCCGACATCAGCTCGGGGACCGGCGGCACCCGGGTGAGCCTGTGGTGGCGGCCATGACCGGCGACATCGAGGAGGTGGCGCACCGCTACACGCTCTACACCGCGATCGGCGCCATCGTGATCGCCGCGGTCTGGCACACGGGCTACGACCTCACCGTCACCATCACCGGCTGGGAGTCCTTCCGCCGGCCCCTGCTCGCGGCCGCCGCCTGGATCGCCTACACCGCGATCGGCGTCGTCGCCGCCCTGTCGCTGTTACGCACGTTCACCGGCCCGGCCAGGGCCCGCGAGCTGGCCGTCGCCGTGCTCGTCCTGGACGTCGCGGTGATCGTGGCCTGCCGGCCGCAGGACCTGATCGGCCCCATCGACTGGGGATGGGGGTCGGTGGGCTGGCTCGGCGTCATGCTGTTGTGGAACCGGCCGCGCTGGCGGGCCGAGGCCATCGCGTTCCTGTCGGCGAACGCCGGCATCATGCTGGTGGCGATGATCGCCACGGGCACGGTCGACCGCGTCTCCCTCGCCAAATACCTGATGGTCATCGTCGGCAGCGTCACGCTCCAGCTCGGCTACATGGCGGGCTGCCACACCCTGCGCGTACGCGCCGAGGACGCGGCGCTGCTGGCCCGCCGGCTGGCCGCCGACGACGCGTGGCGCGAGTCCGCGCAGCGCATCCACGCCGACCGGCTCCGCCGCTACGAAGCCATTCGCGAGGTGGCGGAGTCGATGCTCAAGCAGCTCGCCGACGGCGCTGACCCCGGCGATTCACGGGTGCGCGACGACTGCACGGCGGGCGCCATGCGGCTGCGGCGGCTCATCACGGAGCGCGAGGAGGTGCCGGACGAACTGGTGTCGGCGCTGCGCGAGCACATCGACGCGGCCGAGCGGCGGCAGGTCCTGGTGACGGCGCCGCCGTTCGGCGAGCGCCTGCCCGCTCTGCCCGACGGCGTGCGCGAGGACCTCCTCAGGGCACCCGTCGCGGCCCTGGACGGGGCCAGGACGAGGGCCAGGGTGACCGTGTCCGCGATGTCGGCCATGGTGAGCGTGGCGGTCGTCGCCGACAACGACGACCTGCCGGTCAACCCCGCTCCGGTGCGAGAGCCCAGCGGGGTCGTCGTCACCTATCAGCGGCAGGGAGGCGAGGTATGGGTCAACAGCATCTGGCAGGCCCCGTGACAGGACGCGTGACGGTCGCGCTGGTGGAGGACCATCAGGTCGTGGTGGACGGCGTGCGCTCGTGGTTCGGGCCGCACAGCCAGGTGGAGCTGGTCGCTCAGGGGCCCACCATCGAGTCGGTCCGGGGCACGCCCGCCGACGTGCTGCTGCTCGACCTCAACCTCAACGGCACCATGGTCATCGACCGGGTCGCGGAGTTGTGCGCGGGCGGGCAGCGGGTCATCGTCTTCTCCGAGCACGAGGAGCCCGAGACGGTGCGCGCGGTGCTGGACGCGGGCGCCTCGGCCTTCATCGGCAAGGGACGGGCGACCCGTGACTCGTGTCTGGAGACGATCCTGGAGGTGGCCGCCGACCGGCCGAGCATGACACCGCCGATGGCCCAGGCCATCGCCACGGATGAGGGGCCGCACCGGCCGCAGCTGTCCGACAAGGAGCGGGCGGCGCTGCTGTTCTGGTTCCAGTCGATGTCGAAGGCCTCGGTGGCGGCACGGATGGGGATCAAGGAACGGACCGTGCGGCAGTACATCGACCGGGCCAGGGTCAAGTACGCGGCGGCCGGGCGGCCCGCGCCCACCAAGGAGAAGCTGCTCATCTGCGCCATCCAGGACGGTCTGCTGCAGCCCGACGAGGTGACCGTCTACACGTCGCTGGCGGCTCGCACACCACCCGATCGGGGATGACGCCTGGCCTCGGTCCTCCTGGCAGGAGGGGGCCGGCAGGGCCGAGGACCAGGTCAAGGCGGGCGAGCGCCCAGCGCCGCCCGCGAACGAGCTCGGCGGGAGGTGAAACTTTCACCCCGCGCCACTGCGACGGGAAAGCCCTTTCCGCTGCTCACCGCGCCCGCCGCGACAAGGCGGTGAAGGCTGGAGAGATCTTGACATGTCCCATTATTTGTATGACCTTCCCCGGTCAGATACCGTCCCGGCGGGAGCGCTCCCAAACCATCGGACCCCCGACCGGAACACGGAGACCGCCATGCCCCGAGTCCGACCTCACCCCTCGGCGCGCCGCGCCCTCGCGCTGCTGCTGTCCGTGGTGACGATCTGCGCCATCGCCCTGTACGGCCCCATGACCGGTACGGCCTCCGCGCACGGCTCGGTCATCGACCCGGCGTCCCGCAACTACGGTTGCTGGCTGCGCTGGGGCAGCGACTTCCAGAACCCCGCCATGCAGCAGCAGGACCCGATGTGCTGGCAGGCCTGGCAGGACAACACGAACGCCATGTGGAACTGGAACGGGCTGTACCGCGACAACGTCGGCGGCAACCACCAGGCCGCGATCCCTGACGGCCAGCTCTGCAGCGCCGGCCGGACGCAGGACGGCCGCTACCGCTCCATGGACACCCCTGGAGCGTGGACCATGGCCAACCTGGGCGGTACCTTCGACATCAGGCTGCACGACCAGGCCCGCCACGGCGCCGACTACATCAGGGTCTACATCACCCGTCAGGGCTACAACGCCACCACCACGCCGCTGGGCTGGAACCACCTGGAGCTCGTCCGGGAGACCTCTCGTTACGCGCCCGCCGAGACGTACATGATCAACGGCGTCGGCAAGGGTTCGCGCACCGGCCGTCACGTGGTCTACACGATCTGGAAGGCCTCGCACATGGACCAGACGTACTACATCTGCAGCGACGTCAACTTCAGCTGAGCCGGGCACACGCGCCGGGGAGCCCGCGCCCGGCGCGTCACCGGCTGGTCGAGATGCGTACGGCCGGCCCTGACCGGTTCCGCGCGCTGCTGCCCAGGGTGGTGGCGCTCCGGGCGCGCGTGCGTACGGAACAGAGCGTGTTCAAGAGGGACGGCCCTGAGAGACAGCCCTGAGAGACAGCCCTGAGGGACGGCCCTGAGGGACGGCCCTGAGGGACAGCGCCGGGAGACGCGCCCTGGGAGATGGCCCTGCGAGACGGCGCTGGTGGACAGGACGGACGGACAGGGCTGAGGGTCGAGTCATGACATTTCCGACTTTCACGTCCAGCCAGAGTGAACCCCGAGCCCGGGGCGAGGAACTCGGCTCCCACCGCCGCGCGGCCATCGCCGCCAACCTCGCCGGCTACACCGACCTGTTCAGGGTCGCCGGCGCCACCCCCGCGCAGGTCCGCGCGTGGGGCGAGCAGGCGCTCGACCGCAGCGCCGCCTGGGCTCCCCGGCTGGCCGACGAGATCGCCGGGATCGCGTCCGGGGCCGGGCTGGAGCCGTGGCAGGTCGCCGTGGTCAACGCCAGGACCGAGATCCTGGCCGCCCTCCACGCGAGCGGCGAGGGGGAGTGCTCGACGTCCGTCGTGCTGCCGGGCCCCGGCCTCCCGCCGCGTACGGTGCAGACCTGGGACTGGCACGACCACCTGCGCGACGCCCCCATGTTGTGGGAGCTGGCGCCCCGCCCCGGGCACGTCGTGCGCACGTTCACCGAGTCGGGGGCGCTGGCCAAGATCGGGGTGAACACGGCGGGCCTGGGCGTGCACTTCAACATCCTGCGCCACGACGCCGACACCGCCGAGGTCGGCGTGCCCGTGCACCTGATCGCCCGCCGCATCCTGGACGAGGCGGCCACCGTCGAGGAGGCCGCCGGCATCGCCCGCTCGGCCACGGTCTCGGCCTCCACCGTCATCACCGCCGTGACCGCGGGCGGCGCGGGCTCGATCGAGATCTCCCCGGCCGGCGTGGCCGTCATCCCGCCCGATCCAGGCGGCGTCCTGATGCACTGCAACCACTTCCTCGACCCCGCGCTGGCCGCGGGGGAGCGGCACGCCACCGAGCGGCCCGGCACGTACGCCCGCCTGCGGCACCTGCGCGACCACGCCGGCGAGCTCGGCGGCGACGACCTGACGAAACGCGCGCTCGCCCTGCTCAGCCACGGCCCCGACGAGGCGCCCGTGTGCGCCCACCCCGACCTGTCGCAGCCGATCCACCAGAGGTGGGAGACGCTGGCCACGGTCGGGCTCGACGTGCGGGCCGGGCGCCTTCGAGTGCACCAGGGCGGGCCCTGCCGGGTCACTGAGGCGACCTGGCAGACGTTCTGATCGGCGGCCCGTCAGCTGAACGCGCCGATCCCCGTGAGCGCCTTGCCCAGCACCAGCGTGTGGATCTCCGACGTCCCCTCGTAGGTCAGCACGGACTCCAGGTTCACGGAGTGCCTGATCACCGGGTATTCCAGGGTGACGCCGCTCGCGCCGAGCAGCGTGCGGCACTTCCTGGCGATCTCCAGGGCCTCGCGCACGTTGTTCAGCTTGCCGGCGCTCACCTGCTCGGGGGTGATCGTGCCGGCCTCCTTCAGCCGCCCGAGGTGCACCGCGAGCAGCAGGCCCTTGCCCAGCTCCAGCGCCATGTCGGCGAGCTTCTCCTGGGTGAGCTGGTAGGAGGCGAGCGGCCTGGCGAACACCTGGCGGTCGCCCGCGTACGCGATCGCGGTCTCCAGGCAGTCGAGCGCCGCCCCCATCGACCCGAACACGATCCCGAACCGCGCCTCGTCGAGGCAGCCCAGCGGCCCGGACAGGCCCCTGGCGCCCGGCAACATCGCCGCGCCGGGCAGCCGCACCCCGTCGAGCACCAGCTCGCTGGTCACGCTGGCGCGCAGCGAGATCTTGTGCTTGACGTCGTTCACGGTGAAGCCGGGCGTGCCCGCGGGGACCAGGAAACCCCTGACGCCCTCGTCCGTGCGGGCCCAGACCACCGCGACGTCCGACACCGAGCCGTTGGTGATCCACATCTTGGTGCCGTTCAGCACCCAGTCGCCGCCCTCGCGCTTGGCCGTGGTGCGCATGCCCCCGGGATCGGAGCCGAAGTCGGGCTCGGTCAGGCCGAAGCAGCCGATGCGCTCGCCGGCCGCCATCGGGGGCAGCCACTCCTGCTTCTGCTCCTCGCTGCCGTACTTCCAGATGGCGTACATGGCCAGCGACCCCTGCACCGACACCAGGCTGCGCAGCCCGGAGTCGGCCGCCTCCAGTTCCAGGCAGGCCAGCCCGTACGAGACCGCGCCCATGCCCGCGCAGCCGTAGCCGTCGAGGTGCATGCCGAGCACGCCGACCGAGCCGAGCGTGCGGGCCAGCTCGCGCGCGGGCAGCTCGCCGTCCTCGAACCAGCGGGCGACGTGCGGCCGGATCTCCCGGTCGCAGACGCGCCTGACCGTGGTCCTGATCTCGCGCTCCTCCTCGGTCAGCAGCGTGTCGAGGGCGAACAGCGCGGTGGGTGCGATCATGACTCTCCATATATTGGATCCAATATTGAAAATCCAATATGCCACGGCTAGGGTGCGGTGACCATGGACGTTCTCACGCTCACCGCCGCCGGCCTCGTGGACGCCGAGCCGGCCCCCGAGACCGCCTGCATCGGGGCGCCGGCGTGAGCGGCGGGGCGCTGTCCGGGCTGCTGGTGGCCGACTTCAGCCGGGTGCTGGCCGGGCCCTACGCCACGATGCTGCTGGCAGACCTTGGCGCGGAGGTCGTCAAGGTGGAGCGGCCGGGCACGGGGGACGACACCCGCGCCTGGGGGCCGCCGTACGCGCCCGGCGGGCAGGCCACCTACTTTCTCGGCGTCAACCGCAACAAGCGCTCGATCGCCCTCGACCTCGGCGACGAGGCGGACCTGGAGGTCGCGCGGGCGCTGGCCACGCGGGCCGACGTACTGGTGGAGAACTTCAGGCCGGGCACGATGGACCGGCTCGGGCTCGGCCACGACGCGCTGCGCGTGCTCAATCCGGGGCTGGTGTACTGCTCGATCACCGGGTTCGGGTCCGGCGCCGGGGCGGGGCTGCCCGGGTACGACCTGATCGTGCAGGCCGTGGGCGGCTTGATGAGCGTCACGGGAGAGCCGGACGGTCCCGGCACCAAGGCGGGCGTGGCTCTCGTGGACGTCATCACCGGCCTGCACGCCGCCCTCGGCATCCTCGCCGCGCTCCGCCACCGCGACCACACCGGCGAAGGCGGCCACCTCACCGGAACCGGCCGGCCGGGTGCGGGCGGGACGCGACCCGAGGACGCCACGTCGAAGACGGACGTCCGCGAGCACGAGGGCGGCGCGCGGGAACCAGGGGCGGGGCAGCGGGTCGAGGTGTCGTTGCTCTCCTCCCTCCTGTCGGCGCTGACCAACCACTCCTCCGCCTACGCCGCCGCCGGCGTGGTGCCGAGGGCCATGGGCAACCGGCATCCCAGCATCGTCCCGTACGAGGTGTTCCAAGCGGCCGACCGCCCGCTGGTGATCGCGGCCGGGAACGACCGCCAGTTCCAGGCCCTCTGCGCGGTGCTCGACCGGCCGGATCTCGCCACGGACGCCCGGTACGCCACCAACGCGGGCAGGGTCGCCGCCCGCGACGTGCTCGTCGCCGCGCTCGACGACGCCCTGCGGGAACGCCCGGCGGACGAGTGGTTCGGACGGCTCACCGCCGCCGGGGTGCCCTGCGGCCCGATCAACGACCTGGCCGCCGCGTTCGCGCTCGCCGAGGAGCTCGGCCTGGAGCCGTCCGTACGGCTCGACGGGGTCGGGCAGGTCACCGCCCCCGTACGCCTCAGCGCCACCCCGCCCTCCTACCGCCGTCCGCCGCCCGAGCTCGGGCAGGACGACGCCTGGGTTCGTGAGATATTGGGGCCGTGAATCCGGACGGGGCAGGGCGCAGGCCGCCGACGGCCCAGCAGTTCGTGCTGGCCGAGCTGCGCCGCGCCATCACGACCGGCCGCCTGCGCCCCGGCGCCCCCATCCGGCAGGACGCGTTGGCGGAGGAGCTCCAGGTCAGCCGGGTGCCGCTGCGCGAGGCGCTCAAGACGCTCGAAGGCGAGGGGCTGGTCACGCACCAGGCGCACAAGGGCTACTGCGTCGTGACGCTCTCGCTCGACGACCTGCGCGAGGTCTACCGCATCCGCGAGTTGCTGGAGGAGGAGGCCGTGCGCCGGGCCGTGCCCCTCCTCACCGACTCCGACCTCGACCGGCTGGAGGCCGCGCAGCGCGACGTCGAGCGGGCCGCCGCGGCGGGCGACGTGCTCGCCATGGCCATGGCCAACCGGACGTTCCACATGACGCTGTTCGACTGCGCGGGCATGCCCCGGCTGGCCCGGCTGATCAGGACCTTGTGGGACACGACGGACGCCTACCGGTCGATGTACTACGGCGACGGGGGCAACCGCGAGCGGGTCGTCAAGGAGCACCGGGCCGCCCTCGACGCGCTCCACCGCCGCGCCGCCGACGAGGCCGTCGCCATCCTCGACGTGCACCGCGACCACGCGGTCACCGAGCTGCGGTCCCTGCTCCCCGCCGCGCCTTGACGGCACGAGCCTCGTCCGCGCGGGCGGCGCGTCCTGCGGCCCGCTTGGCTTCCCCGCGGCCTGCCGGCGCTTCCGGACGCCGACCGTCAGGTCGTCCGACGCCCGGTTCGCGGCGGTCGTGACGGCCGGCGGCGGTCGCGCGCCGGCCAGATTGCCGGACCACCCCGGCTATCGGTTCTGAGTGAAGGCGAGTGGCACACCGCAGGCGTCTTCGGCGGTGACGTGGAAGCCGTCGGAGGTGGTGTGGGTGGCGATCATGTTGTGCTCGATGAGTTCGCGCGCGGCGGTCAGGTCGCGGACGGCCACAGTGTGGGCGGCGAGCAGGGGCAGGCCGGGCACCGCGTGGCCGGGGAGATGGTCGCCGAGCGAGGACTGCGGAATGATCTCCACCCGGCCGTGCCGTAGCGGGAGCACGTGTTTGGGGCCGTCGATCCACACGTCAGCGTCCAGGATGCGGGCGTAGCGCTCTTCGTGGTCGTCGACCTCGTCGTCGGGCACGACCAGCAGCACGCTGTGCAGGCCGACGGCGCCGTTGGGATGATCGAGATAGTGAGACTGGTGAACGTACTGAGGGGTGCGGTGCAGTGTTGCCTGGAGCGCCCCTTCGGGGGTGTAGGCGGCATCGATGCGGACGCTGTCGGCGCGTACCGTCCGCGGGCCGTCGGGGGTGGAGACCTCTCGTTCCAGCGCACGGATCCCGGTGGAAACCAGGCCGGTGGCGCGTAGCCGTTCGGCGGTGGCCTGAATGTCGCGCGAGCCGAGGGTCATGAGAAGGCCGGGGCAGGTCTGGCGAAGCTGGTGAACGCCCCAGGGGTCGGGGGCGGACGGGTCGACGATGCCGAGCAGTTCGATGAATGATCGCCCGAAGTAGGCGCACCGGTTGGCGGTGCAGGTGGGCAGGAGCGGGCCGCCGGGTCGTTCGGCCAGGTGGTGGGGCGAGACGGGGCTGAGGGTGAAGCCGAGCGCCTCATAGCGGGCGGAGGCCGCGGCGAGGTCGGTGGTGATGAGCACGGTGTGGTCGATGTAGTCGATGTCGGCGGCGTGTTCGGCGGTCATGTGCGATGTCCTCGATGGATTCGTGGTGGTATGCGAGGTCGGCGGTGCTGGGCGCGTGGCCTCATGCGGCCGCCGCGACGGCGGCGGCGACGAACAGCACTTGCAGGGCCGTACGTGCGGGTAGGGGGGTCACCGGCTTTCCGGCCAGGGTGAGGCCACGGCGGGCGGCTGAGACGTTGGCCGGGAACATGGCGAGCATGAGCAGGGCCAGCCCGATCGCCGCGTATGGAGCGCTCGGCGCGAACAGCAGCCCGGCGGCGCCGGCCAGTTCCAGGACGCCGGTGAGGGTGACCAGCAGCGCCGGGCGCGGGATCGCCGCCGGGATCATCGCGACGAAGTCGCGGCGCCATGAGGGCAGGAAGTGCGGCACGCCGGTGAAGACGAACATCAGGCTGAGTGCGCCTCGCAGGGCCGGCTGCCAGGCATCGAGTGTGTCGATGCCGGCCAGACCGATGAGACGCAGGACGACGAAGCCCCCTGTGAGGGCGATGAACGGAACCATCCCGTCCTCCAATCTTGTCATCGGAAAGATTGGAGGGGATTCCCTATCTTGTCAATGTCAAGATAAAGTTGCGTCATACCGAACGCGGAGGTGAGAGAGATCGATCAGCCGGCCTACCACCACGGCAATCTGAAACGCGTCATCATCGACGCCGCCCTTCAAGCCATCGGCGAATCCGGCCCGGCAGGATGGAGCCTGCGCGAGCTGGCCCGCCGCGCCGGCGTCTCACACGCCGCCCCCGCCCACCACTTCGGCGACAAGCAAGGTCTGCTGACAGCCGTGGCCGCCGAGGGCTTCGCCCTGTTCGCCGACGCTCTTGAACGCGCCGCCGCCGACGTGTGGGAGGTCGGCGTCGCCTACGTCCGCTTCGCCATCGACCATCGGCCCTACTTCGAGGTGATGTTCCGGCCCGAGCTCTACCGCGCCGACGATCCCAGCGTCCAGTCCGCGCACGAGCGCGCCGCCGGCGTGCTCATCACCAGCGCCCACGCACTGTCGCCAGGCCCTGAACAGGACCGGATGACCACGATCGCCGCTTGGTCGCTCGCCCACGGCTTCACCAGCCTGTGGCTCAGCGGAGCCCTGCCGGAAAGCACCGACGGAGACCCGGAGGCCCTGGCCCGTTCAATGATCCGCCTCGTCCTCGGCGCCCTGCGATGACGGTCAGGCCTGCGGACCGGCGAGCAGAGGGCCGGGTCTCTTCGCCCGGCTCAGGGTGAGAGGCCCGCGGCGACGCCGTCGAGAACCAGTTGCAGCTTGCGGTCGAACCACGTCGCGGCCGGGTCCGTGAGCGCCTGCCGCATGAGCGGAGCGAGCTCCGCGCCCACCGCCTCGGCCCAGGCGTCGGCCGTGCTGTCGCGGACGACGCTCTCGCCGGCCGGCGCGTCGAGCTGCTTGCCCCTGCTGAACACGTCGATCGTCAGGTCGAAGACGGTGTCGACGGCGAGGAAGGCGTTCTCGGCCGTGAAGCCGTAGCCGATCAGGCTGCGCACCGACGCGCCGAAGCGGCGCATCACCTCCTCCGGGAAGCGGGTGAGCCTGAGGAACTCCTTGACCAGCCCCGGATGCCGTTCCAGCACGTGCCAGACCGCGGCGGCCTGCGCCTCCAGGTCGGAGCGCCACTCGCCGGCCGGCTCCGGCCACGGGGCGGCGGCGACGGCCCGGTCGATCGCCACCATGACCAGCTCCTCGCGGTCGGCGACGTGGCGGTAGAGCGCCGAGTGGGCGACCTGGAGCCGGTCGGCGACGGTGGCCAGGGTGAGGTTGTCGAAGCCGACCGCGAGGGCGGCGTCGGCGATGGCGGGCCGGGTGATGCGCGGGGGACGGCCGCGCGGGCGGCCGCGCACCCGCCACTCGCGCCCGGGACCTCCGGGGACCGCCTGCTCGCCGCCCATCACGCTCCCCGATCCCCGCTCACGCGCCCGCCTCTCGCCCGAGCACGTCGCGGCGGGGGCGGCTCGCCGGGCTCATGCCGGCTGGGTCAATCGCCAGCCGCGGGCTCGCGTTCGTTCCGTCCAGAACGCAGCGTACCGGCCGTCGAGGTCGAGCAGCTCCCGGTGGGTGCCGCGCTCCACGACGGCGCCGTCCTCCAGCATGACGATCTGGTCGGCGGCGGCGATCGTGGTCAGCCGGTGCGCGATGACGAGCAGGGTGCGGTCGCGTGCGAGCGTGGCGAGCGCGTCGATCAGGGCGGACTCGTTCTCCGGGTCGAGCGCGGCGGTGGCCTCGTCGAGCAGCACGATCGGGGCGTCCTTGAGCATCGCTCGGGCGATGGACACCCGCTGCCGCTCGCCGCCCGACAGCGTGGCGCCGGCCTCGCCGATCCTCGCCTGCCAGCCGCCGGGCAGGCGCTCGGCGATCTCGTCGACCCGGGCCAGCCGGCCCGCCTCGCGCACCTCCTCGCCGGTGGCCTCGGGACGGCCGATCCTGATGTTGTCCTCCAGGGTGCCCTCGAACAGGTAGACGTCCTGGAACACGATCGACAGCTGCGCCATCAGGTCCTCCGGCGCGTAGTCGCGCACGTCGTTCCCCGACACCCGCACCACACCCGAGTCCGCGTCCCAGAAGCGGGCGATGAGCCGGGTGAGCGTGGTCTTGCCGGAGCCCGACGGCCCGACCAGGGCGGTCACGGTGCGGGGGGCGACGGTGAAGCTCACGTCACGCAGCACCGGCCGCTCGGCGTAGGCGAAGCCGACGCCGTCCAGCTCGATCGACGGCTCGCCCGCCCGCGCCCAGTCGGTCGCCGGGCCGGTCGCCGGGCCGGTCGCCGGGCCGGTGACCGGCAGCGGCGGGGTGTCGAGCACCGCCTTGATGCGGCGCAGGCTGCCGCGCGCCATGCGCAGCTCGCCGCCGACGTCGGCGGCGGCGAGCAGCGGCTCGGTGAACCGCACGGCCAGCACCAGCACCCCGACCAGCTCCGGTACGTCCACCGCGCCGCCGAGCGCCAGCGCGCAGCCGGCGATCAGGATCGCGGTGAAGGCGAGCTGTACGGTCAGCGCGACCGTGCTGGTGTGCAAGCCCCGGCAGCGTGGTGCGCAGCAGCCGTCGTAGCGTGCTGCGCTGCCGCACCAGCGCGTCGTCGAGCAGGTCGTAGCCGTCGGCGGTGCGCCCGAACGCCCGCAGCGAGGGCTGCTGCCTGGCGAACTCCACCACCCGGTCGGCCCCCTCGGCGCCGGCGTCGTCCATCGCGGTGTCGCTCCGCTGCACCAGGCTCTGCGTCCACCGGAACGCCAGCCACAGGAACGGCGCCGTGAGCAGGGCAGCCAGCCCGAGCCGCCAGTCGAAGACGAACATGCACACCAGCACGGTCGCCGGCGCCGCCACCGCGCTCACCACCACCTGCAGCAGGTGGGCGGGCACGCTCATCACGTCCATGACGCCCTTGCCGACGAGCTGCCCGAGCCGCCCCACGCGGTCGGCGCTGAACCAGCCGACCGGCAGCCCGGCCACGTGGTCGCCGAGCCGGTGGTAGAGGGTGCGCAGGGCGGCCAGGCCGACCGCGTAGCCGTACTGGGCCTGCACGTAGGAGGCGACGGTGGTGGCCGCGACCACGGCGGCGAACGCGGCCAGCCACGGACCGACCGCCTCGCCCGACAGCAGCGCCCGCAGCACCGGCACCAGCAGGGCGAACGACAGGCCCTGCAGCACGCCGTACACGGCCATCGCGAGCAGGCTGCGGCGCAGGCGCGCGCCGTGTTCGGGACCGAGCACGGCCCCCAGCTCTCCGATCATCTTCCCGTCCAATCCCGCTCGTCGTCGCGTACGTGCGCCGCCCACATCCGGGCGTAGAGCCCGCCCGCCGCGAGCAGCTCGTCGTGGGTGCCGCGTTCGGTGATCCGGCCGCCGTCGAGAACGGCGATCTGGTCGGCGCCGGTGATCGTGCTCAGCCGGTGCGCGATGACCAGCAGCGTGCGCCCGGCCACCAGCGTGGACAGCGCGTCCTGGATGGCCGACTCCGACTCGGGGTCGGCGAAGGCCGTGGCCTCGTCCAGCACCAGGATCGGCGTGTCGGCCAGCAGGGCGCGGGCGATCGCGACGCGCTGCGCCTCGCCGCCGGACAGGTGGGCGTCCTCGCCGACCACCGAGTCGTAGCCGCGCGGCAACTCCGCGATCCGGTCGTGGATCTGCGCGGCGCGCGCCATGCGCTCGATCTCCTCGCGGCCCGCGTCGGGGCGGCCGAGCGCGATGTTGTCCGCCACGGACGTGCGCAGCAGCTGCACGTCCTGCAGGACGAAGCCGACATGGTGGTACAGCTCGGCGGAGCCGATGGCGCGCACGCCGGCCCCGCCGACCGTGATCTCCCCCGCGTCGGGGTCGTAGAAGCGGGGCAGCAGCTTGGCCAGCGTGGACTTGCCGGAGCCCGACGGCCCGACGAGCGCGGTGACGGTGCCGGGCTCCAGCGAGAGGCTCACCCCGCGCAGCACAGGCGTCGTGCCGTCGTAGGAGAACGACACGTCGCGGAAGTCGACCGCGTGGCCGACCGGGCGCACAGGGGTCTCGGGCTCGGGCAGCGGCGGCGTGTCGAGCAGCGCGGCCACCCGCCCGGCGGACTCGGCCGCGCTCCTCAGCCGCATCGAGCCCATGTCGAGGGCCAGGAAGGGCGCCGTCAGCGCCACGCCTACCAGCACGAACGGCAGCACGTCGACCGGCTCGATCCAGCCGTTCGCGGCGAACAGCGCGCCCCCGGCCGCGGACACCAGCAGCATGGCGGGCGGCGAGATGAACGCCATGGACAGGCCGCTGAGCCGGAGCATGGGGCGCACCCAGGCGCCGAAGAAGCCGGCGAAGTCGTCGGCCGCCTCGGCGAAGCGCCGGTAGGAACGCCGGGTCTGGCCGAACGTCTTGATCACGGCGATGCCCTGCACGAACTCGACCACGGCCGAGCTGATCCGGCTGTTCGCCTCGCTCCAGCGCCGCATCTGCTCGTCGTAGCCGCGCATCATGATCGCGAACGCGGCGGCGAACAGCGGCACCGGGATGAGCACGACGAGCGTGAGCCGCCAGTCGACGTACAGCAGGTAGGCCAGCGCGGCCAGCGGGGTCACCACGGCCGCGAGCAGGTCGAGCGCCGCGTGCGCGACCAGGTGGTGCATCTCCCTGACGTCGTCCTGGAGCACCTTCTTGACGTGGCCGGAGTTGCGCTCGCCGAACCAGCCCAGCGGCACCCGCGACAGGTGCGCGGCCATCCGGCGACGCAGGTGGAGCTGCAGGTCGGCGTCCGCGAAGTGGGTGATCGCGCCAGCCACCCCGAAGGAGACGAATCTGACCAGCAGGCCCGCGACGGCGAGTGCGGCGATCGGCCAGACCCGGCCGGGGCCACCGGCTCCGGGGCTGAGCAGCACGCGGGCCAGCTCCGCCACGCACACGAAGGGCACGAGCGCCGCGATCGCGTACACGACCTGGAACGCGGCGGCGGCGATGAGCCGTGGCCTGATGGGGGCGAGCAGCGCGATGAGCGCGGCGCGGCCGGGGGCGGGCGTGTCGTCGCCGTCCGGCGCGGGCGCCACGGGGACGGCCGCCTCGGCGGTGATGGTCATGGGATGGGCCTCCAGCGGTTCGCGGGGTGCCCTCTATTTTGTTACAAGCTGTCTTGAATAGGCAAGGGTCGCCTAACCATGGTCGGGGTGGTCAGGGGTGGGGCGTCCAGCGCCTAGTGATCATGCGCTGACCAGGCGTGATCTGCGGTCGGTTGCCGCGTTCCATTTCGCGGATTCGCCGCGAGGCGTTCACTTCTCGCCCTACCTTGTCGATCGCCTTGTGACACGAACCCCAGAGGAGGGTCATGTTCACCCAGCATCGACGGGTGGGATTCACCGCGGTGATCGCCGTCGCCCTTTCGCTCGGCGCGACGGTCGCGGCGGCGCCCGCGTCCGCGCGCCCCTTACCCGCGCGTCCCTTACCCGCGCATACGTCGTCGACCGCGTTGTCCGCGGAGACCGTCACCATCCGCGCCACGGACGACATGTTCGTCAGCCAGGCCGAGCCGTCCAAGAGCTTCGGCACCGCGACGTGGATGTCCGTGTGCGGCGCCACCTGCGGTGGCAAGACCTCCGCGCAGCGGCTCGCGCTCACCCGTTTCCAGGTCTCCGGCATCCCCGGCAACGCCACGAACGTCAAGGCCACCCTTGAGGTCACCTCCGCCAGGACGACGGGCACGAAGGTGTCCGCCCGCACGGTGACCGGCGACTGGACGGAGAGCGCGACCGTCTGGAAGGACCGTCCGGAGACCGGCGGCGTGACCGCCTCGCACAGCGGCTTCACCGAGGGCCGGAAGGCCGAGCTGGACGTCTCGTCCGCCGTCACCGGCAACGGCGTCTACTCCTTCGCGCTCACCGGGACCGACGAGACGACGACGGTCCTGTTCTCCTCGCGCGAGACGGGCGACCGCGGCCCCAAGCTGACTGTCACCTACACCACCGGCACGTCCGCGCCCTGCGCCGCGCTGCCCTTCGACAAGCCCTCGGTCGCCGCGCTGCGCTCCTCCGCCAAGAAGGCGTTCGCGTTCTACTTCCCGCCCTTCCCCCTGTCGATCGACAACAAGGACCCCGCGAAGGACCAGTACGCCTCCTGGCTCGACCCCGACGGCTCCGGCGGCGCCTACAAGGACAGGGGCGGCTACCTCAGGGACCGCCCGGTGACCCGCTCCGTGCGGCCGGAGTCCCACTGGCGCCGGCTCGACTTCGAGATGGAGGTACGCCAGGCGATCGCACAAGGGCTGGACGGGTTCGTCTACGAGCACCACACCTCCAGCGACCAGCGCTGGAACCACCTGCCGGAGCTGCTGGACGCGGCCAGGAACGTGGACCCCGGCTTCAAGATCGTGCTGAGCCCGGACTTCCCGACCGAGTCGGGCGCCTCCGTCGCGAAGGTGGTCTCCGACGTCCTGCTGGTCAAGGGGCATCCGTCGCTGTACACGCTGCCCGACGGCAGCGTGCTGCTCGCGCCGTACCACGGCGACCGCCAGCCGCCCGCCTGGTGGCAGAAGGTGCGGGACGAGCTGTCCGCCGAGGGCATGAAGACGTCGCTGCTGATGATGTTCAACTACTGGAGCGGCAGCGGCAAGACCGAGTGGGACGACCACGTCCACGGCTACTCCTCCTGGGGGGCGAACCGGCCCGAGGTGACGGACGCGTTCCGTCGCGCCTCCGAGGCCACCCACGCGCGCGGCCTGGAATACATGGCCCCGATCGGGTTCGAGGACACCAGGTCCAAGGAGCTGCACTACTGGGAGGCGCAGAACAGCAGCACCCTGCGCGGCTCGTGGAAGGCCGCGATCGACGGCAAGGCCGACTGGGTGCAGCTCGTCACCTGGAACGACTACGGCGAGACGCAGCAGGCGCCGTCCAAGGTGCGCGGCAAGGTGCTCGCCGACGTGAACACGTACTACACGACGTGGTTCAAGACGGGCAAGGCTCCTGAGATCGTCCGCGACGGTCTCTACTACTTCCACCGCAGCCACAAGGCGAGCGCCCCCTACGACACGAGCAAGCAGACGGCCGGCAAGTTCACCATCCCGGCGGGTCCCGGGCCGGTCGACGACGTGGAACTGCTGGCCTTCGTCAAGGAGCCGGGCACGCTGGTCATCAAGCAGGGCTCCGACGTGAAGACCAAGGAGGTCACCAGCGCGGGCGTGGTGTCGTTCAAGGCGCCGATGGTGCCGGGCACGACGCCGGTCTTCGAGCTCCGGCGTGACGGCGGGACCGTCCAGACCCTGACGAGCAGGACGCCGATCAAGGCGAGCGTCACGTACCAGGACATGATCTATCACGCGGGTGGCGGCACCGCCTGCTCCGGTTAGGCGCGCGGTGGTCCTGCCGCGCCAGGACTACCGCCGCCGGACCTGTCCGGCCAGGTCCACCACGGCGCCGATCAGCTCCTGGCCGGACAGCAGGGCCAGGTCGTTGTGGCCGGCTCCGGGCACCTCGACGGTCCTGACGTCCCCTGCCGCCGCATCGGCGACGGCCCTGCTCAGGCGGGGTGGCACGATCGTGTCGGCCGTGCCGTACACGACCACGACGGGCGCCCGCACGCCCGCGATGTGCTCCGCGACCGGGAAACGGTCCCGCAGCAGCGCCCTGACCGGCAGGAACGGATAGGCCTCCTGGCCGGCCGCGGCCAGGTCGGTGAACGGCGAGCGCAGCACCAGCCCCGCGGGCCGGCGCTCGCGCGCCAGCCGGGTCACCACCCCCGCGCCCAGGCTCTCACCGAAGTAGACCACCCGCGCGTCGCCCAGGAAGGCCCGCGCGGCGAGCGCGTCGAGGCGCAGGCCCTCCTCCGTGGGCGTGCCCGGGTTGCCGCCGTAGCCGCGGTAGTCCATCAGCAGCACCGGCAGGCCCCGCGCCGCCAGCGCCCTGGCCAGCGGCGCCCGGTGCAGCCGGTTGCCCGCGTTGCCGCCGGCGACCAGCACGGTCACGTCGTGGTCGCCGGGCACGTACCAGGCTCTGAGCGTGAGCCCGTCGCCCGTCGTGAACGAGACGTCGTGCGCCCCGGGGATGACCTGGCCCGCGGGCGGCACCCGCGTGCCGTCCGGCAGGTAGATCAGCCGCCGCTGGAAGATCCAGAGCAGCCCGAGGAGCAGGACCAGCACCGCGACGGTCACCAGAGCGGTGCGCGCCATCGTCGTCACCCTGCCCACGGTACGCACCCGGCGCCGGGTCAGGCGATCGCGCCCGCCTGCACGACGTGGCGGATGTGCTCCGGGCCGGCCAGCACGCCGGCGTCGCCGAGCGGGTCGCCGTCGAGCACCAGCAGGTCGGCGTGCGCCCCCACGTCCAGCGTGCCGATCTCGCCCGCCATGCCGGCCAGCTCGGCTGCGACCGTCGTGGCCGAGCGCAGCACGTCGATCGGCTGCTGCACCTCGCAGCGCAGCCGGAACTCGTGGTTCTGGTGCCGGTGCATGCCGCCCAGCAGATCGGTGCCGTAGACCAGGCGCACGCCGCCGCGGGCGGCGCGCTCCAGCGCGGCCAGCCCCGCGCCGAGCACCTCGTCCACCTTGCGCACGCTCGCTTCTGGCAGCCCGAACGCGCGGCCCTCCTCCTTGAGCGCCCAGTACGTCACCAGCGTCGGCACGAGGAACGCGTCGTGCCGCAGGAACAGCTCGACACTGCCGTCGTCGATCAGGTTGCCGTGCTCGACGGAGCGGATGCCCGCCTCCAGCGCCCGGTTGACGGCCCGCGCCGTGTAGGCGTGGGCGGCGACGTACCGGTTGGCGGCCTCGGCCTCCTCGACGGCCGCGCGCAGCTCGTCCATCGAGTACTGGGTCGAGTCGATCCTGTCGGTGGGGGAGGCCACGCCGCCGGAGGCCATGACCTTGATGTGGTGCGCGCCCTTGCGCAGCTCGTCGCGGGCGGCCGTGCGCACCGCGTCGACGCCGTCGGCGACCCGGCCGAGGCCGGCGCAGCACGGATGGTCGTCGTGCAGGTGCTCGCCTGGGCCGCGGAAGTCGGCGTGGCCTCCGGTCTGGCTCAGCCCTTTGCCGCCGAACAGCAGCCTGGGGCCGCGGATCAGCCCTTCCGCCTGGGCGGCGGCCAGCCCGAAGTCCGCGCCGGACGCGTCGCGGACCGTGGTGAAGCCGCGGTCCAGCATGCCGCTCATGATGCGGGCGCTGTGCGCGGCCACGTACGACGGCGCCATGGAGCCGATGGCGCCGAGGTCGGCGGTCAGGGCGGTGACGTGCACGTGCGCGTCGATGAGGCCGGGCACGACGTGCGCGCCCGCGAGATCGAGCACGCGGGTGCCGTCGGGCGCGCTCAGCCTGCGGCCGGTCTCGACGATGCGGCCGCCGGCGCAGCGCAGGTCGGCCTCGGTGTACGCGCCGGTCGTCACGTCGAGCAGCAGGCCGTCGCGGAGCAGCAGGCTCATGCGCCGCCTCCCTGGACGGCCGCGCGCAGGGCGGGCACGGCCGCGGGCGCGAGCGACCGGGCGGCGGCCACCGACGCCTCGTCGTACCGGCCTTCCGCGTCGAGCAGGTTGAGCACGCCGAGCACCCGGCCGTCGTCGGTCACGGGCACGTTGATGACCGCCCCGCACCCCAGGCTCTCGATCAGCTCGTGGTCGGCGAAGATCTCCCGCACGGCGGCCCGGTCCGCGCCGAGGTACGGCTGCCCGCCCTCGACGCACCGGGCCAGCCAGCCCTGGGCGACCTCCACGCTCTTCTCGCCTCCCACCGGGTACTGCTCGGGGTGGCTGCTGTGGACGCGGCGCAGCGTGCGCCGTCCGGGGATCCAGGCGAGCACCGTGAAGAGCCGCACGCCCACCTCTCGCCGCACGCGCTCCTCCACCTCGGGAAGTCCGGTCATCGGGTCGCCTCCTTGGCAGGTTCCGTCAGTTCTTCCAGTGACCGGCCGGCTGTGGCCAGTCCGAACACGACCACGCAGATCACCCCGGCCGCCAGCACCGCCGTGGTCAGGCCGAACACGCCGCCGAAGCCCAGGGTCGCGGCCGACAGACCGATGATCGTCGGGGCGAGGATGCTGCCGACCCGCCCGAACGCGCTCGACAGGCCCGTGCCCGTGGCCCTGATCCAGGTGGGGAACACTTCGGGAGTGTAGGAGTAGACGCCCGCGTACGTGCCGTTGAGGAAGAACGACAACACCGCGCCGGCGAGCGTGATGGTGACGGGGCTGTCCATCTGCGACAACCAGAACGCGCTGACCGCCGAGCCGGAGAGGTAGAGCGCGATGGTGTTCTTGCGGTCGAGCCGCTCCGACAGCCAGGCCGCGGAGAAGTAGCCGGGGATCTGCGCCAGGTAGATGATGATCGAGAATTCGAAGCTCTTGGTCACCGTGATGCCGCGCTGCACGAGCAGCGTGGGGATCCACGAGAAGAACCCGTAGTACGAGAACGTGATCACGAACCAGACCAGCCAGATGATCCCGGTGCGCCTGGCCATGGCCGGGCTCCACAGGAACGCGAGCGCGCTCCACAGGTTGACCTTGGGCGTCTCCGCGGCGGGCGCCGTGACGGCCTCGGGCACCGGCGGGAGCGGGTGGCCGGTGGCGTGCTCGACGCGGCGCTCCAGGTCGGCGACCACGGCTTCGGCCTCGTCGGCTCGGCCCTGCTGGAGCAGGAAGCGCGGTGACTCGGGCAACGAGCGCCGCCACCACAGCAACATCACGATGGGCACCGCCGTGATCACCTGCGCGACCCGCCAGCCCTCGTCGACGGTCGGCACGACGAACCGCCCGATCAGGGCTGCCATCACGAACCCGAACGAGAAGAACCCGGCCAGCGCGCCGATGAACCACCCGCGCCGCTTGGCGGGCACGAACTCGGACAGGAACGGCGCGATGATCGCGCTCTCCGCCCCGGCGCCCGCTCCGGCCAGCACCCGAGCGCCGAGGAACACCTCATAGTTGGGGGCGAACGCGGCGATCACCGAGAAGACGGCGTAGAAGGCAAGGGCATACATCATCACCTTCTTGCGGCCGATCCGGTCGCCGAGCAGGCCCGCGACCGTCGCGCCGAAGAGGAACCCGAATGGCGTCGCGGACCCGATGATGCCGAGCTGTCCGTTGGACAGTCCCCAGGCCTCCTGAGCGCTCGGCAGCAGGAACGCGACCACGGCGCTGTCCATGCCGTCGAAGGTGTAGCCGAGCCCGCCGATCAGGAGGAGCAGGTAGTGCGGGCGGCTCAGCGGGAGCCGGTCCAGCCGGGCCAGCAAGGTCATGGGGCACGCCTCTCCCAGGTCGTGGCCGAGTAGGTCGAACGCGAAGCAACATATAGTGCGAAATGCCAAAATTGCAATAGTCTTTGCATAGCGACCCGGGCGCCCGGAATCTGGCCGAGCTGGTCTTCTCGCTCCCGTCCGTCGTGAGCACGTAGCATGATTCCGGCTAAGTGAGGATCACGTGGAAGAGCGCGCTACGGACAGCTTCGAGGACTGGCTGCGCTCGCGCCTGTCCGAGCGCGGGCTGCGGGGCAAGGCGGCCGCAGTGCTCGAGGTGCTGCTCTCGCAACCACGCCGGGCGTCGTTCGGGTCGGCCAGCGAGCTGGCCCAGCTGGCCGGGGTCAACGTGGCGACCGTGACGCGCACGGCGCAGGCGCTCGGCTTCACCGGCTGGCCCGCGCTCCAGCAGGAGCTGCGCGCCCGCTACCTGTCCTCGCTCAGCGCCGGCCAGGTCGCCGCCGAGCACAGCGGCAACGGCTCGCCCAGCGCCCGGTCGCTCCGCCGCGACCTCGACAGCCTCGCGCTGCTCAACCGGCGCATGGACGAGGGCGTGCTGCTCACGATCGCCGAGGCCGTCGCCGCCGCCCGCCGTACGGCGATCGTCGCCGACGGCAGCTACGCCGCCGTCGGGCTGGCGCTCGCGCACAACGCCCGGCTGGCGGGCTATCCCGTCACGGCCGTGACGCTGGGCGACGCGGAGCTGGCCAACACCGTCGCCGCTCTCGGGCACGGGGACGTGCTGGTGGCGATCAGTTTCTGGCGGCTGTACGAGAGCACGGTCCTGGCGGCGAACCTGGCGCGCTCGCGCGGCGTGCGGGTGTTCGCGGTGACGGACGCGGCCAGCCCCGCCCTGGCCGAGGCGGCCGAGGAGGTGGTGATGGTGCCCGCGGAGGGGGAGGCGTTCTTCCCCTCGCTGACGGCCGGGATGGCGGTGGCGCAGGCGCTGGTGACCCAGCTCGCCGCCGTCGACCCGGCGCGTACGGGGGCCTCCATCGAGGCGGCGGAGGCCATGTGGGGCAGGTTCGGCCTCCTGCACCGCCGCCCCATCGCGGGCGATCATCCCTGACCGCCCGCGCGGTGACGTCCTACAGCCAGCTGGCGCGGACGCTGGTCGCCGGTTCCGTGCCGGGCGGGGTGCCGAGCCGGCCGGCACGCACGCCGTCGAGCATCCGGCCGACCGTCTCCACGATCTCCGGCGCCCGCTCGCGCAACCCGGCCGCGTCCGCGGGGCTCGCCTCGTCCCGGTCGGCGCCGGCCTGGTCGAGGACGTCTCCGAGGTCGGCGAGGCGCTCGGCCAGCCACTTCAGCGGCTCGGCGGACAGTTGCCGGTCGAACACCCGCTCCCCGGGCTCCCACCCGCTGGTGCCGGGGTGGTGGTGGGTGCGGTCGAAGCTGCCGGGCGTGCCGTCGACCGACTCCAGCAGGTCGACCCGCCAGATCGGCCGGTCGATGGTGATGGGCCTGGCGGAGTAGATCGACCCCTGCAGCTCGCCTGATTCGAGCCTGCGCAGCTCCAGGCGCACGCCGCGCTCGGCTCCCTCCTGGCCTTTCATGGGGTTGGGGTCGACGAAGTAGATGTCGCTCACGGCCACGCCGATCCGATCGAAGCCGAAGAGGTAGAGCACGGGGAACCACATCCTCACACGTGTTCTGAGGGCTCTCCGGTCACCGTACCCGCCGGAGGTGGAGGCTAGCCGTCGTGGAAGCTCAGGTGCTTCTCGGCCCATTCGGAGATCAGGTGCAGCGCGGGCATGAGCGCCTTGCCGCACTCGGTCAGCTCGTAGGAGACCGAGACGGGCGGGCCCTCGTCGACCTTGCGCGCGATCAGGCCCTCCTTGGTCAGCTCGGACAGCCGGTCGGACAGCACCGAGTCGCTGAGGCCGTCGATCGCCCGTGAGAGCTCGCGGAACCCGGCGGGGCCGCTGCGCAGGCTGCCGAGCACGACGGCGCTCCATCGTTTGCCGAGGATCGTGAACGCGCGGGTCAGCGCGGCGTCGCTGCGGACGCACGCCTGCGTGTCATGCGTAGATGCCGTCCCCATACCTCCAAACTAGCGCACGCAATGCTGCTTTGATTTTCCTAGCGAGTATGTTTACTGTAGCGACAGCTCGATTCATAGTAACTCTCAAGCAAGGAGATGTCATGGTGGAGAGTGCCGTCACGCGCCCGAGCGTCGTGATCCTCGGCGGTGGTTACGGCGGCCACAAGGTGGCCAAGCTGCTCGACGACGTGGCCGACGTGACCCTGGTCGACCCGTCGGAGTCGTTCGTGCACAACGTCGCGTCATGGCGGGCGCTGGTCGAGCCGCAGTGGCTGGACGAGATCTTCATGCCCTACAGCCGCCTGCTGGCGCACGGGCGACACCTGCGTGATCGCGCCGTGGCGGCGGACGGCCGCCGGGTGACGCTCGCCTCGGGCCGCACCCTTGAGCCCGACTACCTGGTCCTCGCGACGGGCTCGTCGTACCCGTTCCCCGCCAAGATGGAGGAACCCGACACGGAGGCGGCCAAGACCCGGGTGCGTGACGCGCACGAGGCCCTGCGCGGCGCGGAGCGGGTGCTGCTGATCGGCGCGGGACCGGCCGGTCTCGAACTCGCCGGGGAGATCAAGGCGTTCTTCCCCGGCAAGCACGTGACCCTCGCCGACGCGGCACCCGACATCCTGCCGGGCCCGTTCGGCCAGGAGCTCCGCGACGAGCTGCGCAGGCAGCTGGACGCCCTCGGCATCGAGCTCAGGCTCGGAAGCAGGCTGCGCGAGCTCCCGGACGTGGCCCCCGCCACCGCCGCGCCCGTCGCGATCGCCACGGAGGCGGGGGACAAGATGACCGCCGACATCTGGTTCCGCTGCTTCGGCGCGACGCCGCGCACGGACTACCTGCGCGGCTCACTCGCGCTCGCCCTTGACGGGCGGGGACAGGTGCGGGTGGACGAGCACCTGCGCGTCCAGGGCCACGACCGGGTCTTCGCGATCGGCGACATCTCCGACGCCGACCGCGACATGGCCGCGTTCGCCGGAGCCCAGGGCGAGCTCCTCGCGGCGAACCTCCGTACGCTGATCACCGGTGAGGGCGAGCCGGCCGCCTACGAGAAGCAGCCGACGGTGATCCTCGTCCCGCTCGGGCCCGAGGGCGGCGCCGGGCAGCTGCCCGGGCAGGACGGCATCGTCGGCCCCGCGACGGCCTCCGAGATCAAGGGGCGCAGCATGCTGGTCGAGCGGGCCGCCGCGCTGTTCGACGCCCGCCCCGCCTGACACGCGCCGATCGCCGGCGCCCGCCCCGCGCGCGGCCGGCCTCACGGCTCGACGAGGCCGGCCCTGATGGCGTAGCGGGTCAGGTCGAGCCGGTCGCGCATGCCGAGCTTCTGCAGGATGTTCGCGCGGTGCCGGTCGACGGTCTTCACGCTGATGACCAGCGTCTCGGCGATGTCCTTCGCCGAATTGCCCTCGGCGATCAGCTTGACGATCTCCTCCTCCCTGGGCGTCAGGATGCTCTCGGGCATGCGCTCGCCCTCGCGGTCACGCTGCAGGTAGTCGCGGATGAGCGCGGTGACCGCACCGGGGTAGAGGAACGGCTCGCCGCGCATCGTGGCCCGGCAGGCCTCCAGGAGGTCCTGGTCGGCGGCCGACTTGAGCACGTAGCCCGAGGCGCCGACCTTGAGCGCCTCGAAGAAGTACTGCTCGTTGTCGTACATCGACAGGATGAGGATGCGGATGCCGGGTGCGCGCCTGGAGATCTCGCGGGCCGCCTGCAGGCCCGTCATGCGCGGCATCGCGATGTCGAGAATGGCCAGGTCGACCGCGTCGTCCGAGGCCGCGGCGACCGCTTCGGCGCCGTCGGCGGCCTCGGCGACCACCTCCAGGTCGGGCTCGGCGTTGAGGATCAGCCGCAGTCCCTGACGGACCAGGGAGTGGTCATCGGCCAGCAGGATCCGGGTCTTGTTCACGGGTGGAGGCTCCGATTCACGATGTCCGGGACGACCAGGCGCACGCACGTGCCATCGCCTGGCGGGGAGTCGATGACGAGACGGGCGCCTATGAGCAGGGCACGCTCGCGCATGCCCCGGATCCCGGCACCCTCCCGGGACACGCCTCCCCGGCCATTGTCGGTGATGCGCAGGGCCAGCCTGCGACCGTCCGTGGTCAGGGAGAGCTCGGCGCGGGTGGCACCGGCGTGCCTGGCGATGTTCGTGAGGCTCTCCTGGGCGATCCGGTAGAGCACGAGCTCCACGTCAGCCCCCAGATCGGGCAGATCCGGATCGATCGTGCGGATCACCCTGATGCCGCTCCTCTGCGAGAGGTCGCTGCTCAACGCGCTCAGCGCGGCGTGCAGGCCGAGGTCCTCCAGCACGCCGGGGCGCAGCCTGCGGGCGACCTGGCGCACTTCGTCGAGGCTGGCGCGCACGCTCTCCTGGACGTCGCGCAGCTCGTCCTTGAGCCCGGCGGGGGCGCGGTCGACCACCCGCTTGAGGCCCAGCAGCACCACGGTCAGGCTCTGGCCGATCTCGTCGTGCAACTCGCGGGCGATGCGCTGGCGCTCGCCCTCCTGGGCGGCCAGCGCGTGCGCGCTGCTCGCGCTGCGCTCCGCCTCCAGCCGGTCGAGCATCGCGTTGAACGTGTCGATCAGGTGAGCCAGGTCGCTGTTGCCGCTGCCGGCCAGCCGGTCGCCGGTGCGCAGCAGGTCGACCCGCTTCATGAGCGTCGTCAGCGCGTCGAGCGGCTCCAGGCTGCGGCGCAGCAGCAGCCCGTTGGCGGCCAGCATCAGGGCCAGCCCCACCAGCAGCACCGGCACCTCGGCCAGCACGACAGGCGACGACACCGTGGCCGGCGAGACCGCCAGCACCAGTGTCCCCACCGCGTAGACCAGCCCGTTGATCACGAACAGCCGCCGGAACAGCGCCTGCGCAGGCGGACGTGGCGCGGCCATGGCCGCCTGCCGGTCGGTACGCTCGGTCATCTTCCCAGCCTCGCACTGACGAGGCTCGGCTCGGCATGGTGGTCCATCCCGTCAGGTTGCTTGCCCCGGGTGCCAATGTCCATCCGGCCCGCCTCCCAATTGTCAGGGCCGCTGCTACACGTTCTACCCCGGCTCATATGGGTGCCAGACCCGATGGTGGCGGGAGGCGCCCGGCCACAAGACTGAGGTGGAGCCGGATTGGAGTCAGCGACATGCACCACACCACGCCCGGCATTGACGCCGTGACCCCACCGGGAACGCCCGGTCACGCCCCCGAACCGGAAGATGCCATGCGAGCCAGTACCATCGCCGTGAACCTGCCGACCGTCACGGTCCGCGACCCGGTGACGAAAGCCGTGCGGCTCATGGCGTTGGGGCGGATGCCCGGCCTGATCGTCGTCGACGACGCCGGCCGACCCTGGAGCGTGCTTCCCGGCACGCAGGTTCTGCGGCTCGCGGTACCCGGCGCGTACCAGGAGGATCCCGCGCTCTGCCGGACGGTGGACGAGGCCCACGCCGACCTGTTCTGGGGCGAGCTGGGAGATATGACGGTGGGTGACTGCCTGCCGGTGCGACCAGCCGTCCCCGCGACCGTGCCACAGGACGCGACGCTGCTCGAGATGGCCGCCCTCATGGCCAGGCTGCGCAGCCCGATCATCGCGGTCGTCGCCGCCGACGGCACGCTCAGCGGGGCCATCACCCTGGAACGGCTGCTCACCAGCCTCGCGCTCTCCGACCCGGACGACTGACCGCCCGAACCGACCGAACCGCTCCCCCCTCGGGCGTGTGCCACCGGCCACGTCCCGCTGCCGCGTGTTCACCTTTCCGTTGCCCCTTCTCGTGCCCGCTTTTTCCGCCTCGTTTTCCGCGCTCCCTTCGGAGGCCATCACCATGTTCTGCCGGCAACCCTTGACGCCGTCATGTTCCGCGCCCGCACCCTTCGCCTGCGACCAGGCCGTGCCGCCAGGGCATGACGGATGAGCGCCTTCTTCGCGCTCGGGATCTTCACGGTGGCGTTCTTCTTCATCGCCACCGAGAAGGTCGACAAGGTCAAGGTGGTGCTCATCGCCGCCGGGCTGATGGCCGTGACCGGCCTCATCCCCGGCGCCGAGGTGTTCTTCTCCGAACACGAGGGCATCGACTGGAACGTCATCTTCCTGCTCTTCGGCATGATGGTCATCGTCGGGATCATCAAGCAGACAGGGCTCTTCGACTATCTCGCGATCTGGGCCGCCAAACGATCGCGCGGCCGGCCCTACCGGCTGATGGTCATGCTGATGATCATCACCGCGGTGGCCTCGCCCTTCCTGGACAACGTCACCACCATCATGCTGGTCGCGCCGGTCACCGTGGTGGTGTGCAACCGGCTGAACATTCCCGCGCAGCCGTACCTCATCGCCGAGGTCCTCGCCTCCAACATCGGCGGCGCGGCGACGCTCATCGGCGACCCGCCCAACATCATCATCGGCAGCCGCGCCGGCCTGACCTTCAACGACTTCCTCATGCACATGGCGCCCATCGTGGTGATCATCTTCGTGGTGTTCGTGCTGTTCACCCGGGTGCTGTTCCGCAACTCGTTCCAGTACCACGAGGAGCACGTCGCCGCGGTCATGGCGCTGCAGGAGCGGCGGGCCATCACCGACCCGCGGCTGCTCGTCCGGTGCCTGGTCGTGCTCGCCGGCGTCGTCGTCGCGTTCGGGCTGCACGCCGTGGTGCACATCGAGCCGTCGATCGTCGCCCTGGTGGGAGCCGGAGTGATGCTGCTGGTGTCCCGCTCGAACGTGCACGACACGCTGAGCGAGGTCGAGTGGCCCACGCTGGTGTTCTTCATGGGCCTGTTCGTCATGGTCGCGGGCCTCGGCCACACCGGGGTGATCGAGGCGATCGGCACCTGGGCCGTGGACGTGCTGGGCGACAACTACTTCCTCGCCGCCACGTCCCTGCTGTTCGGCTCCAGCGCGCTGGGCGCGTTCTTCGACAACATCCCGTACGTCGCCACGATGGCCCCCATCGTGGAGGGCGTCGTCGCGCAGGTCCCCGACCCGCAGACCGGCCAGGCCCTGTGGTGGGCGTTCGCCCTGGGCGCCGACTTCGGCGGCAACGGCACCGCGGTCGCCGCCAGCGCCAACGTGGTCGCCATCGGCATCGCCGCCCGCACCGGACACAAGATCAGCTTCTGGCAGTTCACCCGGTACGGGATCGTCGTCACCGTCCTCAGCACGGCGATGGCCTGGCTGTACGTCTGGCTGCGCTACTTCACCTGAGCCCGTCCCCGAGGACGGGCCAGGGTGAAATCAGGGACGATCACTGATGGGCCGGCCAGGCGCGAAGGGGCATCGTGATCCCCATGAACCCTGCGAACCGCCTGGCCCAGGCGTCCTTCACCGTCGGGCCGGCCGCCCTGCTCGGCGGCTGGCTCCTCATGCGCCCCATCGACGGCGACCTCGTGCCAGGCCCCTGGTGGACGGCCGCTCACGCGGTCTGGCTGGTCGGCTTCACGATGTTCGGCGTCATGGCGCCGGCGCTGCGCGGCGTGGCCGGGCCCCTGACGGGCGGGCGGCGCGCGGCGGTGGACATCGCCGTGGCGGCGGCCCTGCTCAGCGTCGCCGCCAACGTCGTCCAGCTGGCCATCGACCTGTTCGCGGGCTTCACCGCCGTGGACGGAGCGGCCATGCGGGCGCTTCTCGAGCAGGTGAAGGGCTACCCAGGGGTCGAGGCGCTGGTCTACTCGGCGGGCGCGCAGCTGTTCTACGCCGCCCTCGTGGCGCTGGCCGTCATCCTGGCCGCGCTGCGCCGGGTCACCCCCGTGGGCGCCGGCGTCACCGTCGTCGGGGTGGCCGTGATGGCGGTGGCGACGTTCCAGACGGGCCGCGACTCGGCGCTGGTGGCGGTGGGCATGGCGCTCATCTGGCTCGGCGTGCTGCTCCTCGGCCGCGGCCCCTCCACGGGCCTGACCGCGGGTCCGTCCGCAGGTCCGTCCACTGGCCTCGGGACGGGCTCCACGGGAATCACCGGCCCGAGGGCCACATGAGCAGGGGCGTGCCCCGCTCGTGTGGCCCCCGTCGTTAGACGCGCCTGCCGTTGACCCACACGTTCCGCAGCACCAGGCCCGTCACGTCGGTCACCACGTCGTCCTCCGCCATCTCCTCGAACACGCTGTTCGTCACCCGCAAGCCCTTGATCGGGTTGCCCGGGTTGCCGATGAGGGAGAACGCCCGGGGCGCCCGCCCGGCCCGCAGCCGCCGGATGTCGATCCTGCCGACGTCGGGGAAGTAGGGGCCGGTGTGCTTGTTCTCGTAGTTGAGCGCCACCTCGATGACCGCGTCGGCCGCCTGGCCCACGGTGATGTCCTTGACGTAGACGTCCCTGACGTACCCGCCGCGCTCGGGGTTGGTCTTGATGCGCACCGCCCGCTCCAGGCGGGCGCTGCTCATCGTGCAGTTCCACGCGAACACCCAGCTCACCCCGCCGGTGGTCTCGCTGCCGATGGTCACCCCGCCGTTGCCGTCGCGCATCACGCACGAGTCCACGAGCACGTTCGTGGACGGCGCGTCCACCCGGCGGCCGTCGGCGTTCTTGCCCGCCTTGATCGCCACGCAGTCGTCGCCCGTGTTGAACTCGCACCGCTCGATGAGCACGTCCACGCAGGACTCGGGGTCGCAACCGTCGTTGTTCGGGCCGTGCGGGCTGTCCACGGTGACGTCGCGGACGGTCACGTTCGTGCACAGGACCGGGTGGATGTTCCACATCGGGGAGTCCTTGACGGTGACGCCCTCGATGAGCACGTTGCGGCACTGGTAGAGCTGGATCAGGTTCGGCCGCAGGTGGTGGCCCTCGCCGAACACCCGCTCCGCGACCGGCACGCCCTCCTCGGCCATGCTCGCGAGCAGCTTCTTGTCCGGGCCCTCCGTGGGGGGCGGGTCGCTCGACCAGTCCCACCAGTGCTCGGCGTCTGCCTGGCCGTCGATGACGCCGTCGCCGGTGATCGCGACGTTGGTCCTGCCGTGGGCGTAGATGAACGGGGAGTAGTTCATCAGCTCGATGCCCTCGTACCGGGTGTGCACGACGGGCAGGTAGTCGGCGGGGTCACGGCTGAATTTGATCGTCGCCCCCGCCTCCAGGTGCAGCTCGACGTCGTCGGCCAGGTGGATCGCGCCCGTCAGGTACGTGCCCGCCGGCACCAGCACACGCCCCCCGCCCGCCGCCGAGCAGGCCGCGATCGCGTCACGGAAGGCCTGGGTGCACGTGGTGTCCCCGTCGCCGGCGGCCCCGTGGTCGGTGATCGGAAAGGTGCGGCGGGGGAAGCGCGGCGGCTTGATGCGCCGTCTGATCCGCGGCACCCGGCTCCACGCCGCGGCGGCCGGGTCGGCGCCGGTGGCCAGGGCGGCGTCCGCACGGCCGGCCACCCCGGCGGCCAGCACGCCGCCCACGGCGCCGGCCAGCAACCTTCTGCGTAACTGGTCCATCGAAGTCCTCCGTCTGCTTCTCATCGTCTTTCCACTAGCCGCGGGCCATCGAGATGCCCCGCCTCTCCACCTGCGTGTGCTCGCCGACCTGGTACGGCTCGCAGCGCCGCGCCGCCGTGTAGAAGTGGTACGGCCGGCCGTCCCGCGAGACGACGGCGGGTTTGTGCGCGTACGTCTCGTCCACCGACCCGGCCGGGCCCACGTCGACGAGGATCTCGCCGCTCTTGTGCCAGCTGCGCAGGTCGCGGGAGACCGCGTAGCTCTCGCGGGCGTGCCCGTCGAAGGAGAGCCCGAAGTAGAACATCACCCACCAGTCGCCGTCGCGCAGCACGCACGGGTCGGAGGCGAACCGTTCGTCGAAGGCTCCCTCGCCGCCGTGCGGCACGACCGGCTCGGGGCTGGGCCGCTCCCAGCGTTCGAGGTCGGGGGAGACGGCGTAGCCGATCTGCTCGCGCCAGCCGCCGTAGGTGCGGTTCTTGGCGTTGTAGAAGCAGTAGTAGAGGCCGTCGTGGCGCAGCAGCCACGACTTGTACAGGCCGCCGCGCTCCCAGGCGCCGCCGTCCTGCGGGCGCAGCACCGCGCCGGTGTCCTTCCAGGTACGCAGGTCGTCGCTGGTCAGGAAGCCGATGACGCCGGCTCCCACCTCCATGCCGGCCTCCGGGTAGGCGTGGTAGGTGGCGAGCGCCCGGCCGTCCAGCCAGGTCACCTGGCCGGCGGAGCCCAGCCGGTTGTCGCGCACGATCGACGTGAGCGCCGCGTTGTGGCGCCGGTGGGGGTGCGCGGGGTCGCGCGGTAGGATCACCTCGCCGGGGCTCCACGACTCCAGGTCCGGCGAGCGGCTCAGCGCGGTCTGGTAGCCGGTCCCGTCGAAGCCGACGTACGTCATCAGGTACTCGCCGCCGTCGGAGCACACGAACGGGCAGTCCACGAAGAGGCTGTCGAAGCGGCCTGGCTCGCGCGACGGCTCGACCAGCAGCCGGCCGGCCTTGTACGGGGTCCTCACGCGCGCCGGGTCGTACGCGTTCGCCGTCCCGCTCCCCGGCCCGCTCCCCGGCCCGCTCCCCGGCCCGCTCATCGGCCCGCCCCGAACGTCCAGCGTCCGGCGGGCACCTCGTAGGAGCGGCCGCCGAGCGCGACGGCCCCGTCGGGGGCGATGTGCCGGGGCAGGCCGAGGTCCGGCAGCCGCACCTCGGCCGACGAGCCGGGCGGGACCTCCACGTCGAGCGCGAACCCGCCGTCGCGCCGCTCCCACGACACCGCGACCCTCCCGTAGGGCGTCGCGGTGCCCGCCCGCACCGCCTTCAGGTCGCCGGGCGTGGCCGGCTCGATCAGCAGCCGACGGAAGCCGTTCGAGCCGGGCGCCTGCCCGATGCCGCCGAGACCCCGGTAGAACCAGGAGTCGATCGCGCCGAGCATGTAGTGGTTCTGCGACAGCCCGCGCGTCGGACCGTCCCACGCCTCGGTGAGCGCCGTGGCGCCGTGCCTGACCTGGTAGCCGTAGCTCGGGTTGCTCGTGGAGACGGCGAACTCCCACAGCGCGTCGTGCCGTCCGGCCCGGGACAGCACCCGGAACAGCGCGGGCAGCACGACCTCGCCGACCGTGATGCCGCCGGCGCGCACGGCCTCGCTCACCTGGTCGAGCATCTGGGGGACGAGGTCGCCGGGCACGACGCCCATGTCGAGCGCCAGGACCTCCGACGCCTGGGTGGCCTTGCCGAACCCGCCGGAGAAGGCACGGGTGAACGCGGCCGCGATCCCCTCCGCCAGCGCGCCGTAACGCGCGGCGTCGTCGTCGCGGCCGAGCGCGCCGGCGGCGCGCGCCATCGTGCGGGCGGCCTGCCAGTAGCCCCACGTCGACACCAGCGGCACGGGCGTGCCGGAGTCGGGGGCGAGCCAGTCGCCGAGCCCGTGGCCGAGGATGCCGTCCTCCGACCGCCCGGTGAGATAGTCCACGTAGCGGCGCATCGCGTCGTAGTGGCGCTCCATCGCCGACGTGTCGCCGTACCAGCGGTAGAGCTGCCACGGCACGCGCACCATCGCGCCGCCCCAGTTGGGGTCGTCCCTGAAGGGGCCGTCGAACACGACGTACTCGGGCGCGATGTCCGGCACCAGCCCGTCGCCGGTCTGCGCCTCGGCGATCGTGACCAGCAGCTCGCGATAGTAGGCGGCCACGTCGTAGTTGTAGGCCACGACGTCGAAGAGCAGGTGGGTCTGCTCCAGCCAGCCCAGCTTCTCCCGGTGCGGGCAGTCGGTCAGGACGCTGTACATGTTGCCCCGCACCGCGCGGTCGATGATCCGGTGGATGTCGTTGACCAGCGGGTCGGACGTCTCGAACACCCCCGTGGGCGTGTTGTCCGCGCGCAGCACCAGCGCCGCCACCGCCTCGGGTCCGACGTGCTCGGGCAGGCCCTGCACCTCGACGTAGCGGAAACCGTCGTAGCGGAAGCTCGGGTGCCAGGTCTGCGGGCCGTCCGTGGTGACGTACGTGTTGAAGATCGGCGCGCCCGTCGTGGGCTTCGACTGGACCACGCGGCCGAAGCCGTCGAGCTGGTCGCCCGGCAGCAGCCGCAGGTAGCGCCCGGCCGGGAGGTCGAGCCGGAGCTCGGCCCAGCCGGCGACGACCGTGCCGACGTCGAACACCGCCGTGCCGTCCTTGGCGACCAGCTTCTCCACGGCGGGCAGCGTCTCCGTGACCCGGATGGGCGGGCAGGCCCGCGCGCGCAGCGAGACGCCCGGCTCGCCCGGCACGGTCACCGGCTGCCAGCGCGAGCGGTCGGCGCCCGGCGTGTCCCACCCGGCGACGGCCAGGCGGGCGTCGTGGTCCTCGCCGCCGAACCAGTGCGAGCGCGTGGTCGGGCCCTCGGTGGCCAGCCAGTCAGGCCCGGTGCCGAACGTGCGCGACGACCCGTCGGCGTAGTCCACCTCCAGCTGCGCGATCGCCTTCGGCGCGCCCTTGGAGCCGTAGAACTTCATGTAGCGGTCCTGGTGCGGGTACACGTGCGCGATGCCGGGGCCCAGCGCGATCCCGACCGCGTTCGCGCCTTCGCGCAGCAGCGCCGTCACGTCGTGCGTCGCGTACGCCACCCGCCGGGTGAAGTCGGTGTACGCCGGCTCCAGCACGGCGTCCGTCACCGGCCGGCCGTTCACCGACGCCACGTAGACGCCGAGCCCCGCGACGTGCAGCCGGGCCCGCGCGACCGGCCCCGCCACGGTGAACTCCCCGGCCAGCAGCGGCAGCGGGAGCCCCTCGCCGGCGCGCGGGTTGCCCGGGTCGTGCCAGCCGGGGTGGGTGATCCAGGAGGCCGTCCAGTCGTCCGCGTCGAGCAGCCCCGTCTCGAAGCGCGCGCCGGGGCTCCACGCGGACCACGCGCCGCCGGCGTCGCGGACCCGCACCCGCCAGTGCACGACGGCCCGGCTCGGCGGTTCGGCGCCGCCGTACGTCACGCGCTGCCCGGCGGACTCGACCTCGCCGGTGTCCCACAGGTCGGCCGCTCCCTCCGCGGTGCCCGCCTGCACGTGGTAGCCGGTCTGCGCGAGGGCGCCGGTCAGCTGCCAGCTCAGCGGGGGCCGGGTGATCTCGATGCCGAGAGGGTCGGTCAGGTCGCACGTTCGCAGGTTGCTCACCAAGACAGGGGCTCCTCAGGTGACTTTGATCATGTACGCGGCCGTGGTGGGCGGCTCCGGCGGCAGGTCGGCGTAGAGGGCGTCGGGGGCCAGCCGCCAGCCGACGGGGCCGTGGCCGAGCAGCTCCACGGCGGCGGGGCGGCGCTCCAGCAACCCCGCCGCGGTGCCCAGGCCGGCGATCCTCGCCGTACGGTCGTCCGGCCAGGCGAGCAGGGTGGCGTACACGGCCTCGCCCTTGCGGGTGAAGCGGATGTCGCCCGGCCGGTACGGGCGCTCGGCCTCGTTGTAGCCCTCGTAGCCCTTGACCTCGCCCAGTCCCGTCGTGCCCTCGCTCGCGCGCAGCCAGGGCGTGGTGCCGTAGACGCCCTCGCCGCAGACCCGCAGCCAGCCGCCCACCTCGGCCAGGAGCGCGCGGGCGCGGGCGTCGACGGTGCCGTCGGCGTGCTGGGGGATGTTCAGCAGCAGGCAGCCGTTCTTGCTGACCACGTCGATCAGCGTGTGGATGATCTGCTGCGGGGTCTTGCGCGGATGGAACAGCGGGCCGTCGTCGGCGCAGTCGAACCACTCGCCGTCGCTGGTGTCGAACTGCCACGGGTGGGGCTGGGCCTCGTCGAGCTGGCGGCGCTCGCAGTCCATGACCACCGCGGTGCGGTCGGCGTCCGGCACGTCCTTGATCGTCACGATGCCGCCGGTCGGGCAGGTGTTGTAGTAGCGGGCCAGCAGCTCCAGCCCGGCCGTGCTGACCGGCTCCGACTCCACCACGCTGCCCGCGTCGAACGGCAGCCGGCCGTCGTCGAGATAGACCAGGTCAGGACGGTAGCGGTCGAGCGCCTCGCCGACCCGGGCGTAGAAGCGCTCGGCGACGTGCGCGGGCGGCCGGGCTCCCGGGTCGTGCCGCTGCGGGTAGAGGGTCGCGGGATCGAGGCCGTCCCACCAGGTGCCGGCGCCGTCGGCCCTGGTCAGCGCCCCGTCGTACGGCTCGCCCGTCTCGGGGTCGTTCCCGTGCGCCACGTCGAGCCAGCGCCACGTCCAGTTGTGGTGGAAGCTGAGGCCGAAGGGCAGCCCGGCGGCGCGGGCCGCGCGCTCCCACGCGCCGACGATGTCACGGCGGGGGCCGACGCGGGCGGCGGTCCAGTCGTGCTGCCGGGAGTCCCACAGGTCGAAGTTGTCGCAGTGGGTGGCCAGGGCGACGAAGTAGCGGGCGCCGCTGGAGACGTACAGGTCGATCAGCTCGTCCGGGTCGAAGCGCTCGGCGCGCCACCGGTGGAACAGATCCTTGGCGCCGCCCCTGCCGGGACGGGTGGGGCCGAAGTGGGCGCGGTGGTGGGCGTGCTGGCGCCCGGCGCGCCCGCGTTCCCACGGCTCCGACCAGGGTTGCATGCCGTAGAGGTGGCGGGCGTACCAGTCGCCGGAGCGGGCCACGGACTGCGGGCCCCAGTGCGACCAGATGCCGAACTTCGCCTCACCGAACCACGCGGGCACGCCGTGGCCGCGCAACGACTGCCAGTCCGGCAGGAAACCGTTCATGTGATCACCCGTACGTCGAAGGGGGCCAGCCGGAGCGGGCCCGGTTCTATCGGTTGGCGCCGGCCGGTGACCTCGACGGCCGGCCGGGTCACCGTCACCGCGCGCTCGCGCTCCGACCAGTTGTGCGCGAACCACAGCCGCCGGCCGCGCGCGTTGACCGCGGTGCGCACGGTGACCTGCGGCTGCGCCCCGGCAGAGATGAGGGCGGGGGACGCCCCGGCGGTGACCCGCGCGGCGATGCGCCGGAACAGGGCCGCCGCCGGCTCCCTCCCGGGCAGGGTGCCGACATAGGTCACCGTGCCGCGCCCGGCGCGGTGCTCGGTGACGGCGGGCCAGCGGCCGAAGTGGTGGTGCTCGTAACGGGCCAGCTCCTCGGCGCCCTCCAGCTCCAGCGCGTCCGCCCAATGGCGGGCCACCCCCTGCTCCCCGAGCCCGCGCACGGGAACGGGGTCGAGCAGCGTCGAGTACTCCAGGTAGCGCACCCCGGCCAGCTCGCGCAGCGGCCCCGGCGCCACCTCGGCCCGCGCCCGCGCCTCCTCGTCGGCGTACCCGGTGCGGAAGGTCAGCACCAGGTGCCCGCCGTCGCGCACGTATGCGGCCAGCGCTTCCGCCGTCGCGTCGGACAGGCAGTAGAGGGCGGGCGCCACCACGACGGGGAAGCGCCGGGCCCCGAACTGTTCGGGCGTCACGAAGCCCGCCTGCAGCCCCGCGTCGCTCGCCCCCTGGTAGAACGCCGCGACGATCCGCTCGTAGGAGTCGCGGTCGGGGATGCGCCCGTCGAGCGTGAGCGGCGGCTGGAACGCCAGCGCCCACTTGCTGTCGGGAGAGTGGAGGAACCCGGCGTCGGCGTCGGGGGTGAGCCCGGCGAGGTCGTCGCCCGCCCGGTCGAGCTCCGCGCCCAGCGCCGCGATCTCGTCGTAGATCCGGCCCGGCGTCATGGCGTGCCCGAGGATGCCGCCCCAGTACGTCTCGGCGCCGTCGTGCAGCGTGTTCCAGTGCCAGTACGAGATCATCTCCGCGCCGCGCGCGACCAGCGCCCAGGCCGCCTGGCGGAGCTGGCCGTCGTAGGGCGTGACGTTGAGCTGGGATCCGGCGATCGACGAGGCGTTCGTCTCGGTGACCCAGTAGCGGCGCTGCTTGGAGCCGTACATGCGGTCGGCCGCCTGGAACAGCGCGTCGGGCCCGGCGGCGAACCAGCCGATCTCGGCGGGCCGGTCCTCGGCGTCGCGCGTCAGCGCGTCCTGCGCCAGGTAGTAGGCGTTCCCGCTGGTGACGCTCAGGTGCTCGGACAGCCGTACGTCGTCCAGGGCCGGCCGCTGGTAGGCCAGGCACGTGGTGAGCGCGCGGTCGCCGGGCACCAGCTCCCGCACGAGCTCGGCCTGCCAGGCGATGAACCGGGTGGTGAGCTCGGCCTGGAAGCGCCGCCACGCGAGGTCGTACGAAGGGGTGGTGTTGCCGTCGGGGCGCCAGAGCTCGGCCCAGTCACCCAGGCGGTGCGACCAGTACGCCAGCCCCCATTCCTCGTTCAGCCGTCCGGCGTCGCCGTACCGTTCGGCGAGCCAGGCCGTGAACCGCTCGAACACCGGCTCGTTGTGGATGAGGTGCAGTCCCGGCTCGTTGTCGAGCTGGATCCCGATCACGGCGGGGTGGCCGCCGTGCCGGCCGACGACGGCGCGGATGACGCGCTCGGCGTGGCGCAGGAAGGCCGGCGAGGTGAAGTCGACCTCCTGACGCGCGCCCCACGGGATGCGGGCCCCGCCGGCGCGCACGACGGCCAGCTCGGGGTGCTTGCGCTGCAGCCAGGGCGGGATGGCGTACGTGGGGGTGCCCAGCAGCACGCCGATGCCGCGCTCGTGCGCCGCGTCCAGGACCGGCGTCAGCCAGTCGAGGTCGAACTCGCCGTCGCGGGGCTCCCAGGTGGACCAGACGGATTCGCCGACGCGGATGGTGTCGATCTTCGCCTGGGCCATCAGGTCGAGGTCGCGCTCGGGATCGGGGGCGCGGAGGTATTCGGGATAGTAGGCCGTGCCGAATCGGATGCCGGGGCTGCGGGTGGGGGGCGGTGGAGTCATGAGCTCCCCGAGGTCGTGACGGACCAATGGCGATCTTAAAACGATTTACCAGATGATATATTTATTCACGCCCTCATGTCAATGCCCTGAGGGTGCTTCGTTGCTGTCCCGTTTCCTGTGGCCCGTGTCCGGACGGCAGATCATCGAAGGCAAGAGAGGGATGGTGCCGGCGGAACGCCGCATATAGGCTTAAAACGTTTTGTCTCACGGAGGGACGTTCGGATGGTCGACTTCCACGAGGACCCCGGGCCCGGTTCCGGGCGGCGGGCGGCGCGCGCGGACTTCGTCTCCGACGCGCCGCGCCTGTCGCTCAACGGCCTGTGGCGCTTCCGCCTCTCGGGCACCGCCGCCGGAACGGGGCCCGCGCTGCCCGACCCGGCGCTCGACGACAGCGGCTGGGACACGATCAGGGTGCCGTCGCACTGGGTGCTGGAAGGGCACGACCGGCCCCTCTACACCAACACCGCCTACCCGTTCCCCATCGACCCGCCCCACCTGCCCGACGACAACCCGACCGGCGACTACCGGCTCCGCTTCGACCTGCCCCCGTACTGGCCCCCGTACTGGCCCCCGTACTGGCCCCCGTACTGGCCCCCGGATTGGCCCGCAGGCCGGACCGTGCTGCGGTTCCAGGGCGTCGACTCCTGCGGCACGGTGTGGCTCAACGGCGAACTGCTCGGGCACTCCAAGGGCAGCAGGCTGCCGTTCGAGTTCGACGTCACGGGGCTCGTGCGGGCCGGCGGCAACCTGCTCGCCGTACGCGTGCAGCGCTGGTCGTCCGGCAGCTACCTGGAAGACCAGGACATGTGGTGGCTGCCCGGCATCTTCCGCGACGTGGAGCTGCTGGCCAGACCCGAGGGCGGCGTCGACGACCTCACCGTCCGGGCCTCCTACGACGCCGCCACCGGCTCCGGAGCGCTCCTGGTCACCGCCGACGCCCCGGGCCTGGTCGAGATCCCCGAGCTCGGCATCGCCGTGCCCACGGGCGAAGAGGTCACGGTCGCGCACGTCGAGCCGTGGAGCGCCGAACACCCCCGCCTCTACCGCGGCACCCTGCGCGCCGCCGGCGAGACGATCGACCTGCCCGTCGGCTTCAGGACCGTCGAGACCGCCGGCGGCCGGCTGCTCGTCAACGGCAGGCCGGTGCTCTTCCGCGGCGTCAACCGGCACGAGCACGACCCGGTACGCGGCCGCTCGCTCGACCGCGCCACCATGATCCGCGACATCGAGCTGATGAAGCGGCACAACGTCAACGCCGTCCGCACCGCCCACTACCCGCCGCACCCCGAGTTCCTGCGGCTGTGCGACGAATACGGCCTGTGGGTCGTCGACGAGTGCGACATCGAGACGCACGGCTTCATCTACTCCGGCTGGGAGGGCAACCCGCCCGCCGAGCCGATGTGGCGCGACGCCCTGCTCGACCGCGCCCGGCGGATGGTCGAGCGCGACAAGAACCATCCCAGCGTGGTCATCTGGTCGCTCGGCAACGAGAGCGGGAGCGGGGCGGCGTTCGGCGACATCGAACGCTGGATCCGCGAGCGCGACCCCACCCGGCCGTTGCACTACGAGCGCGACCCGAGCTACCGCCACTCCGACTTCTACAGCCTGATGTACCCGTCACTCGACGACCTGGAGCGGATCGGGCAGCGCAAGGAGGAGACGCCGGACGGGGTGAGCGCGGAGTCGCCCGACGACGTGCGGCGGCGCGGGCTGCCGTTCCTGCTGTGCGAGTACGCCCACGCCATGGGCAACGGGCCCGGCTCACTGGCGGACTACCAGACGATCCTGGAGTCGTACGAGCGGTTCTGCGGCGCGTTCGTGTGGGAGTGGATCGACCACGGGCTGGCCGGGACCGACGAGCACGGCCGCCCCTGCCACCGGCACGGCGGCGACATCGACTACCAGCCGAACGGCGGCCGCTACTGCCTGGACGGGCTGCTGTTCCCCGACCGCACGCCCTCGCCGGGCCTGGCCGAGCTGCGCGCGGCCATCGCGCCCGTGGGGATCGCGGTGGACACGGTCGCGGGCGAGGTGGCGGTCACCAACAAGCACGACCTGATCGACCTGGCCCACCTGTCGTTCCGCTGGTCCGCGGAGGTGGACGGCGAGCCCCGGGACGGCGGGACGCTCTCGGTGCCGCACTGCCCGGCCCGCGAGACGGTGCGCGTTCCCCTTCCCGCCGTGGAGATGGGCGCGGAGGCGGGCGCGGAGGCGGGCGCGGAGGGCGAGACCTGGCTCACCGTCGAGGCGTCGCTCGCCGCCCCGGCCCGCTGGGCGCCCGCCGGCCACGTCATCGCCTGGACCCAGGCCCGGCTCGGCAACGCCTCCCACCGCCGCCCTCACGCCCGGTCCGCGAGCGTTCCCCCCTCCGCGGCCGGGGTGGTGACCCTGGGCGGGGCCGCGTTCGACGCGAGGACCGGGCGGCTGATCGGGCTGGGCGACGCCGAGCTCGACGGGCCGGTGCTGGACGTGTGGCGGGCACCCACCGAGAACGACCGCGGCCAGGGCCCCAGGAACGCGCTCGCCGCCGACTGGGAGGCCGTCGGCCTCGACCGGTTCCTGCACCGCACCGCGAGCGTCGAACGCCCGGACGACCGCACGCTCGTGGTGCGCGGCCGCAGCGGCCCGGCCACCCGTACCCTGGGCTTCCGCACCACGTACACCTGGCGATGGGGCCACGGCGCGCTCCACCTGACGATCGAGGCCGAACCCGTCGGCGACTGGCACGACACCGCCTACGGCCACCTCACCGTCACCCCGCCGCGCATGGGCGCCAGGTTCGCCCTCCCCGGCGGCTACACCGACGTCGCGTGGTTCGGCCGCGGCCCCGGCGAGTCGTACGCCGACAGCCTGGCCGCCGCCCGCGTCGGCCGCTTCGCCCGGCCGATCGACGACCTGCAGACCCCGTACGTCTTCCCGCAGGAGAACGGCAACCACGTCGAGACCCGCTGGCTGGAACTGTCGGGCGACGGCCTGCCGGCGGTGCGCGTGGACGGCGAGCCGCTCCTCGACTTCACCGCCCGCCGGTGGACCAGCGAGGCGCTGGCCGCCGCGCTCCACCCGCACGACCTGGCCGACTCCGGCCGGGTCTGGCTGAACCTGGACCACGGACAGCAGGGCCTCGGCAGCGCCTCCTGCGGCCCCGCCCTGCCCGAGCGGTACCGGCTGCCGGTCCGCCGCTTCACCTGGTCGATGACGCTGAGCTCCCCAGAGCCCTCGCGAAGGAGTTACCGATGACGTCGAAGTTCGACTTCTGCCCGTGGCTGTACTGGGACCACGCGACCGACGAGGACCGCCGCGCCCAGGAGGACCACCTGGCCGGGCTGCGCGCCAGGATCACCGTCGAGGCCGCGGAGAAGGTCTTCGTCTCCCCGCTGGCGGCCGTGCACGCCGACCGCCTGCGCATGGGCGACCACAGCTACATCGCCGCCCACGCCTACGTCACCGACACCCTCGTCATGGGCGACGACTGCACGCTCAACCCGTACGCCGTGGCGCGGGGCCGCGTCGTGCTCGGCGACGCCGTACGCGTGGGCGCCCACACGTCCCTGCTCGGCTTCAACCACGGCGTCGAGCCCGACCGGCCGGTGTTCCGCCAGCCGATCAGCTCGAAGGGCATCACCATCGGCGACGACGTGTGGATCGGCTCCAACGTCGTCGTCCTCGACGGGGTCACCATCGGCGACCACGCCGTCGTCGGCGCGGGCGCGGTCGTCACCAAGGACGTGCCCGCCTGGGCCATGGTCGCCGGCAACCCGGCCCGCCCCATCCGCGACCGCCGCACGGGGTCACGTCCGGGGGACGACCTGGAAGGGCTGCTCGCCGCCTTCGCCGACCGCGCCAGGGACCAGGCCGAGGCGGTGCTGGCCCGCTGCTGGACGGGCGAGCGGTACGTCGACCGCCCGGACGCCCCGCCCACCGTACGCGCCTGGTGCGACGCCGTGGAGATCGCCGACCTGCTCCTCGGCGGCCCGCCGCCGGTGCCCGCGCGCGAGGAGATCGTCGCCTTCCTGCGCGACCGCCAGGACCCCGCCACCGGCCTGATCCCGGAGATCGGCGCGCCCGGCTCGCCGGAACGGGTGGGGGCGGAGGACTCCGGCGCTCCCGGCTCGACGGACCCGGGAGGCGCCGGCCCGGAGCTGGAGGGTGTCACGGCCTACCACGTGCTCTGCGCCGGCTACGCGCTCGACCTGCTCGGCACCGGCTTCCGGCACCCCGTGCACGCCGTCCACGACCTCGCCGGCAAGGACCTGACCGCCGCGCTCGACGCCCTCGACTGGGACCGCGAGGCCTGGACGTCGGGCTCGGTGGTGGACGCCGTCGGCACCGGCCTCTACCGCAACCTCGCCGGTTTCGGCCTGCGCGGCGACCTCGAGACCCTGTACGGCTGGCTGCTCACCCGCTGCCGGCAGAGCCACGGCATGTGGGGCGAACCGGACTCCGACGCCGGCTGGCTGATGGTGGTCAACGGCTTCTACCGGCTCACGAGGGGCACGTACGCGCAGTTCGGGATGCCGCTGCCGTACCCCGAGCGGGCCGTCGACACCGTGCTCGCCCACGCCCGAGACCCCCGCTACTTCCACGGGGACACCGGCAACGCCTGCAACGTGCTCGACGTCATCCATCCGCTGTGGCTGGCGGGCAGGCAGACGGCGCACCGCCGCGAGGAGGGCGAGGCGTGGGCCCGGCGGCATCTGCGCCGCGCGCTGGGCGGCTGGCAGGACGGCGCGGGCCTCAGCTTCGCCCTCACCGGCGGCACCGGCGCGGCCCGCGTGCCCGGCCTGCAGGGCACGGAGATGTGGCTCGCCATCATCTGGCTCCTCGCCGACCACCTGGGCCTCTCCGGCGCCCTCGGCTACCGCCCCCGGGGCATCCACCGCCCCGAACCGGCGATCCACCTCCCGAACCGCTGACACGTCATTCCGGCGGCTCGTCCCGCGCATCACTGCCGGCCCGGCAGCGTGGCGGTCGTCCTGGCATCGGAGGTCAGCTGGTCGTGGGTGCGGACGGCGATCACGCACACGATGCTGATGACCGCCGCGAGCCCTCCGTACAACGCGACGGGCAGCCACGAGTCCATCCCGTTGAGCAGCGCGGTCGTGACGAAGAGGGCGATGCCGCCCGATGATGCCGGAGAACTGGAAGCTGTACGACGTGCCCGTGTAGCGCGTGGCCGGCGGGAACACCGACGAGTCGGCCTCCCGCCCACCCTCCTCGTCGCCGGCGTCTTCGGGTGTGGTGTGCATGAGAGTCGGCCGCGCCGCTGGGACGTGTGGTCAGGCCTCGGTCGTCGCGTCGCGCACCTGAGCCAGGGCCCGGCTCCACACGGTGACCTCCTCCACCAGCTTCGCCAGGTCACCGGCGTGGCGCTCTGCCGGGGCGAAGACGCCGGTGACGGTGGGTTCGGTGATGTCGATGCCGGTGTAGTCGAAGTCGGTGAAGGTGTTGAGCGTGACCTGGGCGGCGACGTCGGCGAGCTTGAAGTCGGCGGCGATCTGGCGCAGCTGCTCCACGGCGCGCACGCCGCCGACGGTCCCGTAGCTGACGAACCCGATCGCCTTGTGGTTCCACTCGTAGTACAGGTAGTCCAGTGCGTTCTTCAACGGACCGGGAACCCCGTGGTTGTACTCAGGGGTGACGATCAGATACCCGTCGAAGGAGGCGACAGTCTCGGACCAGCGCTTGGTGTGGTCGTGGGCGTAGACGCCCCAGGCGCCCGAGGCGGGCTCGTCGAGGACGGGGAGGTCGAAGTCGGCCAGGTCGACCAGCTCCAGCTCGACCCCCTCGGGGGCGGCCTTGCGGGCGGTGGTCAGGGTCCAGTCGGCCACGGCCTTGCCGCGGCGGTGGGTGCGGGTGCTGCCGATGATGACGGCGATGCGGGGCATAAGTTCTCCTCGATCAGATGGTAAAGTAGAACGACGACTTTACATTAGTGCAACGGCCGGAAAGAACGAGGAGTCATCGTGAGTCCAGAGGCAGATGCGCCCGGCGAGCCAGTGAGCAGGCTGCGGCCGGCGAAGCACGAGGCGATCATGGCCGGAGGCCTTGAGGTCTTCGCTCGCGACGGTTTCGCGCGGGCGAGCATCGATGCGATCGCGACCGCGTCGGGGGTCTCGACGCGCACGATCTACAAGCACTTCGCCGACAAGCCCGCAGTCTTCGCCGCTGTGATCGTGGATTCGGCAGGCCGGGTCGCTGAAGCTGAGATCGCACTCATCGACCGTCACCTCTCACCTGTGGAGACCGCAGAGGAGGTCGAGTCGGCACTACGGGCATTCGCCCTGGACTGGCTCGACGACGCCGGCGACTGGCTGGCCGGCATCCCGCACGCCACCGCGCACCGGGCCCTGATCGGCCAGGTCCGCGCCGAGGCCGGGCACCTGGGCACCGACGTCATCGCCGAGTGGTGGCAGGCCGGTGCCGGACGGGTCCGCGCCGAACTGTCCCGGATCTTCGCCGGGTGGGCTGAGGCCGGACTGCTGCGCATCGCCGATGCCGAGCGCGCCGCGGTGCACTTTTCCCGACTCGTCTCGGCCCTCCCGGGCCCGCCGGCCTCGCCCGTGTCAGTCACCGAGCGCGCGGCATGGATCGCCGAGGGTGTGGCCGTGTTCGTCCGCGGACACCAGCCATGACGGGAAGCGAGACCTCCCACGCCGCCGGCCCGGACCTGGGATCGCTTCGGCCATGGTCTTCACCATGGATCGCAACATGTCGGGGTCGTCGGTCTCGATCTGCTTCGCGCCTGTGACCAGGCCGAACTCGTACACCACTCCCGTGGACGCAACCCTCCCACCGCAGGGGGAGACCTGGCCGGCAATTCACCCTCACAGGGGAGGACGCGATGTGCAGGACGCATGTCGACTGGTCGCATGGGTTCCCCCGTGTTCTCTCGTCATCGTGCCGCGGCTCCCGTGCGACCTGGCACTCGTATCGTCGTGACCGCCCTGCTGGTGGCCTTGTGCTGCGTCGGATTCGCCGTCGTCAACGTCATCTTCGAGCTGACCGGCCGTTTCGACGGCGGCCCCTACGCCGCGTACGCATCAGGCCTTCTCGTGATGAACTGGCTCGTCGTCGTGCTGAAGCTGGTGGGCGCGGGTGCGGCGCTGTCGTCGATCGCCAACCGTCCCACGATCCTTCCCCCGGCGGTTCTGGGCGTGGTGTTGTGGAGCGCGTTCGCCCTGCTGTCCATCTACGCTCTCGGCGCCGTCGTTCAGGCGTTCGGCATGGCGCTGGGCCTGATGGGCTCGGCCGATCAGATCACCCTGGCCGGAGTCGGTTACGTGCTGTTCTTCACGCTGATGGCGATCGGATTCGGCGCCCTGGCGATCTCCTACTCGCGGCGCTTCGAGATCCGCAAGGGCGTCATCGCCCTCGGCGTCGTGGGCGGGCCCGTTGCGCTGGGGCTGCTCCTGCTGGCCGTGCCGATGCTCCTGACCGCCCTCGGCGTCATGCCCGCCGCCTGATGGGAGCTACCGGGTGTATCGGGCGATGACGGGGTCTTGCTTTCGTGGACCCCTCAACCGGTTTTCCAGGACTCATCGTCCTGGATTCCCGGGCTCTTCGGCTCGGGCCGAGCGTCCGGCTTCAGCGGATGTTGGCAGGTTTCCGCTCGGAGTCACGCGCAAGCCGGTGAAAACCGGCCAGCGCTGGCCGGTGCGGTCGCGAACGATCGACAGTGCGATGCCGCCGGTGTTGTCGGCGCCGTGGCGAGTGGGCGTGCTGAGCCGGATCGCTCCATCGACCAGCGCGACGATCCTGCTTCGTTGCACTGTGAGCATCACATGGTGCGTGGCACCGGGTGTAAGCGGGTGCTCGGCGAGGACGCGCCCGCCGCTCCGGCCGCGGATGAGCTGGGCCGTGTGAGTAGACAGCCGGATCGCCACCGGCGCCCGCCCGCCGATGCGGGCGTACAGGCTGGCGGTGTTCGTGTTCGCGGCAAGCCGGGACACCCGCACTTCCACGGCGTAGTGGTCCCAGTCCGCCGAGCCGTAGGGGGCGTAGGCGGCGTATCTGTAGGTGTCGCGGCCCGGCGGCGGGCGCCTGCCGGTCAACGGGAAGTCACCCTGCCCGACGGGCTTCCCGCTGACGGACGTCCACCGCTCGTGGTCTTCCAGCGGCATCCCGAGGGGAGGGATCTCGGTGCGCCGCATCACCTCGCGCATCAGGACGTCGGCCGTCGTGTCCGCCCGGACCTCCAACCGTTCGTACTCCTGCGCCGCCGAGGATCTGCGGCTGGGCGGCATCGGACGCGATGCGTGGTTGCTCATCGCCAGCGCGAAGGAGTCTTTGATCACGTGGTGGGTGAAGGCGGACGCGTGCCGTTCCGCCGCAGGCGTGAGAGTTTCGGTGGAGATCTTGGCTACGGTGGGACCCGCCCCGGAGCGGACCGAGAACTGCGTCGTGCCGGTCGATGGGTGCTCCGAGGGCCGCCCCTCGCCGGAGTCGGAGAAGGGGTAGGAGAACAAGACCGGCCGCGGCAGCCCATGCTGTTCGAACGCGCGGAACGCTGCCGCGAAATCGGCTCGGATGCGCGCTTGGTAGCGGGCGAGACTCTCCCACTCACCCGCCGCGGCGTAGTAGACCCGGTTGGTCAGCAGCGACCCGGTCCGCCCGTCGGGCCCAATCGCGACCCGGGCGTGCAGGTCGTGGGTGTGACTCTGGAAGTCCCATCGTCCCGATGCCGCCATCCGGGAGATCTCCTCCCAGGACAGGTAGTACGGCCTGCGGCCTACCAGGCCGGTGATGAGGAACGCCGAGGCCCGCATGCCATGACGGGCCAGAATCGCATCGCCGTAGATCCACAGACCGCGCGCCCCGTCGTCGAACGTGATCACCACCGAACGTCGCGGCACCGATCCGCCCTGCGCGTATGCGGCCACCTCCGCGGCCGACAGCGTTTCGTATCCCGCCGCGCGCAAGGCACTCATGTGCGACTCGAACTGCTGCGGCGTCACCGTGTACGGGCCGCCGCCGCCGGGGCGGATGTCGTGGTAGGTGAGGACAACCGGTGCGGCGCGGTCGGGCAGGCCGGCGGCCAGGCCGCGCCAGCCGGCCACCACGTTGGCCGGGAGCGGGCCAGGGCTGGTGGTCTCCTGTTTGGCGACCGACCTCAGATGCTCGTGCAGCCGCCAGGACAACACGAAAGGCGCGGCCAATGCCGCCAGCGCCAAGAGCGTGAGGCTCGCCCTGACCACCCGCACGGCGGCGCTGCGTCCGGTCACAGGATCTGCCACGGCAGCCACCCTCCTCGGCTGAGCACGAACACGTACAGTGCGCCGATCGCCATGGCGAGCAGCACCCCGGCGACAGAGCTGAGCAGCCGCTTCACGAAGCGCCCCGGAACCAGATCTTGCGCCGGATCGTCACGGCGGCATACGGCAGCAGCCACGACAGCAGCACCGAGGACAGTAGGCTCATCACCAGCCGATAACGCCAGCGCGATGAGCCGTCCTCACCGAACTTGAACGCCATGCCCCAGAAAAATCCTTTGATCACCACTCCGGACAGATACAGCAAGGTCATCAGCCACAAGCCGTTGAGCGGCGCCCACAGCAGGTGGCGGAGCACGAGCACCGGTGCGGCGAGCACCCACAGCACGTGCCCGTAATACAGCGCGGCGGCCCCAGCCCCGCGCCTCCAGATGAACGTGCCAGTGAAGAAGAGGTTGCGGATGAAGCTTTTCTTCCATCGGATCTGCTGGCGCAGGAACGGCCGGAACCGTGCGGGCACCGTGGTCCAAACGCGGGCCGAGCGTACGTACGACGTGCGCCAGGCGAGCTCGGGGTAGTCGACGTCCTGCACGAACGGCGAATCGGCGTGTCGCCGCTTCAACTCGCGCCCACGGTATCGCTGGCCGAGGACATATCCGGTGAGCTGCCTGTCAGTGGCGAAACGGAACTCCGCGCCGAGAAAACGGTCCCCGGCCCAGGCGGGGAGGTAGTTGTAGATGGCGTCCCGGCGGAAGACCGCGAGTGGCCCGGAGACGCAGACGACCGCCCCGAAGACCGACTCGGCCGCCTTGATCACGCGGAATTGGCCCTCGTACCACACGTCCTGCGCACGCGAGAGCATGCTCTGCTCGGCGTTGAGTGCGCGCGCGTGCCCGCTGACCGCGCCCAGTTCGGGATGCTGAACGAGCGCGGTGACGCAGCGGGACAGGGCGTCTGCGGCCAGCACGCAGTCGGAGTCGGTGAAGGCGATCACGTTCCCCGTGGCATGTTCCATGCCGCGGACGAGCGCCCGTTTCTTGCCCACGTTCTCCTCCAGGAAGAGGACCTCGATGGGCAGCTCGCGGGCGAGATCCCGCAGGACGTCCGGGGTACCGTCGGCAGAAGCATCGTCCACCACGATGACCTGCACACCGTCGATGTCGCCCGCCACCATGGAACGCACGCACGCCTCGATGCCCGACTCCTCGTTGCGCACCGCGACCAGGAAACTGACGGTGGGCTGAGCGGGCAGCGGGACGAACAGGTCCGTGTCGCGGCCGCGGCGGTGTGTGCGTGGCGGATGCACGGCCGGGTCGGCGTACCTGGTGTAGGCGAGATAGAAGATCACGATCGTGGAGGTGAGCACCAGGCAGCCGTAGCTGAGCAGGAGGGGAGCCTGGAGCAGGTACGGGATGGCGCGGCCGAGGAGCAGGAGCAGCGGGAACAGCAGTACCAGCGTCGCCACCCGCCGGATGCCGTGCTGTATGCCGTGGTCCAGGCGGCGTAGCCGATCACGGATCCGTTCCGCCCGCGGTCGGCTGGGCGCAAAACACTCCTGGGATCTTCGGGGGCAGGGCGCGTCAGAAGGGGTGGCAGCAGGCGGAAGAACGGATGGATGTCGCACGATATTCCCGGTGCTGGGCTTCGAAGCATCGCCAGTTGATCGAGCAGGACCCTAGCCAGTGCCACTGAGGCCGGAGGGGAGCGACACCATGATTTTGCAGAAGACAGGCTCCCGCAAAGTGTCTGATCTCCTGTGGCGCGGTCAGTTCGTGTTGCAGCCGCGTTGCGGCCCGGCGGCCGGGATGCCGCAGGAGAGCGCCTACTTGCGCACGCGCTGACGACTGCCCATGCATGGCCGATCAGCACGATCCGCCGCCGTACCTTCGGTCGGATCCTCGAAGCCCTGCCTGAGAAGGCTCGCGCTCTGGATGCTGCCCGAGAGCTGCGCACCTTGACGACCGCACCTGCGGGCGGCGCGTAGCGCATGACGTCAACGGCCGAATGTGCCGTGAACTCTTTTCAGCGGCGCCTCAGCCGCGGCGGCCATCGCCCGGTGGCCGGCCGCGCTCGGGTGGAGGTGGTCGCCGCAGTCGTGGCAGGGGAGCAGGCGGGCAGGGTCGGCGGGGTCGCGGAGGGCGGCGTCGAAGTCGGCCACGCCGTCGAACGCGCCCCCGCGCCGGACGTACGCGTTGACCTGCTGCCGGGCCCGTTCCCCCTGCTCGGTGTGGTATTCCGCGCCCGCGAACGGGGTGAGCGTGCCGCCGACCACGCGGACCCCGGCGGCGCGGGCTGTCGCTGCGATGCGGGCGTACGCGGCGACGAGGTCCTCGGCCCGCGCGCCCGCGCCGAGGTCGTTGAGCCCGGCCAGCAGGATCACGGTGCCGATGCCCGGCTTGGTCAGCACCTCGGCGGCCAGGCGGGCCTCGGCGGAGCGTCCGGTGCCCGCCGCCAGCACGCGGCCGCCGGAGACGCCCTCGTTGACCACGGCCATCGGGGGAGACCCGCGTACGGCCGGGTCGGCGAGGAGGTCCACCCAGCCGTGGCCGGTCTCGGAGCCGACACCGGTGGCGATCGAGTCTCCCAGCACCGCCACGGTCGACACGGGGGCGGGCGCGGTGACCGTCAGCGCGTCCAGCCAGTGCCAGACCGCCACCTCCTCGGTGAACGCCTCCGAGCCCTCGTCGGCGGCGTGATCACCGGGGATCGACCGGTAAGCCGGCGCGGTGGCGGGTTCCGGCGGCCGCTCCATGCCGGTGCCGGGCGGCGGGTAGGCGGGGGCGGTGGCGCGGTTGCGCCCGGTCAGGACGCCGGCCTCGCCGCGGACGTGCAGGCTGATGGCGAGGCGGCGGCGCGGGCGCACCCGTACGGGGAGCGGGTCGCTGAGGGTCGTCGCGCCCGGTGCCACCGTCACCTCGGGGCTCCCGCCGAACGCCAGCATCCGGTTCGACCCCGGCTCCAGCGCCGCCCCGGCCAGCGGGACGCCCACGTGGACGTGCCCGAACGTCACGGGCCGGTCCCCGAAGGCGTTGGTCAGCCGGACGCGCAGGCCGCTCCCGCCCACGGTGGTCCGCACGACGTTGCGCACGGTCAGGTCACGCAGGCCGCCGCCGAGGCGTTCCGCGGCGGCGGCCCACGTGGTCACCGGCCGGTGCGTCACCGTCCCCACGACGCGGTGAACGTGTACCGGCCGGAGCCGACCCGGCACACCGAAGCGGCTTCGGTCGACTCGATCACGTCGATGCCCGCGGCGGCAAGCGGCGCGCCGGACTCGCGGACCGACGACGGGTCCGTGGTGGGCACGTGGACGGTGGCGAGCGCGCCCGGCGGGACGCGCACCTCCAGCGTCAGCTCGCCGCCGGAGATCTCCCACCGGCTGCTCAGCCGCCCCAGCGGCGTGTCGTACGCCGCCGCGGCCCACCGCAGCCGGCCGCCGGGCAGCGGCCGGACGAGCGGCCGCCGGTATCCCACCGAGTCCTCCTCCTGCCCGATCCCCGCCACCCCGCTGTACAGCCACTCGCCCACCGAGCCGAGCGCGTAGTGGTTGAAGGAGTTCATGGCGACGGGCCCGAAGCCGTTCTCCTCCGTCCAGCCGTCCCACCGCTCCCAGATCGTGGTGGCCCCGCGCTTGATCGAGTAGCCCCAGGACGGGTAGCGGTCGTCGTGCAGCAGGTCGTAGGCGAGGTCGTGGTGCCCGTACGCGGACAGGACGGGCCCCAGCAGCCCCACGCCGGCGAACCCGGTGGTCAGCCGCCGCCCCCGCCGCTCCAGGTCGGCCACCAGGTGTCCCACGGCGGCGGGCACCAGCTCGTCGGGGACGAGCCCGTGCGCGAGCGCGAGCAGGTATCCCGTCTGCGTGTCGCCCGAGACCCGCCCGTCGGCGGAGACGAACTCGCCTGCGAACGCCTCCCCGATCCGCGCCCGCAGCCCCGCGTACCGTTCGGCGACGTCCGCGTGACCCAGCACGGAGGCGGCCCGGGCGGTGAGGCCGGCGCTCAGCGCGAAGTACGCGGTGGCCATCACGTCGCGGGAGGTCCGCACGCCCGCCTGCAGCCAGTCGCCGTAGTGGCTGCCCACCCGGTCGCGCCAGATCAGGCCGGGGTTGTGGCGTTCGACGTGGTCGACCCACCGGCGCATGCTGGGCAGGCTGTCGCGCAGGATCCGCTCGTCGCCGTAGACCCGGTAGAGGTGCCACGGCACGACGGTGGCGGCGTCGCCCCAGCCGGGGGCGCCGTGCCGCTCCGTCATCACGTGCGGCACCACGTCGGGCACCGCGCCCTCGGCGGTCTGCGCGCAGCGCAGGTCGGCCAGCCAGCCGGTGAAGAACGCGGCCACGTCGGCGTTGTAGCAGGCGGTGGGCAGGAACACCTGCGCGTCGGCGGTCCAGCCGAGCCGCTCGTCCCGCTGCGGGCAGTCGGTCGGCACGGACACGAAGTTGCCCCGCTGGCTCCACCGGATGTTGCTCGTGAGCCGCCGCACCATGTCGTCGGAGCAGGAGAACTCGCCGGCGACCGGCGTGTCCGAGTGCATGGCCCGGCCGACCAGGTCGACGTCGGCGTGCCCGGTGACCTCCACGTACCGGAAGCCGTGGACGGTGAAGCGCGGCTCGAACGTCTCCTCCGGCCGTCCCGCGGCCACGTAGTGGTCGGTCGCCTCGGCCGAGCGCAGGTTGGCGGTGTAGAGGCCGCCGCCGTCGTCGAGCGTCTCGCCGTGGCGCAGCGTGACGCGGGTGCCGGCCGGGGCGCCGCGCAGCGTCAGCCGCACCCGGCCGGCGATGTTCTGCCCCAGGTCGACGATGGTGCGGCCGTCACCGTCCCGCCGGGTCTCGACGGGCACGAGGTCCTCGGTGACGCGGACGGGCTCGGCCGCGGCGGGCACGAGGACGTCGTGGCGGGTGTCGACGACGCGGGCGGGGGCCCACGACGAGTCGTCGAAGCCGGGCAGGTCCCAGCCGGGCTGCTCCAGGCGGGCGTCGTACCACTCGCCCATCAGCAGGTCGGCGTAGCGCAGCGGCCCGGTGCTCTCCCGCCAGCTCCCGTCGGTGCCGACGACCGTGCGCGAGCCGTCGGCGTGGTCGGCCACGAGCTGGACGAGCAGTTCGGGACGTCTGCCGTAGCGCTGGGCCTGCTGCCGGCCGTCCCAGCCGAGGCTGCCCGACCACCAGCCGTCCGCGAGCACCGCCCCCACGCAGGCGGGGCCGTCGCCGATCAGGTCGGTGACGTCGTACACCTGGTACGGGACGCGGTAGCGGTAGTCGGTCCAGCCGGGGGTCAGCTCGCCGTCGCCCACCCGGTGGCCGTTGACGCGCAGCTCGTACAGGCCGCGGGCGGTGCACGCGACGCGTACGGCGGTCACCGGCGACAGGTCGACGACGCGCCGGAAGTAGCGGGGCGCGGGCAGCGACCCGGTGCGTACGCTGCGGGGCTCACGGTCGTCGGCGGGCGGTTCGAACGGCGGCAGGGTCTCCGGGTCGTGGCCGATCCAGGCGGCCGCCCACTCGTCCGGGTGCAGCACGCCGGTGCCGAACCACGACTCGGCCGCCGCCGTCCCGCCATCCGCGGAGCGGACCTGGACCTGCCAGGTGTAGCGGGCGAACGACGCCAGTGGCGCGCCTCCGTAGCAGGCGCTGGTGTCCTCGCCGTCGATCCAGCCGCTGTCCCAGGCGGGAGCGCCGCCGGCGCGGACCGTGATCCGGTACGCGGCCTGCGCGTCGCCGCGCCGGTCGGATGCCAGCCGCCAGCTCAGCCTGGGCTCGCGGGTGGCGATGCCCTGCGGGGTGGCGAGGTGCTCGCAGCGCAGGTCGTACGGGTGCAGCGCGGCGCCGGCGGGAACCGCGGGGAGAGTCCATCCGTTCACGGTGCTCATCAGGGTGCTCACCAGGCCCATTCCGTGGCCGGCCGGGCCAGCGTGTAGTCGCGCCGTGGCGCGGTGGGGTGGATCTTGCGCCCGCTGTACATCGGCCGGGCGGTGCCCTCGGGGCTGATGCCGATCACGTCGTCGCCGCGCCAGCGCACCTGGAACTCCCGGCCGGAGGCGACCTCCGTGCTCGTCGACTCGGGTACGGGGAACGTGACGGTGATCCGCTCGCCCCGCCTGGGCGCGCGGACGGACAGGTAGCCGTCGGGCGCCCACGCCCCCGTCTCGGTCCCGCCGAACCCGTCGCCGTCGCGGGTCACGCGCACCTTGGCGTACCCGGCCCATTCGGGCACCCGCATCCGCAGCTCGCGCAGGTCCTGGTGCACGTCAAGGTCGACGCGGCCCTCGTGGGGGAGGTGGCTGAGCACGGTGACCCGCTCGGTGGCCCGGGTGAGCAGCAGGTTGATCCGCACGTCACGGTCGTCGCCGGTGACGATGGAGTTCCACCCCCAGAACAGCCCGCGCAGGCCGGAGCCGACGCAGCAGGCCTGCACGTCGGCGGTGTGCCCGCGGCCCAGCTCGATGTCGCAGACGTAGTCGTTGGGCGCGCCGTACCCCGCGAAGGCGCCGCGCACCCGCTCGCCCACCCGCACGTGCGTCACCCAGCCGGGCTCGTCGCCCGAGGTGTCGGGGGCCGACTCGACCCAGCTCAGGTCGAGCAGCTGGGACTCGACGAGGTGGTTGCGCAGGAACCGCTCCACCACGCCCCAGTAGGCGGTGTGCCCTGACCGGGCGAGCGTGACGCCGGTGCCGATCAGGTCGACCAGTGAGCAGCTCTCATGCTCGTAGCGCTGGCCTTCGAGGTCGCCGGGCGTCCAGCCGAACCTGGTGGCCTGGGTGAGCGCCCAGTCGTAGGAGCGGCGTACGAACGCGGTCAGCTCGTGGTCGCCGGTGTGGCGGGCGTAGCGGGCCAGCCCTTCGAGGGTGCCGAGGCGGGTGTGGAAGTGGCCGCTGCGGTAGGCGCGGGCGGCGTTGAAGCTGCCGTCCTCGTGGTAGACGCCGCTCTTGTGCACGATCAGCCGGGCGAACCAGCCGCACAACTCCAGCGCGTCCTCGTTGCCGGTCGCCTGGTGGTAGCGGAGCAGCGGCATGATCAGCCGGCCGCTGAACGACGCCGGGTCGGGGGCCAGGTGCAGCGCGATGGCGTTGGGGGAGGGCCAGCCGTCGGGGGTGTACTCGGAGGCGGGGTAGAACCAGACGTCCCGCTCCTTGATCGCGATCCGCTTGAGGGCGGCCACGTGCCGGTCGGCCAGTTCCTTGGCCCTGGGGTCGCCGTCGGAGACGTACCACGTGGTGAGCGACAGGAGCACGGCCCGCTGGTCGATGAGGTTGGCGTTCGGGGCCCAGCCGGCCTCGGGGCGGGCCCGCCGGTAGCTCAGCCCGTCGGGGCCGAAGAAGCTCGTCAGCCGGCGCCGGAAGCCGTCCTCGACCTCCCGCCAGGTGTCCTTGCCGGTCATGTGCCTGGCGAGCAGGCACGCGTCGAGCAGCCGGCCGTGGCTGGAGCCGTAGTCCCAGTCGCCGTGCCGCAGCGCCGCGGGGCGGGCGAGCAGGTCGGCGCTGAAGTACGGAATGCCGTCCATGCCCGTGTCTGGGTCGGTGTCGGGCAGTCCGGCCACCGCGTTCATCGCCAGCTCGGCCCGCTCTTCGAGCAGCACGGTGTCGGGGATCTCTGGCATGGCCATCCCTTCGTCGCACATAAATATTCAACTGTGCATAGATGTCGCATTCAGCCTGCTTCGCCGGTTGACTCGCGTCAAGGCGTGCATAAATATTCGTATCTTGTTGGATATGTATCGCTGGGAGAGGATGGTGGCATGAGCGTTGATCCGGTGGTGCGGCCAGGTGCTGGTGCGGCGGTGACCCTGCGGCCCGTGACGGGAGCCCGCCTGCGGGACGGGTTCTGGGGGGCGCGGCAGCGGGTCAACCGCGAGGTGACGATCCCGCTGGGCGGCGAGCGGGTGCACGAGTCCGGCGCCTTCGACAACCTGCGGCAGGCCGCCCGCGGTGGCGGAGGGGAGCACCCCGCCGAACACGGGGGGAAGATCTTCGCCGACTCCGACGTCTACAAGTGGCTGGAGGCGCTGGCCTGGGAGCGGGGCAGACGCGAGGACGACGGCCTCGCCCGGTCGTACGCGCAGGCGTCGGAGCTGGTCGCCGCCGCGCAGTGCGCCGACGGCTACCTCCACACGCACACCCAGCTCACCGGCCGGCGACGCTATTCCGACCTGGCCTCCAGCCATGAGCTCTACTGCGCGGGCCACCTCATGCAGGCCGCCGTCGCGGGCCGGCGCGCCACCGGCGACGAGACGTTGCTCCGGGTGGCCGCCCGCTTCGCCGACCACCTGGCCAAGGACCTCCCCGCCGACGCGCTCGACGGGCATCCCGAGGTCGAGATGGGCCTGGCCGAGCTGCACCGCGAGACCGGCGTGCCCGCGTACCTCGATCTCGCCGCCCGCCAGGTGGCCGCGAGGGGCCGCTCGCTCATCCAGCTGAAGGGCCACCACGGCCCCGGCTACCGGCAGGACCGCGTGCCGGTCGCCGAGGCCACCACGGTCGAGGGGCACGCGGTGCGCGCGATGTACCTCGCCGCGGGGGCGACCGACGTCGCCGTCGAGACCTCCGACCTCGACCTGCTCGCCGCCCTCCACCGGCAGTGGCGCGACATGGTGGCCACCAAGACCTACCTGACCGGCGGTCTCGGCTCCAACTGGTACGGCGAGGCGTTCGGCGGCCACCACGAGCTGGCGCCCGACACCGCGTACTGCGAGACCTGCGCGGCGATCGGCAGCATCCAGTGGTCGTGGCGGATGTTGCTGGCGACCGGCGACGCCGCGTTCGCCGACCTCATCGAGCGCACCCTCTACAACGCCGTGCTGCCCGGCGTCTCGCTCGACGGCGAGCACTTCTTCTACGTCAACGCGCTGCGCGTGCGCGCGGGCGCCGACCCCGACGACCTGCGCGCCCCCGCCCGGGGCCGGCAGGGATGGTACGGCACCGCCTGCTGCCCGCCGAACGTGATGCGCCTGTTCTCCTCCCTCGACCACTACCTGGCCACCGGCGACGGCGACGGCGTCCAGCTCCACCTGTACGCGCCCGGCACCGTGCGCGCCGGCGGCGTGCTGCTCGAGGTGGAGACCGGCTACCCGTGGACCGGCCGCGTCGAGATCGTGGTCAGGGAGACCCCCGACCAGCCGTGGACCCTGTCGGCCCGCATCCCCGCCTGGGCCGACGCGGCCGGGATGGACGGGCGGCCGGCCGAGCCGGGCGGCTACCACCGCGTGCGCAGGGCGTGGCGGCCGGGCGACCGGGTGGTGCTCGACCTCGGGATCCGGCCCCGGCTGACGGCCGCCGTGCCCCGGCTCGACGTCGCCCGCGGCCAGGTCGCGGTCGAGCGCGGGCCGCTGGTCTACTGCCTGGAGCAGGCCGACCACCCGGGGGTGATCGTCGACGACCTGTGCCTGGCCGCGGCGGACCTCCGCGACGCGAGCGCGGTCGCCGGGCTGCCCGCCGACGTGGTGCCGGTCACCGCGCGCGGCCGGGCCCACGTGCACCGGGAGGACGACGGCGGTTTCCCCTACCGCACCGCCGCCGCCCCCCAGGAGCCGGAGCACGCGGGCCCGGCCGATCTGACGTTCGTCCCGTACTACGCGTGGGCCAACCGCGGCGCCGGGCCGATGACGGTCTGGACGCCCATGCACCGGGCCTGACCCGCGTGCCGCGAGCGCGTCCGGCCGGACGCGCTCGCTCGCACGGCCGGCTCAGGCAAAGGAAACGTCATGATCTGTGATCACAGGTGGAAAACGGGTATGTCGTAGCGGCTGTTCGCGATGACTTCCGTGTGCGCCCGACGCAGAGCCCGAGAGCGGAGGCGGCCCCGGTGGAAGCGGTGGACGGCGGGATGTGATGATGTCCCCAACGCTACGGGGAGGAAGCGATCGTGGGGTCCCTCGCGGGCAGCGGGCTGCCCCCGGATGACGTCGTCGTCTCCGCTCTGCGGGCGGGCGACGAGGAGATGTTCGCGACGCTGCTCGACACCTGGGCGCGGGGCATGTTGCGGGTGGCCCGCTCCTACGTCTCCACCGACGACTCCGCGGAAGAGGTCGTGCAGGACACGTGGCTGGCGGTGATCGGCGCCATCGACGGTTTCGAGGGCCGCTCGTCCGTGAAGACCTGGGTCTACCGCATCCTCGTGAACACGGCGAAGAGGCGCAGCGTGCGCGAGAGCCGTACACTGCCGTGGAGCGCCTTCGAGCGGGACGCCGGCCCGGCCGTCGATCCCGCCCGGTTCAACGGGATCGACGCGGCCCTGCCGGGCAGCTGGAAGGAGGCACCCGCGGTCTGGCCGACGCCCGAAGGGCAGGCGCTCGCCGCGGAGGTGCGGGGCCTGATCGGCGAGGCGCTGGCGACGTTGCCGCCGCGGCAGCGCATCGTGATCACGCTGCGCGACGTGGAGGGATGCACCTCCGAGGAGGTGTGCGAGATCCTGGAGATCTCCGCCGTCAACCAGCGGGTGCTGTTGCATCGAGCCCGTACGGCGGTCCGCGAGTTGTTGGAGAGTTACTTCGAGTCGGTGAAGCAGCCAGAATAGGTGAAACGGTTCAATACGCAGAAGGTAAGGCGGTTAACGTCGTGAAGCGGTTCACGTGCGGCGAACTGGTTGAATCCATCACCGCTTACCTCGACGACGCCCTCGACCCGCCCGCTCGCGCCGCATTCGAGGCCCACGCGGCCTGCTGCGACGACTGCCGGCGCTACGTCCACCAGTTCCGCGTCACCATCCGGGCGGTCGGCGACCAGCCCCCGGAGAAGCTGTCGGGCCGCACGCGCGAGCGGCTGATGTCCGCCTTCAAGCAGCGCCGACAATCCTGACAATTCCCCCGTAACGCTCGCGCGGCCGGCGGCTCTATAGAGCTATGTGCCACGCGAGGGCAAGACGATGATCGGGCTCACGGCCGAGGGCTCGCCGCTGAGAGACGCCTCGGAGGTCGGAGACTACGCGCGCCGGTGCTTCCGCTCCACCGGTGACGACCGGGTGGGCGTGGAGCTGGAGTTCCTCGTCTTCGACCGCAGGTCGGCCACCCGCCACGTCCCGATGGACCGGGTCGAGCGGGCGCTGCCGCCACTGCCCGGCGGGAGCCGGGTCACCTTCGAACCGGGGGGCCAGCTGGAGCTGTCCGGCCCGGCCGGCTCGCTGACCGGCGCGATCGCCGGCCTCACCGCCGACGTGGCCGCCGCCCGCCAGGCCCTGGCGCGCGACGGCATGGTGCTGGCGGGCGTGGGCCTCGACCCGATGCGCCCGGCGGTGCGGCAGTTACAGCAGCCACGCTACGACGCGATGGCGGAGTTCCTCGGCCGGCCGTACGGCGCGCTGATGATGTGCTGCACGGCGTCCATCCAGGTCAACCTGGACCTGGGGGAGCAACCCCGCACGCGGTGGGAGCGGGCACACCTGCTCGGCCCGGTGCTGACCGCCGCCTTCGCCAACTCGCCGCTCAGCCGGGGCCGTCCGTGCGGATGGATGTCGGGCCGCCAGGCCGTGTGGGAGCACCTCGACCCCACCAGGACGGCGCCCGTACCCGCGTCCGCCGACCCGGCGGACGACCCGGCTGACGATTGGGCCCGCTACCTGCTCGACGCCCGCGTCATGCTCGTTCGGGAGGGCGAGGAACGCTGCCGCACGGTCCGCGACGGCTCGACCTTCCGCGACTGGCTGGGCTCGCGCGAGCGCCCGCCCACCGCCGAGGACCTGGCCTACCACGCCACCACGGTGTTCCCGCCCGTGCGGCCCAGGGGCTGGCTGGAGATCCGCTTCCTGGACGCGCAGCGTCCGGCGGACTGGCCGGTGTGCGTGGCCGTCACCCACGCCCTGATCAGCGACGACCGCGCCGCCGACGCCGCGCTCGCCGCCGTCGAGTCCTGCTTGGGACCCCGGTGGCGGCAGGGGGCCGGACCGGAGCGCGCGACGTGGGCGGCGGCCGCGCGCCGCGGCCTGTCCGACCCCCGGCTCGCCCGCGCCGCGGACGCCTGCTTCCGAGCCGCCATCGAGGCGCTGCCCCGCCTGGGCGCCACCCCCGCCCTGATCGGCGAGGTGGCGGCCTTCGCCGACCGGTACGTGACGACCGGCCGCTCCCCGGCGGCCGACCTGATGGATCTGGTGAGAGAACCGGGGCGGCGCCTGCCGGCCTGGCTGACCGAAGAGGGACGAGGATGAGCGACTTCAAGGAACGCATCGCGAACGATCTGCTCGCGGTGCGCAGCCGGTCCCTGGCCTACACGGAGGCCGACGACGACCTGCTCGTACGCCAGCACTCACCGCTGATGTCGCCCCTGGTGTGGGATCTGGCGCACGTCGGCAACTACGAGGAGCTGTGGGTGCTGCGCGAGGCCGGCGGCATCACCCCGCTCAGGCCCGAGATCGACGACATCTACGACGCCTTCAAGACCCCGCGCAAGGACCGCCCCAGCCTGCCCATCCTCGGACCGGCGGAGGCCCGCCGCTACATCGAGGGCGTGCGCGGCCGCGTCCTCGACGTCCTGGACGCCGTCGACTTCGACGACCCCGCGCCGCTGCGCCGCGACGGCTTCGTCTTCGGCCTGGTCATCCAGCACGAGCACCAGCACGACGAGACCATGCTGGCCACGCTGCAACTGTCGAAGGAGCCCGGCGTGGTACGCGACGGGGACCTGCCGCCGGCCCGCACCACCGGACAGGACGAGGTGTACGTGCCCGCCGGCCCCTTCCTCATGGGCACCGACACCCAGCCGTGGGCCTACGACAACGAGCGCCCCGCCCACCGCGTCGACCTGCCCGGCTACTGGATCGACCGGCTGCCCGTCGGCAACGGCGCCTACACCGCGTTCATCGAGGACGGCGGCTACCACGACCCCCGCTGGTGGACCAGGGAAGGCTGGGAGTGGCGGCAGCGGCAAGGCGTCTTCGCCCCGCTGTTCTGGACCAGGGACGGCGGCGCCTGGCACCGCATCCGCTTCGGCCGCACCGAGCCCGTGCCCATGGACGAGCCGGTGCAGCACGTGTCCTGGTACGAGGCCGACGCCTACGCCCGCTGGGCCGGCAAGCGGCTGCCCACCGAGGCCGAGTGGGAGAAGGCCTGCGGCTGGGACCCCGAGGCGGGCCGGGCGCGGAAATACCCGTGGGGCGACCACGAGCCCACCCCCGCCCTGGCCAACCTCGGCCACCGCGCCGCCCGGCCCGCCCCGCTCGGCGCCTACCCGGCCGGCGCCGGCGCGTACGGGACCGAGCAGATGATCGGCGACGTGTGGGAGTGGACCGGCACGTGGTTCGACGGCTACCCGGGGTTCCGCAGCTTCCCCTACCGGGAGTACAGCGAGGTCTTCTTCGGCCAGGAGTACCGCGTGCTGCGCGGCGGCTCGTGGGCGGCCGACCCGGCGGCGATCCGCACCACGTTCAGGAACTGGGACTACCCGATCCGCCGGCAGATCTTCACCGGCTTCCGCTGCGCCCGTGACGCGGAGCGGCCCTAGTGTGCCGGCACGCGGCCTGGCTCGGCGCACCCCGTGCCCTGGCCACGCTGATCCAGGAGCCCGAGCACGGCCTGCTCGCCCAGTCGTACGCGCCCCGGCGGCAGCGGCACGGCACGGTCAACGCCGACGGCTTCGGCATGGGCTGGTACGACCCCGCCCGCGCCGAGCCCGTCCGCTACCGGCGCGCCATCCCGATGTGGGCCGACGCCAATTTGCCCGCGCTCGCCCAGGTCGCCCGCTCGGGCTGCCTGCTGGGAGCGGTACGGTGCGCCACCGTCGGCATGCCGGTCGAGGAGAGCGCCACCGCGCCGTTCACCGACGGCCGGTGGATGCTCAGCCACAACGGCCGCGTCGAACGGGACGCGGTCAGGGCGCTCGCGGACGGCGCCGAGAGCGCCTGCGACTCCGCCTGGCTCGCCGCCGCCGTCTTCCAGCGGCTGCGCGCCGGGCCCGACCTCGGGGAGGCCCTCGCGGAGGTCGTCGCCCACGCCGGGGAGAAGGACCCCGGCGCCCGCCTGAACCTGCTCGCCTGCGACGGCGCGTCCATCGCCGCGACCGCCTGGGGCGACACGCTCTTCGTCCACCGTCACCAGGACGGCGTGGTCGTGGCGAGCGAACCGCTCGACGACCTGCCCGGCTGGCGGGCCGTGCCGGACCGCAGCCTGCTGCTCGCCTCGTCGGAAGGCGTGCGCGTCCAGCCCATGTGACCCTTTCCTTGAGGAGGCACCGTGCCCGTCAGCCATTCGACCGTGCGTCTGATCAACCACCTCGACCTCGACTACCTGCGCTCCTCCCTCGAAAACGATGTCAGGATCGGCCTGACATCGATGCCGAAGTCCCTGCCGCCCAAATGGTTCTACGACGAGACAGGCAGTGACCTGTTCTCGCAGATCACCAGGCTGCCCGAGTACTACCCGACCCGGCGCGAGCTGGCCATCCTGCGGGCACGAGCCGCCGAGCTCGCCGCCGCCAGCGGCGCCGACACGCTGGTCGAGCTGGGATCGGGCACCAGCGAGAAGACCGTGCTGCTGCTCGACGCCCTCACCGAGGCCGGGACGTTGCGCGGCTACACGCCGGTCGACGTCGACGCGGTCACGCTCGCCGCGGCGGCGCAGCGGCTGGCCGAACGCCACCCCGGGCTCGCCGTACGCGCGGTGTGCGCCGACTTCGAACGCCACCTGCGGCTGCTGCCCCGCACCGGCCGGCGCATGGTGGCCTTCCTCGGCGGCACGATCGGCAACCTCGAACCCGACGCCCGCCGGGTCTTCATGAAGGAGCTGCGCGGCACGCTCCGTCCCGGGGACACGTTCCTGCTCGGGGCCGACCTGGTGAAGGACAGGAAGCGGCTGGTCGCCGCCTACGACGACGCGGCCGGCGTGACGGCCGCCTTCAACCGCAACGTGCTGCACGTCATCAACCGGGAGCTGGACGCCGACTTCGAGCCGGACGCGTTCGACCACGTCGCCCGCTACGACGAGGAGCACGACTGGATCGAGATGCGGCTACGGGCGTCCCGGGCCATGCGGGTGCACGTCGCGGCGCTCGACCTCGACGTGGACTTCGCCGAGGGGGAGGAGACGCGTACGGAGATCAGCGCCAAGTTCCGCCCCGACGGGCTGCGCGCCGAGCTGACCGCGGCCGGCTTCACCGTCATCCGCTGGTTCACCGACCCCGCGGACGACTTCGGCCTGGTGCTGGCCCAGGCATGATCGGCCAGACGTGATCGGCAAGACGTGGCGGGCGGCACGATCCGTCGTGCCGCCCGGCCACCTCGACGCGGCCGGCTGCAACGTGCCCAGCGACCAGGTGTTCGACGCGGTCGTCGGGCACCTGCGGCTCGAACGCGGGCGCGGCGGCTACGCCGCCGCGCCCGACCTCACGGAGGCCAAGGCGTCCCTGACCACCCTGATCACCGCGGACGGCCAGACCTCCAGCGTCGGCTCCCTGATCGGCGCGGACGGCCGGGGAGGCGGGGACGGCGCGTCTCCCGGGGATGTGGCGTTCGTGGAGAGCGGCACGGCGGCCATGGCGGCGCTGCTCGGCGGCTGGCGGCTCCCGCCGGGCAGCCGCGTCGGCTTCGCCCGCACGGAGTACGGCAGCACGCTGATGCTGCTGCGCCGCCTGGCCGCCGGCCGCTCATGGACGCTCGTCGAGCTGCCCGTGGACGCCGACTCCCGCCTCGACCTCGACGGCCTCGGATCCGCGCTGGCCGCGGGACTGGACCTGGTCACCCTGGTCCACATCGCCTCCCACCGGGGCGTCGTCCAGCCCGCGCGGGAGGCCGGCGCGTTGTGCCGCGCCGCCGGGGTCCCGCTGGTGCTGGACGCCTGCCAGTCCTTCGGCCACACGGACGTGAGCGGGGCCGGCGCGACCGCCTACGTGGGCACGTCCCGCAAGTGGCTCGCCGGCCCGCGCGGGGCCGGCTTCCTCATCGTCCCGGGGCTCGCGGCGGGGATGGACGCCGCCGCCCCCGCGCTCGGCGGGCACGTATGGGCGGACGACGTTCCGGAGCCGCTGCCGGGGGCGATCCGCTACGAGAGCTCGGAAGGAGCGATCGCGTCGCGGGTGGGACTCGGCGTCGCCGTACGGGAGTACCAGGACCTCGGCCCCGCGGACCTGCACGAGCACATGGCGGACCTGGGCCGCACGGCCCGGCACCTCCTCCACGGCGCCGGCGGCTGGCAGGTGGCCGAGCCGCTCGACGAACCCTCCGCCATCGTCACCCTCCGGCCTCCGGCGGGCGACTCGGTGGAGGCCGCAAGGGCCCGCGCCGCCGGGGCGGGACTGCTCGTGGGGGCCGCCCCCGTCGCCAGAGCGCCGCTGGACCTGCGCGAGCCCGTGCTCCGCGTCTCGCCGGCCCCGGGCACGGAGCCGGAAACCCTGCGCACGCTCGCCCGCGTCCTCAGCGCACCGTGAGGACCGACCCGGCCGCCCGTTCACGGCCGAGAAGCTGACACCCCCCTGGCCAGGTAACGCCCGCGTGGCGCCCCGACGACCTCGCCCGCTTCCAGCACCCGCTCACCGCGCAGGAACGTGTCGGTGACCTTGGCGTTCAGCTCGAAGCCCTCGAACGGCGTGTACTCCTGTGCCGACTCGGAGTCGGCGGCCCTGACGGTCCAGGTGTGGTCCGGATCCACGAGGCAGAAGTCGGCGTCGAAGCCCTCGGCGATGTCGCCCTTGGTGCGCAGCCCGAACCGCCTGGCCGGGTTCCACGCGGTCAGCTCCGCGATCCGGTGGTACGGCAGGCCACGGCGCGCACCCTCGGAGATCAAGCCGGGCAGCAGGTATTCGGCGCCGCCGAAACCGGACTTGGCCACGAAGACGTCGTCGCGGGGTTCGCCGAACTTCACCTCGTCGCGGCAGCAGGCGTGGTCGCTGACGACCCAGTCGATCTTTCCGTCCAGCACGTACTCCCACAGGGCCTCGACGTCCTCGCGAGGCCGGATCGGAGGGTTCACCTTGGCGCCGAGGCCGTTGGCGGTGTCGATGTCGGCGAGGAGGTGGCCGATCGTGACCTCGCGGCGGAAGTCGATGTGCGGGAAGGCCTGGGACATCCGGACGGCGGCGTCGACGGCCTTGCGCGAGGAAAGGTGCAGCAGGTTGATCGTCGGCAGGCCGGTCTCGTGGGCCAGGTAGGAGGCGATGCTGACCGCCAGCCCCTCGGAGTGCGGCGGCCGGGAGGCATGGTAGGCGGCGAGCCCCGACAGCGACCCGTCCTGCTCCACCATCCGGGTGTACGCGTTCATGATCTCGGCCGTCTCGCAGTGCAGCGACAGGGATATCTCGCCGGCCAGGTCGGGGAAGCGCTCCCGAGCCGCCTGCACGCCGCGCATCACGAACTCGAAGTGCGCGTAGTCGTACCGTTCGTCCTCTGGGATCATCAGGAACCGGCTCTGGTCGGCCGACCGGCCGTGCAGGCCGTGGCTGCCGTAGAACATGAAGACCTTGAACGAGGTGACGCCGTGCTTCTCGACCAGCTCGGGGATCTCGGTGATGTGCTGCTTCGACATCGGCGCGAGGTGGAAGGCGTAGTCGACATAAGCCCGATCCGCGGTGGCGGCGAGCACGTCGGGGAAGAAGTCGGCGTAGGCACCGCCCCGGTTGAGGTAGTACTGCCCGGTGCGCATGTACGTGATGGCCGAGGTCACCCCGCCCTGGGCGGCCGCCCGGCTTTCCGAGGCCGCGTCCTCGTCAAGGGGGTTGTAGATGCCCCAGTGCTGGTGCGCGTCGACCACGCCGGCGAAGGCGAGCTTGCCGCCCCCGTCGACCACGGTGCGGGCCGGCGCCGGGTCGATGCCGGCGGCGACGCGGACGATGCGGCCGTCGCGGACGGCGATGTCAACCTGCCGCGGCTCGGTCCACGCGTGCCGTACGACGCGGACGTTCGTCACGAGGACGTCGATGGACGTCATGCGTTCCTCCGGAGTGTGTGTGAGGTGGATTCCAGGCGGGCCAGCGGCAGGAGTATCTCGTCGACGGAGCCGAGGTCGTCCAGGCGCAGGACGAGGCCCTCGACCTGCCGCGCGCGTTCGGCGGTGAGGCGGCCCGCGACGTTCTCCCGGAACTTGACCGCGAGTTCGTCGTCCGTGAGCGGGTGCTGCGGACCGCCCCGGTTGACCGGCACCTCCTCCGTCCACTCGCGGCCGTCGTCGGCGCGGACCGTGACGATCGCCGGGAACTGGTACGGGAAGATGGCGTCGCAACGCGCGTCGGCGACGACGTCCACCGTGGCCATCAGCGCGCGGCGGCGCGGGTCGCGGGCCAGCTCGTCGGTGTAGTCGGCCAGCCCGACGCCGAGCCCGGAGCCACCGAGCAGGCCGGCGACGACGGCGTACGGTCCGGAGAACTGCGCCTGGTAGCCGGTGTCCGGCGCCCGCTTGACCTCGATCGGCTGGCCGATGGTGCGGATGACCGCCGTCGGCACCCGCAGCTCGATCCGGGCGATCCGGTCCACCGGCACGCCACGTTCCCGCAGCCGGAGCCCGGCGTCGATCGCCGCGTGGGTGAAGTGGTTGGCCGGGTAGGGCTTGAAGAAGATCTCCGGCACCGACCAGCGCTCGCCCAGGCCGTCGGTGAGCTGGCCGAGGTCGGCATCGTCGCGCAGGAACGCGCGGAAGAAGCCGAACCGTCCCTCCAGGACGGTGGGCGGCCCGGTGAAGCCGCGGCGTACGAGTTGCGCCGCGGTGACCGCGGAGTGCGCCGCCCAGCCACAGTGCAGCCGTTTCACGGTGCCACCTGTCCGGTTCGCCTCGATGATGCCGGAGGCGAACGAGGCGGTCAGGCCGAGGGCGTGCGAGACGCCGTCGGCGCCGAGCCCGAACAGCAGCGCCGCGGAGGCGGCGCCTCCCATCGCGCCGCAGATGGATGTGGCGTGCTGACCGTGCTCGAAGAAGACCGAGTTGCCCAGCTCCCGGTCGTAGCCGGCCATGCCCAGCCGGACGGCCAGTTCGAGCCCGACCGCGATGGCGGCGACCGTCTGCCCGCCGGTGGCGCCGGCCGCCTGCGCGGCGGCCAGCGCGGCCGGCACCACGCCCGCGCTCGGATGCAGCACCGACGGGAGGTGCGTGTCGTCGTAGTCGAGCGAGTGGGCCAGGACACCGTTGGCGAAGGCGGCCTGCGCCGCGGGCACCGCGGCGGGCAGGCCCACCGCGTGCGCCTCGGACCGGCCGCCCTGGTCCGCCACGAACTCGACCGCCGCGGCGCTGGTGGGCAACCGGTGCGCGGCGACGCAGAGGCCGAGCACGTCCAGCACCCGCTGGCGGACGCTGTGCCGTACGTCGTCCGGGGGCCCGGTCCTGGCGGTGGTCGCGGCGAACGCGGCGACGCGCTCGGCCAGCGCGGGCTCAGCCATGGCCGATCATCGCCAGCGGGCGGACCGGTGAGCCGGTCGCGCCGAAGAGCGGGAGCGGCGCCAGCACGAAGGTGAACTCGTGCACGCCGGCGGCGGCGAGTTCGTCGAGCGCCATCGCCTCGATGATGTAGACGCCGTGCTCGACCAGCAGCACCCGGTGCGCGGGCAGCACGCTGTGCGCCGCGCCGGGGCGCAGGCACTCGAAGGCGATCGTGTCGGCGCCGGCGGCGTGCACTCGGCGGCCGGCGAGCCATGTCGCGCCGGCCTCGCCCACTCCGGGCACGCCGGACTCCAGCCCCATGTAGACCGTGCGATCGGGGTGGTCGAAGAAGCGGCCCCAGCCGCTGCGCACCAGGGCGACGTCTCCGGCGTCGATCGGCGTGCCCTGCGCCGCTTCGGTGGCCGCCAGGTCGTCGGGGGTGATCTCGTAGCCGGCCCCGCAGCCCTCGCCGGCGCCGATGGCCCGGGGCACGTCGAGCAGCACGCCACGGCGCACCATCGGCGCGATCGTGTGCGCGCCCAGTTCCACGTATCGCCCGCCCTGGCCCGCTTCCACGGCGTCCGCCCCGCCGTGCAGGCGGCCGAGGTGCGACACATGGGCGAGCGCGTCGATGTGGGTGCCCACGTGGGTGCCCATGGTGATCATGTCGTTCGCGGCCGAGCCGCCGTCGGACCTGACCATGTCCCCGTGCCGTCGGGGAAGGGAGTGCCAGTACGCGGGATGGTTAGGGGACTGCGGCATCCCGACGGAGAGCCGGCGCCCCAGGTCGTAGACGGTGACCCCGCGCCGGACGGCCGCGAGGAGCGGGTCTCCGGCAGAGGCGTTGGTCGAGGGTGTCACGGGTAGGCTCCTGTTCGTCCTGTGTGGCCTGCGGTCATCCGGTCCACAGCCCGCCGTTGACGTCGACGGTGGCCCCGTTGACGTAGCTCGCCCGGTCGCTGAGCAGGAAGGCGATCGTCTCGGCGACCTCCTCCGGATCAGCGGCGCGGCCGAGCGGTACCTGCCCGACCAGGTCCGCCATCTCCGGCGCCGGGAGACGCGCGGTCATCGGCGAGCGCACGGGGCCGGGAGCGACCGCGTTGGCCCGGACGCCCCGGCCGCCGAACTCCTTCGCGATATTGCGGGTCAGCGCCAGCACGCCCGCCTTCGCGGCGGCGTAGGCGGGACCGGACAGGGTGTTGCCCCCGTGCCGCCCGTTGATCGAGCTCATCAGCACGATCGCGCCGGCGCCGGCGGCCAGCATGCCGGGCAGCACGGCACGTACCACGATGAAGGAACTGGTCAGGCTGTCGGCCAGGACGTCGCGCCACTGCTCGGGCGAGACGTCCAGCAGACCGCCGTAGCCGACGGACCCGGCGACGTGCGCCAGGCGGGTCGGCGCCGCGGGCAACGCGTCCAGGAACTCCTGGACCTGTCGCGGGTCGGCGGCGTCCACGCCGTCGGCCCGGTCGAGGACGTGAACGGTGTCGCCGTCCCTGCGCAGGGTTTCGGCCACGGCCGATCCGATCGCCCCCCGGCCACCCACCACCAGCGCGGTCATGACCGGCGGGTCTCGGTATTGACGCCGGTCAGGTCGGCGGCGGGCGCGACGCGGCCGGAGTCGACGGCGGCCAGCCACAGGTCGGTGGCCCAGAGCAGCGCGTTCGCCCCGCGCGGCAGCAGCAGATAGCTGATCGCCTCGGCCACGTCGCGTTCCTCGACCCCGGCCGCGTACAGCCGGTCGAGGTGGTGCAGGAACGGGTCCTCCTGCTGGTGCACCGCGTGCACCACCACCGCGATGAGGTCGACCTCGCGCTCGGACAGGCCGGGGGCGGCGGCGGCGAGGAGTGCGGCGTACCGTTCGTGGCCGTCCATCGGCAGGGCGTGCGCCCAGGACCGCGCGGCGAAGAAGATCGGCCGCCACGCGGCGACGGCGCCGGCCACGGCGACGGCCTGCGCCATCTCGTCGGCGGTCAGTCCCGCCTCGAAGCCGCGCTCGACGTGCAGGGTGCCCACCGCCTCCTCGTCGGCGACGAGGAGGCCCACCCAGATCAGCTCCCGCTCGCGGGCGGAGAGGTGGCGCGCGTCGAGGGTGAAGCTTCGGTAGAGCCGGGTGTAGGCGTCGAGGAAGCCGGGCTCCGTGCGGGCGTAGATCTCGTGGTACGACAGCGTGTAACCGCGCTCGGCCCGGATCCTGGCGAGCTGGTCGGGCGCGCTCATCACAGCCCCGGCGTCAGGCTGGGCGTCAACGAGGCGTCGTGGTCGTACAGGGCCGGTATGAGGGTGTTGAGATCGTGTCCTGGCAGCGGCTCGCGGTAGTCGGTGCTGCCGAAGTCGTTCTTCCTGATCAGGGACAGGTTGCCGGTACGGCTGTAGAGCGGGCCGTGCCAGGTTTGCGGGCTGCGGAAGAAGTAGCCACCGGGTTTGACCACGCCCCTGCGCCCCAGCATCAGGTCGCCGGCGATCTTGAAGGACTCCTCGTAGACGGGGTGTTTCTCCTCGTTGACCGCGGTGTAGCCGGGCAGCATGCCGACGAGGAAGACGATGCCGGCCTCGTCGCGGCGCAGCCACCGGATGCGTACGTCCGCGGGCTGCGGCTCGTCCCCGCGCCAGCTCATGGAGACCCACTCGTCACGGGTCTCGGGCAGCGTCGTGAGCTCGCCGGCCCCCTGACCGGGCGCGAAGTCGGGCGCGCCGTGCGGCCCGAAGTAGAGCACGGTCCGGCCGGGGCCGGGCACCCAGTCGAGCTCGGTCAGGGGCTGGGCGTGCAGGTACGTGCCAGGGGCGTACGGCTGGTCGTTGACCGTGCCCCGGCCGGTGAGGACGAAGATGTCGCACGCGCTGCGCAGCACGCCCCGCTGCCGGTTGGTGAAGGCCAGCAGTTCCGTACGGGCGCCGTTCTCCACGTCGGCGGACAGGGTCTTGCGCAATCCGCCGCCGTGGTCCGCGCCGAAGTGCCCGGGCGACACCGGGGTCCACGGCAGGTCATGGGTCGATATGAAGTCGACGTCCGGACGGTTCCACATGTCAGGCTTCGCACCTTTGCCTCGGAGTTCCCGGAGAGCAGCCTCGATCGGAATTGTTCCGTTGAAGCGAACGGCGGTTCCCCAGGCGGAATCAAACGGATACTGTCGTGCGACGGCCCGGGCTGTCAACGGCCCGGCCGAACGTCGCGGATTCATCCCAACTGGATGGCGGGTGGTTGTCATGGGTATCGAGCCGGATCCGACCGGCGCGGCTACGGGCGAGAAGAGCGGCTGGGGCGGCGTCGGTGCGCTGGTCCCGCCGGAGAACCCGACCGTCGCGGCCGAGTTGCGCGCCCTGTTGCCGCGCGGTCTGCCGGTCCACACCGCACCGCTGCCGGTGATCCCCGGAGCGCTGAAGGAGCGGCTGCTCGGCTACAACGACGCCCTCACCGCCACGGCGGAACTCCTGCGCGGACAGCGGCCGGACGTCGCCTACTTCGCCTGTACGGGCTCTTCGTACCTGGTGGGGCCCGATCGCGACGCCGCGCTGCACGACGCGATCGACGCGGCCGGCGCGGGGCGCGGCCTCACTGCCGCCCGCGCGATCCTGGAGACCCTCGCCCAGCTGCGCCGGCGCAGGGTGCTGGTGGTCTCGCCCTACCCGGACTGGTTGACCGACCTCGCGGTCGCGCACTGGAGCGCCGCCGGGCTCGCGGTGGCGGGAGTTCGCAAGGTGCCGGCGCCGGACGGCATCTACGCCATCGCCCCGGACGAGGTCACGGCACTGCTGCGTGACCTGCGGCCCGACCGGGATACGGCGGTGCTGCTCAGCGGAACGGGGATGCCGACGGTCGAAGCGATCGCCACGGTCGGCGACGAACTGGGCGTGCCGGTGCTTTCGTCGTCCCTGGCGGCCGCGTACCGCGCCCTGCTCCGTGTCCCGGCGCCGGCGGCCGAGGCTTCGTGCCTGGCCAACGACCTGATCGGCCGCTGGCGGTGACCGGGTCCTGTCGCTCGCGCCGGCTGTGTCACGACCCTTGACGGTTCTCGGGGCCAGCCATTACCGTCCCGGGTATTCCAAGGGAACGACGTTCCGCAGAGGCGAACGAATCCCGCTCCCTCAGCTCGCGTCCCGTCCGGGGCCGCCAGGAGGTGACAACCATGCACGGCTGGCGAGCCCGTATCGGATTAATCATTCCCCATGTCAACATGACGATGGAGCCCGAGATCAACTCCGTGCTGCCCCGGGGCGGATCCGCCCACGCGGCGCGGATGGTGATCCCGCGGCTCGACCCCGACGGCCTGGTCCAGATGGCCCACGACTCGCTGCGGGCCGCCGGGCAGCTCTCCGAACTGGACGCCGACGTCGTCGTCTTCGGCTGCACCTCCGGCAGCTTCGTCGGCGGTCACGAATACGAATCCGACCTGGTGAACCGGATCGCCGAACGGGTCGGCTGCCCGGCGCTGTCCGCGTCGGGCGCCGGCGTCACGGCACTCCGGGCGCTCGGCGTCACCAGGATCGCCGTCGCCACCCCCTACGACGACACCATCAACGAGCGGCTACGCGCCTTCTTCGCGGCGCACGGTCTCGACGTGGTCAGCCTCGTCGGCCTCGGCCTGCGGGAGCGTACCGAGCACTTCCCCCTCGCCCGCACTCCCGTCTCGGCCATCGCGCAGCAGTCGGAGGAGGTGGTCTACCGGCTCGCCCGCGCCGCCGCACATCCCGATGCCGAGGCACTCTTCATCAGCTGCACGAACCTGTCGACCCTCGGGCTCGTCGCGGAACTCGAACGCGACCTCGCCGTGCCCGTGGTCACGGCCAACCAGGCGAGCATCTGGGCGGCCTTCCGGGCGGCCGGCCTCGGCGAGTCACCGGCCGCGTTCGGCTCCCTCGGCCGGCTCTGAGCCCGCCACCACGCTTCCTCCGGCACTCACCCTTGGAGCAGCAAGCATGTCGCACCGAACCCACCTCTCCCGCCGCCACCTGATCAGACTCGGCGCGCTGGCCGGAGCCGGCGGCCTGCTGGCCGCGTGCTCCCGCCCTCCTGGCGCGCCGACCGCGGGAGGTGACGACGGCGGGGCCTACTCGACGATTCGCTCGACCGCCGTCTCCTACATCTGGGCGCCGTTCCTCGTCGCCGAGACGAACGGCTACTTCGCGGACGAAGGGCTGAACCAGAAGGGCAGGGTCGCAGGGCAGGGCGTCGTGGCCAACATCGTGCTCTCCGGCGACGCCGACTTCGTCGTCGGCGCACCGATGGACACGATGAAGTCCACCGCGGTGGGCCAGCCGCTGATCAGCTTCTGCAACATGCTGACCACGCTCGCCACCAACGTCGTCATCAGCGCTGAGGCGTTCGAGAAGGCCGGCCTCACCGAGGCCAGCACCGCGGAGCAGCGGGCCGCGGCCATGCGCGGCATGCGACTCGCGTCCACCGGCGTCGCCGGCACGCCGGACCTGCTCATCCGGTACGTCTCCCGCAACCTGGGCAAGCTCGACCCCAACAAGGACCTCAAGATCGTGCCCATTCAGGGCGGCGGATCGGCGATGCTCGCGGCGGTCCAGAACAAGCAGATCGACGGCATGGCGATCTCGTCGCCGATCTCGGACCAGGCGATTGCCGACCTCGGCATGAAGTACCTGTTCGACATGTCGACGGACCCGGTCGAGCCGCTGGTCGGCTTCCCCTACATCGTGGCCTCGTGCAAGCAGGAATTCCTGGAGCGGAACCCGGACGCCATCGGCGCCTACTGCCGGGCGATCCAGCGCTCGCTCAACTTCATCAAGGCCGAGAAGGACGCGTTCCGCGACCTGCTCGCCGGTCTCTTCACCGACATCAGGCCCGAGGTCTTCAAGACGGCGTTCGAGGCGAACTACCCGATCTACGCCGACAGCGTCGTCCCCACCCAGCCCCAGTTCGAGCAGGCCAGAGAGTTCGTCGTCACCGCGTTCGAGATCAACGGAAGCGTCAGCGAGGCGGCCGCGGCCAAGAAGATCGGCTTCGAGGACAGCTGGAACGCCAAATTCGCGCAGGAGGCCCTCGACAAGGTCGGCACCTCCACCTGACCGCACCCACCCGTAGCCGGCCCGGCGTCGGCTTCCCGAACAAGAGGCGAACGTGACTGTGGTACCAGGGGTGAACTCCACCCATATCAAGAACTTCGGGGATCTCGAGGCCGCCGCCCGCAATGGGGCGCGCCGGGCCGTGTGGGACTTCCTGGAGGGCGGCGCCGGCGCCGAGCGCAGTGTCGCCGCCAACACCGGCGAGTTCGACCGGTGGACCTTCCGGCCGCGGATCCTCTCCGGCAGCAAGCCGCCGTCGCTGGAGACGACCTACCTCGGCTGGCCGTTGCGGCTGCCGGTGGCCACCGCGCCGTTCGGCGCTGACGGCGTGTTCCACCCGGAGGGCCAGCTGGCCGTGGCGGGGGCCGCGCAGGACGCCGGCGCGCTCGCCCTGGCGCCGCACGTCTCCACCCACCCGCTGGAGAAGATCCGCGAGGTGGCGCCCGACGCGGCGCTGATGTTCCAGCTGCATCCGGTCGGGAGTCTCGCCAACTTCCGGCGGCTGGTCCGCCGGGCCGAGTCGGCCGGCTACCGCGGCCTCGTCATCACCGCCGACTGCCCGACCGCGGGCTACCGTGACCGCAACCTCGCCAACCAGTTCGTGTACGAGGACGTCATGCGCGGCAACTACCGCGGTGAGGAGGAGCACGCGGCGGAGATGTTCGGCGAGTTCCGCGCCATGACCCAGCCGGTGTGGACGTTCGACTACCTGGCGGAGGCGCTCGGCGAGACCTCGCTGCCGGTAGTGATCAAGGGCGTCATGACCGGCGAGGACGCTCTCCTCGCCGCGGAGATGGGCGCCGACGGCGTCATCGTCAGCAACCACGGCGGACGCCAGCTCGATTGCACGCCCGCCACGCTGCGGCAGTTGCCTGAGGTGGTCGAGGCGGTCGGCGGCCGGATCAGCGTCGCCGTCGACGGCGGCATCCGGCGCGGCACCGACGTGCTGAAGGCCCTCGCCCTCGGCGCCGACCTCGTGGTGATCGGCCGCCTGGCGGCCATGGGGCTCTGCGCCGGCGGCCGGGACGGGGTGCGCCTGGCCCTGGAGATGCTGGCGGCGGAGATGGTGAAGTCGCTCGCGCTGCTCGGACGGTCGAGCGTGGCCGAGGTCGACCGGTCCATGCTCCAGCCGGCCTGACGAGCGGAACCCAGGGAGATGCGGATGCACGCAGAACAGCCCGGACAAGCCCCTGCCGCCGTCGTGTCGGCGGAGGGCGTGTCCATGACCTACCACGGGCGCCGCGGCGCGGTGAACGCCCTGTCCCATGTGGACTTCACGCTCAGGCAGGGCGAGTTCGTCGCGCTGCTGGGCCCGTCCGGCTGCGGCAAGTCGACGCTCCTGAACATGGTCTCCGGCCTGATCGCGCCGACCAGCGGGACGCTGACCTACCGCGGCGAGAGCATCGACGGCCCGAACACCAGCATCGGGTACATGACCCAGCGGGACTCGATCCTGCCGTGGCTGACCGTCGCGGAGAACATCGAGCTCCCGCTGCAGATCCGTCACATGCCCGCGCGGGAGCGGCTGGCAAGGACCGCCGCCTACGTCGAGATGGTCGGACTCAAAGGCTTCGAGAAGACCTACCCGGCGGGTCTGTCCGGCGGCATGCGCAAGCGGGTCGGCCTCGCCCAGGCACTCGTGTACGAGCCGGAGACGCTGTTGCTGGACGAGCCGTTCGGCGCGCTCGACGCGATCCTGCGGCTGCGCATGCAGGCCGAGCTCCTCGCCCTGACGGAGAAGCTCGGGGCGGCGGTCCTGTTCGTCACCCACGACATGGACGAGGCCATCACGCTGGCCGACCGGGTCGTGGTGATGAGCGCCCGCCCCGCCCGCATCATCGACGAGATCGAGGTCGACCTGGCCCGGCCGCGCGACCTGGAGCAACTGCAGTTCACGTCTGGGTACCAGGAGGTCCGGCGCCGGGTCTGGCAGAACCTCGGGCAGGAGATCCACGCCGCTGACAAGGAGATGGCCAACGATGAGTGACACGGAGACGCTCGCCAAGAGTGTCGTGGCCGACCCGCCGGCCGGCTCGCACCCACGTCGCAAGCTCAGCCCGAAGGTCACGATCGCCCTGGGGCAGATCGTGGTGGTGATCGTCTGGCTCGGTTCATGGGAGTGGCTGTCCGGCCGGGTGATCGACCCGTTCTTCTCCAGCTCGCCCAGCGCCATCGGGCAGCAGCTGGCCGAATGGTTCAGTACGGGCTCGATCTGGGTGCACCTGTTGATCACGTTGCAGGAGTTCGGCGCCGGCCTGCTGGTGGGCAGCGTGGTCGGCGTGGTCGTGGGCTTCACCCTGGGCCGGCTGCCGACCACGGCGGCCATACTCAACCCGTTCGTCACGGTCGTCTACAGCATGCCGAAGCTGGCCCTCGCGCCGCTGTTCGTGCTCTGGTTCGGCATCGGGTTCGGGTCCAAGATCGTCCTTGTCGGTCTGATCTCGTTCTTCCTGGTCTTCTACAACACCTTCACCGGCGCGCGTGACGTCGACCCCCTCTACATCGACTCGCTGCGGATCATGGGAGCCAACCGGCTGACCATCTATCGCCGGGTGATCATGCCGTCGGCCGCGGTGTGGGTGATGACCGGTCTGCGCATCGCCGTGCCCCAGGCCGTGATCGGCGCCGTCGTCGGCGAGCTGATCTCGTCCAACCAGGGCATCGGCTACATCATCGCCAACGCCGCCTCCTTCTTCAACACGACCGGCGTGCTGGCCGGCGTCGCCCTGGTCGCGTTCGTGTCGGTCCTGCTCTCCCAGCTGATCATCATGGTGGAGCGCTGGGCGACCCGGTGGAAGCAGGGCTGACATGCATCCCACCGCATACCTCGCCCGCTGGGCCGCCGGCGTACGGTACGACGCGCTGCCGCCCGGCGTGGTGGACCGCGTACGCGGGCTGCTGCTCGACCACCTCGGGGTGGCGGTGCTCGGCAGCACCCGCGAGCACCACCGGCGTTGGGCCGCGGCCGAGCTCGGCCTGGCGGGCGGCGAGCCCGGTGTGAGCACCGTGACCGGCACCTCGCTGCGCGTCGCACCTGACCGGGCGGCCTTCCTCAACGGCGTCGCCGGCTCGTCCGGCCCCAACCTCGACGACGTCTGGCACGGCTCACTCGGGCATCCGGGCGTCGGCACGTTCCCCGCCCTGCTCGCGCGCGGCGAAGAGGTACGGGCGCCCGGCACAGCCCTGGTCGAGGCGGCCGTGGTCGGCTACGAGGTCGCGATGCGGATCGGCTCGGCCCTCGGCCGCTCCGCGTTCGACCGCGGCTGGCATCCCCGCGGCGGTTGCAACACCGCCGCCGCAGCCGTGGCCGCCCTCAAGGTCGCCGGCGAGCAGCGCGCCGACGTCTACCACGCGGCCTTGGGCCTGGCCGTGAACGCCGCGGCCGGCGTGGTCGGCGCCGCGTACTTCTCCGACGCCTGGTACGCGCTCTCAGGCCAGGCGTCCAGGGAAGGGCTGCTCGCCGCGCTCGGCGCGCGGGCCGGGCTGCGGGCCACGGACGAGCCGCTGGCGGCCGAGCGCGGTTACCTGGCAGCGGCCTCGGACCGGATCGACCTCGGCGTCCTCACCGATGGCCTGGGTGGCGAGCCGATGCTGATGCAGTCGGGCCAGAAGCTTTATCCGTCCTCCGGCGCGACGCACGCCGCTCTGGAAGCCGCGGTGGCCGCCCGCGGCGAGCTCGGCTGCGACGCGGCGGAGATCGTCGCGATCGACGGCTGGGGGTTCCGCGAGATGGTCGACGTGCTCGGCCGGAGGCACCCGGCGACGGCGCTGGCGGCGAGCATGAGCACGCCGTACGTGATCGCGTGCGGGGTGCGCGACGGGGGATTCGACCTCTCGCACCTCGATGCCGAGCAGATCGCCGACCCGGAGCTCCGTCGCCTGCAGTCGGTGACCCGGCTCGTTGTCGACGACCGGCTCGACCGCCTGCCGCCCCGGCATCTCGGCGCCCGGATCCGGCTCACGGCCCGCGGCGGGAGGCAGGCCACCGTCGAGGTGCTCGCCGCGAGCGGGCACGCAGGGAACCCCCTCGGCTTCGATCGTGTGGCCGGCAAGGTGCGGCGGCTGCTGGCCGGCGTCTGGCCGGAAACACTCGTCGACCGGCTGATCGACGAGGCGGCCGCTGTGCCGGAGACAGATGTGGACAACCTGATGCGGACGGTGCGGTCGTCCGATTAACGTGTCTGCTCGATCTTTCGGCACCATTGGTGTCGACCATCGTGTGAAGGAGGTTGTGAGATGACCGCGTCGAGCATCGTCCCCACCGTCGTGGACGCGGTCGCGCAGCCCCAGCCGCCGGTCGGCGCCGATCCCGAGGCCGCCGGCCGGGCTCGGTCAGGGCTGGCCCGGACGTTCTCGATCATCAACCTGCTCGCCTCGAAGGCACCGGAGGCGCTCGGGGTGTCGGCGATCGCGCGTGACCTCCAGATGCCCAAGACGGTCGCCCACCGGATCCTCAAGGAACTGGCGGCCGACGCCTTCCTCGCCTTCGACACCACGACCAAGCAGTACCGGCTCGGCCCGGGCGCGCTCACCGTGGGGCTTGCGGCGCTCCGCACACTCGACGTGCCCAGAACCGCCCGCCCCCACCTCGCGCGCCTGGTGGAGGCCAGCGGCGAGACCGCCACGCTCTCCATCCGCCAGGGCTGGCAGCGGGTCTACGTCGATCAGGTGCTCTCCCCGCACGAGGTGCGGATGTCGGTGGCGCTCGGCCGGATGTACCCACTGCACGCGGGATCTTCGTCGAAGGCGATCCTGGCCGTGCTGTCCGACGAGACGATCGAAGAGTTCCTCGCCCAGCACGCGCGGGCCAGTTTCACCTCGCGGACGATCACGTCGGCCGACGCGCTCCGCGACGACATCGCCGAGATCCGCCAGCGAGGGTACGCGGTGAGCTACGGCGAGCGCCAGGCCGGCGCGGCCAGCGTCGCGACGGCCATCCGCGACGCGTGGGGCGAGGTCGTCGGCTCCATCTCGCTGTGCGGGCCGCGGGAGCGGTTCGCGGAGCACATTCTGCGTCACGGGGCCGCGGTGGCCGAGGCGGCCCGCGCCGTGTCCCGCGAGATCGGGCACGGGAGCGCCCGGTCCTAGCGGGCGTTTCAGGCGAGGGAAGAGGATGGATGAACGCGCGTTCCGATGCGGGCGACCGCCTCACCGCTCTGGGCACGCAGCTGCTCGAGGTGCACATCTGGCTGCGCGAGATGCTGCACGACCTCCAGGACGGCATCGACGACTACTTCGACGGCAAGGGGCTGCCGCCCCGCGACCTGCGCGCCCACTGCCTGTCGTTCTGCACGGCCCTGACCCGTCACCACACCGGCGAGGACACAGGCGCGTTCCCGGCGATCGCCGAGGAGTTCCCCGAGCTGCGCAAGGTGCTCTCCGACCTGCGCACTGACCACAACCAGCTCGACTGGCTCATGGGAAACCTGCGCAAGCTCCTCGAATCCCTCCCCGAGCAGCCGGACCCCGCCACGGCCGTCAAGGTGCGCGAGGAGGTGGAGGCGCTGTCGGCGGTCATGCGGACGCACTTCATCTACGAGGAGAAGAAACTGATCTCCGTGCTCAATTCGATGGACGTGCCCGAGTGGCGTGACAACCGGCCTGGCTTCCTGCTGACCGACGACGAGGACGACTCGCGGCCTTCCGCTCGGTGACGCGAGTGACCACGTACCGTTCAGGCCGCCCCATCTGACGGCTATGTGATCTTGCTACGGGCGTCGCATATCTTCTACACTTGTGGCATGACAGCTATCCCAGCCCGAGAACTCCGAAACCATACGGCCGATGTCTTGCGACGCGTCGAAAGCGGTGAGGAGATCGAGGTCCTCAGGGATGGTCAGCCGATTGCGAAGATCATTCCGTTCACGCGTCGCCGCCGGTGGATCTCTGCTGTCGAGATCGGTGGTGAGCTGGCTCGCCTAGGCCCGGACACGACAGGCCAGGCAGAGGAACTGCGGGAAACCCTCACCGAGACAACGGACGATCTGCCGTGGTAGAACGCAAGCGCGCATTGGCCGATACCTCGATCTTCATCGGCTTGGAAGCAGAGCGTTTTCATGCCGCCCGGTTCGCGGACTACGAGTGGGGCGTCTCGGTCGTGACACTCGGCGAGCTCAGGCTAGGCGTGCTCCAGGCTCGCGACTCCGAGACATCGGCCCGGCGCCTGTCCACCTACCAACTCGCCGAGCGCTTTGAATCTATCGTCATCGACGAGGCCGTCTCGGACGCTTGGTCCCTGCTGATCTCCCGCCTCAGAGCCGCAGGGCGCAAAGCGCCCATCAACGACAGTTGGATCGCCGCCACGGCCATCGTCCACAAAGTCCCCGTCGTCACCCAGGATTCGGACTACGACGAGATGCCCGGCCTTGACGTGATCAAGCTCTGAGCCCTTTCTCGGGGCCTATACGGATCCGCCAGAGGTGAGAATCGCTCAACCGTGATCCCCCGGAACATCCTCGACGCCGCGCGTGCGAGCGCCTTTCGTCGGCTCCGAGTCAGCCGTCAACCGGAAGCAGAATCACCAGCCCGTACGCACGGCAGGCGGGACGGCTCGGAGCCGGAGGCGGGAGCCCTCGGGGCCAGCGAGAACGGCCCAGTCCGTGCCATCGGGGTTGCGGCGATCGGCGACGAAGGTGGCTGTGTGCGGCCGTCATCGGGAGGCGGATCGGTGGCGCAGCAGAACGGTCCGGGCGTCGAAGGTCTGCGAATCCATGAGCTGAAGGTCGAGCCGCTCCTTGGAATCGGGGAACAGCTTCTTGCCGCCGCCGAGCAGGACCGGGTGCACGACAACCTGGTGTTCGTCGATCAGGCCATGGGCGGTGAGGGCGGCGGCCAGGGACGCGCCGCCCATCAACAGCAGATCCTTGCCCGGCTCGGCCTTGAGCGTGGTGACCTCCTCGACCAGGTTCGTGCCGTTGATGACCCGGGCACCGTGGCCGGGCTCGGTCAGGGTGCGGGAGAACACGACCTTGGGAGCGCTGCGCCAGATGGGGGCGAACTTCAGGTCGTGGGCGTCGTCGGAGAAGGACTCGGCGTTCGGCCAGTAGCCGGCCATCATCTCCCAGACCGGACGGCCGTACAGGAAGGTGTCAGCCTGCTCCATCAGGCTGAACGAGTAGGCCGACAGCTCCGCCCCCATGGTCGGCCAGTCGAACTCACCGTCCGGACCCTCGATGTAGCCATCCAGCGAGACATGAACGAAGTGGATGATCTTCCGCATGGTCGTGCTCCTCCGGTAGAGCCCCTTGTGGGGCGCTTTCACCCAGTGGTCGGAACCCTGACCGCGTTCTCGACACGACCGGAAAAGTTTTCTGGATTGGTCGGGGGCACTCGGTACTGACCGTGCGTGACGGCAAGGACCGCTCGACGAGGTGACCGGGCCCATCGAGCCGGGCCCGTCAGGACAAGCCGCTATCGTGCAGCCGTGACCGGCCCCACGCAGCGCCCCTTGCTCTTTCTCGACGTCGACGGACCACTCATTCCCTTCGGCCCGCCACCGGAGCACCACCCCGACGGGCATCCGATCTACGGGACGAGCGGCGCATTACGGGACACGGGCTCGAATCCCCTCCTCACCAGGATCAATCCCGCGCACGGGCCCCGGTTGAGCGCACTGCCATGCGATCTGGTCTGGGCCACGACCTGGATGGATGATGCGAACGCGTGCGTCGCGCCCATACTCGGCCTGCCACGGTTGCCCGTGGTGGACTGGCCGGAGCCGTCCGATCTTGACGAACAGGACGGGCGGAACGGGTTGCACGGGAAGACCCGCGCCCTCGTCGGCTGGGCTGCGGGGCGTTCGTTCGCCTGGGTCGACGACGAGATCACCGATGTCGATCGAGCCTGGGTGTCCGGACACCACCAAGGACAGGCCCTGCTCCATCGTGTTGATCCCCGTCAGGGCCTCGGTGACGCCGACTACGCCGTACTGACCGAGTGGTTGCACGGGCTGCGCGGAAGCGCCGTCGTCACGTGACGCCACGGTGGACGACGGTTCGTCTCACGCCTTGCCGTCGTTCGCACGGCGCACGACGACGGACCCCTTGCCGGGTTTGGTGACGATCAGGCCTTCTTCTCTAAGGATCTTGAAGGCGAGGCGTACGGTGGGCCTGGAGACGCCGAACTCTTGCTCGAAGCGCACCTCGCTCAAGACCGACTGGGGTGGGTAGGCGTCCTTACGGATCCGCTCGGCGATGATCCGGGCGATCTGCTCGTACTTGTAGAGCGTCTGGTCCCACGCGAAGCCGTCTTGATCAGTCACCCTGATAACGCTAAAGGGCTATTGACCTCACGGCATAGAACCTGTATGCAGATCAACTTATATAAATAGAGCTAACATCACATGACATCACCTTACAGGTTGCGCTATGGTCGAGCCGCCCCACCTCGTAGCCCTTGGCGGCCCGGCTCGAAGCGCTGTCGGTGATGAGTCTCTTGGAGGTCGGCATGGCCATGGAGGAGTTCCACAGCCCGCATCCCAAACCCCCACAGCAGGGGCACATCGGTATTACCTGGTCCGCCCTGGTCACCAGGTGCGGGTCCATCCGGGTCCGGGGCCATACTTGCGCATGTCTGACGACGTCGTACGAGCTCTGCGTGGCGGGCGGCCTCGGTCACATCCGCCGTACGAAGAGATCACCCGCGGGCGCTGAGGTCAGCGAGAGCCCGTGGCTCCGGATCGCGGAAGCGAAGCGGCTGTGGGAGGACCTCCTCGACGGCCGCGCACGGTGACCACCTTCTTGTTGGCATCGTGGCCCGCAAACCTGACTGGCGGGGCGTTCCGCATGTCTGACGACCCCCGACGCGCCCGCGATAGCCGAGGCGATCGCCGACACCTTGCTGGAAGGACACCCTCTGTGAACGGTCTGGCCGCCAAGCTCCGTCACGAGCTCGCCGCTTTCATCAACTCCCCGCACTGGCGAGCAACGCTGGAGGCGGTGCCGCGGGAGTTGTTCGTCGGCGACGATGTGTTCCAGCACGACGGCTCGCGTGGCTGGGTCCCCGCCCACCGGTCGGAGATGCGCCGCGAAGACTGGCTGGCCCTCGTCTACAGCGACCAGAGCTTGGTGACCCAGGTCGCCGGTGTCATGGCCGAGGACGCCACCGCGCCGATCGCCAACGTGTGGTCGACATCGTCGTCCACACTGCCGAGTCTCGTGGTGCGGATGCTGGAGGTGGCCCGGATCGGCGAGGGCGTCAAGGTGTTGGAGATCGGCACCGGCACGGGCTACTCGACGGCGCTGATGTGCCACCGGCTGGGCAGTGACGCCGTCACGTCGATCGAGTACGACCCAGAGGTCGCGCAACGAGCGAAGATCGCGCTGACGAAGGCCGGGTACACCCCCGCCCTCGTGCAGGGGGATGGTCTGGGCGGGGTGGACCGTCATGCGCCCTACCACAGGATCATCGGCACCTGCGCGGTGCGGACGATCCCTGATCGGTGGGTGCGGCAGGTACGCCCTGGCGGGACGATCACCACGCCCATGCTGGGCTGGCTCGGCGGTGGTGTGCTGGCGCACCTGCGGGTGGGCGAGGACGGCACCGCGACGAGCGGCTTCCCGGAGGTTGTGTACTTCATGCCCGCCCGGCCGCACGCCGCTCCTCCCCTGGACATGGTGAAGATGGGCGTCGGCGAGGTCAGCCACACGACCATGGACCCCGCGCTGCTGTGCGACCAGACCGGCCTGCTCGTGGCCCAGCTCGCCGCGCCACAGGCACAGCACGTCTGGATCGAGAAGACCTTGGCACTGCACGACGTGACGTCGGGCGCGCACGCGGACGTCCAGCCTGCGGACTCGACTGGCTGGGTGGTGCACCAGTACGGCCCGTATCGCCTGTGGGACGCGGTGGAACGCGGCCTCGCCGTCTGGCTGGAGGCCGGCAAGCCGGACCAGTCGGCGTTCGGGCTGACGGTGGCCGGCGGTGAGCAACGGGTGTGGCTGGGCAGCCCTGATGGGCCCGCGTGGAGACTCCCCGGGTGACCTCGAGGGGGTACACAAGCCCAGCCCCGCCGCCTGGCGTCGCAGTCGTACTAGGAGTTCCAGCATGCCCATGGACGAGAACGCCGTCCTGCGCTTCCAGGCGCTCGTGCTGGACGACGAGACCACACCGTGGTCCGCCGCGCGAGTCGCCGAGGTCCTCGCCGCCCTCGGGGACGCGGGTCTGTCCCCTGTGCACGAGGCGGACCCCGCTCAGTGGGCCGCCGACGTCAGCACGATCCATCGCTTCTCCGGCACCGCGGGATTCTACGTGCTCCACCTTGACGGGTCCGGCGGCTGGTCGTGGGACACCCCGTACGCCACGTTGATGGAGAACCGGCACAAGGCCCGTCCGGAGGCCATCCGGGAGCTGGTTGACGCCGTGCGCGCCATCACCAGGACCGCGCCGCCCTACTACCACGGCCGTACCTTCTACTCGCCGAACCAGAGGATGCCCTCGTGGGTGCACACCCGAGGAGAGTTCGAGGCCGAGGACGTCGCGGCCGTTCAGTTCTTCAGCGGCCGGTACCTGGCGGCCCATCACCACGGCTGGCCGTTTCGCGAGCCTCCAGGCAACTCCGATGAGCTGGCCGGCGGCCAGCTCATCGTCGCGGACGTCAAGCGCTTCGGTGGGTTCGACCTCAGAAGCCTTGCCGCCTACTGGCTGGACCTGCAGATACGCAACCGGTGCTGGGCGGCCCTCGGCCGTCCCGGCCGTTCCGCCCTGGATCAGGTCCGCCTGTTCCTCGCCACCTTGGTCGCCGACGCGTCGGGCCTCGACGAGGTGCGCGCGAATGTGGCTCGACTCGCGGAGGTCGACCCCGAGACCGTCGGGCGCGGTGCACGGGCCCTGGACGACCTGCTCGCCGCCCCGACGGCCGACGGCACCCTCGCCTGGCTGGTCGCCTGGGACGCCAACACGGTTCTGGACGACGACACCTCCGACACCGTGGCGGCCCAGTGGCTGCGGGAGCTGGCCGAGGTTCTTCGTGAAGTTCTCGCCCACGTCCCCGGCCTCCCGAACAAGAATGTCTAGCGCTGCGTGGGTTCGAGTCCATCCCCGGGACACATCCCAGCGCACGTCAGCGCCCGGCCACAGTTGCAGGGCATCGGCAGTGATCACCATGCTCGACACACACGTGACGGCCGGTTCAGAGATCCCTCAAGGTCCGCGGCGACCACGTTCCAAGCCACCGCCGGCAGTCCCTGCACGCGCATCTGCGGCCGGCCCGGACTCGCTGCTTTCCCCGGATGACCCTGGCCGGGAGTTTGTCCAGCCACTCCGGCAGTTCCCGAAGGGCGTTGTGGGCCACGTCGAACTTCTCGAGAGCGGTGAGCTTCCGCAGGGACTCCGGCAGCGTGGTGAGAGCGTTACCCCGCAGCAGCAGCCGCTTGAGGGAGCGAAGATCGCCCAGCGACTCCGGAACGTCGGTGAGAAGGTTGTGCATGACATCGAGGTATCCGAGTTCGGGTAGCCCGCCCAACGACTCCGGTAGCGAGGTGAGCGCATTGCCGTGGAGGCTCAGATACCTCAGGGCGGGCAGGTGTCCCAGCGACTCCGGCAACGAGCCCAGAGAATTCCCCGTCAGGTCGAGATGCGTGAGCGAGGCGAGCCGCCCTAGCGTCTCAGGCAGCCTGGTCAGGGCATTCCCCCTCAGGTCGAGGTTGTTGAGCGAGGACAGGTTCCCCATAGCTTCCGGCAACTCGGCGATGGCGTTTCTGTCCGCGCTGAGACGCTCCAGCGCCGTGAGGTTTCCCAATGACTTCGGCAGTGAGACGAGCTTGTTGTCCGTGAGGGACAGGCCTTTGAGAAAGGTGAGGCCGCCCAGTGACTCCGGTAGCTCAGTGATGCTGTTGCCATAGATATTGAGGTACGTGAGGGAGGTCATCCGCCCCACGAATTCCGGCAGTTCGGTCAGGCCGGTGCCCTGCACCCACAGGTTGCGGAGCGACCTGAGTTCCACCAGCCAGTCCGGCAGCTTCCTGATGTCGTTCGCCGGCAGGTCGAGACGCTCCAGGACGGGAAGGTCCCGCACGCACTCCGGCACTGCGGTGAGACGGTTCCAACGCAGGTCGATGCGCGTGAGAGAAGTCAACTCTCCCAGCCAGTCCGGCAAGTCGGTCAGAGCGTTGGTGTTGACGTTGAGAGACTCAAGCGACGTGAGGTTCCGCAAGGACTCGGGCAGGCGAGAGAGTGCGAGTCCGGAAAGGTCCAGTTCGCGCGCTCCCTCGCGCAGCGCCCCTTCAATACGCGCTGTCGCTTCCGTCGTCACCACACACCCCGTTGACACGATATTCCGGACATGGATCACGGGAGGCTAACACGATGCCGAGTGCGCGGCATCCGCAGAGATCGACGTCGAGTTCATCCAGGCCGAGCGGGACCCACCTTGACGTCCGAGAGGGTCAGTCCGGCCACGTCGGCGGCAACGTCCGCGCGCTGCACGTGGGCGAACGTGCTGTCCCTGATCGTGACGTCCCGCAGCGGCTGCTCGGGATACCCCCGCAGCAGGTACGCGCTGCGCGTGCGGTCGCTGCGCAGCCCCGCCACGTTGATGTTGCGGATGGGGGGCGGGTCGTCGCCGTTGTGGCCGTCGCCGTGGTAGAGGTCGATGGAGACGGCCTCCTTGGTCAGCTCGCTGATCTCGACGTCCTTGACGAAGACGTTCTCGACGTATCCGCCCCGCACGGAGTTCGTCTTGATGTAGAGGCCGAAGTAGAGCCCGGGGCCGCCCCAGCGGCAGCGGCGGACGAAGACGTTGCGGATGCCGCCGGTCGTGTCGGTGCCGATGGCGACCGAGCCGTACCGGTAACGCATGTCGCAGTCCTCGATCAGCACGTCCTCGCACGGCACCCCCACCCGCCGCCCGTCGGGACCGCGGCCGGCCTTGATGGCGATGCAGTCGTCGCCGACGTCGAAGACGCAGCCCGAGATCACCACGGAGCGGCAGCTCTCCGGGTCGCAGCCGTCGTTGTTGGGCCCGCGCGAATAGATCGACACGTTCCTGACCAGGACGTTCTCGCACCGCACCGGATGGATCTCCCACATGGGGGAGCGCACGATGCGCACACCCTCGATGAGCACGTTGCGGCACAGGTACGGCTGGATCATGTTCGGCCGCAGGTGGTGCCCCGCGCCGAACACGCGCTCCTCGACCGGCACCCCCTCCGCGGCCATCCGCTGCAACGCGGCCCAGTCGCCGGCCTCGTCCGGCATGCCGGGCTCCCAGCCGAAGGCGGGCGTGCCCACCCACCACCACCAGTGCTCGGGCCCGGCCCCGCCGTCGAGCGTCCCGGCGCCGGTGATGGCGATGTTCTCCTGGCCGTGGGCGTAGATGAAGGGGGAGTAGTTGTAGCACTCGATGGCGGAGAAGCGGGTGAAGACGGCCGGGAGGTAGTCGGCGGGGTCGGTGCTGAACAGGATCGTCGCGCCTTCCTCCACGTGCAGGTCCACGTTGCTGAGCAGGTGGATCGCGCCGGTGAGGTAGGTGCCGGGCGGCACCCGCACGTGCCCGCCGCCGCTCTCGTGGCAGGTCTCGATCGCGGCGCGGAACGCCCCGGTCCACGTGTCCCCGTCCCCGAAGCCGGTGACGTCGAACCACCGGTCGGGGAACTCGGGCGGCCGTACCCGCTCGCGCAGCTCGTCCGCGTACCGCCAGGCCTCTTCCTCGTTCATGACACCTTCCTTGCGTGCAGGGCGTGGTGGAGGGGCAGGGCGATCACCCAGGACGGGTTCCACGTGTTCGCCTCGCCCTTGCGCTGCCAGTTGGTCTGGAAGAACCCCTCGCCCTGCTCGCCGGGCACGTCGAAGCCCCAGTCGCCGGGCTCCGTGCAGATGCCCTGCCCCATGGCGTGCAGGATCGTCTCGGCGCGTTCCGCGTAGTGCGTCCTTCCGGTCATCAGGCCGAACTCCATCAGCTCGGACGTCGGGAAGAACACGTCGAGGTGGTGGTTCTGCACGCTGACCGAGGGCCAGCCGCACGCCTTGAAGCCGCGCCGCTCGAACGTGCTGCCCGCGTCGAACTCGGGCGACCACACGTAGACGAACGTCAGCAGCCAGTCGGCCGCCGTCTCCGCCCATCGCGCGTACGTCTCGCGCCCGGTGAGGCGGTAGAGCTCGAAGGCGGCCTGGAAGTAGTACATCCCGGCCTCCTTGTCCTCTCCGCTGGCGTCGAGGGTGGCGTGGGCGAAGGGCCGCTCGAACGTGGCCGCGTGCAGCCGGTGGTAGCGGCCCAGCAGTTCCTCCGCGCGCCGCAGCCACACCTGCTCGCCGCTCAGCCGGTACGCGCCCAGCAGGGCCTGCACGCACGACACCCCGGCCGCGGTGATCATGGTTGAGAACGGGACGCCGCCGGGGGTCCAGCCGAGCGGCACGATGCCCTCGGGCAGCCGGGTCCGCCAGAAGAACGCGGCGGCGTCCTCCACCGCCTCCTCCCAGGCCGGCGGCGCCGCCAGGCCCGCCTCGCGGAACCGCAGCGCGAGCTCGGCCAGGTCGGCGACCGTCTCGCCGTGGGCGCGGCTGGAGAAGAAGGCGGCGCCGTCCTTGCGGAACGTCTCCCACCGGTCCTCGTCGAGCAGGTAGCGGCCGTGGCGCAACCCGCGTACGGAGGCCGTGCTGCCCTCGACGTAGAAGCCGGCGGCGCGGCGGGCGCGCCCGACCCGCTCCGGCTCGTCGCGGCCGAGGCCGAGCTCGGCGTCGCAGCGGGCCAGTTTCATGCACTGGCCCGTCCAGCCGTACAGGTACGACCGGGGCTTGCCCGGCCGGGGTCTGTCGTAGGCGAGGTAGCCGTCGCCCGCCCAGCGCGCGTCCATGGCGTTCGTCTTGAGCCGCACGATCTCGTCGCGGGACAGCGGCCTGGCTCCCCGGCCGTCGTAGAGCCCCGTGCGGAGGAGTTTCGTGAAGCCGAGGCCGCGCGGCTCGACCGGGCCCCAGTCGAGGGTGTGGCGGGTGGTGACGGTCTCGCCGGGTGCCAGGTCACGGTAGCCGACGGGACGGTCCGCCACCTCCGCCTTGCTGACGTAGCAGACGTCCGGCCTGCCGTCGAAGGCGATCACGCCGGTCATGGCCGCGACGGTGAGGCCCGGCGACCGTACGACGCCGAGCGAGCCGTACGCGACCGTTCCGTCGCCGAGCCTGGTCGCCGCGGGATGGGCGAACAGGCTGACGTAGCGGCCGTCCCAGGCGGCGTTGACGGCGGGGATGGGCAGGCGGTGCTCCTCGCTCACGAACCCTTCGCGGGGGACCTTCTTGCGCGGGTCGGACGAGGGGTTGCCGTTGTAGAGGACGCCGGGCATGGTGACGTGCGCGTCCGTGGTGGGGAGGGGCAGCAGGAGGCCGGCCGCCACGTCGGCGACCTCCTGCTCGGCGTCGTTGCGCCAGGTGGTGGTGAGGGTGAGCAGGCCGCCGGGGGCGAAGGCCAGCTCGAGCCGGGCGCTCAGCGGCCCGAGCCCGGCCGTGACCACGATGGTCCCGCCCGCCGAACGTACGCGGACGGAGTCGCCGAAGGCGGGCTCGATGCGCCACGGGCGGCCCGTGGACGCGGTGAGCATGCCGCTCAGCGGGGCCCGCAGGTGCGGCCCGTCCACGTCGCGGCGGCGCAGCACCAGTTCGGGCCCGCCAGAACCGGCCACCACCTCGACGACCTTCCCGCCCGGCTCCTCGACGGCCATGAGGACGCCCGCCGTCATGGGCGCCGCCGGATCCTGACGGCCTGGCCGACCGTCCCCGGCAGCGGCACCGCGATCGTCCCGCCGTCCAGCACTCCGAGCGGCGTGACGGTCATCTCCCACGTGTCGATCACCTCGACCTCGTACCGCCCCTCCGGCACCTCGTACGTCCTGTCGGGGAAGCGGTGCTCCCCGCAGTACTCCAGGTAGAACTCCCCGGGCACCTCCAGCATCGGCGCGTCCCGATCCCGGTAGCGCGCCTCGTCCGGGGTCCCGGCGATGACCTGGCGCAGCAGCGCGAGCCTGGGCACGGCGGCGCCGGTGAGCGTGCCGCCGTCCTGCGACCAGGTCAGCCCGTCGTCGTCCGCGTACGACTCGCCGTGCGTCAGGTAACGCCGCCGTACCGACCCGTCCCAGGCCATGGTGACGACCTTCTCGGGCGGCAGGCTCAGCGACGGGTCCTCGCCGTCGCCCTCGTACCCGCACGCGTCCATCAGCACCGGCTTGTGGTGGTCGCGCGTGGGCACCCACGCGTCGCGCGGGCTGGGCGCGCGGACGCTGCCGTGCGTGAAGGTGCGCCGCCACAACAGCGGCGAGTCCGCGGGGACGGTGATCGAGCGCGGATGGTGGCCGGGGTCCTCCTCGGCCACCAGGTCGGCCAGCCGCACCCAGTCGTGCTCGGTGAACGCGGGGAACGGCGACGGGTCGGCGGTGAGCGACCACCACACGTTCGGGTGCGCGGCCAGGCGGGGCACCACGTCGCGCACGTAGCGGCAGGCGGTCTCGACGTCGGACACGCCCTCGCCGGGATGCATGAGCACCAGCTCGGCGGTCACGCCGATCCCGGCCAGCTCCGCCACCCGCTCCTCCAGCGCGTCGAGCGAGCAGCGGGTGGCGAACGCCGCCATCCGCACCCGGTCGAACGGCGACGACTCCAGCGAGGCCAGGGTCCGCGTCCGCCGCTTCTCGTCGTGCAGGTGCCAGCCGAGCGCGGTGGTCGCCATCGGCCCGATGCTCATCGGTCTCCCACTCTCGTCATCCGCAGCGCCAGGTACGGCCTGCGCGGCAGGCCGACCCGCACCTGTTCGCGGTGCACCCCGTCGATCGGGGTGATGGTCATGTTCCAGGTGTCGATCAGCTCGACCTCGTAGGCTTCGCCCGCCGGCAGGTCCACCGTGACCTGGGCCGGTTGGCGCCGCCCCAGGTAGCGCAGGAGGGTGCCGTCACGGCGCTCCTCCATGATCGTGCGCAGGAAGGCGATCCTGGCGGGGCTCTCGCCGTACAGGCCGCCGCCGTTGCCGATCCACGCGCGGTCCTGGAAGCCGGCCAGCGACTCGCCGTGGCCCACGTAGCCGCCGCGCGTCATGCCCTCCCAGAACCGGTCCATCAGCTCCTGGCCGGTGACGTTGCCCCAGCGTTTGCCGATGTTGCCCTCGTAGGAGATCTCGTCGATCACGACGGGCTTGGGGCAGGCCGCCAGCCAGGCGTCGGTCGGGGTGGCGTCCCAGTGCTGGATGCTCTGGTGCGTGATCCACGGCCTGGTGAAGTCGTACATCGACGCGACCTCGAACATGCGCGTCCCGTTGTGGATGGAGCGCAGGTGCTCGTACGGGTCGTGCCGCACGATCGTGCGGAGGATGTCGTCCCAGTCGGCCACGGTCTTCGACCGGTTGAAGTCGTACTCGTTGGCGGCCGACCACCACACGTTGCGGTAGGCGGCCAGGCGGGCGATGACGTGGCGCACGAAGGCGTGGTCGACCTCGCGGCCCATGTCCTGGAAGCCGCGCACCCCGCCGTCGTACGGGTGGAAGAGGATCACGTCCGCCTCCACGCCGAGGTCACGCAGCTCGCGGACCCCCGCCTCCAGGTGGCGGAAGAACACCGGGTTGAACCGGGTCAGGTCCAGCCCGTCCGGGTCCTTCCCGGCGAACGGCACCTCCGGCGGCGCCATCGGCCCCGTCGGCAGCACGCACATGCGCAGCTTGTTGAACGGCGACGCCTTGAGCGTCCGCAGCGTCTGGCGTTCCCGCTCCCGGTCCATGTCGTGCGTCCAGTGGTACGCGGTCGTGCCGAACGGCAGGTACGGCGTGCCGTCCGCGTATTCGAAGCCGGTGCCGGCGGCCCGCACGGGGCCGTGGTTGCCCGGGCCGGGCGGCCCCACCTCGAAGCCGCCCGAGCATCCGTCCAGCTCTTCCACGTTGCTGACAGTCGTGAACCGCCACGGACCCACCGCGTCCGGCATGAACCGGACGCGGTAGACGCCGTCCCCGTCGTAGAAGCCCTCGGCCTCGACGACGCGGTTGCGGTACTGGTACCGGGCCGACAGGCGAACGTCCGCGAAGGGGTTGCCGCCGGTCGGTCCGGCCAGTTCGATCTCGTGGACGCCCCAGCGTTCCACGGTGGTGGAGAAGGTCACCAGTCCTTGCCCGCTTCCGCCTGTGCCTTGATGTAGTTGGGGATGTCCTGCTGCTGGGACAGGCTCAGCGCCTGCTCGGGCGTCCCGCCGTCACGCAGGATGTGCTGGCGGTAGACCGACCACAGCGGCAGGTCCCAGTACTCGGTGTTCTGGTAGTTCGAGATCACGGCGTTCTCACCCCAGTAGACGGCCGAGGTGTCGATCTTGGCCAGTTCGGGGATGGCCTTGCCGAAGCTCTGCACGACCTTGTCGGTCTGCAGGACCGCCTTGACGCCGTGGCTGGAGAATTCGGTCTGGCCCTCCTCGGAGACCAGCCACTTCACGATCTGCAGCGCCTGGTCCTTCTTGGGCGAGGACGGCGGGATGAACGCGGCCCGCGTGTTCGGCTGGTAGATCGTCTTGGCGCCCTTCTCGAGCATCGGGATCGAGCTGACGCCGATGTCGACGCTCTTGGCCTGCTCGGCGAAGGCGGCCTCGTCGCCGTCCTCGATGAACAGCTCGCTGCCGGCGTACATGTTCAGCCGCGACAGCGTGTCGACCGCCATGGCCAGGTGGCCCGGCTGGCTCATGTCGCCCTTGAAGTAGTCGGTGACGGTGGTGAAGTCGTTGCGCGGGATCTCCAGGAAGCGGTACAGGTTGTCGACGTACGTCTTCCAGGCGTCACTGCTGATGTCGACCTTGACGTCCTCGGGCTTGGGCTCCTCGCTCGTCGTCGGCAGGAACGGGTAGAGACCGGCCTGGTTGAAGTCCAGGTACTGGTCGGGGTGCTGCATGTAGCCCTTGTAGTGATCAAGGCCGTCGTCCTTGGTCAGCTGCTTGGCCTTCTTGAACGCCTCGTCGTACGTCATGCCGGGCTTGGGGTGCTTGACGCGGAACTTGTCGAAGATCTTCTTGTTGTAGAGCAGCACGTGCTCGTCGATGAACAGCGGCACGCCGTAGATCCCGCCGTCGGAGCGCGACCTGGTCAGCTCCACCGCGGACTTGTTCAGCGTGTTCAGGTCGATGCCGGCCTTCTCGAGGTCGGGGGTGAGGTCGCCGACCCAGCCCATCGGCTCGAGGTCGCGGTCGATGCGGTTCTTCGGGTCCTCGATGACGATGTCCGGGGTGACCCCGGCGGCCTTGAGTTCCTCGTACCGCACCGGGTAGTCCCACGTCGCGTACTTGATCTTCACGTCGGGGAACGCCGCGCGCAGCTTCTTGCCGATGATCTCGTCGAAGACCCTGGTCGCGGATTCCTGCTCACCTTGGACGGTCGACTCGAACGGCTTGTAGTTGGCGGCGAAGATGAACAGTTCGTCGTCGCAGACGCTGAACGGCACGTTGTACTGGTTGGGCACGTCCTTGCAGGCGGCCGACGGCTGCGGTGAGGCGTTGGCGGCGGCGGGGACGGCGGTGGTCATGGCGAGGGCGAGCGCGAGCAGCGCGAAGCCGCGGGACTTCTTCATGTGATCTCCCTGAGATTATTTCGAGGGCGAGTAACTGCAACGGCGCACCACGTTGCGCCGGACGCCGTTCTTGAACTCGGTGATCGTGTGCTCGGGCCAGTTGGACAGCAGGCCCACCGCGTCGCGGAGGTACGGCTCGTTGAAGACCACGTGCCGGATGTTGTTGCGGTTGTAGGAATAGACCATGTGGATGAAGCCGTCGCTGCTCTGGGTCAGCACGGGATAGGTGAACTGCGGCCCCGACTGCGCCTCCACGTCGACGGAGTTCTCCCACGTGCGGCCCTTGTCGGGCGAGAGCGACAGCCGCATGGGGGAGCGGTGCTCGACCCACGGGTTGTAGGCCAGCACGAGCTTGCCGTTGTCGAGCTTGTGCGCGGCGACGCGCGAGTTGGGGTTGCCGATGGGCTCGGCGACGGGAGCGCTCCACGTGCGCGCGAAGTCGGTCGAGTCGCTCGTGTAGATGGCGCCGTCACCGGTGCGCATGTAGGCGCGCAACCGTCCCGGCTCGACCTCCACGACGGTCGGCTGGATCGACCCCTCGGGCGTGCGGATCCAGCTGCCGTGCTCCTCCGGGTACGCCTTCCACGACGACATGTCCTCGCTGAAGACGTAGAAGCCGGAGCTGGAGCCGCCCTCGTCGTAGATGGGCAGCAGCACCTCGCCGTTGGACATGCGGATCGGGTTGGTGCCCACCATCCATCCCCACTCCTTGCGGACGGTGGTGGGTTCGCTCCAGGTCTTCCCGCTGTCGTCCGAGGTGATCAGCCGGATCGGGGCCTGTTCCCAGCCGTGTCCCTCGATCGTCACGAAGAACAGGTAGAGCCGCTTGCCGTCCGACCACAACACGGGGTTGCCGTCGGCCTTGTCCGCCTCGTCGAACACCACCGCGGGCGCGGACCAGGCGTGCTTGCCCGCCGCCAGCCGCGACATGTAGAGCGCCTGGTTCGGCGCCCCTTCCGTGGTGCCGCCGTAGTAGACGGTCAGCATGTCGCCGTTCGGCGCCTGCGCCAGCCCGGCCGCGTGCACCTTGGGGACGTCCGGGTCGGGCGCGGCGACGTCCTGGCGGCAGGCGTAGGAGCCGGTCGGCTCCACCCGCACGTCGCCGTCTCTGTCGCCGGCACTGTTGGAGAGGGAAGAGGGGACCGCCACTGCCACCGCCAGAGCGCCGTATAACATGCTCTGCCGAAGTTTCATCACAGGCCAATCTCTAGATACTTGATGGTTTTCCGGAGATAGGAGAAGGCGACGTCCGCACGCCCGTCACCGCCGTCAATGACGCTCGGATAGGAGTAGCCGAGCTCGTTCTGCCAGTACTCGCTGTCGGAGTCCTGCAGGACCCGCCGGTACGGCCAGCTCTCGCCGCCGTCGTCCGACACCGCGAGCACCAAGGGGGTGCGCAGCGCCTTCTTGCGCTGCTTGCCGTTCTTGACCACCCACCTGTACTGCTCGCGCTCCAGGCTCGCGTCGTTGTGGACGAGCGCCAGCCGTCCGTCCCGGAGCTTCGTGAGCTGGACGGAGGAGTCGTTGTTCGGCAGGCCGGTCCGTTCCGGAACCGACCATGCCCGGCCGTCGGCCGAGGTGGAGGCGTAGATCCGCCCCGCCCGCCGGTCGCGGTACATCGCCAGCAGGCGCCCGTCGGGCCGCTCGGCGATGGTCATCTGCACGAGGTCGCCGCTGTCGGGGACCGCGTGCTCGGTCCACGTGCGCCCGCCGTCGTCGCTGACCTGGATCGCGCTGCGGTCGCCGGACTTGCCGCAGTGGTAGACGGGCAGCAGCCACGTCCCGCCGGCCAGGACGACCGGCGGGTTCCGCACCCACGTGCCAGGCTCGGAGAAGAGCACGTCCGGCTCGCTCCAGGTGCGGCCCGCGTCGGCAGACGTCCTGACCACGATGTGCGCCGTCGTCTGGTCGTACGGCTCGCCGGAGGTGTGCAGCAGCCGGATCAGCCCGTCGCCGCCGTCGAACAGCACCGGGTTCTGCTCGCTGCGCCGCGGGTCCGCGGCGACCAGCAGGGGGGTCTCCCAGCGCTCGCCGGCCAGCCTGGAGACGACCACGTTGGTGCCGGGGGCGCCCTCCTCGGGGCCGCTGAACCAGGTGCACAGCAGCTCGCCGTCCCGGGTGCGCAGCAGGTTGGCGGCGTGGTTGTCCGGGCCGTGCGGCGCGGGCAGCAGCGCCTCCCGCACGCCCGGCAGCGCGCCGGACGGGCGGATGACGCCGTCGAAACGGGGGTCGGTCATGCGTTCACCTTCGGGTCCTCGCGTACGTCCGGGTCCGGGACGCCGCGCAGTTCGAGTTCCTCCGCGAAATGGCAGGCGACGCGGCGCCCTCCGACCTCGCGCAGCGGCGGCTGCTCCGTGCGGCACACGTCCTTGGCGTACACGCAGCGCGGGTGGAAGGGACAGCCGGCCGGCACGTTCGCCGGGTCGGCGATGTCGCCGAGCAGCTTGATGCGCTCGCGGCGTTTCCTGGCCGCCGGGTCGGGGTCGGGCACCGCCGACAGCAGCGCCTCGGTGTAGGGGTGCATGGGGCGGCCGTAGAGCTCGCCGGTCGGGCCCTGCTCGACGACCTTGCCGAGGTACATCACCGCGACGACGTCGGCGACGTGCTCGATGATGCCGAGGTCGTGGCTGACGAACAGGAAGCCGATGCCCGACTCCTCCTGCAGGTCGGTCAGCAGGTTGAGGATCTGCGCGCGGACCGACACGTCGAGCGCGCTCACCGCCTCGTCGGCGACGACCAGCCGGGGCGACAGGGCCAGCGCCCGCGCGATCCCGACCCGCTGGCGCTCGCCGCCGCTGAAGGCGTGCGGGTAGCGGTTGGCGTACTCCGGGCGCAGGCCGACGCGGTCGAGCAGCTCGCCGACGCGGTCGTGGATCTCCTCCTTGGTGCCGTACTGGTGCGCCCGCATGGGCTCGCCGATGATCTCGCGCAGCGTCTTGCGCGGGTTGAGCGACGAGTGCGGGTCCTGGAAGATCATCCGCACCTGCCCCCTGTACGGCTTGAGCTCCTTCTCCTTCAGGCCCGCCACGTCGACCACCGAGCCGTCCGGCCGCCGGTAGAGCATGCGCCCGCCGGTGGGGTCGTGCGCCCGCACGATGCACCGGCCCAGCGTGGTCTTGCCGCAGCCGGACTCCCCGACCAGCCCGATCGTGGTGCCCTCCTCGATGGTCAGGTCCACCGCGTCCACGGCCTTGACCGCGCCGACCTGCCGGCCGAGCAGGCCGCTGCGGATGGGGAAGTGCTTGGTCAGCCCTTCGATCTTGAGCAGGGGTTCCGTGCTCATGGACGCTCCTCCTGCTCGTCGTCGTAGAGGAGGCAGGAGACCTCGCGGTCGCCCACCGGGATGCGGCTCGGGGTCACGGTGTCGCACCGGCCGGCCATGGCGCTGTCGCAGCGCGGGTGGAACGTGCAGCCGCCCGGCCGCGCGAACGGCGGCGGCACCATGCCCTTGATCGCCGCCAGCCGGGTCCGCGAGGCGCGCCCGAGCCGGGGCATCGAGCGCAGCAGCGCCTGCGCGTACGGATGTTTGGGCGCGGAGAGCACCTGCTCGGCGGCTCCGTACTCGACCACCCGGCCCAGGTACATGACCGCCATCCGGTCGGCCACCTGCGCGGCCACGCCGAGGTCGTGCGTGATCAGCATGATCGCCATGCCGAACTCCGCCTGCAGGTCCCTGAGCAGCTCCAGGATCTGCGCCTGGGTGGTCACGTCCAGCGCGGTCGTCGGCTCGTCGGCGATGAGCAGGCTCGGGCGGCACGACAGCGCCATCGCGATCATCGCCCGCTGCCGCATGCCGCCGCTCAGCTCGAACGGGTAGGCGTCGACCCGGCGCCGTGGCTGGGGGATGCCGACGCGGTCGAGCATGTCGATGGCCCGCTCGCGCGCCTCGGCCTTGCCGACGTTGTCGTGCAGCCGGACCGCCTCGACGATCTGGCTGCCGATGGTGTGCACCAGGCTCAACGAGGCCATCGGCTCCTGGAACACCATCGCGATGTCCTGCCAGCGGACCTGCCGGAGCAGCCGCTTGTCCGCCCCGACCAGCTCGACGGGTCCGTCCTCCCGGTGCAGCGTGATCCGCCCGCCCTCGATCTGTCCCGGCGGGTCCACCAGGCGCAGGATCGAGCGGGCCATGACGCTCTTCCCGCAGCCGGACTCGCCGACGATGGCCAGCGTCTCGCCTCTGTGAACGCGCAGGTCCACGCCGTCGACCGCGCACACCACGCCGTCGTCGAGCAGGAAGTGGGTGCGCAGGTCCTCGATCTCAAGCAGCACGTCGTCCGCGGGCACGCCTGCTCACCTTCCTGTCGCCGGGTTGATGGTCGTGCTCGCGCGGCGCCAGAAGGGCTTCCTTTTCCGGGCCCGGCTCTTCGATCCGTACGGGTCGGCCGCGTCTCTCAAGCCGTCTCCGAAGAAGTTCATGGCGACCACGACGACCACCACCGCGACGCCCGGAGCCAGCAGCCACGGAGCGTTCGCGACGACGCGCACGTTCTGCGCGCCCTCCAGCAGCACGCCCCAGCTCACCGCCGGCGCCTGCAGCCCCAGGCCGAGGAAGCTCAGGCTGGTCTCGCCGAGGATCATGGCCGGGATGGCCAGCGACAGCGAGGCGATGATGTGGCTGGCGAACGACGGGATCATGTGCCGGAAGATGATCGACAGCCGGCCGACGCCGTCCAGCCGGGCGGCGGTGACGAAGTCCTCCTCGCGCAGCGACAGGAACCGCCCGCGCACGTCCCTGGCCAGACCGGTCCATCCGATCAGCGACAGCAACACCGTGATGGCGAAATATCGGGTCAGCGGCCCCCAGTCCGTGGGGAGCGCGGCCGACAGCGCCATCCACAGGGGCAACGTCGGGATCGCCATCAGGAATTCGATGACCCGCTGCACGACGTTGTCGACGCCGCCCCCGAAATATCCGGAAATGCCGCCTATGAGCATGCCGAGTAAGAAGCTGGCGGCGACCCCGACCAGCCCGATCGACAACGACACGCGGGCGCCGTGGATGAGCCTGGACAGCAGGTCCCTGCCGTTCTCGTCGGAGCCCAGCAGGAAGACCGGCTCGCCCTTGGTGACCGGGCCGATCAGGTGGATGTCGGACGGGATCAGCCCGAGCAGCTTGTACTCGTCGCCGTGCACGAACAGCCCCACCCTGATCACCTTGGCGGGGTCCTCGGTGTAGGTCTGCGCGTACGTCGTCGCGTCGCGTTCGGTCGTGTACCCGTAGACGTGCAGGCCGTGCTCACCCGAGTACCGCACCGTCTGCGGCGGCGCGTACGTCATCGACGTGTTCGCCGTCGAGCTGGACATCGGCGCGAAGAACTCCGCGAAGATCGCCACGAAGTACACCGGGATCAGGATCGCCGCGCCGACCATCGCGAGCCGGTGCCGGCGGAACTGCCGCCACATCAGCCGCCACTGCGGCAGCGTCCCTACTTCCTTCGTCGGTCGCCTGAGGAACATGTGGCGCTACTCTCTCTTGTACCGTTTGCGGATTCGCGGGTCCCACCACGCCAGCGCCAGATCGCTCACCACGGTGCCGACCACGGTCAGCGTGCTGAGGATCATGATGAAGCTGCCGACCAGGTACATGTCCTGGCTCATGACCCCGCTGAGCAGCAGCGGGCCCCCTGTCGGCAGGCTCATGACGACCGACACGATGGTCTCCCCGCCGATGAGCCCCGGGAGCAGCCAGCCCACCGTGCTGAAGAACGGGCTGAGCGACATCCGCACCGGGTACTTCAGCAGCAGCTTCCACTCCGGCAGCCCCTTGGCCCTGGCCGTGTGCACGTAGGGCCGGTAGAGCTCGTCGAGCAGGTTCGCCCTGGTCACCCGGATCATGCCGGCCGTGCCGGACACCCCGATGACCAGGATCGGCACCCACAGATGTCCCGCCAGGTCCAGGACCTTGCCCAGGTTCCAGGCCGCGTCCTGGAACTCCGGCGAGAACAGGCCGCCCACGCTCGCCCCGAAGTAGCGGAACCCGATGTACATGAGGACCAGCGCCAGCATGAACTCGGGGACCGCCATCCCGATGAAGCCGAGGAAGGAGAACCCGTAGTCACCCCAGGAGTACTGCTTGACCGCGCTGTAGATCCCGATGGGGAACGCGATCGCCCAGACCATGAGCAGCGAGCTGATCGACAGGATCGCCGAGAGCGCGACCCGCTCGCCGATGAGCGTGGCGACCGGCTGGTTCCAGGCAAACGATTGACCGAAGTCGCCGTGGAGCAGGATCGCGGTGATCCAGCGCCAGTACTGCAGGAAGATCGGATCGTCCAGGCCGTAGCGCAGCCTGAGGTTCTCGATCTCCGCCGGAGTGAGGCCCTCGCCGCCCGCCTGCGCGTTCGCGATCAGCGTCGAGACGTAGTCGCCCGGCGGCAGGTTGATGATGACGAAGGTGGCGATCGAGATCGCCCACATCGTCACCACCACGTACAGCAGGCGGCGGCCGAAATAACCCAGCATGCCGGCGCCTCAGAAGGAGTACTGCTCGGGCTGGGTCGGCCCGGGGTTCACGGGACAGACGGACATGGAGTCGGGCACGTTCTTGACCTCGTTGGAGACGATGCCGTACTCGTCGGGGTGCGAGCTGACGCCGATCGCGTAGAACTGGTCCTTGGCGATCCGCACGACCTCCTTGGCGTGCTCCAGCGCCTTGTTGATGTCCGGCTCGGTGCGCATCGCGGTGAACGCCTCGAGCTGCTCGCGCACCACCGCCGGCGGCTCGTCGCCGTTCTTGCCCTTGCTGCCGTACCACAGGGCCCAGCGGATGGCGTAGCGGGCGCTGCCGGAGTTGCTCGGCACGTAGTAGTGGCTGCCGCCGGTGCCGGTGATCACGTCGAAGTCGCTGCACGTGAACGTGGACGCCTGCGGGTTGTTGCCCATCGTGCGCTCGGTGAACAGCGTGTCCGAGACCGGATCGACGCGCAGGCTGACCCCGACCGCCTCCCAGTGCTTCTTGACGAACTCCAGCGCCTGGACGTGGTGCGGGAACTCCGCGCTGGTCATGACGGTGACGACCAGCGGCTTGCCGTCGGGGCCCAGCCGCCTGCCGGCGGAGTCCTTCTTGGTCAGCCCGGCCTTGTCCAGGTACTCGCCCGCCTTGGCGACGTCGTACTCCGTGTACTGCTTGGCGAACTCCGCGTCGTAGACGGCGTTGTTCTTGGACGGCGCGGCCTGCCAGGGCTCGCCCTGCCCCGCGTACACGCCGTCGATGATCTCCTTGCGGTTGATCGCGTACGACAGCCCGATCCGGAAGTCCTTCTTCTGGAACAACTCGCGCAGGTCGTCGTCGCCGATCGTCTGGTTGAACTGGATGATCATCGTGTTGCTCAGCCGGCTCGGCACGTTGAACAGCCGGTACTTGCCCTTCCCTGCGTTCTGCGCGACCAGCGGCTTGTTCTCCGGCGTGTTGAAGTTGCGGAGCTGCATGTGGATCTCGCCGTTCATGATCTTCAGCAGCTCCACCTCGACGTCGCCGAGGAGGTCCGACCTGAACCGGTCCATGTAGGGCAGCTGGCGCCCCTGGTCGTCGACCTTCCAGTAGTACGGGTTCCGCTCGGCCACCACCGCCGTGCCGTCGCCGATCGCGGTGGTGATCTTCCACGGGTGCAGCGTCGGGATGTCGGCGTTGTGCGCCCAGTCGTTCTTCTGCATGAACAGCTGCGTCCAGTCCTCGAACTGCTGTTCCTTGGCGAGCTTGTCGGCGTCCGGGTTGTACTTCTTGTGGAACTGCTTGAGGTAGTGCTTGGGCAGCAGGAGGCCGGTGGCTCCGCCACGCTCGAACGTGGCGACCGCGATCTGGAACAGCAGGCCCGCCTTCGGCTCCTTGTAGACGTAGCGGACCGTCCGCTCGTCCACCTTCTCCACCTTGACCAGCTCGTCCGTGGTGCCGTTCTCCAGGAAGAGGTCGTAGACGCCGGTCGTGTGCAGGCCCTTGTAGACGGTCACGTCCTCGAAGCCGAACAGCAGGTCGTCGGCCGTGCAGGGCTGCCCGTCGGACCACTTCAGGCCGTCGCGCAGCCGGAAGACGTACTCCCGGCCGTCGTCCTTGACCTCGAACTCGGCCACGTTGGGGATGATGTCGTCCGGCCCCTTCTGGCCGTTGGTGCCGGGCTTGAGCCGGACGAGGGGCTCGTAGGCGAGGGTGTAGATCAGCCAGTCCCAGTCGTCCTCGCCCACCATGGCCGAGTTCCACGTGCCGCCGTACGAGCCGGGCTCCTTCAGCGGCTTGACCACCAGGGGGTTCTTGGGCAGGCGCTCGGCGAGCGGCGGCAGCTTGCCGTTCCTGACCAGCTCTGCCAGCGCGGGAGCCTCCTTGGCCGACAGGTCGGCCGCCTTCGCGACCTTGCCGCCCGTGTCGGGGCTGGTGTCGAAGAAGCCGCATCCACTGGCGGAGGCCAGCAGCAGGAAGCCGCCGCCGGCGAGCAGACCCCTCCTCGTCAACGGTTGTGGTGTCATGAGCATGCTCCTGTCTGGTCAGCCATTGATCTTCACGAGGCTGAACTGCGCCGTGGTGTAGTTGCGGACGGCGATCGCCTCCTGGTTCCCGTCGACCGCGAGGCCGATGTAGAACCGGCCGCTGCGCATCGCGATGCGCTCGTAGCCGATGCGGTCCCAGTTCAGCGAGTTGTCCGAGAGGAAGGCCTCGAACTCGTGGTCGCCGGTCGGCAGGCTCCGGCAGACCAGGCGCAGCCAGTACGGCTTCACGCTGAGCGGATCCTCGCCGTCGTACGGCCAGAGGCCGACGCTGGGCTCCTTGCCGTTCTGGGCGACCCTGATGGCCTTGGCGCGCAGGCCGGCGCCGTCGTCGCCGCTCGCGGAGTAACCGATGCCGGCCATCATGAACGGCGAGTTCGGCGCGAGGTCCTGGCGCACCATGATGCCCGCCACGGCGTCGATGTGACCCGCGCTCATGCTGTCCAGCCGCGCGGTGATCTCGACGACCTGCCCCCGCTTGGTGAACCCGACCGCCTGGTGGGCGAAGTGGAAGGAGTCCTTCCAGCCGGCGATCTTCCCTGATCCCTTCAACGTGAGCACGCCGTCCTTCAGCGCCGTGCTCCCGGGGATGGGCACCTCTCCGATGTCCTGCGCCTTCCACGGCTTGTGGGTCCTGGTGCGGGTGACGTGGATCGGCACCAGCGACGAGGTGGTCGCCGATCCCGTGCTGTCGGTCGCGCGGGCCGTCAGGCAGTGGCTGCCGTCGGTCGCGTCCGCCCAGGTCACCTGGTACGGCGCCGCGGTGGCCTCGCCGATCTTCTTGTCGCCGTGGAAGAACTCGACCGTGGCGATGGACGCGCCGTCGAGGGCCTTGGCGTCGGCCTTGACCACGATGGACTGCTTGTCCTGGTCGGCCGCGAACAGCTGGTCGGCCTTGGGGGACAGGATTGCCACCTCGGGGTTGCGGGCCCCGGCCCGCTGGATGGAGTTCAGGTAGCGCTCCAGGTTCGTGTACCCGCTGCCGTCCACCGTCCTGGCGTCGTCGGCGTTCTCCGGGTCCAGCCCCTGCGCGGTCTCCCAGTCGTCCGGCATGCCGTCGTGGTCGCCGTCGGCGGGGGCGGGCACCTCGGACGGCAGCGGCAGCGGACCGCCCACGTCCTTCTGCGAGTTGATGTGCCGCCCCGTGCCGGTGCGCGCCTCGTTGACCAGCCGGGCGTCGATGGCGTCCCGCCGCGGCAGGGTCGCTCCTGCCTGCTCCAGGACCGTGGCGTACGCCTGCGCCGGCGTCTGCTCCGTGATGCCGTTCTCGAACTCCACCGGCCTGGGCAGCAGCGTGATGCCGCCGACCGGGTAGGTGATGCCGAGCGTGTTGTCGGCCGTGATGTCGTCGTGGCCCTCGACCGTGTTGCCGCTGACGTGCCACTGGCCGAAGCGTCCTGGCGCCACGATCGTCCTGGCGATCGGGGGCCGCGTGTTCGCTCCTGGCTTGTAGTAGTTGCCGACGATGTTGATGCCGTTGGACCACTCGCCGCCGTAGCAGGACGTGATGCCGGGGTTGTAGATCACGTTGTTGCGGTGGTCCACGACCAGGTTCATGCCCTCGGTGAAGCTGAAGCGCGGGTTGCGGCCGTTCTCGTGGACGAGCAGGTTGTGGTGGTAGGTGATGGTGTCGCCGCCCCACAGGCCGCCCATGCCGTGGCGGCCCTTGGGGTGCACCGAGTTCACCAGGCCCTCGGAGATGACGCACCACTGGACGGTCACGTTGGTGTTGCCGTAGACGGAGAAGCACTCGTCCACGCCCCAGCTGAACGAGCAGTGGTCGATGATGAGGTCCCGCACGCCGCGGGCGCCGAAGGTGTCGATGGGGGTGCCGAGCTCGTCGCCGCCGCGGAAGCGCAGGTGGCGCAGGATGATGTTGTCACCCTTGATCTGCGTCTCGTTGCCGATGACGGTGACGCCGTGGCCGGGAGCGGTCTGGCCGGCGATGGTGAGGTTGGAGCCGGTGATGTCGAGGCCGCCCTTGATCCGGATGTTGCCGGCGACCCGGAAGACGATCGTCCCGTCGGACTTCGCCACCGCCTCGCGTAACGAGCCGGGGCCGTCGTCGTCAAGGGTGGTCACCTCGTACACGGCGCCGCCCCGGCCGCCCGTGGTGTACATCCCGGCCCCTTCGGCGCCGGGGAAGGCGGGCACGCCCTTGGCCCGCACCTTCGCCTCGACCGTGGGGGTCGGGCTCGGGCTCGGGCTCGGCTTCGCCGCCACGCTCGATGTGCTCGCCCATGCCACGGCGGGCGGGGCCAACGCCGCGGATCGCACGAAATTCCGGCGGCTGAATGATGAATGATGGCGATCGAAGCCAAGGGCCTCGGTCATGCGGAACGCTCTCTTTCCGCCCCGAACAGACAGGGCTGTGCCGTCTTTCGGCACGACTCCGGAACCACGCTGGCGCTTGCTGAGAATTTTTATTCAGGCATGAATGGAGTGGATTCATCACATCGTGAACGACACGGTTGTGGCTGTCAAGAGTGGTTACGTACGTGGATGAAACAGTCAGTTAACAGACGCGTCACGGCGTCCTGGGAGCGGAGACGGCGAAGGCCGCCGGGCCAGATGCCCGGCGGCCTTCGCGCACGAGAGAGAGCCCAGGGGCGGAATGGCCGCCCGGGGGGGAGCGGGGGTCAGTCCTTGAGCAGCTGCTCGGCCACGCCCACATCCGTGATCAGAGTGTTCACCCAGCCGCCCTTGAGCGCCGCGCGGATGGCGGCAGCCTTGCGCCGGCCCCCGGCGATCGCGATGCGCCGGGGCACCCGCAGCAGGTCGTCGGCCGGAATGCCCAGGATGCGCCGCTCCAGCGGCGAGTCGATCAGGTGGCCGTCGGCGTCGAAGAACCGCAGGCACACGTCGCCCACCGCGCCCAGACCGCGCAGCGTCTCCAGCTCCTCCTCGTCGATGGCGTTGCCGCTGTCGCGCAGCAACGGCGACGGGTCGAGGCTGCCGACGCCGACCAGCACGGTCGTCAGCCGCGACCACGCTTCGACGACCTGCCGCACCACGTGATCCTCCGACAGGGCCCGGCGGGCCTCCGGCGTGCCGACCAGACCCGGAGCGGGCAGGAACACCGGCTCGGCGCCCGTCAGATCCGCCAGGTGAGCGGCCAGCCGGGTGGCCTGCACCTGCGCCGAGCCCTTGCCCACGCCGCCGATGAGCTGCACGACCTCCTCGGCCACCCGCACCGGACGGCGCTGCATCGCCTCGACCGTGGCCAGCAGGCTCGCGCTCCACGACGAGATGCCGAGGTGCTCGCCGCCGATGAGGGTGGCGTCGAGGTGGGTCGCCCCGGCCGAGCCCAGCGCGGCCACCACGTCGTGGTTGTCGCCCGCGGCGTCCACGACGATGATCTGCTCCACGCCGTACTTGCGCTCGAGGTCCTCCTCCAGCAGCGCGTGCACGCCGCTGGGCACCACGACGACCGTGCGCACGATGCCGATCTCCGCGGCCTCCTTGAGCAGCCGGGACACCCGCGGCTGCGAGATGCGCAGCTGGGCGGCGATCTGCGGCTGGCGCACGCCGTGCTCGTGGTAGAGACGCGCGACCCGCACCAGCAGCCGCATGCGCTCGGACTCCTGGCTGAGCCGGCGCCCGGAGTATCTCACGGGCTCGCCGCCGACACGGCTCTTCTCGAACTGACTGTCAGCTCCCACGATCGCTGGCCTCCGCTTCGGCTCCGCCGCTCCTGCTGGTCCGGTGGCGAGCCCGGCCCACTGCTGAGTGCCATTCTGCTAGGGCGCGGCGGCGCTCGCACACCGGAAGGCCGGGCGTGTAGCACCGGCCGTGGCGGGGCAGCCCGGACAGCTCCCGGCGGGACCACACACCGGACGACACCCCGGCCAGGTGAGCGGCCCCCAGCGCGGACAGCTCGGGCCGTCGCGCCACCCGCACCGCGCGCCCGGTCACGTCGGCCTGCCACTGCATGAGGTCGGCGTTGGCGGTGGGACCCCCGTCGGCCAGCAGCTCGTCGACCGGGCCCGCCGCCCGCTCCAGGGCCGCCACGACATCGCCGACCTGCAGCGCGACCGAGTCGACCGCCGCCCTGGCGAGGTCCTCCCTGCCGGTGCCGAAGCCGAACCCCGTCATGACCGCCACCGCCTGGTCGTCCCACCACGGCGCGCCGAGGCCGCCGAAGGCCGGCACGAGCTGCACCGCGCCCCTGCGGCCCCGGGTCGCCAGCCGCGCCAGCTCCTCCGGCTCCGTGCCGAGCACCCCGGCCAGCCAGGTGATCGTCGCCCCCGCGGACAGGATGTTGCCCTCCAGGGCGTACGCGGGCGCCTCGTCCTGCCAGCCGATGGTCAGGCACAACCCCTCGTCCCCGTCGGCTCCCGGGTCGGCCAGTCCCATCACCGAGGAGCCCGTGCCGTACGTGACCTTGACCCGTCCAGGACGGCCCGCCGCGTGCGCGAACAGGGCGGCGTGCGAGTCGCCGAGCACCGCGCTGACCGGCACGCCGGCCAGGGACGGGTGCAGCGCGGCGGCGTCGGCGTGCTCCTTGACGGAGGGCGCCGCGGACGGCGCGATCGCGGGCAGCGTCTCCTCGGGGATCCCGAACAACTCCAGCAGCTCCGGGCTCCACCGGCGTTCCCGGACGTCCATGAGCTGGGTACGGGAGGCGCTGCCGACCTCGATCACGTGCCCGGCGCCCAGCCGGTGCAACAACCACGAGTCGACCGTGCCCAGACAGAGCCCGCCCGGCCGGCCGTTCTCCCGGCCGTGGTGGTCGAGCAGCCAGGCCGCCTTGGCCGCCGAGAACATCGGGTCCAGGGGCAGGCCGCTGATCCCGCGCACCATGGGCGCGGCGCCGGAGGCGGCCAGCCGGGCGCACAGGGCGGTGCCCCGGCGGTCCTGCCAGCTCACCAGCGGGCTGAGCGGCGCGCCCGACGCGCGGTCCCAGAGGATCAGCGACTCGCGCTGCACGCTCAGCCCCACGGCGACCACCCGTCCCGGCGGCGCACCGGCCAGGCAGGCCGACACCGCGTCGCGGACGCCGCGCCACAGCTCCTCGCCGTCCTGCTCGACCATGCCCGGAGCCGGATGCCGCTGCGCGAGCGGCACGGAGGCACGCGCCACCGTCTCGCCCGCGGCGTCCACGAGGATCGCCTTGGTGGCGCTGGTTCCCTGGTCGACGCCCAGGACCAGCGGGTCAGCCGTCATGGTCCGCACCCGCAAGGTCGCCGCCGTGGCCGCCGCCTTCGCGGCCGCCGGCTCCGAGGTCAGCGGCCGGGAGGTCAGCACCTCCGAGGTCGCCGTGCCCGAGGCCCAGCACGTCCAGCGCCGAGCGGGCGATGCCCTCGGCGGTGAGCCCGAAGTGTTCCAGCAGGAACGCCGTCTCGCCGGTCGGCGCGAACGTACGGGGGCCGAGCAGCCGCATCGGCACCGGCCTGGTCTCCAGCACGACCTCCGCCACCGCCGCCCCGAGCCCGCCGGTGGGCACCGCCTCCTCGGCCGTGACGACCGCCCTGGTCTGCCGGGCGGCGGCGACGATCTCCTCGCGGTCGAGCGGGGAGATCGTCGACACGTTCACCACCCGGGCGTCCACTCCGTGCTCGGCGAGCAGCGCGGCGGCCTGGAGCGCGCGGCTGACCATCGTGCCGGTCGCCACGAGCGTCGCGTCGTCGCCGTCCCGCAGCCGTGCCGCCCGCCCGTAGGCGAAGGCGGGGCCGCCGGGCGGCGAGACGTCCGGCACGGGGAAGCGGCCGATCCGCAGGAACACCGGCCCCGTCGTCTCCGCCGCCCACCGGATCGCCGCGCTGGTCTGCGCTGGATCGGCGGGCACGACGACGGGCAGGTCGGCGATGGCCCGCAACCACGACAGGTCCTCCGTCGAGTGGTGGGTGGGCCCGAGCGCGCCGTAGGCGAGCCCGGGGCTCATCCCGCACAACTTGACGTTGGCCAGGCTGTAGGCGATGTCGGCCTTGATCTGCTCCAGCGCCCGCGCGGTCAGGAACGTCGCCGCCCCGCACACGAACGGCACCAGCCCGGCGTTGGCCAGCCCCGCGCCGATGCCCACCATGTCCTGCTCGGCGATGCCGACGTTGATCAGCCGGTCGGGGAACTCCTGGGCGAAGGCGCCCAGCTTGCTCGATCCCACCGAGTCGTTGCACACGGCCACGATCCGGCTGTCGGCGCGGGCCAGCCGCACCAGCTCCGCGGCGAAGGCGTCCCTGCAGTCGTGCGTCTCCTCGACGATCAACGCAGTTCCTCGAGCGCCATGCGGGTCTGCTCGGCATCCGGCACCTTGTGATGCCATTCCACCCGGTCCTCCATGAACGACACCCCTCGCCCCTTCACGGTCCTCGCGATCACGCACCGCGGCCTCCGTCCGGCTCGCGGCGCGGTCACGGCGTCCAGCAGCGCCAGATGGTCGTGCCCGTCGACCTCGGCGACCTCCCACCCGAACGCCCGCCACTTGTCCGCGAGCGGTTCCAGGTCGTTGGTGTCGCCGGTGGGCGCGCCCTGCTGCAGTCCGTTGCGGTCGATGACGGCCGTCAGGGACGACAACCCCCGGTGGGCCGCCGTCATGGCGGCCTCCCAGTTGCTGCCCTCCTGCAGCTCGCCGTCGCCGAGAACGACCACGGTCCTGGCCGGTGACCCGCGCAGGCGCAGCCCGACCGCCACGCCGACGCCGACGGGCAGGCCGTGCCCGAGCGGGCCCGAGCTGGTCTCGACCCCCGGCACCGCCTTGCGGCTGGGATGGCCGTTGAGCGGCGACATCGGGGCCGCGAACGTGGCCAGCCGGTCCGCGGGGAAGAAGCCGCAGGTCGCGAGCGTGGTGTAGAGCGCGACCGAGCAGTGTCCCTTGCTCAGGATGAGGCGGTCGCGCTCGGGCCAGTCCGGCCTGGCCGGGTCGATGCGCAGCACGGCGCCGTACAGCGTGGTGAGAATGTCGGTCACGGACAGGTCGCCTCCGGTGTGACCGAGGCCCGCCGCGTGGATCGTGCTGATCACCGTGCGCCGGATCCCGCCCGCCAGCGCGGCCAGCGCGGCGGCCGAGGCGGCCCGGTCGGCGTGTGCGAGGCGGTCGCGTAGCCGGCGCCATTCACCGATGGCGTCGTGGTCGGGCAGCAGGAGGCCGCCGGCGGTCTGCGTGAGGGTCACGGCGTCTCGCGTGCGGTTCCGAGCGCCGCCCAGAGCAGCGCCTGGGCCCTGAGCGCGTCCTGCCGCTCCTGCGCGTCACGCAGCTCGTCGAGGTCGACGCGGTCGCACACCTGCTCCAGCATGCGGATCGTGGCGATGCTCTGCGACAGCGCACGCACCGGGTCCTCCCTGAAGGGGAACTGGTCGAGCAGGACCGGCGCGCTCCAGCCGATGCGCCGCACCGCCAGCAGGTATTCGATGGTCTCGAACAGGTGCACCGACGCCACCGGCAGGTCGTCGTCCCAGCCGCGCCAGTTGTCGTTCAGCTCCACCGACACGAGCCGCCCGCGCCGGTGCACGAGCTGCACCGCCTCCGCGGGCGTCTCGCCGGCCAGCAGGGAGTGGCCGAAGTCCATGACGATGCCGACGTTCGGCTGGCCGGCCTCCTCGATGGCCAGCAGGGTGCGGGCCGCGTCGGAGAGCGTGATGCGCACCCGCGGCTCCTTGGCCTTGTACTCGATCGCGAACTGCACGTCCGGGTGTGCCGAGGCCAGCTCCCGGATCGCGGAGACGGTCAGGTCCCACAACCGCGCGTAGTCGGCCTGTCCCGGCATGTCGAAGCCGTCCTGGCCGGGCCAGAACTTCACGTAGCCGGCACCGAGCTCCCGCGCGACGGCGACCGCCTCGTGCACGCGCTCCACGGCGCGCTCGCGCACGGCGGGATCGGGGTTGGTGAACGCCCCCTTGACGAACTCCCGCGTGTACAGGTGCGGCGTGATCGCCCTGGCCCGCAGGCCGCGCTCGGCCAGCGCCGCCGCCAGCTCGGACGTCTTGGAGACGCCCTCGGCGAACGGCACGTTGATGTCGAGGCACTCCAGCCCGTCCACGGACGCCGCCAGGTCGAGCATCTCGGTCATCGTCCTCGACGGCCCGTAGCCGTCGGTCGCGTACCGGTCGACGATCTGCCCGAACGCCCATATCCCGGCGCCGAACGTCAGCCCGCTCATGTCACACCCTCCTCTGCGCGAAGGCCCGCAGTTTGGCGAAGAAGTCCTCGTGGATGAACCGTGCGTCGATCGAGTCGTAGGTGCGGATCGGCCGGTTCGCGACGGAGAAGTCGTGCGAGCCGTCGTGGCGGAAGTTCGGCGCGGGCCGCTCCACCCAGGTCCCGCAGGCCGGGTGCAACATCAGGCCGATCGCGGGGGAGTCGCCCAGCACGCGGAACTCGATCGACCCGCCGTGCTGGCTCTCGTTCCACTCGACGAGCTGGCGCACGAGGTAGTCGCCGATCTCGCCGTACGGCGCGACCTTCTCGTCCAGCTCGGCGTAGCCGACCGCCATCATCCGGTACGTCGGCGCGGGGATCTGCCAGACCCGCAGCGCCGACGAGAACACGATGTTGGCCGCCACGATGTCGTTGGACAGGTTGAACTCGGGGCGTCCCGGGTCGCCCCCTCTGCCGTCGTAACCGCCGCCGCCGATCCAGATCACGGTCACGTCCCGCTCGGCGATGCGCGGCTCCAGGAGCAGGGCCGAGGCCATGTCGGTGAGCGGGCCGAGGAACGCCACGAAGAGCGGCTCGGCCACGTCGCGCATGGCCTCGGAGATGATCAGCTCGACGCCCGGCGTCATGACCGGGGTGCCGACGTCGGGCAGCGCGTACGGCATGCCGTCGGCCACCGGCACCTGGCCGTCGAGCTTCATCAGCCGCAGCAGCAGCTCGATCTCCTCCCGGCTTTCCTCCAGGCTCGACCGGGTGCGTCTGTTGCCGAAATGCGCGGGCACCAGACCTCGAATGTCGAGGCTCGGGGAGAGCAGGGCGTGCACGATCGCGAATTGGTCGTCCGCCTCATTTTTGGCATCGGTGTTCACGATCACCCGGCGCCGGTGGGAAAAAGTCCTGACCGCCACGGAATCCTCCGCCTGAATATTTATTCAGTAATGTATCTATATTCCGATATTAGGTTGTGATATTTGAGGTGTCAAGATCCCAGAGGATCACGGACAGCGCGTGCGGCGAGATGGTGTGGTCCTCGTGCGTGGCGTCCTCGAGGATGTCCCACCGCCCCTCCTCGGGCCGCCCGCCCGCGAGCAGCGCCACCCGGTCGCGCACCGGGGCGTGGTAGGCGCGGTGCCCGACCCCGTTGAAGCAGCAGTCGTCGAACCGGTTGAGAATCTGCAGCTGGCCACGCCCCCGGCCGATCGAGGCCAGCACGTACATGTCGAGGAAGTCGTCGGACTCGGCGGCGTAGAAGCCCGGCAGCGCCGCCTTCGTCTGCTCGAAGTCGCCGATCGTCGGGCTCGGCTTGGGCGAGGCCGGGCGCAGGAAGAACGGCAGCGACCCGGCCACCGGATAGCTGCGCGTCACCCGCGGGTCGAGCGCGGAGTAGACCGTGGTCGTCCAGCCGCCGCCCGACAATCCGACCATCTCCACGGAGGCCGGCCGGTACGTCGCCGCCGCGTAGTTCAGGGTCACCGTGAGCGGTTCGAGGAAGAAGGTCAGCGTCGAGAACCCGGACCTCTCCCAGGGCGGAAGCTCCTTGTGCGAGGGGCCGGGCAGCAGCGTGTCCGGGTCGTCCGGGTCGGCGATCTGCTGGGCGTTCCAGTGGTGGAACGGCATCGCGTACGCCATCACCCGGTAGCCCCTGTCCAGCAGCGCCTGGACGGTGCGGAGCATGGTGTCGAACGGCTCGCCGTGCCCGTTGTGGTAGAGGGCCAGCCGCCGGTTCCAGCCCTTGCGCGGCAGGAGGTCGTACACCTTGGCCGAGACGCGGTAGCGCAGCGGGACCGTCAGCAGGTCGATCCTGCGCACGCCGGTCAGCGAGGCGAAGTCGGGCGCGTCGACGCCCTTCTCCACCTCCGGCAGTGACGTGGGCAGGCCCGCGCCCTTCCAGATGTAGTCCGCCATGGCCGTGCGCCTGGCCGCGATGTCGGCGGCCGAGTGGATGCCGATCAGCGGCTCGATGTCGACGCCCGCCACGGCCCCGGGCAGCGTCCGGTACTCGGGGCCGAACCTGGCGGCGATCTCCTGGTTCACCGGCGCCACCGGGCGCGGCGGCCGCTTGGCCCCGGGCCCGCCCGCCGCGGCCGTCCCCGTCGTGGCCCGGGCCGGGCTCCGGGTCGTGGCCGCCGAGGCCGGCGCCGCCGCGCCCGCGACGGCGGCCGCGCCGAGCCCGCCCAGAATCCCGCCCAGCACGCCGCGCCGGCTCGCCGCGCCACTCACAGGGCCGGCCGCGCCGGGGCCCTTCTCGTCACTCGTGTGCATCAGATCGGCTCCCGTGCTCTCCGCGGTGGCCCCGCTCCGGATCCCAGCCGCCCAGGACGAACGCCGGGTCGCTCCACTGCTTCGCCTCGGCGTCCGTGAGCTGGCGCGAGCAGGCCAGCCGCTGCGAGGTGTCGATCGCGCGGCCGGACAGGTCGGTGCTGCCGTGCTCCCAGAAGGACGTCTGCTGGGCCTGCGCGCAGTCGTTCGGGTCGATCTGCCAGCCGGCCGGGTCGATGTGGCCGTCCATCTCGGTGTCGATGTACACGACCTGGCTGTGCGTGAACCGCCACACCGCGCTGCGGCTCAGCGCGACCGAGCCGTCCGGCACGCCGGGCGCCCGTGTCAGCTTGGTCCTGACGAACACCGTGCCCGGGCGGGTCTCGTCGTTGCGGCTCTGCGAGATGTAGCCGCGGTCCGTCGACTCCAGCACCGTGTCCTGGATGAACACCGTGCCGGTGCCCCAGACGAAGTCGGTGTCGCCGCTGATGTGGCTGTCGCTCACGAAGCCCTTGCCCTGCAGGCGCAGCGTGTCCTGGAAGCTGCGCAGGTGCACGCGTTCGAGCGCGATGCGCTCGTTGTTGCCCCGGAACGCCTCGGCCTGCGAGCCGCCGTCCGGCGTCGTGTTGTGCAAGGTGACGTCGCTCATCCGGAAGTCGGACGCGTCCACCCCGAACGAGGCCCGCCAGCAGTTGTGCAGGTCGGACGTCTCCAGCACGCGGCGCGGGCACACGTCCTCGGGGCCGCCGTCGCTCAGCGCCTTGTCGCCGTTGCGCAGGTCGTTGTTGGGATAGCGGATCACGGTGCGCTTCGCGCCCGAGCCCTTGATGGTGATGTGCGGGCGGTCCTCGCGGACGTAGACGATCTCGGTGTAGACGCCGGGCCGCACGTCGATCGTCACCGGGGTCGTGTTGCCGGTCGGCACCGCGTCGATGGCGCCCTGCACGGTGCAGAAGTCGCCGGTTCCCTTGGCCGACACCGTCAGCCGGCCCGGCTTGGGCTCGCGCCTGGTCGTCGTGAACCGCCAGGCCCGTGGGTCCCGCACGCCGTCGAAGCCCGCGAACACGCCCTGGTCGACGGTGACGTAGTACTCCTGGCCGTACTCCAGCCCGTGGTGCAGGTAGACGTCGGCCCGGCGCCCCTCGATCATGATCGATTCGTACGAGAAGTCGTGCGGTAGTCCCGTGTCGGAGATCGCGCTCCCGACGTTCTTCCTGTCGGTCCTGGCGGTGGCGGCCTCGATGCGGTCGGCGAGCGTGCCGTCGGCGCGGCGCACCTCGATCGCGCCGGTCGTGCCCAGGGCCGGCGGCTCGGGGAACGTGATGGTCAGGGGCGCGTCGACGCAGGTCCCGCCGCCCCGCCCGGGCACCGAGAAGCGCGGCTCGTCACCCGCCTCGGCCTGTGCGGTCACCGGGCATAAGACGAGCGCCGCCGCGGTCGCGAGCACCGTGATGGTTGCCTTCACCTGCACCTCTCATGGCGAATGGATAGTTGGCTGTGAATAAATATGTATACGTCTCAACAGGTCCGGTCAAGGCCGCAAAGCCCTCTGTTCGCTCGCATCCATGGCTTCCGCAGGGCGTCGGGCAGGTTCCCAGGCCGGGAAAGGGCCGACGAGGAGAGGCCGCGGACGCGCGAAGGCCGCCACCCGATGCGGGTGGCGGCCCCGGAGAGACGGGCGGGAGAGCCCTACCGTTGTTCGGCGACGGTGAAGCGCAACTCGTCGGTGAACTTCCGGCCGTAGGAGTCGGTCGCGGTGACCCTCGCCCTGTGCTCGCCCTCGGCGAGGTCGGCGGGCAGCTCGAACCGCCAGAGATGCATCGACCGGTCCGCGATGCTGGCGTCGCCCACCAGTTGCCGCGCGACGGCGTGCGGGTCGGACCACTCGGGGCCGACCAGCTGGTCCTCGCCACGGAGCTCCTGCGTACGCGTGGCCTCGCGCGCCGGGCCGTGGTCGATCGAGACCTTGACCGTGGAGCCGGTGGAGCCCATCCAGAAGTTGGTCGTGAGCCAGGTGCGCCCGTTCAGATCATCGCGATCCACGACACTGGGGTCACCCAGTTCCGGCGCCTCTCCTTGCTGATCCTCGTTCCAGGCCTGCCGCGCGGCGTACCACTCACGATAGGCCGGGCTGTTGAGGCCCAGCTGCGTCTGCACCCTGTCGCTCTTGCCGGTCACCGTGTACCGCTCCTTGAAGGAGCTGCCCCTGATGTCGAGGGTGAGCAGGCCCGGCATGCCGCCGTCGCGTCCGACGGCCACGGGGTAGCCCTCGTCGGTCAGCTCACCCGAGTACCAGTCACCGGAGATGGCGCCCGCCGTGATGTGCGGGAACGGCAGCCCTTCGACGCCGAAGAGGTCACGCCAGCCCTGGGCGAGGTCACCGGTCTTCATGTTCTCGATGGAGTGGCTGTGCCCGGAGACGGCGACGGCCTTGCGGCCGTCCAGCAGTTCGTGCACCTTGCGGACCTGGTCGACGTTGTGGATCGGGCTGCCCTCGTCGGCCCAGTTCAGCAGGGAGATGTGGCTGGCGACCACGATGAGCTTGCCACGGTCGACCTCGGCCAGGTCCCGCTCCAGCCACGTGAGCTGGTCCTCGCTGAGCCTGCCGTTGTACGCCGGCTTGCCCGCCGGGTCGTCGCACTGGGGCCGCAGGCCGTCGGCGTTGTCGACGTCGGGGGTGCACGGGTAGCGCACCGTGTTCAGCGCGACGACGTGCACCTCGCCCACGTCGTACGAGTAGTACGCGGGCGCGAGCTGCGCGCGGAAGGTGTCGAACGAGTGCTCGGCGGTCTCGGCGTCGAAGTCGAGGTCGTGGTTGCCGGGCAGGAACCGGGCCGGCCCGTTGGTCAGGCTCGTGAGCTCCTTCACGTCCGGGTAGAGCGACAGGTCGTCACCGACGACGTCACCGATGAAGAGGGTGCCGCATCCCTGGTAGTCGTGGCGCTTCGCGAGGTCGGCCATCGCACCCTTGCGAGCGTAGCCGATTTCCGTCTTGTTGTAGGGCTGCAGGTCGCCCGCGATCACGCAGTGCTGTTCCCTGGTCTTCGTCCGCGTGCTCCGGACGACGGGGAAGTTCACCGCGTTCGGAAGGGCGCCGGTGGGGGCGATGCCGCCGTAGCGCAGCTCGGGCGAGCCCTCGGGCAGGTGGTTGTAGTGGAACTGCGCCACGTTGGACGCGTCCACCGGCACCTGGTAGCCGGCCGGCTGCGTGATGAACACCGTCATGTTGTCGTGGACGGGTAGCCGGTAGCGGCCGCGGGAGTCGGTGGTCACCACGTCGCGCCCGTTCGACACCACGACGTCGCGCAGGCCGCGCTCGTGCCGGTCGTGGACGCTGTCTCGGTCACGGTCGTCGAAGACGGTCCCGGTCAGGACCGAGGGGTCGGCCGGGCCGTCAGGGGTGCGGACGACCTCGACGTGGCCGCGGTAGGCGGTGGTGTTCCAGGCACCGTGCAGCGTGCTCGCCGCGGCGCCCGAGGCGGGGCCGATCGCGACGGCTGAGCCGGCGGCCAGGGAGGTGAGGGTCAGGGCGACGCGGAGTCTGATGCCTGCTCGGGAGGGACTCAACATAAGCGTTCTCCGGTGAGTCGTTCGGTGCGGCCGTCATGGCCGGCCGGACGATCTTTTCGGAGCTAGCTGAACAGCGACCCCTGCGCGAGAGAACGCCAGCGGTATGGAGATCGGCCCGCGGGTGATCCCACGCGCGGGCCGGCGGCGGCGGGCCCGCGCGTGGGATGGCCGGTCATCTGCGGGACGGCGCCGCGCCCGCCTGCGCCCCGGCCGGGGCGTCCCCGTGGCTGAGCAGGAGTTTGCGCAGCAGGGCGGCCAGCTGGTCCTGTTCGGTGGGTGACAGCGCGGCCAGGGACCGGGACTCGCCGCTGACGTGGTCGGTGACGGCCTGGTCGATGAGGTCACGGCCGGCGTCGGTGAGGGTGATCAGGACGCTGCGGCGGTTGTCCGGGTCGGTTTCGCGGGTGACCAGGTCGCGGCTCACGAGGTGGTCGATCCGGTTGGTGATCGCGCCAGAGGTGACCATCGACGCGCCGCTGAGGCCGCCGGCGGTCATCTGGTACGGCGGCCCTGACCGGCGCAGCGTCGCCAGGATGTCGAACTCCCAGGGCTGGAGTTCATGGCGGGCGAACACGGCACGATTGCGCTTGCTGAGCGTCTGGGCGGCGCGGGAGATGCGGCCGATCACGCCCATGGGCGAGGGGTCGATGTCGGGGCGCTCGGCCCGCCACTGACGCAGCACGTGGTCGACGTGGTCCTCGGAGTGCTCCATCAAGACTCCTTAACATTGAAGTGTTTGACACCAAGATAACCCATCTTCTACGATCCTCAGTGTTGAAAAGTTCAACATTGAGATTTTGAGGTGGTTGTCATGTCCGTGGACACCGCACCCGTCGCCAGCGCCACGCCGGCGCCCCCGTCCCCGAACGTTCCGCTGCGGAGCTGGCTGGCCGTCATCGCGGTGGCCACCGCCACCTTCGCGATGGTCACCGTGGAGTCGCTGCCGGTGGGGCTGCTCACCGCCATCAGCGGCGGTCTCGGCGTCTCCCCAGGGCTGGCCGGGCTGACCGTGACCCTGCCGGGGCTGCTGGCGGCGATCTCAGCCCCGGTCCTGCCGATCCTGATCCGCCGGCTCGACCGGCGTCTGGTGCTGCTGAGCCTGCTCACGGTCATGCTCGCGGCGACCCTCACATCCGCGCTCGCGCCCAACTTCGGCGTGCTGCTGGCCTCCCGCGTCTTCGTCGGCATCGCCATCGGCGGCTTCTGGGCGCTGGCCGCCAGCGTCGCCGTCCGGCTCGTACCCGAACGTCACATCCCCCGCGCCACCTCGCTGGCCTTCGGCGGCGCCACCGCCGCCAACGTGCTGGGCGCTCCCGCCGCCACCCTGATCGGCGGGCTGACCGACTGGCGGATCGCCTTCGGTGTGGTCGCCGCCCTCGGCGCCCTGGTCGCCGTCGCGCTGCACGCCCTGCTGCCCAAGCTGCCCGCCACCACGACCGTCTCGCCGCGCACCCTGGTCGCCCAGCTGCGCAACCCCGCCGTGCGCGCCGCGGTGACCGCCACCTTCCTCCTGGTCGGGGCGCACTGGGCCGCCTTCACCTTCATCAGCCCGATCCTGCAGCAGACCTCCGGGCTCGACGCCACGCTGATCGGCCCCGCGCAACTGGCCTTCGGCGTCGCCGGGATCCTCGGCACCTTCGTCGCCGGGTCCGCCGCCGCCCGCGACCCGCGCCGCGCGCTCATCGTCGCCGGTGTGCTGCTGGCCGCCTCCCTGGCCCTGTTCCCCCTCGTCGGCGCCACGCCGGCCGGCGGCCTGGTCCTGCTGGTCGTCTGGGGCCTGGCCTTCGGCGGGGTGCCCGTGGGCGTGCAGAGCTGGATCTTCAAGGCCGCTCCTGAGGCAGCCGAGGCCGCCACCGCGCTGAACACCTCGATGTTCAACCTGGCGATCGCTGTGGGCGCGGCGGTCGGCGGCGTCATCGTTTCGATGACCGGCACCACCGGCGTCCTGTGGATCGGCGCGGCACTCGGCGTCGTCGCCGGCCTGGCCGTCTGGGCCACCGGCCGCTCCCTGACCAGGTGAGCTGTACACCGAGGCAACGGCCACGTGGCGCGCTCGATCCGGACCGGCTCCGGCGGGCGCGCTTCCTTTTGAGCGGTCACAGACGGGCGCGCACGCTGTTCCAGCTGGGTTGATCGCGTGTCATATCCCCGGCCGGCGAGCAGGTCACGAACGTGGCGAAGCCGTTCGACGTGTCCCTCGCACATGGTGTCCCCCATTCGACCTCGCCCAGGGAGAGCACCTTCCGAGGCCCGCCGTCCGGCTCCCCCAGGACCACCGCGTCCACCTCGTGGCCGGACCGGCGTTCCCGATCATTGACGACGCCGTGACCGACCTCCGCCAAGACGCCGTTGAAGGCTTCGGCTCCTGCGAAGTCCGCGGCCCAGGCGCGGCAGACCTCTTCGAAAGAGCGGGCGGGCGTCGCGGACCGCGAGGGTGCCGCTGCCGTGCTTGACGAGCCAGCCGGCAGTACTTCTCCGGGAACCACTCTTCGTTACGACAGAATCTCCGTCACTGTTCGAGTTCGTTATGTGACAATGAGTGTCATGCCGTCCCCCCGACACGACGCCCTCGTCCAGATGTTCACCGACCGCCCTCAGCTGGTGGTGGAGATCCTGCGTGACCAGATGGGAGTGAACCTGCCCGACACTCCACTGATCCAGCAGGAGGAGCGCACCTTCAACACGCGGCCCTCCGACGACATCGAGGCCGACCTGGTTCTCACTCTTGGGCCACCGCAGTCCCCCGCACACGCCGTCATCGTGGAGATCCAGCAGGGCACGTCCAAGGATCCTCGGCAGTTCGCCCGCTACGCCGCCTCGTTGTGGCTGCTGCTGGGCTGCGACGTCACGGTCCTGGTCGTCTGTCCCGACCGTGCGACCGCCGCCTACTACGCGCAGCCGATCGATTCAGGGCTGACCGGCTACCGCCTGCAGGCGCGCGTGCTGGGGCCGGACGGCATTCCGGTCATCACCGACCCCCAGGAGGCCGCCGCTCACCCGGGCCTTGCAGCCATGTCCGTCATGGTCCACGGTCGTGACCGCAAGGTCATCGAGGCGTTCGCCACAGCACTGTCCACCACCCGTGACGATCACGCTACGAAGTACGCTGAATACGCCTACAGCATGTCCGCGCCCGAAATTCGCTGCCTCATGGAGGAGATCATGACGTCCACCGACTGGCCCGTCTACACACCCTGGGGTCGCGAGCACTACGGCCGCGGCCTCAAAGAAGGCAAAGCGGAAGAGGCGGCCAGGATGGTGCTGCTCGTGCTGACCGCCCGCGGCTTCGACGTCCCCGACGACACCCGTACCCGGATCATCTCCTGCACCGACCTGGCGCAGCTCGAGAACTGGGCTACCCGCGCGGCCACCGCCCGGATCCTCCAGGACCTGTTCAACGAACCGGGTGAACAGTGCCGTTAGCGCACGTCCCGCGGTTTACGGGCGCACACGCTCCTCCCGTAGGGCACCAGCCCGGCGGGTCCCAGCAGTCCGTAAGGCGTCACGGCGACCGGCACCACCGGCGTGCTGTGGATCGGAGCGGTCCTCGGCGTCGTCGCGGGCCTGGCGGTCTGGGCCACCGGCCGCTCCCTGACCAGGTGAGCTGTACACCGAGGCAACGGCCACGTGGCGCGCTCGATCCGGACCGGCTCCGGCAGGCGCGCCTCATGCCGTCGCGTGAGGCGTTCCCCTCGGCCACCGCAGCCAGGACCGAGTGGTAGAGAGCCGCGTCGCGCAGGTCCGGCTCCTCCGCAAGGAGGTAACGCGCCTCGTGGAACGGTGGCCGGGCGGGGTTCAGTAATCGTCGGTATACGTTTTGGATCCACCTGTTTCGAGAGACCCGTGGAGGCTCGCGATGAAGATCGCATTCTTTGGCGATGTCCACGGTTGTGTCCTGCACGCGTTGGCAGGAGCCGTCACGCTCGCTCGCCGCGAGGCGGTCGAGCTCGACGCCGTGATCCAGGTCGGAGATCTGGGCGCCTTCCCGAGCCCTGCAGAGTGGGACGAGGCAGGCCACCGATTCGGGGCCGACAATCCGGCTCAAAGTGACTTCTTCCGTCTCCTGAATCCCTCACCGCGCCTGGCTGAAGGGGTCCGCCTCGCCCTCCAGCAGATCCCCCCGTTCCTGTTCCGCAGCGGCAACCACGAGGATCACCGATGGCTCGCCGGCCTGCACGACGCCAGCGCCGCCGCCGTGACCCCGGTCGACCCTCTCGGCGCGTATCACCACACGACCTGCGGACACATCGCCGACATCGCAGGACAACGCATCGCGTTCCTCGGAAAGATCGAATGGCCGGAGTCGATGGACCTCGACCATGAGGCCTACACCCGACTCATGACCCTCGAACCGGGCAGCGTGGACATCCTGGTGACCCATGACGGCCCCTACGGCATGTCGTCCTGGCGCGGCACCACCCAAGGATCAAGGAAACTGACCGAACTCATCGAGCGCCTACAGCCCCGCCTGCACATCAGCGGCCACTACCACCATCAGAACGGCCCACGCCGCTATGGCGCGACAACCTCCTACGCACTTGCCCAACTCATCCCGCCCAAGGTCAGGAGAAGGGACTCCCTGCCGATCAACCCCCGGCAACAGATCGCTCCAGGCAGCATCGGCCTGCTCGACACCCGAACCTACGCTTTCGAATACATCCACTCCCCATGGCTCGCCGACATCCACGGCGACCAACTCGACCTGGCGGCACTGGTAGCCCGGCGAGAGCGCTGCAAGGGGACTGGGCCTCGCAGCTGACGTGGTCGGTGACGGCCCTGTCGATGACGTCGTGGCCGACGTCGGTGAGAGTGCTGTGGATCGGAGCGGCACCCGGCGCTCTGTCGTGACCGGTCGTGGCGGGAAGAAGGCGCGGTGCAGGCTTACGGCCGGTCGAATTCACCCAGCTTCGCGCCGGCGATGAACGCTCGCCATTCATCGGCAGTGAACATCAGCACAGGGCCGCCGCGATCCTTAGAGTCTCGGACGGCCACCCTGTCGCCGATGAACGCGACCTCGGTGCACTGACCGTTGCCGCCGCTCTTGCTGCTCCTACGCCATTGGGCTTGGGACAGGTCGGAGGTTTCGGCCATGCCCGCACGTCCTTTCACTTCAGCTCGTCTCCGGCCTCGGCAAGGAGGCGCCTCGTTACCTCGGGGCTCACCGCGACGGCCCGGAGATGCTCAAGAGTCATGGTGTAACGCGCAATGTCCGATTCCGCTGCCAGCCGGTAGTCCAGAGTGGGGACGACCAGTTCCAGGCCCGCCGCAGGTCCAGGGCTGCTTGGAGGGCGGACGGCGGCTCGGGGTAGACCTTCACCAGGTAGAGGAGTTCGTCGATCACCAACGGAAGCGGAACCGGCATACCGCGTTCATGGCCGCACCCGTCCCTCCCCGTACGGCACCAGCCTGACCGGTCCCTTCAGCCCGTACGGTTGCCGCTTCAGCCCGCCGTAGACGTCCGGGTCCGCCACCCTGAGCCGGTTGCCCAGCGGGGTGGCCACCTCGACCTCGATGGTGTTGGGGCCGCGCCGGACGTGCGGGCCGAGGTCCACGATCGGGTGGAGCTGGTCGACGGGGTCCAGGCGCCGGCCGTTGACGCGCACCCGGCACGTGTCGGTCACCTCGCCCAGCTCCAGGTACGCCGGGCCGTCCAGGTCGACCGTGGTGGTGTAGGTCCCGATGCCCGACACGTCGGCCAGTCCGGGGAGCTCCGCCCAGGGAGCGAGCGTGTCCAGGTCCAGCTCGTGGATGACTTTCGAGGTCTGCGTCGGCGTGGCGCCGGGCTGCCAGTCCTCGACCCTGAGCCGCCACGACGACAGCTCCACGGGCGGGGGGACCTCGCCGACGGCCGTGGTGACGGTGCGGCCGGTGGAGAGGGTGGTGGTGTAGGCGCCTGCCTTGGCGGCCCGGATGGAGAGGTCGCCGCCGGTGTAGAGGGCGCGGTCCGCGTCGGTGGCGGTGGCGTGGGGGAGCCGGCCCGTACGGTCGCCGAACAGCCCGGCCCGCGCGATCGCGACGATCCGGGCCTGCCCGGGCCGGAGGGCGACGCGCAGGCGGATCCCGTCGGGCTCCTCCGTGTACAGCGCGATCCGCTCGGCCCGCCCGGTCCACGGGTCCAGCAGGTACGGGACTCCGTGGCGGTCCGCGCGGGCCAGCGTGACGTCGTGGTCGATCGGGGCGACCGGCGGTTTGGGGTTCTCGACGTGCTTGCCGTTGCACAGGTAGTAGTAGTCGATCTTCCCGGCTGACCGTCGCAGGGTGAGCAGCGTGCTGGGGGCGGCGTACCGCACGTCGGGCCGCACGCCGAGGGAGGCGAGCGCGCCGGGGACGTCGGCCTGGCCGGCGACCATCCGCACCGTGGGCTCGGCCAGCAGCGCGGCGACGAGTTCGCGCAGCCGCTCGTTCTCGCCGTCCCGGGGCAGGCCCGGCACCGAGGCCGACTCCCACGCGCCGAGCAGCACGATGGGCAGCCCGGCCCGCGCGTACTCCAGCAGGCGCCCGGCCACCGGCACCGTCATCGTGGGCTCGGCCGCGTAGAACTTGTCGCCCTCGACGAACAGCGCCTTGTAGGCGGGCCCCGACGGCGCGAGCCGGCCGCCGGAGACGCGGGCGGCGGGCAGGTCGAGCAGGGGGCCGCTGACGAACTGGTGGGTCCAGCCGGTGGGGATGCCGTCGCCGGTGAACCAGGAGGCGCCGATGCCGGTCTTGGTGTAGCCGGTCTGCCGCAGGACGGCGACGTCGGCTCGGGGCACGCCCTCACGCAGGACCTCGTGGACACGGGCGAGATATCCAGAAATATCGGATACGTGGTGCCAGGTCGGCTGGCGCGGCCCCCACGACTCGGCGTAGCCGGCCGTCCCGTCGTACGGCGTGAACGCGGCGAACCCCGGCCAGGCCGCCCCCGGCGCGCTCGCGTAGCTGAACCCGTGCAGCACCGTCTGGTTGAGCCCCGCCGCGTACGCGCCCCCCATGGTGGTGAGCAGCCTCGTCCACGTCGTGGTGTAGGCGCCGCCAGCGTACGCCCCCGCCTCGCTGGACAGCAGCTCGTGCCCCGCCAGGTCCCGGCCGCCGGCCAGGCAGCGGTAGTCGTCGAGGTTCTTGAACCCGAGCGACTCGCCCTCGGGGATGTCCAGCACGGCCGCCGCCGCGATGGCGTCGGTCCGCAACCCGTACGGCTGCGCGCGCAGCTTCAGCCCGAGCGAGTGGGCCCAGTCGCGCAGCCCGGCGAAGTGGTGCTCGTTGAACAGCTCGGAGATCGTGTCCCAGTAGTCCTTGCGGGCGTGCCGGGTCATGGCGGCCTCGTACGCGAAGACCGGGTCCTCCTCGGCCAGCAGCACCACCGGCAGCAGGGGCGCGAGCGGGTGGCCCCGCCGCCGCCCGAACTCCTCCAGCAGCCCCGGCGTCCACGGCAGCGCGTCGGTCTCGATCTCGATGGAGTCCTCGAACAGCGCGCCGCCCGCCTTCTTCAGCAGCCGGCGCGTGGCGGGCGTGAGCAGCTCCGACTCCCAGTGGTCGATGACCGCCTGGGTGCCCGCCGCGCTGAAGTGGTCGACCACGTACGCCTCGGGCGCGGTGTGCGGGCCGGACTCGGGGCGCTGGCCGGAGCCGCGCTCCCAGTAGGAGATCAGCACCCACTCGCCGTCGGCGGGCGCGGTCCAGGTGACGTTCTGGCCGGTCACGGGCACCTCCCGCACGGAGGCGGGGTCGAGGCCGGTCTCGTCGCCGGTGGAGTGGGCGGGCTCGATCCTGGCGGCCTGGACGAGCAGCAGTTTCCGCTCGGTGACGCCCTCGCCGGGCGGTACGGCCGGTGGCGGCGCGGCGCCCGCGTACGTGGCGCCCGCGGCGACCGTGACCGAGCCGTGGGCGAGCTCCTTGACCGCGGCCGGGCTGTCCGGGGTGATGGACGGTACCGCCGCCGGCCAGGACGGGCCGATGGTCAGGTCGATGCGGATGCCGCGCCTGGCCGCCTGGTCGAGCGCGGCCTCGACGGCGGCGTTCCACGCGGGGGTGCCCCAGCCGTGGCCGGCGGGGTCGAGCACGGACTTGTCGCGGATGCTGTGGTGCACCGCCGCGATCTCCGCGCCGCCGAACCCGGCGGCGGCGAGCTGGTCGACCTCCCGCCGGATCTCGGCGGGATCGACGTGGGCGTCGGGCCACCACCAGCGCACCATGGGCCGCGCGGACCGGGCCGGGCGAGAGGACCAGATCCTCCCCGGCCCACCGGCGGCGGGCGTTCCGGAAAGGGCGAGCGTGGCCGTGGCGGTGCTCAGGAAGAGGAAGCCGCGGCGCGTCAGATCGTTCATGGGGGATGCTCCAGCGGGCCGGAGGGCGGGGGTGGAGAACGCCCGCGGGCGGGGGATCGGTCGCCGCCCGCGGGCGCCGTCTAACTCGGGACGGGGTACGGGAAGGCGCTGGTCACGCCGATCTTGTCGTACTCCATCTTCGAGGCGTCGAAGCCGTCCGCCCAGTTGGCGTTGGTGACCTCGTTGCACTGGTAGCTCTGGTACTTGTCGTCGGTCACCTTGCCGACCTCGATGTCGGCGAAGGAGAAGCCGCAGCCGCCGGCGTCCATGTGCACCCCTCGCGTCCCGCTGTCGGGCATCGACGCGTCGGGGATGACGTCGCCGATCACGACCTGGGAGACGTGGTTGGTGATCGGGTGCGGATCGGTGTTGCTGACGCCGTAGGTGTAGAAGGCGCCCATGTCACCGCTGTCCAGGCCCGCCTCCTCGATGCGGAGATACTTGAACACGTTGCCGTGCGCGTACCCGTCGCCGTCCTTGACCTCGGGGCGCACCTCCAGGCTGACGCCGTAGCGGGCGCTGTGCCGGACGACCGTGTGGCTGACCTCGTTGTCGCCGGTGTTCATGAGCTCGACGCCGGCCGCGTCGCCGGGCACGAGCTCGCCGACGTGGTGGATGTAGTTGTTGGTGAAGACGTTGTGACCCGCCACGTCGCCTTCGCCCGGGTAGCCGCCCTCGACCTTGATGCCGTCGGCGCCGATGTTCTCCAGCAGGCTGTCGGAGATCCGGATGTGGTCGTTGGCGAACAGCAGGTAGACCGCCGTGAAGCCGGTGTCGGCGATGTGCAGCCGGGTCAGGTCGACGCCCCGGGTGTTGGTGAGGGTGACCGCGCCGAACCGGTTGCGCGGCATCTCGATCTGCCGGTCGTACTCGGGGTACTTGTGCGGCACGCCGGCGTCGCCCGCGCTGATCCAGCCGTTGCGGTACCAGCCGACGAAGTCGCTGTACTGCAGGGCCAGCCCGTCGAGGGTGAGGTTCTGGACCCGCTTGTCCGGGGTGCTGCCCGCCAGCGAGACGATCGTCTGCACCGTCGGCGCCATGACCTCGTCGATCGAGCCGCGCGGCCAGTAGTAGACCTCGCCCTTGCCGAAGTCGAAGAAGTACTCACCCGGCTGGTCGAGGAAGTCGAGGGAGTTCTGCAGGAAGTAGCGCGAGCCGCCGCGGCTGTTGACCAGGGCGTAGCGCGTCCAGTGTTCGAGGGTGATCTGGTTGTCGTCCCACGACGGGTTCTGGATCGGGACGGTGTCGGTGAACCAGCTCCAGCTGCCGCCCGACCAGACCGTCACCTGCGCGTTGTCGAGGTTCCAGCTCTTGTCCCACTCGCCCGGGTTGGAGTAGAGCCACTGGTGCACCGCCTCCTTCTCCGGCTCCTTGAGCACGGAGGTGAGGTAGGGCGCCCACACGTCGTCGGACCTGCGGTTGGGGAAGCGGGCGGTGGTGGCGCGCCTGCCGTCCTCGAACAGCGTGTAGAAGGTCCGGTCGACCTTCGTCTTGTAGATGTGGCCCTTGTACTTCTGCCAGCCGGTGAGCGGCTCGGCGCCGAGCAGGCGGGCCTTGCCCGGCCCGTCCGCGCTGCGGTAGATGATCCGGTGGCCGTTCTCGCCCGAGTCGGCCTCGGTGAACTCGATGGTCTTGTCGACGACGTAGTCACCGGCCTTGACGTTGACCACGATGTCGCACTTCTGGTGCTTCTTCTTGGCCCTGACCTGGTCGCGGGCGTGCTCGATCGTCTTCCACGGGCGTTGCGCGTTGCCCGCCCCACGGTCCGCGCCGTCGGGCGCGACGTAGAACTCCACCGGCTTGCACGGGGCCTGCGCGCTCGCGGCCGGCGCGACGACCAGCGCCGCCAGGACGACCACCGCCGCGCTCACGACCTTCACTGCCGCACCTTCCCGGGCGCCGCCTTGGCCTCCGGCAGCGGGTACGGGAACGCGTCGGTCACGCCGATCTTGTCGTACTCCATCTTCGAGGCGTCGAAGCCGTCCGCCCAGTTGGCGTTGGTGACCTCGTTGCACTGGTAGCTCTGGTACTTGTCGTCGCTGACCTCGCCGACCTCGATGTCGGCGAAGGAGAAGCCGCAGCCGCCGGCGTCCATGTGCACGCCCCGGGTGCCGCTGTCCGGCATCGCGCCGGCCGGGTCGTTGATGACGTCGCCGATCACCATCTGCGAGACGTGGTTGTCGATCTCGTGCGGCTCGGTGTTGCTGACGCCGTAGGTGTAGAAGGCGCCCATGTCGCCGCTGTCCAGCCCCGCCTCGTCGATGCGGATGTAGGAGAAGCGGTTGTTGCGGGCGTAGTTGTCCTCGTCCTTGATCTCGGGGCGGACCTCGAGGCTGATGCCGTAGCGGGCGCTGTGCCGGACGTTGATGTGGCTGATCTCGTTGTTGCCCGTGCTCATCAGCTCGATGCCGGCCGCGTCGCCGGGGACGAGCTCGCCGACGTGGTGGATGTAGTTGTTGGTGATCGTGTGATGACCCGAGATGTCGCCCTCGCCGGGATAGCCGCCCTCGACCTTGATCCCGTCGGCGCCGATGTTCTCCAGCAGGCTGTCCGACACCCTGACCCGCTCGTTGGCGAACAACATGTAGACGCCCATGAAGCCGCTGTCCGACAGGTGCAGCCTGGTCAGGTCGATGTCCCGCGAGTTCGTCACCGTGATCATGCCGAACCGGTTGCGCGGCATCTCGATCTGCCGGTCGTAGACCGGGTACTTGTGCACGTAGCCCGAGTCGCCCTCGCTGATCCAGCCCGCGCGATACCAGTCCACGAAGTCGCTGTACTGCAGCGCCAGCCCGTCGAAGGCGAGGTCGTGCACCCGCTGCTCGGGGGTGCTGCCCGCGATCTGCAGGATCGTCTTCACCGTCGGCGCCATGACCTTGTCGATCGAGCCGCGCGGCCAGTAGTAGACCTCGCCCTTGGCGAAGTCGAAGTAGTACTCACCCGGCTGGTCGAGGAAGCGCAGCGTGTTCTGCAGGAAGTAGCGCGAGCCGCTGCGGCTGTTGACGAACGAGTAGCGGGCCCAGTGGTTGAGCGTGAAGAAGTTCTTGCGGAAGTCGGCGCCGCCCAGCGGCACGGTGTCGGTGAACCAGCTCCACGAGCCGCCCGACCAGACCACGACCTGGGCGTTCTGGTCGAAGTCGGCGTCCCACTCCTGCGGCACGTCCTCCGGCTTGAAGTACAGCCACTGGCGCACCGCCTCCTTCTCCGGCTCGCCGAGGATGGAGAACAGGTAGGGGGACCACAGCTCGTCGCTCGTCCTGTTCGGGTGGCGGGCGGTGGTGGCGCGCCTGCCGTCCTCGAACAGCGTGTAGAAGTTCCGGTCGATCTTGGTCTTGTAGATGTCGCCCTTGTACTTCTGCCAGCCGGTGAGCGGCTTGGCGCCGAGCAGGCGGGCCTTGCCCGGCCCGTCCGCGCTGCGGTAGGTGATCGTGTGGCCGTTCTCGCCCGAGTCGGCCTCGGTGAACTCGATGGTCTTGTCGACGACGTAGTCGCCGGCCTTGACGTTGACCACGATGTCGCACTTCTGGGGCTTCTTGTCGGCCCGCAGGGCGTCGCGGGCCTGCTCGATCGACTTCCACGGGCGTTTCTCGGTGCCGTCGCCCCGGTCGCCGCCCGAGGGGGAGACGTAGTAGTCACAGGTGGGCTTGGCCGCCGCCGAAGGAGCGGAGGCGGAGGCCGGGGCGGTCAATCCGCCGATGAGTAAGATGATCGCGCCGACAGACCTGATGATCACTGGCTCTCCTTGACGTTCCGCCACCGCTCGTACTCGGCGCGGGTTTCGGGGGTGAGTGGGTAGTAGTCGGAAAGCGCCCCGCCCTCTTCGATGCGGGCGCGGCTGTAGAGCTCCCACTGCTCGTGGTCGGCCGCCGCCTCCAGCACCTGCTGGGCGCGACGGCGCGGCACGACCACCGCGCCGTCGTCGTCGGCCACGCACAGGTCGCCGGGCAGCGCCAGCGTCCCGCCGACGGCCACCGGCACGTCGTACGCCCACGGGAACAGCTCCGCCTGCGAGGCGTAGTGGGGGGTGGCACCCGTCGACCAGATCGGCAGGCCGAGGCCGCCCACCCTGGGCAGATCCCTGATCCGGCCGTCGACGACGATGCCCGCGCCGCCCTTGCGCTTGAAGTAGCGGACCAGCATGTCGCCGAAGCACCCGGTGTAGGCGCTGCCGTACGCCTGCACGACCAGCACGTCGCCGGGCCGGATCTCCTCGAGCACGGCCCACAGGGCGGTGTGCCGCTCGACGTACTCCTGGCCGAGCCCGGAGGCGATGTCCTCGCGCTGCGGCATGAACTGCAGCGTGCGCACCCGGCCGGCGATCTTCTGTCCTTGGGCGATGGGACGCGGTCCCTCGATGAAGGTGCGCCGGATGCCCTGCGCGTGCAGCTTGGCGCAGGCGGTGGCCGCGCTGATCCGGGACAGCCCCTCCACGAGGGCGGGATCGGGTTCGGCGGGCAGTTCTCCGCGAACAGGCAGATCCCAGATGGCGTCGTCCATGAAACTCCTCAGTAGTGCTGGTGCGACGGCGTGCGGGCGCGCGCGGTCGTGTGCAGGTCGAGCCGGATGCGGCGGCCGGGCGGCAGCTCCACGAGCAGGCGCGGGCCGTCCACCGCCACCTCCTGCCCGGCCTCGGTGATCGGGGGAGTGGTGTAGGCGCGCGGGTCGCCCGGGTAGGCGTCGCCGCTGGACCTGGTGACCACCGCGCGGTCGATCCGGTGCTCGCCGAACGCGCCCGCCTGCACCACGACCCTGCGGGTGCGGGCGACGCCGAGGTTGACCAGCTCGACGCCGGTGGCGCCGGGGCGTACCGAGTCGACCAGCGCGGCCACGTCCGGAGGAAGGCCGGGACGGCGGCGGTCGGCGTCGAAGTACGCGAGCCGGGCGGGCAGCAGCCCGCCGTTGTAGAGCACCTGCGGGGTGCCGGTGGCCAGCTGCAGCAGCGCCTCCGTGACGACCGGGTTGAGCCGCTGCCAGTGGTGCACGTGGATGGTGGACAGGTCCGCGGTGTCGGCGTCGATGAGCGCCATGCGCCGCTGCACCTGGCCGAGCGCCGCCGACAGCATGGCCTCGGGGAAGCCGGGGTTGGCGCCGCGCAGGAACTCCAGCCAGGGCGCCTCGTGCCCGGCCTCCTCCTTGTTGCGGAACGGGCGCACGGTCGTCCAGTCGTAGCCGGAGCCGGCCCGCAGCCGGTCGAGCCGGTCGGCGTCGCCGCCGGACTGGCTCGCGTGCCAGAGCCAGACCGGCAGGCCCAGCTGCGGTGGCTGGAAGTCGAACCAGCCCTGGTCGTCGTGCCGGTTGGGCACCAGCATGGTGGGCTTGCCGGCCTCGTCGCCGAGCTCGGCCAGCCAGCGGTCGCTGATGCTCATGTCCGTCTCGGTGACGCTCGCCTGGACGGCGTGGCCGTACACGGCCTCCAGAGGGTCGCGGCCGATGGCGAGGGCGGCGTCGTCGCCGGTCAGCAGGTGGGCGTTGACCGCGGCGATCGCGGCGGCGGCGCCCACGCTGTAAATGCCGTGCGGCCACTGCCAGCCGTAGTTGCCGCCGTACCAGCGGCCGCCGTGCAGCTCGCCGACGGCGCCGGACGGGCCGACATTGTCGGGCAGGATCCCGCCGTTGGCCTCCGCCCTGCGCTGCCAGGCGCCGATGTAGCGCAGCGCCCAGTCGCGGTAACGCTCGTCGCCGTCGTACAGCCAGGCGTTGACGGCCAGGCTCGTCGCGGCCAGGTTGACGGCCACGTCGCCGCGGCCGATGCGCTCGCTCATCGCCGCGCCCATGCGGGCGGCGTTGCACGGGTCGGCCAGGTCCTCCCACCGCGTGATGCCCGGCAGGTCGCGCAGCGGCAGGCCGAACGGCCGCATGCTGACCAGGTCGGTGTGGTAGGAGGCCCACTCCCACTGCAGGCCGTAGCGGGGGCCGCCGGCGCCGTTGTGCGGGGCGCGGATGATGTCGCGCTCGGCGTCGTAGTTGGCCGAGCCCGGGAGGTAGAGGTCGGCGAAGCGGCGGGCGCGCTCGCGGAAACGTTCGTCGCGCGGGTCCGCGGCGCAGATGCCGTAGAACAGCAGCAGCGACTCGCCCTGGTGGAACCAGTCATAGCCGCGCTCGAACTCGTCCACCAGGTAGCCGAGCTCCGTGAGCTGCGTGGTGACGCCCTCCCAGTGGTGCTTGGCGGCGTCCAGCAGGTCGTCCGCGCCGCCCAGCTGGTAGAGCGTCGGCCAGTTGAAGAACGCCTCGTAGAAGTCGTCGGCGCCGTCCCGGTCGGCTGCCGGCCCGTGGTAGATGAGCCGCCCGTCGGGCCCGCAGTAGCGGGCGGCGAAGGCCCGCCAGGCCTCGTCGAGCGTGTCGAACAGGCGGCGCTCCAGCACCGCCCAGGCGGGCGGCGTGCCGAGCGGGACGGTCGCGGTGACGGAGGGCACGGCGGGGTCGGAGGGCGCCGAGAACTCGGGGGACTCGGGGGACTCGGGTTTCGAGGGCTCGGACGGTGAGGGCACTGTGCGCATCTTCAACCTTTCGTGGCCCCGGCGGTGAGGCCGCTGATGATGTGCCGTTGCATGAAGACGAAGAAGACGAGGAGCGGGGCGATGGCCAGCAGCAGCGTCGGGAACACCACCGTGTAATCGGTGGAGTACTGGCTGACGGCGGCGTAGACGCCCGTGGTCACCGTGTAGAGGCCGCTGCCGGGGCCCAGGATGATCTGCGGGTTCACGAAGTCGTTCCACACCGAGAACGTGTTGAGGATGACCATCGTGGCGACCGCGGGCCGCATCAGGGGGAAGACGATCTGCCAGAACGTGCGCAGCCGCCCCGCCCCGTCGACGGCCGCCGCCTGGTCGAGCACGGCGGGGATGGTGGCGATGTAGCCGGCGTACAGGAAGATCGAGAACGGCAGCGTGAGCGTGGTCTCGAACAGCACGAACCCGCGGATGGTGCCCATGAGGCCGAGGGTCTTGAGCACGTACACGACGGGGATGACCAGCACCTGGCCCGGGATGAACGTCCCGGCCAGGAAGAACAGCATGAGCACCCGGAACCGGCGCTTGGGGCTGCGCGCGATCGTGTACGCGGCGGGCGCGGCCAGCAGCACCGACAGCACGTTGACGGCCACCACGAACAGCAGCGTGACCGCGTACCCCTTGACCACGTCGAACTGCGGGTTCGTCAGCGCCCTGCCGAGCGGTTCCAGCGTGAGGCCGCCCAGGCCGAACGGGTCGCTCAGGATGTCCTGCTGGCCCTTGAACGCGTTGACGGTCAGCACGTAGAGCGGGACGAGCATGAAGGCGACGGTCGCCCAGAGGAAGGTTTTTCTCACTGGTGCACCGCCATCTCGCCGCGCCGGCGCAGCTTGGTCACCACGAACGCCAGCGCCGCGGTGACCAGCATGAGGATCACCGACTGCGCCGAGCCGAAGCCGAGGCGGGCGTCGTGGAAGGAGTTCCACAGGATGAGGTAGGCGACGGTCTGGGTCTGCCCGGCGGGGCCGCCCGCCGTCAGCGACACCACCAGGTCGTACGTCTTGAGCAGCGTCACCAGCGACAGCACGATGTTGATCGTCACCGACGGTCCCAGCGCGGGCAGTGTCACGTTCCTGAACACCTGCCACCGGGTCGCCCCGTCGATCTTCGCGGCCTCGATCAGCGAGTGCGGCACCGCCTGGAGCCCGGCCAGGTAGAGCACGACGTTGACGCCGAACCCGGCCCACACCAGCACCGCGATCATCGTGACCGTGGCCCAGGCAGGGTCGGACAGGAACGGCAGCACCTCACCGCCCCACGTGGTCACCAGGTTGTTGACCGCGCCGGTGGTGCCGAGGATGGCCGACCAGAGGAAGCCGACCACGAGGGCGCTGAGCACGTGCGGGTAGAACAGCACGATCCGGAAGAACGTGTTGGCCCGGGAGGCACCGTTCACCAGGAGGGCGAAGCCGAGGCCGAGCAGGTTGAGCCCGGCCGTGCCCGCCGCCGCGATCAGCAGGGTGACCAGGGCCGCGCGGCGCAGCTCGGGGTCGTCGAGCAGGCTCGCGTAGTTGGCGGCGCCGACGAAGGCGGGGTCGGCGCTGAAGCCGTCCCAGTCGGTCAGGCTCAGGTAGAAGGCCAGGCCGACCGGGATGACCAGCATCACCACGTAGAGGATGGTGGCCGGGCCGGCCATCAGCGCGGTCGTCAGGCCGTCGTGCCGCCGCCTGGGCCTGCGCGGCGTCTCGCGCGCGGCGGCCACGGGTGCTTCCCGGGTGAGGGTCATGAGCGTCCGGCCAGCCAGCGGTCCACGCCCTCGGCGACCTCCTTGGGCGACTTGCCCACGTACAGGCCCTGGACCTCGGTGTTCCACGCGGAGTTGAAGCCCTTGGGGAGGGTGGCGTCGCCGTAGCCCTCGCCCTGCGGGACGCCGGCCGGCGCCTGGTCGAGGATCTCCTGCACCTGCTTCTCCAGCGGGGTGAACTCGCGCTCGACGCCGGTGCGGAAGTTGCCGTCCTGGCTGAGCTGGCTCTTGACCGCGGCCGGGTCGGTGACGAGCCACTGGACCAGCTTGAGCGCCGCGTCCTTCTGCGGGCTGGACTTGAGGATCATGTACGGGGCCGCGAGCGTCGCGCCCTGCGGGCCGGGGTGCTGCTGGCCCTTGTCGACCGGGGCAGGGAAGACGCCGACCTCGAAGTCCTTCTCGGCCTTGGCCTCGGCGGCGGTGAACCAGCTGCCCATGACGTACATGCCCGACTTGCCGGACAGGAACGCGGTCTCGGCGTCGGCGTACTTCATGCCCAGGGCGTTCTTGTCGACGTACCCCTTGCCGATCCAGCCGTGGTAGCGCTCCAGGTACGGCAGTAGCGACTCGCCGGCCTTGATCTTGCCCGACGTGACGTCCTGCTGCCAGGTGGGGTGGTGCTGGGCCCGGGAGGGGTTGGAGAGCTGGAGCAGTTGGAGGCCGGTCAGGAAGTCGCCGCCGGTCTGCAGCGGCAGGTAGCCGGCCGACTTGAGCTTGCCCATGGCCGCGTCGAGCTCGTCCCACGTGGTCGGCGGCTTGTCGATCCCGGCCTTGCCGAAGGCGGCCTTGTTGTAGAAGACCAGCGACTGGGCCTGCACGCCGACGCCGACGGTGTAGATCTTGCCGCCCAGCTTGGCCTGCTCGACCAGCGGCGTGTCCTTCGCCCACGGCTGGTCGCTCAGGTCGAGCATCTGCTTGGCCAGCGTCTCGTCGGCCATCAGCGTCTCGACCACGTCGGGGGCGTTGCCGGCGGCGAGCTGCTGCGGCAGCGTGTCGGCCACGCCCTTGCCGGTAGGCGCCTCGATCTTCACGTCGATGCCGGGGTTCGCCTGCTCGAACGGCTTGACCAGGCCGTCCCAGAACGCCTGCGTGAGGTTCGGGCTGATGTTGACCAGCATCCTGACGGTGACCTGGCCGCCCTCGCTCTGCTGTGCTTGGGAGTCGCCGGCGAAGCCGCCCCCGCCGCAGCCGGTGAGCAGGAGCAGGCATCCGATGCCTGACAGGACGGGGAATGAACGGGGGGACCGCATCGCACCTCCAAGGGGCGAGATCTGCGACGCCTTTTAATGGGTCGATACTCGATTAGCGATTATTTAATACGTTGGTAACCGTGGTCGGTCAAGGGGTTTTGCTCTGCTACAAATACGTTTCCAGCGGCCGTCTGAGTCATAAGTACGTTAGAGTCGGGGCGTGACTGGACGCGTTGACGACAAACGGCTGGTAATGGGCGCCGAGGAGCGCGCCACGCTCGAGGCGTGGGCGGAGGAAGCCGGGGGCGGGCTGGGCCTGCGCAGCCGCATCGTGCTGGCGTGCGCCGACGGGCTGTCGCGCAAGGAGATCGCGACCCGGCTCGACGTCAGCTCGGCGACCGTCGCGAAGTGGCGCGCCCGCTTCGTGGAGCGCGGCCTCGACGGCCTGGCCGACGCGCCGAGACCCGGGCGGCCGCGCAGCACGGAGCGGCAGGAGGCCGAGCGCGTGATCGCCGCCGCGGCTCATGGCTCCGCAGCGCCCTCCCTCCTGCCCTCCACCCGCTCGATGGCCAGGCAGCTCGGGCTGTCGCAGTCGACGGTCGCGCGCATCTGGCAGGAGCAGCAGATCGCGCCGCCCGCCAGCCAGGTGCTGCCCAGGGAGCTGCTGTCCGACCGCGTCTACGCACTGCTGCGCGGCTGGATCGTCTCGGGGGAGCTCGTGGCCGGGCAGCGGCTGGTGGAGGCCGAGATCGCCCGCCGGGTCGGCACCAGCCAGGCCCCGGCGAGAGAGGCTATCAAGCGATTGGCGCACGAGGGACTGGTCATCTCCTATCCCAACCGGGGCAGCTACGTCGCGGAGATCTCCGACGAGCAGGCCCGGGAGGTGCGTGACATCAGGGTGTTGCTGGAGGAGTATGCCGCACGCGGCGCCGCCGTCCGCATCCAGCCCGAGACGTTGCAGCAGCTCGCGGGGGATGTGCTGGCCATGCGGCGGGCGGCGGGCGACGGCGACATCGGAGCGTTCAGGGACGCCGACCTCGCCTTCCACCGGCGGGTGTGCGCCGCGTGCGGAAACTCCTTCCTGCTGCGGTTGTGGCGGACCATCGAGTCGAACCTGTGGAGCCTGCACGTGGTGGGCAACCCGCTCTACGAAGGCGACTGGACGGCGATGGCCGGCCACCACGACGACCTGGTGACGGCCCTGTCGTCCGGCGACCCGGACGAGGCGGCCCGCCTCTTCGCCGCCCACGCCCGCGGCGAGGCCTCCCGCACGCGCCCGCGTTCCCGGCCCGGCGCCGCCCCGCCGGGCCGGGAGGACGTCAGGCCGGGGTGATCTCGTACGTCGCGCCCTTGCGGGTGCCGAAGACGAGGACCCCGGGTTCGGGCCGGTCGGCCTTGACGGGGCGGCCTCGTTCCGTGACGGTGACCGGGCGGGCGGTGCGGAGGGTGAGCTCGCGTCCGAGGTCCGAGCGGATCCGGCCGCGCCGCAGGGCGCCGCCCTCCCACGCGAGGTCCACCTCGAACCCGCCGCGCGCCCGCAACCCCCGGTACGACCCGGCGGGCCAGGCGCCGGGCAGGGCGGGCAGCAGGTGCACCTGGTCGCCGTGGCTCTGCAGCAACATCTCCGTGATCCCGGAGACCCCGCCGAAGTTCCCGTCGATCTGGAACGGCGGGTGCAGGTCGAACATGTTGGGGGCGGTGCGCGCGGGCACGAGCAGGTTGCCCAGCCGCTTGTACGCCTCGGCGGAGTCCAGCAGCCGCGCCCAGAAGTTGATCTTCCAGGCGAGCGACCATCCCGCACCCGCCTCGCCGCGCAGCTCCAGCGTCCGGCGGGCCGCCTGGGCCAGGTCGGGGGAGAGGCGCGGGTCGATCTGGTGGCCGGGGAACAGCCCCCACAGGTGGGAGATGTGCCGGCTGCGCGACAGGGCGGCGTCGCCGCGGTAGTCCTCCTGCCATTCCTGGATCTGCCCGAGATGCCCCACCTGGTTGGGCACGAGCCGCGAGCGGGCCTCGCCGGCCTTCGCGCGCAGGTCCTCCTCGACCCCGAGGACCTCCGACGCCTCCGCGAACGCGCCGAACAGGTCCCGCAGGATCTGCATGTCCATGGTGGGCCCCGCGCAGATGCTGACGTTCTCGTCGCCGTCCTCGTGGTGGCCCACCTCCGGCGAGTGGGAGGGGTTGGTCACCAGGTGGCCGGTCCTGGGGTCGGTCTGGAGGGTGTCGAGGAAGAACTCCACCGAGCCCTTGATGAGCGGGAAGTGCTCGCGCAACCGCCGCTCGTCGCCGGTGTAGAGGTAGTGCTCCCACAGCGTCAGGCACAACCACGCCCCGCCGGTCGGCCACACGCCGTAGAACGCGAAGTCCACGGGCGCCGTGCCGCGCCAGCCGTCGGTGTTGTGGTGGGCGACCCAGCCCTTCGCGCCGTACTGCGTCCTGGCGGTGCGCGCGCCGGTCTCGGCCAGGTCCTTGATCAGGTCGAACAGCGGGTCCATGCACTCGATGAGGTTGCCGGGACCGGCCGGCCAGTAGTTCATCTCGCAGTTGATGTTGATGGTGTACTTCGACTCCCACGCCGGCGTGAGGGAGTCGTTCCAGATGCCCTGCAGGTTGGCCGCGTGGCCGGGCGCCCGGGAGCAGGAGATCAGCAGGTAGCGGCCGTACTGGAAGTAGAGGGCGGCCAGCTGCGGGTCCGTGTCGAGCTGCTGGCGGGCGATGCGCTCGCCGGTCGGCAGCGCGACCGCCTCCGACGTGCCGAGGTCGATCTCGACCCTGCCGAACAGCTTCCGGTAGTCGTGGACGTGCTTGCGCCGCAGCACCTCGTACGGCTGCCCGGCGGCCCGCTTCAGATGCCGTTCGGCCACCTCGGCGGGGTCGCCGCCGACGTCCTTGAAGCTGCGGTAGCTGGAGCCCATGGAGATGAGCAGCGTCACCTCGTCGGCGCCGGTCACGGTGAGCGTGCCGCCGTCGGTGCCGACCGTCCCGCCCTTCGCCTCGGCCCTGGCCAGGGCGCGGAAGCGCACCTCGCCCCTGAGCCCCTGGGTGTCGCCGCTGACGCCGTCGAGGGCGATGGTGGCGGAGCCGGCGGCGGCCGTCGTGGTGGCCTGCGGGCTGGAGAAGGCCGCCTGGAACGTCACCGAGCCGGGCTTGTCGGCCGTGTGGCGCACGACGATGACCTGGCCGGGGTTGCTGGCGAAGACCTCGCGGGTGTGGCGGACGCCGTCGCGGACGTAGGTGACGGTGGTGACGGCTCGGGTCAGGTCGAGCTCGCGCCGGTAGTCGGTGAACTCGGCCGGCCCGGGGAAGGTCAGGGTGAGGTCGCCGAGCACCTGGTACGGCGCCTGCTCGCTCGGGATGCCGAGGAACTTCTCGTCGGCCAGGTTCTGCGCCTTCTGCCACTTGTCCTCCCAGACCCACTGCCGGATCTGCGGGAGGGCGGCCAGCGCCTCGGGGTTGTCGTAGGTGTGCGGCCCGCCGGCCCAGATGCTGTCCTCGTTGAGCTGGAACCGCTCGGTGGCCACGCCGCCGAACACCATGGCGCCGATCCGCCCGCAGCCGACGGGCAGCGCTTCGAGCCACTCCTCGGCCGGGCGGGTGTACCAGAGGGTGAGCGGGTTGCCCTCCGGGCCGTGCTGCGTACCGGCCCGCGCGGGACCGGCGCTCACCCCGGTCACGAGCATGGATCCGGCCGCGGCGCCTAAGCCCGTCGCGAGCACGCCTCGTCGTGTGTAGCCGTCGTTGGTCACCGTTACTCCTCTTCCAGAACGCATGCCGCCGCCGGGGCGGGATGTCATGAGAGCGATGAGGGCGATCGCACCGTCAGGGGTCCGGATGTCTCTCGGACCGCGGGGGACGTCGAAGGCGAGTCGTTCAGCGGAGGTTCGCCGCGAACATGGGATGTATGTCTACGCGAAGAGGGCTCTGATGTCTATACTTCCCTCATTTCTGGCTCTAACGTAGGATGTATGTTAGGTTCCGGTCCGGAAACGATCTCCTCGTGGAGTGGGCGGCCGCCGCCGGCTCCCGACCGAGCCGGAAGCCGTGATGACCCGCATCGACGCCCACCACCACGTCTGGGATCTGTCCGTCCGCCCCCACGCCTGGCTCGACCCGGAGCCCATGGCCCCCGTGCGCCGCACGTTCACCCTCGACGACCTCGCCGGGCCCGCCGCCGCGGCCGGGGTGAGCCGCACCGTGCTGGTGCAGGTGCTGCCCGACCTTGACGAGACCCGCGAGTTCCTGGCCCTGGCCGCCCGGTCCGAGCTCGTCGCGGGCGTCGTCGGCTGGATCGACCTGACCGCGCCCGACGCCGCCGACACCCTCGCCGGGCTGCCCCATGGACAGCGCGGCGGGCTGGTCGCCGTCAGGCACGGCGTGCAGTCCGAGCCCGATCCCGGCTGGCTGACCCGCGCCGACGTGCGCCGCGGGCTCGCCGCCGTGGCCGCCGCCGGGCTGGCCTACGACCTGCTCACGCTCCCGCACCAGCTGCCCGCCGCCATCGACACGGTGGCCGCCGTGCCGGAGCTGACGTTCGTGCTCGACCACCTGTCCAAGCCGCCGATCGCCTCGGGCGAGCTGGAGCCGTGGCGCGGCCGGATCCTGGAGCTGGCCCGCCATCCCAACGTCTTCTGCAAGTTGTCCGGGATGGTCACCGAGGCCGACCGGGCGTCCTGGCAGGTGGCCGACCTGCGGCCGTACGCCGAGACCGTTCTGGAGGCGTTCGGGCCCGAGCGGGTGATGTTCGGCTCCGACTGGCCCGTGTGCCTGCTCGCGGCCGGCTACGGACAGGTCGCCGAGGCCGCGGACGAGCTCTGCGCGGGCCTGTCGGACAGCGAGCGCGCCGACGTCTTCGCCGGGGCGGCGCGGCGGGCGTACCGGCTGGACTGACGCCCGCCCGGCGGCCTCAGGGCGCCTCGACACGGAACGTGGTGTGGTAGGTCCGCGACTCCTGCGGGCCGAGCCAGATCATGCTGCCGTCCTCCCTCGCCGCGGCGTCGCCGGCGACGTGGTGCGTGGACGGTTCGAGCCCGACCGCGTAGTTGCCCGAGCGAAGGTTCAGCCACTCGAAGAAGTACGGGAACTCCTCCGCCGGCCACTCCACGGACACCTTCATCCCGAGCCGGTCGTTGACCACGGCCACCCGGTGCAGCCCGTCGTCGCCGGGGACGAGCGCGTGCTCGTACACCTGCTCCACGAACCCCGGCACCGGCCCGGGGAAGACGATGTGATCGGCCTTCTGCTCGGCCACGCTGTCGCTCTGCCAGAGCGTCTCGCGGATGGCGGCCTCGAACCTGGCGCCCTCGTCGAGCAGCGGCCAGCCCAGGTTGATGTGGTAGAGGTACATGTGCGGCGTCGGCTCGAACCCCGCGTTGGTGACGGTGTCCACCAGCCTGATCTCCTCGCCGCCGAGGTCGGCCTCGATCCGCCGCACCAGGCGCAGGTTCTCGGCGAAGACCGCGGCCTGGCGCACCTCGCCCTCGGCCCACAACACGCAGCGCTCGCCGTCCCAGCGCTCGCCGTAGCCGGTCAGCCGGGCGGGCAGGTTGCCCGCGCGCCCGTGCAGGCCGTGCCGCACCGACGTGCGAGGCGGGTAGCGGTAGGTGCCGGCGGGCACGTCGCCGCCGAACAGCGTGTGGTCGAGCCCGGCCGTGACGATGAGCCCGGAGAACGAGCGCAACCAGGACAGCCCGTCCTCGTCGGCGTTCTCGTGCAGCCCCGGATGGCGGAAACCCGTGGGGGAGCGCCAGCCGAACGCGCGCCCGCCGTGCTCGGCGTGCCCGATGTCCATGCACCTGTCCACCAGCACGTCGAACGCCAGCCCCGAGCCCGTCCTGAACTCCAGCGTCCTGATGCCGCGCTCGGCCCCGTCGCCGAGCGTCACCAGCCGGACCCCGCCGGCCGCGCTCAGATCGCCCGTCAGCTCGGCCAGCCGCCTGCGGTCCGGCGTCATGCCATCACCCACCCTCCGTTGACTTCGATGGTCTGGCCCGTGACGAAGGAGGCGTCCGGGCCGGTCAGGAACGACACCACGGCCGCCAGCTCCTCCGGCTTGCCGCGCCGCTGGAGCGCCTGCCGCTCCAGCACCATCCGGTCGTACGCCTCCGGATCCGGATGGATGCTCTCCGCCGCCGTCGGGAACGCGCCGGGCGAGACGCAGTTGACCCGGATCTCCTTCGGGCCGAGCTCGCGGGCCAGCGCCCTGGTGAGCGCGGCGGCGGCGCCCTTGGTGGCGACGTAGGCGGCCAGGTCGGACCAGCCGCCGTGCATGGTGATGGAGGCGATGTTGACGATCGCGCCGCCCAGGCCGCCCACCTGCCTGCTCATCTGCCTGCTCATCTGCTGGGCCGCGAGCTGGGCCGCCAGCCAGTACGCGCGCTGGTTGACCGCGTGCACGTCGTCGTACTCGCTCAGCGGCACCTCCAGGAAGGGCCGGGCCGGGTAGACGGCCGCGTTGTTGACGAGGATGCCGACCGGCCCCAGCCGCGCCTCCGTCTCGGCGAACGCGGCCTCGACGGCGGCCGGATCGCGCAGGTCGGTCTCCAGGTTGAGCGCGCCTTCGAGCGTCTTCGCGTCGACGTCGAGTGCCGCCACCCGGTGGCCGTCGGCGGCCAGCCGGCGGACGATCGCGCGGCCGAGCGCGCCGGCGGCGCCGGTGACGAGGGCCGTGGTCATCTGTGCCTCCATTCGTTGTGCAGGTCCTTGAACAGGTCGAGGGCCGGGACGCGGGCGAGCAGCCCGTCGCGGATCAGCGCGGACGCCCTCTCCTGCAGGGCGATGTAGCCGGGGAAGCGCGGCCTGATCCAGGCGGCCTCCAAGGTGGCCCGGGTGTCGCGGTAGAAGCCGCCCGTCTCCCACACGGCGCGGGCCGCGGGCTGCCCGCCGGTGGCGGGGAACAGCCCCGCCTGCACCGGCTCCGACAGCAGGCGGCGCAGGTGGGCGCGGACCGCCTCGCGGATCGTGCCGGCGCGCCGCCTGGAGACGGCCAGCCCGGTGCCGCCGAGCACGCTGCCCGGCGGCAGGCCCGGCCAGGCGGGGGCGTCGGAGAAGGTCAGCGGGTAGGAGCCGTAGCCGTACAGCAGGGGGCAGCAGTCGATCTCACCCGCCGCCAGCGCGTCGAGCACGCCGATCGGGTTGCGCAGCGACAGCCCGGGGTCGGCGGCGGCCAGCAGCTCCGCCATCAGCTCCAGCGCCCTGACCCCGGCCTCCTCGTCCAGGAAGTCGCCCGAGCAGAGCGCGCAGAACATGAGGAACGCGTGCGGCCCGCCCAGGCACAACGCCATCCGCGTGCCCCGGGCGAACGCCGCCATCTCCGTCCACTCCGCCGGCACCCGCACGCCCGGCCTGGCCGCCGCCACCTGCGTCGCCGCGTCGAGCGGCAGCGCCCACTGGCGCCCGTCCAGGTGGTAGCTGTCGAAGCAACGACCCGCCGAGCGGGCTCGCAGGCCCGCCAGCTCGTCCGGCTCGAACAGCTCCTCCATCGGCACCAGCGCGTCCACCGCCGCGCCCAGCCCCGGATGGTCGATGACGAGCACGTCGTACGTTTCGCAGAGCCCAGCGATCGGCTCCGACTCGAACCCCTCGAGCGGCTGCCGGTCCCACACGATCGGCTCGGGCACATCGCCGTACGGGTTCGAGCCGGCCAGGTCGAGCCGGGTCAGCTCGTCGAGCGGGGCGTACCCCCTCGGATGGTCCCAGGTCAGTCCTCGCATGCCAGCACGCCCTCCGCCACCAGCTCGGCCGTGCGCTCCGGCGGGTATCCGAGCTCGTCGAGCAGCTCCCTGGTGTGCTCGCCCACCAGCGGCGCGCCCCTGCGCACCTCCGGAGGGGTGGCGCTGAAGCCGTACGGGAAGCCGGGCGTGGTCACCGTGCCCTCGGTGCGGTGGTCGTAGGTGACGAACGACCCGTTCTGCCTGACCTGCGGATCGGCCACCAGGTCGGCGTAGCCGTACACCGGGCCGGCCCACAGGTCGTGGCGGGCGCAGATCTCCAGCCACTCGGCGGTCGTGCGGGCGGGCAGGCGGCGGGCCACGATCGCGGTGATCTCGTCGCGCCTGGTGTGGCCGTCGGCGTCGCCGTCCATGCCCGCGAGCTCGGGCAGGTCGAGGGCGACGGCCAGCGCGTCGAGCCGGGGCATGCCGAGCGCGAGATAGCCGTCCTTCGTGGCGAACACGCCGTAGGGCGCGCGGATGTAGGTGTGGCCGTGCGGCTCGCTCCCGCGGCGCTGCGGCACGCCGCCGACCGTGAAGATCGACAGCTCCTGCATCTGCACGGCGACGGCCGCGTCCAGCATGTTGACGCTCACCCGCTGCCCCTCCCCGGTGCGCTCGCGGTGCAGCAGCGCGGCGAGCGCGCCTTCGAAGGCGCTGTAGGCGGTGATGGCGTCGATGGCGTACGTGCCCGCGGGGGCCGGCGGGTCCCCCTCGCGGCCGGTGCTCAGCATGGCACCGCTCATGGCCTGCAGCAGCAGGTCCTGGCCAGGCCGCGACGCGTACGGCCCGGTCTCGCCGTAGCCGGACATGGAGACGTACACGATGCGGGGGTTGATCTCGCTGATCGTGGCGTAGTCCATGCCGAGCCGCTCGGCCACGCCGGGACGGTAGTTCTGCAGGAACACGTCGGCCGTCGCGGCCAGCCTGTGCACGATGGCCCGGCCCTCGTCCGCCTTCAGGTTCACGGCCAGGCTGCGCTTGTTGCGGTTGAGCGACAGGAACGACGCGTTCACCCGGTTGCCCGTCGCCCCGCCCGCCGGGGCGTGCCGCTGCCACTCGCCGGTCACCGGCTCCACCTTGACCACGTCGGCGCCCAGGTCGCCCAGCCGCATGGCGGCCAGCGGACCCGCCATCGCGATGGACAGGTCGACCACGCGGTAACCGTCGAGAATGCCCATCAGCGCCCCTCGAAGACGGGCTCGCGCCGCTCGGCGAAGGCGGCCCTGCCCTCGGCCGCGTCGGCGGTGGCGAAACAGACGGTCTGCAGGTCGCGCTCGTACTGGATGGCCTGCTCCAGCGGCATGGAGTAGGCCGCCCTGACGTTGGCCTTGGCCGTCTGCGCGGCGATCGGCGGCCTGGCCGCGATCCGGCCGGCCAGCTCCAGCGCGGCCGGCAGCAGCTCCTCCCTCGGGTGGAGCTCGGTGACCAGGCCCCAGCGCAGGGCGCGGGCGGCGTCGATCGGGTCGCCGGTGAGCAGCATGGTGGCCGCGTTGCTCGAGCCGACGGCGTGGGCGAGCAGCGCCGACTGGCCGCTGCCGCCGATCCAGCCCAGCTTGATCTCGGGCGCGGCGAACGTCGCGGTGTCGGCGGCCAGCCGGATGTCGCAGGCCAGGGCCAGTTCCAGGCCGCCGCCGTAGGCGTAGCCGTTGACGGCCGCGATGATCGGCTTGCGCAGGGCTCGTACGGCGTCGCCGTAGTCGCCGCGGTTGCGGAACTCCCACGGCGTCGCGTAGTCGTCGAGCTCGCCGATGTCGCTGCCGACGCAGAACGAGCGCTCGCCCGCGCCCGTGAGCACGGCCACCCGTACGGCCGGGTCGGAGCCGACCCGGTCCAGGCCGGCGCGGAGCGCGGCGGCCATGCCGGGGGTGATGGCGTTGAGCTTGGCGGGTCTGTTCAGGGTGACGACGGCCACGGGGCCGTCGACGTCGAGGTGAACGTGCACTTGTTCGCTCATTTCGGTGGGGTCTTCAGCAGCAGAGGCGGGCGTGCTGCTCGGCGTCGGCGCGGGCGACCTCGACCACCTCGCGCATCGCCTCTTCGGCCTTGCGGTGGTGGTGGCGCCTGATCGCCACGGCCACCCGCTCGTGGCCGGGCAGCGTCTCCTTGTTGTGGGCGACCGAGCGGGTGTGCACCTGGCGCACGGACCGCAGGGCGATGCTGATCATGTCGTAGACGTAGAGCAGCAGGTCGTTGTCCGCCGCGGCGAACACCGCCTTGTGGAAGGCCAGGTCGGCCTCGATGAACGGCTCGGGGTCGTCGGCGGTGGCGTAGAGCGCGGCCAGTGCCTCGTCGATGCGCCGGACGGCCACCGCGTCCGCCCGCTCGGCCGCCACCCGCGCCGCCCCGGGCTCCAGCGCGACCCGCAGGTCGGCCAGCACCCGGATGTCGCCGGGCTGCGGCTCGGGCATGAACCGCCAGCTCAGGACGTCGGCGTCGAGCAGGTTCCAGGACTCGCGGGGGCGCACGATGGTGCCCGCACTCCTCCTGGTCTCCAGCAGGCCCTTGCCGGCCAGCACCTTCACGCCCTCCCGGACGGCGGACCGGCCCACGCCGAGCTCGCCGACCAGCTCCTCCTCGATGGGGATGGACGTGCCGGGGGCCAGCGCGCCCCCGACGATCTGGGCGCCGAGCGCCTGGACGACCTGGACGTGCCGGGCCGCGTCCGGCTGGGGATCTGTTGCCACGGTTCCGCAAGGTACCCCGAGCGCGCGCCTTTTCCTAGACCCTTCATCGGATGAAGTTCGAACTTCATCCGATGAAGACTCTTAACAATCCGCGATCTCGGTAGTACGTTGCCTGGGAGCGGCACGACCAGCCACCCGAGCAGACCGCCACCCGCCATCGCTGGTCACCGACCCCATAGGGAGACACCATGAGGCTGGGACTGATCCACACCTCGGCGACGCTGGTCGACGTGTTCGCCAAGCTGTGCGCCGAGCACCTCCCCGGCATCGACACGTTCAACATCGTCGACGACAGCCTGATCAAGAACACCATCGCCGCGGGCCGCCTCACCCCCAGGACCGCGCGTCGCGTCGCCGGTCACGTCGGCTCCGCCGAGGCCGCGGGGGCCGATCACATCCTGGTGACCTGCTCCTCCATCGGCGCCGCCGTCGAGGCCGCCGAGCCGCTGACCGGCGTGCCGGTGACGCGGGTGGACCGCCCGATGGCCGACCGCGCCGTCGCGCTCGGCCGCCGGATCGGCGTGCTCGCCACCCTGAGCACCACCCTCGAACCGACCGCCGACCTGGTACGCCGGCGCGCCGCCGCGGCCGGCAGGGAGATCGAGCTGACCGCCAGGGTGTGCGAGGGCGCGTTCGAGGCGCTGATGAGCGGCGACGCCGCCACCCACGACGCGCGCGTGGCGCAGGCCCTGAGCGAGCTCAGCGGGGACGCCGACGTGATCGTGCTGGCCCAGGCGTCGATGGCCCGCGTCGCCGGTACGGTGCCCGCGGCGGCGCCGATCCTGGCCAGCCCGCCCCTCGCCATGGAACACCTGGCCGGGGAGCTCCTGGGCGGGCGGACGCGCCGATGACCACCTCTCCGGGGACGGAACACGTACCGGCCGCCTCGCACGGGGCGGGGCGCGAGCTGACCGTCGCCACGTACCACGTGCTCACCCGCCTCCCGCTCGACCAGGCGGTGAGCGCGATCGCGGGCGAGCAGAGCACCGGCACGTTCGTCAGCGTGGCGGGGGAGAGCGACGAGCTGCGCGCCCGGCACGGCGCGGTGGTGCTCGGCATGACCGAGATCCCCGCGCCGGTCGCCGAGGCCCTGCCGGGCGCGGCCGGCGACGGGCCGCTCACGGCGGGCCTGGTGCGGATCGGGTTCCCGCTCGACAACACCGGGCCGTCGCTCACGAACGTGCTTCCCGTGGTCGCGGGCAACCTGTTCGAGCTGCGCGAGCTGGCCGGGCTGAAGCTGGCCGACCTCGACCTGCCCGCGGCCTTCGGGGAGGCGTACCTGCCCGCCCGGTTCGCGGTGGAGGGCACGCGCCGGCTGGTGGGGCGTCCGGACGGGGTGCTGATCGGCACCATCGTCAAGCCCAACGTCGGGCTGCGCCCTTCCGACTACGTGGACCTGGTGCTCGAACTCGGGCTGTCCGGGGCCGACTTCATCAAGGACGACGAGGTGAACGGCGACTGCCCGCCCGCGCCGCTGCCGCAGCGGGTGCGCGCGGTCACGGGCGCGCTCGACGAGGTCGAACGGCGGACCGGGCGGCGGCCGATGTACGCGTTCAACATCAGCGACGAACCCGACCGGATGCTCGCCAACCACGACCTCGTCGTGGCGGCGGGGGGCACCTGCGTCATGGTCAACCTGAACGTCGTGGGCCTCCCGGCCGTCGCGATGTTGCGGCGGCACTCCCGCGTGCCGATCCACGGGCACGTCACCGGCACCGGAGCGCTGTTCCGCCACCCGGGGATCGGCATCGCGCACGTCGCCTACCAGAAGCTGGCCCGCCTGGCCGGGGTCGACCACCTGCACTGCGGCGGGTTCCACAGCAAGTTCTACGTCACCGACGACGACGTGCAGCGGACGGTGGCGGCCGTGCGCGAACCGCTGCTCGGCGGTTTCCCGTGCCTGCCCGTGTTGTCGTCCGCCCAGTGGGCCGGCACCGCGCCGGTCACCCTGGAACGCACCGGCACCAGCGATCTGCTCGTCCTGGCGGGAGGCGGCGTGCTCGGGCACCCCGACGGGCCCGCGGCCGGGATCACCAGCATCCGGCAGGCGTGGGCGGCGGCGGAGGCGGGCGTGCCGCTGGCCGAGGTGCGCGAGCCCGAGCTGGCCCGGGCGCTGCGGTACTTCGGCGGGGTGGTGCGCAAGTGAGGCCGCTATGACGCGCATCGCCTTCGCCGCCGACGACTTCACGGGCGCGACCGACGCGTTGTGGCAGTTCAGACGGCTCGGGCTGAGCGGATCCCTCGTCACCGGCGTGGCGCACCTGCACGACCGGGACGACGTCATCGGCATCGCCACCACGGCTCGGGCGTCGGCCGACCCGGCGTCCGTGGTGCTGCCCGCGTTCACGGCGCTGGCGGCGCTGCGGCCGCTGGCCATCCAGTACAAGGTCTGCTCGACCTTCGACTCGTCCCCGGAGCGTGGGAGCATCGGGGCCGTCATCGCGGCCCTGCGCCGTGCGGGCCTGGCGCGGGGCCCCGTGCCGGTGCTGGCCGCGCAGCCCGAGCTGGGCCGCTACACGTGGTTCGCCAACCATTTCGTACGGGCGGGCGACGAGGTCCACCGGCTCGACCGGTATCCGCCGGCGCGCGACCACCCGGTCACCCCCGCGACGGAGGCGGACCTGCGGGCGCGCCTGGCCGGGCAGGGCGCCGGCCGGACCGGATGGCTGCCCGCGTCGCCGTCGGAGGAGGCGTACCGGGCGAGGGCCGGGGACACCGGGAACGCGGCCTTCGTGGCGGACGCGATGACGGACGACCACGTCAGGGCGCTCGGCCGGCTGCTGCTCGCCGACGCCGCCACCCGCACCCCGCTGTGCTGCGTCGGCTCCGGCGGCCTCAGCCGCGCCCTCGCCTCAGCCCTCACCGCCGCCCCCACCCCGGCGACAACGGTGGGGCAGGGAGCGCTGGGAGCGGTCGCGCCGGTGCTCGTCCTGTCGGGGAGCCGGTCGCCGATCACCGCCCGCCAGATCGACACCGCCGAGCGCGCGGGGTGGCGGGTGCTCGGAGACCTGTCGGGGCCTGCCGGCCTCGTCGAGCAGGTCGAGGCGAGCCTGCGCGACGGCCGTCACACCGTCGTCGAGTCGACGCGTGGACCGGCGAGGGACCCTGACGGCATCGGGAAGTCGCTCGGCCGGATCGCCGCGACCATGGTGCGCGCCGGGCTGGTGCGGCGGCTGGTGGTCGCGGGCGGCGACACCTCGGGGCAGGTCGTCGCGGCGCTCGGCGCCCGGTCGCTGGACGTGACCGGCAGCCTGGCCGCCGGCGGGCCGGTGTGCGTGCTGGCCTCGGACGATCCCGCGGTCGACGGGGTCGAGGTGGCGCTGAAGGGCGGCCAGGTGGGCGGCGACGACTTCTTCCTCCGCGCCGCGGCCGGCCTCGCCGCCACCTGCTGATCCGCGTCCGCCGGCCGGCACCGTGCCGTCTCTCCCCGCCCAGCCTGGGATCCGCGGCGCGGTAGCCGGGCGGATACGACGGGAGGAGTACCGGGGCGGTGGCGCGCACTCCTGGAGACGCAGGCGGGAAACACCCGTGTGTCCGACGCCGCCGGCCGCCCGCACCGGGCAAGGTGAAGCCGGAAACACCGACGGCGGAGGGAGCACGGTCATGATGTATCCGGATCTTGAGGGAAAGGTGGCGCTGGTCACCGGCGGTTCTGGAGGCATCGGGAGCGAGACCGCCCGGGTGCTGGCCGGGCAGGGCATGCGGGTGGTGGTGAACGGCCGCGACCCCGTCGCCGTCGAGGACGTCGTGCGGTCCATCGGCGGGACGGCGATCGGCGTCGCGGCGGACAGCACCGACCCCGCCTCCGTCGAGTCGATGCGCGAGGAGGTGGAGCGCCGGCTGGGCCCCGTCGACGTGCTGGCGGTCTTCGCCGGCGGTGGCACGGGCCGGCCGCGGCCCATCGACCAGATGAGCGAGGACGACTGGCACGCCACCGTGCACGCCAACCTCACCTCGACGTTCCTGGCCGTCAGGAGCTTCCTGCCCGGCATGCGGCGGCAGGGGAGTGGCTCGATCATCACGATGGCGTCCCTGGCGGCGCGCAGCCCCACGCCCGCCTCCGTGGCCTACACGGCGGCGAAGGCCGGAGTCATCGCGCTGACCAGGCAACTGGCGCACGAACTCGGCCCCGCGGGAATCCGGGTCAATGCCGTCGCCCCTTCGACGATCATGACGGACCGGCTGGAGGAGCGGATGCCGCAGGAGTTCAAGGACCGCCTGCGGGCCGAGCATCCGCTGGGGCGGCTCGGCACACCGCTCGACGTCGCGAACGTGACCGCCTTCCTGGCCTCCGGCGCCTCCTCGTGGATCACCGGGCTGACGATCGACGTCGCGGGCGGCAAGTGGATGCCGTAGTGCCCGCTGTCCGCGGCTGGGCGCCCCCTCCGCCGGCCGCTCGGCGAACGCTCCGCCGGGAGACGGCGGCGCCCTTGACGCCGCGCACAGCACATTCGCAACGACAAGGTGGATCACCTTGCGCGATCGTCAAATAGTGTCCGGATTCTGTGACATTACCCCCGGCGGAAGTGCCGTGAAGCGCATCAGATGAGGAGATGTCGTCGCAGGTGAAGCCGGTGATCGAGGGGTGCGTGGCGGGGATCGCGGCGCTAATGCGCTTGACCTGAACGTTACGCCGAACGGTTTCTGCCCGTTATATTTTTACATATATTCTGCGCTCTGATCGCCATCTCGGCGTCAAGTGGATTTCACCGAGCGAGATGGGTTTACGTTGCGAGGGCGCCTCTCTCCTGCCGGAAGTCCGCGCCCGCGGTCAGCGCGAACGGAGAGTAATGGGCAAGTACCTGCTCCGCAGGTTGGCAATAAATGTGATCTTGGTCGCCATCGCGGCCAGCCTGGCGTACATGCTCGCGGCCACCACCATGAACCCGCGGGGGGCGTACGAAGGTCGCCAGCCACCGGTCGCAGAGGCGGTCATCGACGCGACGCTCGATGAGTACAACCTGAACGACAAGACTCCGGTGCTCGTCCGTTACGGCACGTGGGCGAAGGGCGTCATCACCGGCGACTTCGGCCGCACCTGGAACGGCGGTTCGGTCAACAACGAGATGGGCCGGCGGATCATGGTGAGCCTCCGGCTGCTGCTCATCGGCACGCTGGTCGGCTTCGCCGTCGGTGTGGCGCTCGGCGCGATCTCCGCCGTGAAACAGTACAAACTCACCGACCGGTTCATCGGGGTCAGCTCCTTCGTGATCATGGCCGTTCCGGTGTTCGTGCTGGCCACCCTCCTTGCGATCGCCACGTACAACCTGAACAGAGGGCTGGGGTTCTCGCTCATCGAGTACACCGGCGAGTACAACCCCCGGCTGTCGGGCTTCGACCAGTTCCTCAACCGGCTGAACCATCTGATCCTGCCGACGATCTCGCTCAGCCTCGGCCTGATCGCCTTCTACAGCCGCATCCAGCGCAACATGATGCTCGACGTGCTCAACCAGGACTTCGTCCGCACCGCCATGGCCAAGGGCCTGAGACGCAGGACGGCGCTGACCAAACACGCGCTGCGCACCGCGCTGATCCCCGCCGCCACCTATTTCGCCTTCGCGTTCGGGACGATGTTCACAGGCGCCACCTTCACCGAGAAGATCTTCGCCTGGCACGGCATGGGAGCCTGGCTGGTCGACTCGATCAACCAGAACGACGTCAACTCCGTCGCCGCGGTGACCTTCTTCACCGCCGTCTGCGTGCTGTTCGCCGCCTTCCTGTCAGACCTGCTGGTGGCGGCCCTCGATCCTCGGGTGCGGGTGAGCTGACATGCGTTCGAAAGTCGTCCTGCGGCGCCTGCTCCGCAACAAGCAGGCCCGCTATGGCTCCATCGCCCTGGTCGTGCTGGTGGGCCTGGCCTACCTCGGGCCGTTCGTCGGCCCGTACGACTGGACCGAGAAGGACTTCCTGGCCTTCCTGTCGCCGCCCGGCGGCGACCACTGGTGGGGCACCACCACGATCGGCCAGGACATGTACGCGGTCACGCTCCGCGGCATGCAGAAGTCGATCATCATCGGCCTGCTCGTGGCGCTCATCTCCACAGGGCTCGCCGCGATCGTGGGTGCGTTCGCCGGATATTTCGGTGGCTGGGTGGACAAGACGCTCATGTGGGGTGTGGACCTGCTGCTGGTCCTGCCGAGCTTCCTGATCATCGCCATCATCTCGCCGCGGCTGCGGGAGGGCGCCTCCTGGCTCTGGTTCGTGGCGCTGCTCGCCGCGTTCTCCTGGATGATCACCTCCAGGGTGGTGCGCAGCATGACGCTCTCGCTCCGCGAGCGGGAGTACGTGCAGGCCGCCGTCTACATGGGCATCCCCCGCTGGAAGATCATCTTCCGGCACATCGTGCCCAACCTGTCGTCGCTGCTGATCATCGACGCCACGCTCAACGTCAGCGGCGCGATCATCGGCGAGGCGGCGCTGTCCTTCTTCGGCTTCGGCATCCAGCCGCCGGACGTCTCGCTCGGCACGCTGATCGCCGAGGGCTCGCGCAACGCCACCGGCTACCCCTGGCTGTTCGCCTTCCCCGCGGGCCTGCTGGTGCTGCTCGTGCTCAGCGTGAACCTGATCGGCGACGGCCTGCGTGACGCACTCGACCCGGGGAGCAACTCGTGAGCATCTTGGAGGTCAAGGACCTCACCGTCACCTTCCCCGGCGGCATCCAGGCCGTGCGCGGCGTCAGCTACGAGGTCGAGCGCGGCGAGGTGCTCGGCATCGTCGGCGAGTCCGGCTCGGGCAAGTCCGTCACCTCTCTCGCCGTCATGGGCCTGCTGCCGGCGAACGCCGTGGTCAGCGGCTCGGTCAAGCTGCACGGTCAGGAACTGCTCGGCATGAAGGAGGACGAGCAGATCAAGGTACGCGGCAAGACGATCAGCATGATCTTTCAGGATCCGCTGTCGGCGTTCACGCCCGTCTACACCATCGGCGACCAGATCGCCGAGGCCGTCCGCGTCCACCAGAACGTCGGCAAGGACAAAGCCGCCAAGCGCGCCGTCGAACTGCTCGACCTGGTCGGCATCCCCAATCCGAGCCTGCGCGCGAAGGCGTTCCCGCACGAGTTCTCCGGCGGCATGCGGCAGCGCGCGATGATCGCCATGGCCGTCGCCAACGACCCCGACCTGCTCATCTGCGACGAGCCCACCACAGCGCTCGACGTGACCATCCAGGCCCAGGTGCTGGAGGTGCTCAAGACCGCCCAGCAGGAGACCGGCGCCGGCATCGTGATGATCACGCACGACCTGGGCGTCATCGCGGGCATGGCCGACCGGGTGGTCGTCATGTACGCGGGCCGCCCGGTCGAGCAGGGTCTCGTGGACGACATCTACTACCGGCCGCGGATGCCGTACACGATGGGCCTGCTCGCCTCGATCCCGAGGATCGACGGCGAGGAGGGCCCGCTCGTGCCCATCGACGGCAACCCGCCCTCGCCCGCGTCGCTGCCGCCCGGCTGCCCCTTCGCGCCGCGCTGCCCGATGAAGGTGGACATGTGCGACGACGAGGAGCCGTCGCTGACCCCGTTCGGCAGCGGGCGCCACGTGGCCTGCATCCGCTCGCACGAGATCGAGCACAAGGGCCTGACCGGGGCCGACGTGTTCCCGGTGCCGGTCATCCCGCCCAACGAGGTGGTCAGGGTGCCGCGCGCCGAGCGCCCCACGGTGCTCGAGCTCGACGACATGATCAAGCACTACCCGCTGCTGAAGGGCGCGATCGTCAAGCGCCGCGTCGGCACCGTCTACGCCGTCGACGGCATCAGCTTCGACATCGCGCAGGGCGAGACGCTGGCCCTGGTCGGCGAGTCCGGCTGCGGCAAGACCACCACGCTGCAGCAGATCATGCAGCTGCAGCCGCCGGAGGGCGGGCGCGTCGTGGTGCTCGGCAAGGACAGCGCCGAACTGGACAAGGCAGGGCGTAAGAGCCTCCGCCGCGATCTGCAGATCGTCTTCCAGGACCCGATGGCCGCGCTCGACCCGCGCATGCCGGTCGGCGACATCATCGCCGAGCCGCTGCGGGCGCACGGCAAGAAAGAGGTGCGCGAGAAGGTCGAGGAGCTGCTGGAGCTCGTCGGGCTGGCCGCGGAGCACGCCGAGCGTTACCCCCAGCAGTTCTCCGGCGGCCAGCGGCAGCGCATCGGCATCGCCCGCGCGCTCGCGCTGGAGCCGAAGCTGCTGGTGCTCGACGAGCCGGTCTCCGCGCTCGACGTGTCCATCCAGGCGGGCGTGATCAACCTGCTGGACGAGCTCAAGAGCAGGCTCGGCCTGTCCTACCTGTTCGTGGCGCACGATCTGGCGGTGGTCAGGCATCTGGCCGACCGCGTGGCCGTCATGTACCTGGGCAGGATCGCCGAGATCGGCACGGTCGAGGACGTCTACGACAGCCCCGCGCACCCGTACACGCAGGCTCTGCTGTCGGCGATTCCGCTGCCCGACCCCGAGATGGAACGCACCCGCAAGCGGATCCTGCTCGAAGGCGACCTGCCCAGCCCGGCCGACCCGCCGTCTGGATGCAGGTTCCGCACCCGCTGCCCCAAGTTCGCCGTGCTCAGCGAGGCGGAGCGGCGGCGGTGTGTGGACGAGGAGCCCTCGGTTGCCAGGCTGGCGAACGCCGTCGACCACGGCGCCGCCTGTCACTACGCGGAGGAAGTCGAGGTCATCACGGCCTCGGACAATCAGGAGGAAGAGTGAAGGTTCGTTACCGTGCAGCCGCTGGGCTGACGGTCCTGGCCATGGCCGTCGCCGCCTGTGGCGGCGGCGGCGAGACCAAGCAACCGAACGCCGAGCAGTCCAAGCAGGCTCAGCAGCAGATGTCGGAGACCCCGGCCATCAGCATCAACCCCGTCCCGTACGAGCAGGTCAAGGACGGCGGCACGCTGACCGTGGCGATCGGCCAGTGGCCGAGCCAGTGGAACGGCCAGCACGTGGACGGCAACCAGGCCGACACCGCGTTCATGCTCGACGCGTTCCTGCCGCAGCTGATGGTCTCCGACGAGAATGCTACTTTCACCGCCAACCCCGACTACCTGACCGACGTCAAGAGCGAGGTCGCCGACGGCAAGCAGGTCGTCACCTACACGCTCAACGACAAGGCCCAGTGGTCGGACGGCACGCCGATCACGTGGAAGGACCTCGAGGCCCAGTGGAAGGCCAACAGCGGCGAGAACGAGAAGTTCAAGCCCGCCTCGAAGGACGGCTGGGACAAGATCGAGTCGGTCGAGAAGGGCGACTCCGACAAGGTCGCCATCGTGACCTTCAAGCAGCCCTACCTCGAGTGGCAGGGCATGTTCAACCGCGGCACCTCGCACCTGCTGCCGGCCAAGCACATCGAGACGCCTGAGGCGTACGACAAGGACTACCTGCAGAAGATCCCGGTCACCGCCGGGCCCTTCAAGGTCGAGAAGCTCGACGAGGGCACCAAGACCCTCACCCTGGTGGCCGACGACAAGTGGTGGGGCAAGAAGCCCAAGCTCGAGAAGGTCATCATCCGGACGATCGAGACGCCAGCCGCGCAGGTGAACGCCTTCGCCAACGGCGAGATCGACGCCGTGGAGATCCCGCCGGGCAGCCCTGCCGACCTCAAGCGGGCCAAGGAAGTCCCCGACGTGGACATCCGCAAGGCGCTGAGCCCCAACTGGCGGCACATCACGGTCAACAACCAGAGCGACTTCCTGAAGGAGAAGTCGGTCCGGCAGGCCGTGCAGTACGCGATCAACCGTGACGTGATCACGCAGTCCGACCTGAAGGACATGGACTGGCCGCTGCAGACGCTCGGCAACCACGTCTTCATGAACAACCACAAGAGCTACGTCGACAACTCCGGCGACCTCGGCAAGTACAACCTGGAGAAGGCCAAGCAGCTGCTCGACGCGGCCGGCTGGAAGCAGGAGGCGGAGGGCCAGCTCCGCAAGAAGGACGGCAAGGAGATGTCGCTGACCTTCGTCGTCCCGGCGGGCGTGCCGTACGCGAAGACGGAGGGCGAGCTGACCCAGGCCATGCTCAAGGAGGCCGGCATCGGCCTGACCATCCGCCCGGTGCCCGATGACAAGTTCTTCACCGACTTCATCATCAAGGGCGACTTCGACCTGGTGCCGTTCTCCTGGATCGGCACGCCGCTCCCGATCGGCAGCCTGGCGCAGATCTACAAGACCGGCTCCGAGAGCAACTTCCCGAAGTCCGACGACCCGGCCGTGGACAAGGCGATCGACGCCGCGGTGTCCTCGACGGACCCGGAGCAGGCCGCCCAGCTGGCCAACGAGGCCGACAAGCTGATCTGGGACATGGTGCACACCATCCCGCTGTACCAGCGTCCTGACATCCAGGCGACCAAGAAGACCCTCGCCAACTACGGCGCTGAGGGCTACAAGTACAACGACTGGACGTCGATCGGCTTCACCGGCTGATCCTCGCGCACGACGAACCCCCGGCCGGGCCCGCCCTGCCGGGGGTTTCGCGTGTCCGTGGAGCCTGTTGGCGGGCTCTGTGGTCGTCGGGTAGGGTCGTGCCCGAATCGGTGCCTTCCGTCGACACGAAGGCATGGTGGTGTGGCGAGCGCCCGGAGGCGTCGCCGGAGGAGCAGGAAGGAGCGAGGAGCGTATGACCGCCCGCTGGGTGGCTGCCGCGAGCAGCATCCGTTCCTCTGCCCGTCCGGGCTCCCTGGGAGCCGGTCACCGCAGCTGAGCCGGGTCGCCGCGTGGTGTCACGCGGGCCCCGCCCTGCGCGCCGGCGCGGGAGTCCTCCCTCTGAGAAGGGCTTCTCCGTTGTTCGATCCATCCCTGTTCGCGGATGCGACGACGTCCACCTCACCCTGCCCGCCGCACACGACTGGAGCACACGCATGACCGACGATCTCACCCTGCGCGCCGAGAAGGCCGGTGACGTGGCAGCCATCAGGGCCGTGACCGCGGCCGCCTTCGGCAGGCCGGAGGAGGCCGACCTCGTCGAGGCGCTCCGCCGCGACCCGGCCTGGATGCCCGCCCTGTCACGGGTGGCGGTCTCCGGTGGCCGTGTCGTCGCCCACGCCCTGCTCACCCGCTGCCTCGTCGGCGAGACACCCGCGCTCGCCCTGGGCCCGGTCGCGGTCCTGCCCGAGACGCAGCGCCAGGGGCTGGGCACGCTGGTCGTCGAGGACGTGCTGCGGGAGGCGCGGGAACGCGGCGAAAGTGCCGTGATCGTGCTCGGGCACCCCCCGTACTATCCCCGTTTCGGCTTCACCATCGCCTCCCGCCACGGCATCGGCGTCACCTTCGACGTGCCTGACGAGGCGTTGATGGCCCTGTCGCTGGACGGTGCGCCGCTGCCGTCCGGCACGATCCGCTACGCGCCTCCGTTCGGCGTCTGACGGACAGCCGCGGGCGCCACCCTCCCGGCGGCGCCCGCGGCGATCAGCGCCGGAACTCGCGCAGCGTGGTCGGCGGCCGGCCGTACGCAGGTGACTGAGATTTATGGTTCTGCTTCGGAATCAAGAAGCTTGGCGGCCGCATGAGGGTCCATGAGAGTGGACCAGATCTGCTCGTTCCCGATCAAGGAACGGTGGGGCATCCGTGCCTCGGGCGCCCAGCTCTGCGGATCGCATCCCGGCACGAGTTCTAGGACGAGGGCTACCAGGTCGGCAGGGACGGGTCCGGTGATCCGGACAGCGCAGTAGGTTTCGTGGCCATCGTCGGCGCGTACCTGGACGCCTACCACACTGGTTCCCAGGTCGACGCTGTGTTCGTACCCGTCACCCAGTGAGGCGCAGGTCAACCCGTGGACGGCCTGGCGCAGGTGACGCAGCGCGCGGACACCGCTTTCGGCTTGGTAGCGGATGCGGTCCTCATCGGAGGGAAGGAGATGCCCGATATACGTGGCTCCGTTGATCGGCTGGGTGTGTTCGGTGTTGTATCGGGTCCGGGCAGCCTTCGCGTTGGCTTCCAGCGCGGCGTAGAAGTCGTCGACGGCGCCGTCCTCGCGCATGCCCGCGGCGATGATCCCACGGCAGGTCCGCTTCCAGCCAAGCGGCTGCGCGCCAACGCTGGATCTTCACCTTGAACAGAATCTGATCGGTGATCGCGCGGATCCGCTCGTGTGGGGTGCCGGCGTCGGCGAACATGGCGGACGCCTTCACCAGCACCGGATGGTTGATCTCATCGAGTGGATCATCCACTGGCGGTATCGGCAGGCGCAGATCGTCGCGAAGGGTGCGGAGGGTGGGGCGAGCGTGCTCCATTGCCGTGTCAGTCTTCCCGGACACCGCCGACGGCATTGATCTGCTCGGCGGTGAGGCCGGTGAGCAGTGCGACGCGGGAGAGGTTGGAGCCGTCGAGCTTGCGCATGGACTCCTTCATGCTGGAGCGGATCTCCTCGCGCCGTAGTTCCAGGTAAACCCGGACTGCTTCGGCGACCAGGTCCTTCTTCGTCAGGCCCAGGAAGTGAGCACCGTCAGAGATCAACTGGTCGACCTCGGGGGCGACCTTCAGCGGGGCGGTGGCCCGGCTGGTCTTCTCGGTCGCGCCGGACCCTGCTGTCTTGGCCATTGCACACACCCTTTCCTGGTACCCCATGGTACCGGCTGCTCCCATGGGGCCTCCAGGTTGAGTGCTGGCGCCTCATCGTTCGACAACATGCAGCAGTAGGTTGGGGCGTGCGCCTGCGGCGATCAGCGCCGGAACTCGCGCAGCGTGGTCGGTGGCCGGCCGCCGTAGCGCTCGATGCTCTCGGTGACCCGGTAGAGCGGGTGGTCGCCGGACCCGATGAGGCGGAAGATCGCCCACAGGTGTGTCAGGTGCTCGACCGTGTAGGGGTCGCCGTAGACCTTCATGGCCATGGCCTGCCACTCCTCGGGCGGCACGTCGGCGTACTCCGCCCCGAAGGCGTCGGCCACCTCGCCGATCGTCGCCATCTGCCCCGTCACCAAGCACACCGGGTCGGCGGGCGCCGGGTCGAGCAGCAGGCCGGCCGCAACCCTGGCCACGTCGGCGGCGGCGACGAGGGGGATCCGCGTGTCGCGCGGCCCCAGCGGGAGCGCCAGCCGGTCGCCCTCGGCGGCCACGGCCAGGTTCTCGAAGAAGACCGCGGCCCGCAGGTGCACCGCGCCCACTCCGGCCCGGTCGAGGACCTGCTCGGCCACCCAGTGCCGGCGCATGCGGGGCGTCAGCGCCTCGGGTGAGGCGTCCAGCTGCGACACGTCGACGACCCGTTCCAGCCCTTCCTCCCTGGCCGCCGCCGCCAGCACGGCCGTGGCGTCCAGCAGGCCCGCCGTCACCGGGTAGGTGAGGAACGCCCGGCGCACGCCGCGCAGGGCCGGCCGTACCGAGGTGATCTCCCGCAGGTCGCCGACCACCACTTCCGCGCCGCGCTCGCGCAGCTCGGCGGCCCGGTGGTCGTCGGAGCGCACGAACGCCCGCACCTGCGCGCCGCTTTCCAGCAGCAGCTCGGCGACGCGCCGGCCGGTGGATCCCTGCGGCCCGCCCGCCGCACCCGTGACGAGGATCATCGTTCCTCCGGCAGGGTCAGGGTGAACAGCCCGAGCCGCTCCAGGTCGCGCAGGAACGGCCCGGCGGGGAACGCCTCGGCCGGGCCGTACACGCCGGGGGAGCCGGGGCCGGCGTCGCCGGCCAGGCGCGCGGCGGCCTCCACGGAGGTCAGCGCGCTCATCCGCCACAGGTCGCGGCCGCTCGCCCGTCCCGCACGGCCCCCGTCCTCGGTGATCACTTGTGCGGCCACGGTGAAGTCGGAGCCCGCCCTGGTGGCGGCGTCGACGTGCTCGCTGCCGAACGCCTGCTCCTCCTGGAACGTGTGCGCCGTGAGCTGCGCCTCGACCTGCCGCGCCGGCACGTGCCTGGGCACGGTCAGCACCTCGGAGAACGGGACGGGCGCGATCATCGTGCGCGGGCCGAGCGGCGGGGGGAAGGGGAAGACGGCGTTGCGCGGCTCGACGTAGCCGATGTGCTGGGCGCCGTCGGTGTAGGTGATGCGCCGGGTGTCGGCGAACAGCAGCTCCGCCGTGCTCCTGGCGCCCGTGGTCAGCCGCCAGCCGCTCACCGCGTACGCGGTGATCACCCGGTCGACGCCCGTCATGCCCGCCGCCACGGCGCCGGCGAGCAGGTCTCCCAGGCCGCCGTAGAAGCTCATCGCCGTGACCATGGTGATGCCCGCCCGCCTGGCCGGCTCGGACATGGCGTCGAACATCCACTTCGTGTGGTGTTGCTCCAGGGCGTGGTCCACGTAGTGGCAGCCGCCTTCGGCCGCGGCGGTGGCGACGGGCCCGCCGGTGTGCGTGAAGGGGCCCGCGCAGTGGATCAGCACGGCGGCCCGTTCGGCGAGCCGTCGTAACGCGGCGGGGTCGTCGAGCGCGGCCCGGTGCACGGGCGCGCCGCCGAGCTCGCCGGACAGGGCCTTCAGCCCGCCCTCGTCGCGCCCGGCCAGGATGACCTCGTGGCCGCGGGCATGGAGCTCGGCCGCCACGAGGCGCCCGGTGTGGCCGGTGGCGCCGTAGACGGCGATGTGCTGCGCTGCGGACACGGCTCGCCTCCATGTTCCATACTGAGGGTACGTAACTAGCCTCGAAGTTACGTACCGCGAGTATGCAAGTCAAGGGGAGAACGATGGCCGGCCGCACGCAGGCAGAGCGCTCGGACGAGACCACGGGGCGGCTGGTGCGAGCCGCTCGCCAGATGTTCGGCGCCGGGGGGTACGCGTCCACGTCGATCGACGCGGTGGCCGCCGCCGCGGGCGTCACCAAGGGAGCCGCCTACCACCACTTCGGCGGCAAGGTCGCCCTGTTCCGCGCCGCGTTCGTGCGCGAGCTGGAGGAGGTCTGCGCCGCGCTGGAACGGGCGGCGGGCGAGGAACGCGAGCCGATGGAGGCGCTGCGGCGCGGTTGCCGCACCTTCTTGGAGCACTGCCTCGACCCGGGGTTCCGGCAGATCGTGCTGCTGGACGCGCCGTCGGTGCTGAGCTGGGAGACCGTCCGGGCGATCGAGCACGATCACCTGCTGCGGGTCCTGCACGACGGCCTGCGCGTGGCGGTCGCGGGCGGCCAGGCCGCGGACGGTGATCTGCCCGTCCGCGCCCGGCTCGTCTTCGGTGCCCTGTGCGAGGGCGGGATGTTGCTGGCCCGCTCCCAGGACCCGGCGGCCGACCTGCCGCGGCTCGCCGCGGAGGCCGACCGCTTCCTGGAGGCGCTCAGGCGTTGATCAGCCGTGCGAGTCGGTGACGGTGCCCTTGAGCGTGGTCTGGCAGGACGGGCCGTTCGGGCCGTCGAAGCGGACGGAGTCGAAGAAGTCGCGGAAGTCGGGGTAGAAGTTCCCCTGGTCGCGCGGGCTGGTCACCGCGGAGCAGCCGCCGTAATCGGCCTCGGAGAACAGGTGGATCCACGAGTCGGTACGGTTCCAGTCGGACTTGGCGCGGTCGGCCATGCCCAGGGCGGCGAGGTCGGGGGTGTCGGCGTTGATCTCGATGAGGTCGCCCGTGCCGTCGAGGCCGGAGAACATGCAGTAATAGCCGTCACGGCACCGGTCGTACCCGTCGGCCGCCTGGGCCGGGGTCGCCAGGGCGGCCAGAGCGGCGGCGGCGATCGGTAACGCCAGCATGTGAAGCTTCTTGCCCAACGTTCCTCCATGCTTGAAACTTTCCTTCGCCCCGAACATACATCGCACGATCTTGTCAGGAAAGGGGTTGATCGGCCCCTCTTCCGAGCCGTGCTCGGGCGTCCGCGTCGACGATGAGCGGCACGTCACCGCGGGCGGGCTGGACGATGGGGAGGAGACGGCGCGCTCGCACCCGCCACGTCCTTCGGCTTCCAGGCCACCCGGCCGGACGGAGGGTCAGCGGTCCACGTGCAGCCTGCCGAACTCGATCCGCGGGGTCGCGCCGGCGAAGTTGCGGTCGACCTCGGCCCGCTCGGCGCTGCTCGGGTTCGCGTTCGTGCAGCTCACCGGCGCGCTCGACCCCGACATCAGGTCAGAGCACCGGCCGGTGCGCCGGTCCGGGAGACCCAGGATGTGGCCCATCTCGTGGGCGGCGATGCGCAGCGGGTCGTAGCCCTGGCCGGTCGCCTGCCGGCCCATCCAGATCGTGCCGCGGCCCAGCCCGGTGGGCAGCGCCCGCGGCCAGCCGTTGTCGGCGTACACGACGAAGTCGGCGGGTGTGCCACGGACGAGCCGGACGTTCGACACGCTGGAGTTCCAGACCTGCGCCGCCCGGTCCACGGCGCTCACGAACTCGGCCGCGCGGCTCGCGTCGTACCGGATCACCCTGACCATGGATGCGGCCTGCGCGGGCGAGCTGACCAGCAGGATCGCGAGGCCGACGGCTAAGGAGAGCATGAGACGGAGGGATCGTGGCATGGGGGCCTCCTCGGGGGTGGGGGTGCCGCAACGGTATGTGCGCCACGCGTCCGGGAGACGTCCCAAATCGCCCCTATTACGGTGGTATGGAGCTACGTGGCCTGCGCGAGGACGGTCGCCGTGCGAAGGAACGGGCAGGACACACAGGCTTCGGCCGGCGTCCGCCACGACGACCGCATCTTCGACCGCGGCAGGAGCCGGGGCGGAGTGCCAAGGCCGGCGCCGGGATGCCCGGGCTCACCCCGGCGCGCTCGCCCTCCGTATGCTCGGTCACCTTGACGCAGTGGTGGGGGAGCGCGTCTGGCTGACCGGGAGCGCCGCACTCAGGTTCGGAGGCGGGGCAGAGATGACGAACCCTGCGTCCCTTGGGCACGGGAAGGACGGACGATCGTGATTCGGGTGTTGCTGGCGGAGGACATGGAGCTCGTCCGCGGGGCCATCGTCGCGCTGCTGGAGTTGGAGAGCGATCTGACGGTCGTCGCCGAGGTGGGCTCGGGGGATGCGGCGGTGGCGGCGGCCCTGGAGCACCGGCCGGACGTGGCGGTGCTCGACGTGCTCATGCCCGGTGAGCTGGACGGGCTCGCTGCGGCCGGTGTCCTGGCGGAGCGGTTGCCCGAGTGCCGGGTGGTGATTTTGACATCGCTGGGGCGGCCGGAGACGTTGCGCCAGGCGCTGGCGTCCGAGGCCAGCGGGTTCATGCTCAAGGACGCGCCCCCCGCGCAGCTGGCGGAGGCGATCCGCAAGGTGGTCGCGGGAGAGCGCGTGCTCGACCCGGATCTGGCCGCGCAGGCGATCATGAGCAGACCGAACCCTCTGAGCGAGCGGGAGATCGGGGTGCTGCGGATGGCGGCAGGTGGCATGGAGGCCTCGGAGATCGCCTCGACGCTCTACCTGTCCAAAGGCACGGTGCGCAACTACCTGGGGGCGATCGTCACCAAGCTAGGTGCGCGCAACCGGCTCGACGCCGTCCGCATCGCGACCGAAGCCGGTTGGCTGTAGGACGAGGAGCTCATACCCTCCGGGGACATGGGAGGCGCGCAGGGTGCCGCCGTGGGCGCTCACCCGCTGGGTCAGGTTGCGCAGGCCCTGGCCGGGCGGGGCGGCGCCGGTGTCGGTGACGCCGTCGTTGGCGATCCGCAGGCATGCGATGGCGTCCTGCGAGGTGAGCTCGATGCGGCAGAGCTGGGCACGGCTGTGGCGCAGGACGTTGGTGACCGCCTCGCGCAGCACCGTGGCCAGCAGCGCGTCGATCTCGGAGGGGAGCCCGACGACGGGATCGGCGTGGACACCGGCTCCCGCGGCGGACAGCACCTCATGGGCGGAGGCCAGCTCGGTCGCCAGCGACAACTTCTGGCCGCGGTCGCGGGGGATGGCGGCCACGTCGGCGAGGGCACGCTCGGCGATGCGGGTGATGTCGGCGAGCTGCTCGGCACTCCGCTCAGGCATCCGGACGGCCAGCTCTCCCTTCACCACGATGGCCGACAGGCTGTAGCCCAGCAGATCGTGGACATCACGGGCGATGCGGCGGCGCTCCCTCTCCAGTGCGATCCCGGCCAGAGCCAGGCGGGCCTGGCGAACCTGGGCGACCATGTCGGTGTGCAGGGCCAGGCCATGGAACATGACCGCGATGGCCAGAGCGTTGAACGTCCAGTACAGGTTTTCCGCCGGAGCGACGCCGCGCAGTGCCATCGCGACGGCGGTCGCCGCCAGCACGGCGCCGACCGCAGGGAATGCCGCCCAGCGTGTCCACAAGATGAGCAGCGAGCCCGCGACGAAGCCGATCAGCTGCGGGTAGGGACGCTCGGGGAAGAACAGCGGCGCCAGGGCGAGGGCAAGTTGCAGCGGAAGCGTCCATGCCGCGTGCGCGGGCCGGACGCCGGGCGGCCGGGGCCATGAGTGGCGCAGTTGCAGGCCCGTGACCCCGGTCAGGATCAGGAGGCTGAGGGCCAGGACGGCGGGAGGCATCGCCGCACGCCACAGGAACACCGCAGAGACGATCAGGAACCCCAGGTGTGCGGTCACCAGGATGGGGAGCGCGAGCCGGGGTGTGAGGTCGTCGACGTTGGGCTGGGCCGGGGCTGGAGGAGCCTGCCTGGCACGCGCGGCGGCCCTGCGGGCCAGGGCGACGATCTCGCCGGTACGCCCCTGCTCCGCCAGGGCGGTGATGGCCGACAAGCTGGAGCCCAGGACGCTTTCGAACTCGAGTGAGGCCCGCTCGCGTTCTTCGGCGACCGTCGCCTCGGCCAGTTCGTCGCGGGCGGCGTGCAGTTCGGCGCGCAGGTCGTTCAGCCGGGTGACGCCGAACACCACCAGGCCTTGCGTGAGTGCGTTGACCATGGCGTTCACGCAGGTGTAGGCGTCGGCCGTGTTGAGCAGGCCGGTGACGGCCACAACGGCTCCGGTCAGCACCCAGCGCGCGGGGCCGCGCACGATCAGGAGCACGGAGGCGGCGAGCAGCCCGGGAGCGCCCTGCCCGGCCCACACGAACAACAAGGCCTGCGCCACGAGGGTCCACGGGCCGACCAGGCGGCGCGGGCGCGGCAGGCTGTGGACGACCTGCAGGATCACCATGACGATCGCGGGAACGCCGGGCAGCGGCGCCAGCGGATCGAACGCCACCCCGGCCAGGACCACCAGGATGATCACCACGGCGAAGAATTATACCGAGATGTACGGATCGTGCATTTCGTCAAGAGCACTGGTGTCCCTGACACTGGTCCGATATCACCATAGATCGGCAGGGTTGCGCTCATGAAAGCGCACCTCACCCGCATCGTGGCCACGGCACTGGCCGGCGCCGTGATCCTCACAGCAGGCCAGGCCACGGCATCCGCAAGCCCGGTCACGCCGATGACCGACCTGCCTGGACTGGCCGAGATGGTCGACCGGATCGTCCCCGAGCAGTTGGCCAAGGAGCGCATTCCCGGCGCGGCGGTCGTCGTGGTCTCCGGCGGGCGTACGGTCCTCGCCAAGGGATACGGTGTCGCCGACGTGGCCACGCGCCGGCCGGTCGACCCCCGGCGCACCGGCTTCTTCACCGGTTCGCTCGCCAAGCTGTTCACCGCCACGGCCGCGCTGCAACTCGTGGACGACGGCAAGCTCGACCTGCGAGCGGACGTCAACAGGTATCTGACCACGTTCAAGATCAAGAATACCTTTCCAGGGCGGCCGGTCGCCCTGGAACACCTCCTGACGTACACGGCTGGCTTCGACGACGACATCGTCGGGCTCGCCGAGGCCGATGCGGAAGACGTCGGCTCCCTGCGGGACAGCCTGGCCGGCCGGCAACCGCGCCGGGTACGTCCGCCCGGCACGCGCGTCGCCTACGACAACTACGGCATGGCCCTGGCCGGCCACCTCGTGGAGGCCGCCTCCGGACAGCCGTACGCGGAGTACGTCGAGCAGCACGTACTCGAGCCGCTCGGCATGAACGCCACCAGCCTGGCCGTACCGCACGCCGCGGCACTCGACGCCGCCCTCGCCGGCGCCTACCGCCCGAGCGCGGAGGGCTACGCCACGGTCAAAGGCCAGTACGGCCCTTGGGCTCCCACGGGAACCGGCCCCGTCTCCACCCCCGCCGACATGGGCCGCTTCATGCTCGCCCACCTCAGCGACGATCCGCGCATGGGCGAGAACGTCGCCCGCCGCCTTCGGGAGCAGCACTATGCCCAGGACCCACGCATCCCGGGTATGGGCTACGCCTTCGAGCAGCGCTCGCGCAACGGCCACCGGCTTGTCTATAAGGACGGCGAGGTGCCTGGCCACCACAACGTCATGGCTCTGCTCCCGGAGCAGGACCTCGGGATCTACGTCGTCTACAACGGCGACGGCGTCGGCCAGGTCGCGGGCTGGAGCGGTCAGAGCCTCGTCAATCAGATCATCGACCAGTATTTTCCCCTGCTCCCGGCCGGCACACCGGCCGTCTCCGGCGGGGACATGACGCGCTACGCCGGCACCTACCGCTCCACCCGCACCAGCCGGACCAGCCTCATGAAGGTCAGCGCGCTGTTCGCCACGCCAAGCGTCCAGGCCAACACCGACGGCACGCTCACCACCACTGGCCTTTCGCCGGATCCGGAAAGGACGACCCAGCACTGGGTGCCGATCGGGCCGGGTCTCTTCCAGGAGCGCGACGGCCAGGCGAAGATCGCCTTCGACGACGAGGGCACGCTGTCCAGCTCGATGAACCCGTCCGAGGCGCTGGAGAAGCTGGCCTGGTCAGAAGAGCCGATGCTGCACATGGTCCTGTTGGGCTCCAGCGCCCTGGTCTTCGTGCTGGCCTTCCTCACCCTGCCGATCACGGCCTTGGTCCGGGTCCTGCGCGGGCGTTCCCGTCCCGGAGCCCGGCCGCAGCCGGCCGGTGCCCGTGTCGCCCGGCTGATGGCCTGGATCACCGCCGCCCTGGTGACGGTCTTCGTCGGCGGGATCGCCATGACCATGTCCGACCCGAACGTGGTCATAGAGCTGACCACTCTCTACGCGCCCCGGCTGGCCGTGCTGCCGATCGTCGCCACGGCCGGGCTCGTGCTCTCCGTCCTGGTCGCCTGCTGCGCGGTGGCGGCCTGGGTGAAGGGCTGGTGGGGCCGGCCAGGACGGCTGTGCTACACGGCGCTCGCCCTGGCCGGTGTGATGTTCTTCAAGATGGCCATGACCTACAACCTCCTCGCTCTGCCGTTCCCGACGAACTGACGGCCCGTCAAGCGCCGATCCGGGTGTTCGCGCAGCATGCGCTCACACGAGTGCGGACCCCACGTCTCAGCCGACGGTGACGTCGAGGAAGATGGGCTTCTTGCCGGCCAGCAGCGGGGTGCCGTCCTCGTCGGTCATCTTCCAGAAGATCTTGCAGCGGCCGGGGGAGTCGGCGGCGCGCACGCGTACTTTGATGTCGACCGTCTCCCCGGGCAGCACCGGTCCGATCCCGACCCGTTCCGGCGCCTTGCACGGGGTGTCGTTCATGCGGGTCAGATAGCGGTCCTGCCACGGGACGGTGCCCGCGTTGCGGATGCGCCAGACCTTGTCGAAGGAGGCGCCCCGCTCCACCACGCTCCCGTCGGGGAAGGTCACGTCCCCTTCGAAGGCGGAGTCGTCGCGCGGCGAGACGGTCTGCGACGGGGTGGGCTGGGCCGTGGGTTCGTTCTCGTCGCTCTCTCCGAGCAGCGGCAGCACCCAGCCGAGCAGGATGGCGGCGACCCCGATCACGCCGGTCGCCGCGGCGAGCACGGTCGCCTTCCTGACCGGCGGCGTACGGCGAGCGCCCGGTCGCGGGCCGGAGGACGGTTCCGGGCCGCCGGAGGATGGTGCGGAACCATCGGGAGGTGGTCCGGGACCGTCGAGCGGTGCGCCGGCCTCCCCTGCCTGCGCCTGCTCCCAGAGCCTCCGCCACTCGCGCCTGACCTGCTCGGGATCGCGGCCGAGCCGGTCGACCGCCAGGACGCGGACGAACTCCCACGTCGTCTCCCAGCTCGGCAGCGCGCTGCCCCGGGCGGCGGCCGCCAGCGACGACTTCGAGGCCGCCGCGCCGAGCCGGCCGGCCATGTCGGCGAACGAAGGGTCGCCCGCCTCCTCCTTGAGCTCCCAGAGGCGGTGGGCGAGCAGGGAGACGGGACCGGCGCCAGGGTCAGGCCGGATCGGCCGGCGCCCTCGCCGGGATCCCGTGCCTTCGTCCTGCGGTCCGGAGGACTCCGCCATCCCACCCCTGCTTCGGTCGAGCGCCCGTGCGGCTGCAGAACCGCACCACGTCCAGACGGAACGAGGTTATCAAAGGTGTCCTGGCCGGCCGGACCCCTGGCGGGAGCCCTCTCGGGTGCGGGCCCCGGCCGGGTGGATGCCACCGCGAATTCACTCGGCCGGGGCCCCGAGGCGCCTCGGCGGCGAGCGCCCAGGCGATCAGGAGCGGCGTGTCAGCCGCCGCAGCGGTGGGGGAAGGAGGCGGTGACGGTGCGGATGCCCTCGTCGCCGTAGGAGCAGGTGAAGCACCTGGTCCTGCCGCTACGACGTCGAGGGCCGGTTGCCGTCGCGGTGCTTTCCCCCACCACTGTTGCCCGCCGCCCAGGCTCCTGCCAAGCCATCAATGTCCGAACATTGTCCAGCGGAGGTTGGACAAATGAAGGCGCTGTCAGAGGGTGGGTCAGGACTGGCGGGAGGTGCTCCCCTACATCATCTCTGTCAGAGGGGCATGATGAAGGAACGGGCCGGTCACGGGAACGCGCCGGACGAGCTGCTTTCGCGGGGCGTCAGCCGGTGGGGGACGCGCACCTCTCTCGGCTCGCCCGTGGCGCCGGCGAGGCGGTCGGCGAGCAGCGACACCGCCGACTCGGCGATCAGCGCCTTGCCGGGGGAGACGGTCGACAGCGAGGGCGTGGCGAAACGGCCGTCCTCGATGTCGTCGAAGCCCATCACCATGACGTCCTGCGGCACCCGGTATCCGCGCGAGAGCAGCGTGCGCAGGGCGCCGAGCGCCAGGGCGTCGTTGAAGCAGAAGACCGCGTCGGGCGCGTCCGCCTTCAGCAGCGCCGCCATCGCCTCGGCCCCGCCCGTCCGGTGCCACGCCGGGGCGTGGGCGATGAGCGACGGGTCCGCCGCCAGACCGCAGGCGGCCAGCGCCTGCCGGTAGCCCTTCAGCCGCAGGCGGGCGGTCGCCGCCGAGGGCGCGCGCTGGGCGCCGAGCGCCGCTATCCGGCGCCGTCCCCGCTCGGCCAGGTGGAGGGTGGCCGCGCGGGCGGCGGCCACGTTGTCGATGCCGGCATGGTCGTACGGGGCTCGCCGGCCGACGCGCTCGCCCAGCAGCACCATCGGCGTGCGGTCCTCCCGCCCGGTCAGGTCGCGCTGGGTGAGGGCGAGCGGGCTGAACAGCAGGCCGTCGATCAGGTGGGACCGACTGCCTCCGACGACGAGGCGCTCCTTGTCCGGGTCGCCCTGGGTCTGGTCGACGAGCACGGTCCAGCCCCGCTGGCCGGCGGCGGAGATGACGCGGGTGGCCAGCTCGGCGAAGTAGGGGTTGTCCAGGTCGGGCACGGCCAGGGCGACCACGCCGGAGCGGCCCGACCGCAGGTTCCTGGCCGACAGGTTGGGCCGGTAGGACAGCTCGGCGATGGCGGCCTCCACCCGTTCCCTGGTGGCCGCGCTCACGTGCGGATGGCCGTTGACCACGTTGGAGACGGTCTTGATGGACACTCCGGCGCGCTCCGCGACGTCCTTGAGTCGTGCCCGCACTCCGGTCCCCTTCCGCCGCCGATGACCCTACAGTGCCCGGTTTACAACGCTGTAACGACTTTCGCGCTGCCTGTTTACAACGTTAGAACCAACGATGTAGAACGGGGCAACATCACATGGGCAGGAGTGATTCACATGTCCCTGGAGAGCCTGACCCGGCGACGCGCGCTCGGCCTCGGCCTCGGAGCGATGGTGCTCGCCGGATGCGGCGGGGGCGGCGGCCCGAAGCAGGCGGCCCAGCAGTCGAGCGGACCGGCCACGGCGGCGCCCACCAGCTACACGGGCCCCACGGTGTCCCTCGCCTTCTGGAACGGGTTCACCGGCGGCGACGGGCCCTTCATGAAGCGGCTCGTCGAGCAGTTCAACAGCGCCCACCCGAACATCAAGATCACGATGAACGTCTATCAGTGGTCCGACTACTACTCGAAGGTGCCCGCGGCGGTGTCCGCAGGCAGGGGGCCCGACCTCGGCATCATGCACGTCGACAGCGTGGCCACCAACGCCGCCCGGCAGGTCGTGCTGCCGCTCGACGACGTGGCCGCCTCGCTCAGCCTGACCGAGGCGGACTTCTCGCCGCCCGTTTGGCAGGCCGGCGTCTACAAGGGCGCGCGCTACTCCATCCCGCTCGACGTGCACCCGCTCGGCATGTTCTACAACAAGACCGTCCTGTCCAAGGCGGGGCTCGACCCGGACAACCCGCCCAAGACGGGCGAGGAATACCTGGCCGCGCTGGAAACCCTGAAGAAGGCCGGGGTGCAGGGTCACTGGGCCACGCCGTTCCCCTTCACCGGGAGCATGCAGTTCGGCAGCCTGCTCCACCAGAACGGCGGCCGGCTGTTCGCCGACGACGCCGGCGTCTCCCGCTTCGCCGAGGAGCCCGGCGTGCAGGCGCTCACCTGGCTGGTCGATCTGGTCAACAAGGGCTACAGCCCGAAGAACGTGGGCCAGGACGCCGACTTCATCGCCCTTCAGAACGGCAAGGCCGCCTTCAACTGGAACGGCATCTGGTCCATCAACACGCTCCGGGAGCACGAGGACCTGGAGTGGGGCGTGGCGCCGCTGCCCCAGATCGGCACCGAGCCCGCCGCCTGGGCCGGCTCGCACCAGTTCGTGATCTTCAAGCAGCGCCGGCCCGACCAGAACAAGCTGACCGCCGCCAAGGTGTTCATCAACTGGATCAGCGGCCACTCCATCGAGTGGGCCAAGGCCGGGCAGGTGCCCGCGCGCAAGAGCATCCGCGAGAGCGCGGAGTTCAAAGAGCTGAAGGAGCAGGCGGCGATCGGCTCCCAGATCGACCACCTGTACTTCCTGCCGCCCGTGGCCGGCATCGGCGACGCCTCCGCGGTGGTCGACCAGGCCGTCAACGCGGCGATCCTGCTGAAGAAGAGCCCCAAGGACGCCCTCACCGAGGCGGCGGCCAAGGCGGACAAGATCCTTGAGCAGAACCGGAAGAAGTACGGCGCCTGATGGTCTCGCTCACCCTGAAGGGTGCCGCGTCCCGCACGGCCACCGCCGTTCCCCGGTCGGGACGCGCCACCCCCTACCTCTTCCTGGCCCCCTACCTGCTGCTCTTCGTCGTGTTCGTGCTGGCCCCGGCGATCTACGGGATCTGGATCAGCATGCACGACTGGGACTACCTGCTGGAGGCCAGGCCGTTCGTCGGGCTGGGCAACTACACCGCCCTGTTCGATCCGGAATCGGCGGTCTACGCCGACTTCTGGATGTCGATGCGGGCCACCGGCATCTTCACGCTGTTCAGCGTGCCGTTCCTGGTGGTGCTGCCGCTCGGGCTGGCGCTGCTGCTCCACCGGCCGTTCAGGGGGCGGACGTTCTTCCGCGGGCTGTTCTTCGCGCCGTACGTGCTGGGGGTGGCCGTGGTCAGCCTCATGTGGCGGCTGCTGCTCGACCCGAACCTCGGCCTGGTCGACTGGCTGCTCGGCACCGACATCGGCTGGACGACCTCGCTCCCCTGGGCGTGGATCGCGCTGGTCGGCGTGACCGTCTGGTGGACGATCGGCTTCAACGGCGTGATCTATCTCGCGGGCATGCAGGACATCCCGCGCGACCTCTACGACGCCGCCAAGGTGGACGGCGCCGGCAGGTGGGCCGAGTTCCGCCACGTGACGCTGCCCGGCCTGCGGCCCGTCGCGTTGTTCGTGGTCACCACGACGATCCTGGCCTCGGCCAACATGTTCGGCCAGTCGTACCTGCTGACCCAGGGGGCGCCGGGCGGTGAGACCAGGACGGCGATCTACTACATCCTCGACCAGGGTCTCAGCCAGTACAAGATGGGCAGCGCCGCGGCCATGAGCTACGTGCTGACGCTCGCCCTGATCCTGGTCAGCGTGCTCAACTTCCGCCTGTTCAGGAGGCGCTCGTGAAGCGCTACACGCTGCTCGCCGCGCTGGCCGTGGTGTTCGTGTCGCCGCTGCTGTGGGCGCTCGGCACCTCGCTGAAGAGCCAGTCGGAGGCCACCAGGATGCCGCCGACGTTGTTCCCGACCGAGCCGGTCACCCGGGCGTACGGGACCCTCTTCGAAGGCACGACGCAGACGCCGGTGCTGCGCTGGTTCGCCAACAGCCTGATCGCGGCCACCCTGCACATGCTGCTGGTCCTCGTGGTGTCGTCGCTGGCCGCGTACGCGCTGGCCAGGCTGGAGTTCCGGGGCAAGCGGCTGATGTTCGCCGTCATCGTCGGCACGCTGCTGGTGCCGGGGTTCGTCTTCCTCATCCCGCAGTTCCTGATCATCGACCAGCTGGGCTGGCTCGACAGCCTGACCGCGCTGATCGTGCCGGGCGCGGCGGGCGCGTTCGGGGTGTTCTTCCTGCGCCAGTTCTTCCTCGGCCTGCCCCGCGAGCTCGACGAGGCCGCGCTGGTCGAAGGGGCCAACCACTGGCAGATCTTCACCAGGATCACACTGCCGCTGTCGAAGCCCGCGCTGGCCACGCTCGCGGTGCTGAGCTTCCTGGCCAACTGGAACGACTTCATCTGGCCGATCTTCGTGATCTTCAGCCCGGAGTACTTCACGCTCCCGCCAGGGCTGTCCATCCTCCAGGGCGCCTACACGATCGACTATCCGGTGATCATGGCGGGCGCCGTGCTGGCCAGCGTTCCGGTGCTGATCCTGTTCGCGCTGACCCAGCGTTACGTCATCGAGGGCATCTCTCGCAGTGGGTTGAAAGGCTGATATATGCATATCGCAGCGGTTGCCTCGCTCATCCTGTCGCTGGTGGGCGCCCCGTCCTATGACAATCCCGTGTCGCGGGACTTCGCCGACACCTTCGCCGACCCCGCCGTGATCCGCGGGCTCGACGGCTACTGGTACTCCTACGGCACCTCCGACCCGCTGCGCGAGGGAGAGGGCGAACATCACCGCCTGCCCATCGCCCGCTCCAGCGACCTGGTGGAGTGGACGTACGTGGGCGACGCGTTCGGGGAGGACGACCTGCCGTCGTACGCGGATCCGAGCACCCTGCTCTGGGCGCCGGACGTCCGCTATCTCGACGGCCGGTACGTCATGTACTTCACGGTCACCAACTCGGCGGGCACGCCACACCAATGGGACTACTCGATCGGCGCCGCCACCGCGCCCACGCCGACGGGGCCGTGGACGCCCGCACCCGAGCCGGTGGTTCCGCCGCGCCCGTCCGGCGACGCGTACTGGAACACGATCGACCCCTCGCAGTTCACGGACGTGGACGGCAAGAAGTACCTGTACTTCGGCGGGTTCTTCGGCGGCGTGTGGGTGACCGAGCTGTCCGCGGACGGCCTCAGGCCCGTCGGCCGGCCCACCCAGGTCGCCGTGGACAACAAGTTCGAAGGCTCGTACGTCGTGCGCCGCGACGGCTACTACTACCTGCTGGCCTCGTCGGCGAACTGCTGCGCCGGCCCCACCACCGGCTACTCGGTGCTGGCCGGGCGCGCCACCAGCCCGCTCGGGCCGTTCACCGACCGGGAGGGACAGCCTCTGCTCGCCTCCCGCGCCGGCGGCACCCCCGTGGTCGCGCAGAACGGCAACCGCTGGATCGGCGTCGGCCACCACGCCCAGCTGACCGACCTGGCCGGGCAGGACTGGATGCTCTACCACGCGATCGACCGCGACGACCCCTTCCTGGACGAGCCGTACGGCGTCAACGAGCGGCCCATGCTGCTCGACCGGCTCGACTGGATCGACGGCTGGCCGGTCGTCCGCGCCGGGGCGGGACCGTCCGAACGCTCCTCCGAGCGGCCCGTGACGAGCGGGCACGTCGAGGAACGGTTCTCCGGCGGCCTGTCCGGGTGGCGTGACACCGGGGGTTGGGCCGTACAGGACGGATATGTCCGGCATGACGGTGGTGAGCAGGCGACGCTGACGTCCAGGAAGGGCCTCGGCGGCGACCGCCGGGCCGAGACCGACCTCCGGCTCGCCGACGCGCGCCCCGGTGGCACGGCGGGACTGCGGATCGGCGCGGCCACCGCGGTGGTGTCGGACTCCGGCCTGACCGTCACGGCGGGAGGCGAGCGCCGCACGGCCACGCTGCCGGGAGGCGCTTCCACCTGGCGGAACCTGGCCGTCACCGTCAAGGGCAGGACGATCATCGCCGAGGTGACCTCGGCCCGGCTCGGAGACCCCCAGGCCACCGTGAGCCTGGACTCGCCCGTCCCGCTGTCCGGCGCGTTCGGGCTGGTCGCCAAGGGCACGGCGGAGTTCGACAACGTCAGCGTGGCCAGGCTCGCCAAGCCGGTCACCCGCATGGCGCCCGTCCCCGAGCCCGGCAGGAAGCTCGACGCCGAGGAGTTCGGCACCCTGGACCGCGCCTGGCAGTGGGTGCGCGAGGACCCCGCCGCCCGCGTCGCCGGCGGCGCGCTGCGCTGGCCGGTGCAGAACGGCGACCTGGTGGGAACGGGCAACTCGGCGAGCGTGCTGCTGCGCACGCCGCCGCGCGGCGACTACATCGTGGAGACCAAGGTGACGCTCGACCTGGGCGAGGACACCGTACGCAACCACCAGCAGGCGGGCCTCGTCGCCTACGCCTCCGACGACGACTTCGCCCGGCTCTCCCAGGTGGCCATCTGGAACACCCGGCAGGTGGAGTACGGCCGCGAGCTGCCGTTCGCCGACCGGCTGTCGTACGGCGGGAACATCGCCGGAGCCCCGGCGAGGACGACCTGGCTCCGGCTCGCCCACCACGTGGACCGGGAGACCGGGGAACACGAGTTCCGCGCCGGGTCGAGCCGTGACGGCAAGACGTGGACGTGGGCCGGGGTGTGGACGTTCGGCAAGGACACGTCCCCGCGCATCGGCCTGGTCGCCCACGGCGGGGCCCAGCCCGCTGTCGAGGCCGAGTTCGACTACGTCCGCTTCTACCGCACCCGCTGATCCGGAGCTCGCACCGCGGTGCTGTCAGGCGGCGAGTTCGGCCCGCAGGAACGCCGCGACCCGCGCCTGCCACTCCCGTGCCGACTCCAGCATCGCGGTCAGCTCGTGCGACCCGTGCACGTGCCCCGGCCAGCAGGTCACATGGGCCGCGATCCCCGCCCTGGTCAGCGCCCGGGCGTACGACTCGCCGTCGCCGCGGAGGATGTCGTACTCCGCCGTCATGATCAGGGCGGGCGGCAGCCCGGTCAGGTCGTCCGCCAGCAGCGGCGAGGCGTACGCGTGCCGGCGCTGCTCCGGAGCGCAGTACTGCTCGACGTTCGCGGCCAGCTCTTCCGGCGTCAGCACGACCGTGCCCGGGTCGACGGCCTGCCGGCCGGCCGTGAGGTCGAGTACGGGGATCTCCAGCACCTGGGCGCGCAGCGCGGGCCCGCCCTGGTCGCGGAGCATGAGGGCGGTGGCGGCGGCCAGGTTGGCTCCCGAGGAGTCGCCGCCGATCGACAGCCGCGCGGGGTCGATGCCGAGCAGGTCCGCCTGGCCGGCGACCCACCGGACGGCGGTGTGGCAGTCGTGGACCGGCACGGGGAAGCGGTGCTCGGGGGCGAGCCGGTGGGCGACCGAGACCACCACGCAGCCGGCCTCGGCGGCGAGGCGGCCGCAGACGGCGTCGCGGTGGCGCAGCTCGCCGAGCCACCACCCGCCCCCGTGGACGTAGATGTGGCAGGGCAGCGGCCCGGGACGTTCGGGCGTGTAGCCGCGCACCGTGATGCTCCCGCCGTCGACCTCGATCTCGTGGTCCGTGACCGTCACGGGAGGCGCGGGCCGCGCCACCATGGCGGCCCGCTGGTCCATGCCGCGATGGATGGCGGCGCGCCGCTCGGCGACCGGGGTGGAGGCGTCCGGTACGTGCTGACGGGCTTCCTGGATCCTGGCCAGCATCGGGACGAGCTCGGCGAGCACCGGCATGGTCGGCCTTTCGGTACAGTGACTGTAAGTTCAGTCACTGTACCGAAGGGGCGACGGATGGTCGAGGGCGTTCGCGAGCTGAAGAAGCGCGAGACCAGGCGGCGCATCGCCGAGACGGCCCTGCGGCTGTTCGCCGGCCAGGGTTTCGACGCCGTCACCGTGGCGGAGGTCGCCAGGGCCGCGGGGGTGACGGAGAAGACGGTCTTCAACCACTTCGAGACCAAGGAGGACCTCGTCTACGGCGAGGACCGGGCCTTCGAGGCGGAGCTGCTGGAGAGCGTGCGCGCCCGGCCGGCCGGGGAGCCGGCGCTCGCCGCCGCCGAACGTTTCCTCCTCGGGCGTTACCGGCGCCTCGCGACGGACCCGGCGTCGGGGGAGCGGGCGCGCATGTTCGCGACCCTTGTCGCGGCCAGCCCGGCGCTGCGGGCCCGCGAGCGCCGGATCCACGCCCGCTACGCCGACGCCCTGTGCGCCCTGATCGCCGGGGAGCAGCGCGCGGCACCCGACGACATGCGTCCCCGGCTTCTCGCCGAGGCGCTGATGGTCGTGCACCGGGAGTCACTCGCCCTGATGCGCGCCGGCCTGCTGGACGGCACGCCTGGTGACCAGCTCGGGCCGCGCGCCGTCGCCGCCGCCCGCCGCGCCCTGGCCATGCTGGCCGGCGGATTCGCCGGCTACGCCCCAGGCCGCCCCGGCTAGCGCGGTGTCTCCGGGGCCGGCGGGGCAGTGGTGGCGGACGTGGGCGACGGCGGGACCGGGGGCGAGGTCCCCAGGTGGGCGAAATGACCCGTTCGCGGCTTGACCGGCACGGATACGCGCAGAGGAGGCGCACCGCGGAAGGTGAACGTCAGCGGCACCAGGCCACCCCGGATCCCGCTGGCCGTGGCGAGCGGCTGCTCGGCCGTGCCGACGGGCTGGTCGGGGCGCAGGGTGACAGGGCCGGGCAACCGCACCGTGCCGCCCCCTTCGACGGTGATCCGTTCGAGTTGCAGCGGTCTGTCACCGGCGTTGATCAGCACGCCGTACAGAGGGAACCGCGGCGGCGGTTGGGCCGGGTGGGCGCCACCCAGGAGGAAGACGTTGCGCAGGCGCACACCGCCCTGACCGTCGGCGTTGGCGCCGTCGTTCTGCGGACGCCACTGCACCCTGTCGATCTCGGCCGCCGAGCACCCGGAGGCGGCCAGCGCCACGGCGACCATGGCAGAGACGATGGGACGCATCGCACCCAACCCCCTTCGGCACCTCCGTCATCGCCCAGTCGCTACCCGTGACGACCCCGTCCAACCGCCGCCCGCTGCGAACCCGCGCAGGCACGGGAAAACCGGCGAAAAGAGCATGATGACCATCGGCGACACGTCCTGTAGCGTCGCGGATAACGCGGCACTACCGGAGGAGCGGTAGATGGCAGAGGACCAGCGACTCGACGCGACAGATCAGCAGAAGCGACGGCAGGTTGTCCGGGCGGTGATCGCCTCGGCCGTCGGCACCTCGATCGAATGGTACGACTTCTTCCTGTACGGCTTCGCCGCCAGCACCATCTTCGCGGAGCTGTTCTTCCCCACCAGTGACCCCACGACCGGCCTCCTGCTCGCCCTCGGCACCTACTTCGGCGGGTTCGCCGCCCGCCCGATCGGCGCCGCGATCTTCGGCCACTACGGTGACCGCATCGGCCGCAAGGCCACCCTCATCATCACCCTCATGACCATGGGCGTCGCCACCGCCCTCGTCGGCCTGGTGCCCACGTACGCGCAGATCGGCATCTGGGGCGGCATCCTGCTGACGCTGCTCCGCCTGCTCCAGGGCATCAGCGTCGGCGGCGAATGGGGCGGGTCCGTGCTCCTCGCCACCGAGTGGGGCAAGACGCGCGGCGGCCGGCGCGGGTTCCTGGGCAGCTGGCCGCAGTTCGGCGTCCCTGTCGGGCTCGTGCTCGGCTATCTCGCGCTGCAGATCTTCCAGCCGCTCGACCCCTACTGGGGCTGGCGCATCCCGTTCCTGCTCAGCATCGTGATGGCCGGGGTCGGCCTCTACATCAGGCTCGGCATCCTGGAGACGCCGGTCTTCACCAAGGTCCTGCGGGAGAACAAGGTCGAGCGCGTCCCCGTACGCCAGGTCATCGTGAAGAACTGGCGGGAGATCGTGCTGAGCGCCCTGCTGCGCACGGGTCAGCAGGCGCCGTTCTACATCTTCACCGTCTTCATCCTCACCTACGCCACCAAGACGCTCGGCTTCGAGGCGAGCGACGTCTACCTGTACGTCATCGTCGCGGGCGTCGTCTCGCTGTTCACCGTGCCGTTCTGGGGCTACATCTCCGACGTGGTCGGCCGCCGGAGGCTCTACATCATCGGCGCCGCGGCCATGGTGGTCTGGTCGTTCGTCTACTGGCCGCTGCTCGACACCCGCGTGCCCGCGCTGGTCTTCCTGGCCATCGTGGCGGCGGCGCCCATCCACGACATCCAGTACGGTCCGCAGGCCACGTTCATCGCCGAGAGTTTCACCGGGCGGTTACGCTACAGCGGCGCCTCGCTCGGCTACCAGCTGGCCTCGGTCACGGCGGGCGGGCCGGCCCCGCTGATCGCCGTCTGGCTGTACGCCACCTATGAGAGCTCGTTCGCCATCGCCGTCTACATGGCGATCTGCGGCCTGATCAGCGTGGCCGCCGCGTTCGCGCTCAAGGACCGCGCCCACATGGACTACGCGGTCGAGTACGACGAGGCCGGCCCCTGAAGCGGGCCCGGCACATGCTTCGAGGATCCTCGAAAGGAGGCCCCGCCCGGCGCGCCCGGCCCTAGGGTCGCGCGGGAAGCCGTACGGCCTGCCGGGCGGGGGAAGGAAACCGACATCACCATGACAGCGAGTCCCTGCGCGCGCTGCGGAGCTCCGATCCAGGCCGACAGGCACGCGCCGGGATGGTGGGTGGACCAGTGGAACGGGCGGCACTGCGGGGGCGACCCGCGCTTCCCGCACCAGGCGCCGCGCAAGAAGCAGGACCACACGCCCTGGATCGTCGCCGGCTGCGTGGCCGCCGTGGCCGTGCTGGCGGCGGCGGTCGTGGTGGTGGTCGTGCTGAACCGAGGGCCGGCCGAGCCCGCCGTGGCGCAGGTGGCGCCGACCCGGCCCAGCACGCGGGAGAAGGAGCCCAGCGCGACGCCGGACCCGCCGAAGGCGGCCGAGGCGCCGGTGCCCTGCGAGCCGGGCAAGAAGCGCGGCCGGCACTGTTTCCCGTCCACGACGCGGGGACCCGACTTCCTGGCCCGCATCGGGAAGGCGCTGAAGTGGCGGTGTTACGAGGCGGGGGAGAAGGACCGTTCCGGCTACAAGGTGAGGGACCCCGAGTGCCAGGCCGTGAACAGTGTCGACCAGGCGTACACGAAGCGCGTCTCCATCGGCTACGAGACCCACGACCGCGCGAAGGGCGCCGCGATGACCGAGGTCGACATCGTGGCCTCGACGCACGCCGAGAACCAGGGCACCACCGTCAAGAACACCGCCGCCCTGGCCACCGACGCCTTCGAGATCGCGGTGGTCCACCTGTGGCCCGGCAACAAGAAGCTGCAGAACGAGGCCAGGCAGGCCCTGGCCAAGGCCCAACGCCAGTGCAAGCCCGACTACGACCCGCAGTCGGTGCCGCTCTCGATCGGCTACGAGATCGGGTGCGGGACGCCCATTCCCGTCACGGTGACCAGCAAGGAGGGCAAGCCGGTGCTGACCATCACGCAGTCGCTGGACATCGGGATCCCCTTCGACTACGGCTGGGACTGACGTGCGGCGTCAGACCAGGCCGACCATGAAGCCCTCGTCCTTGATCCCCAGGTACGCCGCCGGGCGGAACCGCCGCATGCCGTCCTCGATGACCGGGATGTACTTCGGGTTGGAGCCGAGCGGCAGCCGGTAGCCGTTCTTGACCGTGTGGAACTCCCACAGGTGCTCCATCTCCTGGTGGCGTGAGCGGAAGCCCGGGTCGGCGGGGAAGAGGTCGAGGCGGACCATCGTCTTGCGCATGATGGAGTCGGCGAGTTCGACGCGGCGCTGCTGCGTGCGCGAGATGCCGACCCCGGACAGCTCGGCCCACGGCTTGCCCTGGGGATCGTCCCAGCGCAGCCGACGGCGTCGAGGACGAGCCGGCGCGGCCGGCCGATCCTGCGCCAGGCGACGACCGGCAGCAGGCCGATGCCCAGGAAGATCAGCCCGAGGATCCCGGCGACGACCGCGGTGCCCGCGCCGCCCTCCACCTGGCCGGTGAGCGCCGAGACGATCGAGATGAGTCCGATCACTCCCGCGACGGAGCCGCCGATCAGCGCCCTGACCCTGGCGTCCCCGCCGACGTCGATCACGACGGGAGGCGGTGCGAAGCCGGGGTGTTGCGGGGGGCGCGGTGGTTGGTGAGGGCCGTACGTCATGGACGTGCACGTCCCCGGCCAGGCTAGGCGCCGGCGATCACGGCGACCGCTTCGACCTCGACGAGCTGGTGGTCGTAGCCCAGCACGGTGACGCCCAGCAGGGTGCTGGGCACGTCGTGCGTCCCCATGTACTCCCGGTAGACCCGCCAGGCCGTCACCAGGTCGGCCTGGTCGGAGGAGGCGACGTAGACCGTGGTCTTGACGATGTCCGTCAGCGCGGCCCCGGCGCCGTCGAGCGCCGTGACGAGGTTGCGCATCACCTGGTGAGCCTGCTCGGCGTAGTCGCCCGGCGCCACCGTCGCACCCTTGGCGTCGAGCGGGCACGCGCCCGCCACCCAGATGGTGCGCAGCGGCGCGTCCACGGCCGAGGCGTAGGCGTATTCGACGTCCTGCGCCAGCCGCTCGTTGCGGATCAGTCTGACACCCGTGCTCATGGCTCTCCAACGCTTGTGGTCTCGTGCACCGCCACACGATACGCGAGCCCAGGTGGGTGCGACTTATCCGCCCGAGGGAGGGTAGCGGGAAACCGGTCAACGTCAAGGAGGCTCAGCATGAGTACTTCGCACAAGTCGGCGACGCGCTCGCCCGTGCAACTCGCCGCGCTGGTCGTCGGCCTGGTGTTCCTGCTCGTCGGAGTGCTCGGCTTCGTCCCGGGCATCACGACCGACTACGGCGATCTCCAGTTCGCCGGCCACCACTCCGAGGCGATGCTGCTCGGCATCTTCCAGGTGTCGATCCTGCACAACATCGTGCACCTGCTCTTCGGCATCGCCGGTGTCACGCTGGCCCGGTCGTGGCCGGGCGCGCGCGCCTACCTGATCGTCGGCGGGATCGTCTACCTGGTGCTCTGGCTGTACGGGCTGCTCGTCAACCAGGAGAGCGCGGCCAACTTCGTTCCGCTCAACACCGCTGACAACTGGCTCCACCTGGTCCTCGGCGTCGGCATGATCGCGCTGGGGGTGCTGCTGACCCGCGGGCGCGCCGCGGTCTCGCGCTGACCGCCGGCGGTCGACGAGGCGGGGGCGCGCGACGTACCTACGTTCCCGTATATGGGTAGCCATACGGGGATTTCTCACCTCCCTTTCCCCGGTGGGCGGGAGGCACGCTGGTGAGGTGCACACCAGAGGGGAGGGGCCATGCCGCGAGTCACTGAACAGCCGCAGAACATGCTGCGAGCCACTGAACAGCCGCAGAGCGCCCGTATGAGTCTGGATGCCCTGACCGGGAACCGATTTCTGGCGTTTCGGGACAATGTGGCCCTGTGGGTCGGATGGGGCGCTGACGAGCCGGCGGTGTCCTGGGAGTTGTCGGCGACGCCGTCGGCGGTGCCGAGCGCCCGGCGGATGGTCGCGACCCGGCTGCGGGCGTGGGGGCTGCGGGACCGGGTCGAGGCCGCCGAGACACTGGTCGGCATGCTGGTCGACGAGGCGCTGCGGCACACCGCCGGCAAGATCGTGATCAGCTTGTCCGCCGAGGACGGGTGGTGCAGGTGCGAGGTCGGGCAGTGCCCCGGTCCGGCTCGCCGGGCGCGGAAGCTGCTCGACCGCCTGGCCTGCTGCTGGGGTGTCTCCATGACGGCGGGCGAGGAGGCCGTCTGGTTCGAGCTCCCCGAAGCCGGGCGTCCCTGACCCCCTCCGCACCTGGGCCGGGGCCGGCCTGACCGGTCCCGGCCCAGGTGTCCGCCGCGCGGTGCCGCCCGCCGGACCGCCTACCATCGGCGGTGTGAGCACCACGACGGGCAGGCCGCGCCGCGCGGGACGGCCGCGCAAGGAAGACGCCAAGGACACGCGGGCCGTGCTGCTGGAGGTCGCCCTCGACCTGTTCGTCGAGAAGGGCTACGCCGCAACGTCCGTCCGCATGATCGCCCGAGCCGCCGGGCTCAGCGACGCCGGCCTCTACGGCCACTTCGCCGGCAAGCGCGCGATCTACGACGAGCTGCTGGCCTCGGCCGGCCCCGGCGCGGTGGGGCAGGTGATCGTGGAGCTGTTCCCCGGCCCCGAGGCGACGCCGGACGACCCCGAGACGTTCCTGCGCGAGTGCGTCGCCCGCGTGATCGAGTTCTTCGAGAAGCCGGCCGCGCGCAAGTTCAGCCGGCTCCTGCTGCGCGAGGAGATCGCCGACAACCCCGGTGTCGTCAACGAGATGATCTCCCAGGGCACGCGGACGCTCGGCCCGATCTTCTCCCGGTGGGCCGAGCGCGGCCTGCTGTCGCCGCGCGTGCGCGCGCGGCTGCTCGCCGGCGAGCTGGACGGCGGCGAGCTGGCCTGGGAACTGCTGGCGCCGCTGGTGTTCATCCGGCTCACCTACCTGCACGGGCCCGATGACCTGCACGACGAGGGCAGGCGTCGCGCCGCCTCACACCTGGAGCTGTTCCTCGACGCGGCCGTCCGCCGCTAGACGCCGTCGCTCAGGTCTCGCGCTTCGCCTGCTCGATCTCCGTGTCGTGCCGGGGGTGCCACATGTGCGGATAGTGCAGGTCGAACGCCGGCCGTTCCGAACGGATGCGGGGCATGGACGTGAAGTTGTGGCGCGGCGGCGGGCAGGACGTCGCCCATTCCAGCGAGTTGCCGAACCCCCACGGGTCATCGACGGTGACGCGCGGGGCCCGGCGGGCCGTACGCCAGACGTTGTACAGGAACGGCAGCGTCGACAGGCCGAGGATGAAGGCGCCGATCGAGGAGATCAGGTGCAGGCCCGTGAACCCGTCGATGGCGCTGTAGCTGGCGTAGCGCCGCGGCATCCCGGCCACGCCCAGCCAGTGCTGCACGAGAAATGTGGTGTGGAAGCCGATGAACAGGGTCCAGAAGTGCCAGGCGCCGAGCCGGTCGTCGAGCATCTTGCCGGTCATCTTCGGCCACCAGAAGTAGAACCCGGCGAACATGGCGAACACCACGGTGCCGAACACCACGTAGTGGAAGTGCGCGACGACGAAGTAGGAGTCGGTGACGTGGAAGTCGAGCGGCGGCGAACCGAGGATGACGCCGGTCAGGCCGCCCAGGAGGAACGTCACCAGGAAGCCGACCGAGAACAACATCGGCGACTCGAAGCTCAGGTGCCCGCGCCACATCGTGCCGACCCAGTTGAAGAACTTCACGCCCGTCGGCACCGCGATGAGGAACGTCATGAACGAGAAGAACGGCAGCAGCACCTGCCCGGTCGCGAACATGTGGTGCGCCCACACGGTCATCGACAGCCCGGCGATGGCGATGGTGGCTCCCACGAGCCCGATGTAGCCGAAGACGGGCTTGCGGCTGAAGACAGGGATGACCTCGGTGATGATGCCGAAGAACGGCAGCGCGATGATGTAGACCTCGGGGTGGCCGAAGAACCAGAACAGGTGCTGCCAGAGCATCGGCCCCCCGTTCTCGGCCAGGTAGACCTGGGTGCCGAACCTGCGGTCGGCCTCCAGCGCGAGCAGCGCGGCGGCCAGCACCGGGAACGCCATCAGCACGAGCATGCTGGTCAGCAGCACGTTCCAGGTGAAGATCGGCATGCGGAACATGGTCATGCCGGGAGCGCGCATGCAGATGATCGTGGTGATGAAGTTGACCGAGCCGAGGATGGTCCCCAGACCTGCCAGCACCAGCCCCATGATCCACAGGTCGCCGCCCGTGATGGGGCTGTAGACCGAGTCCGACAGCGGCGTGTAGGCGAACCAGCCGAAGTCGGCCGCCCCGTAGGCGGTGAAGAACCCGCTCGCCACGATCAGCCCGCCGAACAGGAACAACCAGAAGCTGACCGCGTTCAGCCGGGGGAAGGCGACGTCGGGCGCGCCGATCTGCAGCGGCATGATGACGTTCGCGAACCCGGCGAACAGCGGGGTCGCGAAGAGCAGCATCATGAGCGTGCCGTGCATGGTGAACAGCTGGTTGTACAGCTGCGGGCTGACGAGCTGCAGGTCCGGCTGGATCAGCTGGCTCCGGATGACCAGCGCCATCAGACCGGCGAAGAGGAAGAAGGCGAACGACGCGATCAGGTACATGTAGCCGATCACCTTGTGATCGGTCGAGGCCAGCCAGGCCGCGATGAGCCTGCCCTTGCGGCGGAGCCGTGGCGGCTCCGGCGGCGAGGCGAGCGGCTCGTCCCGGGGCTTGAACGTGGTCATGTACGGTCTCCGTCTTCCCAGCTCAACGGGTATCGGCCGGCCAGGGCCCCTGTACGAGCGTGCCGCCGGCCACCTGCCCGACCAGCCTTCGCTACCCTGGCGCTACCGCCCGAACCACCGCCATACCGCGGGACGACTGATCCGTTACGCCCCCATGGGAGCCGGCCGTCCGCCAGGACCACCGCTTCACCGGTCCTCGACCGGCGCCCGGCCTTTCACCTCGTGCCGGGCGGCCGGCTCAGGGAGCCGCAGCGCGATCATGGCCACGTCGTCGTCGGCCGACAGCGGCAGAGCACTGAGCAACTCGTCGCAGAACCGGTCGAGAGGCTGGCGCGCGAGCGCGCACGCGTGCCTGCGCAGCCGCTCCAGGCCCTCGTCGAGGTGCTCGTCGTGCCGTTCCACGAGGCCGTCGGTGTAGAGCAGCAACGTGCTCAGCGCAGGCAGCGGCTCCCGCGCGGACACGCACCGGGTGTCGTACGGGATGCCGAGCAGCGGGTTGGCGCCGTCCTCGAGGAAACGGCCCGCGCCCTCGCCGGTGACCAGCAGGGGCGGCGGATGGCCGGCCACCGCGTAGTTCAGCCGGTGACCGCCCTCGTCCTTCTCGACCCTGGCCAGCACGCAGGTCGCGGTCTCCTCGCAGTAGAGGGTCTTCATAGCGATGTTCAGCCGGGCGAGGATCTCCCCAGGAGGCTCCTGCCGGTCCACGACCAGTCCTCTGAGCATGTTGCGCAGCTGACCCATGGTGACCGCGGCGCGCAGGTCGTGCCCCGCGACGTCACCGATGGCCAGCACGGTGGCGCCGTCGGGCAGCACGAACGAGTCGTACCAGTCGCCGCCCACGTCGGCGGCGGTGGGGCTGGCGCGGTAGCGTGCGGCGATCTGCATGCCGGGCACCCGCGGCGGTTGCGCCAGCAGGCTGTGCTGCAGGGCCACCGCGACCTTGTGTGTGCGCTGGAACCGCATCGCGCTGCTCAGGTTGTCATGGGCCTGCTCGATCATCTCGCGCAGCAGGGCGACGGTGCTCTGGCCGATCGGCGCGCGGTCACCGCAGGCGGCCGCCGTGACCACCGCCGCGAGCGTGCCGTCGACCACGACGGGCAGGAGCGCGATGCTGTTGGCCCTGGTGGCCTCCAGCCAGGTGCGTGTGCCCGCCGGCACGAGATCACCCAGCGGCGACCCGGGGGCGAACGTCGTGCGGAACGGCCTTCGCCGGCGTACCACGGCGGCGAACCCGCTGTCCGCGGCCAGGCGTTCCTCGCTGAACGGCGGGAGCCTGGGCAGCCCGGCGCGGGCGGCGGTGGCGATGCGCTCGGCCACGAAGTCGCCGCCTCGCGCCAGCCCGTCGGCGAGGTCGATCACCAGGTGCACGCCGCATCCGTCGGCCAGGTCGGGCACGATGACGTTCGCCAGCGCGCCGAGCATGCCCTCCAGGCTCGTCCGGTCGGCCGTCGCGGCGGCGGCCGAGTCGAGCAGCCGCTGGCGCCGCTGCTCCTGCCACTGCTGCTCGATGTCGGTGCAGGTGCCCACCCACTCCACGAGACGGCCGTTCTCCTGGATCGGCACGGCGCGAGCCTGGAAGTGCCGGTACGTGCCGTCGGTCGTGCGGAGCCGGTAGACGTGCTCCCACACCTCGGAGACCTCCTTGACCGCGCTGGTCCACGACGCCTGCGTGGAGGCGCGGTCGTCCGGGTGGACGGCGTTCATCCAGCCGTCGTCGCGGAAGTCGTCCCATGACTGGCCGGTCGTCCGCTCCCATCCCGGGCTCGGCTCGATCACCAGGCCGCCGGGGTCGGCCACCCAGACGATCTGCGCGCTGACCCGGACCAGGCTCTGGTATCGCCGCAGGATGCGGCGGCGCTCGTCGGCCACCGCCTGGAGCCGCTGCGCCACGGTGGCCGGGTCGGTGACGTCCAGGAAGACCGCGAGGACGCCGTACGTGCCGTCCTCGAAGGAGACCCGCGAGAGGCTGAAGGTGAAGAAACGTTCCCGGTCCTCCAGGCACTCGCCGCCGGGGGCGTCGGTGCGGACCACCGGCGTGCCCGTCCTGAGCACCTGGTCGAAGATGGGGACGTAGTCCTCCTGGGCCACGTGCGGAAAGGCGATCCTGAGCGGGGACCCGATCGGCCGCTCTCCGAACAGGGACCGGTACGCCTCGTTGGTGTACAGCAGCCGGTGGTCGGGCCCGCGCGTCACCGCGATCCCCACGGGCGCCGGCTCCAGCACCTCGAAGGTCAGACCACTCACCCGCTGCCCGTAGACACCGTCCATTGCGACTTATCCCCCGATGACGCCGTTCACGGTGATTCGCGAGCCCGCCAGACTCCTACCCTTTCCCGGCGCGACGGGAACACGGCAGGTCACGGCTCCGGCCGCACGACGCCTCAGGACCTTCGGTCCCGGCGATAGCATGTCGGGGATGGCGCGGCATGAGGTGGCGTTCAAGATTCTGGGTCCTCTCGAGGCCGTGGCCGGCGGGCAGCCGGTGCGGCTGCGGGGGCAGCGGGCCAGGGCGGTGCTGGCGATGCTCCTTGTGGCCGAGGGCCAGGTCGTGAGCACCGACCGGCTGGCCACGGCGTGGGGCGATGACCCCCCGACATCGGTGCGCAACCAGGTGACGATCGCCGTGGCCGTGCTGCGCCGGGCGCTGCGGGAGGCCGGCGCCGATCCCGGTGCCATCGTGACGGAGAGCTCGGGCTACCGCCTGAGCGCCCCCGCGACCGACGCGGCGGTCGCGGAGAGCAGGATCGCGGAGGGGCGACGCGCCGCCGAGGAAGGGCGGGAGGCCGAGGCGAGCACGCTGTTCGGCGAGGCGCTGGCCCTGTGGCGCGGCCCCGTCCTGACCGAGATGGAGACGGAGGACGTCCGCGCCGCCGCGGCCCGGTGGGAGGAGATGCGGCTGGCCGTCGCCGAGGAGCGGGCCGAGCTGGAGCTGCGGCTCGGCCGGCACAGCGAGCTGGCGGCCGAGCTCGAGGCGCTGCTGGCCGAGCATCCGCTGCGCGAGCGCCTGCGCGGCCTGCTCATGCTGGCGCTCTACCGGTCGGGACGGCGGGCCGGCGCGCTGGAGGTCTACCGCACGGGGCGGCGGCTGCTGGTCGACGAGCTCGGGCTCGACCCCGGGCCGGAGCTGCGCCGGCTGGAGGCGGCCATCCTGGCCGACGACCCGGAGCTCCGCGCGCCGCCGCGTCCCGCGCGGCAAGCGGGCGCGCCGGTGCTGCTGGTCCCCGCGGAGCTCCCCGCGGGCTCGGGCGGGTTCGTGGGCCGCGACGGCGAGCTCGCCGTGCTGGCCGAGTGCCTGGCGGCGGAGACGGCGCCCGCGGTCGTGGCCATCGCCGGCACCGCGGGCGTGGGCAAGACCAGCCTCGCCGTGCACTTCGGTCACCGGCACGCCGCCTCGTTCCCCGACGGGCAGCTGTACGTCAACCTGCGCGGCCACTCCCAGGGCCCGGCGATGGCGCCGGTCGAGGCACTCATCCGGATGCTCGGCTCGCTGGGCGTGCCGGCCGAGCAGATCCCGCCGGACGAGGAGGCGGCCGCCGGGCTCTACCGGTCGTGCCTGGCGGGCAGGCGTGTGCTCGTGCTCCTCGACAACGCCCTGACCGCCGAGCAGGTACGCCCCCTGCTGCCGGCCGCTCCCGGCTGCCTGGCGCTGGTCACGAGCCGCAGCCGGCTGGCCGGGCTCGTCGCCAGCCACGGCGCCCGGCAGCTCAAGCTCGACGTGCTCGGCCACGCCGACGCGCTGGCCCTGCTGGCTTCCGCGGTCGGTCATGACCGCGTGGCCGACGAGCCGGAGGCCGCGGTGGAGCTCGTACGGCTCTGCGCCCACCTTCCGCTGGCCCTGGGGGTGGCCGCCGCCAACATCGCCGTCAACCCGCACTGGTCGATCGCCGGCTACGCGGCGGCGCTGGCCGCCGACCGGCTGGGCTCCCTCGAGATCGACGGCGAGTCGGCGGTGCGCGCCGCCTTCGGCCTGTCGTACGCGCGGCTCGCTCCCGGCGCCCAGCGGCTGTTCCGCCTGCTCGGGCTCGCGCCCGGCCCCGACATCACCGCCGAGGCGGCGGCGGCCCTGGCCGGCTCCGGCACCGAGCAGGCCGCCCGCCTGCTCGACCGGCTCGCCGCCGCGCACCTCGTCGACGAGCACCTGCCACGCCGCTACGCCTTCCACGACCTGATGCGCCGACACGCCAGAAGCCAGGCCGAGCAGGACGACGCGCCCGCCGACCGGCTCGCGGCGGTCGAACGGCTCTGCTCCTGGTACGTCTCGACGGCGACGCGCGTCGCCCGCGTCGCCTACCCGTCACGGACCTGGGCGCCCACCACCTCACCGACAGCGGCGGAGCCCGGCCAGGAGCCGGTGAGCCGCTCCGCGGGGTCCGGCCAGGAGCCGGTGAGCCGGCCCGCGGGGTCCCGCCAGGAGCCGGTGAGCCCGTCCGCGAGCTCCGGTCCCGAGCCGGTGAGCAGCGCCGACGCGGTGGCCTGGCTGGACGTCGAGCGCGCCAACCTCGTCGCCGTCGCGGCGCACGCCGCCGACGAGGGGCCCCGCCGCTTCGCCTGGCAGATCGCCGAAGTCCTGCGCCCCTACTTCGGTTTCGGGGCCGAGCCCGCCGACGCGGAGGCGCTGGCCGAGGCCGCGATGCGGGCCGCCGCCGCGGAGAACGAGCCGCTGGGCCAGGTGACGGCCCAGCTCAGCCTGGCCATGACCAGCCGCCTGCGCTCCCGCTACGCCGAGGCGGTGGCGGCTTTCGAGGCGGCCGCCGTGCTGGCCCGGCGGGCCGGCTGGCCGCAGGGTGCGGCCGCGGCGCACAACAACCTGGCCGCCGTCCACGTGGAACGGGGCGCGTTGCGGGAAGCGAAGGGGACCTTGCACGCCGCCCGGGAGATCTACCACGCCGCCGGGCAGCTCAGGACCCAGGCGGTCGTCGCCTCCAACCTGGGCGCGGTCTGCCTGCAGCTCGGCGCGCTTCATGAGGCGGAGGCGCACATCCGCGACGCCGAGAGGTTGCGCGAGGCTGCCGGCGAGGGACTCAACGGCATCGAGCTCACCAACCTGGCGAGCGTCCGCCGGCTGCTCGGGCACATCGACGAGGCGCTCCAGCTCGCCGGGCGGGGGCTCGAGAGCAACTGCGAGAGCGGCCGCTCCGTGGAGGTGCCCAAGAGCCTCGGCGTCCTGGCGCAGATCCACCGCGACGCGGGCCGCCTCGACCTGGCGCTCGACCACGCGCGGCAGGCCGAGCGCCTGGCCAGGGAGGTCAGGAACGGCTACGCGCTGTGCCTGGTCACCACCATCCTCGGCACGGTGCACACCGCCGCCGGCGATCACGCGGCGGCCGCCGGCGTCCACACCGCCGTGCTGGGCCAGGCGCGCGCCGCCGGCATGAACTACGTGATCGTCAGAACGCTGCTCGGCCTGGGCCGCGCCTACCTCGGCCTCGGCTCCATGGAAACGGCGATGCCGCAGGTCAGCCGGGCCCTCGCCATCGCGCGCGCCGGCGGATACCGGGTCGAGGAAGGCAACGCCCTCACCACCATGGCCGAGATCCACCGTGCCCTCGGCGACCCGAGGCGCTCGGCGGAGTGCGCCGGGCAGGCCCTCGCCGTGCACCGCGAGACCGGGTTCCGGCTCGGGGAGGAGCGCGCCCTCGCCCTGCGGGACGTCGCGCTCCGGTGACGCCGGGCGCCTGCCGTCAGCGCAGCGGGAACCGGCCGGGGTCCACCGTGGCGAGGTCGCGCAGGAAGCCGCGTTTGCGGGGGTCGTCCCAGTCGTTCCACTCGGCGGCGTCGATCAGCGTCCACACGCCCCATTCCAGGAGCATGTAGCGCACGGCCACCGGCCACAGCGCCAGTTCGGCCTCGGTGAGCCGGACGTGCCGCCGGTACGCCGAGGAGAACGCCGACCACTCGCCGCCCGTGAAGAGCCGGGGCGGCGCGGTGGCCATCTCGTTGTGGAACAGCAGGGCGGCCAGCGCCAGGTCGAGGATGCGCGGCGCGTACTCGGCGTTGTCGGGGTCGATCAGCACGGGTGCCCCGTCGACGTAGACCAGGTTGCCGGCCTTGTAGTCCATGGACACCGCGGCCCGCGGGAGCCCGCCGTCGCGCACCGGCGGCAGCGTCTGCGCCATGAAGGACTCCAGCCACGGCTCGAAGCGGGCCATCACCTCGTCGCGCAGGTCAGGCGCGTGCTCGCCCAGCACCCGCCGCAGCCCGGTGACGTCCTCCTCGACCGAGGCGGCGTCGTGATCGGGCCAGCCGAACTCCGGCATGCCGTCGCCGGCCGGCCGGGCGGCGTGGATGCGGCCGAGGAGGTCGCCGGCCGCGGCGACGTCGTCAGGGGAGCCGGTGTACGGGCGGCCGTCGACCCACGGGTAGGCCACCCAGACCCGGTCGCCCACCTGGGCCGGGTTGTCGACGCGCAGGGGGAGCGGGGTGACCACGCCGACGTCCTCCCCGGCGAGCGCCTCCACCCATCGGGCGATCGCGGCCGCGGCCGACACGGGGCCGGTGGTCCGCTTGATCACCGCCTTGGCGCCGTTCAGCCGGACGGGGAAGACAGGGGCGTACGGATAGAAGGAGCGCTCGGGCCTGCCCTCTTCCCCGACGGCGAAGTGCTGGAAGACGTCGGCGAAGTCGGCCGCCCGGTCGTGGGTCATGTGCGCTCCTGCGGTTCTGGGCCGGCGGGGTGCCGAATCTATCCGAAAGCCGCCCGCCGCCGACACCGGTTATCGGGCGGGTGCCGGCGCCCTCCCACGCCCGGCCCGCCGGCCTTGCCGGGCCAGGCGTGGGAGTGCGCCGGGGCGGGCAACATCCAGGAGGTCTCCGAACAGAGGGGTGTGGCAGGACATGCCGTCCGTCGTGCTGATCGGCACACTCGACACCAAGGGCGAGGAGTACGCGTGGCTGCGCAACCGGCTCGTGGAGCTGGGCAGCGACGTGGTCGTGGTGGACGCCGGCGTCGGCGTCCCCAGCCAGACACTGCTCGCCGACGTCTCCAACGAGCAGGTCGCCGAGGCGGGAGGAGGCGACCTGCGGGCGCTGCGCGACGCCGGCGACCGGGGCGCCGCCGTGACCACCATGGGCCAGGGCGCGGCGGAGATCCTGGCCCGGCTGCACGCCGACGGCCGCGCCGACGCCGTGCTGGCGCTGGGCGGCAGCGGCGGCTCGTCGATCGCCGCGCGGGCCGTGCGCGACCTGCCCATCGGCCTGCCCAAGCTGATCGTGTCCACGATGGCGTCGGGAGACGTCTCGCCGTACGTCGGGGCGAAGGACGTCGCGATGATGTACAGCGTGGTCGACATCGCGGGCATCAACCGGCTCTCCCGAGCCGTCCTCGGCAACGCCGCCGCCGCGGCCGCGGGGATGGCCCGCTCGCACCAGCTCGCCAGGGCCCGGCTGACCGCGGGCGGATCCGACCGGCCGCTGGTCGGCGCGTCGATGTTCGGGGTGACCACTCCGGCCGTCGACGCCGCGCGCGAACGGCTCGCCGAGCTCGGCTACGAGGTGCTCGTCTTCCACGCGACCGGCGCGGGCGGGCGGGCGCTCGAAGGGCTCGCGGCGAGCCGGATGCTGGCCGGCGTGCTCGACCTGACCACCACCGAGCTGGCCGACGACCTCGTGGGCGGCGTCCTGTCCGCGGGGCCCGACCGGCTCACCGCGGCCGGCGCGCACGGCGTGCCGCAGGTGGTCGCGCCCGGCGCGCTCGACATGGTCAACTTCGGTCCCCGCGACAGCGTGCCCGCCGAGTTCGAGGAGCGCCTGCTGTACGTGCACAACCCCACCGTGACGCTGATGCGCACCACGGCAGGGGAGATGGCCGAGCTGGGCCGCCGGGTGGCCGCCAAGCTCCGCGACGCGAGCGGTCCCACCGTGCTGTTCGTGCCCCGCCGGGGCGTGTCCGCCCTGGACGCGCCCGGCGGCGCCTTCGCCGACCCGAAGGCCGACGCGGCCTGCTTCGAGGCCATGGCCGAAGGGCTGCGCGGCTCCGGAGTGCCCGTCGAGGAGCTCGACCTGCACGTCAACGACCCCGCCTTCGGCCGCGCCATGGCGGAGCGGCTGCACCACATGATCTCCGGAGGTGCCACGTGAACAGGCAGGACGTGCTCGACAGGCTGCGAAGCACGGTCGCGGCCGGGCAGCCGATCGTCGGCGCGGGAGCCGGCACCGGCCTGTCGGCCAAGTGCGCCGAGGCCGGCGGCGTCGACCTGATCATCATCTACAACTCGGGCCGCTACCGCATGGCCGGGCGCGGCTCGCTGGCCGGGCTGCTGCCGTACGGCGACGCCAACCAGATCGTCGTCGAGATGGCCGCCGAAGTGCTGCCGGTCGTGCGTGACACGCCGGTGCTCGCCGGCGTGTGCGGCACCGACCCGTTCCGCGTCATGCCGCTCTTCCTCGACCAGCTCAAGGCGATGGGGTTCGCCGGCGTGCAGAACTTCCCGACCGTGGGCCTGTACGACGGGACCTTCCGCCAGAACCTGGAGGAGACCGGCATGGGCTACGACCTGGAGGTGCAGATGGTGCGCCAGGCCCGCGAACGCGACCTCGTCACCGCCCCCTACGTCTTCGACGAGACCCAGGCGCGGGCCATGGCCGAGGCGGGCGCCGACGTGCTGGTGCCGCACGTGGGGCTGACCACCAAGGGCAGCATCGGCGCCGGCACCGCGCTGACCCTCGACGAGGCCGCCGAGCGCGTGCAGGCCATGCGCGACGCGGCCGTCGCCGTCCGGCCCGACGTGCTCGTGCTCTGTCACGGCGGCCCGATCGCCGAGCCGGACGACGCCGCTTACGTCCTGTCGCGGACGAAGGGCGTGGTCGGCTTCTTCGGCGCCTCGTCCGTCGAGCGGCTGCCGACCGAGCGCGCCATCACCGAGCAGGTACGGGCCTTCAAGTCCCTCACGTTCTGAAAGCGAGGAACCCGACATGCACGTCAGCCCCAACAGCGTGCCGACGATGGCCTTCGACTGGGGATCGATCAAGTGGTTCGTCACCCCGTCGGCCGTCGAGGGGGCGAGCAGCACCCTGGGCGAGGTCATCGTCAACCCGGGCCGCGGACACGCCCGCCACCACCACCCCGGCGCCGAGGAGATCATCTACGTCATCTCGGGTGAGGGCCGCCAGATGGTGGACGACGGCGAGGAGTTCACCATCAAGGAGGGCGACACGGTGCACATCCCCGCGGGCGTCTACCACTCGACGTACAACACCACCTGGCGGCCGTTGCGGCTGATCGTCACGTACACGCCCGGGGGAGAGGAGAAGGCACTGGAGGCCGCGCCGGACCTCACGCTGCACGAGCCCGGCGGCGTCGCGGAGTGGCGCCAGGCCTGACCCCGCGCGAGCCTGCAACCTTTCGCCCGGCCGGTCGCGTTGTGACGGGGCGAGAGGAGATCACGCTGGCCCGCCTGCGCTCGCTGGCGCCCGAACTTGCCGGGGTCGCCCTGGTGGTGGCGGGTTCGCAGCCGGCCGTCGCGCTGTTCCTCTGGCCGGCCGCGGGCGTGCTCGGCGGGGTGGTCATCAGCCGCTACCGGGTTCGTCCGCAGTGCTCCGGCCTTCAGGCCGGGGGTGAAGCGGACTCTCCCGCGTAGCGGGGCAGGGAACCACGAATCGCCGTCAAGGCGATTCGTGGTGCGCCTCGGCGGCGGCGAGCGCGATCTCAAGCAGGTGCACGATCTGAGAATTCAGGGATCGCCGCTCGGTCTCGGCGCGGGCGGCCACCCGGGCGTGGACGTCGTCGGGCAGCCGGAGCGTCATCCGAATCATGACACCATCGTAGTGTCATATCGGATAGGATCGTACCGTGCAGCTCCGGTACAACTTCCGCCTCTACCCGACCGCCGGTCAGCGTCAAGCGCTGGCGCGGGCGTTCGGGTGTGCGCGGACGGTGTTCAACGACGGGCTGCGCGCACGGCAGGACGCCCGCGAGCAGGGACTGCCGTACGTCTCGGACGCTGAGCTGTCCAAGCGGGTCATCACGCAGGCGAAGCAGACCTCGCAGCGGGCCTGGCTGGGCGAGGCGTCGGCGGTGGTGCTGCAGCAGGCGCTGGCCGACTTGAACACGGCCTACCGCAACTTCTTCGCCTCGATCACCGGCAAGCGCAAGGGGCCGAAGGCCGCCGCGCCCCGGTTCCGGTCCCGCAAGGATCGGCGGCAGGCGATCCGGTTCACCAAGAACTCCCGGTTTTCGGTCACGGCGGGTGGGAAGCTGCGCCTGCCGAAGATCGGGGACGTGCCGGTGCGCTGGTCGCGTTCCCTGCCGTCGGAGCCCTCCAGCGTCACGGTCGTTGTGGACGCAGCCGGGCGATACTTCGCCTCGTTCGTGGTCGAGGTCGGAGACGAGCAGCTGCCAGAGGCCACGAACGAGGTCGGTATCGACCTGGGGCTCACCCGCTTCGCGGTCCTCTCGGACGGCCGGAAGATCGACAACCCGCGGTTCCTGCGCCGCGCCGAGCGGCGGCTGCGCAAGGCACAGCAGGCCCTGTCGCGGAAGGCGAAGGGGTCGGCGAACAGGAAGAAGGCCGTCGTCCGCCTCGCCCGCGCACACGCGAGGGTGGCCGACGCGCGCCGGGACTTCGCGCACAAGCTCTCCACCCGGATCATCCGTGAGAACCAAGCGGTGATGGTGGAGGACCTGTCTGTGAAGGGCCTGGCCCGCACGAAGCTGGCCAAGAGTGTGCACGACGCCGGATGGTCGGCGTTCGTGAACATGCTTGCCTACAAGGCCGCCCGGCACGGCCGGATCTTGGTGAAGGTCGACCGCTGGTTGCCTAGCAGCAAGCTGTGCTCGGCCTGCGGCGCGGTTGCCGAGTCCATGCCGCTGGACGTCCGGTCGTGGGCCTGCCCGTGCGGGGCGGCCCACGACCGGGACGTCAACGCCGCGCTCAACATCCTCGCCGCCGGACGGGCGGAGAGGCTAAACGCCTGTGGAGGCCAGGTAAGACCACCGCTCACGGTGGCGCAGGCCGGTGAAGCAGGAAGCCTCAGAGGTGCCGCATGAAGCGACACGGGCTGAATCCCCGGCCGTCAGGCCGGGGAGCGCGTCAACTGGACCGGCAGCTCGCCCAGCGGCTGCGGGAGGCGGACGCCGAGCGGGAGGCGACCGCGAGCCGGGCGCGGCTGGCCGGGCAGGGCAGCGTGGCAGGTCCTGCACAACAGCGCCGATCCCGACCTCACCCACGACGTCGAGTTCAGGGTCAGGGAGGGAGACGGCACGCTGCTGCTCGTCCCCAGCCAGGTCGAGCTGCTCGGTCACGTGCTGACGGAGTTGCGGCCGCGCGGCCGGGTCACCGTGTCGGCGCGCGGCACGGGCCCGCTGGGGCAGGAGCGCCGGCTCGTCGTCGACGGCCGGCCGGTGCGGCTGGCGGCCGACCCGGGACGCGTGGCCGGGCCGTACGATCTGGGCCCGCTCATCATCGGGCTGAGCACGCTGGGCTCGCTCGCCCATTGCCTTCCGTCGTTCGAGGCGGTGCCGTGGCCCGCGGGCGTCGCCCTCGCCTGCGCCGGGCTCCTGCTGGCCTGGCGCGCGCACCTCGCCGTACGCGCGGGGAAAGCGGCGGCGCGGCCCGGCGTCGTCGCGGCCGCCCTGCTCTTCGGCGCCGTGGACGCGATCACCAGCACGCTGCTGATGAGCAACGTGGCCAGCGGCGGCCTGATCCGCGCGCCGTTCCTCTACTTCCTGGACTTCGTCATCCCGCTCGTCGTCTTCTCCTGGCCGGACCTGCGCCGCGAGCACCGGTGGGCGGCCGTCGCCGCGTCCGCGGCCATCGTCGCGGCCGGGACGGCGCTGCTGCCCGCGCCGCCGCAGCCGCGGGACCTCGTGATCCTGGTGTGGCCGGCCATCTTCGCCGTGGGGGCGACGGGCGTGCGGACGATGTTGCGCCAGGACTCCGCCGACCTGGACGCCCTCATCGCCCGCCGCCGGCGGGCCGCCGAGCGCGAGGGCCACGCGCGAGGGCGGGCCGAGGTGTTCGAGCTGGTCGAACGTGACGTACGGGCCGCGGAGGAACGCCTGCGCCGGCACCGGGGCACCATCGACCCGGTGCTGGCCGCGCACGCCGCCGAGCGCCTCGGCGACATCCGCGGCCGGCTCCGCCTGTCCGGCGCCGCGTCCGCTAGAGCGGGCGGCGGCGCTCAGGGCCGCACACCTGCTTGATCCCGTTGTCGGCCTCCATGCCCCAGCCGATGCGCGCCGCCCGGTAGTCCTGCCTGTTGGCGTCGGTGAAGTGGATCGACCTGACCCGGTTCCCGCTTCCGATCCGCACCCAGCCACTGACCGGTTCCTCATTCACCGGGATGCCCGGCCCTCGCACGACACTGCGTGCCGGGCGGAAGTCACCGTCCCCACGGATGTGGAACCGTACGACCGCCGTCGCGAGCTTCGGCGGGACGTAGAAGAAGAAGTCGCACGTCGTCCAGGTGTACCTGACCATGTAGGCGACCTGGACGCAGACATGCCTGCCGTTGGTCCACGTCCAGGCGATCCCCTTGCCTTCGGCGGAGTCCCTGAACCACTGGTCGGTGCCCGGGCACTTGTCGGTGCCAGCCTCATGGGTGGTGACCGCGGGCCTGAAGGAGAAGGTGGACGACGCCGACCCCGCCGCGGGGCTCGCCGCGACCAGGGTCCCTGTCAGTGAAAGTGCGGCCGCGACGGCCGCAGTCCTCGCTCGCACGTTACTCTCCCCGTCCTCTCGGCGTGCGTTGCGAGGCAACCGTAAGCCCGGCGGGTGCGCGTTTCCCCGTGCGGGAACGCGCACCCGGCTGCCCTATCCTGCGCGGCGGCGGGTCAGCGGCCTGAGCGGTCGAGGGGCCGGTCCGGATGACGCGTCGTCAGGTCGGCGCCCCGGGGGGCGTGGTAGGGGTCGCCGGCGTGCAGCCCGGCGGTCTGGATCACGCGGCTGATGTCGCTGGGCGTGAGCAGCCCGATCAGCCGCCCGTCCGGGTCGAGCACCACGGCGCGGCCGTCGGCGCACCCGCCCATCCTGGTCAGCAGGTCGGTCAGCGCCTCGTCCGGCCGGGCGGCGGGCACCTGGCCGGGAGGGCAGGCGATGTCGCGCAGCCGCGTCACCGGCCGCGCGTCCGGCGGCACCTGCCGGATGCGGTTGAGCGTGACCAGCCCGAGGAAGCGCATGTCGTGCTCCACCAGCGGATACGTCGACAGCCGCTCGCGCATGACGACCCGGTCGACGAGCTCGGCCACGGTCTCGTCCGGGTGGGCGATGACCAGCCGGTCCGACATGACGTCCCCGACCCTGACGCCGTGCAGCGCGGAGCCGAGTTGCGCCTGCTGCTCCTCGGCGCTGGCGGCGTTGACGAGGAACAGGCCGATCAGGGCCAGCCACAGCCCCTGGAACCCGCTCCCGGTGACGATCTGCAGGAAGCCCAGAACGATGAGGACGTAGCCGAAGGCCCGGCCGGCGCGGGCGGCGGTCACCGCCGCCCTGGTGCGGTCGCCCCACCGCGACCACAGGGCGGCGCGCAGCACGCGCCCTCCGTCCAGCGGCGCGGCCGGGATCAGGTTGAACACGGCCAGGATCACGTTGACCGCGGCGAGGTAGACGAACATCCCGGCCAGCAGCGGCGCCCCGTCGGCGGCGGCGACGAGGAGCGCGATGGCCCCGAAGATCACGCCGCACACGAGGCTGGTGAGCGGGCCCACCGCCGCGATCTTCAGGTCGGCTCCCGGCGAGCGCGGCTCGCCGCGCAGCTCCGCCACCCCTCCGAGCAGCCACAACGTGATGTGCGCCACGTCGATGCCATGGCGCTTGGCCATGAGCGCGTGGGAGAGCTCGTGGGCCAGCAGCGAGGCCAGGAACAACAGGGCCGTGGCCAGCCCGGCCAGCAGGTACACCACGGGAGAGTAGCCGGGGAAGACCGCGGGGAACCGGCCGAAGGCGAGCCCGACGAGCAGGATCACCACGATGACCAGCACGCTGGCGTTGAGCCCGACCGGAATCCCCCCGATCCGGCCGAGACTGATGGATGAGCGCATCCGCCCTCCCCACGGTACGAGTGTCCGCTCCACGTACCCACAAAAGGCACGTCCACGCAGTGACGCGGGTCGGCGCAGCGTCCAGGAACAACCGTGCGAAGAAGCGGTAGGATCAGCGGTGACCACCGGACACGAGGAACGATGTCGAGCATCAAAGAGGTCGCCCGGCTCGCCGGGGTCTCCGTCGGCACCGTGAGCAACGTGCTCAACCGGCCCGAGATGGTGGCCCCCGAGACGCGGCTGCGGGTGCAGGCGGCGATCGCCAGGCTCGGCTACGTCCGCAACGGCTCCGCCCGGCAGTTACGGGCCGGTCGCAGCCGGACCCTCGGCGTCGTCGCCCTCGATCTGGCCAACCCGTTCTTCATCGACGTGCTCAGGGGCGTGGAGACCGCGGCACAGCCGCTCGACGTCAACGTCATGGTCTTCAACAGCAACAAGGACGCCGCCCGCGAGGCGGGGCTGCTGCAGACGTTCGAGGAGCAGCGACCGCTGGGCGTGCTGATCACGCCGGTCAACGACAGCGGCGAGGAGGAGCGGTTGAGCCGGCTCCTCTCCCGCGGCATCCCGGTGGTGCGCTTCGACAGCTCCGCCCCGCACAGCCACGGCTGTGCCGTCGCCGTGGACGACGTGCTCGGCGGGCGCCTGGCCGGGCTGCACCTGCGCGAGCGGGGGCATCACCGCATCGCCTTCACCGGCGGGCCGTTCACCGTCCGCCAGGTGCGCGAGCGGCACCACGGTCTGGCGAGCGTGCTGGGCCCGGCCGACGCGCTGACCGTCATCCCGCTGCCCGACCTCACGGTGGTCACCGGGCGCACGGCCGGCGCGGAGATCGCCGGGCTCCCTCCCGACGAACGCCCCACCGCGCTCTTCTGCGCCAACGACCTGGTCGCGATCGGGGCGTTGCAGGAGATGACCCAGCGGGGCCTGCGGGTGCCGGCCGACGTGGCGATCCTCGGCTATGACGACATCGACTTCGCCGCCGCGGCTGCCGTGCCGCTGTCGTCGATCCGGCAGCCGCGCGAGCAACTCGGCCACACCGCCGCGCTGATGCTGCTGGAGGAGGCCAACCAGCCGGCCGGTCACGAACATCGCCAGGTCGTCTACCAGCCCGACCTGGTCGAACGCGCCTCCACCGCCGCTCACTGGAGCGGCGTCAGCTCATCTGGTCGTTGAGCTCGGTGGCGCCGGGGCCGGGGAAGGGGCCGTTGAAGGGGATCGCGGTCGGAGACGGCCGCAGCGTGCCCGACCAGTCCTGGTAGGACAGCAGGATGGCCACCGCGAGCACCAGGACGACGCTGGTGGCCGCGGCCAGCGCCCACAACACGACCGCCGGAGTGCTCAGGGCGTCGAGCCCGCGGGGCGGATCGAGCTCGACGCCCTTGCCGCGCGGCCCCGCCAGCAGCTTGTCGAGCACGGGATCCTCGTGCGCCAGCCGCTCCTCGATCTCCGCGAGCGCTCGCCGCTCGTCTCTGGACATCGCCATGTCTCAGGCCGTCTCCACATGACGGGAACGGCGGCCGGTCTGGAGAGGGGGCACATGCACCTGAGGGACTCCCAACGTGGCTCTCCACATTCTTGCAGTATGCAACATTAGTGACTCCGCTGTCACCGCGGGCGGAGTTCCGGGATCCGTCCCCGCGCGCGTGGCGCGCCGTGGTTGTCGAGGCCGGCCCGCGATCACGCGACCTGCGGATCCACGGAATCGGCAGCCGGGTCGCCCTGCGGATCCACGGCCTCGACCGTGTAGAACAGTTCTATGCCAGAGCGTCAATCCGCCCAGATGAACGGTGAGGATCAGGCCGCTGTCATCTCGGCGGTGCTGGCGGGCTCGCGGCTGCTGGTCGCGATCGCGGCGCGCTCGCTCGGCGCCGTCGCCGACCGGGTGACGTTGCCGCAGTTCCGGATGCTCGTGGTGCTCTCGGGACACGGCGAGACCAAACTCGTCACCATGGCGGAGCTGCTCGACGTCAATTCCTCCACCGCCATGCGGATGGCCGACCGGCTCGCCGCCGCGGGACTGGTGGTCCGCGAGGTCAATCCGATGAACCGGCGGGAGAGCCTGATGCGCCTGACCGATGAGGGCAGGCGCATCGTGGGCCAGGTGACAGCCCGCCGCCGGGACGAGATCGCGGCGATCGTCTCGCGCATGTCGCCGGCGGAGCGCCAGGCGCTGGTCTCGGCGATGACGGCCTTCAACGAGGCGGGCGGCGAGCCGGCGGCGCCGGCCCTGGGAGCCGGCAGTCACCCGCTCGGCTGGCCCGACGCCTGAGCGGGCACGCCACGTGCCACCCGGCCCGACGGGCCCGCAACCTGGGCGAGCGCCGGGTCCGGCGGTCCGTCACCTGATGGACCCCAGGTGACGGACCGCGCGATCAGGGGGTCAGGCCGCGCTGCCGAGGAAACCCTGCTTGTCCAGCCAGTCGGCGGCGACCTTGCCCGGCTCCATGCCCTCGACGTCGACCTGCGCGTTGAGCTGCTGCATGGTCGCGTCGTCCAGCTTGGCGATCACGGGCTGGAGCACCTTCTCGATCGCCGGGTTCTTCTGGTAGGTCTCCTCCCGCAGGGTCATGGCCGCGTTGTAGATCGGGAAGAACTTCTTGTCGTCCTCCAGCACGGTGAGGTCGAGAGCGGCGATGCGGCCGTCGGTGGTGAACACCTCGCCGAAGTTGCAGGTCTCGCCCTTGTCGGTCTCGGTGTAGACGACGCCGGTGTCGAGCAGGGAGATGTTGTCCTTGGGGATGGTCATGTCGTACGCCTTGCTCAGGCCGGGCAGCCCGTCGTCACGGGTCGAGAACTCCGTCTCGATGCAGATCGTGACTTCCTTTGGGTTTGTCTTGGCCAGCTCGGCCACGTCGGAGACCGTCTTGACGCCCAGCTCCTTGGCCTTCTCGGAGCGGATGGCCAGGGCGTAGGTGTTGTTCAGCGGGGTGGGGCCGATCCAGTGGATCTTGTTCTTCTGGAGGTCGGCCTCCGCGGTGGCCTTGAACTGCTCGGCGGAGTCCTGGATCGGCTTGGTGTTCTTCAGGAACTCGATCCAGCCCGTGCCGGAGTAGTCCCAGTACATGTCGATCTCTTTGGACTCCAGGGCCTTGCGGTTGGGCACCGTACCGCCGAGGTTGGTCTTGTCGACGATCTCGGCCCCGTGCGCCTTGAGCAGGTGCACGGCGATCTTGCCGAGGACGATGTTCTCGGTGAAGTCCTTGGAACCGACGATGTACTTGGTCCCCTTGAGCTCGTCGCCCGCGCTGCCGGCCTCGACGGCGTCGGAGGAACCGCAGGCGCTCAGGGTCGTGATCGAGAGTGCGGCGGCTGCGAGCAGGGTGAACGTCCGTCGAAGCGGGCGGGAGAACATTCGAAGCACCTTCTTGCTATGTGATCGGGTGATTACCGAAAGCGTGGTCACATGCCGCGTGGCTTGAGCAGGTCCTCGGCGAGCCCGCCGAGCCAGTCGATGAAGAAGGCGATGCACGCGGTGAGCACGCCTCCGACGATGGTCACGGGCATGCGGTTGAGCTTGAGGCCGTTGACGATCAGCTCGCCGAAGCCGCCGGCGGCGACGAAGGCGCCGAGCGTGGCGACGCCCACGGTCAGCACCAGCGCGGTGCGCAGGCCGGCCAGGATGGCGGGCACGGCCAGCTTGAGCTCGACCCGGCGCAGGATCTGGCCCCTGGTCATGCCCATGCCGCGGGCGGCCTCGATGAGCGCCGGGTCGACCTGCTGGACCCCGACCATGGTGTTGCGCAGGACGGGCAGCACGGCGTAGGCGACGAGGCCGACCAGCGCGGTCTGGAAGCCGACGCCCATGAGGAACGTGGCCAGAACGAGCAGGCCGATGGACGGGACCGCCTGGCCCAGGTTGCCCACGGTGAGGATGATCGGGGTGATCAGCCGGTTCCTCGACCGCGAGGCGGCGATGCCCAGCGGGATCGCGATGATCACCACGAGCGTGGTGGCGGCCACCGTCATCTGGATGTGCTCGACGGCCTTGGCCAGGATCACCGCCTGGTTGAGGCTGCGCTGCTCGATCGAGTCGAGTTCGAGCGTGCTGACCCAGGCGTACAGGGCGACCAGGACGGCGCAGAGGGCGACGGGCGTGAACAGGTGGCGCGCGCCGAACGTACGGCCGAGCTTCCGGGACCGCCCGACGGCCAGGGTCTCAGCGGTCACTGGACACCACGTCTTCCTGCGCGCCGGACCGGGTGCCCACGGCCTCGCACAGGGCGGAGTAGGTGAGCACCCCGGCCGGTGTGGCGCAGCTGTCGGCCCCATGGGCGATCATGGTGTCCAGCGCCTCGCGGAGGCTGGCGTCGGCGGACACCCGCGGCAGGCCCGGGCCGGCCGGCGAGCCCGTGGCGGGCACGTCCGACACGCGCATCAGCGCGAGCCGCTTGAGCGTGGCGTCCTGCCCGATGAAGCTCGCGACGTAGTCGTCGGCGGGGTCGGCGAGGATGGCGGCGGGCGTGTCGTACTGCGCGATGTGCGAGCCCTCGCGCAGCACGGCGATGCGGTCGCCCAGCTTGATGGCCTCCTCGAAGTCGTGCGTGACGAAAATGATCGTCTTGCGCAGCTGCTTCTGCAGTTTGACGAACTCGTTCTGCAGGTGCTCGCGCGTGATGGGGTCGGTGGCGCCGAACGGCTCGTCCATGAGCATCACGGGCGGGTCGGCGGCCAGCGCCCTGGCCACGCCCACGCGCTGCTGCTGGCCTCCGGAGAGCTGGCGGGGGTAGCGGTCGCGGAAGGCCGACGGCTCCAGGTTCACCAGCGACAGCAGCTCGTCGACGCGGGCGGAGATCCGGTCGGCCGTCCAGCCGAGCAGGTTGGGGACCAGCCCGATGTTCTGCGCGATGGTCTGGTGGGGGAACAGGCCCACCTGCTGGATGGCGTACCCGATGTGGCGGCGCAGCTGGTCGGGGTCGAGGCTCAGCACGTCCTGCCCGCCGATGCGGATCTCGCCGGACGTCGGCTCGACCAGGCGGTTGATCATCTTCATGGTGGTCGTCTTGCCGCAGCCCGAGGGGCCGACGAAGACGACCAGCTCGCCGGCCGGGATGTCGAGGGTGACGTTGTCGACCGCTGGGGCGGGCTGGCCCGGATAGTGCTTGGTCAGCGAGCGCAGCTCGATGCGCACGCCTTCGGTGTCACGGTCGAACACGAAGCCCCCTCGGGGTGGTGATGTAGCGAACGGCGAAGAAGAACAGGTCGAACAGGATGGCGATGACCACGATGCCCAGCGTTCCCGCGAGGGTGGCGTTGAGCGAGTTCACCGAGCCGAGCCTGGACAGGCCCTCGAAGATCTGCGTGCCCAGGCCAGGGCCGTCGACGACGGCGGCGATGGCGGCGATCCCGATCAGCATCTGCGTCGAGATGCGCACGCCGGTCAGGATCAGCGGCCAGGCCAGCGGAAGCTGGACCCGCAGCAGCAGCCGGGTGCGGCTCAGGCCCATCCCGCGGCCCGCCTCGACGGTGGCCGCGTCGAGGCCGCGCATCCCGGTGACGGTGTTGCGAATGATCGGCAGGAACGCGTAGGCGGTCAGCGAGACCAGCGTGGATCCCCAGCCCAGTCCGACGATGGGGATGAGGAGGGTGAGCAGCGCGAGCGACGGGACCGTCAGGATCCCGGCGGAGATCGCCACCGAGGTGCTCCGCACTTTCGGGGCGTCATAGGCGAGGAGCCCGATCCCGACGCCCGCCACGGTGGCGATCGCTATGGCGATCCCCACGACGAGGGCGTGCTCGGCTGCAGCCAGCGAGAGGGTGTCCCAGCGTGAGACCACGTACTCGCTGAAATTCATGGGGGTACCGGCTTCCTTTACGCTTGCATGGGTTCGCAAACGTATGCGATTAGTTGCGGTGAGCGCAAAACTAGGTGCAACTAGCGCAACAGTAGTGCAATGGTTCTGTTATGAACGGATAGGGATGACGGACAAGCCGATGGTGCCCTCGGCAGGTCTACGCCGGGACATGGAGATCCTCGAACTTCTCGCAGGTCACGGGGATGGCCGCGATGCCGACGGGTTCGGTGTCAGCTGGATCGCGCAGCGGCTGGGCCGGGAGAAGAGCCAGGTGTCCAGAGCGCTGCGCGCGCTCGAACTCGAAGGCATGGTCGAACGCGACCCGATCACCCGGCGCTACCGCCTCGGGTGGCGGCTGTTCGCGCTGGCCGCACGCACCCAGCACGCCAGGCTGGTCCAGGTCGCCGCCCCCTACCTGCGGGGCCTGGCCACCGCCTTCGACGAGGACGCCTACCTGTGCGTGTTGCGCGGCAACCTGGTGCTGACGCTGATGTCGGTGCCGTCGTCGCGGGTCTACCACCGGGTCTGGGAGGGCATCTCCGTGCCGCTGCTCATGGCCGCCGCGGGCCGCTCCCTGGTCGCCGACTGGGACGACCAGCGGATACGCGAGCTGCTGCGCGCCACCACCCTGCCCTCCGGGCTCGACTCGGCGGTCAGCGGCACGGAGGAGTGGCTGGCCGACCTGGCCCACGTACGGTCATGTGGTTACGCCGTGACGGACGTCGAGCTGGAGGACAGCAAGGCCGGGGTGTCGGCGCCCGTACGCGATCACCGGGGGCTGATCACGGCGGCGCTCAGCGTGTCGGTGACCCGGACGCACACGGCGGCCCGGCTGCACGAGATCGGCGCCGCCGTCGGTGAGGCGGCGCGCCAGCTGTCCATCTCGCTGGGCCTGGTGCCGGACGGCCGCCCGGTCATGTCGCCCAGGGAGGGGTCGCTGTGACAGGGGCTGCCCGGCGTCAGGCGCTCGGGGTCGGGAAGCTCTCCGGCGTGGTGAGTCCGGTGCTCTCGAGCAGGCGCTGGTGGTTGAGCACGGCCGCGTTGCACTGCTCGGAGAACGCCCTGACCAGGGTGTTCTGCGTGCTGCCGCGGACCGTGCCGATGAGGCCGAAGATCTGGCCATGGGCCAGGCGCAGCCATTTCACGTACGTGGTGTCGTAGTCGATCCCCGTGCGCCCGGAAATGTCGGACATCCAGCTCTGCTGGTCGTCGGTGGGCCTGACGGGCAGCTCCACGTTCAGCTTGGTCGCGAGGTCGCGTGCCGCCTCGTCGAGCTCGTGGTGCTGCGACGCGATCTCGGAGCTGATCTTGCGGACCTTGGCCGTGCTCGCCTTCTGGACGGCCTCCTGGGCGATGACCATCTCCCACAGGGTGGCGAGCCGGACCTTCTTGATCAGCGAGCGGTCCGTCTCCGACAGCGGCCCCCACTTGGTGAGCCACGTGCCCGAATCGCCCTCCTGATCCGCCTTGGGGGTCTCCGCGGCGTCCTGCGTCTCCTCGGGGAACGCCGTGTCCGTCGGCAGCGGGGCGGTGGTCTGCACGGCGGCGACATCAGGCAGGCCGGCGCTCTGCGCGGGGAACGACGGGGCGCACGCGCCGAGCGGGACCATCGCGGCCAGGCCGCAGACGACGATAACCGGACGGCTGCGTCGGAGTCGCATGTGCCGTCATCCCCTCTGGGTTTCAGGGCTCGGCCCCTGCATGGGCTGCGCCGGGTCACTACGGGATACGCGGCGTCCGCGAGAAGCGTTCAGGTGGCGGGCCGAAAAGGCGCGAGGCGTTGGGCCGGAATGCGGCGACAGTCCGTTGCGCGAAGCAACGGACTGCTAGGGTGGGCTCGCACAACACGCTCCCCCCACCTGGACGGATGCCATGAACCCGATGGAACCAGGCGCCTACGGGGCTCATCCTGACTTCGACATCGGGTTCGACCGCCACGGCCGCATCGCGCTCCTGCACCTGAAGGGCCGCCTCGCCGGGGTGGCATCGCTCGTCCTCCAGCAATACCTCGTCAAGGTGCTGGTCGCCCGGATACCGCCGCTGTTCATCGTGAACGTCGAGGGCCTCACCGAGACCGACGACTCGGGGCGCGAGACGCTGCGCTCGGCCGACCGGCACGCACGGGCGTCGGGCGGGCGCATGATCGTCGCGGGTGGCGGCGGGGCGCAGCGCCTGGAGCTGGGCGCCCTGGACCAGGTGGACTCCGTCGACGACGCGTTCGCCGAGCTCACCCGCTCCGGCGCCGGCGACCTGCTGTAGCGGGCGCACGGGTCTTTTCCGATTGATGGGCGAACGTGGTGCTCGTACGCCCTGGTCCAGGGGAATGTTCGGTCCGACGTGACCCGTACAGGAAGGATCGGACCGTGGCCACCATCAAACGCACCGCCAAGTCTCGCCGGAAAGGGTCCAGCCAGCCGTGGATTCACCAGGACGGCGTGGAGATCCAGGAGTTCGGCACGGTCCGCATGTTCCCGCTCGGGCTCACGTACGAAGCGCGGATGTACTCCTGCCAGCGCCTCAACCAGGTGCTCGCGGACACCCAGATCCTCTACAGCCTGTACAAGAAGCACCACTGGCTGATGCGCGGCCCGACCTTCTACCAGCTCCACCTGCTGCTCGACAAGCATGCCGCGGAGCAGCTCGAGCTCGTCGACGCGCTCGCCGAGCGGGTGCAGACCCTCGGCGGCGTGGCCGTCGGCGATCCGCGGCACGTCTCTGAGATCACCGTCATCCCGCGCCCGCCGGACGGCGCGGAGGAGGTGCCCGCGATGTTGTCGCGGCTGATCGAGGCGCACGAGGCGATCCTGGTGGCGGCGCACGACGCGGCCGCCCGCGCCGCCGAGATGGGCGACGACGGCACCAACGACCTGCTCGTCTCCGACGTCATCCGCACGGGAGAGCTGCAGACGTGGTTCCTCATCGAGCACCTCGTGGACACACCGCTGGTCGAGGCGGCCCGCGACCGCTAGAGCGGCCGTTGGAGCGACCGGCCGGTGATGCGCCGCGTGGCGGCGTGAGGCATCCTCTCAAGGGTGACGTCCAGGATCATCCCCCGCACCATGCTCGTACGCCGCTTGCGCAACCTGGCGGTGCTCGAGCCGGTGAACATCGTGATCTTCGGCGTGGTGGCGTTCGTGCTCCTGCCCGCGCCGCTGAACGCGGTCAACGTGACGGGGTTCGTCCTGGTGGCCGTGCACCTGCTGATCGGCGGCGGCTACTGGGCGATCAAGGTGCGGCAACTGCGCGCGCGGCTGCCGGAGCCGCCGTTCATCGGCGCCTTCGGGTGGTTGCGCCGGTTGTGCGAGGCCGGCCTGATCGCCGGGCTCGTCATCCTCGCGGTGTCCGTGGCGCGCGAGGCTCCGGGGTTCGGGTCGGCGCCGGGGTTCCTGTTCTACCTGCTGGCGGTGGCCGAGTACGTGAACTATTTCCACTGGCAGCTCAGCCACCAGTCCGCCGGGGACATCAGGCGGCTGCTGCGGACGCGGCGGTTGCACCGCTCGCATCTCCACCTCGACATGCGCGCCCATCGAGGGTGAGCGTCACCGGCGGGCATACGTTCGGAAAAGTCCTGCCGTTACGGCCGTCCCGCGCCCGCGTCGCGCGCTAAGAACATGCCGGTGAGTTCATCGTTGCGTTCACGGCTGCGCGCCGACCCGTGGCGCGTGCTGCTCGTTCTGGTGGCCGCCTCCTACGGGATCGCCCAACTGCTCCTGGTCGGCCCGGGAATGGGGCTGGGCTGGGACGAGGTCGTCTACGTCAGCCAGGTCGACCCGCGTGTGCCCGCGGCTGAGTTCATCGCGCCGCGCGCCCGCGGCATCACCCTGATCGTCGCCCCTCTCGTGCTGGTCACGTCGTCGACGGAGGCGTTGCGAATCTACCTGTGCGTGCTGTCGGCGCTGGCGCTGGCCGTGTCGTTCGGCACCTGGCTGCGGGTGCGCCCAGGACCGGTCGTGCCGATGGCGGCCCTGCTGTTCGCGTCCTTGTGGTCGTCGCTGTTCTACGGCAACGAGGCCATGCCGAACCTGTGGGTGGCGTTCTCGGCGGTCGCGGCGACCGGGTGGTGCGTGCGCTGCCTGCGCCAGGATGGCGGGCTCGGCCCGCTGCTGGGGCTGGCGGCGAGTGTGGCCGCGGTGGGGCTGCTGCGCCCGCCGGACAGCGTCTGGCTCGCCCTTCCGCTGGCTGTGGCGCTGCTGATCACACCAGGCCGGCGGCGGGTCAAGGCCGTGATCGCGCTCGGAACGGGCCTGGCCGCGGGCTGGGCCGACTGGATCGTGGAGGCGTACGTGCGCTTCGGCGGGCTCGCCGCACGCTGGCAGGCCGCAGGCGCGGCGAACGAGACGGGCCTGCACGTCTCCCTGTACGAGCACGCCCGGGCACTCAACGGGCCGCTGCTGTGCCGGCCGCCCGCCCACTGCGGGCCCGTCGTACTGCCCTGGCTGGTGTGGTGGAGCACGATCCCGGTCCTCGTCCTGCTCGGCCTGTACGCGGCTCGGCGCTCGGCCCTCCTGGCCGAGTGCGCGCTGCCTGCCGCCACCGGGCTGGCGCTGGCCGTGCCGTACGTTTTCCTCGTCGGTTACGCGGCGCCCCGGTTCCTGCTTCCCGCGTACGCGCTGCTGGCCCTGCCCATCGCGTACGGTGCGGTCTGGGCGCTGGAGAGGTCGCGGCGGGCCGGGTTCGGCCTCGTCGCCGCCGGTCTGCTCGCCCAGTTCACGATGCAGGGGCTCACGCTCGACAAGGTCGTGGCCCTTCGGGTGACCAAGCGGCAGGCCGACGTCGAGGTGGCCGGCGCCCTGCGGGCCGCCGGTGTACACGGCCCGTGCCTGGTGTACGGCGAGCACGCGGTGATCATCGCCTACCGGCTGGGCTGCGACGGGCACACCGTGCTGGACTGGCCGCGCGGCGACGAGACGCCGTCCGCCGTGCGCGACGCCCAGGACGCGGGCAAGCGGGTGGTGGCCGTCGACAAGGGCCGGCCGGTTCCCGCGCCGTTCCTCCTGGAATGGGAGAAGGGGCGGCTGCCAGGGGCCCGGCCGGGCGCGTGGCACGCGTACTTCCCGCGCGCCGAACCGTACGGCCGGCCGGCGCCCCGATGGTCGCGCCGGGAAGAGCGGGGCTGACTCCGCTCTTCCCGGCCCGGCGCCGTCAGGCGGCTTCGTGCCGACGCTGGCAGCCGATGCAGTAGCGGGCCAGCGGCCGGATCTTGAGCCGCTCGAACGGGATGCCCGCCTCGCAGTGCGAGCAGCGCCCGTAGGTGCCCTCGGACAGTCGTTCCAGGGCCTGGCCGAGCTCGGCGATGGCACGGTCGGCGGCGGCGATGTTGACGAGCAGTTCCTGCCACGTGTCGTCGGCACCACTGCCCTCGCGCGCCGCCGCCTGCAGACCGGTCAGCTGGTTGCTGCGCCGGGACAGTTGCTCCTGGAGCTCCTGACGCAGCGTCTCGGCCTGCACGCTGCTGAGGTGGGTCGTTCCGTTGGTGTCAGTCATGCTGATGTCCTCTCTGGAGCGCGCACCGGTCGCAGATGCTCCGGTACGGCCTCCGCAGGAGCTGTTCGTAGGCGATGAAAGTCCCGCAGCACCGGCACGTGCCGTAGATGCCCCGGTCCATGCGGTCGAGCGCGGCCTCGATCTCGGACGTGCGCGGATCGGCCGTGACGCCAGGGGTGGCATCCGCCGGCCGGGGGCGGGACAGGGCGGCCGCGAGCTGGTCCTGCAGCAGCTCACGGAGTTCTTCCAGCCGCGCCAGGTGCCGCTCGTAGTGCTGCAGGTGCGTGTGGACTGATCTGACGTCGGCCATGTCGATGCTCGGCTCCTTGCTTGCGGGAAACGGCACACCTCCGGGGTGGCCGAAGGAGCGCTCGCGAGCGGGCCCGGGCATGCGTGACCGGGCCTGGCGCCGCGCGAGCGGCAGGAGAAGAGGAGCGCTAGATCAGCGGCGGGCTGCGCGACCCGGCGGTGCGGTGCGCGAGTTGCTGGGGATCGCGGATCCCGCCCGGGTCGAGCCCGGACGCGGGCGACATCGCGAGCCGGCCGGCCTCGTGGCGGCGTTCACCGCGCAGGGGCGGCCACAACGGCAGCACCTGCCGCTCGCCGGTCGCCGTCTGCGGCGGCATGCTCGACAGCTGCGCGTCCCATGCCTCCGGTGTCCACGTCTGCGTGGCGCCGAGGCCGGGTTGGTACGCACGGCCGCCGCCGTGCCAGTTGTAGGTGGATCCGACCAGCAACAGGGACAGCAGGACCAGGCCCATCACGCTGGTGAACGCGATGGGCCCGCGTGGTGTTCTCCACGGTCCCGTCATAAGGCCGACCATAGCCCAGACAGTGGGAAAAGGCATGCGTGCCGGCTCGGCGAAACCGGCGGCCCGCTCGTGCCGCCGAGGCCGGCCCTGTCCGGCTCCTGGGTGACTCCCGTCGCGACGGGTAGAATCGGGCATTGAGGTATGAATTCCGCAGATCGCGGCACAGCCGCGGCGGCTGGAGGTGATGCCCTCTCTCCGAGAAGACCGTCACTCCACTGCGCGAGGGAAGGAACGTCATGCCTGGCAACAAAGCCGTCGTCTACGAAGGTCCAGGCAAGGTCGAGGTACACGAGACCGACTACCCCGAGTTCGAGCTCAAGGACGGTCCGGGGGTGAACCAGGCCAACGTGGGGCGCAAACTGCCGCACGCCGCGATCCTGAAGACCGTCGCGACCAACATCTGCGGCAGCGACCAGCACATGGTCCGCGGCCGCACCACGGCTCCGCCGGGCCTCGTGCTGGGCCACGAGATCACCGGCGAGGTCGTGGAGACCGGGCCGGACGTCGAGTTCATCAAGACCGGCGACCTCGTGTCCGTGCCGTTCAACATCTCCTGCGGGCGCTGCCGCAACTGCAAGGAGCGCAAGACGGGCGTCTGCGAGAACGTCAACCCCGACCGTCCCGGGTCGGCGTACGGCTACGTCGACATGGGCGGCTGGGTCGGAGGACAGGCGGAGTACGCGCTGGTTCCCTACGCGGACTGGAACCTGCTCAAGTTCCCGGACAAGGACCAGGCCATGGCCAAGATCCTTGACCTGGCCATGCTCGCGGACATCTTCCCGACGGGTTTCCACGGTTGCGTGAGCGCGGGCGTGGGCCCGGGATCGACCGTCTACATCGCCGGCGCCGGCCCGGTGGGGCTGGCCGCCGCCGCGTCGGCGTTCCTGCTCGGCGCCGCCGTGGTGTTCGTCGGCGACCTGAACAAGGAGCGCCTGGACCAGGCGCGCAGCTTCGGCTGCGAGACCATTGACGTGTCCGCCGGCGAGCCCAAGGACCAGATCGAGCAGATCCTCGGCGCGCCGGAGGTCGACTGCGCCGTCGACGCCGTGGGTTTCGAGGCCCGCGGCCATGGGCGCGAGTCGGAGGAGGAGCATCCGGCCACGGTGCTCAACACGCTCATGGACGTCACGCGGGCGGGCGGTGCGCTGGGCATCCCCGGCCTGTACGTGACCGGAGACCCTGGTGCGGCCGACGAGGCCGCCAAGCACGGATCGTTGTCGATCAAGATCGGTCTCGGCTGGGCCAAGTCGCACAGCTTCGTCACCGGCCAGTGCCCGGTCATGAGGTACAACCGAGAGCTGATGATGGCGATCCTGCACGACCGGGTGCAGATCGCGAAGGCGGTCAACGCCACGCCCATCTCGCTCGACCAGGCGCCGCAGGGTTACCACGAGTTCGACGAGGGTGCCGCGCGCAAGTACGTGCTCGACCCGCACAACATGTTGTCCACGGCGGCCTAGGGCCGCCGCGGGCCGCGAGCGGAGCGTCCGATCCGCTCGCGGCCCTTTCGTGTTTCCGTGCGATCGCAGTTATCAAGCGTTATCACAGTTTCTCGCGCTTTCTTGTCGCGCCTAACATATAGAGGCGAATGTCCGTTATTTCGTGCCATGTCGACTTGTCTTGAGTAGGGTTGCGTGGAGTGCCCGTATCGAGCTGATGAGTCGATATTGACTTTTTTTCACTGGTTCTTTCCCGGTGCTGGGACTTCGGGCGCGGCGTGGCGTTGTTGCGCAGGTCGCGGCAACTGTAAGCATCGTACCGATCTCGTTGGCTTGCCCGGCCGACAGTCGCGGCCACGGGTCGCATTCCGAAAGGAACGGTACATGTTCACACTTATTCCCCGAACCGAGAAAACAGCTATGTCCGCCCGGTCCAGAATGGGACATTCGCTGCGGCGTATGACGAAATCGACAGTGCACGGCACCTTGACCATGGCCCTGGTCGTCACCATGGCCCCGGCGGCGCTCGCGAAGGACGACGACGACCGCCTCCGCAAGTTCCGTCACCGCGACCACCACGGACGGTGCAGCCCGCACACGTTCTTCAGGGTCAAGCGCCTCTCGCCGCGCAACTTCTTCGTGCCGCGCACCCGCTTCATCGACGGCCCCGGCGGCTCGATGACGGTGTCCGTCACGCGCGAGCACGAGGTGCTCGCCTTCCTCGAGACCGAGCGGGAGAGGAGGATCGACGTCACCTCCACACGTACCCCCGAGGACCCCTCGCGCTTCCACGTCACCGAGGTGGTCAGAGCCCTGCGCAAGATGGGGCTTCCTCACCTGGAGGAGCGGCACATGGTCTTCACCGGGCACGAATACACCCGGGAGATCACCAAGGGCAAGTACGGCAACATGTGGTACCGCGTCTTCGGCTACCGCGTCGGCTGGTCGGCCTGGCGGGTGCTCGGCACGTGCCGCCACGTCGAGGTCGGCACCGGCATCGCGAACGTCCCCTCCCGGGTGGAGGGCTGGCGTTACTGGGAGACCAAGCATCCGAAGTTCAAGAACCGCCTGCTGTCCTGGAAGTGACGAGGCCGAGCCCGTGACCCCGGACGCGGCACCGGGACCTCGGCACGGTGGGCCGGGGACTCGATGCCAAGTTCGCGGAGGTGGCGGGCTGCCTCGCAGCCCTGGAGCCGTGGCCTTTCGTGGTCAGCTCACCCGGATGTTCTGGAACTGGGCCGTGCCGTCGAAGACGTTGAGCCCGAAGTGGCCGCCCGCGTACTGGTCGTCCTGCGCGTCGATGACGGGCTCGGCACGATCGTCCAGATAGACCTTGATGTTCTGCCCCCGCGTCACGACCTTCAGGTGGTAGGTCTGACCCGCCTTGATGGGCGCCCTGTACGTGGCGATGTCGCGGCCGGGCCGCCACAACTTCACCACGCCCGCCTTGCTGTCGACGTTGGCCGTGTAGTGCCTCCCCGCCCACGGGTCGGCCCGGAACGTGAGCGCCGCCGCGGTGCCGTCGACCAGCCGCACGTCGCCCTCGTAGGTGAAGTCCGACCCGGTGTGGTCGCTGAGGTAGAACGCGTCGCCGCCGGCCGAGCCCTGCTTGCCGGCCGCCACGTCGGTCCACGAGCCGCTGACCACCCGCCACTGGCCGGGCAGGTTGTGCTCCAGCGTCGGCTCGCCCATGCCCCACGCGGGGGCGAGCTCGTGGATGCGGAGCGAGACGAGCCTGACACCGCCGCCCTCGACGTGCAGCGCCACGCCCCTGCTGTCGGCGCGCGGATCGAAGGCCACGTTCCTGGTGATCGAGGCCAGGCCGTCGTTGCCGAACACCTCCAGCTGCCCCCGGTCCACCAGGAGCCGCATCGTGACCCGGCCGCGGGAGGGTTCCAGGGGAGCGCCCATGAGCGTGCGGGCCGCCATGTCGTAGAGGACCTCGCTCCCGGCGTCGCCGCCCGGCCGTACGTCCAGCTTGAACCCGAACCGCTTGGCGGTGGCGCCTCTCACGTCGAACTCGGCCTCCACCTCGTACGTGTCGAGGGACTGGTCCCGCAGCAGCTTCGCGGCCGACGCCGGGGTGAGCCCGCGGCCGTGCCACGAGGAGGTCCGGTAACGCAGCTTCTCCAGCTCCTTGATGGGCTGCCGGGTGACGCGGACGCCGTCGCCGGTCGTGCGCAGGCCGAGCACGGCGGGGAAGCTGGCGTTGCCCGTCCAGGTCGCGCCCTGGTTGCCGCCCATCCAGGCCATCTGCACCACCCTGTCGTCGGGCATGTCGTTGAAGACCTGCCCGGCGTAGAAGGAGCCGCCGGCGTGGTTGGTGCCGTGGTCCATGCGCTGCGGCCTGTCCCAGCCGGTGGTGAAGGCCGTGCCGTCGAAGTCGCCGACGACGTACTCGCCGCTCGCGTCGGTGAGCACCCACTTCGTCCTGCGCCTGTCCCCGTCGACGGGGAGGGCGAAGAAGTCGGGGCACTCGAACAGCCAGTCGGCCGCGTACCTGCTCTGGAACGTCCAGTCGAGCAGGTCGGGGGAGGAGTAGATGTTGACGCCGTTGCCGCCCGCGTCGGACCAGACCAGCATCACCCACCGCTTGGTGGCGGCGTGCCACAACACCTTGGGGTCGCGGCTGGTGCCGGGCATGGTCACGACCTTGCGCCCGTTGTCGTACGCCTTGAAGGTGCGGCCCGCGTCGGTGCTGTAGAAGACCGAGACGCCGTTGGTGCCGGAGAAGACGACGAGCGGGTCCTCGGCTCCCTCGCGCAGGCCGGAGGTGTTGGCCGCGTCGACGACTCCTGCCCCTGACCACAGGTCGCCGGGGTGCACGCCGGGTTCGAGGGCGATCGGCTTCTGGGTCCAGTGGACCAGGTCGGTGCTGGTGGCGTGGCCCCAGTGCATGGTGTCCCAGCCGAGACCGTGCGGGTTGTGCTGGTAGAAGAAGTGGTAGGTGCCCTTGTAGTGGAGGAGCCCGTTCGGATCGTTCATCCAGCCGCCCCGCGAGCTGAAGTGGAACTGGCCCCGGTACGGCTCGGTGTACGTGGTCGGCTGGTAGGGGAACTCGGGGTGCTCGGGGGCCTGGGCGGCGGCCGGAGCCGCGGCGACGACCATGCCGGTGAGCGCGATGAGGGACGTTAAGCCGCGGGCGAGCCGTCTCATGACATCAGGGCCTTCCATCTCGGGGAGTGCGAGTGTCAACGTTGACATATGTCAACGTTGACATCGGCTTGCAGAGCATCATCGGCCCTGCTTCCAGAAACGTCAATGCCTCGTCCGCGTAACAGGACCGGCGTGCCGCGCGGGCCCGGCGGTAAAGGGGAGGAAGGTTCGCGAAGCGGCCGGTACACTGGCCGCATGTCTACGCCCCGGATCTCTTAGCCAGGACACCCGCTTCCGCGTCACCTGTGTGTCCTTGAGCTTATCCGGAGCGTCATCCCATGATCACCTTCCGTGGTGTCGACGTGCGCGTCGGCGCCCGCCTCCTGCTGTCGGGCGTCACCGCCCACGTCGCCCCCGGCGACCGCGTCGGCCTGGTCGGCCGCAACGGCGCCGGCAAGACCACCCTCATGAAGATCCTCGCCGGCCAGGCGCAGCCCGCGGCCGGCTCCGTCACCCGCTCGGGCCCGGTCGTCCACCTCCCGCAGGACCCCGCCGCCGCCGATCCGGACACCGCCGTCCTCGGCCGCATCCTCTCGGTCCGCGGGCTCGACCAGGCCGTACGCGCCCTGCGGTCCGCCGAGAGCGCTCTCGCAGACGCCGCGGACGAGCGGGCGATGGCCCGCTACGCCCGTGCGGAGGCCGAGTTCCAGGTCCGCGGCGGCTACGCGGCGGAGGCCGAGGCCGCGAGGGTCGCCGCCGGGCTCGGCCTGCCCGACCAGGCCCTCGCCCGGCCGGTCGGCACCCTGTCCGGCGGGCAGCGCCGCCGGGTCGAGCTGGCCCGCGCGCTCTTCGCCGAGCAGGGCGTCCTGCTGCTCGACGAGCCGACCAACCACCTGGACGGCGACTCCATCGCCTGGCTGCGCTCCTTCCTGGCCGGCTACCCGGGCGGCCTGGTCATGATCAGCCACGACACCGGGCTGCTGGCCGACGTGGCCAACCGGATCTGGCACGTGGACGGCGACCGGGCCGCGCTCGACGTGCACAACACCGGCTGGCACACCTACCTGGCCGACCGCGAGGCCGACGACCGGCGCAGGGCCCGGCTGCGGGCCGCCGCCGAGCGCAAGGCCGCCGCGCTGCACGCCCAGGCCGGGCGCATGCGCGCCAGGTCGGCCACCGCCGTGCGCGCCAGGGACATGGCCCGCCGCGCCGACCGCATGCTCGCCCAGACGCAGCCCGTACGGCGGGACGAGAAGGTGGCGCGCATCCGGCTGCCCGAGCCCGCGCCCTGCGGCCGGATGCCGCTCGGCGCGATCAGCCTGACCAAGTCCTACGGCACGGTGCCGGTGTTGCCGGGGATCGACCTGGCCATCGACCGGGGGAGCAGGCTCGTGGTGCTGGGGCTCAACGGCGCCGGCAAGACGACGCTGCTGAAGCTGCTGGCCGGGCACGAACGTCCCAGCGCCGGCCGGGTCGTGCCCGGCCACGGGCTCAGGCTCGGCTACTTCGCCCAGGAGCACGACACCCTGGACCCGGCGCACACCGTCGGGCAACATCTGGCCGGCGTCGCCCCGCACCTCACCGGCGGCGAGGCCAGGACGGTGCTCGGGTCGTTCCTGTTCGGCGGCGACGACGTCGACAAACCGGTCGGAGTGTTGTCGGGCGGGGAGAAGACCCGGCTGGCGCTGGCCGGGCTGGTCAGCTCGCGGGCCAACGTGCTGCTGCTCGACGAGCCGACCAACAACCTCGACCCGGCGTCCAAGGCCGAGGTGCTGGCGGCGGTCGGGGCGTACCGGGGGGCCGTGGTGATGGTCACGCACGACCCCGAGGCCGTCGAGGCGCTGCGGCCCGACCGGGTGCTGCTCCTGCCCGACGGGGCCGAGGACCTGTGGAACCCCGGGTACGCCGACCTGATCGCGCTCCGGTAGGGCGCGGCCGTCCAGGCGCGCCAGGAAAAGACCAACCGGACGCCAACGGCCAGGTGCAGGGTGTGCCGATGGCGACGCCGACGGGCCGGGGGTGAGGATGGGGGAGTTCCTGCGGGTCTTTCCGCCGGTGCTGCTCGTGGTCGTCTTCGCGGTCTCGTCGCTGGCGAAGGTCTCCGGCGCGGAGGCGTTCCGCGGCTTCGCCGCCTCCGTACGCGCGTTGCGGCTGCTCCCGGACCGGTGGGCGGGCACAGTGGCGGGCACAGTGGCGGGCACAGTGGCGGGCACAGCGGCGGGCACAGCGGCCGGTGCGGAGCTCGTCACGGCGGTCCTGCTGCTCACCCCGTGGCGCGCGGCCGGGCTGGCCCTCGCGGCGGCGGTGCTGGCCGTGTTCGCCGGGGTCGCCCTGGTGACGCGGCGGCGAGGGCTCGCCGTGCTGTTCGCTCCGGCGGAGCCCATCCGGGCGGCCGACGCCCGCCCGCCGGTGATGTTGCCGGTGGGCGGCGCGCCGGGTGACTTCGTGGCGGCCGACGTCGACGGCGCGAAGATGTCCAGGCAGGACCTCGGCGCCGGGCTGGTGGGCTTCTTCTCCGCGACCGGTCCCGCGTGCGCCGAGCGGCTGCCCCGGTTCATCGAGCTGGCCGCGCGGCACGACAACGTGATCGCCGTCGTCGTCGGCGAGCCCGGCGAGACCGCGGAGCCGGCCGGCGCCCTGCGGCCCGTCGCCCGCGTCTTCACCGAGCGCCGCGGGGAGAGCCTGTCCACGGCGTTCGGCGTGTACGGCTACCCGGCGACCTGCCGGCTCGACGGCACGGGCACGGTGCTCGCGCACGACGTGGAGCTCGCGTGAGTGAGGACGCCTCCGGGGATCCACCGCCGCGGCGGTGTGCCTTCACCGGCGGACGGTGAGGGACGTCCCCGTCAGTTCCATACCGCCGTGCCGGCGTTGTGGACCCGGGTCAGCGTGGCCAGGAGACCGCCGGGCGGGTCGCAGAACTGGAAACGTTTGTCCAGCCCGGTCACCTTGAGCAGCCGGGCCAGGCGGGACTGGACCCCGCTCAGCACGAGGCGGCCGCCCGCGGCCTCGGCGGTGTTGGCGGCCGAGATCAGCGCGCCCAGCCCCGAGGAGTCGCAGAAGGCGACCTCACGCAGGTCGGCGATGATGAAGGGCGGCGTGCGGCGTGACATCGCCTGCAGCAGGCCACGGCGGAACTCGGGCGCCGAGGTCATGTCGAGGTCGCCCGTCACCGTCAGGACGGCGGCTCCATCGCGCTGGGTGACGACGCAGGTGAACCCGGTCCGGTCTTCGCTCCCCATGCCGCTCCTCCGCTCCCAGCATCCGCGACGTCCCCGCCCGGGACGTGCGGCGATCGGGGTCGCCTCCATGATTGCACAGTGCAACGGAGCCGGGAAGTCATGGGCATGGCGCCATGATCGGCGTACAACCCTCCCTAAGCCTCAGAAGGGGCAGACGCCCAGGTGGCGGGCGCCCGACCTCTGTTGGCGGCGCCGCCGCGGGCTGCGCTAGCGTATGGCCCGGAGTGCCGCGGGTGAGGTCGGCGCGTCAGCCCGGGCGACTCGACGGAGGCTCCACATGAGTGACAGCGGCGGTGGGGCGGGCGGCCCTTGCGGCCGGGAGGCGGGATGACGCCGCGCCGGCCGGCGGTGCCGGGGCGCGGCCGGCATCCGGCCGTGGTGATCGCCACCGGCTTCGGGCTGGCGGTGCTGGTCGGCACGTTGCTGCTGGCCACCCCTGCGGCCACCGCCGGCGGCGAGCCCTCGCACTGGCTGACCGCGCTGTTCACGGCCACCTCCGCGGTCTGCGTGACCGGCCTGGTCGTGGTGGACACGCCCACGCACTGGTCGGTGTTCGGCGAGGTGGTCATCGCGCTGCTCATCCAGGTCGGCGGGCTGGGCATCATGACGCTCGCCACGCTGATCATGGTCATCGTCTCCGGCAGGGTGGGGTTGCGCGCCCGCCTGAGCGCGCAGCTGGAGACGAAGTCCGTGGTGGCCGCCGACCTGCGCCAGGTGCTGCGCAAGGTGGTGCTGTTCAGCCTGGTGTGCGAGGCGGCCGTGGCCGCCGTGCTCACCGTCCGCTTCGTCGTCGGGTACGGCGAGCCGCCGGGCCGGGCGGCCTACCTGGGCGTCTTCCACGCGGTGTCGGCGTTCAACAACGCCGGTTTCGCGCTGTGGCCGGACAACCTGATGCGGTTCGTGGCCGATCCGTGGATCTGCCTGACCGTCGCCGTGGCCGTCGTCGTCGGCGGGCTGGGCTACCCGGTCGTCTTCGACCTGCTGCGCCACTGGCGGCGCCCCAGCCGCTGGTCACTGCTGACCCGGGTCACCGTCGGGCTCAGCGCCCTGCTGATCGCGGCGGGCACGATCGCGTTCCTCGCGGCCGAGTGGCGCAACCCCGGCACGATGGGCCCGCTGGACGACTCCGCCAAGCTGCTGTCGGCCTTCTTCGCCGCGGTCATGCCGCGCTCCGGCGGGTTCAACACCCTCGACATCGGCCAGATGAACCCGTCGTCGTGGCTGGTCACCGACGTGCTGATGTTCATCGGCGGCGGCAGCGCGGGCACGGCGGGCGGCATCAAGGTCACCACGTTCGGCTTCGTGCTGTTCATGGTCTGGGCCGAGCTGCGCGGTGAGAGCCAGGTCAACATCGGCCACCGCCGGCTGCCCGCCGCCACCCAGCGCCAGGCGCTGTCCATCAGCCTGCTGGGCGTCTTCCTGGTCATGGTCTCGACCTTGCTGATGCTCACGATCACCTCCCACGGCCTGGACCGGGTGCTGTTCGAGGTGATCTCGGCGTTCGCGACCAACGGGATGTCCACCGGCATCACCGCGAGCACCCCGCTGGCCGGGCACGTGCTGCTCAGCCTGCTGATGTTCGTCGGCCGCATCGGGCCCTTGACGCTGGGCTCGGCGCTCGCGCTGAAACAGCGCACCCGCCGCTACGAACTTCCGGAGGAACCCGTGATCGTCGGTTGAGCCGCGGCGGGCGCCACCGGATCACTCCGGCGACGAAGGCAGGGGACGCAACGGGCCCCAGCGGTCGGCGATGCGGTTGGCCACGACGTAGATGAGGTTGACCGTCACGATCGCCGGGGCGATCACCCCCACGAAGCCGGCGAACTCCCGCTCGAACGCCACGGCCAGGATCACCGCCGTGATCCCGTTCTGCTGCGCCAGCCCGAGGTGCACACGGTCGGTGACGGGCAGCCCGTGGGTGAGCACCAGCGCCGCGAGCATCTGCGCGGCGAACGCGGCGAGGCCCAGCAGCATGCCCTTCATCAGGTTCGCCCCGCCCACCAGCAGCAGCCCCATCAGGAACGCGGACAGCGCGAACGCCGCGGTCACCGCTCGCGCCAGCCACCGCGAGTCGGGCATCCGCAGGTAGAGGCCGGCGGTGGCCACGCCCAGCATGAGGGAGCTCCAGGCCGCGGAGACGACCGCGGTGGCCGCCGCCAGGTAGCTCAGCAGCGGCGGAGCCTTCCTGATCAGCCGCCAGACCCCGTACGCCGCGGCGGCGAACAGCGCGTTGAGCCCCAGGTCGGCCAGGTAGGAGAGGGTGAGCCCGCCCTCGGCGGGCCTGGTCAGCGACACGGCGTAGAACGCGAGGATCACCGTGACGGGGTCGTCGAACGAGGACCACGCCCCGAGAATGGTCTTGGCGCGTGACGACAACCGGTTGTCGGCCATCACCGCGGCGACCGACAGCGGGTCGATCTGGGCCACGGCGATCGCGAGGATCATCGCCCGCGGGTCGCCGGTGACGAGATACATCACGCCGGCGATGAAGGCCGCCTTCAGCAGCACGCCGACGGTCACCGCGAGCAGGATCAGCTTCCCGTGCTGGCGGGCCTCGGTGCGGTCGATGCCGTGCGTGCTGCCGTACAGCCCCACCGCCAGCAGCAGGCTGCTCAGCAGCAGGTAGGCGCCCGAATGCTCCAGGCCCGTGACGTCGCCGAGGTCGGCCGCCGCCCAGCCGAGCCCGACGAGGAGCAGCAGGAACGCGATCTTGACCAACGTCTCACTCCCCCTGCGGGCCGGGCTCTCCGAAAGGGTTCATATCACTGCGCCGGGCGCGGCACCAGACGGCGGGGAATCACCCGGGCTCCTGGCTGGTGTCGGCGATCAGCGGCTCCAGGACGATCCCGGGATTTTCGCGCATGATGGACCGCATCCGCCACTGGTCGGTGAACAGCGCCAGCAGCGCCTGGTCGCGGCCGCGCTCCAGCACCTCGGCGCCCCGCCGGCCGGCCAGCAGCGGCACGGAGGCGGCCTCGGTGCGCCGGGCCAGGGTGTAGTCGAGCCGGTCGAGGCTGATCTGCGCGCCGAACTCGGCGGACAGGCGGTGCTGCACCACCTCGAACTGCATCGGCCCGACCGCCGCCAGCACCGGCGCCTGGTCGCCGCGCAGGTCGGAGCGGAGCACCTGGATGACGCCCTCGGCGTCGAGCTGGTCGATGCCGCGCCGGAACTGCTTGGCCTTGCTGGAGTCGCGGGCGCGGGCGACGGCGAAGTGCTCGGGCGCGAAGCTGGGGATCGGCGGGAAGGTCACCGCGGACCCGTCGTAGAGGGTGTCGCCGGGGCGCAGCGCGGTCGCGTTGACCAGGCCGACCACGTCGCCGGGGTACGCCTCGTCCAGCGTGGTGCGCTCCTGGCCGAACACGCTCTGCGCGTATTTGGTGGCGAACGGCCGTCCGGTGGCGGCGTGGGTGAGCACCATGCCCCGCTCGAACCGGCCCGAGCAGACGCGTACGAACGCGATCCGGTCACGGTGCGCCCGGTCCATGTTGGCCTGCACCTTGAACACCAGCCCGGAGAACGGCGCGTCCAGCGGGCGCACGGCGCCGGCGACGTCGGACCGGTCGTCGGGCGGGGGAGCCAGCTCGACCATGGCGTCCAGCAGCCGGGCCACCCCGAAGTTCGGCAGCGCCGCGCCGAACAGCACCGGGGTCGACTCGTGGGCCTCGAAGGACTTCTGGTCGTGGTCGGCGCCGATGGCCGCCAGCAGCGAGACCTCCTCGCTCGCCTGCTCCCAGTCATGCCCCAGCTCGACGCGGGCGCGCTCGGCGGTCAGCTCGTCCTGCTGGGCCCGGGTGGCCCCGCCGGGGGTGCGGGTGTAGCGGACGGCGCGCCCGGTGGCCCGGTCGATCACGCCGTGGAAGTGGCCGGCGGCGCCGAGGGGCCAGGTGACGGGGGTGGGCCGCAACCCGGTGCGCTCCTCGATCTCGTCGAGCAGTTCCAGGGCGTCGCGGCCGGGACGGTCCCACTTGTTGACGAAGGTGATGACCGGGATGCGGCGATGGCGGCACACCTGGAACAGCTTCATGGTCTGCGGCTCCATGCCCTTGGCCGCGTCGATCAGCATCACCGCGCAGTCGACGGCGGCCAGCACCCGGTAGGTGTCCTCGGAGAAGTCGGCGTGGCCCGGGGTGTCGACGAGGTTGAACACGTGGCCCCGGTAGTCGAAGCGGAGCGCCGCGGAGGTGATCGAGATGCCGCGAGAACGTTCCAGCTCCATCCAGTCGGAGGTGACGCCGCGCCGGCCGGCCTTGCCGTGCACCGCCCCCGCCGCGGTGATGGCGGAGGCGTGCAGCGCCAGCGCCTCGGTCATCGTGGACTTGCCCGCGTCCGGATGGCTGATGACGGCGAACGTCCGGCGGCGGCGGCCTTCCTCCCTGATGTCGGTCATCGTCCTATCTTGCCGGGTCATCGCGCATGGCCGTGACGGGTGTCATGCGGGGCGGCGCCGGCTGGCGTGTCCGCGCACCGGTAACCCGCGCTTGTGGCGATCATTCTTCCTGTGCTGAACCGGAGGTCGTTTCTCGCGATGGGGCTGGCGTCGGGCCTGCCGCCCCTGGTGCCGTCCGCCGCTTTCGGCGAGCCGTTCACCCTGGGGGTGGCCTGCGGCGACCCCCAGCCCGGCGGGTTCGTGGCATGGACCCGCCTGGCCCCGCAGCCGCTGGCCGAGGACGGGTTCGGCGGCATGCCCGCGGCGCCCGTCCCCGTGCACTGGCAGGTCACCAGCGACCCGGCGGGCAGGAACGTGGTGCGCCACGGCGTGCAGGTGGCGTACCGCGCATGGGCGCACAGCGTGCACGTCGAGGTCACCGGCCTGCAGCCGGGACGGGAATACTGGTACCGGTTCAAGGCCGGCCCCCACGTCTCGCCGGCCGGGCGGGCGCTGACCGCTCCCGTGCCGGGCTCGATGCCCAGGTCGCTGCGCGTGGCCGTCTGCTCGTGCGCCAACTACCAGCACGGGCACTTCACCGCGTACGCCAGGATGGCGCGCGAGCGCCCCGACCTGATCGTGCACCTCGGCGACTACATCTACGAGCAGGGCAGCGACCACGTGGCGCTGCCCGGCGGCAACGTCCGCGCGCACGAGGGGCCGGAGGTCGTCACCCTGGCCCAGTACCGCCGCCGGCACGCGCTCTACAAGACCGACCCCGACCTCAGGGAGGCCCACGCCGCCGCCCCGTGGGCGGCCATCCTGGACGACCACGAGGTGCTCAACAACTGGACCAACCTGATCCCGCCGCAGCGCCGGGAGGCGGCCTTCCGCGCCTACTACGAGCACATGCCCCTGCGCCCGCCCGCCCGTCCCGGCAGCACCGCCGTCCAGCTCTTCCGGCGGCTGCGCTGGGGCAGGCTCGCCACGCTGCACATGCTGGACACCCGCCAGTACCGCGACCCGCACCTGTGCGGCGCGGGCTACAGCTCGTGCCCGGCGCCGGCCGACCCCGCCCGTACGATGATCGGCCTGGACCAGGAGAACTGGCTGCTCAGGGGGTTCCGGCGCTCCCGTGCCCGGTGGGAGCTCGTCGGGCAGCAGGTCTTCTTCGGCCAGCGTGACCGCGACCCCGGCGAGGGCCGGCTGGTCCGGCAGGACGCCTGGGACGGCTACACCGGCAGCCGGCAGCGGATCACCGAGGGCTGGGTCAAGGCGGGCGTGCGCAACGTCGTCGTGCTCACCGGCGACGTGCACGCGCACTGGGCGGGCGACCTCGTCCTCGACTACGACGATCCCGGCGCGCGTCCCGTCGGGGCCGAGCTCGCGGTCACCTCCATCGCCAGCGGCGGGGACGGCCGCGACGACGATCCGGCCACGGACCCGCTGCTGGCCGCCAACCCCCACCTGAAGTTCCACCTGCGGCGCAGGGGCTACCTCATGGTCGTGGTCACGCCCGGCGCGCTCAGCGCCGACTTCATGACCGTCCCCTATGTCAGCACGCCGGGAGCCGCGGCGCTGACCGCGGCCACGTTCACGCTGTCCGACCTCGTCGACGGGTTGCGCCGCCAGGCGTGACAGGATCATGATCACAACCGGTATCATCGCAGGTCATCGCTACAATAAGAGTGATGAATCCCTTTTCCTGGGACGAGTCAGGTGTCCCCGCGGTCGTGATGACCGACGCCGAAGGCATCGTGACCGGCTGGACCGATGCCGCGGAGAAGCTGCTCGGATACCACGCCGGCGAGGTCCTGCACCGTTCGAGCTCGATCTTCTTGGAGCCGGGCGACCGGAGCGCTCGGGGCGACGGCGGGCGCTGGTCCGGTCTCGTCATGGCCCGCCACCGCGACGACGGCCCGCTCCTCCTGCACGTCCATGGCGCCCGTCTGCACGCCGCGGCGCAGCGCGAGAGCTGGCTCCTGACGCTGGCAGCGGACGGCCCGCCGGTGACGGAGCCGATCCTCAGCCGCGCGCCCGTGGCCATCGGCGTCTGGGACGCCGGCCTGCGGTGCGTCTGGCTCAACGAGACGGCCCGGCGCCTGGGCGACGTCTTTCCCCACTACCGGCTCGGCAGCCGGCCCGAGAGCACACCGGGCCTCGACGGGGAGGCCATCGCGGGAGCGATGCGGAGGGTGCTCGACGACGGGACGCCGGTGCTCGACCGCGAGTGCCGATGGGCGTCCGAGGACGAGTCCGCCGAGCAGACCCTGTCGACCTCGCTCTACCGCCTCGACGGGGCGGACGGGCGGCCGCTGGGCGTGTGCGCGCTGGCCATGGACACGAGCCGCAGCCGGGCCCGCGACCGGCTGGCCATGCTCGGAGAGGTCAGCATCAGGATCGGCAGCACGCTCGACGTCATGAAGACCGCGCAGGAGCTCGCCGAGCTGGCCGTGCCGGGCCTCGCCGACTACGTCACGGTCGACGTGTCAGAACACGTCCTGCCCGACGACGAGCCCCTGCGCCGGATGGACGCCACCGAGGTGAGCGTCCCCGTGTTCCACCGCGCGGGCGCGGCCTCGATCCACCGGGAGTTCCCCGAGTCCCTCTGGCGGCGCGGCGAGGTGGTCTTCGTCCCCCCGTCGTCCCCCTTCACCGCGGTCCTGTCCTCAGGCCGGTCCCACTTCGAGCCCGTGATGGACACCTCGCCCTGCACCTGGCTCGACGTCGACCCCGACCGGGCGGAGGTCATCCACGAGACGGGGATGCACAGCCTGATCATCGTCCCGCTCCAGGCCAGGGGGGACATCCTGGGCGTCGCCGTGTTCGTCCGCACCGAGAATCCCGCGCCGTTCACCGAGGACGACCTGAACCTCGCGGAGATGCTGGCCGCCCGCGCCGCGCTCAGCCTGGACAACGCCCGCCAGTACACCCGCGAGCGCACCGCCGCCCTGGCCCTGCAGCGCGACCTCCTGCCGCGCAACCTCTCGGGCGGGGGAGCCGTCGACCTGGCCTGGCGTTACCTGCCCTCCAACGTGATCGGCACCGTCGGAGGCGACTGGTACGACGTGATCCCGCTGGGCGACGGCCGGGTCGCCCTGGTGGTCGGCGACGTGACCGGCCACGGCATCAACGCCGCGGCGACGATGGGACGGCTGCGCACGGCCGTGCGCACCCTCGCGTACCAGGGGCTGCCGCCCGACGAGGTGCTCGCGTTCCTGGACACCATGGTGGTGCGCCTGGCGGAGGAGGACGCGGGCGCGGGCGACGCGCCCCTCGACACCACGGGAGCCACCTGCGTGTACGCGGTCTACGATCCCGTCACCCGGCGCTGCGCCATGGCCGGGGCCGGGCACCCGCCGCCCGCGATCGTGCACCCGTCCGGGGAGGTGCGCTTCGCCCGCCTGCCCAGCGGCACACCGGTCGGCCTGGGGCTCGGCTCCTACGAACGCGTCGAGGTCGAAATCGCCGAGGGCAGCCTGATCGCCCTCTACACCGATGGCCTGGTCGAGCGGCGCGGGGCCGACATCGACGCGGGCCTGCAGCGCCTCGGAACCGCCCTGGCCGCACCCACCCTCCCGCTGGACGACCTGTGCGCCCGGGTGATCGGCACGATGGTGGACGACACGCCCTCCGAGGACGACATCGCGCTCCTCATCGCCCGCACGCGCACCGCGCCCTCCTGACCTCGGCGCGTCCGGCGTCCGCCCAGGCGGTCACCTCGTGTCCGAGACCCGGGATCCGGCCGGGCGCGCGTTCGCGGCGGACGTCGCGGTGCTGAGACGGCGCGGTGGTGACGTCGAACTCGACGCTGCGCTTCCGCGAGCGGGACGAGGCCGGGGCGCGGCTGGTCGAGCACGGGTAGACGGTGAAGGAGGTTCGCGGGGCTCCGGACCGGCCCGGGAGGGAGTGCGTGTTCTTCGCGCAGCGACCCGAGGAACGAGCCGGGTCACGGGTCGTCCTCGTCCGCCGCCGGCGTCTCGTCGGCCATGACCCTGGCCGCTATCACGTAGTCGACGCGGACCGCGCGGTAGGTCTCTCCCTCGGAGACGTGTTCGGGCAGGCCGGTACGGCGGCTGCCGGACCCGGACTCGTGGGCCGGTTCACCAGAGAACGTGACCGCCACCGAAGGCGCCTCCTCGAACGCCACGCTGTCGGCGCGGACCGTCGCGGAGAAGACGATGTCCGCATCCGCGACAAGCCGCGCACCCGGCCGCCTGTCGGGTCGCCTGTCGGGACGCCTTTCGTGCGGTTCGCCGGCTCGCCTGTCGCGGCGCTCGTCACCCATGTCCGTCCCGCCTCCTCCGGTCGCGCTGCCGTCCTGTCCTCACTTGCGGCTGCGGCTCTGAGCCAGGTTGCGTAGCCGGCGTACGCCTGCGCGCCGCGCGGCTCTCCCCAGCTCGCGCAGGGCAGGGCCGAGCGTGGTCGGTGCCGGTTTCCGCGGCTCTCCGTCCTGTGGTCCCCCGTCCTGTGGTTCCCGGAGCTCCGGCTCTTCGTCATGCGGCGTGCGTTGCTTCTCGTCCTCGCCGGGCCGCCCGTCCGCGCCCTGGGGCTTCGCGGGTTCCGCGTTCGCCGGGGCGGTGCCCGCCGCGTTCTCGGCGGCCTGCTGAGCGGTGGCCGGGACTTCTCGCGCCGCGCCACCGGCAGCGCCCGCCCCCTGCTCCGCCGTGCCACCGGCGGTGCCCGCCACCTGCTCCGCCGTGCCCCGCAGCGTTGTGCCCGTGCTCTCGCCGACGTCGCCGACGGTTCGCCCGGCGCCTGCTCCCACATCGCCGGCCGCCTGCGCGGCGCCCGAGCCCACCTCTCCCACGGCCTGCCCGGCGCCCGCGCCCACATCGCCGACCGCGCGGCCCGCGCCTGCTCCGACGTCTCCCACGGCCTGTCCGGCGCCTGCTCCGACGTCTCCCACGGCCTGTCCGGCGCCTGCTCCGACGTCTCCCACGGCCTGTCCGGCGCCTGCTCCGACGTCTCCCACGGCCTGTCCCGCGCCTGCTCCGACGTCGCTCACAGCACGTCCCGCGCCCGTGCCGACGTCGTGCACCGCCCGGCCGGCGCCGGAGCCGACGTCGCGGACGGCGGCACCGACCCCCCGGGTGATGTTCTCGATCAGCTGGGGATTGTCGTCGATCGTCTCCAGGACGTCCCTGATGATGAGGGCGACGTTGTCGAGCCGGACCTTGAGCAGCGCCTGCGCCTCGACCCCCAGAATCTCGAGGTTCACCCGGCCCAGGGCGACGTCCGCCCCTACGTGCAGATGCAGCAGGTCGAGGACGTCCGCGTCCAGCGACACGCGTGCCCGCAGATCATCGACCTCGAGCTTGATCTCGTCGACCTTGACGATCGGCACGTCGAGGTAGACGTCCGGGTCCACGGCACCGCCTGAAGAGTTCGCCTCAGACGGCGCCGGGCGGCTTGCAGCCGGCTCCGGCAGGTTTTCGGACATGTCTTCCCCTCGGGTGGCTTGTCGCAGCCCCTGGCTCACTGCCCGGTGCACCGCAAAAGGGACATATGTATGTATAAAACCGGGTAAAGCATGCCCGCCTGGGGGTTCTGGTTCTCTCCGATGACTGAGGACATAGGGCGAACGCCCAGGCCGTTCTGGCCGAATCCTCCGCACGCGTGTTGCCGGCGGTCCGCCACCTGACGCGCCTGAACTTTCCTTCGTAGCACGGTGGCCCTGGGACCGGTCCCAGGGCCACCGCACTATCTTGCTTTGCCAACCTGCACAATCAGAAAAGGGGGGCTGACGTGGCCCTGCTGAGCTCCATCAGAGCCCACATGCGGCAACTGCAGCATCCTCGGGAGTTCAGGATCCACGCCGCCGTGTGGCCGGCGGACGCCCTTGCGGCGTTCGAACGGCTGGCAGCCGACGAGCTCGTGAGAACGGCTCATGAGCCCATGCCGGCGGAACCCGCGCGGAGCGGCTCCGAGCGGATCCAGCACGACACCCTTTCCGGTTCATCCGTCGCCGATGTGGTGACGAGCATCTGGCGGCTCGACCGGCGGGTACGACGCGTGCCCGGGGTGACCCGATCCGCGACCCGCCATCTGGAAATGGCGTGGGACTCGCTCGTCCAGGCCGGCGTCAAGATCCAGGACCATCTGAACGACCCCTTCGACCCGGGACTTTCGATCAAGGTGCTGTCCTACCAGCCCGCGCCGGAGCTCGACCGCGACCGCGTGGTCGAGACGATCCGGCCCAGCATCTACCTGAACGACCAGATGATCCAGCGAGGAGAGGTGATCGTGGGCACCCCCGACCCCGTCGCGAAGGAAGCCGCTCAGTGACCAGGACCACGATCGACTACGGCATCGACCTTGGCACCACGAACAGCTCGATCGCCGTGCTGAACGGCGTCGACGTCGAGGTGATCAAGAACAATGACGACCAGTCCGAGAGCACCCCCTCCGCGATCTGGATCGACCGCAGGGACCGGCTCTACGTGGGTGACCGGGCCAAGAAGAAGAACGAGATCGACCCCGCGAACACCTGCATCGAGTTCAAGAGCAAGATGGGCATGACCGGCCAGGCCAAGGTCTTCCCCAACGGCGACCGGTCGATGACCCCCGAGCAGTTGTCGGCCGAGGTGCTGAAGTCGCTGAAGGGCGACGTCGCCCAGCGGTACGGCGAGGACCTGCGGGCGGCGGTCATCACGGTTCCCGCGGCGTTCGAGCTCAGCGCCTGCGAGGCGACCGAGCAGGCCGCCCGGCTCGCCGGACTGGCGCACGCCCCGCTGTTGCAGGAACCGACCGCCGCCGCACTCGCCTACGGGTTCCAGTCGATCGCGGACAACGCCTTCTGGCTGGTGTACGACCTCGGCGGCGGCACGTTCGACGCGGCCGTGGTCAACATCAGGGACGGCGAGTTCACCGTCGTCAACCATCGGGGCGACAACACCCTCGGCGGCAAGCTGATCGACTGGAAGATCGTCGAGGATCTGCTCATCCCCGCGCTGGCCCGGCAGCACCGGTTCGCCGACCTCCGCAGGGGAAACCCGCGGTCGCTCGCCGTCATCGCCCAGCTCAAGCAGGCCGCCGAGCAGGCCAAGATCAGGCTTTCGCGGGCGGAGTTCGCGGACATCACCATCGAGCTCAAGGACGACCGCGGCGAGCTGGTCGAGTTCGAGTACGACCTGCGGCGGGCGGACGTGGAGCGGCTCACCGAGCCGTTCGTCGTGCGGTCGGTGAACCTGTGCAGGAAGGCGCTGGAGGAGCGCGGGCTCGGCGCGGCCGACATCGAGAAGGTGCTGCTGGTGGGCGGGCCCACCCTGTCGCCCTACCTGAGGGAGCGGCTAGCCGACCCCAGGGACGGGCTCGGGATCCCGCTCGACCACAGCAGGGACCCGATCACGGCCGTCGCCACGGGCGCCGCCGTCTTCGCGGGGACGCAGCGTCTGGACAGCATGGAGCCGCTGCGCGTGCCGGCCGCCGGCGAGTACGCCGTCGACCTGGCCTACGAGCCGATGGGACCGGAGACCGAGCCGCTCATCGGCGGCCGGGTGTCGGGGGCGGGCACCGAGGGGTTCGCGATCCGGCTGGTCAACCCCGAGGCGCAGCCGCCCTGGTCGAGCGGGAAGATCGTGCTGGACTCCGACGGGACGTTCACCACCACGCTCTGGGCCGAGCGCGGGCGTGCCAACACGTTCCACATCGAGCTCACCGACGCCGCGGGGACGCGCCGGAAGCTCTCTCCCGACCGGCTCACCTACCGCGTCGGCACCGTCGACTCCCAGCCGGTGCTGACCAACTCCATCGGCGTCGGGCTGGAGAACAACGAGTTCAGCGAGCTGGTCAAGCGGGGCACCCCGCTGCCGGCGCGGCGCAGCCACCGGCTGTGGACCACCGTCGCGCTCAGCAGGAGCGAGAACCAGGGCTTCATCAGGATCCCCATTCTGGAGGGTGAGCACCCGCGGGCCGACCGCAACCGGGGGATCGGCCGGCTGCAGATCGATCCGGGCCAGGTCACCCGCGACGTGCCGGCGGGCAGCGAGGTGGAGTTCTCCGTGGTGATCGACCAGTCGAGGCTGGTCGTCGCCCGGGCCTACATCCCCCTGCTCGACGAGGAGTTCGAGCACGTCGCCGACCTCCGTACGGAGACGGCCCCCACGTACGACGAGCTGGCGGGCAGGATCCGCGCGGAGAAGCACCGCCTGAGCGAGGCCCGCACCCAGGCCGCCGACCTCGGAGACGCGCGGGCCCAGGCGCTGCTCGCCACGATCGACGCGGAGGCGACGGTCGCGGACGTCGAGGCGCTGGCCGACGCGGCACGCGCCGATCCGGACGCGGCGACGGCCTGCGGCAAGCGGCTGCGCGACCTCCAGGCCGCCGTCGACGGGGTGGAGGAGGTGATGGAGTGGCCGAAGCTGGTCGCGGAGGCGAAGGAGGCGATGGCGGGCGTCAGGGAGATCGTGCTGGCCAGGGGCGACTCGAACGACGAGCGGACGCTGTCCTCCCTCGAGTCCGCGACGCGGGAGGCCATCACGGCGCACGACACCGCCCTGCTGGGCAGGCGCATGCGGGACCTTTGGGAGCTCGCGGGGGACGTACTGGACCGCACGAACGAGCTGCCGGTGATCCGCTTCGACCATCTCCGGAGCCTGCAGCCGGAGATGCGTGACAGGGGCGAGGCCGCGCAGCTCATCGCCACCGGCAGGAAGGCGGTCGAGCAGGGTGACGTCAGGACGGTACGCGACGTCAACCGCCAGCTGGAGCAAATGTTGCCGGAGCCCCCGCCGCTCGACCTCAGCAGCACGGTCGTGAACGGCTCGTGACCATGCCGCCGTCGATCACCCGCGAGCTGACCCTCGCCCAGGCCAGGGCCCTGGCCAGGGAAGGACGGTACGCCGAGGCCGTGGACCTGCTGGAGGACCTCCCGGGGGACACCAGCGTGGCGGTGCTGGACCTGCTGGCCCGCGTGCACGCCCAGCAGGGCGACCTGGACCGCGCCGACCAGTGCTGGGCGGAGGCGGAAAAGATCGCGCCCGGCGCCACCGAGATCGCGGCGGGGCGGCGTCGGATCGCGGCCATGCGCCCGGCCGGCCGGCGGCGCGGGACCGGCCGGGCGCTGCTGGCCGGCTGCACGGTGCTGGTCACGGCCGGCGCGCTGGCCCTGCTCGTCGACATCCGGATGGAGACGGCCAGGCTGGGGGCGGCGCAGCCGCCTGCCGCGCCGGTCGTCGTCACGCGGACGGTCCCGGCCTCGCCCTCCCCGCCGGCCGAACGTGACGTCCTGGCCGGCGTGCGACTCCAGGTTCCGGGCGTGCGGGTGAGCCGGTCGCGGCAGGAGATCTCCGTCGCCTTCGAGGACGCCCTGTTCAGCGAGGGCGCCACCCTGACCCGGAGGGGGAGGGCCGTGCTCGGCGATCTGGGAGCGCGCCTGCGCCCGTACGCGGGTGAGATCGAGGTCGCCGTCATCGGCCACACCGACAGGAACGCGATCCTGCCGGGCGGCGAGTACGCCAGCAACACCGACCTCGGCCTGGCCAGAGCCGTCTACGTGCGTGAGGTGCTGCGCGCCGCGTCGCGCATCCCCACCACCAGGTTCGCGGTGTCGTCCATGGGCGGGCTCATGCCGCCGTTCCGGGACGACGCGCGCAACCGCACGGTGACCCTGCGCATCTCCGGAGCCACCCGATGACGCTTGCCGACCTCAAGCCGGACCTCTACCGGCAGAACGCCTTCCGGATCACCGGGCTGCCCGTGCGCGCGACGGCGCGCGAGGTCCGGCGGCACACCGACCGGCTGCTTGTCATGGAACGCCTCGGCAAAGCGGGCACGACCCAGGGGATGCTGCCGCCGGAGCGGCCGTTCGACGACGACGCCACGCAGCGGGCGGTGCAGCGCCTCAGAGATCCGGTGGTCCGGCTGGTGGACGAGCTCTTCTGGTTGTGGCCCGTGGACGGTGACGACGCCGCCATGGCCGCGCTGCTGCGGGGCGAACCGGACGAGGCGCTCCACATGTGGGAGCACGCGGAGCGAGGGCCTGCCGGGGCCGTCGCCACGCACAACCTCGCGGTGTTCTCCCTCGTCAAGGCGCTCGAATCGGACGAGCTGGACGACGATCGCCTGCGGTCGTGGCGGCGGGCGTACGCGTGCTGGGCCAAGGTGATCGCCGACGACACCTTCTGGGACCTGGTGCGGGCCCGGGCGGAGGAGATCGACGATCCGCGGCTGACCGCGCGCACGGTCCGGCGGATGCGCGACGACCTGCCCGCGGCGCTGCTGTCGATCAGCGCCCAACTCGCGGCCAGGGCCGTCAGAGAAGGGCGGCTGCGGGACGCGCGCAGGCACGCCGGAGTCATGAGGGGGTTGGGGCAGGCGTCCCAGCTGGTCGACGACGCCCTACGGGCCGCGCTGGAGCCGGAGGCGTCCAGGATGAAGGCGCTCTGCGAGGACGCGTACCAGCAGCTCAAGCCGGATCCCGGCCGCGGCGACGAGATCGCCGAGCGGCTCCTCGACGAGGCCAAGCCCCTGCTCAGGGTGCTCACCGAGGTGCTGCCCGACGACCACTGGGCGGTGCGGGACGCCGGCGACGATCTCGCCCATGCGGCACTCGCCTGCGTGGTGGCCTTCGTCAACGCGACGAAGGAGAACCGGCGTGCACTGGACCTGCTCGATCACGCGCTGGCCCTGGCGGTCACGGACCCCGTCCGCGACCGGGTCCAGGAGAACATCGACATCATCAGCGGCAACCTCTCCCTGCACGCCTGCTTCTTCTGCGGCCGGGACGCGGACCCGTCGGCCGCCCTGGAGCACAAGATGTACGGGGATGTCAACCACCTGCAGTGGAAAACCACGTGGCGGACGGCCACGATCCCCGTGCCGCGCTGTGCTCGCTGCAAGAGCCGGGCCGCGCGGCGGCGGATCGTGATACCCCTGCTCATACTGCTGGTTGTCGCCACGGTCATGGCGTTGATCGCGAGTGTCGCCGTCGTGTTCGGGCTCATCTTGATCGCGCTCGACGCCCTCCTCGTGATCCTTGTGGTGGCCTTGGCCCCTGGCCGCTCCGTCGCTGAGTTCCCCCCGATAACAGATCTGCTGCTCAAGGGCTGGAAATACGGCGCCCGCCCGCGGGGGACATGACGGGCCGGCTACGGTCGCAGCCGCAGGTCCGCGAAGAGCGCCCGGTGGTCGGAGCCCGGCAGGTCGTGCACCTGGACGGCGACCGCGCCGGCCCGGCCGTCGGTCAGCACGTGGTCGATGGCCACCAGCGGGGGCAGCCCCCGGCCCTGCGGCCAGGTGGGCACCAGGCCCTGCCCGGTGGCCGCGGCCGCGTCGGTGTAGCCGGTGGCCAGCAACCGGCGGAAGACGGCGTGGTGGAGGGTCGCGTTGAAGTCGCCGGCCAGGATGCGCGGCGGCCCGGAGGCAGGTGCGGGAGGCAGCGCGGCGACCCCGGCGTGCCACTCCGGCACCGTCGAGGGCACGGGCGCGACCGGGTGCACGACCACGACCTCCACGGCCGAGCCGCCGGGCAGCGTCACCTCCACCACCGGCATGTGGTGCCCGACCGGCTGGAACAGGCCGGTCCGCTCCCGCAGCGGGTGGCGCGCGTACACGCCGCTGCCCTCGGGGCCGCGGAACATCGGCCGGCTCACCTGGTACGGCAGCAGCGCCGGCAGCCCGGCGGCGGCCAGCCGCGCACCGGCCGACCAGGTCACCTCCTGGAGGCTCAGCACGTCGACGTTCAGCCGGCGCACCAGGTCGACGAGCACGGCGGCGTCCCCGCGGCCGCCGTTGAGGTTGGCGGTGAGCACGCGCAGCGGCCGCCCCTCGGCGGAGCCGGGGCCGCCCAGCGTCCGCGGCGCCACGCACCAGATGAGGCACGTGCACACGGCCAGCATGAGCGCGATGGCGGCCCTGCTGCGCACGGCGACCGCGACCGCCAGCATCGCCAGTGCCGCGACCGTGAAATAGGGCGTGAAAGAGACCATCGGCACCAGGAAGGCGCCCGTCTCCAGCCCTCCGGCCCGTACGGCCGTTCCCAGCGCGAACAGCACGGCCACCGCGATGGCCGGCCGCGCTCCCCGCACCCGGCGGCGACGGGGCGGCGCTTCCGGCGCCGCCTCCGCGTCCTGTTGAACCAGCACAGTCGCACGGTAAACGGTCATTCTTAACCGAAGATGAGGATCCGGTCCGGTCTGCTGCCAAGATGGGACGGTGGTGAAGGGCAAGATCGTGTTACTGGCGGTGATCGGCGCGTCGGTCCTGACCGGATGCGCCGCGGAGAACGACCCGTCGCGGGCGCGGCAGGGCGACTGCCTGGAGGCGGTCGGGGAGGGAAAGAAGACCACCGATTTCCGGATCGTCGGCTGTGCCGCGCCGGAGGCGGCGTACCGGGTGGCCATGCGGCTCAAGCGCGGCGAGCGGTCGTGCGGGAGCACCACCTACGGCTACGCGAGCAGCGGATACGTCAGGGGCGGCGGCTGGCATCTGTGCCTGACGCTCAACGCCGAGGTGGGCGAATGCTTCCATCAGGAGGTCGGCTTCCCCACCGGCAAGGCGACCAAGGTGGCGTGCGGGCCGTCGGCGACGTACAAGATCGTCAAGCGGGTCGACGGGACCGCCGACAAGGAGCTGTGCGGCGAGGACGCCGCCTACCCCGTGCGCAACGACCTGGCCCGCCCGATCTACCTGGTCTACCCGGATCCGCCGCTCACGATCTGCACCGACCGCGCGTGACCGTGCCCGCCGGGCGGCGGGCACGGGCGAGTTTCACCAGGTCACGGGAAGTTCGTGGACCCCGTAGACGGACCCGTCGTGCTTGAACGGGATCCGCTCCAGATCCGCCGCCAGCCGCAGGGTGGGGATGCGCCGGTAGAGGGTGCCGTACACGACCTGCAGCTCCATCCGGGCCAGCGACTGGCCCAGGCACTGGTGCACGCCGAAGCCGAAGGCCACGTGGTGGCGGGCCTCGCGGCGCAGGTCGAGCCGGTCGGGGTCGGGGAAGGCGGCCGGGTCGCGGTTGCCGATGTCGTTGGCCAGGATCAGGCCCTCGCCGGCGCGGATGACCTGGCCGGCGATCTCGATGTCCTCCAGCGCGACCCGGCGGCGCCCGTTGTGCGTGATGTGCAGGTAGCGCAGCAGCTCCTCCACGGCCCCCGCGATCAGCTGGGGGTCGTCGGCGCTGCGCAGCAGGTCGAGCTGGTCGGGGTGCTCCAGCAGGGCGAGCGTGCCGAGCGCGATCATGTTGGCGGTGGTCTCGTGCCCGGCGATCAGCAGCAGCACCCCCATCTGGCCCGCCTCCTGCCGCGACAGCTCCCCGGCCTTGACCCGCTCGGCCAGCCGGGACAGCAGGTCGTCGCCGGGCGCGGCGAGCTTGTCGCCCACGAGGCCGTCCAGGTACGCGGCCAGCCGCCCGACGGCGGCGGCGCGCTGCTCCGGGGTGGCGTCCCGCCTGATGACGACCTTGCTGTTGTCCTGGAAGAACTCGTGGTCGTCGTACGGCACCCCGAGCAGCCGGCAGATCACCAGCGAGGGCACCGGCAGCGCGAACGCCTCGACCAGGTCCACCGGCTTCGGACCGGCCAGCAGCTCGTCGATCAGGTCGTCCACGATCTTCTGCACGTCAGGCCGCATGGCCTCGACCCGCCGGACCGTGAACGGCGCGGTCACCATGCGCCGCAGCCGGGCGTGCTCGGGGTCGTCCATCAGGATGAAGCCGATGGACGAGCCGCCGCTGATCCTGGCCGGGCTCGGATAGCCGGGACGGGTGACGTCGGCGCTGACCCTCCGGTCGCCCAGCAGCGCCCGCTGCTCGGCATAGCGCGTCACCAGCCACGGCGTGCTGCCGTCCCAGAGCCGGACCCGCGTGAGCGGGCCCTCCTCCTGCCGGGAGCGCAGCTCCGGCGGCGGGTCGAACGGGCACCCGGCCGCCCGGTCCATCGGGAACCCAGGAATCCCTTTTTCGTCAGAAATGGCCGTCATCGTGTGATGTGTCCTTCCACAGTGGTCGGTCACCGGGCCGCGGTGAGCCCCGCGAACGCGTCGATCTCCTTGCGGCGCAGGCGGGCCTGCTTGGGCATGTTCCAGCCGAGCACGCCGGTGACCCTGCCGCCCTCCCGGTGGAGCGCCACGAACCGGCGCTCCGCCGGGTCCCCCTCCACGACGGTCGCCTCGCCGGACGGCGTCCCGTGCACCTGGATTCTGGCGTCGAACTGGTCGGTCCAGAAGTACGGCACCGGGCGGTAGGCACGATCCTCGCCGAGGATGCCGGCCGCGACGATCCCGGCCTGCTCGGTGGCGTTGGTCCGGTTCTCCAGCCGCAACGACGTGCCGAGCCCGTCGTGGTGCCAGCGGGCGACGTCGCCGGCCGCGTAGACGCCTTCGGCCGCCCGGCAGCGCGGATCGCACACCACGCCGTCCTCCAGGCGCAGGCCGCTGCCCGCGAGCCAGCCGGTCGCCGGGTCGGCGCCGATCGCCACCACGATCACGTCGGCCGCCAGCACCTCGCCGGTGTCCAGGCACACGCCCGTCACCCGCCCCCTCCGCCGGCCCGGCCCGTTCTCGCCGGCGAGCCCGGCGAGCCCGGCGAGCCCGGCGACCCCCGTGCCGGGCCGCAGGCGGACCCCGCGTCCGGTGTGCAGGCCGGCGAGCAGCGCCGCGGCGGCCGGGCCGAGCTGACCGGCCAGCGGCGCGGGCTGCGGCCCGACCAGCGTGACCTCCGCCCCCAGCCCCCGTGCGGTGGCGGCGATCTCGGCGCCCAGCACCCCGTCCCCGGCCACCACGAGCCGGACGGAGGGACGCAGTTCCGCCCGCAGCGCCAGCGCGTCGTCGAGGGTGCGCACCACATGGACCCCGGCCAGCCCGTCCTGCCCGGGAAACGCCCGGGGCCGCAGCCCCGTGGCGATGACGACGGCGCCCGCCCGCAGGACCCGCCCGGACGCGGTGCGGACCGTGCGCGCGGCGACGTCCAGGCCGGTGGCCGGGTCGCCGAGGACGAACTCCGCCTCCAGCGCCGCCAGCGCGGCCTCCGTCCGCAACCGGGCGCGCCCGGGTTCCCAGGCGCCGGACAGGACCTGCTTCGACAGCGGCGGCCGGTCGTAGGGCGGGTGCGGCTCGGCTCCGATGACGGTCAGCTCGCCCCGGTAGCCCTTGCGCCGCAGTGCCTCCACGGTGGCGAGCCCGGCGGCGCCGGCCCCGACCACCAGGACGCCGGAGGGTACGCTCACTCGCTCAGCTCGATCGCCGCCGCCGGGCAGACGTCGGCCGCCTCGCGCACGGTGGCGTGCAGCCGCTCGGGTGGTGCCGCGTCGAGCAGGACCACGACCCCGTCGTCCTCCCGCTGGTCGAACACCTCCTGCGCGAGCAGCACGCACTGGCCGGCGCCGCAGCACTTGTCCTCATCGACGGTGATTCTCATGATGGTTCCCCTTCGTTCGTGCATCGGTCGGGACAGGACTGGTCGACAGGGCCAATCGACGGGGCCAATCGACAGGGCCAATCGACAGGGCCAATCGACGGGGCAGGTCAGGGAGCGCGCGTGACCGGCGCCTGCCACATTCCGACGATCGCGTCGATCAGTCCGGTCGCGGCGTCCTGCCAGCTGGCCCGGGGTGTCGGGACTCCTTCGGCCAGGGCGCGCTCGCGCTCGGCGCACATGTGCACCATCAGCTGGCGGGCCATGTCGTTGCGCTCGGCGCGCACGTCCGCGGGCAGCGCGGGCAGGCACCGGTCGAGCCCGTCGATGATCTGCTGCAGGGAGGGGGAGGTGAGCGACTCCTCGACCATGATCTCGCGGAGCGTGGGATCGGTCATCACCTGGGCGCCGAACCGGGCGAACCAGGTCGGGCTGCCCAGGGAGGCCAGATGCTCGGCGATCGGGCGTACGAGGCAGGCCACCCAGTCGCGCACCTCGGCGGAGTCGCCGACCTCGGCCACCATCCGCCCGCGGATGCGCTCGGTGTGCTCGGCGTGCTTGCGGGCGATCGCCCGCACCAGGTCCGCCTTCGTGCCGAAGTGGTAGCCGACGGCGGCGTTGTTGCCCTGGCCGGCGGCCTCGCTGACCTGGCGGTTGGACACGGCGAACACCCCGTGCTCGGCGAACAGCCGCTCCGCCGCCACCAGGATCTGCTCCCGGGTCGCGCTGGCCCGTCCGGCCCTCGGGGTTCTGGCGGCCACGGTCACCACCGCACCGGGACCTCGCGCAACCCGCCGACGGCCAGCCCTTCGACGCGGTGCAGGTCTTCCGCGGGGACGGCGAGCTCCAGCGAGGGCAGCTTGCGCAGCAGCACCTCGAGCACGGTCTGCAGCTCGGTGCGGGCCAGCGACTGCCCGAGGCATGAGTGCGCGCCGGAGCCGAACGCCAGGTGCGGGTTGGGGACGCGGTCCAGCCTCATCTCCCCGGCGCGCTCGAAGGCGTTCTCGTCGCGGTTGGCGGCGGCCATGCTGCACACCACGGTGGTGCCCCGGGGGATGACGGCGCCGGCGACCTCGACCTCCTCGCCGATGTAGCGCGGCATGCCGAAGCCCGGGTTGGCGTCGAACCGCAGCGACTCCTCCACCGCGGAGCGCACCAGCGAAGGATCGGCGAGCAGCCGCTCCCAGCGCCGCCGGTCGGCGAGCAGCATGGCCACCATCTTGCCGATCATGTTGGCCGTCGTCTCGTGCCCGGCGACCAGCAGCCCCATGCCGGTGGCGACCAACGCTGTGTCGGGCATCGTCTCGCCGGCGGCGTCGGCGCCCTTGATGAGCTCGCTGAGCAGGTCGTCGCCCGGCCGCGCGCGCCTGGCGGCGACGTGCTCGCCCATGTACGCCACGAACTCGGTCTGCGCCGCGTCGATCTCCGCCTGCGTGTAGCGGGTCAGGTTGAGCAGCGTGTCGGACCAGTACGCGAACTTGTCGCGGTCGGAGTCGGGGACCCCGAGCAGGTCGCAGATCACCCACACGGGCAGCGGGAAGCCCAGGCTCGCCTTGAGGTCGGCCGGATGGCCCTGGGCCACCATGTCGTCGATGAGCCGTTCGGCCATCTCCTCGATGCCGGGCTTCAGCGCGGCCATGCGCTTGGCCGTGAACCACTTGCCGACCATGCGCCGCCACCGCTGGTGCCCTTCGCCGCCCTGCGGGATGGTCGTGGCCATCGAGCTGTTGAACACGCCGCCCGACTCGTTGGCCGCGATGCGGGCCGCGTCGTCGGCGTTGAGCTGCCGGGTGAAGCGCGGGTCCGACAACACCAGCTTGACGTCGTCGTACCTGGTCAGCAGGGAGGCCTGGTCGCCGCTGGGGAGCGTCACCCGCGCGACGGGGCAGCGCTCGCGCAGCCGCGCCCACTCGGCGGGCGGCTCGAGTGCGGCCTCGCTGGGAATGGGGTAGTTCAACGCCTGTTCCACGTCGTCGTGGCCCATCACGACCTCCTCTGGACTGACCGCGGATTTCGCCGCCAGTTAACCGGGCCGGTTAGCTTAAGTCAAGCGACTGATTTAAAATGGCGCGACGTCCTGTTTCGCCACCCACGGAGGCACCACATGCCCCACGTCCCTGCCGAGCCCGCCGCACCGCCACGCCGGCCCACCGTCGTCGTGGCGGTGCTGGCCTTCGCCGGGATCGTGGTCGCGCTCATGCAGACGTTGATCATCCCGTTGATCCCGCAGCTGCCCGCGCTCCTGGGCGCCACCGCGTCCGACGCCACCTGGGCGATCACCGCGACCCTGCTCGCGGGCGCGGTCGCGACGCCGGTGGTGGGGCGGCTCGGAGACATGTACGGCAAACGCCGCATGCTCCTCGTCAGCCTCGCCCTGCTGGTGGCCGGCTCGGCCATCGGCGGCCTCAGCGACACGCTGGCCCCCATGGTCGTGGGACGCGCCCTGCAGGGCCTGGCGGCCGGCGTCATCGCGCTGGGCATCAGCATCATGCGCGACGAGCTGCCACCCGAGCGGCTCGGCTCCGCGACCGCGCTGATGAGCGCCTCGCTGGGCGTCGGCGGCGCGCTCGGCCTGCCCGCGGCCGCCCTGCTCGCGGAGAGCACCGACTGGCACGTGCTGTTCTGGACGTCGGCCGGCTTCGGCGTGCTCGCCGCCGTGCTCGTGGTGAAGCTCGTGCCCGAGTCCAGTGTGCGCAGCGGAGGGCGATTCGACCTGGTCGGCGCCGCCGGCCTGTCCGCCGGGCTGATCTGCCTGCTGCTGGCCATCTCCAAGGGCGCCGACTGGGGATGGGCGGGCGGCCTGACGATCGGCCTGTTCGCCGCGTCGGCCGTGGTGTTCGCGGCCTGGGGATGGTGGGAGCTGCGGACCAGGCAGCCGCTTGTCGACCTGCGCGCCACCGCGCGCCGCCAGGTGCTGCTCACCAACCTCGCCTCCGCCGTGTTCGGCTTCGCGATGTTCGCCATGTCCCTGGTGCTCCCGCAGGTGCTGCAGCTGCCGGTCGCCACCGGCTACGGCCTGGGGCAGACGATGCTGGCCGTGGGCCTGGTGCTCGCGCCGTCCGGCCTGGTGATGATGGCCATGGCGCCGGTGTCGGCGCGCGTGTCCCGAGCCAGGGGCCCCAAGGTGACGCTGATGCTCGGCGCCGCCGTGGTCGCCGCCGGCTACGGCCTGAGCGTCGTGCTGATGTCCGCCATCTGGCACCTCGTGCTCGTCTCCGCCGTGATCGGCGCGGGCATCGGCATCGCGTACGGCGCCATGCCCGCGCTCATCATGGCCGCCGTCCCCGTCTCGGAGACGGCGGCCGCCAACAGCCTCAACACGCTGATGCGCTCCATCGGCACGTCCGTCTCCAGCGCGGTGGCGGGCGTGGTGCTGGCCCAGCTGACGGTCACCTTCGGCGCGCTCACCGCGCCGTCCGAGAACGGCTTCCGCCTGGTCATGGCGATCGGCAGCGGCGCGGCACTGGTCGCGCTCGCGATCGCGGCGTTCCTCCCCGGCCACCGCCGCTCCGGCGCCTTCCCGGCCACCTCCCGCGTGCCCACGGGGGCCCCGGCGGAGGCGCCGGGGAGCGGCTGACGCCGGGGAGCCCGCCCGCACGGATCGGCGCCTGCTCCACCGCGCCGAGCGCCACCACGGCGACGACGGCGGTTTCCCGGACGGGCGAATCTTGCGTATCGCCGGCGAGTGGTCAATAGTTGAGCAATATCGGTCAGGTTCGGTCGATCAGTTGACCGGAACTGAGCGGGCCCGGGTGCCGCCCGGTCGCCGTCACCCCCCGAGAACGCCCGAGGTGACCATGAGACGCACGGCCGCCGCGCTGGCGATGCTCGCGGTGCTCGCCGCGCCGCACGCCCTGATCCCCGCCCCGGCGGCCGCCGCCCCCGAGCCCTCGCCGACGTATCCCGAGGTCGGCAGGGGCACGGACTTCCTCGACCACCGCGCGCTGCTGGCCGGCCTCGCCGAACCTGAGTGGTACGAAGCCAACATCCCCTTCCTGGACGTGCCCGACCAGGAGATCCAGGACGTCTACTACTACCGCTGGAGCACCTTCAAGCGGCACATCCGCTACACCGGCTCCGCGACCGGCCACATCATCACCGAGTTCCACAACGCCCCCGGCTACGCCGCGCCGCTGGGCGGCATCGTCGCCGCCGCGGGCCACCACGTGTACGAGGGCCGCTGGCTGCGCGACCCCCGCCCGATCGACGACTACCTCACCTACTGGCTGCGGGGCCCCGGCGCAGGGCCCAAGCCGAAGGAGGACTTCGTCAACGAGGACACCGACGACTGGGCCCACCAGTACGCGTGGTGGGCGGCCGACGCCGCCTACCAGCGCTACCTCGTGACCGGCGACGCGTCCTTCGTCGAGAACCTGCTGCCCGACCTGGTCCGCCAGTACGACAAGTGGGGCGGCCAGTACGACGAAGGGCTCGGCCTCTACTGGTCGGTGCCGGTGTGGGACGCGATGGAGTACACCGCCTCCTCCTACGAGACCGACCCCGAGGACCCCTATCACGGCGGCGCGGGCTACCGGCCGACGCTGAACGCCTACCAGTACGGCGACGCCAGGGCCATCGCGGCGATCGCCGGGATGCGCGGCGACAGGTCGCTGGCCGAGACGTTCGAGCGGCGGGCCGACGCGCTGCGCGACGCCCTGCACCGCCACCTGTGGGACCCGGAGCGGCGGTTCTTCTACCACAAGGCCCGCGCCGACCTGGACCCCGAGCAGAAGCTGGTGACCACCAGGGAGCAGATCGGGTTCGTGCCGTGGGCGTTCGGCATGGCCAGGCCCGGCACCGAGCGGGCGTGGGCGCAACTGCTCGACCCGCAGGGGTTCGCCGCGCCGTACGGGCCGGCCACGGCCGAGCGGCGCAGCCCGCTGTTCATGAAGGACGCGCTGAGCGGCTGCTGCCGCTGGAACGGGCCGAGCTGGCCGTACTCGACGTCGACCACGCTGACCGGGCTGGCCAACCTGCTCAACGGGCGCGACCAGGACGTGGTGACCGCCGCCGACTACTACCGCCTGCTGCGCGGGTACGCGCTCACCCAGTACAAGGACGGCCGCCCGTACGTCGCGGAGGCGCACCACCCCGACGAGCCGCGCTGGATCTACGACGGCAAGGGCCACAGCGAGCACTACAACCACTCCACCTTCAACGACCTGGTGATCAGCGGCCTGATCGGGCTGCGCCCGCAGGCGGGCGGCAAGGTCGTGGTCAACCCGCTGGCCCCCGCGGGGTGGACGCACTTCGCGCTGGAGAACGTGCCCTACCACGGGCACAACGTGACGGTCCTGTGGGACCGCGACGGCACGAGGTACGGCCAGGGCAAGGGCCTGCGCCTCTACGTGGACGGCAGGCTCGCCGCCACCCGGCCGGGGCTCGGCGAGCTGGCCGCCCGCGTGCCGGGCCCGGCTCCCCACCGCGCCGAGCGCCCGAGCAACGACGCCGCGAACCCGCACGGCACCGGCCACCCCAAGCCGTTCGCCTCCTACACGGGCGCCATCGACAGCGTGTGGGACGCCGTGGACGGGCGGATCTTCTACGACGACATCCCGCACAGCCGGTGGACGAACCACCGCTCGCCGAACCCCGAGGACCATCTCGGCGTCGACTTCGGCGTGCCGACCCGGGTGAGCGACGTGCGGTTCCACAGCTACGACGACGGCGGCGAGGTGCGGGCGCCGGCGTCGTACCGGCTGGAGTTCCTTGACGGCGGGGCGTGGCGCGAGGTGCCCGGCCAGGCGCGCACGCCGGAGCGGCCCGCAGGCGCGGCGCTGAACCGGGTCACGTTCCCCGAGCTGACCACGACCGCGATCCGGCTGGTGTTCGCGCCGCAGCCCGGCGCGTACGTCGGCGTCACCGAGCTGCAGGCGTGGTCGCCCGCCGCCGGCGACACCAGCCTCGACGCGACCGTCACCGGGCAGGGCACGCCCGCCGCCGTGACCACGACGTTCGCCAACCACGGCCGCAGGCCGGCCACGAAGGTGAAGGTCGAGCTGGCCGTGCCGCCCGGCTGGTCCGCTGAGCCGCGCGGCAGGACGGAGACCCCCGTGGTGCGGCCGGGCGGCGAGTTCGCGGTGCGCTGGCGGGTGTCGCCGCCGGACGGCGAAGGGCCGCGCCCCGACGTTCACCCCGTGCGGGCCTTCGCGACCTACGACCGGCAGGTGCGGGCGGTGAGCGCGTACGCGCACGTGGAGCGGGAGCTCGACCCGGCCGCGTACGCGAAGGTCGAGGTGGAGGACACGTTCGCCACCGACACCTCCGCGGGCTACACCGTGCACCGGCCGGAAGGCGGCGAGGCCGAGCCGGAGATCACGGTCGGCGGGGGCAGGTTCGCGGGCAGCGGCGCGCGGCCGTTCTTCGGCGTGGTCGCGGGACCGGCGGGGCCGTCGTCGGCCGACGCGATCAGCGTGGTGACGGCCGGCTCCTTCGCCGGCACCGGCAGCGCCGAGGACAGCGTGTTCGTCGGCTGGGTGAAGGACCAGGACAACTACGTGACCGCCTGGTACAACCACACCCGCAAGCAGTCGGGCATCAACGTGCGGGTGGGCGGCCGGTTCCTCGACACGCCCGGTGACGCCGCGCTGACCCTGGCGCCCGGCGACCGGTTGGCGCTGGTGCTGTCCGGCGACACCATCACCTCCTTCGCCCGGACGGCGGGCACGGCCGGCGGGTCCACGACGGGCGGCGCACCCGGCGAGTGGCGGCGGCTGCGCACCGCCTCGATCGGCGGCACCCTCGCCACGCCGCAGGCCCGCGAGGGCTTCCGCCACGGCTTCGGCCTGCGCGGCACGTCCGGCACGATCGCCATCACGGGCCTGGAGGGCCGCAGCGGCTAGACGGGCCGCCCGTCCCGCCACGGGCGTCCTGCTACGGCTGGGTCGCCGGCGCGGCCACCTCGCGCATGCGCTCGAAGTTCGCCACGTACTGCTCGTAGACCTTCCGGTTGTTCAACCGCAACAGCACCTCGTCGTTGCGGCGCAGCGAGGTCTCGTTGTAGTTGTGGCTGCCGGTGAACACCCGGCGGGCGTGGCGGTCGCCGTCGTACGAGCCCTCGACGAGCAGGTATTTCGAGTGCACGCGGCCGGGCAGCGCGGCCCCGTCGCCGAGGGCGCGCAGCTCGACGCGCGGCTCGGCCAGCAGGAGCTCCTTGACCTCGTCGTCCATGATCCCGTAGACGATCCGCACCGTGCAGCCCTGGGCCGCCAGGTCACGCAGCCGCCGCGGGATCGCCACGCGGTAGGCGTCCCACTCCGACATGCCGACCCTGATCGTCGTCCCGCCCCGGCAGGACACCTTGCCGAGCTCGTCGACGACGGGGTCGCCGCTCGCCTTGGGGAAGAAGCCGGCCCGTACGGAGCCGCCGGGCCCGCCGGTCTGGACGACCCGGTAGTAGTCGAGGTTCTTGCGCTCCGCGGCGAGGTCGGAGAAGTAGCCGGCGTAGGCGTCGTACAGGCGCCGGTTGCCGGGCAGGACGACCGCGTTGTTCCAGTACGTGGTGGAGTTGAGGTCGGTCAGGTTGGCCGACGACTGCACCACCACCTCGGAGGCGTGGCCGGTGCGCGAGAACAGGTAGAACTTGTTGTGCTGGCCCTTGTTGCCGATGCAGGCGGCGGTGCCGCCGGAGGGCGGGCCGGTGCACACGTGCAGCCAGGAGCGCGCCGAGGTGTCCGTGCCCAGCGCCGCCGCCAGCTTCTCCGCGACGGCCGCGCCGCGCCTGTCGCCGTCCAGGACGACCCGCACGTCCACGTCGCGCTGGTGCGCCTTGACGAGCTCGTCGGCGAACTCGGTGCCCGCGGCGCCCGACATGACGAAGTGGGCGACCTGGATGCGGGCGCCCGCGGGCGTCTGCTTGACGAGGCCGCAGAGCTTCTGGACGAGCGCCGCCCCGTCCCCGCTCACCGGGTCGTTGAAGACGGCCGCCGTCGTCACCGGCGTGGCGGGCGCGTCCGCGCAGGTGCTCGCGGAGGCGGCGGCCGGGCCCGCGCCCGCGAGCACGGTGGTGGCCATCAGGGCGCCTGTGGCGAGCGCGGGCAGGAACGTGCCTGGCATGGATCACTCCTTCGTGAGACGGCCGCTCTCGGGCGCCGTCGTTGCGGGGGGCGGAAGCGCTCCGGGGAAGTGGCAGGCGACCGGGTGACCCGTGTCCCGTTCGACCAGCGCCGGTTCCTCGTCGCGGCATCGATCCTGGGCCTGCCAGCAGCGTGTACGGAAACGGCAGCCTGTCGGCGGGCGCAACGGTGAGGGAACATCTCCGGTCAGGACGATCTCGTCGCGCCCGCCGCCGGGCCGCCAGTCGTCCAGGCTGGGCGCCGCCGACAGCAGGGCCTGCGTGTACGGGTGGGCCGGGTTCCGGTAGATGTCCTCCTTGGAACCGGTCTCGACGATCTTGCCCAGGTACATCACCGCCACCCGGTCGCACAGGTGCCGGACGACGCCCAGGTCGTGCGAGATGAACAGGTACGACACGCCCAGGTCGCGCTGCAGCTCCTGCAGCAGGTTGAGGATCTGCGCCCGCACCGAGACGTCGAGCGCGGACACGGCCTCGTCGCAGACGATCAACCGGGGCCGCACGGCCAGCGCCCTGGCGATGCTGATGCGCTGGCGCTGCCCGCCCGAGAACTGGTGGGGGTAGCGGCCGGCGTGCTCGGGGCGCAGGCCGACGCGCTCCAGCAGGGCGCGCACCTCCTCGTCCCACCGCTCGCGCGGCACCAGCCCGGGGTGGATGCGCCACGCCTCCTTGATGAGGGCGGCGACGGTCATGCGCGGGTTCAGCGAGGCGTACGGGTCCTGGAAGACGAGCTGGATGTCGCGGCGCAGCCTGCGCAGCTCCCTGGCGGGCAGGGTGCCGAGGTCGCGGCCGTCGAACAGGACCCTGCCGCCGGACGGGCGCACCAGGCCGACGATGGTCCGCGCGATCGTGGACTTGCCGCACCCGGACTCGCCGACCAGCCCGACGGTCTCGCCCGCGCCGACGGTCAGGCTCACGCCGGCCACGGCCCGCACCTCGCCCCCGCGCCGGCCGATCCCCGGCCGCAGGCGGTAGCTCGTCACCAGGTCGGACAGCTCCAGCAGGGGTTCAGCCCCGGCCATGCGCGATCACCTCCTCCGCGAAGTGGCAGGCACTGGTACGCCGAGCGCGGAGCTCGCGCGGGGCGGGGTCGTCGGTGCGGCAGACGTCCCTGGCGAACGGGCAGCGCGGGTGGAAGGCGCAGCCGGCGGGCCGCGCGGCCAGGTCGGGCGGCCGGCCGTCGATCGCCTCCAGCGGGGCGCCGAGGTCGCGGGGGTCGGGCACCGCCCGCATCAGGCCCAGCGTGTACGGGTGGGCGGGCCGCTCGTACACCTCGGCCACGGTGCCGGTCTCGACGATGCGGCCCGCGTACATGACGGCCACCCGGTCGGCCGCCCGCGCGACCACGCCGAGGTCGTGGCTGATGAGGACCATGCCGAGCCGCTCGGCCCGCTGCCGCTGCCGCAGCAGCCGCAGGATCTGCGCCTGGACGGTCACGTCCAGCGCGGTGGTGGGCTCGTCGGCGATGAGCAGCCGCGGGTCGAGCGCCAGCGCCATCGCGATCATCACCCGCTGCCGCATGCCGCCGGAGAAGCGGTGCGGATGGTCGTCGAGCCGCCGCTCGGCATCGGGGATGCCCACCTGCGCCATCAGCTCCGCCGCCCGGCGGCGGGCCTCCGCCCGGCCGGTGCCGCGGTGCCTGCGGAACATCTCCGCGATCTGGTAGCCCACCGTCAGCGACGGGTTCAGCGCGCTCAGCGGATCCTGGAAGATCATGGAGATGCGCTCGCCCCGCAGCGCCTGCCACTCGCGGCCGGACAGCCCGGCGACGTCGCGGCCCTCGATCGAGACGCGCCCTCCCGCGATGCGCGCCGACTGCGGCACCAGCCCCATCAGCGCCTGCGCGGTCACGCTCTTGCCGCTGCCGGACTCGCCGACGATCGCGAGCGTCTCGCACTCGTCGACCTCGAAGGACACCCCGCGCACGGCCCGCAGCGGCCCCGCCGGCGTGTCGAACTCCACGGCCAGGTCCTCGACCTCCAGCAGCGGGGCTGCGGATCCGTTCGTCCTTTCACTCATCGTCACAGCTCCGTCATCGGGTCGGAGGCGTCACGCAGCAGGTCGCCGAGGACGCCGATGCTGACCACGACGAGCGCCAGGGCGGCGCCCGGCACGGCCGCGATCCACCAGGCCGAGGCGAGGTAGTCGCGGCCTTCGGCGATCGTCGAGCCCCAGGACGCCTGCCCGGCGGGCACGCCGAGGCCGAGGAAGCTCAGCGACGCCTCGGCGACCATGGTCAGGCCGACCTGCACGGTGGCCGCGACCATCAGCGGCGGCAGGCACGACGGCAGGATGTAGCCGGCGAGGATGCGGGCGTGGGAGGCGCCCATCACCCGCGCCGAGTCGACGAACTCCCGGTCGCGCACGGCGAGCGCCGAGCCGCGCACCACCCTGGCGAAGATCACCCATCTGGTGACCGCCAGGGCGATGATCACGTTCACCATGCTGGGGCCCAGGACCCCGGCCAGCAGGATGGCCAGCAGCAGGCTGGGGAAGGCGAGCTGGATGTCGCCGACCCTGGAGATGATCCCGTCGGCCCAGCCGCCGAAGTAGCCCGCGAGCAGGCCGAGCAGCAGCCCGACCGTTCCGCCGACGGCCACGGTCACCAGCGCCACGGTCAGCGAGGTGCGCATCCCGGCCAGCACCTCGGCCAGGAGGTCCTGCCCGACCTGGTCGGTGCCGAGCCACGCCGTCGCGCCGTCGGACAGCCGGGCGCCCGGCGGCAGCAGCCGGTCGACCGGGCTGGTGCGGGCCGCGTCGTACGGCGCCAGCAGCGGCCCGAGCAGGCCGGCCAGCACGAACAGCAGCACGGTCCCGAGCGCCAGGTGCGCGCGCAGGGGCAGCGCGGCCAGCCGGCCGGCGAGCGTCGCGCCTCGCACGTTCACTGTCATCAGGCGTTCTCCAACTGGATCCTGGGGTCGAGATACACGTAGAGCACGTCGACCAGCAGGTTGAGCAGGATGTAGCAGACCGTGATCACGGTCAGGACGGCCTCGACCACGGCGTAGTCGCGGAAGGTGATCGAGTCGATGAGCAGCGACCCGATCCCGGGCCAGGCGAAGATCACCTCGACGATGACGCCGTTCGCGATGAAGTAGCCCATGAGCAGGCCCAGCATGGTCACCACCGGCACCAGGGTGTTGCGCAGCACGTGGATGGAGAAGACCACCCGCGGGCTCATGCCCTTGGCGTGGGCCGTGCGGACGTAGTCCTGGTTCATCTCCTCGAGGATTCCGGTGCGTACGAGCCGGCCCAGCCAGCCCACGAACGGCAGCGCCAGCGTGAACGCGGGCAGCAGCAGGCTGACCATGGTGCCGTCGGCCGTGCTGGGCAGGATCTGCAACCAGCGCGCGAAGATGAGCGAGAGCATGATGCCGATCCAGAACGGCGGCAGCGCCTGGCCGACCAGCGAGGACACCGAGACCAGGTGGTCGGCCCAGGTGTTCGCGCGGCGGGCGGCGAACGTACCGGCCGCGAAGCCCAGCACGATGGTGATCACCATCGCCCACGCCGACAGGGACAGGGTCGAGCCGAGGCGCTCCAGGCAGGCGTCCAGGGCGCTGACGCTCTGCCGCCAGGAGTGGCCGAAGTCGAGGGCGACGACGTCCCGCATGTGGGTGGCGTACTGGACGAGCAGGGGCTCGTCGAGCCCGAGGTTGCCGCGCAGCTCCTCCAGCGCCTCGGGCGTGGCCTGGCTGCCGAGGATCAGCTCGGCCGGGTCGCCGGGCAGCACCCGCAGGGCGATGAAGACGATCGTGATCGCGCCCCAGATCTGGAGCAGCGCCTGGGCGAGCCGCCGTCCGAGGTAGGCGGTCATGTGCCGCCCCCGCCGCTCGACGCCCGCACGACCAGCCGGGGCGGGAACAGGACCTGCTCCGGCGCCCCCGCCGCCGCGCCGAGCCGCCGCAACATGCGGTCGACGGCGGACACGGCGATGTCCGCGGCGGGCAGCTCCACGGTGGTGAGCGAGGGGATCACGTAGGGGGCGAACGGGTGGCCGCCGTAGCCGACGACCAGGATGTCGTCGGGGATCCGCAGCCCGGCCTCGTCGGCGACCCGGTAGACGCCGAGCGCGAAGTAGTCGTTGCCGGCCACGAACGCCATCGGGCGCTGCGCGGACCGCACGACCTCCCTGGCCAGCCGGTACGCCTCGCTCGGGTCCCACGGCATCGCGCTCTGCTCCAGCCGCCGGGTCGGCACCCTGATCACGGTGTCGGGTTCGACGGGCAGGCCGCTGTCGGCCATGGCCCGCCGGTAACCCTCGACGCGGTCGGCGACCGCCGAGACGCCCAGGTCCTCCTCCAGGAAGTAGATCTTCCTGGCGCCCTGGGCGACGGCGTGCCTGGCGGCCTCGTAGCCGCCCTTCACGTGGTCGACGCCCACCAGGTCGGCGTTCAGCTCGGGCACGTCACGGTTGATCAGGACCAGCGGGACGCCGGCCGCGCGGAAGCGCCGCCAGTGCTCGGCCCCCTCCTGCACCGTCACCACGAGCACCCCGTCCACGCCGCGCCGCAGCAGCTCCTCGGCCGCGCGCCGCTCGTTGGCCAGGCTCTCCTCCGTCGCCATCAGCAGTAAGGAGTAGCCGTGCCGCCGGCAGTGCTGCTCCATCCCGCTGATGAGCTGGGCGTAGAACGGGTTGGACGGATTGGTGATCACCATGCCGAGCGTGCTCGCGGAGCCGAGGACCAGCGACCTGGCCGTGGAGTTGGGCACGTAGCCCAGCCGCTCGGCCTCGGCCTTCACCCGCTTGCGCGTCTCCAGGCCGACGCTGTCCTTGTCGGCGAGGGCTCTGGAGACGGTGTTCACGGAGACGCCGAGGCTCTCGGCGATGTCCTTCAGTGTCGTACGGCGTGCCTCACGCATGGCGCTCCCGGGCTGGGGTCTGGTCTCGCACGGGTCACCCGGTGGCCGACACCGTGCGGAACTCGGGCTGGCTGTTGGCCGCGGGGACGAATCCCGCGACGGTGGAGCGCAGCCCGTACGTGGCGGCCAGCGCCGCGGGGAAGACGCCGACCGCGTCACGCCAGATGATCTCGCATGCCCGGCCGTACAGCGACTTGCGCTCGTCCTGGTCGGAGGTGGCCTTGGCCTTGGCGAGGATGCCGTCGAGCTCCTTGTTCGCGTAGCCCATGCGGTTGGCCTCGCTGGTGTAGAGCCGGCCGAGGGTGTAGTCGGCGTCTCCGGTGGTCACCGTGTTGACCTGGAGCTCGATGTCCCAGTCGAGCGCCGTGAGCCGCTTGAGCCAGGCCGCCTTCTCGATCTGCTGCGGCTCGACGACCACGCCGACCTTGGCCCAGGCCGAGATGATCGACTGGGCCAGCTCGGTGGCGAGGGGCCCGGTGTCCTTGAACCACATCATCGAGGTGCGGATCCCGGAGCCGTGACCGGCCTCGGCCAGCTCGCGCCTGGCCAGGTCGGGGTCGTATTCGTAGGGCTTCTGGGGGGCGTGACCGAAGACGGCGGACGGGATCGGGGCGTCCATGACGGCGGCGGCGTCGCCGTACAGGTTGGAGACGATGGTCTTGACGTCGAGCGCGTGGAGCAGCGCGCGGCGCACGCGCGGGTCGGAGAAGGGTTTCCTGCCGCAGTTGAACCAGGTGAGGAAGTAGTTGACGCCCGGCTTGCTCTCGATCTTCACGCCGTCGACGCCGCGCAGCCGTCCGAGCTCGTCGGGCGGGATGATCCAGGTGACGTCCACCTCGCCGTTCTGCAGCGACGTCATGCGCGTGGAGGACTCGGGGATGTACGGCAGGCGCAGGCCGGCCAGCTTGGGCGCCCCGCCCCAGTAGCCGGGCGCGGGCTTGAGCAGCAGCTGCGACGAGGGGGTGAACGACTCGACGGCGAAGGGGCCGCTGCCGATCGCGTTGCGCGACAGGTCGCCCTTGCCGATCTGGGCGGCCGGCAGGATGAAGGCGAGGGCCAGGTTCACCAGCAGGGTGCCGGCGGGCTCCTTCGTGGTGATCGTGATGGTGCGCGGGTCGGGGGCCTTGATCGTGTCCACCGTGGACCACAGCGGTTTCTGCGGGCCGTCGGAGGCGGCCAGGCGCTCCAGCGACGCCTTGACGTCGGCCGAGGTCAGCTTGCCGCCGTCGTGGAAGACGACGCCGTCGCGGAGGGTGAACTCCCACGTCGTCTCGTCGGGCTGGCGCCACGACGTGGCCAGGCTCGGCGCCGCCTTCTCGCCGTCCCAGGCGACGAGCGTGTCGTAGATCTGCCGGTTGGCGAGCAGCGACGCCTCGTCCACGGCGCTCGGGCCGTGCGGGTCCAGGTCGTTGATCGCCTGGTAGAACGCGGCGCTGAGCGGCCGGTTCCCTCCTGCGGCGGGTCCCGTCCCCTTGCCGCCGGGGGCGCACCCGGTGACGAGGGCGGGGAGGGAGGCGCCGGCGGCCCCGGCTCCCAGGAGGGCCAGGAACCGCCGCCTGCCCACTCCCTCCGTTGCCGTCATGTCGAGCTCCTCTCAGCTCTTGAGTGCCAGGTAGATCAGGACCTTGGCCTTCGGGTCGCCGCCGGTCAGCGTGGCGCGCAGGCGCAACCAGTGGCCGAACTCGCGCACCCGCATGGACACCAGCCCGGGTTCCGTGGCGATCTGCTCGGTGCTCCCGTCGTCGTCGCACCAGTGCAGCCCGTCGGGGGAGATCTGGGCGGTCAGCCGCAGGGCGGGCGCGTCGCCCTCCAGAGCCAGGGTCCGGACGAACCAGCGCGCCTCCGCGGCCCAGCCCGCTTCGTACGGCTCGGTCGCGAAATCTGCGGTGAAAGTGGTGTTGCGTTCAAGAACGGCGGTAAGAGCGTGCCTCATGCCGGTGCTCACCAATCCACGGAAATCAGTGCGGAATCAAGGAAAAGGAAGTTGCGTACCGGAGAATGGGTGCGCACGCTGACGTAGAAATTGAGCAGGTTCTCCAGGCCGTCGTACTTGTCGGGATAGGCCGGCACCGGGACCTGGCGCATGTCCATGATCCGGTCATTGACCTGCAATTCGATGTTCGTCCGCGTCCTGGTGTCGAACTGCCAGCGCAGATAGTGCCAGTTGACCTTGGTCGGCACCTCGTTGTAGCAGAGGAACTGCGGCTCCTCGTCGAGCGGGCGCCAGTCCTCGGGGTTCGGCGCGGTGAAGTCCTCGGTGGGCGAGAGGTTCTCCTGGTTGTGCAGGTTCTCCCTGGGCGTCGGCTCGGGCACCACGGGGTACATCCAGCGCCTGGTGAAGTTGTGGTCCAGGTCGGTGTTCTGGTAGCGGGCGACGCAGTGATAGCGGATGCCCTCGCCGTCGCACAGGTCCGTGGCCACGGTGAATGCCCCGAACTGGGCCTCGGACGGGTGCAGGTTGCCGTCCCACTCGATGTCGCCGAAGCTGTTGCCGAGCGAGGACTCGGCGGTGGCCGCCTCGCTCTTGTAGGTGAAGTACGTCTCGAACTGCACCACCCCGCGCCTGGCCATGGTGAGCCGGCGGATCGCCACCGCGGTGTGGCCGGTCACCGGCCGGGTGGCGACCTTGAGCGCGTAATTCCCGCTCATCGCGGCGTGCGTGCCGATGTCGAAGAAATCGCACGCGCTGAGCTGCGGCGGGCGGAAGTCGCGCATGTGCACGTCGACCGTGTCGAGATTTCCGTGGCCGTCGTGGTTTCCGATGAGTTCGCACCAGCCGTGCGTTCCTGTATTGAACTCGTCGAAGGCGAGTATGCGGGGGAGCGGGTTGAACTTGGAGAGTTTGGGGTCTGCTGCGATCAGCGCGCGCCGGAGGTCGTCGGCCGGAACACGGGTGGTGTCCACGCTCAAGGGGGCGTCCTTCTCGTCGACAATTCCCTGGGGAGGATGAACGTTCACGTGAACGTTAATTCCAGGTTTCGAGGACGCTAACTCGCCCAATTGCGGATGTCAAGGGACCTACGCGGACATTCCGACGAGAGGTCGTGGCTTCGCGCGCCGTGCCCAGCCGCTCAGCGCCGTGCTCAGCGCCGTGCTCAGCGCCGTGTTCAGGGGATCGGGCGGCGGCGGCCGGTGCCGCCGCCCGATCGTCGAGACGTCCGGGTCTCAGTCCCCGGACACCAGACGCGCGGGGAACCCGCCGGTCGCGATGGGCCCCCAGCGCTCGATGTGCAGGCGGATCAGCGACTTGTCCTGGCGCCGCATGGCCGCCCGGTACTCGTCCCAGTCGGGGTGCTCGCCGGCGATGCACCGGTAGTACTCGACCAGCGCCTCCAGGGCCTCCGGCATGTCGAGCACCTCGGCGCGGCCGTCCACCTGGACGTACGGGCCGTTCCAGTCGTCGGACAGCACGCAGATCGACGCCCGCTCGTCACGGCGGGCGTTGCGCGCCTTGGCACGGTCGGGATAGGTGGAGACCACGATCGTGCCGCCCGCGTCGACGCCGCAGGAGACCGGCGAGAGCTGCGGCCGCCCGTCGGCGCGGGTGGTGGACAGCAGGCCGTGATGCCTGGGGCGGAGGAAGTCGAGCAGCTCGGGCAGCTCGACGCGGCGTGCGGTAGCGATGTTCGGAGCCATCTCCTGTGCCTTTCGCTCAGCTGAGGTCACGATCCTTTCACCGGCCCGGCCTCCTGGAACGCGGGGCGGGATGCGACCATCGGAGTCGTTGACCACAGAACGATGGGTGATGGCATGACAGGTGAGAACGGCAGGAAGGCCCTTGTGGTGCGGGGAGGCTGGGAGGGGCACGCCCCCGTCGAGGCCACGGAACTCTTCGTGCCCTTCCTGGAGAAGCAGGGATTCGAGGTGGTCAAGGCGGACTCTCCCGCACCGTACGCGGACCCCGCGTTCATGTCCGGCGTCGACCTCGTCGTGCAGTGCTACACCATGGGCACGATCGAGCGTGCCGAGCTGCAGGGGCTGGAGGCCGCGATCCGCGCCGGCACCGGGATGGCGGGCTGGCACGGCGGCATCGCCGACTCCTTCCGTAACTCATCCGACTACCTGCACCTCGTCGGCGGGCAGTTCGCCTGCCACCCGGGCAAGGGCCCGGACGCCGACGACGTGGGCAGGCAGGAGCACTACTTCGTCCCGTACACCGTGAACATGTCGCCCGAGGCGGCCGGCCACCCCATCACCGAGGGCATCGCCGACTTCGACCTCGTCACCGAGCAGTACTGGGTGCTGACGGACGACTACGTCGACGTGCTGGCCACGACCACGCAGCGGGTGCGCCCGTGGGACCCGTGGCACCGCGAGGTGACCTCGCCCGCCATCTGGACCCGCCGGTGGGGGAAGGGCCGGATCTTCGTCGCGACCCCGGGGCACAGCGTCGACGTGCTCCAGCACGACAGCGTACGCACCGTCATCGAAAGGGGCATGGTGTGGGCGAGCCGGTGAACGTGGGCGTCGTCGGGTGCGGCGCGATCTCCGCCCAGTATTTCCGCACCATCGAACGGCTGCCGCAGGTGCGGCTGGTCGCGGTGGCCGACCTCGACCTCGACAGGGCGCGGGAGGCGGTACGGCCCTACCCCGGCACCGACGTGCTGAGCGTGGCCGGGCTGATGGCCGACCCGCGCGTCGACGTCGTGCTCAACCTGACCGTCCCGGCGGCCCATGCCGAGGTCGCGTTGCAGGCCATCGCCGCCGGCAAGGACGTCTACTGCGAGAAGCCCCTGGCCGCGAACGTGGCCGACGCGGCGCGGGTGCTGCAGGCGGCCGGCGAGGCCGGGGTGCGCGTCGGCTGCGCGCCCGACACGGTGTTAGGGACGGGCACGCAGACCGCGCGCAAGGCGATCGACGACGGCCTGATCGGGCGGCCCGTCGCGGCCACCGCGACGATGATGACGCCGGGTCACGAGCGCTGGCACCCCAACCCCGACTTCTACTACGCCCCCGGCGGCGGCCCGCTGCTCGACATGGGCCCCTACTACATCACCTGCCTGGTGACGCTGCTCGGGCCGGTCGCGACCGTCGTCGGCGCCGCCGGGCGCACCCGGGCCAAACGCACGATCGGCTCGGGCCCCCGGCAGGGCGAGGAGATCCCGGTCAGCGTCGACACCCACGTCACCGGGGTGCTCGTGCACGCGTCAGGTGCGCTGTCCACGCTCGTGATGAGCTTCGACGGGGTCGCGACCAGGTCACCCAACATCGAGGTGCACGGGGAGAAGGGCTCGCTCGTCGTACCCGACCCGAACCACTTCGACGGCGCCGTCCTGGCGTCGGTGCTGGGGGAGGAGGGCTGGCGGGAGCTGCCGGCGGCGGCCGGCTACGTCGAGGCCGGGCGCGGCGTGGGACTGGCGGACCTCGAGTCGGCCGGACTCCACGCGGCCGGCGGCGCGGAGCCGCGCGCGGGCGGATCGCTGGCCTTCCACGTGCTCGACGTCATGGAGTCGCTGCTGGACGCGGCGCGCTCCGGCACGGCGGTGACCATCGCGAGCACCTGCGAACGCCCTCCGCCCGTGGCCCTGCGCTCCCTCGCCGGCGGGCTCGACGGCCTGCCGTAGGCGTGCGACGGTTCGGCCCTCCGTCCCGTCGTGGACGGGACGGAGGGTCTCGGACGGAGGACCGCCCGGCCACCGGCCGCCGGGCCTCCCCGCCTACGCGCGCGAGCAGGCGGTGAGGAACGTGTTCACGATCGAAGAGCCGGGCGCTGGAGGTGCCAGACGACGACGGCGGGGACGCCGTCGATGGCTGCCCGCGCCGCCTCGGGCGCGTGGTCGACCAGGACCCACGGCCACAGGTCCCAGGGACCCAGGGACCCCGGCTCGTTCGGCGGATCCTGCGGTTCGGGAACCTCGGCGCCGGGCTCCCGAGGCTCCTCGCAACGGCGCACCTCAAGCCCCGCCCCCAGCGCGGCGCGTACGTAGTCGCCGATCCGGTGGTGGTAGGTGGCCACGCGGGCGGGCCGGTCGTCCGGCAGCCGCAACGACGGGATGATGCCGCGGGCCACGCCCTCCGGGTGGATGTCGGAGAGCACCACGTGCCCGCCCGGGCGCAGCACCCTGGCGAACTCGACCAGCACCGGATCCAGCGAGGGGACATGGGTGAGCGCCAGGGAACAGACGATCAGGTCGACGGAGGCGTCATCGACCGGCAACCGGTCGAGCGGGCCGAGCCGGAAGTCGCCCTCCGGCACCCGCTCGCGAGCGCGGGCGAGCATGTCGGGGGAGCTGTCGACGCCGATGACCCGGTGGCCGCGACCGGCCAGGGCCGCGGCGACCCTGCCCGTGCCGCACGCGGCGTCCAGGGCGAGGCCCGCCGGCAGCGTGCCGACGATCTCCTCGATGATCGGCTCGTCGTAGGAGAAGGCCGAGTTGGGATCGTCGTACGTGCGGGACCAGATCCGGTAACCCTCGACGGTGTCGACGCGGACGACGTCGACGGCGGCATCGGCCAGTGCCGGATCGTCCAGCAGGCGCCGGATCTCGGCGATGCGCGCCTCGACGAACGCGCGGTCGTGCTCGCCGGTGAAGGAGCGCATCAGAGCCATGCCTTCGAGGCCGAGCACGTAGGCCAGGGGGTTCTCGTACGTCACGGCGACACGCTAGCGACGGGGCGAACGCGCGTGCCAACGCTTTTCCCGCGCACGCGAATGCGCAGGGTGAACGAGGAATAACAGACAGTATATCCGGTAAGGACACCAGCATCCGACATCGGATTCGGGGGGATGAGTGCCGGATACGCCGCCCGGTCGCGCGCCTGACGCGTCCGCGGCACCACGTCACGAGGCCGCGCGACCGAGAACGCGCACCGGCCCACCCGGCCCGCGTCCGGGTCCGTCCGGCCCGCGTCCGGACGCGCGCGGCATCGTGCCGGACGCTCGGGGGAGACGGATCCGATCCCCCGCGGGAGCCGGGGCGCCATGATCGGCGCGTTCTACGAGCACAACCTGCGAGGACGGTACGTCGAGGTCGAGTACGCCGACGGCCGGGTCCGCCCGCTCGCCGCCGAACGCTGGCTGCGGCCCATCGACGGCGACGACGACGTGCTGGACCGGTGCGGCGGCCCCACCCTGGACGTCGGTTCCGGAGCCGGCCGGCTGACCGCGGCGCTCGCCCGCAGGGGCGTCTTCGCCCTCGGCATCGACATCACCCCCCTGGCGGTCGAGCTGACCCGGCGCGCGGGCGGCCTGGCCCTGCTCGGGTGCGTCTTCCAACCCGTTCCCTGCGCCGGGCTGTGGGCCGAGGCACTGCTGGCCGACGGCAACATCGGGATCGGCGGCGATCCCGTGGCGCTGCTGCGGCGCCTGCGGCAGCTGGTCAGGCCGGGCGGGTCCGTGCTCGCCGAGGTGCGCGCGCCGGGTTCGGGGAGCACGGTGGACCGCGTACGGCTGCGCCAGGGTGGCCGCACCGGCGACTGGTTCCGGTGGGCGACCGTCTGCGCCGACGACATCGGCCCGCTCGCCGCAGGCTGCGGCTTCCCCACCGTCGACCTGTGGACCGTCGCCGGCCGCTGGTTCGCCACCTGCACCGGCCCGACACCGTAGCCGGTCTTCCCGGGCAGGGCGAGGCGCCGCGGTGACGCCGGTGGCCCGGCTCCAGCGAGTGGCTGCGGAAGCCGTGACGCTCTCGCTCCGGCGAGTGGTGCGGTGGCGGTGGTGGCCCGGCTCGGGCGGAGTGGTGTGGTGGCGGTGGTGCTCCGGCTCGGGCGGAGTGGTGTGGTGGGGGGTTGGTCCGGCTCAGGCGAGTGGTGCGGTGGCGAACTCCTTCATGCCCTCCGCGAAACGGATCCGCGCCCGGAAGCCGAGCTCCGCGGCGGCCCGGTGCGGCGCGGCCACGATGTGGCGCACGTCGCCCAGCCGGTACTCCCCGGTGGTGACCGGCTCGGGGCCGCCGCGCTGGGCCGCCAGTTCCCCGGCCAGCTCCCCGACGGTGTGCGGCTCCCCGCTCGCGATGTTGTACGCCGCCAGGCACCCCGCCCGGCCACCGGCGAGGGCGGCCACGTTGGCGCCGGCGACGTCGCGGACGTGGACGAAGTCGCGTGTCTGCCCGCCGTCCTCGAACACCCGGGGCGCACGACCGGCCTCCAGCGCCGACCGGAAGATCGCCGCGACCCCCGAGTAGGGGGTGTCCCTGGGCATCCTGGGGCCGTACACGTTGTGGTAGCGGAGGGCGACCGCGGTGCCGCCGGTCTCGCGCGCCCAGTTCGCGGCGAGGTGTTCCTGCGCGAGCTTCGTGGTGGCGTAGGCGTTGCGCGGATCCATCGGCGCGTCCTCGTCGATGGGGGAGCAGCGCACCTGGTCGCCGCAGCGGGGGCAGCACGGCTCGAACGACCCCCGCGCCAGGTCCTCGGCCGAGCGCGGGCCGGGCCGCACCCGGCCGTGCCGCGCGCAGTCGTAGGCGCCCTCGCCGTAGACCACCATGGAGGAGGCCAGCACCAGGCGCCTGACGTCGCGGGCGGCCATCGCGGCCAGCAGCACGGCCGTGCCGTACACGTTGGTCGAGGCGTAGCCGGGCAGGTCGGCCACGTCCACGCCGAGGCCGACCCTGGCCGCCTGGTGCACGACCGCGCCGGCGCCCGCCAGCACCCGGTCGAGCAGTACGGGGTCGCGTACGTCCCCGCCGGAGCGCAGGTCGAGCGGCACGACCTCGTGACCTGACGCCTCCAGCGCCGCCACCACGTGACTGCCGATGAACCCGGCGGCGCCCGTCACCACCACCGTCCGGTCACGGGCGCCGGTCACAACCGCGTCCCGGTCCCGGCGAGCGCGGCGGCGTAACGGGAGTGGGGGGCCAGCGCCGCCACCTCGACCGCGTCCGCCATGGTGTCCACGTCGGTCAGGCACGGCAACGACGCGACGCTCATCCCCGCCTCCTCCATCCGCCGCAGCTGCACCTCTCCGGTGTCCGGCTCCGACATGGGCACGCCGAGCAGCAGCGCGGGGTCGGGGTCGCGCAGCCCGAGCAGCCAGAAGCCGCCGTCGTTCGCGGGGCCGAACACCGCGTCGCGGCCGTCGAGCAGGGCCACGGCCTCGGCCAGCAGGTCCGGGGTGATCTGCGGGGTGTCCATGCCGATCAGCACGACGGGGACGGGCAGCAGCCGGTACGCGTCCTCGAAGGCCGCCGCCAGCCGCTCGTCCAGGCCGCCGCCGCGCTGCGGGAGCACGGTGAATCCTGAGGGCAGCCACGTTCCGGGCGCGCCGTCGAGGGCCAGCACCCGGCGTACGGCGGGCGCCCGGGCGACCGCGCGCAGCGTGTCCTCCAGCGCGGCCCCGGCCACGGCGGCCGCCTCCTCGGAGGTGAGCGGCGGGACGAGCCGGGTCTTGACCTTCCCCGGCACGGGCTCCTTGGCGATCACGACGATCTGCGTCCGGTTCACGCGGTTCCGTCCTGGCGGGTCATGACCCGCCGCATGTCGCCGACGGCCCGCAGGGTGCCGCGTACGGTGCCGGTCACCTTCGACCGGCCGTTGCGGGGCAGGTAGTCGACGTCGACCTCGACGATGCGCCAGCGCGCCGCCCCTGCGCGCAGGACCATCTCCAGCGGGTAGCCGAAGCGCCGGTCGACGATCCCCAGCCGGAGCAGCGCGACGCGCCGGCAGGCGCGCATCGGCCCCAGATCGCGCAGCCGGGCACCGGTACGGCGGCGCAACCGCCTGGCCAGCACGGCGTTGCCCAGCCTGGCGTGCGCCGGCCACGACGCGCCGGGCCGGCGGACCCGGCGACCCAGGACGAGGTCGGCCTCGCCGGCCATGACGGGCCCGCTCACCCGGGGCAGCTGCTCGGGATCCAGCGACGCGTCGGCGTCCATGAAGCACACGACGTCCGAGGTGGCGGCGGCGAGCCCGGCGTGGCAGGCGGCGCCGAACCCGGTCCGCGGCTCGCTCACCACCGTCGCGCCGAGCTCGGCGGCGATCTTCGCTGATCCGTCCGCCGAGCCGTTGTCGACCACGATCGGGTGGAAGCCGTGCGGCATCCGCCCGAGCACCCACGGCAGGGCCGCCGCCTCGTTGAGGCAGGGCAGCACCACGTCGATCTTCATGCCACCGACGCTACGGCGATGTCCCGGTTCGCACCCTTGCGCCGGGTGCCGTCTTTCCGAGAAATGACCAGCCCAGAGCCATCAGGAGAACCGGACGCGGCAGCCGGCCCACCGGCTCCGGCCCTCTGAGGCCCGTCCGCGTAGCGCACCGTCCGGGCCGGTGGGGGCACCGCGTGGTTCCGGACTCCACCCGTCAGCCCCGCGGCAGGGCCAGGTCGAGCCGTGCGACACGTTCGGGGTCGGAGAGGATGTCGATCGCGGCGATCCTGCCGTCGGCGATGGTGAAGCCGAGAACCGATCGCGGCCGGCCGTCCTCGCTGCTGATCAGCCCGGCCGCCCCGTTCACCAGCACGCGCTGCACGGTGTGGGTGGTCGTGAACCGCTGGAAGTTCGGGGCGTGCCCGGCCACCGCGGCGGCGCCGCTGATCGTCCACGAACCACCCTCGGCGAAGGCGCCCGCGTCGATGCGCAGGACCACGTCGGGATCCAGGACGGCGAGCAGCGCGGCGAAGTCACCGCCGCGAGCGGCCGCCAGGAAGGCGTCGACGACCCGGCGCTGGCGTACGGGGTCGCGGTCGGCCGACGGGATCGTCCCCCGTACCCGCTGTCTGGCCCGGCTGGCCAGCTTCTTGGCCGTGTCGGGGGAGCGGTCCACGATCGTGGCGATCTGCTCGAACGGCACCGCGAACATGTCGTGCAGCACGAAAGCCAGCCGTTCAGCCGGGCGCAGCGAGTCCAGCACCACCTGCAGCGCCAGGCCGACGGCGTCGGCGATCAGCGCCTCCTGCTCGGGGTCGCCTCCGTCCTCGGGGCTGACGACCGGATCGGGCAGCCGGTGCTCCAGAGGCGCCTCGCGGCGCGCGGCGCGTGCGCGCAGCATGTCCAGGCAGACCCGGCCGACCACCGTGGTGAGCCAGCCGCCCAGGTTGCCGATCGCGCCGGAGTCCGTACGGCTGAGCCGCAGCCACGCCTCCTGCACCGCGTCGTCGGCCTCGGTGAGAGAGCCGAGCATCCGGTACGCCACCGCCTTCAGGTGGGTGCGGTGTTCTGCGAATCGTCCGGCCAGGAACTCGTCAGCGTCCACGGTCACATCATCCTTCGATCAGGGTCGTTCCCTTCCTTGACGGAACGGGCCCGGCGAAGGTGACGGATTCGGCGAATCCTCATGTGTGCCCGTACGGCAGGAACGCGTGAGCGGGAGGGGAAGACCATGATCGCCCGCATCTCGACACGTGACCCGCGGCGCGCCGTCCCCCTCTCAGGCCGCCTTCGCGGCGGCGAGGAGGGCGGCGTACCCGGCGACCCTGGCGCCGAGGTGCTGGGCGGTGCGCAGGTCGGAGTCGTGCATCAGGTCGGGCCCTTCGTCGATGTTGGACTGGGCGGCCGCGCCGAGCCAGACACCGAGCCGGTTGAGGTCGTGCTCGGAGGCGGTGCCGGCGTTCCATCCGGACTTCAGGCCGAGGCCGACCCAGAGCATGCCGTGCTGCGCGGCCAGCAGGGCGAGGTATTCGAGCGTGTGCAGCTTGTCGCCGCTCATCGATCCGGAGTTGGTGAACCCGGCCGCCAGCTTGCCCTCCCACGCCTGGTCCTGCCAGCGGCTGACCGAGTCGCGGGCGAAGGTGTGGAAGTCGGGGCTGGCCGAGCCCATGTAGGTGGGCGTGCCGAAGACGATCGCGTCGGCCGCGTCGAGAATCGACCACTGCGCCTCCGTGATGCCGTTCACCGGCACCGTCTCGGCCTTGACGCCGGCCACCGCCGTCGCCCCGGTGCGCACCGCTTCGGCCAGCCGCGCCGTGTGCCCGTACCCGCTGTGGTAGGCCACCGCCACAAGAGTCATCATGTTCTCCTCAATGTCCTCATGCCGACAGCCTGGCGCGGCGGCCGTCCCGGGCGAACCGGCCGTTCGGGTGGTCCGCGCCCACCCGAACGGGTGGCCGTTGCCGCGGACGGCCGGGCTAATCTGAACGCCATGGCCGATGCGTCGTGGTCGGGCGCCATGTCCGCGGTGCTGGACGTGCTGCGGGCGCCGTTCGACGAGATCCTGCCGCGGTTGTCACGCGTGCTGGCGACCGTGCTGCCGCATGACGGGCTGGCCCTGCTCGCCGGCGACTGCGTGCTCATGTCTCCGCTGCTGACCCACGGCCTCGACGAGGTGACCGCCGATGAGATGGAGCCGCTGCTCGGCCGGGTCGACGTGCGCACGCCGTGGCTCGGGCGGCTCCGGTTGGGCGGTGAGCCGCGCCAGGTGCTGGCGGTCGCGGTCAGGCCGCCCGAGTCACGAAGTGGCATGGCCGCCATCGTCCTCGGCGACGACGCCGAGCCCTCGCCCGCCGTGCGCGGCCTCGTCCAGCAGCTCGTGGAGGTCGCCGTCCTGCACCTCGCCGACCTGGTCACCGGCGCCGAACGCGTCGGCGCGCTCACGGCGGTCCCCGACACCGATCTGGCCGACGCGCACGCCGCCACGCTCACCGCGCTGCTCGGGGTGCTGCGCTCGCGCAGGCTCGACGACGCCGCGGCCCGCCGTACCGCCATCGAGCTGGCCGTACCCGCGCTGATCGAGACGCGCAACGGCGGCGAGCGGGAGGCCGGAGAGGAGCGCGCGGGCGAGGCGTTCGGCATCCTCACCGACAAGCTGTCGCTGCTCACCCGGTACGACGCCATCGCCCTCGACCTGGTGGCGCCCGAGCCGCCGGGCCGTCCCCTGCCGGGGGTGGTGGCGCGCGCCGCCAGATCCGTGGCGCTCGGCGCGGTGCTGGCCATGCTCCAGCAGGGCGGGGTGAGCCGGATCAGGGTGTCCTGGCAGGTGGCGGATCTCGTGCTGCGGGTGACGGTGCGCGACGACGGGCCGGGCACGATCGCCGCCGACGCGCTGCCGGTCCACCGGCTCCGCGACCGCCTGGCCGGGCTGGGCGGGGTGCTGGAGGCCGACCCGGTTCCCGGCTGGGGCACGACGATCGTCGCGTCCGTCCCGATCGCCGCCGGGCCGCCCGCGGCCCCGCTGGACGCGCTGAACCCCAGGGAGCACGACGTCCTCGACGAGTTGGCGCTGGGCCGTCGCAACCGCGCGATCGCCGAGCGGCTGGGCATCAGCGAGAACACCGTCAAGTTCCACGTGGCCAACATCCTCGGCAAGCTCGGCGTCACCACCCGGGGAGAGGCCGCCGCCCTGGCCCGAGGGCTCCGGCGCACCGGCTGACCTGCGACCCCACGGGCTCACGACCTCCTCCGTCCCGTAATTACCAATAAAATTGGTAGGAAATATTGATTTAAGGGTGGGGCGTGCCTATCGTGAGGAGGACTTGATCTCCTGTCGCACGTCGAAGGGCCATGCCGGATGCCTGTTCCCTCCCTGTCGCGCCCCGCGCTCGCCATGCTCCTGCTCGCCGCTCTGACCGCGTGTGCCCAGGCCGGCGCGGGAGAGCGGCCGGCGGCGGCGCTCCCGGCGGACGCGCCGCTGCCGAGCTCCGTTCCCAAGGGCACCAAGCTGATCATCGGTGACCCCTCGACCAAGGTCGCGCTCCAGCTCTCGGGTGAGATCGACGCGTTCTCGTTCGCCATCGAATGGGCCAACATCAGCGGCGGCCCGCAGACCAGCGAGGCGTTCCGGGCGGAGGCGCTCGACGTCGGCGCGGTCGCGGACATCCCGCCCGTCCACGCGACCTGGACCGGGCTGTCCGTGAAGATCGTCGCCGCGAAGTTCCGCAAGGACCCGCTGAACCACCCGATCTACGAGCTCGGCATCGCGCCGGGGGCGAACGTGAAGACCCTGGCCGACCTGCGCGGCAAGAAGATCGCCTTCAGCCCCGGCCAGGCGCAGGGCGCCCTGATGCTCAGGGTCCTGAAGCGGGCTGGGCTGACCAAGGACGACGTCACCCTGGTCGAGCTGCCGAGCACCGGCGACGTCTACCCGAACGCGCTGGCCTCCCGGCAGGTGGACGTGGCCCCGATCGGCGGCGTCAACATCAAGCGGTACCTCACGAAGTTCGGCAAGGACGGCGCCACCACCGTCCGCCACGGCCTGCGCGACGACCCGGCCCACCTGTACGTGCGCCGGCAGGTGCTGGAGGACCCGGCGAAGGCCGCCGCGCTGCGCGAGTACGTCGCCGCCTGGGCGCGCGCCACCCGCTGGACCTACGAGCACCCCAGGGAATGGATCGACGGCTACTACGTCAAGGACCAGGGCCTGTCCGCCGCCGACGGCCGATATCTGGTCGACCAGGCGGGCGAGCCCGAGATCCCGGCAGACTGGTCGCAGGTCGTCGCCCGGCACCAGGAGACCATCGACCTCCTGGCCGAGGAGACCGGCAACCCGCCGCTGAAGGCCCAGGACCTGTACGACTCGCGCTTCCAGACGGTCGGCGCCGACGCGGTCAAGGACGGTGCCTGATGACGCTCGTCACCTCCCGCCCGGCGAGCGCCGCACCGCGCCCGCGTGCCCGCCGCCGCCTGCGTCCCGGCCGGCGGATCAGGCTCGGGTTCCTGCTCGGCCCGTTCCTGCTGCTCGCGCTCTGGGCCGCCGCCTCGGCCACGGGCCGGCTCGACCCCCGCTTCCTGTCCGCTCCGTGGACCGTGGTCGCCACCGCGTACGACCTGGTCGGTACCGGCCGGCTGCAGGACCACCTGCTCGCCTCGGTCCAGCGGGTCGTGCTGGGGCTGGCGATCGGCATCCCGCTCGGCACGCTGCTCGCGCTGGTGTCCGGGCTGAGCCGCTGGGGTGAAGCCCTGATCGACGGCCCCGTCCAGCTCAAGCGGGCCATCCCGTCGCTCGCGGTGATGCCGCTGCTGATCCTCTGGCTGGGCATCGGCGAGGTGATGAAGGTGACGGTCATCGCCGTCGGCGTGCTCGTGCCGATCTACATCCACACCCACAACGGCCTGCGCGCCATCGACAGCCGCTACGTCGAGCTGGCCGAGACGGTCGGCCTCGGGCGTGGCGCGTTCGTGCGGAAGGTGGTGCTGCCGGGCGCGCTGCCCGGGTTCCTGCTCGGGCTGCGGTTCGCCGTCATGACGGCCTGGCTCTACCTGGTCGTGGCCGAGCTGATCAACGCCACCAGCGGCATCGGCTACATGATGGACCTGGCGCGCACGTACGGGCAGACCGACGTCATCCTCGTCGGGCTCGTCCTGTACGGCCTGCTGGGCCTCTTCTCCGACGCCGGGGTCAAGCTCGTCGAGAGGAGGGCGCTGTCGTGGCGACGGACGTTGGCGAGCTGATCCGCGTCGAGGGCCTGACCCGCCACTACGGCTCGCGGGCCATCCTGGACGGGCTGGACCTGGAGATCGCGCCAGGAGAGTTCGTGGCGCTGCTCGGGCAGAGCGGGTCGGGGAAGAGCACGTTGTTGCGGGCGCTGGCCGGGCTGGACTTCGACGTGGCGGGCGACGGGCTGATCGAGGTGCCGGCGCAGGTGTCGGTCGTCTTCCAGGACGCCAGGCTGCTGCCCTGGCAGCGGGTGCTGGACAACGTCGTGCTCGGCCTCGACGGCGCGGTGGAGCGCGGCCGGGAGAGCCTGGCCGAGGTGGGCCTGGCCGGGCGGGAACGCGCCTGGCCCAACGAGCTGTCGGGCGGCGAGCAGCAGCGGGTGGCGCTGGCCCGGTCGCTGGTGCGCGAGCCCAGGCTGCTGCTCGCCGACGAGCCCTTCGGCGCGCTCGACGCCCTGACCAGGCTCAGGATGCACGGGCTGCTGCGCCGCCTGGTCGAGCAGCACCGGCCCGCCGTGCTCCTCGTGACCCACGACGTGGACGAGGCGATCGCGCTGGCCGATCGCGTTCTCGTGCTCGACAGGGGCCGGATCGCGGCGGAGCAGCGGCTCGGCGCCGGCGCGGGCGCCGGCCAGATCCGCGCCGAGCTGCTGCGGGCCCTCGGCGTGACCGCGGAACGCGGGTGAGGCGGCCCGCGCGCTCCTGACGGACGGGCACGGCGTCAGGCCGGCGGGCCGGAGGGCCCCGGCCTGGCCAGCAGCGGCATGACGGCCTGGTCGATGTACTCGTCGATCTGCTCGTCGTCGGGTGACGTGCCGTGGTGCATGAAGTGCTGCAGCAGCAGGCCGCTTCCGACCAGCACCGGGATGGCGGAGGCCGACCCGGCGGTGATCTCCCCGCGGGCGGCGGCCTGGCGCAGCAGCTCCAGCATGGCCCGCTGGCGGGGGCGGACGAGCCTCTCCATGACGGCCTCGGCGACCGCAGGGTGCCGCCGCCGCTCCGCCACCAGGGTCATCAGGACGTCGCCGGCCTGCCCGGCGAGGGAGCGGGCCATCATGCGGGACGCGGCACGGAAGTCCTCGCGGATCCTGCCGGTGCTCTCATGCCCTTCCGTCGAGGGCAGGACGTGCTCCAGCGCGTCGATGGCGAGGTCTTCCTTGCTGGGCCAGTAGCGGTAGACCGAGGTCTTGGCCGCGCCGGCTCTCAGGGCCACCCCTTCGATGGAGACATCGCCGTAGCCGTGCTCCACCAGCTCGTCGAGCATCGCCTGCCGGATGGCCTGGCGCATGGCCTCGCGGCCGCGACGCTTGGCGCGGGGCGGGCTTTCCTCGTCGCTCACCCTGCCCATTATAGCAACGCTTGCGTATCTATACGCCGAGTCGTAGCGTCTTATAGATACGACACCGTTTCTACAGAGGGAAGAGAGCGACATGGACGATGCGTATTCCCGCTACGCGACGCTTCGCGAGGCCGGTCCCGTGCACCGTGTCGCCACGCCGCTGGGCGGCGAGGCGTACATGATCACCCGATACGAGGAGGCCCGCGCGGCGCTGCACGACCAGCGGCTGTCCAAACACCCCAAGAACGCCCCTGGCTTCCTGCGCGACTCGGGGCTCGTCACCGAGGCGGCGGGACCCGTCGGCGTCAACATGTTGTCGAGCGACCCGCCCGACCACACCCGCCTGCGCCGGGTCGTCGGCAGGGCGTTCACGCCGAGACGCGTGGAGGCGCTGCGCCCGCGCATCCAGCAGATCACCGACGACCTGCTCGACGCGCTGCCCACGGGGGAGGAGATCGACCTCATCGACCGGTTCGCCTTCCAGCTCCCGATCACCGTGATCTGCGAGATGCTCGGCGTCCCCGTCGAGGACCGCGACAGGTTCCGTGCCTGGACCCGCGCCATGACCCTCGTCGTCTCGACGCCTGACGAGAGGCGGCGGCGTGAGGAAGGCATGGCGGCGCTGGAGGTCTACCTGTCCGGCCTGATCGAGCGGTGCAGGAGCGGCGTCGACCGCGAGGTGCCGCACGAGGACCAGCCCGACCTGCTCAGCGCTCTGATCGTGGCCGCGGACGAACGGGGCGAGCTCGACGAGGACGAACTGCGCGGCACGCTCATGCTGCTGCTCATCGCCGGGCACGAGACCACGGTCAACCTCATCGGCAACGGCACGCTCGCCCTGCTCCGCAACCGGGACCAGCTCGACGCGCTCATCGCCGACCCCGGGCTGCTGCCTTCGGCCGTGGAGGAGTTGCTGCGCTATGACAGCCCGGTCGAGAACGCCACGTTCCGCTTCACCCTGGAGGACGTCGAGCTCGGCGGCTTCACGATCCCCGCGGGAAACCTGGTGCTGGTCTCCTTGGCCGGGGCCGACCGCGATCCCCTGCGCTTCGACCGCCCGGGCGAGCTCGACCTGGCCAGGGGGGACAACCCGCATCTGGCGTTCGGGCACGGCATGCACTTCTGTCTCGGGGCGCCGCTGGCCAGGCTGGAAGGCATGGTGGCCTTCGCGTCCCTGTTCGGGCGCTTCCCCGGGATCCGGCTGGCGTGCCCGGCGGAGCAGCTCCGGTTGCGTTACCAGAGCCCTCTGGTGATCGTCCGCGGGCTGGAGGCGCTGCCCGTGGTGCTCGAACGCTGACCGGCCCACCGCCCCTCCCCCCAGAGGGGGCGGTGGCCGCAGGGACCTCTGTGCAGGCAGTTTGTGCTGTGGCGGGTAGCGCGTGCTCATATGAGCAAATTTCGGCTCATGTGTTGCTGCCAGGTGAACGGGCGACTTAGCGTGCGTTACCACGTCACATACGGAGGTCCCTATGCGTGGATTCCGGCTGTTCAAAATGCCTGTCCTCCTTCTTTCCGCCATCGCCCTGGCCGCGTGCTCGGTGTCGACCACCCCCGGCGGGTCCACCGCCGACGCCGGCCAGGAGGCCGGCGACGGCCCGCTCGTCATCGGCTTCAGCCAGGCGACCCAGCAGTCCCCGTTCTACGTGCAGCTGCGCGAAGGAGCCGAAGCCGCCGCCGAGAAGGCCGGCGCCACGCTCTACTTCGCGGACGCGGGCGGGGACGTCACCAAGCAGAACAACGACGTCCAGGACCTCATCACCCGGCAGGTCGACGTCCTGCTCATCAACCCGGTCGACCCGCAGGGCGTGCAGCCCGGCCTCGCCGCCGCCAAGGCCGCCGGAGTGTCGGTGGTGACCGTGGACCGGCCGGTCGCCGAGGGCGCGGTCGCCCACGTCGGGCGCGACAACAAGGCGATGGGCGAGCTCGTCGGCAAGCGCCTCAGCGAGCAGCTCGGCGCCAAGGGCGGCACCGTCATCGAGATCAAGGGAGACGCGGGCGGCGCCGTGGCACGCGACCGCAGCGCCGGATTCCACGAGGCCGTCAAGGCCAACCCGAAGATCAAGATCGTGGAGGGGCCGTACGCGGACTACGTCCGGGCCAAGGCCGTCACGGCCATGCAGGACCTGCTCCAGGTCAACCCCGGCGTGGCCGCCGTCTACGCGCACAACGACGACATGGCGCTCGGCGCGCTGAAGGTGCTCAACGAGAGCGGCAAGAGCAAGGTCCTCGTCGCCGGCGTGGACGGGCTCATGGAGGCGGTCAAGGAGATCGCCGGCGGCGGGCAGTACGTCGCCACGGCGCTCAACGACCCCATCTCGCTCGGCTCGAAGGCCGTGGAGACGGTGCTCAAGGTCGGCAAGGGCGAGAAGGTCGAGCCCTCCATCGACGCGGGTACCGAGCTGATCGACCCGGACAACGCGGCCCAGTACACCGGGTCCGGAGAGTTCGCCCAGGCGCGCGAGCAGTGACGACCGGCGAATACCAGGAAGGCGGAGACATGACCATGCAGGCCGCAGTGCTCCACGCGCCCGGGGACATCCGGGTGGAGCAGGTGCCCGTACCCGAGCCCGGCCCCGGCGAGGCGCTCGTCCGCGTCGCCGCCTGCGGGGTGTGCGGATCGGACATCCCGCGCATGTTGTCCGCGGGGGCGTACCACTTCCCGATCATCTGCGGCCACGAGTTCTCGGGTCACGTGGTCCGGATGGGCGAACGCCTGGCCGCCACGGGGCGCGTGCGCGAGGGCGACCTGGTCACCGTGCCCCCGCTCATCCCGTGCCACGCCTGCGCGCCGTGCAGCCAGGGGCACTTCAGCCTGTGCCAGAACTACGGCTACTTCGGCAGCCGCAGGGACGGCGCGTACGCCCAGTACGTCACCGTCCCCGACGAGAACCTCATGGTGTTGCCCGCCGACCTCGACCCGAGGGCGGCGGCCATGCTGGACCCGGCGGCGATCGCCCTGCACGCCCTGTGGCGGACGAAGATGCGCGGCGGCCACCGGGTCGCGGTCGTCGGCGCCGGCCCCATCGGGCTGTTCGCCGTGCAGTGGGCGCGCATCGCCGGCGCCGCCGAGGTGCTCGTGATCGAGCTGAACGAGCAGAAGGCCGCCATGGCGACGGAGGCGGGCGCCACGCACACCGCCACCAGCTCCGAGGCCGCCGCCGACCTGGTCGGCGAGGGGTACGACGTGGTCGTCGAGTCCGCGGGCGTGCCGGCCACCGTCGACCAGGCGGTGGCGCTGACGGCCCGGCACGGCGAGGCGGTGTTCATCGGCATCCCGCACGAGCCCGTGGTGCTGCCCAAGGCCACGTTCAGCTCCTTCCTGCGCCGCGAGGTCACGCTGCACGGCGCGTGGAACTCCTTCTCGGCGCCGTTCCCCGGCGAGGAGTGGCGGGAGGCGGCCAGGTTGCTCGCCTCCGGCGAGCTGGCCTGGAAGTTCATGATCACGCATGAGCTGGGGCTGGAGGCGCTGCCCGAGACCATGGCCGGACTCGGGGAACGTTCCATCTTCAGCTCCAAGGTGCTCTTCCTGCCGAACGAGGAGTGACGATGAGCGCTTTCCTCGCCCTCGACCTCGGCACGGAGGGCGCTCGCGCGGCGGTCTACACCGTGGAGGGCACGCAGGCCGGGACGGGTGACGACGCCTACCCGACCAGCTTCCCCCGGCCCGGCTGGGCCGAGCAGGACCCGGAGCACTGGTGGCGGGCGAGCGTCCGCGCCGCCCGCGCGGCGCTCGCCGAGGCGGGGAACCCGGAGATCGCCGGGGTCGCGGTGGCCACCACGGCCTCCACGGTGGCCGTCCTCGACCGGAACGGGCGCCCCCTGCGGCCCGCCCTGCTCTGGATGGACGGCCGGGCCGGCGAGGAGTCGGCGCTGACCGCGCGCAGCGGCCACCCGGTGCTCCGCTACTCGGGCGGCTCGGACGCGGTGGAATGGCTGGTGCCCAAGGCCATGTGGCTGGCCCGCCACGAGCCCGAGACCTACCGCCGGGCCGCGCGCATCACCGAGGCGGTCGACTACATGGTGTGGCGGCTCACCGGGCGGTGGGCGGGATCGCGGATGAACGCGGTCTGCAAGAGCAACTACGACCCGCGCGGCGCCGGGTTCCCGCACGACCTGTACGAGCAGCTCGGCGTCGGCGACCTGGCCGGCAAGCTGCCGGACGAGATCGTCCCCGTCGGCGACCCGATCGGGCCCGTCGGCGCCGAGGCCCGCGAGGAGCTGGGGATCACCGGCCCGGCCGTCGTCGCGTCCGGCGGGATCGACGCGCACCTGTCGCTGCTGGCCGTCGGCGGTGCGCCCGAGGGCCGGGTGTCGATCGTCTGCGGCACGTCCAACGCGTTCGTCACGGAGATCGCCGAACCGGTCTTCCCGCCCACCGTGTGGGGGCCGTACCCGGACGCGCTGCGCACCGGGCGCTGGCTCGTCGAGGGCGGCCAGGTGAGCGCGGGCTCGGTGCTGGCCTGGGCGGGGGAGCGGCTCATGGGACGGCCGCGAGCCGAGATCGGCGGGCTCATCGAGGCCGCGTCGGCGCTGCCGCCGGTCGATCACGGCCTGATCGTCCTCGACTACTTCATGGGCAACCGCACGCCCCTGCGCGATCCGCTGCTGCGCGGGGCGGTGCTCGGGCTGACCCTGGCCAGCTCGCCCGAGCAGGTCTACCGGGCCGCCGTGGAGGGCGTCGCGTACGGCACCAGGCAGGTCATCGACTCGTTCACCGAGGGCGGGATCGGCGTGGAGGAGATCTTCCTGTCCGGCGGAATCCGGCACAACGAGCTGTGGCTCCAGACGACCGCCGACGTGCTCGGCCGGCCGGTCAGCCTGGTCGCGGGCGACAACCTGACGTTGCGCGCCTGCTCGGTGATCGCCTCGGTCGGCGCCGGGCGGCACGCCTCGCTCGCCGAGGCGGCGGCCGAGTACGCGCCGCGCACCCGCACCATCGAGCCGATCCCCGAGCACCGGGACGCCTACCGGCAGGGCTATGCCGACTACCGGGCGGCCACCGAGGCCACCACGCCGCTCGCGCACCGCATGAACGCGCCGGAACGGAGGCAGGACCCATGACCGTCCCTGCCGACTACGACGACCAGCTCTACGAGGTCGCCATCCGCTACTACGAAGGCGGGGAGACCCAGGAACAGATCGCCCACGCCCTGCACCTGACCCGCTGGAAGGTGGGCAGGATGCTGGCCGAGGCGCGCCAGGCCGGGATCGTCCGGATCGAGGTGCTGCACCCGAGGTCCCGGGTGCGTGCCCTGGAACAGTCGCTCAAGGAGCGCTGCGGGCTGCGGGACGCGGTCGTGGTGGCCGGCGGCGGCAACAGCGGCGCGGAGGACCTGCGCGACCGGGTCGCCGCGGCCGGCGCCGACCATCTCATGGCGATGCGGCCCACACCCCGGCTGATCGGCGTGTCGTGGGGGCGCACGCTCGACCGGCTGGCCGGCGGGCTCAAACCCGGATGGGCCACCGGCGTCAACGTCGTGCAGATCAACGGCGCGCTCAGCCGGTCGCGGCAGCCGACCAGCGCGCACAGCATGGCGAGCCTGATCGCCCATCACGGCGGCGGCACCGCCACGCTGCTGCCCGCCCCGGCCATCCTGGAGCAGCAGAGCACCCGGGCCGTGCTGGAGAGCGACCGGGCCGTCTCCGACGTGCTCGCCCTCGCCACCCGGGCCGACCTGTTCCTGTTCAGCCCTGGCGGCATGGGCAGCGACTCCGTGCTGGTCGACTCCGGCCAGATCGACGCCGGCCACCTGTCCAGGCTCGCGGAGGCCGGCGCGGTGGGCGACGTGCTGGGCCGCTTCATCGACCGCGACGGCCGCATCGTGGACCCCGGCCTGGACGGGCGCACCCTCGGCCTGTCACTGGACGTCCTGCGCGCGTCCACCGCCTCCGTCGCGCTCGTCAGCGGCGAGGCCAAGCACGCGGTGTGCCGGGCCGTCGTGGCGAGCCGCCTCTGCGACGTGCTGATCACCGACGACCAGAGCGCGACGTACCTGCTGGACACGTGGAAGGAGGGCGCATGACGGACGAGCGGCTGCGGATGTCGGGGATCGTCAAACGGTTCCCCGGCACGGTCGCCCTGGACGGCGTGGAGCTGACCGTACGGGCCGGCGAGGTGCACTGCCTGCTGGGCGAGAACGGCGCGGGCAAGAGCACGCTGATGAAGATCCTGTCCGGCTCCTACCGTCCGGACGAGGGGACGATCCTGCTGGACGGCGAGCCGTTCAGCCCTTCGACCCCGCACGCCGGGCTGGCCGCCGGCGTCGCCGTCATCTACCAGGAGCTCGACCTGCTGCCCGACCTCACCGTGGCGCAGAACCTGCTGCTGGGCCGCTCGCCCCGGCTCGGCCCGTTCGTCCGCAGGGCGCGGCGGGCGAGGCTGGCCCGCCAGGCGCTCGACCGGGTCGGCGCGCGCTTCCCCGTGACCACCCGCGTCAGGGACCTGCCCATCGCGGCCCAGCAGCTCACCGCCATCGCCAAGGCGCTGACCGCCGACGCGCGGGTGATCGTCATGGACGAGCCGTCCGCCACGCTCGGCGAGAGCGAGCTGGCGGCGGTGTTCGGCGTCATCCGGTCGCTCACGGAGGAAGGACGCTCGGTCATCTTCATCTCGCACCGGCTCGACGAGGTCAAGGAGATCGGCGACCGCGCCACCGTGCTGCGCGACGGCCGGACAGCGGGCGTCTACGACCTGGCCTCGACCACGCAGGACGAGATCGTGGCCGCGATGATCGGCGAGGCCAAGGAGCTCGTGCGCCCCGCCGGTCATCCCGCCCCCGAGGGCGAGCCGCTGCTGGTCGTCGACCGGGTCCACGTGCCGGGGCTGCTCGACGTGCGCGACATCGAGGTGCGCCCCGGCGAGGTCGTCGGGCTGGCCGGACTGGGCGGCGCGGGCCGTACCACGCTGCTGCGGGCGCTCTTCGGCGACCTGAAGGCGCACGTCACCGCCCGGCTGGACGGCCGGCCGCTCAGGGCGGGCAACCCGGCCGCCGCGGTGCGGGCCGGCCTCGCGCTGGTGCCCGAGAGCCGCAAGGAACAGGGCCTGATGCTGGGCCTCTCGGTGGGCCGCAACGCGGCGATCGCGGCCCTCGGCCGGCCACCGTGGCTGCTGCCCGGGCGGCTCGGGCGGCGCCTGGCCGCACCCGCGCTGGCCGGGCTCGGCGTCAAGACCGCGGGGCAGGGCCAGGTCGTCGGCCAGCTGTCCGGCGGCAACCAGCAGAAGGTCGTGCTGGCCAAGTGGATCACCAGGGGCGGCATCAGGGTCCTGCTGCTGGACGAGCCCACCCGCGGGCTCGACGTCGGCGCCAAGGCCGACCTCTACCGCCAGGTACGCGACCTCGCCGGCCAGGGCGTGGCGGTCCTGCTCGCCAGCAGCGAGCTCAACGAGCTGACCGCCAACGCCGACCGCATCCAGGTCCTGTACGAGGGCCGCAACATCGCCCGTTTCGACCCGAGGGTCAGCCCGGAGAGCGCCATAGCGCACGCCGTCATCACAGGAGCGACACCATGACCACCTCGATCGGATCCTCGGTGGCCGCGTCCGCCGAGCAGGCCGGCGGCGCCCGGTCGCGGCGCGGCGCCGACCTGATCGTCAAGTCCAACCTGCTGCTGGTCTTCCTCGCGTTGTGCGTGGTCGCGACGCTGCTGGCCCCGCAGTTCCTCACCGGCCGCAACATCGCCAACCTGCTGCAGCAGTCGTCGCTCACCGGGATCGTCGCCATCGGCATGACCATGGTGGTGCTGACCGCGGGCATCGACCTGTCGGTCGGCAGCGTGGCCGCCTTCGGCGGGATGACGGTCGCCATCCTCATGACCTCGGGCGTGCCCGTGCTCCCGGCGATCCTGCTCAGCGTGCTGGCCGGCGCCGTGTTCGGCGCGATCATGGGCGGGCTGTCGGCGTACCTGGCGTTGCCGGCCTTCATGACCACGCTGGCCGGGCTCACCGCGATCCGCGGGCTCACGTACCTGCTGACCGACGGCAAGCCCGCGGAGGCGGCGGGGGCGGAGTCGTTCCAGCTGCTCGGCGGCGGGTTCGTCGGCTACGTCCCGATCGTCGGGATCATCTTCGTGGCGATCACGATCCTCGCCGCCGTGGTGCTGCGCGGCACCACCTTCGGCGAGTACGTCTACGCCGTCGGCAGCAACAAGGAGGCCGCGCGGCTGTCGGGGCTGCCGGTGCGCGGCGTGATCACCACCGTGTTCGCGGTGTCCGGCGCGCTGGCGGCGCTCGCGGGCGTGCTGCTCACCTCGCGGCTGACCGTCGGCCAGCCCACCGCGTTCAACGGGCTGGAGCTGGACGCCATCGCGGCCGTCGTCCTCGGCGGCACCAACCTGTTCGGCGGCAGGGGCGGGGTGTTCGGCACCTTCGTGGCGGTGCTGCTGCTGTCGGTGCTGCGCAACCTGTGCAACCTGCTCGGCCTGGGCTCCTTCTTCCAGATGGTGGTGACCGGCCTGATCCTGCTGGTCGCCCTCGTACTCAACATGCTGATCGAAAGGCGTGGCGCCCGTGCCTGACACCCTTCCACCCGGCTCGTTGCGGGCCTGCCTGCACGGGCTGCCCGGCGTCGACGAGGTGGGCGTGCGCCGCCGCGCCGCCGACCTGGCCACCCGGTCGATCAAGACCACGGCCAAGCGCCAGGCGATCGACCTGGCCATCCGCATGGTCGACCTGACCACGCTCGAAGGGGCTGACACCCCCGGCAAGGTCCGCGCCCTGGCGGCCAAGGCCATGCGGCCCGACCCGGCCGACCACACCGCGCCCCCGGTCGCCGCGGTCTGCGTCTATCCCGACATGATCCCGGTGGCCGCACCCGTCCTGGCGGGCAGCGGCGTGGGGCTCGCCTCGGTCGCCACCGGCTTCCCCGCCGGGCGCACGTCGCTGGAGGTGAAGCTGGCCGACACGCGTACGGCGGTCGCCGCCGGAGCCACCGAGATCGACATGGTCATCGACAGGGGCGCGTTCCTCGCCGGCGACTACCGCAAGGTCTTCGACGAGATCGTGGCGGTCAAGGAGTGTTGCGGCCCAGCGCACCTGAAGGTCATCCTCGAGACCGGCGAGCTCGTCACCTACGACAACGTACGCCGGGCGTCCTGGCTCGCGCTGCACGCCGGGGCCGACTTCATCAAGACCTCCACCGGCAAGGTCGCGCCCGCCGCCACCCTGCCGGTCACCCTGGTCATGCTGGAGGCGGTCAGGGACTACCGGGCCGCCGCGGGACGGCAGGCCGGGGTGAAGCCGGCCGGCGGCATCCGCACCACCAAGGACGCGATCCGCTACCTGGTTCTGGTCAAGGAGGTGGCCGGGGAGAGCTGGCTGGACCCTGCGCTGTTCCGGCTCGGCGCCTCGACGCTGCTGAACGACCTGCTCATGCAGCGCGCCAAGCTCGACACCGGGCACTACGCAGGGCCCGACTACTACACGATCGACTGAGGGGACCCGTGGAGATCTTCGACTACGCGCCCGCGCCGGAATCACGGTCGATCGTGACGATCCGGCCGGCGTACGACCTGTTCATCGACGGCGAGTTCACCGAGGCCAAGAGCGACGAGCGGATCGTGACGGTCAACCCGGCCGACGAGGAGCCGCTCGCCGAGGTGGCCGCGGCGTCCGAGGCCGACGTGGACCGCGCCTTCGCCGCCGCCCGCCGGGCCCACGAACGGGTGTGGTCGCCGCTGCCCGGCGCGGAGCGCGGCAAATACCTGTTCAGGATCGCGCGCATCATCCAGGAACGCGCCCGCGAGCTGGCCGTGCTCGAATCGCTCGACAACGGCAAGCCCGTCAAGGAGACCCGCGACGTGGACCTTCCCCTGGTCGCGGCGCACTTCTTCTACCACGCGGGCTGGGCGGACAAGCTCGCGCACGCCGGGCTCGGCCCCTCACCGCGCCCGCTCGGCGTGGCCGCGCAGGTCATCCCCTGGAACTTCCCGCTGCTGATGCTCGCGTGGAAGGTCGCGCCCGCGCTGGCGACCGGCAACACGGTGGTGCTCAAGCCCGCCGAGACCACCCCGCTGACGGCCCTGGCGTTCGCGGAGATCTGCCAGGAGGCGGAGCTGCCGCCCGGCGTGGTCAACATCGTGACCGGCGCGGGCGGCACCGGCCGGGCCGTGGTCGCCCACCCGGACGCGGACAAGGTGGCCTTCACCGGCTCGACCGGCGTCGGCAAGGAGATCGCCCGCGCCGTGGCGGGCACCGGCAAGCGGCTCACCCTGGAGCTGGGCGGCAAGGGCGCCAACATCGTGTACGACGACGCGGCGATCGACCAGGCCGTGGAGGGCATCGTCTCCGGGATCTTCTTCAACCAGGGCCACGTGTGCTGCGCGGGCTCCCGCCTGCTGGTCCAGGAGTCGATCGCCGAGGAACTGCTGGCCAGGCTGCGGGCCAGGATCGAGCGGCTGCGGCTCGGCGACCCGCTCGACAAGAACACCGACATCGGCGCGATCAACTCGGCCGCGCAGCTCGCCAGGATCCGCGACCTGGCCGCCGCCGGCGAGGCGGAGGGCGCGAGCGGCTGGTCGCCCGCGTGCCCGATCCCGGAGCGCGGCTACTGGTTCCCGCCCACCGTGTTCACCGGCGTCACGCAGGCGCACAGGATCGCCCGCGAGGAGATCTTCGGCCCGGTGCTGTCGGTGCTCACCTTCCGCACCCCCGAGGAGGCCGTCGCCAAGGCGAACAACACGCCGTACGGGCTGTCCGCCGGGGTGTGGACGGAGAAGGGCTCCCGCATGTTGTGGACCGCGAGCCGGCTGCGCGCCGGCGTCGTGTGGTCCAACACCTTCAACGTGTTCGATCCCGCCAGCCCGTTCGGCGGCTACAAGGAGTCCGGTTACGGCCGCGAGGGCGGCCGGCACGGGCTGGAGGCATACCTTGGCTGACAGGACCGCTTCCGCGCCGGCCCGCGTGGCCGTGCGCAGGACGTACAAGCTCTATCTCGGCGGGGCGTTCCCGCGTTCGGAATCAGGCAGGTCGTACCCGGTGACATCCTCCTGCGGAGTCCACCTCGCCAACGCCGCCCTGGCGTCGCGCAAGGACGTGCGCGACGCCGTCGTGGCGGCGCGCAAGGCCTTTCCCGGCTGGTCCGGCCGCACCGCCTACAACCGCGGCCAGATCCTCTACCGGATCGCCGAGATGATGGAGGGGCGGCGCGCCCAGTTCGCCGCCGAGGTGGCCGCCGCCCAGGGCGTGAGCGAGGCGCGGGCCCAGGGGGTGGTGTCCGCCGCGATCGACCGCTGGGTCTACTACGCCGGCTGGGCCGACAAGCTCGGCCAGGTCCTCGGGGCGGCCAACCCGGTGTCGGGCCCCTACTTCAACCACTCCCAGCCCGAGCCGGCCGGGGTCGCGGGCGTCCTCGCGCCCGACGGCTCCCCGCTGCTCGGCCTGGTCGCGGTGCTCGCGCCGGTGATCACCGCGGGCAACACGGCGGTGCTGGTGGCGAGCGAGCGGGCGCCGCTGCCCGCCGTCACGCTCGCCGAGGCGCTGGCCACCTCCGACCTGCCGGGCGGCGTCGTCAACGTCCTGACCGGCCGGCTCGGCGAGCTGGCGCCGCCGCTGGCCGGGCACGCCGACGTGAACGCCCTGGACCTGGCAGGGGCGGGCGGCCTGGCCGCCGAGCTGGAGGAGCTGGCGGCGGGCACGCTCAAGCGGGTCGTACGGCCGGGCCGCCACGACGACTGGTCCGCCGCCGACCCCGGCGTGGCCCGCATCCGGCCCTTCGTGGAGACGAAGACCGTCTGGCACCCGATGGGCCTCTGACGGGTACCCGGCCGGGCGGCCGTGACGGCCGGTCCGGAGGCGGCGGTCAGCTGGAATGGTCAATGGTGATCACGACGTTGCCGATTTTCCGGCCGGAGTCGACATAACGGTGCGCCTCGACGATGTCGGCCAGCGGATATCGCCGGTCGATGACCGGGGTGAAACGGCCGGACTCGATCAGGTCGCGGAAATACAGGGCCGTTTCCCGGTCGTTTCTCGGCAGGGGCATGAGCACTTTCCTGCCGCCGAGCGGCCGGGTGACGAGCGGGAGGAACACGTTCTGCCACAACGGGCCGACGTCGGAGGCGGCGTAAACGCCACGCGGTTTCAGCAGCCGGCGGCAGCGGCCGAACGTGCTCTTGCCGACCGCGTCGATCACGACGTCGTACCTCTCCGTGTCGCGGGTGAAGTCGACGGCGGTGCGGTCGATGACCCGGTCGGCGCCCAGACCGCGTACCAGCTCCATGGTGCGCGTGTCGCAGACCGCCGTCACGACGGCCCCGCGGGCCTTCAGCAACTGGACCGCGGCCGAGCCGATGGCGCCGGTCGCGCCGTGGACCAGGACGTCGTGGCCCTCCCTGACCTGCGCGGCCGTGATGATGGACAGCGCGTAGTGAGAACCCTCGGTGCTGGGAGCGGCCTCGTCGTAGCCCAGGCCGTCGGGGATGGTGGCGAGCGTGCCGTGCGCGGAGATGGTCATGTACTCGGCGTGGGCGCCGAACGTGGCGTCGTTGTAGCCGAACACCCGCTCGCCGACCTCGAAAGCGGTGACCTCGTCGCCGACGGCCGCTATCTCCCCGGCGAACTCGTTGCCGAGAACGCGCATCCTTGGCCGGAAGAAACCCGCGAAGAATCTCCAGAGGAACGGCTTGGCGGCGCGTAACGCGCAGTCGGTGCGATTGACCGTGGTCGCGTGCACCCTGACGAGCAGCTCGTCCGGCTTGACCTCGGGTTTTTCCACCTCGATCACGCTGACCACGTCGGGCGAGCCGTACCGTAATCGCACCGCGGCTTTCATGCCTGGATTGTAGCCACCGCCGCCCGCCGGGTGCCTCAGCCGAGGCGGGCCAGCTCCTCCGCGCTGAGCTCCAGATCCACGGCCGCGATCGAGTCGAGGATGCTCTCCGGGCGGCTGGCGCCGGGAATGGGGATGACCACGGGGCTGCGGGCGAGCTCCCAGGCCAGGCAGACCTGGTGCGGGGAGACGCCGCGGTCCTTGGCGATCTCGGAGAAGGCGGCGTACCGCTCGCTCAGCTCACCGGCGCGCCCGATGCCGCCCAGCGGAGACCAGGGCAGGAAGGCCAGGCCCAGCTCGGCGCAGACGTCGATCTCGGGCTCGCTGGAGCGGAACCGCGGCGAGTACTCGTTCTGCACGCTGACCAGGCCGTCGCCGAGGATGTCGCGGGCGAGCCTGATCTGCTGCGGATCGGCGTTCGAGATGCCCGCCATCTGGATCTTGCCGGCGTCGAGCAGGTCCTTCAGCGCGCCCATGGTCTCCTCGTACGGGACCGCCGTGTCGGGCCGGTGGTGCTGGTAGAGGCCGATGCTGTCGACGCCGAGGGCCTTGAGCGAGCGGTCGCAGGCCTGCTTGAGGTGCGACGGGCGGCCGTCCCTGCCCCAGCCGCCGTCCGGCGTGCGGATGCACCCGCCCTTGGTGGCGACGAGCACGGTGCCGGCGTCGCCCGCCCACAGGCCCAGGGCCTTGGCGACCAGGCGTTCGTTGTGGCCGACGTCGTCGTGCGAAGGGGTGTACGCGTCCGCCGAGTCGATCAGGGTGACGCCGGCGTCCAGGGCAGCGAGGATGGTACGGATCGACTGGGTCTCGTCGGGCATGTGCCCGGCCACCGACATGGGCATGGCGCCGAGCCCGATGGCTGAGACCTGGCGCCGGCCGATGGCGCGTGTTGTGCGGGAATTGCGCATGAGTACACCTTGTCGGCTGGAGTGCGCTCCAGGTCAATCCCCCGCCGGGCGCGTCGGGAAGGTGCGGTGCCGGCGGGCACAGGTGTCCGGGCGTCACGGGCGGGCGGCGGTCAGGTGTCTGCCGAGGCGCTGGGCGGGGGCCTCGATGAGACGGTGGGTCAGGAGGCTGAGCGGGATCAGGACGAGGAAGTACAGCGCCAGGTCCGGGAGCACGTGCAGCAGGATCGGGTGCAGCAGGTAGAGGGAGAAGCTGATCACGCCGAGCTGCGGCAGCCAGCGGGGGAACGCCCGCCCGCGCAGCGCGAGCCCGAGCGCGAAGGTGCCGAAGGCCAGCACGAGCGCCGTCGCCCAGGCGGGATCGTCCTTGGCGGGGATCCCGCACGCCAGCACCGCCGCCGTGGCGAGGACGGCGGCACGCCAGGAGATCGTGCCGCGCTCGGCCCGGTAGACCGCAGTGCCCGCGAACATCGACGCCAGGATGATCACGCCCTGCCAGGTGCCGCCCCGGCTGCCGAGGATCACGAGCGCGAGCCCGAGCAGGCCGCCGGCGACCGCGGCGACGGCCTGGGCCCGGCCCCGGCCGAAGGCGGTCGCCGCGATGGCGGCGACGGCCGAGAGGCCGAGCAGCGCTGCCGCCAGGTCGGCGGCGCCGTTGATCGAGGCTTTCGGCAGCAGCAGTCCCAGGGGGACGGCCAGCAGCGCGAGGCCGGCGGCGAGCCCGGCCGACCGCTGCGCCTGCCGGACCGTGAACAGCGCGACGCACATCAGGTAGAACGCCATCTCGTACGAGAGCGTCCACATCACGCCGATGACGGCGGGCAGGTTGAGCAGCTCCTGCAGCATCGTCAGGTTGCCCAGCAGGACCAGCGCCAGTGGCCGCCGGCCGAGTCCGGGTTCGAGGGCGAGCAGGCCGGCGCAGGCGAGCAGGAGCACCAGGCCGCACGCGGCCAGCAGCAGGGGGAGGAGGCGGAAGGCCCGGCCGGCCCAGAAGGCGCGCAGGTCCCCGCGCCGCTCCAGGGAGGCGGGGATGATGTACCCGCTGACCAGGAAGAACACGAACACGCCCCACGTGCCGAAATCGATCAGGCGGTCCACTTCGGCCCAGGCGGCGGGGATGTAGGTCCAGCCGGCGTGGTGCATGGTGACGGCCAGCGCTGCCGGCCCCCGCAGGGCGTCCAGCCAGGCCAGCCGGTGGGGGGCCGCGAACATCTGACGGATTCTAGGTCATAAGTGACTATTTGCCGCCTTTGGTGAGGATGGCGGTGAACCGCCCTGCCGGACGGTGCGTACCTCAAATGTGCGTTGCCGCCAGCATGGTCACGGGTCGTCCGCTGTGGGAGCATGTGGGCCACGCACCACGGTCGCCGGGACCGCTGGCGTCCTCGGCCGGGTGGTCCCGACGGACGTTGCGGGGTGGCTATGAGGGCTTCCGCGCGAGTCCATGCCGGTGTCGTGGTCGGCGTGGGCGTCGTGGTGCTGGTCGCCGTCCTGTGGTTCGGCGGCGGCGCGGGCACGCCGGAGATCGCCGGGCTGCCCTCCGCGGGGCCGCTGGCCGAGTGGGGCCTGCCGCTGGTGCGGTTGGGGCACGATCTGTGCGCCGTGGGGTGCGTCGGCACCCTGCTGGCCGCGGGCGTCCTGGCCCCCGCGGGCTCGCCGGAGCCGGCGCGATGCGTGCGCGCGGCCGGCTGGTGGGCGCTCGGCTGGGCGTTCGCCTCCCTCGCCGGCTACGTGCTGACCCTGTCGACCTTCTTCGCCCTGCCTCCGGCGCGGGTCGTCGCCGCCGCGCACCTCCTCGGCTACGGCACGTCGCTCCCGCAGACCCGGGCGCTGCTGGTCGTGGTGGCCGCGACGTTCGTCGTGGCGCTGGCCACGCTCGTGCCGCGCCTGCCCCGGTGGATCCCGCTGGTGCCGGCCGTGGGCGCGCTGCTGCCGCCCGCGTACGTGGGCCACGCCTCCTCGGCGGCCGATCACGACATCGCGATCTCCGCGCTGATGGCGCACCTGGTGGGCGTGTCGGTGTGGGCGGGCGGACTGTGCGCGGTGCTGGTGCACTTCCGCCGGTCCGGCGATCTGCCCGTGGTGCTGTCCCGGTTCAGCACGATCGCGCTGTGCTGCTTCGTCGCGGTGGCCTGTTCCGGGCTGGCCGGCGGGTGGGTGCGGCTGGGGACGCCGTCCGACCTGTGGCAGAGCGCGTACGGCCTGCTCCTGCTCGGCAAGGTCGCCGTGCTGGCGGTCCTCGGATGGTTCGGCTGGAACCACCGCCGCCGCACCGTCACGGGCGTGGCGGACCGCGGGGTGCGGCGCACCTTCGTCCGGCTGGCGGTCGGCGAGGCGGCCGTGATGGCGGCGGCGATGGGGCTGGCCGTCGGCCTGTCCCGCACCCCGCCGCCCGGGGGCGGCGACGGCGGCCACGTGGCGCACGGCATGCTGGAGTTCACGCTCGCGCCGTTCACCCCGGGCGCGCTGGTCACCGAGGCGCGGCTGGATCCGCTGGTCCTGCTGCTGCTCGCCCTGCCCGCCGCCGGATATCTCGCGGGCATGCGCAGGACGGCCGCGTGGCCCGCGGGCCGGGCGATCGCCTGGCACGCCGGTCTGGCACTGGTCGCGCTGGTGCTGGTCGGCGGGGTCGGCGGCTACGCGCGGGCGATGGCGTCCGCGTACGCCCTGCAGCACGTCACGCTCACCGTCATCGCTCCGCTGCTGCTCTGCCTGGGCGCGCCCGTCACCCTGGCGGGCCGGGCCACGACCGCTTCCTCCCAGTACGGCCACCTCGGCTCGCGCGCCTTCGGCCGGCGGATCACCCGGCCGGCCCTCCTGCTGACCGCCTACCCGGTGCTGTTCCTGCTGCTGTACGGGACCGCGTGGCTGCCCTGGTCGTTGTCCGCCTACGGCTCCCACCTGGCCACCGAGGCGTTGTTCCTCGGCCTCGGGCTGGCCGTGTCGTGGGTGCTGGCGGGCGCCGACCCGCTGCCCCGGCCGTTCCCGTGGGCCGCGCGGGCCCGGCTGCTGGCGGTGGCCGCCGCGGTGCACCTCGCCCTCGGCGCGTACCTGCTGGCCGGGCCCCGCGTCGCGGCCGCCTGGTTCCTGCAGGTGGCCCCGGCCGGCGTGCCGGAGGCCGACCAGCGCCTCGCCGGGGCCGTCTACCTGATCGTGCCGCTGCTCGCCTTCGCGCCGCTGGCGGTGCGGCTGGCCCTGGAACGGCAGGCGGCGCGGGTGCGGGCCCGCACCCGGATCGCGGAGCCGCGCGGCGGCTGACGCTCACTCCTCCCACACCGGGACGCGGGGCAGGCCGCGCGCATCGCGGGCCTCGTCGACGAGCCGCTGGATCAGGTCGGTCTTGCCCCGGGTGTAGGCCGCGGCGTCCACGTCGCCGCCGGCCAGGTGGCGCTTGAGCGCGGCGTACTCGGCGGCCGCCCGCGGGTCGGCCCTGAGGTGGTCGCGCAGCAGCCGCTCGTTACGGGTGTCCCACGTGCCGGCCGTCACCACGTGCAGGTGATGGCTGCGCCGGCCAGAGGCGTCGGCACGGAAGTAGAACAGCCGCTCCCGCATGCCCGTCTCCTCGCTCCGGTAGCCGAGGCCCGTCAGCGCCCGCTCGCGGTCGGCCACCGCTTCCAGGGCGGGCACCGAGGCCATCAGGTCGATGATCGGCTTGGCCGCGAGGCCGGGCACGGACGTGCTCCCCACGTGCTCGATCTCCAGGAAGACGCCCGGCAGCGCCGCGACCAGCTCCTCGCACGCCTGCTCCGCCAGCGATGGCCACGCCGCGTCGTAGTCCACGATGTCAACCGTCATGCCTGCCCCAGCTCCTTGTTCGCGTGACTGGTGGGTCATGCCGGGAGATTCTCCGCCATCCGGCGGCGGGTGGCCAAACGGCGGCAGTCAGTCGATCGGGGAGGGAGGCGGGGAGCCGAGCGCCGCCAGGTCCGCCCAGAACCCGTCGGGGATCACCGTGCCGGCGAGGCTCTCCAGCTGGGCCAGCCGTTCGGCCGAGGTGACGCCGACGACCGTGGAGTGGATGCGTGGCTCGGCGAGGGAGAAGTGCAGGGCCGCCGCCGCGAGCGTGATGCCCCACCGCTCGCACAGCGCCTTGAGCCGCTCGACGTGCGCCGCGAACTCGGGGGAGACCCGCCGGTAACCGTAGCGTGTGGCGTGCCGTGGCGAGCCGCCCAGGATGCCGCCGCCGAACGGAGCGGCGTTGAAGACCGTCATGTCCCTTTCCGTGGCGAGCCGCAGGATCTCCTCCGCACGCCGGTCGACCAGGGTGTAGCGGTTGTGGGTGAGCACCGCGTCGAACGCGTCGGTGCGGATGTAGTCCTCCACCATGGTGCCGCCCCCGACGGCGATGCCGATCGCGCCGACGAGCCCCTGCTCGCGCAGCGCCACCAGGGCGGGCACGGCGCCGCCGCGGGCCATCGCCTCGCTGACCGTGATGGTCATCGGGTCGTGCAGGTGGTAGATCGGCAACGTCTCGACGCCGAGGCGGGAGATCGTCTCCTCCCAGGACCGCATGACCCGGTCACCGTCGAACACGCCGGTGCCGGTGTCGCGGTCGGCTTTGGAGAAGACCGTCACGCCGTCGGGCGCCTGCTTGAGCGCGGCGCCGATCAGCGCCTCCGAGCGCCCGCCTGCGTAGTTGTTGGAGGTGTCCAGCTGGCGGAAGCGGCCCGACACCATCTTCTCGGCCAGCGCCTCGTCGCCGGGGTTCGCGCCGAGCGCCGACGTGCCGACGGTCAGCGGCTGGAGGGGCCCGTCGAGGCCGGGCACCCGGCGGCCCTGCTGATCCGTCATGTCCCGCTCCTTGTCACGCGCCCGGCGATGGTCCTGCGGCCGATCATGCCATGGGCCGTCGAGGCGGCCTTCAGGGGGTGGAGTACGGCTGGAACGCGCGGTACATCTCGGACATCGGGGGCACGTCGGCCACGAACCCGAACCGGCCGTCGCGCATCTGCCTGGCGGCGTCGAGGAACGAGCCGAGCGCGAACCGGGAGAGCGCGCCCCCGATGCTCACCCTCCGCACCCCGATCTCGGCGAGCTGCTCCAGCGTGATCGCCGGGTCGGCGAAGCCCATCACCACGTTCACCGGCCTGCCGACGGAGGAGACGACCGCCCGCATCTCGTCCAGCGTGCGCAACCCCGGTGCGTAGAGGACGTCGGCGCCCGCCTCCTCGAAGGCCTGGAGGCGCCTGATGGCGTCGTCGAGGTCGCCGGCGTCGTACAGCAGGCCCTCCGCCCTGGCGGTCAGGACGAGCGGGACGGGCAGCCCGCGCGTGACCTCGACGGCCGCCCGCACGCGCTCGACGGCGAGCCCGAAGTCGTAGATCGGTGCCCTGCGGTCACCGGTGGCGTCCTCGATGGACGCGCCGGCCACCCCGCACGCGCACGCGTCCGCGATCATCTCGGCGGCTTCGGCGGGGTCGTCGGCGAAGCCGTTCTCCAGGTCGGCGTTGACGGGCAGCGGGGTCGCCTCGCTGAGGACGCGGCAGTTGTCGAGGACGTCCTGCCGGGTGGCACGGGCGCGGCCGGCCTGGTTGGCCACGCCGAGGCTGGTGGTGGCCAGGGCGTCGAAGCCCAGGGAGGCCAGCAGCCGGGCCGTGCCGGCGTCCCACGGGTTGGGGAGCAGGAGCGGCCCGGGGCCTTCGTGGAGGGCCCGGAACCGCGTCGCGCGGGCCGTCTGGTCGGTCATGGTGCTCTCCCGTCGTGAGCTGCGGTGACGGCTTCACTCTCGCCCCTCCTCGATGTATCAGTCAAATGCATGATAATGATGCGTCCTATCAGGAATACTGATGGAGTGACAGTCGAGGAGATCGAGGCGTTCGCCGCCATCGCCGAGCTGGGCGGGTTCACGGAGGCGTCCAGGAAGCTCAACCGGTCGCAGCCCGCCATCAGCCGCCGCATCCGCGAGCTGGAGCAGTCGCTGGGCGCCGCCCTGTTCGAGCGGACCGGCCGCCGGGTGGCGCTCACCGACGCGGGCCGGGCGCTCCTGCCGTACGCGGAGGCCGCCCTGGCCGCGATGCGCGACGGAGAGCGGGCCGTACGCGACGCGGTCGAGCGGCCCGGCGGCGCCCAGACCCTCAGCCTGGCGATCGTCGGCACCCTGGCCGACTCGCACATCGTCGACGCGCTGCGCACGTTCGAGTCGAGGTTCCCCGAGGCCTCGGTCGAGCTGCGCACCGCGACGAGCCGCGAGGTGAGCGCGCTCGTCCGCGGCGGCGAGGCGGCTCTCGGCCTGCGCTATTTCCCCGACGCCGACCCCAAGCTGGAGTCGATCCCGCTCGGCGTCGAGAAGCTCCTGGTCGTCGTGCCCGCCGCGCATCCGGTCACCGCCCGCCGCCTGCCGGACCTGCGGGCGTTCGAGGGCGAGCGGTGGCTGGGCTTCCCGCCCGAGCGGGGCCAGCCCGACTCCTTCGGCCACCTCCTCGACCACCGCTTGCCCGCGTCGGGGCTGGTGGGCGCGCCGATCACCAGGGTCGACAGCCTCACCGCGCAAAAGCGCCTGGTGCAGGCCGGTCTCGGCGTCGCCCTCATGCCCGTCAGCAGCGTCCGGGAGGAGCTGCGGATCGGCAGCCTGCGGGCGGTCGAGGTGGCGGACCTGGACGCCGCACTGCCCGTGGTCGTCATCCGCAGGCGGCGCGGCTACCAGAGCGGGCCGGCGGCGGCGTTCCTGCAGGTGTTGAAGGACCACGCGCCCCAGCTGCTGGACTGACCGCCCGCCTCCCGTCCCGCGGTCAGGAGCGCGGGCGGCGGGCTCTCATCGCGGTCGGGAGCGCACCGCGGGTTCTGACGCGGAGCGCGCGCCCGTCGCCCGGCTGCCGCTCCACCGACATGCCGGCCCGGACCAGCGCGCGCACGCAGGCGCCCAGCCCGTCCCCGGCAGGCGGGTACCGCTCGGCGAAGGTGACCAGGAAGACGCCGTCGTGCCCGCCCTCGACGGCGAACCCGTCGGCGCCGCCCGTCGCGGCGCACCCCGACCGGCGCAGGAGCGCGCGGATGCGTTCGGCGTCGCGGTCGCGTTCGCTCCACAGGGGCCGGCCACCGGTTCCCCGCCCGTACGTGGGCCCCTCGTCCGGCTTGGGAATGCCCGGGGACCGGCTGCCGGTCGTGTGCGGTGCGCCGTGAACGCCCGGCCGGCCGCGGTCCCCGCCGGCCGCGGGGCGCCCTCGCCAGATCTTCGCCATGGGTCACACCTCCTCGGTCCGCCTCAGGCGGCCCCGCCCCTGCCCCGTACGGCGGGGGCGAAACGGGTCAGCCCGCGGGCGCGCGGTGCTCCACCAGGAGGAGCGCGATGTCATCGACGCGCTGGCTGGTGTGCGGGGCGTGGTTGAGCAGCGTGTCGCTGAGCTCGTGGACGGGCTCGCCCGCGGCGCGGCCGAAGTGTTCCGCGAGCTCGCCGATGGCCTGGCCCAGGTCGACGCCGGGGGTTTCGACGAGGCCGTCGGTGTAGAGGGCGAGGACGGCGCCCGGCGGGAACGGCACCTGGACGGTGGGATATTCGGCGTCGGCCTGGACGCCGAGCAGGATGCCGGCGGGCACGTCGATGACCTCGGCGGGCTGGCCCGGCGGGCGCAGCAGGGGCGGCGGGTGCCCCGCGCTGGCGGCCCACAGCGTGCGCAGCCGCAGGTCGAAGTAGATGAGCAGGCAGCTGGTGAACAGGTCGGGGTCCAGGTCCATGAGCAGGCGGTTGGTGAGCTTGAGCACGTTGCCCGGGCTCGCTCCCCCGGCCGCGTAGGCGTGGATGGCGGTCCTGACCTGCCCCATGAGCGCGGCGGCCGTCACGTTGTGGCCCTGGACGTCTCCGATGATCGCCGCGGCCTTGGTGTCGCCCAGACGGATCAGGTCGTAGAAGTCGCCGCCGATCTCCACGCCGCGGGTGGCGGGCACGTAACGGGCGGCCACGTCCAGCCCGTCGATCCGGGGCAGCCTGCGGGGGAGGAGCGAGGTCTGGAGGGTGTGGGCGAGCCGGTCCTTGGCGTCGTAGAGCAGGGCCCGGTCCAGGGCCTGGGCGATGAGCCCGGCCATCGCGGTGAGGCTGGCCCGCGTCTCGTCGGTGAACGCGTAGGGCTCGTCGAACGAGACCAGGCACACGCCGGCGACGGTCTCGGAGGTGCGCAGCGGCAGGAACGCCCAGGCGGCCATCCCGTCGCGGACCTCGGCTCGCGGATATTTCCGGCGCAACTCGTCCGCGTCGGAGAGGAAGGCGGGCTCGCCGGTGCGCAGGACGTCCTGCGAAGGGCTGGCCGAGGTCAGCCGCCGGCGGTTGAAATGTTCGGGGACGCCGGGATCGTAGCCGTGCGAGCCGACGACCTTCAGCCTCCCGCCCTCGGCCACCATGATCGCCAGCGCCTGCGCGTCGAACACCGGCATGACGTGGTCGGCGACCATGTCGACGATCTCCTGCACGTCGAGGGTCCGGCTCAGCGCCGCCGCGAGGTGGAGCAGGTTGTAGAAGACGTCGGCGCGGGGCAGGCTGACGCTGCCGGCGCCGGGCGCGTCCCGCCGCCGCGCCGATCGGTCGGCCGCCGCCTCGGTGATGTACAGGCTGAGGCCGGACGGGTCCGGATGCAGGCTGATGTGCAGGGGCCGGCCGGCCGGACCCCGGACGAGGCAGGACGTGGCCTCCTGGCTGACGGCCGCCGCGCGGCAGCGGTCCTCGAACAGCGGGTCCTTCAGCCACGCCGCCGCCTCCCAGAGCGGCTCGCCCAGCTTGCCCGTCAGGTCTTCGCCGAGCAGGCCGGCCGCCCCCGCGCCGACGAAGGTGAGCCGGCCGTCCAGGTCAAGGCCCACGCAGCCGTCGCGGAGCCGGTCCAGATAGCCGGCCGAGGCCAGGGCATGGTGCACGTCCGGCACCCCGGCCCACGGGGGGGTGAGGACGCGCGGCTCGTCCCCGGAGCGCGGCGGGCGCCCGCCGCGGGTCGCCTGCTCCATGAGGTCGCCGAGCCTGCGGGTGGCGTAGTCGATGGTGTCCCGCTCGTGCGGGGCGAGGTCCGGCGGGTGCGACGGCGGCCACATCAGGACCAGGGAGCCCCACACGTCCCCGTTCGACTGGATCGGGGTGGCGACCGCGGCGAACGGGTACGGCAGCGCGATCGCCGTCGCCGGGTAACGGTGGGCGAGCTCCTGGTAACCCGGAACCCAGACGAGCCGGCGCTCGCGTACGGAGGCCGACACCGGGACGCCCGCGCTCACCCGCACCCGCGTCCATGGCTTGACGATCTGGGCGGGCAGCCCGGTCTCCGTCTCCATGAGCAGGACCTGGCCGTCGTCGGCCAGCAGGTAGACCGCCCCGATGTGCGCCCCTGTGTCGCGTACGGCCCGGGCCAGCACCTCGTCCACTTCGAAGGCATGGTGCGCGGCAGCGCTGACGACGCCGTCCTGCACGGCCTACCTCGCTCCGGCTCGTGACGACGACGGTGCTGCGCTCCCATGACCAGCCATAGGCCAACGTTAAGTGCCCCTACTTCAGATCAAGAACCCGCATTACCGGGTTCTGATGACAAGGTTGCGGAAACTTGGGTGTTCCGGACGACGGCTAACAAATGCGACAGACTTTCGGGTGACGTACGGGTGAACAGCCGAAGACTCCTGCGGTTCGGCGATGGCCGCCCTGTCCATCCTGGTATCTACTAGGTGGCCGATCATGATTAGTTTCTTTACATTTGGCATGATCACATACCCCTAGGGAGATGTTCACCGTGAAGCGACTTCTCGAAGGAACCCCACTGCGCGCCGGTGTTGTCGCCGTCGCGCTGGCCGGCGGCATGCTGGCCGCGCCCTCCGCGGGGGCGACCGCGGCGACCGGCGGGCAGGCGGTCGTCTCGGTGTCGCAGGCGGCCGCCTCGACCGCCGCTGCGCGCCCGCGTAACGGAAAGATCATTTATGACCGCTACACCGGTGGCGGCGGACGGCTGAAGATCAGGAACGGCACCTCGAAGGACGGCGTCGTCACCCTGGTCAAGGGCAGGACCAAGGCGGTGAGCATCTACGTCCGCGCGCGGTCGTCCGCGAGCATCAACGACATCAGGAACGGCACCTACCGGATCTACTTCACCACCGGCTACCGCTTCAACACCAAGCAGCGCAAGTTCACCAGGAACGCCTCCTACCAGCGGTTCGACCAGCGGCTGAGGTTCACCTCCACCAGCGGCTGGAGCCTGACGCTCAACCAGGTCAGGGGCGGCAACGCCAGGACGCGCTCGGTCAACCCGAAGGACTTCCCGACCTGATCGGCACGTCGTCCGTCATAGCGCACCACCCGCGCTCACGGAGCGCGTCAAGCTCGACACCAGCATCATCGACGCCCTGCGGAACCCGGCCGGCGTGCCGGCCAAGCGGTTCGCCGCTCGACCGGCTCAGCGGCGGCCGGGTCGTCGCCGGCCTCGGCCAGGGCCGGATGCCGCAGCTCCTGGGAGGCCCGGATGCGCGCGGAGGCGGTGCGCCCGCGGCGGCAGGCGTTCATGGCCCGGCCCCGCCGATCCCGCAGAGCCGGGGCACCTCGCCCATCATCACGTCCCCGGCCAGGCTGCGGACCAGCAGCGTCTCGACGGCGAGCAACATCGCCCTGGCCGTGTCCCGCCGCAGACAGGCGGTGTCGACGATGAGGCTGAGCTGACCGGTGTCCGTGGCCGTCCCCACGGTGAAGAACACCTTGAACCGCACCCCCGGCCACGCGTCCGCGACATGGAGACGGGTCTTCCCGGTGAGCCCGGCCACGTCCTCGTCGGAGCCGGCGCGCGGCAGGCTCGGCCAGGAGCCGGCGCCGCGCCGGTCGTTGAAGAACGCGTCGAGGTCCGGCTCGCGACCGCGGCGCCGCCCGACCTCCTCCCGCATGGCCCGCATCGCGAACGGGTCGTAGTGCGCGTTGCGGTAGGCCACCAGGGCGTTGCGCTGCGCGGCCCGGCACGTCGCGGCGAAGTCGGTGGCGGGCAGGTCGAGCACGAACAGGCCGTCCTGCCCCACGGTCCCGACCATGGAGCGGGTACGCGCGTCGCGCCGGTTGCTGTGCACCAGCTGCATGACGGCCCGCCGGCGGCCGCTCACCTCGGCGAGAACGGTGGCGCACGCGGCGAGCAGCACGCTGGTGGTGCCGATCGTCCAGCGCGCCGCCAGCCGCTCCGCCGCGGCGGCCAGCGCCACCGATTCCATGCCGACCTCGATGAACCGGGGCTCCTCCGGCTCGTGGGGCGCATGGTCGAACACGTCGAGCGGCACCTCGTCCAGCACGGAGCGCCAGTGGTGGATCGAGCGCGCGGAACGCGCCTGGAACGCCTCCTCGCGCTCCAGGACCGCCTGGTCCATGGGCTGCCACGCGGGCGGCGGCAGCTCCTCACCCCGCAGCAGCGCCCGCCACTCCGCGGACAGCAGGCCGAGCGCCTGGAAGTCCACCGCCAGGTGGGAGAAGACGAACGCCAGCGCCTTCGGCCGGCCGCCGTCCAGCACGACCACGCAGCGCAGCGGCAGATCCTCGCCGTGCGCGAAGACCGTCCTGCCCAGCTCGCCGGCGATCCGCTCGGCGGCACTCAACGGGCGTTCCCGCCCGGCCTCCACCAGCTCCACGGTCAGCTCGCCGCCGCGCGCCACCCGCTGGACGGGCCCGTCCGGAGTGCCGGCGAACGTGGTGCGCAGGCTCTCGTGCCGTTCCATCAGCGTGCGCAGCGCCTCCAGCACGGCGGGCAGGTCACGCCGCCCGTAGACGGGCAGCACCCACGGGCAGTTGAGGAACGACTGGCTGTCCCCCATCAGGTGCACGGCCCGCCACATCAGCCGCTGCCCCCACGTCAGGGCCGCCTCGCCCGCCCGGGGCCCGCCGAACGTCACCGTGGCGCGCCCGGTCACGCCGGGTCTCCTTCCAGGAGCGAAGCCAGGGCGGCGGCAAGGGTGGCGACGTGCTCGAAGGACGGCAGATCGCCGCGCAGGTCGACGTCGACGCCGTACGCGTCCTCGATCTCGTCGATGAGGTGGATGCGCGCCAGCGAGGTGAGGCCGAGAGCCGAGAGCGGATGCTCGCCCGCCAGCACCTCCTCGGCGCTGATCTCGCCGCCGGACACGCCGGCGATCAGGTCGGCCAGCTCCCGCTCCAGCCGTCCCGCGTCCGCCGTCACCACGCACCCCCGGGGGCGTCGCCCGCGGTGTCGCCCCCGGTGTCGCCCCCGGCGTCCTCCTGGCGCAGCCGTACGCTGCGCGGGCGCATGTCGCGCCAGACCTGGTCGATGTGGCTCAGGCACTCCTCCTTCGAGCCGGCGAACCCCTCGGCCCGCCACCCGTCAGGGGGCTGCCGGTCGGCCGGCCACAGCGAGTACTGGTCCTCGTCGTTGACGACCACCTGGTGTCGTTGCGTCACGGTGCTGCCTCCGTCGTCGTCTTCTCCAGCGGCTTCGTGGGGGTGGCGCCGCGCAGGGCCTGGACGCCGACGAGGTCGTCGGCGACGGCGTCGGGCACGTCGCGGTCGAACCGGGTCAGCGCCGGGATCCGCATCGCGACCAGCGCGATCACCAGGATGGCGACGCCGAAGAGCACGTACATGAACCCGATGCCGCGGCCGGGACCGGTGCCGATGAGCGCGCCGACGGTAGGCGCCAGCGCGCCGCCGTCGAGGAGCAGCGGGTCGAGTACGGAGGCGGCGTACGGGGCGACGAGGCCGAAACCGATCGGCAGCGTGGACCAGGCGACGAGCGTGTTCATGGCGAACACCCGGCCGTGGAACCGCTGGGGCACCTTGACCTGCACGATGGTGGCGTAGATGCCGTTGAGCAGGGTCAGCCAGGCCGTCATGCCGCACACGCCGGCGGCGATCACCACCAGGTCGGCGCGTACGCCGGTGACCAGGCAGAAGACGCCCAGGGCCAGCGTGCACAGCAGCACCCCGCGCAGCCGCAGGCGGCGCGGCCCACCCCAGACGATCATGATGAGCGCGCCCGCGAACGTGCCGACGCCCGCCAGGAACGAGATCCGGCCCACGTCGGGGAGCCCCGCGAACGACAACACCAGCGGCCCGAACATCAGCAGCAGCGGCGAGAGGAACACGTTCAGCACGACGAAGAACAGCAACATCGCGCGGAAGCCGCGGTGGCCGAGCGAATAGCGCAGCCCGCCCAGGATCTCCGCCTTCATCGACTCCCTGCGCCGCCACGGCATGCTGCCGGGGAAGCGCACCACCAGCAGCACGGCGATCGCGACCGCGTAGCCGGCCACGTCCAGCAGGAGGATGCCGCCGAGCCCGACGGTGGCGAGCAGCCCGACCGCGAAGATCGGTACGAGCAGCTGGGCGGTGCCGTTGCCCAGTTGCATGATGCCGACCGCGTGCCCGAGATAGACCTTGGGCACGAGCTGCGGCATCGCCGAGAAGTACGCGATGCGCTGGAACGTGAGCGCGACCGACAGGCAGCCCAGCAACGGGTAGATCATCTCCGCCGACAGGTTCCCCGTCCACAGCAGCACGCCCATCGTGAGCTGGATGGCGAACGCCGCGACGTCGCCCGCCAGCATGACCGTGCGCCGGTTCGCCCGGTCGACGATCGCACCCGCGAGCGGCGCGACCAGCATGCCCGGCACCAGGCCGACCACGGCCATCAGCGCGAACTTCGCCACGGAGCCCGTCGTGGTGTAGATCCACAGGGGCACGGCGAACTCGGTCAGCGCCGACCCGGTCACCGACACGAGCTGGCTCAGCGCGACGGCCAGGAACCTCGGGATGCTCGGCTGGGCTCCCGCCGGAGCGCGCGGCGTGCCGGAGCGTGACACGTCGTGCAGCCACCACGTGGCGCCGGGGTCGCGGTCCCGGGGCGGCTCGTCCAGCGCGTCATGGGTGGCGGTGATGATCGCGGCCAGCTCGTCCGCCCGATATTTCAGGAAGAAGTGGCCCGCCTCCGCGAGCACCACCACGGCCGACGTCGACGACAGGAAGTGCCATTCGCGAAAACGTTCCTCGTAGTAGTCGGTCGCCGGGTCCTCGCTGCCCACGATGCTGATCACGGGCGCGTCCAGCCGTTCGGTGCCGGCCGCGAACAGGCGCGTGTAGTAGTCCTCCGCCTCCCGCGAGTCGCGGCGCATGTTCCGTACGATGCGGCGGGCCTGCGCGGGATCCACCTCGTTCATGTCGAGGCCGAGCGAGATCAGCCAGTTGACGTAGCGCTGGTCGCCGCGGAGCCGCTCGGCCTCGGCGAACCGGGCGATCCGCGACAGCAGCGCGCCCTTCGGCCGGGCGAACGGGAAGATCCCGCCGATGTAGACGGCGACGAGCCGCCGGCCCGCGGCCTCCAGCCTGCGGGCGATCTCCACGGACAGGGCCGAGCCGACGCCGCAGTGCCCGTACAGCGCGACCGGCCCTTCGACCTTGTCCAGGATCTCCCGCACGCACCCGGCGGCCAGATCGTCGAAGGACGACGTCTCCTCGTCCACGCCGACGTCGTGGCCGGGGATCGCCACCGACCACAACGCGTTCCCGTCGGGCAGGGCGTCGGCCAGGGGCTGGTAGACGACGGCGCTGCCGCCGCCGTACGGCACGCACACGTACGTCAGCACCGGCGGCGTGCCGCGCTCGGGCGTCAGCCGGTGCAGCAGCGTACGCGGCCCGCGCCGCTCGGCCGGGGTGTCGGCCAGCGCCGCCAGCTCGCGCACGGTGCGGTGCTTGAACACGTCCATCACGCTGACCCCGGCGCCCGTCTGCGCCCGCAGCCGCGCCACCACCTGCGTGGCCAGCAGCGAATGGCCGCCGAGGTCGAAGAAGTCGTCGTGCACGCCGACCACGTCGAGACCCAGCAGGTCCGCCCAGATGGCGGCCAGGGCCGCCTCGGTGGGAGTCCCGGGCGCGACGAGCTCGACGCCGGCGTCACGGCCGGCGACCGGAGCGGGCAGGGCCCGGCGGTCCAGCTTGCCGCTCGGGTTGAGCGGCAGGGAGTCCAGGGTGACGTACGCGCTCGGCACCATGTAGTCGGGCAGCGTGCGCTTCAGCCCGGCCCGCACGGCCGCGTGGTCCGGCGGCCGGTCGTGCGGCCGGTCGTCGGGCCGGTCGTCGGGCTGGCCGCCGGGCTCGTCGTGCGGCCGGCCGGGCGGCTCGTTCTCGGGGGTGTCCGGGACGAGGTAGGCGGCCAGGCGGTCCTCGCGCACGACCACGGCCGCGTCCCTGACCCCGGGCAGCGCGCGCAGCGCCGCCTCGATCTCGCCGAGCTCGATCCGCAGGCCGCGCAGCTTGACCTGGCCGTCCAGCCGGCCGAGGAACTCCAGCGCGCCGTCGGGGCGGCGCCTGGCCAGGTCGCCGGTGCGGTAGAGCCGCGAGCCCGGCGGTCCGAACGGATCCGGGACGAACCGCTCGGCGGTCAGCCCCGGCCGGTTCAGGTACCCCTGGGCCAGTCCCGCACCGCCGATGAACAACTCGCCCGGCACCCCGACCGGCACCGGGGCCATCGTCGCGTCGAGCACGTGAAGGGCGGTGTTGGCGATGGGCGCGCCGATCGGCACCCGGGCCGCCGAGGCGAGCGTGCCGGGCAGGCAGTGCCAGGCGGACACGTCGACGGCCGCCTCCGTGGGGCCGTACAGGTTGTGCAGCTCGGCTCCCGGCAGCGTGGCGACGCAGCGGCGGGCCAGGTCGGCGGGCAGCTCCTCACCCGAGCAGATCACCCGGAGCAGCGAGCCGCAGCCCGCCGCCCCCTCCTCGCCGAGGAACACCGCCAGCATCGACGGCACGAAGTGCGCGGTGGTCACGCCCTCGGTGACGATCAGCTTGCGCAGGTACGCCGCGTCCTTGTGGCCGCCCGGCGTGGCGAGCACCAGGCTCGCGCCGCAGCGCGGCGGCCAGAACAGCTCCCACACCGACACGTCGAAACTGAGCGGCGTCTTCTGCGCCACCACGTCGCCAGGGCCCAGCCCGAACCGCTCCTGCATCCAGTCGAGGCGGTTGGCGATGCCGCCGTGCGTGTTCGCCACGCCCTTCGGCCGGCCGGTGGAGCCCGAGGTGTAGATGACGTAGGCGACGTCGTCCGGCCGCACCGCGGGAAGCGGCCCGGGGCCGCCGGTCCAGGCGTCCGGGTCGTCCAGGTCGAGCGTGACGGCCGCCGTTTCCGGCAGTGACGGGCGGATCGTGCTCTGGGTGAGCAGGACGGCCGGCGCGGCGTCCGCCAGCATGAACGCCACCCGCTCCGCCGGATAGCCGGGATCGACCGGCAGGTACGCCGCGCCGGCCCTGAGCACGCCCAGCAGCCCGGGCAGCAGCTCCAGCGAACGCTCCGCGCAGACGGCGACCACCGAGCCGGGACCCGCGCCGAGATCGCGCAGCGTGTGCGCGACCCGGTCCGCCCGCGCGGAGAGCTCGGCGTACGTCAGCGACCGCCCCTCGAAGCGCACCGCGACCGCGTCCGGCGTGAGCGCCGCCTGGGCCTCGATCCGGCCGTGCAGGGTGGCCTCGCCGGGGAACCTCCAGGCGGTGTCGTTCCAGCCCTCGACGACCAGGCGGCGCTCGCCGGGGGAGAGCAGGTCGATCTCGGACAGCCGCAGCCCCGGCCGGCCCGCCACCTGCTCCAGCAGGGCGCGCAGGTGCCCGGCCAGCCGCTCGATCGTGGCCGCGTCGAACAGGTCCTTGTTGTAGACGAACATCCCGCCGGAGCCGTCGCCGACGTAGAGCTCCAGGTCGTAGCGGGTGGCCCAGGAGTCCACGGGGAAGTCCGCCACGGACAGCCCGGCCGGCGCCTCGACGGAGGCGCCACGGTAGTTCTGCATCGCGAGGATGACGCCGAACAACGGCGACCTGGACACGTCACGGGGCAGGTCCAGCTCCGCGACGAGCTGCTCGAACGGCAGGTCCTGGTGGGCGTACGCGTCCACGGCGGCGTCGCGCACCCGCTCCAGCAGCTCCGCGAACGCCGGGTCGCCCGACAGGTCCACCCGCATGGTCAGCATGTTGACGAAACAACCGATCACGCCGTCCAGCTCCGGAACCCGACGGCCGGCCACCGGCGAGCCCACCGCGACGTCGTCGGTGCCCGCGTACCGGCCGAGCAGCGCGGCGAACGCGGCCAGCATCGTCATGTACGGCGTCGCGCTGTGCTCGCGGCCCAGCCGCGCCAGCGCGGCGGCGACCTCGGCGTCCAGCGGGAACGTGTGCGCCGCGCCGGCGTAGGTGCGCTCCGGCGGTCGCGGCCGGTCCGCCGGCAGGTCCAGCGGCTCCAGCCCGGCCAGCCGTTCCCGCCAGAAGTCCAGGTCGCGCCGCGACGGCGGCAGGCCGCGCTGCCAGGCCGCGTAGTCGGCGTACTCCACCTCGGGGGCGGCCGGCGCGGCGCCGTCGTAGCGGGCGAACACCTCGCGCAGCAGCAGGTCGGCCGACCAGCCGTCGGCGGCGATGTGGTGCACCGCGATCACCAGCACGTGGTCGTCGGCGGCCAGCCGTACCAGCAGCGCCCTCGCCACCGGCCCGGCGGCCAGGTCGAACGGCGCCGCCAGGAACTCCTCCGCCCGTGCCCTGGCGCCGGCCTCGTCGGGAGCGTCGCTCACGGTCAGCGGCAGCGTGCCCCCTTCGGCCAGCTCCACCCTCGGCCGGCCGTCCCACGTCGCGGGGAACCGCGTGCGCAGCGCGTCGTGGCCGGCCGCCACCGCGTCGAGCGCGGCGGCCAGCGCGGGCACGTCCAGCGGGCCGCGCAGCCGCAGCCGGATGGGGATGGTCAGCTGCGTGGTGCCCGGCGCGAACTGCTCCAGGAACCACAGCCGCTCCTGCGCGTGCGACAGCGGCGGCTCCCCGGAGGGCCGGGGCGGGACGGTACGGCGGGGCGCCGCCGCCGTACCCCGTCGCAGCCGCCGCGCCAGTAACTCCTGTTTGGCGCCGGAAAGGGCATCAGGGCGCGTCACGTACTCTCCTCCGCGTCGTCCGGGCGGTTCGCCCGTCCGCGTGCCTCGTTCATCCCGGCACCTCCGTCTCCAGCAGGCGGGCCGCCTCCGCGTCGGACAGGCCTGACAGCTGCTCGATCAGCAGGCCCTCGACGGCGGACGCGAGCCCCGCGACGGTCGGCTGGTCGAACAGGGTGCGGATCGGCACGTCGACCTCGACCGCGTTCCGCAGCAGCGCCGCCGCCCTGGTCGCCAGCAGCGAGTGGCCGCCGAGGGCGAAGAAGTCGTCCAGCGCGCCGATCCGGCCGGCGTCCAGGCCGAGCACCTGTGCCCACACCTCAGCCACGAGCGTCTCGGCGTCCGTACGGGGCGGCACGTGCGCGGGGGCCGGCTCGGGCGCGGCCTGCGGCAGGGCGGACACGTCCACCTTGCCGGCGATCGTCAGGGGCAGCGCGTCCAGGCGTACCCAGCCGCCGGGGACCAGGTGGGGTGGCAGGCTCGCCGCCAGGCGCCGGCGCAGCTCGTCCGGCTCGGCAGGCCCGGTCACGTACGCCACCAGGCGTTCGCCGTCCGCCCGCACCGCCGCCTGGCGCACCCCCGGGCAGGCCAGCAGCGCCGCCTCCACCTCCCCGGGCTCCACCCGGAAGCCGCGCACCTTCACCTGGCCGTCGAAACGGCCCAGGAACTCCAGGTTCCCGTCCGGTCGCCACCGCACCCGGTCCCCGGTCCGGTACAGCCTCGACCCCGGCGGGCCGTACGGGTCGGGCACGAACCGCTCAGCGGTCAGCGCGGGAGAGCCCGGATAGCCGCGGGCCAGCCCGGCGCCACCCAGGCACAGCTCGCCGGGGGCTCCGGGAGGCACGGGCTCCCCGCCGGGGCCGAGCACACGCGCGGTCGCGCCGGCCACCGGCCGGCCGATGGGCGGCCGGCCGGCGCCGGCGGCGCCGAGGACGGCCGCCGTCGCGACGATCGTCGCCTCCGTCGGCCCGTACGTGTTGATCAGCGTGACCGCGTCGCCGAAGCGGTCCCGCCACCGTGCCACGGCCGCGGCCTGCGCCTGCTCGCCGCCGATGATCATCAGCCGCAGCGCGTCCGGCCAGGCCACGTCGCCGGGCGCCTCGGTCAGGCGGTGCCAGTACGCGGTCGGCAGGTCCAGCACGGTGACCTGACGGCCGTGCGGGGTCCGCAGCACGTCCGGCAACGTGAGGGCGCCGCCGGGGAGCAGCAGCACGGACGCGCCCGCCGCCAGCGCCGGGTACAGCTCCTCCGCGTGGGCGTCGAAACCGAGGGACGCGAACTGCACGACCCGGTCGTCCCGGCCCAGTCCGTACGCCTCCCGCATCCAGCGCACCCGCGCGGCCAGGGCGCCGTGCTCCACCAGCACCCCCTTCGGCGTGCCCGTCGAACCGGAGGTGTAGATCACGTAGGCCGGGTCGCCCGGCTCGACGCTCTCCCACCCGCCGAGCCACCGCCCGTCCCCTCGGTCCGGCCGGCCGGCGGGGACGAGCACGGGAACCGTGCTCCGCATCAGGGGGGCCAGCGCGGCGTCGCTCACCACCAGGCGGGCGCCGCTGTCTTCGACGAGGAAGGCCAGCCGTTCGCCGGGATGATCGGGATCGAGCGGCAGGTACGCGCCGCCGGCCCGCCAGACGGCCAGCAGCGCGGTCACCGCGTCCACCGACCGAGGCAGGCACACGCCGACCACGCACCCGTCGGCCACGCCGCGCCGCCGCAGCGCCGCCGCCAGCCGCGCCACCCTGGCGTCCAGCTCCGCGTAACTCACCCGCTCCTCGCCGCACACCAGCGCTGTGGCTTCGGGCGCGGTGGCGACGACCCTCGCGAAGAGTTCCGGCACCAGCCCGGCCGCCGCGTACCCCGGCTCCGGCATGCCGCCGGCCGGGCGGTGCACGTCGGGGGCTGGTGCGGGCGAGCCGTGGCCCGGTCCAGTCGTGTGGTGAGGGGGTGCGGTGGCGCGGGCGGCCAGGGCGGCCGTGTCGGCGCCGGTCAGGAGCGGGAGCCGGGAGACCGGGGTGCAGGGGGCGTCCGCGATGCCGCGCAGCAGCACGGTGAAACGGTCCGCCAGGCCCTCCGCGGTGGCCGCGTGGAACAGGGTGGAGTCGTAGCCGAGCACGGCGCGCAGCCCGTCGTCGTCCCGCCAGGTCTCCAGGGACAGCGGGAACTTGGCCTGCCGGTACCCGCCGTCGAACAACCGTACGTCCAGCTCGCCGATCCGCTCGGGCGGGGTGCCGTCGCCCGCCTGGCTGTGCAGGATGATCATGGTGGACAACAGCGGGTTGCGGTGGAGGTCGCGCGGCACGCCGAGCTCGCCGATGAGCCTTTCGAAGGGCACGGTGCGGTGGGTGTGGGCGTCGAGCACGCCGCGGCGGGTGGCGGCCAGCAGATCGCGGAAGGCCGGATCGCCCGAGAGGTCGCCGCGCAGCACCAGGGTGTCGGTGAGATAGCCGATGACCGGCTCCAGCTCCACCCGGTCACGGGACGCCCACGGCGTGCCGACCAGGACGTCGCTCTGGCCGGTGTGCCGGGCCAGCAGCACCTGGTAGGCGGCCACCAGCACCATGAACAGGGACGCGCCGTGCTCCTGCGCCAGCCGGTCCAGGCGCTCCACGACGTCCTCGGGGATCCGGAACGGGTGGAAGGCCCCCACGGGCCGTTCCACGCCCGGCTTGTCGGCGGGCAGGTCCAGCGCGGGCGGGTCGGCCAGGCGGCGCCGCCAGTACTCCAGCGACTCACCGGCCGCCGCGCCGGACTCCCGCTCGCGCTGCCACAGGGCGACGTCGCCGTACTGCACGGGCAGGGGCGCGAGAACGGGCTCGCGCCCCTCGACCTCGGCCAGGTAGAGGGCGAACAGATCGTCGAACAGCACGCCCAGCGACGCGCCGTCCGCGATGATGTGGTGCAGGGCGAAGCAGAGCACGTTGTCGTCGCGGCCGAGCGCGAGCAGGCTCACCCGCAGCGGCGGCGACCCGGCCAGGTCGAACGGCGCGTTGGTGCGCTCGGCGACCAGCCTCCTGGCCCGCTCCTCCGCGCCGGGCGAGCCGGTCAGGTCGAGACGCTCGACCGGCACGGGCCCCGGCGGGTGGACGACGGCGACCGGCCCGCCGTCGACGTCGGCGAACGACGTGCGCAGGCTCTCGTGCCGCGCCACCACCGCGTCCAGCGCGGCCTGGAGCGCGCCGGTGTCGAGCGCCCCGCGTAACCGGAGCACGAGATACATGGTGTACGACGCGTCGTCCGGGTCGAACCGTTGCAGGAACCACAGCCGCTCCTGCGCGGACGACAACGGCGGGTTCGTCCCCGCCGGCCGGGGCCGGATCTCCTGCCGGGCGGCGTGCCCCTCCCCGCCGGCGCCGGTGTCCTCCTCCCGCAGGCGGGCGATCTCCTCGACGAGCCCGCCGATCGTGGGGTCGTCGAAGAAGGCGTCCAGCGACACCTCGACGCCGAGGCTCTCGCCGATCCTCGCGGTGATCTGGGTCATGGTGAGCGAGTGGCCGCCGAGGTCGAACAGGTCGTCGCCGATGCCGATCTCGTCCCCGTCATCCAGTTCGAGCACCTCCCGCCAGATCCGGCGCACCTCGTCGGCAGGCCCGTCCTCGCCGACCCGGCCGGGGCTCCCGGCTCCCTCGATCCCCCCGGCCCGTTCGGCCCGGCCGGCGTCCTGGGGCGGACCGGTGGGAGGTGCGGCGGCGGGGCGGGGCGCGGAGCCGGGAAGGGCGGCACGGTCGAGTTTGCCGACGGGGGTCAGCGGGAGGCCGTCCAGCAGGACGTAGGCGGCGGGCGACATCGCGGACGGCAGGGTACGGCCCAGGTGGGCGGCCAGCGCGGCGGGCTCAGGGGCCTGGCCGGGCGCGGGCACCACGTACGCGACGAGGCGGTGATCGTCGGGCCCCTCGCTCCTGACGATCACCGCCGCCTCGGCGACGTGCGGGTGTTCGCGCAGCCGCGCCTCGATCTCGCCGAGCTCCACCCGGTGGCCGAGCAGCTTGACCTGGCCGTCCGCCCGGCCGAGGAACTCGATCTCGCCGTCGGCCCGGTAGCGGGCCAGGTCACCGGTCCGGTACAGGCGGGCGCCGGGCGGCCCGTACGGGTCGGGGACGAACCGTTCGGCCGTGTGGCCGGGCCTGCCCCGGTACCCGCGCGCCACGCCGGCGCCGCCGACGCACAGTTCACCCGTGACCCCCACCGGGACGGGACGCAGCAGGGCGTCGAGGATGTGGACCTGGGTGTTGGCGATGGGCCGGCCGATGGTGACCGTCTCGCCCGGCTCGCCGGCGGTGCTCCAGATGGTCGTCTCCGTGGGGCCGTACACGTTGACCACCCGGTCGAAGCGGGTGCGCAGCTCGGCGGCGAGCCGGGGCGGCAGCGCCTCGCCGCCCGCGAGCGCGGTCGTCCCCGAGAGCCCGCCGGGCAGCAGCAGCCGCCAGACCGACGGGGTGGCCTGCACGTGCGTGACGCCCTGCTCCGTGGCCAGCCGGGCCAGCGTCTCCGGCCGGCGTACGGCGCCGCGGGGGGCGACGACCACCCGGCCGCCGGTGATCAGGGGCAGGTAGAGCTCGAGGGCGCTGATGTCGAAGGCGGGCGAGGTGAGGGCCAGCCAGGTGTCGCCCGGCCCGGCGCCGAGCCGGTCGCGCATCGCGAGCAGCAGGTTGGCGAGGTTGCCGTGGCCGACCTCGACGCCCTTCGGCCGGCCGGTCGAGCCTGAGGTGTAGATCACGTACGCGAGGTCGCCGGCCGACGGCGGCCGGGGCGGCGGGGCCGGCGGGCCGGTCCGCGGTTCGTCGCCTGCGGCCGGCGCGGGAGGCCGCGGCGCCGTACGACGCCCGCCGGTGACGGCGCTCCCGTGCTCCTCGCCCACGACCAGCACGGGCGCCGGCAGGTATCCGGCCGCGGTCGTCTCCGACAGCAGCAGCCGCGGCCGGGCGTCGGCCACGATCATCGACAGCCGCTCCGCCGGATGGCCGGGGTCGAGCGGCAGGTACGTGGCGCCGGCCTTCAGCACGGCGAGCAGGCAGACCGGCAGCAAGGAAGAGGGCGGCAGGTGTACGGCGACCAGTTCGCCGCGCTCCACGCCCGCCTGCCGCAGCCGGTGGGCGAGCCGGTCGGAGGCGGCGTCCAGCTCGGCGTAGGTGAGCGAGCTGCCCTCGAACGTCACGGCGGGCGCGTCCGGGCGGGCGTCCACCTGCGTGGCGAACAGTCCCAGCAGAGTCGCTCCGGCGGGATAGGCGGCCGCCGTGTCGTTCCACCCGGTGACCATCAGCCGCCGCTCGTCGCCGGGCAGGACGTCCAGGTCGGCCAGGCGTACGCCCGGGTCTTCTGCCGCGTGCCGCAGCAGGGCGCGCAGGCCGCCGGCGAACCGGGTGGCGGTGCCGCGGTCGAGGGCCGCCGGGTCGAAGCGCAGGCTCGCGGCCGGCCCGCCGGGCCCGTCGACGACCTGCAGGTGCAGGGCGTTGCGCGATCCTCCGGCGAACATCATGCGGTCGACCGTGACCTCCAGGCCGGGGAACTCCGGCTCGGACGCCGTCTCCCGCCTGCGGTAGCTGATCGACACGGGAAGGACGGCCGGAGGCCCGCCGAGGGCGCGGGCGGGCGGCACCTCGCGGAAACGGTAGAGCTCGCGCAGTTCGGCCCGTACGGCGCCGACGTGCTCGCGGAACGGCTGCTCGCCGGCCGGGCGGGACGACACGGGCAGCTCGGTGACGAACGGGCCGATGTGCTCCCGGGTCTCGGGCCCGCGCGTGGTCACGTCGATCGCCACCGCCACCGTCCCGGCACCGCCGCCCGCGTCGTTTCCGGTGTCGCTGTCCGCGCCGCCGCCCGACCCGTACCGGAACAGCAGCGCGTGGACGGCGGCGAGCAGCACCTCGAACGTCGTCGCCCCGGCCGCCCTCGCCACCTCGGCGGCGTGCCCGCCCAGCTCGCGGTCGACTCCGGCGCCGATCTCCACGCCGATCCCGAACCGGGGCGTGGGACGCAGCGGCCCCGGCAGCACGATCCGGCCGGGCTCAGCGGGGCGCCGAGCCCAGAACTCCTTGGCGGCGGGCAGCGCGCCCGCGACGCGCTCGTGGCCGGCGGCGGCCGCCTCGGCGAAGGACAGCGGCCGCACCCGTGGGTCGTGCCCGTCGCGGCGGGCGGCGTAGCAGCGGGCGAGGTCCCGTACGAGGATGTCCTTCGACATCCCGTCGAAGACGAGGTGGTGGGCGACGAACAGCAGCAGGTGCCGCGCCGGCCCGGCGGGCGCGAGGGTGAACCGGGCGGTCGGCCCCGTCTCCAGGTCGAACGGGCGGGCGATCTCGTCCGCGACCAGCCGGTCGAGGGCGTCGCGCCCGGCCGGAGCGGCGAACGTCACGGGAGGCTCGGCGGCGGGGGCCAGGCGGAGCTCGTCACGCTGCCGCACGACGGTGGTGGCCAGCACGGGGTGCCGGGCGACCACGTCGGCGCACGCGGCGACCAGGGCGGCCACGTCGAGGTCACCGTGGAGCCAGAGGGCGAGCGGCATGTGGTACGCCGGGCCGGCGCCCATGTGCGCGCCGATCCACATGCCCTGCTGGGCGAAGGTAGCGGGAAGGCTTTCCTGGCGGTGCGTCATGTGCATTCTCTCTGTTCCGTCCGCTGGCCGGGCCGCCGTTTCATGAGCCGGCCGGCGCTGCCAGGGGGTCTCACGGGGAGCCGGCCGCCGGAGGCGGGTCCGTGGGGCCGAGCAGGTCGAGGAGCCGGGGCTTCACCACCTTTCCGACGTGGTTCTTCGGCAGCTCGGGCAGGAACAACAGCCGGCTCGGCAGCTCGTGCCCGGCGAGCCGGTCGAGCAGGAACGTGCGCAGGTCGGCGGCCGTGACGGGGTGGCGGGTGACGACGGCGGCGCCGGTGACGCGGCCGAGCACCGGGTGCGGGATCCCGACCACGGCGGCCTCGGCGACCGCGGGATGCTCGTACAGCGCGGCCTCGACCTGCAGTGTGGAGACCTTGTGCGCGCCCGACTTGATGACGTCGCTCTCCCTGTCGACCAGATAGAGGTAGCCGTCCTCGTCGAGGTAGCCGACGTCGCCCATGCGCACCCAGCCGTCCTTGAAGACGTCGTCGGTCAGCCGCCGGTCCCGGTAGTAGGCGCGGGTCCCGGCGGGGGAGCGCAACCAGACCTCTCCCTGCTCGCCGGGCCGGGCGGGCCCGCCGTCCCGGCCGACGATCTTCAGCTCACCGCCGGCCGAAGGGCGGCCCACCGACGCGGGCCTGGCCGGGTCGACGATCATCACGGTCTGCGCCGGTGCCGCCTCGGTGGAGGTGTAGTAGTTGACGATCGTCGCCTTGGGGAACGCCTCCGCCATGCCCGCGGCCACGGCGGGCGGCAGGCCGGCCGCGGTGGAGCCGAGGAGCCGCACGCTCGACAGGTCGTACCTCTCCCGCACCCCGGCGTTGAGCAGTTCGATGGCCATGGCGGGCACGACGAACACCGTGCCCACGCGGTACGACTCGATCAGCCGCGCGAAGCGGGCCGGCGTGAACATCGGCAGGGTCAGCGCGGCGGGCCGGGCCTCCAGGGCGTTGACGAGCATGGTCTGGCCGGCGTTGCTGCCGATCGGGAACGCGTGCAGGAAGTGCCGGGAGTGGGCGAGTTTGCGACGCCGGGGGTTCGTGGTGACGCCGTAGGCGAGGTTGGCGTGGGTGGCGCCGACGCCCTTGGCCCGCCCGGTCGTGCCGGAGGTGTAGATGATCTGCGCCAGCGCGCCGGGGGAGACGCCGCGCCGTACGGGGGTGCCGTCGCCGCCGAGCTCGGCCGCGACGGCCTGCCACACGCCGACGTCGGGCGGTTCGGCGCCGGAGCCGTGCAGGACGGCGGTCACGGAGCAGTCGGTCAGCGCGTGCCGCACCTCGGCGGGTGCCAGGCGGCCGGACAGCGGTACGGCGACGCACCCGGCCCGCATGACGCCGCACCACGCGGCGGCGAAGTCGATCCAGTCCCGTTCGTCGAACAGCAGCCCGACCCGGTGCCCTGCCGGCAGCCCGCGGTCGATCAGCGCGTGGGCGATGGTGTCGGCGCGCCGGTCCCAGCCGCCGAACGACAGCTCCCCGGCCCCGGCCACCACGAGCGCGAGACGGTCGGGCTCCTCCTGCGCGCGGCGTGCCAGCACGTCGGGGAGCGTGAGCCGGGGGTCGTGACCTACCACGATCGTTTCCCGAAAAGTTTCGACACCATGATCTGTTCCCTGATCTGCAGCATCGGCGGCATCGGCAACATCGGCGGTCCGCGCGCACGATCCAGGCCGGCCGACGCCCCGGATCGCTCTTCTTCTCCGGCAGAATAGGCAATTCGGGGGCCGATGCAACAGGGAAAATTTTAATCTGTAGCCGAAACTTTCGATTGCGGGGTCTCGTCCAGGGCCACGAAAGTGGTGGCCGAAGGGCCACCGGGTTCAGCGGCGCCTGGGCCAGGCTCGGAGTTCCGCGGGCGTCCTGACGCGCTGGCGGCACCCGTCCCACGCGATGCGGCCCAGGTTGATGTGGCCGGTGCAGAAGCGGAAGCCGGTGATCCTGGTGAGCCAGGTGCGGCGCGTGCGGCAGCCGCCCTGGGGCGCCTGGGCGGTCCACTCCTGGTCGCGGGTGGTGGTGTACTCGGTCCTGATGGAGGTGTCGTCGCGGACCTTGTCGCACACGGTGATCCGTTTGCGGTCGGCGTCCACCAGGACGGAGCCTTCGCGCGCGTCGTAGGTGGCCACCCGGGGCCCGTCACCCGCCAGGGCGGGGGCGGCGGCCAGAGCGAGTGTCGCCGCGGTCGCCGCGGTAGCGGTGAGGACGCGCTCGAGCATGTCTGACTCCCTTGTCCGCAAGAGCCCGGAGCGCTCGCCGTGTCGTGGGTGTTGGTTCCGCTCCGGGAAGAAAGGCGTGAACTCACCCACTGTGACCGCTCATGGAGGGAGAAGTCCCGCAGGCCGGCACGCTCCCGAGAGGGCTTGGCCAACACTTGGCCGGCCCGGCGGACGGCCCGGATGCTCTATGCCAGGAGCAGGATGACTCGTGTCACTTTTGTAAGCCGCGAGGCTCCTTCCGCTCCTGCGGGTGGGTGGCCAGGGCCTCGACGGTCACGTCCATCCACTTCCACATCGGCAGCGACGCCAGCGCGTCGTGCAGCTCGGCCGGGTCGCCGGCCTCGTAGAGACCGACGGTGGCGTTGCGGCCGGGAACCCGCCACAGCCGCTTGAGCACGCCCGCGTCGCGCAGCTCCTGGGCCCGCTCGCGTTCGGCGCTGCGCAGGCGGTCGCGGGTGTGGTCGGGCGTGTCGGGCGGCAGCAGGTTCTCCGTGCGCACCAGGAATTCCATGGCTCTCCTGTCGACGGGGCGGCGACGTCCTGGCCCACCAGTAGAACCGGACGCGTGAGCGCGTGTCGTCGGGCATCGGAACCGGCCTCACCGCGACAAATGTCCGATGTGGCGGCGGGATCCCCTGCGGTAGGCCCGGCCCCCCGCCAGGACGGCGTCACGTACGTCACCGCGAAGGAGTACGGCCTGTGACCTCCGGGCGGCTGGCGCGCCCGCCTAAGGGCGCACCTCGTACACGAGGTTGAACGGCGTCCGCGCCGCCTCGCGGAACCGGGTGAAGCCCGCCTCCGTGACGACCTCGCGGATCGCGGCGCTCCCGGCCTGCGCGCCCAGCGCGTACCCGCCCGGCTGGGACAGGGCGCTGGGCACGCAGAGGAACGTGGACGCGCTGTAGTACAGCCGCCCCAGCGGGTGGAGGTTCTCCTCGACCCGGTCCGCGGCCAGCGGCTCCACCAGGAGCCACGTACCGTCAGGAGCCAGCGCCCCGCGCACCCGCCGGGCCGCGCCGAGCGGGTCGCCCATGTCGTGCAGGCAGTCGAACATCGCCACCAGGTCGAAGTCCGTGCCGCTGAAGTCCTGTGCGCCGGCGACCTCGAAGCCGACCCGGTCGGCCAGCCCGGCCTCCGCGGCCCGCTTGCGCGCCAGCGCGATCGACTCGGTGTGGTAGTCAGAGCCGAGAACCGTGGTGCGCGGGTACGCCTTGGCGAGCAGCAGCGACGACGAGCCGAGGCCGCAGCCGACGTCGGCGACCCTGGCCCCGGCGGTGAGCTTCGCGTCGACCCCCTCCAGCGCCGGGATCCAGTGCGGGATCAGCTCCGCCGTGTACCCCGCGCGGAAGAACGCGTCGCACCCGACGAAGACGTCCTCGTCGTGCTCGTGCCAGCCGACGCCGGCGCCCGTGCGGAACGCCTCCGTGATGCGCGGCTCCGAGCGCAGCATCCCCAGGGCGATGAGGAACGCCGCCGGCACGTTCGGGCCGTCCGGGTCGGCCAGGCAGAACGCCTGCTCCTCGCTCAGCGAGAACCGGCCGGTCTCCGGCTCGTAGCCGACGTACCCGCCGGCGGCCTGGCCCCGCAGCCACTCGGTCAGGTAGCGCGGGTGGCAGCCGGTGCGCTCGGCGAACTCCTCGGGTGTCGCCGGGCCCTGCGCGAGCGCGCGGTAGAGGCCCAGCCGCTGGCCGACCACCACCGAGCCGGCGGCCTCGGTGGCCGCCATGTCGGCCACGACCCGCCCCAGGAACTCGTTGACCTTCTCGCGGTCCATCCCCGTCTCCTTCCTGTCAGGCCGGCTTCCACCGGTCTCGACCCCCAACGTCGGCACATGCCCTGACATGGCCAAGGCACGCGCCGGGCGGCCAGGGTTCCGGGCAGGGTTCCGGGAGCGGGAGGTCAGCCCGCGCGCAGGAGCGACTCGCCCATCAGTGGCGCGTGCGGATCCGGCGGACCACCAGCCGGGCGACCACGGCGGCGGAGCCCCCCAGCAGCACCAGCACCAGCAGCACGATCGTCGCCGGCCACGGCCAGGCGCTGCCGCTCAGCCCGACGCCGGCCACCGGATACTCCAAGGTCTTCGCCGTCCAGCGGGCCGTCTGCACGTCGTACGTACGGGCGATGTCGCGCAGCACCGGATCGAACGCGAACTCCTCCTCGGTGTGGAGGTACTCCGGCCGCAGCCCCGCCACGCCGTCCACCGCCTTCGCGCGCGCGGCGTCCAGTCCGGGCACGAGCAGGCGGTCGAGCCCGTCCGCCGCGGCCGCGACCGTCGAGCGCGGCACGAAGGTCAGCCCGTGCCTGGAGCGGAACGGCCCGTCGCCCAGCGCGACGGTGCGCCCGACCATGGCGTGCTCGGTGTACGAGATGAACGCGGAGGCCAGCTCCAGCTCCCCGATGCCGCCGGCGACCCGGATGCCGATGGACGAAGGCCCCGGTTGGTAGGAGGAGTTGAGCGCGACCACCACGTCAGGCGGCTGGAGCTCGGACGCGGGGATCCGCGTGGAAGCGCCGGGGGAGTAGTGCCGCCAGTGCACCCTGCGCGCCGCCTCCCGCGCGGTGCCGGGGTCGACCAGCCGTTCGAGCACGCGCAGGGCGCCGTCGATGCCGGACAACACGCCGGCCGTGGTGATGAGGTTCCCGTCGTCGACGTAGCGCACGCCGGTCACCCACCCGACACGGGGGAAGTCGTCGCGCAGCCCGGCCATGCGCAACCAGTGGGAGGTCGCGGGCCTGCCGTCCAGCAGCCCGCTGGCCGCGAGCGTGCGAGCCCCGTTGCAGACGCTCATCGCCACCGCGCCGGCGGCCGACTGTTCCCGCAGCCAGCGGGTGATCGAGCCCAGCTCGGCGGGGCCGGGGTCGTCCATGGCGGGGACCACCATGGCGTCGAGCTTGTCGTTCCGGTCGCTCAGCAGCCGCGCGAGCCCGCCGAAGGTCAGGTCGGGCACCAGATCCAGGCCGCCGGTCAGGGGCGCCGGCCGCGAGCCGGGAGACACGACGTAGGTGTTGACCCGGCCGGTGCCCGCCAGCACCTCGTACGGCCCGAGCAGGTCCGCCACGTTCGTGCCGCTGCCGCCGGCCAGCAGGGCCACCGTCGGCTTGGCCGGGTCGTGCTCCTTCGGCGCCGGCCGGACGGTCACCGCGTCCGCGCGGGCCGTGTACAGGTCGCCGAACTTGCCGACGGTGTTCACCGCGGAGACCGCGCCGGGAAGCAACAGCGCCGCCAGGACGACGGCCGTCCCGCGGAGCCACCTGCCCCGGAACCTGAACCGGTGCCGGGGATCCGCGTACTCCGCGCGCCGCCAGATCATCGCCGCCGCCAGAAGCGCCATCGGGATCACATGCCCGATGAGCGTCACCGGACCGGCCGGTAACACACCGAGCCAGAAGGGAACGAGCAGCACGGGGAACGGCAGGAACACCGCGAGGCTCATCTCGGCGATCCGCGGCCAGGCATGCCGGCGCACCAGCATCCAGAGCGCCACACCGGCGGCCATGCCGGCCGCCATGAGCAGGAGGTAGACGTCGAACCGGGCGACCTCCAGCACCGAGATCCACAGGGGGTCGAGCAGCACCATCCCGAGGGCCGCCGCGATGACCAGTTCGAGGTAGTGCCAGACGAGGCGGGCGGCGGTGCGTACCCCGCCGGGACGACGTTCGTGGTTCGTCATGCCGGGCTCCTGACGTGAAGGACGTTGAGGCCCCTCACGCTAGGAAGGCAGGCGCGCCACCGAATCAGTGAAGTCGCCGGTCATCACGCCGGTCCTGCGCCCTGCCCCACGTCGGGCCCCACGTCGGGCCCCACGTCGGGCCCCACGTCGGGCCCCACGTCGGGCCCCACGTCAGGCCCACGTCGGGCCCTACGTCGGGCGTTCGGCGAGCACCATGCGCATGAGCTCGGCCCGCGACGTGAGGCCGGCCTTCTGGAAGACCTTGCGCAGGTGGTAGTCCACGGTGCGCGGGCTGAGGAACAGCTGCGCGGCGATCTCCCGGTTGGTCAGCCCTTCGCCGACGGCCAGCGCGATGCGCAGTTCCTGGGGGGTGAGCGTGGTCAGCGCCCCCGCCTCGGGGGCGCGCGCCGACTCGCCGGTGGCGCGCAACTCGCCCAGCGCGCGATCGGCCCAGGCGATCGCGCCGATGCGGCGGAAGGTCTCCGCGGCGCCGCGCAGGTGCTGCTGCGCCTGGGAGCGCCGCCGGTCGCGCCGCAACTGCTCGCCCAGCAGCAACTCGGTACGGGCCTGCTCCAGCGGGGCGTCGGCCAGCGCGTGCAGGCGCAGGCTCTCCGCGTAGTGGGCCCCGCCGTCGTCGCGGACCAGCGCCCGGCAGCGCGCCGTGAGCGCGCCCAGCTCCGGCGACGCGGTGTGCTCCGTCCACCGCGCGTAGCGGGCGGCGGCCACGGCGGCCCGGTCGTGCTCGCCGGCCCTGACCAGAGCCTCGACGAGATCGGGGACCAAACCCATCGCCAGGTCCGAAGGCTGGTCCGCGTCCCACCCGCCGACCGCCTCGAAGTGCCGCGCGGCCTCGCCGTGCCTGCCCGCGACCAGCTCCGCCAGCCCGAGGGCCCGCCTGGCGTACGCCGTCGCATCCGCCAGCCGGCGCTCGCTCGCCTCGGCCAGCACCTCCGCGGCCAGCTCACCGGCCTCGGGACGGCCGCGGATCGCGGCGCACAAGGCCAGCAGCCCTCGGTTGCGGCAGGCCGTGTTCGGCTGGCCGACCTCGGCGGCGAACGCGCAGCCCTCCTCGGCGTGGGCCTCCGCCAGCCCGAGCCTGCCGCGGGCGAGCTCGTCGGCCGCCTGGTATTCGAGGTTCCACGCGAGGGCGCCCAGCGAGCCGCCGGCGCGGGCCAGCCGCCCGGCGTTCTGGTACAGGCGCCGGCTCAGCTCGCGGTCGCCGAGCCCCCGGGCGATCGCCCCTGCCAGGGTCATCGTGATCGGATCGGTGAGCGCGTCCACGCCGGCGCCGTCCCGTACGGCGGGTCCCGGGTCGTGGCCGGCGCGGGCCAGGCAGGCGGCGCGCAGCAGCCGCAGCACCGCCTCCTCAGGACCGCCCCCTCCGTCCCGGGCGTCCTGCTCCGGCATGCCCTCGTCGAGCCAGCCGGCGAGCTCGGACCAGGCCCCTGGCCGGTTGGTACGGGTTCCGAGGTCGCCGTACATCGCGACGGTCGGGGTGAAGCGGCGCCGGTCGACCCGCAGCGCCCGCGGGATCCACGGCCTGACGAGGTCCATCGCGTCCTCGGGAGAGCCGATGAACTCGGTCACCACGGCCCGCATCGCGGCCACGGAGATCCGGTCCACCTCGTCCAGACGGGGCTCGCGCTCGGCCCGGTCGAGCAACTCCCCGGCGGTGGCGGTGAACCCCCCGCGAACGGCGGCGCGCGCCGCGCTCCACAACCGCCGCCCCCGGTGCGGGCCGGCCGCGGTGAGCTCGGCGGCGCGCGACAGCGCGGCCATGGCCGCCGCCGGGCCTCCGCGCAGCGCGGCCTGCTCGGCCGAGCGTTCGAGCAGCTCCGCGGCCTCCTCGTCGTGGCCGGTCGCGGCCTGACCGCGGTGCCAGGCCCGCCGGTGCTGGTCGGCCGGAGCGTCGAAGGCCGAGGCGAGGGAACGATGGATCGCCGCGCGCCGCCCCTGCGTGGCGCTGTGATAGATCGCCGACCGCATCAGCGGATGCCGGAACACCAGCCTCGGCCCGTCGTACGTCAGCAGCTCGTCGAGCTCCGCCCGGTGCAGCGGCCCGGCGTCGAGTCGCAGCTCGACGGCCGCCTTCTCGATCGTCTCCACGCTGCCTGAACCGTCGGCGGCGACCAGCTGCAGCAGCGGCAACGCCTCCGCGTGCCGGGCACGGACCCGGCTCAGGAACGAGCGCCGCAACTCGTCGGTCAACGCCGGCGGCTCCTGCGCTCCTTCCGGCGGGAGCTCCTTGCCCGCCAGCTCCAGCAGGGCCAGCGGGTTGCCGCCGGTGGCGGCCAGCAGGTGGCGGCGCTCGCCGTCGGTCAGCCGCCGCCCGCCCGCGCGCTCGGCCAGCAGCGCCGTGGCCGCCTCCCCGCCGAGGCCCATGAGCGGGACCCTGCGCAGGTGAGGCAGGTCGGTGCCGTGGCCCTCGTCGGCCCGCGCGGCCAGCATCAGCGCGACGGGCTCGTCGTCCAGCCGGCGAGCGACGAACGCCAGCGTCTTGAGCGTCGGCTGGTCCGCCCAGTGCGCGTCGTCCACGACGCACAACACCGGCCGCTCCCCGGCCAGCAGGGACAGCAGCGACAGGCTCGCCAGGCCCACCAGGAACGGATCGGGCGCGCCGCCGTGCGCCCGCCCGAACAGGATGTTCAGCGCCTGCGCCTGCGGCCCAGGCAACGCGCCGACCGAACCGAGCACGGGCATGAGGAGCTGGTGCAGGGTCGCGTACGCGAGATCCGCCTCGGGCTCGACGCCGACCGCGCGGAGCACCTGGAAACCGGCGGCCCGCTCCTCCGCGTACGACAGCAGCGCCGTCTTGCCGATGCCCGGCTCGCCGTGCAGCACCACCCCGCCGCCGTGCCCGTCCGCGGCGCGCCGCAACAACGAGTCCAGCAATTCCGTCTCGTCGGCTCGCCCCAGCACACGCCGAGCATAGAAAGCACCGGCACCCATGACAAACATCCCAAGCCGGGACCTTCTTCGGCGTGCGTGGTGTGAACGCTTCGAAGCGGCTGTTCCGTGCCCCGCAACGAGACCGGCGATTTCGCCGATGCGGGGTGCGGCGGTGGGCTCCTAGCGTCGGGTGCGTACCGGACCTGCGAGACGAACCGGGGGCGAGGCCACCATGACGCGCGGAGCCTTGAGCGGCCGTACCGCCATCGTCGCCAGCGCCGGGCACGGCATCGGTCACGGCGCCGCCGCCACGTCCTGCGCGCTGAGCAGGGCGGGCGCCAGCGTGGTGCTCGCCGCCCGCGACGGCCAGGCCCTCGCGGCGCTGGCCGCCGACCTCGGCGCGGCGGGCGGCCAGGCGGTCGCCGTCCCGACGGACCTGGCCAGCCCGGTGTCGGTGCGGCGGCTGGTCGAGCAGACGCTCGGCGCGTTCGGCCGCCTCGACGCCGCCTGCAACGACATCGCCTGCCGCCCTGCCGCCTCCGGCGCCGCCGCTCCCTGTGCCGCTGCCGGGTGCGACGGCGGGTGCGACTGTGCCGCTCAGGTGCGGGGCCTGTCCCTGGCGTTGAAGTACGAGATCCCGGCGATGCGCCGGACCGGCGGGTGCATCGTCAACCTCGTGCCGTCCGGTGCCCCGCGGGCCGCCGTGATCGAGATGACCCGCGAGGCGGCGCTGGACCTGGCCGGCTCCGGCGTCCGGGTCAACGCCGTGGCGACCGGCCCGGTCGCAGGTCCGCTCGCCGGCGCGGGCGTCGGTCCGGGCGGCGCGGAGATCGGTCCGGACGGCGGCGTTGACGGTGTCGCGCATACCGTTCTGTGGTTGTGCTCGGACGCCGCGTCCGCCATCACCGGCAGGGCGCTGTACGCCCGCTCCGGACCCTGCTGCGGCTCCGGCGGGCTCCCCCCGCGGAAGTGACGATCACGCAGGAGGAACCGCCGGGCGAAGGGGCCGGCGTCCCTGGCGGGCCCGTACCGTGCGCCGATCGCGCGTCAGAGGGTTCTCGTCATGAACGCGCTGTGCGGGTCGGGCTCGTAGTCCGCGAACGGCTCGCAGTAGGCGAAGCCGAACTTCTCGTACAACCTCCGGGCGGGCAGGAAGAACTCGGCCGAGCCGGTCTCCAGGCTCAACCGGGTGAAACCCATGCGGCGGGCCTCGGCGATGATGTGATCCAGCAGGAGGGACGCGATCCCGCTCTGCCGTCGCGCCTGCGAGGTGCGCATCGACTTCACCTCGGCATGGCCGGCGTCCAGCCGTTTGATCGCTCCGCAGCCGACGACCGCGTCACCGTCCATGACCGACCAGAACGTGACTCCGGGCTCGCGCAGCCCGTCGAGGTCGAGCGCGTGCTTGCTCTCCAAGGGCGTGATGGACCGCATCTGCTGGACGTGTTCGTCAAGGAATCTGGCGATCTCCGGGCTGGACAGGTCGTCGACCACGATCTTCATATACGTCTCCCTACGGCCGGGTGTCAGGCATAGCGTGCCAGGCCGGCGCCGGCCGGGTTCCGGAGGGGGCGGCGGGCGTCCTTCCGGGCCGGCAGCCCGCCCCCATGCCCGCGCCCCACCCGGCGGCGGCGGTAACGCGCGGGAAACGCCTTCCCGTGTTGGATCGCGGGCCAGGAGGGAAACCGCGCCGGTCGTTTTTTGGAGGAGACATGGTCATGGAACGGCGATCACCTGTGGCATCGCGACGGTCCTTACTGGGAGTGATGGGAGCCGCGCCGTTCGCGGTCGCCGGTGGCATGGTGGCGGGGCCCGCGTCGGCCGCCCCGTCCCGCCGCGGCCGGATACCGAAGGAGCTGCGCCCCGGCGGAGAGTACGACCGGTACATCGCCGCCCGGGCCAGGGCCGGCGAGTTCTCCGGCACGGTCCTGCTGGCCCACCGCGGCAGACCCGTGCTGGAGCGCGCCTACGGCATGGCCGACAGGGCGCGGAAGACGCCCAATCGCACGGACACCCTTTTCAACCTCGGCTCGATCGGCAAGTGCTTCACCGCCACGGCCCTGCTGCAGCTGGTGCAGCGGCGCAAGGTGGCACTCCACGAGAAGCTGGGCGCCTACCTGGACGGGTTCCACGCCGAGGTGGCCGCGAACGTGACCGTCCACCAGCTGCTGACGCACACCTCCGGTGTGGGCAGGCCGCCGAAGACGAGCGGACCGCCGGACCAGGACGAGCAGGCGTGGGACTCGGTCGAGGAGGTGTGGGAGGGCACGCTGAAGGCCATCCGTCCGCTGCCGACGCAGTTCACACCGGGCACCAGGTACAAGTACAGCAACGACGGGTTCATCGTGCTCGGGGCCATCGTGGCCGAGGTGTCGGGGCAGGACTACTACGACTACGTACGCGAGCACGTGTTCGCCCCCGCCGGCATGAAGCGTACGGACTTCTACACCAGGCCGCAGATCCTGGCCGCGGACGACATCGCGCACTCCTACACGACCGACCGCGAAACCGGTGAGCGTTACGACTTCACGGCGAGCGAGCGGGCCCCGTTCGTCGGCCTGCCCGCCGGCGGCTCCTACTCGACCACAGGGGAGCTGCTGACGTTCGTGCAGGCTCTGGCGGAGGACGGCAAGCTGCTCGATCACGCTACCGTCGAGATGGCGACCAGCGGCAAGACCGTCGTGCCTCCCGAGGAGGGGCAGGACCCGCTGCTGCTGTGTTCCCACTACGGGTACGGGTTCGCGGCGAACATCTTCGATGGCCGGCGCCTCTTCGGCCACACGGGAGGCGGTCCGGGCGTGGGCGACACGTACAACGTCTATCCCGACCTGGACTGGGTGTCGGTGACCCTCGGCAACTACGACAGCACGGCCACCAAGCCCATCCTCCATCTGGAACGCAGGCTCATCACGGGCGCCAGCGCCCGGTCTGACGGTGGTTGAACCTCGGCGGGGGAGGGGGCCGTACCAGGCCGGGAGACCACCGAAGGGGCCATCATGAACCTGCGCACCCTCCATGCCCTTCTTCGCCGCGAAGAAGGGCCTGCCGGCCGGGGTCGACGGCGTCGCAGGGGGCGACTGGTAGGCCGGTCGCGTTTGAGGAGCCCTGCCGGCGCCGGTTCGCGCGATAAGCGCACGCTGTCATGAAATGTCCGTAATAGGTAGATGGTGATATGGGAGGTCGCTGGGTAGAGATCGCAGCACGGGGGAAGGAGCCGCCCATGAACGTTCCAGCAGGGGACGCCGGACGGTCCTTGGCGGCGGAGGGAGAGCGCACCTTCCAGCTGCGAGACCTTTCCGACGCCGCGACGTACGTGGTGGACGACGCGGGGCACATCGTCGGCATCAACCCCCGGGCGGAGCAGATGCTCAACCGCGCCGCTTCGACCCTGCTGGGAAAGGACGCCCACGACCTGCTGCACCGCGGGAAATACGGCGAATCCCTGCCGCGGAGCCGGTGCGTGATGCGGCAGGCCCTCATCTCCGGCGAGACCAGGCAGGGCCACCAGGAATGGATGGAGCGCGGGGACGGCTCGCTGATCGCGGTCTCCTGGATGGTGACTCCCTGCCGGATCGGCGAGGGAGGCGAGGGCGCGCTGGTGCTCTTCCACGGGGAATCCGCCCCCACCCACGCCGAGGGGCAACCCAGGCCGTCCGCGTCGTCGATGCCGGAGCTGGACCGGCTGGCCCTGCTGGCGGAGACGACCGCGACCCTCACCTCCAGCCTGGACGTCGACGAGACCGTGCGCCAGCTCATCCGCCTGGTCGTGCCGCTGCTGGCGGACTGGGGGGTGGTGGACCTGCTCACCGAGGAGGGCGGGGTGGCGCGCGTCGCCGTGGTGCACTACGAGCACGGCGTACGGGTGCACCGGCGGGACCTGGAAGGACCGATGCCGCCGGTGCCGCAGGAATCGTCGATGCCCCTGTCGCGGGCGCTGCGCGGAGTCACCCCCGCGCTGGTGGGGCCGCAGGACTACCAGGGGAGTCCCGACTCGGACATCGCGGTGAGGCAGCGTGAGCTGTTCGAGGAGACCGGCATGCACTCCGCGACCATCGTGCCGATCCGCGGCGTCCGGGAGGTGGTGGGCGCCCTGACCCTGGGGCGCTCCGAGCGGTCCGGGGCGTTCACGTCGGCCGACCTCCTGCTGGTCGAGGACATCGCCCGCCGTGCCGGGCTCGCGCTCGACAACGCCCGCCTGTACGAGCGGCAGCGACGGGTCGCGGAGACCATGCAGCGCCACCTGCTGCCGACGCTGCCCCGCGTGCCCGGCGTGCTGATGAGCGGGCGCTACCTGCCCGCGCCGGACGCCTCCCAGGTCGGCGGCGACTGGTACGACGCCTTCGTCCTGTCCGACGGAGCGACTGGCCTGGTGATCGGCGACGTCGTCGGCCACGACCTCGACGCCGCGGCGGGCATGGCCCAGGTCTGCAACATGCTGCGCGCGTACGCCGGGGAGGTGGAGAAGCCTCCCAGCGAGATCGTGAACCGGCTGGACGAGGCGGTGGTGCGGATGGCCGAGACGACGATGGCCACCGTCATCTTCGCCCGGGTGGAGCAGCCGGCCGGCGCCTGGCGGCTGCGCTGGACCAACGCGGGCCACCTGCCGCCCCTCCTGGTCGAACGCGACGGGCGGGCCCGCTTCCTGGACGACGGCAGCGGCCTGATGCTGGGCACCGGGCTGCCTGCCGCGCGCGAGGACGCCGCCGTCGAGCTGCCGCCGGGCTCGGTCCTGCTGCTCTACACGGACGGGCTGATCGAGTCTCCTGGCCACTCACTCGACGACGGGCTGGCCAGGCTCGCCAGGTACGCCTCGTCCCTGGTCGACCAGCCGCTCGGCTCGATCTGCGACGCGCTCCTCGCCGGCGTGCGCCCCTCCGACAACGACGACGACGTCGCCATGCTCGCCCTGCGCATCCCCGGCTGACCGGCGCGGGGGGGGAGGAGCAGGTCAGGTCACCTTGGCGGACGCGGCCTCCCAGGTGTTGCACGAACCCGGGTGGCCGGTGGCGAAACCGCGCGCCACCCAGGAGCGGACCGTGGCGGTCGTGCCGTACCAGCTGTTCCTGCCGTCCTGGTCGCCGACGGGAAGGGACTTGAAGCGGTGCCAGTCTTTCGCGGAGCGCCCCTTCATGGGCCAGACGCTTTTCATGAAGGCGCCCCCCAGGCAGGCGGACTGGAGGAAGTAGCGCCGGGACTGCTCGCGGTACTCCGCCTTTCCGTCGGCGGACAACTCGCCGAGGGCGGCCGAGATGCCGGTCAGATACTGCACGTGGTAGGCGTACATGGAGGCGGCCGTGTGGAACAGCCACAGGTCGGAGGGGTTGGCGGCCCACTCCTCGCCGATCTGGAAGATCAGTGTGCGGGTCTCCTCGCAGTACCACGCCTGGGAGTCGGCGCCGTCCACCGCCAGGTCGCAGTGGTTCCTGGGGATCCGGTTCATGTGCCGCACCCGGACCGGTTCGTACGGCAGCCCGGCGCCGGTGAGGTGCCGTTTCCAGGTGCGCTCCAGGCAGGCGACGACCGCGTTGACGTAGGCGCGCGCCAGCTTGCGGTCGCCGCGCCTGACCGGGGACTCCCCGCAGGTCGTCCTGGGCAGCGGACCCGCCTGGTAGAGCGGGTTGGCGGTCAGCTCCTTGCGGTCGACGGGGTGGACCGTCGTTCCCCCGGCGGCCGCGCTCGTCGGCGGCCCGGTCAGCGGCGCGGCGAGGGTGCCCGCCAGCGCCGTGATCATGAAAAGTCTCACGTGGCGTGACTTTAGGGCCCGGTCCGACCGCCGACAAATCGCCGCCGCCCGGTCGACGTGGCGTAGGACCGGATCGTCTCCAGGAACAACACGATCACGGCGATCCCGAGCAGCCCGTGGTACCACTGCCAGCCCACGCCGACGCCGACGAACCCGTCCACGGCCATGATGCCGGCGCCGCCGCCGACGGCCGCGGCCATCCCGGCGAGCACGAGCAGCATCAGCCATCTGGGCACCCGGCGGCCCAGCGGCAGGACCGTGAGGAGGACGATCCCCGCCCCCGCCACCCCGGACGCGGTCGCGAGCCACTGCGCCGTGGCCGCGTCCATGAAGTAGCTCGCGGCCTCGGAGGCCGGAACCGGCGGGCCGCCGGGGAACCCGAGCCGGGCCTGCGTGGCGAAGGCGGCCTTCCCGGCGGCGTAACCGAGGAACAGCCCCGCCACCGCGTACGCGGGCCAGCGTCGTGGCCGATCAGAACGCGTCATGGCCGTCACCGTAGACGCCGCTCGCCGCGGTCCTCTTCCCCTGGCCCGGGGAGGAACGTCCCCCGCGAGAGGGAGAATCCAGGCGGCTACGTCATTTGTCCACCCACCGCCCGGTCATTTGGGCGGTGTCGCCCGGATCAGGTCCGTGCCTACCATGTGGCGCGGGCGGCGCCGGCGCGGCCGGGAGGGAGACTGATCCATGGACGTCTCCATCGGCACGATCTGGGAGGCCGTCGCCCGCCGCCTTCCCGGCGCGGTGGCCATCGCGGAGCCGGGGGGCGACCGCACCTACGCCGAGTTCGAGGACCGGGCGGCCCGGCTGGCCACGGCGCTGGAGCGGGCCGGGGTCGGGCCGGGGGACACGGTGGCCTGCTACCTCCACAACGGCGCGGCCTACCTCGAGACCGTGTTCGCGGCGTTCAAGCTCGGCGCCGTGCCGGTCAACGCGAACTACCGCTACACCGGGGAGGAACTGTCCGCCGTGCTCAGGGACACCGACGCGGCGGCGATCGTCTTCAGCGGCGAGCTGGCCGCCCACGTCGGCCACGCCGCGCGTACGGTGCCCACGCTGCGCCTGCTCGTACGGGCCGGCGCGCCCGCGGACGGCGCCGCCGGCCCTCCCGCGGTCGGCCTGGACGATCTCCTCGCCGCCACGGAGCCCAGGCCCGCGGCGTCGCGGCCGAGCTCGGACCGGCTGTTCATGTACACCGGCGGCACCACGGGCCGGCCGAAGGGCGTCATCTGGCGGCAGGGCGATCTGCTGCACTCGCTGACGGTGCCGGTCTTCCGGCCGCTGGGCGTGTCCGAGCCGCCCTCGACGCTCGACGAGGCGGCGCGGATCGCGGAGAGCGCGCGTGCGCGGGGCCGGGCGCCCGCGACGATGCCGGTGGTCCCGCTCATGCACGCCACCGGGCTGTTCAACGCGATGGGCGCCCTGCTCACCGGCGGCCGGGTCATCACCACGCGCGAGGGCGGGCTCGACGCGCGGCACGTCTGGGAGACCGTCGCCGCGCAGCGGGCGGGCACGATCATCGTGGCGGGCAACGCGGTCTGCCGGCCACTCGTCGACGAGCTCGTCGCGGCGGAGGAGGCTGGCAGGCCGCACGACCTCACGTCGCTCACGTCGGTGATCAGCTCGGGTACGGTCCTCAGCGACGGCCTCAAGCGGGCCCTGCACGCGCGCGCCGACGTCACCGTCATCGACGCGCTCGCCTCCAGCGAGGGCGGGCCGTTCGCCTTCGCCGTCACCTCCTCCGCCGGCGACCTGCCGAGCCGCTTCCTGCCGGTCCCCGCGACCAAGGTCGTCTCGCCCGAGGGCGCCGAGGTCGTCCCCGGCAGCGGGGAGACGGGGGTGCTCGCCTACGCCGGCCCGCTGCCGCTCGGCTACCACAAGGACCCGGCCAGGACCGCGGCCACGTTCCGCGTCATCGACGGTGTCCGCCACTCCATCCCGGGCGACCTCGCGCAGGTCGAGGCGGACGGCGCGATCCGGTTCCTCGGCAGGGGCTCCGGTGTGATCAACACGGGCGGCGAGAAGGTGTTCCCCCAGGAGGTCGAGAACGCGCTGCTCGCCCACCCGGGCGTGACGGACTGCATCGTGGTGGGCGTCCGGGACGAGACGTGGGGCGAGCGCGTCTCGGCGGTGGTCGCCACCCCGGACGGCACCCTGACGGAGCGGGAGCTCCAGGGCTGGGTCCGCCGCGGCCTGGCCGGGTACAAGGTCCCGCGCGCCGTCGTGCTCCTCCCGGCGCTGCGCAGGACGCCCACGGGAAAGCTCGAAGTGGCGTGGGCCCGGCGCGTGATCGAGGAGATGGGGCGGCGGGACTGACACCCCCGCCGCCGAAGGGTGTCAGATCCGGTCGCTGAGGGCGCTCAGCAGGCGGCCGAACCCCCGGGTGGCCAGCCGCGGCGGCGCGGCGCCGTTCATGCGCATGAGGCGCTCGCTCTGCATCAGCGTCCGCGGACCGGACACGGCGAGGGTGTTCGAGGCGACGGTGGAGGCCAGGGCCGCCCGCCGCCTGCGCCTGGCGGAGTACACGCCGACGACGTCGGCCGGATCGGCCACCGCGGCCAGGCAGTCCACCAGCGTCGCCACGTCCTCCAGCGCCTGGTTGGTGCCCTGCGCCCCGACGGGCGGCATGCCGTGCGCCGCGTCCCCGAGCAGCACGCACCGCCCCTCGCCCCAGCGGCACGGCACCTTGTGCCGGGTGTGCGGGAACAACTCGGCGTCGCCGTCGCGCAGCGAGTCCAGCACCTGCTCGACCGGGGAGGCCCACCCCGCGAACCGCCGGCGCAACATCTCCAGCGGCTTGTCCTCCCTCGGCGCGTCAGGCGACCACGGCACGTCGAAGAACCACTGCATGAGCCCGTCGCCCGCGCTCGCGTACCCGAAGTCGCCCTGCCGGCCGACCATCAGCGTCGTGACCGATCCGAGGTCGAACGGGGCCGGCGTCAGACCCTGCCAGATCGCCGCGCCGGTCAGCGCCGCCGGGGCGTCGCCCAGGACGTGGGCCCGCACCCGCGAGTGCACGCCGTCGGCGCCCACCAGGAAGTCGCCGCTGTGCTCCTCGCCCGCCCGTGTCCGCACCCGTACGCCGTCGCGGTCGGCCCGCACCTCCGTGACCCGCGCGCCGAACCGTACGGTGCCCTCCGGCAGCCCGCGGTCCAGAAGGGTGATCAGCGAGCCGCGCGGCAGCACCCGGGCCGCCGACCCGAACCGCTCCGCCAGCGCCTCCAGGTCGAGCTCCAGCACCGGGTGGCCGCCCGCGGTCCGCAGGCGCATCGCCGTCAGCCGCTGCCCCGTGCCCTCCAGGTCGACGCCGACGTCCCCGAGGATGGCGGTGCCGTTGCACCACAGGGTGATGGCCCCGCCCCCCAGCCGCAGCCCCGGCGCCTGCTCCAGCACCACCACCTCGTGCCCGGCGGCGAGCAGTCCCCGCGCCGCCGCCAGCCCGCTGATCCCCGCTCCCGCTACAAGCACCCGCACCGGCGGCCTCCCAGACTCTACAAAATGTAGTACTACACTTTATAGAGCCTTGGGTCGCCGGCCCGGCCGGGGCGCCGATCAGTCCGACTTCGCGAGCTCGTCAAGGGCGGCGCGGGTGACCTGGAGCCGGTTGCCGGGAAGCGGGGCGTACGTGTCGCCCGGCTTCGCGGACGTCGCCACCCTGCCGTCCGGGCCCGTCGCGACGTACTGCCCCTGTTCCGGGCTCACCATGGTGTGGTCCCCGGTGTCGTCCCAGGCGTGCAGGAACAGCAGGTAACTCCTGTCCTGGGCGAGCTTGACCTCGTCGAGCGCGGTCAGCTTCTCTCCGCCGAGCTCTCCGCCGAGCTGCCGGACCTCGACGGAGCGCACGCCGGCAGGATCGCCCTTGAACACGTGGGTGATGTCCGCCGTGGCGATGGTGACGATGTCGCCGACCTCCTGTTCGGCCACCTTCCTGGCCTCGGCCAGCTCATCGGGGGTGAGCCCGTACAGGGGGTTGGCCTTGGGGTCGTCGTATCCCTCGTCGCCGGGTTCGAGGATCTTCGAGGGCTTGTCCCTCGCGGTTCGCATGCCGGTGACGTTGGCCTGCACCACGAGGTCGGCGTCGTCCCACATCTCCTTCACGGAGGCGAAGGCCGGATAGTCGGCCGACACGACCGCCTCCCGCGCGCCGGCCCGGTCCATGGAGACCGCCGTCGTCGTGGCGGCTCCGCCTCCGCATCCCGCCACAGAGAAGACGAGGCCCGCGCCCAAGGCGAGCGTGGCAAGGTGTCGCTTCGCCATCAGAACTTCCTCGTGTAGCCGGTGGTGTAGTAATCCGTCACGTCGCTGTTGTCGTGCGACTGGCGGCGCGTCATGGTGTTCCGGTTGCGGCACTTACACATGATCGAGTCGTTGCGCTCGTTGTGCCCCAGGCTCAGCGCATGGCCGAGCTCGTGCGTGAAGACGCTGTGCACGTAGTTCTGGAACCGGCTGGCCCTGTTGGCGATCGTGCGGGCGTTGAGCGTGATGTAGCAGCCCGTGGACCCGCCGTTGACGTGGTAGCTGTAGTAGTGCCCGAAGCTTGACGAGCTGTAGCGTCCCACCTTGACGTTGCAGTTGGCGCCCGAAGCGTTGCGCAGGGCCACCCTGGCGTGATTCGACCAGCGTTGCGGCGCCTTCGTCATGGGCGGTTTCCACTGATCGTTGTAGCCGGTCACGTGGTGATAGCTGAAGTTCGACCACTTCTGCCCGTAGTCCTTCCTGTGCGCCGACACAGGGGTGGCGGACAGCGGTACAACAGCGGCGACCAGCCCCACGACGACCACGCCCGTGGCCGTCCGGTGGTGACGGGGAGCATGCCTCACCAGGAAACCTCCTCGATCGCGGCATTGCGGAACACGATCTTTCTAGGGCGGCCGGTGTTTCCTTTCTGTTTCCGTTCGCGAACCACCGTCCTCACGCGCCGGCGTCGTGAGCACGCCCGCCTCCCGGGCGTCCGGGAACGGCCGTCCGTGGCCTTGCTGCGGACGCGGTCCCGTGCGAGATTTCACGGGGGGCAAGGACGGAGCAGGGAACCATCGATCGACGTGAGCCGCCCGGCCGGAGCCCGTTGGGAGGCGCTCGTGACCGGGAGTCGGCTCGGAGGCGGAAACGACGGGGGCGCCGTGCGCGTGGGATCCCAGGTCCGGCGGCCGGTGCGAGCGTGGACGGCGTCCGTTCACCAGCTGCTGCGGCACCTGGAGAACAGAGGATTCGACGGCGCTCCCCGCGTGCTCGGCATCGACGCGGACGGATGCGAGATCCTCACCTATCTCGAAGGCGACACCGTCGGCGACGCCCTGGTGTGGCCCCGGTGGACCCGCACCGAGGACACGCTCGTGCAGGTGGCGTCATGGCTGAGGTCGTACCACGAGACGGTGGCCGACTTCGTGCCCCCCGCGGACGCTCACTGGCGCACCGGCCGGCCGTGGGAGCCCGGGCTGGTCATCGCGCACAACGACGCCAGCCCGTTCAACGCCGCCTACCACGCCGGGCGGCTGGTCGGCTTCTTCGACTGGGATTTCGCCGGCCCCGCCACGGTGGACTCCGACGTGGCGGCGCTGGCGCTGTGCTGGGTGCCGCTGCACGCCCGTCACGTGGCCGCCGCGGAGGGGTTCACCCAGTTCGACACGCGGCCCGCGCGGTTGCGCCGGTTCCTGGACGCGTACGGATGGAAGGGCCGCACGAAGACCCTCATCGACGACGCCCAGGCGCAGATGCGCGCTCGTGCGGCCCTGATCCGCCGGCTGGGCGTCACCGGCGACGGGCTCTACGCCAGGCTGCTGCGCCGCGGCGTCGCCGACGACCTCGACCAGGCCGTGCGCGAACTCGACGACTTCCCGCGCTAGCGCGCATCCGCGCCCGCCGGCGGGATCGGGAGAGCGCCTACCCGCCGGTCGCCCTGCGGAACGCGGATCGGGGTGGTGGGGGAGGACCGGTCGGGGAGGGCCGGTCGCCCTGCGGCGCGCTGATCCGGGCGGTGAGGGGGAGGTCGGCGACGCTGGAGCCGGCGTGGACGGTGAACTCGCCCGGCTCGGTCCGCCAGCCGCCGTCCCAATGCTGGAACGCGCGGCGCGGGAGCGGGATCGTGACCCGATCGGACTGCCCCGCGACGGCGCGCACCACCGCGTATCCGGCGAGCCAGCGCACCGGCCGGTCCACCGCGCTCGACTCCCGTGACAGGTACACCTGCACCACGTGCTTGCCCGCGCGCCCGCCGGTGTTGCGCACGGTCAGGCTCACCTCGCCGTTGGTGGCGGCGAGGTCGGTCAGCTCCCAGCTCGTGTAGCCGAGCCCGTGCCCGAAAGGGTAGGCGGGCGCGGTTCCGGCGCGCAGCCATGCGCGGTAGCCGACATGGACGCCCTCCTCGTAGACCACCACCCCGTCCGCAGGAGCGGTCCGCAGGACCGGCACGTCCGCCTCCTCACCGGGCCAGGTGGTGGGCAGCCGGCCGCCCGGCTCGGCCGTCCCGAGCAGCACGTCGGCCAGGGCGTCGCCGAACTCCTGCCCGCCGAACCAGCCCAGCAGCACGGCGGCCACCTCGTTCCGCCACGGCATGAGCACGGGCGCGCCCGCGTTGACGACGACGACCGTGCGCGGGTTGGCGGCGGCCACCGCACGCACGAGCCTGTCCTGCGCGCCGGGAAGCGCCAGCGTGGCCCGGTCGGCCGCCTCCCGTTCGATCTCCGGGCTCGTGCCGACCACGACCACGGCCACCTCCGCCCGCCGCGCCGCCTCGACCGCCGCCTCGACCGCCGCCTCGACCGCCGCCTCGACCGCCGCCTCGACCGCCGCCTCGCCGGCGCCCGCCCGTGTCTCGCCGGCGCCCGTCCCCTCGGCGTCCGTCCCGGCCTTCCCGGCGTCCATGCCGCCGGCGCGTGCCGTGCCGGCGGGGGCCAGGTCCTCGCCCAGCGTGAGGGTCAGGCCGTTGCCCTGCGGCACGCCGTCCAGCCTGGCCGTCAGCTCGGCCGCTCCGGCGGCGAGCTCGACCGTGACCGAGGCGTGCGGCGGCGAGACCAGGCCGCCGCCGAAGTCCTCGCCCCCGTGCACCAGCTCCCGCTCCAGCACCCGCACACCGTCGACGGCCAGCGTGGCGAACCCGGCTCCCGCGATGCCGAGCCGCGCGGTGCCCGGCTCGCGTACCAGGTAGCGGGTGGTGACCTCCACCGACGTCGTGCCCGAGGGGCGGGATCCGCCCAACCTGGCCAGGTCGGACGAGCGGCGGTTCTCGCTCAGCAGCTCCCGGCCGCCGGAGTCGAGGAAGCGGGCGCGCACCCCGGGTTCGCCCGAGACGGGGTCGGTCAGCCGCGCGATCGGCAGCGCCGCGAGGCCCTCCTGGGTGACGGCGCCGAGGGTCCACGTGATCGCGGCGTCCGGCAGCGCGGCGCGCAGCCCGTCCAGCGGGGAGATGACGTACGGCGGGGTCACGGTGGCGCTGCCGCCGCCCTGGCTGCGGAACTGGAGGGCGTTGTGCCCGATCACCGCGACCGACCGGGGGCCGGGAGCGGGCCACGGCAGCTCGCCCTCGTTGCGCACCAGCACCATCCCGTCGGCCGCCACCCGCCGCGCCAGCGCGGCGCCCTCCTCGGCGGAAGCCGCCGCCGGGGGCACGCCGGCGGCCGTCCAGGAAGCGGGCGTGCGGCCGTCCCGCGTTCCGGTACCCGGGTCGGGTGCGGGGGCCGAGGCGTCCTGCGCGCCGGTGGCCGGGACGGGGGTGGAAGCATTCCGCGTGCCGGTGGCCGGGTCGAGGCCGGGGGTGAGGCCGGAGGTGAGGTCGTCAAGGGCGCCGACGCGGGCGGCCAGCCGCAGCAGGCGCCGTACCTTCTCGTCGACCGCGGCCTCCGGGACGAGCCCGTCGCGCACCGCCGCGACCAGCGCGTCTCCCCACGGCCCGTCCGGTCCGGGCATCGCCAGGTCCTGCCTGGCCAGCGCGGCCGCTACGGTCGACCGCGCGGCCCACCAGTCGGACACCACCACCCCGTCGAACCCCCATTCGCCGCACAGCGGCTCGGCCAGCAGCGGGTTCTCCGTCATGGTGGCGCCGTTGACCGCGTTGTACGCCGACATCACCACCCAGGCCCCCGCCTCCACCACGGCCTTCTCGAACGCCGCCAGGTACAGCTCCCGCAGCGCCCGCTCGCTCACCACGACGTTCGCCGTGAAGCGCTCGGTCTCGAAGTCGTTGCCCACGTAGTGCTTGGGGGTCGCGGCGACGCCGAGGCTCTGGACTCCGCGCACGTACGCCGCCGCCAGGTCGGCCGTCAGCAGCGGGTCCTCGGAGTACGCCTCGAAGTGCCGCCCTCCGAGCGGGCTGCGGTGCAGGTTGATCGTCGGCCCGAGTACCACGTGGGCGCCCTTGCGCCGCGCCTCGGCCGCCAGCGCCGCCCCGTACGCGTGGGCGGTGGCGACGTCCCAGGTGGCGGCGAGCGCGGTGGCGGACGGCAGGTTCACCGCGGGGTCGCGCTCGTCCCAGGTGACGCCGCGGATGCCGGACGGCCCGTCGGACAGCACCATGGCGCGCAACCCGATGTCGGGGTCGGCGTGGGTGCTCCACTCGTCCGCGCCGGTCAGCAGGCGGACCTTGCCCTCCAGGGTGAGCTTCTCCAGGAGCCGGTCGATCTGGTGCACGGATGCCTCCCGCTGCTCATACGTATGAGCACCTCTGCAGAATGGGTTGATCCGGGACGCTAAGCACAGAACGCTCGCCCGTCAAGGGGAGACGAAAAGTTCCGGTCACACCCTTGACGCCTGGCCGTAACGTCCATACCGTCCCTGTTCATACGTAGAAGCAACCGGCCCTTCCCCCGTCCGGCCGGTTTGCGCATACGTATGCGCACCCCCTGGAGACACACATGCGAACAAGAGGACTCCTGGTCGCCGTCGTGATGGTGCTCGCCACCGCGTGCACGGCGGGCGTCCAGAACCAGCCGGCCGGCGGCGCCCGCGCGGACACCATCGTCTTCGGCAAGACCGACGCCGGCACGACGTACATCCGCAACTACAACGTCGTCGGGCCCGCGACGCAGAAGACCCCGAACGCGGAGATGATCTACGAGCCGCTGGCCCGCATCGACTACAGCGACGGCGGCACCGTCAAGCCGTGGCTGGCCGAGAGCCTCGAGTTCGACGAGAAGGGCACCCGGCTCACGATCAAGGTGCGCCAGGGCGTGACGTTCTCCGACGGCGCGCCGCTGACGGTCGACGACGTCGTGTTCTCCCTGAGCCTCCCCCTGGAGAACCCGGACTTCAACCTGGGCGGCACCACGTACACGGCCGTGGAGAAGGTGGACGAGTCCACGGTCGCGGTCACGTTCGCCAAGCCGGGGTTCAGCGAGGTCAACCAGTTCGCCTCGCCGTCGTTGCCGATGGTGCCGAAGAAGATCTGGGAGAAGCAGGACCTCAAGACCTGGACGAACCCCGACCCCGTGGGCACCGGCCCGTTCGTCCTGGAGTCGTTCGCCGCCCAGCAGATCACGCTGCGCGCCCGCGACGACTACTGGGGCGGCACGTTCCCCATGACGCACCTGAAGATCATTCCGACCAACCAGGACGCGGTGAAGGCGCAGCTGCTGCGCGGCGAGGTCGACTGGGCGATCCAGTCGTGGCCCGGCGCCGAGCAGGAGTACGTCGCCAAGGACCCGGGCAGGCACCTCTACCAGCTGTACGCCACCGGCGGGGCGTACTCGATGCTCTACAACACCGCCGAGCCGCCCTTCGACGACGTGCACGTGCGCCGCGCGCTGGCGATGACGATCCCGCGCGGCGACATCGTCACCACGCTCAACCGGCCCGGCACCGAGGCGGGCCCCACCGGCCTCGTCGACCTCGTCTACCGGGACTGGATCAAGCCGGAGTACCGCGGCAAGGTGCAGCAGGTCGACGCCGAGGGCGCCAGGCGCGAGCTGGCGGAGGGCGGCTGGACGGTCACCGACGGCAAACTGGTCAAGGACGGCGAGGCGTACGCGCCCACCCTCTCCTTCAACCAGGACTTCGGCTGGGCCCCCTACGCCGACATCATGATCAACAGCTGGAAGTCGGCGCTCGGCCTGCAGGTCAAGTCCGCCGGAGCCCCCGGCGCCAACCTGTACGAGAGCCAGCAGCTCGGCACGTTCGACCTGACGATCGCCACCACCGGCGGCGCCGGCGTGAGCGGCGTCTACAGCATGCTGGCCGGCCGCGCCGCCAAGCCCGTCGGCAAGAAGGCCGCCACCAACCCGGGCCGCTGGAAGGACGCGAAGACCGACGCCGTGCTCGCCGAGCTGATGGGCACCGCCGACACCGGCGAGCTCAGGCAGTACGCCCAGGAGATGCAGACGATCGTCGTGGACCAGGTGCCCTTCAGCCCGATCTACAACTCGTACTGGTTCGTGGCGATCAACGCCGGGCGGTGGACGGGCTGGCCCACCCCCGGGAAGTTCACCCACGTCCCGTTCCCCGGCCTCGGCCCCGACACCACGATGACGCTGATGAACCTCAAGCGTGCCGCCCCGTGACCGGCAGGCGCTTCCTGGCCGGACGGCTCGGCTTCTACGCCGCCGCCGTGTGGTCGGCCGTCACCCTGAACTTCCTCATCCCGCGCCTCATGCCAGGAGACCCGTCGCTGGCGATCATCGAGGAGCTGGAGCGGGTCAGCGGCCAGTCGCTGCCGCCGCGCACGCTGGAGTCCATCCAGCGTCTGTTCGGCGACCCGAGCGCCAACCTCGGCTCCCAATACCTCGACTATCTGGGCCAGCTCGCCCGGCTCGACCTCGGCGTGTCGATCAGGAACTTCCCGACCCCGGTCAGCGACCTGGTCTGGCAGGGCCTGCCGTGGACGCTGCTGCTGGTCGGCAGCACCACCGTGGTGGCGTTCCTGGCCGGCACCGGGCTCGGCGTGATCGCCGGGTGGCGGGCCGGCGGCCGGTTCGACTCGATCGTCAGCCCGCTGACCACGTTCGTGTCGTCGGTGCCGTACTTCTGGGTGGCGCTGCTGGCGTTGTGGGCGTTCGGGTTCCTGCTCGGCTGGTTCCCGCTGGCCGGCGGCTACGACCCGGACCTGCCCGTCGGGTTCAACGCGCCGTTCCTGCTGAGCGTCCTGCACTACGGCGCCCTGCCCGCCGCCACGATCGTGTTCTCGGCGTTCGGCGGCTGGCTGCTCGGGATGCGCAACATGACCGTCACCACGGTCCGCGAGGACTACGTGCTGCTCGCCCTGGCCAAGGGCCTGTCGCCGCGCAGGGTCATGCTCCGGTACGCCGCCCGCAACGCCATGTTGCCGAACTTCACCGGCTTCGCCCTCGCGCTGGGCGGCGTCGTCGGCGGCGCGCTGCTGACCGAGATCGTCTTCAGCTACCCCGGCATCGGCTACCTGCTGTTCATCTCGCTCCAGCAGCGCGACTACCCGGTGATGCAGGGCGTCTTCTTCCTCATCACGCTCACCGTGCTCCTCGCCAACCTGGCGGCCGACTCGGTGTACGCGCTGCTCGACCCGCGTATCAGGGAGCGCGCATGAAGGTACGCGCAGGCTCGGCCATCATCGCCTTCTTCGCGCTGGTCGCGATCTTCGGCGGCTGGTTCAGCGAGACCGTGCTGGGGCTCGACCCCCGGGCCAACGACATCCAGGCCATCGCCCAGCCGCCGTCGGCGGAGCACCTGCTCGGCACCACCCAGTTCGGGCAGGACGTGCTGGCCCAGGTGATCGCGGGGGCGAGCGGCTCGATGTTCGTGGGCTTCCTGGCCGCCGCGATCGGCACGGCGCTGGCGGTGCTGGTCGGCGTGACCGCCGGCTACTTCGGCGGCGGCGTGGACGGCGTGCTGAACTTCCTGACCAACCTCTTCCTCGTCATGCCGGTGCTGCCGCTCATCTTCGTCGTGGCCGGCTACCTGCGGGGCACGGGCCTGTGGACGATCGCGCTCATCATCGGGCTGTTCGGCTGGGCCGGCGGCGCCCGCACGCTGCGCGCCCAGGCCATGAGCGTGGCGGGACGCGACTTCGTCCGCGCCATGCGGCTGCTCGGCGAGAGCAACCGCCGGCTCGTCTTCTTCGAGGTGCTGCCGCACCTGACCGGGCTGATCGCCTCGATGTTCCTGCACGCGCTGATCGGCGCGGTGCTGGCCGAGGCCGGGCTGGCCTTCCTGGGGATCTCCGACTCCGCGGCGATCAGCTGGGGCACCATGATCCAGGCGGCGCAGCAGCAGAGCGCGGTGCTGCGCGGGCTGTGGTGGTGGTTCGTGCCGCCGGGGTTGTGCATCGCGCTCATCGGCACCGCGGCGGCCCTGGTCAACTTCGGCGTGGACGAGGTGGCCAACCCCAAACTCCGGGTCGTCAGGACCCGCCGGCCACGGATCGCGAGGAGCGAGGCGGCATGACCTCCCAGACACAGGAACACGCGCCGGCCACCCCGGCCGCCCACCGCGCGGTGCTGCGGGTGGACGGGCTCAGCGTCGAGTACGCCGGGGAGGTGCGGGCGTGCGTGGACGTGTCGTTCACGCTGCGCCGCGGCGAGATCCTGGGCGTGGCCGGAGAGTCGGGGTCGGGCAAGTCCACCCTGATCACGGCGCTGACCCGGCTCCAGCGCCCGCCCGCCGTGACCACCGCCGGCCGCATCCTCTACCACGGCCGCGACGGCGGCCCCCCGGTCGACCTCGTCACGCTGGACGACCACGCCCTGCGGGACCTGCGCTGGACGAGCCTGTCCATCGTCCTGCAGAGCGCCATGGACGCGCTCAACCCGGTGATGCGGCTCGGCGCCCAGTTCGCCGACGCGCTGCGCGCCCACGACCGGCGGATGAGCAGGAAGCAGGCCTGGCAGCGGGCCGCCGAGCTGCTGGCCATGGTCGGCATCTCGGCCGACCGGGTGCGCGGCTACCCCCACCAGCTCTCCGGCGGCATGCGGCAGCGCGCGGCCATCGCGCTCGCCCTGGCCTGCCGGCCCGACCTGGTCGTCATGGACGAGCCGACCACCGCCGTGGACGTGGTCATGCAGCGCCAGATCCTCTCCCAGGTGCTGCGCCTGCGCGACGAGCTGGGCTTCGCCGTCGTGTTCGTCACCCACGACCTGTCGCTGCTGCTGGAGGTGGCCGACCGGATCGCCATCATGTACGCGGGCCGCATCGTCGAGATCGGCACCGCCCGGGCCCTCCACACCGACCCGAAACACCCGTACACGCAGGGCCTGCGCGACTCGTTCCCGCCGCTGCACGCCCCGCTGCGGCCGCTGACCGGCATCCCCGGCAGCCCGCCCGACCTGCGCAGGCCACCGCCGGGGTGCGCGTTCCACCCCCGCTGCCCCGAGCGCTTCGACGGCTGCGACGCAACCCTGCCCGAGCTCGTCCCGGCCGCCGGTCACGAGGTCGCCTGCCTGCTCTACCCTGCTGGAGGTGATCACTGATGAGCGAGCCCGTGCTCGAGGCGCGTGAGGTCGCCAAGCACTTCCCCGCCGGCAGGCGCGGCGTCGTGCGGGCCGTGGAGGACGCCACCCTGGCGCTGCTGCCCGGCCGGATCGTGGCCCTGGTGGGGGAGAGCGGCAGCGGCAAGACCACGCTGGCCCGCGTGCTCGCCCGCTTCTACCCGCCCACCAGCGGCGAGGTGCTGCTGCGCGGCCGCGCGGACACCGGCCGCCGCCGCTACCACGGCGACGTGCAGCTGATCTTCCAGGACCCGTTCGGGTCGCTCAACCCGCTGCACCGCGTCCGCTACAACCTCGAACGCGCCCTGCGCCTGCACCACCGCACCCGCGACCGGCGGGAGCTGGAGCGGCAGGTGCTGGAACTGCTCGAACGGGTCAGCCTCAGCCCCGCCGCCGACTTCGTGGACAAGTTCCCCCACGAGCTGTCCGGCGGCCAGCGCCAGCGGGTCGTCATCGCCCGCGCGCTCGCCGTACGGCCGAAGGTGCTGCTCGGCGACGAGCCCATCTCGATGCTGGACGTGTCGATCCGGCTCGACATGCTCAACCTGCTCGCCCGGCTGCGCGACGAGGACGGGCTGGCGATGCTCTACATCACGCACGACATCGCCAGCGCCCGCTACCTCTGCGACGACATCGTCGTCATGTACGCCGGGCGCATGATCGAGGGCGGGCCCAAGGACGACGTGATCGCCAGGCCCCGGCACCCGTACACCAAGCTGCTCGTCGAGTCCTCGCCCGACCCCGGCCCCGTCGAACAGCGCGGCGAGGACGACCGCGCCGCGCTGTTCGTTCCCGCCGCTGCACGCCCCGCTGCGGCCGCTGACCGGCATCCCCGGCAGCCCGCCGAGCCTGGTGGACCCGCCCGCCGGGTGCCGCTTCCACCCGCGCTGCCCGTTCGCGATGCCCGAGTGCGAGCGGAGCGCGCCCCCGCGCACCGACCTGGGCGGCGGGCACTGGGCGCACTGCTGGCTGCACCAGAAGGGCCGGGCCGGCGAGCTCGATGCCACCACCCACGCGGCCGCCCCGGCCCTGCGAGCCGCCGGTGCCGGCGGCTCGGGAGAGGAGGAAGGGCCATGACGCCCAAGCGCCGCGGGCAGGCCCCGCGCCAGTCCGACGTGGCCCGGCTGGCCGGGGTGTCCCAGTCGGCCGTGTCCCGCGTGATCAGCGGGGACGTGGACTCCGCGCGCATCCCCGAGGAGACCCGCCAGCGGGTGCTCGCGGCGATCAAGGAGCTCGGGTACGTCCCCAACGCGTCCGCGCGCAACCTGCGCAACAAGCGCAACAGCCTGATCGGCGTGCACACCTTCGAGGCGGTCTTCCCGCACGCCCGCGACGACTTCTACTTCGAGTTCCTGCTCGGCATCGAGGAGCGGGCCGAGCAGACCGGCTTCGACCTGGTGCTGTTCACCTCGACGGGGGCGGGCGACGGGCGGCGCAGGGTCTACCGCGACGGCACCAACCGGCTCAACCTGGCCGACGGCAGCGTGTTGCTGGGCGTCTCCACCGACCGGGCGGAGCTGGCCAGGTTGTGGGCCGACGGCTACCCGTTCGTGCACATCGGCCGCAGGGAGGTGCCCGGCGCGGAGATCCCGTGCGTGATCCCCGACTACCGCGGCGCCGCCATCGGCATCGTCGACAAGCTGGCCGGGCACGGCCACCGCCGCTTCGCGTACCTGCGCGAGCCCATGGAGATGGAGCCGTACGCCGACCGGCGCGACGGCTACCGCGAGGCGGTGGAGCGGCTCGGCCTGACCGACAGGTCGCCCGGCTTCCGCGGCGAGAGCGGACTGACCGGTGACTGGATCGACGAGCTGGTCCGCGGCGGCGAGACGGCCGTGGTCGCCGAGAGCGTCCGGCTGGCCGAGCAACTGCTGGGCGGGCTCAGGGAGCGCGGTGTACGCGTGCCCGAGGACGTCTCCGTCGCCGTGCTCGAAGCCACCTGGGAGGGCACCTCCGCCCGGTGGGACTCCTTGGAGATCCCGCGCGTCGCCATCGGCCGCATCGCCGTCGACCGGGTCATCGCCATGCTCGACCACCCCGACCAGCCACCCGAGAGCCTGCTCGTCCCCTGCCCGATCGTCCCCGGCACGACCATCGCCGCCGCCCGCGACGAGCGGCTCTAGACCCTGGCGACCACCTCACCCGGGCCGCGCCGCGACCCGGCGATGGCCCCTGTCCTCATCGACGCGGCCCCCTACACAACACGAAGGAGCCCACGGGGAATGACGGAACTCCGAACTGACGTGCTCATCGTCGGCGGCGGCCTGGGAGGCGTCGCGGCCGCGCTCACCGCCGCGGAACTCGGCCGGAAAGTGATCGTCACCGAGCACACCGGCTGGCTGGGCGGCCAGCTGACCGCGCAGGCCGTGCCGCCGGACGAGCACCCCTGGATCGAGCGGGAGTTCGCCCCGCCGGGCTACGCCGACCTGCGGCGCCGGGTGCGCGCCTACTACCGGCGCAACTACCCGGTGCGCCCGGGCGCCGGCCCGCTGACGGACCCCGGGCTCGGCATCGTCAGCAGGATGAACCACGAGCCGCGCGTGGCCGTCGCCGTCCTCGACGAGATGCTCGCCCCTTGGCGGGCGTCGGGTCTGATCACCGTCCTGCTCCGGCACGAGCCGGTCTCCGCGTGGACGAGCGGCGACCGGATCGACGCCGTCACGCTGCGCGACCTGGAGACGGGCGGGGAGCTGACCGTGGCGGCGCCGTACGTGGTCGACGCCACCGAGCTGGGCGAGCTGCTGCACCTCGCGGACGTCGAGCACGTCGTCGGGGCGGAAGGGCGCGACACGACCGGCGAGCCGCACGCCCCCGACACCGCCGACCCCCTCGACCAGCAGGCCATCTCGTGGTGCTTCGCGCTGGAGCACCGGCCGGGGGAGGAGCACGTCATCGACCGGCCCGCCGGCTACGAGCACTGGCGCGACACCGCCGCGCCGTTCTGGCCGGGGCCGCAGCTGTCCTGGACGGACGTCGTGCCCATCACGCTGGAGCGGCGCGAGTGGCGGCTGTTCGGCGACGGGACCGGGCACTTCGACCTGTGGCAGTTCCGGCGCATCCTGGCCGGCGAGCAGTTCACCGGGCTGCCCGACCTGACCATGGTGAACTGGCCGCAGATCGACTACTGGGAGAGCCCGCTGCTCGGCGCCGACCCCGCCGTCGCCCTGGCCGGCAGCCGGGAGCTGTCGTTGTCGTTCCTGTACTGGATGCAGACCGAGGGCGGCTACCCCGGCCTGCGGCTGCGGCCCGACGTGACCGGCACCCGCGACGGGCTGGCCAAGACCCCCTACATCCGCGAGTCGCGCCGCATCGTCGCCGAGTTCACCGTCCTGGAGCAGCACGTCGGCGTGCAGGCCAGGCCGGACGGCGCGGGCAGCGAGGTCTTCCACGACAGCGTGGGCCTCGGCCGCTACCGCATCGACCTGCACCCCAGCACCGCGGGGCGCACCTACGTCGACATCGAGGCGTACCCCTTCCAGATCCCGCTCGGGGCGCTCGTCCCCGTGCGCGTGGACAATCTGCTGCCCGCCAACAAGAACATCGGCACCACCCACATCACCAACGGCTGCTACCGGCTGCATCCCGTCGAGTGGGCCATCGGCGAGGCCGTGGGCGCGCTCGCGGCCTTCTGCCTGGACCGCGACCTGCCGCCGCGCAAGGTCCGCTCCGACGCCGCGCAGCTGTCGGACTACCAGCACCTGCTGAGCGACACGCTCGGCATCACGCTCGCCTGGCCGGAAGAGATCCGTACCCATCGAGAGTAGGAGCCCATGTCCCGCTTGAGCGCCACCGTGACAGCCACCGTGACAGCCACCGTGACCACCACCGTGACCGCCCTCGTCCTCGGCCTGCTGGCCCTGATCCCCGTCCAGCCCGCCACCGCCGCCGCGGGGGAGTCGTTCATCGACCGCTTCGACGGCGCCCTCGACACCAGCCGCTGGTACGTCTCCGACGGCTGGAACAACGGCGACCACCAGAACTGCCAGTTCAACAGGAACAACGTACGGGTGGAGGGCGGAGCGCTCACCATCGCCTTCGACGACAAGGCGTACGGGGAGCGCGACTACTCCTGCGCCGAGGTGCAGTCGCGGGCCCGGCTCGGCTACGGCACGTTCGAGACCCGGATGAAGGCGGGCAAGGGCAGCGGACTGAACTCCGCCTTCTTCTCCTACATCGGCCCGGTGCACGACCAGCCGTGGGACGAGATCGACTTCGAGGTGCTCGGCAAGGACACCACCAAGGTCGAGGTGAACTCGTGGGTCAACGGCACCTCCTCCGGCGGATTCCCCGTCGCGCTGCCCGCCGACTCGGCCTCCGCGTACGTCGACTTCGCGTACGTGTGGGAGCCCGGCCGGCTGCGCTTCTTCGTCAACGGCACGCTGGTCAAGACGCTGACCGGTGGCCAGGTGCCCACCCACGAGCAGATCCTGTTCGCCCAGATCTGGGGCAGCGACACGCTGACCGGCTGGATGGGCCCCTTCGCCTACCCCGGCCACCCCGTCGAGGCGTCCTACGACCACATCGCCTACACCAGGCTCGGTGACCCGTGCCAGTTCACCGGCTCGGTCGCCTGCGCGGTCACCCCGTCGTTCGTCGACGACTTCGACACCCTCGACACTTCGCGCTGGTACGTCTCCGACGGCTGGAACAACGGCGCCCAGCAGAACTGCACCTGGGCCCGCGACCAGGTCTCCGCCTCCGGAGGCATGCTCAACCTGTCGTTCACCAAGAAGGCGACCGGCGACCGGCAGTACGCCTGCGCCGAGGTCCAGACCCGCCGGCGGCTGGGTCACGGCACCTACGAGGCCAGGCTGAAAGGGGTCGCCGGGTCCGGTCTGATGTCGGCGATGTTCACCTACGTCACCGGCGAGGCCATCGACATCAAGGTCATGGGCCGAGACCCCGGCAAGGTCAAGCTCATGGCCTGGGACGACAGGACGCCGCTGGGCGAGACGCTGGCGCCGATCCCCGAAGGGTTCGTGGACGTGGGCATGGTGTGGTCGGACAGCAAGATCGACTACTACGTCAACGGCACGAAGGTCCACTCCGTGACGGACGCCGCGCGGCTGCCCCAGCTCGACGCCAACCTGTTCCTCAACGTGTGGGGGAGCGACACGCTGACCGAGCACATGGGGCCGTTCGAGGACCCGGGCAGGACGCTCACGTTCCAGGTGGACCGGGTCGCCTACACCGCCCCCGGCGACCCCTGCCCGTTCACCGGCTCCATCGCCTGCGCCTGACAGGGGTAGCGCGGGCCGTCCCTGACGGCTCGCGGTACCCGCGTCCCGCGCGCCGCTTGTTTCCGCTACGGTGCGGAGGGCCCGCCACTTGACGTTCCCGGAGGTGACGCCCATGCCCGGCCGGCGTGCGGACGCCCGGCGCAACTACGCGCGCATCCTCGCCGTGGCGGAGGCGGAGGTCGCCGCGCGCGGCGCCGACGCCTCCCTGGAGCAGATCGCCCGTACGGCGGGTGTCGGCTCGGCCACCGTGCGGCGGCACTTCCCCAGCCGGGGCGCGCTGCTGGAGGCGGTCTTCCGCGAGCGCATCGACGCCCTGAGCGCCCGCGCCCACGAGCTGGCCGGAGCGACGGACGCGCGGGCCGCGCTGCTGGAGTGGCTGGGCGCGGTCACCGCGTACGCCGCCGGCGCGCAGGGGATGGCCGCCGCGCTGGTGGAGGACGGGCTGCTCGGATCCGGGCAGGTGAGCGCCTGCGCGGTGACACTCACCGAGGCGGGGGAGCCGCTGCTGCGACGCGCGGTACGCGCCGCCGCGGTCGATCCCGGCGTGACCGTCGCCGACCTGCTCGCGCTGATCACCGGCATCGTCCTGGCCACGGAGCGCCGGCCGGATCCCCCCGCCGCGGCGGACCGGCTGCTCGAGCTGGCCGTGCGGGGGATCAGCCCGCAGAAGTGAGACCGTTCCCGGCCGCGGCGGCCCGGGGACGCGGGGCGGGATGGCCGGCGGGCGTGCACGGCCGGAGCGCACGCGGGCGCTGCGCGGCCGTCCGGATCATCTGCCGGGCCGGCGCGTGACGCGCACCCGCCACCGGACCGGCCCGCAGGCCAGGTAGGCGAAGCCGACGTCCGGGTCGCCGGCCGCCAGGGCGGCGCAGAGCCCGGCGGGGTCGGTGCGCGCGTACAGGTCGAGCCGTTCGCCCGGAGCCAGCCTGCGCAGCCGGTCTCCGACGGCGTCGAGCAGCCGGTCCGCGGGCAGCGCGTCCAGCTCGACGACGGGGCCTTCGGTGAGCGCGAACCACCGGTGCGGGCAGGCGCCGAGGGAGGCGGTCGAGATCGTCGGCCTGCCCGGCGCGGCCAGGGTCGCCTGCTCCACGGCGAAGTGGCGTTCGAGCTGGGTGAGCAGGTCACGGACGATGGTGGCCAGCTGCGCGGGGGAGCGGGTGCCGTCGCCGCGGGCCGCGACGGAGATGGTGTCCACGCAGGCGCGCAGCCGGGCGTGGTCGCGGGCCAGGCGCGACAGCTCGGGGGTGGCCTCGCTGGCGGGGAAGAGCAGCCGTTCCTCGTCGGTGACCTGCCTGATGAGCTCGGCGCGCAGATAGCGGGCCAGGGCCGCCAGCTCCCCGCGGGGCCACCGGTTCTCCGAGGCGATCCGCAGGACGCGACGGGCGCGGTCGGTGACGTGGGCCAGGAGGAGAGCGTGCTCCGAGGTCAGCGTGGTCGGCGTGGTCGCAGTGTCCATGATCCCTTCCTCAACCGTGTGGGTGGCCGGTGCCGTGGAACTCCTACGAAGGCGGCGTGCCGGGGCCGTCTGCCCGGGCGTCGGGAGAAGCTCCGTGCCAGGTCGGGGGCAGGAGGGCGGTGTCCATGCGCCGCAGCTCGTCGCGGTGCAGCGCGCTCAGGCGCCCCAAAACCCGTTCCCCCTCGCGGGTCAGCGTCACCCGCACCGCCCGGCCGTCGCTGGGATGGGCGTCCCGGCGTACGAGCCCCTGACCCTGGGCGCGGCTGACCAGCTCGACCACGCTGTGGTGGCGCAGCAGCAGCCGGTCGGCGAGCTCCCGCACGGTGGCCCAGTCGCGTCCCGGGAACCCCTTGAGGGCCAGGAGCAGCTGGTACTGCTGCGGCGTGAGGCCGGCGGCGCGCACCGCCTCCTCGCTGAAGCGCAGGTAGCTGCGGATGCCGAAGCGGAAGCGGGCCAGCGCCTCGAAGTCGTCCTTGGTCAGGGGCGTGCGCTCCGCTGCCTGGTCGTCCATCGCCCTGCCGTCCTCCTCCGCCGACGTACCCGTGGACTCCAGTTTATATCGTGTTACGATAGAAATCGTCCAGAAGGGTGATGGATCGCACCTGGCCCCCGGAGGTGTGCCGTGCTCGACGACCACGAACGTGAAACGTTGCGCGATATCCAGCGCCGGTTGCGGGTCGACGACCCCGACTTCGCGAAGTCCTTCGGCACCGGCACGCGACGACTGCGCCGCGCCGCGGCCACCGACCTGTCGAGACGGGCGTATACCGCCATGCTCGTCGTCAGCTCGGGATTCGGGGTGATCCTGCTGCTGGCCGGATCGCCGTTCCTCGCCCTGCTGTTCGCCGCGCTGGCCGTGTGGGTCTGGTACGCACGCGCGCAACGCGACGAGAACGACGGCGGACGGCCGTGACCGGGCGGCCTCCTGGCCGGGCGCGCGGGTGGCCGGGCGGAGGTCTGCCGTAGGCGGGGGATGGGTATCCCTTTCGGGGTCTCTGACAGCCTTGTGCTGTCTCGTCCCCGACCGAACGGAGCCCGGTGGCGCCTCCCCCCACCCCCAGCAGATCGAGCGCGCTCGTCACCGCCGCCCTGGCCTTCAGCGGCATGGTCGTGTCGATGATGTTCACCCTGATGGTGCCCATCATCCCCGACCTGCCGCGGCTGCTGTCGGCCTCGGCGGAGGACGCGTCCTGGGCCATCACCTCCACGTTGCTGTCCTCGGCGGTGTTCACACCGGTGAGCGGGCGGCTCGGCGACATGTACGGCAAGCGCCGCATGATGGTGATCAGCCTCGCCCTGATGGTCATCGGCTCGGCGATCTGCGTCTTCACCAGCGCGCTGCCCCTCGTGGTGCTCGGCCGTACGCTCCAGGGCTGCGCGGTCGGCGTGATCCCGCTCGGCATCAGCATCATGCGCGACCTGCTGCCGGCGGGGCGGCTGGGCTCGGCCATGGCCCTGATGAGCGCGACGCTGGGCGCGGGCGGCGCGATCGGGCTCCCGCTGGGCGCGGTCGTCGCGCAGTACGCCGACTGGCACATGCTCTTCCTGGTGGCCGCGGCGATGGGCGCGACGGGCCTGGTCCTGACCCTCACGGTCGTCCCCGACTCGTCGCTGCGCGCGGGCGGACGCTTCGACTTCCCCGGCGCGGCGGGCCTGACGGCCGGCCTGGTGTGCTTCCTGCTGCCCATCAGCAAGGGCGGCGGCTGGGGCTGGACCAGCCCGCTGACCCTGGGGCTGTTCGCCGCGGCGGCCGTCATCTTCGCCGTCTGGGCGTTCGTGGAGCTGCGGGTCGCGAACCCCCTGGTCGACCTGCGGACGACCACCCGGCGGCAGGTGCTGCTCACCAACCTGGCGTCCGTCGCCTTCGGATTCGCCATGTTCGGCACCCAGCTGGTCTTCCCCCAGGTGTTGCAGTCCCCGCCCGCCTCCGGCTACGGGCTCGGGCTGTCCCTGTTCGAGGCCGGGCTGTGCATGGCGGTCGGCGGCGGCATGATGATCGTGCTCTCGCCCGTCTCGGCCCGCATCACCGGCGCCTACGGTCCCAAGGTGACCCTCGTGCTCGGCGCCCTGCTCGCCGTCGCGGGCTACGCCGGCGCGCTGGCGGCGATGACGGAGGTCTGGCAGGTCGTGCTGGCCGCCACCATCGTCTCGGCCGGGGCCGGCCTCGGCTACGCCGCGATGCCCGCCTCGATCATGAGCTCGGTCCCCGTCTCGGAGACGGCCGCGGCCAACGGTTTCAACTCGCTGATGCGCTCCATCGGCACCGCCACGGCCAGCGCGGTGATCAGCACCGTGCTGGCCGCGCACACCGTGCGGCTGGGCGCCGCCGCGCTGCCCTCCCGGGACGGCCTGCACTACGCGTTGATCATCTCGGTGGCCGCCGGGGTGGCCGGGATGACCATCTCCGCCTTCCTGCCCCGGCGCCGGCCCGCCCGCCCGGGCGCCGGTCCCGAGCGCCTGGTGAGGCGCACGCCCGGCGTACAGGCGCCGTCATGACCGCTGTGCGGCCGGCGTCGGCCGGCGCACGTCAGGCCGCCGCCGGCGGGACGGTCATGGACCCGCGGGTGGCGGAACACCGCCGGGTCCTTCAGGCGACGGCCAGCTTCTCCAGGTCGGCGACGAGGTCGCCGGGCGTGGGCAGCAGGGCGTTCTCGTCGCGCAGCCGGGTGGCGGCCGTGCCGTACGCGGAATCGCCGAGCACGGTGGCGGCGGCGCGCTCGATGGCGGCCGCGTCGGCCTGGCGGTAGTCCACGCTCACCGCGGCGCCCGCGCCGCCCAGCCGTTCGGCGTAGTGGTATTCGTCGGCGTGCGACGGAACCATGATCATCGCTACGGACGACGCCAGCGCCGTCATCATCGTGCCCGCGCCCCCTCCGTTGACCACGGCGTCACAGGTGGGCAGCAGCAGGTTCAGCGGCATCGACTCGACGATCCGCACCTCGGGCGGGACCTCGCCCAGCAGGGCCCGCTGGCCGGGCGTGATCGCGGCCACCACCTCGACGGGCAGCTGCCGCAGGGCCGCGACGGCCAGCTCCAGGCCGTGCAGGGTGCCGGTGCGCTGGGCGAACATGTGCCCCCACGTGACGCACACCCGGGGACGCTCGACGGGCCGGAGCAGCCACGACGGCATGACGCCCGGCCCGTTGTAGGGCACGTACCGGATGTGCTTCCTGGGCAGCTCGGCGGGCTCCGCCAGGCTGGGCGGGCACGGGGCCACCGTGAGGTCGCCGAGCGGGTCCACGCCCTCCAGGCCGTACCGCGACCACAGCTCTTCCAGGACCGGCGCCTCGAAGTCGCGGCGCCCGTAGGTGGTGTCCAGACCCCACAGGTGCCGTACGGCGGGCACACCCAGGCGGCGGGCGGCGATGAGTCCCGCGTAGGCGCGTGCCTCGAAGACGACCAGGTCCGGACGCCAGCTCCCGGCGAAGGCGATGAGGTCGTCGGCGGCCGCGGCCGCGATGCCGGAGAACATCCCGATGGCGCGGGTCAGGCGCAGCCGCTGGTGCTCCTCGGCGGTCATGTCCTCCCGCGGGCCGAGGTCGTGGCCCTGCCAGAAGGTACGCAGGTCGACGTCCTGTCCCACGGCGATCGCCGGCAGCCCCGACCGGGTCACGGTGGCGGTGAAACCGGGCTCGCAGGCCACCCGTACCTCGTGTCCCGCGGCGCGGAGCGCCCAGGCGAGGGGGACGGTCGGGTGGTAGTGGGCCGCGGCTGCGATGGTGGTGAAGAGTATGCGCATGGGAGCGACCGTGCGCAGGGCCGGTGGAGATGCGGTGGAGATGCGGTGGAGAACCGATCGAGCACCCGTGGAGAGCCCGCGGGCCCCGGTGATCAGGCGGTCGAGTGCGACGACAGCACGCCGGCGGGCGCGCCCGCGGCCTCCCACATGGCCCGTACGGACTCCAGGTGGGGGCGGCGTGGCCGCCAGCCGAGCAGGCGTGTCGCATGCGTGATGTCCACCTGGGTCCAGTCGCCGCCCCTGGCCTGGACGGCGCCCGCCCGCTCGCGTACCGACTCCGGTGACCGCCCCGCCGCGGCCAGGAGGTCCTCGACGATGGTGCGGATGTTGATCGCCTGGCCGCTGCCGACGTTGACGAGCGGGTCGGCGGCGCGGTCGGCCGTCACTTCCACCACGAGGTCGGCGACGTCCCTGACATCGACGAAGTCGCGCCATGCGTCCACGATCGTCAGGTCGAGCTCCGCGCCGTCGCGCAGCTTGCCGAGGAGGCCGCCGAGGAAGCTGGCCGCGGCCGGGTGCGGGCCGTAGACGTTGGCCACCCGCAGCACGACGGCGTCGAGCTCCCCGGCGCGGACCGCGTCGAGGATGCGGCGGGAGCCCGCCAGCTTCGTGCGCGCGTAGACGCTCTGCGGCGCGGGGCGCAGCTGCTCCGTGATGGTCAGCCCGTGCGGCGTCGGGCCGTACTCGTGCACGCTGCCCACGTGCACCAGACGGGCCGGGCCCGGCAGCATCGTCATGGCCTCGATGAGCTGGTCGACGAGCCGGACGTAGGTGCGGTGCATCTCCTCGTCGCCCGCGACCCAGCCGCCTGTGGCGTTGACGACCGCCTCCACGCCCTCGTCGGCCAGCACCTTGGCCAGCTCCCCGCCGGAGCGCGCGGCGACGTCCAGCGGCAGGAACCGGTACGCGTCCAGATGGGCGGCGCGGCGGCGGGCCACCGCCACCGGCGGCCGCCCCTGGCGGGCGAAGGCGGCGCACACCTGCCGCCCCACGCAGCCGCTCGCGCCCAGCACCGCCACGCGTCCGGTCACAGAACCTTCGTTGAAAGTACCCATGGCCCGACGCTCGCGCCGGCCGGACGACGGCCCGTCGAGCGTCGCTGGACCGGGCCCGCCGGCCCGCTCCAGCGATACTCGAGCCGCACGTGGGCGCCCAGGGCCTCCGACACGTGCATGCGTGAAATGCCGATGTGCGGAATGCCGCCAGGATTGGCAGGCCCAGGTCTGACCACACTCCGAAATCGGTCGTTCATTTCAACATTTCCACGCCATTTCGGGCCGGTGCGGCGCGGTGAATTCTATCGCCGCCGCGCGGATGGCGAGCTCGTCATGGCACATGTCAAGTAAGCGTGCATCATTGTTCAGGCGCGATTGCAGGGGTTGACCGTGTTCGGGGCGCCGCCCTACCATGCGGATCATGGAGATCCGATATCCGATTGAAAACAATGATTTTCAGCGTGACGACGTGAAGGTTTTCACCGTCAGTCAGGGCGGAGTCGGCGTCTCACGGACGGGCGCCATCGATATCTACACCACAGGATTCGCGGGATGCACCGGTGTGATCATCACCTCGAAGGAGGGCGGCGGAGCCCTGGTCTCTCACGTCTCCCAGCTCGGACACGGGATCGGGCGGGGGGCAGCGGACGGTGAGGACGAGCGGCAGGCGAGAAAGAAGAACTATCTGATCGAGGCCACCCAGGGTGCACTCGACCTGGCGAAAAAGCACTTCGCGGACGGCGGCGCGCTCTCTCTGGCGCTTGTCCATGGCATGAAATCGGACCCCGACTTCGCTGACGAGCTCACGGCCGAAAACCCGGCCCTGGTGCATGTCCAGGATATCCGAGCCGATCGGGACAGGGCGGCGTTGCTCTATCTGGACACGCGGAAGAAGAGGCTCTACCTGTGGGGCTCCACCCAGCACGACCATTTCGACAAAATCGTGAGCGGGGTGGAGCTGTTCGAGGAAGGTCCACCGAAATGCTCCGCGCAGGGGACGCTCGAGCTGGTGCATGCCACGAACGGAATGCCCTGGCGTCTCTACGACTGAGAGATCCGGGGCGCGGCCACCGGACGCGCGGCGGCCGGCCTACCCGCAGGCGCCGGTGAGCCAGGCGCGATATTCCCTGGTGAAGTTCGTCATCACACTCTTCGGCGCCTGCGCCAGCACCTCCTGCCAGCGGCTCACGTTGCCGTTCCAGGAGGGTGGCGGCTCCGTCCAGCTCACGCTGTCGGTCCAGCGGGCCTCGGAGCCCTTGAGGAGGCCGGGGTGGCGCGTGGCGAGCTCGGCCTGGATCCAGGAGTCCAGCGAGTAGACCAGGATGCGTTGGGAGGACTGGCGTTCTTTGATCGGGTCGGAGATCTCCTTCCAGGCGGTCGTGGCGTAGGCGGGGTCGGACAGGACGGCTCTGGCCTCGGGCTTGACCTCCAGCAGGGCGATCAGCCCGGTTGAACGCACGTGGTCGAGCCACTGCCGCAGCGTGTAGACCTGCTCTCCCGCGTACGGGCCGCGTGCGATGCGGCGGTCGCGCAGGTTGTCGCTTCCGGCCGCCCACCAGAGGTCGGTGATGTTCTTCCTCGTGCCCGTCAGCCCGTTGGTGGAGGTGTTGTGCCACATGACGGCCTTGGTGCCGTGCCGCGTGAGCTGGAGGTCGCCTTCCACCCCGTCGGCGCCCCTGGCCTTCTGGTCGTTCACGCCGCGGACGTTGTTGGGCTGGCGGATCTGGTCGCGTTCCCACGGGTTGGGCCCTGAAGGATAGCCGCCGTGCCCGAAGACGAGCGGACAGGAGGCCGCGCGGGCCGTCGTCGCCTGGGAGTGCGCCGCGGGCGGCGTGACCGCGACGGCGATCGCGGCCAGCGAGGTCACGAACGCAGCCTTCGTCCTGATCAGCATCACATGCGACTCCGTCCGTGGGGGGCCGGGCTGGGTGATCCGCACGGGCAGAGTATGCGCGGAGCCTCAGCCGATCAAGGGTGGAGGAGTGGCGGTGTTCGTGCCCAGCTCAGGGGTAAAAACCAGGTCAGAAGCTGTCCGAATGGGCAGACTCGGGAAGCGCTGGGTGTTGTCGCTGGCAGCGGGCACATCACCGTCCCGCGAACGGCACGAGCACGACGGAGGGCACCATGTCTCTTCTGCGCTACTTCGGCATTGCACGCCAGCCAGTGCCCAATCCGGATCTATATCCGGACAGCTCCGGCGCGAGTGCGCGCCGGCGGCGTCGGCGCCGCCGGTGAGCTGACCATCGACCTCAGAAGCATCCGGCCGAGCACCGTCCCGGTCGGGTGTTTCGCTGCCTTGCGGCCCGCTCAAGGGACCGGCCCTGCTCAGCGCGGCGACGGCAGTACGGACAGCTCGCCGGGATAGGCGTCCGCCGGCGCGCCCAGCACCCAGACGATCATCGCCGCCAGCGTCTGCGGCCGGATGCACGACGCCGGATCGTACGCGCGCCCGAAGGCCCGCCTGACCTCCCCCAGCAGGTCGGTCGCCGTCGCCGCGGGATAGACCGTGGTGACGCGCACCCCATGGGCGGCCTCCTCCTCACGCAGGGAATCGGCCAGCTCCCGCAGCGCCGCCTTGCTGCCGACGAACCCCGACCAGCGGGGGACCCCGGTCATCCCAGGCGAGGCGTTGACGAAGATCACATGACCTCTCGACCGCCGTAGGGCGGGCAACGTCAGGCGTACCAGCTCGGCCGCCGAGGCCACGTTCACCGCCAGCGTTCGCCGCCAGGTCTCGGGGTCCGCGTCCGCGACGGCCTCCACGGGAGAGATCCCGGCGCAGTGCACCAGCGCCCGCACGTCATCCAGACCGCCCTCCAGCGCGCCGACGGCGGCGGCCAGCGTTGTGGGATCGGCCAGGTCCGCCTCCACCCCGGGGACGTCGAGCCGTCCGACGCCGCGTCCCACGGCGGTCACCCGATGCCCCGCCTCCGTCAGCGCGCCGACCAGCGGTCCGCCGATCCCTCCTGTCGCCCCGGTCACCAGCACATGCCCCATGACGGTCCTCTCGTCGAATCCGGCACTCGATCATCGCCACTCGCGGGAGCCCGCTCAACACGGACCGGTCAGCCGTCCGGTGGAGCGGGTCAGCCGTCCGGTGGGGCGGCGGGTTCAGCCGCCGGTTCATGGCATGGGTGGATGTGCGCCTCGCTGCCGGATTGGGAGGCTGACGACCTCAACTCCAGCAGGTCGGAAGGAACGAGACACATGTCGCAGACGAGCGGTGGGAACACGAATGCGCCCGGCCGCAGGGCGATGAGCCGTCGTGGACTGCTCGCCGGCGCGGGTGCCGGCGCGGTCACGGGGGCGGTCGCGGGGGTGGCCGGCACGTGGGGTGCCGAGGTCGCGTCGGCGGAAACGGGCGCGGCGGCGTTCGGGCCGGTGACGATACGTCCTGGTGACCCCCGTTACGACACCTTGTTGCGGGGCAACAACTTCCGGTTCGCGGGCCGGCCGGACGAGATCCGCGTGTGCGGCTCGACCGACCAGGTGGTGCGTGCCGTGTCGGACGCGGCGCGGTCCGGCAGGCGGGTCGCGGTGCGCAGCGGCGGGCACTGCTTCGAGAACCTCACCGGCGACCCGGCGGTGCGCATGCTGCTGGACCTGTCACCGATGGACGAGGTCGCCTACGACGCCCGCCGGCGGGCGTTCGCCGTGCAGCCGGGAGCGACGCTCGGCCACGTGTACCGGACGCTGTTCAAGGGCTGGGGCGTGACGATCCCCGCGGGCAGCTGCCCGGGAGTGGGCGCCGGCGGGCACTTCTCGGGCGGCGGCTACGGCGCCCTGTCCCGGCGGTACGGCTCGGTGGTGGATCACCTGTACGGCGTGGAGGTCGTGGTGGTCGACCGCGACGGCACCGCCCGCGCCGTGGTCGCCACCCGCGAGCCCGGCGACCCGAACCGTGATCTGTGGTGGGCGCACACCGGCGGTGGCGGCGGCAACTTCGGCGTGGTCACCCGTTACTGGCTGCGCTCGCCCGGCGCTGCCGGCGCCGATCCGGCGAAACTGCTGCCGCCGTCGCCGCAGCGGATGTTGCAGCAGACGGTCATCTGGTCCTGGGAGCGCATGACGGAACGGGCGCTCACCGGGCTGCTGCGCAACTTCGGGGACTGGCATGAGCGCAACAGCGCGCCCGGCTCGCCGCACGCCGGGTTGTACGGCATCCTCCATGTCTCGCACCGCGCCGGCGGCACCGCCATGCTGAACGTCCAGATCGACGCGGACCTTCCCGAGGCCGACGACCTGGTGAGCGAGTTCGTGTCCGCGGTGACCGCGGGCGCCGGGCTGACGCCGGTGCTCGACCTCCGGCGTACGCTGCCGTGGTTGCACCCGATGACCTGGCCGGGCACCGGCGAGGCCGGCGACCTGCTCACCCGCCGGTACAAGATCAAGGCCGGATATCTGCGACGGGGGTTCACCGAGGCCCAGCTCGCAGCCGTGCACCGCAACCTGACGAACACCACCGGCGGGCCGGAGTCCGGCATTCTGCTCATCGGTTACGGCGGCGAGGTCGGCACGGTCGCGCCAGGGGCCACGGCCATCGCCCAGCGCGACGTGGTCATGAAGGCGGTCTACCAGACCATCTGGAGCGACGAGAAGGACGACGCGGCCAACCTCGCCTGGGTGCGCCGCCTCTACCGCGACGTGTACGCCGGCACCGGCGGCGTGCCCGTGCCCGGCGCGGTCGACGACGGCTCCTACATCAACTACGCCGACGCCGACCTGGCCGACCCGAAGTGGAACACCTCGGGCGTGCCCGCGCAGACGCTCTACTACAAGGACAACTACCCGCGCCTGCAGCGGGTGAAGGCCAGGTGGGACCCGCGCAACGTCTTCAGGCACGCCCTGGCCGTCGAGCCTCCCCGGGCCGGATGACCGGTTGACGACGTGCCGGAGCTAGATTGTCGGCTGGGAGCGAGCCGCGCGGGAGGAGGAGGCGGATGAACGACCCCGTGGCACGGTGGCCCGTGCTGACGGCCGTCGGGCCGTACGCGCTGCTGGCGTTCCTGACCGCGGTCACCGTGGCCGGCCGGCCGGCGTCCGACGCGTCCGGGCTCACCGACCTCGTCCTGCCCGCGCTGCTGGCGGCGTGGATGCTGGGGGTCTACACGCTCCGCCCGGCCTGGCGCCGGCGGGTGCGGGTGATGGCGGTCTTCTTCGCCGTGCTGGTCGTGCTCTGGGCGGTCCTCGTGGTGAGGTCGCCGTGGTTCGGCTTCTTCACCCCCGCCGTCTACATCTACGGCTTCCACGTCCTGCCGTGGCCGTGGCAGCCGGTCGGCATCGCCGCGGTGGGCGCGGTGGCGGGCACGGCGCAGGCGTACGGCGTCGACAAGACCACGGTCGCCGGCCTGGTCACCTACGGCGCCGTCATCGCCGCGAACGTCATTCCCATGTGCACCTTCGCCTGGTTCGCCTGGCGCGACGACGAGCGGAACGAGGAGCGGGACCGCGCGCTCGACGAGGCGCGCGAGGCGAACCGCAAACTGGTGGCGTCGCTGGCGGAGAACGCGGCCCTGCACGAGCAACTGCTGGCGCGGGCACGCGACGCCGGGGTGCAGGACGAGCGGCAGCGGATGGCGCGGGAGATCCACGACACGCTGGCGCAGGGTTTCACCGGCATCATCAGCCAGTTGCGCGCGGCCGAGCACGCCGGCGACGACCCGCCGGGATGGCGCCGGCACGTCGCCGCCGCGACCGGGCTGGCCAGGGAGAGCCTGTCGGAGGCGCGGCGGTCGGTGCACGCGCTGCGTCCGGAGCCGCTGCGCTCGGCGCGGCTGGGCGAGGCGCTGGCGGGCGTCGCCGAGCGCTGGTCGGTGCTGCACGAGATCCGCGTCCAGGTCACGACGACCGGTACGGCGCGGCCGATCCGGCCGGAGGCCGAGGCCGCGCTGCTCAGGATCGCGCAGGAGGCCCTGGCCAACGTGGCCAAGCACGCGCGGGCGACCAGGGTGGGGGTGACCCTGTCGTATCTGGAGCACGAGGCGGCTCTGGACGTCCGCGACGACGGCGGCGGTTTCGACCCGGCGAGGCTCGACACCGCCGGCGAAAGCCCGCGGGCCGATCGCGGCGGGTTCGGGCTGATCGCGATGCGGCAGCGGATCGAGAGCGTCGCCGGCACCCTGCAGATCGAGTCGGAGCCGGGCGCCGGGACGGGCATCTCGGCCCGCGTCCCCTCGGAGCGGGCGGAGGCATGAGCGTGAGCCACCCGATCGGGCTGCTGATCGTGGACGATCACCCGGTGGTCAGAGACGGGCTGAGCAGCATGTTCGCCCGCGACCCCGAGTTCGACGTGCTCGGGGAGGCCGCCGACGGAGCCGAGGCGGTACGGCTGGCCCTGACGTTGCGCCCCGACGTGATCCTCATGGACCTGCGGATGCCCGGCATCGACGGCGTGAGCGCGATCAGGCAGCTCGCCGAGCGAGGGAGCGAGGCCCGCGTGCTGGTGCTGACGACGTACGACACCGACAGCCACGTGCTTCCTGCGATCGAGGCGGGCGCCACCGGATACCTCCTCAAGGACGCTCCCCGCGACGAGTTGTCGCGCGCGGTCCGGGCGGCGGCCCGCGGCGAGGCGGTGCTCGCGCCGTCGGTGGCGGCGCTGCTGATGAACCGCGTGCGCGCGCCCGTTCCCGGGCCGCTCAGCCCGCGCGAGGTCGAAGTGCTCCAGCTCGTGGCGGCCGGGGCCACGAACCGGGAGGCGGCGGCGCGGTTGTTCCTCACCGAGGCGACCATCAAGTCGCACATGCTCAACATCTACGCCAAGCTCGGGGTGAACGACCGTGCCGCCGCCGTCAGCGAGGCGTTCAACCGGGGGCTGCTGGTCCCGCGGCCGCCCGAGCGCCCCTGACGGCGGCGATGCGCCTGCCGGATCGGCCATCCCCTACGAAAGTCGCAGGGGCCGTGTGACTTTCGCCGGGGACGGTTCCCCGCCGCCGCGCGGCACGGTTGAGCGCATGAAGAAGACCGTGGCCGCGAGCGTGCTCGCGCTTTCCGCATCACTGACCACCCTGGGCGTGACCCCGGCCGAGGCCGCCGCGCCCGCCACCGCCCTGCCGGCGCCGACCGGCGACCACCCGGTCGGCAAGACCGACCTGCACCTGATCGATTCCAGCCGTCCCGACCCCTGGGTCGCCGACCGGGACGCGCGCGAGCTGATGGTCTCGATCTGGTACCCGGCGCGGAAGGCGGCGGGGAAGCGCGCCCCGTACCTCACGCCGCAGGAGTCGGAGCTGATCATCAGGAGCGAGCCGCGGCTGGAGGACGTGCCGGCGGACACGCTCGCCAGGACCGTGACGCACGCCCGCGCCGGAGCTCCCGCGCGGCAGCGGAAAGGCGGCTGGCCCCTGGTGGTCCTGTCTCCCGGCATGACGCTGCCCCGCGCGAGCATGACCTCGCTGGCCGAGGAGTTCGCCAGCCGCGGCTACCTGGTGGCGGGGATCGAGCACACCTACGAGTCGCTGGCCACCACCTTCCCTGACGGCAGGACCGTCACCTTCGAGGCGGGCAAGGCCGGTCAGACTCCTGAGACGGGTGAGAAGGTGGCCCGGGTGCGGGCCGCGGACACCGAGTTCGTTCTCAAGCGGTTGAAAGCGGACAAGCGCTGGAACCGGCTGATCGACGAGAGGAGGATCGCCATGGTGGGCCACTCGGTCGGGGGCCAGAGCGCGGCGCACCTGCTGCCGGTGTCGGGGCGGATCAAGGCCGCGGTCAACCTCGACGGCACCTACAACCCCAAGACGCCGGCCAAGCCGGTGGCCAAGCCCTTCATGATGATCGGCAATCCCCGGCACCAGCCGGAGTCGGGCGGCAAGGACGGCTCGTGGGACCAGTTCTGGCCGCACGTGAAGGGCGACGGGAAGCGCTGGCTGACCGTGACCGGCGCCGACCACATGAGCTTCATGGACTTTGCGGTGCTGCAGCCGCAGCTCGGGCTGCCCAAGACGCCGATCGACGGCAGGCGCGCCCTGAAGATCACGCGTACGTACGTCACCGCGTTCCTCGACACGCACCTCAAGGGCGAGCGCCGGCCCGTCCTGGACAAGCCATCAGGGAAGTACCCCGAAGTGAAGTTCTGGTAGCACCCGGGACAAGCGCGTCCCCCCGGCACCGCGATGAGCCGGGCGGACCGCGGCTCACCAGTCGTGGACGGTGCCGTCCTTGAGCCGGTTGAACGGCAGGTACGCCGCCTGGTACGGGAAGCGCGCCGCGGCCTCCTCGTCGAGCTCCACGCCGAGCCCCGGCAGCTCGCCCGGGTGCAGGTAGCCGTCGGCGAAGGTGAACGACTGCCGGAACACCTCGTCGGTGGCGGCGCCGTGCTGCATGTACTCCTGGATGCCGAAGTTGTGGATCGCGAGATCCAGGTGCAGGGCGGCGGCCATGCCGACCGGCGAGATGTCGGTCGGGCCGTGGATGCCGGACTTGATCTGGTATTGAGCGGCGTAGTCGAGCAGCTTCCGCATGGCCGTGATCCCGCCGGTGTGGGTGACGGCGGAGCGCACGTAGTCGATGAGCTGCTCGCGGATCAGCGTCTGGTAGTCCCACACGGTGTTGAAGACCTCGCCGATGGCGAGCGGGGTCGTGGTGTGCTGCCGGACCAGGCGCAGCGCCTCCTGGTTCTCCGCCGGCGTGCAGTCCTCCAGCCAGAACAGGTCGTACGGTTCGAGGGCCTTGCCGAGCTTGGCGGCCTGGATGGGGGTCATCCGGTGGTGCCCGTCGTGCAGCAGCGGCAGCTCGGGCCCGAACTCGCCCCGCACCGCCTCGAACACGCCGGGCAGGTGGCGCAGGTAGGCGCGGGTGTCCCAGTCCTCCTCCGCGGGGAGCGCGGTGCGCTGGGCCGGCTCGTAGTCGTAGCGCCTGCCGTCGACGCTCGGCTGGGCGGCCACGCCGTACACGGCGTCGATGCCAGGAACGGAGGTCTGCACCCGGATCGAGCGGTATCCCAGCTCCAGGTGCCGGCGGATCGAGTCGAACAGCTCGGGCAGGTCCCGGCCCGAGGCGTGCCCGTACGCCATGATCCCGTTCCTGGAGGCGCCGCCGAGCAACTGGTAGAGCGGCATCCCGGCGGCCTTGGCCTTGATGTCCCAGAGCGCCACGTCGACGGCCGCGATGGCGGCCATGGTGACGGGCCCGCGCCGCCAGTACGCCGAGCGGTAGAGGAACTGCCAGGTGTCCTCGATACGGTGCGGGTCGCGCCCGATCAGCAGGGGGACGACGTGGTCGGCCAGGTACGACGCGACCGACAGCTCACGGCCGTTGAGGGTGCCGTCGCCCAGTCCGGTGATCCCGTCATCCGTCGTGATCCTGAGGGTGACGAAGTTGCGGTCGGGGCTGGTGACGATGACGTCCGCAGCGGTGATCTTCACGTGGTGCCTTTCTCACGGGTGGTGCGAGCGGGGGACGGGGCCGGGCCGCGGGCCGCGTACGCGCGGCAGCCCCGCTGGTGATGCTGGGACATGTCACCATTCCGCGTAGGAGCCGTCCCGGTGCCGCCACACGGGGCTGCGCCAGGCGTGCCCCTTCTTGTCGGCGGCACGGACCTGCGCATCGTCGATCTCGATGCCCAGGCCGGGCGCGGTGAGCCGCTCGACGTGCCCGTCCACGAAGGTCAACGGGGTCTTGTCGGCGCAGTAGTCGAGCACGTCGGCGCCGCGGTTGTAGTGGATGCCGAGGCTCTGCTCCTGGATCAGGTAGTTCGGCGTGGCGAAGCCGACCTGCAGGCAGGCCGCGAGCGCGATCGGGCCGAGCGGGCAGTGCGGCGCGAGCTGCACGTCGTACACGTCGGCGAGCGCGGCGATCTTGCGTACCTCGGTGATGCCTCCGGCGTGCGAGAGGTCCGGCTGGGCGACCGCGATGCCGGCCTGGAGGACGGGCAGGAACTCCTGCCGGCTGTAGAGCCGTTCCCCGGTCGACACCGGGACCGTGGTCGAGCGGACGAACTCGCCGATGAGGTGGGAGTTCTCCGGGACGACCGGCTCCTCGATGAACAGCGGCCGGTACGGCTCCAGCAGCGGCGCCAGCCGGCGGGCGTTGGCCAGGGTGAACCGCCCGTGCAGGTCCACGGCGACGTCGCGGTGGTCGCCGAGCACCTCGCGGGCGGCGGCCACCCGGGCGACCACGCCGTCCAGCTCGGCGGCCGACGCGACCGGGCTCATCCTGCCGGAGGCGTTCATCTTCACCGCGGTGAGCCCGGCCTCCACCTGGGCGGCGATGTGGTCGCGCACCTCGGCGGGCTCGTCGCCGCCGACCCAGCCGTACACCCGGACGCGGTCCCTGACCGGGCCGCCGAGCAGCTGGTGCACGGGCGCGCCGAAGTGTTTGCCCGCGATGTCCCAGAGCGCCTGGTCGAGGCCCGCCACGGCGCTGGCCAGGATCGGGCCGCCCCGGTAGAACGAGCCCTTGGTCATCACCTGCCAGTGGTCCTCGATGCGCAGCGCGTCCCGGCCGACCAGCAGCTCGGCGAGCTGGTGCACGGCGGCGCGGACGGTCTCGGACCGCCCCTCGCAGGTGGCCTCGCCCCATCCGACGATCCCGGAGCCGGTCTCCACCCGGACGAAGAGCCAGCGGGGGGCGACCAGGAAGGTCTCGATGCGTGCGATGGTCGTCATGCCGGTCAGCCCTTCGTCGCGCCGGCCGTGAGGCCGGAGACCACGTACTTCTGCACGAACAGCGCGATCACCATGATCGGCAGCGTCACCACGGTGGTGGCCGCCATCAGGCCGCCCCAGTCGATGCTGGCGTAGCCGACGAAGTCGAAGATCGCCACGGGCAGGGTCTTGGTGCCGGCGTCGGAGAGCACGAGCGCGAACATGAAGTTGTTCCAGGAGAAGATGAAGGACAGGATCCCGGCGGTGGCGATCCCCGGCATGGACAGCGGCAGCGTGATGCGCCGGAACGCGCCGATGTGGGTCAGCCCGTCGACCAGCGCCGCCTCCTCCAGCTCCGCCGGCAGGCTGTCGAAATAGCCCATCATGATGTAGACGACCAGCGGCAGCGAGACGAACATGTGGCTGATGATCAGCACCCCGAAGCCGCCGACCATCTTCAGGTTGGAGAAGACGTAGAACCAGGGCACCAGGAGCGAGACGCCGGGGATGACCCGGGCCATCAGCACCACCAGCGCGGACTTCTTCATGTTGAACCGGCTCATCGAGTACGCCGCCGGCAGGCCGAGGACCAGCGACGCCACGGTGGCGGCGAACGCCACCCAGAGGCTGTTGGCGATGAACTCGACGTAGTTCGCCTGCTGGAGCACCTTGGCGTAGTTGGCCACGGTGGGGGAGAAGACCAGCGCCTTGCCTGGATCGTAGATGTCGACGTTGGTCTTGAACGACGCGGCGACCATCCAGACCAGTGGCGCGATCAGCGTGAGCACCACCACGGTGAGCGCCACCACCCGGAACACCCGGTACGCGGGCCGTGGCCTCATCGGTCGGCCTCCTTGCGCCGGGCGGTCAGGGCCCACATGGCCCCGATGATGATCAGGAAGAAGAGGATGAGGACGGTGGAGGAGACGCCGTACTCGTTGTAGTCGAAGCTGAGGCCGTAGGCGTACACGTTGAGGGTCTCCACCTCGTGGAACGAGCCGCCGCCCCGCCCCTTGGTGGCGTAGAGGATGTCGAAGGTCTTCAGCGCGTCGATGCCGCGCAGCAGGATCGCCACGGTCAGCGTGGGCGCCAGCAGCGGCAGGGTGACGTGCCGGAAACGTTGCCAGGTGCTGGCGCCGTCGATGCGCGCCGCCTCCTGCGGCTCGTCCGACAGCGATGTCAGCCCGGCCAGCAGGATCAGCGTCACCATCGGCGTCCACTGCCACACGTCGATGAAGATCGTGGTGGGCAGGGCCGTGTACTGGCCGGCGAGCCACGGCTGCGGCCCGATGCCGAACCAGCCGAGCAGCTGGTTGGCCAGGCCGATGTTCGGGTCGAAGATGAGCCGCCACATCATGCCGACCGCGACGGGGGTGGCGACCAGCGGCAGCAGGATGGCGACGCGTACCCACTTCTGGGCCTTGAACGGCCGCCAGAGCAGCAGGGCGATCGCCATTCCGAGGACCACCTCGAACAGCAGCGCGACGCCGGTGAAGGCGGCGGTCCTGCCGACGGCGGGCCAGAACCGTGCGGTGTCGGAGAGCACGTCGAGGTAGTTCTGCAGGCCCACGAACTCGCTCTCCGCGCGCACGGACCCCTCGGCGTCGGTCAGGCTGAGGTAGCCGGTCCAGGCCAGGGGGAAGACGAGCAGCGCGGCGACGAAGGTCATCGCGGGCGCGGCGAAGAGCCATTTGCGGTGGTCGTTGACCCAGCTCACCCAGCCGGGCGTGCCGGGGGCGGTGGGCGTGCCGCGCGGCGCCTTGGTCGTGATCGTTGCCATGGGGTCTCCAGGGAGGGGCGGGGTACGCGGGTGGCGGGCGCTCGCCCTCGCCACCCGCGTGTTCCGCCTACTTGGCCTCGTCGTCCAGGAACTTCTGGAACGCGGCGTTGGCCGTGTCGGCGGACGCGCCGGCGTCCTTGCCGGTGATCGCGTCCACGATCGGCTGGCCGACGATCTCGCGGGCCTCGGCGACCTGGACGACCAGCGGCCGGTCATGCCCGACCCCGTCCTTGGTGCTGGCCGCGATGGCCTCCGCCAGGTCGTCCGGGAAGGTGGAGGTGCCTTCGGGGTCGGCCCAGACGGAGGTGCGGGCGCCCGGCACGCCGGACTTCTGCTGGGCGAGCGTCTGCTCCTTGCCGGTGGCCCACTCGATGAACTTCCAGGCGTTGTCCGTGTTCTCGGAGCTGTCGTTGATGCCCAGCGCCCACGACGGGATGTTGTACGGCTTGGAACCGGCGGGACCGGCCGGGAACGGGGCGAAGCCCACGTTGTCCGAGACCTTGGACTTGGCCGGGTCGGTGGCGTTCTTGTAGAGCGAGTTCGCCTCGGTGTAGAAGGCGGCCTTGCCCTGGGTGAAGATGGCCATCGCCTCGGGCCAGCCCATGTCGGTGCTGACGTTCGCCGGGCCGGAGTCCTTGATCAGCCCGCCGTAGTAGGCGTAGGCCTGCTTGGCCGCCGCGCTGTTGACCGCGGCCTTGCCGCCGCCGTCGACGAAGTCGCCGCCGAAGCTGTAGAGGAAGCTGGAGAACTGGGTGACCGCCGTGGACTTGCCGGTGCGGGAGACGAAGCCGGCGACGTCGGGCTCGGCGGCCTTGATCTTGGCGGCCGCGGCCTTCAGCTCGTCGAGGGTCTTCGGCGGGGCGCTCAGGCCGGCCTTGTCGAGCAGGTCCTTGCGGTAGTAGAGGACCTCCTGCTCGGTGATGATCGGGATCCCGACCGGCTTGCCCTCGTACGTGGTGGCCTCGACCGGGCCGGCCTGGAAGTCGCTGAAGTCCCAGGTCTCGGATTTCACCTGGGCGGACAGGTCGGCGAGGTACTTGTTCTTGGCGAAGAGCTTGCCCTCCTGCAGCGGGCGGTACATCATCACGTCGATGTCGGCCGAGCCCGCGTTCAGCTTGACGTTGTACTGGTCGGAGAGCTGGTCCTCGCCGAGCTGGGTGACCTCGACCTTGAGCCCGGTCTGCTTCTCGAACTCGGGCAGCGCCTTCTTGACGTTCTCCGTCCACACGTGGTTGGCCAGGGTGACCCGGATCGTCTTGGACGCGCCGGCGTCGTCGCCGCCACCGCCGCAGGCGGACAGGCCCATGGCCACGACCACGGCCAGAGATGTACCGAGTATCGATCGACGTCGTCGCACGTCATATCGCCTTTCTGTCATGGCCGCAGCCCCCCCGGAACAGCGCCACGCTCTCATAGCATCCGCTTAATGCCGGGATGCTAGGACAAATAAGCTGATTTATTCAAGAGCTGACTTCTAACTGATATGCTTTATCCTGTGGATCAGTCTTCAGCCCCAGGGGGCGCACCCACCCAGCGTGCCCCTGCCGAGGCTGGGCTGCACGCGCGTGTCCTCGACCACCTCGGCACCGCCATCTGCAGCGGCGAGATGGCCGCCGGTTCCGTCCTGAGCATCGACGACCTGGTCGACCGCTGCCAGGTCTCCCGCTCGGTGATCCGCGAGGTGCTGCGGGTGCTCGCCTCCATGGGGCTCATCGAGTCCCGGCGCCGGGTCGGTGTCATGATCCAGCCGGCCAAGGCGTGGAAGGTCTTCGATCCACGGGTGATCCGCTGGCGGCTCGCCTCCGACGCCCGGATGGCGCAGCTGCGCTCGATCACCGAGCTGCGCACCGCGATCGAGCCGCACGCCGCTTCGCTCGCCGCCGAGCGGATCGACGACGACGAGGCGAGCGAGTTAGTCGGGGTCTCGGCCAAGCTGTGGGCCGCCGGCAAGGCCGGTGACGAGGCGCGCTTCCTCGTCCTCGACATCGACTTCCACCGGCGGGTGCTGGCCGCCTCGGGCAACGAGATGTTCGAGGAGCTGCAGCTGATCGTCGCCGAGGTGCTCGCCGGCCGTCACCACTATCACCTGATGCCCCACTACCCGGACGAGCAGGCGCTGCAACTGCACACCGACGTGGCCCACGCGATCCAGCGGCGCGACGGCGAGCGGGCCAGGCAGGCCATGGTGGAGATCATGGAGCAGGGGTTCGACGAGATGAGGTCGATGTGGGAGCGCGCCGCCGAGCCGGGCGGCGCGTGACCCGGCCACCCCGTGGCCGAGCCTGCGAAGCGCACCACCGGGCCGGGCGGCGCGTGACCCGACCGGCCCGTCGCCGAGCCGGAAAGCACGCCGCCGGCCAGGGCGGCCAGGGCGGCCAGGGCGGCCAGGGCGGCGCGGTCAGCCCGTCGCTGAGTCGCGCATGCGCCCGTGGGCGTCGTGCGGGAGGTCGGCGTAGTGCCACTGGTGGTCGCGGGCCTGACGGCACGCCGTCTCCAGGTCACCGCCCTCGATCGCGGCCAGCAGCTCGGCGTGGTCGCGGACGATGTCGTGCAGGTCGACCTCGGTCGCGACCATCGTGACCGACGTGCGTGCCTCGATCTGCAGGCCCTCCCAGGTGAGCTTGAGCAGCTCGTTGTGCGCGGCCTCGACGATGTGCCGGTGGAAGGACACGCTCGCCCGGGTCGCCGCCTCGCTGTCGCCGCGTGCGGCGGCGGTCCGCATCGCCTCCACGTCGGCCCGCAGCGACTCCACCGGCACGGTGCCGGCCAGCAGGGCCAGCCGGGTGGCCGTCTCCTCCAGCGCGGCGCGCACGACATAGCTCTCGCGCAGCGTCTCCTGGATGAAGGGCCGCACGAAGGTGCCCCTGCGCGGCTGGGTCTCCACCAGCCGCATGGCCTCCAGCTCGCGCAGCGCCTCGCGTACGGGCGCCTGGCTGGTGCCGTAGGTGGCCGCGAGCCGCGTCTCCACCAGCCGCTCACCGGGCCTGACCTGGCCGGAGACGATCCTGCCGACCAGCGAGTCGCGGATCTGCCGGGCCAGCGTGAGACGCGGCAGCTTGGAGGGCTCTTCGGTCACGGGAACGATCCTACCGATTATCGATGAAGCACGATCTCTTGACGCCTTCCTGTCGATAATCAATTATCGATAATCAGGGGAACCTCGGCGCAAGGAGGCCGCGCATGGCGATCCAGGCGGTGCACGTACCGGAGTCCCTCGACGGCGTGGTCGCCTGCTCGGCGCGGGGCGGTCAGATCATGGGCGGAGGCACGGTCGTCATGCCCCTGGTCGCCGGCGGGTCCGCGGCAGCGACCGAACTGGTCAGCCTGCGCCGCGCCGGGCTCGGCGGCGTCGAGGTGAACGACGGGGTGGCCACCATCGGGGCCGCGGCCACGCTCACCGCCGTGGGCGAGCACCCCGGCCTCGCCTTCCTGCGGCCGGCGCTGCGCACCATCGCCTCGCCGACCATCAGGAACCAGGCCACCGTGGGCGGCAACCTGTTCGTCGCGCAGCCGTACGGCGACCTGGCCGTCTGCCTGCTCGCCCTCGACGCGACCTGCGAGATCGCCGGCCCGGCAGGCCGGAGAGCAGCGCCGGTGGCCGACGTCCTGGCCGCAGGGATCGCCGCGGGCGAGGTGGTCGTCGCCGTACGGGTCACGCTGCCGGAGCCGGGAGCCTGGCACTACCACAAGGCCATGCGCCGCCGCCTGAACTCGGCGGCCATCGTCACCGTCGCCTCCGTGACCTCGGCCGGCGACCGCCGGATCGCGCTGGGCGGCCTCGCCCCGCGTCCCGTGCGCGCGGTGTCCGCGGAACGCCTGCTGAGCGGCCGGCCGCTGACACCGGAGAGCCTCACCGAGGCGGGCGAGGCGGCCCGCGCCGACATCGACCCCTTCGACGACGCCTACGCCAGCGCGTGGTACCGGGCGCGAGTCCTGCCCGTGCACCTGCGCCGTGCCTTCCTCCCGTGAAGCGCCGGCACCAGCCGTGTCCTCCCCCGTGAAGCGCCCGCACCAGAAGAGGTGGGATCGTGCCGTCACAGATCGTCTCGCTCGTCGTCAACGGTGAGCGGCGGGAGTTCATCGCCGCGCCGGGGACCACGCTGCTCGCCTGCCTGCGCGAATCGCTGGGGCTGATCGCGGCCAAACGAGGCTGCGCGCAGGGCGCCTGCGGCACCTGCACGGTCCTCGTCGACGGCCTGCCCGAGGCCGCCTGCCTGGTCGCGGTGGAGACCGTCGCGGGCGGATCCGTCCGCACGCTGGAGGGTGTCACCGCCGGAGGCGAGCTGGACGAGGTGCAGAGCGCCTTCATCGACTGCTTCGCCACCCAGTGCGGCTTCTGCACCTCCGGCATGATCATGGTCGCCGAGGCGCTGCTCGACCGGAACCCCGACCCCGGCGAGGACGACGTCATCGAGGCGATCTCGGGCAACGTCTGCCGGTGCACCGGCTACCGGCCCATCGTGGTCGCCATCATGGAGGCGGCCAGGCGGCGCCGGGAGCAGGAGGTGCCGCGATGACGTACCGGCCCGCCCCCATCGACACCGGCGCCTTCGCGGCCGAGCGGGACGGCGGCCACCTCACCGTCATCGGCTCGGTGGTGCAGCGCGCCGACGCGCGCGGGCACGTCACGGGACGCACCGAGTTCTTCGAGGACGTGGCTCCGCCGCGGCTCGCGCACCTCAGGATGCACCGCTCGGCCCGGCACCACGCGAGGATCGCCCACGTGGACGTGACCGGGGCGCTGGCCGTGCCCGGCGTGCTGCGCGTCCTCACCCACGCCGACGTCCCGAACAACGTCTACACCGTGCTCAAGCTGATCGGCGTCGAGCCGGACGACGAGCCCGTCCTCGCCGTGGACAAGGTGCGCTACCTCGGCGAGCCCATCTGCGCCGTGGTCGCCGAGACCGAGGCGGCCGCGCTGGAGGGCGCGGCCAGGATCGAGGTCGGCTACGAGGACCTGCCGCCCGTCTTCGACGTCGAGGAGGCGCTGAAGGAGGGCGCGCCGCTGGTCAACGAGTACCAGGGGCAGAACCACTTCGTCTACGAGGGCCACCACTGCCGGCGGATCCGGTTCGGCGACGTGGAGGAGGCGTTCGGCCGGGCCGACCACGTCTTCGAGTGGCGCTACCAGTCGTCGCCGATCGAGCAGGCGCCCGTCGAGACCACCGGCTGCGTCGTCGTCCCGCAGGCCGACGGGCGGCTGCGCATCCACTCCGACACCCAGGCGTGCTTCTTCACCCTGGACAACACCGCGCTGATCCTGGGCGTGCCGTTCAACAGGCTGCGCATCGTGGGCGGAACGGTCGGCGGCGGCTTCGGCGGCAAGGTGGACGTGGTGGCCGAGCCGATCGCGTGCGTCGCCGCGATGGCGGTCGACCGCCCGGTCAAGTTCGTCTACGACCGGGCCGAGGAGATGCAGGTCTCCTCGCCGCGCGCGGCCGAGCGCATCTCCATCAAGGACGCCGTGATGGACGACGGCCGCATCATCGGCCGCAAGGTCACCCTGTACGTCGACGCCGGCGCGTACGCCCGCCACAGCCCGTACGGCACCACCAAGGCCGCCGCGCACCTGCCCGGCCCCTACGCCATCCCCAACGTGTGGGCCGACTGCCACTGCGTGTTCACCAACCGCACGCCGTCCAGCGCCATGCGCGGGTTCGGCGTGACCATAGCCGACTTCGCGCTGGAGTCGCAGATGGACCGGATCGCCCGCGCCCTCGACATGGACCCGCTCCAGCTCCGGCTGCTCAACGCCTACCGCGACGGCGACCTCAAGGCCCACCGCAAGATCGCCGAGGGCACGGCCCTGGTCGAGGTGATCCAGAAGGCGGCGGAGCTGGCCGGCCACGAGCTTCCCGAGGCGTACCGCAGGATGTCCTCCACGACCCGAGAGGGGCTGTAGCGATGGCGAAGCTGCGCGGCCGGGGGTACGCGTCGGTGAACTACCCCACCGGCATGAACCTGGGCGGCGACCCCTCGCAGGCGCTGGTCCACGCCACGACCACCGGCACGTTCGTGGTCTCGCTCTCCTCGGTCGACCTGGGCCAGGGCATCAAGACGATCGCCGCCCAGTGCGCCGCGGAGACGCTCGGCCTGCCGATCGGGAACGTGCTCGTCGACACCGCCGACACCGACACCGGCCCGCACTGCATGGGCACCTTCGCCAGCCGCGGCAGCCACCGCGTCGGCAACGCCGTCATCATGGCCGCGGCCGAGGCGCGCGGCGTGATGCTGGAGGTGGCCGCCGAGGAGCTGGAGGTCGACGCCGCGGACCTGGAGACCGACGGCAGCGGCTTCGTCATGGTCAAGGGCGCGCAGGACAAGCGCATCCACGTCACCGACCTGGCCATGGCCGCGCACTTCAGGCACGGGCGGACGATCTCCGGCCGCGGCGTCTACCTCAAGGAGCCGAGCGCGCCCGTCCCCGAGACGGGGGAGATGGACCCCGACTCCTGCCAGGCGCACGCGTGCACGGTCGCCGTCGTCGAGGTCGACGACGAGACCGGGATGGTCGAGGTGCTGGAGCTGTTCAACACCTACGAGGTGGGCAGGGCGCTCAACCCGGCCATGGCGACGCAGCAGGTGGAGGGCGGGGCGTGGATGGGCGTGTCGCACGCCCTGTTCGAGACCACCGAGCCGTACTACCCGCTCCGCGACCACGGTCCGCGCGACTTCGCCTCCTACCTGATGCCGGGGCCCGCCGACCTCCCGGTCCAGCACAGCCTGCTCCTGGAACGCCCGGCCGCGAACGGGCCGTACGGAGCGAAGGGGATCGGCGAGATGACGGCCAACGCCCCGATCCCGGCCATCGCCAACGCGATCTTCGATGCCTGCGGCGTGCGCCTGACGGCGATGCCGTTCACCCCGGAACGCGTCCTGCGAGGGCTGGACGCCTTGAGGACGGAGGAACCATGCTGAAGGTCATGTCGCTGCTCAAGCGCGCCGAGGGCCTGTCCCGTGACGACTACGCCACGTGGGCCTTGGAGGAACACGTCGAGTTCGCCAGGAAGTTGCCCGGCCTGCGCAAGTACACGGTCAACGTCGTCAACGGCGACGGCGCGGCGTACGACTCGGTGCACGAGCTGTACTTCGACGACGAGGACGCCCGTGCCGCCGCGTTCGGCTCCGAGCACGGCAAGGCGGCGGCGGCCGACGCGTCCGCGCACACCTCCTCGCGCATCCACCTGCTGACCACCGAGCACGCGCAGCTGTGACCCCCGGCCCCGGCGAGCTGGCCGCGGCGCTCGAGAGGGAGGGCTATTTCGCGGACGAAGGGCTGTCCACGGCCATCCACCTGGCGCTGCGCCTGAGACGGCCGCTGCTGCTGGAGGGCGAGCCGGGCGTCGGGAAGACCGAGGTGGCCTCGGTGCTGTCGCGGATTACCGGCCTGGAGCTGATCCGCCTGCAGTGCTTCGAAGGGCTGGACTCCGGCCAGGCCCTCTACGAGTGGGACCACCCCAAGCAGCTCCTCCACGTCCGGGTGGCCGAGAGCCGCGGCCAGGACGTCGGCGACCTGTACCGAGAGGAGTTCCTGCTGCGCCGCCCGCTGCTGCGCGCCGTACAGGCCGAGCGGGGCGCGGTGCTGCTGATCGACGAGATCGACCGGGCCGACAGCGAGTTCGAGGCGTTCCTGCTGGAGTTCCTCGGCGACCACCAGATCACGATCCCGGAGCTCGGCACCGTGCGGGCGAGCACGCCGCCGATCGTGGTGCTGACCTCCAACCGGACGCGCGAGCTGCACGACGCGCTCAAGCGGCGCTGCCTCTACCACTGGATCGCCTTCCCCGAACCGGGACGCGAGCGGGCGATCCTCCGCGCGTCCGTGCCCGGGCTGGAGGAGCGCGCGGCCGACGGGCTCGTCCGGGCGGTCCAGCGCGTACGTGGGCTGCCGCTGCTCAAGCGGCCCGGCATCGCCGAGTCGGTGGAGTGGGCCCGCGGCGCCCTGGCGCTGGCGGAGGGCGGCGAACCGTGGCCCCTGGCCCTGCGCCGGGCCCTCGGCCTGCTGATCAAGGACGAGGAGGACACCCGGCTCCTCCTCGGCCACGCCGAGGACGTGTTCAGCGATGCCTGACGCCCGCCCGAGTGGCTGGACGGGGGCCGATCCGGCCGGGCTCGCCGCGGATCACCTGTGGGGGTTCCTGGCCGCGCTGCGCGAGGCCGGGCTCCGCACCGCGCCGGCCAAGCGGGCCGACCTGCTGCGGGTGATCGCGGAGTCCCCGCCGTCCGGCATGACCGCGCTGTACTGGTCCGCCCGGGTCACCCTGCTCCAGGACGTGGCCGACCTGCCCGCCTTCGACCGCGTCTTCGGCGCCTGGTTCCGGCACGGCGCCCCCGGTGACCCGCCGGTCCCGAGGGACGACGGCGTACCGTCCCCCGGCGGTCCCGGCGAGGACGATTCGCCGGCCGGCGAGGCCCGGCCGGGTGACGGCACCGAGGCCAGCACCCTGAGCACCTACGGCACGCGGGACTTCGGCCGGACCCGCGAGGGCACGCTCATGCGCGCCCTCGAAGCCGCCTGGCCCGCCGCGCTGCCCGCCACCGCGTCACGGCGCCGCCGCCCGGCCCGGTCGGGCGGGTCGGGCGACCGGCTGGACGTGCGGCACGCGTGGCGGCGCGCCCACCGCCACGACGGGGAGATCATCGAGCTGCGCCACCTCGTCCGCCCGCCCCGCCCCCGCCGCCTGCTGATCCTGGTCGACGTCTCGGGCTCGCTGCGGCAGCACACCCCGGACCTCCTGCGGGTGGCGCACACCGCGCTGCGCGCCGCGCCGGCCCGCACCGAGGTGTTCACCTTCGGCACCCGGCTCACCCGGGTCACCGCCGCGCTGGCGCACCCGCACGCCGGCCAGGCGCTGGCGTCGGTGTCGGCGCTGGTCACGGACGCCGACGGAGGCACGGCCATCGGCGCGTCGCTGGAACGTTTCCTGGCCAACCCGCGCTTCGCCGCGCTCGCCCGCGGCGCGCTCGTGATCGTCCTGTCCGACGGGCTCGAACGCGGCGACCCCGCCCCCATGGTCCGCGCCACCGCCCGGCTGTCGCGGCTCGGCCACCGGCTCGTCTGGTGGTCCCCGCTGGCCTGCTCGCCCGCCTACCGCCCCGCCACGCGCGCCATGTCCGCCCAGCTCCCGAGCCTCGATCACCTCGGCGGCGTCCGCGACCTGGCCACCGCGCTGGACGAGGTGCGCCGCCTGCCCGCCGTCCTGTCCGGCCGCCGCCACACCGCGGCGCGCCACTGGCCCACGACCCCCTCGGGAGCACCGCGATGACCGGGATCGTCGACTCGCACCACCACATCTGGCGCGCCGCCGACCTGCCCTGGCTGCAAGGGGAGATGGTCCCGCGCATCTTCGGCCCGTACGAGCCGATCCGCCGCGACTACCTCGTCTCCGAGTACGTCGCGGAGGCGGCCCCCTGCGGCATCTCCTCGGCGGTCTACGTCCAGGCCAACTGGCCGCTCGACCGCTCCGTGGACGAGGTGCGCTGGCTGCGGGACGTCCATGCCGAGACCGGCTGGCCCACCGCCGTGGTGGGCTGCGCCGACCTCTTCGCCGACGACGCCCCCGACGTGCTGCGCCGCCAGGCCGCCCTCACCCCGCTCGTCCGCGGCACCCGGCTGCAACTGCACTGGCACGAGCGGCCCGAGTTCCGTTTCGCCGCCGCCCCCGACCGCATGCGGGACCCCGTCTTCCGGCGCAACCTCGCCGTGGTCGCCGACCTCGGCTGGCTGTTCGAGCTCCAGGTGTTCCCGGCCCAGATGGACGACGCCGCCGAGCTGGTGGCCGGCCTCCCGCAGCTGACGTTCGTGCTCGTCCACGCCGGGATGCCGGTGGACTCCGCCCCGCCCGCCGTCGCGCGGTGGACGCGGGGCATGAGGCTCCTCGCCGAACAGCCCAACGTCGTGGTGAAGCTCACCGGCCAGGGCACCTTCGTGCACCGCGTGGACCGGCCGCTCATCGAGCGGGTGGCGGCCACGTGCCTGGACCTGTTCGGCTCCGGCCGCTGCATGTGGGGCAGCAACTTCCCCGTCGAGAAGCTCTGGACCGACCTGCCCACGCTGCTGTCCACCTGGCAGGACGCGCTCGCCGGGCGATCCGCCGGGGAGATCCGCGACGTCTTCGCGGCGACGGCCACCCGCGTCTACGGCCTCTGACCCCGGCAGGGGCGTCGCGAGCGCCACGATCCCACCATTGACATCCTGTGCCGGTTGTCTGCATCGTCGGCTCAGCAAGGAAGGTGATCGTGTGTCCCAGCCCGGTGAGGGCGCCGCCCAGGGGCGGACTCCCGCGTGGCGCTACGCCATCGGGATGTTCGGCACGTCCATCCCGATCAACATGATCAAGGGATCGACGATCCTCTTCTACGTCGACATCCTCGGGCTCGACGTGCGCGCGTACGGCGTGGTCATGGTGATCTACGCGGTCATCGACGCGCTCGACAACCCGCTGCTCGGCCACCTCTCCGACCGCACCAGGAGCCGGTTCGGCAGGCGCCGGCCCTGGCTGCTCGCCGGCGCGCCGATGCTCGCCGCCTGCATGATCGCGTTCTTCTCCGCGCCCGACTCCCTGCGGGGCATCGGCCTCGTGCTCTGGTTCGCGGTGTTCGCGATCCTGTGTGAGGCTTTCGACTCGATGCTCAACGCGAACTACGGCGCGCTGCTCCCCGAGCTCTATCCGCGCGAGCGCGACCGCGCCGTCGCCAACAGCCTGCGCCAGGGTTTCCAGCTCGTGGCGCTGGTGATCTCGCTCGCGGTCACCCCGCTGCTCACGACGAGCGTGTTCGGCACCGAGGAGTCCACCCGGGGCTTCCAGATCACCGCCGTCATCTACGGTGCGATCGCGCTCGTCGTGATCGTGTTCATGGCGCTCGGCGCCCGCGAGCGTCCCCGCTACTCCACGCGCGAGCGGCCGCGGCTGCTGCCCAGCGTGTGGTCGATCGTGCGCAACCCGATGTTCTGGACGGTCGGGCTCACCGGCGCCTGCTACGGGATGGCCATGGCGCTGGTGCTGTCGGGCATCCAGCTGTACGTCCGCTACTCGCTCGGGCTCCCTGTCGGCAACGCGCTCTATCTGCAGGGCATCGTCATCCTCATCTCGGCGGGCGGCCTCGTCGTGTGGACGCGCGTCGTCGCGCGCCGCGGCGCCCTGTGGGCCTGGCGGCTGGCCTTCGCGGTCCTCGCGGCCGGCTTCGCCGCCCTGTTCCTGGCCACCGGCCTCGTCACCGCGATCGCCGCGGGCGTGCTCGTCGGGGCCGGCTGGTCGGGCATGCTCGCGACGAACGACCTCATCGTCGCGCGCGTGCTGGACGCCGACGCGGCGCGCAACGGGGAGCACCGCGAAGGGCTCTTCCTGTCCGCGTTCGGCTTCTTCGGCCGGCTCAACGGGATCGTGACCGGGCTCGCGCTCACCTCGCTGGGGGTGTTCTTCGGCTACAACTCGGGTGACGACCCCGGCGCCGACCCGGGCCTCGCGTTCCGGATGTACCTGTGCGTCTATCCGTTCGTGCTGACGGCGATCGGCGCGGTCGCGGCGCGACTCGTCTCCGTCCCGGCCGAGACGCCGCCCGAAGCAGCCGAGCCGGCCGGGCCACCGCCCACCGGGCCCCCGGGCCGGCCTGCCGGCCCCGCGGACGAGCCGGCCCCGGAGCGTCCCCGATGACCCGCCGCGTCGTGATCACCGCCGACGACCTCGGCAGGGAGCAGGGCACGACGGAGGTCATCGTCGCGCTGCTGGCCGAGGGCCACGTCACCGCCACGACGCTCATCTGCGTCTCGCCGGCCTCCGAGCAGGCCGCGGCCCGGGTCGAGGAGCTCGGCGTCGTGCCCCGGCTGCACGTGACCCTCACGAGCGAGCGCGGGCTCCCGCGCTGGCGGCCGCTCAACGGCGCGGCCGGCCTGGTCGGTGCTGACGGTCCCGTCGCCCACGGCGCGGCCGGCCTGGTCGGCTCCGACGGGACCCTCCATGACGATCCGTTCGTGCTCGGAGCCCGAGGCGAGGCGCGCGACGTCATGGCGGAGGCGGACGCGCAGCTGCACTGGATGCGCGGCCGGAGCCTGGCGCCCGAGGCGGCCGACTCCCACGCCGGCACCCTCTACGGCCTGCACGGCCGGTCGTGGCTCGCCGAGACGCTCGAATGGTGCGCGCGCCACGGCCTCGCCTTCCGGCTGCCGCGCGACCCCGAGCCGTACATCGGAGGGCCGCTCCCGCCGCAGCTCGCGCAGGCGCACGAGCGCGCCGTCGCCCTCGCCTACGCGCTCGGCGTGGCCATCCCGCAGACCATCGCCACCAACCGGCGCACGGCGCACGAGCTCGGCGCCTACGAGCGGCTCCGCGACGACTACCTCCGCCGGCTCGCCGCGCTCCCCGAGGGCACGAGCGAGCTGTTCCTGCACCCGTCGCGCGAGGACGCGGTCACGGGACCCGACGGCGTCGTACGCGCCTGGGAGGCGCGGTTGCTGCGTGACCCCGTCTGGCACGACGCGCTCGAGAAGGAGGGCGTCGAGCTCGCCGGAGGCTGGTGGGACTGAGGGGCACGCGGCCATGGAGATCGTTGGACAACGGGCCGCGTCCTCCGTGATACTTGGTGCCCGAGCAGCCACGACACATCCGCCAGCGAGTCAGAGGGACCACTCGATGCCCACGGACGGCCCGACCGTCGATCAAGGTGTGCGAGAGATGATCCTGCTGATGCCGCGGCTCATCGCGCGGTCCAAGCGCATGCCGGTTCCCGAGCAGCTGCAGGACTTCGCGCTCACGCCGCGCCACCTGTCGCTGCTGGCTCTCCTGCTGCACGACGGCCCGGCCACGGTCAAGACGCTGGCGGAAGGGCTGGAGGTCGCCTCGACGACGGTCAGCCTCATGGTCGGCGACCTGAGCCGCAAGGGCATCCTCGCCCGGCACGAGGACGAGCGCGACCGGCGGCGGACCATCGTCAGCATCACCGACGAGCACCGCGGGGCGATCGAGGGCTGGCTGGCCGCGGGTGCGGACGCGTGGCGGACCGCGCTGGAGCCCCTGGCTCCCTCGGAGCGGCAGCTGGTCATCGACGCGCTGCTCACCTACGAGCGCGAGACGATGAAGCGCACCCGCCAGCCCGACTGACCGGCGTCCGCAGGACCCGGCCCTCACCACCGCAGGAAGCCGGGCCAAAGAGCCGGCAAGGGCGCGGCGCCGGAGGCCGGAGACCGAGAACCGAGCCCATCGAACCGGCATCTAATGTCTCGTGATCCATATGACACTTCGTCTGCCGGCCGCCGGCTCGGCATGACCGGCGTGCGGGAGGACAGCAGGGCGTTCCGGGCGGCACGCCGTGCCGGCATGCGCGGGGCGCCCGATCCCACCTCGGCACTCGGCGTCGCGGCCGTCGCCACGGGACTGCTGGTGTACTTCGTGACCATGATGGTGTCGGGGCAGGGCGACGGGTCCCTCACGCCCGACTCGGTGGTCTTCATCCTCTTCCCGGCGGTGCTCGCCGCCATCACGGGGACCTCGGGCGTGCGCGAGGCCTCCGTCAGGCTGAGGATGCGGCGGGCGTGGCGGCGCGCGAGCCGCGGGGAGGCGGTGCGGGGTCTCACCGGTGTGGCGCTGCGACGTGGCCGGACGGTGGCGGGCTACCCGGTGCGTACCGTCGTCGCCCGGGTGGACGGGCGCGCGCAGTACATCCGTCTGGCGTTCGCGCGAGCCGACGACGCGGCGATGTTGCCGGCGGGCTCGGTGCAGGTCGATCTGTTCGACGGCCCCTCGGTACGCGGCCCGGCGCGGCTGCGCCCGCGCCACGGAGGCGTGGTCTGGGCGTTCGCGGCGCGGAACGGCGATCTGGCCGTGACGGAGGAGACGCGCTACACGTTCGAGAACGGCTGGCCGGATGAGGGACAGGACGGCTGGCCGGACAGCGGCGGGGACGCCGAGCGCCATTCGGGCTGGCCCGGCGGCTCCGACGGCGACGGCGACGGCGACGGCGGAGAATAGCCCGGCGCGACGGCGGAGGCCGGAGCCGTGCCGGCGGACCCCTTCGGGCGGAGGCCGTGCTCCGCTGCCGAACAGCGTCAGCGACTGAAACGGAACGCTCTTCCGGGAAATGGGGACCGTGTTCCGATCGGCATACGATCCGCCGGCGAATTCCGCGAAACCTGTGAGCGCGTTGACGGCGTGCCGGCGAGGGCATTAGGTTTGCTTTCAAACCTGATTTGATTTTGGTGTCATCGGACCACCTGGAGGCCCCACATGCCTATGTACGATCTCGACCACGTCACCCTCGGCGTACGTCACCTTTACGAGAGCGCGGAGCGGCTGCGCCGCGAAACCGGGCTGCGCAGCCACGAGGGAGGGTGGCTGCAGGTCATGCCCACCGCTCACCGGGTCATCCCGCTGCCGGGCGACGCCTTCATCAACGTCGAGTCGGTCATCGACCACTACGCCGAGCTGCCCCCGGGGGTCGGCGCGTTCCGCACCTGGTTCGAGCAGACCACCCGGCAGGCCGACCACTGGATGACGTGGAACCTGCGGGCGCGCAGCTACGCCGACCTCGAGGAGGTGGCACGCCGCCTCGGCGGGGAAGTGGTGACCTCCCAGGGCGCCCAGCACCCCGACGGATCGTCCGCGACGACGGTCATGGCGCCCGGCGACGCCGGGATGACCTGGGCGCGCGGGCTGCCGAACTGGTACTACCACGAGGACATGAGCGGGCACCCGGCGCGCAGGGCGCCGATGACGCACGAGCGTCCCCTGGTCGCGGTCGCCTGGCTCGAGATCGGCAACGATCCCGCCGAGGTCGAGGAGCACGTGGGCAAGGAGACCTTCGACGCGCTGCCGCTGCGGTTCGTCCCGGGCGGTCCCGGCCTGCACGGCGTGGGCCTGCGCACCGAGGACGGGGAGGAGATCGCCGTCCGCGCCGCCTCGGGAGCGGCCGGCCTCGCCGAGTTCGCCGCCCGCGCGAGCTGACGGCAAGCGGGCCGGGAAAGGTGATGCCGCGTGGCCTGGCTGCGCACGTTCTGGCGAGGGCTGCCGACCGAGGGGCGGTGGCTGCTCGCGATCATCGCCGTGCAGACGCTCGGGCGCGGCCTCACGCTCCCCTTCACGATCATCTACCTGCGCGAGGTCCGCGGGTTCGACCTCGGCGTCGCCGGAGCGCTGATGTCGCTGGTCGCGATCGCCGGATTCGTCGTCACCGTCCCGAGCGGCTCGCTCGTGGACCGGTACGGCACCCGCGCCGTCCTGATCGGCGGGCAGGGCGCCATGACGGCCGGCAGCGTGCTGCTCGCGTTCGCCACCGGGCCCTGGACAGCGGCCGTCGCGCTCGTCCTGATCGGGCTCAACTTCGGTGCGGCGCTTCCCGCCTTCAACACGCTGATCGCGGCGGTCGTCGACGGAGACGTGCGGCAACGGTTCTTCGGCGTGCACTTCGCGCTCATGAACGCCGGCATCGGCGTGGGAGGCGTCGTCGGCGGGCTGTTCGTCGACGTGGACGTCCCGGCCACGTTCACCACGATCTACCTCGCCGAGGCCGCCGCCGCCCTGGTGCCGATCGTGGTGCTGCTGGGACCGCTCAGGAACGTGCGCGGGCCCGACCGGCGCGACCCGGGACCGCGTGCGGCGGCGCCCGGCTACCGCGCCATCCTCAGGCGGCCGCCGGTGCGCTGGCTCGCCGCGCTCACCTTCACCGGGGTCCTCGTGGGGTACGGCCAGTTCCAGGCCGGCGTGCCCAGCTTCGCGCGGGAGGTCGCCGGCGTCTCCACCAGCGCCATCGGCGTCGCGTACGCGGTCAACACCGCGATGATCGTCGTCCTGCAGCTGCCGGTGCTCGCGCGGATCAGCGGCCGCCGCCGCACCAGGGTGATGATCGTGATGGCGGGTTCGTGGGCCGGGGCGTGGCTGCTGCTCGGCGCCGCGGGGTCCGGGCTCGGCAGCGCGGTCGCGACCGCCGGGCTCCTGGCCTTCATGGCGGTGTTCGCCTTCGGCGAGACCCTGCTGCAGCCAACGGTTCCGGCGGTCACCAACGACCTGGCCACCGACGACGCCCGCGGCCGGTACAACGCGCTCAACGCGGCGGCGTTCAACGGCGGGGCGATGGCCGCGCCGGCGCTCGCCGGCCTGCTGCTGGGCCTCGACCTGGCCGCAGCGTACGTCGGCCTGATGGTCGTGGGGTGCCTGGCGCTCTGTGCCATGGCGCTCGCCCTGGAGAGAAGAATCCCGCCGGCGGCCAACGGGATGTCACGCCCGGGCGACCGCGTGGCGTCCCAGGCCGAGGAAGAGCAGAGCAGGAGCACCGGCGCGTGAGCCGGGGTCCGACCATAGGACTGTAGGACTGTGATCGAATGAAACGAGCTGTCATCGTCGGCGCCGGCGTCGGCGGGCTGACGACCGCGATCGCCCTGCGAGCGATCGGCTGGAAGGTCTCCATCTACGAGCGGTGGCCCGAGGTCGTCGCCGAAGGGACCGCGCTCGGCATCCAGCCGGACGCCCAGGCCGGGCTGGCGAGCCTGGGGCTGGGAGCCGACCTGCACAAGCGCACCGTCCCCTACCGGCAGGCCCAGGTCCGCAGGCCTGACGGCAGGCGCCTGGCCGGCCTGCCCCTGGAACGCATCGAACGGCGAGCGGGGACACCGGTCCGGATGTTGTCACGAGCCTCGCTGATCGAGATGTTGCTGCGGCAGGTGGACCCCGCGACGATCAGCACAGGCGTGGAGATCACCGACCCCTCCGCCCTGCGTGTCTGCCACGACCTGGTGATCGGCGCCGACGGGGTGCGCAGCACCGTCCGCCAGGCGTTCTTCGGTGATGAGACCCGGCCGCGCTACGCGGGCATCGTCGCGTGGCGCGGCGTGATCGAAGGGTACCAACCCCCGCACTACGGCGAGACGTGGGGACACGGGCAGATGTTCGGGATGACGCCGCAGGCTCCGGGGGTGACCAACTGGTACGCGGCCGTACGGGTCCCTGAGGGGAACGACGAGAGCCTCGACGACCTGCGTGCCCGCTTCGCGAACTGGCACGATCCCATTCCCCGCGTGCTGGCGGAGGCGGACGACGGAGCCGTGCTGCGGCACGAGGTCCACGAACTGGCGCCGCCGCCGGCGTCGTACGTGAAGGGAAACGTGGCGCTGATCGGCGACGCGGCGCACGCGATGGCGCCGGCCCTGGGACAGGGTGCCTGCCAGGCGCTGCTCGACGCGATCGAACTCGCCGACCGCCTGCACGCGTCCGCGGGCGACGTGGCGCGGGCACTGCGTTCCTACGACGCCCGGAGGCGCCCGGCCGCCCAGCGCATCGTCACCGCGTCGCGCTGGATGACCCGCGTGGCCGTCGCCGGCCGCCTGACGGGAGCGCGCGACCTCCTGATGCGCCTGCTGCCCGCCTGACAGCGGCCGGGGACGCTCGGTTAAACAATCGTGGACTCTGTGCCATCGACGTCCGCCGCACGGGTGCGTGAAGATCGTTTGCCATGTTCATCACCCATGACCCCGCGGTCCCGCGACGGGCGCTGGCAGGCGTTCTGAGCATGGCCGCCGCCCTCACGGTCGCCGGCTGCGGCGCGCTCCAGCCTTCGGCCGAGAACCGGGCACCGGCGCCTCCGGCGCGCGAGTCGGCGGCACCCGCCGAGACGGAGGAGAGCGAGCCGGCCCCCCAGGAAGCCACGGAGCAGGAGAGCACCGAGCAGGAGACCGGGCGGACGAGCGCGGAGACCACCACGGAGACCACCACGGAGACCACTGCGGCGGGCACGCGGCTCAAGCTCGGCGAGCGCGCGGTGGTCCCGTTCAGGAAGGGCACGATCGGCGTCACCGTGACCGCCGTGGAGAAGGGCGACCCGGCCGACCTCGTACGCGAACGCGGCCAGCAGGCCAAGGGCATCACGCCCTACTACATCCGCTTCACCGTCGAGAACGTGGACGGCACCGACCACTCCTACTCGTCGGGCCCCAGCCTGTCGCTGGTGACCGCGGACGGCAGCGGCACCGGCGCGATCGTCACCGGCGGCATGCCGGGCTGCGAGCGCGAGAGCGCGCCCAGGGACTTCGCCACGGCCGGAGCGACCTTCACGTCCTGCAGGCTGGGCGGCGCCAGGACCGGCATCGCGATCGCCGGCGCCAAGTTCGACGACGACGACTACCGCGACAAGCCCGTCGTCTGGCGGCGCTGAGCGGGCTCGAAGAGCTTTCCGGCTCACCCGCCGATCCACCCGAGCCGTACGGCCCGGCGCGTGGAGGCGGGCGGCGTGGCCGACTCGCAACCCGGTCGCGTCCTCCCCGCCGTTGACGTGGATCACCGGTCGGGAGGATGATCCGCGGGTGGTGCCTGGACCGACACTCGCCTGCCGCGCTCTCAGCTGCCGGGCGGGCGGGCGTACGATCGTCGAAGACCTCACCCTCGAACTGGACCGAGCCGAGCGCGTGGCGCTGATGGGCCCGTCGGGGTCCGGCAAGACCACGTTGCTGACCACGCTGGCCGGGCTGCTCCCGCCCGCCGCCGGCCGGGTCCTGGTGCGCGGCGTGCCCCTCGACGAGCAGCCGGAGCTGAGGGCCGGGCTGGCGCTGGTGTTCCAGTCGTACGGGCTGCTCAGCCTGCTCACCGCCGCCGAGAACGTCGAGGTGGCGCTCAGGGCGTCGGGGCGGACGCCGCGCGAGGCGGTACGCCTGGCGTCGGAGGCGCTGGCGCGGCTGCGGGTGTCGAAGTTCGCCGACCACCTGGTCGAGGAGCTGTCCGGCGGGCAGCAGCAGCGCGTCGCGGTGGCCAGGGCGCTGGCGTTGCGGCCCCAGGTGCTGCTGGCCGACGAGCCGACGGCCGAGCAGGACGAGACGCACCGCGCGCTCGTGCTGGACGAGCTGCTCGCGGCGACGGACGACGGCACCACGCTGGTGATCGCCACGCACGACACCGAGGTGGCCGAGCGCTGCGACCGGGTGATCGAGCTGCGCGCCCGGGCCCACCGGCAGTCGAGGAGCGCCCTGTGAGCGCGGCGGGCACCCATGAGCCGTGCCCGTCCATGAGCCGCGACCGCGGCACCCGGGAGGGCCGCACATGAGCGTCGTCAGGTGCGACGGGATCGTGCAGATCTACAAGGCGCAGGACGTCGAGGTCGTCGCGTTGCGCGACGTGGACCTGACGATCGAGGCGGGCGAGACGGTCGCGCTGCTCGGACCCTCTGGCGCGGGCAAGTCGACGCTGCTGTGGCTGCTGGCCGGGCTGCTGCGCCCGAGCGCGGGCCGCCTGTGGCTGGACGGCACCGACGTGGGGCGGCTCGACCAGCGCAGGCTCGACCGGTTGCGGGCGGCGCACATCGGCATGATGGTGCAGAACCCCGCACGCAACCTCATCGGCTACCTCTCCGCGGCCCAGAACATCGCCTTCGCCCAGCGCGCCGTCGGACGTGCCCGCCGCGGCGCCGGCGCCGTCGACAGCGCCGGTCACAGCGCCGGTCATAGGGCCGGTCATAGGGCCGGCCATGGGGCCCGCGTCCCTGCCCGCCGGCGTGCCCGCGACCTGCTGGCCCGGGTCGGCCTGGCGGACGCGGGCAACCGGCCGGCCGGGCGGATGTCCGGCGGCGAGCAGCAGCGCCTCGCCCTCGCCGTGGCGCTGGCCAACGCGCCCAGGCTGCTGCTGGCCGACGAGCCCACCAGCCAGCTCGACGAGGAGTCGGGCACGCGGGTGATCGAGCTCATCAAGGACGTCGCCGCGGCCGACGGCACGACCGCGGTCGTGGTCACGCACGACACCGCGGTGAGCGAGGCGCTGAGCCGTACGGTGACGATCAGGGACGGCCGGGTCGGCGCGGAGGGCAGGCGCGGCGAGGACTTCGTGGTCGTCGGCCGGGAGGGCGCCGTTCAGGTGCCGCCCGAATACCACCACCTGCTGCCGCCCGGTTCCATGGCGCGGATCGAGACGCTCGACGACGGCATCGCGCTCAGGAGGGCGGAGCCGTGATCCTGCGCGGCCTCTGGGAACGCCGTACGCTCTCGCTGGTCGTCCTGCTGATCGCGATCGTGCCGATCGCGTCGGCGGCCGTGGGGCCGATCTACTCGGCGGCCGCCCGCACGACGATCGCCAGGGACGCGGTGAAGGCGGCGCCGCTGGAGGGGCGCGGCTGGCGGTACACGACCACCCAGGGCGGCATCGAGGCCAAGGTGGCGGCGTTCACCGCGGGCGCGGACTTCACCGGCCCGCCGGTGCTCGGGATGGAGGCGAGCAGCGGCCGGCCTGGTGACCGGCGCGCGTTCTCGCTGGTCTGGCAGGACGGGCAGTGCCGGCACCTGCCGCTGGTCGAGGGCAGCTGCCCGGACGCGGCCAAGGAGGTGATGGCCAGCCAGGCGTCGGGGTTCAAGGTGGGGGAGAAGATCAGGCTGTCGGCCGTGGTGGACGTCGAGTACACCCCCACCGGGCGGAAGCCGGCGTCGCTCACCGTGGTCGGGATCTACCGGCCGGGGCCGGCCGGCGACCCGTTCTGGTTCGGCAGGACGTTGTTCTCGCCGACAGGGGAGCCGAGCCAGGACAAGGCCGACGCGCTGTTCACCGTGCCGGAGACCCGGCTGGAGACGTACAACGTCTCCGGCGGGCAGGGGGAGGAGGGCGGCTGGACCGACTACGCCGTCGTCTCCATCGTCGCGGACCGGCTGGAGGGGACCGACCTCGCGAAACTCGCCGCGATGCAGGCCACCGCCGAGTCCACGGGCCGGACCTCGGGCGACATCGTGTTCTCCCGGGTGGCGGACACGGTCAGAGCCGTGACCGCGGGCGCCGGCGCGCTGGGCGTGCCGACGCTCCTGGTGATCGCGCAGGTGGTGGCGCTCGGCTGGATGTTGCTCTTCCAGACCGTGGGCGACCTGGTCAGGGCGCGCGGCGCGGAGATCGCGCTGGCCCGGCTGCGCGGGCACGGGCGGGCGCGGGTGTGGTTGTTCGCGCTGGCCGAGCCGCTGCTGCTGCTCGCCGCCGCCGTGCCGCTCGGGCTGCTGCCCGGGCACGCCGCGGCGGGCGTGATGATCGGCGCGCTGCTGCCCGCGGGCATCCCGGTGACCTTCCCGCCGGAAGCGGCGCTGGCCGGCGTCGCGGCGATGCTGGGCGGCGTGCTCGCGGCGGCGATGGCCGCCTGGCGTACGGCGACGCGGCCGGTCACCGAGGAGTGGCGGCGCACGCCCCGCCGTACGGCCCGCGGCTGGGTGCTGGACGCCGTGGTCCTCGCGGTCACCGCGGTGGGCCTGGTCGAGCTGCTGGCCACCGGTCTGATCACGGACGTGTCGGGGAGCAGTTCGGGCGCGCTGGCGGTGCCCGGGCTGATCGCGCTGGGCGTGGCGCTGCTGGCCGCCCGGGCGCTGCCGGTGCTGACCAGGCGGCTGTTCCCGGTCACCAGGCGGCGCGGCGGGCTCGGGCCGTTCCTGGCGCTGCGGCAGGTGGCTAGGGGGCCGGTGACCGCGGGCAGCGTGATCGTGCTGGGAGCGGCGTTCGGGCTGGCCACGTTCGCGGTGTCGGCGTGGAGCGCCACGTCGGGCGACTACGCGGAGACGGCGCGCTTCCACAACGGCGCGGCCACCGCGATCACGGTCCGGCCGGTCGAGCCGAGCAGGCTGATCGACGCCGTGGCCGCCGCCGACCCCGGCGGCCGGACCGCCGCGCCGGTGATCAAGGTGCCGGGACCGCCGCAGCTGATCGCCACGGACCCGCAGCGGCTGGCCGCCGTGGGCGCGGCCTGGCGGCCCGACCTGGCGGCCGGCGCGTCCCTGGCCCAGGCCGCCGCCAGGCTGCCGACCCCGTCCGAGCCGCGGGTGTGGGTGCGCGGCGACAGGTTCCGTGCCGAGGTGAAGCACGACCGGCCGCCCGAGGGCTGGACGATGAAGCTGTTCGTCACGTTCCGGGTGCCCGGTCAGCTGCGGCCCGCCCAGCTCCCGCTCGGCGACCTCGCCGGACGCTCCGGCGTGCACGAATGGAACCTGCCGCCGGCCTGCCGGCAGGCCCGGTGCGAGCTGCGCGCCTTCCGGGGGCAGCCGGTCCCGCCCGAGCAGTTCGAGGACCCCGCGTTCGTACGGGTGACCGTCACCGGGATGGCGGTACGCGATCAGGGCCGCTGGCGCTCCCTGGCCATGCCGCGCTGGGACGCCGACCCGGGCCGGCGCGACGGCACGTTCGCGATCACCATGGTCGACAACCAGACGCTGCGCCCCGCCACGTACGACGAGCGGCCGCCGGCGGTCGCGGTCGGGGACATCGGCACCCGGGTGGTGCCGGGGCTCGACAACGCCTACGCCGGCCCGGTGCGCACCGTCGTGGCGTCCGCCGCCGCGCCCGGCCTGACCGACGCGGGCGTCCTGGTGAACCTGGAGCAGGCCGACCGGATGGCGTACGGCGTCCACGACAAGGCCGCGTACCAGGTGTGGACCGGCCTGACCGACACGGCGGCGCTGGAGCGCGAGCTGGAGCGGCAGGGGTTGTCGGTGGTGTCGCGGCGGCACGTGGCCGACCTGACCGCGTCGTTCGCCGGGCAGGGGCCGGGGCTCGCGCTGTTGCTGCTGCTGGCGTCCGCGCTGGCGGCGGCGGCGCTGGCGCTCGGGCGCACCGTGCTCGCGCTCCACACGTCGGCCAGGAGGCGCGGGTACGAGCTGGCCGCGCTGGAGGCGTCCGGTGCCAGGGTGGCGGCGCTGCGGGTGGCGCTCCTGCTGGAGCAGGTGATCACGATCGCGGCGGGCACCCTGGCCGGGCTGCTGGCGGGGCTGGTGGCGGCGCGGGTGGCGCTCGGCAGGATCCCGCAGTTCACCTCGCCGCCCGTCACGCCGCCGCTGCCGCACGAGGTGGCGGCGGTGCCCGTCGTCCTCGTCGCCGGCGCCGCCCTCCTGATCAGCCTGCTGGCCGCGGTGGTCGTGTCGGAGCTGCTGCTGCGCGGCATCCGCGTGGAGCGCCTGCGCGAGACCCCCACCTGACGGCCGGCCCGCGCCGCTCCATGACGTCGAGTTCGGCCGCGTTCCCGAGGGTCGAGGGGCCGGCACCCCGGCTGCCCCCGCCGCCGACGCGTGAGGGCGCGCCGGCCCGGCCTCGCGCGCGCCAGCGTACCCGTATCGCCCGACGGTGGTGGCTGCCGCCGCGGATAACGTTCCGCGAACGTTCATCATGCGCTTCGGTCCCCAGGACTACCGAAACAGGTCCTGAGTAGGAAGAATCCAGCGAGCACGAAGATAACCTCCCAGGTTGACGGAAAGTGAGACTGCGCGACGATGGAAGCTCGCACCATCAGGCAACGGGGACCGACGGGCGAGCGCCGGTTGTCGTTGCTCTATCTGGCGCCCTCGCTGATCATTTTTGCCATCTTCGTCTTCTATCCGCTGGGCAGGACGTTCTACCTGTCCACGATGGGGACGGACATCATCGGGCGGGCCAACAAGTTCGTCGGGCTTGACAACTTCGCGGGCATGTTCAGCGACCAGGCCTTCTACAAGGCGCTGGGGACCACGGCGCTGTTCGCCCTCTTCACCGTCGTCCCGGCGATCGTCGGCGCGCTCGTGGTCGTCCTGCTGCTGGAGTCGCGCATCAGCGGGCAGCGGATGTTCCGTACGGTGTTCGCGCTGCCGTTCGCCTTCTCCGTGGCCACCGCGTCGGTGATCTTCGCCCTCATCTACAACCCGGCCGTGGGCATGGCCAACGGCATCCTCAGCTACGTCGGCGTCGACCGGATCGGCTGGCTGACCGAGCCGGACCTGGCCCTGATCTCCATCTCGATCACCACGGTCTGGATGACGCTCGGCTACAACGTCCTCGTGCTCTCCGCGGGCGTCGGCGCGATCCCCACGGAGGTGGTGGAGGCGGCCAGGCTCGACGGCGCGACGGGATGGCGGTTGCACAGCCGGATCACCGTTCCCATGCTCTCCCCCCAGCTCTTCTTCCTCATCGTGATCTCCACGATCCACGCGCTGCAGAGCTTCGGGCAGATCCACATCCTCACCAAGGGCGGACCCGACGGCGCGACGTCCACGCTGGTCTACTGGATCTACGAGAAGGCCTTCAGCTACGGGTCGTCGGACTTCGGCACGGCCAGCGCCGCGGCGATCGTGCTCCTGGTGGTCGTCCTGGCGTGTACCGGCATCCAGTTCGGTGTGCTGGAAAGGAGAGTCCACTACCGATGAGCACCACCTCCTCCTCGGTCGCGAGCAAGATCGTTGTCTATCTCGTGCTCATCGTGTGCGCGATCCCGGTGGTCTTCCCGCTCTACTACGCGTTCATCGGCGGCATCATGACGCCGAGCGACCTGGCCAGCTATCCGCCGAAGCTGCTCCCGACGGGGATCGACCTCGGCAACTACGGCTCGGCGCTCGACACCATCCCGCTGGCCAGGCAGTACCTCAACTCGGCGATCCAGACCGGCATCGTCACCATCTGCCAGCTCCTGTCGAGCGTCCTGGCTGCCTACGCGTTCGCGTTCCTGCGGATGTGGGCCAAGACGGCGATGTTCGCGCTGTTCATGGTGACGCTCATGGTGCCGTGGGAAGCGATCATCCTGCCCAACTACCTGCTGATCTCGGACCTGGGGCTGACCAAGGGGCCGCTCACCTACCTCGGGCTCACGCTGCCCTTCCTCGCCCACGCCTTCGGCACGTTCCTGCTGCGGCAGTCGTTCCTGCAGTTCCCGATCGAGGTGCGGGACGCCGCCGTGATGGACGGATGCGGCCACCTGCGGTTCCTGTGGCGGATCCTGCTTCCCCTGTCGAAACCGGCCATCGCCGCCGTCGGCGTCTACGTGTTCATGACCACGTGGAACCAGTACTTCTGGCCGTTGATCCTCGGCAACGACGACCAGTACAAGACGCTGCAGATCGGCGTCTCCATGTTGAACGACGCCGAATCGTCCAGCCCGACGCTCATCCTGGCCGGGGTCACCCTCGCGCTGCTGCCCACCCTCGTACTCGTGATCTTCGGGCAGCGCTTCATCATCCGCGGCCTCACCGCAGGCGCGGTGAAGTAATCGTGAACAAGAAACGGAGTTCCCAGATGGCACGACCCCGATTTCGGCGTACGCGCGACGGGCTGGTGGTCACGGCCGCGCTCTCCCTCGCTCTGACGGGCTGCGGTGGCGACGCCGGCTCGGGCGAAGGCGGCGAGGCCGCCACGGCGCCCGGCGCGGACGCGATCACCGAACCGATCGAGATCGAGTTCTGGCACTCGATGAAGGAGAAGAACGAGCTCGCCATCAAGGCCATGGTGGACGACTTCAAGAAGGTGAACGACAAGATCACCGTGAAGCCGGTCTTCAAGGGCGACTACGACCAGATGGTCGTCGCCTACAAGCAGGCCGTACAGCAGGAGGCCACGCCCCCGCTGGTCCAGATCTACGACATCGGCTCGCGGTTCATGTACGACTCCCAGCAGGTCGTCCCGATGTACAAGTTCATCGAGCAGGACAAGTTCGACCAGAACGCGAACATCGAGCCCAACATCGCCAGCTACTACACGATCAAGAACAAGCTCTGGTCGATGCCGTTCAACTCCTCGGCGCCGCTGCTCTACATGAACGCGGACGCCGTGAAGGAGGCCGGGCTCGACCCGGACAAGCCGCCGGCCACGCTCGACGAGGTCGGCGAGTGGGCGAAGAAGCTCACCGTCAAGGAGGGCGGAACGGTCAAGCAGTTCGGCTTCAACGCCGCGCTCTACGGCTGGTTCGTCGAGCAGCTGACCGCCCAGGACAACGCCGAGTACTGCGACAACGGCAACGGCAGGAACGGCCTGGCCACCAAGGTGAACTTCGGCACCGGCGCCGGGCCCAAGTTCGCCCAGTGGCTGGGCGACCTGGTGAAGGAGGGCTACGCCACCAACACCGGCCGGCCGACCGACCAGGCCCAGAACGCGTTCAAGACCGGGACGATCGCCCTGCACCTGGAGTCGACCTCCGCCCTCGGCGGCTACACCGAGGCCGCGAAGGGCAAGTTCGAGCTGAAGACCGCCCCGTTCCCCAAGGTGTCCGACTCCTCCAGCGGCGGCACGATCATCGGCGGCGCCTCCCTGTGGATCAACGCGGCGGGGCACAGCGACGCGGAGAAGCGGGCCGCCTGGGAGTTCGTGAAGTTCTCCAACACGCCCGAGCAGCAGGCGAAATGGCACGAGGCGACCGGATACGTGCCGGTCAACCCGCAGGCCAAGGCGAACGACAACCCCAACTTCCAGGTCGCGGTGACGCAACTGCGCGCCCAGCAGCCGTCGGCGGCCACGTCGGGCTGCCTCCTCGGCGTCATGCCCGAGGCCAGGAAGGCGGCCGAGGTCGGCCTCGAGCAGGCCGTGCCCGCCGGGGAGGGGCAGGAGCCTCGCACCCCGGCCGAGCAGGCGATGCAGAACGCCGCCGCCACGCTGCAGACGCCCATCCAGAAGTACAACGCCAACGTCGAGCAGTGACGGCAGGGGCGGGCGTCCACCGCAGGACGTCCGCCCCCCAGGCTCGGCGGCCGTCCGGGCCCCGCGGCGCCCGGACGGCCGCGCGCCGCCGGGCGGCGCTGTCGTCAACGCCGGTGCGGGAACGCCGCCGCCGTCAGGAACTCCCCGCCGTCCTGGCGGACCGTAAGCTCGCCTCCGTCGGCGGCGAGGCGTTGCTCGAGGGCGGCCAGTCCCCGCAGCTCGGGCAGCGGCGCCTGCTGGGCCCCGTCGTTGACGACGGTGATGCTCGACTCCGACAGGGTGATCCGCACCCGCGTCGCCTGGGCGTGGCGCAGGATGTTGGTCGTGGTCTCGCGCAGAACCTGGCCGAGCAGCTCGCCCGCGGCCGGGTCGACGTCCGCTTCGCGATCGACGCGCACCCGGATGCCCGCGGCCTCGAAGAGGTTTCTCGCGTTCTCCAGCTCCGCGGAGAGGTTGAGCCGCCGCTGCGCGTAGGCGAGCTCCTTCGTCTGGGTGATGGTGTCGCTCACCAAGGCGTGGATCTCCCGCAGCTCCTGTTTGGCGCGTTCGGTGTCGCTGTCGACGAGTTTCCGGGCGAGCGCCGTCTTCAGCTTCACCACGTGGAGGGTGTGGCCCTGGATGTCGTGCAGGTCGCCGGCGAACCGGACGCGCTCGCGGATGACGGCCAGCTCCGCCTCCCGCTCCCGTGCCTCCTCCAGCTCCGTGACGACGTCGTAGAAGCGCTTGTTGGGGAACCTCAGACCGATCAGCGCCGCGGTGACGCCCGTGGGGATGAGGACGTACGGGATCAGCACGGCGGAAACGTCGTGCGCCCCTGGCAGCCTCAACGCGCCCACCACCGCGATGTAGGCGGTCAGCGCGAAGGCCGCCGCGCCCCGGTGACGCGGCAGCTGAGGGACGACGAAGGCGCCCACGCAGGAGAGGGCGAAGAACGCCGCGCTGCCGTCGATCACCAGCACGGAGAAGGGCCACACGGCCGCGGCGACGACCAGGCAGGGGAGCGCGACGCGCAGGACGTCGCCGGCCGCCCACTGTACGAAGGCCACCAGGGCCGCCACCACGCCCGCGCCCAGGACGAGGATGTCCCACCACGAGCGGGCGTCCGTCGCCACCACGAGCGCACCGGCGGCGACGAGCATCGGCAGGAACATGGTGAGGTTGAGCCTGCGCAGTTGCCCGCGCGCGGGTTCGGACTCCTCGGAGACCGCGTTCGTCGGGCTCACTGGTCCTCTCCTGGTGGCCGGGCGCCGGTTCGCGTGCTCCATCATTCTGCCTGCCCCGCGGCGTCACCAGTGACATCACGTCATGACTTCACCTGCGGGAATGTCACGGCCAGGTCGTGACATGGGCTCACTGGCAGATGAGCGCGGCGACGGCTGAGATCGACGGCATGTCCTCGACACCCCATACCGGCCCGCCCTCGAAGCCCGCCGCCGGAGCCCCGCCGCGCCCGACCCCGATGGCGGAACGGGTTCTCGCGCCGGACCTCGCCCGCGGCATGATGCTGGTGCTCATCGCGCTGGCCCACGTGCCGTGGTTCCTCTACGAGTCACCGGCGGGCACGATCATGCTGCACCCCGTCGACGGGAACCTCGCGGACAGGATCGCGCAGGCCCTGACCCTGATCGTCGTGGACGCCCGTACGCACACCATGTTCGGCTTCCTGTTCGCCTACGGCATCGGGCAGCTGTACGCCCGGCAGAGGTCGCGCGGCACGAGCCCGGAGCAGGCCCGCCGGCTCCTGCGCCGGCGGCACCTGTGGATGCTCGTCTTCGGCGCGGTGCACGCCGCCCTGCTGTGGCAGGGCGACATCATCGGGATGTACGGCCTGATCGGGCTCGTCATGGTGCCGCTGTTCCTCGGCCGGAGCGATCGCACCCTCGGGATCTGGGTGGGCGCCCTGCTGGCCCTGGGCGCCCTGGCCGCGGCCGTCACGACGATCATGGCCCTGGCGGTCCCGGGCGGATCCGCGGCCGTCGCGGCCGAAGCGCAGCGGATCAGCATCGCCGAGCCGGCCTACCTGCTCTCCGCCGCGATCCGCGTGGCCCAGTGGCTGGCCCAGCTGGTCTCGGGGCTGGTCACCCTCGCCCTGCCGGCGGCGTTCCTCATCGGGGTCCTCGCGGCACGGCACCGGATCCTCGAGGAGCCGTCCCGGCACCTGCCGCTGCTGCGGCGGGTCGCGGTGCTCGGCATCTCGGCCGGCTGGCTCACCGGAGCGGCGCTCGCCCTGCGGCACGTGGGCGTCCTCGGCCTCCCCTCCGGGGCGGCGCTGTCCGCGCCGCACTTCTACACCGGCATCTTCACCGGGGTGGGCTACGCCGCGCTCTTCGGCCTCGTCGTCCACCGGATCGCCGCGTGCGGCACCCGGGAGCCGCTGCCGGTCCGTGCGCTGGTGGCCCTCGGCCGTCGCTCCCTCAGCGGCTACCTCGCCCAGTCGCTGGTGTTCGGGCCGTTCCTGGCGGCCTGGGGCCTGGGCCTGGGCGCGCACCTGTCGAGCTGGTCGGCGGCACTCGTGGCCCTCGGCACCTGGCTGCTCACCGTGGCGGCGGCGTTCCTGATGGACCGCGCCGGCGTACGCGGTCCGGCGGAGACGCTGCTGCGCGGGCTGACCTACCGCTGATCCCGGACGGTGACCGCGGCGCTGCGGGGCCACCCGTCACCGAGCCGTCCTTCCGGCGTGCGGGGCGGTCAGGGCCCGGAAGCAGTCGTGCACGTCCGGGAGGCCGCGAGCTCCCGGAGTGATCTGTCTCACACCAGGTCACACCGGGGGAGCGGGTGGTGTCCTATGCCCGAACCCCTCTCGGGATGAAGGAGCACCATGACCGAGAACGCCCAGGTCGTTGTGATAGGCGGCGGATATGCCGGCGTCCTGGCCGCCAATCGCCTCACGCAGCGCGACGACGTGACGGTGACCCTGATCAACCCGCGCCCGCGTTTCGTCGAGCGGATCCGCCTGCACCAGCTGGTGGGCGGGTCCCACAGCGCGGTCGCCGGCTACCGCGACGTCCTGGCGGAGAAGGTCAGGCTGGTGGTCGACACCGTGACCCGGATCGACGCGGCCGGGCGCCGCGTGATGCTGGCGAGCGGCGACACGGCCGGTTACGACTACCTGATCTACGCGGTGGGCAGCGGCAGCGCCGACCCGCGTGTGCCGGGAGCGGCCGAGTTCGCCTACCCGATCGCCACCCTGGAGGAGGCGCGGCGGCTGCGGGAGAACCTCGGCGCCGCGCCCGCCACGGCCGCGATCACCGTGGTGGGAGCCGGTCCGACCGGCATCGAGACCGCCGCCGAACTGGCGGAGGCCGGCCGCGCCGTCACCCTGGCGTGCGGCGGGGCGCTCGGCCCCTACCTGCACCCCCGTGGGCGGCGCTCCGTCGCCAGGCAGCTGGCCAAGCTCGGCGTCACCGTGCTCGACGGCCCCGGCACGACGGTGACGGCCGTGACCGGCGACGCCGTGCGGCTCGGCGACGGCCGCGAACTGCGGAGCGACGTGACCATCTGGACGGCCGGCTTCGGCGTGCCCGACCTGGCCGCACGCAGCGGGCTGAGCACCGACGCCCTGGGCCGGCTGCGTACGGACGAGACGTTGACCAGCGTGGACGACACGCGTATCGTCGCGGCCGGCGACGCGGCGGCGCCGTCGGACCTGCCGTTCCGGATGAGCTGCCAGGCCGCCGTCCAGCTGGGCCCGCACGCCGCCGACACGGTGCTCAGCCGGATCGCGGGCGGGCGCCCCGCGCCCCTGGCCATGGCGCTCGTCTCGCAGTGCATCAGCCTGGGGCGCCGGGCCGGCATCATGCAGCTCGCCCACAGGGACGACGTCGCGATGGGCCTCCACATCGGCGGCCGCCCCGGCGCGATGCTCAAGGAGTCCATCTGCAAGGGCATCCTCTGGCAGCTGGCGAACCAGGCACGCAGGCCGGGTTCGCTGAACTTCCCGAGCTGGGCCAAGGACACCAAGCGCGGGCAGGCACTCGCGGCCAGGCGCGGCGATGCGACGGCCATCCGCTGACCGGTCCCGTTCCCGGCCGCCGGGGGCGGCCGGCCGGCTACCAGCGAAAGGACCTTACCGTGGTGAACAGACGCGAGCGCCTGCCGCGACGGAGAGGAGTCGAGGCATGAGCGACCACACCACTGATCCGGCGACCGAAGCCTTCGTCACCCATCGCAATCTGCTCTTCACCGTCGCCTACGAGATGCTCGGGTCGGCGGCCGACGCCGAGGACGTCCTCCAGGAGACCTGGTTGCGGTGGGTGAAGGCCGACCTCGCTCAGGTGCGCGACCAGCGCGCCTACCTGGTCAGGATCACGACCAGGCAGTCGCTCAACCGGCTGCGCACGATGACGCGCCGCAAGGAGGCCTACGTCGGTCCCTGGCTGCCCGAACCGCTGCTCACCGCGCCGGACGTGGCCGACGACGCCGAGCTCGCCGAGAGCGTGTCGATGGCGCTCATGCTCGTCCTCGACACGCTCTCACCGACCGAGCGCGCCGTCTTCGTCCTGCGCGAGGCCTTCGACGTCGGCTACGACGAGATCGCGGCCGCCGTCGGCAAGAGCCCCGCGGCCGTCCGCCAGATCGCCCACCGCGCCCGCCGGCACGTCAGCGCCCGGCGCCCGCGCGAGGGGGTCCCTCCGAGCAAGACCCGGGCGGCTCTGGAGTCGTTCCAGCGCGCGGTCGAGACCGGGGACCTGCAGGGCCTGCTCGACGTGCTCGCTCCTGAGGTCGTCCTGGTGGCCGACGGCGGCGGCGTCAAGCAGGCCGCGATGCAGCATGTCATCGGCGCCTGGAAGGTGAGCCGCCTGATCGTCGGCGGCATCGGCAGGTACGACGGCACGATCACCACCGCTCCCACCGTGGTCAACGGCAACCCGGCACTCGTCCTGCGCCTGGACGGCGAGCTCGACGGCGTGCTGACGATCAGCGTCGAGGACGCCGCCGAGGAGGGGACCGGGTACGGGGCCCGCATCACCGGCCTCTACTACGTCCGCAACCCCGAGAAGCTGACCCGCGTCGAGTCCGAGACCCTGCTCACCCGGCGATGAACACCGGCCCGCACGTGACGCCGGCGGGCGAGCAGGCGTTCGCCCTGCCCGCCGGGCTCGATCCGATCCGACTTTTGAGAGGTCATCGATGACGAAGGACGCACCGGGCGATCTCGCCGGCGTGCAGCTGCCGGTCGAGCGGGGCTGCCCGTTCGCGCCGCCCGCCGCCTACGAAGGGCTGCGCGAGCAGGCGCCGATCAGCAAGGTCCGGCTGGTGAACGGCGCCGAGGCGTGGTGGGTGTCCGGGCACGCGGAAGGCCGAGCCGTTCTCGCCGACCGCCGCTTCTCCTCCGACCGGCGCAAGGACGGCTTCCCGATCCTCAACGTCGACGCGGCGACCCTGCGCCAGTTCCGCAGCCAGCCGCCGCTGATGGTCGGCATGGACGGCGCGGAACACGCCGCGGCGCGGCGCCCGTTGATCAGCGAGTTCACCGTGCGGCGGCTGGCCGCGCTGCGCCCGCGGATCCAGGACGTCGTCGACCGCTTCATCGACGGCATGCTCGCCTCCGAGCAGCGGCCGGTCGACCTGGTGCAGGCGCTGTCGCTGCCGGTGCCGTCCCTGGTGATCTGCGAACTGCTCGGCGCGCCCTACGCCGACCACGACTACTTCCAGAGCCGCACCGCCGTGGCGGTGCGCCGGACCTCGTCGCCGGAGGAGCGGCAGCGGGCCTTCCTCGAACTGCGCGCCTACCTCGGCGAACTGGTCACCCGCAAGGAGGCCGAGCCGGGCGACGACCTGCTCAGCCGGCAGATCGCCCGGCAACGCCAGGACGGCGCCGTCGACCACGCGGCCCTGACCAGCATGGCCTTCCTGCTGCTGACCGCCGGGCACGAGACGACCGCGAACATGATCTCGCTCGGCGTGATCGGGCTGCTCACCCACCCCGAACAGCTGGACCTGATCAGAACCGATCCGGCCAGGACACCCATGGCCGTGGAGGAGCTGCTGCGCTTCTTCACCATCACCGACACGGTCACCTCGCGGGTGGCCACCGAGGACGTGCGGATCGGCGGGGCGGACATCCAGGCCGGCGAGGGAGTCGTCATCTCCAGCCTGTCGGCCGACTGGGATCCCGCCGTGTTCGAGGACCCGGAGGCCCTGGACGTCGAACGCGAGGCCCGCCACCATCTCGCCTTCGGGTTCGGCCCGCACCAGTGCCTCGGGCAGAACCTCGCCAGGACGGAGCTGCAGATCGTCTTCGACACGTTGTTCCGCCGCATCCCCACGCTGCGGCTCGCCGTGCCGGTCGAGGAGCTGCCCCTCAAGACCGAGTCCATCATCTACGGCGCCCACGAACTCCCGGTCACCTGGTGAAGTGCCGGCGCCGCGCGCCTCGGTCGCCCGTATCGACGCGTGCGGCGCCAACGGGAATACACCCGAGTAACGCGCTCTCGGCCGTCATGAGCAGGCGCCCATTGTTTTTCCAATAATTCCTCATCGGGCTGCTGAGCTGCTGTTTCATTGTCCAAGCCGATGGCTGGACATTGTTTGGACAATTCTCAGACGAATGGCGCTTGCCGCTGCCCGAGCGGGCCCGGCATAGTCGGAACCGTTCCCCCCTTACTCCGGTACGGCGCCGTGTTGCGTGCTGTGCCGTACCGGCGCGATTTTCTCGTGGAAAGAAAGGATGAGAACGTGAATGGCAAGAAGCTGACCACGGCCCTGGCGGGCTGCGGCGCCGCGCTGGCGCTGCTGTCCGCGCCCGCCGCGGCGGGGACGGTCACCGCCGCGGCGGCCGCCGCCCAGGCGGTCCAGCGGGACAGCACCGCCTGCATCAAGCCCAGCGGGAGGAAGACCAACTACTCCTGGAAGAACGGCAACTCCTCCACGACGGTCTACTTCAACAACCACTGCTCCCACCGGGTGTACGCCAAGGTGCACTTCAAGGGCCCCGCGGGGACGAGGACGGAGTGCCTCGCCACGAACGGCGGCACCAACGGCAAGAAGAAGTTCCGCAAGGGCCTGGCCGAGGACCTCACCAACATCAGCAAGAACTGCTGACGGCCGGGGTCCATGATCCCCGGCAACCCTTCACCACAAGCTTCCCGGGCGGCCCCACGCCCGCCTCACCATGAAGGAGTCCGTCCGACATGAAGATCCACGTAGCAGCGGCCGCGGTGTCCGTCACGGCGATCTCGACGCTCCTGCTGGCCGCGGGACCGGCCAGCGCCCACCCGTACGACGGGAAGGACCCCTACCGGAGCGGGTGCGCCGCCTCCAAGGTGTACACCGGCGAGAAGGCCTCGCTGAAGAACGAGATCGGTGACAGCCTGGGCACGATCCGGCTCTACTACTCCCGCAAGTGCGGCACCAACTGGGGCGAGGCCAGGGTGTCCAAGCACGCGACCGGCCAGATCACGGTCTTCACCAGCTCCAGGAGCCGGTCCTTCACCTACCGCGCGGGCAACGGCGGGCACCACTGGGGCAACATGGTCTACGCCCCGAGCGGCGTCTGCGCCAAGGCCTCGGGCAGCGTGACGAACGGGATCGGCCGCACCAACAAGGGCAGCGGCACCACGGGCAAGGCCTGCGGCTGAGACGGCCGCGATAGCGGACGTGCTCGGTCCGGCGCCGGAAGCCCACACTCTCGTAGAGGTCGTACGACCGGTAGGGGTTCGACGTGCCGGTGTACAACCGGGCGGTCTCGGCTCCGTGCTCCCGCAGGCACCGCAACCCGTCCAGCAGCAGGGCTCGGCCGAGTCCCTGACGTCTCGACCCGGCCCGGACGCTCAGTTCCTCGACTTCGCCCACCGTTGCGTGGTCCCGCCGGCGGACGGAGCACAGGACGACGCCGACCATGCGGTCCCGGCCCAGGCGCCCCGCCAGCAGGCGGGGTCGGCCGTGGCGACGAAGCTGTCGAACGTCCACGTCCCGGTGAAGGCGGCATCCGCGTACGCGTCGGTCACGGTCGTCCATGCCGCGTGGAAGTCGTCCGGTCCGACGGCGCCGAGCCGGACGCCACCCGGCACGCGGCTGCCGCCGGGCAGGTGACGCAGGTCCGGCAGAACCAGCTCCACCAGGCTGAAGACACGCCGGTATCCGGCGTCGAGGAGCAACGCCGTCGCCTCATGTTCGTGAGCCGTGGCGTTCGCGCCGAACACGGCCGTCCGCGTGGTGCCGTGCTGTCGCACGAGCCGGCGGATACGGGTTTCGGCCCAGCCGAGCATGGCCGAGCCCACGCCCCGGCCCCGGTGGCCGGGCAGCAGATAGCCCCGGTGCAGGTATAACCACGTGCCGTCCTGCTCCTCCCACCACGTGATCGTCGCGTGGCCGACGACATCACCGCCGTGCTCCACCAGGACCTGGTTCTCGGACGCGTTGGTCAGCGTGGCGCAGGAATCCGCGATCTCGGCTGCTGTGGGAAGTCCCTCGACCACCGATCGGGCGTCGATCCGATCCTGTGCCGCGCAGCCCCGCCGCACGGCGGCCATCGCGCCGTGGTCCTCGCCGCCCGCACAGGGCCGGAAGAGGTAGCCGGGCGGCGGCTGCGGCGATGCGAGCCCGTCGTCCACGCCGAGACCTCCCTGTGCCTGGTGCTGTCGAGCGTAGGCCGTGGCCGGCGTAACGGACACCCGCGAGGATGCGCCGTGCGACGGCTGCACGGCCCGGCCCCAGGAAACCCGGCTCTCCCGCCTGACGGAGAGGTTCATGCCGCCGGCCCGGTCCGCCGCATCGGGCGCGCGTCGCGCCCTCTCCTCCACCGGTGGGGCGCGGGTCCGACTTTGGTAGGTGACGGCTCCGCCGTACCGGAGATTAGCCTGGGCCGGTGAACGAGACCCGACCCCCGCACCTGGCCGCGGTCGCCGGAGTGCTCATCGTGATGGGCGCGCTGACCGCGGTGTCGTTGTGGAGCCTGGCGGGCCGGCCCACCTGGGGGATGGACCTCGCTCTCGCGGCGGTGAGCGTGGGCGCGGCGCTCGCCCAGCTGCGGTGGCCGGCGTCCGGGGCGCTGGCCGCCACCCTCCTGGCCACCCTCTCCCCGGTGGCCACGCCCGCGGCCTCGATGGGGGCGCTGCAGGTGGCCCAGCGCAGGCGCTTCCCGGTCGCGGCGACCGTGACGGGGGCGGGCATCGCGGCCCACGTGGTCCAGGGGCTGTGGCGGCCGAACACGGGCATCTCCTTCGGCTGGTGGCTGCTGCTGATCTGCGTCGCCTACGGCGCGTTGCTCGGCTGGGGCGCGTTCGCCCGCTCCCGCCGCGCCCTGCTGGAGTCGCTGCGCGAACGCGCCCACCGCGCCGAGGCCGAGCAGGGCCGGCGGATCGCCGAGGCGCGCATGGCCGAACGCCGCCGGCTCGCCAGAGACATGCACGACGTGCTGGCCCACCGCCTCTCCCTGGTGGCCACCCACGCGGGGGCCCTGGAGTTCCGCCCCGACTCCTCCCCTGAACAGCGCGCCCGGGCCGCCGGCGTGATCCGCGCCGGCGTGCACCAGGCGCTGGAGGAACTGCGCCAGGTGATCAACCTGCTCCGCGAGCAGGACGACCGGACGGACGACCTGCAGCCCCGGCCGGGCCTGACCGACCTGCCCGGCCTGATCACCGACGCACGGCAGGCCGACCAGGCGGTACGGCTCCACGAGGAGGTTGCCGACGTCGACGCCCTGCCGGCGGCCGCGTCGCAGACCGCGTACCGCGTCGTGCAGGAAGGGCTGACCAACGCCCGCAAACACGCCCCGGGCCAGCCGATCGAGGTGCTGCTGCGCGGCACCCCCGGCACGCCCCTGCTGATCGAGATGCGCAACCCGCTGCCCCCGGCGGACGCGGCCCCCGTCGCGCCGGGCAGCGGGCTCGGCCTGGTCGGGCTCACCGAGCGGGTACGCCTGGCCGGCGGGCAGCTGGACCACCAGAGCACCGGGGGTGAGTTCCGGCTTCAGGCCCGGCTACCATGGCCCGCGTGATCCGCGTGCTCCTGGTAGACGACGACGCCCTGGTCCGCGCCGGCCTGTCCATGATGCTCGACGGCGCGGCCGGCATCTCCGTCGTGGCCGAGGCGGGCGACGGCCAGGAGGCCATCGCCGCGACCGACGCCCACGCCCCCGACGTCGTCCTGATGGACCTGCGCATGCCCCGCGTGGACGGCATCACCGCGACCCGCCGGCTGCGCGCCCGCGCCCGGCCGCCCGAGGTGATCGTGCTGACCACGTTCGACACCGACGAGAACGTCCTGCACGCGCTCCGCGCGGGTGCCGCCGGGTTCCTGCTCAAGGACACCTCGCCACCGCAGATCGTGGAAGCGGTCACCCGGGTCTCGGCAGGCGACCCGATCCTGTCCCCGGGCATCACCAGGCGGTTGATGGAGCGCACGGTCGCCCAGGCCGGGGCGTACGAGCAGGCCCGCGCCGCGCTGGCCGCCCTCACCCCGCGCGAGCACGAGGTGGCGGTGGCGATCGGCCAGGGCAGGACGAACGCCGACATCGCCGCCGACCTCGCCATGGGCATCACGACGGTGAAGGCCCACGTCTCCAGCATCCTGACCAAGCTCGACCTGGGCAACCGCACCCAGATCGCGCTGCTCGCCCACGACGCGGGCCTCACCTGACCGGAGCGGGCGGCCTCACGGCCGGACCTGGACCAGATAGCCGGCCAGCTCGGCCGGGCGTGACAACATCACCATGTGGCTGCCGGGCATCTCGTCCGGGGTGATGCCGAGCCGCTCCTCGACATGGCGGCGCACGAAGCCGGGCGTGAAGAAGCGGTCGTCGCGGCAGAGCAGATATCGCGTCGGGACGTCCGGCCAGGCGGCCAGCGGCCAGGGCTCGCCACACGCCCGCTCCATGCTCATCGTCTCGGCGAGCGCGCCGTCGTGGGCCAGCACCCGATCGGCCAGCTCGCGCGGAACGTCGTGCAGGTAGAGCTCGTGCTCGTCGTCGATGTCAGGCGAGACCCAGCCGCTGCGTTCCCACCAGTCGTCCGGCGGCTCGCCCGGGCTCGGGATCATGGCGGTCACCAGCACGAGCGCCGCGGCTCCTGTGCGCGCGCAGACGAGCGGGCCCACGAGGCCGCCCCACGAGTGGGCCACCACCACGAGGGGCCGCCGCTCGCCGGCCGCCCGGACGACGGCGTCCGCGTAGTCCCAGAGCCCTGCCCCCGGATCGGACATGGGCAGGTCCACCGCGATCGTGTCATGGCCGCGGTCGCGGAGCTCGGCTTCGACCAGGTGCCAGTCGAAGGCGCTGCCACCGCCGCCGTGGATGAGAGCGAAGGTTGTCATGACCGTGGTGACCGGCGGGGGCGCGAAAACTCATCGTCCGGGCGTGCCCCACCTGGCGAGGTGGCGGGTGATCGTGCTCGTGGCGGGGACGTCGGCGGACAGGAACCGGCCCGGACCAGGCGGGCGGCGTCGGACCGGTGCACGGCGGGCCGGCGGTGGTGTCCCTCGCCGGGGTAGGCGCAGGCTCCGCGCCGCCGGGCGGCCCGCGCGACGATGGCGACGAAGCCGTGGTCCTCCTCGCCGTGGACGGCAGGGGCGAAGCGGACGGGGACGACGCGTACGCCGCGCGTCGTACGGATTCCGGCGGCTGCTATGGTGTAGGGCACTTGTGACCGGACGAGGAGACCAGACGTGGCAGGTGACGACGACATCTCCGGGTGATACCGGAGAGTGACGGGCCCCGGCAGGCGCTATGACCGCCGCCGACGTGGCCCCGGTCGTCGTTCCCGAATCCCTGTCCCCTTCCGCCGGGCGGCTTTCGGCGCGCCCCGCGTTCTCCTCCGAGGTCCTTCTCCATGTCCGACGCGTTCATCATCGTCTCCAACCTGTCCTTCTCCTGGCCCGACGACACCCCCGTCTTCACCGGCCTGTCCTTCACCGTGGCCGCCGGCCGTACGGGCCTGGTCGCACCGAACGGCGCGGGCAAGAGCACGCTGCTCAAGCTGATCGCCGGCGAACACCGCCCCCAGGGCGGCGGCGTGTCCGTCGAGGGCGTGCTCGGATACCTGCCGCAGACCCTGACCATCTCGGCGCCCGTTTCTGCGCCCGTTTCTGCGCCCGTTTCTGGGCCTGTTTCTGCGCCTGTTTCTGCGCCTGTTTCTGCGCCTGTTTCTGCGCTTGTTTCTGGGCCCGCCTCGGGCGACCTGACCGTGGCCGAGGTGCTCGGCATCGCCCCCGTCATCGCCGCGCTGGACGCCATCGAGTCGGGCGACGCGAGCGAGGAGCACTTCGCCACCATCGGCAACGACTGGGACATCGAGGAGCGCACCCGGGCCCAGCTCGACCGGCTCGGCCTCGGGGGCCTCGCGTTCGACCGGTCCCTGCGAACGCTGAGCGGCGGCCAGGTGGTGTCGCTCGGCCTGGCCGCGCAGTTCCTCAGGCGGCCGGACGTCCTGCTGCTGGACGAGCCCACGAACAACCTCGACCTCGATGCGCGCCGCAGGCTCTACGACGTGCTGGGGGAGTGGAACGGCTGCCTGCTCGTGGTCAGCCACGACCGGGCCCTGCTCGACCGCATGGACCGCATCGCCGAGCTGGACCAGGGCGAGGTCCGCTTCTACGGGGGGAACTTCACGGCGTACGAAGAGGCCGTGCGCACGCAGCAGGAGGCCGCCGAGCGGACCGTGCGCAGTGCCGAGCAGGAGCTGAAGCGCGAGAAGCGGGAGATGCAGCAGGCCCGCGAGCGGGCCGACCGCCGGGCGAGCAACGCCGCCCGCAACCTCAAGAACGCCGGCCTGCCGAGGATCTTCGCGGGGAACATGAAGCGCGGCGCCCAGGAGTCGGCCGGGCGGTCCGGCCAGACCCACCTCGCCCGCGTCAGCGACGCCAGGGCCCGGCTCGAGGAGGCGGGCCGTGCCGTGCGCGACGACCAGCGGATCGCGCTGCAGCTACCCGGGACCAACGTGCCCGCTGGGCGTACGGTCTTCCTCGGCCAACGCCTGCAGGCGCGCGGCCTGTTCGCCGAGCCCGGCGTCGACCTGGAGATCCGCGGGCCCGAGCGCATCGCGCTGATCGGTCCGAACGGCGCGGGCAAGTCCACGTTGCTGCGCATGATCAGCGGTGAGCTGGAGCCGGACGGCGGCACCATCAGGCGGGCCGGCGGCCGGGTCGCCTACCTGTCGCAGCGGCTCGACCTGCTCGACGTCGAGCGCACCGTGGCCGAGAACCTGTCAGCGTTCGCCCCCGGCATGCAGGAGTCCGGACGGATGAACCTGCTCGCCCGTTTCCTGTTCCGGGGCTCGCGGGCCCACCTGCCCGTCGGGGTGCTCTCGGGCGGCGAACGCCTGCGCGCCACGCTGGCCTGCGTGTTGTGCGCGGATGAGGCTCCCCAGCTCCTGCTGCTGGACGAGCCCACGAACAACCTCGACCTGGTCAGCGTCGGCCAGCTGGAGAGCGCGCTCGGCGCGTACGAGGGGGCCTTCGTGGTGGTCAGCCACGACGAGCGGTTCCTCGCGGAGATCAACGTCGGCCGCTGGCTGGAGCTGTCCGGCGGCCGGCTGGTGGAGCGCGGCGGCCCCGCCGGCGAGTGACGGTCGCCCCGCGGTTTTCTGGACTTGCTGGTCCATTTTTCGCTCATTACCTTGTGACCGTCCCGGGATGCGGCGCCGGACGGCGTGCCGCAGGGCGACGAGAGACGAGGGGTTTACCATGCGTGCGATCCGTGTCAGCGAGTACGGCGGTCCCGAGGTCATGAGCTGGGCCGAGCTGCCCGATCCAGAACCCCGGCCGGGAGAGGTGCTCGTCCGGCTGGGCGTCGCCGGGGTGAACTACATGGACGTCGGCGTCCGGACGGGCCCGGCTCCAGGCTGGACCCTTCCCGCGATCGTGGGAGTCGAGGGCATGGGGTACGTCGCCGCCCTCGGCGACGGCGTGCAGGGCTTCACCGCCGGTGACAGGGTCGCCTGGTACTACCACCGGGGCAGCTACGCGGAGCGGCTCGCGATCCCGGCGGAGTCGCTGGTGCGTGTCCCGGAGAACGTGGACGACGAGACGGCGGCGGCGGTGATGATGCAGGGTCTCACCGCGAACCACCTCACCACCGAGACCTACCCGATCAGGCCGGGTGACACGGCGGTGGTGCACGCCGCCGCCGGGGGAGTGGGGCTCGTCCTGACCCAGCTGATCAAGGCGAGGGGCGGCTCCGTCATCGGGCTGGTCTCGCGGGAGGAGAAGGTGCCGGTCGCGAAGGAGGCCGGGGCCGACCACGTCATCGTCTCCAGCGGCGGCGGCTTCGAGGAACGGGTGCGGGACCTGACCGGCGGGGAGGGCGCGCACGTGGTGTACGACGGAGGCGGAGCGCCGACGTTCCGGTCGTCGTTGGCGGCCCTGCGCCGGCACGGTGTGCACGCCTTCTACGGCCCGTTCATGGGCGTCCCCACGCTCACCCCGGCGGAACTGCCCAACAGCGTCCTGCTGTCCTATCCCCTCGTCCGCGATCACGTGCCCACCCCGACGGCGCTGCTCACGCGTACGGCCGAGGTGTTCGGCTTCGTCGGCGACGGACGGCTCAGGCCGGTCGTCGGAGGGCGTTACGCCCTCGCGGACGCGGCGCGGGCGCACGCGGACCTCGAATCCCGCCGTACGGTCGGGAAGCTGCTGCTCCTGCCGTGAACCGAGAGGTCATCCGGCCAGGGGTGCCGCCGCCCGCAACCGTGCGATCCACCAGTCGAGCGCGGTGCGCAGATGGGCGGACTCCCCGGTGGACAGCATGATCGACACGCCGCCCTGGATGGCGGCGAGCAGCGCGGCGGCGCTCTCGTCGACGTCGACGGACGCGGACAGCAGGCCGTTACGCTGCAACGCCATGATTCCGCCGGCCAGGCTCTGCTGCCAGCGTCTCATCAGCTCGCCGACGATCGCCCGCGAGCCCGGCGTGTTACGCCCGACCTGCAGGAACAGCGTATAGAGCGGGCACTGGTCGCCCTGCGACTCGTAACGCTCCACGAGGGCGTCGCGCCAGCGGTACCAGGCCTCCCAGGTGTCGAGGCAGGCCAGGTGGGGCTGCTGATCCCTCAGCACCTGATCCGCCTCGTACTGCGCCACCGCGAGCAACAAGGCGTCCTTGCCCTCGGGAAAGTAGTGGAAGAGCTGGCTCTTGCTCGTGCCGGTCCGCGACCGTACGTCGTCCAGGGTGACGTCGGTGACGCCCTTGTCCCGGACGACCTCGGCGGCGCCTTCGACGATGCGCGCCCGGGTGGCCTGCCCTTTCGGTGTCAGCACACGTTGCATGGCCTCGCTCCCCACCCGCCGGATCCGGCTCCACTGTAGTGCGCCCGGGCCGGGCGGTGCCCGGTCAGGGGCTCGTCTGTCCGCGGTCGAATGCCCCCGTATGGTTCATGATCGATGTCACCAGGGTGGCCGTCGCGATGAACGTGCCTCCGCTCCACACAAGCGCTCCGGCCATCAGGACGTCGTTCTCCCTCGCGACGATGAGTGCGATGAGTGCTATCACCAGCGAAAGCAGCAGGTCGATGGCCAGGCAGAGCGCGATACGTGTGGTTACGCTCATTTCTTCTCATTTCGGTCAAATGAATCGTGAATGGATAACCGTACTTCTGGGTGCTCTCGTCCGTCGTGGTCCCAAATTATGGCGGTTGGGGAGCTCGGACGCACGTGCTAATGCATGTGCAGATACGGATTTTCCTCCGAGGGATGAGGATCTTCTCCTGTCAGGGATGGATGGCGCGTGATTTGTGTACTTATAGGGTGATTTCTCATGGACGTCACGACCGGTGACTACCGTAGGTAGGTGCACGTGCAAGGACGGCGGCGCGGGCGAGCGTCGCCTCTGGTGAGCACCCGTGGTGGAGGTTCGTCCATCGGCGGTGCTGGACGTGGTGGGAATCTCCATGGTGTGGGCGGGTGGCGGCTGGTTGTGTGGGGCCATGCGAGTCATCGTGCCCGCCGCCGAAGGGCGGGCGGTAAAGGTCGGCGCCGGCCAGCGCGTACGCGTCACCGACCTCGAAGGAGGTCAGGTGGGCGACCTGTTCGCGTTCGCCGCCGACGACCCGGCCGAGCAGCTCAGCGCGTCTCACACGCGGGCCGCCACCAGCCGCCTGTTCCCGGCGGTGGGCGAGCAGTTCGTGACCGATCGGCGCAGGCCGATTCTCACCCTGGTGGGCGACACCTCGCCGGGCTGTCACGACATGCTCATCGCGGCCTGCGACCCGGAGCGCTACCGGGCCCTCGGCGTGACCGGATTCCATGCCTCGTGCGCGGACAACCTGCGCCGGAGCCTGGCCTCGCTGGGCCTGGCGACTCCGCGCACCCCGCAGCCGGTCAACCTGTTCATGAGGATCCCGGTGTCGGGCGACGGCCGGCTGAGCTGGCTGAGCGCGATCAGCCGCCCGGGTGACGCGATCACGTTCGAGGCGGCCGTGGACTGCGTCCTCGCCGTCTCGGCCTGCCCCCAGGACCTGGTGGAGATCAACGGTCACCGGCCGACGCCGCTGGCGATCGATCTCCTCAGCGACCACGAACACCAGCCAAGGAGCGAGTGAAATGAAGGACGTCCAGCACCCCGCCCTGCGTCCCGAGACCATCGGCGAGCTGAGCCTCGCCAACCGGCTGGCGGTCTCGCCCATGACCAGGGTGTCGGCCGCCTCCGACGGCACGCCGACGGAGGAGATGGCCGACTATTACGCGGCGTTCGCCCGCGGCGGGTTCGCCCTCGTCGTGACCGAGGGGACCTACACCGACACCTGGTACAGCCAGGGATACTTCAACCAGCCCGGCATGGTCAGCGACGGCCACGAGGCCGGCTGGCGGGAGATCGCGGGCAGGGTGCGCGCCGCCGGTGCGGCCATCGTGCTCCAGCTGATGCACGCGGGCGCGCTGTCGCAGGGCAACCGCTACCGTGAGGACACGATGGCGCCGTCGGCGGTGCCGCCGCGCGGTGAGAAGATGCCCGAGTACGGCGGTCACGGGCCCTGGTCCACGCCCCGCGCGATGCGCCAGGACGACATCGACCTGGCGGTGCGGGGTTTCGTGGCCTCAGCGGTCCGCGCCGAGCGGGCCGGCTTCGACGGAGTCGAGGTGCACGGCGCCAACGGATACCTGATCGACCAGTTCCTGACCGACTACACCAACACCCGTGACGACCGATACGGTGGCGCGGTCTCCCGCCGGGTACGACTGGCGGCGGAGATCGTCTCCGCCATCCGGGAGGAGGTCGGCCCGCGCTTCTGCGTGGGCATCCGGTTGTCCCAGGGCAAGGTCAACGACCACACCCACCGATGGGCGGGCGGAGCCAGGGACGCGGAGATCATCTTCGCGGCGCTCGCCGAGGCGGGCGCGAGCTACCTGCACATCGCCAGCGAAGGACGCGACTGGGTGGAGACGGCGACCCTGGACGGGGGAATGACGATCACGGGCCTGGCCAGGAAGGTCACCGGGCTGCCGGTGCTGGCGAACGGCGGCATGCACGACGCCGACCAGGCGGCCACGGTGCTGGCGGACGGCCACGCCGACGTGCTGGCCCTGGGCCGGGGCGCGCTCGCCAACCCGGACTTCCCGCGGCGCCTGGCTCAGGGGCTGCCCATGGCGGACTTCGACCACCACATGCTCCAGCCGATGGCGACGCTGAACAACGCCAGGCTGTGGCGTCCCGCGGCCGGGGTGACGGTTTGAGCGCGGCCCCGGGGTCCGGTGGCCGGGGTGACGGCGCGGCCCCGGGATCCGGTGTCCAGGGCGATCGTCCGGGCGCGGACTCGGGGCCCGGTGGTCCGGGCTGGCGTGCGGGGTTCGCCGCGGTGGTCACGCTGACCTTCGACGTGGACGCCGAGACGCCCGTGCTGGCGCGGGGCCGCCGGTACGCCGGCCACGCGAGCACGATGTCCCATCAGGCGTACGGGCCCGAGGTCGGCCTGCCGCGCATCCTGGACCTCCTCGACGAGGTGTCCGTGCCGGCCACGTTCTTCGTGCCCGGCTGGGTGGCCGAGCACCGCCCGTGGCTGGCGCCGTCGATCGCCGGGCGGGGCCATGAGGTGGCGCACCACTCCTACAGCCATCGCCCGCCCACGTCGATGACGGCCGGCGAGGAGCGCGCCGACTTCGAGCGGGCGCTGGCCGTCTTCGACCGCCAGGGCATCGAGATCAGGGGGCACCGGGCCGCCCTGTGGGAGGCGTCCTGGCAGACCGGCGACCTGGTCGCGGAGCACGGGCTGCACTACGACTCCTCCCTCATGGGGGACGACCGGCCGTACAAGGTGGGGACGCCGGCGGGCGAGATCGTCGAGTTGCCCGTCCACTGGTCGCTCGACGACTGGGAGCAGTACGCGTTCCTGCCGGCTCCGCACGTCGGCTCGGTCATCGAGTCCCCGGCGAAGGTGCTGGAGGTGTGGCGGGCCGAGCTGGACGGGATGCGCCACTACGGCGGCCTGTTCAACCTGTGCGTGCATCCGTTCCTGTCCGGACGGCCGGGGCGGGCCCTGGCGCTGCGGCGCTTCCTGGAGTACGCGCGAAGCTGCGCCGACGTGTCGTTCGCCCGCTGCCGCGACGTCGCCGAGTCGGCCGCCGCGGACGCCGGGCTGGCCGTGCGCCGCCACCGGCCGCCCGAGGTCTCGCCGGACGTCTACCCGGACTGAGCTCAGTCCATCGCGTCGATGGTCAGAGCCAGGAACAGGTCGACCCGGTCCTCGGTGCGTCCCACGTCCCTGCCGGTGAGCTCGGTGATCTTGGCCAGGCGGTTGCGCAGGGTGTTGACGTGGACATGCAGCGCCGTGGCCGTCGCCGCCCACTGCCCGTCGTGATCGAGGAACGTGCGCAGCGTCAGCTCCAGGTCGCCGCCCCGCCGGGCGTCGTGGTCCTTCAGCGGTCCGAGGAGCCCGGCGGAGAACCGGCGGGACGTCTCCGCGTCGAGCAGCCCGAGGAGCAGCCGGTGCGTGCCCAGCTCGGAGAAGGCGCGCACGCGGGGGCCGGTGCGGGCGCGCAGGAGCACGCGGCAGGCCTCCCTGGACTGCAGGAGGGCGGGCCGCAGCTCGGCTGCCTGCGAGGCGATGCCGCCCAGCCCCGCGACCGGGCGCAGGCCGGGGAAGCGCCGCTCGACGCCGCGCACCAGGCGCTGCGCGAACGGCGGCAGCCCGTGTTCCGGATGGCGCCACGGCAGTACGGCGACGACGTCCTGCGTGCCGCCGGCGACCACCACCGGCACACCCTCGGCGGCGAAGAACTCCCCGATCGCCTCGGCGAGCCCGTGCATCGTCGCGGTCTCGTGCTGGGCGAACGCCACGGCGCACACGGCCAGCGGGCCGCCCGGGTCCACGCCGAAGGCGCGCAGCCTGCCGGGCACCTCGGCCGCCCGGCTGCCCCCTGACAGGACCATCTCCAGGAGCTCGCTGGCGAAGCGCATCTCGATCGCCTGGACGGCCTGCTGCTTGGCGACCTCCAGGCTCAGGAACCTGGCCGCCTGCTCGAGCCCCTCCCGCTCGGCCGAGGTGAGCCGGCGCAGGGGTCGCAGGCAGATGAGGGCGGCGTCGATGTCGCCGACGGCGCCTACGGGGAAGAGCGCGGCACGCCCCGCGTCCCCCAGCTCCACCTCCAGAGCCGGCGGGCGTTTGGCCAGCCCCGTGGCGACCGCGTGCAGCTGGTCCGCGTCGAGGTCGGCGCCGACCGCCGCGAGCGAGCGGGCCATCCTGTCGACCACGGCGAGGGGCAGGTCGTAGTCACGCCGCATGACGTCGAGCACCCCGTAGGCGCCGGCTCCCCGGGAGATGGCCGTGGCCAGCGCGTCGCCCCGGCGTACCATGCCGACCAGCGCCTGCTTCCGCTCGTCGGCCAGCATGTCGGCGACGGCCTGGGAGACCGCCGTGAACGGCACCTCGATGGAGATCTCCAGCAGCGGCAGCTCCTCCTCCCGGCAGGCCTCGACCAGGTCCGGGGGAGTGGCGGGCAGCTCGGCGCGCAGGCCGAAGACGATGCCGCTGCCCCTGGCGCCCTTGACGCTCCTGACGAACCGCGCGGGTGACACCCGGTCGAGCCACAGGCCGTTCGTCAGCACCAGTTCCCGCTCGCGCACGTAGGGGGACGGGTCGGGCAGCTCGGTGTTGTGCACCCAGGCGACCGGCTCGTCCATCGCGTCCGGCCTGCCCGTGACCAGCACGGTGAGGTGGAGGGACGAACGAGCCACCAGCGAACGAAGGGTGAACACGGTGTGACTATATCCAGGGGAACAAGGCGTTCATGGAGATCCCTCCATGGACGCGGGAGCTCCCTCCCGGCCCGGCCGCGGTGCTCGCAGCCGGGCCGCGGCCACGGCGAGCAGCGCGACGGCGGCCAGCGCGAAGACGGTGTTCCCCGCCAGGTCGATCGCCGGTTCCACGGGTACGGCGGGCGGTTGCGGAAAGCCGTGCCAGGCGTAGGTGAGCACGCCGCCGGCCGCCAGCGCGAACGTCTGGACGGGGCCCCACCCGTGCCGCCCGGACCAGCGGGTCACCAGGGTGCAGACCGTGGCGTACACGGCGAGGTTGACGGCCACGACGGGCCACGCGCCGAGCGTGTCGAGAGCCAGGGCCGCCAGCCAGAACACCGCCCCGGCCGCCAGGGAGAAGCCGAGGACCGGCCACGGCCCGGGAGCCCGCCCCTGAGCCAGGACCTGAGCCCCGACGGCCCGGCCGCGGCGGCGCAGGGCGAGGAGGACCAGCAGCCCGGCCAGGACGACGACGGCGGCGGCCTGCGCGATGGAGGGTTCGTACGCGGCCGGGTCGAACAGCGCGGCGGCCACCGCCCCGCAGACGAACAGGAGCCCGGCGGTCACCAGCCCGGGAAGGCGGAGCCACGGCTCCGTCGCCCTGGCCGGCACGTAAGACTCCATGATCGCGATGGGGACGCAGATGCTGCCCACGGCGTGCACGCCGCCCAGCACGAAGCTCACCCACCAGGCGCTCACCTCCAGGCCGGGGATCCACGCGTACGAGACGAGGTCCATCCCGGCGTAGCCGGGGTCGAAGAGGGAACGGGTGGCCAGGCCCTCCTCGACGAGACCGTAGGCGATGGCGAGCAGGACGATGCCCGGCCAGCCGGCGCCCCGGCGCCTGGCCAGCTCACGGACGAGCAGCGCGCCGCCCCCGTACAGCGGGGCCAGCGTGATCAGCGCGACCAGCATGGTGACGGGCAGGTTGCCCAGCAGGAACTCGCCGATCAGCGGCGACAGCAAGAAGAGCCCGAGCGCGGGCGCGATACGTCTTCCCATGCCTCCCAGCCTCGCCAGGCCAGGGGTGCGGCCGGTAGTGACATTCGTCAGAGCCAGCCCTTGGACTCGGCGGCGCGCGCCGCCTCGGCCCGGTTGCGGGCGCCGAGCTTGCCGATGGCCGACGACAGATAGTTGCGTACGGTCCCGTCGGACAGGTAGAGGCGGCGGGCGATGTCGGCGATCGTGCCGCCCTCGTTGGCGGCGCGCAGCACGTCGCGCTCGCGGCTGGTGAGCGGATTCGTGCCGGCGGAGAGGCTGGCGGCGGAGAGCTTGCGGTCGAACACCCTCTCGCCGGCGTGCACCCGACGGACGGCGTCGGCCAGCTCCCCGGCCCTGGCGTCCTTGACCACGTAGCCGGCGACACCGGCGTCCATGGCCCGCCTCAGGTAGCCGGGGCGGCCGAAGGTGGTCAGGATGATCACGCGTACGCCGGTGAGCTCGGCCGCCGCGGTGAGACCGTCGCGGCCCGGCATCTCGATGTCGAGCAGCACGACGTCCGGGCGGAGCCGGGCGACGGCGTCCGCGACCTCGTCGCCCCGGCCGACCTGGCCGGCGACCTCGATGTCGGGCTCCAGGCCGAGCAGCGCCGCCAGCGCCTCGCGTACGAGGTGCTGGTCGTCGGCCAGCAGGATGCGGATCACGGCACGTCCGCCACGGGCAGCCGGGCGGTCAGCAGGAAACCGCCGCCCTCGGCGGCCGAGCCGTGCAACGTGCCGCCCGCCACGTGGATGCGCTCGGCGAGGCCGCGCAGCCCGTTGCCGCCGGCGTCCGCGGCCGCGGCGGGCCCGCGGCCGTCGTCGAGCACCTCCGCGTACGCCTGCCCGCCCTCGACGCCGAGGCGGATGCGGCAGCGGCGGGCGCCGCTGTGCCGGACGACGTTCGTCGTGGCCTCCCGGACCACCCAGGCCAGAACGGGTTCGGCGTCGGCGGGGAGCGGGTCCGCCGCCACCTCCAGCCGCACGCCCGCGGTGCCGAGCGCGCGGCGCGCGCCGTCGAGCTCTTCGGGCAGCGACAGCTCCCGGTAACCCGCGATCGCCTCGCGCACTTCCGACAACGCCTGCCGGGAGAGCTCTTCGACGTCCCGCATCTCGGCTCCGGCCCGTTCCGGGTCGGCGACGGCGAGCCTGCCCGCGAGCTGGCTCTTCACCGTCATCACGGCCAGGCTGTGTCCGAGCAGGTCGTGCATGTCGCGGGCGAAGCGCAGGCGCTCGTTGTCCACGGCCAGCCGCTCGACCTCGACGTTCGCCTCGCTCAGCGCCCTGTTCGCGGCGTTCAGCTGGAGGAAGGCGTGCATGGCGGCGGCGAACACGACGGTCTGCAGCGGCATCCACCAGTAGTCGGCCAGCGACCTGCCGAGCAGCGGAAGGGCGAGCGCGACGGCCCCGACGACCGCCCCGGTCACCGCCGGGAGGGCCCGCGCGGGCAGCGCCGTGGCCGCGGCGGTGATGAGGAAGTACGACGTCGCGAACACCCACATCTCACCGAGAAGGGGCGCCACCGCGGCCGCGACCAGGTAGAGCAGGATCAGGGCGTACGGGGTGGCGTTGCGGTGCGGGCGCTCCAGCGCGGTCCACACGACCCGCAGGTAGAGGAGCACGAAGCACGCCACGCCCGCGAACATCAGCCCGGCCATGACGCCCGAAGGGGCGGACGCCAGGAACGCGGGCACCGGCCACACCAGGACGACGAGATAGACGGAGGTCCACAGGCGGCCCTTCATGCGTTCCACTCTAGCCAGCGACCATTCCCGCCGAACCCTGACGAATGTCACATGTCAGCGCGGCGGCCGGAGCGCCGGCCGCCGCGCCGGACTCACGTCAGCGCTTGCCGAACGACTGCCAGGTACCCGCGAGGCCCTGCTGCCCGGCCCCGGGCGCGCTCCAGTCGCAGGTCCCGCCGGGGAAGATCTTCCGCAGCCGGTCGAGCTGGGGCTTCGTCAGGGGCGTCCCGTACTCGGCGGGATCGATCGGCCGCAGCCGGCACTTGACGATGTCGTTCGCCATCGTGCCGCCCGCGACGAGCCGCGGCGAGGTCCACACCGGGTACAGCGTGTTGCAGGTGGTCGTGCCGTTGCCCGCGACCTGGGGTTCGGTGATCTTCCGGGGTTCGGGGTCACGGGTCCAGCAGGCGTCCGTGAGCTCGCGCGGCTTGTTCCGCACCACCCTGTCGGCAGGGCGGCCGGGGCCGTGATCGGCGGCGATCGCGGTGAGCCACCGGTCCATCTGCGTCAGCGCGTCCAGGAGGACGGGGCTGTTGAGCGAGAACCCGCCGTACCGGTTGTCCTCGACGAGCATGACCTGGTTGTCGAACGTGCCGTTCGCCTTCAGCAGCCGCTCCCGGGTCGAGAACGACTGGAACCGCATGTGGATGTCCCCGCCCGGCGCGTCGTCGGTGTAGGCGCGGTAGTCGATCATCGGCATGCGCGCCAGGCCGGCGCCCGCGTTGAGCAGCCGCCCGCTCCGGTACGCCGCGCGCGTCGCGGCCAGGTCGGCCCGCGTCCGCTCCGGCACGTGGTTCGCGTCGGCGTCGAAGCCGCCGATCCGCTCATTGAGGTCCAGGAACTGCTCGACCGTGATCGCCTTGTCCCGCAGGGCGCCCAGCCCGTACTGGATGCCGGTGTTGTCCAGCGGCCGCCGGGCGAACCCGGTCCGCGGGTCGCGGCCGTAGACGTTCACGGTGTGGTCGTACACGTCGCACCGGGCGCCGGTCGGGTTGCTCTCCGGGTGGTAGCGCAACGGCGCGGGCAGCTGGCCGGGGCAGAAGATCCGCGGGTCGATCCGGCCGCCGCCCCGGCCGAGGTTCGCGATGCTCTCCCAGCGCCCGAAGCCGGAGACCGCCTGCTGCTGCTCCCGGCTGAAGGCGTCGGGCGCGACCTCGCGGAAGTAGTGGTCGAGCAGGCGCGCGTCGGTGATCGTGTTGACCGTGCCGAAGCCGACCTCGGGGAAGCTGCATCCCGAGACGATGCCGTCGAGCAGGCCGGGATAGTTGTCGCCGATCTGGTGCGTCTGGTAAGACCCGCCCGAGCAGCCCCAGCCGATCGTGAACGCCGGGGCGCCGTACGCCTCGACGAAGCGTTCCTTGACCATGCTCGTCGTCTCGGCGGCCAGGAGATCGTTGCAGTTGTTGCCGAAGACGTTGAGCGAGGACGACGCCACGGCATACCCCTGGCGCAACATCCTGTCGTCCATCACGTGGCCGGTGTTGCGGCCCTGGACGTACCATCCGCTGGAGCAGCCGCCGCCGAAGGTGTAGATCAGCCGGCCGTTCCAGCCGGGCGAGCGCCGCCACGGATCCGGCTCATCGGCGGCGGGATCGGCCAGCATCGACATCTCGTAGACGGCCCGGTTGACGGTGCCGGTCTCCACCCGCACGATGTACGGCACCCGGCGGCCCTCGCTCGTCGTCGTCCAGGCGAGGTCGGCCGGACGGGGCTGGCCCGCGGGCAGCGGTGCGAACTTCCCGGCCGTGGTGCGGTACACGTGGTCGACCCGGGTGGCGATCGAGCAGTCCTCGTCCGCCGGCGGGCCGAGCTTGCTTCCGGTCACCGTCGTGAACTCGGCCGTGTCGCAGATGAACGGCTGCTCGTGCGGCCCCGAGAACACCGGTCCCGTCACCGGGTGGTCGTCGAGAACGATCCGCGCCGGCCGGACGCCGCGCGCCGACGCGGTGAGAACGTTGCGCCCGGCCCGCAGGTCCGTCACCAGCCCTTCCAGCGCCCTGCCGCCGTCGACGGGCCGGAAGCTCGAGGTCACGTCCGTCCCGTCGCGTGTCACCCGTACCTTCTGGGCGGATCCGTCCGGGACGTCGAGCCGGACCAGGGCGTTACCGGCTGAGACGACCTGCGGCCGCGACGAGAGCACGGTGAAGCGCAGGCCGTCGCCCCCTTCGGGGGTCGTGGCGGCCACCGGGCCCGAGGCGAGGGTCACTGCGACGACCCCGGCGGCCGACAGGGAAGATAAACGACGCGCAAACGATCTCATATGGGCTTTTTACGCCATAAACGATCTCCACGCCAGGGACCGTCCAGCCGCGGCCGGTTCAGCGCCGTGGGTCGATGTGTATCTTTGGGCCGGGGCCTGCGCCGGGAGGACGGTGGCCGGCGAGGACTCCGGCGGTCTCGGCGAGGCCGACCGTGGCCGCCACGAGCGGGCGGGCGTCCACCGAGCCGCGGGCGTAGGCGGCGATGGCTCCCTCCAGCCCGGCTGAGCCGCCCAGGATGCCGACGGCGGTGACGTCCTTGAGCACCAGCTCGCGGCTGTCGATCGTGGACGGGGCGCCGGCCAGCCCGATGCAGACCACGCGCCGCGCGGGTTCGACCAGCCGCGCCGCGAGGCCGGGCGACCCGGCCGCGTTGGAGGCGTCGACGACGGCGTCCCAGCGCAGCGACGGAAGCGAGGGGCGGGTCCAGGCGTTGGCGAAGCCGAGCCGCCGGGCCGGAGACAGGGCCTCCTCGTCGCGGCCCATCAGGTGAACGTCGACTCCCTCAGCGCGCGCGAACAACGCCACGAGCAGGCCGATCGTGCCCGTGCCCAGGACCAGCAGCCGCTCGCCCGAGCCGAGCTCGGCGGCGCGGACGGCCCGTAGCGCGTTGCCTCCCGGCTCGACGAGCGCGCCGAGCGTGGGATCCACGGTGTCCGGCAGGGGATGCAGGGCCGTGACGGGGACCGCGAGCCGTTCGGCCAGCGCGCCCGGGCGGCCCCGGCTGATGCCGATCTCGGCCGAGTCGGCGCAGACGTGGTGGCGGCCGCCGCGGCAGCGTTCGCAACGTCCGCAACCGAGCATGGTGTCGCCCGTGACGCGGCGGCCGAGCCAGTCGCCGTCCACGCCCTGCCCGGCCGCGGCGACGCGCCCGCACCACTCGTGGCCGGGGCGTAGCGGATACCAGGACCGGCCGCTGCGCAGGTAGCTCATCCCGCCGGTGAACAGCTCGACGTCCGTCCCGCACACGCCGACCCGCTCGACGTCCACGATCACTTCCCCGGGTGCCGCGGCCGGCGGCTCGACCTCGTGGACGTCGGCCTGGCCCGGGCCGGTCAGCACCAGCGCGCGCACCGGCGTGGCCTCCCACCCGATGTCCGAGCTTTCATGCCGCCTCAGGAGAGAGCGCCTGGTGCCAGCGGGCGGTGCCCCGGTAGTGCCCGGACCGCTCGACCACAGCGGTCGTCGTGGACATGTCATCCCCTTTCTGGTAGCGATATTCTAGAATCTGGACTCATATCCGCGCAGCAGCCGCCCCGCGCCTCGCGCTCGCCCCTGGTGTCCGCCTGCCGCGCCGTGCTCACGTAGGTCCACGGAAGCCAGGACCGTGGCGGCGGCGCTTCACGCCTACCGCCGCCTTGATCACCGGTCGCTGGCCGGCCGTTGGATGACACACAAGGAGCTTTCCCGCGGAAAGGGACTTTGGTCCCTGTTCTCCGCCGCGGCCGGGGCGGCAGGGTGGTGGGGTGACGTACCACTCCGGCGAACGGCTCGACGGCGCGAGCGCTCGGCGCCTGCGGGAACTGCCCGAGGGCGAGGCGATGCGCCTGCTGGCGGGCGTGCCGTTCGGCCGGATCGTCTTCACCCGCCACGCCCTGCCCGCGGTCCGGCCGGTGAACCACCTCGTGGTGGACGGGCGGATCGTCATCCGGTCCAACCCGGGCACGATCGTGAGCACCCATGTGGCGCCCGCGCAGGCCGTGGTGGCCTTCGAAGCCGACGAGCTGGACGGGCACGAGCGCCTGGGCTGGAGCGTGATCGTCACCGGGGTGGCGCGCCTCGTGACCGATCCCCGGGAGGCCACCCGGCTCAAGGCCATGCTGCTCCCGTGGGTGGCGGGCGAGATGGACCAGGTGATCCGCATCGAGCCGGAGATCGTCACGGGGTTCATGCTGGTTCCCGCCGCGGCTCTCGCGGACCGGAGGGCCGACGGCCCTCCAGGCCGGGACCTTCGGCCCTGACCGGGCACCCCTCCCGCGTGATGCGCTGAGCCTGACCCCCCTATGGAGGTGAGAGTCATGGCCATCCCTTCGGCGAAGCGGGTGCTTGACGCCGCGGTGGAGGCGGCGCGCTGGGCACCGTCCGTGCACAACACGCAACCTTGGACCTTCTCGGTGTCGGAGGAGACGATCAGCCTGCGGGCCGACCCGGACAGGAGACTGCGCGTCAGCGACACCACGGGCCGCGAGGTGCTGATCAGCTGCGGGGCTGCCCTGTTCACGATGCGTACGGTGCTGCGCCACGAAGGTTTCGAGCCCGTCGTACGCGTCCTGCCGGACCCGGACCGCCCGTCGTTGCTCGCCACGCTCCGGCCGGGCGCCGGGATCCAGCCCGACGAGTCCACCGCGGTGCTGGCCGGCGAGATCCGGCACCGCCGTACCCACCGGGCGGGCTTCGCCGACGTGCCGGTGCCCGACAGGCTCATCGACCGGCTGAGCGCGGCGGCACTGAGCGAAGGGGCCAAGCTGACGCCCGTCCGCGCCCCGGAGGCGGTCGACGTGCTCGCCGCGCTCACCCAGGCCGCCCAGGGCGTCCAGGCGCAGGACCGGCGCTTCAGCCTCGAGGTGATCCGCTGGGCCAGGCCACCCGGCAGCAGCCGCACCGACGGGGTGCCCGCGGACGGCTACCCCCGCGCGGCGGCGCCGACCGGGCCGCGCTTCCCCCAGCGGGACTACGCCTGGCGGCATGACTGGGGCTACGACGCCGACCCGCGCGGCGCGGCGGCCGTCGGAGTCGTGGCGCTGCTCACCACGCGGGGTGACGGCCGCCAGGAGTGGATCGCCGCGGGGCAGGCGCTGCAGCACGTTCTGCTGCGTGCTTCGGCGTACGGCGTCAGCGCCGCCTTCCACACCCAGGCGTTGGAGATGGGCCTGCTGCGCGAGTTCATGAGGCAGGGGCTCTGCTCGGGCGAGCACCCGCAGATGCTCATGAGGTTGGGCGTCACCTTCGACGAGAAGGGCTCGGTGCGCCGTCCCCTGTCCGAGGTCGTGTGGTGAGGGCCGAGCGGGGCTGACCCCGGGGATCCTCAGAGGCCGTGGATGCGGCGGCCGGTGACCTGGTGCGGGACGACGCGGATGTACAGGTGGCGCTCGCCGCCCGCCCACGGGGTGATGTCGGCATCCGGCGTCTCGTCGTGCGGCACATGGTGGGCCGGACCCTGGATGAGGACGCTCCAGCCCTCCCGCCGGGCCACGTCGATCTGGTCCACCTGGAAACCGATCTTGATGTCGACGCCCTCCAGGCCCGTGCGCAGGTCCTGGTCCATCGGCCCGCCGTAGGAGGTGCGGAAGACGATGGCGCCGTCGTGGACCGTGTAGTTGACAGGCAGCACCGTCGGCCCCTGCGAGCCGGTGAACGCCACGCGGCCGATGCCGCCGGGCGCCACCAGCCGCAGGCACTCCTCGCGATCGAGCACTTCCGGTGGGGATCCGGCCGTACCCGTGCGCGACGTCCCGAAGTCGCCACTGCTTGTCATGCGGGTGTCTCCCTTCCGGTGGTGGTCACGACGATGACGCTACCCACGTGCCCTCGCGGCAGACAGGGTCCTTCGGCCCGGGGAAAGCCGACCTCCGGCCCTGCACCCTGCCGGGGCGGGCGGGTTCCGATGGAGGTGCGACGAAGGAGGACACGTCATGATCATCGTGGGAGTGGACGGCTCCGTGGCCGCACGAGCCGCCGTGGAATGGGCGGCGGGCGACGCCTTCCGCATGGGGGTGCCGCTCCGGATCGTGTACGCGGTCGACCGCAGCCCGTACCAGATCGGCAAATATGCGAGCATCGGCCTGCCCGATCTGCTGCTGCGCGAAGGGTTGACGATCCTGCGCGAGGCGGAGGAGCTCGTTCACGAGCGCCGGCCCACCGTCGAGGTGACCATCCGGCACGTCGAGGGCAGGCCCGCCGCGGTCCTGCGCGAGCAGGCCGCAGGCGCCACCGAGGTCGTGGTGGGCAGCCGCGGTCTCGGCGGATTCGCCGGCGCCCTGGTGGGCTCGGTCGGCACGCACGTGGCCGGGCACGCCCACTGCCCCGTCGTGGTCGTGCGCGGCGGGAACCGCCCGGTGCACGGGGAGGTCGTCGTGGGCGTGGACGACACACCCGAATGCGAGCCCGCGCTCGCCTACGCCTTCCAGCAGGCGGAACTGCGGGGAGCCGCCCTGCGCACGGTGCACGCCTGGCAGCTCCCGGTGCACGTCTACGCGCCGGAGCTCGTCTACGACATGGACGAGATCCGTACGGCGCAGCACCAGGTCGTGCGCGTCCGGCTGGCAGCCTTCGCCGAGAGCCATCCGCACGTGAAGACCATCGAGGACGTTCCCTCCGCGCATCCCGTGGACGCGCTCACCGACGCCTCCGAACGAGCGGACCTGCTGGTGGTGGGCTCGCACGGACGCGGCGCACTGAGCGCGATGTTGCTCGGCTCGGTCAGCAGGGGCGTCCTGCACCACGCCCGATGCCCGGTGGCGGTCGTCCGCGCCTGACCTCGCCGCCCAGCCCGTGGCCCGCGGTGGGCGACGTGCCGTCCAGGTGCGAAACTGAGCGGTATGTCGGAGAGCGAGCAGCATCCGCTGCTCCCCCAGATGCGGCTCGACGAGTTGCTGGCCGAGCTGCAGACGAGGCTGAACGCCGTGCTGGCCACGCGCGATCGGGTGCACGCCCTCCTGGAGGCGGTCGTGTCCGTGGGCAGCGACCTGGACCTGGAGACCGTGCTGCGGCGGATCGTGGAGACCGCGACCAGGCTGGTCGACGCCGGCTACGGAGCGCTGGGGGTGATCGGGGAGGAACGCACGCTCATCCAGTTCATCCCGGTGGGACTGAGCGAGGAGGAGATCGCGAGGATCGAGCACTGGCCGCACGGGCTCGGCCTGCTCGGTCTGCTGATCAAGGACGCGCGGCCGCTGCGGCTCGGCCGCATCTCGGACCACCCGGAGTCGTACGGCTTCCCGCCGGGCCATCCGCCGATGGGCACGTTCCTCGGAGTGCCGGTACGCGTGCGGGACGAGGTGTTCGGCAACCTCTACCTGACCGAGAAGCGCGGCGGCGGCGAGTTCGACGAGGAGGACGAGGCCGTCGTCGTCGCGCTGGCGGCCGCCGCGGGCGTCGCGGTGGAGAACGCCCGCCTGTACGAGGAGTCGCGCAGGCGCGAGACCTGGCTGCAGGCGTCCACGGAGATCACCACGAGCCTGCTGTCCGGCGTCGGCTCCCGCGAGGTGCTCACCACCATGGCGGCGCGCGCCCGCCGGATGTGCGACGCGGACCTGGTCCAGCTCCTGCTTCCCGAGCCGTCCGGCCAGGCACTGACCGTGGACGTGGCGGAGGGCGAGGGAGCGGACGAGTCGCTGGCGATGAGATTCGAGGTCGGCGCGACGCTGGCCGGCGAGGCTTTCACCCGGGGCGAGCCGAGGTCCGATCCGGATCTGGCCGCCTACCCCGACTCGCCGCTGCGACGGCCGGGATACGGGCCCGGCCTCGCGGTGCCGCTGGGGACGCCGCCGCGGGTGCGAGGCGTCCTCATGCTGGCCAAGCGGAGCGGACGGCTGCCGTTCAGCAGGGCCGACCAGCAGATGGTCGAGTCGTTCGCGGGCCAGGCGGCGCTCGCGCTGGAGCTGGCCGAGGCCCGCCAGGACGCCGAACGGCTCGGCCTGCTGGAAGACCGGGACCGCATCGCCAAGGACCTCCACGACGTGGTCATCCAGCGGCTGTTCGCGACCGCGATGACGCTGATGAGCACCGTCCGGCTGGTGGAACGGCCGGAGGCGGCCAAGCGGCTGCAGCACGCGATCGACGAGCTGGACGAGACGATCCGGCAGATCCGCTCGTCCATCTTCGCCCTGCAGACTCCGCGCGAGGAGGCGGCTCCGAGCCTGCGTGCGCGGATCGTCGACCTGGTGGAGGGAGCGAGCGGCCACCTGGGTTTCATGCCGGGGCTGCGCATGGAGGGCCAGATCGACGTCCTGGTGCCCGATGCCGTGGCCGAGCACCTGCTCGCCGTGCTCCGCGAAGCCCTGTCCAACGTCGTGCGCCATTCCCACGCCACCCGCGCGGAGGTCTCAGTCGAAACCTCCAAGGGCCGGCTCGCCCTCGTGGTCACCGACAACGGCGTCGGCCTGGGAGACAGCGCTCGCCGCAGCGGCCTGCGCAACATCGGCGAACGGGCCGGCCGCCTGGGCGGGACCGCGGAGCTGGAAGCTCCGGACGACGGCGGCACCAGGCTGCGCTGGCACGTCCCCCTCCCTTGACGCGTGCCGGGCCGGCGCCCAGTGAGGCAACGCAGTGAGGCAACCAGTGAGGTGCTGAGCACGGCGCCAGGCTCATTCGCGCTTGCCGGCCCGCAGCCGGGCCGACAACGCGGCCGCCTGGGTGCGGCGCTGCATGTTGAGCTTGGACAGCAGGTTGGACACGTAGTTCTTGACCGTCTTCTCGGCCAGGAACAGCCGCTCGCCGATCTGCCGGTTGGTCAGCCCTTCGCCGATGAGGTCGAGGATGTGGCGTTCCTGTTCGGTCAGTTCGGCCAGCGGGTCCTTCCTGGCGGCCTGCTCGCGTAGCCGTTGCAACATCGCCGCGGTGGTCTGCGGGTCGAGCAGGGACTGCCCGGAGGCGACCGTGCGGACCGCGCCGACCAGGTCGGAGCCGTGGATCTGCTTGAGCACGTAGCCGGAGGCGCCGGCCATCACCGCGTCGAACAGAGCGTCGTCGTCGGCGAACGAGGTGAGCATCAGGCAGGCCAGCCCGGGCAACTGCGAGCGGACCTCCCGGCACACGTCGACGCCGTTGCCGTCGGGCAGGCGCACATCCAGCACCGCCACGTCCGGCCGGAGCGCGGGAATGCGGGCGGTGGCCGACTCGGCGGTTCCTGCCTCGCCGACGACCTCGATGTCGTCCTCGGACTCCAGCAGGGCGGCCACCCCGCGTCGTACGACCTCGTGGTCGTCAAGGAGGAACACACGAATCATGCCTCCGACACTAGTCAAAGACGCGGGACCGCCCAAGCTTCACGTCAACCCGCCTGCCGGGGCCACGGCGGGACGAAGGTCCTTCGTCCCCGGGTCCTACGGCACTGCTTCGCGAGGGCCGCCAACGGTGTGATGGAGGTGCGACAGGGACGACGAGTCAGCACCGAAAGGGGACCGCCATGGCCGCCGCCGACACCAGGCCCATCGGGGAGACGGGCGCCACCACCGCCGCACGCCGGCCGGTCGACCACGTCTGGGCGATCGCCCGGATCTCGATCGGCTGGATCTTCCTCTGGGCGTTTCTGGACAAGACCTTCGGCTGGGGGTTAGCCACCCCGGCCGGACGCGCCTGGATCGCGGGCGGCAGCCCCACGACCGGCTTCCTCAAGGGCACCGGCGACCACGCGCTCGGCGGCTTCTTCTCGATCCTCGCCGGACAGGCGTGGGTGGACTGGCTGTTCATGGCCGGCCTGCTCGGAGTCGGCCTGGCGCTCGTCCTGGGCGCCGGCACCCGCATCGCCGCCGGCGCGGGCAGCCTCATGCTCGTGCTGATGTGGGCGGCGGAGCTGCCCCTGGCCACCAACCCCTTCATGGACGACCACATCGTCTACTCGATCGTCCTCGTCGGCCTCGCCCTCGCCGACGCGGGCACCACGCTCGGACTCGGCAACCTGCCGATCATCCGGCGCAACCCCTACCTGAAGTAGGGCGAACGCCCGCGCGCCACCTCCGGCGACCGGAGGTGGGCGCCGGTCCGTGCACCGGGTGCGCCGCGGGCGGCCGGTGAGGACCAATGGCCCTGCTGGTCGGGGACCTCGTGCTCCTGCGCCGGGCGCCGGCGCCGCGCGAGGCTGGAGGAAAGCGGAGGAGGTGCGTGATGGCCGGACACATCGTGGCAGGCGTGGACGGGTCCGTACCGGCGAGGGCGGCCGTGGAATGGGCCGCCGCCGACGCCCAGCGCAGAGGGCTGGGCCTGCGGATCGTGCACGTGTGCGAGCAGTGGCGCTACGGGGATGAGGGGACGAAGTACTGTGCCGGGACGCTGGCCGCGGCCGCCGACCGGGCACGGGGCCTGACGCGCGACGTCGAGGTCACCACGGAACTGCTGCCCGGCAACGTGATCGACACCCTGATCGGTGAGTCGGTGTCCGCGGACAGCGTGGTGCTGGGCAGCCGGGGACTCGGGGGGTTCGCCGGGCTCGTGCTCGGCTCGGTCGGCCTGGGGGTCGCCGGGCACGCCACCGGACCGCTCGTGCTCGTCCGCGGGCCGTCCGTCGTGCAGTACGGGCGGGTGGTCGTCGGGGACGACGGCTCCGACGACTCCGAGGCCGCCATGAAGTACGCCGTCGACCAGGCCCGCGTCCGCGGCCTGCCGCTGCACGTCGTGTTCGCCTGGCAGATCCCGATCGCCCCGCCGCTGGTGGCCGGATACGGCATGCTCATCGAGAGCAGCCGCGAGGAGGACATCCGCAGGGCGGCCGAGCGCGTGGCGCCCTGGCAGGAGAAGAACCCGGACGTCGCGATCGTCGGCGAGCAGGTGGTCGGCCATCCGGCCGACGTCCTGATCCGGGCGGGCGGGACGGCGGATCTGCTGGTGGTGGGCTCGCGCGGCCGGGGCGGCTTCGCCTCCGCGGTGCTCGGCTCGGTCAGCCACGCGGTGCTGCACCACGTGACCTGCCCGGTGGCCGTGGTACGCCCCCGGACGCGCCAGGCGTGAGCCGCCGGTGGCGGTTGCCGCCCGGCGGTCATCAGGTCCGTTGCGGCGCATGAGGCGTCCGCGGCCTGGTCGACGGCCCGGCGAGTCTCGCAGAGAGTAACGAAAGGCTGCCTATAGTGTCGATCGCCGGCACCTCCACCATGCCGGAGGTCTTCGTCACGGACCGGACCCAGCTGTCGGCGGTGGGCGTGGTCGACACGGCCAGAGGTGAGAGACGACATGAGCGCGACGATCGCGGCTCTCGGGGGCGCGTTCACATCCGTCGACCAGGACTACCTGTTCGAGGCGCGGCAGATGCAGGCGCTGTCGCTCGCCGTGCACATCCCGCTGGTGTGCTTCGGGATCGCCTTTCCCGCGATGGTCCTGTTCTGCGAGTGGCGTTACCTGCGGACCGGGGACATGCTCTTCCGCACGCTCGCCAGGCGCTGGTCGAAGGTGATGCTGGCGCTGTTCGCCATCGGCGTCGTGACCGGGACGATCCTCAGCTTCGAGCTGGGGCTGCTGTGGCCGGGTTTCATGGCCGGCTTCGGCGACGTGTTCGGGCTGGGGTTCACGCTGGAGGGGTTCTCGTTCTTCACCGAGGCGATCTTCATCGCCATCTACGTGTACGGCTGGGACCGCCTGCGGCCACTGCCGCACTTCCTGGCGGGCATCCCCGTGGCGATCGCCGGGGTCATGGGGTCACTGTTCGTGATCTCCGTCAACGGCTGGATGAACCACCCGGTGGGGTTCAGGATGCAGGACGGTCGCGCCGTCGACGCGCACCCGTGGTCGGCGTTGTTCGCCAACGGCTATTTCTGGCACGAGTTCGTCCACATGTATTTCGCGGGCTTCATCGTCGCGGGGTTTCTCGTCGCCGTCCCGTACGCGTGGGGTTTCCTGCGCGGACGCCGGGACCGTTACCGCCGCACGGCCCTGACGGTCGCGCTGTCGGCCGCGGCGGTGGCCGCGCCGCTGCAGGTGATCATCGGTGACTGGGCCGCGCGGGAGGTCGCGCGGCACCAGCCGGTGAAGCTGGCCGCGCTGGAAGGGCTGGGGCAGACCACCCGCGGTGCGCCCGAGCACCTGCTGGGCTGGTACGACGGCAAGGAGGTCGACTACGGCATCGCGATCCCGCGCCTGCTGTCGCTGCTGGCCTTCCACGACCCGGACGCGACGGTTCAGGGCCTCAACGCGGTGCCGGTCGAGGACCAGCCGCCGGTCAACGTCGTACGCCTGGCCTTCCAGGGCATGGTCGGCATCGGGACGCTGCTCGCCCTGCTCAGCCTCGTCTACCTCTATGTCCGGTTGCGTCACAAACGGCTGCCCCGCTCACGCTGGTTCTTCCGCGCGGTCGTCCTGGCCGGCCCGCTGTCGGTCGTCGCGCTCATCTGCGGGTGGATCACCACCGAGGTCGGGCGCCAGCCCTGGATCGTGTACGGGATCATGCGAACCAGCCAGGCGGTCACCGACGCGTCCGGGATACCCGTCGGCTACGGCACCCTGATCGTGGTCTACCTGGGACTCGCCGGCGGCGTCGCATGGCTGCTGCACCGCTTCAGCCGCGTGCCGATCGAGGACCACGATGGCTGAGATCCCCATGGTGTTCATCCTCGCCGGCCTTGCCGCCTATACCGTGCTGGCCGGCGCGGACTTCGGCGCGGGGCTGTGGACGCTGCTGGCCGGCCGGGGAGAGGCCGGTCACCAGGCGATCCGGCACCACGCGCGCCACGCGATGGGACCCGTGTGGGAGGCCAACCACGTCTGGCTGATCTTCGTGCTGGTCGTGTGCTGGACGGCATATCCCGTGGCCTTCGGCTCGATCACGTCCACGCTGGCGGTGCCGCTGTTCGCCGCCGCGGTCGGGATCATCCTCCGGGGCGCCTCATACGCGCTGCGCGGCCAGTTGGAGGGCGCCGCCGGCGAGCGGCCGATCGAGTACCTGTTCGCCCTCTCCTCGATCCTGACGCCGTTCGCGCTGGGCACGGTCGCGGGCGCGATCGCCTCCGGCCGCGTCCCGGTGGGCAACGCCGCGGGGAACCTCGTCACCAGCTGGCTGAACCCCACCTCACTGCTCATCGGCGGGCTCGCGGTCGCCGCCGGGGGATATCTCGCCGCCGTCTACCTCGCCGCCGACGCGCGCCGGTTCGGTTCCAGACGCCTGGAGCACGACTTCCGCGCCCGCGCCCTCGTGTCGGGCGGGTGCGCGGGCGCTTTCGCGCTGGCCGGTCTCATCGTCGCCAGGTACGACGCCCCGCTGCTGTTCGCCGGCCTGACCAGCGACGGCGGCGCCGTGATGGTCGCCGTCTCCGGCGTGGCCGGGATCGCGACCCTGCTGCTCGTCTGGCGCGAGCGCTTCGGCCTGGCCCGCGCCTCGGCGGCGGTCGCCGTGGCCGCGATCGTGGCGGGCTGGGCGATGGCGCAGAGGCCGCGCTTCCTGCCCGGTCTCACGGTCGAGCAGGCAGCCGCCGGCCCGTCGACGCTGCTCGCCGTCGTCGTCGCCGTCGCCGGCGGAGCGATCGTGCTGGTTCCCTCGCTCGTCCTGCTGTTCCGCCTCTTCCTCCGCGGCACCCTGGACCCCGGCGCCGCCACCGACACCGGAACCCCCTCCCCGCCCGCCGCCGCCCGCCGAGCCGGACGCCGCCGGCTCGCGGGCTTCGCCCTCGCCACCCTGCTCGTCGGCGCGGGCGCGACCGTGCTCGCCGAACCCGGCTGGCTCTTCGCTCTCGGCGTCATCTGCCTGTTCGCCTGCGCGGTGGCGACCTTCGCCCTCGTGACGGCGGAGCCGGACCAGCGGGCCTGACGGCCGTACCGGCCGTCAGGCGACGGGGGATCGAGGCCACCGCGTGGCGATCTCGCGCGCCGGCGGGCGAGCCGTACCGGTCATTCCGCGACGATCTCGCGCACGACCCGCACGAACTCGCCCACCAGCGGGTTCACCGTGCCGGGCGGCCACGCCAGCGCGATCCGGAGCGGCTCCACGTCGGTGATGGGCAGCCACGTCAGCTCGGGATGCGCGTAGTACTCCGCCATCGAGCGGGCGCCGATGCACACCGCCGCTCCTGCGGCCACGTGCTCGAGCATCTCGTCGACGTTGTCGTTCTTGGGCCCCCAGACCGGCGCGGACCCGTCCGGCCGGGGGTTCACCGCCCACCAGTCGACCCACGCGGCCGGCGCCACCTCGGTCCACCCGATCGGCTCGTCACGCAGGTCGGCCATGTCCACGGACTCCCGCCCCGCCAGCCGGTGGTCCGCGGCCACCGCCACCCACCTGCGCTCCTTGGCGACCACCTCGCTGCGCAGCCCGGACAGGTCGGCCGGCAGCCACACGAAGGCGACGTCCACCTGCCCGTCCCGCAGCGCCCGCGTCTCACCCGCCCACTCGAACCGCTTCGGCTCGACGGCGGCCTCCGGGCGGCGGACGGCGAACGCGGCCCGCGCCCGCCGGGCGAGCGGGCCGCCGCCCGCGACGACGAACCCGACCCGCAGCACGTTCCGCGTGGCCGCGGCGGTGGTCCGTACGAGCCTCGTCGTCTCCTGCCACTCGGCGATGTGGCGGCGTGCCGCGGTCAGCAACTGCTCGCCGGCGGGGGTGAGCCGGACCTCGGGCCGGGTGAACAGGTCGGCGCCGAGCCGCTCCTCCAGCTGCCGGATCTGCCGGGACAGCGACGGCTGCGCCACGAACAGCTCCTTCGCGGCCTGCGTGAAGCTCAGCCGCTCGGCGACCGTGACGAAGTAGCGCAGCACCCGCGTGTCCACGTCCATGCCTGAAATGTATGGGCACAGGTATTGGCCCGTGGAGTCCCCCGGCTGGTTGCCTGTCGGCATGACCACGCGCAAGCCAGACCTCCGCACGCCGTCGAGAAGGGCCCTGCTCACCGCGGGCGCCACCGCGGCGGCGGCCACAGCCCTCACCCCCGGCGCCGCCGCCCGCACGCTCCAGCAGCCACGTGACCGGTTCGCCGGCAAGGTCGTCCTGATCACGGGCGCCACGTCCGGTATCGGAGAGGCCACCGCCCGCGCGTTCGCGGCCGAGGGGGCGGCGGTGTTCTTCTGCGGCCGGCGCGAGGCGCTCGGCGACAAGGTCGCCGCGAGCATCCGTGCCGCGGGCGGCAGGGCCACCTTCCGGCGGGCCGACGTCCGCGAGGAGGGCCAGGTGCGCGACTTCGTCGAAGCCTGCGTACGCCGCCACGGCCGGATCGACATCGCCGTCAACAACGCCGGGATCGAAAGCCCCCGCGCGGTCCGCGTGCACGAGCAGACCCTCGCCGACATGGAGGCCGTGTGGCGCACCAACGCCGCGGGCGTCTTCCTCGCCATGAAGTACGAGGTCCCGAGGATGCTGGAGCGGGGCCGCGGCGCCATCGTGAACACCGCGTCGGTCTCCGCCGAGGTCGGGTGGGCCACGATCGCGCCGTACAACGCCAGCAAGCACGCCGTCGCGTCGCTGACGAAGGTGGCGGCCCTGGAGTACGCGGCCGACGGCATCCGGGTGAACGCGCTGGCGCCGGGCGCCGTGGACACGCCCATGTTGCGGCGTGCGGCCGAGGCGTTCGGGGTGACGTACGAGCAGATCGCCCAGGACTACCCCGTCAAGCGGATCGTCGCGGCCGAGGAGATCGCCAGGGTCGTCATGTTCCTCGCCTCGGACGACTCGAGCGCCGTCGTCGGTCACGACCTCGACGCCACCGGCGGCTACCTCGCTGGCTAGGCCGAACCCCTGCCGCGCTGGTGACGCCGCGCCCGGCGCCGGCTTCCTTGCCGCGCCGGAGGGGTGAGGGCTAGCTTAACCATCTAAGACGGTTAAGAGGGACGGGGGCACCATGGGCGGCGCCGTGACGACGACGGGCGTGGCTTTCGTGAACGGAATCCGCGTGCACTACACCCGAGCGGGCTCCGGCCCGCTGATCCTGTTGCTCCACGGGTGGCCGCAGACGAGCCACTGCTGGCGGGCGGTGCTCGGGCCGCTGGCCGCCGATCACACGGTCGTCGCGCCCGACCTGCGCGGATACGGGCTCAGCGACAAACCGGCCACCGGCTACGACAAGCGTCAGATGGCCGCCGACATGGCCGCGCTCGTCCAGGAGCTCGGCTTCGAGCGGGCCGTCGTCGTGGGGCACGACCGTGGTGCCCGCGTCGCGCATCGCTGGGCGCTCGACCACCCCGGGCAGGTGGAGCGGCTGGTCGTGCTGGACGTGGTCCCGACGCGGGAGATGTTCCGGCGGCTGGACGCCTCGGTGGCCTCCGGTTACTGGCACTGGCTGTTCCACATGCAGCCGGACCTGCCGGAACGCCTCGTGGCCAACGACGTACGCGGATATCTGGAGTACTTCTTCGAACGCTGGACGTACAACCGTCACGGCCTGGACCCCGATGCCGTGGACGCCTACGTCCGCGCGTTCTCCCGGCCGGGCGCCCTGCGGGCCGGCTTCGACGACTACCGCGCCCAGGAGCAGGACCTCGTGGACGACGACGCCGACGCGGCCATGGGGCGCAGGCTCGCCATGCCCGTGCTGGCCCTGTGGGGCTCCGCCGGGTTGCCCGCCCGCCTTCCGACGCTGGAGATCTGGCGCGAGTACGCCGACGACGTGACGGGTGGCCAGATCCCCGCTTGCGGTCACTTCATCCCCGAGGAGCGTCCGGACATCCTCCTCGACCACCTTCGCGGATTCCTCACCCGGGGGAGTCACCCGTGAGCGCAGGACGCTCGCCCGTCCCGGCGTGCGTCCCCAGACCGGGAGGAAGAGGACGCGCCTTCGTGAAAGGCCTCGTGGTCCCACGCGTGGGCGATCAGGATCGTGTCCCGGAGAGGACACGGTGCGCCTCCGTCGATTCGGTGGACAGGAGGCACAGGTGACCGCGGACGACGAGTGGCTCTGGCACGGCGGCAGCGTGTGCCTCGACTTCGTCAACACCCTGCGCGACCGCTGGAAGGAACCTCGTGAGACGCTCCGGGAGCCCGGAGACGTGCTGCGCTGGCTGTACACCGCGGGAGTGGCCGGCGAACCGGCCCTGCCCCACGCCGAGCCCGAGGGCGTGCTCGTTCTCGCCCGGCGACTGCGCGAGGCCATCGACCGGGCGGTCATGGCGGCCGCGAGCGGCGAGCTCCCCCACGCGGGAGACCTGTCCCTGATCAACGAAGCGGCCATGGCGGCCCTCCGTCCGGCACCCCAGGTCGCCATCGTGGACGGGCGCCTGGCTCCGGGGGAGTCGCGCGACAGGGCCGAGGGCGCCGCGGCAGGGCTGGGCCTGGTCGCGCATGACGCGGTGGACCTGCTGGTGTCGGACGAGGTCCGCCGGGTCCGCCTCTGCGGCGCGGACCGCTGCGCCCTGCGCTTCGTCGACCGTTCACCCGCGCACAACCGGCGCTGGTGCGCGATGGCGCGCTGCGGCAACCGGACCAAGGTGCGCGCCCACCAGCGCCGGCAGCGCGAACAGCCTCCCCCGGGCCCTCGCGGAAGAGCGTGACGGCGTAGAACTCCGGCTGCCCGAACCGGGGGCGGAACTCCGTCGGTGTCAACGCCCGACGGCCACGGTGAGCCCTTCGACCGGGCAGGCGGGCGCCGCCGTTCCCGCGCGCTCACGCCGTCCGGAGATCGGACGATCACATGCGCATATCAGGTGTGCCGTCACCCTTGCCCCCGCCCCGCCGGGCCCCGAAGGTCTAAACATCGGGGAAGGAGAGAGGAATGCGGGGGCCGCTGGTCGTCAAGCGGGCGCTCGGCGAGCCGCTGCTCCTCCTGGCCGCGCTCTGCTCGATCCTGCTGACGACGACCACGCTGGTGGCGCTGACGATGTACGCCTCCTCCATCGCCGGCGCGGGTGTGCGCAGGGCGATGGAGACAGCCTCGTACCGCCAGACGACCACCACGATCACCGCCCAGGTCAACGCCGGGACCTTCCCGGAGTACGACCGGATGGTGCGCGACGAGCTCGCCGCGGCCCACGGGGCCCCACCGGCTGCCCCACCGGCCGTCACCACCAGCCTGCGCTCCGACTCGTACGTCATGCCGGGCCAGGACGGCGAGGAGCGGCCCGAGCTGCTGCGGTTCGGCAGCCACGACGGGCTCGACCGGCACGCCCGGCTGGCCGCGGGCAGGTGGCCGCGGGCCGGCGGGCCGGCCGTCGAGGCGGCGATCTCGGAGCCGGCCGCCGCCGCCACCGGGTTCGAGATCGGCGAGGAGCTCGTCACGAAGGCGCGGCTCGACGGGCGCCCGGTCGAGGTCCACGTCGTCGGCGTCTTCCGGCTCGACGACCCCGTGGGCGAGCGGTGGGGCGGTGAGGAGCTGCTGAGCAGGGGAGTGGAGCGTGGCGAGTACACCACGTACGGGCCCCTGATGGTGACGCAGGAGACGTTCGTCGCGCGCTTCGCCACCGGCGTGCGGGCCGTGTGGGCGGCCGAGCCGGAGCTCGGCGCGCTGACGCCCGAACGGCTGCGCCCGCTGGCCGAGGCCGTCGGCCGGGTGGGCGAGCGGCTGGCGGCGGCCGGATGCGTGAACTGCCTGACCGCCGGCGACCTGCCCGAACTCCTCACCCAGCTCGACACCGCGTCCCTGGTGGCCCGCTCCACGGTGCTGATCCCGGTGTTGCAGCTGCTGGTGCTGGCCGCGTACGCGCTGATGCTCACCGCGCGGCTGCTCGCCGACCACCGGCGCATGGAGATGGCGCTGCTGCGCTCGCGCGGCGCGGGCACGACGCGGCTGGCGAGCCTGGCCGGGGGCGAGGCGCTGCTGGTGGCGGTGCCGTGCGCGATCGTGGCGCCGTTCCTCGGGCCGCCGCTGCTCGCGCTGATCGGCCTGCTGCCCTGGATCAGCGCCTCGGGAGTGCGGCTGGCGCCGCGGGTTGACGCGGGCACGTTCCTCGTGTCGTCCGGGGTGGCGCTGGCCGCGGCCGCGCTGCTGGCGCTGCCGGCCGTGGCGGGCGCGCGGCGCACGTACGTGGAGGAGCAGTCGGCGCGCGGGCGCGGCGGCCGGCGCGGGCTGGTCCAGGGGGCGGGCGCGGACCTGGCGCTGCTGGTCGTGGCCGGGCTGGCGATCTGGCAGCTCCAGCGTTACGGCGCGCCGGTCACCGCGACGGCGGCGGGCGGGCTCGGCATCGACCCGCTGATCGTCTCCGGCCCGGCCCTGGCCCTGCTCGCGGGCGGCCTGCTGGGGCTGCGGCTGGTGCCGCGCGTGTCGCGGCTGGCCGAGCGGTTGACCTCGCGCCGGCCTGACCTCGCGCCCGCTCTGGGGGCCTGGCAGGTCAGCAGGCGGCCGCTCACGTACGCCGGCCCCGCGCTGCTGCTGACCCTGGCGATCGCCATCGGCGTCGTCTCCATGGCCACCACCGCCACCTGGCAGGCCTCGCAGCGCGACCAGGCCGACCACCGGGCGGCGGCCGACCTGCGCCTGTCGGGCCCGTCCGAGGGGCCCGAGCTGGGGACGCTCGGCCGCGGCACGGCGTTCACGGCGCTGCCCGGCGTCACCGCCGCCTCCCCCGCCTTCCGGGCGCCGACCGGGGTGGGCGGCGAGAGCGCGCTGCTCGTCGCCCTGGACGCGGGCAGGCTCGGCGAGCTGTTCCGCCTGCGCCCCGACCTGTCGGCGCGGACGGTGCCGCAGCTGTCCGCGGCGCTCGCCGGAGACCGGGCGGCCCGGCTGCAGCTGCCCGGACGGCCGCGCGCCCTCACCGTGCGGGTCGAGTCACGCGCCGCCGTGCCGGCCAGGCTGGTGCTGTCCGACGCGCTGGGCGTGTGGTTCGACCTGCCGCTCGGCGAGCTGCGGGAGGGCGGCAACCGGGTCGAGGCCGACCTGGCCCCGCTCGCCGGACGCGCCGGCACGATCACCTATCCGCTGTCCGTACGCGGCCTCGTGGCGGGCGAGCAGGCCGCCCTGAGGCTGACCGGGCTGAGCGCGGACGGCCGGGACGTGCCGGTGGCCGGGGCCGTCGCCCGCCCGCGGGGCGTGATCACCTTCGGCCCGCCGCGTGAGCCGGGCCCGCTGCCCGTGGTGCTCACGTCCGGCCTGGCCGCCACCCTGGAGCTGGACGTCGGGCAGGTCGGGACGGTTCGCCTCGCCGGCCGGGTCGTGCGGGTCGAGGTGGCCGGCATCGTGACGAGCATGCCCACGAGCGCCCCGGACCAGCAGGCCGTGCTCGCCGACTGGGAGACGCTGCAGGCGTACGAGCTGGCCGCGGCTCAGCCGTCCAGGCCCGCCACCGAATGGTGGCTCGCCGCCCCCGACACCGCTCCCGCGCGGGAGATCCTCCGCCGCACCCCCCAGTGGGACGTGACCGCGGTCGACCGCCGGGAGCTGGCGGCGGAACTGCGCGACGATCCGCTGGCGGGCGCCCTGCAGGGCGCGCTGACCCTGGCGTTCGCCGCCGCGCTGGGGTTCGCGGTGCTCGGGTTCCTGGTGAACGCCGTGGTCGCGGCGCGGGAGCGGCGGGCCGAGTTCGCCGTGCTGCGCGCGCTGGGCATCGGCCCCCGCCAGGTGCTCGGGATGCTGGCCACGGAGCAGGCGTTCGTCATAGGGCTGTCGCTCGCCGCCGGCACCGCGCTCGCCGTGGTGGTCGGGAACCTGGTGGTCCCGCGCGTCGTCATGACCGGGCAGGCGTCGGCGGTCACGCCCGGCGTGCTGTTCCACATCCCGTGGGCGGCCGTCGCGGCGATGCTGGCCCTGGTGACGGCGGTGCTGGTCACGATCGTCGCCGGGCTGGCCCGGCGCATGTGGCGGGGGCAGACCTTGGAGGAGCGGTGAGGATCCCCCTGGGCGTCCGGGCGCACGCGGGCACGTCGGCGCTGCTCGTCGTGCTGACGGCGGTCGCCTGCCTGCTCGTCGCCGGGCTGCCGAGGACGATGCAGGCGTCGTTCGACGAGGCGCTGCGCCGCTCGCTGGCCGCGACCGTCGCGGTGCGGACCGACCTGACCGTCACCGCGGCTCCGGCCCTGCCCGCCGGGGAGCTGCACTCACGCGCGGAGTTCGAGGGCGCCGGCCTCCACTGGCGCCGGCTCCTCCCGGCGGAGCTGCGGCCCCTGGTCGGGCGCGGCGGCCACATCAGCGCCAAGACCTTCCGCACGCCCGTCAACGAGACGGGCGACACCCGAACCTTCGTCAACCTCGGCTGGCTGTCCGACGCCGATCGGCGGGTGGACTGGGTGCGCGGCCGCCCGCCCGGCAAGCCGTCCACCACGCGGTACCGGGGTGCGACGATCCCGGTCATCGAGGTGGGCGTCGTGGAGGAGGCCGTGGAGCGGATGGGGTTGCGCGTCGGCCAGACCAGGATGCTCGGCGAGAGCGCGCACACCGCCGCGAAGATCGTCGGCGTCTTCAGGGCCAAGGACCCGGCCGACCGATCCTGGAGCCACGACGCCGACGTCCTGCACGTCACCAGGGTCGTGCCGGCGGACGGGCCGGAGGAGTTCCACACCACGACCCTGATGTCGGACGACGGGCTCAGCGCGCTCACCAACAAAGCCCGTACGCTGGCCTACCGCTGGGTCCTTCCCCTCGACGGGCGGGCCGCGAGCGCCGCCGGCGTGCCGGGCGTCGAAGCCGCGGTCGCCGCGTTCCGGCGGCAGGTGGACGTCCAGGGGACCGGCAGCATCAGCTACCGCCTGGTCACCGGCCTGCCCCCTCTGCTCGCCGGCTTCCTGACCACGCTGTCCGCCGCCCGGACCGTCATGTACCTGGTGCTCGGAGGCCTGTTCGCGGTCGCGCTCGGCGTGATCGCGCTGGGCGTGCGGCTGCTGACCGACCGGATGGAGCGCACGATGGCCCTGGCGCGGGCGCGCGGCGCCGCGCTGCGGCAGGTGGCGGCGGCCGGGGCCGCGCTGACCGCGCTCACCGTGGGGCCCGCGGCCCTGGCCGGGTACGCCCTGTCGTTCCTCCTGCCGGGGCCCGTGCCGCCGATCGTGCACCTCGGACCGGCGGTCGTGGTCGTCGCCGCCGTGACCTTCGCCGCGGCACGCCTGGTGCTCGCGCATCGCACGCCGCTGGGGGAGCGCCGTGCCGACCTGGTCACCGCCCGGCCGTCCGCGCGGCGGGTGACGGTGGAGGCGCTGGTCGTCGTGCTCGCGCTGGCGGGAGCGTACCTGCTGCGGGCCCGAGGACCGTCCGGCACGCAGCAGGATCCGTTCCTGCTGGTGATCCCGGTGGCGCTGGCGCTCGCGGCCGCGCTGATCACCTTGCGGTGTTACCCGTACCCGCTGCGGCTGCTCGTCCGGCTGACCGCGCGGGGGCGGGCGGCCGTGCCGTTCCTGGCGCTGGCCGGGGCGGCCAGAGGGCGATCCACGGGCGCGCTGACGGTGCTGGTCCTGCTGCCCGCGCTGAGCCTGTCGGTGTACGCCGCGGTGGTCCACGACGGGATCACCACCACGCAGCGGCTCGCGTCCTGGCAGAAGGTGGGCGCGCCGATCAAGCTGACGTCCGTCGCGGACATCCCGCCCGGCGCCATCGAGCGCGTACGCCGGGCCCCCGGGGTCGAGGAGGTGGCGCTCGCGCTGACGGGCCGGGTGCAGATCGGGGCCACGGGGGAGCGGCCGTACGCCGTCGCCGTGGACCTCGCGCGGTGGCGGCGGGTCAACGAGGACGCGCCCATCAGCCTGCCCGCGCTGTCCGGGGACAGGTCCGCGCTGCTCTCGCCCGCCCTGGGCGACCGGGACGCCTTCGACATCATGTGGCTGTCGCCGGTACGGCTGACCGCTCAGGGCATGATCGACGCGGTGCCGGGTTTCTACTCCAGCGGGCAGTTCCTCCTCGTGCCGCGGGAGGTGCTGCCCTGGCCCGCGGCCAACACCCTGCTGATCAGGGGCGACGCCTCGCCCGCCGACCTGGCGCGGCTGGTCCCGTCGGCCACCGTGGAGACGCAGGAGGCGGCGCTGGCGGCCATCCAGGCCGACCCGCTCACCGGCACGGTCCGCACGACGATGGTCGTGGTGACGGTGGCGCTGGGGGCGTACGCGCTGGTCGCGATCGTCCTGTCGCTGGTCGCGGGGGCGGCAGGGCGGGCCAGGACGGTGTCGCTCCTGCGCACGCTCGGGCTGTCCGGCAGGCAGGCCAGGCGGCTGGTCCTGCTGGAGCTGCTGCCCGTCGTCCTCGTCACCGCGCCGGTCGGCCTGGCTCTGGGGCTGGTCCTGCCGGCCGCGCTCGGACCGGGCGTGGACGTGTCCGCGTTCGCGGGTGGCCTGCCCGTCGCCGGCCACACGCCGGGCCTGCTCACGCCCGTGGCGCTGGTGGCCGGGATGGGCCTGTGCGCCGTGCTCGGGGCGTACGCGCACATCGCCATGGGCCGGCGCCGGAACCTCGACGCCCTCCGCGTGGGCGACCCCTGACCACCAGAACACCCGGCCCGCATCAGGTCGGCGCGGATCAGGTCGGCCCGGGTCGGGTACGGCCCGCGTCGGGTGCGGCCCGGGTCGGGTGCGGCCCGGGTCAGGTCGGCGCGGGGAGCGGCCGGGCCTTCGCCCGCGCGATGCGCGCCTTGACGTCGCGGAAGTGCAGCCGCATCGCCTCTCGGGCGGCCTCGGTGTCACGGGCGCGCAGCGCCGCCACGATCCGGCGGTGGTTGACGACGATCTCCGCGGTCCGCTCCTCCGGCGGGCCGAGCGTCGGCTCGACCTCGTGGTAGACGTCCCAGAACAGGCCGATCAGCTGCAGCACCAGCTCGTTGCCGCACGATTCGTACAGCAGCGCGTGGAACGCCCGATCGGCTCCAGGGTCCCGGTCCATGCCGTTGACCAGGGCGTCCAGCGCGGCGAGGCGGGTGACGCTGGTGCTCCGGGCCACCTGGCCGATCAGCCCGGTCTCGAGCAGCTCCCGAACCTCGACCAGATCGTGCAGCGCGCGGATCCCGCCGCCCTGGCCCGAACGCACCTGGAAGGCGAGCGACGGGGTCAGCACGTCGAGCGACGCGTGCCCGACGAACGTCCCATGTCCGTGCCGGATCTCGACGATGCCCAGCGCCCGCAGGGCCCGCACGGCCTCACGCACGCTGTTGCGGCTCGCCCCGAGCAGGTCCATCAGCTGCACTTCGGTGGGCATCGGCGCCCCGGGGGCCAGCCCGCGCTCGTGGATCAGGGCGATGATGCGCTCCTGAAGCGACGCGCCGTCACGCGTAGGCATGCTGCCTCCAGGCTCGTCGAAGACCTCGTGTCGAACATCCCACCTCTCGGTCTGCGAAAGCCAGGCGGTGGAGGAGATTTTACGCCGACTACACGGACGGGCCACCGGACGCACGCCGCTCGTTCAACCCGCTGGACGTCCTACGTCCCGGAGGCATGGTCGGGCGCGGCGGTGGCGCCCGCGGGTCTCCGCGGGCGCCGTCGCCGGGCGGCTCGCGCCCTTCAGCCGACGTGGTCGAACGGCAGCCGCAGCCCGAGCCGGCCGCCGATCGGGAGGTTCCGCTCCCGGACCAGGTCCAGCTCGGCGCCGGTGAGAGCGCGCCGGTAGACGCGTACCTCGTCCAGCGTCCCGCGGAACCGGTCCGCGCCGTCCAGCCGCTGCCCGACGTGGATCCCTTCGAGCCCGAACTCCTTGCCGAGCGTCAGCGAACCGGCCGGCACCGGCGCCGACGAGACCTGCACGCCGTCCACCAGGAGCCTGAGCTCGCCGCGTACCCGCTGGAGCGCCACGAAGTGCCACTGCCCGTCGTTGTACGCGCTCGGCGACTGCACGGTCACGTCGAACCGGTCGACGGCGAGGACCGCCCGGATGCGGTTGCTCGCCGGCTCCGCCCGCAGCCACAGCCCAGGCGGGTTGGTGCCCCGGTCCACGCGGTGGAACCAGAGGATCGCGTGCGAGCCGGCCGTCTCCGAGTACCGGATCCAGGAGGTCAGCGTGAAGTCCTTCGCGCCGAGGTCGATGGACGCGTCGAACGCCACCTCCGCCCGGTCGTCCACCCGGTCCAGGGCCAGCCCGCCGCCGAACCGCCCGTCGGCGGTCTGCGCGCCGCCGCGGACGTACGCCGTGTTGCCGTGCGGCGACCTGTCCGGCGTCGTCGGGCCGGGCGCGGGCGGCCCCGGGATCCCGGGCGGGGTGCCGTTCGGCGTCTCCAGGAACGCCTCGTTGAACCGGGCGAACCGGATCTGCTCGTACGGTGACACGTCGCCGGCCTCGTACATCAGGGCCGCCTCGGCGCCGTCCAGCCGCACCATGTCCGAGTACGCCGACGGCCCCCAGTGGAAGACCTTGCCCTCGTTCCAGCTCTCGAAGCGGCGCCCCTCGTCGTGGGACGACCGGATCCCCATCGCCTCCCGGGCGCCCGGGTGCATCGGCGAGGAGAAGAGGATGTGCTTCTCGCCGAACCGCAGCAGCGACGCCTGGACGTCGGTCGTCGCCAGGGCCGGCATGGTGCGGAACGGCGCGTCCCACGTCTCGCCGCTGTCGCTGCTGGTCGCGTACGCCCGGCTGCCCTCGTCGGTGCCGCGCTCGCGGGCCGAGGCGTAGATCCGCCCGTCGTCGAGCTCGACGACGGTGACCTCCTGGGCGATCATCGTGCCGTCGTCGGAGGACGTCTCGGCTCCGATGTTCCAGGTCACCCCGCTGTCGTCGCTGTAGAGCAGGTGCGTGCCGTAGGCGTGCGCGCCCACCCGGTCCCAGCTCTCGTAACTCGCCCCGACGACCAGCCGGCCGGCGTGCGGGCCGTGCCTGAGCTGGATGCCGTGCATGGGGCCCGTGGCGTACCAGTGGTTCCACTCCGGACGCTTGCCCTCGGTCATCTCCCTTGCGGCCGACCAGGTCGCCCCGTGGTCGTCGCTGACCTGCACCCAGGGATCGCGGTCACAGCCGTCCGGGCACGGCTCGGCGCCGTTGTGGGTGCTCACCAGCACGACCCGCCCCGTACGCTCGTCGACGATCGGCACCGGGTTGCCGTGGGTCGTGCCGTTCCCCTCCGAGACCACCTGCAGCGGCCCCCAGGTCCGCCCGCCGTCGGCGGAACGGCGCAGCACGAGGTCGATGTCCTCGTCGTCGCCGCAGTCCTTCACCCGCCCCTCGGCGAAGGCCAGCAGCGTGCCGTCCGCGGCCCGCACCACGGCGGGGATCCGGAAGCAGGCGTATCCGAAGTCGCCCCGCTCGTAGAGCACCTGCTCGTCCACGAACGGTGCGGTGCCGCCGGTCGCGGAGTCCTCTGCCGGCGCAGCCGCCGCGGGCGCGCCGAACACGCCGACGAGTAAGCCCGCGAGCACCAGCACGGCGCTCGCCCGGCGGCGCGGCGAGCGCCGGGCACGGCTTTGCGGGGGGTGACCATCGTGCATGTCTTCGCCCTTCCTGGCATGAGAGTGTGAGGGGACGTCCTACGTCCAACGGAGGATGTCAAAAAATCGGTGAACAGGGAATGGTCGCCAGTGAACGGATACGGCGCGGACCGGCAACGGCGTGCCCGGGTGCCGTGGCTGTCGCAGGGTCGCTGACCTGGCGTTCCAGACCGTGCCGGGCCGGGGAAGGCGGCCACGGTGGCGCCGGCCGACAGTGGATGCTCTGCGGCGGGAGGTCGGACGTCCCCGTCCGGGCGTCAGGAACGCCTGAGAAGTTCCGGCGAGCGACCGTTACGCCTGGCGGGCCCGCCGCACCGCCGGCGCCCCGGCCCGGTGTTCACACGAGCCGGCGGGCGAGAGGCAGCCGGGTGCGGGTGATCAGGGCCGCCACGGTCGCCAGCGCGGGCAGTCCCACCACCACGGCGATCACGAAGGGCCACGGTACGGCGATCGTCGCGGGATCTCCGGCGCCGTGCGTCGTCATCGGCCGGGTCAGCGCCACGCCGGTCACCGTCCCCGCGACCAGCCCCACCAGCGCGCCGAGCCCGGAGATGTAGAGCGCCTGACCGGCCACGACCATCCGCAACGTCCCTGACCGCGCGCCGACGGCCAGCAACGTCGCGCGGTCGGGCCGCATGTCGGCGGCCGCCAGGCGGGTGGCGGCAAGCGTGCCGCCGACGACGAGGACGAGAGCTCCGGCCAGCCAGCCCCACAAGCCCGGCTCGGGCACGTTGCGGTAGCCCTGTTCGGAGGCGACCGTCACGCGAGGGGTCACCCTGGCCAGGTCGCGCGCCAGCGTCGAGCCGGCCGGCGGCTGGTGCATGGCATACAGCTGACGCTCCGCCGTCGCGAACCCGGCCCGCTCGACCAGCGCGCGTGGCAGCAGGGCTCCGCCCTGGTGCTCGCCGGCGGGTGTGGCCGCCACCGCCGGCACCTCGAGCCTGCGTGCGGGGCCGGACGTCGAGCTCGCCCGCAGCGCCAGCTTGCCGTCGCGCACCGCGGCCGGGTCGAACACCACGGCCTTGCCGCTCGCCAGCGCGGCGGCCGCCCGCGGATCGTGGCGTCCCTGCAGCAGCCTCAGCAGAGCCTGGTCCCCGATGGCCGCCGTACGGCGCGTCCTGGTGCCGTTCCAACGCACCTTGTACCGCAACGCGTAGCGGTGACCCTGGGCGTCCTCGGCGTGGTAGCCGGCGGCCAGCGGCACGCCCGGCAACCTGCGGACCGCCTCGGCGCGCAGCCTGTCCCAGGTCGCGTCGCCCATGGGCCCGCCCCAGATCGCCAGCGTGCCGGTCGGACGCGCGGAGGTGTAGGCGTCGCGCTGGTCCATGAACTCGCTGTGGGCGCCGATGCCCATCGCCACCACCGTGGCCGTGACCGCCATGACGGCCGCCACGGCGCTCGCCGTACGGGATCGGTGGCGAACCGCGTCGCGGACGGCCATCCGCAGCGGCAGCCGCAACCGTGTGGCCACCCGTCCCGTGCAGCGGACCAGCCACGGCGTCAGCACCACCAGCCCGATCATGACGAGCAGCGCGGAGGCCCACACCCACACCAGGCCCGGCTGGCGCCGCGCCACCACGGTCGCTCCGAGACCGGCCAGCACCAGCACGGCTCCCGCCAGGGGCCACCCCGGCCGGTCGGCCACCCCGGACGCGCGTCCGGACAGCACGGTCACCGTGTCCTGCCGGGCCGCCTGCACGGCGGGCACCAGCGCCGCCGCGATCCCGGTGATCAACCCCAGGGTGGCGACGCCCAGCACCGGCGCCCACGGCACCTCCGCCGGGCCGACCTGGCCTCCCCATCGCGCGGCGACCTGGGCGCCCAGCACCCCGGCCCCGACGCCCAGCAGCGTCGCCACGACGGTGGCCGCGCCCCCGAGGACCAGCCCGTCGACCAGCACGATCGTCCGCAGGTGCCGGGCCGAACCACCCTGCGCCGTGATCTCGGCCAGTTCGCGTCGCCGTCGTCTGAGCCCGACCGCGAAGGCGGGCCCGGCCAGCAGCGCCGTCTCCAGCACCAGCATGATCACCATGGCGCCGAGCCCGACCGTGTGCTGGACGTCCAAGGAGGAGAACCTGACGAGGGAGCGCGGAGAGTCAGGAAGCGCGGCGCGGGAGGTGACGTACAGGCCGGCCGCGTTCAGCGCGGGCACGTCGACCCAGGTCACGGGCTCGGCGGTGTCGGCGAGCCAGCCCGGCCCGTACCTGGAGAAGGAGAAGCCGTCATCCATGGGCTCCAGCGGCAGATCCGGGCCCACCACCTCGCGGAGCGAGGGCCGGTGCGGATGCTCGACCACGCCCGCCACCGTGAGCGGCGCCGCGCCGGACGGCCGCAGGAGGTCGCCGGGGCGCAGGCCGAGCGCGGGAGTCACGGCGACCTCGCGGGCGGCGGGGAACCTGCCCTCGGTCAAGGCCAGCATCCCCCTGGTGAGGGGGTCGCGCAGGTCGGTCTCCACCGCGTCGACCCGTTCGGCGCCCAGCCGGAGCACGCCGGTGCTGAAGGGGACCAACCGGGTGCCAGGTCCCAGCAGGGCCGCCACCTCGGCGCTGCCGAGCTCCGGAGCGGCCGTTCCGTCGCCGCCGCCCCTGCTCCAGCCCGCTCCGTTCGGCTGCTGCCGGAGCACCGTGCCCTCGGGCGTCCGGACGAGGCGGGCGTCGGCCGTGCCGAGCTCGGCCACCACCCCCTCCCGCGCGGTGACGTACATGGTCTCGGTGAGGGTGAAGACTCCCGTGATCACCAGGACGGGCAGGCCGATCATCACCATGATGAGCGCGCTTCGTCCTCGGGAGCGCCACGCGGTCCTGCGGGCGATGCGCAGCGCGGCGACGAGCGCGCTCATCGGGCGCTCACCAGCGAGCCGTCCGTGGAATCCGTGATCTCCCCGTCGCGCAGGAACACCACCCGGTCGGCCCAGGCGGCGTAGCGCGGCTCGTGGGTGACGAGCAGGACCGCGGCGCCCGCGTCACAGCGGGCGCGTAATGTCCGCAGGATCTCGTCGCCGGTGCGCGTGTCGAGCGCGCCGGTCGGCTCGTCGGCCAGCAGCAGGCGCCGCTCGCCGACGAGAGCGCGGGCGATGGCGACCCGCTGGCGCTGGCCACCGGACAGCTCGTCGGGAAAGCGGTCGGCCAGGTGCTCCGCGCCGATCTCCCTCAACACGCCCAAGGCCTGCTCGCGGGCGGGACGTTGCCGCACGCCGTCCAGCTCGCGCGGCAGCATCACGTTCTCCGCCGCCGTCAGCGACGCGATCAGGTTGTGGTCCTGGAAGACGTAGCCGACGCCGCGGCGCCGCAGCGCCGCCAGGTCGCGCACGGTGGCCAGGTCGTGCTCGCCGATGTGCACCGTTCCCGACGTGGGCCGGTCGAGCCCGCCCGCGACGTGGAGCAGGGTCGACTTGCCGGACCCCGACGGGCCCATGACCGCGATCAGCTCTCCCTCGCCGACTTCGAGGCTCACGCCCTTCAGCGCGTGTACGGCTGCCGCCCCTTCCCCATGGACCCTGGCCACCTCGGCCAGCCGCAGGAACGTCATCTTTCCTCCTCGAGAACGGCCTCGCAGTGGTCCAGCCACCGTTGCTCGGCCTCGGCCTGGAAGATCATGGAGTCGAGCACCAGCCGCTGCGCCGCGCCTGCCGTGGCCGCTCGCTTGGCCATGGTCAGCTGCTGGAGAGCCCGCATGGTCGCCGTCCGCTGCCGGTGGATGACCTCGGCGACGTCCACGTTCCTGGCCGCGACGGCCATGGCCAGCTTGATGACCAGCTCGTCCCGCGGCCGGTCGGAGTGGACGACCGGGGTGCTGAACCATCGCGCGGTTTCCTCCCGGCCGGCCTCCGTGATCATGTAGACGACCCGGCCCTGCTCGTCCGACTCGCCCGGCTTGACCAGGCCGTCACGCTCCAAGCGGGACAGCGTCGTGTAGACTTGGCCGATGTTGAGCGGCCAGGTCGCCCCTGTCGACGCCTCGAACTCGATGCGCAGCTGGTAGCCATGCCGGGGCCCTGTGCTGAGGAGGGCGAGCAACCCGTGTCTGACCGGCATGCGTACTAAGTATGCATACGCAGTATGCACTCATCAAGAGGGCAGGCACGTTCTTCGGATCCAGCGATCGCGCGGGCAAGGCACGCAGAAGAGCTGACTCACGTGAACGGCGTCAGGTCGACGGCGTCCGCCGTCGCCCTGCAGCCCGCGTCGTCACTCCGCCGGGGGAGCAGCCGTCCGCGGCGTCATCGCACCCTTCCCCCGTCGCCGGGTTGGTTCATCGCGTTCCGCGGCCGTTGTCCGTTCAGAGCCGCACGGACTTCCGAGAACACCTCCTGGGTGACGTCCGCCAGCGACTCTTCCGAATAGAAGCCCGCGTGCGGGGTCACGATCACGTTCGGCAGGGCGAGGAGCTCCTCGTGCGCGCCCGGCGGCTCGGTCGCCAGGACGTCGAGGGCCGCGCCCGCCAGCCGGCCCGCCCGCAGCGCCGCCAGCAGGGCCGGCTGGTCGACCAGGGCGCCTCGTGCCGTGTTGACGAGGTAGGCCGTCGGTTTCATCGCCGCCAACCTCGCGGCGGAGATGACCTGCCGGGTGGCGGGCGTCAGCGGCGCGTGCAGGCTGAGCACGTCGGCCTCCGCCACCAGCCGCTCGAGCGGCACCAGTTCGGCGAACGCCGCGTGCGGGTCGCCCGGCTCGACCACGGGGTCGGTCGCCAGGACGCGGAACCCGAGCGCGGCGGCCCGGGCCGCGACGGCGCCGCCGGCACGGCCCAGCCCGAACAGGCCGAGGACCTGCCCACGCGTGCGGCGGAGCGTCCCGGCCTGGCGGTAGTCCCATCCGCCGTGCCGTACGTGATCGTGGTATCTGACGATGCCCCGGGTCGACGCCAGGATCAGCGCCAGGCTGTGGTCGGCCAGCTCCTCGACGCAGTAAGACGGCACCCGCGAGACGTGGATCCCGGCCGCCGTCGCGGCGGCCACGTCGATGTTGTCGACGCCCACGCCGTACTCGCAGATCAGCCGGCAGCGCTCCATCCTGTCCACCAGCGCGGCGGTCACCGGGACGGCGTCGGTGACGACCACGTCGGCCGAGTGGCACAGCTCGAAGGCGTCGGCCCGCCCGGAAGCGTCGATCAGCTCCGCCTGGGAGCCGACCAGCGCGGGATCCAGCCCGTGCGGTTCCGGGTGATCGAGCACCACCACCCGCTGCAACGTGCCCATGCATGTCCCCCTGTTCTGGCGACGTCTTGTCCGAGGATCTCGTACAGGACGTACGCGTCGGCGATCCCATGCATTCCGCCAGGTCGTAACGTGTTGACCGGCAGGGGGCACGTTAGGATCGCCGGGTGGGACAGGCGCCTTCACGATCACGGGGTTGTCGCACCGCCGTCTCCTCGCGGACAGCGGGGGCGAACACTGTGGCGCGCGGCCGCGGGATCGCCACTCGGGTCAGAGGATTCTTGCTCGACGGGCGCTTCTGGCATCCGCGGTTCCCCCGGCTGCGCGCGCTGATTCCCCGGCGGGTGGTGCTGGCCTGGCCGGAGTTCCTTCTCGATGGCCGGTGGGTGACCGCTTCCGAGCTCTACGGCGATCTCGGCATGCTGCGGGCGGGAGGCCGATTCACCAACGCGGGTGGGGAGACGCTCTTCGACGCGATCGCGCGCACGGCCGTGGACTGGGACGGCAGCACCTGCTCCTCATGTGACCTTTCAGGTCACGTCCTGGCCGACCTGGGCTTCTTCGGCTCCCGTGACGACCTGTTCGACGAGCACGGTCAAACCCTGTGCCTGCCGGTGCGCATCCCCGCGGATCTCCTCATGAGCCGCCGGGCGGCTTGAGCGCGCGTGGCGGGCGGCCTCCTCCACCGGGCGTGCCGGTCAGCAGGTGTCGGCTCCGTCGAAGGTGCGCGGGCCCCGAGCGACCTGCGAGTAGATGGTGCGTCCCGGGTCGACGGTGTGGCAGGCGCCGTCGGTGCCGCGCGCCCACTTGATCTTCAGCCGTAGCCGGCGGTCGCAGTCGTTGCGCGCGTATCCCTTCTTGGTGAAGGTGCCCGTGGTCTGCCAGACGGCCACACACGAGGGGGCGTTGCCCGCCGGCGCGGCGGCGGTGGCCGGAGGTGCCGCGGCGAAGGCGCCGGTGAGGGTGAGGGCGGTGAGGGCGGCTGCGGTCATGTGTCGCACGAGGTGGTGCTCCTGTCTCGGTTCGCCGTAGCGGGTCCGTGCCGGCAGGGCAGGGGCGCGGCAGGCACAGAAGCGAAGATCTCAGATAGGCCGACGGCCCGGGCATGGCCGGGCGGCACAGTGTCTGACCTGCTGTTTTGGGGGTGTCGTCGGTAACGTTTCCGAGGCGTCGCAGAGAATGCGGGCGCACTCGGTCAAACGCTCTCGAACCCGAGCCGGCCCGCTTGAGAGCCGCCCGCCGGTCCGGTGCGGCGTAAGGAGGCGTATCTCGAAGAGGCTTCAGCCGGTCGTGGTGCCGTCGGTCGGTCGGGGCGCGGCGATCCGCTGGGCGGCGTGGACCACGGCGGCACGGCGGCGGGCGGCTTCGGCGCCGTCCTGGACGTCGCTGCCGGACAACATCCGGGCGATCTGCGGCGCCGCGGACCAGTAGCTCGACAGCGCGATGACCAGGAAGATCAGATGGGCGGGGTCGAGGGTGTCGTCGATCAGCCCGGCCTGTTGCGCCGCTGCCACGGCCTGGGCCTTGCCGGAGTAGAGCTCGGTGCGCACGACCTCGTCCGACACGCTGCCGGTGTCCGACAAACCCTCCCACAGCACCAGCCGGGCCAGGTCGGGATGAGCCCGCTGGTAGTCGAACGTGCGGCCGGCGAACTCGCCGACGTCCGCGGCGCGGGTGATGACCAGCGGCACGGCGGCGGCGATCCTGTCCAGCTCGCTGCGGATCACCGCTGAGAACAGCTTGGGCTTGTCGCCGAAGTAGTTGTAGACCCGTTCACGGTTGATCCGGGCGCGCTTCGCGATCCGGTCGACGGTCGTCCCGTCCGGTCCGTGCTCGGCGAACTCGGCCAGCGCCGCCTCGTAGATGCGGCGCTTCGTACCCTCGACATCCCAGGCCATGCGGCACATCCTAGTCCAACACCAACGTTGCAGTTGGAACCGGCCCGGGTTAGGGTCGTAGTAACAACACGATTGTTGGAATTGCCCATGGCGTCGCGGACAGCACGACCTGGGTGTCCAGCAGGCTTCACCGTGGTGTGGGCGTCGATCAAGCTCGGGGCGCGGCGCGTCAAGCGGCTCGCGGCCCACCTCGGCCGCCGGCAGTCCGCCTGGCACGAGGAGACCGTCCGCGTGCCACCGGGGCGACGCCCCACCAGCAGACCGTCCACCTCCATCACCCGGGAGCATGTCCATGACCGGCAAGACCGTACTGATCACCGGCGCGACCAGCGGCATCGGCGCCCACACCGCACGGTTGCTGCTCGACCGCGGCCACCGCGTGGCCGTCACCGGCCGCGACGAGAGCAGACTCAGGGCCTTCCTCGACGAGACCGGCCACCCCGACCGGCTGCTCGGCGTCATCGCCGACGCGGCCGACTGGCCGGCCACCCAGGCCGCCGTGACCCGCACCGTGGAGCATTTCGGCGCCCTGCACGCCGCGGTGGCCAACGCCGGATTCGTCTCCAGCGACTACCAGCACACCGCGGGCGCGACCCTCGGCGACGGCGACCCGGAGTTGTGGCCGCCCATGGTCCTCACCAACGTCCTCGGCCCCGCCCTGCTGGCCAGGGCCGCCCTGCCCCACCTCGAGGCCACCGGCGGGCGGCTGGTGCTCGTCGGCAGCGTCGCCGGACTGAAGAACAGCCCCGCCAACCTCTACTCGGCCACCAAGTGGGCCGTCACCGGGCTGGCCGAGAACCTGCGGATGTACGCCACGACCCGTGGCATCGGCGTCACCCTCGTCAATCCCGGCATGATCGACACCCCCTTCTGGCCAGGCGACAGCGCACCCTCCTTCGCCATGCCTCCCCACCACGTCGCCGAGTCCATCTGCTTCGCCCTCGACCAGCCGGCGGGCGTCGACCTCAACACCCTGACCATCCGGCCGATCGGGCAGCCCGTATGACCCACGGCCGGGTGCGGGCGGGCCGGCGGTCACCGGCCGGCCCAGTGACCGGCCCAGTGACCGGCCCAGTGGCCGGTCAGAAGCGGAAGGTCTCGGCGAACCGGTGGAGAAGCTCGGGATCGCCCTCCACCCGCACGCTGCCGTCGGCCAGTGCCTGGCCGGCGGTCCTGGTGCCGGTCATCAGGGCGTGGATTCCCTGATCGGACAGCCTCTCGATGACGAGGTCCGGGGCGGGATGCGGGCCGATGCCGACGGTCAGTGCCCCGTCGGTGATCTGCAGGCGGAGGGTGAAGCCACCCATGCGGACCTCGTAGCCGATGGTCGTGTCCCGGGCTGTTTCCGGCCGGTAGGTGGTGCGAAAGGCCATGGCCACCGACTCGGCGGTGACGATCTCGCCGGGGCGGGGCCCGGTCATCGTCCTGGCGCCCCAGCGGCCGAGCGCGATCAGCGCCGGTTGGAGCTGGAGCCCGTAGTCGGTGAGCTCGTAGACGACCGCGCGCTCGGGGTGGGGGAGCGCGCGGCGGACGGCCAGACCCGCCTCTTCGAGCTGTTTGAGGCGGGCCGCCAGGATGTTGGTCGGGATGGCGGGCAGGCCCTTGCGCAGGTCGGTGTAGCGCTGGGGCCCCGACAGCAGGTTGCGGACGATCAGCAGGGTCCAGCGCTCGCCGACCATCTCGAGGGCACGGGCCAGGCCGCAGAACTGGCCGTATTCGCGAGCCGCCATACTGCAGATCGTACCGCTGGCTTGGATTGACCAAGCATGATTGTAAAAGACAAGCTTGCTGCATTCGGCGATGGCCGCTCGGGCGTCGACGGCTCGGTGCGCGGTCGGGTGGAGTCAGGCCGGCTTGGTGATGGCGGCCGTCAGGTGGGTCAGGCCGTACTCGAAGGCGCGGTCCACGTCGCCGCCGAGATTGAAGGCGGCGGCCAGTTCCATGCTGATGAAGCCGTGCGCCCAGGCGGTGATCGTGCGGGCCGCCTCGAGGGCCTGGCCGGGGCCGGTCAGGTCGGCGGCGATCTGCAGGAGGGGGGTCGCCGTGCGGCTCAGGAGGGCCGGATCGGGTCTGGCCGGGGCCGGAACGTTCGTGAAGATCAGGCGGTAGGCGGCCGGGCGGGCGTGGGCGAACGCGCGGAAGGCGCGGAGCAGGGCCGCCAGCGTCTCACGGGGATCGGTGGTCGCCGGGACGGCGTCGAGGTGCTTCTCCAGGTCGAGGAGGGTGGCCTCGGTGACGAGGCGGACGAGGGCGTCGCGGTTGCGCACCCGCTTGTAGAGCGAGGGGGCGCGCACGCCGACCCGGCCGGCGACCGCCTGCATGGTCAGTTGCGCGAGCCCGTGCGATTCCAGGATGTCGCGGGCTGCTTCGACGATGGCGTCCAGCGAGGTGCGGTCGGGCGTCGGCATACGTTCTCCTCCGGCGGTGCGGTGTCGCCTCCACAGTATAGCTATGGACATTAGCCATGATGGCTATGTACCGTAGCCATCATGGCGGATCGACGAGGAGACGGATCATGAGGCTTGATCGGCACCTGCATCGCATCGGGAACGACATCGTGGCGGTCTATCTGGTCGTCACCGACGATGGCGTGACGGTCGTCGACGCCGGGCTGGCCGGGCACTTCCGCGAGCTGACCGCCGAGCTCGCCGCCCTGGGCCGCACCCCGGCTGACATCCGCGGCGTCGTGCTCACCCACGGCGACACCGACCATCTCGGCTTCGCCGAACGGCTCCGCCGGGACCACGGCGTCCCGGTCTTCGTCCACAGCGCCGACGCCGCGCGCGCCCGGGGCGAGGTCAAGGTCAAGAACAGCTGGGGGCATGCCAGGCTCGGCGCCACGGCCGGCTTCCTCTGGTACGCCGCCCGCAAGGGCGGCCTGCGCACGACGTACCTGACCCAGGTGTCGGAGGTGGCCGACGGCGACGTTCTTGACCTGCCGGGCTCGCCCCGCATCCTGCGGTTGCCAGGTCACTCGCCGGGCAGCGTCGCCGTTCACGTGACCGAGGCCGACGCGGTGTTCGTCGGCGACGGGCTCACGACCCGGCACGTACTGACCGGACGGCGCGGGCCGCAGCCGGCGCCGTTCACCGACGATCGGGAGCAGGCGCTGGCCTCGCTCGACCGGCTGGCGGAGGTGCGGGCGAAGTGGGTGCTGCCGGGGCACGGCGCACCCTGGAGCGGGGGCGTGCAGGAGGCGGTCCGCCAGGTCCAGGCCGCGGCGCGACCGGAGTGAGGATGGATGCCCGCCCCGCTATTGCCGGACGCCCATCTCTCTGTTCCGGCCCTCGGCCTCGCTGCCTCCCAGATCGAAGGTCTGCCGGGTCCTGCCCCCGGCGTCGAGCCGCCAGAAGCGGGCGAGGTCCAGGCCGCCACGCCAGACGCGCAGCAACTCGTCCTTGCCGTCGCCGTCGTAGTCGGCCAGGGCCCAGGTCTTCACGGCGCCGCGCTGCCACTCCTTGAGGGGCTTGCCGGCGGAGGCGCGGTCGGGTCCGCCGTGGGTGGTGACCAGGCCGGGGCGGCGCAGGCCTTGCGGGGAGCCGGTGAGGATCTCGGCCTTGCCGGTGATGACGGCGTTCTTGCCGGTGACCTCGCCGGAGACGAGGTCGTCCCGGCCGTCGCCGTTCAGGTCGCCGCAGGCCAGGCTGCCCCGCAGGCCGGTGAGGATCTGCGGTTCGCGGTCGCGGCCGTAGAAGACGCGGGTGATGCCGTCGACGGACGGGGCCTCCGTGTCGCTGCCGGGCTCGTTGTTGCGCGCCCCGCTGTCGCCGATCGCCACGTCGCGGCGTCCGTCGCCGTCGAAGTCGCCGAACACGGCCGCGCTGCCCGTGGCCACCTCGCGGAACGCTTCGCCGGTCAGGAGCCAGGCGTCGGCCTGCTCGCCGTCGTCGGGCCCGTACAGGACGGCGCCGGACCCGCGCGGATCGGTGACCAGCCTGCCGGGCCATTCGCCTTCGGGGAGCGGGCGGCTCGCCTCGCGGGCCGGTCCGCCGGACCTGGTGAACGGGCCGTGGAGGAGGACGAGCGGGGAGCCGTCCGTGTCGCCTTCGCGCGACCTGGCCGCCAGGATGTCGATCGCGTCGTCCCCGTCGAGGTCGGCCAGGCCGGAGCGGCTGCCGTACGGCAGAACGGTGGCCGGGCCCAGGCCGCTCCAGAAGATCGACAGCGAACGGTCCGGGATGACGACGTCGGCGCAACCGTCGCCGTCGAGATCCGCGAGTTGGGGGAGCACCTCACCCGTCATGTTCGCCTCGCCGGCGACGTACGCCGTGGACGGGTCGAGCCCGCGCGCCGATCCGTGCACCACCACGAGCTGACCCCGCTCCAGCGATTGGCCCGTCGCGCCCGTCCAGACGAAGGCGAGGTCGGCGTACCCGTCGCCGTTCAGGTCACCGGGCTCCGCATCCCCGGCGCACCGCGGCGGCGCGGGCGGCGAAGCGGCAGGGGTGACCGCGACCGGGCTGGCCACAACCGGGCTGGACGCGGCCGGGGCAGACGCGGCCGGAGAAGACGCGCCGGGCGACGGTACTGGCGGCGGTACGGGCGGCGACGGTGATGGCCGCGACGTGGCCGGGCCCGAGGCGGCGCAGCCGGTGAGCGCCAGCGACACGAGCAGGACGCCGAGCTTTCTCGCCATGGCCGCTCACCTTACAGGGGCGTGCCGACGAGGCGGACGTATGCGCCGACGGCGATTCCAGCGGACACGGCCCGGACGCGGGAGAAGGCGGGAGAAGATCGCACGCCGGCGGCAGAACGCCCGGCTTCTTCCTGGCCGGCGTCCTGCGCCCGATCCACCGCGCGCTGCCGGACCTGCACTCTCCCCTGCGCGGGGGAAGGGACCGCCGGTGTTTCACACCGTCGGGGGATCCCGTCCGGACGACGATCCTGGGAGATTCGGCGGCGTCCAGTTCGGTGGGTTCGGGAGGTTCGGGTGCGGGTGACGCAGGGTCGGGCGGGTTCCCCGCTGCTATGAGTACGGGTGCGCGATGGAGCGCGGTGCGCAGGCTCGCGGGCTACGCCGCGGCGTTCAGCATGTCGCTCTACCTGGCAGTGAAGATCGTCTGGATCGCCGCAGCTCTGCTCGGCCACGGGCCGGGCACCTACGGCACCGCCGGCTGGGTGCTGCTGAACGCCGTCACCGTGGTGATGGCGGTGACCGGGATCGCGCTGGGGCTGGCGCTGGCCCAGCGATGGGGCCGCCGGCTGCCCGCCGCTCCGGTGATCTTCTTCTCCTGGGTGGGTGCGGGCTTCCTGGTCCCGATGCTTCCTTACACGGTGATCAGCGGCGTCCTCGGCGTGCTCGAGGCCGATCCGGGTGGAGGCGACGGCATCGCATCGGCTGCGCGAGAGGATACGGTCTTCCTCACCATCGGCTTCACCGGGATGGCCGTGGGGCTGGCCGTGGCGTTGCCGATCTATCTGCGGGAACGGTGGCCGCGGGCCTTCCTCGGCCACGTCGAAGACGGCCCGTCCCGCTCATCGGGGCTGGTCACGGCGGCAGTGGTCGTGGCGGCCGGGCTGGGGCTGCTGTGGTCCTCCTGGGCGCTGGGCGGGACGCTGGGCCTCGATCCGGCTCACCGCGAACACGGGGATCTCCACGGGCGGCTGCTGAACGCGAGCGCGGGACTGTGGGCCTTGCTCGGAGCCTGGAGCATCTGGGCGATCATCCGCCGCCGGCCTGCCCGGCTTCGGCGGTGGGTGCCGATGACGCTGGCCTTCGGGGCTTCCGGCTCGATGTTCGCGTGGAGCGGTTGGAAGCTGCCCATGGTCATCCTCCGACCCGGAGGCTTCGTGACCGCCGAGTACACGATGCTCGCCATCGTTCAGCACTCCTTGAGCATCGGCGTGGGCCTGATCTTCATGGCCGTCGTCCTGCGGGCCGCCCGGAGGGAAGACGCCGCGCCGCCGGGGAGTGCCGCGGCCCTCGAATGACCTCGGCAGGGGGCCCGGCCGCCTTGGTGTCACGGCCCGCGTGCCCTACCCCGCCGACGGTCGCCGGGTCAGGACGAGAGAGGCCGCTCGTCGCGGGAGCGGCCGCCGCGGACCAGCCCGGCGCCCAGGTCGGTGATCTGGTGCACCATCATGTTGACGTGACGGGTGCTGGTGATCAGCCCGGCGCCGTGCAGCACCTGCGCGTGCTGGCTGGCGTTGGAGAGCGACGTTCCGGTACGCCGTGCGAGCTCGGTGGTGGTACAACCCATCCCCGAGGCGATGCACCGCAGGATCCGGGAACGGGTGGCCCCGAGGAGCACGGACAGCGAGTCCCGGGGAGCGGCCGCGGGCACGGGCTCCGGGCGGTTGACGGCCGGGTAGACCAGGACCGGGGGCAGCCGCTCGTCGACCAGCGCGACGGGGGTGATCTGGCAGAAGTACGACGGGATGAGAGTCAGGCCCCGGCCGCCCAGCTGGATCTCCCTGTCGCCGGCGGGATAGGAGGCCTCCAGCGCAGGGGGGCGCCAGCGCAGCGCCGGCGCCAGGCCCGCGAGCATGGACTCCACGCCGTGGTCCAGCAGCAGGCGGGCCAGCGTGGAGCGCTCGTGGCCGAGGACGCTTTCCAGCGTCGTGTACAGAGGGCCGAGCGCCGTGCGGCTGTAGCCGGCCACCAGGTCGGCCAGCCGGCGGATGGCTCGCTGATCGCCCCTGGCCAGGTCGTCCAGGCCGCCCGGCAGACCGGCGTGCGCGTGCAGGACGGTCATCTCCTGCCGGACGCGTTCCCGTGGCGTGTCGACCAGCGCCGCGATGCCGTCGTCGAATCCGCCCTGAGCCTCGATCGGGGTCAGGAAGTCGGGGAAGTACGCGCCCGTCGGGGCCAGCGGGACCAGGGTGCGCCGTACGGGTTCGAGCAAGCCCGCCGAGGCGAGGTTCGTGCGCGCTCGACGCCGCCAGCCGGTCATGTCCGGGCCGCCGCCACGGTCGCGCAGGCGGTAGAGGCTCATCACGGTCTCCCACATGACATCGACGCGGGAGGCGATGCGTACCCGGGCGAGATCCTCGGCGGTGAAAACGATCCTCAGCAGGCCACCCATCATGCCTACCAGTATCTCCGCCCTCTCGCGTGACCGACTTATGCGAAACGTTCGGAAGGCCCCTTGCCGATGGGTGGCGAGAGGCGGGGTCTCACCGCTCGTGCGGCGCCACTCGCCTCGACGGCGGCATGCCGTGCCGTTGACCTGTGTGTTTTGGGCTCAACCGAAAGTTCTGGCCCGATCGGCCCGCGGGGCGGGACCATGTCGGGGCGGCGGGCAACCCGACGCTGGGAGAGCGGACGCGTTGCCTTACGGGGGAGACGCCGCTGTGCCGTGGATCCGGCGACGTCTCACGCTGCCACACGGGGGACCGGCGACGCGGATGACGGAACGACTGACAACGGGACGAGACATCGAGCCTTTCCGGCTGGACCGCCGACTCGCCCAGGGCGTACAGGGAACCAGGGCGGGCGGGCCGCCACCGATGAGATTCCGGGTGCTGGGCCCGGTGGAGGCCGAGCTCGCTGCCTTCGCCCCCAAACCACGTGGTCTGCTTGCCGCCCTGCTGGCCAGGGCCAACACCGAGGTCGCGATGCCGTCCCTGATCGACGCCGTGTGGCCGGAGGACCCGCCGGCCTCCGCGGTGCGCAGCGTGCGCATCTACCTGTACCGGCTGCGCAAGGACCTGGGACCGCGTCTGTGCTCGGGCGCGTACGGCTGGCGGCTGCGGATCGACGCCGACGAATGGGACGCGGGCCGGTTCCAGAGCCTGGTCCGCCGAGGCCGGGCGGCAGCCGAGGCGGGGCGGGCGCAGGAGGGGGGAGAGCTGCTGCGGCAGGCGCTGGACCTGTGGCGGGGGCCCGCTTTCCAGGGATGCGACGGGCTGCCACTGGTCCGGGAGGAGGCCGCGCGGCTCAACGAGCTGCGTCACACCGTGATCGAGGAACGGCTCGCGATCGAGCTCGACCTGGGCCGTCACCACAAGGTCGTCGACGAGCTCGCGGCGCTCGTGGCGGCCCACCCGTACCGTGAACGGCTGCGTGGTCAGCTCATGGTCGCGTGGTATCGCCTGGGCCGCGCCTCCGACGCGCTCGCCGCCTTCCGCGAGGGGCGCCGTCTGATGGCGGACGAGCTCGGCGTCGAGCCCGGGCCCGAGCTGCGCCGCCTCGAACACGCCATCCTCAACGACGCGCTCCCGAGCCCCGCGGCGGCAGCCCCCGAGTGGCGCGGCGGGGCGATACCGGCGGCGCCCGCCGCGTTGCCGCCTCCGCCCTTGACGTTCGTGGGACGCGAAGCCGAGCTGGCCCTGCTCGACGGGATGACGGCCGGGCGGGGCGGGCCGACGGTGCTCGCGGTGAGCGGCCCTGCGGGGGCCGGCAAGACCGGGCTCGCGCTGCACTGGGCGTGGCGCGAGCGTGGCGCGTTCCCGGACGGACAGCTCTACGCCGACCTGCGGGCCTGCGACGACACCACATCACCCGCGGAGCCCGGCATGGTGCTCGACGGGTTCCTGCGGGCCCTCGGGGTGCGGCCGCACGTGATCCCGCCCGACACCGAGCACCGGTCGGCGATGTTCCGCTCCCTGACCCGTGAACGCGGGCTGCTGATCATCCTGGACGACGCCGACTCCGCCGCCCAGGTCCGCCCGCTGCTGCCCGGAGGCGGGCCGAGCCGCGTGATCGTGATCTCCAGGCACATCCTCCCCGCGCTCACCGCGCTTGAGGAAGCCCGCGCCGTCCACCTCGGCGCCCTCACGTCCGGCGAGGCTCGCGATCTGCTCGTGACGATGCTGAACAGAACCGGCAGAACGCTCGACACCGCCGCGGCGGGGCGGGTCGCCGACCTGTGCGACCTGCTGCCGCTCGCCCTGCGGATCGCGGCCGCGCGGCTGTCGCACCGTCCCTCGTGGACCCTCGCCGAGCTGGCCGACCGGCTCGACGGCGAAGGTGACCGGCTGAACGAGCTGGACCTGGGCGAGATCGGCGTGCGCGGCAGCCTGCTGGCGTCGTACCGGCGTCTCGATCACCGGCAGCGGGCCGCGTTGCGCCGCTTCGCGATCGCAGCCAGACTCGACGGCGTCGCACCATGGCTGCTGGCCGCGTTGCTCGACGTCTCCCAGAACGAGGCCGAAGCCCTGGCGGGCGATCTGGCCGACGCCCAGCTGCTGCAGTACGCCGGCCACGACGTGACCGGAGCGCGCTACCGCTGTCACGACCTGGTACGCCTGTTCGCCCTGGAGCGCGCCGAAGCCGAGGATCCCGAGCCGGAACGACGCGCGGCCCGCGCGCGCGGCGTCGCGGCCCTGCTGGGGGTGCCCCGGCTCGAAGGGCGCCGTGCGGCAGCCGGCCGGTCTCCTGTGCTGGACTGACCGGGCCGCGTGCCGGCGCACGGCACCTCAGCCGCCCGTGAGCAGCGGCGCGTCCTGATCCTCCAGGTGCGGTGCACGGTGCAGCACCTGGACGTGCAGGCGCTCCAGGGCGTGGCCCGGCTCGACGCCCAGGCAGTCACGCAGCCGCCGCCGTACCTCATCATGGAGCGCGAGCGCGTCGGCGCGCCGCCCGGTCCGGTACAGGACGACCATGAGCAGACCCGCCAGCGGTTCGTCGAACGGATGCTGGATCATGGCCTCCGACAGCGGTCCGATCAGCGAGCCTGTACGGCCGAGCTTCAGCTCGGCGGAGAATCTCCGCAACAGCAGCGTCGCGTGCTCGCGCCTGAGTGCCTGCCTGGTGGCCGCCGCCCAATCCCCGTCGATGCCCGCCAGCGGGGTGGCCGTCCACTGAGCGCAGGCGGAGGCGAGCAGCGTCGCGGCGCGGGTGCGGTCGTTCTCGACACGTGCTCGCGCGGCCAGATTGCGTGCCCGGTACACGTCGACGCGGTGCGGCGGGAGGGCGAGGACGTAACCGCCGGCCTCCCTGACGATGTGCGCGGAGACGCCCTTCAGCGCGCCGCGTAACCGCGACACGTGCGTGTAGACGACGTTCCTGACGTGCATGGGCGGCTCCTGCCCCCAGACCCGGCCCACGATCGCCTCTATGGGCACCACCTGTCCTGGCGTCATCGCGAGTACGGCGAGCACACATCGCTGCCGGGGCGTGCCCAGCGCGACCCGTCGCGGCGTGCCGACGAGTTCCACGGGGCCGAGCAGTCGGATCTCCATGGACACCACCCTGGTCGCGGGCGGGTGAGGAGTTGCTGCGATCCGGCTGAGCCGCACGTCGCGTCAGGTTTCGTCAAGGTTTGCGGCGAGGTCGCCGCAGCAGAGTGGGCGTCACATGTACCGATGCAAGGAGGCATGACATGGATGCCATGACAGCGCTGGACTTCGATGTCCGGCAGTTGCCGGTGGACGTCTTCGACGTGAGCGGCTCCGGGCTGGGACTGGACTCGCTCACCACAGGCCACGGCATGTTCGACAACGGCGCGTCCAGCTGCGGCATCTGCGGTGGATGCGCGGCCTGCAGCATGGTGTGCAGTTGCGGCGCCTGCGCCAGTTCGAACGGCAACTGCGTCGACTGGGACGAGGGCGAAGAGGAATAGGTCCCCGCGAACGGAGGGCGCGATCCGGTGAATTCCTTCCGGGGTCTCGGCGCTGCTGCCCGGTCAGGGCGGACGGTCCCGAGCCGGGACGAGTGCCTGGTGGACCGCCTGGTCGCGCCCCCAGCGTCCCCAGCTCCTCCGGCCGCGCCGGTCGCGCCGGTCGTGCGCCTGGCAGGCCTGCCGGCGACGCTTCTCGACGGGCTCCGCACGGTGGACACGGCGAGAGCGGTCGACGAGCATCTCGCGCTGGGAGACTGGCTGGCGGCCGAGGGCGGCGCACTCGGCGATCTGCTGCACGAGGTGATCGGCCGGCTGGCGCCCGGAGACCCGGGCAGGCCGGCGCTGGTGGGCCTGCGGCGCGCGCTGCACGGACGGCGGGCCCCTGGGCCGCGCGAGTGGGGCGACGGGTCGGCCGCTCTGGTGCCGGACGACGTCGCGGCCCGGGTGGGCGTCTGGATCGCCCGGCGGGCGGCGTGGAGACGTGGCGAGGCGGAGATCGCCCTCGCCCTGGCCGCGGAAACCGACCGGGTGCCCGCTCGGCTGCGTGAGATCGTCGCCGCCCCCAACTTCCGCCGGGCACTGTGGCACTCCAGCCCGGCGTTGTCGGCGGAGCTGGACAGGTGGCTGGCGGACGAGTCCCGGACCCCGCGCCACCAGTCGATCACGGCGCTGACCCGCTACGCCGTCCGTGCGGCCACGAAGACCAGCCCGTACGGCACGTTCATGGTGTCGGGCACGGGGGAGTGGACCCGCGACGGCGCGCCCCTGACGGTCACGGGCGATCCCTGGCACTCGGCGCACTGCGTCACGGAACTGTTCGACCAGGTCAGCGCCGACCTGGTGGCCGCGCGGCTGAGCGATCCCGCCGTGCGCGAGACGACACCGGTGCTGGCCACGCCGGCCTGGACGCGGGACGGCGACGTTCTCCGCTACGTCGGGTCGCCGCCGGAGGAGCCCGTGGTGCGCGTCGAGGAGACACCCGCGCTGAGGGCGTGCCTGCGTGCCGCGGCCGAACCCGTTCCCCTCGCACGGCTGCGCGACCGGCTCGCGGCCACCGGCGGCGCGCCGCCCGAGAAGGTGGTCGCCTTCCTGGATCGCCTGCTCGCCGTCGGGCTGCTGCGATACGTGCCGTCCGTCGAGCCGGCGGGCGCGGAGACCGCCGTCGCCGACCTCGCGGGACACCGGAGCAGGCACCGTGACCTGCGCGAGCGCGTGGCCCTGCGGGGCGTCACGGTGCGGGGGGCCGGACGCGAGCACGCGGGGGTGGCGCTGGAGACCGCGGTCAGCCACCGCCCGCTGGCCGGCCTCGCGCTGACCGCCTGGCAGCCGGTGCTCGACGACCTGCAGGCGGTGCGGGCCTGGCTGTCGCTGTTCGACCTGGGCCTCGGGGCGCGGCTCGCGATGGCCGAGTGGGCCCGTGGCGCCCTCCCCGGTGGCGGCCCCGTCCCGTTCATCACCTTCTACCGCGCCGTCGCGGAGGAGACACGATCCGGCTCGCCCGCCGGTCGGGCGCTGCGTTCCCTGCTGTCGGCCCGCGCCTCCGATCAGGACCACCAGGCCTTTCCCGTCATCGAGCAGCTCGACGGGCTGCGCATGAAGGAGATCGCCGAGGTCGCGGGAGCGGGCCGGGTCGAGCCGGGCGTCCTCGCCGCCGCCGCGGCGCGGCGTCCCGGCTGGGCCGGCCGCCTGCACTCCATCGGCGTCTACGGCCAGCTCCTGCCCGGCGGAGGAGCCACGGAGTTCGCCGTCAACGCGGTCGACATCGGATTCGGGCGGGGCCGCGCTCGTGTCGGGCACCTGGTGCGCACCGGCGGTGGCCGCTGGCCTGGGCAGGGACGGAGCCGCCTCGATGACGGCCCGGCCTTCGCCGGGTTCGGCGGAACGTTCGGGTTCTCGCTCAACGAGCGGCTGCCCAGCCTGCCGTACGAGCTCGACTACCCCTTCGGGACGGTACCGCGGCCCGGCGTGGTCCGGCTGCCGCTCAGGGACCTGCTCGTCACCCGCGAGGAGGAGAGCGGCCGGCTCCGGCTGAGCCACCCGGCCGGTCCGGACGACATCCGGGTGCTGCATCTGGGCATGTGCGCCACGTCCATCCTGCCGCCGGTGGCGCGGGTGCTGCTCGGCGCGTTCGGCGAGCAGGCCCCGCTCACGCCCGCCCGGCTGGCCCCCTCAGAACCCGTGCCCGGCAGCCCGACGCGGGTCGTGCCGCGCCTCACCGCCGGGCACGTCGTCGTCTGGCGTGCCCGCTGGGAGTCCCCGGCCGGCGAGGTGCCCGCGCGTACGCGAGGCGAGTCCGACGCCGCCTACCTGGTGCGTCTCACGGCCTGGCGCCGGCGGCACGGCCTCCCCGACCGTTGCTTCGTGCGCGCCTCGTCGCGGCGCCGCGCCCCTGGCAACACCGAGAAGCCCTTCTACATCGACTTCCGCTCCTGGCCGCTGGTCCAGGTCTTCGAGTCGCTGCTGCGACGCGCGACCGGGACCGTCGCCTTCGAGGAGGCGCTTCCCGACCCCGCCACGACGGCCGGGAGCGAGGGGACGCGCCAGGTGGCGGAAGTCCTGCTGGAGATCTCCGATCCGAGGATGCGCCATGAGTGAGCGCCAGTGGCTCAGCGCCCACATCTACTACCACGACAATTTGGACGAGGTGATCGTCCGGATCGTCGCCCCCCTGGCTCGCGCGGGAGCCGAGCTGTTCTTCCTGCGCTACTGGGACGGCGGGCCGCACGTGAGGGTACGCGTGGCGACCGAGCCGCACACCACCGCCGGAGTGCGGCGCGAGCTGGAACGCCGGTGCGCCGATCTGTTCAGGGACCGGCCGGCCAGGTTCACGCCAGACCCCGCCGACTACGCCCGCGAGGCCGCCGAGATGGCCAGGCTGGAGCAGGTCACCGCCTACGCGGCGGAGCCGGCGGCCAACAACACGTTGGCGTTCGTCGGCTACGAGCCGGAGTACGTCAGGTACGGCCGCGCCTACATGGCCGCCGTGGAGCGCCACTTCACCGAGTCGAGCCGGATCGTGTTGCCGCTGGTGGCCGGCGGGCTCAGCGGTACCCGGCGGATGACCGTCGCGCTGTCCATGATCCTCAGCACCTGGTGGCGTTGCCGGCCGGATCCGGCCCGGCTGGCCCGGGCGAAGAAGGTGGTCGGCGCCCTGGACGTGGACCCGGCCTTCGCCGAGGTCCACGAGCAGCGGCGCGAGGCGATCGCCGAGCTGACGCGGAGAGCAGCGGACGGGCGGTGGGACGAGGGGCCGCTCACCGCGTGGACCACCTCGGTCGACGCGCTGGCGGCGCACGTGGACGAACCACGAGCGCTCTTCCCCATCCTCAACTCGTGCGCCCACCTGGCCTGCAACCGCCTCGGAGTGGACGTGAGCACCGAAGCGCTCCTGCGTTACCTGGCCGCGCGAGCCGTCACCGATCTTGCCAGGGAGAAGGGGTGAGCATGCGCTGGCAGAGCTTCCACGTGTTCTACGGCGGCGACCAGGACCGCCTGGTCGCCGAAGGTGTCCGGCCGTTGTTCGCCGCACTCGCCGGGGAGCTCGGTCCAGGACACCGCGCCTATTTCGTCAGGCACTGGCGTCGCGGGCCCCACCTGCGGCTGAACCTGCTCACCCGGCCCGGCGGCACGGACCTGGCACGGCAGGCGGTGGACGAGCACATGAAAGCCTTCCTGGCCGCCGCGCCCTCCACGGCGCCCCGGCGGCCGGAGGCGGAGATGGCCCTGCACCGGAGGCTCGCGGAGCTGGAGGGCGAACCCGGCCCGCTGGCGCCGTGGGCACCGGACAACAGCGTCGAGGAGGCGCCGTACGCCGGGCCGCGGACCTACGGGGGCGCGTCGGTGGCGGCCGGCCTGCTGGCCGAGCACCTCGCGGCGACCACCCCGCTGGCCTTCGACATCGCCGGTCATGTCATGGCCGGTGGCCGCAGGCTGGCCGTGGCGTTCGACCTGATGATCACGACGGCCGGCCTGCTCGGCGGCGGGCTGAGCGCGGGGCTTGTGTCGTTCCGCTCGCACGCCGAGGCCTTCCTGGCGACCTGGCCCGAGGGGGACGGCCGGCGCGACCTGTGGGACGGGCACTTCGCCGCGCACGAAGCCGACCTGGTGGAGCGGACCCGGCGCCTCGCGACGCCCGGCGCCGCCCCCTTCACACGGGCGTGGAGCCGGGCGCTGACCGCCTATGCCCGCCGTGCCCGGGCGGAGCTGCGCGCGGGACGGCTCCGGGTGGACGGCGACGACAGCGGGTGGGAAGGCCCGGAGCCCGGCAGCCCGTTCCACCGCGCCCTCGCGGCGGAACGAGGGTGGCCCGAGCTGCGCGACTCGGCGACGTTCGCGATGAACAGGCTGCTTCTCAACGCCACCTACAGCGAGCTCACGCGGCTGGGCGTGACCCCCGCGGAACGTTTCCTGCTCTGCCACCTGGCGGCCGGTGCGGGGGAGAGGGTCTGCGGCGTGACCGCCCTGGACGCCCTGCGCCAGTCGACCGGCGGCGAGCGGCGGGAGGACGCATGACCCACGATGCGAGCCCGATCGGCGCGGACGTGAGCGATCGGACCGAGGAGAGGGTACGGCTGCGGCACGGTGTGACCGGCACGGTCACCGACGACGGGTACGTCCTGGTGCGCTGGCCGCACGCCCAGGACCTCGGCGTGATCACCCCACGGCAGCGGGCGCTGCTGCTGCGGCTCGCCGACGAGGACGTCCCGGCCGGCCAGGACGACGACGAGCTGCTCGCCACGCTGCGCGCGGGCGGGTGGCTGCGCGTCACGGTGGAGCTCGACGGCCGCCCGCTGTACACGCTGACGCCCATGCCGCCGGTCCAGGCGGAGCAGCCGGTGCCGCCGGAGGCGGTGTTGTCGCGGTTCGCCGTGATCCGGCGGAGCAGGGAGGGCATGGAAGCGGAGTCGCCACGCGCCCGCTGCACCTCGTTGCTGCACGACATGTCGTGCCTGCCGGACGCGTTCGACCCCGAGCCCCGGTCCCGGGCGGGACGGCTGCTCAGGGCCGGGCTGTGGCGCGCCGGGCTGCTGGCCCTGCCGGGCACCGAAGGCGACACCTTGCCGCTCAGCCAGTGGTCGGCGCACGAGCTGTGGTTCCACGGCCGCAGCCGCCGTACGACGGGGCTCGGACGCACGCACGGGCGCACCGACTGGGCGGCGGGGCACTTCCCGGTCCCCCCTCCGGTCCGCGAGTCGAGCCCCGGGCCGGGGGTCGCCCTGCATCGGCCCGACACGACGGCGCTGGGGGCCGGAGACCCGCCGCTCGCCGCCGTGATCGGCCGCCGCCGCTCGATCAGGCAACACGACGACCAGCGGCCGCTCACCGCCGCCGAGCTCGGCGAGTTCCTGTTCAGGTGCGGGCGCAACCAGCCGACGACGGACGAGGAGCACGTGCGGCGGCCCTATCCGTCCGGCGGGATGGCGTACCCCCTGGAGATCTATCCGGTGATCAGGCTGGTGGCCGGGGTCGAGCCCGGCCTGTACCGCTACGACCCGCAGGCTCACCGGCTCGAACAGGCCGGCGCCATGACGAACGCCGTACGCCGGCTGCTGCGCGACGCCTCGGTGTCACTGCACGGGCGGGTCGCCGCCGACCCGCAGGTCGTGCTGGTGGTGGCGGCACGGTTCGGGCGGGTCATGTGGACCTACAGGGAGATGTCCTACTCGCTGATCCTCAAGGACGTCGGCGTGCTCTTCCAGACGATGTACCTGGTGGCCACCGCGATGGGGCTGGCGCCCTGCGCGCTCGGGGTGGGCGACGCGGGAGCCTTCGAGGCGGCCACCGGGCTCGATCCGATGGTCGAGGGCAGCGTGGGCGAGTTCGCGCTCGGCAGCCGCCTGCCGGAGCGGAGGGCCGTGTCGTGAAACTCTGGCTGCGGGACGACGTCTACTACGCCGTCACGGACGAAGGAGCCTGCTTCCTCACCTCCAGAGGGGAGGTGCGGTTCGAAGGGGCCGCGGTCGGGCGGTGGATCGAGCGGCTCGTGCCGCGCCTCGACGGGCGGAGCACCCTGACCGACCTCACCGCCACGCTCGATCCGGACCGCACGTCGTACGTCGAGCGCCTGGTGGGTGCGCTGCGGCAGAGCGGCATCGTCACGGAACCGCCGGACGACCCCGCGCCGACCCCGCTGAGCCGGGAGTACGCCCGCGAGATCGGCTTCCTGGCCGCGCACGGCGTCCACGACCGCCGGGCCTTCCTCGGCTACCGGGCTACGGCGACCCTGGTGACGGGGGCCGGCCGCCTGCTGGAGGAGCTGGCCGCGGCCGCACTGGCCTCCGGCCTGGAAAGCGTCACGGTCGCCGAGGAGCCGCCAGGGGAGGGCGAGGCGCCCCGCCGGGACATCGCGGTCCGCGACGCGGGCCAGAGGCTGCGGTGCTGGACCGGGGACCCCCTCGCCGAGCTGCCCCCGGAGACCGGACTGGTGCTTCAGGTGACGTCCGACGCCGCACGGGCGGCCCGCCTGTCGGAGGCCTGCCGCGAGGCGCGCGTACCGCTGGCGCAGCTCGTGCTGAGCCGCCGGGACGAGGCGTGGCTGGTCCCGCCGGACGCCGACTGGGCCGGTGCCTGGCCGCGGCTGCGCGCGGTCGGGGGCGAACGCCCGGACTCCCGCGCCGAGCCGCCCGCGCATGCGGGGCGCCTGCTGACGCTCAGACTCGTGCAGGCGGCGTTCCGCACGCTGACCGGCGCCGTTCCCCCCGCCTCGCGCGGCCTGCTGACCAGGGTCGCCACCGATTCCATGGAGAGCACGGAACACCGCTGCGCGCCTCATCCCCTCGCGCGTCCCGCGACCGCTCCGGACGCCGCGCGCCGCACGCCCGCGCCGCCGTCGGGGGAAAGGCTCAGCCGGGCGCGGGTGCTGGAGGCGGGCGCGGAGGCCGGAGACCGGCTGCTCGGCTGCTTCACGCCGGTCGAGACGGACTGGGCGCAGCTCCCGCTGCGCGTCCGCAGGGCCCTGGTCCCCGACCCGGCGGGCAGGGACGGCCCGCTGGTCGTGGACGGCTCCGGATTCCACGACGACCACGCGCGTGCCCGGATGACGCTGCGGGCGCTGGCCGCCTACGGCTCCCTGGTGTGCGACCCGCGGCGTCTCACCGCCGACGGCCTGATCCACGGGTACGAGCCGGACGAGCCGGAACGGGTCCGGCCGGTTCCGGCGGGCCAGGTGTTCCCCGGCCATCCGCTCGCGAAAGCCGGTGGCTTCCCCGACGTCCCCGACGTGACCGGCGGCTGGCCGCGTCCTGGCGTGGCGGCGGGCCAGGACTGGGCCGAGGCCGTGGGCGCGGCACTGGCCGCCCAGGCGGCCAGGCTCACGCTCGCCGCCCTGCCGCACACCGCCGCCCGCCATCCGCGCGTCGACCTCGACAGGGCGGCACTGGACGCGGAAGGCGAACGCGCCCGCGCGTTCCTGCGGGTGCTCGGGGAGGACGTCGAGATCTACGACGTCACGGGGCCTCTCGGCGTGCCGGTGTACGTGCTGCGCCGCGCCGGGACCGCGCTGGCCGCCGCCGCACTCGATCCCGCCGCCGCGTTGGGCGACGGGCTGCGCAAGGTGCTCCAGGCCATCCAGTCCGAGGCGGACGGCCGGCCCGCGTACGCGCCGCCCGGCGTACCCGACCTGCCCGCATCCCGCCGCGCCTCGCCGGGCGACCCGGCCTCGCCCGTCCGTCCCGCGCTTGGCCCCGCGCAGGCCGCGGCCCGGTTGCGCGCGGCCGGGCGCGTCCCGGTCGCCGTACCACTCGACCACGACAGGAAAGTCGCCGAACTCATGCCCTATCTCGTGCACGTGGTGTTGTGCGATGCCTGACGAAGTGCTGCTCACCGGCGACGGCCTGCTGAGCACGAGCATCGCGACCGCGCTGAAGGAACAGGGGATCGCCACGAGCCCCGCCACCCCGGGGGCCGCGGGTGAGCCGTACCTGCTGGTGGCCGCCGACGACGGATGGAACACCGCGCGCACCGCGGCGGCGCGCGCGACCGGCGCCCGCCTGGGCCTCCCCTGGCTCCGGGTGCGCGCCGAACTCGGCCGCATCGTGATCGGGCCGCTGGAGAGCGCCGGCCGGCCCGGATGCGTGAGTTGCGCGGAAGCCCGGCGACGGCGGGCGAACCCCCACCGGCGCGTCCAGCGCGAGGTGCTCCGCCGCAACCGCGCGCGGCTGAGCACCCGGCCGTCGCCCTCGCTCACCGCGCTCGGCGCCGAGGCGGCGGCGACCCTCGTGGCCGAGGACGCCATGCGGATCGGGACGGGCGGGCGACCGGCAACGGAGGGCGCTCTCCTGCTGCTCGACCTGGAGACGCTCGCCGTCAGCCGGCACCCCGTGCTCCCCGACCCGCTGTGCCGCGTGTGCGGCGGGGCGGACGAACCGGACCCGGTGTCCTTGTCGGCCAGGTCCGCGCACGGGCTCCACACCTTTCGTGCCCGCCCGATGGACGAGCGGCTGGAAGCCCTGGAGAAGCTCTACGTCGACCCCGTCACCGGACTCGTGCGTTCGCTGGACACCTTCGCGGGCGAGGGGCTGGTGCTCACCGAAGCCCCCGTCGGCCTGCGGGGCGGCGAGACGGAGAACGGTTACGGCCGGGCGGGCACGGTACGGCACAGCCGCCTCGTCGCCCTGCTCGAGGCGCTTGAGCGGTACGGAGGCGCGTCCCCCTCCCATCCGCGCACGGTCCACGCCGCCTACGCCGACGTCTCGGACAGGGCGCTCGACCCGCGCGCCCTCGGGCTCTACCCGCCGGAGCGGTACGCGCTCGACGGCTTCGGGTTCCGGCCGTTCACCGAGGACGAGCCCATCACCTGGGTGTGGGGGCATTCCCTGGCGCGCGGGCGGCCCATCCTGGTGCCGCGCTCGCACGCCTACTTCGCCGCGGCGCACACCGGAGGGAGGCACGAGCACGGCCTGGTCTACGAGGTGTCGAACGGCTGCGCGCTCGGCTCCTGCCTGGAGGAGGCGGTGTTGTTCGGGCTCATGGAGGTGGCCGAGCGCGACGCGTTCCTGCTCACCTGGTACGCAAGGCTTCCCGCGCCACGGCTCGTCACCCGCGGGGACGATGCCGAATCGGACCTGATCCGGGCGTCCATCGAAGCCGAGACGGGTTTCGAGGTGCACCTGTTCGACATCACCGTCGAGCAGCGCATCCCGTGCGTGTGGGCGATGGCCGTGAACCCGGACCCGGCCGGCCCGGCGCTGGCGTGCGCGGCCGGTTCCCACCCGGATCCGGTGCGTGCCGTGCGCAACGCGCTGACCGAGCTGGGACCCGGGACGCGGTCGCTGCTGGCCCGCTACCCCGGGCAGGAGGCGCGTGCGCGCACCATGGCCGCGGACCCGCGCCAGGTCCGCGAGATGGAGGATCACGCACTCGTGTACGGCGACCCCGGCACCGCCGGCCGCCTGTCGTTCCTGACGGACTCGCCAGGCAGGCGGACGCTGGCCGAGATGCCGCAGATCACCGAGTACGGCGGAACGGACCTGCGGGACGACGCCATGAACGCCGCACGCCGCTACCTCGACCGCGGCATGGACGTGATCGTGGTCGACCAGACCGCGGCCGAGCACCGGGCGGCCGGCCTCGTCTCCGTGAAGGTCATCGTGCCCGGCACGCTGCCGATGACCTTCGGCCACGACCATCGGCGCGTCGACGGCCTGCCCCGGCTGTACGAGGTGCCGCGCCTGCTCGGCCACCTCGACCGGCCGCTGCGCGCCGACGAGGTCAACCCGCATCCCCATCCGTTCCCATGACCGCGCCCATGACCGAACCTATGACCGCGCCTGTGACGGGGCCCGAGCTCACGACCTGGGGGGCCGCCCGCCGGATCGGCGGCTGGTTCCGGCCGTACCGGCGCCATGTCATCGGGTCGTTGTCCCTGGTGCTGGTGTCCGTGCCGGTGAGCGTGGCGTCGCCGCTCCTCATCCAGGTCGTCATCGACGAGGCGCTACCCAGCCGCGACGCAGCGGCGCTCGCCCTGCTGTGCGGCCTGCTCGTCGCCCTCGGCCTGCTCGGCAGCGTCCTCGCGGTCGGCGAGATCGCCTGGTCGAACTGGGTGGGGCAACGAGTGAGCGCACAGCTGCGCATGGACCTGTACGACCGTGTCACCTCGCGGCCACTCGGGTTCTACTCCGAACGGTCGGCCGCGGAGACGCAGGCCAGGCTGATCAGTGACGTCGACGGGGTCGACAAGCTGGTGACGGGTACGGCGCAGCAGGCGCTGGGCGCGATCACCTCACTCGCCGCCGCCGCCCTCGCGATGGCGATCCTGAGCTGGCCGCTCGCGCTGGTGTCCTTGGCCCTGGCGTGGCTGCTGAGCCTGCTCAACCGCCGCTTCACGCTGCGCCGCCGTGGGCTGGCCCGGCAACGGCAACGGCTGCTGACCACGCTGATGCGGTACGCGGCGGAGGACCTGTCGGCCGGCGGCGTCCTGCTGGGCCGCACGCTCGGCCGTACGGCGGCACAGCGGCAGCGCTTCGCGCAGGTGTGCCAGGACGTGCGTGACGTGACGATCCGCCAGCGCGTCACGGGGGCGCTCGCCTACATGGCCATCGGCGCGTCCTTCGCCTGCGTGCCACCGATGATCTTCTGGCTGGCCGGGACGGTGCTCGACGGGCTGTCCGTCGGCACGGTGGTGGTCATGGCGCTGTTGCAGATGCGGCTGTCGTCGCCGATCGAGACGCTGTTGCTGCTCAGCGGGTCCGTGCAGGCCGCGGTGGCCAAGTTCGAGCGCATCGCCGAATATCTGGACATCCCGGAGGCGCAGCCGATCGACCGCCCCGGACCGCCTCGTCGTGAGGCCGTGACCGGCGTGTCGGCGGTCCTCGTCGGAGTCGGCCACGACTACGGCGGTGGCCGCCGCCCGGTCCTCGATGACGTCAACCTCGTGGTGGCCGCCGGGACGGTCACCGTCCTGACCGGCCGCACCGGCTCCGGCAAGAGCACGCTCGGGCTCGTCCTCGCGGGCCTGCTGACCCCCGCACGAGGCGAGGTCCTCGTCGACGGCGCCGCCAGGCTGCGCGACGTCGCCACGCTCGTCCCCCAGCACACGACGATGTTCAGCGGGTCGATCCGGGAGAACCTGGCCTTCGCCCGGGACGGCGTGACCGAGGAGGAGATGCGCGCCGTCCTCGCGGCTGTCAGCCTCGACAGCCTGGTCGACGCGATGCCGGACGGTCTCGACACCCCCGTGGGGGAGGACGGCCACCAGCTGTCCGGCGGCGAACGCCAGCGCCTGGCGGTCGCCCGCGCCCTGCTGGTCCCGTGCGGCCTGCTGATCGTGGACGAGGTGACGAGCGCGCTCGATGGAGTGACCGCCGAGCACGTCTTCTCCGTCCTCCGCCGCCACTGCCGCGACAGGGCGCTGGTGGTCATCACCCACCGGTCCCCGTCGGCGGAGCCGGGCGACCGGCTGCTGGTCGTCGAGGACGGGCGGCTGCGTCCCGCGATGTCGTACGAGTGGGCGCCCTGATCCGCGCCCGCCGACGACGTCGTGGTTCACCGGCTGACGGCCCTGGTGTACAGCCGCGTCGCCAGCGGCACGAACACGACCAGGAGCAGGACCGACCACAGCAGCGACACCGGCACCGCGTGCTGCAGCGGCCAGGCACCGGGCGCGGGGATGGCCGGGCTGGTGTTCCCGAACAGCTCGCGTGCGGCCTGGACGAGCGTGGAGACCGGGTTCCACTCGGCGATCGGCTTCAGCGGTCCGGGCAGCCGCGCGCTGTCGACGAAGGCGTTGGACAGGAAGACCAGCGGGAGCGACACGATGGTGGCGACGTTGTTGAAGACCTCGGGCGTGCGCAGGGCCAGCGCGACCGTGGCCGTCACCCAGGAGAAGGCGTACGCGAACAGCAGCAACATCAGGAAGCCGAGGGCGGCCTCCAACGGCGAGCTGTTGATGCGCCACCCGGCGAGCAGCCCGACCAGCGTCATGGTGACGATGCTGGTCAGGTTCATGATGACGTCGCTGACGGTCTGGCCGGTGAGCACCGCCGAGGGCGACATCGGCAGTGTCCTGAACCGGTCGAAGATGCCCTTCTGCAGGTCCTGCGTCAGCGTGTAGCCGGTGATCTGCGCGCTCGTGGTGATCGTCATGACGAAGATCCCGGGGAGCATGTATTCCGCGTACGACATGCCGGGCAGGCTGATCATGCTGCCGAAGACGTAGGTGAACAGCAGCACGAACACGATCGGGAGGATGACCACGCCGCCCAGCAGGTCGGGAGCTCTGCGGATCTTCAGGGCGTTGCGCTTGGCGATCGTCATGCCGTCAGCGGCTGCCAGCCGCAAAGCGTTCATCGGAGGCTCTCCTCGGTCGTCTCGCCGGACTGGTGTCCCGTGAGGCTCAGGAACACGTCGTCCAGGGTCGGCCGGCGCAGGCCGGCATCGCGTACGGTGATCCGCTCGGCTGCCAGGCGGCCGAGCGCCCGGGTCAGTGCGGCCGCGCCGCCGGCCACCGGGATCGTCACCCGCAGGGCGGCGGCGTCGATCTGCATGTCCCCGAGGGCCAGCGGCGCCAGCGTTCTGGCGGCGGTCTCCAGGTTCGCCGCGTTCGTCACCGACAGCTGGATCCGGTCGCCGCCGACCTGGTCCTTCAGCTCGTCGGCGGTGCCGAGCGCGATCACGCGCCCGTGGTCGACCACGGCGATGCGGTCGGCGAGCTGGTCGGCCTCCTCCAGGTACTGGGTGGTGAGCAGCACCGTCGTGCCCGCGGCGACGAGCTCGGCGATGACGTCCCACAGGCCGATCCTGGCCCGGGGGTCGAGGCCGGTGGTGGGCTCGTCGAGGAACAGCACGGGCGGGTCGGCGACCAGCGCGCCGGCCAGGTCGAGGCGGCGTCGCATGCCGCCGGAGTAGCCCTGCACCGGGCGATCGGCGGCGTCGGCCAGGTCGAAGCGCTCCAGCAGCTCGCGGGCGCGCTGCCGGCTGCGCCTGGTGCCCAGATGGTAGAGGCGGCCGACCATCTCCAGGTTCTCGGCGCCGGTGAGGTGGTCGTCGACGGCGGCGTACTGGCCGGAGGCGCCGATGCGGGCGCGCAGCCGGCGCGCGTCGCGGACGACGTCGAGTCCGGCCACCGTGGCGTGCCCCGCGTCCGGCTTGAGCAGCGTGGTGAGGATGCGCACCGTGGTGGTCTTGCCGGCGCCGTTCGGGCCGAGCAGCCCGAACACCGTTCCCTCGGGAACGGCCAGGTCCATCCCGTCGAGGGCGGCCACGTCACCGTACTTCTTGACCAGTCCCTCGGCCACGATCGCGTCAGGCATGAGAATCTCCTCGGTCGGTCAGGAACGGTGGATGACGATGTCGCCGTGGGTGGTGTGGGCCCGCACCTCGACGACCTGGTCCGTCTCGGCGGGGGCGTCGCCGGGGTCGAGGGAGACGTCCACGGCGCCGTACGTGGAGCTCACGTCCAGCCAGGCGGCGGTGCCGTCGCGGATGCCGAGATCCAGGCCGCCGCCGGTGGTCTCCATGGTGATCGAGCCGGACACCACCTCGCCGATCTCCACGCCGGCGTACGCGGTCTTGACGGTGACGCCGGCCAGGGCGCGGTCCACGGTCATGTCGCCGTGGGCGCTGTTCAGCCGCAGGTCGCCGGTCACCTCGCGGAGGCGGACGTCGCCGTGGGAGGTCTTGACCGCGGCGGTGCCGTCGATCTCGCCGATGTGGATGCCACCGTGGGTCGTGGTGACCTCGGCGTGCCCGGTCGCGCGGGTGACCGAGATGTCGCCATAGGTGCTCTTCAGCCGTAGCCGGCCGGCCTGCTCGATCCGGATGTCTCCATGCGAGGTGCTGATCGTCACCTCGCCGAGCGATCCCCGGCACAGGACGGCCGACGCCGTCCTGGCATCCAGGCGGGAGCCGGCCGGCAGGTCGATCGTCACGTCGACCGAGCCAGGGCCGTGCAGCAGCGAACGTGCCCAGGTCGCGGGCGACTCGACGAGCCTGTCGAGCGACAGGCCCCAGCCGGAGGCCGGGCCGGCATGCTCCCTGCCGGTCCGCACGAGGAGCCTGCCGCCGGCGTAGTCGGCCTCGGTGTGCTCGGCGGCCAGCACGTCGGCGTCGTTGAGCCGGTCGCTCGGGCGGACGTCGACGACCGTGTCGGTGCGGTCGCTCGCGTTGATCCGGATGGTGGCGGCCGGCAGGTCGATGACGGCAGAGATGGGTTCGGGGGTGTCGAAGGTCGGCACGGCGGTCCCCTTGTCGTGGGTCGGCATGGTCATCAGCGCACCCAGCCGCTGTAGTGGTTGCCGCTCCGCTGCGCCGGGCGCCGGCCGGAGCGGCGATCGGCGTCACCGGGATCGAGTGCGGCGGAGACGGCCCGGACGAGCCAGGCGTTGACCGACAGCCCGTCCCGGGTGGCGGCCTCCTCGATGCGCGGCTTGAGGTGCTCGGGGACCCGGAGCGAGATCCGGGACGTGCCGCCGTCGTCGGCGTCGGGGGGCGGCAACGGGGCGGGCGGTCTGTCGGCCTGCCCGGTCCCGCCTTCCTCCGCGAACGAACGGGCGTCCGGCGGTGGCGTCACGACGAAAGCGGGGTCGCGCCCGCGCAGGCGCACTTCGACAGAGCCTGGTGCGAGGTCCTGGGTGATCTCGTCCGCGGCGGCTGACAGAGCCTCCAGCAGCGCGAGCCGGGCGGCCGACTCGAGCGTCGCGGCGAGACGTTCCGCCAGCGCACGCGCTTCCTCGCCGCCCGCCCCCGCGGCGATCGCGAGCTCGCGGCGGAGGTGATCGACATACGGCGCAAGGTCCATGACGTCATAGTGGCATCATTATGACGTCATGGCAACGCATGAGAGGGCTGTTCATGGCGTCATGAAGACGCGAGGCAGGCGTGTACGAGCGGGCGCGACCGGCGCCGAAGTCAGGTGAGCAGGGTCAGGTGAGCAGGGGGACGGGGCGGTCGACGACCATCTCGTAGACCAGGTCGGTGGTGATGGAGCCGACACGGGCGAGTTCGGAGGTGATCTGCTCGAGGTCGCCCATGCCGGTGGCGACGATCTCCATCACGTAGCAGGACTCTCCCGTGACGCGCAGGCAGCGCACGATCTGCGGCCGGTCGGCCAGGACGGCCTTGACCTTGTCGTAGAGGGAGCCGTGGACCTTCATCCGGACGATCGCGCGCAGGGTGTAGCCCAGGGCTTCGGGCTCGACACGGGCCCGGTAGCCCGCGATGACTCCCTGCTCCTCCAACGCGCGCAGCCGGATCCGCGTGGCGGAGACGCTGAGCTGGATGATCTCGGCGAGCCTGGCCAGGGTCGCGCGTCCGTCGGTCTGGATGGCGGCGATCAGGGCGCGGTCCACGTCATCCAGTGGCCTGACGTCTGGCGTGTTCGTCATAGGTGCAGGATTCCGCATATTCTGCGTCGATATCCCCAATGGTCGAACGATTGCGCGTGTGAACCGCGATTCGGGCTCCCTAGCGTTGTCCTCATGACGACTACGACACCGTTCTTCTTCATCGACGTCTTCGCCGAGCGCCCGCTGGCCGGTAACCCGCTGGCGCTGGTTCCTGACGCGGACCACCTGACGGTGAACCAGATGCGCGACATCGCCCGCGAGTTCAACCAGTCCGAGACCACCTTCCTGCTGCGGCCCACCCGGCCGGGCGCCGCATGGCGGCTGCGGTCGTTCACCCCGATCGGCGCCGAGGTCGACGGCGCCGGCCACAACGCGCTCGGCGCCTGGCTGTGGCTCGCCGACCAGGGGCTGACCGGAGACGAGCCGTCGCGGACGCTGATGCAGGAAATAGGCGGGGACGTGCTGCCGGTGGAGGTGGTCCGCGGGCCCGGGCGCGACGTCCGCATCGTGATGGAGCAGTCGGCGCCCGTGTTCGGGCCCGTGGTGGAGGACGCAGGGCGCCTCCTCGCCGCGCTCGGACTGGAGCCTGCGGACCTGTCCGCCGATGGGCAGGCGCAGGTCGTCTCCACGGGAGTGGCTCACCTGCTCGTCCCGCTGGCCGACCGTCCCGCTGTCGACCGCACCGCCGCCGACAGCAGGCCCCTGGCCGCGATCCTGGCCGAGGCGGGCGCCGAAGGCTGCTACGTCTACACCACCGCAGCCGGGGAGCCCGAAGCGGACGCCTACAGCCGGTTCTTCAATCCCACCGTGGGCATCGTCGAGGACCCGGCCACCGGCACGGCCGCGGGTCCGCTCGCCGCCCTGCTCACTCGTCATCAACGGGCCGATGGCGGGCTGGTCGTCATCGAGCAGGGCCACCGGCTCGGGCGGCCCAGCCGGATCCAGCTCGAGGTCGACGGCGACCGGGTGCGGATCTCCGGGTCCGGGATCGTCACCGGCCGTGGAGAACTCCGGCTCGCGTGAACGGGGGGACCACGATGTCCGTCGATGACCTCACACCCACAGATCTGACGCATCTGCGCCGCTGCGTCGAGCTCGCCACCGAGGCTCTGGAGTGGGGCGACGACCCGTTCGGATCGGTTCTCGCCGACGCCGACGGAGCCGTCCTGGCCGAGCAACGCAACCGCGAGGCCACCACCGATGACCCGACCGCCCACCCGGAGATCGCCCTGTCCCGATGGGCGGCGGCGAACCTCACGCCACGGCGACGATCGACTGCCACGGTGTACACGTCGGGCGAACACTGCCCGATGTGCTCGGCGGCGCACGCCTGGGTCGGGCTGGGCCGGATCGTCTACGTCCACTCCGCCGCACAACTCGCCGAGTGGCGGGCGGCGCTCGGGCGCCCCGCCTCACCCGTGCGGAGCCTGCCGATCGCTGAGATCGCACCCGGCATCCCGGTCACAGGACCGGTGCCCCCTCTCGACGAGGAGATGCGGGACCTGCACACCCGCGCGGCCGGACGCTCCGGCTGAGCCGACGGCGCCCGCCGGCATCGACCGGCTGCTCTCCCGGTCGGTCACCACGTCCTCTCCTGGGTGAGAGCGTGGCCGGGGGCGTGTGTCACGAGTCGTCGAGGCTGGACAGCCCGTTGACGGCGATCTGGATGCCGCGTCGTCCGGCGGTCAGGACGTCCTGATTGGAGGCGCCTTGTTGCTGGGCGACCAGGCCGGCGGTGGCCAGCGCGCCCATGAAGCTCCCGACCGCCGCCCCGGCCGACACGGGATCCAGCCCGGGATAGACCTCGCACAGAGCCCTGGCCACCCGGGGCTGCACCTCCATCATGATCGTCAGCCCGCGTGCGCGCAGCGCGGGCTCGGTGAACATCAGCTGCGCCCGCAGCGGTGACAGCGCGAAGTCCAGCTCATCGTCCTCGCCCATGCTGCGCACCAGCGCGTCGAACATCCGGCCCAGCAGAGCTCCCAAGGGCTCGCCCGGTTGCCGCCCGGCGATCACGTCGAGCATGTCCTTTTCGCGATCCTCGACGTGCAGGAAGAGCACATCCTCCTTGCTCGCGAAGTACGCGAAGAAGGTGCGGGGTGCCACGTCGGCCGCCGCGGCGATCTCGGCGACGGTCGTCTGCTCGTAGCCCCGCTCGCTGAACAGCCGCACCGCGGCCTCCAGCAGCGCACGGCGGGTGCGGATCTTCTTGCGTTCGCGATGGCCTTCCACGGCGCCACCCTATCGCAGGCTCTGCGTTTATGCATATGTTGCAAATTCGCAGTCTGTGCGCTTTTCTGTGAGGTATGGAAACCCTCGACACGCTGCCCCTCGATCGGACGGACCCATTCGAGCCGCCCGCCGTACTGAAAGAGCTCCAGGGACCGCTGCACCCGATGACCTACGCCGACGGACGGCCCGGCTGGCTGGTCACCGGCTACACCGAGGCACGCGCGGTGCTCGACGACCCCCGCTTCAGCAACAGCACGCAGGGCGGGGGCGGCGCGCCGCCGATCAAGGAGCTGATGCCGCCCGAAGGGCTGACGGACTGGGTGATCCCGCCGGGCTTCTTCATCGCGATGGACGATCCCGGGCACTCCCGCTTCCGCAGGCTGCTGACCGGGCACTTCAGCATGCGCAAGATGCGGCGGTTGGAGCCCAGGATCCAGGAGATCATCGACGGCCGGCTCGAGGAGATGGCCCGCGGTGGAGCTCCCGCCGACCTGGTCCAGGCGTTCGCGCTGCCGATCCCGTCGCTGGTGATCTGCGAGCTGCTCGGCGTGCCGTACGGCGATCGCGCGCACTTCCAGGACACCACCGCGCGGGCGGTGAACCTCGACAACTCCGCCGAACAGCGGGGCGCCTCGCACGCCGAGCTGATGGGCTACCTGTCCCAGCTGGTCGGGCGCAAGCGGGCGGAACCCGCCGAGGACCTGATCAGCGAGCTGGCCGCCGGCGGCGAACTCACCCACGACGAGCTCACCGGCGTGGCCACGCTGCTGCTGACCGCCGGGCATGAGACGACCGCGAACATGCTGAGCCTGGGCGCGTTCCTGCTGCTGTGCCGCCCGGAACAGGCGGAGCTGGTACGCACCGATCCCGGCGTCGCGGCGAGCGCTGTCGAGGAGCTGATGCGGTACCTCAGCATCACCCACATCGGCCCGATCCGGGTCGCCAGGGCCGACGTGCCGCTCGCCGGGCGGACGATCAAGGCAGGGGAGACCGTGACGATCTCCATCCCGGCCGTCAACCGGGACGAGACCCGGTTCCCCGACCCCGACCGCTTCGACGTCACCCGCCAGGCGGGAGCGCAGCTGGGCTTCAGCCACGGCATCCACCAGTGCCTGGGCCAGCAGCTGGCCCGGCTGGAGATGCGGCTGGCCTATCCGGCGCTGCTCCGCCGCTTCCCCGGGCTGCGGCTGGCCGTACCCGCTGCGGAGGTTCCGCTGCGGCCGCGGGCCACCATCTACGGCGTGGCCGCCCTCCCGGTCACCTGGTAGTGGCGCCTCCGGGCGCTGCACCGACGTCTTCACGATTCCCTCGTACGGAGCCGGCGCGCTGCTCATCCGCGAGGCCGCTGGAGCATCAGGCGATCAGGCGGACGCATGCGGCGCGAACTCGCCTCCATAGCGGCCGCAGTGGCCGTTGCAGGTGCCACGATCACCGCACGCCGACGGCGGCCGATCGCTGACCGCGCCGGTCGGAAACGCGGAGGAAACCCTGTCAGGACTACACATGGACCACGCGCTGAAGGCGATCAAGCCACCCATGCTTGCGCGTCTGGACAGGAGGAAATTTCCATCGTGAATCGTACGACAGCAGTCGGCCTGGCGGGTCTGGCATGCGCGATGCTGACGCTCGGCGTCACCGCACCCGCCGCCGCCACCGGCTCGGATCGCCCCCGGTTCGGTGACGTGCAGAAGGCGCTCACAGAACTGGCCGCCAGCTCCAAGGTCGTGGGCGCGATCGGCGCCGTCTACGTCGACGGCAGGCGGGTCGACCAGGGCACCGGTGGCACCCGCCTGCTGGACGACAAGGGCGGCAAGATCCCTCCCACCGCCCGCTACCGGATCGGCTCACAGACCAAGCTGATGACCGGCACCGTGATCCTCCAGCTGGTCAAGGAGAAGAAGTTCGCCCTGGACACCAAGCTGAGCGAGCTGCTGCCCGTCGTCGTCGAACAGGACCTGGTCAAGCTGGCCGACCAGATCACCCTGCAGCAGATGCTCCAGCACACCTCCGGCATCCCCAACCTGCCGGCCGCGGACGTCTTCGGCGACACCACCTACCGCACACCGCTGGAGATGGTGAAACAGACCAGCGACCTGGAACGGACAGGAGAGCCGGGCGCCCAGTTCAGCTACTCCAACACCAACTACTTCCTGCTCGGGCTGATCATCGAGAGGTACACCAAGCACACCGTGGCGGCGGAGTTCGAACGACGCCTGTTCGACGAGCTCGACATGGACAAGACCTACCTGCCTGTCAAACCGCCCGGCGGCATCAAGGGCCCGCACGGCCACGGCTACTACCCCGACAAGGACGGCAAGCTGCGCGACGTCGACCGCCAGAACATGAGCCACGGCTACGCTGCCGCCGGGGTCATCTCCACCTCCGACGACGTCAGCGCCTTCCACCGCGCCCTGGTCAAGAACCAGCTGCTGCCCAAGGAACTCACCCAGGTGCTGCTGGGCCGCCTGCTGCCCAAGGAGCAACCGGCCAAGACCGCGTCGAAGCCGGCCGCCAACGGCCGGATCTGCGACGGCAAGGGCGGCTACTTCGGCGTCACGGGCGGCGGCCCAGGAAACAAGTCCACCACCTACAACACCCCCGACGGCCGCGTGCAGTTCGCCCTGTCGGCCACCCTGGCCGCCTCCAACCTCGATCCCGAGCTGGATCCCCTCATGGAGAAGGCCGCCGAAGCGATCCTCTGCCCCTCGAACTAGCACCACGCGGTCCGGAAAGGACCCGGGTCCGCCGCATCTTGATCGCCGAGACCGGCGGTTCACCGCGCTGGCGGGCTTCGTCCCACGCCGGTCGCCGCCACGTCGCTCACCCCAGCCCAGCAGCGGCCGGGGCGGCGTTCGCGCCGTCCCGGCCACCCGGCCGGCTTCTGCCGGCGCTGTCCGCCGGGACAGCGCACCCCGATCTCCTCGCGGACGGCGTTTATCGTGGCCACCACCGCGACCGACTGCTCGTGGGTCATCAGCGGACTCTCGACCTCGCCCTCAGCGATCAGCCGCTCCGCTTCCGCGGCCTGGTACTGCATGCCTCTGCCGCTCACCGGCTGGTCGAACCGTTCCAGCTCCTGCCCCGTCACGTTCTTGACGGTCACCACCGCGGGGAAGTACCAGACCGAGTCGATCTCGATCCGGCCCTCGGTCCCGAGCACCACGGAGGTGTTGGGCCTCTGGTCTCCATGGAGGAGTACGACGTCGAGAGGGCATCGTTGCGGTGACGCAGGGCCGTCGCCACGCACACGTCGACGCCGGTGTCGCTCAGGGTGCCGCGCCCGGTGACCTCCACGGGATCCCCGAGGATGTCGTGGGCGAAGGACACCGGGTAGACGCCGACGTCCAGCAGGCAGCCGCCGGCCAGGTCGGGGTTGTTGAGCCGGTGCGCGGGGTCTGACGGGAGCCGCTGCGTGCGGTCCGCGTGCAGCGAACGGACGTCGCCCAGCATCGGCTCGACGCCGGGCAGGAGCCGCTCCCTGGCGTACCCGACCGGGCGCACGGCCTTCGACTGGTGACCCCACGATCCCGACGGCCTCCAGCGCCCTGCCGGAGATGACGGGACGGTCGAGCCACCAGGAGGGCTTCCCGCCGTGGGTGCGCACGAGGGCGCCGGCCGAGAGCGGGACGGGTTCGATGCGGTAGGCCAGGTCCGGATCCAGGGTCGGCAGCCTGATCCGGCCCTGCTGCGCGGCCGCTGACGTGTCGAGCGGGGCGTATGCCGTGCTGGAGGAAGTGGTTGCGAGGGCGAAAGAGCCTGGCACGTAGAGTATTCATCACGTCACTCAAAGCGTCCATAGGCTTTTCCGCTGTTGTCCGGGCGTCGCCGCCGCCCTCGGAAGGTCAGGCCGGTGCCGCCACGCCGGGCCGAATCAGCCGGTACGCGGCCAGGAGCGATGCCCACACCATGATGAGCGCGATGGCGAGGGCGAAGGCGACATTGGCCACCCGGGAGCCCTGCGTCGCGAAGATCGAGATCCAGGCCGCCAGGAAGAGCGCGCCGGTCACCATGCTGAAGGCGGCCCAGCCGCGGCGGTCGGTCGCCGCGAATTGTCGGCCGAACGCGAAACACGCGGCGATCAGCGCGAGAAAGGCGACCGCGGAGACGAGGAAGTGAACCATCCCTTGCGTGCTCATGCTCGTGGGCGCGCCGAGGGGCGTCCCCGGCGGGAAGCCGTCGGCAGGGTCGGCGGAGAAGAAGGCGGCGGCGACCATCCCGGCGCCGAAGACGCCGACCAGCCGCGGCCCCCAGGTGCCGGCCCGGCCTGCCGAACCGCGTGCCCGGTGCAGGCCGGCCGCTCCCGCCATGAACAGCAGGCCGCTGACCGCGAAGTTGGCGATCTGAATCCATCCCTGGTCACCGTTGCTCAGCATGCTGGCCGGGTACCGGCTTATGTCGAACCCGTCCCTGGTGAGCATCTGCAGCAGGACCACGACGATGTAGAGGGGGCCTGCGGCGATGCCGCACAGCAGCAGCGTCCGCGCCGCCCCGCCGGACGCCGTAGTGGTGAGGTTCTCGGTCATCGGGTCTACTCCTCATGAGTGTCGGCGAGTCGCCGTCCGGCGGACTCGGTACCTGGTGGCCGCCGCGCCGGCCGCGTTCGGTGATCTGGACGCTGCCGAAGCCCCAGGCCGTCGGTGCGGTGCGAGCGTCCTGCTCCGGCGGCGACCGGCTGGGCGGCGTTGATCTGGCCGACGACGTCGATCATTCGTTCGCTCCCTCCTCCTCGTCCTTCGGGCACGGTCGTCGCTCCGCGGACGGCCTCTCGTCAAGCGGGTGGTGGCGCTCGCGCTGGGCCCGCGCGAGTTCGGTGCCCAGCGCGTCAAGGCGCCGACTCCAGAACCGGTGACAACGCTCCAGCCGGATGCGGGCCTCCTGAGTGGTGCGGGGACGACGCCGTGCAGGCGCCGGAGGTGCCGGCCACGCCGCCGAGCACATCGACCGCGTGCACGGGCCGATAATCTCAGCTGCTACTTATATAAGTCAATGCTGATAGATATCGCGACTGGGCGGCTGGCGTGTGGGGCTGATGTTGTCCGGGCGGGGATCGGTGATCCACCGGGTGGCCGGCGCGGTGGCCGGGCAGGTAACGTGTCCGCACCTTGATCTGGGCTTTCCTGAACCGCCACTGGCCCTAGCGAAGGACGCTGCGGGGCAGCAGCGTCGTATGGCAGACCTTCCCTTTCACGACCGGACCGACTTCGACGACGCGGAGCGCGGCTTCATCTCCCAGCTGACCCCCGCCGTGATCAGGGCGGCAGAAGGAAAGGTCGTCTGGGACAACGATGCGTACGCCTTCCTGGCCGGCGAGTGCCCGGCCGGCGCGAACCCGAGCCTGTGGCGGCAGGCCCAGCTGTGCGCCAAGCAGGGGCTCTTCGAGGTGACCGACGGCATCTACCAGGTGCGCGGACTGGACCTGTCCAACATGACGATCGTGGAGGGCGAGCGCGGCGTCATCGTCATCGACCCGCTCATCTCCACCGAGTGCGCCGCCGCCGCGCTCAGGCTGTACCGCGACCACCGGGGCGACCGCCCGGTCACCGGCCTGATCTACACCCACTCCCACGCCGACCACTTCGGGGGCGCCCGCGGCGTCACCAACGGGAACGGCATCCCCATCATGGCGCCGGCGCACTTCATGGAGCACGCCGTCGCGGAGAACGTCTACGTCGGCACCGCGATGAACCGCCGGGCCGTGTACATGTACGGGGAGTTCCTCCCGCGCTCGCCCGAAGGCCAGCTCGGCTGCGGCCTCGGCATGGGCGCCTCATCGGGCACCGTCTCCCTCATCCCGCCCACCGTCGACATCATCCGCACCGGACAGGAGGAGACGGTCGACGGCGTACGCATCGTCTTCCAGCTCACCCCCGGCACCGAGGCTCCGGCGGAGACGAACTTCCTGTTCCCCGAGCACCGTGCCCTGTGCATGGCCGAGAACGCCACCCACAACCTGCACAACGTCCTGACCCTGCGCGGCGCGCTGGTCCGCGACGCCCGCGTCTGGTCCCGCTACCTGACCGAGGCCATCGCGCTGTTCGCCGACCACGCGGACGTGGCCTTCGCCTCCCACCACTGGCCCACCTGGGGGAGGGAGCGCATCGTCACCTTCCTGTCCCAGCAGCGCGACCTGTACGCCTACCTGCACGACCAGACCCTGCGCATGCTGAACCGCGGCATGACCGGCAACGAGATCGCCGAGACCATGCAGCTGCCGCCCGCTCTGGAGCAGTCATGGCACACGCGCGGCTACTACGGCTCGGTCAGCCACAACGTCAAGGCGATCTACCAGCGCTACCTGGGGTGGTTCGACGGCAACCCCGCCCACCTGTGGGAGCACCCGCCCGTCGACCAGGCCCGCCGCTACGTCGAATGCCTCGGCGGCGCCTCCGCCGTCGTCGGGCTGGCCGGCCGCTACATCCGCGACGGCGACCTGCGCTTCGCGGCGACGCTTCTCAACCACGCGGTGTTCGCCGAGGAGGGCAACGCGGAGGCGCGCCGGCTGCTGGCCGAGGTGTACACCCGGCTGGGCCAAGGCGCCGAGAACGCCACATGGCGCAACTTCTACCTCACCGGCGCCGGCGAGCTGACCGGCCGGCCGCCGAAGTCCGCGACCGACACGGCCTCGCCGGACATGCTCGGCGCGCTCACCGCGGAGCAGATCTTTGACTCGCTGTCCATCCGCGTCAACGGCCCCGATGCTTGGAATGAGCGCTTCGCCATCGACTGGCACCTCACCGATCTCGACGAGTGCCACCGCACATCGATGTCCAACGGCGTCCTGATCCACGAGACGTCGCCATCCGGCGGGGGCGCCGACCTCGCCATCCGGCTGACCAAGGAGCGCTTGATGGGCCTGCTCGCCGGAGACGGCGGCGCCGACGGCATTGACCACGACGGCATTGACCACGACGGCATTGACCACGACGGGGACATGACCGTCCTGCACCGGCTGACCGCCGTCCTGGAGGAGCCCACGCGGGACTTCGCCATCGTCACGCCCTGACCTTGCGAGGGCGTTCAGGACCCCGCCGGCCCGCGCAGCTTCGCGGCCGACGCGCGAAATCAGGGGCCGGCTCAGCGGCGGCGGGTGGCGTGCGCCGCCTCGGCGATGGTCTCGGCGACGCCGTCGACGTCGTGCTGGTCGAGCGGCGCGCAGGCGACGCGGAGGAAGTCACCGGGCAGCCGCGTCGCCATGAACGCCGATCCGGGCGCGACCGCCACGCCGTTGAGCGCGAGCGACACCAGCGCCTGCTGCTCGTTGCGCACGCCGACCCAGAGGTTGGTGCCGTCCCTGCCGTGGGCGGTCACGCCGCGTGCGGTGAGCGCCCGCTGCAGCGCCGATCTCCGCGCGGCGTACTCGTTCCGTGCCGCGGCGACCTGCTCCTGGGATTTCTGACCGGTGAGCAGCCGCAGCAGGACGTTCTGCAGGAGCCTGCTGGTCCAGCCGGAGCCGAGCATCCGGCGACGCAGCAGCGACATGATGGGTCCCTCGGCGCCGCCGACGGCGGCCATCCGCAGGTCGGGGCCGTGCGACTTGGAGAAGCCGCGGATGTGCACGGTCCGCTCGGGAAGGTGGTGGCCCAGGCTCACCGGCTCGGCCACGGCGATCCCTGCCGAGTGGTCGTCCTCGATGATCAGTGCCGTGGAGTCGCGCAGCACCGCCGCCAGCTCCGCGGCGCGCGGCTCGTCCATGCTGTGACCGGTGGGGTTCTGCCCGCGCGGCTGGAGGATGACGGCGTCCGCGTCGGCCTCGCGCAGCGCGGCGCCGAGGTCGCCGGGCTCGATGCCGCGGTCGTCGACGGGCAGCGCGACGACCTCGGCTCCGAACAGCTCGAGGAGGTCGAGGATCGGGGGGAAGGTCGGGTTCTCGACCACGACCCTGGTGCCGGGCCGGACGAGCCCGGACAGCAGCCGGTCCACCGCGTCCATGGCCCCGTCGACCAGCGCGAGCACCGCGGGCGGGAACGGCCAGTCCGCCCGTAACACCTCCTCCAGGCCGGGCAGCAGCGGCGGGTCGAAGTAGCTGCTCGTGCGCTGATCCCTGCTCAGCTGCTCCAGCACGGACTCCACGCGTGGCAGGAGCGCGGGATCCGGCCAGCTCTCCGACAGGTCGAGCAGGCCGGCGAAGCCCTCGGCCCGCAGCCGGCTGTATCTGGTCGGGCCGGTCAAATTCGCCGGGGTGCGCACCACCGTGCCACGCCGGCCGTCGGTGCGGACGAGGCCCGCTCTGAGCAGCCGCTGCCACGCCTGCGAAACGGTCGCCGGGCTCACGCCGAGCGCCTCGGCGAGCTGCCTGACGGTCGGCAGCCGCTCGCCCGCCGGCAGCTCTCCGCTGGTGATCAGGCGGCCGACCGTCTTGGCGATGCCGGCCGCCGTGCGGTCGCTCACCGACGCAGAAATGTCCACAGCTGTTTGTACTATAACAAACTTTCTATTGTCTACCGGCATTACTGCACGTAATCTCATGCCACCCACCAGCGAAAGGGCGTATCAGTGACCGCGCGACAGGTGACCGACGACGACCGCCGCTACGTCTTCCACTCGTGGTCGGCACAGGACCACATCTCCCCCCTGCCAGTGGCGGGCGCGGAGAGGTCGACCTTCTGGGACTACGGGGGCAACCGCTACCTCGACTTCTCCTCCCAGTTGGTGAACTCCAACCTCGGACACGGCCATCCCCGGCTGATCTCCGCGATCGGCGACCAGGCGGCCAGGCTCGCCTACGCCGCGCCCTCGTTCGCCGTCGACGTGCGGAGCGAGGCGGCCCGGATGATCGTCGAGCGGGCACCCGAGGGCATGGCGAAGGTCTTCTTCACCAACGGCGGAGCCGAGGCCAACGAGAACGCGGTCAGGATGGCCAAGCTGTTCACCGGCCGGCACAAGGTGCTCAGCACCTACCGCTCCTACCACGGCGCGACCACCGGGGCGATCTCGCTGACCGGCGAACCACGGCGCTGGCCGAGCGAGCCGGGCCTGCCCGGCGCCGTGCACTTCTTCGGCCCCTACCCCTACCGCTCCGCGTTCTCCGCAACGAGCGCGGAGGAGGAGAGCGAGCGGGCGCTGCGTCACCTCGACGAGGTGGTGACGCTCGAAGGACCGCACACCGTGGCCGCGGTCGTCCTGGAGACCGTGGTCGGCACCAACGGCGTCCTGGTCCCGCCGCCCGGCTACCTGCGCGGCGTGCGCGAGCTGTGCACCCGGCACGGGATCCAGCTGATCTGCGACGAGGTCATGGTCGGATTCGGCCGCGTCGGGCACTGGTTCGCCTGCCAGGCATGGGACGTCAGGCCCGACCTGATCACCTTCGCCAAGGGCGTCAACTCCGGCTACGTCCCGCTCGGCGGTGTGATCATCTCGGCCGAGGTGGCCGGGTTCTTCGGCGACCGCGCCTACCCCGGCGGGCTCACCTACAGCGGTCACCCGCTGGCCTGCGCGGTGGCGGTCGAGCACATGAAGGTCCTGGAGGAGGAGCGGATCCTGCCCCGGGTGCGCGCACTCGGCGAGCGGCTGGAAACCCGGCTGGCCGAGATCGCGCAGCGGCACCCCAGCGTGGGTGAGGTGCGCGGGATGGGCCTGATGTGGGCGATCGAACTCGTCCGCGACAGGGAGACTCGCGAGCCGCTGGTGCCGTACAACGCCGCCGGGCAGGCCAACGAGCCGATGGCGCGGGTCGCCGCTGCCTGCCGCGAGGGCGGCGTGTGGCCGTTCACCCACTTCAACCGGCTGCACGTCGCGCCACCGCTGATCATCGAGGACGACGAGCTGGACCGCGGGCTCGCCGTCTACGACGCGGCGCTCAAGATCGCCGACGAGTACGTCACCGGCTGAGGAGGAGCACGTGTCCGAGCGACCGATGCTGATCGACGGCGAGTGGGTCACGGCAGGCGACGGCCGGTGGATCGAGGTGGAGAGCCCCGGTGACCGCACCACGGTCGCCCGCGTGCCACGCGGCGACGCCGCCGACGTCGGGCGCGCGGTCGACGCGGCCGCCCGCGCCCTCCCCGCCTGGCGGGTGCGCCCGCCGCGCGAACGGGCCGATCTCTTCCGCCGCGTGGCCGACAGCCTCGAACCGGAGGTGGAGAAGCTCGCCCGGCTGGTCTCGCTGGAGAACGGCAACGCGCTGCGCACCCAGTCACGCGGCGAGGCCCGGTTCGTCGTCGACTGCTTCCGCTATTTCGGCGGTCTGGCCGGCGAGGCCAAGGGGGAGACGATCCCGCTCAGCGACGCCGTACTCGACTACACCAGGCGCGAGCCGCTCGGCGTGGTCGGCGCGATCGTCCCGTGGAACGCCCCGCTGATGCTCTCCGCCCTGAAGATCGCCCCCGCGCTGGCCACCGGCAACACGCTGGTGCTCAAGGTCGCCGAGGACGCCCCGCTCGCGGTGCTGGAAGTGGCCAGGATCTGCCAGGAGTTCCTGCCGGCCGGCGTGCTCAACGTCGTGACCGGCTACGGCGAGGAGGCGGGCGCGGCGCTGACCGCGCATCCCGGCGTCGCCAAGCTCAGCTTCACCGGCTCGACCTCCGTGGGCAGGCAGGTGATGCGCGCCGGAGCCGACCGCGTCGCCCCGGTCTCGCTCGAACTCGGCGGAAAGAGCCCGCAACTGGTCTTCCCCGACGCCGACGAGGACTGGGTGGTCGACGGCGTGATCGCGGGCATGCGCTTCTTCCGCCAGGGCCAGTCCTGCACGGCGGGCTCCCGGCTGTTCGTCCACGAGACGGTCTTCGACTCGTTCGTCGGCAAGCTCACCACCCGGCTGGGCTCGCTCACGGTGGGCGACCCGCTCGACGAGTCCACCGACATCGGCGCGATCGTCAACGCCGGACAGTTCGACAAGGTCTGCGGCTACATCCGCGACGGCATGGATCAGCGGGGGGCGCGGATCGCCCTGGGCGGCCTGCCCCCGGAGCACGGCCCGCTGTCCAAGGGCTACTTCGTGGAGCCCACGGTCTTCACCGGCGTCGCCAACGACTGGCGGATCGCGCAGGAGGAGATCTTCGGACCGGTCGTGTGCGCGATCCCGTGGCGCGAGGAGTCCGAGGTGATCGCGATGGCCAACGACACGCCGTACGGGCTGGCCGCGTTCGTCTGGACGCACGACGTGAGCAGGGCGCTGCGCACCGCGCACGCGCTGGAGGCCGGGTGGGTGCAGGTCAACCAGGGGGGCGGGCAGGTCCTCGGGCAGTCCTACGGGGGTTTCAAACAGAGCGGAATCGGTCGCGAGTTCTCCCTCGAGGGGATGCTCGACAGTTACACCCAGCGCAAACACATATCCGTGAGCTTGCAGAGGTGACCACATGTCCTCCACCTCCAACCCGCCTGCCGTGCCTCCGGTGCGGGTGGCGTTCGCCAGTTTCGTCGGCACCACCATCGAGTGGTACGACTACATCCTCTTCGGCACGGCCTCGGTGCTCGTGCTCAACGGGCAGTTCTTCCCCACGCTGAGCCCGGCGGCCGGCACGCTCGCCTCGCTGGCCACGTTCTCGATCGCGTTCGTCGCCCGGCCGCTCGGCAGCGTGCTGTTCGGCCACTTCGGCGACCGGATGAGCCGCAAGAAGATGCTCATCTGGTCGCTGCTGGGCATGGGGATCGCCACGGTCCTGGTCGGCCTGCTGCCGAACTACGACACGATCGGGATCGCCGCGCCGCTCATCCTGGTCATCCTGCGGATCGTGCAGGGTGTGGCCGTCGGCGGCGAGTGGGGAGGCGCCGCGCTGATGGCGCTCGAACACGCGCCGCGACGCAAGCGGGCCTTCTTCGCGAGCTGGCCGCAGGCCGGGGTGCCCGCCGGGCTGCTGCTCGCGAACGGCGCGTTCTTCCTCGTGCAGAGCATGCCGGAGGAGCAGTTCCAGTCCTGGGGCTGGCGGCTGCCGTTCCTCGCGTCCGCAGCGATGATCGCGGTCGGCTTCTACGTCAGGAGCAAGGTCAGCGAGTCGCCGGAGTTCACCGAGATGCGGGCGGCGGAGGCTCGGCGCAAGCGGCAGCGCCGGGTGCCGCTGCTCGAGGTGCTGCGCGAGCACAAGCGGGCGGTGCTGATCGGCACCCTGTCCGTCGGCGTCGGCAACACCGTCTTCTACCTGTCCACCGTCTTCATGCTCGCGCACGGGCCGCAGGACCTCGGCTTCGACCGTGGCCAGATCCTCCTGATGCTCATGCTGGCCGCGGCGCTGGACATCGTCTCGCTGCCGCTGGTCGCGATGCTGGGCGACCGGATCGGGCGCAAGCGGCTGATGCAACTCGGCGCGGTGATCGGGATCGTCATCGGGGTGCCGATGTTCGCGCTGTTCGCCACGGGCACCGCCTGGGGCATCCTGCTGGCCACGGTGCTCGCCCTGCCGATCGGCCACGCCTTCTCCAGCGCGGTGCTGACGAGCTTCATCCCCGGGCTGTTCCAGACCCGGGTGCGTTACACGGGCGCCGGACTGTCCTACCAGCTGAGCGGCATCGTCGCATCGGCGCCCGCGCCGTTCCTCGCGACCTGGCTCTTCGAGTCGACGGGAAACAGCCTCGCCGTCGGCGCATACCTGTCGGTGGTGGCGGTGATCACCCTGGTGGCGGTCTCCGCCGCGCCGGCGAAGCCACTCGACGGGGAGAACATCGAGAACCGTGAAGTCACAGACGAAGGGAGCCGTCACGATGAGCAGGGTCGTCCGGGCAGCGCTGTACCAGACGCGGTGGACAGGTGATCGGGAGAGCATGATCCGGGAGCACGAGGACGCCGCGCGCCGCGCCGCCGAGCGGGGTGCCAAGGTGATCTGCTTCCAGGAACTGTTCTACGGCCCGTTCTTCTGCCAGGTGACGGACCAACGGTTCTACGACTGGGCGGAGGCCGTGCCCGGCGGGCCGACGGTGGAGCGTTTCCGCGCGCTGGCGGCGGAGCTCGGCCTGGTCATGGTGCTCCCGGTGTACGAGGAGGAGCAGCCGGGGGTGCTCTACAACACCGCCGCGGCGATCGACGCCGACGGTTCCTTCGCCGGGAAATACCGCAAGAGCCACATCCCGAACCTGCCGGGCTTCTGGGAGAAGTTCTACTTCCGGCCGGGGAATCTCGGTTACCCGGTGTTCGACACCGCGGTCGGCCGCATCGGCGTCTACATCTGCTACGACCGGCACTTCCCCGAGGGCTGGCGGGCGCTCGGGCTGGGCGGCGCGGAGATCGTGTTCAACCCGTCGGCGACGCATCGCGGGCTGTCGCGATACCTCTGGCAGCTGGAGCAGCCGGCCGCGGCCGTGGCCAACGCCTACTTCGTGGGCGCGATCAACCGGGTCGGCGTCGAGGAGTACGGTGACAACGACTTCTACGGCACCTCCTACTTCGTCGGCCCGGAGGGCAAGGTCATCGGCGACACGGCGAGCGACACCGACCCCGACCTCGTCGTCCAGGACCTCGACCTGGACGAGATCAGGCGGATCAGGGATCGCTGGGCCTTCTACCGCGACCGCAGGCCCGAGTCCTACGGCGCCGTGGTGGCGCCGTGAAGCTGTTCACGGCGCGGCGGATCCTGGCCCTGGACGGCACCGAGCCCGAGGCGTTCGCAGTCGAGGACGGCGTCGTGGTCGCGACGGGGACGCGGGCCGGCCTGACCCGGCGGCATCCGCACGCGGAACGGGTCGACCTCGACGGCGCGCTGGTGGTGCCCGGGTTCAACGACGCGCACTGCCACGTCTCGCAGGCCGCGCTCGCCAGGGTCCGCGTCGACCTGGCCGGCGCGGCCGGCGCCGCCGAGGTCGCCGCCGCCCTGCGGGCCAGGGCCGCACGGACGCCGCCCGGCGAGTGGGTCGTCGGGCAGCCGCTGGACGATCGCCTCATCCCCGGCGTCGACCGCGACTTCCTCGACGCCGTCTCGCCCGATCACCCCGTCGTGCTGATCCACTACTCCTTCCACCGGGCGGTGGTGAACAGCAGGGCGCTCGAACTGCTGGGCTACCGCACCGCCGCGGACGCGCCGGACGGCGGGCAACTCATGACCGACGCCGCCGGCCGGCTCGACGGCCGGCTGATCGAGCGCGCCTGGCTCGACCCGTGGCTGCCAGGACCGCGGCGCGACACCATCGCGCCCGCCGGCGAACTCGCCGCGCAGGTGGCCGCGCTGGCGGAGGTGAACGACGGGCTGCACAGGGCCGGGATCACCTCCTACTGCGACGCGATCGTCACCCCGGTGGAGCAGCGGATGTACACCGCGGCACGCGACCGTGGCGCGCTCACGCCGCGGGTGAGCATGCTGCTGTGGCACGCCTACTTCGACCCGGCGACCTGGCCCGGCCAGGACGCCGACCAGCGGCTGCAGCTGAGCGGCGTGAAGCTGATGTACGACGGCGCGCTGACCGGCGGCACCTGCCTGTGCCGCCACCCCTACCCGAGCGGCACGGGCACGGACAACGGCCTGCAGATCCTCACCGACGAGGAGTTCGCCGGCCGGGTGCGCGCCGTCGCGTCCGCGGGAGCGCGGATCGCGGTGCACGCCAACGGCGACCTGGCGATCAGCAAGCTGCTCGACGTCTTCGCATCGCTGCCCGCCACCGGGGCCGGCCATCGCGTCGAGCACTGCAGCATCGTGGACGACGAGATCATCGCCAGGCTGGTCACGCTCGGCGTCACGCCGGTGCCGTTCTCCGCCTTCGCCCATCTGTACGGCGAGGCGCTCACCGGCTTCTACGGCCAGGAGCGGGCCGGCCGGATCTGCGCGCACCGGTCGATGCTGGACGCCGGGCTGGAGGTCGCCGGCTCGTCCGACTACCCCATCGTGCCCATCGACCCGCTCCTCGGCGTGCAGAGCATGGTCACCCGCAGGTCGGCCGCGGGCCTGGACTTCGGCCCCGCCCAGCGGCTCGGCGTGATCGAGGCGCTCGGCGTCTACACGCACGGCTCGGCGCACGCCACCGGCGACGGGCGCCGGAGGGGCCGGCTCTCTCCCGGCCAGGTGGCCGACTTCGTTGTCCTCGACGCCGACCTGACCGCCGTCGAGCCCGACGAGATCGCGGCCACCCGGGTGCGCTCGACCTGGGTGGGCGGCGAGCGGGTGTGGGCCTCCGGATGACCACGGCCGCGGGCGCGCCGACGTTCGAGCGCGTCCGCCGCCGGGTCCGGCCGGCGCCCCTCGGATCTGGGCGCGGCCAACCACGAGCCGCAGGCGCGGTCAACACCGCCGCAACCGAACGTCCCCCCGGCGGTGAGACAGCGGCGCGCTGATCGACATCGCCATGAACCTCGTCCGGGCCTGGCCGCCGTGACCCCGTGCTGTCTGCTGGGCCGGTCGATCTGAAGAATGCCGCGATCAGAGAATCTCTCGACCGTCATACGACTTTCTCCGGACAGAACTGCGGGAACGACGTCGATGGTTCAAGCCGCGAAGGACAGAAGGAGTGGACGGGCATGCGCGAAAAGGTCTCGGGCATGCCTCTCGGCACCCTCGGAGGTGTCAGCCAGGTCGACCCCCGGTCCGGCTACCGGACGGACGATCACGAACAGGGTGCTTACGTCGGCGCTGGACCCGCTGCTGACGGCACCCGCGGCACCACCCGCGCACCCGGCCCGCTGAACATCGGCCGCAAGGTCAGCCCGTCGAGGCAGCTGTGGGATCTCGCCCGGCGGCTGATCGTGGGACATCCCGCGCCCGGCCGGCGCAAACCCTGAGCAGGACGGTTCCCGGGGCCGGACACAGCGAGATCTCCGCGCGGGTGGGCCGCCGGACAGCCGATGGGGCTGACGAAGGGACGCTCGGTGACCAATCGCGAACCGGATGCCGACGACGCCCCGGCAGCCCGCCCCCGGCGGCAGGCGAGCCTGTCGGCGGACCGCGCCGTCGCCACCACGGGCGCGCTCCTGTCAACGAAGCGGGCGCCCAAGGTCCAGCTCCGGCACGGTGAGGGCGCCAAGAGCCACCTGACCAGCCTCCAAGGGCTGGTGGCGCTCTCCCTCGACGCTCTGAGTTCCGTCGCCTACGGTCCGGAGGCGATCGCCCTCGTCCTCGTCGCCGCGGGAAGCGCCGCGGTCGGCCACACGCTGCCGATCACGCTGGCCATCGCCGCGCTGCTCGTCCTGCTGGTGACCTCCTACTGCCAGGTGATCGCCGCCTTCCCCGACGGCGGCGGCTCCTACGCGGTGGCCAAGCGTAGTTTCGGCCCGATGGTGAGCCTGCTGGCCGCCGCCGCGCTGGTCGTGGACTACGTGCTCACCGTCGCGGTGAGCCTGGCGGCCGGCGCCGCGAGCCTCGCCTCCGCCTTCCCCGTCCTCCGTCCGCATCTCCTGGGGACCTGCCTGGTGGGGCTGGCCGTGCTCACCGCGCTGAACCTGTACGGCATAGCCGACAGCGCCCGCTGGCTCATGGCGCCGACCCTGCTGTTCATCGCGAGCATCTTCGGCATGGTCGTCATAGGACTGGCGCGCTCCCACCCGGCGGCGATCGTCGGCACCCCCGAGCCCCTGCCCGCGCACGAGGCGCTCAGCGTGCTGCTGATCCTGAAGGCGTTCTCCTCGGGCTGCTCGGCGCTGACCGGCGTGGAGGCCATCGCCAACGGGGTGCCGATGTTCCGCCGGCCGCGGGTGCGCCGGGCCCAGCGGACGGAGCTGATGCTCGGCCTGCTGCTCGGGACGATGCTGATCGGGACGGCGCTGCTCATCCGGCGCGACGACGTCGTGCCGCGTTCGGGCGTCACCATCCTGGCCCAGCTCACCGCGGGCGCCTACGGCACGGGCTGGCTCTACCTCGCGGTCAACATCATCGTCACCCTCGCGCTCGGGCTGGCCGCCAACACCAGCTTCGGCGGCCTGCCGGTGCTGATGGCTCTGCTGGCCAAGGACCACCGGCTCCCGCACCTGTTCACTCTGCGCTCCGAGCGGCCTGTCCACCGCTACGGCGTCGTCGCGGTGGCCGTCCTCGCCGCGCTGCTCCTGATCACGCTGGACGCACAGACCCACCGGCTGATCCCGCTGTTCGCGATCGGAGTGTTCACCGGGTTCACCATCAGCCAGACGGGGCTCGTCCGCTACTGGACGCGGGAACGCCCGCCAGGGTGGGCGCGCAAGGCGCTGCTGAACGGCGCCGGCGCTGTCGCGACGACGGTGGCCACGCTGGTGCTGCTCGTCACGAAGTTCACTGAAGGCGCCTGGGCGGTGCTCGTGGCCGTCCCGCTGCTGATCCTGCTCTTCAGGAGCGTCGAGCGCTACTACGGCCGGATCACGGCCGCGCTCGGGCTCGGCCGGCCGCCGGCGGCGCCGCACCGCCCCGAGCCGGGCAAGCGGCTGGTGATCGTCCCGCTCAGCCCGGCGTCGGCGATCAGCGCCCTGTCCGGACGGACGCTCAGCGCGGCACTGGCCCTCGGCGGGGAGATCGTCGCCGTCGTCGTCTCCGACACCCCCGACGAGCTCGGCGACCTGCGCGCGAAGTGGGAGCGATGGAACCCGCAGGCCCGGCTGAAGATCCTGGACAGTCCCCGTCACGCGGTGGTCCGCCCCGTCGTCGAGTACGTGCGCCGCCAGGAGGCGAGCGGCCGGTGGATCGCGGTGGTGATCCCGCGCATCGAGCCGCCCCATCCCCGCTACCGGCTCCTGCACACGCAGCGTGATCTGCTCCTGGCGGCGTCCCTGCGCGACCACACGAGCGCGATGGTGTGCTTCGTGCCGTTCCGCGTCCGGAGCTGAGCGTCACCCGCCGAAACGGCCGCCGGCGTGGGGACGGCGCGGGAGGGGCTCGCGGCCGGGTGGCTGGCGCACCTCCCGCTCCGGCGCCGGCCGCGGCGGATTGGGCCGGGTGACCTCCTCCTGGCCCAGGTCGAACTGCTCCCCGTGGTGGCTCAGCGCGATCGGCGGCCCTTCCAGGAGCCGGTAGGCCGTCGCCTCCTTCGTGGAGCTGACGCTCACCAGGCTGCCGCGGTAACGCAGCCGGAAGGCGAGCCGGGTGATGCCGGAGGGCAGAGAGGGCGCGAAGCACATCCGTCCCCCGCCCGCGCGCATCCCGCCGAATCCCGCCACCAGGGCGATCCACGCGCCGGCCAGCGACGCCATGTGCACACCGTCCACGGTGTTCTTCTCCAGGTCGGCGAGGTCCATCAGCGCCGCCTCGCCGAGGTAGCGATAGGCGAGCTCGAGATGTCCCACCTCGGCGGCGATAACCGCCTGGGTGCAGGCGGACAGGGACGAGTCGCGCACCGTCAAAGCCTCGTAATAGGCGAAGTTCGCGACCTTCTGGTCAGGCGTGAAGGCATCTCCGCGCAGATGCATCGCGAGCACCACGTCCGCCTGCTTGACCACCTGCCGCCGGTAGAGATCGAAGTAGGGGAAGTGCAGCAGCAGCGGATAACGATCGGGACCGGTGGCGGCGAAGTCCCAGAGCGCGTGCTGCGTGAAGTCCTCGCTCTGCGGATGCACCCCCAACTGCTCGTCCCAGGGGACGGTCATCGCCTCCGCCGCCTCGCGCCAGCGGCGGATCTCCTCCGCCGTGACCTCGAGCCGCTCCGCACGGGCCGGATGGCGGTCCGCCGCCTCGGCGGCCTCGCGCAGGTTCCGCTGGGCCAGCAGGTTCGTGTAGACGTTGTTGTCGACGACGGCGGTGTACTCGTCCGGTCCGGTCACGCCGTCGATGCGAAACCGCCCGGAGACGTCATGGTGGCCCAGGGAGCACCACAGCCGGGCCGTCTCGACGAGCACGTGCAGGCCGGCGTCGCCGTCGAACGTGACGTCCTGGCAGGCGTCGACGTACTGGGCGACCGCGTGCGCGATGTCGGCGTTGACGTGGAAGGCCGCGGTTCCCGCGGGCCAGTAGCCGGAGCATTCCTCGCCGTGGATGGTCCGCCAGGGGAAGGTGGCGCCGCGCAGCCCCAGTTGCTTGGCGCGCGCCCGCGCCAGGGGAATGGTGGACCGCCGCCACGACAGCGCGTCGGCGACGGCTCTCGGATAGGTGTAGGTGAGCACGGGTAGCACGAAGATCTCGGTGTCCCAGAAGGCGTGCCCGTCGTAGCCGGACCCGGTCAGGCCCTTGGCCGGTATGGCGCGCTCCTCCAGACGCGCGGCGGACTGCAGCAGGTGGAACAGCCCGAAACGCACGGCCTGCTGCACCTCGGCGTCGCCCTCCACCTCCACGTCCGCACCGGCCCAGAACCCCTCCAGGAAGCGCCGCTGGCCCGCGCACAGGCCGTCCCAGCCGACCAGGCGGGTGGCCGCCAGCGCCGCGGCCACCTGATCGTGCAGGGCGGGCCGTGACCGCCTGGCCGACCACCCGTAGGAGAAGAACTTGACCAGCCGCAGCGTCCGGCCAGGTGACAGGCGCGTGGCCACGGTCACCCTGCTGACGTCGTCGCTGCCCTGCGCCTCGGTCAGCGTGCCGTCCGGCCCGTCGATCTCGTGCCACATGCCCGCGGCGACCCGCAGCCCGCTGACCCGGGCGCGGTGCACCATGATCGCCAGGCCGTCCCTGTCGACGACGCTCTCCTCCGGGACCAAGGGGGACCGCAGCGGCGCGGCGGCCCGCGGGTCACCGCCCGCGGACGTCTGGGTCTCGTTGGCGACCAGCTCCGACTGGACGACGAGGTGGGTCGGCTGGTCCACGGCCTCGACCTCGTAGCGGATCGCGGCGATCGCGCGATGGGTGAACGACACCAGCCGCGTGGACCTGATCCGCACCGAGGTCCCGGTCGGCGAGCTCCAGTGCGCCGTGCGCGTGAGGGTGCCGGCGCGCAGGTCCAGCACCCGCTCGTGCTGGTGCAACGTCCCGTACCGCAGGTCGAAGGGCTCGTCGCCGACCAGCAGCCGGATCAGCTTGCCGTTGGTGACGTTCACCACTGTCTGCCCCGACTCCGGGTAACCGTAGCCCGCCTCCGCGTACGGCAGCGGCCTCAGCTCGTAGAACCCGTTGAGGTAGGTGCCCGGCTCCCCGTGCGGCTCGCCCTCGTCCAGGTTGCCGCGCAAACCGATGTGCCCGTTGGACAGCGCGAACACCGACTCGCTCTGCGCCAGCACGTCCAGGTCCAGCCGGCGCTCCCGGAGCGTCCATGGCCCGACCTCGAACGCGGGGTGCCGGATCATCTGGCGCCCTGCCCCAGCAGCTCGGCCAGGTCGGTGACCACGACGTCCGCGCCGTGCTGACGCAGCGCCTCGGCCTGCCCCACCCGGTCGACGCCGACGACGAAGCCGAACCCTCCCGCGCGGCCGGCCGCCACTCCCGCCAGTGCGTCCTCGAACACCGCCGCCTCCGCCGGCTTCAGCGCCAGAGCCTCGGCAGCCGCGAGATACATGTCCGGGGCCGGCTTTCCCGCCAGCCGCCGCTCCCGGGCCACGACGCCGTCTATCCGGGCGTCGAACTGCGAGACGAGCCCCGCGGCGGTCAGGACGTGAACGGCGTTGGCGCTCGACGACACCACGGCCCTGCGCAGTCCCCCGTCCCGGACCGCGGCGAGGTAGCGGGAGGAGCCGGGGAAGACATGCACGCCGTCCCGGTCGATGATCGCCTGGACGAGCCGGTTCTTCCGGTTGCTCAGCCCGTTCACGGTCATCGCGTCGGGCGGGTCGTCCGGCGTCCCCTCCGGCAGGCTGATGCCGCGCGCCCGCAGGAAACTCCGCGCCCCGTCCACGCGCTTCTTGCCGTCGACGTAGCGGTCATAGTCGGCGGTCGCGTCGAAGGGCACGAAGGCGGTCCCCGAGATGCGGGCCCATTCCCGCAGGAACTCGTCGAACATCGTCTTCCACGCCGCGGCGTGCACGGTGGCGGTGCGCGTCAGCACGCCGTCCATGTCGAACAGGCACCCGCGAATCCCCTCAGGCAACCCCAGCATTCGTCCCCCTGCGGGAGGCACTACCCGCATGACCTGCGAATACCCGTCGGGCGTCGGACCGGGCGGCGGGAAGGACACCGCCCCCGCGGCGAGTGAGCCGCACCCGAGCGGCGTGCGCGTCCCTCGAGCGGTGGTGACCCTTTACTCGAGCGGCAGGGCGTGCCGTCCGGCAACCTGGCGGATCTCCTCCAGCGGGTACGGCGTCTTCCTGCTCTCGCTCTGCAGGGCGTGGTAGAAGTCGTTCAGCACGGTGGCCAGCGGGCTGTGCCGCGACAGCAGGGCCGCGACCCCGCCGGGCACGCCGGCGGGCCGCTCTCCCGCCGCCCATTCCCGCACCAGCTCGCGACGCCGCGGCCAGTCGGCGCCGTGGAAGGCGCCGGCCAGCCAGTTCACCAAGTACGTCAGCGTGTAGGTGCGGTCGAAGGTGAGGCGCCGGCGACAGAAGGCCCGTTCCTCCTCTGACAGGTCGAACCGGGTGGAGGTGGCCAGCCCGAAGTCGGTCAGGTAGAAGCGGCGCCCGTCGGTGAGGATGTTCCCGAAGTGCGCGTCGAAGTGCAGGAGCCCGCCCGCGTTCATGAAGGTCACTGCTTCACGCAGCCCCTGGTCCGCCAGGGCGCAGGCCCGGTCGGCGTCGCCCGCGCGCACCTGCTCGTCCAGCCACTGGTGCAGGTTGTGGGGAAAGTACTCCAGGAAGAGCGTCAGGCTCGCCGGAGCCCCTGCCAGCGCCTCCAGGCGGCGGCGCACGCCGGGCGCGCCCTCCCAGAAGGTGACCGCCCGATCGATGTCGGCCAGCTCCGCGTACAGCGGGGCGGGCTCGGCGTCGGGCAGCACCCGCCAGTGGTACAGCAGCGGGAAGCCGGGGAACCGGCCGGTCAGCACCCATCCGGTGGTCATCGAGTGCGCGGCCAGCTCGCGCCAGGCGCCGAATCCGGGCGAGCCGATGCCGTACTGGCAGAAGGGCGGCAGCCCGAACAGGTCGGCCGTCGAGTGCGGGTGGCGCAGCTCGGGCTCGGTGACGGGCACACGCTTGACGAAGACCGGGGCGCCGCCGACCTCGAGCCGCGCGGACGTCCCGCCGATGCCGGTGCCGAGGGGCACGGCCTCGCGCTCCAGCAGCTCGGCCAGCTCCCGGTCGTCGTAGCGGGCCAGGGCCGCGGAAACGGCGCGGTGCGTGGTCACTCGCGTCTCCGTCACCGTGATCACTCTACTGGCCGATGACGGCCGCCCTCGCCTGGCGGCCGCCCCGCCGCACCGCTCGGCGAGCTGGCTGACCTCTCGGCGGTCCCGAGCCGCGCCGTCCCGGCGACCGGTGCCGGCAGGTCGCGCACCCGGCGGCCCTTCCAGCGATACTTGTGCCGCCGCCTCGGCGAGCCCCGCGGCAGTGCGGGAGGATGCGGGGCATGTATGTCCATGAGGCCGGTGACGCGCACGCTTCTCCCATCCTGTTACTGCACGGCGGCGGCGTCGCGGGATGGATGTGGCGCCCGACGCTGGAGCGGCTCGGAACGAACGCCCGAGTGATCATTCCCGATCTTCCCGGCCACGGCCGCAGCGCGGCCGAAGCGTATCGATCGCACGAGATGACCGCCCAGGCCCTGGCGGTCGTCCTGGAGGAACGCGCGCCGCACGGCGCGATGGTCGCGGGGTTCTCGTTGGGTGCGCAGCTCACGATCCTGCTCGCCGCAACCCGGCCCGATCTCGTGACGAGTGCCGTCGTCGTGAGCGCGCAGGCGAAGCCTCTTCGCTTCCCCCAGGCGACTCTCGGGCTCCTCGCCGCGACCGCACCGCTCGCACGACGACGGTGGTTCGCGAAGCTCCAGGCGAAGCACCTGTTCATCCCGGACGAGCTCCTGACCGACTACCTTCGCGACAGCGCTCGCACAAGCCGTGAGACTCTGCTCGCCGGCGTCGGCGAGAACATCCGCTTCACCCTCCCCGCCGGCTGGGCCGGCTTCACGAACCCGGCGCTGGTGATGGTGGGCGAGCACGAGCGGAAGCTGATGCACGCCTCCGCACGCGACATCCACGATTCCCTCCCGGGCAGCGAGATGACCTCCGTGCCGGGATGCGGCCATGGCATACCCCTGCAGCGCCCCGACCTGTTCGCCCGGATCCTGGCCGACAGAAGGTGAAGGTCCTGCCCGGCATGGGTGGAGCGAGGAGTTCGGCGGCGGCGCGCAGGTCACCCCGGTAGCCGAGAGCGTGTGACGGGGTCGTGGTGGACCGGCGGCGGGCCTTCGAGGGAATTTCCGGGTGCGCTTCCCCCGTCAGCGTCACAGCTCATCGGGGGTGCCGGTGCGCCGGTCGTGGTAGTCCAGCAGCCTGGACAGCAGCCGGGTCAACCGCTGCCGCTCCTCGAGCGACAGCGGAGCCAGCAGCTCGTCCTGGGTTTCGGCCAGTTGCTTCTCCAGCCGCCGCAGCTGCCGCCTGCCCCCGGTGGTCAGCGAGATGATGTTGCGCCGCCGGTCGGAGGGGTCCGGAGCGCGCTCGACCAGCTCGCGCTCGGCGAGTTCGTTGATCGCCGCGACCATGTCGCTGAGGTGGATGCCGCTACGGCGGCCGAGCGCGGCCTGGCTGGCCGGGCCGAACTCCTCCAGCGTCGCCAGCAGGCGGTAGTGGTAGCCGCGCGCCTGCACCGCCGAGAATCCGTCGCCCACCAGGCGCTGAGCGTGGCCGGCGGTCTGTGTGAGCAGCCAGCTGGGCAGGCTCTCCCACCTGCCAGGCGTCTTCTCGGACGGGTTCTCCACGTGGCAAGTCTAGCGAATCGTTAGAGTCCCGAACGATCGTGGTATCGTTCGGGTAGTAAACGTTTGTATCATGAACGTTTATCCAACGAATGATTCTCTGGAGTTGACAGCATGATCAAGCCGTTCCGCATCGACATCCCCCAGGCCGACCTCGACGACCTGACCGACCGGCTCTCCCGCACCCGCTGGCCCAACGAGGTCGCCGACGCCGGGTCGGACTACGGCTTCCCGCTGGCGCGGCTCAAGGAACTGGCCGAATACTGGAGGGCCGGCTACGACTGGCGCGAGCACGAGGCCGAGCTCAACGAGCTTCCGCATTTCACCACCGAGATCGAGGGCCAGAACATCCACTTCGTCCACGTCCGGTCGTCGAAACCGGACGCGCTCGCGCTGATCCTCACCCACGGCTGGCCCGGTTCCTTCCTGGAGTTCCTCGACGTGATCGAGCCGCTGTCGCGCGACTTCCACCTGGTGATTCCGTCCATCCCGGGTTTCGGCTTCTCCGGGCCGACCCATGAGCGCGGCTGGGACATCGTCCGGGTCGCGCGGGCCTGGGCCGAGCTGATGCGCCGTCTCGGGTACGAGCGCTACGGCGCGCAGGGCGGCGACTTCGGTGCTGGCATCTCGTTGGCGCTCGGCGCGGAGGCCCCCGAGCAGGTGGCCGGGGTACACGTCAACTACCTGCCGACCCGGCCGGTCCCGGACGCCGATCTCGAGCTGTCCGAAACTGATGAGGCCCGGCTGGACAAGGTCAGGCAGCTGATGGCGAACCGTCCGCCGTACCAGGCCCTGCAGGCCCTCACCCCGCAGACCATCGGCTATGCGCTGACCGACTCGCCGGTCGGCCAGCTGGTCTGGATCGCCGAGCGCTTCGCACAGTGGACGGATCCTCGCTCGCCGATCAGTGACGAGCGGATGCTCACCGACATCTCGCTGTACTGGCTGACCGCCACCGCGGCCTCGTCGGCGCGGCTGTCGCGCGAGACCCCGCGGCGGATCGAGCCGTGCCCGGTGCCGGTCGGCGTGGCGGTGTTCCCGCACGACATCACCCAGTCGGTACGACCGCTGGCCGAGCGGCTGTACGACATCAGGCACTGGTCGGAGTTCGAGCGCGGCGGCCACTTCGCCGCGATGGAGGTACCGGACCTGCTCGCCGAGGACATCCGCGACTTCTTCCTCGACCACGTCAGGTGACCCGGACGCCAGCCGGTCCAACCACTCAAGGAGGCCATCATGACCAGCACCGAAACCCTGATCCGCGCACTCGCCGACCGCGCCGAACTCACCGACCTGGTCGCCCGTCACAGCTTGTGGATCGACGAGCGCCGCTACGGCGAGACCGACCGGCTCTTCACCGGGGATGTCGTCGTCGAGTCCCCGCGCGGGAAGGCCCGCGGCATCGAGGAGCTCGTCGAACTCGTGCGCAGGGGCCACGACACGTACGTCCGCACTCTGCACAGCAAGTCCAACCTCGTGATCGAGGTCGACGGCGAGACCGCCACGGTGCGGGCCCACGACATCGCCGTGTTCGTCATCGACGACAAGACCGAGGCCCTGGCGGCCGGGTTCCACCGCTACCGGGCGCGCCGCACCGAGGACGGCTGGCGCTTCGACCGCCTCGTGGTCACCCCCGTCGCACTGACCGAAGCCCTCGACCGGGCCCTCTAGAAGACACCGCAGGCCGCGGGCTCCCGGACACCCAGGAGTTCCGCGGCCATCGCGACGTCCGCGCCGGCGTCGCGCAGCGTTCCGTCCGTGTTCCGTCCGTTCAGCCGATCCGGGCAGCCAGCAGCGAGACCAGCCGATCGACGGTGACGGTTTCCAGCGGAACCACCACGGCACCGTGACCGTCGCCCAGCGCTTCGCCATTCCCGGGCACGGCCACGACCAGGCAGCCCGCGGCGAGCGCCGAAGCGATGCCCGGCCGGGAATCCTCCAGCGCCACACAGTCGCGCGGATCGACGCCCAGCCGTCCGGCCGCCGTCAAGGGAGCGTGCCGCCGAGCTTCTCGGCGAGATCGGCGAGACTGACGTCCCAGAGGGGTTCACTGTCGAACAGCGTGCCGTCCATGTCGAACAGCGCCGCCGCCGGCGGGCCCGCGCCCCGTGCGGCCGTGTCCGTCGTCACCGGAGGGCCTCGGCGAGCCAGCGCTGCGCCGTACGGGGATCGTCGCTGGTCGTCCCGTCCACGCCGAGCTCGAGCCAGTGCCGCAGATCGTCCTCGTCGCGGGTGGGCCAGCCGTGCACCGGGAAGCCCTCGTCGTGCAGCTGCCGGACGACGCCGGCGGTCAGCCCTTCCGCGCCGCTGTGGATCCGGCAGGACCCGGTGTCCTCCATCAGCTTGCGGTAACCGCCCGGGTGGGACTCGGCGGTGGTCCACTTGGACACGATGATGCCCCGCGGGATCTCCGGAAGCTTCTCGGCCACGGTGGCCATCGCCTCGACCGAGAAGCCGGTCAGGATCGTGCGTTCGGCGTAGCCGGGATGGCGGGGGAGGAAGTCGGCCAGACCGTCGATGGCGGCCAGATCCTTGATCTCCAGCTGGACGAACCGCGTCGTCGCCTGGTACATCTGCTCCAGCGTGGGCACCCGCTCACCCCCGCCCACGTCGACCGAGCTGATCTTCGACCAGGTCAGCTCCGCGACGGGGCCCAGATCCCGGCCGGCCGGATCGGCCGCGACCCGGTCCAGGGTGGCGTCGTGCAGCATGAAGAGCTGCCCGTCCGAACTGATCCGTACGTCGGTCTCCAGCTCGTCGACGCCGACCTCTTCCGCCACGCGGTAGGACGCGATGGTGTTCTCGGGTGCTTCGGCCATGGCGCCGCGGTGTCCGACGATGGCAAATGCCACGATCTTCCTTTCTCGCTGTGATCTGTCTTGCCAGTGGGATCTCGTGCCGGCGGCCGGCGGAGCGGCGGCACGAAAGGTTCAGGGGGTCAGGACGCCACCAGCCGCCGATACTTCGGCAGCACCCGCTGGACGGCCGGGGCGAGGTTCCGGTTCGCCTCGCGCAGCGCCTCGCCCGGGTCGGCGTTGGAGGCGTACACCTTCTGCAGCACGATCAGCATGTCGGAGATCGTCTCGTTCACGTACCGGCGCATCACGTCCGCCTGGCGGGCGCGGCTCAGCTGATCCTGGGCGACCTGGTACGCGGGCGTCGCGGCGTTGCGCTCCTTGATCTCCGGTGAGTTGAGCGAGCTGGTGGTCACCGGGAGATAGCCGGTGTTGAGACTCCACTCGGGCGCGCCCTTCTCGGCCAGGTACTTGACCAGCTCCCAGGTCGCCTGCTTGCGCGCCTTGGTCGCGTTGCGCATGATCGCCAGCCCGCTGCCTCCGGTCGGCACGCCGGGCGCGTCCTGCTCGGGCAGGAAGGCCGCGCCGAACTCGAACGTGGCCGCTTTGAGCAGCGAGGTCAGCGCACCGGTGGAGTTGCAGATGGTCGCCGTCACGCCGGCCGCGAAGTCTCCGTTGATGTCGTCGGCCAGGTAGGCCATCTGGTCGTCGTGGATGAACGCCCGGTCGAACTCCAGGGCGGCGACGGTCTGCTCGGAGTCCAGCCTCGACGCCATGCCCTCGGAGTAGCTGCCGTCGAAGGCCCAGCTCGACCCCTGGAAGTACCAGTCGTCCTTGCCGGTGTAGCCGCGCATCTTGATCGGGGAACCGTGGTACTTGAAGCCTTTGAGCTCGCGTCCCCACTCCCGCAGCTCGGTGAACGTCCTCGGCCCGCGGTCGGGCAGCCCGGCGCCGGCGAAGATCTCCTTGTTGTAGTAGAAGAGGGGCGTCGAGCGAGCCCAGGGCAGCCAGTAGACCTGGTCCCGGATGGTGCCCTCGGCCAGGAACCTCGGATGGAACGCGTCCGCGCCGAAGCCGGCGTCGAAGTAGCCGCTCAGCGGTTCCAGCGTCTCGGCGAGGAAGTAGCGGTTCCAGTTCACGTCGCTGAGCGTGACGATGTCGGGAACCTGCCCGACGGCGAAGCTGGCGGCCAGTTTCGAGTCGAGCGCGGGGTATCCGGGAAACAGCTGGATCTCGCAGAAGATGTCCTGCTGTGAGGCGTTGAACCCGTCGATGATCGACTGCAGGACCGCGGCGTTGTGCGAGGTGAACGCACTCCACAGCACGACCCGCCGGCGGCGGGCGAACCGTTCCGGCACCTGGCCGCTCACCTGGGCGTAGTCGCCTTCCATGCGGCCGACGCAGCCGGTCAGCGCCAGACTGGCCACGGCCGCGGTGGCACCGGTCAGGAGCCGGCGCCGGCTGAAACTCGTCCCGGTCACGCTGGGTCCTCTCTGATCGAACCGGATCGCACGCACATGGTGATCACCGGCGAACCGCGCTGCCGGCCAGACCGGCGACGATGTAGCGCTGTGCCAGCAGGAAGACGATCACCACCGGCAGGACGACGAACAGGGTCCCGGCCATCAGCGCCCCCCAGTCGTTGATGCCGTCGTTCTCCTTGAGGTAGAGCAGCCCGATCGGCAACGTCCGCATGTTGACCGAGTTGGTCACGATCAGCGGCCAGACGAAGCCGTTCCACTCGTCGATCAGGGCGATCAGCCCGACCGTGATGATCGCCGGCCGGGACATCGGCACGATGATCGAGAAGATCGTGCGCAGGTGGCCGGCGCCGTCCAGCTGCGCCGCCTCCAGCACCTCGTACGGGAGCGACCGGAAGAACTGGTGCAGCAGGAAGGTGCCGAACGCCGACGCCACACCCGGCAGGATCAGGCCGGCATAGGTGTTCAGCAGGTTCATCTGGCCGACGGTGATGTAGTTCACCAGCAGGGTCACGTGCCCCGGAACCATCAGCGCGCCGAGCATGAAGACGAACAGGTAGCGCTTTCCCGGGAACGGCAGGAAGGCGAAGGCGTAGGCGGTGGAGATGGCCAGCACCACCTTGAGCGCCGTCCCGATCGCCGCGACCACGACCGAGTTGACCAGGAACTGGTCGAACGGGGCCAGCGTCCAGGCGTTGACGAAGTTCTCGAGGGTCAGCGATCGCGGGATCAGCCGCAGCGGCCAGCTGTTGATGTCGGCGTTGGTCTTGAACGCCGTGCTGACGAAGAGGTAGAGCGGGATCAGGAAGACCAGGGCCGTGATCACCAGGGAGAGCACGCCCCACCAGCGTGTACGGCGAGAGCCGGACTTTCGCGGGGCGGGCCCGGTCGCCGCAGCGGCCGGCATGACCGTCATCAGTAGTGAACCCTCCGCTCGACGAATCGGAACTGCAACACGGTGATCGCCATCAGCACCACGAACATGATCATGGAAGCCGCGCTGGAGACACCGACGTTGCTGCGGTTGAACGCCTCGTCGTAGATGAACCAGCTCAACGTGGTGGTGGAACGGGCGGGTCCGCCGCCGGTCATCATGGCGATCACGTCGAAGGCCTGGAAGGCCGAGATCGTCTGGGTGATCACCAGGAAGAAGGTGGTGGGGGAGAGCAGCGGGAAGATCATGCGCCGGAACTGCGTCCACCGGCCGGCGCCGTCGATCCGGGCCGCTTCCAGCACCTCCGCCGGGATCTGCTGGATGCCCACCAGGTAGACGATCGCGACGAAGCCGAGCCCCTTCCAGATGGACACGATGATCAACGCCCACAGCGCCCAGTCGTCGTCGGTCGTCCAGGCGGGCGAGCTCGTCCCGAACGCCTCGAACACCAGCCGGCTGAGGCCGTGATTCGGATCGAAGATGAACAGCCAGATGGTCGCGATCGCCGCCCCGGACAGCACGTGCGGGGCGAACGCGAGCGTCTGCACCGCGGTGCTGCCCCGGAGGCGCTGCGCGAACAGCATCGCCAGCGCCAGGCCGAGCACCAGGGTCACGACCACGAGGACGACCACCCACACCAGCGTGCGCAACAGGACCTCGGGGAAGGACCAGCTGCTGAACAGGGCCTGGTAGTTGAGCAGGCCGGCCCACTCGGCCCGCGGCGAGATGAAGTCCCAGGTGGTGAGGCTCAGATAGACGTTCTCGACGATCGGCCAGTAGGAGAACACGGCGATCAACGCCAGGTTGGGCAGTGCGAAGGCGACGAACAGCAGGTACCCGCGCCGGCGGCGGCGGGCCGCGGCGCGCCGCCCCGCGGACGTCGTTCCCCCGGCATCGGCCGGTTGGCGGGGGCTGTCGGAGAGTGCTGATCTCGAATCGAGATCGCTTGCTCCACTGCTCACGGGCTACCACCCATCCGCATCGAGGTCGAACAGGTCGAGACTTTACTGGCGGTCTCGTGCTCAAATCTGTTCATATGGCGGCAAATCTGTGACCATTGCGCGAACGTTTCCACCACATGTGCAAGGGTGTCAGCAAGGATGTCGAGCTCGTTTCACGGCCGTGCCTTCGATCGTCAGCAGCGGATCCTCAGCTATGTCCGGAGCGAAGGCCGCGCGGTCGTCTCCGACATCGCCGACCTGTTCGCGATCTCGCCCGCGACGCTGCGCCGGGACCTGCGGGCGCTTGAGGCGCAGCGGCTGATCGCCCGGTCCTACGGCGTCTTCTACCCCACCGACATCGGCCGTTACGAGACGCCGGTGGAGCACCGGCGCAAGGCCAAGACCGAGGAACGGCTGGTGATCGCCGAAGCGGCGGTCGCCATGATGGCCGACGTCGGCACGGTGTTCCTCGACGAGGGAGCGCTGCCGGAGGACCTGGTCGGGCCGATGCGCCGGCTGCAGCGGATGACCGTCGTGACCCGATCCGTGACCATCGCCGCCGAACTCTGCAGCCAGACCGACCACGACGTCATCATCGTCGGCGGCCGGCTACGAACGACGACCATGGGCACCGTCGATCGATGGGCGACGGCGATGCTCGCAGAGCTGAATGTCGACCTGGCGTTCATGGGCACCAACGGGCTGTCGATCGACCGTGGGCTGACCACTCCTGACCCGGCCGTGGCGCAGGCCAAGACGGCGGCGATCCAGGCGGCCCGCCAGACCGTGCTGGTGTGCGAGCACACCCGGTTCGGCGTGGCCAGCTTCGCCAAGTTCGCCGACATCGGGCAGCTGGCCTGGGTCATCACCGGCAAGCAGCTGTCCCGAGCCACCGCGCAGCGCTACGGCGCATCCGGCCCCAGGGTGCTGCGCGTCTAGATTCCGAAGTGTGCGATCAACGGCGTGCCGTAGCCGGACAGGCGGGAAGGTCTCCCGCTAGAGCATGCGGGACGTGTACGCGCGGAGCGTGTCGGCCAGGCGTTTGCGGTGCCGGGTGACCTCGTCGGCGGTGACGCCGTTGGCGGTGGCCCAGGCGAAGTCGTCAGTGACCAGGCGCAGGGCGGCGTTCATGGTCGCGGCGGCGAGCCGGACCTCCGGCGTGTCCGGCGCCAGCCCGAGACGGCCGGAGAGGACGTCGGCCAGGGTCGGTTCCGCGCGCTCCTGGAGCACGAGCCATGCGGCGCGCAGGGCGGGCTCGCTGCGGCTCATGCGAACCACCGCGAGCAGGTCGTCGATGTCGGCGCGGGAGTCCTCCGGCACGAAGGTGTAGTTCGCGCGCAGATGGTCGGGCAGATCGCGGTCGGCCGGCCAGGTCCGTAACACCTCGCGGAAGGCGTCAAGCGACTTGGTCAGCAGGGGCTCGACACAGCTTTCCTTGGTGCGGAACAGCCGCCACAGGGTGCGCTCGGAGACGCCGGCCGCCCTGGCGATCTGTGCTCCGGAGGTGCCCGCGACCCCGTGTTCCCGGAAGAGCCGGACCGCCGCCCGGGAGATCTTCAGACCCTGCCGGCGCCGGGCCTCGTCGCTGAGTGGCGGGCGCCCCCCGAGGTTGGCCGTGCCGCCGCGCCCAGAAGTCACTGCTACCGCCCTCGATGCCTGATGAGTGTGCTGGGAGACTACCCCATCGAGGTTATTGGCAGTTAGTGCCATAAACGTGTTAGGGTCCGTAACGGCTTCCGTCGGCTTAGGAGAGAACCATGACCGTGACCTCTGAACGACCGCACCTGCCGTTCCCCCGCCCGAACGTCCTCGATCTTTCCCCGCTGTACGAGGTGCTACGCCGGGAGGCGCCCATCACCCCGGTCACCACCCCGGCCGGCGATCCCGCCTGGCTGGTGACGCGATACAGCGAGGTCCGGCAACTGCTGAGCGACAAGCGCCTGGGCAGGTCACACCCGGAGCCGGACAAGGCCGCGCGCATCAGCACCGCGGCCATACAGGACGGGCCCACAGGCTCCTACGAGACGGAGGAAGCCGACCACACGCGGATGCGGCGGTTGCTGACGCCGGCGTTCTCGGCCAAGCGGATGCGGATGCTCTCCGGACACGTTCAGCACCTGGTTGACGGCTACGTCGACGACCTCGTCCGGGCGCACGACGCGGCACCGGACGGGGTGGTCGACCTGCATGCCGGCGTGGCGCTCCCGCTGCCGGTGGCGGTGATCTGCCGCCTGCTCGGCGTGCCGGAGAACGACGGGGAACGGTTCCGCTCGTTGTCCGAGCGGATGGCAGGGGTGACAGACCAGCAAGATGCGCAGGCGGCACGCAGGGAGTTCTCCGGCTACATGACCGGCCTGGCGGAAGCCAAGCGGGCGCAGCCGGGGGAAGACGTGATCTCCGACCTGGTCGCGGCGCAGAGCGAGGATGCGGGGTTCACCTACGCGGACATGGTCAGGCTGTGTGTCGGGCTGCTGTTCGCCGGCCATGAAACCACGGTCAACCGCATCGGCCTCGGGACGTTGTTCCTGCTGACCCGTCCCGACGCGTGGAAGAGCCTGGTCGCCGATCCTGCCGGGCGCACCGACGCCTGCGTCGAAGAGATCATGCGGCTGGGAGCTCCAGGCGATCTCGGACTGCTCCGCTACGCTCGCACCGACGTGGAGGCCGCCGGGGTCACCATCCGCCGTGGAGACGCGGTGATCTTGTCGATCAACGCCGCGAACCGCGATCCCGAGGTCTACGCCGAGGCCGAGCGGTTCGCCCCCGGCCGTGAGCAGGGACACCTGGGTTTCGGGCACGGCGCGCATTTCTGCATCGGTGCCAGCCTGGCACGCATCGAACTGCGGATCGTGTTCGCGACCCTGGCCCGACGGCTCCCGGAGTTGCGCCTGGCAGCGGAACTCGACGACCTCGAAGTGCGCCCGACGCTGACGGGAGGCGTGACCTCCTTGCCCGTGACCTGGTGACACCTGCCGGGCGCCGCGGTGTCGTCAGCCGGACCGCACGGATCTGCCCGATGACGTCCTGCCGCCGTCCTCGAGGCCACCGGTCAGGTCAGCCCGGCCCCTGGTCAGCCCGGCCGCCGGTCAGCTGGCCGGCGCGGCGCCGCAGGTCGGCGGCGAACTCCTCGGCCTTGCTCAGCTGTGCGCGCAAGGCTTCACAGCGCTCGCGGGTGGCCTGCTCGAAGTGGCCGAGCCGGGCCAGCATCTGCTCGCGCTCGGCCGCCTCCGGGGCCGTCGCGCCGCTGGCGTCGAGCCGGTCGGTGATGGACAGCAGCTCGCCCATCTCCTCCAGGGTGAAGCCGAGCGGTTTCATCCGGCGGATCACCATCAGCCGGGCGACGTCGGCCTCGGTGTAGAGGCGGAAGCCGCCCCGGCTGCGCGCCGAGGGCCGCACGAGCCCCACCTCGTCGTAGTGCCGGATGGTCCGCAGTGACAGCCCGGTTCGCGCCGCCACCTGCCCGATGTGCATGTGATCTCGGCCACCGTCCGGCGAAGCCGGGACTTCGCCTCCGGTGGCGGAAAGCGCCGGTCCGTCCATCTTCTGCACGACCTCACTGCTCAGCTGGTAGGGCGGTACGGGTAGCCACGCCCGCTCCCCGCCGAATCTCTACCCTAACGTTAGGGTAGAGTCGTCCATGGGCGAGCCAAGCCGGATGTCTCGGCGCAGACCGGGCAGCCCTTCACTCTGGCACATCGCCGGCCCGACGACCTGCATCGGCGCCATCCGAGCGCCCCTTCCTCACACGGTAAGGAACATCGACGCGCGCATGTCCTTGATCGCCACCGCCTGCTTCCCGCCGTGACCCGCCTGCGATAGCACCGCCCGCATCCCCCGGCCTGCCGCCCGCCTCTGATTCGGGGCACGCACCGCGAGTTGCCCGAATCGACGGCGGGCGGCCCTCTGCCCGGCCGCTCCCTCACCCGCTGCCACCGTGCCTGGTGGCGTGTCGCCCGCCGGCCCGTGCGGGGCCGATCCATGTTGAAGGACGTCTGTTGCCCAGTTCCCCTGTGCCCGCCCGCCCGTCTGCTTCCCCGGCCGGGCGCCTGCGGCCCGGCCGCCCGGCCTGGCTGACACCCTCGGTGGCCCGTACCGAGATCCTGTCCGGCCTGGTCGTCGCGCTCGCCCTCATCCCCGAGGCGATCTCGTTCTCCATCATCGCCGGGGTGGACCCCAGCGTCGGCCTGTTCGCCTCCTTCACCATGGCGGTCGTCATCGCCGTCGCCGGCGGCCGCCCCGCCATGATCTCGGCCGCCACCGGCGCGATCGCGCTGGTCGTCGCGCCGCTGGCGCGCGAATACGGCCTCGGCCACCTGATCGCCACCGTCATCCTCGGCGGCCTCGTCCAGGTCGCGCTCGGCGCGCTCGGCGTGGCCAGGCTGATGCGGTTCGTGCCGCGCAGCGTCATGGTCGGCTTCGTCAACGCCCTGGCCATCCTGATCTTCATGGCGCAGGTGCCCGAACTGGTCGACGTGCCGTGGACGGTGTATCCGCTGGTGGCCGCCGGGCTGGCGCTGATGGTGTTCTTCCCCCGGCTGACCAGGGCGGTCCCGGCTCCGCTGGTGTCCATCGCCGCGCTGACCGCCATCACCGTCGGTGCCGCGCTGGCCGTGCCGACCGTGGGCGACCGCGGTGCGCTGCCGTCCGCGCTGCCCGTGCCCGGCCTGCCCGACGTGCCCTTCACCCTGGACACCCTGACCCTCCTCGCCCCGTACGCGCTGGCCTTCGCCCTGGTCGGGCTGATGGAGTCGCTGATGACCGCCAAACTGGTCGACGACATCACCGACACCCGCTCCTCCAAGACCCGCGAGTCCATCGGCCAGGGCATCGCCAACATCGTCACCGGCTTCTTCGGCGGCATGGGCGGCTGCGCCATGATCGGCCAGACCATGATCAACGTGAAGAACGGCGCCCGCACCCGGCTGTCCACCTTCACCGCCGGCGTCATGCTCATGGTGCTGTGCATCGTCTTCGGCCCCTGGGTGTCGCAGATCCCGATGGCCGCCCTGGTCGCCGTCATGATCCTGGTCTCGTTCGGCACGTTCGACTGGCACTCCGTCGCCCCCGCCACGCTCAGGCGGCTGCCCGCCGGCGAGATCACCGTCATGGTGATCACGGTCGCCGTCGTGGTCGCCACGCACAACCTGGCCATCGGCGTGGTCGTCGGCTCCCTGACAGGCCTGATCATCTTCGCCCGCCGCGTCGCCCACCTGGCCCAGGTCTCCGCCGTCATCGACCCGGACGGCGGCCAGGTCGTCTACGCCGTCACCGGTGAGCTGTTCTTCGCCTCCAGCAACGACCTGGTCTCCCAGTTCGACTACGCGGAAGACCCCGACGACGTGGTCATCGACCTGACCGACGCCCACATCTGGGATGCCTCCTCCGTGGCCGCCCTGGACGCCGTCGAGTCCAGGTACGCCGCCCGCGGCAAGACCGTGCGGATCATCGGGCTGAACCAGGCCAGCGCCAAGATGCACGCCACCTTGTCCGGCGAACTGTCCGGCAGCCACTGACGCCCACACCGCTCCCGCACCGGCCCGTCCTGCCACGGAGCCGCCGTCGTGCCCTACAACTGGGCGGTGATCTCGCCGGCCAGCCGCCGGGCGGTGCGGCCGGCGCCGATGAGGGTGGCCGAGGCGGGACCGGTCCAGTCGCCGTAGCCGAGCAGGTGCAGGCGCGGTTCGGCCAGGGCTCGGGTGCCGTCGGTGCCGATCAGGCCGCTGGGGCCGCGCAGCCGCAGCGGGGCCAGGTGGGCGAGGGCGGGCCGAAAGCCCGTGCACCACAGGATCGCGTCGAAGGCCGCGGTGCTGCCGTCGGCCCACGCCACCCCGGTGGTGGTGATGCCCGAGAACATCGGCTCGGCCTTGAGCGCACCGCGGTCGCGGGCTTCCCGAACAGGCGCGACGGCGACGATGTCGCCCAGGTCTGCGATGCCGCCGGCGCCTACGGGGTGCTGCCCGGCCAAGGTGGCCCGGTGGCGGCGGGTGGCCAGGTCGAACAGGGCGCGGCCGTCGACCTCGTCGGGCAGCAGCCGGGGCGGGCGCAGCGTCGCCCAGGTGGTCCGGGCGACCTGGGAGAGCTCGGCGAGGATCTGCGCGGCGGAGTTGCCGCCGCCGACGACCAGTACCCTGCGGCCGTGGAAAGGCTCGGGGCCGCGGTAGCCGGCCGTGTGCACCTGCTCTCCGCGGAAGTCGCGCATGCCGGGGTAGTGCGGCACGAAGGGGCGCCACCAGGTGCCCGTGGCGCTGACGACGATGCGGGCGTGCCAGGTGCCGGCAGAGCTCTCGACGGCGAGCCGCGCGCCGGCGCGTCGCACGGTCCGCACCGTGGCGGGGCGGATGATCGGCAGCCGGTAGCGCTGCTCGTAGTCGGTGAGGTAGGCGACGACATGGGCGGCGTCCGGATAGCCTCCGCCGGCCGGGATCGGCATCATGCGGCCGGGCAGAGAGCTGTACTGCGCGGGCGAGAAAAGCCGCAGTGACGGCCAGGCGTGCTGCCAGGCGCCGCCGGGGACCTGCTGGGCGTCCAGGATGACGAAGTCGGCGCCTGCTCGCCGCAGGTGGTAGCCGGCAGCCAGCCCCGCCTGCCCGGCCCCTATGATCACGACATCGGCCGGCCGCGGTGCCGCAGTCATACGGTGAGGGGTTCCACGTCCACCGAACCGCAGGCCGAAGCCGTCGCGGCGAGCGGGGCGAACAGCGCTCCAAGCTTGTTCACCACCTCAGGGATGATGCGGTAGTAGACCCAGGTGCCGCGGCGTTCGCCGTCGATCAGCCCGGCGGTGCGCAGGACCTTGAGGTGGTGGGAGATCGTGGGGGCGGTCAGGTCGAAGGCGTCGGTCAGGTCGCAGACGCATGCCTCGCCGCCGGCGTGCGAGCCGATCATCGACAGCAGGCGCAGCCGCACCGGATCGGCGACCGCCTTGAGCAGCGCGGCCAGCTCGGCGGCGTCGTTCTCGGAGAGCGGCTCGCGGGCGATGGGCGCGCAGCACTGGATGGTTACGGGGGCGGCCATGACGCTACTCCTTAATTCGATGCCGGTCTAAATCATAGGCGGTGGTAGGCGAGCAGCGCGAACGCCGCCATCGCGCACGCCGCGGACACCGCGCCCATCACCCACCCGTACCCGGCGGCCTGGGCGAGCGCGACCGCGCCGAGGGGAGCCAGGGCCTTGTCCGAGACGGAGAAGACGGCGATCCGGCCGGCCAGGGAGGCGTAGGCGGCGGTGCCGTAGCGTTCGACCAGCAGGTGCGGCAGGGTGACGGAGGCGATGCCGAAGCCGAGCCCGAACAGCAGCACCGCACCGATCGCGCCCGTCACGGTGTGCCCGATCAGCGGCAGGAGCACCGCGGCGACCCCCTGCAGGGCGAAGATCACGGCGGCGATGAGGGCGGCGGGCAGGCGGGTCCGCAGGCCGGTGATGATCACCCGGCCGGTCACCGACAGCACGCCCAGCAGCCCGGCCAGGGTGGCGGCCAGGACGGGCGAGTGCCCGAGGTGGATGAGATAGGTGATGAGCAGCACGGCCATGACGGCGACTGCGCCGCCGCTGGCGGTGAAGGCGATCACCAGCAGCCAGAACGGCCTGCCACGGGTGGCCTCTCCGACGATCCCCGCCCGCTCCTCGGCCGCGGCGGACGCCTCCGCCCTGCCGGTCACGGTGCGACGGCGCACGACGAACGCGTGCAGCGGGATCGCCGCCACGCCGTAGATCAGGGCGAGGAGGACCAGCGCGGTACGCCAGCCATGGCGGTCGACGAGCAGGCCGGTGAGCGGCAGGAAGATCGAGGAGGCGAACCCGGCGACGACGGTCAGCGCCAGCAGCCCGTTCGCCCGGCCGCGCTCGTCGCCGGCGAAGATCGAGACGATGACGGCGAAGGCGGCCTCGTACAACACCATGGAGCAGGCGACGCCGATGGCGGCGAACACCGCGTACAGCTGCGGCAGGCTCTCGACCCTGGACCAGGCCAGCACCGCTCCGGTGCCCAGCAACGACCCGGCGGTCATCAGGGCGCGCCCGCCCCGGGCGTCCAGCCACCGGCCCACCAGCGGCGCGCACAGGGCCGCGATCAGGACGGACAGGGTGAGGGCGGCGGCGACCTGGGCGCTGGTGGCGCGCAGGTCGCGGGCCATCGGGGCGAGGAAGACGGAGAAGGCGTAGTAGAGCACGCCGTAGCCGATGGTCTGGGTGACGGCCAGCGCGGCCACCACCGACCTGCCGCGCGACGGAGCGCCGCCCCCGACGGCGGGGACGGCGCTGCCGGCTGTGGCGCTCACGCGCGCTCGCTGGAGCAGGACATGGACCCCCGCCCGCCGGCGGTCGCCGCCCACACGCCGTTGCCGGTGGGGTGTCCGTCGGACATGCTCAGCGTTCCCTTCAGCCGCAGCAGCCGCCGCCGGACTCCGCCGGGGCGGTGGCGCCCACCGTGGCGAGCGGGAGCGGGGCGGACAGCAGCCCGCCGCTGATGCCGGTGGCCAGGCCGACGCGCTGCTCCTGGGCTTCGGCGAGGTTGGAGGAGCACACGCCGGTCTCCGGCAGGTCGAGCTGGACGTCGCGGGCGGCCTCCCAGTCGCCGGCCAGGGCGGCGACCACGGAGCGGACCTGCTCGTACCCGGTGGCCATGAGGAACGTGGGGGCGCGGCCGTAGCTCTTGACGCCGACCGCGTAGTAGCCGGGCTCCGGGTGCGCGAGCGCGTCCGCGCCGTGCGGCGGGACGGTGCCGCAGGAGTGCTGGTTGGGGTCGATCAGCGGTGCCAACTGCCGGGTGGAGCCGAGGACCGGGTCGAGGTCGAGACGCAGTTCGGAGGCGATGGAGTGGTCGGGGCGGTAGCCGGTCGCGCTGATGATGCGGTCCGCCGTCACGCTCTGCTCGTGCCCGGACGGGTCGCGGCTGACCACCTCGACGCCTTCCGCCGTGGCGTTCACGCGATGGGTGAAGAAACCGGTCAGCAGGGTGATGCGGCCGGATTCGACGTGAGCACGAAGCCGCGTGCCCAGTGCCCCGCGGGCCGGGAGCGCGTCGGCGTCGCCGCCGCCATACGTGCGGCTCGCGCTGCCGCCGCGGATCGCCCAGGTGATCCGCGTGTCCGGCAGCTCGGCCAGGGCCAGCAGGGTGGTGGCGGCCGAGTGCCCAGCCCCGACCACCAGCGTGTGCCTGCCCTCGTAGCGGTCACGGTCCGCGCCGAGCACGTCGGGCAGGGCGTGGTCGACGAACACCGCACCCTCGCCATGCGCGGGCAGGCCGCTCGCCCCGAGCACGTTCGGACGGGTGTAGGTGCCGGACGCGTCGACGATCGCCCGCGCCCGCAGCTCTTCGCCGCTCTCCATGCGGATCAGGAACGGCACCTCCTCGCGACCTGCCGTGCGCACGCGGTCGTAACCGAGGCGGCTGATCGCGGTGACCTTCACGCCGAGGCGCACCCTGTCGCCGAACAGCTCGGCCAAGGGGGCGAGGTAGTCATCGATGAGCTCGGCGCCGGTGGGGAGCCACTCGCCGTCCGGAGCGGTCCAGCCGCCGTCCTCCAGCAGGCGGCGGGCGGCGGCGTCGATGTTGTACTTCCACGGGCTGAACACGCGCACGTGTCCCCACTGCGCGACCGAGGCGGCGACCTGGTCGCCCGCCTCCAGGATCAGGAAGTCGATGCCGCGCTCGGCCAGATGGGCGGCGGCGGCCAGGCCGACCGGACCGGCGCCGATCACGACGACCGGCAGCGCGCCGGTCTGCTGCGGGGTGGTGAACTGCTCGATCTCGATGGCGGTGGTGCCACAGCAACTGTTGCTCATGACTGCTCTCCATGCAGGCGGCGGGTTAACGGTACGACAGGCTGTAGGTAAGGGCGCGCTCGCCGGCGGCACCGGCGCGGCGGGTGGTGTCGCACGCCTGAGCGGCCCTGGCGTCGAAGATGACGTCCGAGGTGGGCGAGGCGCTCCGGCGCGGGAGGGTGAACAGAGCGCGCATCGCCACCTCCTGAATAGAAGTTCATCTAACCAGTGGCCATCATGCTCCGTTGATTAGAGGATTGTCAAATTAGCCGAGCGTCGAAGCAGATGGTCAGAGGCCGGCCTGCGCGGGGGCGTCCCGCACGTGAGCGGCCAGCGGGCCGACGACGTAGGCGGCGTCCCGGCTGACGCCGCGCAGCGTGTTGGAGGCGAACGAGCGCTGGAACTCCAGCCCCAGATAGACCAGCCCGGGCAGCACTGTGGAGACGCCGCCCTGGTGCACGGGCAGGCCTTCGGGGGTGAGGGCGCCGAGCGGGCGCAGGTAGTCCAGGCTCGGCAGATAGCCGGTGGCCAGCAGGACGACGTCCACCGGTTCGCGCTCGCCGCCCTGCCAGACGACGGCGTCGCCGTCGAAGCCCGTGAACATCTCCCGCCGCTCCAGCCGGCCGGACTCGAGCGCGGCGCGGTAGTCGCCGGTGTCCATCACCAGCGTCTGCCGCACGCTGTGGATCAGCCATTCGGGCGGCAGGTCGTCGAATCCGCTGCTGGTCAGCCAGTGGTGCACGTCGTGGCCGTCGCGCCGCTGGGGCAGGAAGGCCAGCGGCCGGCGCGAGGCGATGCTCACCCGCGCGACCTCGCCCAGCTCGTAGGCCACCTGGACGGCGGAGTTGCCGCCGCCCACCACCACGACGCGCAGCCCGGCCAGGTCTCTCGGGTCGCGGTAGTCGGCCACGTGCAGCACCTGGCCGGTGAAGCCGTCCTGGCCCGGCCAGGCGGGACGAACGGGCCGGGAGAAGGAGCCGCTGGCGGCCACCACGCCGCCGGCCCTCACCTCCTGGCCGTCGGCGGTGCGCACGACGAACGCCCGGCCGTCTCGCTCCACCGCCTGCACCCGCGTGCCGGTGCGGATCTCCACGTCCAGGCCGGCGGCATATCTCTGCAGGTGGTCGGCGACCTCGTCGCGGCGGGGGTAGCGGTCGGGATCGCCGGGGAAGTCCAGGCCGGGCATGGCGCTGAAGCGGGCGGGCGAGAACAGGGTGAGGCTGTTGTAGTAGCCGGGCCAGGAGCCGGCCGGCCGGTCGCCGGCCTCCAGGACGAGCGGGGTGAGGCCGGCGTCGCGGACGGCGTGGGCGGCGGCCAGGCCGGACTGGCCGCCGCCCACGATGGCGACCGGGTCAGGGGATCTGTGCATGACCGGGACTATATATCTCTGTTTTCAGATATGTCAAAGCATGGATATGGTGGTGGAATGACTCGGCAGGAGGTGGTGATGGCCCAGCAGACGGCGCCCGGCGCCGAAGCCGCGCCGGACAGCGCTCAGTGCTGCCCGGCCGCCCCGCAGCCGGAGGCGACCGCCGAGATCAGCCCGGCCGTGCACGCCTTCCTCAAGGCCCTGGCCAACCCGGCCCGCCAGCGCATCATGCTGCTGTTCGCCCGCGGCGCCGAACTGTCGGTCAACCAAGTCGCCGAGCTGGCTCACATCGGCCAGCCCCGCGCCTCCGAGCAACTCGCCGAGCTCAAACGCGGCGGCATCCTGACCTCCCGCAAGCACGGCAAGGTCGTGCTCTATCGCGCGGACAAACAGCGCGTCGTCCAAGCGCTCGCCGACCTGCAGGAATACCTGCGCTACTGCTGCTGACCAGGCCCGGCCGGGGGACGGTCGCCAGAACTCGTCGGCCTGCCCCTCGCTCCACGCCGCCCCGACGGTGTGGCCGCCACGGCCGCGAAGGCCCGGCACCCTGCCGTTCGGCCAGGTCTCCGGCAGGGCCGGCAGCAGGTGCACTTCACCGGTGTGGCTGTGCAGCAGCATCTCGGCGATGCCGGACGTCGCGCCGAAGTTGCCGTCGATCTGGAACGGGGGGTGCGGGTCGAACCTGTCGGGCGCGAGCCGGGCCGGCGTGACGAGGGCGCGGACCATGTCGTGAGCTCGCCCGCCCTCCTCCAGCCTGGCCCAGTAGTTGATCTTCCAGGCAGGCGGTCGTGCCGGGAGGAGCCTACGAACCCGCGGCCCGGCTGCTGGTGTGGCGGCCCGCTCCCACCGGATCGTTCGCGGTCGCGGTGGTCACGGCGGGAACGTCCGACGGGCCGGGTGCGTCCGGACATCGGTGTGCCGGTGTGCCTTCGCGGCCGGTCAGGACCGGCTCCATGGCCTGCCACGGATGGGATCCGCCGTCCGAGGGAGGCGACAGCGTGACGGTGAACGCACTGTCGGTGTCGCCGAGCGGCAGTCCCTACGTGCGGGTCCATCGCTGGTTGGACGCGCCGGTGCAGGTCCAGATCTGCAGCCTGGTGCCGTTGGCCGTGGCGTTGCCCGCCACGTCCAGGCATTTGCCCGCCCCGACGGCGGTGATGCTTCCGTCGGTGTTGAAGCGCCATTGCTGGTTGCTCTGGCCGTTGCAGTCCCAGATGATGACGCTGGTGCCGTCGGCGGTGGCGGCGTTGTTGACGTCCAGGCACTTGTTGCCGTAGACGCGCAGCTCGCCGGCGGTGGTGGAGGTCCACTGCTGGTTGCTCTGCTGGTGGCAGTCCCAGATCACCACCTGGGTGCCGTTGGCCTGGGAGGCGCCGTTGACGTCGAGGCACCTGCCGGAGCCGACCCCCTGGACGCGGGTGGCGGGCGGGGTGGCGGTGCCGCCGCTGACCCGGTACACGATGGTGCCGTGCGCGGGGACGCTCGCCGAGATGCTCCCTGTTGTCGTGGTGACGGCGTTCGTCCAGGCGTCGCGGAGTGTGAACGGGCCGCCGGTCAGGCCGATGGCGGAGGCGGTGGTGCTGATCGTGGTGGTGCTGCCGCCCTGGTTGAACAGGGCGACCGCGACGTCGCCGTCGCTCAGCCGCTTGGCCAGGATGCGGCGGGTTCCGTCGTTGGTGACCTGGGTGGCCTGGAGGCCGAGCGGGTCCTGGTTGATGGCGATCAGATTCTGGTTCTTCATGATCGTCGCGGTCGCGTCGTCCATGTTCCGGACGTCGTTCCCGGCGATCAGCGGGGCGGCCATGACGGCCCAGAGGGCGAAGTGGCTGCGCATCTCGGTGTCGTTCATGCCGCCCCGGCCGACGACCATCATGTCGGGGTCGTTGAACTGCCCGGGCCGGGCGTTGCCCGCGAGGGGGACGTTGACGTTGACGATGTTCTGGATGCCCATCGGGTAGCCGTTGGTCTGACCGGTGTTCCAGGCGTTGGTGATGTCCTCGGTCGTGCGCCAGATGTTGGCGACGTCGCCCCAGTTCCGCTGTGGGCCGGTCTTGTCGTGGATGCTGTTGGAATTGATGCTGTAGAGGATCGGCCGGCCGGTGGCGGCCAGCGCGTCGCGCATCTTGGCGAAGGTGCGCACCTGGTCGTCGATGGTGCCGGTGGGGGAGCACCAGTCGTACTTGAGGTAGTCGACGCCCCAGGCGGCGAACTGCCGGGCGTCCTGGACCTCGTGCCCGAGGCTGCCGGTCGCGCCCGGGTAGGCGCCGAAGTACTGGGCGCAGGTCTTGTCCAGCGGCGCCTGGTAGAGGCCGAACTTCAGGCCTCTGGCGTGCAGGTGGTCGCCGAGCGCTTTCATGCCGCTGGGGAACCGCGACAGGTTGGCCTGGAGGTTCCCGGCCGAATCGCGGTTGGGGTCGAACCAGCAGTCGTCGACCACGACGTACTCGTATCCCAGGTCGCGCATGCCGGAGCTGACGAGCGCGTCGGCCGTCTGTTTGATCAGCGTTTCGTTGATGTTGCAGCCGAAGGTGTTCCAGGTGTTCCAGCCCATCGGCGGGGTGCGGCCCACGCCGTTGTCCAGCGCCTGTGCCGGAAGAGCCGAGCCGGCCGCCGCGGCGCCCGTCGTCAGGGCCAGCAGCACGGTGACGCTGAAGGCGAGTCGTTTCCTGCTCATCGATGTCTCTCCTCAACGGGTCGGAAATGCCGGCTCAGGGGACGGGGCTGTGGATCCGTCCCCTGAGCCCGCCGGTCAGGCGCAGGTGAGTGCGGGGAGTCGCCGCGCTGCCGGTGGCGGTGAAGCCGAAGGTGGTGCTCGTGCCGGCCGCGAGCGAGCCGTTCCACGACTCGTTGCGGACCGTCATGGAACCCGCCCTGCCAGGTGCTGGTGACGCGGATGGTCGCCGTGCAGGTTCCGGGAGGTCAGGGTGCCCTCGGCGGGCTCGGGCGGGCTCTGCGCTCAGGGGCACGGAATCCCTTTCAACGGATCAGGGGGCGCAAGGGGAAATGTTAACGCTAACATCTTGTCCTGCAGGGACGCATGGGCATCTTCCGGTGACGTGTTGCCGCGGAGTACATCCGACCGGCCGGCTGGTCGTCAACGAGGGTGAACCCCTGCCGATCCCAGACGCTGCCGCCGGAATGCCTCTCGCCAGGAGTTTCGTCTCCACGGAGAACGCGTCGCACCGACCGTGCAGGTGAAAGTTTCACCCGTCGGCGCCCTATAGCTTGTGGCGGATCTGGAGTTAAGTTGCTGCCGCCCACGCCGGGGCACCGGCCCTGCCCGGCGGTCCGGCAGGCGTGTCACCGCGGTCGCCGAGCAAAAGGTCAGCGGCTCTTCCGCCGGGCCGATACCGCAGCGTGGTGCCGTCGCCGGCGCGGCGGCTTCGGCGAATCCGTCGGTGCGCGTCCTATCGCGACGTCAGGAGTGGCGCGGCGGCGTTCAACAGCGCGCGGGACAGAAAGGGTGGATGATCTTCATTAAGTTTCTGTCGGGCGAACGGTTGACGAGCCGCGTCAGGGGCCTTTACCTTCCCTGCAGAAAGCGTTGGCGCGAACAACGGTGCCAGGGAGACAGTCGCTCGTCCGCGACGCCCGGTGCCGGACCTGTTGTTCGCGTTCTGCGGGCCCGGCCGAGACATCGTTCGACAGCATCCCCCGTCTGGGAACCGGCGCGGGCCATTCCGGATGGGAGCGCTCCCGAGACCGGTGTCGCCCGCGATCACCCGAACCGACGGGCGCCAAGGGGGCGCGGATCAGCGCCGACAAGCCAGAGGAGGAGACATGACGCATGTCCGGAAAGAGCCCGCGAGCAGGGAGCGGATGTGGCCGAGCCGGAGAAGCGTGCTGGCCACGATGGGGGCCCTGCCGGTCCTCACGGCCTTGACCTCGGCCGCGACCGCCGCGCCGGCCGCGGCGGCCACGGCGGTCATCGATCCGACGGCGCGGCGGCAGACGATCCGGGGCTTCGGCGGCATGGCTCACGCGGCGTGGATCGGCGACCTGACGGCCGCCCAGCGCGAGACGGCGTTCGGCACAGGCGACGGCCGGCTGGGGTTCAGCGTGCTCAGGATCCCCGTCCCCGAGAACCAGGCGGACTGGAGCCGTGACCTGGCGACGGCCAGGCGCGCGGTCGAGCTAGGGGCGACGGTCATCGCGTCGCCCTGGAATCCCCCCGCCTCCATGGTCGAGACCTTCGTCCGCGGCAGCCAGACCGACGCCAGACGCCTCAGGCACGACATGTACGGCGCCTATGCCCAGCACCTGAACGACTTCGCCGCCCACATGCGGAACAACGGCGTGAACCTGTACGGCATATCCGTGCAGAACGAGCCCGACTACGCGCACGACTGGACGTGGTGGACCCCCACCGAAATGGTGCGGTTCTTACGCGAGAACGCCGGCTCGATCAGCACCAGGGTCATCGCGCCCGAGTCCTTCCAGTACCTGAAGAACATCTCCGATCCGATCCTCAACGACTCCGCGGCGCTCGCCAACGTGGACATCATCGGGGCCCACCTCTACGGCACGCCGTACGCGAACTTCCCCTACCCCCTCTTCCAGCAGAGGGGCGCGGGCAAGGAGCTCTGGATGACCGAGGTCTACCACCCCAACAGCTCCGATTCGGCGGACCTGTGGCCGCAGGCGCTCGACGTGGGGGAGCACATCCACCACGCCATGGTGGACGCCGAGTTCCAGGCGTACATCTGGTGGTACATCCGGCGTAGCTACGGGCCCCTGCGGGAGGACGGCCAGATCAGCAAGCGCGGCGCCTGCATGGCGCACTTCGCCAGGTTCGTCCGGCCGGGGTACGCGCGGATCGAGGCGACGGCGAACCCGGCGTCGAACGTCTACGTCTCGGCGTACGCGGGCGGTGACTCCACGGTCGTCATCGTCGCCGTCAACAAGGGCACCTCCGCGACGAGCCAGCAGTTCAGCCTGGCGAACAGCACCGCGTCCAGCGTCTCGTCCTGGCTGACCGACGGGAGCAGGAACCTCGCCTCCCAGGGCGCGACCGGCGTGTCGAACGGCTCCTTCACCGCCACGCTGCCCGCCCGCAGCGTGACGACCTTCGTGACCGGCGTGACCCAGACCCCCGGCGGCATCGACACCAGCGCCTGGTACGCGCTGGTCAACCGCAACAGCGGCAAGGCCCTGGATGTGTACAACCTGTCCACCGCCGACGGCGGGCGCATCACCCAGTGGTCGCGCAACAACGGCAACCAGCAGCAGTGGCAGTTCGTCGACTCCGGCGGCGGCTACTACCGCGTCAAGTCCCGCCACTCCGGCAAGGTCCTGGACGTCTACGACTTCTCCACCGCCAACGGCGGCGCCATCGTCCAGTGGGCCGACCACAACGGCGCCAACCAGCAGTGGCGGACCGCGGACAGCGGCGGCTACCTCCGCCTCATCAGCAGGCACAGCGGCAAGGCCCTGGAGGTCCAGAACGCCTCCACCGCCGACGGCGCCAGCATCGTCCAGTACGACGACTGGAACGGCGCCAACCAGCAATGGCAACTCGTGCGGGTCGGCTGACGCCCTCCCGCCACCCGTGACGGCACACGGACCACCCGACCTCCAGGAGTGTCCGGCGGGCTGGTGCCGAAGGACTGAGCCGAGCGCAACCCCTCATGGAACGAGAAGCGAGATGTCTGATCTATCGCGAAGACAAGTGCTGAGATTCGGCGCGGCCGGCGCCGGAGCCGCGATGTTGCCGCTGTCCTGGACGGCCGCCGCCCGAGCCGCCTCGGCGCCCCCCGCGGAGGTGCGCGCCGCGAACGACCTGGCGCTCTGGTACGACGAGGAGGCAGGCACGGACTGGCTGAGGGCGCTGCCGATCGGCAACGGCCGCCTGGGCGCCATGGTCTTCGGCAACGCCGGCACCGAGCGCCTGCAGCTCAACGAGGACACCGTCTGGGCCGGCGGTCCCTACGACCAGAGCAACCCCCGGGGGGCGGCGGCGCTGGGGCAGATCCGGCAACTGGTCTTCCAGAACCAGTGGAACCAGGCCCAGACCCTGATCGACGAGAACATGCTCGGCAGGCCCGCGGGCCAGCTGGCCTACCAGACCGTCGGCGACCTGCGGCTCGCCTTCGGCGGCACCGCCGGCGTCTCGGAGTACACCCGGCACCTGGACCTCACCACGGCCATCACGTCCGTGTCCTATCTGCGGAACGGCGTGCGCCACCGGCGCGAGGCGCTGGCGAGCGCGCCGGACCAGGTGATCGCCGTCCGCCTGACCGCCGACCGGCCGGGCTCGATCACGTTCTCCGCGACGTTCGGCAGCCCTCAGCGGACGACCCGCTCCAGCCCCGACGCGGCGACGGTCGCGCTCGACGGCGTCTCGGGCGACTTCGAGGGAGTGACCGGCTCCGTCCGCTTCCTGGCACTGGCCAGGGCCGTCGCCGAGGGCGGCACCGTCACCAGCTCCGGCGGCACGCTCCAGGTGTCCGACGCCGACAGCGTGACCCTGCTGATCTCCATCGGCTCCAGTTACGTGAGCTACGACGACGTCGGCGGCGACCACCGGGGCATCGCCCGGCGCCATCTCGACGCCGCGGCCGGCAGCGCGTACGACGACCTGCGCGACCGGCACGTCGCCGACCACCAGCGGCTGTTCGGGCGCACGACGCTCGACCTCGGCCGCACCGCGGCCGCCGACCAGCCGACCGACGTGCGCATCGCGCAGCACGCGAACACCGACGACCCGCAGTTCTCCGCGCTGCTGTTCCAGTACGGCCGCTACCTGCTGATCTCCTCCTCACGGCCCGGCACCCAGCCGGCCAACCTGCAGGGCATCTGGAACGACTCGCTGACGCCGGCGTGGGACTCCAAATACACCATCAACGCCAACCTGCCCATGAACTACTGGCCGGCCGACACCACGAACCTGGCGGAATGCTACGAGCCGGTGTTCGAGATGATCAACGACCTCGCCGCCAGCGGCGCCCGCACGGCCCGGGTGCAGTACGACGCCGGCGGCTGGGTCACCCACCACAACACCGACGCCTGGCGGGGGACATCGGTCGTGGACGGCGCGTTCTGGGGCATGTGGCAGACCGGCGGCGCGTGGCTGGCGACCCTCGTCTGGGACCACTACACCTTCACCGGCGACCTCGACTTCCTCCGGCGGCACTACCCGGCCATGAAGGGCGCCGCGCAGTTCTTCCTCGACACCCTCGTGGAGGAGCCGAGCCTGCGCTACCTGGTCACGAACCCGTCGAACTCCCCGGAGCTGGCCCACCACTCGGGCGTCAGCGTCTGCGCCGGCCCCACGATGGACAACCAGATCCTGCGTGACCTGTTCGACGGCTGCGCCCGGGCCTCCCAGGCTCTGGGCACCGATGCCGACTTCCGGACACGGGTCCTGACCGCCCGGGACCGGCTCCCGCCGATGAAGATCGGCTCGCGCGGCAACGTCCAGGAGTGGCTCCACGACTGGATCGAGCCCGAGACCAGCCACCGGCACGTCTCCCACCTCTACGGCCTGCACCCCAGCAACCAGATCACCAGACGCGGCACCCCGGCCCTGCACACCGCCGCCCGGCGCACCCTCGAACTGCGCGGCGACGACGGCACCGGCTGGTCGCTCGCCTGGAAGATCAACTACTGGGCGCGGCTGGAGGAGGGCAGCCGGGCGCACGCGCTGCTCCGCCTCCTGGTGCGGACGGACCGGCTCGCGCCGAACCTGTTCGACCTGCATCCCCCGTTCCAGATCGACGGCAACTTCGGCGCCACGTCCGGCATCGCCGAGATGCTGCTGCAGAGCCACGCCGGCGAGCTGCACGTGCTGCCGGCCCTGCCGGCGGCCTGGCCGACCGGCACGGTGCGAGGCCTGCGGGGACGCGGCGGCTACACGGTGGACGTGACCTGGAGTTCCGGCGTGGCCACCGAGACCCTCGTCACGTTCGACCGCGACGCGACGATCAACGTCCGCAGCCGCTCGTTCGCCGGAACCATCCAGGTGACCGACACCACGACCGGCGGCGCCGTCACCGTCACCAGACCCGAGCCCGACGTCGTCGCCCTGACCGGCCAGGCCGGCCGCGCCTACCGCGTGACGGCGTCCGCCCCGCCCGCCGCCTACGTCCGCCTCGCCAACGTCTCCACCGGCCTCGTCCTGGACAGCGGAGGCAACGTCGCCTCCGGCTCGGTGCTCAAACAGTGGAATTATGACGGCAGCCCCAACCTGCAGTGGCAGCTCCTGGACCTGGGCGGCGGCTGGTACCGCATCGTCAACCGCACCAACGGCATGGTCATCGACAGCTGGGGCGACACCGCCAACGGCGCGAGCGCGCGGCAGGCGGCCTGGAACGGCGGCAACAACCAGCAGTGGCGGCTCAACGCGGTGAGCAGCGGGCGCTGTCAGATCATCAACCGGGGCACGGGGACCGCTCTGGACGGGATGGGCAACAGCACCGTCGGCTCCACCGTGGCGATGTGGACGCCCAACAGCAGCACCAACAACCAGTGGACCGTCACGGGCACGTGAGGGCCCGGCAAGCCAGGCGGCGAAGCCGTGGACGTGGCGGAGCGCGGGGCGTCGCGGGAGCCGGTGCCGGGCTGGGAGAGCGTCGCCTCGCCATCAGGTCCGGCGGGCGTGCGACGCGGGGCGGTCGGCGAACCAGGGGCGTGGATCGAAGCCGGTGCGGAGTTCGGCCGGGGAGCGTTCTCCAGGCCGGCTACCGGCACAACCCGAAGTTCACCGGGGTCATCGGCGCGGTCCGTCTCACCTGTCGTGGAGGATCGGGCGCAGGACCTTCTCGTACGCCTTGGCGTACGTGACCATGCCCAGGTCGCTCGGATGCGATCCGTCGACCATTTCCTCCGCCTGCGGGAGTTTGTCGGCCTTGAGGTACCAGAGGTGCTTGACGCCGGAGGCGCGCAGGTTCATGTACGCCGCGTGGAGGGCGGCCGCGTTCTGGGCGTTGCGATCCCGGCGGAACTGGACGAACTGACCGTCCCCGTACCGGCGGTCCTCGACGAGGAGGATGGGGGTGTCCGGGCGCGCCTCGCGCAGGATGCGGACGAAGGGTTCGGCGCGTTCGGAGATCTGCTGCGGGTTCATGTTGGGGGAGCTGTCGACGGCGTAGACCGACGCCTCGAGCTCGGTCATCAGCTCGGCGATCTCGGGTTCCATCCTCGCGTTGCCGGAGAATCCCAGGTTGATGGTGGGCATGTCGAAGCGGCGGCCCAGGAGCGCCGTGATGGACATGCCGGGCCGGGACGCCACCCCGCCCTGCATGATCGAGCTGCCGTAGAAGACCGCGGGCCTGGCGGTGCGCGGGGCGACCCCGGCGAACGAGGCGCCGGCCTCGACGCCGATCTGGAGCTGCTGCGGGCTGTTGTACAGCGGGAGGTAGGCGGTGTAAAGGCGCTCTCCGGGGTCGACCGCGAGGCCCATCTGCTGGTCGACGGTCTGCGCCGTCGGGTGCGTGTTGGCCAGCCAGGCGTCCTGCCCGGCTCCGGTGCGCGCGTACAGGTCCACGCCGCTGTGGCCGATGGCCGGCATGTGGTACATCGCGGTGGTGGCCAGGTTGAGCCGGTAGCGGGCTCGGAAGATCGTCGAGTTGGTCACGAACCGGGTCGAGAGCCCGGAGGAGTTCCTGCTCCGCACCCAGACCTCAGGGGTCACGAGGCCTTCGGCCCTGGCCGGCAGCCGGTCGTAGAAGGCTGCCGTGTCGGACCAGCCCTTGCCCTCGACGCCCCAGTGGGACACGTCGTACCAGGCGACGTCGCCCTCGACGGTGGGCGTCACCTCGACGAACTCCGTGGGCCACGCCGCGGGCGGTTGCGGGGCGGCGTGGGCCGGCGTGGGTAACAGGCCGGGTATCGCGAGGGCGGCTCCGCCGGCGCCGGCGAGTCCGAGGAGGTGACGGCGATTGACCATGTGGTTTCCCATCGGTGCTCCCTTGTCGATCGATGTTTCTCAGGGCTCGGGCCGGACGGGGAAGGCGCTGGTCGAGGCAGGGTGGTCATGCGTCGGCCCTGATGCGACGATGATCGGACCCGGCCTGACGGTCGCGGCCAGCCGTGGGACGGAGGAGTGGCGGTGCGTCGGCGCTCCGCCATGGTTCACCGGGAGGTCATGATTCCTCGGTGACTTTATGAGCTGGTATACAAGTCGTCAATACCAATTCATGGCCGTGGCGTAAAATGCGGGATAAGCGAGGGTGCCGCCGTGAAGGGCTGGAGGGGGTGGACGTGAGCGACGCAGACGCTCGTCGCGGGCGCAAGCACAACATGGTCCGGGAGCGGATCATGAGCCTGCTCGAGGACCTCAACGTGGGCGATCCGATCCCGCCGGAGCGGGTGCTGGAAGAGGACTGCGGGGTCTCCAGGCTCACGGTGCGGCGAGCCGTCGACGACCTGGTCAGGGACGGTCATCTCATCCGCAGGCAGGGCAGCGGGACCTACGTCGCGCGGCCCACGATCACGCAGTCGCCGGCGGCGTCGTCGTTCTCGATGAGCCTGCGTCAGCGGGGGATCACGCCGTCGACCCGCGTCGTCGGGGTGGAGCGCTCGGACGCGGGCGTCCGGCTGAGCTGGCGGCTCCAGATCGCGCCCTCCGACGCGATCGTGACCGTACGGCGGCTGCGGCTGGCCGACGGCGATCCGATCGCGATCGCCACCACGACGCTGCCGGACGCCCTGGTCCCCGGCCTGCCCGCCGGAGAGCTGGAGGAGAAGTCCCTCTACCGGCTGCTCGCCGATCGGTACGGGCTGAAGGTGGCCTCGGGGACCCAGACCATCGAGCCGACGGTGCTCAGCCCGGAGGAGTCCGCGATGCTCGACGCGCCGCCCTACTCTCCCGCGTTCCTGTTCCGGACCGCGACCCGCACGTCGGACGGCGTTCCCGTCGAGTTCACCCGGACGTTGTTCAGAGGCGACCGGTACATGATCACATCGGAGCTGGACCTGACGGCCACGCCGGAAGAGGACCTCGGGCACCCCCGCGGGGTGACGCACACCGCGACGTCCCTGGGCTGACGGCGGCCCTCCGGCGACTGCAATTGGTGTACAAGAGGTATTGACACCTAGAGCCTCAGATATCACCATTTCGTGCAGCGTGACCTTGCGCCCCTCTCTTCGCGGGCCTATCGATCCGAAGGCGGTCACTCATGCGCACACCCCTGTTACGCGTCGCCGCAGGCGCGTTCTCTCTCGCACTCCTCATGTTCGGGTCGGCGGCCTGCGGATCCGGCGGCGACGATGACGCCGCGTCCGCGTCCGGCGGCCCGGTGACGTGGTACACGCCGATGCCCGAGGAACCCGCTCGACGGCTGGCCGAGGCGTACGAGGCCGAGTCGGGGATCGAGGTCGAGGTGCTGCGGCAGAGCGCCGGCGAGCTCCTGGCGAGGCTGAAGGCCGAGGCCGGCCGCCCGGCGGCCGACGTGATCGGCCTGGCCAGCGGGGACGCCGGCCCGCTCGCCAAGGAGAAGCTGATCCGGCCCCACAAGTCCACCGTCGAGGGCGTCGACAAGCGGTTCGTCGACCCGGCCGGCTACTGGCACGCCAACGAGCTCATCCTGATGACCGTCGGCGTCAACGCCGAGCGGTGGAAGGAGGAGACCGGCGGGGCCCCGCTCCCCAAGACGTGGGACGAGCTGCTCCGCCCCGACCTGAAGGGCCAGCTCGTCATGCCGAACCCGACGCTGTCCGGGACCGGGTACACGTTCGTGGCGACGCAGTTCTTCCGGCACGGCGACGACGCGGCCGCGTGGAAGTTCCTCGACTCGTTCCACGAGCTGGTCGGCCAGTACACCGACAGCGGGGGAGCGCCGTCCCAGCTGGTCGCCACCGGCGAGTACGCGGCCGGCGTGTCCTTCGCCCACGACCTGCTCAACGTGCGCGGGGCCGGGTTCCCCATCGAACTCGTCTACCCCAAGCCCACCGGCGTCGTCATCTCCGGCAACGCGCTCGTCCAGGGGTCGCCGAATCCCCAGGGAGCCGAGAAGTTCATCCAGTGGCTCCAGGGCAGGAAGGCGTCCCAGATGATCGTCGACCTGGTCCACTCGTACCCCGTGCGGAACGACGTCGACCTCCCCGACGGCGCGCAGGGGCTCGCCGAGCTCGACCTCGTGGACTACGACCCGGTGCGCGCCGGCGAGATGCGCGACGCGGTGTCGAAGGAGTTCGCCAAGCGGTACGGGGTCTGACGCCGTGCCCTCGACGACCCGACGCGCCGTCCAGGAACAGCGGACCGAGCAGGAGCCGGCCCCCGGGACCCGCCCGGACTGGCAGCGGCGCAGCCGCAGGCGGCTCCTGGCCGACCGGATCACGGTCGGCACCCTCGCGGTCTACGTCGGCGGCCTGCTCGTCCTCCTCGTCCTGGTGCCGACGGTGGCCATGCTGTTCGAGCCCGACGGCGAGGCATGGAGCGGGCTCGCCGAGCCGCGCGTGGCCCAGGCCGCGAAGAACACCGTCGTCATCGGCGTGGCCTCGACGCTGAGCGCCACCGTGGTCGGCTTCCTGTTTGCCTACGCCCTCAGCCGGCCCGACATCAGGGGCAGGGCCGTGCTGCGGGTGATGGCCCTCCTCCCGCTGATCTCGCCGCCGTTCGTCGTCGGTCTCGCGGTGCTGCTGCTGTTCGGGCGGCGGGATCAGCGGCTGGTCACGCACGAGCTGCTGGGGCTGGACGTCAGCCTCCTGGGACTCGGCGGTCTCTGGCTCGTCCAGACGCTCGCCTTCTTCCCCATGGCCACGCTGACCCTGCTGCCGACGCTGAAGAACATCGGCTCCACCCTGGAGTGGGCCAGCCGGGATCTCGGCTGGACGTGGTTCCAGACCTTCCGCCGGGTCACGCTGCCGCTGGCGTTCCCCACGATCCTGAACGCGCTGCTCCTCGTCGGCATGTTCGTCATCACCGACTTCGGCAACCCCGTCCTCATCGGCGCCGGGTACCAGGTTCTCTCGGTCGAGGCCTACGTGCAGGCCGTGGGCAGGCAGGACTTCGGGATGGCGGCGGTGCTGTGCGTGCTGCTGTTCGTGCCGACGCTGGTCCTCTTCCTGATCCAGCGCCGCGTCCTCGCGCGGCGCTCCGCGGTGACCGTGTCGGGGAAGACCGGGAGCCTGCCTCCCGCGCCGCTCCCCGCGACGGTGCGGCGCGGGCTCCTCGCCGTCCTCGGCATGGTCAGCGTCCTGATGATCCTCATCTACGGGAGCATCCTGGTCGGCTCGTTCACCCGGGCGTGGGGCGCGGACTGGAGCCTCACGCTGGACCACTGGCAGACGGCTCTCCTGCGCGGGGACGACATCCGCAACTCCGCGCTGTTCTCCGCCACGGCGGCGATCATCACGACGATCAGCACCCTGGTCGCCGCCTACGTCGTGCACCGCACGAAGGTCGTCGGCCGTGGCGTGATGGACGGGCTCGCGGTGCTGCCGTCGGCGATCCCCGGGACGATGATCGGCATCTCGTGGCTGCTCACGTTCAACGAGGCCCCGCTCGCTCTGACCGGCACCGCGCTGATCCTGGTGCTGGTCATGGTGGTCCGCGCCATCCCGGTCGGCTACCGGACCGCCGTGACCACGATCAACCAGATCAGCCCGTCGATCGACGAGGCCGCCACCGATCTCGGCGCCTCGCGGGCCCGGGTCATCGTCCAGATCATGTTCCCCCTGCTGGGCGGCGCGTTCACCACGTCGCTCGTGTTCGGGTTCCTCCACGCGATCAACACGCTGAGTGCCGTGATCTTCCTGACGTCGCCGGGGATCGGCCTGGGCGCCCCCACCATCGTCAACCTCGCCGAGTTCGGCCAGTGGGGCGCCGCGACCGGCGTCGCGGCCGGCCTGATGGTGGTCAGCTTCGCCGGGCTCGCCGTCGCCAAGCTCGCCCTCGGCTCCCGGCTGCGGCTCTACGACCTGTGACACCTGCTGATGGAGATTCCATGATCGAACTGAAGTCGTTGTGCAAGTCGTTCGACGGGGTGCCGGCCGTCCGTGACCTCGACGTCGTCGTCGGCCGCGGCGAGTTCCTCTGCCTCCTCGGCTCCAGCGGGTGCGGCAAGAGCACCACGCTGCGGATGATCGCCGGCTTCGTCCGGCCCGACAGCGGGACCGTGCTCATCGACGGCGTCGACGTGTCCGGCTTCGGCCCGGACGCCCGGCCGACGTCCATGGTGTTCCAGGACTACGCGATCTTTCCGCACCTCACCGTCGCGGAGAACATCGAGTTCGGGTTGAAGGCCCAGAAGCTCGCCAGGGACGAGCGGGCCCGCCGCACCGAGGAGGCGCTCGAACTCGTCGGCCTCACGGGCCTCGGCGGCCGGCGGCCGAACGAGCTCTCCGGCGGGCAGCAACAGCGCGTCGCCGTCGCCCGGTCGCTGGCGATCCGGCCGTCGGTGCTCCTCATGGACGAGCCGCTGTCCAACCTCGACGCGAAGACCCGCATCCAGCTACGCACCCAGCTGCGCGAGATCCAGCGCGACACCGGGACGACGATCGTCTACGTCACCCACGACCAGGAGGAGGCGCTGGCCCTCGGAGACCGGATCGCCGTCATGAGGGACGGCTCGCTCGAACAGCTCGGCAGCGCCCACGAGATCTACCTGGCCCCGTCCAGCGGGTACGTCGCCGACTTCGTCGGCATCACGAACTGGCTGGTGGGGGAGTTCGCCGGCGAGTCGGCCGGGTCATGGGAGGTCGACGTCGCCGGCGCGGCGCTCCCGGCGACGCCCGCGGGCGCGTCGTCCTCCGTCGCTCCCGGCTCGCTCGTCGACGTGTCGGTACGCCCTGAGGACGTGTCCCTCACCGAGGAGGACGCCACCGACGGGCGGGCGCTGCGCGGCGTCGTCCGCGACGTGCAGTTCCTCGGCCCGGTCGTCCGCACGTACGTCGACGTCGACGGCTCGGTCGTGATCGTGCATTCGGCTCAGAGCGACTGGTCTCCCGGAGCGGCCGTCCGGCTGGCCGTCGGGAACGGCGCGGCGCGGGCGTTCGCCAGGACCGAGGGGGCGTGGCGCCCACCGGCTGCCGCCGCCCGGCCCGGGAGCGCCGTCGCGACCGCGGCGAGCTGACGGCATGCGCACCGCACACGGAGAGGCGGACCTGCGCGAGCTGCTCGTCGAGCGGAGCCTGTCCGGCGACATCCGGACCACCCGCCGGCAGTCGCTGGCGTACGCGCTCAAGATGCTCGGAGGAGATCCGGACAACACCTTCGGGCTGCAGGACTGGCGTACGGCGACCGTCGACGAGGTCGTGACCGCCGTCGACGCCGGCATCGGCGACCGCATCACGCACGGCGATCCCGACCTGGGGTACATCGCGCCGGAGAACACGCTGGCCGGCATCCGGGCCCATGCCGACGCCCTGGCTCCCTTCCTGCGTGACGGCGGCGCCGCGGTGCTGCTGGCGACCGGGCACCCGACCGGGCTGCTGGAGCACTACGCCGAGCTGGCGCGCGCCCTGCGGAACGCGGGCAACCGGATCGTACGCGTCCTCGACGACCACCGTCTCGGCCTCGCCGTCGGCGCCCACTCCGCCGGTGAGTCGGGGATCCGGTTCTTCGGCGGGGTCGGGTGCGCCTTCCACGACGAGGCGATCCTGCACACCCACCGGCCCGAGTACATGGAGGCCATGATCGCCGCGGCGGCCGATGACGGCGTACGGATCGATCTCGTCATCGCCGACCACGGCATGGCCGGCGCGGCGATCGCCGCCGGCCTGAACACGCTGTCGATAGCCGACGCCAACGACATCGCCCTGTTCCTGGCCCGGGCCCGGGGACGGCACGACCCCGTGCTCCCCATCGAGGACAACTTCACGCCCGCCGAGTTCGCCCCGGTGACCGAGTTCATGCTCCGGCGCGCAGCCGGCATCGCTGGATAAGGAGATGAGTATGTCTCGTCGCGGTTCGATGCGATGGAAAGTTCCCTCCGCCCTGTTATCGGCGGCTCTCGCCCTTGTGCTGACGGGCCCGGCGTACGCGCGGACGGAGGCGCCCGCCGTCGCGGCCACGCTCGACGCGCCGCGGGCCACCGGCCGCACCGAGACCTACCGCGAGACCCGGCCGGTCGCTCCGGGGGTCGAGCTGAGCACGGTCGAACTGCACGGTCCCGACGGCGCCACCGGGGAGCCGGGCTGGCTGCAGACGTACCAGATGTCCGTGGACCTGACGTCCGGCGTACAGATCGGCCGGCTCTTTCCCGGCCGGGTCGCGGCGAGACGTCCGCTCCTCGACATGGCGCGGGAAGCGGGCGCCGTCGCCGCGGTGAACGCGGACTACTTCGACATCTCCGCATCCGGCGCGCCGTGGGGTGTGGCCATCCAGGACGGCGAGCTCCTGCAGTCGCCCCTGCCCAACACGAAGGCGACGCAGACCGACCGGACCGCGGTGATGTTCTCCGAGGACCAGGTGGGCGCCATCGGCGAGATCGTCTTCGAGGGGACCGTCGAGCTGCCCGGTGGCCGGACCGTCCCCCTGGACGCGCTGAACAAGGCGGAACTGCTCGACGGCCAGATCGGCATGTTCACCCCGGTGTGGGGCACGTACTGCCGCTGCCATCCGGTCAAGGGCGTCGAGCGGACCATCGAGGTGGTGGTGCGCGGCGGCGTCGTGGCCGAGGTGGTGGACGTCCCCCGCGAGGGCGCGATCGCCGAGGGCGCGTTCGTGCTGGTGGGGCGGGAGGCCGGGGCGGACGCGCTGTCCTCGTTGCGGGTCGGCGACCCGGTCTCCGTCGACTACGACGTACGCGCTCCGGGCGACATGAAGGTCAAGGCGGCCATGAGCGGCCGTCAGCTCCTCGTCGCTGACGGCGAGCCGCTCGAGCTCCCGGCGGAGAACAACACGCCGGAGCCGCGCACCGCCGTCGGCTTCTCCGCGGACGGGACCAGGATGTGGCTGGTCGCGGTGGACGGCCGCCAGCCCCAGTTCTCCCGCGGCATCGGGCTGAACGAGCTGGCGCGGATGATGGTCGACCTGGGCGCGCACAGCGCGCTGAACCTCGACGGCGGGGGCTCGACGACGCTCGTCGCGCGCGACCCCGGCCAGGAGGACGCCGAACTCGTCAACCGGCCGTCCGACGCCGCGGGCACCCGCCCGGTGCCCACCGGGCTGGCCATGTTCCTTCCCGAGGGCAGCGGCAGGGCCACGGGCTTCTGGGTGAGCACGGCGACGGAACGAGACCGGTTCCCGGGTCCGGATCCGGCCGCGTCATGGCGTACCGAGCGGGTCTTCCCCGGGCTGACCCGCCGGCTGAGGGCGGACGCGTTCGACGAGACGTACGGTCCCGCCGATCTGCCCGGCAAGGCCAGGCCACAGTGGCGGGTCGCGGACAACCGGATCGGCCGGGTGGACCGCGATGGTGTCTTCCGCGCGCTGTCGCCGGGCAGCACGACCGTGACGGCCAAGCGGGGCAGGGCCACCGGGGACATCGAGCTGACCGTGCTGGGTGAGCTGGCCCGCCTGGACACCGGCTCCGGCCGGCTCAACCTCCTCGAAAAGGGCGCCAAGGGGACCTTCGAGGTCAACGGCTCGGACTCCACCGGGTACGCGGCCCCCATCGACCCCGCCGACGTCACCCTTGCCTACGACGACGCCGCGCTGAAGGTGACCGCGGACGGCACCGGAGCGTTCACCGTCACCGCCCGTGCCGACGCCGGCGAGCACGTCGTCTCGGTGTCCGCCGGCGGCGTGACGACCGAGCTCATCGTGGGCATCGGGACGTCCCAGGACGTGGTGGACACCTTCGAGGACACGTCGAACTGGCGCTTCTGGAGCCTGCGCGCGACCGGAACCGTCTCGTCCACCCCGGACGGCCACGTCGGCGACGGGCTGAAGCTGGACTACGACTTCACCCAGAGCACCGAGACGCGCGGCGTCGGCATCTGGCCGGCCGCCAACCTCCTTCCGGTGGCCGGCGAGCCGACGGCGTTCAAGATCTGGGTGAACGCGGAAGGACACGTCCACCGGACGCGCCTCGAGGTCGTCGACCGCGACGGCACCCTGCACACGATCGAGCCCGCGTTCATCACCGAACCGGGCTGGCAGCAGATCACCTATGAGGTGCCGGACACCGTGACCTATCCGGTGAGCCTGCGCCGGATCTTCTTCAACGAGCTCGATCCGGACGCCGGCTACGTCGGCACCCTGGTCCTGGACGAACTGACCGCCGTGGTCGCGAGCTGACCCCGCGCCCCACCCGGACCCGGGCGTCGTCGATCCCGCACGGGACGCCCGGGCGCGGTGCGATGAACCGGGTGGGTCAGCGGCCGCCGGATGAGGCCCGCTCGGCGAGCATGACCGGCGTCCTGCGGAAACCGCCGGGCGACATCCCGTACTCGCGGCGGAACGCGGCCGAGAAGGCGAACTCCGTGGAGTATCCGACCTGCCGCGCGATCGCTGCGAGGGGCGCGTCGGACTCGCGCAGGAGGATCGCGGCGCGCAGCGCGGCGGCGATCCCGGGGTCGTCGGCCCGTGGCCAGCCGGGCGCGTCGTGCTCCTCGTGCCACTGGCGCAGCACCTCCACCAGAACGAGATCGAGCAGCGCTGGCGGGACGTCGCCGTCGGCAGCCGCCACCCGCAGCTGAACCCCTACCTCGGGGTCGAGCGGTACGGGACGGCGCTGGCGGACGCCGCCGAGGGATGACCGCAGGGGCTCGTGGAGGTCGCGCCCGGCAACCGTTCGACCTCGTGCTGCGTGCCAGTGAATTGCTCCTGCCGGGATCGGTTCTCGCACGCCCTTTTCCCGGCGATGTGTTAACGCTAACTTGGGCTTGGTAGACGGATTTCTCTCCGGGCGGGCGTCAACGATCACGCGGTGAGCGTGCGCGAACCGGCAGTGCCGCCGGTCCATGGCGCATGCCCTCAAGGAGAGAACCATGACAAGCACCACGTCTCGTCGTGCCCGCTCGAGCGCGCGCGACCACGCCAGGTACCAGGACCATCTCGGCCGGAGCGGCCGACGCGACCTTCCGGCCCGTGAGCAGACCACGTGACGACGCACCAGAAGGGTTCCCTCATGGACACATTCCGGGCCAGGCGGCTGCTCGCCGGGCTGGCAGCCCTGCTGCTCCCGCCGATCGTCGCGGTGAGCTTATGGACGACGCCCGCGTCGGCCGCGACCAGCCAGTTCCGCGGCATGAACTGGGCGGTGCCGGGCGACAACTTCAGCACCGGCCCGCTCGTCGTCGACGGGCTGAGCAGCTCCGACAGCCACGCCACCGTACAGGCCAAGGCCAACGCGCTGTACGACGACATGCAGTCGACACTGGGTGTGAACACGGTCCGGCTGCCGATCAACACCCACACCGTCGGCACCACCTGGTGGAACGCCTACCGCGGCGCCATCGACGCCGCCACGGCGCGCGGGTGGAAGGTGATCCTCGCGTACTGGGAGGACGGCGCGGCCTCCGGGGGCCGCATCACCGACCTGCCGGCGTGGAACGCGATGTGGTCGGCCGTGACCTCCCAGTACGGATCGAACAGCCTCGTGTACTTCGAGCCGATGAACGAGCCGCACGGCTACAGCTCGGCCGAGTGGCGCGACATCGCCGCCGGCTGGCTGGACCACCACTACTCGGCCCCGCCGAACCGGGTGCTCGTCGGCGGTGCCGGCTACAGCCAGGACCTCCGTGACCTGTGCGACGACTCGCGTTTCGCCGGCACGCTGTTCTCGTTCCACCACTACGCGTTCTTCTACCCGGCGAACACGTACGACGGCTGGCGGTCCCACGTACGGACCCGCCTCGGCAACTGCGCCTCGCGTGCGGTCGCCACCGAGTTCGGGGCTCCGATGAACAACGGCCTGAACTACGCCGACCCGAACAGCACGGACAACTTCGTCCGCCACATCCGCGCCGTCACTCAGGTGATGCGGGACAACGCTATGGGCGGCACCTACTGGCCGGCCATCGGCGGCAAGCCGGGCGACATCGGCTACGACTGGTACTCGATGTACGCCAAGAGCGGCAGCGGCACCGACCTCAACCTCACGATCCGCAACCAGTCCGGCGCGAACCGCCTGCGCTACGGCTGGGGCGACGACGTCGACGGCGGCGGTGACGCAACGACGACCCAGATCGTCAATCAGAACTCCGGCAAGTGCATCGACGTCCTGGAGGGCTCGACCGGGAACGCCGCCGAGATCATCCAGTACACCTGCACCGGGGCCGCCAACCAGCAGTGGCAACTGCGCGATCTGGGCAACGGCTACCACAACATCGTGGCGCGGCACTCCGGCAAGTGCCTCGACGTCAACAACGCCTCCACCGCGAACAACGCGGCCGTCATCCAGTACACGTGCGGCAGCGGCACCAACCAGCAGTGGGAACTCCGCACCGTGTCCGGCACGAGCCACGTCGAGATCGTCGCCCGGCACTCGGGCAAGTGCCTCGACGTGTCCGGCCAGTCGACGGCGAACGGCGCCCGCCTCCAGCAGTACACCTGCTGGGGCGGCGCCAACCAGCGCTGGGACGCTTGAGGCCACACCGGACAGGAGCACGTGAACACGAAGGCATCGGGCCACGAGCGGCGAGCAGCCTACGTGATCCTGGACGGCGCCCTGGAGCGCCGTCCAGCCCGGGTCACCGCACGCAGCAGCCGGCCGAACACGGTGAGCAGACCGTCGTACCGGTGGAAGACCGGATCGAACGCCGGAGGGTGCTCGGCGGGCCCACCATGGACGACGTCGCGCTGAGCCCGCGCGAGCTGGGAGGTGCTGCTTCGCCGCCCAACGCTAACAGCTGGCCCAGAGCGGGCTGGTGATGAACCAGGAGATCGCCGTCTGCGAGCGCTGAGGGAAGGCCGAGATCCTGGCCCGTGCCGATCGCCTCGTCCGACCGGGCGACCGCCGCCTGGCCCGGGTCGGAGGTAACCGGCCGGGGCAGCGCCGCCTCCCGCGACAGAGGCTGGCGCGTCGCCCCACAGGGCGCCTCACCTTCTGAGATGTCGCGTTGCCGGATCAGCCGGCGGGGTCCCAGGTCACATGAGGCGAACCCGGCAGCGCAGTGGTGTCGAGGTACCTGGGCTCGAGGACGCGCTCGGTGAACTTCCAGCCATCCGGGGTGCGCTGGTAGCGGTCGTGGAACAGGCCGTACATGAGGACCGACCTGCCGTCGCGCTGGCGACCGATCTCGAAGATGGATTCCCGGCCGGTCGCGGTGTCACCGTCGAGTTGGATCGTGCCCGGGTGCACGTTCTGCACCCAGAACTCCCACGCACCCTGCAGCCGTTCGATACCGGCGCGGATCTCCTCCCGCCCGGCGAACTCGACGTCGGCGGGGGGTATCCGCCACACCGCGTCCCGGGTGAACAGCGACGCGAAACGGTCATAGTCGCCGATCATTGCCGCGTCGGCGTGGTCGCCCCGCAGCGCCTCGATCTCGACGCGGTCGGCGATGGCCTGCAGATCTCTCATCGGTTTCCTCTCTCTTGCGAACGTGATGGATGACGGCATCGGGCTCCTGCCGGAGGGTGCCGCGGGGTGCGTCCGCACCAGCGGCGCTTCACTGAACGTCTAGGTCTGGTGGCGTATCGGTGATGTGGAGGGGACGGGCGGCGTGTTCTGCTGGGGTCCAGAATTCGTCGTGGTCCGGATACTCGCTCTGGCCTTTCGGCGGTTGTGCTCACGGGCCTGCCTCCCAGTTCGCCGCGCCATCTGCCCCGATCCGCTTGCCGACGTAGCAGGAGCGATCGTCCATGGTGGCCTTCTCGCCGCAGTGGCGGTTACAGATCATCGACGAACGAGTCCGGCGCGCCGGGACGGCCGGCGAACGTGATGGGGCTCACACCGCAGTGGCGAGTTGCCGACGAGCACGGCAACCTGATCTGGATCTCCTCCGCCGAGCCAGGCCGCTCCAGCGAGATCACCACCGCTCGCCGCCACACGATTACCGCCTGGCTGCGCCGCTTCGACCTGGGCACCCTCGAACAGCTCTGAGCTTGGGGGACAGGTTTGTCCCCCAGGCGGCTGCTCGTCCGTCGCCTGGATATGAGCGACAACCCTCCCAGCCTTCCGCGTGCCCGGCATCGACGTCGCCTACGAGTGATCGCATTCATGTGAGCGCTAGGGATGCCCCGCTCAAAGGCTGACCCGGTGCGGCCGCCGGCCGTGAGCGTCGCTGAGCCGAGGACGCACAGGCCAAGCACCCCATGACCGCCCCGAAGAGCGGCCCAGATCGCCCCGCGAACATCGCTTGCCCATCCGGGCGGCGCAGACCAGGACCTGACCACCCCGACCACGACCCAGCACCTTCAAGCAATGGAGCGAACCAACATGGCCCTTATCTTCGAGCGTGTCACCGTCCCCCTCCGCGACGGTGTCAAGGTCGAGGGTCTGCTGTACCGGAGCCAGGACGAGCCGAGACCGACGCTTCTCCTGCGGACGCCTTACGGCGTCGACAAGACGAACATGATCAGCGTGCCGGAGTATCTGTTCTTTCTCAAGGCGGGATACAACGTCGCGTGGATGGCGTGCCGGGGAACGTACGGCTCCGACGGGGACTTCCGCAGCATCGAGGACGAACGCGACGACGGCTACGACACCGTCGACTGGCTCGTGCGTCAGCCGTGGAGCGATGGCAGGGTCGCGACCTACGGCGCGTCATACGCCGGACAGACGCAATGGGCGATCGCAGCTTCCCGGCACCCGGCCGTCAAGGCACTCGCTGTCGAGGTGTCGGCCGCCGACTGGTATACCGGCCTCTGGTATCACCCCGGCGGGGCGATGTTCCATCAGCTCGCCCTCACCTGGCACTTCGGCATGCGGATGCAGGAGCAGGTCCGTGCGATGGCCTCGGGCGGCGGCGACCAGACGCTCGTGGCCGACCTCGGCGCCCAGCTAAGGAGCGGTCCGAACACCTATGACGATGTTCCGCTCCATCAGCAATCGCTGGTCGCCGGCGATGAGCGCCTGCAAAAGATCCTCGACAACCCGGAAAACAACGACTACTGGAAGGCCCTCGACAGGTCGCGGTCCTTCCCCGACATGACGCAGCCGATTCTCATGATCGCCGGCTGGTTCGATTTCTTCATCAACGGGCAGATTCGTGATTTCGCGCGTTACCGCACGACCGCGGCGACTCCGCAAGCACGGCGAGGGACACGGATCATCATCGGTCCCTGGGCGCACTGGCCGCTGGAGAACAACTTTCCCGAGGTCGATTTCGGGATGGCGGCGACCGCGCAGGGAGCCGACCTCATTGGAGAGCACCTCCGCCATTTCGCGCAGTGGCTTCCAGTCGGCGACGCGGTCTCTCAGCCGGCGGCACCCGTCAAGATTTTCGTCATGGGCGTCAACGAGTGGCGTGAGGAGCAGGACTGGCCGCTACCGGACACCGCCTACACCGACCTCTACCTGGACGCCGCCGCTTGCGGGCGTGACGGCTCGCTTCGCAGGTCTCCCGCGGCGAGCCGGAACTCCGCCGAGTACGACTACGACCCCAAGAACCCTGTCCCGAGCCGCGGGGGCAACTACAACGGGTCGTATCGCACGGATGGACCAGTAGACCAGCGGCACATCGAGGAACGAGCCGACGTGCTGTCCTTCACCACGGAGCCGCTGACGCAGAACACCGAGGCTACGGGCCACGTACGGGCCACGCTGTTCGTGCACTCCAGCGCTCCTGACACCGACTTCACAGCCAAGCTGGTCGACGTCCACCCCGACGGTAGCGCCCGCCACGTATGTGACGGCATCCTTCGCATGCGCTATCGCGACGGGCTCGAAACGCCCACCCTGATCAACCCCGGCCAGGTGTATGAGATCGAGGTGGACATGTCGGTGACCTCCATGGTGTTCCTGGCCGGCCACCGGATCCGCATCGATATCTCCAGCAGCAACTTCCCACGATTCGACCGGAACACGAACACCGGTGGTTTTATCAGCCGGGAGGCCGTCGACGACGCCGTGGTCGCCCATAACGCCATCCTCACCGGACCGGATCATCCGAGCCGGGTGACGTTGCCATTGATCCGGCGATAAGCGAGACACCTGGGAAAGCTCGTGTCTCGCGGTTTTCCCTTGATCGCCATGCATGTGGCGAGGGGGATGGGTACGCGTGCCTCCACTGGTCTGCGGGGCGGATGCGGAGATGCCCGGGGAGCATCGGCGGTGTTCCGAGAGCGCAGAAGCGACCCGCTGGACGGGCCAACGAGCCGTCCTGCCGTCGGACAGCGAACGGTGCGAGCCGAGCCGGAAGCGGAAGCTGATTGCGCAGCTCAGGACCTGTTGGGCTGGTGTCACGGTGGTCACCGGGCACCCGATTTCTCCGACTACACCCGTGAAACCGCGGCCACCGGCGGCTCGAACGCCTGACAGCCGCGTTTCCCGGCGACTCAGCTCAACGAATCGACGAACAACAGGAAGGGATGAGATGTCTGATCTGCAGGACAAGGTAGTGATCGTGACGGGTGGCGCCCGCGGGATCGGTGCGGCCGTGGCCACCCGCATGGCTCGGGACGGAGCCACGGTGGTGGTCACCGACCTGCTCGACGAACAGGGAGCGAAGACCGCCTCCGAGATCCGGGGCCTGTTCCTCCGCCACGATGTGACCAGCGAGGATGGCTGGAAGAGCGTGACGGAGGCGACTCTCGAGCGCTATGGCCGGGTGGACGGCCTGGTCAACAACGCCGGAATCGCCGCGGGGGCACCTCTCGAGAGCGAGACGCTGGAGCAGTTCGAACGCGTGCTGAAGGTCAACCTGACCGGGGTGTTCCTCGGGCTGAAGGCGGTCATCGAAGCGATGCGGGCGGCCGGCGGCGGCTCGATCGTCAACATCGCCTCCGTTTCGGGCCTGATCGGGCTTCCTGGGGCCTCGGGGTACGGGACGTCCAAGTGGGGCGTCCGCGGCCTGACCAAGATTGCCGCGACGGAACTGGGCCGCCACCGGATTCGCGTCAACGCCGTGAACCCGGGCGTGATCTACACCCCGATCACCATGGAGCGTAACGCGCAGTTGGGAGAAGGCAACTTCCCGCCGGCCCCGCTGGGCCGGATCGGCGTCCCGGAGGAGATCGGCGAGGCAGTGTCCTTCCTCATCTCGGACGCGGCCTCGTACATGACCGGTGCGGAAATCACGGTGGACGGCGGCTGGACGTCCGGACGGGCCATGATGACGCAGCACCCCGACACCTGACCCTCGGGTCAAGTCGATTCCCTTGAGGTCGGGTCGCCGACGTCTCCTCCACCTTCACCCGGGACACCTGCACCAGCGTCTGTCCGGAGGCGTCGGACAAGAACCGCGTCGGGACTGATGGAGACTTTGGTGTGCCCTGGGTTCGATGAAGTCGCCGGTGCACGTCGTGGCGGGAAGACCCAAGCGGGCTGAGTTCCGTGGTTCGGCGTGCCCAACGACATGGGTGACGGCGATCCGGATCGCCGTCACCCCGGGAGGTTACACGGAGGGCTGGGAGACGACGACCACGTGGGTGGTCTTCGCCGGCTCGGTTGCCGAGTTCCCCACCAGCTGGATGACGTACGTGTGCTTGCCGGCCGTCGTCGGCGTGTCAGCGAAGCTGAACGACCCGAGCAGGACCGGTGACCCGACCGTGAGGGCGCCCCATACGACGAGGCCGAGATAGCCGAGACCGGACGAACCGTACGTTGGGTCGGCGTCGGCGACCGCGAACAGCCCCAGGCCGCCGACGACACCGGTCACCGTGATCGCGATCGGTGTCCACAGGAGCACATGGGCCCACACCCGGTACGTCCGGCTGTAGATCCGCTGGACCGGCGGCACGTTCGGCTGCGGGGGATACCCGACAGATTCGCCCATGCCGCATTTCTACCAGCCCGCCTGGCCCCGCACTGCCGGGTCGGGTCGCGGCGAGGCAGGGTTCCACGGTGCCGCGGCCTCGGCGACCGCGGTGCTCCGGAGCGGCGTTTCCTGGGGATTCTCCCGCCGTTGCCGCATCTTCTGACGGCCTGCTGCTACGGTTGGCTCTCCATTATGACCATAAGGGGACGTATGTTCGGCATTGTCCGCCCATGCCAGCACGTCCTGTGCAAGGGCCTCTACGCGGCCTGGATGGGCCACTTGTGCGGACTCTGCTTGGCCCTCCGCGACGAGCACGGACACCTGTCCCGTCTGGTGACCAACTACGACGGCCTGCTCGTGTCCGTCCTGACCGAGGCCCAGACGTCCGCGCCCACGTCGCGCCGGAAGGCGGGCCCGTGCGCGCTGCGCGGCTTCAAGGGCGCCGACGTGGTGGAGTCCGAGGGGGTACGGCTGGCGGCCTCGGTGTCGCTGCTCCTGGCGGCCGGCAAGGTGAACGACCACGTGGCGGACGGCGACGGCATGTACGCCTGCCGCCCCCTGGCCGCCGGCGCCACCCGCCTGGCGGGCCGCTGGTCCTCCGCCGGTACGGCCACGGCCGGCACGCTGGGCTTCGATCCCACCCCGCTGACGGCGGCGGCCGCCCGCCAGGCCCTCCTGGAACGCATCCCCGCCCAGAGGCCCCCGGGCAGCGGCGCGGCGACCGGATTGCGAGAGTTGACGGGGCCCACCGAGGACGCCGTAGCGGCGGCGTTCGCGCACACGGGGGTGCTCGCGGGCAAGCCCCACAACCGCGAGGCCCTGGCGGCGGCCGGTCGCGGTTTCGGAAGACTGGCCCACCTGATCGACGCGGTGGAGGACCTGGCCGACGACCGGGAGTCCGGGGCGTACAACCCGCTGGCCGCCACCGGCACCGACCTGGACGAGGCGCGCCGCCACTGCGACGCCGCGCACGCCGACCTGCGCGCCGCCGTGAATGCGCTCGACCTGCCTCGCCGCGCCCTGACCCGCGCCCTGCTGGTACGGGAAACCGGCAACGCCGTCTCCCGAGCCTTCGCCACCGCCGGATCGCAAGCCGCCGCAGGCACGCACGGCCCCGGTCACGGCCCCGGTCACGCGCCGGGTCATTCACCGGGTCATTCACCAGGTCATTCACCGGGTCACCCGCCCGGCGATCCCGGCGCACCGCCGGGACGACGGCCGCCGAAGCGGGATCCCGGCGGGCTGCTGTCGCTGGCGTGCGGCGCGTTGACCTGCTGCACCTGCGGCTTGTACCGGCCCGCCTGGGACGAGGGCCGCGAGGGCTCCTGCTGCGAGCGCTTCGACTGTTCCGGTTACGAGTGCTGCGGCAACTGCGGTAATTGTTGTTCCTGCTGCTCGGGCGAGGACGGCGGTTGCGGGTGCGACGGCTGCAGCTGCGGCTGCGATTGACGGCCGCGACTGCTCACTGCCGGGGCCAGGCACGCCGGGGAACCCGGTTGAGGACACGCGGCACCGCGAACCGGTCCCGGTCAGAGGACTTGATGCCGCCGAGGCCAACGTCAGTGCCTTGCAGCAGATCGAAGCGTTAGTCCTCAATCTGCAGTCCCTCGGTACGGGGAGGTCGGCCCCTCGATGCGGGACCGCTTTCAGGTGAACAGGGGGAGAAATGCGAAAAGCCCCTGAATTCCCCATGGGGATCAAGGGCTTTGGTGGATCGGGCACTGCGCCTGCCGATCGCAGCGCAGCGCACCGCTTGACCTCACGGGCCGGGACGGATCACGCGTCGTCGTTGCGAGGCACGTCGAGGTGGGTGACGAGGTTGATGCCGCCGTCGACGTGGATCACCTCACCGGTGACGAAGGGGGCCTTGATGAGCGCCAGGACCATCGCTGCGACGTCGGATGGTTGCCCGAGCCGGCCCAGCGGTGTCATTGCCCCGGTGCGCGCCGCCCGCGTGGCGAGGCTGTCCGAGGTCAGCCGGGTCTGGAGCGGCCCCGGGGCGATCGCGTTCACCCGGACGTCCGGACCCACGGCCTTGGCCAGCAGCCTCGTCAGGTGGTCGAGCGCGGCCTTGCTGACGGAGTAGGGGATCGAGCTGCCGAGGGGGCGCGAGCCGCCCACCGAGGTGATGTTGATGATCTGGCCGCCGGGCTCCATGACCTTCACGGCGGCGACGGAGACCTGCCACGTCCCGACGACGTTGACGCCGAGGATCCGGTGCCAGTCGTCGGCGGTGATCGCGTCCAGGTCGGCGTGGGGGACGGGTCGCGACACCCCGGCGTTGTTCACCAGCAGGTCGAGCCGGCCGTGCCGCTCCACGGCCGTCTCCACCAGGCGCACGGCGTCGGAGGGATCGGCGATGTCGGCCTGGACGTAGCTCGCCCCCGGGAGCTGGGCCGCGAGCCGCTCACCGGCGTCGACCGAGGTGGCCGAGTTCACCACGACGGTGAAGCCGTCGGCCGCGAGCGCGCGGGCGATGCCTTCGCCGATGCCGGAGCTCGAGCCCGTCACGATGGCGACACGTGGCGCGCTCATCGGGCGGCTCCCTCGGTTACGGGCGCTTTCACCGCGTTCACGATCGCCCGGCTTCCGCCGGCGAGGATCGAGGTGTCGTTGCTGACCACCACGTAGTCGTAGCCCCGGGCCAGCGCGGCCCTGGCCTGGTCGCTCGTGGCTGACGCGGTGCCGATGGGTACGCCTGCCGCGGCGGCGGCTTCCAGCGCGGCCGTGACGAGCCGGTCCACCTCGTCGCCGCCCGCCGCGACGCCCATCGACATCGACAGGTCGGCCGTCCCGACCAGCGCGGCACGGACGCCGTCGAGGGCCAGGATCTCCCTGGCGTTCTTCATCGCCGGCTCGCTTTCGAGCTGGACGACGCACAGAACCCGCTCGTCGAGGTAGTCCGCCCGTGGCAGCAGCCCCCAGCGACCCGCTCGGCTGGTGCCGCCGGACCCGCGGTCGCCGCGCGGCGGGAAGCGGGTGGCCCGCACGACCGCCCGGGCCTGCTCCACCGTGTCGACGTGCGGCACGATCACACCGGCCGCGCCGGCGTCCAGGACCCGCTGGATCACGCTGAGGCCGTGGTCGGGCACCCTGACGAGGGGGTCCACCCCGAGGGCGCGGGCCATCGCGATGTGGGTCGAGGCGGCGCCCAGGTCGAGTGTCGTGTGCTCGAGGTCGATGACCACGAAGTCGAAGCCCGCGTACGCCATGATCTCGACGCTCTCGGGGCTGGCGAGCTTGATCCAGGTCCCGAGCGTGCCGCCGTTGATTCCGTCGCGCATCCGTGTCATGGCTCAGACCTCACCGGCGGTCTCGTTGGGGGTGGAGGTCCAGAAGACCAGCCACTTGCCGAGCTGTACGACGACCGCATGCAGGGCGATGCCGACGGCCGACAGCACGACGATCACCGCGAAGGTCCTGGCCACGTCCAGGGTGAAGTTGGTCGCCTGGATCAGGTAGCCCAGACCTTCCGAGCTGCCCACGAACTCCGCGACCACGGCGCCGGTCACGGACAGGATGACGGCGACCTCCAGCCCCGCGAAGATGTGCGGAAGCGCCGACGGGATCTGCAGGTGCCGCATGACCTGCATGCGGGACGCGCCGAATGACCGGAGCATCTCGACCTGCTCGTAGGCGGCGGACCGGAATCCCAGGATGGCGTTGATGAGGAGGGGGAAGAACGCGATCAGGGCCACGGTCAGCACCTTCGAGCTGATCCCGATGCCGAACCAGACGATCAGCAGCGGCGCCATGGCGACCTTGGGGATGGTCTGGGTCAGGATGAGCAGCGGGAAGAGCACCCGCTCCACCGTCCTGAACTGGGTGATGAGCACGGCGGAGACCAGTGCGGAGCCGACCGCGATGCCGAACCCGATCAGGATCTCCTTCAGGGTGACGAGCGAGTGGGTGATCAGGCTGCCGTCCTGGAAGCCTTCGACCAGGGAGGCGGCGACGGCCGTGGGCGCGGGGACGAGGATGTTGGAGACGTCGAAGATCTCCACGACGGCCTGCCAGACCACCAGCAGCCCGATGAACACCAGCACGCTGTAGGTGATTTCCGGCATTCGGCGGCGTCGGGCCGGGGTGTCCGAGTTCGTGGGCGCCTCCACCGGCACGGTCTCGCCGTCCGGGACGGCGGGTGCCTCTCGGCCGGCTGCGTGGCGTTTGGTGTTGGTGGACATGAGGTCTCCTAGTGGGCGCTGTGCTCGGAGTCGAGCAGCTTGCGGATCTTCAGGACGATCTCGCCGAACTCGGGCGTGTTGATGTTCTCGAGCCGCCGTGGCCGAGGGAGCGCGACCTCGACGACGTCCGCCAACCGGCCGGGTCGCGGTGTCATGACCACGACGCGGTCGGCGAGGAGCACCGCCTCGGGGATGCTGTGCGTCACGAACAGCACGGTCTTGCGGTCCTGGTCCCAGATCTTCAGCAGGTCCAGTCCCATCTGGTCGCGGGTCATCGCGTCGAGGGCGCCGAACGGCTCGTCCATGAGCAGGATGCGCGGGTCGTGCATCAGGGCGCGGCCGATCCCGACCCGCTGCTGCATCCCGCCGGACAGCTCGTTCGGGTACCGGTCGCCGAACTCCTCCAGGCCGAGCATCACCAGCAGCTCGTCGGCCTTCGCGTGGGTGCCGGCGTCCCGGCGCTGGTGCAGGTCAGGCGAGGTCAGCAGGTTCTTCCGCACGGTACGCCAGGGCAGCAGCAGCGGCTGCTGGAAGACCATCCCGAGCTGGTTGCGGTGGGTGTCGTCCGACGGCCCGAAGGTGACCTGTCCTGAGGTCTGGCGGGACAGCCCCATGATGATCCGCAGCAGCGTGCTCTTGCCGCAGCCGCTGGGACCGACGATGGAGATGAACTCACCGGCTCGGACGCTGAGGGAGACGTCGTCGAGAGCCTGGACGGTCCCGCCGGACTTCGTCGGGTAGAGCATGGACACCGAGTCCAGGCGGATCACGTAGTCGGTGTCGGTACTGGTCGGCATGTCTGTCATTCCTCACCTGGTTCGAGCGCAGGCTGCCCGCGCCTCGGTTGTCGTGCCGGCAGCGATCAGCCGGCCCTCTCGGGCCACGTGCCGCCCATCTCCTTGGTCAGTCGCTTGCAGACGGCCTTCAACGCCGTGGCCTCCCGGGAGTCCAGCGCCGCCGGCAGCATCCGCTCGGTGCCGACGGCCGCGATCGTGGCGCAGATCCCGGTCGCCGCGAACACCGGCGCCGCGACGACGCAGATGCCGCGGTGGTTGACGTGCCTGCTCATGCCGGCCTGCCGGATCTCCTCGATGCGTTGGCGCGTCTCGGTGCGCTGGGGCTCGGGGAGGCTGCCGGTGAGCCGGTCGGCGTTGAACTGGTCGGGGAGGAAGGCCAGGAAGACCTTGGCCTGCGAGGAGTCCAGCGCGAGCTGCGAGCCCACGCGCACCGTCACGAGGGTGGGGTGCTCGGCCTCCTCCACCAGCGAGACCACCGGTCCTGAGGTGCCCCACAGCGACAGCACGGTGCTGACCTTGATCTCGCGGACGAGCTCGCGCATGTGGGCCGGCGCCATCTGCATGATGCGCTGCCGGCCCAGCGCGAAGCTGCCGAGCTGCAGGATCGACCGTCCTGGACGGACGAGTGCGGAGTCCTCCACGCGCTCGAGCAGCCCGCAGCCGATCATCGAGCTGAAGTAGCGGTGCACCGTGGTCCGGTTCAGGCCGAGCCGGCGGGTGGCCTCCGCGACGGAGAGCTCAGGAGTCTCAGGACCGAACAGTCCGAGGATCTGCGCGGTCCGGCTCACCGCCTGGATGTCCTGCTCGCGAGCAGTCACCTGTCTGTCGTCCTGGCGCTCCGTCATCGGCCCCCACCCCGTCGCAGTTGGTGTCCGTAAAGAGTTCTCGTAGTTCGCAGTACGGACAGAGGGTATGCACGCCCTCGGGATTGCTGCAAGGTTTTCCAGGTGTTTCAGGCAAGTGTTTCGGTACGCACCCTATTGACAGACCGGATAGCGAACTTTCAGTCTGTGATGCGAACGGTGATGTGAACTTCCGCCGACACCCGGAGACTTCATGACTGACACCCCCGCCATCATCAAGCTGCTCGACGGCTGCGTTGACCTGCACTGCCATTCCGGCCCGAACCCGTTCCCCCGACGGATCGACCACGCCGAGGCCGGTAAGGACGGCGAGCGGCTCGGCATGCGCGGCGTGCTGGTGAAGTCCCACCACCACAACACGGTCATGGACCTGCTCGCGATGAACGACCGGCTGGCCAAGATCAAGACCCCGGTCTTCGGCGGCATCACCCTGAACAGCATGATCGGCGGCATCAACCCCCAGGCGGTGGCCATGTGCCTGCGCATGGGGGGCAAGGCCGTGTGGTTTCCGACGTTCTCGGCCGGCCGGCACATCGAATGCCATCCGGAGGGCGTCGGCTTCCCCACGGCGAGCGTCGAGGTGCCGTCGTCCAAGGTCGACGTCCACCAGGAGAACGGCGAGCTCATCCCCGAGGTCTACGAGGTGCTCGACCTGGTCAAGGAGACCGGCGCGATGGTGACCGGCGGGCACATGGAGACCGAGTCGATCGCCCAGCTGTTCGCCGCGGCCAAGGACAAGGGCGTCACCAGGATGCTGCTCAACCATCCCGACTACGTCATCGGCGCGGACGAGGCGAAGTGCCGTGAGCTGGTCGGCTACGGAGCGTTCATCGAGCACGAGACCGGCTTCTACGACCCCGAGGGGACCAAGAAGTGGGACCCGAGACTCCTCCTCAACTGGATCGAGAGGATCGGCCCCGAGCACACCGTGATGGCCTCCGACCTCGGCCAGAAGGACCGGCCGCTGCCGGTGGACTCCTACATCCGGGTCGCGACCGCGCTGCTGGACCTCGGCCTGGACGAGAGGTCGCTGCGGCGGATCTTCTGCGACAACCCGGCCTTCCTGCTCGGCCTGGACGACTGAACCGGCATCTTGCCGCTGACCAGAAAGGACAGACGATGACCACCCTGGCCACCCCGCCCGACGTGGAGTTCTCCGACCTCGGTACGGGCGATCCCGACGAGACGACCCCTGGCGGATCGTCGTCGTGGTACTTCCGCGGACACAACTTCGTGCTCGCCTACACAACGCTGGTCGCCGGCGACGTGCTGGATCGGGATGATCAGCCGGACGAGTACGTCGCGATCCTCCCGTACGAGGAGTGCAGCGTCGTCATCCGTGCGTCGCGGGAGTCCGAGTCGGTCTCGGGCAAGGCCGTGGTGATGGTCCCGCCGGGCAGCAGCGCGATCGTCGGCGTCGACGACTGCACCGTCGTACGGCTGTTCAGCTCCCGGTCCACCGACATGCTGGACAAGGCACGCAACCGGGACGCGTACGCCGATCCCCACCCGAACACCAAGCCGTTCGAGCCGTGGCCCGACCCGCCGGAGGGTTACCGCATCCGGGCCTACCGGCTGGCCGACCTGCAGGTGACGCAGGACGCCATCCGCCCGGGCCAGATCGTGCGGTGCAGCACCTTCATGGTCAACTTCCTGGCGCCCAGGATCGGCCCGCGCGATCCGAACACCCTCTCGCCGCACGACCACGACGACTTCGAGCAGTGCTCGCTCGCCGTGGAGGGTGACTACGTCCACCACCTGCGGACGCCGTGGTCCAGGCGGCGCAGCGAGTGGCGCGAGGACCGGCACCTGGAGTGCGGCAGTCCTTCCGTGGCCGTGATCCCGCCGCCCATGATCCACACCAGCGAGGCCGTCGGTCCGGGGACCAACCAGCTGATCGACATCTTCTGCCCGCCGCGCCTGGACTTCTCCCTGACGCCGGGCCGAGTGCTCAACGAAGACACCTACCCCCTCCCCAACCAGTAAGAGGCAGGTTCCATCGTGAAGACCGGACGAGCGGTGAAAGTCGTCAGTGGTGCGGTCGCCGTCTTGTGCGCGGTCGTAACGCTGAGCGCGTGCGGTTCCGACAGCGGATCCGGGGACTCGGCCGAGTCCGGCGAGCTGACGCCGGTGACGTTCGCGATGGCGTCCCCGAGCTGGAACGCCGGCTACGCGGTCATGGCCGTCGTCGAGGCCGAGGGCTTCTACGAGCAGGAGGGTCTGAAGGTCACGACCAACCTGTTCCCGTCGGCCACCCAGGCGGCGCAGCAGGTCGCCGGCGGCGGTGCCGACCTCGGCCTCATGACGGTCGAGCCCGTGGCCATCGGCCACGACAAGGACCTGGACCTGGCCTACTTCAGCTCCTACTGGGCGAAGTGGATCTACAGCCTGCAGGTGCCGGACGGTTCGGCCGTGCGGAGCATCGCCGACCTGAAGGGCAAGAAGATCGGCGTCTCCGCGGTCGCGAGCTCCGGCGCGACGTTCGCCCGTACCGCGATGGAGCTCAACGGGCTGGGCCAGAACGGAGCCACGCTGGTGCCGATCGGCGCCGGCGCCCAGCAGATCAACGCCATCAAGAGCGGCCAGGTCGACGCGCTGGCGCTCTGGGACATCCAGTACCAGATCGTCAGGAACGCCGGCGTCACCCTGACGCCGCTTCCTGTCAAGGAGACGGCGGACGCGTGGGGCGGCGGCTTCGCGACGTCCCGCAAGAACCTCGAGGCCAAGAAGGACGTCCTCGAACGGTTCGGCCGTGCGGTGGCGAAGGCGTTCGTCTTCGCCAAGGCCAACCCCGAGGCCGCGATCCGCGACCTGTGGAAGCTCCATCCGGAGACCCGCGGGTCGGAACCGGAGGAGAAGGCGCTGGCCGACGGGGTCAAGGTCCTCGAGGTACGCCTGGACGGACAGGGCTTCGACGACAAGACCCTGGGCCGGATCGACGAGGCGGCGTTCACCCGTTCGCTCGACTTCATGGCCTCAGCCGGGCTGATCAAGAAGTTCCCGGTGAAGGAGATCTACACCGACGAGATGTTCAAGGCGTTCAACGACTTCTCCTACGACGACGTCGTCAAGCAAGCAGAGAGCGCCAGTTGAATGCGGCTGGGGATCGCGCTCGACCTGAGCTCCCAGGAGCCGGTCCGCCCACAGGTGGATCGCGCGGTCACGCTGCTCGCCCGCGCGGAGCGGCACGGTTTCGACTCCGCGTGGGTGGGTGAGAGCTATCACGCGGCCGCTCAGCCGTTCCACCTCCCGTCCGTCCTGGTGGTCCTGGGACATCTGGCCGGGCGGACGTCCCTGGCGCTGGGATCGGCGGTGCTGCTCCTGCGCGCGTACAGTCCGGAGAAGCTGGCCTACGAGGCCGCGCTGCTCGACCAGCTGTGCGGCGGGAGGCTCACCCTCGGCCTCGGGCTCGGCAGCCCGGAGATCGCCCGACGGGCCGGGCTGCCCGCGTCAGGTCCGGCCGGCGCGGCCTTCGACGCCACGCTGAAGCTGCTGCGCGACGCCTGGTCCGGCGTCCCGGGTGCCGGCGCGCCGGTGGCGGTCCCGCCCCCGGTGCGGCGCGGCGGGCCGCGGATCCTGGTGGGCGGCAAGGTGGCCGCCTCGGCCCGTCGTGCCGCGACGCTCGCCGACGGCTTCTACGGCGCGACGAACTACCGCGACGACCTGCTGTTCAAGCAGGCGGCCGCCTACTGGTCGGGTCGCGGCGGGACGGCGGGAACGGTCGCCACCACCAGGTTCTGCGTCGTCCACGAGGACGCCGCCACCGCCCGCGAACTCGCCGCGCGCCACCTGAAGGCCGCGACCGGCTACTACACCGGACGGGGCCTGTGGACGGGTGCGGGCGGCCCTGCCGAGCCCGAGCTCCCCATGGTGGGCACGCCCGACGAGATCGACGCGACGATCGACCGGTACGTACGGGCGGGGGTCACGTCCGTCCAGCTGCGGGTCGCCCCGCTCGGCACGCCGCCGGAGGTCGCCCGCCACACGCTCGACCTCGTCGGGCGGCACGTCCTCCCGCACTGGCACGACACGAACACGAGCTCTGATGGGAAAGACCGACGATGACGAGACGGCTCAAGAGCCTGACCGGCCTGTTCGCGGGCGTCCTGCTGGTGGCCGCGCTGGGCGCGTGCGGTGCGGAGGGGAGCGACCCGGCGGGCGGCGCCGGCCTCGACAAAGTCACCTTCGCCCTGAGCGCGCCCAGCTGGAACGCCGGCTACACCACCCTGGTGGTCCCCGAGGCCGAGGGCTACTTCAAGGACGAGGGGCTCGACGTCGAGGTCCAGCTGTTCCCCTCCGGCACGCAGTCGGCGCAGCAGCTGGCCGGCGGGGGCGCCGACGTCGCGCTGATGACCGGTGAGCCGGTCGCGATCGGTCACGCCAAGAACCTGGACCTGGTCTACTTCGCGTCGTACTACCCGCACTGGATCTACAGCCTGCAGCTGCCCCAGGGCTCGGCTGTGCGGAGCGTCGCCGACCTGAAGGGCAAAAAGATCGGGGTGACCGCGGTGGCCAGCTCGGGCGGGACGTTCGCCCGTACCGCGATAAAGCTCAACGGGATGAGCGAGAACGCCGCCGGCCTGGTGCCGATCGGTGCCGGCGCCCAGCAGATCAACGCCATCAAGAGCGGCCAGGTCGACGCGCTGGCCCTCTGGGACACCCAGTACGCGATCGTCGAGGACGCAGGGATCGAGCTCACCCCGTTGCCGGTGCCCCAGACCGCCGGCATCTGGGGCGGCGGGTTCGCGGCGACGCGGAAGACGATCGACGAGAGGAAGGACGTCCTGGAGCGGTTCGGTCGCGCCATCGCGAAGGGCTTCGCCTTCGCCCAGGCCAACCCTGAGGCCGCGATCCGCGACCTGTGGAAGCTCCACCCGGAGACCCGGGGCACCGGACCGGAGAGGGACGCGATGGCGTCCCAGGTCAAGATCCTTCAGGTCCGGCTGGCCGACCAGGGCGTCGAGGACGGCGACTGGGGCCGGATCGATCCGAAGGCGGCAACCGGGATGGTCGAGTTCATGGCCTCCGCCGGGCTCGTGGGCAAGGCGTTCCCGGCCACGGAGATCTACACGACCGACCTGCTCGACGCCATCAACGACTTCCCCTACGACGACATCCGCAAGCAAGCGAAGGACGCCTCCTGAGATGGGGCAGGAAGTGGAGACGACCCGAATGAGCAGCTCATTCGTGTACGCGTCGGTCCGGACCCCGTTCGGCCGGTTCAACGGAGCCCTGGCCGACACGAGGACCGACGATCTGGCCGCGACCGCGCTGAAGGGACTTCTCGACCGCTCGCCGGGCCTGGATCCCGGCCTGGTCGACGACGTGTTCTGGGGCAACGCCAACGGCGCCGGCGAGGACAATCGCAACGTCGGCCGGATGGCCGTGCTGCTGGCGGGCATGCCCGTCTCGGTGACCGCCACCACGGTGAACCGGCTCTGCGGCTCGTCGCTGGACGCCGCCATGATGGCCACACGCATGATCGAGGTCGGCGACGCGGAGATCGCGATCGCCGGAGGCGTGGAGTCGATGACGCGGGCGCCGTGGGTCCTGCCGAAGCCGTCGCGCCGGTTCCCGGCAGGCGACGTCACCGCCGTCTCCACGACGCTGGGCTGGCGTCTGGTGAACGAGCGGATGCCCGCCGAGTGGACGGCCTCGCTGGGCGAGTGCAACGAGCAGCTGCGGGAGAAGTTCTCGATCTCGCGCGAGCGGCAGGACGAGTTCGGCGCTCGCTCGCACCGCCTCGCGGCGGAGGCGTGGCGGAAGGGCTTCTACGACGACCTCGTGGTGCCCGTCCCCGGCACCGACCTGGTCCAGGACGAGAGCATCCGGGCCGGCACCTCGCTCGAGGCGCTGGCAGGGCTGAAGCCGGCGTTCCGGCCCGACGGGACGATCACCGCCGGCAACTGCTCACCGTTGAACGACGGCGCGAGCGCGGTCCTGCTGGGCTCGGCGAGCGCGGCCGCGACCATCGGCCGTGACCCGGTCGCGCGGATCGCCGGTCGCGGCTGGGCGGCGCTGGAGCCGCAGCAGTTCGGCTACGCCCCGGTCGAGGCCGCCAACGGCGCGCTCCAGCGGGCGGGCATCACCTGGGACGACATCGGCGCCGTCGAGCTGAACGAGGCGTTCGCCGTCCAGTCGATCGCCTGTGTCGACGCCTGGCTCGAGCTCGGGCTGCGGGACGCCGAGGTCGTCAACGCCAAGGGCGGGGCGATCGCCATCGGGCACCCACTGGGTGCCTCGGGCGGGCGCGTTCTCGGGACCCTCGCGGCGCGGCTCACGGAGTCCGGTGAACGATGGGGCGTGGCAGCCATCTGCATCGGTGTGGGTCAGGGCTTGGCGGTCGTGCTGGAGAACGTCGCATGACGCTGCTCTGCACCTCTGTCGACGAGGCGGTCAGCGGCATCGCCGACGGCTCGACGGTGCTGGTCGGCGGCTTCGGCACGGCCGGCATGCCGTTCGACCTGATCGACGCGTTGATCCGGCAGGGAGCGCGAGACCTCACCGTCGTGTCGAACAACGCGGGCAACGCCGACACCGGGCTCGCGGCGCTGCTCGCGGCCGGGCGGGTGAGCAAGATCGTGTGCTCGTTCCCCCGGCAGACGGACTCCTGGGTCTTCGACGAGCTGTACCGCAGCGGGAAGATCGAGCTCGAGGTCGCGCCGCAGGGGAACCTGGCCGAGCGCATGCGCGCCGCCGGAGCCGGGATCGGCGGGTTCTACACCCGCACCGGAGCCGGGACCCTCCTCGCGGAGGGAAAGGAGACCCGCGAGATCGACGGCCGGACGTACGTCCTCGAGCTGCCCATCGCCGCCGACGTCGCGCTCATCCTCGCCCACACCGCGGACACCCTCGGGAACCTCGTCTACCGCAAGACGGCACGCAACTTCGCTCCCGTCATGGCGACGGCCGCGACGACCACCGTCGTGCAGGTGCAGCACGTCGTCGAGCCGGGAGCGCTGGATCCCGAGGCCGTGGTCACCCCAGGCATCTACGTCGACCGGATCGTGCGGGTGCCGTCATGAGCATGGTGTCTCCGAGCATCGTCGAGCACACCGACCGTGGCCCGCTCGGACGGGACGAGATGGCCCGGGTGCTCGCGGGCGACATCCCCCGCGGGGCGTACGTCAACCTCGGCATAGGTCAGCCCACGACCGTCGGCGACCACCTCCCCCCGGAGTCGGGGGTCATCCTCCACACCGAGAACGGCATGCTCGGCATGGGGCCGGCGGCGACGGGCGACGCGATCGATCCCGACCTGATCAATGCCGGCAAGTTCCCGGTGACCGAGCTGCCCGGCGCCTCGTACTTCCACCACGCCGACTCGTTCGCCATGATGCGAGGCGGCCACCTCGATCTGTGCGTCCTCGGCGCCTACCAGGTCTCGGCATCGGGGGATCTCGCCAACTGGCACACCGGCGAGCCCGGCGCGATCCCGGCGGTCGGCGGGGCGATGGACCTCGCCGTGGGCGCCAGGCAGGTCTACGTGCTGATGTCGCTGTTCACCCGGACCGGCGAGCCGAAGCTCGTCAGGGAATGCACGTATCCGCTCACCGCGCTGCGGTGCGTGGACCGGGTCTATACCGACGTCGCCACGTTCGAGATCACCGGGGGGGACCAGGTCCTCGTCCGGGAGACGTGGGGGATCTCGTTCCACGAGCTCCGCTCGCGCGTCGACGTCCCGCTCGCTGCGGCGACACCATGAGGAGGTAGGAGAGTGTCCACCAGGCACCAGTTCTACATCGGGGGCGCGTGGGTCGATCCGGCCGCGCCGCGGACCTTGGGCGTCCTCGACCCCGCGACCGAGGAGACGTTCGCGGAGATCAGCCTCGGGACGGCCGAGGACGTCGACCGCGCGGTGGTGGCGGCGCGCGCGGCCTTCGCCGCGTACTCGCACGTCAGCGTGGAGCAACGGCTGGCGTACCTCGAGCGGATCATCTCCGGCTTCCGGGCTCGGCTGCCCGAGATCGCCCGGACGATGACGCGCGAGATGGGGTCGCCGATCACGTTCTCGACGGAACGCCAGGCCACGGTGGCGCTGTTCCACTTCGAGGAGGCGGCCCGCGTGCTCGTGGGCTACCGCTTCGAGGAGGAGATGGGAGCCGGGATCGTGCGGCGCGAGCCGATCGGCGTCTGCGGTCTCATCACGCCGTGGAACTGGCCGCTGAACCAGGTCGCGTCGAAGGTGGCCCCGGCCCTTGCCACGGGATGCACCGTGGTGCTCAAACCGAGCGAGATCGCGCCGCTCAGCGCCATGGTGCTCGCCGAGGTCATCCACGACGCCGGGCTGCCGCCCGGCGTGTTCAACCTCGTCAACGGTGACGGTCCCACGGTCGGTGAGGCCATCGCGGCGCACCCCGACATCGACATGGTCTCGCTCACCGGCTCGACCGGTGCCGGCATCAGGGTCTCCAAGCTCGCGGCCGACACGGTGAAGCGCGTCGCGCTCGAGCTCGGTGGCAAGTCGGCCAACATCATCCTGCCCGACGCGGACCTGGAGTCCGCGGTCGTCACCGGGGTGCACTCGTGCTTCACCAACGCCGGCCAGAACTGCCAGTCGCCCACGCGGATGCTCGTGCACCGCTTGCAGCGCGACGAGGCGTACGCCGCTGCGCGACGGGCGGTCGAGGAGGTCCGTCTCGGGGAGCCGCTCGATCCGTCGACCACGATGGGGCCCGTGGTGAGCCAGGCTCAGCTGGAGAAGATCACCGCGCTCGTGCAGTCGGGGATCGACGAGGGCGCGACGCTCGTGGTCGGCGGCCCGGGGCGCCCCGACGGGCTCGACGAGGGGTTCTACGTCCGCCCGACCGTGTTCGGCGACGTCACGCCGCAGATGCGGATCGCGCGCGAGGAGATCTTCGGCCCCGTGCTCTCGATCCTGCTCTACGAGACCGAGGACGAGGCCGTCGAGATCGCGAACGACACGCCGTTCGGTCTGGCGGGCTTCGTGCAGTCGAAGGACCCCGACCGCGCCCGCAGGGTCGCCAACCGCATCCGCGCGGGCCGCGTCTACCTCAACGGCGCTCCGTTCGACCGCAGCCTGCCGTTCGGCGGCTACAAGCAGTCCGGGAACGGACGAGAGTTCGGGCGGTTCGGCTTCGAGGAGTACCTCGAGGTGAAGGCCGTGCTCGGCTATCCCCAGTGAACGAGAGGACGACCTGGTGAACCCTGACCACAGCGAGCGGCTGGCAGTCCTCCTGGACCGCGCGGAGCTCTTCGACCTGGTGAGGCGGGAACGCTTCGCCCGCGACCAGCGACTCTTCGACGTGATGCGTGACTGCTTCCACGACGACGCCTACGTCCGGACCACGTGGTACGACGGGCGCGGCGGCGAGGCCTACGTCGAGGCGACGAAGACGTGGATGGCGCGGACCGGGAACAGCAAGCACTGGGTCTTCCCCGCCTACGCGCGGGTCGACGGCGACCGGGCGACCGTCGAGAGCCCGGCGAAGATCTTCAACCGGACCACGGTGGAGGGAGTGGGGGTCGACTTCCACGCCTACTGCCGGTTCTTCTCACGTGCCGTTCGGGACGAAGGACGGTGGAGGCTGATGAGCTTCGAGGTCCTGATGGAGCGCGACGAGCTGCGCCCCGTCCACGCGGGTGAGGTGCTCCCGGTGGACGTGGCCCAGCTGGCTGGGCTTCGGCCGTCCTACCGGTTCCTCACCTGGATCCAGTCGACCCGCGGCGTGACGGTGAGTCAGGACCTGCTCGGCGACGACCGGCCGGCCGAGCTCGACGCGTTCCACAAGGGTGAGACCGCCTGGCTCGCCGGCGGGGGATAGTCCGAAGTTCTCACTGATACGGGATCAAGGAAGCCGCAGGTAGCACCTGCGTCGAAAAGTAAGGCGGGTGAGACTTGAACCCACGAGCAACCACCGAGCAGCCACGCATTCTTGACTATGGCCATTATGGGTGTTGGGGGCGGCCATCTCGACTGGTCAGGGCCACAGTGACGCTGCGCCTGCCGATAATCACGTCCACCCAGGTCATGACTCTGCGAGGGCTTCGCGTGGCGTTCGCGAGCTCCGGTTGCCCATGAGAGGGAAGCGTGTACGGCAGGATGATCCGCTGTGCTGCTTCGCCTGGCCTACCTGACCGTCACGAACACGTTCGCCGCGCTGCGGTTGCTGCCCATGGGTGATCGGGGCAAGGACGTGGAGATACTTGCTCTGCGTCACCAGATCACCGTCCTTGAACGCCAGCTCGGCGCTGACACCAGAGTGCGGTTCGCGCCCGAGGATCGAGCCTTCCTTGCCGCGCTCCTGACGTCGCTGCCGCGCGAGGTCCTGCGCCAGCTGCGGCTCCTCATCCGTCCGGACACGGTTCTCCGCTGGCACCGCGATCTGATGCGACGTCGTCATGCCCGTACCTGCCGGCCGAAGCGGCCCGGCCGCCCACCCACCGTTCGCTCTATTCGCGCCCTCATCCTGCGCCTGGTGCGAGAGAACCCCGGCTGGGGCTATCGGCGGGTGCATGGTGAGCTCGCCACACTCGGTATCAAGGTCGCGCCGTCCACGGTGTGGGAGATCCTCAAGCAGGAAGGTCTTGATCCGGCGCCCGAGCGGGCGGCCACCACGTGGGCCGACTTCCTGCGCTCGCAAGCAAACGCCCTACTGGCCTGCGATTTCATCGAGACCATCACCCTGAACGGGCAACGCCAGTACATTCTGGCGGTGATCGGGCACGCCACGAGGCGGGTCCGTGTGCTCGGCACCACCGCACACCCGAGCGCCGGCTGGGTCATCCAAGCGATCCGGAATCTGGTGATGGATCTGGACGATGCGGGCTGTCGGGCGCGCTTTCTGCTCCGCGATCGGGATGGGAAGTTCCCTGCCCTCATGGACGAGGTGCTCGCCGAGGCCGACATCAAGATGGTGCTCACCGGTATCCGGATGCCGCGGATGAACTCGATCATGGAGTGGTGGGTGCAGTCGTGCCGTCACGAGCTTCTCTACCGCTGTCTGATCTGGAACGAACACCACCTGCGGCACGCCCTGCGCGAATATGAACACTTCTACAACCAGCACCGAGCACATCAAGCCCTGAACCAAGCAGCCCCGCTGCGCACCGTCCCCGATCCGATCACGGACCCAGAGCGAATCATCGACCTGAATGTCCGCCGACGAGACCGGCTCGGCGGCGTCCTCCATGAGTACTCACAAGCGGCGTGACCTGCATGGATGGAATTGTCGGCAGGCGCAAGGTCATCACCGACCTCGAGACCCAAGCCGCCATGCTCCCTGCCAGCCGCCGCAGCGAGATCGACGCCTGCATCCGCTACCTGACCGACCACGCCGAGTTCCTCTGCTACGAGCAGGCCCTGGAGAAGGGATGGCCGATCGCCACCGGCGTGATCGAAGGCGCATGCCGCCATCTCATCAACGATCGCCTGGACATCACCGGCGCACGCTGGGGCCTGGCCGGTGCCGAAGCCATCCTGAAACTCCGCGTCATGATCGCCAACGGTGACCTGACCGGCTACTGGCGCTACCACCTCCACCACGAGCACCAACGCATTCACCACGGCGCAACTGGACCGCCCTGACGGCGTGGCGCAGGCTGACCTGCGGGACTATTGATTACCGATGAGGTCCAGCAGCGCCATGTGGGTCTCATGGTCGGCTGCTACGACCAGCCCGCCGGTGCCGGTGTTCGGCGAGTGACCGTCAAGGCCGGTCACCACGCATCCGGCGGCTTGGCACAGCGCAATCCCGGCGGCAAAATGCACGCTGTCATGCAGTCGGCCGTCAGTGACGTAGGCGGCTCGCCGACCGGCGGCGACCCAGGCCACCGCCAACGTGGTCGAGACGACACGCGGGCGAAACCGCTCAGCGAACCCGGGGTCGGCCAGCAGAGCGGTAGCACGGAATTCAGGCGCGTTCGGGAACGGCGGGTCGAGATTCACGTCTACCAGGCCGGAATCCGGCGACGGCTTGAGCGGCTCGTCCACCCCGTTCCGGCGGACATGCGCGCGAAAGCCGTCGCTCCAGAACACCTCGCCGGAGAACGGATCGGCCGTGGCCGCCACCGTAGTTTCCGAACCCACGCGCAGGGCAACGTTCACCGCGACCAGCATGCTGCGCACGGCGTAATTCAGCGTGCCGCACAGCGGGTCGACCAGCCACATCCGCTCGGCGTTCGCCGAGCCCGTCCGCCCACTTTCCTCGCCGGTCACAGCATCGCCAGGCCGGGCGGCGTGAATTACGCCGAGAATAGCCTTCTCCGACTCTACGTCGGCCTCCGTGGCGAAGTCACCACCGTTCTTCTCCAAGCGGGCCAGCGACGCGCCGAACATGGTGCGCACCACAGCTGCCCCCGCCTGCGCCGCTGAACGGGCCATCTCAACGTCTGCGATCAGCATGGATCGCAGGATACGGCAGGCAAGACCGGCCAGAACGGCGTGATCAGCCCAGTCCCTTAAGAGGAGCCGCACCCAAGTCAGAATGCTCCGATGACCCGACTGACATCGCACAGCCTCTGGGACCGGTTTCTTCGACCCCGCCGCCCGCCGCGTGGGCTGAGACTGGTCGCCGCGGCTTCAGTGCTGGACGACTGGCCACTGTTTGGGGGAGAAGGGCAGGCGTCAGCTAACGTTACCGCCGTTGACGTCGAGTCATGGTGGTGACGGTGATGGTGGCGGAGAAAAGCGATCCGAGAGGCACGGCGGAGCCGCGGCGACGCCGTGACGCCGCGGCGACGCGGCAGGCGCTGCTGGAGGCGGCCCGCCAGCGGTTCGCCCGTGACAGCTACGAGGCGGTCAGCGTCAGGGACATCGCCGCGGACGTCGACGTCAACGTCGCCTTGGTGTACCGCTACTTCGGGTCGAAGGGGGGGTTGTTCGCCGTGGCGGCGGCGGACTCGGCGATGTTCGGGCAGTTGGACGTGCCGGCCGAGGAGCTGCCTGACCGGATGGCCGAGCTGTGCGCGTCCGGTGCGGCGGGCTCGCTCGGCCTGGACGACCTGCTCACGGTCTGGCGGCTGATTGGGGAGAGCCCTGATCAGGAGGGGCCGCCCGAGAAGGTGCGGGACTACGCCGAGAACACCGTCGTCGGGCCGTTCGCCACGGTCGCGGCCGGTGACGACCCGCGGCTGCGCGCGGAGCTGGCCGCCGCGCTTCTCGCGGGGATCAGGGTGCTGCGGTGGGCGTCCCCGCAGGGACGGCTGGCCAGCGCGCCGCCCGAGCAGGTGGTCGAGTACGTCCGCCAAGGAGTGTGGGCGCTGCTGCACGGCAGTGCCGGGGAAGGCGGTAAGTAAACACGTTTACTTACCGCCGGACTGACGCTACCGTACGAATGTAAACATGTTTACTTCGTAGGGAGCCTGCCCATGAGCACACAACGCACGCACTACGTCACCACCACCGACGGCGTCACGATCGGTGGGACCGTGCACGGCCAGGGGCAGCCACTCGTGTTCCTGCACGGGGGCATCGGCGATGGCGACCTCGACTGGGACCGGCTGCTGGGACACCTGACCGGCCGATTCACCTGCCACCTGCTGAGCATGCGCGGTCGTGGCCTCAGTGGCGATCACCCCGACCTCAGCCCGGGTCGGCAGGTCGACGACGTCCTTGCCTACATCGACAGCATCGGGGAACCGACCGGGCTGGTGGGCTGGTCCGCCGGCGCCAACCTGGCACTCGGCGCGGCAGCGCGGCCCGACGCGGTGGACACGGTGGACGCGGTGGCCCTCTTGGAACCTCCGATGCGGAGCCTGATGAACGAGCAGGAGCAAACCGTGATCAGCGACGCCATCGCCCGGATGGGCAAGCTGGCCGTTGAAGGCAACTTGACGGCCGCGGCCCGCGCGTTCGCGAGCGGCCCCTTCAACGATGAGGAGATCGCCGCGGCCGAGGACGCCGGCTATTTCGAGGCCGCGGGCCGTTACGTCCCGCGCCTGCTCAACCTCCTTCAGCAAGTGGTGGCCTACGAAGGCCCCACCGCTGAGGATCCGGGTGTGCTCGGCGCGATCTCCGCTCCAGTGCTGGTGCTGTACGGATCCGACACCATGCCCTTCTACCCCGCCAGCGCGCGGCACGCGGCCGACCACATCCCCAACGCGCGGGTGCGCGAGATCCCCGGCGCCGGGCACGCCGCCCCGCTGACCCATCCCGAGGCGCTCGCCAAGGCACTGACCGATTTCTTCGGAGCCACGCGGCGGTCCGGGTAACCGGCCGGCCCTTGCGGGGACTGTTGCCGCATGGCCGACCGGCCCGCACCCCACGAGGACGGCAAACCTACAGACGGGGCAAATGGGGGTTGCGCAGCTCAGGCCAGGCCGATCGCAGCGCCTTGGCGACTGTACGACGCTCGACCTCGTACTTGTGCGCCAGTACGCGTCCGGACAAGCCCGACTGCTACCGGTCGGCGTGGCCGGGCATGTCATCATCCGCACTGCTCGGGACCATCGTGGTCGACCGGGACTGGCGGATCCCGGCCATCCACATCGCCGAAGCGCGAGCCCACGACCCGTCCACGCCGGTTCGGATGTACTTCAGGCACCTTCTACCTGAGCCATCGTTATCTAGGGTTGGAGGACCCTTCCAGCAGGTCAGAGGACGATGATCTCTTCTTTCACGTAGGCCAAGTTGACCGAACGCAGCCCGTGCCAAGCGGCATGAGAGAAGGGGCTCTGGCTCACTCTCGATGATCTCGGTGACAGAACGTGCAGGGTGTCAGGAGTTGCGGAGGACTCGGGCCCGTAGAAGGTCGAAGTTTGCGCGGCGAACATCTGCCGCTTCAAGAATTTGATCTTGTTGACGGTCCCTTCGACGGCCCCACTGCTGTGAGCGAGTGGCAGCCCGGCCTGCACTGCGGCGTGGTCGCGTCGGAGGCTGGTGGCGAAGGTGGCCAGGTAGGGCGAGGCTCCGGCTTCGGCGGCGGCGATCCAGTCGTCGAGCAGGTGGCCGTCGCGGTTGGTCATCATCGTGGCGAAGCTGCGGACCAGCTCGGCGGTGTTGATGAGCTCGGGGCAGCGGGCCAGGATTTGTTCCAGTCTGGCCTTCTCCTCGGTGTCCAACCGGTCGGGATGGGTCATGAGCCAGCCGGTGACGCGGCGGGGTTTGGGCGGTGGACATGGCTCTTGCTGTACTTCCTGGTATCCGCGCAGTGGCTGGAGCCAGCCTTGGACGGCCCGGCGGCTGCCGGTGAATCCCTGAGCCTTGATCTCGGTATAGAGCTGGACGGCGTTGCTGCAGCCCTCGTTCCACCGGCGGGTGAGGTAGGGCTTGAACTCATCCAGCTTGCTGGAGCGAGCGAAGGTCGGGGCCAGGAGTTCGTCTGCGCTGGTGGCGTTGGCGTACTTGCGGACGGTGCGGGGAAGGCCAGGCCGAGTTCGCGGCTGATGGCGTTCAGCGACAGGCTCTTGGCCCTCAGCTCCTGGACCTGGGCGTAGCGTTCGTGTGTCCGCGCCACCATCGGCCGTTCGTTGCCGTAGGAGTCCAGGGTCTTGGGCCGCTGGACGGGTTCGGTCCCGCTGCCGATGTCGTCCTTGATCGGGGCGTCTTGGCCGGAGACTTCCTGGAGGCAGGATCGGTGCGCGCGGATCGTCTTCTCCAGTGCCGTAGCGAGGTTTTGCCACAGGTGGAAGCGATCGGCGACTTGGGTGGCGTCGGGCGCGCCCTCACGGGCGCCGTCGGCGTAGGAGCCGGCCCGATCTCGGCAGATCACCTGCACCCCGGGATGGTCCTTCAGCCACGTGGCCAGGTCATCGGCGGTCCGGCCGTCCAGCAGATCAATAGGACGGTGGGTGTCCATGTCCACCAGGACGGTGCCGTAGGAGTTTCCGCGCTTTTTGGCGAAGTCGTCGACGCCCAACACTGTGACCTGCCCTATCTCGGGATCGGGCAGCGCCCGCAGTATCCGTAGCAGCGTGGATCTGCTGACCGGCACGCCGACCAGGCCTGCCATGCGGGCACCAGCTCGCCCGGCCAGTGCTATCGCGATCGAGGTGAGAAGGGCGCGTAAGGCGTTGGTGCGACGGGCGCGCCGCTGGGTCAGCCCGCCGACCTGCTCGGCGAAGATCTCTCGATCACAAGAGGGCTCGCCGCAGAAGAAGCGGCGCACCTCCAACTCGACCTTGACCGGCCGCCCGCCCGTCGCCAGATCCCACACGGTCCGGCGATACCGGCTGTGCACTCGGGTCGAAAGCAGCCCACACTCTGGGCACGGGACCTCACTCACCACGGTGCGCGCCGCGATCAGCATGGTGTCATCGAGGGTCTCCACCTTGAGGACGTCCATCTCCCGCAAAGCGGGGCAAAACAAACGAAGGCAGCAGGTGTTCTCACCTGCCGGCGCATGCAGCACAATGAACCCCACGGCCGCTCGTTGATGATCAGGTGACGGTCCGGTGCCCCGCCCGCAAGGTAGAGCAGCCTGGCAGCGCCACCACCCATTCAGGGCCCAGCCCTCTGCCCGGGCACGTGCAATGCCCTGCTCGCCCAGGCAATCCGGGGCCGCCACCCAGACGCCTATCTAGACCGCAGCCCCGCTCAGGCCATGCGCGGCGACCAGCCGCGCACTGCCATCAGCCAGCCGATACGACAGGCCCACCACCGCCAGGCGGCCATCGGCCACCCGCTCCGCCAGGACCCGGGAGCGCTCCAGCAACAGGCCGGCGCTGTGCCGGATGTGCTCATGCAGGATCTGCTCGCCCTGATCGTGTCCGGCGGCGCGGGCCGCCAGCACGCTCGGCATCACCCGCTCAACGACGTCACGGACGAACCCGGCCGGGGTGCTGCCGCCGTCGGCGGCGGCGCAGGCCGCCGCGATGGCTCCGCACGACTCATGGCCCAAGACCACGACCAGCGGGCAGCCCAGCACACTCACCCCGAACTCGATGCTGCCCAGCACCTCGGTGCCGGCCACGTGCCCGGCCGTGCGGACCACGAACAGATCACCCAGGCCCCGGTCGAAGATGATCTCGGCGGCCAGCCGGGAATCGGAGCACCCGAACAGCACCGCGAACGGGCTCTGCGCCGGCGCGGTCTCGGCGCGGCGGGCGGCATCCTGGTTGGGGTGCTCCGGCGTGCCGGCGACGAAGCGCTGGTTACCCTCCAGCAGCATCGCCAACGCATCATCGGGCGTCAGCCTCAGGATCTCGGTCATGGCCGCAGGCTACTGGGTATCAGGCCACGGCCCACGCACCGTCCCGACGCCGGCCGTACGCGCCCACGCGCTCGGGCTCCACCAACGCGGCCCACTCGATGCCGGAAATCTGCTTCCAGTATTCTGGACACTGCTGGGTCCGGCCCAGCACCGACCATGCTCGGCCACCGACATCGTGGCAGGAGGCACGATGTCGAACCCCACCCCGTTCCCGCCGCGTCAGACCCTGCCGCTCGAGCCCTCTATGACGACGACGTCCTGCACATCACCCGTGTCCGGACGCCTGATACGTCGCTGATCCGGCTCGACGGCCAGATCGACGCCTCCAACAGCGAGGCGGTCCGCTCCACCCTGACGCAGACCCGGCATCAGCACGCCCACGTCGTCATCGACGTCGGCCGCGTCACCTTCGCCGACGTGACCGGCACTCGGTCACTGGCCGACGTCACCCGAGGCAGCCGCAGCGCCCAGCTCCGGCGCATCCCTCGCCAGGTGAAACGCGTGCCGGACCTGCTGGAACTGGCCTGCAAGCAGCGACCACCACCGCAAGCACATGTCCTCAACGTGCGGCCGGCGTCCATCAGCGCGCTCGCCCATCATTCCTCACATTGAGCGGCGCTGAACAGGTGGTCAGGACACTCTTCGGGCTGCAGCGTGGCCCCTCGTGCGAACGCGGCGTCGTATGAGGCGTCACCCAGGGCTTGCCGTGCGCGCCTGGTGATGCGGTCGACGTCGTCTCGTTCTCCCTCGGGCAGCGGCACGCCTACCGAGGCTCGCGCGGTGTGGGCGGCCCCCAGCAGCCGTGCCGCGTGGTCGGCGTGACCTGCCAGTGCCTGGGCTCCTGCCAGCCCCTCCAGGGCCAGGGCCACCGCGCGTGGATCGCCGGTGGACCGTGCGGTGGCCAGGCCGTCGAGCTGGAGCTCCCGAGCAAGGTGCGGGTCCTCCCGTAGTTCGGCGATGAAACCCATCTCCGCGAGGATCAGCGCAGGCATGCCTGGCTCGTATCCCGCCTTCCGGTGCAGTGCTAGAACGCTGCGCATGTGGGTCTCGGCGGTGTCGAGGTCGCCTTCCCGTCGGGCGCCCAGGCCGAGCCCGATTTCGGCGAACTGCTCACCGAAAGTGTCCGACTGCTCGATCGCGAGCCGTCGCGCGCGCTCGTGGAATTCCCGCGCCTGTGGGTAGTCGCGCAGGAGCAGCGCGATCCGGCCGAGCCCGGCGAGCTGGTAGGAGACCTGTGGCCACAGCTTGAGGTCTTCCGCGATCCGCAGCCCGTCGCGGAAGAGCCGCCTGGCGTGCGGATAGTCGCCGACGATCTCCGCCAGTGTCGCCAGCGGCACCATGGCCTGGAGTTGCCCCCACTGATCGCCCAGTTTCCGGAACATCGCCAGACTCTGCTCGCCGTCACGGCGCAGCATGTCGAAATCCCCGCGCAGTTTCGCGTAGAACGCTCGCGTGCTCAGTGCCGCCGCCGTACCCCAGCGGTCGCCGCTCGAGCGGAACGTCTCCAGCGCGCGATTCAGCAGGTCCTCGCTCTGCGACAGATCGCCCACGCCGTACAGATTGGAGCCGACGAACCACTGCGCTCGTGCCCGGCCCTGCGGGTCGTCGATCTCCTCGTACGGGGCCAGCGCGGCCTCGTACTCGCCGCGCGGGTCGGCGCTGCCGCGGAGCGCCAGCCGGAACCCACCCCGCCAGGCGGTGGCCCTGGCCACCGGTATGGCCGGCGGGGCGCCGAGCGACAGCGCCGAGGTCAGTGCGCGATCAGCTTCGTGGTTGCGGCCACGCAGCTGCCAGTACCAGGTCAGCGCGTTGGCCAGGCGCAGCGCGCTTTCGGCGTCGTGGGCGCGTACGGCACTGTCGAGGGCGGTGCGCAGGTTGGCGTTCTCGGTGTCCAGACTGCGCAGCCACTGCCGCTGCTCGTGGCCGCGCAGGTGCGGCTCGGCGCGCTCGGCCAGGCTCGTGTAGTAGCGCCGGTGGCGCCGCTGGAGATCCTCCAACTCCCCCGTCTCACGCAGCCGTTCCAGGCAATAGGCGGTGACCGACTCCAGCAGGCGGTAGCGCAGGCCTTCGACGTCTTCGGTCGCCACCACCAGCGAGCAGTCGACCAGCCGGACCAGCCGGTCGAGCACCGCGAAGCGGTCCAGGTCGTCGGCGGCGCAGACCTCCTCGGCCGCGGCGAGGGTGCAACCGTCGGCGTGCACGGCCAGCCGCCGCAGCACCGCACGCTCCTGCTCGCCCAGCAGTTCCCAGCTCCAGTCGATCATCGCACGCAGCGTCCGTTGCCGTGCCGGGGCGGTGCGTGTCCCGGCGGCAAGCAGGTGCAGGCGGTCGTCGAGCCGCGCGGCCAGCTCTTTGACGCCCAGCGCCCGTACGCGTGTGGCAGCCATCTCCAGCGCGAGGGGAACGCCGTCCAGCCGCCGGCAGATCGAGGCGACCGCCGCGGCGTTGGACTCGTCGAGGACGAAGTTGGGCGCGGCCGCCGTCGCCCGCGTCACGAACAGTTCCACGGCGCTGAACCGCAGGAGCGCCTCGGGGGACAGGCCGGTCGGCGGCTCGGGACTCAGCAGTGGCAGAACCTCGCGCAGATGCTCGCCGGTGACGCCGAGCCGGGTCTGGCTGGTGGCCAGGATCCGCAGGCCCGGGTTCATTGTGAGCAGCTCTTCCGCCAGCTCGGTGACCGGCTCGACCACGTGCTCGCAGTTGTCGAAGACCAGCAGCGTCGGCTGGCCGCCGATTGCCTGCGCCATCCGGTCGGTCAACGGCCGCGGACGGGAGGCGAAGTGGTCGCGTACGCCGAGGACCGCAGCGACCGCCTCCTGCACCTGCGTCGCGGCCGAGACAGCGGGTCGGCCTGGAACGCCCGATCCGGGGACGGTGTCCAGCGCGGCGAACTCGACCAGCCACACCCCGCCCGGGAACCGTGCGCCCACCCGCGCGGCGGCCGCCAGCGCGAGCTGAGTCTTGCCGACCCCGCCCGAGCCAGTCAGCGTCACCAGCCGGCGCGTGCCGAGCAACTCCAGCAGCTCGTCAATGGCCTCACTCCGGCCGATCAGCTCGGTCAGCGTGACGGGGATGTTCGTCGCCAGACGGGCCGCGCTGGTGACAGGCGGGAGAGCGGCGTTCAGCCCGGGATCCTGGGTGAGGATCGCCTGGTGCAGCGCCGCCAGTTCAGGGCTGGGATCCAGGCCGAGCTCGTCGGCCAGACGCTCGCGCAGCTCCGCGTAGCTGCGCAACGCGGCGCTCTGCCGCCCTGCGAGATACAGCGCCCGCACGTGGGCGGCGCGCAGCCGCTCCCGCAGCGGGTGTGACGCAACCAGGTCGCCCAGCTCGTCGGCGACCAGCGCGTGCTCGCCCAGCTCCAGACGGGTCTCGGCCTGCTCTTCCAGAGCGCTGAGCCACTGCTCCTCCAGCCGCTGCCTGGCAGCGCGGACGAACTCCTCGTCGGCGAAATCGGCGAACGCCGGGCCTCGCCACATCGCCAGCGCGTCCGCCAGCAGGCCGGCGCGCACGTGCAGGTCGGCGATCGTACGCGCGCGGGCCACCAGGGCCTGAAACCGGCCCGCATCCACAGCGTCGGGGCCGGCCAGCAACTGGTAGCCCTGCCCTCGCCAGGCGACGAGAGCACGGCCGTCCGGCTCCGAGCTCTCCAGCGCCCGCCGCAGCTGCCACACCTTGTTCTGCAGCGCGCCGGTCGGATTGGCGGGTAATGCGCCGCGCCAGAGCTCGTCGATGAGCCGATCGGCGGAGACGGGGCGTCCCTGGTGCGCCAGCAGGCACGCCAGGAGAGCACGAACCTTGAGCTCCGGAACCCGCACCGGATCGCCCCAGGCCGTCCACACCTCCAACGGACCGAGCACCCCGAAACGCATGCGCTCACGCTACCGGCCAGGTGGACCAAGAGCGCACCAAGAGTGGCCCGGGAGCGGCCATGTGCATGGTGATCGCTGTATACGAGCGCATCGCGAAGGAGAGTTGAGATGTCCGATGTCACCCCGAAGGCAGGGGCCAGGGAATGGACCGGGCTCGCCGTGCTGGCCCTGCCCACCCTGCTTTTGTCGCTGGACCAGAGTGTCCTGTTCCTGGCACTCCCCTCGCTGGCGGAGGCGCTGCGGCCCACCGGGAACCAGATGTTGTGGATCATGGATATCTACGGTTTCCTCATGGCCGGCTTTCTCGTCACCATGGGTACTCTCGGTGATCGGATCGGCCGCCGCAGACTGTTGCTGATCGGTGCCGCTGCCGTTTTGGTCACTTCCCTGCTGGCCGCCTACTCCGGCAGCGCCGAGATGCTGATCGTCAGCCGTGCGCTGCTCGGGGTCGCCGCGGCGACGATCATGCCGTCCACGCTTGCCCTGATCGGCAACATGTTCCACGATCCAGCCCAGCGCGGCCGGGCCTTCGCGCTGTGGGCGAGCTGTTTCCTGGTCGGCACCGCGCTCGGCCCGGTCGTCGGCGGCCTGCTCCTCGAGCACTTCTGGTGGGGTTCGGCCTTCCTGCTCGGTGTCCCGGTCATGCTGATCCTGCTCGTCGCCGGACCGATGCTCCTGCCCGAGTACAAGGCCCCCGTCGGCGGCAAGCTCGACCTGATCAGCGTCGTCCTCTCGCTCGCGGGGATCCTGCCCGTCATCTACGGCATCAAGGAGATCGCCAAATATGGCTTCGACGTCATGCCGGTCGCAGTCGCCCTGGCCGGTCTGATCATGGGCGCGCTGTTCGTGTTGCGGCAGGGCAGGCTCGAGCATCCGGTGGTGGACGTCACGCTGTTCCGCAACGGTGCCTTTACCGCCTCGCTGCTGATCCAGGTGATCTTGATGGTCGCCGTCGCCGGCAGCTACCTGTTCATCACCGGTTTTCTGCAGATGGTGCAGGGGCTCTCCCCGATGCACGCAGGCCTGTGGATGGTGCCCTCCGCGATCGCCTCCATCGTCTCCGCGCAGCTCGCCCCCGGCCTCGCCAAGCGGTTCTCCACGGCGGCTGTCATCGCGGTGGGTCTGGTTGTCGCGGCGGCCGGCTACGTCATGATCGCCTTCGTCGACCCGGTCGGCGGGTTGCCACTGTTGGTCATCGGCTTCGTGATCGCGTTCTTCGGCACTGGCCCGATTGGCGCGCTCGGCACCAACCTGATCGTCAGCGCGGCGCCGCCGGAGAAGAGCGGCTCTGCCGCCTCGCTCTCGGAGACCGCCAGCCATCTCGGCGTAGCCGTGGGCATCGCCACTCTCGGCAGCCTGGGCTCGATCGTCTACCGCAGCTCTGTGACCGTTCCGGACGGTGTGCCGGCGGCCGACGCCGAGACCGTGCGCAATAGCCTCGAAGGGGCGCTCGGGGCCGCCCAGGACCTCACCGGCTCGGTGGCCGGGCAACTCCTTGCCGGCGCGCGGGAGGCGTACACCAGCGGGCTGAACGTGGTCGCCGTTGTCTGCGCCGCCTTCGCCGCCGCCACCGCGCTCATCGCCCTGACCGCGCTGCGCAGGGCGGTCACCGACAGCAGCGGGCAGCCCTCTCGGGGAGACAAGCCGCTCCAGCCCGCCGAGAGCCCTTGAGCAGGCAAACGACCAGCACCGAGAAACGTATTCGCTCGGCAAGGAAAGGAACATCATGACAACAACGACAACCGACGGCCCAACTGCCGCGGCCGGTCAGGTCACCGTGCTCGGTCTCGGTGACATGGGCTCGGCGATCGCCAGGACGTTGGTCGACCGTGGATATCGCACGACGGTCTGGAACCGGACCGCGAGCAAGAGTGCGCCGCTCGCTGACGCCGGTGCCACAGCGGCCGCGACGACCGTGGAAGCGGTGGCGGCGAGCCCGCTCGTTGTGGTCTGTCTGCTCGACAGCACAGCGGTTGACGAAGTGCTGGGTTCCGTCGATGCCGCGGTCGCAGGCAAGGTGCTGGTGAACCTCACCAGTTGCTCCCCCGGTCAGGCGCGGGCGAACGAGCGCTGGGCACGTGAGCGCGGCGCCGAGTACCTCGACGGCAAGATCATGGGAGACCCTCCGTATGTGGGCACGCCGAACATCATGTTCCCGTTCAGCGGTTCCCGCAGTGCGTTCGAAGCCCACGAGTCGACGCTGCAGGTGCTGGGCAGCATCGCGTACCACGGCGAAGACGCCGGCTTGGCCGCCGTGGAATTCATGGCCCAGGTCGCGGTGGCCTACGAGCTGCTTATCGGCTTTCTGCACGCGCTCAGGCTGGTGCAGGCCGAAGGGGTCGACGTGGCGGAGTTCGCCGAGCGCATCGCCGGCTCGGTGGTCGCTTACCCGCCGTTGTTGCTCTCGATGGGCAAGGCGGTCAAGAGTGGCGAATACCCGCCAGATCTTGGTTCGCTCAATGTCCAGGCCGCAGTGATGGACGACATGATCAGCCATCGGGATTCCCTCGGCGTGGAAGCCGTGCGGATGCGGCAGGTCAAGGAACTGATGGATAACCGAATCGCCGGCGGCCACGGCGAACAGGGCTTTTCGAGTTTGTTTGAGTTGCTCGCGAAGCGACGCTGAGGATTTCTCCCGGGCGGCGTCAAGTGGTTCGAGTTGGGGCGTCCCGAGGCTGCCCTGCCCCGAGAGGGCAGGGCCGGGGTTCACCGCCGCATCGGCGATCCTGGCCCCGTTGTGTGCGTGGAGAACCCTGCGCCTGCCGATAATGTCATCCGGCCGGGTCATGGCCTTGCTGGAGATTACCTGATGCATGTGATCCCCAGCCGCTCGGAGTGCGGCATGATGATCGCCTGTGCTCTTTCGTCTGGCCTATCTCGCTGTCACCAACATCTTCGCCGCACTGCGGCTGCTGCCGATGGGCGATCGGAACAAGGACGTCGAGATCCTCGCTCTCCGCCACCAGATCACCGTTCTTGAACGGCAGCTCGGCGCCGGCATCAGGGTGAGATTCGACCCCGAGGACCGTGCCTTCCTCGCCGCCCTGCTGACCTCCCTACCCCGCGAGGTGCTGCACCAGCTGCGGCTCATCGTCCGCCCGGACACTGTCCTGCGTTGGCACCGCGATCTCGTCAGGCGACGGCACGCCCGTATCAGTAAGCCCAAGCGACCGGGGCGCCCGCCCACGGGCCGCTCCATCCGTGCTCTCATCCTGTGCCTGGTCCGGGAGAACCCGTCCTGGGGATATCGGCGGGTGCACGGTGAGCTGACCACGCTCGGTATCACGGTCGCGCCCTCCACTGTGTGGGAGATCCTCAAGCAGGAAGGCGTTGATCCTGCTCCTGAGCGGGCGTCGGCCACCTGGGGCGACTTCCTGCGTTCCCAGGCCGATGCGCTGCTGGCCTGCGACTTCATCGAGACCGTCACCCTCACCGGGCAGCGCCAGTACATCCTGGCCGTCATCGAGCACGCCAGCAGGCGCGTCCGCGTGCTGGGCACCACCGCCCGCCCGACTGCGGTCTGGGTCGTCCAGGCGATGAAGAACCTCGTGATGGACCTGGAAGAGGCCGGCTGCCGGGCCCGCTACCTGATCCGCGACCGAGACGGGAAGTTCCCCGCGCTCATGGACGAGATTCTCGCCGAGGCCGGCATCCGGACCGTGCTCACTGGGATCCGGGTGCCGCGGATGAACGCGGTCATGGAGCGGTGGGTGCAGTCGTGCCGCCGCGAGCTGCTCGACCGCTGCCTGCTGTGGAACGAGCACCACCTGCGTCACGCCCTGCGTGAGTACGAGCGGTTCTATAACGAGCACCGCGCTCACCAAGCCCTGGATCAGGCAGCCCCGCTGCGCACCGGCCCAGACCCGATCATGGATCCGACGCGAATCACCGAGCTGAGCGTACGCAGACGGGACCGACTTGGCGGGGTCCTCCACGAGTACTCACACGCCGCTTGAACTGCATGGATGTAATTTTCGGCAGGCACAGTGTCCCTAAGCCTAGACACCCTCCGCGGTTAGGCGCTGAAGGGCGACTGTTATCCATGATCGTGGGGGCGCATTGGGGAGAGCCACCCGCAATCGATCGGCGAAAGCCGTAGACAGTCGGACATGAAGAACCCCCACCCCGGGCGCAACAGCGCAGGTCAAGCGGGGGTTCGGGCTGGTCGACAAGAGTAGGGCGGGTGGGACTTGAACCCACGACCCACGGATTATGAGTCCGATGCTCTGACCGGCTGAGCTACCGCCCCTGGATTCAGTTGTGTGACGTGCGGTGGGCGCCGAGAGGATCATGCCGCCGCCTCGCGCATGCTAAGGCTAGAGCATGGGAACCGCTTGTGGTGCCCGGCCGGACGGGAGACATCCCCGCACACATCATTCCACGCCCGGACGTGTCGGTGGAGCCTGAGGCGATCATATTCGGGTCCCGGCCGGGCCCTCCAGCACCGCGACCGCGGGCCGGGCGGGCTTTCCCAGCAGGTACGCAGGTAAGCCCGGTACGGTCTGGGCGTGGTTGTCAGACTGATCTACGAGACCCACTCCACCACCGTGGACAACGAGACGGGCATCGCCACCGGATGGTTGCCGGGTGAGCTGTCGGCGCTCGGGCGTGCTCAGGCGGTGGAGCTGGGGGCGCGGCGGCGGAAGGTCGACGTCGTCTACTCGTCTGACCTGCGGCGGTCCGTGCAGACGGCGGAGATCGCCTTCGGGGACGGCAAGGAGCTCAGGCTCGACCGGAGGCTCAGGGAATGCGACTACGGGATCTACAACGGGCGGCCGGTGAACGAGGTGGCGGCGTTGCGGAGCAGGCACATCGACACCCCGTGGCCCGGCGGGCAGAGCTACCGGCAGGTGGTCGCCGAGACGGCGGCGTTCCTGCGGGACGTGATGGCGGAGTGGCAGGGGCGGACGGTGCTGGTGGTGGCGCACACCGCGAATCTCTGGGCGTTGCGGAACCTGCTGCACGGCACGTCGCTGGAGGATCTGGTCGGCTCTTTCGAGTGGCGGCCGGGGTGGGAGTTCGAGCTGGCCTAGAACGTTCGCGCCCGAGCGCCGGGGAGAGGGGGAGGGCCGGCGAGTGTCGGGTGCTGCTCGGCACTCGCCGGCCCTCGGGTCTCAGGTGTCGGTGTCCGGCGCTCGCCGGCCCGCGGCCTCGGGGGTGGTGCTCACGGCCGGTTCAGGCCCAGCGTGTACGCGCCGGACCCGCTGTAGGCGTGCACGCGGTACCGGTAGTAGCCCGCGGTCCCGTTGTAGGTGACGGTCTCGTCGGCGTTCGGGCTGTCGCCGCTGGCCACCACGGTCCAGGAGAAGCCGTTCCACTTCTGCAGGTACACGTCGAAGTCCGTGCCGTCGGGCGCGTCCAGGCAGGCGGCGTGGGTGCCGGAGGTCGTGGCCTGGTAGTAGGAGCCGTTCGGCTGGTACGCGCTCTGGTTCCCGCTCAGCGATCCCGTGTAGGTGTCCTCGTAGCTCTGGCAGCCCTCCGGCGGGTCCGGGTCGCCGCCGGACGTGATCAGGGTGAGGCCGCCCACGGAGAGAAGTTCGCCGAGGGGCTGGAAGTACGTGGTGCCGCCGAAGCTGCAGTTCCCGGAGCCGCCTGAGGTCATGCCCTGGGCCTGGTCGCCGGAGATGAACGAGCCGCCCGAGTCGCCGCCTTCGGCGCACACGTTCGTCCGGGTCAGTCCGGACACGGTGCCCTCCGGGTAGTTGACGGTGGCGTTCAGCGCGGTGACGGTGCCGCAGTGCCACTGGGTGGTGGAGCCGGAGCGGCACACGGAGCCTTGGGGCTGGGTGACGGTCGAGCCGCGTACGGGGAGGGTGCCGGCACTGTAGCCGTTGACCACGCCGGGCGCGGTCCAGTTGGAGTTCGTCGCCACCCAGGCGTAGTCGTTGCCCGGGAACGACGAGATCTGGAAGGTTCCCTGCGCGACCCGGTTGTACCCGGTGGTGGTGACGCCGGTGCCGCCGCAGTGGCCGGCCGTGGTGAAGCCGAGCTGGCTGCCGCGCCTGGCCGCGAAGCCGATCGAGCACCGGTAGCCTTCCGAGGTGTAGTACGCGTCGCCGCCGCGGATGTCGTAGAACGGGCGCGGGCGTTCGGTGGACCGTTCGAACTTCACGGTTTCCGCGTCCACGCCGCTGGAGGCGATCCACGATCGCGCCGCCGCTTCGTCGCTGGTCTGGACGACGACCGCGTTGTCCTGGGGCGAGACGGCCCAGCTGTGCACGGTGGCGGGCGGTGCGGCCTTGTCGAGGCTCTCCTTGGCCTGGGTGAGCTGGGCGAACGTACGGGTGACGATGCGTGCTCGCGCTCCCGCGCGGGTGATTTCGGCGGTGTCGGAGGGGTCGACGCTGGCGACGACGAGGGCGCTTTCGGCCCCTTCGTACCAGATGCCGGCGTAGTCGTCGCCGAGCCTCTTGCGCAGGGTGGGCGTCGCGGCATTGCCGCGGGACTCGTTGGCGAGGCGGTTGATCGCCTGTTCCTTGGTGATGCCGAGGTCACGCTGGATGGCGTCGACCACGCCGGAGGGGGGTTTCGCCGCTGCCGCTGGGGTCGCGGTCACGACCAAGGCGCCGATCGCGACGGCGATCAGCGCGGGGGCTCGGAGCATGGGGATCTCCTTGCTGCTGGGGGTGCCGTAAAGGTAACGGCGAACTCAGAAGCGGAGGAGTACTAGCTTGCCCCTATCGCGGCGTTATGGAGCTGTTCCATATCCCGGGTTACGTACGAGCCAGTCGTTGTAGACCGGGCTCTTGCGCACGGCGTCCATGTGGGCCTGTTTCGCCTGCGCCGCCACCCAGGCGGCGTCGGGGGCGGTGGGGTGGCGGCCGAGGAGTTGCCGCCAGCGCAGCGGCGCGCCGGCCAGCGGCACCATGACCAGGCCCTGGGCGGGCTGGTGGGTGGCCTGGCACAACACCGCGGCGCGGCCGACCTGCGCGAGGTGCGTGCACGTCGGCACGTCCGTCTCGTAGATCGTGCCGGGCGTGAAACCGGCCCTGGCGCAGGCCATCGCGAAGCAGTCGGCGAAGCAGCCGTCTCCCGGCGTGACCGCCCACTGCTCCTCGGCGAGCTCGGCCAGCTCGATCTCTTTCTCCTTGGCGGCGGGATGGTTCTCGGCCACCAGGCAGAAGACGGGGTCGACGCTGATCGTCTCCCACAGCAGCGAGCCGGTGGGGGTGCCGGAGTCGCCGCAGGCGCCGGTCAGCACGTAGTCGAGGCGGCCGAGCTCGGCCATGCTGTTCAGCTCGTGCGCCGACCAGGAGGTGAACGTGCTGATCGTGCGCTCCGCGGCGAGGCGGTCGACCAGGCCGCCGAGTATGGGGCCGTTGGTGGAGCCGATGCGGAAGCCGGGGGAGGGAGCCTGGGCGAAACGCAGCGCTTCGTCCTGGAGTTCCTTGGCTGCGGGTAGCAGCACGCGTGCCCTGGCGAGCACCAGCTCGCCGAGCCGGGTGGGCCGGGCGCCGCGGCGGTCGCGCTCGAACAGGGCGCCGCCGAGCACCCTCTCGATGCGCTTGAGCTGGGCGGTGAGGGCCGGTTGTGCCAGCCCGAGCAGGGACGCGGCCTTGCTCACACTTCCCGCGTCCGCGACCGCGCGGACGATCCTGAGGTGCCTGAGCTCGAGGTCCATAACGGGAAGGTAAGGCGGCGATGTCTTACAAACAATGCCTAAATGTCAGGAAATGTGACAGATATTGTTGCTGGTCTTCCGGGGTAGAGGGAGCCCATGACGACGATGGGAATAGACGCGGGCGAGCTCAGCGACGACGATCTGCTTCGTGAGCTGCGGCAACTGCACGCCACCCGGAGTGAGACGTTCTTCCACGGGTCGGACGACGCTCTCGCGACGCACACGTCGCGTACCGACGAGCTGGAGACCGAATACCTCCGCCGTTACCCCGAGCGCGAGATCGATCCGATGCGGCTGAGGGAGGGAGCGAGGCAGCGATCATGACAGAAGGCCACGATGTCCAGTCCCTGTCGGACGTGGACATCCACGTGTACGAGGCCGTGGCCGCCGAGGCGGTGGAGCACGGCGGCGCGGGGCTCGCCAGGCTGGTACGGACGGCCGGCCTGGACGAGGACGCCGTGCGGGGGAGCCTGACCAGGCTCATCGAGCACGGTTACGTGGTGCCCAAGGGCGAAGGGTACGCGCTGGGCCCGCACACCTTCGAGGTCGAATACTGACGGGGCCCCGCGCGCACCGGCGGCCAGGGACACATCTGGCCGCGCCGCCACCCGGTACCCCGGAAATCACAACATCACGTGGCGAGCGCGGTGATGGACCGAGGTGCGCGGGGGTCATAACGTCAAGAGGTGGACGTCGCCGACCTGAGTCCCGAGCAGGCGCGAGAGCGCTTCCGCGCCGGCGAGCGGGTGCCCACCGCGGGCTGGTGCCGGGGCTGGACGCAGGCCAACCTCATCGCCGTGCCCGAGCGGCTGGGCTACGACCTGCTGCTGTTCGCCCACCTCAACCCGCAGGCGTGCCCGGTCCTCGACGTGGGTGAGCCGGGGGCCTGGTCCACCCGCCTGTTCCCCGGGGACCTGCGTACCGACCTGCCCGGCTACCGGCTCTACCGCGACGGCGCGGCGGTCGCCGACCTCGACGACGTGGTGGCCGAGTGGCGCGACGACCTGGTGCCGTTCCTCATCGGCTGCAGCTTCACCTTCGAACGGGCGCTGCTGGCCGCCGGGGTGCCGGTGCGGCACCTGGAGCTGGGGACGAACGTGCCGATGTACGTCACCGGCATCCCCTGCCAGGCCGTCGGCAGCCTGTCCGGGCCGCTGGTCGTCTCGATGCGTCCGGTGCCGGAGGATCGGGTGAGGACCGCCGTCGAGGTGAGCGGCCGCTATCCGATGGTGCACGGCGGGCCCGTGCACGTGGGCGATCCCGCGGCGCTCGGGATCGGCGACCTGGCCAGCCCCGACTTCGGCGACCCCGTGGAGGTGCGGGCGGGGGAGACGCCGGTGTTCTGGGCGTGCGGCGTGACGCCCCAGGCGGTGGTGATGGCCAGCGGGGTCGAGTACGCGATCGGCCACCTGCCGGGGCACATGGCGATCATGGACGCGCGGGACGACGACTATCGGGTCGCCTCCTGATCCCCCTCCGTCCGCCATCGGGTGACCCCGTGATCTCCGGAACGCGACGCCGATATCCCCGCCGCCGCGAGCTGTTCGGCGATCGGCGGCGCGCCCCGGCGGTTGTCGATCTCCAGGTGGGGCACGACGGGCGGCTCGTCCACCCGGATGTCGCGCAGGTAGGCGTCGAACGCCGCCAGCTTGCCCGCGTCGCGCGCGAACCCCCGGGCCGTGAGGCGCTCGCGCAGCGTCGCGCCGTCGGACCGGACCCACAGCAGCCGCACCGGCGGCCCGCCCAGCTCCGCCACCCACTCCGCCCACCGCGCCGCGTCGTGCACCTGCGTGGTGAACGGGCCGTCGAGCAGCACCGGGCAGCCGTGACCGCGGATCTGCCTGGCGGTCCTGGTCAGGCCGGCGTATTCGAAGCGCTTGACGTTCTCGTCGTACCAGGGGCCCTCGCGCTCGCCGTCGGGCCTGCCGTGGCCGCGCAGGACCCGCGCCACGAAGTCGCCGTAGACGGTGTCCTTGTCGAGCAGGGCGGGCACCGGGTCGAGCCGGGCGAGCAGCGCGGCGGCCACCGAGGACTTGCCCGCGCCCGGCGGCCCGCTGACCACCCACACCGAAGCCATACGATCAGCTTAGGGGCGCACCGTACGGCTCTTCCGCGCCCCGTCCACACCCCACGAGATGATCTTGGTGGGAGTGATCCGGATGATCTCCCTCGAGAAGAACGCCACGGGGGGCTCGTGGTCCGTCAGGGCCTCGGCGGTGCCGCGGATCTCGATGCCCCGCGGCACCCAGGGATCCACCGTGGCCAGGTCGTCCACGACGAACGCGACCGTGCTGCCCGCCTGGATGTTCCTGAACTTCTTCGACTTCCCGAGGGCGTGCCCGCCGATGGTGATCGTTCCGGTGGCCGCGTCGACGAAGAACCCGGTCGGGCTGTTCTGCACCTGCCCGTCGGGCGCGACCGTGGCCAGGCGGCCGAGGTGCTGGGTGGACAGGTAGTCGAGTTCCGCTTGCGTGAAGATCATGCACATCAGTCTGCAACCTTGACATAGGTGGAGGTCAAGTAAGCCCGGAGGTCAGCCAGCGCAGCGGGTTGTCGTGGGTGATCAGGCGGAGGGTGTCCTCGCCGGTGCCCGCGTCGCGCAGGCGCGGCAGCAGGTCGTGGAAGAGGTGGGCGTAGCCGGGCCCGCCGTACTTGCGCGTCTGCGCCACCCGGCTCAGCCCGGTGCTGAGGAGGAGGCGGTCCGCGAGTCCGTCCTCGATCAGGCCGAGCGCGATCCTGGCCGCCTGGTCGGGGCCGTGCCGCCGGGCGAGCCCGAGAGTGCCGAGGCTCACGTACGCGCCCGCTTCGGCGATCTTCCTGGCGGCGGCCGGCTCGGCGCCCGCGTAACCGACGGCGACCCGGGAACCCGGCAGGTTCTGGCCGAGCAGGATCTCCAGCACCGACAGGGCGTTCCTGCCGTGCGTGGCGACCGGCAGGCGCGAGCGGAGCGAGGCGCGGGCCGCGGCGACCAGGAACCGTTCCTCCCGGGGGGTGGGTTCGGCGCCCCAGCAGCCGACCTCGCCGATCACGCCGGGGAAGACGCCCGTGCCGTCCACGCCGCTGGAGATCTCCTCCATGAGCAGGCCGGTGAGCGCGTCCACGTCGGCGTCGCCGACGGTCGTGTACGGCTCGGCGAACAGGCCGGTCGAGGCGATCACGGCCACCCGGCTGCCCGCCGCGACCCGGGCCAGGGTGCCGGCGTCGCGGCCCATGCCCAGGCACGTCAGGTCGACCGCCAGGGAGAGCCCGCCGGACTGCCGCAGCTCGCGCAGCTCCGCGGTGACGGTGGCCTCCTCGTCGAGCCACCGGTGCGGGTCGGAGTCGATGCCGACCGCCCAGCGCATGTCGGTGCGCAGGTGTTCATGGGGGAGCACGGCGCCCTCGATGGAGGCCGCGCGTACAGGGCCGGTGACAGTGCGGAGCAATACGTCGGGCATAGCAGACATTAACCGATATTTGCCGGTGAGAGCCTGCTCTAGCAGGAGATTTTACCCGTTTGCGGGTTTGGTGATTTGCTAGCCGTCTGCAAGTGTGGCTGAGGGCAGCACCGTATCCTGGGGGGCACACCGACTGCCGGGGGGAAATGTGACGATTCAGAGCTCCGACACCGGCGACGCCGACGTGATCAAGCGGAGGGCCGCCGATCGGTCCGGCATGCCTGGTCGGCGCAGGGGGATCCACGGCTGGCTGGACGGCATCCGCTCGACCCGTACGGGCGCGCTGACGCTGAAGATCGTGGTCGGCGTGATCGGGACGGTCATGGTGGTCGGGGGGCTGATCATGGTGCCGTTCCCCGGGCCGGGGTGGCTGGTCGTGTTCGCCGGGCTGGCGGTGCTGGCCACGGAGTTCCACTGGGCGCACAAGCTGCTGGAGTTCGGCAAGCGCGTGTTGCACGCCTGGACGGAGTGGTACAAACGGCAGGGCTGGACGGTGCGCATCGTGGTGCTCGCCGTGACCCTGGCCGCAGCGGGTCTGATCGTCTATCTCGGCCTGCGCACGGTCGGCTTCGACGTCATCGGGTTCGCGCTGAACTACGTGCATACCTAGTCGGCATCACGCCGGAATTCCCGCGGATTCGTGCCTATTCTGCGGGCGTGATCGCCACCATCGCCATCGCGCTGTCCCTGACGCTTCCCACCCCCATCGCGGCGCCGCCCACGCCGGCCGCGTCCCTGCCCGCACCGGCAGCCGTACGGGCAGACCTGGAGCTTCCCGGCACAGGCGGCATGAATTATCGCGAAAAAGCGGGCGATCCCGTACGGCTCACCGCCTACGGCCTCGGCACCCGGGACACCTATCTGAGATCCGCCACCGGCAACGCCTTCGCCCGGCAGAAGACCCTCTCCGAGGTGTCGGTCTCGCCCGGCGGACGGCTGGCGGCGGGGGTGCCCAGGGCGTACCGATCCGGCCACGACGCGCTCCTCGTCACCGACCGCGCCACCGGCGAGACCACCACGATCCGCACGGTCAAGAAACCCATGACCGCCTCCTACGCCTCCTGGTCCCGCGACGGCAGGCAGGTCGCGCTCACGGTCGAGCAGAAGGTGAGCGGCACGTGGCGGGTGCTCGGCTTCGCGGTCGTGGACGTGGCCGCCAAGACCGCCCGCACGGTCAGGATCGCGGGCCTGAGCGCGAACGCCGGCTTCTGGTGGAGCCCCGACGGCCGGCTCGTGTCCAGGCACGGCGCCGGCCTGCGCGTCTATCGGGCGTCCGACGGCGCGGTCATGCGCACGTACGCGGACGCGGGCCCGCCGACCGGCCCTGAGGACGCCTTCTCCCCATCCGGCAAGCGGCTGGCCACGTGGTGCCCCGAGCGTTTCCGGGAGCAGCTCTGCCTGATCGACTCCGCCACGGGAAAGGTCGCCGCACGGGTCGGCGCGGCGCCGCGCGCGGTGTGGGGCTGGTGGGACGACGAGCATGTCATCGCCGTCCTCGCGCACGAGGACGCCTATCGCCTGGCGGTGCTCGACCTCAAGGGCAAGGTCACCCGCGTGCTGGCCGACGTGCCCGCGAGGACGTGGGACGCCGACCTCTGGCTCTCCTTCGTCAGGACGTCGCCGGCGTCATAGATAGAGGCCGGTGCCGTGGTCGGTCTCCTGGGTGGCCACCGCGTGCAGGTCGCGCTCGCGCATCACCAGGTAGACCCGCGCGTGCACCTCGACCTCGGACTGGTCCTCCGGGTTGAACAGCACCTTGTCGCCGACCTTGACCGAGCGCACGTTCGTGCCGACGCCGCAGACCTCGCCCCAGGCCAGGCGGTTGGCCATCTTGACCGTCGCGGGGATGACGATCCCGGAGCCGCTGCGCCGCTCCCCGGCCTCCTGCTCCATGCTGATCATGACCCGGTCGTGCAGCATCTGAATCTCGAACTTGGGCTCTTCCACAGGCCCAAGTTTACGATCCGCCGGACGCCCGATTTCCAGGTCGGCCGCCGCCCGCCACGGGGGCGCTTACCGGGGCGCCCGGATCGTGGCGCCCGGCGACCTGCTGCTCTCCGTCACGTTCACCGGTGACTACGCCGAGCAGTACGACCAGGCGGGCGCCGTGCTGCGGATCGACGAGCAGCACTGGATCAAGGCCGGCGTGGAATACGTCGACGGCGGCTTCCACCTCAGCACGGTCGTGACCAGGGAGTTCTCCGACTGGTCGGTGCTCCCGCTCGGACGCGCGGCGCAGCGGGTGACGGTCACGCTCGAGCGCGCAGGCGACGCGGTCACCGTGCGTTACGGTCTCGACGGCGACCCGCCGGAGACCATGCTCCGCCTGGCGCACTTCCCGCCCGGCCGGCCCGCGATGGCCGGCGCCATGGCCGCCGCCCCCGCGGGCGAGGGCTTCGCCGTGCGCTTCAGCGACGTGCGGGCCGAGGGCTGCTGAACGCCGCCCGCAGACGAACACCCCGAACGAGACAACACGGGCGGCATGCGACAATGCAGCGTGCACGACGTAGAAGCCCGCGTACTCGACGCCATCGACACGGCGGAGACGGTCAACCTGCTGGCGGAAGCCGTCAGGGTCCCCAGCGTCACGGGCACCGACGCCGAGTCGGACCTGCAGCACCACTACGCCCGCCTGCTCGCCGGCACGGGCATGGACGTGGACGTGTGGAAGCTGGACCTCGCCGAGCTCGGCGACCGCCCCGGTTTCCCCGGCACCGAGGCCCCGCGAACCGAGGGGTACGGCGTCGTGGCCGTGACCGAGGGGGAGGGCGTCCCCGCGCTGGCGCTCCAAGGTCACGTCGACGTGGTCCCCACCGGCGACCTCGCCAAGTGGGAGGGCAGCGACCCGTTCGCCGCCAGGATCAGCGGTGACGTGCTGCACGGCAGGGGCGCGTGCGACATGAAGGCCGGGCTCGTCGCCAACCTGGCCGTGGCCAGGGCGATCCACCGGGCCGGGATCCGGCTGGTCAGGCCGCTGGCCGTGCACTGCGTGATCAGCGAGGAGGACGGCGGGCTGGGCGCGTTCGCCACCCTGGCCAGGGGTCACACGGCCGAGGCCGCGGTCATCAGCGAGCCGACCAGCGGCGCGGTCATCACCGCCAACGCGGGCGCGCTGACGTTCCGGCTGGAGATCGCCGGGCTGGCCGCCCACGGCGCCACCCGCCAGGAGGGCGTCAACGCGGTCGAGGTGTTCTGGCCGGTGTTCGAGGCGATCAGGCGGCTGGAGGCGGCGCGCAACAACGACGTGCCCGGGCTGTTCCGCGGCACCGCGCTGCCGTACCCGATCGAGATCGGCACCGTGCGCGCGGGAGACTGGGCCAGCACCGTGCCCGACCTGCTGGTCGCGGAGGGGCGGCTCGGGGTGCGGCTGGACGAGGACCCGGCCGCGGCGCGGGCGGTGTTCGAGGAGACGGTCGCGCGGGTCGCGCACCCCTGGCTGCGGGCCAACCCGCCGGTGGTGACGTGGCCGGGCGGGCAGTTCGCCAGCGGCCGGCTGCCCGCGGGGCACGAGCTGCTCGGCGAGGTGAGCCGGGCGGTCGCCGACACGACGGGCGCCGTGCCGGTGGAGTCGGCGGCGCCGTACGGCAGCGACCTGCGTCTCTACGCGGCGGGCGGCATCCCGACGCTGCACTACGGACCCGGAGACGTGCGGTTCGCGCACGCCCCCAGGGAGCAGGTCGCGCTGGGCGAGCTGCTGGACGTCACGCGCGCGCTGGCCCTGCTCGCGGTGCGCCGCTGCGGAGCGCGCTGACCCCCGGCGGGGCTAGCCGAGCGGGCGGGCCTTCTTCAGGTTGGCCACCAGCTCCTCGAGGAACGCCGCATAGCCCTGGTAACTGAAGGGCACCTCCGCGCGCCACGGGTAGAACTGGCCCGCCTCGACCGCGGGCAGCTTGGCGAAGGTGGGCTTCTTCAGCATCTCCTCCGGCTTGAGCGACTGGGTGCGCGTGTCGTAGAGGATCACGTCGGCGTCGTAGGTGTCGGCGTTCTCCCAGCTCAAGGTCTGGAAGAAGCCGCCGTCGTCCACCTTCGACGGCGTGACGACGTCGAGCCCGGCCGCGGTGAGGTGCACGATGTCCGGATATTCGGGCGGGTTGACCACCCACATCTGGTCGGGGCCGCCGGACATCATGAGGATCTTGAGGTCCTTGAACCGCGCGAGCTCCTCGGTGGCGGCCTCCATGCGGGCCTTGGCCTCGGGCACGCCCGACATGTCCGCGCCGAGCGACGTGGCCAGCTCCTCGTACGTGCCGATCACCTCGGTGGCGCTCCTGCCGGTGAGCATGATGCCCGCGGTCGGGGCGACCTGCTCGACGGTGTCCTTGGACTTCTCGGGCACGTACCAGAGGGTGCCCTTGACGTACATGCTGCTGACCAGGAGTTCGGGCTGGAGGGAGATGTACTTCTCGACGTTGAACTCGTCCCACACGTTGCCCAGGCCCTCGACCTTGGTGATGTCGACGTTGCCGACCTGCGGGTCCTTGGTGCCGTCCTTGAGCTTGTGCGGGCCGAAGACGGCGATGGGGCGCACGCCGAAGTCCCACAGAGCCGCGGCCGAGCCCACCTGGGCGACGATCCTGGCAGGTGGCCGGGCCAGCTCCAGCTTCTTGCCGCGGTCGTCGGTGAACGACCAGCCCTGGCCGGACGGCGCGGAGGAGCCCGCCGCGGTGGGGGCCGTCTCCGTGCCGCCTCCGCACGCCGCGAGTGTCAGGGCCGCCGCGAGGCCTGCCGTGGCCGACAGGAAACCCCTGCGCGGCAGTACGGGTCCCGACATCTGCATCTCCTCCGTGGTTAGGCTTGCCTTGTTTACAGGCCATTAGATTAGCCTTGCCTAAGTTTGACCGCTACGAGAGGGGGCCGGGTGCGTCCGGCTGAAGACACGGCCGTACCGGTCGCCGGGGCCGGTGAGGAGGCGAGCGCCGCCCGCGACCGCAAAGGGCGGCCCGCGATCCTGGCCACCGGGCTGGTCGTCGCGGTGGGGGCGCTCGCACTGATGGCGATGGCCAGCGTGGCACTGGGAGCGCGCGGCGTGTCGTTCGGCACCGTGATCGACGCCTTCCTGGCCCCCGACGGTTCCAACGACCACACGGTCATCCGCGAGCTGCGCGTCCCGCGCACGCTGCTCGGCATCGGCGTGGGCGCCACCCTGGGGCTGGCGGGCGCGCTCATGCAGAGCCTGACCCGCAACCCGCTCGCCGACCCCGGGCTCCTGGGCATCAACGAAGGCGCCGCGCTCGGCGTCACGCTGGCGCTCGGCCTGTTCGGGCTCTCCGACCCCGCCGTCTACGTGTGGTTCGCGTTCGGCGGGGCGGCGCTGGCCTCCGCCGCCGTCTACGCCCTCGCCTCCTCCGGCCGCTCGGGCTCCAGCCCGGTACGCCTGACGCTCGCGGGCGTCGCGTTCGGCATGGTGTGCACGGCGATCGCCTCGGCCATCCTGCGCATGGACTCCCAGACCTTCGACCGCATGCGCTTCTGGCTGACCGGCTCGCTGGCCGGGCAGACGGCCGACACGCTGGCGCGGCTGGCGCCGTTTATGGCCGCCGGCCTGGTGCTCGGCCTGATGCTGGCCCGGCCGCTCAACACGCTCGCCCTCGGCGACGACGCGGGCAGGGCGCTCGGCGTCGCCGTCAACCGCACCAGGATCCTCACCGGGGTCGCCGTCACGCTGCTGTGCGGCGCGGCCACCGCCGCCGCGGGGCCGCTGTGGTTCGTCGGGCTGATCGTGCCGCACGCCGTGCGCGCGGTGGTGGGGCCCGACCAGCGGTGGGTGCTGCCGTACTCGGCGCTGGCCGCGCCCGTGCTGCTGCTGGCCGCCGACGTGGCGGGCCGGCTCATCGCGCGGCCGGGAGAGGTCCAGGTGGGCATCGTGTGGGCGGTGATCGGCGCGCCGATCTTCATCATGCTGGCCAGGCGGAGGCGGGTGGCGGCGCTGTGACCATCCGCGTCGGATCCTGGTCCGTACGGCTCGCGCCCCGCGCCCTGCTCGTCGGCGCCGCGCTGGTCGTGCTCGCCTGCGCGGTGAGCGTGGCGGCCCTGGCGACGGGCGAGTACACGGTGCCCGTACCGGACATCGTCACCGCGGTCTTCGGCCAGGGCACACCCGTCGCCGAGCTGATCGTCGGCAAGCTCCGCGCCCCGCGGGTGGTGACGGGGCTGCTGGTGGGGGCGGCGTTCGGGCTGAGCGGCGCGATCTTCCAGAGCCTCACCAGGAACCCGCTGGGCAGCCCCGACTTCATCGGCTTCACGGCCGGGGCGTCGACCGGCGGCATCATCGCGGTGGTCGCCGGCGGCTCCGCCATGACGATCGCCGGCGGCGCCCTGGCGGGGTGCGTGGTCACCGCCGTGCTGGTCTACGCGCTGGCCTACCGGGGCGGCGTGCAGGGCTACCGGCTGGTGCTGGTCGGCATCGGGGCGAACGCGTTGCTGCTCGCGGTCAACTCGTACCTGCTGACCCGGGCGAACATCAACGACGCCGCCACCGCGGGCGCCTGGCTGACGGGCAGCCTGAGCGGGCGCGGCTGGGACCACGCGGGGCCCGTGGCGCTGGCGCTGGCCGTGCTGCTGCCCGTGAGCGCGTACGTGTCGCGGCCCATGCGGATGATCGAGATGGGCGACGACGCGGCCAGGGCCATGGGGATCAGGGTCGAGGCCGTGCGCGCGGTGGCCATCGCCGCGGGGGTGCTGCTGTCCGGGGTGGCCACGGCCGCGGCGGGCCCCGTCATCTTCGTCGCGCTCGCCGCGCCCCAGCTCGCCCGGCGGCTCACCCGCTCGCCGGGCGTGACGATGGGCGCCTCGGCGCTGACCGGCGCCGTCCTGCTGACCGCCGCCGACCTGGCCGCGCAGCGGCTGCTGGCGCCCACGCAGCTGCCCGTCGGCGTGCTGACCGCCGCCATCGGCGGCACCTACCTCGTCCTGCTCCTGCGAAAGGACCGCCACTGATGGCCACCGCCCCGGCGAAAGGATCTCCGCTGATGGCCTCCCGCCTGTCCGGCACCAGCCTCACCCTCGCGTACGACCAGCGCGTCGTGGCCACGGGCCTGGACGTGTCGATCCCCGACGAGTCCTTCACCGTGATCATCGGTCCGAACGCCTGCGGCAAGTCCACCCTGCTACGGGCGCTGGCCAGGATGCTCAAGCCCAGGACGGGCGCCGTGCACCTCGACGGGAGCGTCATCACCTCCCTGCCGTCGAAGGAGGTGGCCAGGCGGCTCGGCCTGCTGCCGCAGACCTCGATCGTGCCCGACGGCATCACCGTGGCCGACCTGGTGGCCCGCGGCCGCTACCCGCACCAGCGGCTCATGCGGCAGTGGTCGAAGGCCGACGAGAGGGCGGTGACCGAGGCCATGCGCGCCACCGACGTGACCGAGCTAGGCGACCGGATCGTGGACGAGCTGTCGGGAGGCCAGCGGCAGCGGGTGTGGCTGGCCATGGCGCTGGCGCAGGAGACGCCGATCCTGCTGCTGGACGAGCCGACCACGTTCCTGGACATCTCTCACCAGATCGAGGTGCTCGACCTCTGCGCCGACCTGCACGAGGCCGGGCGGACCATGGTGGCCGTGCTGCACGACCTGAACCAGGCCTGCCGCTACGCGACCCACCTGATCGTGATGCGCGGCGGCGAGATCGTCGCCGAGGGGGAGCCGGGCGACGTCGTCACGCCGGAGCTGGTGCGGCAGGTGTTCGACCTGCGCTGCGAGATCATCCAGGACCCGCAGACGGCCACGCCGCTGATCGTCCCGGAGGCCCGCCGCCGCGTCACCGCCTCCGCCTGACAGGCGCCTTCGGCCGCCGCCTCCACCAGGCGCGCCGCCTTTCGCCACCGCCTCTGCACCGCCTCTGCACCGCCTCTGCCCGGCGCGCCGGCGGCCTCAGAGGCGCGCAGCGTCAGTGCGCGCCTCTGACCTCGACGATCTCGGCGAGGGGGAACTCCAGGTAGTCGCCCGCCTCCTCGCACCACGCGTCGAGCGCGCCGCCCTTGAGCTCGCCGTGGCTGATCGTGGCGGTCAGCCCGTCGGTGAGGGTGATGCCGGCGCGCACGCCGCGGTCGACCACGAAGCCGAGCAACGACTGCTGGGCCGTCGGCAGCCTGGTGGCCATCCGGCCGATGACCGCCCAGGTGCGGCCGCCCGAGCCGGCGTCGGCCCGGCTGGCGACGATCAGGCGGCGGGCGTGCTCGAAGGGGTCGGGCGGCGGCTCGGCCAGCATGTAGGGGGGCGCTTCGAGTTCGGTGATGCCGGTGAAGTCGGACAGCTCGGCCACCTGGCCGCCGGGCAGCAGGATCAGCTTGCCGTTGTGCGGCTCGTCCAGGTGGGTGGACCTGGCCCGGTGGATGGTGATCTCGCCGGTGTCGGCCACGGGCACGGGGGAGTAGCCGACCTCGCGCAGCGCGGCGAGGGTGCGCTCGGCGGGTGCGGCGCTGACGAGCACCGTGGGGGCGAGCAGCCGCAGGCCCAGCTTGCCCAGCCGCCGGTGGGCGGCGATCTCGGCCAGCAGCGTCGGGTCGGCGGCCTGGACGACGCAGCCGACCGTGGTGACCGTCACCTCGCCGTGCCGGCGCGCGGTGTCGCGCACGAGGTATTCCAGCGGCTGGGGGATGGTGCCGACCCCGGCCAGCTCGTCGAGCAGTTCGTCGGGCTCGTGGCCGCGGTCGAGCGCGCGGCGCACGCTCTCCGTGGTGAACCGCCACACCGAGGCGGCGCCCCGCGACTCGCGCTCGGCGGTCCGGTCGAGCAGCTCCGCCAGCTCGGCCGACGGCGGGCCGGTCACGACCGCGGTGAGGTCGGGGCCGAACAGGGCGCTCCTGCGGACGCTCGCCAGCGCTCTCGTGGCCGCCTCGGACAGCACCGGGTCGTGCTCGACCATGGGCACGGCGGCGTCGTTCTCGTCGCCCGGCCTGGCGGTCAGGCCCGCCAGCGCGCGGCCCAGGTCGGTGAGCGCGTTGTTGGCCAGCAGCCCCAGCAGCCTGGCCTCGTCGAGCACGGCGGGGGCGCACTCCCGCAGCAACTCCAGGTCGATCAGCGGCGCGTGCCAGTGCACGCTGCCCATGAGGCTGTCGCGGCCGGCGAACGCCGTGCCGGCGGGCAGGTGGGCCAGCACCGACAGCACGGCCCGGCGAACCCTGGCCACCGCGCTGCCGGTGGGGTCGTCGCCGAGCACGGTGCCGTACTTGCCGTCGACCCTGCGCAGCGACGAGCGCTCCATGCGCCACCACGCCGACAGCAGCACCCTGAGCCTGGCCGAGCCCTCGTCGAGCCGCCACCGGTCGTAGCGTTCGGTGGGGATCATGCCGCCGGACTGCTCGTCCCAGGCCAGCAGCCTGGCGACCGCGCAGATCTCCAGCAGCAGCCGCGTCTCGTCCTCGTCGCAGCCGGTCTCCTTGGCGATCCTGCGCACCTCGCGCACGCCCACGCCGCCGGTCTTGAGCAGCGGCAGCGGCGTCTTCGCGGTGTTGTCCAGCAGGGCCGCGCACCGCTCCACCACGTGCGGCGCGGCCAGCGTCATCAGGTGGTCGACCTCTTCGGGGTCGACCGGGATGGTGGCGACCTCGGGCGACTCGGGCATGTAGGGCGGGTGGTAGCCGGGGCCGCGCAGGCAGATCGCCACCTCGCGGGGGATCTCGGCGACGTGCCAGCTCGGCCGGAACAACAAGCCGTGGTCGGCGCACCACTTCTCCGGCGTGCCGGGGATGACGAAGCGGCCTCCGTCGACGTTGAGCGTGGGGCCCTCCCACGCGAACCGGTCGAGCAGCGGGACGGTGCCCTCGGGGGCCTCGGGCAACATCGCCCGCACCCGCTCGCCGTCGCCGAGCGCCTCGGTGACGCGGGCGATCGCGCGGCGTTTGTTGCCCTGCGCGGGCAGGCCGAGGTTGCGGGCCAGGGCGTGCAGCGCGTCGTTGCTGATCGTCCAGGAGTTGAGGTAGTGGTCGAGCGGCTCGCCCAGGCTCAGCGGCGCCGACCACCAGCGCGTCACGCCCTCGGCCAGATGGATCACGCCGTCGTCGCCGGGCCAGGCCAGCGCGTGGTCGTAGAGGTGTTCGAGCCAGGGGGTCACGTCGTCGACCCGGGCGTCGACGAATGTCGCCAGCCGGTCGGCCGTGGGACGGCTCATGGCCAGGGCCGCCTCGGCCAGTTGCAGGCAGGGGAGCGGGAGCCTTCGCAGGGTCTCCATGACGGCGAAGCCGTTGCCCAGTCGCTGGGCCAGGGTGTCGAGCCGCCGGGGCCAGGGCGCGGCGATGGCGTCAGGCCTGTTGGCCAGGACGCGGCCGAGCCGGTCTTCCTCTAGTGTTCGCAGCCAGCCGAGCAGGTGATCTTCCATCTGTCAGCACTCTCATGGGGTCGCGCGCAAGGGACTCACCGTGAGCCATGACCATCCACGGTAATGCAGATCACCCCCGGTCAGGAGAGGACTGCCCAGACGATCTTTCCGTGAGGTGCGAGTGCGGACCAGCCCCAGCGGAGGCTGAGTGATTCGACGATGTGGAGTCCGAGGCCACCGGTGTCAAGGGGGCCAGGGTATCGCAGCACCGGCACCGATGACCCTGGATCGGTGAAGGCGCTGGTCACGAGCGGCCCGCGGCGCACCAGGGACATGTGGACGGCGCGTTCGCGGCGTGGGTCGTCGAGGCAGAGGCCGTGGCGGAGGGCGTTGGTGGCCAGCTCGGAGACCACCAGTTCCATGTTCTCGACGAGTTCGGTCAGCCCCCAGCCGGTCAGGACGCCGGCGCCGAAGCAGCGGGCCGAGTGGACCGAGGAGGCGGTGGGCGGCAGCACGAACGTGGCGCTCGTCGACGGGCCGGGGGCCAGCAGATCGCGGGCCGCCTCCGGCCACCAGCCGACCGGAGGCCACCAATCGAACGTCGTCCACTGGCCGGGCGCCGTGGTGGATTGCACGTAGATCATTCTGCGTCAAACTCTCGTGCAACTGCAAGAGCGAATGCACGTGCAGACAACGCGTGCACGCGCTACGGTTTCCCCCAAAAGGTCAATATGGGGGAAAGGGGATCTTGTCCGCGGCCCATGATCTTTGGGCCGTGAAGTGACAGACTGAGTCGCAAGGAAACGACCAAGGAGCGGCACGTGTCCATTGATCCGCCCGGTTCCGGCTCGACCGTTCGGCGCATCATGCTGGGGGCGAGTCTCAGGCGCCTGCGTGAAACCAGCGGCCTGGACCGTGCTCAGGCCGGATTTCACATCCGGGCGTCCGAGTCCAAGATCAGCCGCATGGAGCTCGGGCGCGTCGGCTTCAAGACACGTGACGTGGAAGACCTGCTCACCCTGTACGGCGTCGTCGACGATGCCGAGCGCCGTGCCCTGCTGGAGATGGTTCGCGAGGCCAACACCCCCGGGTGGTGGCACAAGTACTCGGCGGAGTTGCCGACGTGGTTCACCACGTACGTGGGCCTGGAGGAGGCCGCCAGCGTGATCCGCACCTATGAGGTGCAGTTCGTGCCGGGCCTGCTGCAGACGGCCGCGTATGCGCGTTCGGTCTTCCAGCTCGGCAACCCCGACGCGAGTCCGGAGAGAATCGAGCGCCGCGTGCACATGCGCATGCAGCGCCAGGAGCGCTTCACGCAGAAGGACGGGCCCCGTCTGTGGGCCGTCGTCGACGAGGCGGCGCTCAAGAGGACCATCGGCGGGCGGGAGGTCATGGCCGAGCAGCTCCAGCATCTGCTGGAAGTCGCTGCCCTTCCCAACATCACCCTTCAGGTGATGCCCTTCAGGTTCGGCAAGCATGCCGCTGAAGGGGGCGCGTTCAGCATCTTGCGGTTTCCCGAGTCCGACTTGTCGGACGTTGTCTACGTCGAGCAGCTCTGGGGTGCCCTGTACCTGGACAAGCGTGAGGACATCGATCCGTATCTCACGGCTATGGAGCAACTGTGCGTGGAGAGCACCACGCCAGGGGGCACCGTCGAGCTCATCGGCGGTCTTCTCAGAAAGATGTAGATGAACCAGACCTACAACGGCATGCCCGCGGCGGACCTGACCCAGGTCGCCTGGCGCAAGAGCCGCTACAGCAACTCGCAGGGCAACTGCGTGGAGCTCGCGGAGCTTCCCGATGGAGGGATCGCGGTGCGCAACTCGCGGTTCCCCGACGGCCCTGCCCTCATCTATACCCGCGACGAGATCCGGGCCCTGGTGCTCGGGGTTAAGGACGGAGAGTTCGACGGACTGCTCGTGTAACACCGTGTTCACCTGCGGCTCGCCCGCTTAACGGGGGCGAGCCGGAGGTGTAACCGCCCCGCCTCCCGCCGGGGTGAGGATCGGGGTCATGCTCGACCAGATGACGTGGTACCCGATCGCCGACGACGTGTTGTTCGCGCCGGGCGGCAAGGTCGTGATCCGCACCTACGGCGTGGCTCCCGCCACCGCGGGCGCCTCCGTCTCCTACCGGACCTGGGTGACCGGCATCCGCGACCAGCCGCGGTACTGGCACTGGGGTCACTTCGAGGACGCCGCCGCCGGGCACCGCAGGGTCCTGGAGTGGCTCACCGGGCGTGGCCCGCGACCTTCCCCGGCGCCGGCCGACGCCGGACCGGGCGCGGTCAGGACGCCTGGAGGCAGTCGGCCGGGGCGTTCCACGTCATGAGCACCGGCTCGGCGTGCTCGAAGCCGAGCCGCGAGTAGGTGCCCGTGTCGAGCCTGAACAGCCGCCCCTCCGCGGGGCCGAGCCCCAGCCAGCGGGCGGCCAGGACGCGCAGGAAGTGGCCGTGCGCCACCAGCGCCACCCGTCCCTCCGCGGCGCGCGCCCGTTCGATCACCCGGTCGGCGCGGGCGGCGACCTCCTCGGCGCTCTCCCCCGGGTGCTCGGCGTCGCCGGGGATCACGCCGTCGCGCCACAGGTACCACCCGGGGCGGCTCTCGCGGATCTCGGGCGTGGTGATGCCCTCGTAGCCGCCGTAGTCCCACTCCCACAGGTCGGCGTCCACCTGGTAGCCGTCGAGCCCGGCCAGGTCTGCCGTGCGCCGCGCGCGCTGGGCGGGCGAGACCAGCACGAGGCCGAACTCGCGCCCCTTGACCAGCGGCGCCAGCGCCCTGGCCTGCTCCTCGCCGTCGCCGGTCAGCGGCAGGTCGGTGCGGCCGGTGTGCTTGCCTGCCTGGCTCCACTCTGTCGCGCCGTGCCGGAGCAGCAACATCTCGTCCATGCTGTCCATCATCCGGTACGGCCCGTCGCGGCCCGCCGCCAGGTGGCGAGCGCGCGCGGGCACGGTTGTGGTGTCCGGATATAGCGGCAAGCGTCGTTTTCGGGGTGATATGGGAGCGTAAGAGCGCTACTAGAGGGTTAGATGTCCAATATCGCGGGTTGTAGAGGTCAAGGAGGGGCGCATGGAGCCGGTGGCGGTCGGGCTGGTCGGAGCGGGGCCGTGGGCGGAGCTGGCGCACGCGCCGATGCTGGCCAGAGGGCCGCACACGCGGCTGGCCGGGGTGTGGGCCCGCAGGCCGGAAGCGGCGGCCAGGTTCGGCGCGCCGGTGTTCGAGCGGGTGGAGGACCTGTTCGACGCCTGCGAGGCCGTCGCGTTCTGCGTGCCGCCCGCCGTCCAGGCCGAGATCGGCGTCCGCGCGGCCCGCGCGGGCAAGGCGCTGCTGCTGGAGAAGCCGCTGGCCGACTCGCTCGAAGCCGCCGAGCGTCTGGCCGGCGCCGTGGCGGAGGCGGGCGTCGCCTCCCAGATGGTGCTCACCATGCGGTACGCCACCCAGACCCGCATCTTCCTCGCCCGGTGCGCCGAGATCGAGGCGTTCGGCGGCCACGCCGCCAACATCTCCGGCGCCCTCCTCGGCGACCACCACTTCGCCACCCCGTGGCGGCTCGAACGCGGCGCGCTCCTGGACGTCGGTCCGCACGTCATCGACCTGCTGGACGCCGCGCTCGGCCGGGTGACCGGCGTGCGCGCGCACGGCCACCCCCTCGGCTGGACCGGGCTGCTGCTGGAGCACGAGAACGGCGCCGTCAGCGAGGCGTCCCTGTGCATGACCGCCGTCGGCGACCTGCCCCCGTCGTCGTTCGCCGTGTACGGCCGCACCGGCAACGCCGTGCTGCTGCCGTTCGACGACGACCCCCTCGAGAACGTGGCCGCGGAGTTCGCGGAGACCGTGCGCGACGGCGGCGGGCACCCGCTCGACGCCGCCCACGGGCTCCGGCTCCAGCGGATCATCGCCGAGGCGGAGGCCCAACTGGCCCCTTGACGCCCGGCGCCATCGGGGGATTGATAGCGTTTGTCCGACGCGCAGCGTTGCAGCGAAGTCCGGTGCGAATCCGGCGCTGTCCCGCAACTGTCATAGCCAGGTCGCCTGCCGCTGCGCCGACGTCATCAGCCCTCGTGGAAAAGGGTGATCCGTCGCTCCATGCGGGTCTCTCGGTTCCGACAGTGTGAAAGGACTACTCGTGAGGCCCGTACGAACGGCCTTCGCGGGCGCGCTGCTGGGAACGCTCGTCCTGGCCGGCTGCGGCCAGGCCGGCACGACAGCCACCCCCGCGTCCTCGGCCCCCGCCGCCCCCTCGGGAGAGTTCCCCGTCACGATCGAGGCCGGCAACGGCCAGGTCACCATCGGCAAGAAGCCGGAGCGCATCGTCTCGCTGTCGGCCACCCACACCGAGACGCTCTTCGCCATCGGCGCGGGCCCCCAGGTCGTCGCCGTGGACAACCAGTCGAACTACCCGCCGGAGGCCCCCAAGACCGACCTGTCGGGCTTCGAGCCCAACGTCGAGGCCATCGTGGCCGAGAAGCCCGACCTGGTCGTCGTCTCCGACGACCTCAACAAGATCGTCGCCGAGCTGGGCAAGGTGAACGTGCCCGTCCTGGTGCAGCCCGCGGCCACCGAGCTCGACGACACGTACGAGGAGATCCTCGAGCTCGGCGCCGCCACCGGCAACGAGGCCAAGGCCGAGGAGGTCGTCTCCGGCATGAAGACGGCCATGGACAAGCTGGCCGCCGAGGCGCCGAAGGACACGAAGCTCACCTACTACCACGAGCTTGACCAGACGCCGTACGCCGCGACGTCGAAGACGTTCATCGGCCAGATCTACGGCATCTTCGGCCTCACCAACATCGCCGACAAGGCGCCCGCGTCCGCGGGCGGCTACCCCAAGCTCTCCGCCGAGTTCGTCGCCCAGGCCGATCCTGACCTGATCTTCCTGGCGGACGTCAAGTGTTGCGGGCAGAGCAAGGAGACGCTGGCCAAGCGGCCCGGATGGAAGAACCTGGCGGCGCTCAAGAACGACCAGGTGATCCAGCTCGACGACGACATCGCCTCCCGCTGGGGGCCACGCGTCGTCGACCTGGCCGAGGCGATCGGCGCAGCCGTGACCGAAGCGGGCGCGGGGAACGGCACGAGCTGACCGTGACCACGCAGGCCCGCCCGTCCAGGGCCAGACCCGCCTGGGTGGCGAGCGCCCTGGGCGTGCTGGCCGCCACCATGGTCGCCGGGCTGCTCGACGGTGCCGCCGACATCTCGCCGTGGCAGGTCGTGCTGCAGGTCGCGGACTGGCTGCCGCTCGTCCGCGTCGACTCCGGGCTCGCCCCCGTCGAGCAGGGGCTGCTGTTCGAGCTGCGGCTGCCCCGGGTCCTGGTCGCCGCCGTGGTCGGCGGGCTGCTGGCCATGGCGGGGGCGGGGTACCAGGGCGTGTTCCGCAACCCGCTCGCGGACCCCTACCTGCTGGGCGCGGCCGCCGGCGCGGGGCTCGCGGCGACCGCGGCCATCGTGCTGCTTCCCGCCGCGGAGGGCAGCGTGCCGATCGCGGCCTTCGCCGGGGCCGTGGGCGGCGTCTTCCTGGCGTACACGCTTGGCAACGCCGCCGGGCGCGCGGGCGGCACCGCCACGCTGGTGCTGGCCGGAGTGGCGGTCACGTCGTTCCTGACCGCGATCCAGACGTTCGTCCAGCAGCTCAATGTCGAGGAGCTGCAGCGCATCTACTCCTGGATCCTCGGCGACGTCGGCGGCGGGTGGGACCAGCTCTGGCTGGTCCTGCCGTACGGCGCCGTCTCCGCCGTCCTGCTCCTGCTGCACGGGAGGATGCTCGACGTGTTGTCGGTGGGCGACGAGGAGGCCACCAGCCTCGGGGTGCGCGCGGCGAGGGTGCGTTTCACGGTGTTGCTGGCGGCGTCGCTGGCCACCGCATCGGCCGTGGCGGTGAGCGGGCTGATCGGGTTCGTGGGCATCGTCGTCCCGCACGTCGTGAGACGGCTGGCGGGCGGCTCGTACCGGAGCGTGCTGCCGCTCTCGCTGATCGGCGGCGCGGCCTTCCTGGTGCTGGCCGACCTGGTCGCGCGCACCGTGCTGGCGCCCGCCGAGCTGCCGATCGGCGTGGTGACCATGTTCGTGGGAGCGCCGTTCTTCGTCGGCATCCTGCGCGTGACCAGGCGGGCGGCCACATGATCGGGGTCAGCGCCGTCTCCGTGCTGCTCGGCGGGCGCGACGTCGTCGCGGACGTCGGCCTCGACGTGCGCCGCGGCGAATGGCTGGCCATCATCGGGCCCAACGGCGCCGGCAAGTCCACGCTGCTCAAAGCGGTCATGGGACTGGTCGCGCACCGGGGCGAGGTCACGATCGACTCCCGGCCGGCCGCCGCGCTCAAGCCCCGCGCGCGGGCCAGGCTGGTGGCGTACGCGCCGCAGTCGCCGGCCCTGCCGCCCGACATGTCGGTCTTCGACTACGCGCTGCTCGGGCGCACCCCGTACATCCCCTACCTCGGGAGGGAGAGCGGGCACGACCGGCGGGTCACCGCCTCCGTGCTCGACCGGCTCGACCTGACGGGGCTGGCCACCCGCCGCGTCGGCGAGCTGTCCGGCGGGGAGCGGCAGCGCGTCGTGCTGGCCAGGGCGCTCGCCCAGGAGGCGCCCGTGCTGCTGCTCGACGAGCCGACGACGGCGCTCGACCTCGGGCACCAGCAGCAGGTGCTGGAGCTGGTCGACCGCCTGCGCAGGGCCGACGGGCTGACCGTCGTCACCACCCTGCACGACCTGACCGTGGCGGGGCTCTACGCCGACTCCCTGCTCCTCATGGCCGGGGGCCGCGCGGTGGCCGCGGGCAAGCCCGCCCAGGTGCTGACCGAGGCGCTGGTGGGACGGCACTTCGACGCCCAGGTCAAGATCGAGCCCGGGCCCGACGGGCGGCCCGTCGTGCATCTGGTCAGGGGAGGACCGTGAAGCTGACGTACCGCGTGGAGGAGGACGACCGGCTCGGGTCGCTGCTGTGGGAGTTCGGGCCCGGGTGGCGGATGATCTCCTCCGCGATGCTGGGCGGCGGGATCGGGACCCGCGCGTGGGTGCTGAACGCGCAGGTCGTGGCCGGCTACGCGCGGATGGACCCGGCCGAGCACCTGCGGTCGTTAGGCCCCCCGGGTGACGGGGTCGGGATGATGACCGCCGCGTCCGTCGACCGCTACACGCGCGCCGCGGACGGTGGAGTGGAGGCGGTGGCCACCGTCGGGCTGCGGGTGCCCACGTGGGCCGCCGCGCCGGAAGGCACCGAGGATCCCGAGCTCGCGCCCATGCGGGTGGGCACGGTCAACATCGTCACCGTGCTGCCGGTGGCGATGACGGACGCCGCGCTGGTCAACACGGTCATGACGGTCACCGAGGCGAAGACGCAGGCGCTCATCGAGGCCGGGTTCCCCTGCACGGGCACGGCTTCCGACGCGGTCTGCGTGGTGGTGCCCGCCGATGTGCCCGCCGGCGGGCCGCGCGAGGTGTTCGGCGGGCCGCGCTCGGAGTGGGGGGCGCGCGTGGCGCGCGCGGTGCACCAGGCGGTCCTGAGCGGAGCCGAAGCGTGGCGCCGCCATCACTCAAAGTGATGTTCTCCGGGGAAGTAGCATGTGGGCGAGGGCGTGACTCCAGATACAGATACTGAGTGGGTGACCGCAGTGACTCCTCCGCTCCCTGAAGGGAGCGGCTTCTCGCTAAGCCGCTTCCGCAGGTTCGCGAAGGGCAAGCCCTGCCCTGAGGATGTTGATCGCCGCGTTGACGTCGGCGTGCGCGGTATGACCGCACGCCGTGCAGGCGAACCCGGCCTGGGTGACGCGGTTCTCCTTCGCGCTGTGCCCGCAGCGGGCGCAGGTGCGGGAGGTGCCGGCGGGGTTCACCGCGATCAGCTTGCGACCGGCGCTTTCAGCCTTGTGCGCGAGGATCGTCAGGAACACCCCCCAGCCCGCGTCCAGGATGCTCCGGTTGAGGCCGGACTTGGCGGCGACGTTGCGGCCGGGAGCTTCGGTCGTGCTGGACGCCGAGCGGGTCATGTTCGTGATCCGCAGGTCCTCGTGCACGATCACGTCATAGGTGCGGACCAGGGCGAGCGCGGCCTTGTGCGCGCCGTCCAGACGTTGCCTGCGCACCTTGGCGTGCAGCGCGGCCACGCGGGCCACCGCGATGCGCCGCCGTTTGGAGCCCCGTTTCTTGCGGGCGAGGTCTCGCTGGGCGTCGGCCAGACGGCCGGCGGTGGCGGCCAGGTGGCGGGGGTTGGCCACCCGGTCACCGTCGGAGGTGGTGACGAGCGAGGCCACGCCCATGTCGATCCCGGTCGCCACGCCGGTGCCAGGCAGCGGTTCGGCGGGCACGTCGTCGCACGACAGCACCACGAACCAGCGGGAGCCCTCGCGCTTGACGCTGATCGTCTTCACCTGGCCGCGCACGGGCCGGTGCCGGTGGACGCGGACGTGCCCGACCCCTTGGAGCCGCACGTAGGTGACGGTCGGGTGCTCGGGCTGGGAGTCCCACCGGCAGCCGTCACCGTCCTTCGGCCATTCGACCGTGTCGAACCGGCCGCGCCCCTTGAAACGCGGGAAGCCCGGCGTGCTCCCTGCCTTGACGCGGTCGAAGAACGCGCGAAACGCCTTGTCGAGCCGTCGCAGGGTGGCCTGCTGGGAGGAGAACGACCAACGCCCCTGCCCGTCCGCATCGTCGGCGCGGATGTGTTTCAGCTCGGCCGACTGCTCGCCGTACCGGACGCTCACCCCCGCCCTGGCATAGGCGGTGCGGCGGTGCTCCAGAGCGGCGTTGTACAGCTGCCGGTGGTCCTCCAGGCACGCCGCCAGCGCCGCCGCCTGCCGGGCGGTGGGACGCAGCAGGAATCGGAACGACCTGCGCACACCCCACCTCCCGTCACGTTCGGTAACGACAACGCCACGATATCGGCTGGCGCCGACAAAACGAGGAAGGACATTTGTGATGCGCGGACCTGACAGGTCAGGGCACGCTCGGGCCTTGACGGCCCTCCCGCTCCCGATTCACCCGTCGCCTCAAGGCGACGGTCCCCTCGGGAGACTCTGATGGTGGTGGTGGCGCGCTCGTACTCCCGGATCTCCGGCCAGACGTCCGAGGACGTCACCACGTTCGGCACCGATTCGCGCAGGATCGCCGCCACCTGCCGCTCGTGCGCAGGATTGGCGTACGCATGCAGCAGGCACACCGCCGCCGACCCGATGCCGCGCCGGACGATCCCGGCGGCGGCCGCTCGTACGGACTCCGGGTCCAGCGGCGTCAGCACGGCGCCGCGCGCGGACATGCGCTCCACCACCTCGAAACAGTCGCCCGGGGCCACCGGCGGGGGAGGCGGCGTGAAGCGGAGGTCGTAGCGGTCCTCCTCGACCCGGGCGTACCGGCCGAGCGGGACGGTGGCGCGAAAGCCCTGGGTGGTGACGAGAGCCACCCGTACGCCTGTGCGTTCGAGCACCGCGTTGGTCGCCGGCGTGGTGGCGTGCACCACCCGTTCGACCTGAGCGGGGTCGCGGTCGCCGAGCGCGCGCGTAACGCCGGCGAGGATTCCCGCGATGGGGTCGTAGTGGGTGCTCAATACTTTGGCCACGGCCAGCGTGCCGCGCCGGGTCTCCTTGGCGCGAAGGACCACGTCGGTGAAGGTGCCACCGACATCGACGCCGATCACGAACCCCATCCGCGTACGTCACGTCCCCTAGCAAGCGCTTGTCTACGTAGTCGTCTATTGACTTACGGCACCCGATTGGGACCCTGGTCTTAATCCAGCCTTTGGGAGCGGAGAGATGGCGCGCCTCAGAGCACTTGCCAGTGGCGTCGCGGCGGCGCTCGTGCTGGTCGCGATGCCGGTCGCCGCACACGAGCATCCGAGCGGGATCACCGACCTGGTGAGCCCCGCCGTGGTACGGCTGGAGGCCGTGTCCCACGTGGAGATCACCCTGCTCGACCACGTCGGCCGGCTCAAACATGTGGAGCGGTCCTACGACTTCCCGTTCGCCGAGGGAACGGGGACCGTCGTCAACCCCGACGGGAGCGTCGTCGCGCTCCGCCGCCTGGCGGTGAACGACGACGACGTCGCCGTACGCGCCGCGAACAAGATCTTCGCCGAGCACCACGACGTCGAGATCCCGGCCGACGACAAGAAGCACGAGCTCTCGAACGAGCTGCTCGACCGGCACCTGCAGGACTGCTACCCGCCCAGGAGCGACACGGCCACCTGCATCATCAACGTGACCACGGAGATCACCGCCTTCCCCAACGTGTCGCCGGCCAGCGCCGACGGCTACCAGCTCAAGCTCGCCAAGGCGGGCGGGAAGGCCGACAGCCCCGCCGTGCTGGTGCCGCTCGACCCCGTGGCGGGAAGCGTCGGCATGCCCACCGCGCCGCTCGCGGACAAGGTGCCCGACCAGCAGGGCGCGCCCACCAGCGTGGCCGGATTCCTGGGCCGTCCCGGACCGAAGACCACCCACACGGTCGAGATCGCCCACCTGGGCCGGGGCGGCACGTCGGGCGACGCCGGCAGGCCCTTCACCGACCCCGACAAGAAGGTGAACGAGCCGGTGAAGCTCGGCGGCCTGGCCGACAGGGGCATGATCGGCGCGCCGGTCATCGGCGACAAGGACGGCCACGTCATCGGCCTGCTCGCCGGCGGCGGCGACGACGCCAGGATGATCGGCGTCAGGGAGATCACCAAGGCCCTCACGGAGGCCGGCGTGGAGCCGCGCAGGGGCGCGATCGACACGGCGTTCGAGGCGGCGCTGACCCGCTACCACACGAAATACTTCACCGAGGCGGCGCCGGGCTTCCAGCGGGTGCTCGAGCTCTACCCGGGCAACGTGGTGGCCGCGGAACTGCTCAAGACCTCGCTGGCCAAGCGGGGCGGCCCCGAGGACCAGGGCACGCGGCAGGCGGCGGCCGAACCGGCCGGCTCCACACCGCTGTGGCCGTTCCTCCTGGCGGCGGGGATCCTCTTCCTGGCTGCGGGCGGCGGAGCCTATCTGCTGTGGCGCCGCCGCGCTCCCGAAGAACCGACCACACCGGCGCAGCCGCTCGCGGCCGGTCCACCGCCCGACGACGGCGCCCACCAGACCGTGGTCGTACGGCGCTCCCAGCCGTTCCACGTGGCCCCGCGGCAGCAGCAGGTGATGACCGCGCCGGACCCGGCGATCACGTACTGCACCTCGTGCGGTATGAAGCTCGGCCCCGCGCATCGTTTCTGCGGCTACTGCGGCCACCCCATCGAGACGTGATGCACGTGAACGAAAGATCGCTCATCGGCCAGGAGGTGGCCGGATACTACATCGAGGACATCGTCGGCAAGGGCGGCATGGCCGTCGTCTACCTGGCGCTCGACCCCCGGTTGAGCCGCCGCGTGGCGCTGAAGATCCTCAACCCGGTGCTCAGCGTCGACGACCGGTTCAGGCAGCGGTTCATCCTGGAGTCCAGGACGGTCGCCAGCATCGAGCACCCCAACATCATCCCGATCTACGAGGCCAACGCCGACGCCGACGGCGTGCTCTACATCGCCATGCGCTACGTCGACGGCCTCGACCTGCGCCGCCTCATCTACGACCGCGGGCCGCTGCCGCTCGGCCCGGCCAACCACATCTTCGCCCAGGTCGCCGCCGCGCTCGACGCCGCCCACGCGCACGACCTGATCCACCGCGACGTCAAGCCGGCCAACATCCTGCTGGCCGGCGACCACGTCTACCTCACCGACTTCGGCATCACCAAGCACCGCTCGTCGATCTCCGGGCTGACCCAGACCGACCAGTTCATCGGCACGCCCCGCTACATGTCGCCCGAGCAGATCAACAAGGAGACCATCGACGGCCGCTGCGACCAGTACGCGCTGGCCTGCGTCGTCTACGAGGCGCTGTCGGCGCGGCTGCCGTTCCAGCGTGAGAACGACATCGCGCTGCTCTGGGCCCACCTGGCCGAGCAGCCGACGCCGCTGTCGCAGCTCAGGCCCGACCTGCCGCCGCAGGTCGACGCCGTGATGATGCGGGCGCTGGCCAAGGCGCCCGAGCAGCGCTACGCGACCTGCGCGGAGTTCGTGACCGCGCTGCGCGGGGCGATGAGCGGGCGCCAGGGGGAGCCTTCGCCGGGAGGGTCCTCGGGGCCGCATCTCGTGCCCCGCCCCACACCGGGCTCGGGCCCGCACCCCGTACTCCGGCCAGGGCGGCACGCCGCCCACCCGGGCCCGCACCCGGGCCAGCAGTCCGGTTCGCACGCCGACCCCCACCCTGGACCGCACGGGGATCTCCGCTCCGGTTCGCCTGGGGGCCCTCGTTCTGGTTCGCCGGTGGATCCCTACTCCGGTTCGCCCGCGGATCTCCGTTCCGGGCCGCAGGCGGACCCCTACTCCGGTGCGCCCGCGGGTTCTCCGGGCGGTGCCGCGCCCACGCAGCCGTCCGCGCCGAGGCGTCCCGGACGCGTCCCGATCGTGGTGGCCACGCTGGTCGCCGCCGCCGCGGCGCTCGCCCTGGTCGTGATGATCGTCGTGAACCACCAGGGGGAGACCTGGTCCCGTTACAAGACCAGCTCCGCCGCGCCGCTCACGTTCGAGTACCCCGGCGACTGGGCCGTACGCACCCATCAGGACCTGTTCGCGGTGGCCTCGCCGCATGCCACCGAGTTCGAGAAGTTGTTCGTCGCCGGCCCCGCCGCCGACTGGTCGACGGTCTCGGAGATCGTCGCCGACGAGCCCGAGAGCGCCTCCGGTCTGTACGTCCAGGTCTCCGACACGCTCGACGCCGGCGGCACCTCCGAGCAGATGAAGGCCAAGATGGACGCCCTGCTGCCCGGCCAGGTCGACGTCGGCAGGCCCGTGCCGGACCAGGCCGGCAACAGCCCCGCGACCCGCTTCGACGGCGCGCTGCGCGACCCGGTCACCGGCACCAGGCTGGGTTTCGTCAGCTACGTGATCGACCGCGAGCCGAAGACCATGCTCGTCATGTACTTCTGCGCCAAGGCCACCTGTGACGACGCCACCCAGGCGCGCATCAGGCAGAGCGTCCACGTGTCCTGACGGCCGGCCTGTCTCATCATTCGGGAGGCTTTGGCGAAGTATGCCGGATCTGTGTGTATATTTTGCGCCTGAAAGCGGTAGAAGCAGGAGATCTTTCATGCATGCGTTCCCCCGGGTGTTGTTCGACGAGGCCCACAACGAGTCGTGGACCGTCCGGCGCGAGGTGGCCGAGGCCATCAACCCGGCCCATCCCGACGACAACAGCTACGCCCGCGCGGCCGGACTGCTGCGGCACCTGGGGCACACGGTCGCGGCGCACACGGCCGGAGCGCTCGGCCCCGAGGTGCTGGCGGACCAGGACGTCCTGGTCATCGCGCACCCGTCCGGGGAGCGGTGGGAGCGGACGACCGGCCAGGGCAGCCCCGTCCTCACCGCCGCCGAGCTGGACGCCGTCCAGTCCTTCGTCGCGGCGGGCGGCGGCCTGGTGGTGCTGGCCGAGGAGGAGCAGGACAAGTACGGCAACAACCTGAACGAGCTGCTCGCACGGTTCGGGGCGGGCGTCGAGCACACCACCGTGCGCGACCCGAAGCGCGCCCACCGGGACGTGGCCACGTGGGTGCTGGCCGAGCCCGCCACCTCGGGCGGGCTGCTCGCCGGCGTCGGGACCGCCTGCTTCTACCGTTCCGGCGCGCTCACCGTGACCGCCGAGGGCGGGCTCGCGGGGGGCGCGACCGTGTTGTTCGCTAGCTCGCCGAGCGCCGACCCCGCGGGCGCGCCGCTGGCCCTCGCGCTCCGCTACGGCCAGGGCCGCGTCGTCGTGTTCGCCGACTCCGACCTGTTCGGTGACGACTCCATCGACGACTACGACCACCGCACGCTCTGGGGGAACGTCGTCACCTGGGCCGCCCGCGTCCCGGCTCCCGGTGCGGGATCCGCGCGTGAGGAGGCCCGTGGCGGAAGGGCGGCGGTGTTCGGCAGGCTCAAGGAGGCCGTCGAGGAGCTCAGGCCGCTGCAGGTCAAGGACGGCTCGGTGCCGGAGCAGTCGAAGGGCAGGGCCGGCGAGCTGGTGGAGGCGATCGCGGGGCACCTGGGCGAGCTTTCGCCGTACTTCCCGCATGACGCCGCCTACCTGCGGGCCGTCCAGGCCGACCTGGCCACGTGGGCCGAGCAGGGCCTCGGCGTGCCCGACTTCCTCGACTCGCTCGACCTGTTCCACCCCGACCGCCAGCGCGAGGACGGTCTGGAACACGTCGTCGTCTTCCCCATGTACACCCAGAACGGCAACCCGAACCGCAACCTCGAAGCCGTCTGGATCCGCACGATCTGGCCGGGATGGCTGGCCGAACTGGAGGCGGACGGCTACGACAACCCGATGTTCGTGCCGATCGCGTTCGAGGACTTCACCTCCGGCTACGACACCCACTCCGCCGTGCTGTTCCCCGAGACGGTCGCGGTGCGGACGGCGCCCGAGCGGTTCACCTGGGGCGGCATCTTCGCCGACCGGGAGGCCGCCAGGTTCCGGCGGGTGTCCAGGGCCGCGACCGAGACGCTCCGGCTGGACCTGCCGCCCGACGCCGCCAGGCTGCTGGAGTCGCAGCGGCTCGCGCAGGACACGTTCGTGCTGTGGGACCTGGTGCACGACCGCACCCACAGCCACGGCGACCTGCCGTTCGACCCGTTCATGATCAAGCAGCGGATGCCGTACTGGCTGTACTCGCTGGAGGAGCTGCGCTGCGACCTGACCGCGTTCGGGGAGGCGGTGAAGCTGCAGGCGCGGGGAGTTCCGTACGCCCGGTACGTGCAGCTCGCGATCCTGTTCGACCGGCTGTTCAGGTTCCCGATCACGGGGGAGCGGGTGCGGAACTACGACGGGCTCGGCGGGCAGCTGCTCTTCGCGTACCTGCACCGCAACGACATCGTGCGGTGGACCGACAACCGGCTCACCATCGACTGGGAGCGGGTCGCCGACGGCGTGGCCGACCTGCGGGGCGAGGTCGAGAAGTTGTACCGCGACAGCATCGACAGGTCCAAGCTGGCGCACTGGCTGGCGGCGTACGAGCTGGTGAGCGCGTACGTGCCGCCGCACCCCGCCTCGACCTGGGCGCAGGGGATCCAGGCGCTGCCCGAGGAGCAGAAGGCCAAGGTGGACGCGGTGCTGCCGGACGAGTTCCCCCTGAGCATGTTCTACGAGGCGCTCCGCCGTAAGCTGGCCGACGTGGTCGAATCGACTAAGGGACTCCGAGCATGATCATTCTGGTGACCGGGGCCGGCGGGCCCACCGGCGAGGCAGTTACCGGATATTTCCGGAAGAATGGGCACACCGTGATCGGCGTGGACAAGCAGGACGTCGACCTGCTCGACCGCGCCGCCGTCCACGACCTGGCCGGCCGGATCGACCGTGAGCACGGGCGCGTCGACGGCGTGGTGCACCTGGTCGGCGGGTGGCGCGGGGGCGGCTCGTTCGCCGACACCGACCTCGCCGACTGGGACGTGCTGCACGACCTGCTGATCCGCACGCTGCAGCACGTGTCGCTGGCCTTCGAGCCGCTGCTGCGCCGCAGCGACAACGGCCGCTTCGTGATCGTCTCGGCCAAGGCGGCCCAGAACCCGGAGGCGGGCGGCGCCGCCTACGCGGCGGCCAAGGCCGCGTCGGAGGCCTGGACGCTCTCCCTGGCCGACGCGCTCCGCGGCACCTCGAGCGCGGCCACCATCCTGGTGGTCAGAGCCCTGGTGAACGACGCCATGCGCGCGGCCAGGCCGGACGCCGCGTTCGCCGGCTTCACCGACGTCGACGACCTGGCCGCGGCGGTCGGCAGCCTCTACGACCGGCCCGCGGCGGAGATCAACGGCACGCGATGGGACCTGACTTCTTGATTCCCCGGCACGACCCCCAGCTCATCTCGTTCGCCAGCGACAACTACGCCGGCGTGCACCCCGAGATCCTCGAAGCCGTCGCGGCGGCCAACGGCGGGCACCAGATCTCCTACGGCGACGACGTCTACACCGAGGCCCTGCAGGACACCTTCCGGCGGCACTTCGGCGAGCGCGCGCAGGCCTGGCCGGTGTTCAACGGCACGGCCGCGAACGTCGTCTCCCTGCGCGCCATGACCGCCCACTGGGAAGCGGTCATCTGCGCCGAGAGCGCCCACATCAACACCGACGAGGGCGGGGCGCCCGAGGTGGCCGGCGGCATCAAGCTGCTGACCGTCCCCACACCCGACGGCAAGCTCACCCCCGAGCTGATCGACCGGCAGGCGTGGGGGTTCGGCGACGTGCACCGCGCCCAGCCGCGCGTCGTGTCCCTGTCCAACACCACGGAGCTCGGCACCGTCTACACCCCCGACGAGATCGCCGCCCTCTGCGCCCACGCCCACGACCTCGGCCTGCTCGTCCACCTCGACGGCTCCCGGCTCACCAACGCCGCCGCCGCCCTCGACGTACCGATGCGGGCCCTCACCACGGACGCCGGGGTCGACGTGCTGTCGTTCGGCGGGACCAAGATCGGCCTCTTGTACGGCGAGGCGGTCGTGGTGCTCAACCCCGACGCGGCGCGGGGCGTCGACTACATCCGCAAGACCTTCATGCAGCTGTCGTCGAAGATGCGGTTCGTCTCGGCGCAGTTCGAGGCGCTGCTGGACGGCGACCTGTGGCTGCGCAACGCCCGCCAGGCCAACGCCATGGGCCGGCGGCTCGCCGAGGCCGTGCGCCCCATCCCGGGGGTGCGGGTGCCGCGCCCCGTCGAGGCCAACGCCGTGTTCGCCGTCCTGCCCAAGGACGTCGTCCTGCGGCTGCAGAAGCGGTTCCGTTTCTACATGTGGAACGAAGCCGTGGGCGAGGTGCGCTGGATGTGCGCGTTCGACACGACGGAGGCGGACGTCGACGCCTTCGCCGCCGCGGTCGCCGAGGAGATGACCGCCGCCTCCTCCTCCCGGCCCACCACCTGACACCACACTGTTCCGGACCCGCCCCGGCGCGCGCGGGGTCCGGTCCGGAACGTCGACGCCGGTCGGGCGCGGAGGTCAGGGGCGGAGGGCGAGGCGGGCCGCCTGCCAGCCTCCCATGCCGTGCGCGCCCGGCCCCGGCGGCGTCGACGAGGAGCAGAGGAACACCCCGGGCAGCGGTGTACGCCAGGGCGCGGGCGACCAGACCGGGCGCCTGACGAACTGCCCCAGGCTCGCCAGGCCGCCGCTGATGTCGCCTCCGACCAGGTTGGGGTTGGCCGCCTCCAGCGCCGCGGGCCCCATGGCGTGGCGGGCGAGGACGCGGTCACGGAAGCCCGGGGCGTACCGTTCGATCTGGCTCTCGACGGCGTCCGTCATGTCGACGTCCGAGCCGTGGGGGACGTGGCAGTAGGCCCACAGCGTGTGCCCGCCCCGCGTGGGGTCGGCCGCGTACGGCTGGACGAGCAGCACGTACGGCCGCGGCGAGTGCCGCCCGGCGGCCGTCTCCGCCTCGCTGAGCACGATCTCCTCCAGCGTCCCGCCCAGGTGCACCGTGCCCGCGCCCGCCACCGCGGGATCCCGCCACGGCACGGGCCCGTCCAGCGCCCAGTCCAGCTTGAACACCCCGGGCCCGTGACGGAAGCGGCGCAGGCGCCGCAGGTAGCCGCCGGGGAGGTCGGCCATCGACATGAGCTGCCGGGGCGTCACGTCGAGCACGATCGCGGGCGCGTCCAGCTCCGCGAGCCGGTGCACGCGGTGGCCGGTGACGGCCTGCCCGCCGAGGGAGCGCAGCTCGGCGACGAGGGCGTCGGCGAGGACCTGCGACCCGCCCCGTACGAGCGGCCAGCCCACCAGGTGGGCCAGGGACGCCAGCAGCAGGCCGTAGCCGGCGGTGATGGGTGAGCGCAGGTCGAGCACGGAGTGGGCGGCCATGCCGGCGATCACCGCCCGTCCTTCCACGGTGCTGAACGCGCGCCTGGCGAAGGTCGTCGCGGGCAGCGCCGCCATCGTCCCGAACCTGGCCGCCCGCGCGAACGTGGACGGCGGGACCGTCCACGGCCCGAGCGGTTTGAGCAGCAGCTCCACCAGGGGAAGCCCGGCCCTGGCGGTCGCCCCCGCGGTCGCCAGCCACGCGCCCGCGTCGCGCCCGAGCCCTTCGGCGGTGCGGCGGGCGTCGCGGTGCACGAGTACGGCGGGACGGTCGTCGAACGGATGGGCGGCGGCGACCGGCGGATGGGCGAACTCGACGCCCTGGAGCCGGAGCTCGCGGAAGGCGGGGGAGGCCAGGGTCATGGCCATCACCGTCGCGCCGAGGTCGTGCACCCGGCCGGGGAGCGTCAGCTCGCCGGAGCGCAGCCCGCCGCCGAACCGGTCGGCGGCTTCGAGCAGCAGCACCCTGCGCCCGGCGCGGGCCAGCAGGACGGCGGCGACGAGCCCGTTGGGCCCGGACCCCACGACGGCGACGTCGGGGCTCATGGCCCTATCGGGGGGTCAGGATCGACGGGTAGGGCCGCGCGCCCCGCTTCTCGAGCAGCTTGGTCATGAGCTCGATCTCACCGCTCTGGCTGGCGACGATCTTCTGGGCCATGTTGACCACCTCGGCCCGCGTGGAGAGCTTGAGCAGGCCCTCGGCCATCTCCACGCCGCCCTCGTGGTGGCGGATCATCAGCTGCAGGAAGAACACCTCGGCGTCCTTGCCCTGCGCCTGCCTGAGCTTGGTCAGCTCCTGCGGGCTCGCCATGCCGGGCATGGTCCCGGGGGCGCCGGGAGCGGGTGACGCGCCGCCGTGTCCGTGACCGCGCATCCAGGTCATCGCGGGCTGGTCGGTCGACTGCGTGAGCTCCCACTGCTGCAACCACCCCAGGAACATGCCGCGCTGGTTGGCCTGGGTGTTGATGATGTCGAAGGCGAGGCTGTCGATCTCGGGGGCGGGGCCCTTGTCCCTGATCTTGAACGCCATGTCGACGGCCTGCGCGTGATGGGTGGCCATGTCGCGGGCGAAACCGGCCTCAGGGGAGGTGTCGCCGGGGGTGCCGCCGCGGCCGAACAGCAGGAACGCCGCCACGGCCAGCACCAGCACGCCGGCGATGGCGAGCAACGATTTCCGCGCGGGCGTTTCCATGGTCAGTACAGCGTACCCACCTGGGGCAGCGCCCGTGATCGGACCCGTATGGAGCTCTTATTACCCCCATACGCCCGGAGGGCATAGGGTGACCGGAGTTTGGTACGCCGATGGAGGAACGATGGCCAAGGAGAAGGCGCAGGCACGGCGCGAGCATCTGGACAGGATGCGGGCCGAGCAGCGGCGCAAACAGCGCCGCGCAGCGCTGCTCATGTGGGGCACCGGCGGTCTCATCGTCGTGGTGCTCGTCGGCGTGGTGGGCTTCTACCTCGTCAAACAGGCCCGTGAGACCTCGCTCGACGCGGTGACCAGCGCGAAGTACGAAGGCGGCCAGCACGTGTGGGCCAAGGTCGCCTACAAGGAGACGCCGCCGGTGGGCGGCCAGCACCACAACAACTGGCAGCAGTGCGCGATCTACGACAAGCCGATCCACAGCGAGCACGCGGTGCACTCGCTGGAACACGGGGCGATCTGGATCACCTACCGGCCCGACCTGCCGAAGGCGCAGCTCGACGCGCTGACGGAGGTCGCCTCCTCCACGGGCCAGCAGGACTACATGCTGATGAGCCCGTTCCCCAACCTGCCGTCGCCGATCGTCGTCTCGTCGTGGGGTCACCAGCTGAAGCTGACCGACGCGGGCGACCCGAAGCTCGGGGCGTTCATCAAGAAATACCAGAACGGGCCCGACACTCCCGAGCTCGGCGCCACCTGCGGCGGCGAGGCCGCCGTCACCACCACGGCCGACCAGGCGCCCCTGCCGCCCGAGCCCACGGGCCAGCAGCAGTCGCCGATGGAGACCACCTCCCCGACGCCCGGCGAGTCCCAGCAGTAGGAGCGCTCAGGCGAGCACGTCCTCCGGCGGCGTCCACTCCAGCGCGTGCGCCTCGGCCACGGGCCGGCTGGTCAGCCGGCCCTCGTGGGTGCTCAGGCCGAGCGCCAGCGCCGGGTCCTCGCGCATGGCCCGCTGCCAGCCCCGGTCGGCGACGGCCAGCGCGTACGGCAGCGTGACGTTCGTGAGCGCGAACGTCGAGGTGTGCGGCATCGCGCCCGGCATGTTGGCCACGCAGTAGAAGATCGAGTCGTGCACCCGGTAGGTGGGCCGCTCGTGCGTGGTCGGGCGGGAGCCGGCGAAGCAGCCGCCCTGGTCGATCGAGATGTCCACCAGCACCGAGCCCGGCTTCATCCGGCTGACCAGGTCGTCGCTCACCAGCGTCGGCGCCTTCGCGCCGGGCACCAGCACGGCGCCGATGACGAGGTCCGCCTCCAGCACCGCGCGCTCGACCTCCAGCGTGTTGGAGGCGATCGTCTGGCAGTGGCCCTGATAGATCAGGTCGGCCTGGCGCAGCTTGTCGATGTTCTTGTCCAGCAGCACCACCTCGGCCTGCATGCCGAGGACGATGGCGGCCGCGTTCATGCCGGACACCCCGGCGCCGAGCACCACGACGTGTGCCGCCCGCACGCCGGAGACGCCGCCCATCAGCACGCCTCTGCCGCCCTCCGAGCGCATCAGGTGGTAGGCGCCGACCTGCGGCGCCAGCCGGCCCGCGACCTCTGACATGGGCGCGAGCAGCGGCAGCGCGCCGCCGGGCGTCTGCACGGTCTCGTAGGCGACCGCGGTGCAGCCCGAGTCGATCAGGGCTCGCGTGCACTCCTTGTTCGCCGCCAGATGCAGGTACGTGAACAGCACCTGGCCCTTGCGCAGCCGGTGGTACTCCTCCGGCATCGGCTCCTTGACCTTCATGACCAGGTCGGCCGCGGACCAGAGCTCGTCGGCCTCGGGGACCAGCACGGCGCCCGCCGCGGCGAAGTCGGCGTCGGGGATGGACGAGCCGGCGCCCGCGTCGCGCTCGACGTAGACCTGGTGGCCGTGACGGACGAGCTCGTGCACCCCGGCGGGCGTCAGGGCCACGCGATATTCGCTGTTCTTGACCTCTCGGGGTACACCGACCTTCATAAGACAACTCTTTTCGCCAATATGGTGATTTACCCTCAGTCTTCCTTCTATAGCGATGAGAAGTGAGGATTGTTCGGCTGATTACCTGCGTGCCGCCCGTCCTCGATAAGCTCACCCGCATCCCGAACATCAGGATGAGGTCGCCATCGATGGACAAACCCGAAGAGCCGCCACACGCGGACCCGGGAGAGCCGCAGGCCAGCAGGCTCACCACCATCGTGCTGATCGTCTCGCTCGTCCTCGTCGTGCTCGTGGCAGGTGTGCTCGGCACGGTCGCGGTCCTGATGACCCGCAGTCCCGACACCCCGCTGTTAGGCGGCACGCCGCCCACGCGGCTGTCCGTGCCGATCCACTTCGCCCCCGTCAGGGAGGCCAAGCCCGCCCCCTGCCCCGGCGACCCCGCCGTGCTCGACGCCGAGCAGACCACCTGCTACCTCCTTGAGGACGGCGTCACGGTCGGCGCCGTGCAGAAGATCGAGCCGGTGCGCGAGAGGGACGGCCAGTACTCCGTGCGCATCGCGATCGCGCCGGCGTTCAAGGAGCGGCTGGTCCAGCTCATCGACGAGCAGGTGCCCGAGCAGCGGCAGGTCGCCGTCGTGCTGGCGCCGGAGAAGCCCGAGGTGCCCAAGACCGTGCTGGCCGCGCCCATCGTCACGCAGCACATGGACGGCGACAGCATGAGCATCGCGGGATACACGAAGGAGGATGCCGACGCGCTGGTGGCGCGCCTGCTGGGCGGCACGCCGAGCGCGACCCCGTCCGGCCCCGCCTCCAGCGATCCCGTTCCGACCGGCCCCGCGTCCACGGGCCCCACCTCCACCGGGCCGACCTCCACCGGGTCCACCTCCACCGGGCCGACCTCCACTGGGCCCACCTCCACCGGCGTTCCGCGGACGACCCAGACCGGCGGCACCGGCACGACGCAGACCGGCGCAGCGCGCTCCACCGACCGCCGCTACGCGAGCTGCAAGGAAGCCGTGGCCGCCGGCGACGGCCCCTACTACCAGGGCACGCACGCCGAATACGGCTGGTACACCGACGTCGACCGCAACGGCGTGGCCTGCAACAGCGCCGACATCCGTTAGGTGAACAGCTGCTCCAGCCCGTCGATGGCGAAGTAGGCCAGGAAGACCAGCGAGACGATCCAGAGCAGCCACGGGATCTCCGAGAAGCGGCCCCTGGCCGCCTTGATGAGGGTGTAGACGATCACTCCGGCGCCCACGCCGTTCGTGATCGAATAGGTGAACGGCATCAGCGCGATCGTCAGGAACGCCGGCACGGCGAGGTCCGGATCGTCCCAGGGCACGTTCCTGCTCTGCATCATCATCAGCGCCCCGACCAGCACCAGCGCGGGTGCGGCCGCCGCGGCGGGCACCACCCCGGCCAGCGGCGTGAACAGCAGCGTCACGCCCAGCAGCGCCCCGGTCACCACGCTGGCCAGGCCGGTCCTCGCGCCCTCGCCGACGCCGGCGGCCGACTCCACGAAGACGGTGTTCGCCGAGGCGCTGGCCGAGCCGCCCACCATGCCGGCCACGCCGTCCACGGTCAGGATCCGGCCCAGCCGGGGCACCTGCCCGCGCTCGTCGATCAGCCCGGCCTCGTCGCTGACGCCGATGATCGTGCCCATGGCGTCGAAGAAGCCGGACAACACCAGCGTGAACAGCACCACGGTCGCCGTCAGCGCCCCTGCCCTGGCGAAGCCGCCGAACAGGTCGAACGCGCCGACGAGCCCGAAGTCCGGCGCCGAGACCAGCGACTCGGGCACACGCGGCGCGACCACGCCCCACGCCTGCGGGGGGATGGTGGCCAGCGAATTCACCACGATGGCGAGGACGGCGGTGACGGCGATGCTGATGAGGATCGCGGCCGGGGTCCTGCGGACGTACAGGACGATCATCAGGAGCAGGCCGAAGCAGAACAACGTGACCGGCCAGCCCGCGAGGTGGCCGGTCGCGCCGAGCTGCACGGGCGTGCCCTCGCCCGCCGCCACGAACCCGGCGTCCACCAGGCCGATCAGAGCGATGAACAGCCCGATCCCCACGCTGATGGCGTGCTTGAGCGCGAGCGGGATCGCGTTCATGATCAGCGTGCGCAGGCCGGTCACGGCCAGCACGATGATCACCAGGCCTTCCAGCACCACCAGGCCCATGGCCTGCGCCCACGTCATGTGCGGCGCGGCCTGGTAGGCGACGACCGCGTTCAGCCCGAGCCCGGCGGCCAGGCCGAAGGGGGCGTTGCCGACGACGGCCATCAGCAGCGTGGAGACGGCCGCGGCCAGGGCGGTCGAGGTGGTCAGCTCGGCGATCGAGAGCCGGGCGCCCGTGACGTCCCTGGCGCCGGCCAGGATGATGGGGTTGAGCAGGATGATGTAGGCCATGGCCATGAACGTCGTGAGCCCGCCACGCACCTCACGGCCGACGGTGGTCCCCCGCCCGGTGAGCTCGAAGAACCTGTCGAGCACGCCATCCCCCCAACGATCAGGGGGCATGCCGGGCCATTACCCGGCGGGGGACGAGATCACGCCTTCTCGTGCCGCCCGTGGCCTACCAGGCCGACGAACTCGTCGAGCCCGATCGTCCCGTCGCCGTCGTTGTCGGCGGACGCGATGAACGCCTCGATCTCGCTCTCGGACGCGCCCAGCCCGCCCAGAGCCTCGTTGGCCTGGCGGATCTCGGCGGCGGTCAGCAGGCCGTCGCCGTCGGCGTCGAAACGCCGGAACTCCGCCTCGGCCGCCTCACGTGCGCTTGCCATGAGAAACCTCCCCGTTGTCGAACAAGGCGATATCTTCTGGCCTAATCGGAACGCGAGTCAACCGGAGGCCGGTCGCCGCGCGCACCGCCGCCGCGATGGCCGGGGTGGAGGAGAGGGTCGGAGGCTCGCCGGCGCCGCGCAATCCGTACGGGGCCGCAGGGTCTGGATTTTCCAGGATTTTCATCTGCATGGGCGGCATGTCGAGGATGGTGGGGATCAGGTAGTCGGTGAAGGACGGGTTCAGCACGAGGCCGTCGCGGACCTGGATCTCCTCCATCAGCGCCAGCCCCAGCCCCTGCGCGGACCCGCCGTGGATCTGGCCCTCCAGCGCCTGCGGGTTCAGCACCCGGCCCACGTCCTGCACGGCCGCCAGCTCGACCACCTTGACCAGGCCCAGCTCCACGTCCACGTCCACGACCGCCCGGTGCACGCAGAGCGCGAGCTGCGTGTGCGAGTCGCCCTGCCCCGTGACCGGATCCATCGGGTACGTAAGGCGGTGCCGGTACTCACGCGTCTCCTCGATCGGCCCGGACCTCTCCAGCGCCTCCCGGGCGGGCCGGCCGCCGAACCGTTCCCGCACGGCCTCGCAGGCCGCCCGCACCGCGCCCCCGGTGACGTACGACTGCCGGGAGGCCGACGACGAGCCGGCCGAGCCGACCGCGGTGTCGGCGGTGGCCACGGTGACGTTCTCGATGCCCAGCTCCGTGCGGGCGATCTGCGCCTGGAGCGTCACCAGGCCCTGGCCCACCTCGGCCGCCGCCGTGTGCACGGTGACGTGCGGCTCGCCCCCGACCAGCTCGGCACGCACGCGGGCCGTGGAATAGTCGTCGAAGCCCTCCGAGAAGCAGATGTTCTTGATCCCGACGCCGTAGCCGACGCCCCGGCGCACCGCCTCGCCGTGGGTCGTCTGCGAGACGCCGCCCGGCAGCGCCCGCAGGTCCGTGGCGGGCGGCCCCTGCGGCAGCGGCATCGACTCCAGGTCGCGCAACATCGCGGCCAGCGGGGCCGGAGCGTCGATCAGCTGGCCGGTGATGAGGCGCGAGCCCTGCGCGACGGCGTTGCGGACGCGGATCTCGACCGGCGACAGGCCGCACGCCTCCGCCAGGCGGTCCATCTGCGACTCGTACGCGTAACACGCCTGCACCGCGCCGAACCCGCGCATCGCGCCGCACGGCGGGTTGTTGGTGTAGACGCCGGTGGCGTCCACACGCACGTTCGGCACCTCGTACGGCCCCACGCCCAGCGAGGCGGCGTTGCCCACGACCGCGGGTGAGGACGAGCAGTAGGCGCCGCCGTCCAGCAGGATGTCCGCCTTGACGTAGACGAGCCGGCCGTCGCGGGTGGCGCCGTGCTCGTAGCGCATCAGGGCCGGGTGGCGGTGCACGTGGCCGAAGAACGACTCCTCGCGCCCGTAGACGATCTTCACGGGGCGGTTCAGCCGCAGGGCCAGCATGCAGGCGTGCACCTGCATGGAAAGGTCCTCGCGCGCGCCGAACGCCCCGCCGACTCCCGACAGCGTCAGGCGTACCTTGTCGTGCGGCAGGCCGAGGCAGGGGGCGAGCTGGTCGCGGTCCACGTGCAGCCACTGGGTGGCGATGTACAGGTCGACGCCGCCGTCCTCGGCGGGCACCGCCAGCCCCGACTCCGGGCCGAGGAAGGCCTGGTCCTGCATGCCGACCTCGTACTCGCCGGAGACGACGACCTCCGCCTCGAACGTGTCGCCCCGGCGTACCGGCTGGTGGCGGACCACGTCCCTGGCCTGGCGAGGGTCGGTGACCGCCTCGCGTACCTCGTAGTCCACCACGATCGCCGCAGCCGCCCTGCGGGCCGTCTCCGGATGGTCGGCGGCCACCAGCGCCACCGGCTCCCCCTGGTAGCGGACCTGGTCGATGGCCAGCACCGGCTGGTCCCTGCGGTCCAGCCCGAAGAACCTGGCGCCCGGCACGTCCTCGTGCGTGAGCACCGCCAGCACCCCGTCGATCTTCAGCGCCGGGCCCGCGTCGATCGAGCGGATCCACGCCGACGGGTGCGGGCTGCGCAGCGTCACGCCCCACACCATGCCGTCCAGCCACAGGTCAGAGGCGTAGGCGAACTCGCCGGTCACCTTGAGCACGGCGTCCGGCCGCCGCGCGCTCTCACCGACGCCCTGTCCCGCGGTGGTGGTGCTCGCCGTCTCCGTCATCTTCCGAGTAGAGCACCGCCGCCGGTTCCGTCCTATGCGCCCGGCGTCAAATCCGGGTCAGCGGTTGTGCACACCTGCTTGTATATTCCTCCAAATGCGGATCTCTGACCTGCTGGCCATCGAGGAGCTGCGCCTCACGCTGCTCGCCGGCGACCCCGCCCGCGAGTTCAGCACCGTGCACATCACCGACCTGCCCGAGCCCGGGCGCTACCTGGGCGGCGGCGAGCTGGTCCTGACCGGGCTCATGTGGTGGCACGAGCCCGGCGACTCGGCGCGTTTCGTGGCCGCGCTGGCCGAGGCCGGCGTCGCCGCGCTCGGGGCCGGGCAGGCCTGGCTCGGCCACGTGCCCGGCGACCTGGTGACCGCCTGCAGGGCCGCCGGGCTGCCCCTGGTGGAGGTGCCGACCGAGGTGTCCTTCCGCACGCTGGCCGAGCTGGTCGTGCCCCGCCTGTCCGGGGACGTCCGCGAGGCGCTCGGCAGCCACCGCAGGCTCGTCGCGGCCATGGCCGAGGGCGCGGACCTGCCCGAGCTGTTCCGGCTGACCGCCGCCGAGCTGGGCGTCACCGGCGCCGTCGTGTCCGCGTCGGGCGAGGTCCTCGTCGGCGCGGCCGACGACCCGGTGCGCCTCGCGACGGCGTACCTGACGGCGCCCCGGCTGCCCGCGCTCGCCGGCGCCACCACGGTCTTCGCGGTCGGGCGCGGCCACCGGGCCGCGGGCTGGGCGCTGGCCTGCGACGGCGACCTGCTCGGCCGGGCCGACGTCGGCTACGAGCTGGCCGCCTGCGTGGCGCTCGAACGCAGCCGGATGGAGGAGGGGCGCAGGGTGGAGCGTCGCCTGGTCGAGCAGCTCGTCGCCGCCGCGCTCGCCGGGGCCGGCCTGCCGGAGCTGAACGCCAGGCTGCGGACGTGCGGCATCGGCGCGGCGGAGCCGTACACGATCGTGAACGCCACCGTGTCCGGGCGGGGCGTCCCCGGCCCGTCCGCGCTCGGCGGCCGGGTCGTCGAGGAGCTGCTCGGCCGCGAGGCGGTCGCGGCGGTGGTTCCTGCGGTGGACCCGGGGGCGGAACCAGGGGTGGGCCCGGAGGCGGACCCGGGAGTGGACCCAGCGGTGGATCCTGCGGCGCGGGCGGAGGGCGCGGTCGCCGTGGTGCCGCTGCGCGAGCGCACCGCCTCCGAGGTCGCCGGCCGGCTGCGCGCCGGCGTCCGGGTGCTGTCCGCCCTGCCGGACACGCGCGTCAGCGTCGGGCTGAGCGGCGCCCTGACCGGTGCCGCAGCCGTCAAGGGCGGCGTCGAGGAGGCCCGGCACGCCAGACGGCTGGCCGAGGCCCGCGCCGGCGGCGTGGTGACCAGCGACGAGATCTACACGCACGCGCTGCTGCTGGCCACCGTGCCGGCCGACGTGCGCCGCTCGTTCACCGCCCGGCTGCTGGCGCCGCTGCTCGACTACGACCGCACGCACCAGTCGGAGCTGGTGCGCACCCTGCGCGTCTACCTCGACTGCGCCGGCTCGTGGAACGCCTGCGCCGAGCGGCTGCACGTGCACGTCAACACCGTCCGCTACCGCGTCCGCAGGATCGAGGAGCTGACCGGCAGGGACCTGTCGGCGATGGCGGACCGGGTCGACTTCTTCCTCGCGCTCAGGGACACGGGCCCGCCGCGCTAGCGGATCAGACCTGGTGCAGCGCCTCGTGCACGGCCGCCTGCTCCTCCGCGAGCCGCCGCTCCCAGCGCGGGTTGCCGAGCGCGCCGCCGAAGCCTGCGGCCTCGGTCACGCAGGCCAGCGCCCGGTCCGGCCGCCCCATGACCCGGTGCGTGTACGACAGCCCGACCAGGCAGCGCAGTTTCCCGATCCGGTAGCCGACCAGCGTCATGAGCTCGGAGGCTCGTACGAGCTGCTCCAGCGCCTCCTCCGGCCGGCCCATGGCGAGATGGGTCTCCCCGAGCCCCATGCGGATCTGCGCCTCATGGGTGAGGTCGCCTGCCTCCTGGGCGTCGTCGAGCGCCGCGTGGAGGGGCTCGCACGCCTTCTCGGGACGCCCTGCGCCGCAGTGGGCGTTGCCCGTCATCAGCAGCGCGTAGCGGATGCCCACCCGCGAGCCGATGCTCCTGGCCAGGGCGAGCTGGCGTTCCGCCCACGGGAGCGCCTCGTCGAAGCGCTCGCCCGAGATGTTCACGACGGCGAGGTTGCCCATCGCGCGCTGCTCGCCGAAGGCGTCGCCGCGGCGCCTGGCGATCGCCAGCGAGGCCCGCAGATGGGCGACGGCCTCGTCGGTGCGGCCCGTCATGCGCAGGGCGTTGGCGACGTGGTCGTGGGCGAGCTGCGCGTTCGTCTCGTCGCCGAGCCGCTCGCTGACCCGCAGGGCCTGCGTGTTCAGCGCGAGCATCGTCGTCATGTCGTAGGTCCGCTGCTGGTGCCAGGCGAGGCCGAACGCGAGGTTGATCCCCAGCCTGGCGATCGCCTCGTCGGGAGAGCCCATGGCCTGGGCGGCCGCGGCGACCAGGATGGGCTCCTCCTCGTAGAGCCACGCCTTGGCCTCCTCGAAGCCGGAGACCTGATGGGGAACCGCGTCCACGGGGGCGGCGGTCTGCACGCGGTGCGGGTCGATGACGCTGCTCGCCAGCCGCGCTGAGGCCGCGTAGTAGGAGAACACGCGGATGAGCGCGTCCGTGGCGCCGTCCGGCCGCAGCTCGCCCGCGAAGAGGCGGACGAGGTCGTGCAGCTGGTAGCGGCCGTGGCCGGCGCGGTCGAGCAGGTGGGCGTCGACCAGGCGTTCCAGCCCCGGCTCCGCCTCGGCGGGCGGCACGCCGAGCAGCGCGCCCGCCACCTCGGCGGTCGCTTCCGGTACGTGCAGCAGGCCGAGCAGCGCGAGGATGCGCGCGGCCTGCCGGTCGACGGCCCGGCGGCCGCGTTCGAGCGCGGTGTGGCCGGCCGCCAGGCTGGACCGCACCGCCAGGTCGCCCACGGCGAGCTCGTGCAGGCGCCGCCGCTCGTCGCTGAGCCGGGCGGCCAGCGTCGCCACGGTCCAGTCGGCACGGGCGGCCAGGCGCGCGCCCGCGATCTTCAGGGCCAGCGGTAGGCCCTCGCACAACCGGACCAGGCTCGCCGTCTGCCCAGCGTCCGCCGCCACCCGGCCCGCGCCGGCGAGCCCGGCCAGCATCGTGGCCGACTCCGCGTGGGACATGCGGTCCAGCTCCAGCTGGAAGTAGTCGTCGCCCCACGTCATGGTCTCGCGGCTGGTCACCAGCAGCGAGTTGCCGAACGGCGTGGCCAGCAGCGGCCGGATCTGCGCCAGGTCCCCGGCGTCGTCGAGCAGCGCCAGCACCCGCCGGCCGTGCAGGCGGCTGCGCCACACGGCGGCCGCCTCGTCGAGGTCGGAGGGCACGGCGTGGGGCGGCACGCCGAGCGCGCGCAGGAAGCGGCCGAGCACCTCCAGGGCGGTGAGCGCGGGCAGTTCGGGCGTGGCGGCCCGGCAGTTGACGTAGAGCTGGCCGTCGGGGAACCGCTCCTCCACCAGGTGGGCGACCTGCACCGCCAGCGCCGACTTGCCGACGCCCGGCGAGCCCGTGATGATCACCAGGGGAGCGGGCGGCGCGTCGTGCCCGGGCGCCAGCCGCTCCTTCAGCCGGCCGGTCTCATCCGCCCTGCCCACGAACACCGCCAGCCGCCGGGGCAGCTGGTGCGGCGCCGGCGGCGAGAGCGGGGCCGTGTCGGCGCGCAGCACCATCTCGTGGCACCTGCGCAGCCCCTCGCCGGGGGACAGGCCCAGCTCCTCGGCGAGGACGGCGCGGCCCTCCTCGAAGGTCTCCAGGGCCTCCGCCTGGCGCCCCGAGCGGAAGAGCGCCGTCATGAGCAGCTCGCGGGCCCGCTCGCGCAGAGGGCGCTGGCGGGTCAGGTCGCGCAGCTCCTCGATGATCTCCGCGTGGCGGTCGAGGCGCAGCAGGCTCTCCGCGCGCTGCTCGATCGCCGACACCCTGAGCTGCTCCAGGCGGTCGCGTTCCTGCTCCACGAACGGGCCCGACAGGCCGCTCAGCGCGATGCCGCGCCACATCCGCAGGGCCTGGTCGAGAGCGCGCACGGCCTGCAGGTCGTCGCCGCTCCGCTGCGCCTTGCGTGCCTCGGCGACGCGCTCGCCGAACAGCACCGCGTCCACCTGCCCTGGCCGCAGTCGAAGCACGTATCCGGCGGACGTGCCCGACAACAACCGCGAGGGCTCGCGGCGGCCGCGCGAGGGCTCGAAGGCGCGGCGCAAGCCGGAGATGTAGGTGTAGACGCTCTGCTCGGCGTTGCGCGGGGCGTCGTCGCCCCAGATGCCGGAGACGAGCCGGTGCATCGGGACGGGCCTGGCGGGGACGGAGGCGAGCAGTGCGAGTGTGACCTGTTGCCGGGCGGGGCCGAGATCGATGGAGTTCGGCCTGCCGCTCACCGGTGACCGCGCCGAGCAGGCGGATGTAGATCTCTTCGCTCACGCGACCTCCCCGCTCCTTGATCGCCCCGAGCCGGCGTCGTCGAAGCGATCACTGTAGATCAAATGTAGACGGCGCCGGATAAAATCCTGGATCAAGGCCGGGCTGGAGGAACACTTCGGAGCGGGGTCGAGGGGCACACATGACGAGGGCGTGCCTCATGGTCCCGGGGAGTTGTCGGGAGCGAGGTGCGGTGTACGCGCCCCCGACGCCGGGAGTGTGCCCCTCTGGCCGGGCGACCTCAGCAGCAGTCGCTGGAATCCTGATTGGCTCCGACGGGGGACATTTCGGCACTCGCGGCCGTAACATTGCCCGCAAGGGCCGCAGCGACCATCATCGCGGTGACCAGTGCCGACAGGGCAATACGCATACGCATGGGGGTTCTCCCTCGCCTATGTGGGGGTTGCTCGGACTATATCTTCTCAGGGAGCGACGACTGTGACCACATCTGACCTGGTCGGACTCCGCATCAAGACAGTTCGGCGACAACGCGGCCTGTCACAGGCACAGCTGGCGCATCCCGAGTTGTCGGACAGCTACGTCTCGTTGATCGAGAGTGGCAAGCGTACCCCGACTCCTGCCGTTCTGGAGCTCTTGGCCCAGAAACTGGAGTGTTCGTTGTCCTATCTGATCAACGGTGTGACCGCCGAGCAGATGGAGGACATCGAGCTGGCTCTCGGTTACGCACGGTTGGCGCTCGAGAACGGCGAGGTCGCCGAGGCCCGCACCCGGTTCCGCGAGCTGCTGGCCAACAGCAACCTGACAGGATTGCCCACACTTCGTCAAGACACCGAATTCGGGCTGGCCCTCGCCACCGAGGCGGCCGGCGACCTCGACGAGGCGATCTCCATCCTCCTCGGGCTCCGCGAGGAGGAGCTGTCGCCCGAGCGGCGCATCGAGGTCGCCATGGTGCTGTGCCGCGCCTACCGCGACAGCGAGCGGCTGACCGAAGCCGTCACGGTGGGGGAGCAGATGCTGGGCGGGAGCGCCCGCCTGCCGTGGACCGATCCGCTCGTCGAGCTGGCCGCGACCCTGCTGTCGGCCTACATGCACCGGGGCGACCTGCTCCGCGCCCGCCAGTTCGCGGCCGAGCTGCTCAACGCGGCCGACGCGCTCGGCACGCCACGCTCCATCGTGGCCGCCAACTGGATGGCGTCCAACGTCGCCTACAACACCGGCCACAACGAGGAGGCGCTGTCCTTCGCCGAACGGGCCATGGCGGTGCAACTGGAGAACGGCCATCCGCGCAGCGTCGCCAGGATGCGCCTCGCGCTCCTGCAGCAGCGGCTCAAGGCACGGCCCGCCGAGGCCGGCGCCGTGCGCGACGAGCTGCGCGCGACGGTCGCCGAGTTCGAGCAGACCTCCACCAGCACGATCGACAAGGCCCGGGTCCACGTGGAACTGGCCTACGCCGAATACATGACCGGCGACCTCGACAAGGCCGTCGAGCACGCCAAGATCGGCAGAGGCCTGGTCCCCGAGTACGGGCACGTGCTGGGCGCCGAGGCCAACCTCCTGCTCGGCCGGGCCTACGGCTCCGTCGGGCGCTCCGCCGAGGCCGCAGGTCACGTGGCGTCGGTGCGCGACTGGCTGACCCCGCTGCCCGACTCCCGCCGCTCCGCCTCCACCTGGCTGGCCACGGCCGAGACGATCGAAGAGCTGGGCGACGCGGAGGGGGCCGTCGAGGCCTACCAGCGGGCGCTGGCCTGCGCGGGTCTGTAGGCGGCACCGGCCCGTCCAGCGGGCCCATACATCGGGGTCCGGACCGGGCAGCGGCGTCGGTAGCCTTGAAGGTGCCATGAAGAGATCCTCGTTCGCGGCGCTCGCCGCGATTCTCACCGCCGCCCTGCTCGTGTCCGGCGCCGCTCCCGCCCTGGCCCACGACGCGCTCAAGAGCAGCTCGCCGGCCAAGGGCGCCGAGGTCAAGGCCCTCGACGAGGTCGAGCTCGAGTTCACCGCCAAGGTGCGCATGCCGTTCGTGATCGTGCGGGGGCCCGGTGACGACCAGCACCAGCTCGGCAAGCCCGAGCTGGACGGCGCGGTCGTGCGCCAGGCGGTCAAGGGTCCGCTGCCCGACGGGAAATACACGATCGCCTATCGCGTCGTGTCCTCCGACGGCCATCCGATCGAAGGGGAGATCCCGTTCCGGGTCGAGGGGGCGCAGACGCCGTCCCCCGGTCCCAGCCCCAGCCAGGAGGCGGCGACGAGCCAGGCGCCCGCGAGCAGCGTCGCGTCCGAGCCCGCCGCGCCCGCGGCCTCGTCGCCGGACGCCGAGCAGGCGTCGGCCGGGCAGGACGCCATGTTCCCCGTCTGGCTGATCATCGTGATCGGCGCGCTCGTCGGCATCGGCATCGGCTTCCTGCTCAGCGCGCGGAAGAAGAAGCCATGAGCCGGGCGGCGCGTCTCGCGCTCGCCGGCGCGGGGGCCGCGATCGCCGCCCTGGTGATCGGCATGATGGCCGGAGGCAGCGCCTTCCCCAAGATCATTCCCGGGCTGCCCGACGCCGGCGCGGTCGTCAGGTGGGGGCTGCCGCTGTCCAAGCTCCTCATGGACGCGTCCGGAGTGCTCACCGTCGGCCTGCTGCTGATGGCCGCCGCGCTGCTGCCCAACGACAAGGGCGTGCTCGGCGGGACCGCCGTCGACTACGTCAAGGCCAGCTCGTGGTCGGCGCTGGCATGGGCCGGGTCGGCGTTCCTCGCGATCCTCTTCGGGGCCGCGGAGTCCATCGGCAGGACCGTGCCGCAGATCCTCGAGCGCACCATCCTGACCAGCTACGCCACCCAGACCACGCAGGGTGTGGCGCTGACGCTCGTGGTGCTGTTCGGGGTGGCGATCGCGCTGTTCTCCCGCGGCGCCATCACCGCGGGAGCCGCCGCGGGACTGCTGGTGTTCGCGCTGGCGACGATGTTGCCCGCGCCGCTGACCGGGCACAGCGCCTCCTCGCCCAACCACGACCTGGCCACCTCGTCGGTGGCGCTCCACCTGCTCGCCCTCGCCCTGTGGGTGGGCGGGCTCGTCGTGCTGGCCGCGCACGCGCTGCGCCGTCAGCCGCAGCTGGAGGTGGCCGCCGCCAGGTTCTCCCGGATGGCGGTGTGGTGCTACGTCGGCGTGGGGTTGTCCGGGCTGTTCAGCCTGGTGGCGCGGCTGGGCGCGGTCTCCGACCTGTGGACGTCCGAATACGGCCTGCTGGCCGTGGCCAAGATCGTGGCGTTCGTGCTGCTCGGCTACGTGGGCTACTGGCACAGGCAGCGCACGCTGGCCGACCTCGCGGCCGGCCGGCCCCGGGCGTTCACCCGGCTGGCGGGCGGCGAGACGCTGCTCATGCTCGCCACCGTCGGGCTGGCCGTGGCGCTGTCGCGCACGCGGCCGCCCGAGGTCGTCGTGCCCGCCGACCGGGCGTTCGAGCTGCTGGGCTTCCCCATGCCGCCGGAGCTGTCGCTGGCGAACGTGTTCACGCTGTGGTGGCTCGACCTGTTCTTCGCCGTGGTCGCCGCGGTCCTGGCCGGGCTCTACGGAGCCGGCGTCTACCGGCTGGCACGGCGCGGTGTCGCCTGGTCGTGGGGCCGCACCGCGTCCTGGTTCTTCGGCGTGGCGCTGCTGGTGTTCGCCACGCAGAGCGGGCTGGCCCGCTACGCCAAGGTCATGTTCGACGTGCACATGATCGAGCACATGACGCTCTCCATGGTCGTGCCGATCTTCCTCGTGCTCGGCGGGCCGGTCACGCTGGCCCTGCGCGCGCTCAAGCCCGCATCGAAGAGGGGCGATCGCGGGCCGCGGGAGTGGATCACCACGATCCTGCACAGCCGGTTCACCAAGGTCGTCACGCACCCTCTGGTGGCGACCTCCATCTTCGTGGCGTCGACGTACGCGCTCTACTTCACGCCGCTGTTCGAGTCGGCCATGCAGGAGCATCTCGGGCACATCTGGATGACCCTGCACTTCCTCATCAGCGGGTGCCTGTTCTTCTGGGTGATCGTCGGGGTCGATCCGGGGCCCCACCGGCTCCCGCACGTCTGGCGGCTGCTGATGCTCTTCGTCACCATGCCGTTCCACGCGTTCTTCGGCATCGCGCTGATGATGATGGGCGCGGTGATCGCCTCCGGATGGTACGAACAGCTCGGCCGCCCCTGGGGCGACACGCTGCTGCAGACGCAGCGCGACGGCGGGGCCATCGCGTGGGGGTTCGGCGAGATCCCGACGCTGATCGTGCTGCTGGCCATCGCGGTGCAGTGGTATCAGGACGACGACCGGCAGGCACGGCGCACCGACCGCAGGGCCGACCGCTCCGGCGCCGGAGACCCGGAGCTCGACTCCTACAACGCCTATCTCGCCCGTCTCAACCGTGCTGACAAGGGCGAGTAGCCGTTCGGACACGGCCTTCTATCTTCTCCGTCCGCGCCACAGGACCGCCGGGTAGCCTGACTTCCAGGGGAGACGGGCATAACCTCATTCGCTGGCATACGCAACCTTGAGGGGGGATTGCGTGCCGCGCGGTTGGGAGCGCCGGAGTTGGGGTGCGGCGCGAGCCCGGGGTGCCAAGAGAGGCGAGACCATTGTCGGAAGAGACGCGGATGCGCGGGGGGCAGAGCCTGGCCGAGGCGCTGGAGGCCTGCCTCATCGAGTGGTCGGAGCGCACGGGGATCGAGGTCGAGACCTGGGCGCTGCCCGCCACGGACGTGCCGTCGCGCGTGACACGCGGTGTCATGGCCGCGATGGGCGAAGCACTGTCGAACGTCGAGCGTCACAGCAGGGCCAAGACCGTCTCCATCGCCGTCACCGCGGGCAGGAGCGGGCTGCGCATGACGGTCAGCGACAACGGCAAGGGTGATCCCGCGCCGCTGACGGGGCGCGGGATCGCCAGGATGCGGGCGGCCTTCGCGGAGATCGGCGGGAGCCTGTCGGTCAACAGCGTGCCCGGAGAGGGCACCACGGTGACCGGGGTGGTGCCCATGCGCCGGTGACGGTGCCTCGGAGCGCGGTCAGGGCAGGGTGAGGATCTCACTGCCCGTGTCGGTGACGACGATCGTGTGCTCGAACTGGGCCGTGCGCTTGCGATCCTTCGTGACCGCGGTCCACTTGTCGGGCCAGATGTCGTAGTCGATGGTCCCCAGCGTCAGCATCGGCTCGATCGTGAACGTCATCCCGGGCACCAGCTCCACCCGCAACGACGGGTCGTCGTAGTGGGGGACCATGAGGCCGGAGTGGAAGCTCGTGCCGATGCCGTGGCCGGTGAAATCGCGCACGACGCCATAGCCGAACCGCTTGGCGTACGCCTCGATGACGCGGCCCACGACGTTGAGCTGCCGCCCCGGCGCGACCGCCTTGATCGCGCGCGTCATCGCCTCGCGCGTGCGCTCCACCAGCAACCGCGACTCCTCGTCGACCTCGCCCACGAGGTAGGTGGCGTCGGTGTCGCCGTGGACGCCGCCGATGTAGGCGGTGATGTCGACGTTGACGATGTCGCCGTCGCGCAGGACGGTGTCGTCGGGGATGCCGTGGCAGATCACCTCGTTGATCGACGTGCACAGCGACTTGGGATAGCCCTTGTAGCCGAGCGTGCTCGGATAGGCGCCGTGGTCGATGAGGAACTCGTGGCCGATCCTGTCGAGCTCGTCGGTCGTGACGCCCGGCCGGACGTTGTTGCCGACCTCTTCGAGCGCCTGGGCGGCGATCCTGCCCGCCACCCGCATGCGCTCGATCATCTCGGGGGTCTTCACGTCGGACTCGCCGGTGGTGGGGCGCTTCTTGCCGACGTACTCCGGCCGCTCGATGTGGGCGGGGACCTTTCGCATGGGCGAAACTCGCCCTGGCTGGAGCAGTGTCGTCATGAAACATGAGTCTACGGGGCAGAATTGACCTCGTGAGCGAAGGCCAGTGGTGGTTCTGCCTCAAGCACATGAGGGTCGAGCCCGACAAGGGGTGCCCCAACAAGGACCGGATGGGGCCCTACGCGTCCGAGCAGGAGGCCGCCGGGGCGCTGCAGCGTGCCGCCGACCGCAACAAGGCATGGGATGAGGCCGACGAGGAGGACGACTAGGGCACGACCGCGTAGGCCCTGACGGGGAACGTGCCGAGGCCGGCGCCCATCGGCGGCGCGGCGTGGAAGCGGAAACCCTCGTCGGGCAGCGCGCCCAGCCCCGTCAGGTGCTCCACGACGGGGATCCCCGCGCGCAGCAAGATCGAGTGGGCGGGGCGTTCGCCGTGCGGCGGGGTGTCGTCGATGTTGAGCGAGTCGATCCCGACCAGCGCCGGGCCCTGCTCCGCCAGCCAGGCCGCCGACTCGGGGGCCAGGTGCGGGTGGCCCTGGGCGTAGGCGCCGGTGCCGAAGTGGCAATCCCATCCCGTGTGGATCAGCACGGCCCGGCCGCGTACGTCGAGTGCCCGGTCGAGGGTCACCGCCCGCTGCCTTCCGGCCCGGATCACCAGGCCGGGAAGGTCGGCCAGTTTCGTCAGCGGCACCCGCGCGAGGTCGTCGCCGCCGGCGTAGCGGTGGTACGGGGTGTCCACGTAGGTGCCGGTGTTGGCGGCCAGCGTGATCACGCCGATGTGGAACTCCGTGCCCGGCGCGTACAAGCTGCGGGAGTCCTCCCGGCTCAGGTGCACCCAGAGCTTCGGAGCGGGGATGCCGGGATAGGTGGTCATCCCCTCGACGATGCGGTGGCTGAGCTCGACGATCACGCGGCGCCTCCTACTAGTCGGTCATCTGAGGGCCGCTGACCTTCTCCAGCAGCCGGGCCAGGCGTTCGCGCAGACCAGGACGCCGCTCCACCTCGCCGGCCGCCGCGCTCACCAGGTGCTGCGCGCCGTCGAACGACACCAGCCCGCCGCGCGGCACCGCGATCGCGTCATGGGCGAGGCCGGTCAGCTCGGCGTCGCCGCCCTCGATCGCCAGGATCGTCGCGCCCGTGCGCCGCGCGTCGTCGACGCGTTCGAGCAGCGGGACCGGGGCCTGCTCCTCGGCCAGCACGAACAACGTCTCGCCCCGGGCCGCCCGCTCCAGGCGGTCGAGGCCGACACGCAGGTGGGGAGGAGCGTCGGCCGGCGGTGTCCAGCGCACCAGGGTGGGTGAGAGCTGCGTCAGCCCGGAGTATCGGGCCTCGTCGCTGAGATGCGCCGTCAGGTGCCAGGGCTCGTCGTCGGGAGGGCCGACCAGCAGCAGGCCTCCGGGCGAGCGGGTGGCGCGCAGGGCGAGCCCCAGCTCGCGCGCGCGGTCGATCCAGCCGGTGTCGGTCAGGAGCTCGCGCAGGAGTGCCACCGATCCTGAGTCCATTCATCCATGGTGCCTGACGTCGTACTTCCGGGGTGGCTGATTCGGGAGTGGCGTGCGGACACGAGGTGGATTTATCGGTCGAATCGGGCCTTGACAGGGGGTTACTTGCGAGTAACGATCGGGCTCGCGGCGCCGCCGTCTCCGAGCGTGTGATCCTCAAGGAGAGGGGCGGCACATGACCTTTCGTGTCCGCGTCAGCATGTCAGTGATCCTGTTATCGATCATGTCTCTCATCGCCACCCCCGCCCGCGCCGCGACCCCCGGCGACGTGGTCTCGGCCCAGCCCACCACCGTCTACCTGCTGCCGGGCAGGCTGCTCGAGGTGCCGGTCAACGCCTGGCACGTCCTCTACCGCTCCACCTCCGCCACCGGCTCGCTCAACACGGTCTCCGGCACGCTGCTCGTGCCGAAGGGCCGCTACCCGTTCGGCACGCGCCCGATCGTCGGGTACGCCGTCGGCACCCACGGGCTGGGCGACCAGTGCGCCCCCTCCGCCGCCATGAGCCAGGGCCGGGAGGCCGAGCTCGCGCTGGTGAGCCTGTTCCTGCTCAAGGGGTTCGCGGTGGCGATGACCGACTACGAGGGGCTCGGCACGCCCGGGCCGCACACGTACATGGCCGGGATCTCGCAGGGGCACGCCGTCCTCGACTCGATCAGGGCGGCCACCCGCGTCCCCGGCTCCGGGCTGTCGAGCCGGGCGCCCGTCGCCGTCATGGGCTACTCCCAGGGCGGCGCGTCCGCCGGCTGGGCCGCCCAGCTGCAGCCCGCGTACGCGCCCGAGCTGCGGCTCAAGGGCGTCGCGGCCGGCGGCGTCCCCGCCGACCTGCACGCCGTGGCGAACCACCTCGACGGCGGCGACGACTTCGGGCTGGCCGCGGCCGCCGGTGTGGGCCTCGACGCCGCCTACCCCGAGCTCGGCCTCGAGGCGGACCTCAACGACCGGGGCCGCGCGCTGCTCGCCGACGCCGCCGACGACTGCGTGGGCGACCTGGACAGGCTGGCCGGGCTCCGCTTCTCCGACCTGAGCCCGATCGACCTGCTCGGCCAGCCGAAGTGGCAGGCGCGCCTGGCGGAGAACCGGCTCGGGTCCGCGGCCCCGCAGGTGCCGATGTTCCTGTACCACGGCACCGGGGACGAGATCGTGGGATCGACGCTGCGCTCGGCGTACTGCCGGGCCGGGGTGACCGTGCGCTGGGTGTCGCTGCCCGCGCCCGACCACGTCACCGGGGCCGTCGAGGGCGGGCCGCTGGCCATCGAGTGGCTGGCGCTGCGGATGTACGGGCTGCCCGCGTCCGGCAACTGCTGACCCGCCGGGCCGTGCTCACCGGCGCTCCTTCACGCCGGGCTCGCCTGCGGCGAGCCCGGCTGCCGGTCCGGCGGGGTGGAGCTGGCATGATCTGGCTATGACTGACGTTAACGGGCTTTCCATCGGCATCCTCGGCGGCACCGGCGACCAGGGCAAAGGGCTGGCGCGGCGGTTCGCGCTGGCGGGGCATCCGGTGCTGATCGGGTCGCGCAGCGCCCAGCGAGCCCAGGAGGCGGCCGGCTCCATCGGAGCGGGTGCGACGGGCGACGAGAACGCCGCCGTCGCCTCCCAGGCGGACCTCGTGATCGTCGCGGTGCCGTACGAAGGGCACAAAGCGCTGCTGGAGTCCCTGCGCGCCGAGCTGGCCGGCAAGATCGTGGTCGACTGCGTCAACCCGCTCGGGTTCGACAAGCAGGGGGCGTACGCGCTGCCCGTCGAGGAGGGCAGCGCGGCGCAGCAGGCCGCCGCGGTGCTGCCCGACAGCCGGGTGGTGGCGGCCTTCCACCACGTGTCGGCCGTCGTGCTGATGGACCCGTCGGTGGAGAAGGTCGACCTCGACGTGCTGGTGCTGGGCGACGACCGCGAGGCCACCGGCACCGTGCAGGCCCTGGCCGAGGCCATCCCGGGAGTGCGGGGCGTCTATGGTGGACGGCTGCGCAACGCCTGCCAGGTGGAGGCGCTGACGGCCAACATCATCTCCGTCAACCGCCGCTACAAGGCGCACGCCGGACTGCGCATCACCGACATCTGACCGGCGGCGGGCGCGCGCCGGGTTCCGGCTCAGAGCCAGCCGGCGTCCTCGGCGATGCGGATGGCGTCGATCTTGTTGCGGGCGCCCGTCTTGGTGATCGCCCCGGTCAGGTAGTTGCGTACGGTGCCGGGTGACAGGTGCAGGCGGGAGGCGATGTCCTCGGCGGACGCGCCTCCGGCCGCCTCTCTGAGCACGGTCGACTCCCTGGGCGTCAGCGGGCTCTCCCCGTATTCCATGGCCGACGAGACCAGCTCGGCGTCCAGCACGCGCAGCCCGGCGGCGGTGCGCCTGACGGCGTCCGCGAGCCGGTCGCCGGGGGCGTCCTTGACCAGGAACGCCTCGATGCCGGCGGCCAGCGCCCTGCGCACGTGCCCGGGCTGGCCCATGGCGGTGAGCACGAGGATCCGGCAGGACGGCAGGCGCTCCCGCAACGCCGCGGCGGCGGTGATGCCGTCGACGACCGGCAGGTCGATGTCGACGACGGCGACGTCGGGGCGGACCTCCATGGCCCTCGGCACGATCTCGTCGCCGCGGGTGACCTCCGCGACCACGTCGATGTCGGACTCGAGGCCGAGCAGGGCGGTGAGGGCGGCGCGGATCATGTGCATGTCCTCGGCCAGCAGCACGCTGATCATGCCGCGACCTCCACGGCCAGCAGGAAGCCGCCGGTGCCCGTCGAGGTGGCGGCGCAGGAGCCACCCGCCTGCGCGGCCCGCTCCGCCAGGCCCGTGAGCCCGCCGCCACGCGGCTCCGAGCCGGCCGGCGCGCCGTCGTTGGCCACTTCGAGGCGGAGCGTCCCGCCGTGCAGCGACGTGGTGATCGTGCAGGTCGTGGCCCTGCTGTGGCGCAGGACGTTGGTGACCCCCTCGCGCACCGCCCAGGCCAGCGCCTCCTCGGAACGCCTGGGGAGCGGTACGTCGGCCAGGTGCGCCTGCGCCGCCACCCCGGAGGACTCCAGCAGCGCCACCGCCTTGTCGACCTCACCGGCCAGCGACAGCGCCCGGTAGCCCTTGGCCACCTGCCGCACGTCCTTGGCCGCCTCCCTCGCCACCTGCACCAGCTGCCCCACCTCCGTGCGGGCCGAGCCGGGGTCGCGGTCCATGAGGCGGGCGGCCAGGTCGCCCTTGAGCGCGATCGCGGTGAGGCTGCGGCCGAGCCCGTCGTGCAGGTCGCGGGAGATGCGCAGGCGTTCCTTCAGCACCGCGGCGTCCGCCAGCTCGGCCCTGGCCTCCTCCAGCGCGACCGTCACCCGGACGAACCGCACCAGCGCGTACGTCATCGCGCCCGTCGTGGGCACGGTGACCACGTAGAAGGCGACGATCACGGGCACGGCCCCGCTGAGGGAGAGGACGGCGCCCTCGTACACCATCATGAGCCCCACCAGCGCGCCGCCCCAGCGCAGCGGCAGGAACACCAGCAGGGTTCCGGCCAGCATCGGGGCCGCCACGGCCGACCAGCCGCCGGGCAGCAGCTCGGGCAGGTAGGTGGCGACCGCCTGGAGGACGAGCGTGAGAGGGAAGAGCGGCGGGCGCCCATCGCGCAGCGCCGCCCGCATGTTGACGGAGTAGGTGGTGACCACGGCCGTAATCGCGATGGCGGCCAGCACGCCGTAGCCCGCGCCGTGCTGGAAGTAGAGCAGCGCGATCATGGTGTAGGCGCATGCGACGCCGACGATCAGCCCGGTCGCGAGCCGCCTGGCGGATGACGAGACCACGGGCACGATTATGACCTGCGCGGCTCCCAGCGGAACCACAGCCGGATCGCGGCCAGCCCGGCCAGCGTCCACCCGGCCAGGACCAGGAGGGGCACGACGAGGTCGCCGGTCCTGACGGCGTCGACGACGGCCGTGGTCGGCAGCAGGTCGAGGGCGGGACGCAGCCATGCGGGCACCGGGACGGGGCCCATCGCGCCCGCGGAGACGCCCGCCACCAGGAACACCGGCGTGGTGAACGCCGCCGCCAGCTCCGCCCGCGGGATCGCGGCCGTGTACGCGGCGCCGAGCAGGGACAGCACGGCCGAGCCCGCGATGGTGACGGTGGCGAAGGCGAGGGGGTTCGCGGGCAGCGGAACGTCGGCCACGAGGTGGACGGCCAGCGTGCACAGCGCGATCACGGCCACGGTCTGGGTGGCGGTGCCGGCGATCTGGCCGGTGAGGATCTGCGCGTCGGTCAGCCGGGTCGCCCGCAGCCGTTTGAGGACGAGCTGGTCGCGGCGGGCGGCCAGGGCGACGGCGACGTTCATGAACGCGGTGATCGCCAGCAGCAGCGCGAGCGCGCCCTGGAAGATGTGGGTGGCGGCGGCGACGCCGCCGGAGGTCACGTTCCGCATGAGGGCGGGCATCCCCACGGCCAGCCCGACGGGCGTGATCACCGAGGCGAACACCATGGACTTGTCCCGCCAGAACAGGCGGGTGCCGAGACGGTAGGTGGCGGTCAAGCTCATCGGGCGCTCCCGGACAGGTCGAGGAAGAGGTCTTCGAGGGTGGCCGTGCGGACCTCCAGGCCGGTCAGGCGCACGCCGCGCGACGCGGCCCAGCTGAGCAGCGTCTGCGCGGCCAGGTCGGGATCCTCGGCGCGGCAGACGGCGTTGCCGCCCTCCAGGGTGACCGGCAGCGGCAGGTCCGCGGGACGGACCTGGGCGGGCATCCGGAACGCCACCCGCCCGCTCCGCGCCGCGAGCGTCTCGGCCATCCCGCCCGAGGCCACGATCTCGCCCCTGTCCATGATCGCCAGGGCGGAGGCCAGGCGCTGCGCCTCCTCGAGGTAGTGGGTCGTCAGCAGGACCGTGGTGCCCTGCCCGGCGAGGTCGCGGACGACCTCCCAGGTTCGCGCCCGCGCCTCGGGGTCCATGCCGGCCGTCGGCTCGTCGAGGAACAGCACGTCGGGGCGGCCCAGCAGGGCGAGCGCGAGGTCCAGCCGGCGCTTCTCGCCGCCGGAGAGCTGGCGCACCTTCGTACCGGACCTGCCCGCCAGCCCGGCCAGCTCCAGCGCCTCGTCGCGCGGGCGGGGCACGGCGGTGAAGTCACGCCAGATGTCGACGGTCCGGGCGACCGTCAGGTCAGGGAAGAACCCGGCCTCCTGCAACATGATCCCGACGCGCTGTCGCGCGGCGGCCCTGTCGGCCCAGGGGTCGAGGCCGAGCACCCGCACCGTGCCGCTGTCGGCGCGCTGGAAACCCGCGAGCACCTCGACCGTCGTGGTCTTGCCCGCGCCGTTCCTGCCGAGCAGCGCGAAGATCGCACCCTCGGCCACCTCGAACGAGACGTCCTTCACCGCGGGGAAACCCTGGTGGCTCTTGCTGAGCCCGGTCACGTCGATCGCTGTCATGGATCCGACTATCGCCGGACCCGATCGCGGACGGCAGTGAAGAATTCACGACTTTCCGGAGAGCTTGAGCAGCGCGTCGGTGACGCCCTCCGGGTCGATCACCTGGTGCAGGTGCCGGCCGGGCAGGCGGGTCACGGGCCAGCCGCGCCGCGCGGCCTCCTCGGCGATCGAGTCGTACGGCGGGCCGTACCACAACAGCGAGCACCTGACGTCGTCCCACCCCGCGGGCACGGGCAGGGACTGCGTGTAGTAGTCGAGCGGCAGCCGTGGTTGCTCCGCCGCGACCCGTACGCGTACCGCCGGATCGGGCAGCAGGGCCACCACGTCCTCTTCGTCCCACCAGTCGGTCCAGCGCGGAAGCATCCCGTCGGGGCCCGCGAGGTCGCGCAGGAACGGCAGGAACCCGTCCTCGGCGACCTTGACCGGCCCGTCGCGCGGCGGGAGGCCCGCGTCGGCGAACACGCAGGCCACCACCTGCCCGTCGAGCCCTTCCTTGATCAACGGCAGGTAGAGCCCGGCGTTGCTGTGCCCGGCCAGCACCACGCTGGTGCCGGGAGGGGTGGCCGCGCGCACCTTCTCCACCACCCGCGGCCAGTAGGGCGCCTCTCCCGCGGTCACGCCGGTCAGGTCGGGCACCACCGCCGCGTGCCCGCGGCGCTCCAGCGACTCGGCCACGGGAGCCCAGGTCGAGGGCCCGACCGCTGGGCTGTGCACGAGTACGAAGGTCGTTTTCATGACCCCACCCTGTCAGATGACCAGGGTCCGACGGGAGACCGATTTGTCCGAATTCTTGAAGACGTCCCAGGCCGCAGCCAGGGTGTTCACCGCCCGCGAAAGGCCGTCCTCGGGACTGCGCGCGGTCGCGCCCGCAGCCTGGCGGCGAGCAGCGAGTACGGCGGCCCGCGTCCCGGCGGATCGACGGGGTCATCATGGCCGGCCTCTCCGGAGCGATTCCGGCGCGTGGGCTCTGCCGTGGAGTCCCTTTTATGGGCGATCCTTAACCTATGAGCGAATTCCGACCTGAAACGCGGGCCGTGCACCCGCCGCAGCCGGCCGTCGAGGGCAGCCGCCCGATCAGCGTTCCCATCTATCAGACCTCGGGGTTCGTGTTCGATGACCCCGCCGTGATGGCCACGTCGATGGGCCGCCCCGACGGCGCGTTCGTCTACGGGCGTTACACCAACCCCACCGTCCGCTCCCTCGAACTGGCCGTCTCCGGGCTCGAAGGCGGCGCCGGAGCGGTGGCCACCGGATCGGGCATGGGCGCGATCAACACCGTCCTGCTCGCCCTGCTCAAGCCCGGCGACCACATGGTGGCCCAGCGATCCCTCTACGGGGGGACCGCCGCCATGCTCAACGAGCTGACGGGCAGGTTCGGGATCGCGGTCACGTACGTGCCGGAGAACGACCCCGCGGCCCTGCGCGCCGCCGTGCGGCCCGAGACCAGGCTCGTCTACCTGGAGACGATCAGCAACCCGATGACCCTCGTGGCCGACCTGCCCGGGATGTGCGCGGCCGCACGCGAGCTGGGCATCCTGTCCGTGGTCGACAACACGTTCGCCACGGCCATGCTCTGCCGGCCGCTCGAGCACGGGGCGGACGTCGTGGTCCACTCCACGACCAAATATCTGTCCGGGCACACCGACGTGGTCGGCGGGCTCGCCGTCTTCGCCGACGCGGCACTCTACGAGAAGGTGTGGCACTTCTCGATCGAGCTCGGGGCCTCGGCCGACCCGTTCGCGGCCTGGCTGACGCTGCGCGGGCTCCAGACGCTGGGACTGCGCATGGAACGCCACTGCTCCAACGCCCGTCACCTGGCGGTCCGGCTCGCCGAGCACCCCGCCGTGACGGCGGTGCACTGGCCGGGGCTCGCCTCGCACCCTTCGTACGAGCTGGCGGGCAAGCTGCTGCCGGGGTTCGGCGGGGTGTTCGCGTTCGACCTGGCCGGCGGGCGGGCGGCCGGTGAGAAGTTCATGAGCTCCGTACGCCTGGCGCTGCTCGCCCCCTCGCTGGGCGGCGTCGAGACGCTCATCCTGCACCCCGCCACCACCTCGCACCGGTCGCTCAGCCCGGAGGAACTGGCGCGCAGCGGCATCGGCGAGGGCACGGTGCGCATCGCGGTGGGCATCGAGCACCCCGAGGACCTGTGGTCCGACATCGCCCAGGCGCTGGCATAGGGTCGGGTTCTGCGATCAGATCCGCAACGACGAACAAGGGGACACCGTGACCACCGTCGCCCACGAGCACGTGCTGGCCGCCGCCAGGAGGATCGGCGGCCTCGCGCTCCGCACCCCGGTGCTCGAGATCTCGCCCGGGCTGTTCTTCAAGCTCGAGCTGCTCCAGCACTCGGGGTCCTTCAAGGTGCGCGGGGCGTTCAACCGCATCCTGTCGGCGGGCGAGCTGCCCGCGGGCGGAGTGATCGCGGCCAGCGGCGGCAACCACGGGCTCGCGGTGGCGTACGCGGCGCGAGAGCTGGGTGTGCGGGCCGAGATCTTCGTCCCCGAGGTGACCAGCCCGGTGAAGGTGGCGGGGCTGGAGGCGCTGGGCGCGCACATCACGCAGACCGGCGCCATCTATGCCGAGGCCGCCGAGGCCGCCGCCAAACGCGCCGCCGAGACCGGCGCGCTGGCGGTGCACGCCTACGACCAGCCCGAGGTGATCGCCGGGCAGGGCACCACCGGGCTGGAGATCGTGGAACAGACCGGTGGCGTGGACACGGTGGTGGTGGCCGTCGGCGGCGGCGGCTTCGCCGCCGGCGTCACGCTGGGCACCGCGAGCACGGCGGGCGGTTCCGGCGCGGGACCGCGGATCGTCGCCGTGGAACCCGAGCGGATCCCGACCCTGGCGGCGGCGCTGCGGGCGGGCCGGCCGGTGCCCGTCGAGGTGAGCGGCGTGGGGGCCGACGCGCTGGGCGCCAGCAAGATCGGCGGCCTGGCCTTCGAGATCCTCTCCGGCCCCAGGGTGGAGAGCGCGCTCGTGACCGACGAGGCCATCCTGGCCGCCCGTCGCACTCTCTGGCAGCGGCACCGGATCGCGGCCGAGCCCGCCGGCGCGGCCGCGTACGCGGCGCTCCTGTCGGGCGTCTACACACCGAGCCCGGGGGAGCGGGTGGGGGTCGTCGTCTGCGGCTCCAACACCGATCCCGCCACCCTGGCCGCCTGACTGCCCGTGAGCCGCCCCCGCCCCGACAGGAAAGCGCCGGTGCGCCGCGGTCAGCGGTAGGTGTGCTCGGGCGCGGGGAAGGCGCCGGATGCGACGTCGGCCGCGAAGGCGCGGACGGCGCGGTCCATCTCGGCGGCCAGATCCGAGTACTGCCTGACGAACTTGGCCGGCCGCGGCGTCAGTCCCATGAGGTCCTGCCACACCAGCACCTGCGCGTCCGTCGACGGGCCCGCTCCGATGCCGATGGTCGGGATCGCGAGCGACGTCGTCATCCGCTGCGCCAGATCGGCCGGCACGCACTCCAGCACCACCGAGAACGCGCCGGCCCCTTCCAGGTCCTTGGCGTCCGACATGAGCTCGTCCCCCGCCTGCCCGCGGCCCTGGACGCGGTAGCCGCCCATGACGTTGACCGACTGCGGGGTCAGGCCCAGGTGCGCCATGACCGGGATGCCCGCCGAGACGAGCGCCTCGACCTGGGGAACGACCCGGCGGCCGCCCTCCAGCTTGACCGCGTGCGCGCCCGCCTCCTTCATGAAGCGCGCCGCCGTCTCCAGCGCCTGCCGCGGGGAGGACTGGTACGACCCGAACGGCAGGTCGGCGACCACCAGCGCGCGCGACGACCCGCGTACGACGGCCGCCGTGAGCGGCAGCAGGTCGTCGACCGTGACGGGGAGCGTGGAGTCGTGGCCGTAGACGACCATGGCCGCCGAGTCGCCCACCAGCAGGACGGGGATGCCCGCCGCGTCGAACACCCTCGCCGTCATCGCGTCGTAGGCGGTGACCATGGGCCACCGCTCTCCGCGCTCCTTGGCGGCGACGAGGTCGCGGACGGTGACGCGGCGTCCGGCGGCGCCGCCGTACAGCGTGGTTGAAGAGGACATGTGTCATCACTCCAGAAAGGTCTCGAGGCGCCCCGGCGGCGTCCCCGGACTCCTCCGATGATGGCACGCGCGGAAAACGAGTGGCAGAACTGTCGGTGCCTCTTGCCAGAATCAGCGCGGAGGTAACGAACACCATGGCTCTTGACCCCTACCGGCGCCTGCTCAGGATTCCGGGTCTCCCCACGTTGCTGCTGGTGGGGCTGCTGGCGCGCATCCCGTCCACGGCGGTCGGCATGGCGCTGACCCTGCACGTCGCCACCACGCTCGATCTGGGCTTCGCCAAGGCCGGGCTGGTCACCATGGCCAGCACGATCGGCATGGCGATCGGCTCGCCCCTGGCGGGCAGGTTCGTCGACAAGCACGGGCTGCGTCCCGTGGTCGTCGTCACGACCGTGGCGCAGGCGGTGTTCTGGGCGTGCGCGTGGGCGCTGCCGTTCCCCGTCCTCGCCGTGGCGGCGGCGGTGGCGGGGCTGCTGGGGCTGCCGGTCTTCAGCGTGACGCGGCAGTGCCTGGCCGCCATGGTGCCCGAGCCCCAGCGGCGCAGCGGCTTCGCGCTCGACTCGATGCTGGTCGAGCTGTCCTACATGACCGGTCCCGCGCTCGCGGTGGCCGGCGTCACGACGCTCGGCAGCGGCCCGACGATGGCCGTCATCGGGCTCGGGGTGACGTCGGCGGGGGTGGGGCTGATCGTGCTCAACCCGCCCACCCGCTCGGCCGACGAGATGGCGGAGCAGGCGGTCAAGGTGCCCAGGAGGCAGTGGGTCACGCCGGCGTTCGTGGCACTGCTCGGCACGGTCGCGGCGGCCACGTTCGTGCTCACGGCGGCCGAGCTCGCTCTGGTCGCCACCATGGAGCACGCAGGCCAGACAGCGTGGGTCGGGCTCGCCGTGGCTATCTGGGCGGTCTACTCCCTGATCGGTGGTTTCCTGTACGGTGGCCTGTCCCGTGGCTTCTCGCCGCTGGTCCTCATCGGAGCCATGGGCCTGCTGACCGTCCCCGTGGCGTGGGTGGGCGGCGGCTGGCACTGGCTGGTCCTGGCGTTGCTGCCCTCGGGCATGCTCTGCGCGCCGTCCCTGTCGTCCACCGTCGACGTGCTCAGCCGCTGGGTGCCCGCAGGGGCGAGGGGAGAGGCGATGGGCTTCCACGGCACCGCGCTGCTGGTGGGCGGTGCCGTCTCGGCGCCGATCGCGGGGGCCGTCATCGACGGGACGGGTCCGGCCTGGGCGTTCGCCGTGGCCGGCCTGGTGGGGGTGGCCACGGTGATGATCGCCCTCCCGTTCTGGCGCCGCCGCCCGATGACATCCACCGCCCTGAGCCGGTCCGCTGCGCCGCGGCCGGAGGGCGGGTCCGCGGCGGCGGTGGAGGGGACGTCCGGCGTGCAGGGACATGAGGTCGTCCGGGCACTGGAGAACGACGCCTCGCTCACGCCGATGGGGGAGCCTCCGGTCCTGGTGGAGGACGCTCCGCTACGTCAGGAAGGACCCGCCGCACTCACTTGAGCAGGTCGTCGCGGGTCCGCGTGGTCGCACGTGAGCGGGCGCGGTCTGATCGGGGGTGTTCGGCGGGTTCCCACGCGCCTGCGACGCCCCGGCGGCAGAGGCCGGGGCCGCCGCTTCTCGAGGCGGGAGGTCACCGATGCCGGCGGTGGAGTGCTCGTTGCTCGGCGGCGTCGAGTGCGGGTGCGAGGGGTGCGAGCGTGGTGCGAAGGAGGCCCGGTAGCGAGCCGGACGGCACGACGAGCCCGCTGGTCGTGAAGGACGAAGCAGTCGTCTGCAGCCACTGCTCGAGCGCCACGCGAACTGCGGCGGCCACGCTCGCCGCGAGCACCCGTGCGGTGTGCGGGTCGCCATCGCCCAGACGGTCGGCGATCGCGTCGGTAAGAGGATGTTCGATCGCGGTGGTGGTTTCGACGAACGCGTCGCGCAGTGCGGGACGGGTGGTGATCAGCAGCAGCGCGTCCCGGCCGGATTCGTCCGGGACGGTGTACTGATCCACGAGCGCTTCGATGACGGCGTCGGCGAGGCCGACGCCGGCGGGCCGATCGGCCACCGCCGCCGCGGCTCGCGCTTCCCGTTCGCCGGCGACGGCGGCGACGATCGCCTGCTCGCGGCTGGAGAAGTAGTTGTTGTACGTCCTCGGTGAGACGCCGGCGGCCTCGGCGATGTCATCGACGCGCACGTTGTCCGGCCCACGCTCGAGGGCCAGCCGCAGGGCCGCCGCGCGCAAGGCCTCTCGGGTGGCCTGCTTCTTCTGCTCGCGCAACCCCGTCCGTCTCGTCGTCACCGTCCCAGCATTCCAGCTTGAATGCGTGTGCGCAAACTTGCGTGCACGCAAGTTTCTTCATAGCCTGGGCGTCCTCATCCCACAGGAAGGACCCGTGCAATGAGGGCCAAGGGCATCACCTACGACACCGGCTTCATCCGCAACGGAGGGTCCTCCCGCGAGCGCTTCGACCCGGACGTGGTCAAGCGCGAGCTGGAGATCATCAGGGACGACCTGCACTGCACCGCGGTCCGCGTCATCGGCGGTGACCCCGGGCGGCTGGAGCTGGCCGCGACGTACGCCGCCGACCTCGGCCTGGAGGTCTGGTTCTCGCCCTACCCTCTGGAGCTGACCTCCGAGGAGACGCTGTCGCTGTTCGCCGACTGCGCTGAGCGGGCGGAGCGGATCCGGCAGCGGGGCGCCGAGGTCGTGTTCGTCGCCGGCGCCGAGCTGAGCCTGATGAACAAGGGATTCCTGCCGGGCGACACCCAGGAGGACAGGCTCGGGCTGCTGGCTCGGCGAGATCGGCTGGCCGAGCGGGCAGGCGAGCTCAGCGCGCGGGTCAACGACTTCCTGTCCGGCGCCGTGGCACTCATTCGCGAGCGATTCGGCGGCCGGATCACCTACGCCTCCATACCGCTCGAGCGCGTCGACTGGGCCTCCTTCGACATCGTGGGCGTGGATCTCTACCGGTCGGCCGAGGTCGCCGGCCCGTTCGCCGAGGCCGTACGCACCCTCGTCGCGCAGGGGAAGCCGGTCGCGATCACCGAGTTCGGCACCGCCGCCTACCGTGGCGCGGGTGACAGGGGCGGCCGCGTACTGGAGGTCGTCGAGTTCGGCGAGGACACCGGCGTGCCGGTCCGGCTGAACAGCGAGTGCGTCCGCGACGAGCCCGGCCAGGCCGCATACCTGCGGGAGCTGTTGGAGATCTACGACGCCGCAGGTGTCGACAGCGCCTTTGTCTTCCTCTTCGCGCTCGACAACTTCCCGCACCGCCCCGACGGCGATCCCCGCGACGATCTCGACCTGGCCAGTCCGGGCATCGTCAAAGTCCTCGAGGACCGCCGCGGGGACACCTACCCCGACATGTCCTGGGAACCCAAGGCCGCCTTCATCGCCCTCGCTGAGTGCTACCGCGGCTGACCGCGTCGCCATGCCCGCGTCTTGCGGCGAGCCTCGCCGGCCGCCGCCCGCCGGCCGGGCGAGCGCTTCAGCGCCTCATCCGACCCGCCCCCCTGCGGGCGAACAAGGGAGTACATATGATCACAGATGTTGTCATCGTCGGCGGCGGCCCCAACGGGCTGATGCTGGCCTGCGAACTGAGCCTGGCAGGGGTCCGGCCGCTCGTGCTGGAGCGGCTGCCCGAGCCCAGCCGGGAACCGAAAGCGAACGGACTGCTCGGTCAGGTCGTGAGGATGCTCGACCACCGCGGGTTGCACGAACGTCTCAGCGGCAGCCAGGAACCGCCGCGGCCGAACTCCGCGTACTTCATGTTCGGCGCGATGGGCCTGGAGCTGAGCCTGCTGGAGGACAGCCCCGTCCACGCCCTGCCGGTGCCGCAGCGACGTGTCGTGCGGGTTCTGCAGGAGCGAGCGGTCGAACTGGGCGTGGACATCCGGCGGGGGCACGAGGTCGTCGGCCTGGCGCAGGACGACGACGCCGTCACCGTCGACGTCACGAGCCCGGACGGGGAGTACCACCTGCGGGCCCGGTACCTGATCGGTGCCGACGGAGCCCACAGCGCCACGCGCAAGCTCTCCGGCATCGGGTTCCCCGGAATCACCCACGACCGGATGACCGTTCGCTCGGCGCATGCGACGATCCCAGAGGACTGGGTCGATCCCGCGACCGGCGCGCTGAACGTGCCCGGCTACGGCGCCGTCATGCCGTTCATGCCCCACCGCACCGAGCACGGGGGGTTCTCCTACGCGCCGATGCCCGGCCATCCACCGCTGGTCAGCACCACCGAGTGGGACCAGCCTGCGACCGACGCTCCGATGAGCCTGGAGGAGCTGGGGACGAGTATCCGCCGCGTGCTCGGCGTCGACGTGCCGCTCGGGCCGCCCGACGGCCAAGGACCGCACGCGCTGCGCCGGCTGACCGGCGGTAACACCCGGATCGCCGAACGGTTCGCCGACGGCCGGGTGTTCCTGATCGGTGACGCCGCCCACGTGTACGCCGCCACGGGAGGCGGTCCGGGGCTCAACCTCGGCCTGCAGGACGCGGTCAACCTCGGCTGGAAACTCGCCGCCGAGATCCGGGGAAGCGCCCCGCCCGGGCTGCTGAACAGTTACGAGACAGAGCGGCGATCGGCCGCCCGGCGCATGGTGCTGAACGCGCAGGCACAGGCGGCCCTGATCGCCCCCGGCAGCGATGTCACCGGACTGCGCGAGGTGTTCGCCGAACTGCTCCGCGACCCGAGCGCGGTGCGGCGCCTGGCCGGACTCACCGCAGGCGCCGACGTCCGCTACGACATGGGCGTACCCGAGGCGCACCCGCTGACCGGCCGGTTCGCCCCGGACATGGACCTGCACACCGCGACCGGGCCGGTCCGGCTGGCCGAGCTGACCAGAACCGCACGCCCTCTGCTGCTCGACCTGACCGAAGAATCATCACTGGCGGAGACACTCGCCCTGGGGCACGACCAGGTCGATGTCGTCACGGCGCGCTCCCAGACCCCCGCGCCCACCGCCCTGCTCCTCCGGCCGGACTGTTACGTGGCCTGGGCATCTGCATCGCCTCGGCCCGATCCCACGGAGATCGGGACGCTCCGGGCAGCCTTGCAGCGGTGGTGCGGAGTCATCAAGCCCGCCCGCACCTGACTCGGGCACCTACGGAGGCAGCCGACGCGGGCCGGTGGCAGGCTTGCGGAGGGCCGGGACGGGGTCAGGACCCGGCTGCGGCGCGGTGGGCGCGGATCTCGTCGTGGTGGTCGGAGGCCCAGCCGATCAGCTGTTTGACGATGTCGAGCAGGCCACGGCTGAGGGGGGTGAGGGTGTACTCCACGCGCGGCGGGACCTCCGCGTAGGCCGTGCGGGTGATCAGCCCGTCCTGCTGAAGCTGGCGCAGGGTGTGGCTGAGCATGCGCTGGGAGATGCCGGGGACGTCGCGCTGCAGGTCGGTGTAGCGCAGGGCGCCGTCCTCCAGGATCGCGATGATCAGCATGCTCCACTTGTCGCCGACCCGGTCCAGGATCTGGCGGATGAAGGCCATCTGGTCGGCCGGGATCGCCGCGCAGGGCCCCCGGCTCGCGGCGGCCGCCGATCCCCCTGCGTGCTCCATGACGCACATTCCTCTCCGTGACGCACAGTGATGTGCCTTTTGTAGGCCCCTCCATGCTGTCCTATCTTGACGTTACGCACAAATAGTAAGAATTGGAGGGGATGCCATGAAGGTCGAGCTCTGGTCCGAGGTGGCCTTCCCCTGGTGCGGGCTGGGCGGCCATCGCCTGGCGCGAGCCGTCGAGCACGTGGAGGTGGTCACCTCGCCCCCGGCGGCCATGCTCCTGCCTGCGCTCCGACGGCTGCGCCGTCCCCTCCGCAACCTCCTGACCCCGTACTCGAGAGAAAGTGAACTGATCATGCCTGCTCTCGCCATCGTCGGCGCCGGCCCCGGCATGGGCCTCGCCATCGCCCGCACCTTCGGCGCCCAGGGCTACGATGTCGCTCTCATCGCCCGCAACCGGGCCAAGCTCGACGACCTCGTCGGCCGGCTCACCGCGGAGGGCATCACCGCCGCCGCGTTCCCGGCGGACGTGCTCGACCACGACGCGCTGGCCCAGGCCCTCAAGGACGCCGCCACTCTCTTCGGCGGCATCGATGTCCTGGAGCACTCCCCGGCCCCGAGCGTCGGCTCCATCGCCCTCGCCTCGCCGTCCCAGACCAACCCGTCCGACGTGCAGTGGCTGATCGACTTGCTGCTCTACAGCGCCATCACCGCCACCCGGGCCGTCCTCCCCGCGATGCGTGAGGCCGGCGCGGGCACCCTGCTCTACACCAACGGAGGCGGCTCGCTCGACCCGCACCCGATACTCGGCAACGTCAACGCCGCCCAGGCGGCGCTGCGCAACTGGGTGCTCAACCTGCACAAGGAGCTGGCCGGCACCGGTGTCCAGGCCGCGCACGTCGCCATCGACGTGTGGATCGGCGGGGGCGGCCCTCCCGGAGCCCCGACCGCGGAGCCCGAGGAGATCGCCCCTCTCTACTGGGACCTGCACACCCGACGCGACGAAGCCGAGCGCGTCTTCTCCGGCTGACGTCTCGCGTGGCGGGGGTGGCGGCAGTGATCCGGTTCGGTCGCGGAGTTCGCACGGATTAACGAAACGGGACCGTTGCGTATCGGAATGCATTGCGCTACGGTGTCGTTGCGAAACTTAGGCGTATCGAAATTAAGGACCTTGTCATGGACCCGAAAACGGGGCATCCACGCCGATGGGCGATTCTCGGCGTGCTGGTGTTCAGCCTGCTGGCCGTCGTGTTGGACAACACGATCCTCAACGTCGCGATGAAGACCATCGCCGACGAGACGGCGGGCTTGGGGGCGACGCAGAGCGAGCTCGAATGGGCGATCAACTCCTACACGCTGGTGTTCGCCGGCTTGTTGTTCACGTTCGGCGTGATCGGCGACCGAACAGGACGAAAGCGCATGCTGTTCATCGGCATGGTGCTGTTCGGGCTGGCCTCGCTGGCCAGCGCCTACGCCCAGGATCCGACGCAGCTGATCCTGGCGAGGGCGGCGATGGGCATCGGCGGCGCGGCCATCATGCCGGCCACGCTGGCGATCATCTCCAACGTGTTCCCGCCCGGTGAGCGTGGCAAGGCCATCGGCGTGTGGGCCGGCGGCGTCGGTCTCGCGGTGGCGATCGGCCCGATCACGGGCGGCCTGCTGATCGAGCACTTCTGGTGGGGCTCGGTGTTCCTGGTCAACGTGCCGATCGTGCTGGTCAGCCTGGTCCTGATCTCCATGGTCGTGCCCGAGTCGCGTGACCCGAAGCCGTCCAGGCTCGACCCGCTGGGCGTGGCGTTGTCGATCATCGGTCTGGTGGCCATCGTGTACGGCATCATCCGCGGCGGCGAACTCGCCACCGTGGCCAGCGCCGAAGTGCTGGTGCCGACGTTGTTCGGCCTGGCGGTGCTCGGCGTGTTCGTGTGGTGGGAGCGGCGCATCGACCACCCGGTCTTCGACGTCCGTAACTTCGCCAACGTCCGCTTCAGCTCGGCCATCGGCATGATGGGCATCGTCTTCTTCGCGATGATGGGCGGGATGTTCTTCCTGACCTTCTACCTGCAGATCGTGCTGGGGTTCACGCCGGTGCAGGCGGGAGCGCTGATGATCCCGTTCGCCGCGGCGCAGCTCATCTTCGCGCCGCTCAGCCAGCGGGTGAACGAGCGGTTCGGCGCCAAGCTGTCGGCCACGGTGAGCATGATCGTGGTGACCCTGGCGTTGAGCAGCTACGCTCTGATGGACCAGAACACGCCGATCCTGCTGATCGAGATCGTCTTCTTCGTGCAGGGTGCGGCGATGGCCAACATCATGCCGCCCGCGACCACCGCCATCATGGAGTCGCTGCCCAGGGAGAAGGCCGGTGTCGGATCCGCGATGAGCAACACCGTCCGCCAGCTGGCCGGCGCGCTCGGCGTGGCGGTGCTCGGCTCGGTGCTGTCCTCCAGCTACCGGGGCGAGATGGCGCCGGTGCTGGCGGGCCTGCCCGCCGACGCCCAGCACGCCGCCGGTGAGTCGATCATGGGGACGATGGGCGTCGCCCAGGCTCTGGGGGAGCAGGGCCAGGCGCTGATCAAGCCGGCGTTCGCCGCGTTCGTCGAAGGCATGCACGTCACGGCCATGGTGTCGGCGGTGGTCGGCTTGCTCGGCATCGTGGTCGTGGCGAGGTGGATGCCCGGCAAGCCGCGACCGGTGCGGCAGACGGAACAGAGGGAACCCGCTACAGTGTGAGGCCGCGATGACGATCCAGGAACCAGCGGTTGCCCGCCCGGCGGGCCGTCCGCGCAGCGAGAAGGCCGAGAAGGCGATCATCGAGGCGACCCTCGACCTGCTCGGCGAAGGCATGGGTGTGTCCGAGCTGTCCATCGAGGCGATCGCGTCGAGGGCCGGCGTCGGCAAGACCACGATCTACCGGCGCTGGTCCAACAAGGAAGATCTGGTCGTCGACGCCCTCGCCACGCTCAAGGCGCCGCTGCCGGAGCTCGGCGGCACATCGGTGCGCGACGACCTGATCAGCCTGCTCGACGCCATGCGCAGGGAGGCGGGCCAGCCCCGCAGCCGCTGCGTGATGAACATCGCGATGAGCGAGGCCGATCGATATCCGCAGCTGATGGAGCGGTTCGTCAAGCGGGCCATCACACCTCGCAGGGAGGCGATGCGCGCGGTGATCGAGCGCGGCATCGCCTCCGGCGAGCTCAATCCTGACCTCGACGTCGACATGGGCATGGCGTTGCTCTCGGGGACGATGCTCTGGCACACCAAGTGGGGGCCCGGTGGCGAGCTCGCTCCCGACCTCGCCGTACGGGTGGTCGACGTGGTCCTGGCCGGGATGACGCCCAGGCCCTGATCGGCGGAGCGGCCGTCAGGCGGCGGTCCTGCGGCGGAAGAGCAGGGCCGCGACCGGGACGCTGATCACCACCACACCGATCAGCCACGCCGCCGCCACCGCCCCCGACGAGCCCACGGGCCGGTCGAGGAGCAGTGCCCGCAGCGTCTCGATGATCGGTGTGGCCGGCTGGTTGTAGGCGAAGTCGCGCAGCACGCCCGGCATCGTCTCCGCGGGGACGATCCCGTCCGAGACGTACGGCAGGAAGAGCACCGCGAAGCTGAACGCTCCCGCCGCCTGGGCCGACTTGACCAGCAGCCCCCACACGACCGCGAGGGCGGACATCGCCAGGACGTATCCCGCGACCAGCGCCAGCACCAGAGCCCAGCCGGTGAGGGTGGCCTCGGGGCGGAACCCGAGGACGATCGCGGCGAGCAGGGCGATGGCGGACGATGCCACGTTGCGCACGACCGATGCCACGACGTGCCCCGCGGGCACCACCCACCCGCTGATGGGCAGGGTGCGGAAACGGTCGATCATGCCTCCGGTCAGGTCCTCGGAGATGTTCACGGCCGACAGGGCGGCTCCGTACCCGCCTGACATGAGCAGCACGGCGGGGACGACGAAGTCGATGTAGGCCAGGCCGCTGGAGCCGGTGGTGATCGCGCCGCCGAACACGTACACGAAGAGCAGCATGATGATCACGGGCAGCGCCGTGTTCACGATGAGGCCGTCGAGGACGCGCAGTTCGCGGCGCAGGTCGCGGACGACGAGGCGGCGAAGGTCGCCCGCCGAGGTGACGAGGGCGCTCACGCCGCGGCCGCCGTGAGCTCGAAGAACACGTCGTCCAGGGTGGGGGCGCGCAGGGCCACGTGCTCGACGTCGATCCCGGCCCGGTCGAGCAGGTCCAGCGTCCTGTGCAGGTGCCGGGGGTCCTGGACGGCCACGGTGACCTCGCGGGAGTCCTGGCCGAGGTGGGCGTCGGCGAGCGCGGCCCCGGCACGGGGCACGTCGTCGGCCCGCGACAGGCGCATCACCAGGCGTTCCGCGCCGACCTGGCGTTTGAGCGCGGCGGGGGAGTCATCGGCCACGACCCGCCCGCCGTTGATCACCACGACGCGGTCGGCGAGGTGGTCGGCCTCGTCGAGGTACTGGGTGGTCAGCAGGATGGTGGTGCCGGAGGCGAGCAGTTCGCGGATCACCGACCACAGTTCGGCCCGGCTGCGCGGGTCGAGCCCGGTGGTGGGCTCGTCAAGGAAGAGGATCCTGGGGTTGGAGATCATGCTGGCGGCGAGATCGAGGCGGCGGCGCATCCCCCCGGAATAGGTGGAGACCTGACGGCCGGCCGCGGCGCTCAGGTCGAAGCGTTCGAGCAGTTCGCCCGCTCGCCGGCGGGCCTGCCTCCCGCCGAGGTGGTAGAGGCCGGCGAACAGCTCGAGGTTCTCCCGGCCGGTCAGCAGCCCGTCGACCGTGGCCTGCTGAGCGGTCAGCCCGATCACGCGTCGTACCGCGGCACCCTCGCGGGTGACGTCGTGGCCGCCCACGGTGACGGTGCCGCCGTCCGGCGCGAGCAGGGTGGTCAGGATGCGCACGGTGGTGGTCTTGCCGGAGCCGTTCGGCCCGAGCAGGGCCAGCAGGGAGCCGGTGGGCACGGTCAGGTCGATCCCCGCGAGCACCGGCCTGCCGCCGAAGGACTTGGTCAGTCCTCTGGCGTGCACAGCTTCTGTGAATGGCGTACTGTGTATGACGTTCATAGTTTTAAGGTAATGCAGAATCCTAGGAGTGAGTCAAGGAGGAACCCGAATGTCGCAGGAGCGGTCGTTGCCGCCCGTGGTGGAGCGGTTGTGGGGGCGCGAGCCGGTCCCGCGCCGAGGCCCGAGGCCGCGGCTCGACCTGGCCACGATCGCCTCGGCCGCCATCGAGATCGCCGATGCTGAAGGCCTGACCGGGGTCTCGATGGCGAGCGTGGCCTCGCGGGTGGGGGTGGCGGCGACGGCGCTCTACCGCTATGTCGGGAGCAAGGAGGACCTTCTCACCGCGATGGCCGACTTCGTCGTGCCGATGCCGCCCGACCCCGCGGGCCGGCCCTGGCGCGACTATCTCGAGCTCTGGACCCGCGCCCAGCGCGACACCCTCCTTGAGCACCCGTGGTTGTTGCCGATCTCGCGGCTCACCCCGCCGCTGGGCCCCCGGCGGCTGCTCTGGCTCGACCGCCTGCTCGCCGCGCTCGACGGCATGGGGCTGGACGGCGGGGAGAAGGTCAACGTGGCCAGTGTCCTGGCGGGCTACGCGCTGACCGACGCGGCGCTCGTGGCCACGTCCGGAGAGCCGCAGGCCGACGGCCCGGCCGTCGAGGGAGCCGAGGACTACGGCGAGGCCCTGGCCGGGCTGCTCGACGCCGGGACCTACCCGGCGCTGTCGGCCGCCGTGCGCGCGGGCGCGCTGCGCGGCGCCGAAGGGTGGGTCGACGACAGCGACTTCCGCTTCGGCCTGGAGCTGCTGCTCGACGGCGTCGAGGCGCTGATCGCGCGGCGCGCGTCAGGCGATGACGTCGGCGGGAAGTAGCTGCTCGGTGAGCAGGCGGCGGACCCGGTCGGGGGTGGTCGCCCAGGGCCGCAGAAGCTCCCATCCATGGAAATATCCCAACAGGTACGGGCTCGTCGGCGACGGCTTGATCAGCCCCATGGCCAGCGCCACCTCGCTCTCGCTGTACAACGCCCACCGGCCCAGGTACGCGGCCAGCTCCGCCTCGCCCCTCCCCTCCTCCGCCATGAACACGGCGTTGCCCCAGACGCCCCACAACACGTTCTTCGCGTGGTGGATCGCGGCCAGGTCGCTCCCGTCTGGCCGGATGCCGGCCTCGGGAAAGACGTGCTCGTCCAGCCAGGCCCGCGCCTGCTCGCCGGGGAAGACGAGCTCCTCGGCGAGCAGGCCGAGGCCCTCGCTGAGCACGAACGACGGCGACAACATGAACCGTACGCTCTGGCCGTCCCGGTGCTCCTTGAGCAGCGACTCGGCGATGTGCCCGGGATGGCCCTCGTGCGCGATGACGTACAGCAGATCGGCCAGGTTGAACGGGATCGCCTTGTTGACGTGGATCGTGGACTTCAGGCTGCCCTCGTACGCGCCGGCCGCGTGGAACGCCACCCCCTCCACGAGCCGGACCTCCACACTCTCCTCCGGCAGCGCGATGATCGCGCTCGTCCGCGCCCGCGTCTCGGCCACCGCCCTGGCCGCCAGCTCCGGCAGCCGCTCGATCGGCTCCAGGGTGTGGGCCGCCTGCCACGCCCGCATCCGGTCGGCCAGCGACCCGCCGGTCCTCGGGAGCGCCGCGTCCAGCTCCGCGTGCGCCTGCTCGAACACCTCCTCGGGCAGCCGTCGCGGCTCCAGGCCCAGGCACTCGCGCGCGTACTCGGCCAGGGGCAGCCGCTCGCCGTCCAGCCGGCGGGCGACGGCCCGCAGCGCGCGCACCTGTGCGGCCAGGTATGCCGACGGGGCGGACTCCAGCAGCCGATCCGCCTCCCCGGCCAGCTCGCCCGGGGCGGCGGGCGGCTCCGACTCCGCCGTCGCCCTCCACTCCGCCGGACCCGAGTAGATGAGCATGCCGCCGCCCAGCGCCTGGTCGACCCGCAACGCCAGCATCGCGAAGTCGTGCTGCCACCGCTGCTCTGCCATGGATTCTCCTCCTCTGTCCTGGGCGCCCTAAGCTAGCCGTACGGTTTTCCGTACAGTGCACGGAAACGCGCGCGGAAAGGGAGCGGGAGCGTGCCGGAATCCATCTGGTTCCGCGACGACGACCGGCCGCGCCGGCCACGGCTGACGCGCGAGCGCATCGTCACGGCCGCCGTCGCGCTCCTCGACGCCGAGGGCGTGGCCGGATTCTCGATGCGGGCGCTGGCCGCGCGCCTGCGGGCGGGGACGATGTCGCTCTACGAGTACGTCAGGAGCAAGGAGGACGTCCTCGACCTGGCCCTCGACGAGGTGATCGGCGAGATCGAGCCGGCGGAGGCGGGCCCGTGGCGAGAGCTCCTGGTGCGCCAGCTCGCCCAGAGCAGGCAGGTGATGCGCCGCCACCCCTGGGTGCCCGCGCTCACCGCCACGCGTCCCCTGCTCGGGCCGAACGCGGTGGCCCGCTCCCGCGTGTTCTACTCCGCGCTTGCCGGCGCCGGGCTGAGCGGCGCCACGCTCGTCGCCGCCGTCGGCACGCTCAGCTCGTACGTCAACGGCTTCGTCGCGTCGGAGAACACCTGGTGGGACACCGTACGCACGGCCGGAGCCGACGCCGAGATCCGCGGCAAGGTCACCCGGCATCTCGACGACCACGCCGGCGAGCTCGCCCGGCACGCCCAGGTGGACAACGGCGACTTCGACGCCCAGTTCCTGCTCGGGCTCGACCTCATCCTCGACGGCATCGCGACCCGCCTGCCACCCGGCTGAGGTCGCCGGCTCGGGCCGGGCCCGTCCGCGGTCACCGCTGTTCCGCGACGGCGGCCAGCAGGGAGTCGAGGGCGCGCTGGGACGTCTGGAGCCGTTCGATGGTCTCGGCGAGGCGCCGGCGTTCCCTCCGCAGGCTGCCGGCCATGCCCTGGCAGCCGGACGGCACCATCCGTCCGCCGTCGTCATGCACGCAGTCGAGCAACCGCGCGATCACCGACGTCGGCAGCCCGGCGGCCAGCATCATCCGGATGTGGCGGACGGCGGCGACGTCCGCGTCGCCGTAGTCGCGGTAGCCGTTGGGCAGCCGCACGGGCCTGAGCAGGCCCTGCTCCTCGTAGTAACGCAGCAGCCGCCTGCTCACCCCGGTCTCCCGGGCCAGGTCACCGATCCGCATGTGCTCCCTTGTCCCTCACACTTGACCTTCACATCGATGTGACGCCTTACCGTCCCATTGTTCTAGAGCAACAACACGAAGGAGCTGATGATGCCGGGTGCGGTGGTGATCGGGGCAGGACCGGGGATCGGGCGGTCCGTCGCCCGCCGGTTCGCGAAGGAGGGCATGGAGGTCGCCCTCGTCTCGCGGTCAGGGACGACGCTGGACCTGGAGGGTGCGCGCGCCTACCGGGCCGACAGCGCCGACGAGGACGAGTTGCGCGCGGCGCTCGACGCGGCCGCCGCCGAGCTGGGCACGCCGGACGTCGTGGTCTACAACGCGGCCGTCATCCGGCCCGACACGCCCGCCGAGGCGAGCATGCGCTCGCACCTCGACGCCTGGGCGGTCAACGTGGTGGGTGCGCTGATCGCGGCCGCGCACGTCGTGCCGGCCATGGCCGGGCGCGGCGGCGGCTCGTTCCTCATCACCGGCGGGATGCCCGAGCCCAAGGCGGCTTACACCAGCCTCTCGCTCGGCAAGGCCGGCGTGCGGACCCTGGTGGACATCCTCGACCAGCAGTGGGGATCGTCGGGCGTGCACGTGGCCGGCGTCACCGTGGCCGGGCCCGTCGCGCCCGGCACGGACTTCGACCCCGACGACATCGCCGAGCACTACTGGCGCCTGCACACCCAGCCGAGGTCCCGCTGGGACCGGGAGGTGCTGCACGGCGGCGCCGGCGGGTGAGCAGGAGACCGCCGATGGCCGGAAGGGAGCTGGTGCAGCAGGTGGCGGGGTGCCCGCATGCGGCGACGGTCAGCGAGGTCGCACCGGGCGGGCGGGATGTCCGCGGGCCGTGTCAGCGGGTGAGCTTCCACAACCAGCCGATGGAACGGAGCCCGAGCCGCGCCGCCACCCGCTGCGAGGAGTGGTTGTCCGCGCCCGTGCTGTAGAACAGGCGGGTGCCCGGCAGGAGACCGGCCCAGGTGGCGGTGGTCGCCGCGGCGAGGCCACGACCACGGAACGCGGGTGCGGTCCACACCCCGGCCTCGGCGCCGGCCGCTGTCAGGCGCGCGGTGTGGCAGACGGCGGCCACCTGGTCGTCCGCCGCGACCATCGCCCAGGGCGCGCCGTCGCGGCCGTCGAGGAGGTCGTGCCACTCGTCGCGGGCCCAGTTCGCGGGCCGCAGGGGGCGTACGCGCTCGGCGTGGGCCGGGTCGTCCGACCGCAGCACCTCGGCTGCGGGAGCGTCGAAGGGCACCGGTGGCGGCGGGATCAGATAGCACGGCCCGCCGGACACCGTCGCCTCTCCGAGGAGCGCGCGGCACCGCTCCAGCACCTCCGGCGGCCGGCCTGGGGAGGAAGGGAGGCCGCGGGCGACCAGATCGAGCAGCCGGGCGGCGAGCGCGCCGGGCACGTCGGGCCCCACCGCCGCGGTCATGCCGTCGGCCGCCACACCCACCACCAGGTCTTCCGGCCCGGGCAGGCGGCCGCGGTCGTCGAGGCGCCAGATGACACCGATCTCGATGGCCAGCAGGTCGACGTCGGGGGTCACGGTGGGTCCGCCTCCAGGTCGGTGCGACGGCTGCGAACAGCCCGGGGCAATCTACCTGAAAGCCGCCTGCCTTGCCCGCTGGTTTCCGCGCCGGCCGCCGGATCCTTCTGTCTTCACGAGCACGACGACTTCACAGCCAGTGACGTGTCCCTGAAGAAGGACAACTAGCCGACGCTTCCACGTGGCCCGGGTGCGGGATCGACGAGGGTGAACGCGGTCGTCGCGGCCACCCTGCCGTTGACGATCACGTCGAGCTCCCTCCCGCCCGGCGGCTCGTCACGGGTGGTGACCGGGCGGAAGGAATGGCTCTTGCGCAGGGTGAAGACCGCGCCGGACCCGTCGGCCGCCCGCTGGCCGAGGTGGAACACGCGGCGCGAGCCGGGCCGCCGGATCGCGTATTTCAGCAGCATCGGCCCCGGCGCGCCGGCCGTGACCGTGACGGTGAAGGACAGCTTCCCGCCGATGGTCACGGTGTCGGCCTCCAGGGCCAGCGCGTCGACCGCGCCGCTGCCCGGGGTGACGCCCATGAGCGCGAGCGCCTCGGGGTGGCCCGTGCGCAGCAGCCCGCGCGCCGCGTGCCGCAGCACCTTCTCCACGTGGGAGCCGCCGTCGGAACGCCAGCGGGCGAGCAGCTCCAGAGCCACCTGGGGATGGTCCTTGGCCAGGTCGTTGACGTGGTTGGCGACCGAGCGGCGCACGTATTCGCTCGGGTCGTCGCGCAGGCGGCCGAGCAGGGGCAACGTCGGCCCAGGCGTCATCAGCCAGGCCACCCGCCCGGCCCACGGCAGCCGGGGCCGTGAGCCCTCTGAGGCCAGACGGCGCAGGTGCTCGTCGGGGGACTCGGCCCAGGCACGCATGATCCTGAGAGCGTCGTCGCGGTAGCGCTCCAGAAAGGGGCGTACGGCGAACTCGCCCGTCGCGTACGGCGTGAGCGCGGCCAGCGTGGCCATCGCGGGCTCCAGATGATCGAGCCCCGCCGCGGCCGTGTGGTCGGTGGCCGGCCAGCCGCTCCACATGTCGAGCCGCACCCGCGACGCGCACGCGCGCACGATCTCGGCGGCCTGGGGATAGGGCAGCGGCAGCGCGTCGTGCAGCGCCGCCGAGACATGCCTGACGCGGTCCTTGAGCTCCAGCCCGCCGAGCCCGGCCAGGGCGCGCTCGGTGAAGCGGGCGCGGGGGAACGGCGCCCAGGCCGCGCTCAGCCCGTCGGCCAGGACCTGCACGGAGGCGGAGTTGATCATTTCTTTCAGGGGTTGAGCCACGGCGATACTGTGCCAGCCGCCACCGACAGTTCTCACCCCCCTGGAGAAGCCGCGGGCGGCGCCGCGCCGGCGACCTATGCGCCGTTCGGCGTCTGCGGCGACAGGCCGCGGTAGTACGCCTGCATGGCGGGGTGGTAATCGTGGAAATCAGGTGTGGGGGAGCCGTCGCGGGAGGCCACCAGCATGTCGAGGTAGTACTCCCAGCCGGGTCCGACGTCGCCGGCCAGGTCCGTGCCGTCCAGGTGCTGGACGAAGCGCAACTCCGTCATGCCGGCGGTCTCCGACAGCAGCAGGTCGATCCGCCAGGCCCCGTACGCGTCGAGCGCCGACACGGTCAGCCGGTGCGGCGGCTCGCAGGCCTCGATGCGCAGGTCGTACCAGGGCTCCTGCTCCTCGTGCACCATCCGCACCTTGATCGTGCGGCCGGGCGCGGCCTCGCCCTCCCAGGGCCCGAACCAGCGGGCCGTGCGCTCGGGCTCGGTGATGCTCGCCCACACGTCCTCGGCGGGTGCGCGGAACGTCCGGGTGAGGACGAGATCGTTTCCTGAGGCCGTGCCGAACAGCCTGCCGGTGGGGATCGGGCTCATGCGGTGTTCTCCTCGCTGCTGCTGCTGCTGGTGCTGGTGCTGGTGCTGGTGGTGCGGCGCTCGCGGCGCGTTCGGTGCACCTCCGTCTCCAGCGCGTCGAAGCGGTGCTCCCACCCGGAGGGCCGGGCGAACTGGGAGAGCCAGGCGAGCAGCTCGCCGAGCCTGCCGGGGTCGAGCGCGTAGAGGCGCTGCCTTCCGACCAGCTCGTCGCGCACCAGGCCGCTCTCTCTGAGCACGCGCAGGTGACGGCTCACGGCCGGCCTGCTGATCGCGAACTGCCCGGCGATCTGACCGGCGATCTGACCGGCGGACAGCCGCCCGTCGCGCAGCATCACCAGGATCCGCCGCCGCACGGGGTCGGCGATCGCTCCCGCCACTTCGTCCACCCAGAAAGCGTAACCTACTGGTTACGTGTTCGGCCAGAGTTGGGGTGCCACGTCGGGGCAACCTCCCGTGGGCCCAGATACATGAAGAACCTTCTTCGCAGCGGCCACGGATGGCGGAGGTACGCAGCATGAGCAAGCCGCAGGGCGCCGTAGACCTCTCCGCATCGATCGACCACGGCGGCGCGGGCTCTCCCGGTGTCACCGATGCGCCGGATCGGGCCTTCCGCTCCCATCCGACCCTCCAGCCGGCCGTCCGCCAGCTCCAGGTGCTGCGCGACACCTACCCGGGGTGGCGGATCTGGCGCGAGCGCACCTCCACGGCCGTGGTGTGGCACGCGGAGTTACGGCGGCAGGTCAGCGCGGGCATGCGCGGTGCCGGGGTGGCCGAGCGGATCCAGCGCGGTGGAGCCCTGGAGCTCGCGTCCGCGCTGGCCCACCAGGCGTCGCTGGTGCACAACTCCCGGGCCTGGGCCCGGTCGTCATGAGCCGGGGTGGGGGGATCAGCTCGTGGTCTCGCGCCACCTGTTGGTGATCGGCAGGCGGCGGTCCCGGCCGAAGTTCTTGGGAGTGATCTTGGGGCCCGGCGGATACTGCCTGCGCTTGTACTCGGCCACGTCCACGAGCCTGATCACCCGCGTCACGAGCTCGGGATCGTGGCCGGCCGCGATGAGCTCCCGCGAGCCCATGTCCTTCTCCACGTAGTCGTCCAGCAGCCGGTCCAGCACCTCGTACGGGGGCAGCGAGTCGGTGTCGCGCTGCCCTGGCCGCAGCTCGGCGCTCGGCTCCTTGGTGATCGAGTTCTCCGGGATCGGCCGCTCGGCCTGCAGCAGGAAGGAGGGGTCGGAGTGGGTGTTGCGCCACTTCGACAACTCCCAGACCATCGTCTTCGGCACGTCCTTGATCGGCGCGAAGCCGCCCGCGGAGTCGCCGTACAGCGTGGAGTAGCCGGTCGCGAGCTCGCTCTTGTTGCCCGTCGTCAGCACCAGGTGGCCGTGCTCGTTGGACAGGCCCATGAGGATCATGCCCCGCACCCTGGCCTGGATGTTCTCGGCGGCCAGGCCGGACAGGTGGATCTCCTTCTCGTACGCGTCGACGATCTCGGCGATCGGCACGACCTGCGACTGCACCCCCTGCCTGCGCACCAGCTCTTCCGCGTCGCGCAGCGAGTGGTCGGAGGAGTAGCGGGACGGCATGGGCACCACATGGACCCGCGAGGGCCCGATGGCGTCCGCGGCGATCGTGGCCGTCAGCGCCGAGTCGATGCCCCCCGACAGGGCCAGGATGACCGACTCGAAGCCGTTCTTGGCCACGTAGTCGCGGACGGCCAGCACCAGCGCGGAGTAGACCTCGGCGTGCGGGTCCAGCCGCTCGGCGATGGGGGCGGGCACCGGGGGATAGGGGGCGACCGGGTCGGCCGACACCACCAGGCGCTCGACCGTGATCGTGGTGCCGTCGCCCGCGTCGTACGGGAACGTCCCCGTCTGCGCCTGCGAGGGCGGCAGGTCGAGATCCACGACCAGCAGCTCCTCCTTGAACTGCCCGGCCCGCGCCAGGAGCTCTCCCGAGCCGTCCACCACGATCGAGTCGCCGTCGAAGACCAGCTCGTCCTGCCCGCCGACCTGGTTGACGTAGACGAGCGCGCAGCCTGCCTCGCGCGCCCTGCGCGCGCACAGCTCCAGGCGGACGTCGTCCTTCTCCTTCTCGTACGGCGAGGCGTTCGGGACGACGAGCAGCCCGGCTCCCGCCTGCCCGACGACGGACACAGGACCGCCGTCCTGCCAGAGGTCCTCGCACACCGCGATGGCCACGTCGACCCCGTGCAGGCGGAAGACGGGCAGGCGATCGCCGCGCACGAAGTAGCGGTACTCGTCGAACACCCCGTAGTTGGGCAGGTGGTGCTTGGCCGTACGGGTGACCACCTCGCCCTTGAACAGCAGCGCGGCGGCGTCGAGCGGCGCGCCCTTCGGCTGGCCGGTCCTGGGAGCCCGGGCGGCGCGGTCGACGTAGCCGACCACCACGGGCAGATCGCCGAGCCCTTCCCGGTCCAGCCTGCGCGCCACCTCTTCCAGGGCCCTGATGCTGGCGTCCACGAACGACGTACGCAGCACGAGGTCCTCGACGGGATAGCCGGTGAGGAACATTTCGGTGAAGACGACCAGGTGGGCACCGCGTTCGGCGGCGTCGCGGGTCCACACGATCAGCCGGTCCGCGTTGGCCGCCAGATCGCCGACGGTCGGGTTGGTCTGTGCCAGGGCAATCCGCAGTTGAGCCACGCGCTCAGCCTAATACGTCACGCTTTTTATCGTCCAAGCGACGAAAAGTGATATATGTCGCTCAGCGGCGCCGGATCGCGGGTCCGAGCGCCAGCATGCCGAGCGCCGACACCGCGCCGACCCCGCCGACCGTGAACCACAACGCCTTCGAGCCCAGCTCCAGCAGCGGGCCGCCGATCAGCGGCGCCAGCACGGCGGCCATCGACCACGCGAAGCCGAACAACCCCGCGTACCGACCGCGCAGGTGCGCGGGCGCGAGCGCGGCCACGACGGCGCCGGGGACGCCGGCCGTGATGATCTCCCCCGTCGTCCACACCGCGATCGTCACGACCAGCCCGAGGGTGCTGGTGACGAACGCCGTCATCGCGAACCCCAGACCCATCACGGCCAGCCCCGTCGCGAGCGTGCGGGAGGCGTCCCTGCGCCCGAGCCAGCCCGACACGAGCGGCTGCACGAGCACGATGAGCACCCCGTTGAGCGCCATGGCCAGCCCGAACTGCCCCGGCGACAACTTCACGACCTCCGTCATCGCCACCGGCAGCATGGTCATCGTCTGCCCGTAGACCAGCGCGTTGCCCAGCACGACCAGCGTGAACCCCACCATCACCCGGTCGCGCAGGACCACGCCGAAGCCGCCGGCCGACTCCCTCGCCTCCGGCCTGGTCTCCGGGACCGCCCGCCACACCAGCGCGGCGAAGACCAGGCAGGAGACCGCGTCGATCCAGAACAGCCAGACGAACCCGAGCTCCGCCAGCCGGCCGCCGCTCGTCATGCCGATCGCGTAGCCGAGGTTGATCCCCCAGAACAGCAGCCCGTACGCCCGGGGCCGTTCCGCGGGGGAGACCAGGTCGGCGACCAGGGCGGTCGAGGCGGGCCTGTAGACGTCGATCACCAGGCCGAGCGCGAACATGGAGACCAGGATCGCCGGCAGCGTGGAGCTGTAGCCGAGCGCCAGCATGCTCACGGCGGTGGCCACCATGCCGCCCGACAGCGTGGCCCGGCGCCCGATCCGGTCCGTGAGGATCCCGGCGAGCAGTTGCGACAGCAGCGAGCCCACGCCGTAGACGCCCATCACGAGGCCCGCCGCGGCCAGCGACAGGCCACGGCTCTGCGTCAGGTAGACGCCGGTGAAGGGGACGACCATGGTGCCCAGGCGGTTCACCAGGGTGCCGCCCCACAGGGCCCAGAACGGGCGGGGCAACCCGCCCACCATGGACTGGAGGAAGGACGGCTTCCGCTGCGGGTCTGACGGCTTCTCGGCGGTGGTGTGTGACACGCAGGAATCGTGATGTTTGGGTCTTTAGGGTGCGAACGATTTAGGGGAGACTAAAAGCATGTCGCTTACCTGGGCGCTCACCCCGGAGGACGTCGCCCGCATCCGGTTCGCGTTCTCGCCCATGTGGGAGCTCGTCGCGAGCCTGCGCACCCTCCAGAGGCCCGCCCGGCAGTCACTCCACCTGCAGTGGATCAAGGCCGTCCGGCCACGGCTCGCCGGGCTCGACCTCAGCGAGCTGTTCGCGCTCGTCCCGCCCTCCGGCTACGTGGCCGACTTCATCACCCCGCCGCCCGACACGCCGATGCCCGACTTCACCGCCGAGCTCGACCGGGTCAGGCGTACGCCGCCCGAGACGGCCCGGCGGGAGGCCCTGCGGGTCGAGGGGACCGACCGGGCGGTGATCGAGCGGTTCACGGCCGACCCCGAGGCGGGCGTGGCCAGGGTCGCGCGGGCGCTGGAGGCGTACTGGGAGACGTGTTTCGCGGAGTTCTGGCCGCGCGTGTACGGGCTGCTGGAACGCGACGTGCTGCGCCGCTCCCGCCTGCTGGCCGAGGGCGGCGCGCGCCAGTTGTTCGCCACGCTCGACCCCGCCGTCACCTGGACGGGCGAGAAGCTGCTCATCGACCGGCCGTGGTGCGCCGACGAAGCGGTGCGCGGTGACGGCCTGGTGCTGGTGCCCAGCGCGTTCTGGTGGCCGTCGGTGGGGGTGATCGCGCCGCCGTACCAGCCGATGCTCGTCTATCCCGTGCTCGGCGTGGGCACGCTGTGGGAACAGGGGCCGCCGCCCGCGCCCGGCGCGCTGGCCGCGCTGATCGGCAGGAGCAGGGCGCAGATCCTCCTCGCGCTCGCCGAGCCCGCCACCACCTCGGCCCTGGCCGCCCGGATGTCGCTCACCCCGGGCGCCGTCAGCCAGCACCTCGGCGTGCTCAGCGGCGGCGGGCTCGCGGTGGGGATGCGGGTCGGCAAGCAGGTCGTCTACCGCCGCACCCCCACGGGCGACATGCTCGCGTGCGGCGCCGCCTAGCGCCCAGGCGCCGCGGCCGTGACCGTGCGGTCAGGCGTAACGCTGGGACTCCAGGAGCCAGTCGAGGTGGGCGCGCGGCGCCGCCAGGTAGGCGCAGGCGACCTTGCTGACGTCCCTGGCCGCCTTCGGCGCGAGATCCGCGAGGGGCAGCCGCCTGGCCGCCTCCTGCATGTCCTGGCACCGATCGGCGATCCGGTCCAGCACCCACGCGGTCGCCTCCCGCTCGCCCAGCCCGAGCTGGCGCATCGCGAGCACGACGAAGTTGTGCACGTCGCCGCGCTCCTTCGGCCGGGAGGCGACGTCGTTGCACCACGCGGTGACGTCGCTGCAGGCGTCCACCAGCCGGCGCCAGGGCTCGCCGTCGTGGACCCAGCCCGGCACCTCCACCCGCAGGCACGGCTCCACCAGGTCGTACAGGTAGGGCCCCACCGTGCCCCTGCGGAGCTCGGGATATTCCTCCAGCGTCGGCATGCGGCCGGCCGCCCTGTTGTCGGCCTCCGTGCGGCACGCGTCGTGCTGGCGCTGCAGCCCCACCGCGAACCTCGACCGCCACCGGTCGCTCATCCGCGCGCTCGTCACCCGCCACAGATCGGCGAAGGCCGCCTCCAGCGGATGGCCGGCCGCGCCCCTGAGCATGCCGTCGAAGATGTCCAGCCGGCACGACCCCTCGTCCAGCTCGTCGTCCAGGTGGAACAGCCACGTCAGCCACTGCGCGAACAACGCCGCCGCGGCCGCGTCGAACTCCGCGAAGGCCCGGCCCGCCATCCGGTGGAAACCGACGCCGGGGTCGGCGCGCAGGCCGGTGCGCCTGGCCCAGTCGATGACCGCGGCCTCGATCGCGTACACGGCCGGGTGCATCCGGCACGGAGCCGCCATCGCGGGCACCCGCTCGGTGAGCGGCAGCAGCGCCACGGCGGCCGAGTGGCCCCTGCGCGGCAGGGGCAGCATGGACGTCAGCGCGGAACGCAGCGCGGTGCGCACCGTGGCGAACACGGTGGGGCTCGCGGTGGTGTTCACACTCGTCCTCACGGTCGTCTTCAGCGGAGTCTTCACAGCGGTCCGAAGAGCCAGTTGCCCGCGGCGTTGGGGTCTCCGCTCGTGTAGTAGTCGCAAGCGGCCCGGACCAGCCCGTCCACGGTGAGCGTGCCCCTGCCCTCCCTGTCGAGCCGGTCGAACGCCTCGTCCACGTCGTCGTAGGCCACGCCGAACGCGCACAGCAGCGTACGGAACTCGGCGGGGCCGATCTCTCCGTCGCCGTCGGCGTCGCACAACTCCGCCACCGCCACCGTCGCCGGCCTGAACACCGGGTCGTAGCGGTCGCCGGTGACGAACGCCGCCGTCATCCCCTTGCGGAAATCCTCCCGCGCGATGCCGGAGTCGCCGTCGCGCTCGAGCGCCAGCGACAAGGTGGACCAGATGCCGTCGAAGCTGCCGACGAGGCTCGCCCCGGTGACCGAGGTGGGGGACTCCCCGAAGCCCACCAGAATGCGGGCGCCCAGACCCAGCAGGTCCTCACGCTCGACGACGCCGTTGCCGCTCGCGTCGATGTGGTCGAACGCTCGATCGAGCTTGTGATTGAGCAGGTCGATAGCCACCAATGCCTCCCCCGAGACTGACTGCGTGATCACAGTAAGTCGGGGCGGGCCCTTTGTCAGCGAGGCTCGCACCGGCTTGTTCACGGGCTCCTCCGCGGGAGCCTTCCCCGGCACCCCCCGTAACGTGTGCGAAACACGGACACGGCATGCTGGTAGGGGACCCGTACTGTCGTCTTGAGGGGATGCCGTGGACCGCCAGCAGGAGTTCGTGCTCCGCACGCTCGAGGAACGCGACATCCGGTTCATCCGGCTGTGGTTCACCGACGTGCTCGGCTTCCTCAAGTCCGTCGCGATCGCCCCCGCGGAGCTGGAGGGCGCGTTCGCCGAGGGCATCGGCTTCGACGGCTCGGCCATCGAGGGCTTCGCCCGGGTCTACGAGTCCGACATGCTCGCCAAGCCCGATCCGGCCACGTTCCAGATCCTGCCCTGGCGCAGCGAGACGCCCGGTGCGGCGCGCATCTTCTGCGACATCCTCATGCCCGACGGCTCGCCGTCGCACGCCGACCCCCGCTGGGTGCTCAAGCGCACGCTCGCCAAGTGCGCCGACATGGGCTTCACCTTCTACACCCACCCCGAGATCGAGTTCTTCCTGCTGAAGAACCGGCCCGAGCCGGGCGGGCGGCCCGAGCCGATCGACTCGGGCGGCTACTTCGACCACACCCCCCACAGCGCCGGCCACGACTTCCGGCGCCAGGCGATCATGATGCTGGAGTCGATGGGCATCTCGGTGGAGTTCAGCCACCACGAGGGCGCGCCCGGCCAGCAGGAGATCGACCTGCGCTACGCCGACGCGCTGACCACGGCCGACAACATCATGACCTTCCGCCTGGTCATGAAGGAGGTCGCGCTGGAGCAGGGCATCTGGGCCTCGTTCATGCCCAAGCCGTTCACCGAGCACCCGGGCTCCGGCATGCACACCCACATGTCGCTGTTCGAGGGCGACCGCAACGCCTTCCACGAAGCCGGCACCGACTACCGCCTGTCCAAGATCGGCCGCTCGTTCATCGCCGGGCTGCTCAAGCACGCCGCCGAGATCACCGCCATCACCAACCAGTGGGTCAACTCCTACAAGCGGCTCTGGGGCGGGGCCGAGTTCATCGCCGGTCAGGGCGGCGAGGCGCCCTCCTACGTGTGCTGGGGCCACAACAACCGGTCCGCGCTGGTCCGGGTGCCGATGTACAAACCACACAAGGGCGGCTCGACGCGCATCGAGTTCCGCTCGCTCGACTCGGCGTGCAACCCCTACCTGGCGTTCGCGCTGGTCCTGGCGGCCGGGCTGAAGGGCATCGAGGACAGCTACGAGCTGCCGCCCGCCGCCGAGGACAACGTGTGGACGCTGACCAGCGCCGAGCGGCGGGCCCTCGGCATCCAGCCGCTGCCCGGGTCGCTCGACGAGGCGATCGCCGTCATGGAGCGCAGCGAGCTGGTGGCCGAGACACTGGGCGAGCACGTCTTCGACTTCTTCCTGCGCAACAAGCGGGCCGAGTGGCGCGACTACCGCCGCACCGTCACCGAGTTCGAGCTCGGCCGCTACCTGCCCGTGTTGTGACGAGGCCCGTTCCGGGGCGGAGCCTGCTCAGCCCTGGAACTCGCGCACCTCGATGGGGAGCAGCGCCACGGCCCTCGCCATCTTGCGGCCCCACCCGAGCGCGGCCTCCATGTCGGCCGCCCGGATGATGGTGAACCCGCCGACGTGCTCCTTGCCCTCGGTGTACGGGCCGTCGGTGGTGAGCACCTCGCCCTCCCTCAGCCGCGCCACGGCGGCCTGGTCCGGCGGGCGCAGCCCGCCGGAGAAGACCCACACGCCGGCGTCCTTCATCTCCTGCTCCAGCGCCCCCAGGTCGCGCATGACCGGGTCGAGGATCTCGGGTCCCGGCGGCTCGCCGTCGGGCTGGTACATGGTGAGCACGTAATGCCTCATCGCGGTGTCCTTTCCTCGGAGTTCACCCTTCACACGAACGGCCCGCGCCCGGATCGACACGCCACGCGGAAAAAATCGGCCGTGTTCCGGCCCGCCGTCATCCGTCGTGGTCGGGCGACGATCCGGTGATCCGGATCTCGCGCAGGCGGTCGTCGTCCCCGCCGTCGAAGGTGATGGCCTCCAGCAGGGCCGCCTCCGCCCTGTCGAGGATCAGCACGCCCGCCGCCGGCGTGGGGTCGCCGCCCTTCACCCGCGCGACCAGGCGGGCCCACCGCCGCTGATGGCGGGCGAACGTGCGCGGCGCCACCACCCGGCCCCTGGCCCGCTGCCCGGCCAGCGCCGCCTCCGGCGTCGCGTCCAGCAGGAGCAGGTGCAAGCGGGAGTGGTGCCGCCGCGCCAGCCACGCGAAGCCCCTCAGCACGTACGGGGCGCAGCCCCGGTTGTGGGCGATGACCGAGCGGCCGCCGGCGAGCGCCCCCCGGATGCGGCCCACATGGGTGGCGAACACCAGGGCGCGGCGCACCGGGCCTGGCATCCAGCCGAGCCTGCCGTGCCAGTGCCGCTTGGCCTGCGCCGAATCGATCACCGCGACCGCGCCCGCGGTGACGGGCAGGCTCTCGGCGCCGCCCAGGCCGTACAGGCGGCGGAGCAGGGTGGTCTTGCCCGCGCCCGGAAGCCCGGTCAGGATGACCAGGGATCCGGGCGGGTATCGCAATCTCGACCCTTGCACAGGCCCACCCCCGATGATCAACGTACATGTCCCGTGCCGTGCCGGCGAGGGGACCGCGTGCCTAAGAGACTCGTCGAAGCCGGGCCGTGGCGCGCGGCCCGGCCGCCATCGGCGGGCCAGGCGTGTGGTCAGGGAGCCCGGCCGATCCGTCCCGGCTCCCTCTGCCTGTGGCTCTGGGCCGGTATCGGCGGATTGGTCGCGGGAGGCGGAGGAGGCGGGATAGGCTACTGCCCGACGCCTTGATCGGCCTCACTCCCGGCAGCGGTTCGGAGTGAGGCCGATTTTCGTTACTTCTCACCCCCGGCTCACGTCCGCGCGATGTGGGGCGCCCACCATCTCTCGGTGGGCGTGACGGCAGGCATGGCCGCGCGACGGGCGGGAAGCAGCGGACCTCGTCGAGGCGTTGTAGGTCATGTCGATCAGCCGCGAGACCCCCGGCATCTGCGGGGATCGGGAGTCTGGGTAAAATCGGCCTGCCTCTATTGACATTTACGGACTTTTCGCCCTGTGCGGCGATATAGGAGGGTGTGGCATGACGACGGCTGCCTTGCAGACCGTGCTGACCGTTCCCGAGCGCTTCCGTGGCCCGGTGGGGGTCGCCAACGGCGGCTGGATAGCGGGCACCATGGCGGAGGCTCTGAACGGTGGCCGATCAGCCGTCGAGGTCACGCTCCACGCTCCCACCCCGCTGGAGACCGAGTTGCGCCTCGAACACGTGGCCAACTCCGTCTCCCTCTCCCACGGCGACCGGCTCCTGGTCGAGGCGATCCCCGTGGCCGAAGACCTGGAGGGCCCCGGCTTCGTGCCGTTCACCGACGCCGCCCGCGCCGAGGCGGGATTCGTCGGCCTGCGGGCGCACCCGTTCGCCGAGTGCTTCGCCTGCGGCATGCGCGAGCCCGGCGACGGCCTGCGCATCTTCCCCGGGCCCGTGGAGGGCTCCGACCTGGTGGCGGCCGGATGGCGGGTGCCGTTCAACGTGACGGGCGAGGTCGGCGTTCCCGCCTCGATCGTCGGGGCGGTGCTCGACTGCATCACCGGCTGGGCCCACTTCGGCCCGGGCGAGAGCGCGCTGCTCGGGCGGCTCGGCGTGCAGATCCACCGGCCGGTCCAGCCCGGCGCACGCTACTCCGTGGTGGCTCGCCCGACCGGCCGCGACGGGCGCAAGATGTTCGGGCAGAGCGCCATCTACGAGGACGACGGCACCCTGGTGGCCGCGGCCCGCGCCACCTGGATCGCTCCACGCTGACACCGCGCCGTCACCGCCGGTCGCCGGCTCGCATCGATCGTCAGGGCGGCAGGCGGGAGACGCGCCGCTGCGCGGCCAGGTCGCCCTCCCGCAGCCGTACACCGTGACCGGGCTCGCGGCCCGGCGTGACGACGCCGTTCTCGATGACGGGCAGCCCGGTGACGAGCTCGCCGTACCAGGTGTGCAGGAAGGCCCTGACCGTCTCCTGGATGAGCCCGTTGGGCTGGCCGCACACGAAGTGCACGCAGCCCGCCAGCGTGGCGGGCCCGGTGCAGTCGTGCGGCGCCACCGGCACGCCGTAGGCGTCGGCGAGGGAGGCGACCTTGCGGGCCTCTGTCAGGCCGCCCGTCCACTGGACGTCGAGAGTGAGGACGTCGACGGCGCCGGAGTCCAGCAGCGGCTTGAAGCCCCGCCGCCCGACGCACGTCTCCCCGGCGGCGATCGGCACGGGCGACTCGAGGCGGGCGTAGGCGTCGGCGGCGTCCGAGCGCAGCGGGTCCTCCACCCAGAACGGCCGGTACGGCTCCAGCGCGGCCAGGATCGTCTCGGCGGCGGGCCGGCTCCACAGGCCGTGCAGCTCGACCATCAGCTTCATGTCCTGGCCGGCCTCCTCCCGGATCGCGGCGATCACCTCGAGCCCCTGGTCCAGGTCGGCCCGGGAGATGCCGGCGCCGCCCGTACGCTCGGCCGCGGTGTCGAACGGCCATACCTTCATGCCGCCGATGCCCTGCTCGCGCAGGTCGCGGGCGAGCCGGGCCGGGTCGGTGAGGAAGGCGTCCAGATCCTCGTAGCGGCCGGTGGCCAGGCCCCAGTTGCCGCTCTCCTGCCGGGCCGAGGTGGCGATGTACCCGGGGCCCGCGCAGGTGTTGTAGATGGGCATGCCGTCGTGGACGGCGCCGCCGAGCAGGTCGACGAGCGGCAGCCCGGCGGCCTGTCCGAGCAGGTCCCAGAGGGCGAGATCGACGGCGCCGTTGCCGCGCGTCTCGGCGCCTGAGCCCTGGTAGCCGGTGTACGGGGTGAGCAGGCGGGCGACCCGTTCCGGCGTGGGACCGGCCAGGCCGAGCAGGACGGGGGCGACGCTCTCGTGCAGGTACGCCTCCACCGTCAGCGCGCCGAAGAACGCCTCGCCGAGCCCGGTCAGCCCGGAGTCGGTGTGCAGGCGGACGAACAGCAGGTTGGGTTGGACGGCGGGCCGGACGGTCTCGAGGGCGACGATCTTCACGAGTTCCCCTTTCAGCTCTAAGACCGGATATACGCAGGTGACATGGCCACCAAACGAAATTTCCGGATAATGGGCCGATATGAGCGTTACCGTCATCCAGCACGAGGCCGACGCCGGGCTCGGATATCTGGGCGAATGGCTGGGACTGGACTTCGACGTCGTGCGGCCGTACCTGGGCGATGAGATTCCCGTACGCGCGGGCGACGGGCTGATCGTGCTCGGCGGCGCGGCGGCCGCCTGGGAGGACGAGCGCAGCCCCTGGCAGCCCGCCACCCGCGACCTGCTGCTGCGGGCGGTAGAGGAGAGCACGCCCACGCTGGCGATCTGCCTCGGGGCGCAACTGCTGACCATGGCCTGCGGCGGCGCCGTCGATCGCGGCGCGTACGGGCTCGAAGTGGGCGCCCGCGACGTCGCCGCCCTGCCCGGCGCCGCCGCCGACCGGCTCTTCTCCGGAATCGGCACGGCCGTGGCCGTGCAGTACCACCAGGACGTCATCACGCGGCCGCCCGGCGGCGCGGTGCCGTTGATGACCGGCACTCCGTACCCTCACCAGGCCTACCGGCTCGGGGATGCCGCCTGGGCGGTGCAGTTCCACCCGGAGGCCACCCCCGAGATCTTCGCGTCCTGGACCGGCGAGACGGCCCTGGAAGGGGCCGGGGAGCTCGACGCCGAGGTCAAGGCGGCCGAGGCCGACCTCATCGCGACCTGGCGCCCGGTGGCGAGGGCGTTCGCGGACGTGGTCCGGGATCCCGCCCGCTGACCTGGTGCGGCCACGGGCCGAAACGGAGGCCGGCCTGCTACGGCCCGCGGCGGGGGAACTGCCACTATGGAGGGGTGCCCAGGATCGAATCCACCGCCGCGAGGCTCGCCAAGCTCGGTTTCGCCGACGGCGCCAGGGCGGCCAGGCTCGTCGGCCAGGCCGGAGCCGATCTGGACGACCTGCTGGAGCCGCTGGTCGACGTGGCCGACCCCGACCTGGCGCTGGCCTCGCTGGCCCGCCTGGCCGAGCGGGACCCGTCCGTGCCGGGAAAGCTCCGCGCCGACGGCGAGCTGAGGGCCAGGCTCGCCGCCGTGCTCGGGGTCAGCGAGGCGCTCGGCGACCACCTGGCACGCCACCCGGAGCAGGTGGCGCTGCTCGCCGAACACCGCCTGGGCGATCCGCGCGAGGAGCTCCTCCGGGCGGTCGGCGCCGGCGGGCCGGACGCGCGGAAGCGTGACGGGGCCGAGGCGATGACGGCGCTGCGGGTGGCCTACCGGGGCAGGGTGATGCACCTGGCCGCGCGCGACCTCACCGGCCAGGCCACGCAGGCGGAGGTCATGGCGGAGCTGTCCGACCTGGCGGGCGCGGCGCTGGAGGCCGCGCTGGCCATCGCGCGGGCCGAGGTCGACGCCGCCGACGTGCGCCTGGCCGTGATCGGCATGGGCAAGTGCGGCGCCCGCGAGCTCAACTACATCAGCGACGTCGACGTGATCTTCGTGGCCGAGCCGCGGGAGGGCGCCGACGAGGAGAAGGCGCTGCGCTCGGCGACCCGGCTGGCCCAGGCCATGATGCGGACCTGCACCGCGACCACCCCCGAGGGCTCGCTGTGGGAGGTGGACGCCGGGTTGCGGCCGGAGGGCCGGTCGGGGCCGCTGGTGCGCACGCTGGCCAGCCACCTGGCCTACTACCGGCGCTGGGCGAAGACGTGGGAGTTCCAGGCGCTGCTGAAAGCCCGGCCGGTGGCCGGCGACCTGGAGCTGGGCGCGGCCTACGTCGAGGCGGTCAACGAGCTGGTCTGGTCGGCGGCCACCCGCGAGCACTTCGTCGAGGACGTGCAGGCGATGCGCCGCCGGGTGGAGGCGCATGTGCGCGCCGAGGGCGAGCGCCAGCTCAAGCTGGGCCCCGGCGGGTTGCGCGACATCGAGTTCGCGGTGCAGCTGCTGCAGCTCGTGCACGGCAGGCTCGACCCGCTGCTGCGCCGCCGGGGCACGCTGCCCGCCCTGGCCGCGCTCTCCCGCGGCGGCTACGTCGGGCGCGACGACTCGCGCGGCCTGGCGGAGGCGTACGCGTTCCTGCGCCGGGTCGAGCACCTGCTGCAGCTGCACCGGCTGCGGCGTACGCACATCGTGCCGGAGGACGAGGCCGATCTGCGCAGGCTGGGCCGGGCGCTGGGCATGCAGGCCGACCCGGTGGGGGAGTTCACCGCCCGGTGGCGACGGCACGCGATGGAGGCGCGGCGGCTGCACGAGAAGCTGTTCTACCGCCCGCTGCTGCAGGCCGTGGCCCGGCTGCCGGAGTCGGAGGCGCGCCTGTCGGCGACGGCCGCCGCGGCCAGGCTGGAGGCGCTCGGCTACGACGACCCCACCGGCGCGCTGCGCCACATCGCCGCGCTCACCACGGGGGTGTCCAGGCGGGCCGCGATCCAGCGCACGCTGCTGCCCGTCATGCTCGGCTGGTTCGCCGACACGCCCGACCCGGACGCGGCGCTGCTCGGGTTCCGGCAGGTCAGCGACAAGCTGGGCAGCACGCCGTGGTATCTGCGGCTGCTGCGCGACGAGACGGCGGTGGCGGCCAGGATGGCGCGCGTGCTCGGCACCAGCCGCTACGCGACCGGCCTGCTCATGCACGCGCCCGACGCGGTGGCGATGCTGGGCTCGGACGAGGAGCTGGCCGTGCGCTCGCGCGAGTCGCTGCTGGGCGAGGCGTCCGCCGCGGTGTCGCGGCACGCGGGCGGCCCGGAGAACGCCGTCGCGGCCGTGCGGGCGCTGCGGCGCAAGGAGCTGTTCCGTACGGCCGTCGCCGACATCGCCGGGCTCATCGACATCGAGACGGTGGGCACGGCGCTGTCGCGGCTGACCGACGTGACCCTCCAGGCCGCGCTCGACGCCGCTTCTGACAGGGCCGCGCGGGTCACCTCGTTCGCGATCGTCGCGATGGGCCGGCTCGGCGGCATGGAGTGCTCCTACGCCAGCGACGCCGACGTCATGTTCGTGCACTCGCCGCTGCCGGGGGTGGACGAGCGCGAGGCCACCGACGCCGCCCACGCCGTGGCCAACGAACTGCGCAGGCTGCTGTCACTGCCCGCCCCCGACCCGCCGCTGGCCATCGACCCCGACCTGCGGCCGGAGGGGCGGCAGGGCCCGCTGGTGCGCACGCTGGCCTCCTACCGCGCCTACTACGCGCGCTGGTCGTCGCCGTGGGAGGCGCAGGCGCTGCTGCGGGCCAGGTTCTCGGCCGGCGACCCCGAACTGGGCGCCGCGTTCGTCGCGATGATCGACGAGCTGCGCTACCCGGGGCAGGGCCTGCCCGACGACGCCGTCAGGGAGATCAGGCGGCTCAAGGCCCGCATGGAGGCCGAGCGTCTGCCGCGCGGCGCCGACCCCGCCCTGCACACGAAGCTCGGCCCCGGCGGCCTGTCCGACGTGGAGTGGGTGGCCCAGCTGCTGCAGCTGCGCCACGCGGGCGGGCTGCCGTCCCTGCGCACCACCCGCACGCTGGAGGCGTTGCGCGCGGCCGTGGCGGAGGGCCTGCTCGACCGGGCGGACGAGGAGGTGCTCGCCGAGGCGTGGCGTTTCGCCTCCCGCGTCCGAGACGCGATCATGCTGGTCAAGGGCAGGCCGGGCGACAGCGTGCCGCGCGACTCGGGGGAGCGCGGGCTGATCGCGCAGGCGCTCGGCTACCCGCCGGACGGCTCCGAGGACTTCCTCGACGACTACCGCCGCGTGACGCGCCGCGCCCGCCAGGTGGTGGAGCGCGTCTTCTACGCCTGACGGCCCGCCGCGACAACCCGGTGAGGGCTTGCTCGCTCGATCCGGCGGGGTGTATCAAAGCGCGATGCTCTCCGTTTACGTGGACCTGGCGCTCGGCCTCGCCGTGTCGTTCCTGCTGCTGTCGCTGCTCGTGAGCGGCTTGAACGAGGCCGTGGTGCGGCTGCTGTCCATCCGCAGCAAGTTCCTGTGGGCCTACCTCAGGGACACCTTGGACGGCTCGGACGCCCAGGGCCGGTCCTGGTTACCGGCCGGCGTACGCGACGTGTTCGCGGCGCTGCCGTTCCAGCGCGACCCGCGCCCTCGGCACAGTGGCCGGCCCGCCCCCGCGGAGGCGGGAGAGCTGCCCGCCCGCGCGGGCGAGTCCGACGACGCCCTGGTCACCCTGCTCTACCAGCGGGTGCGCGAGATCGACCACCCCAAGAGGGGCCGCACCAGCATCGCCGACCTCCCGCCTGGGCGGTTCGCGGTGGCCGTGATGGAGCTGGCGGCGGGCGCGCCCGGCGGCGTCGAAGGGTTCCTGGCGAAGCTGAAGGAGATCGGCAGCCCGCTGCACGGGCCGCTCAACGGCGTGTGGGAGACGGCACAGCGCGACCTCGACCGGTTCAGGCAGGGCGTGGAGGCCTGGTTCGACGGCGAGATGCAGCGGCTCACCCTGCTCTACCGGCGTTATGTGCGGTGGGTCGTCACCGTGTTGTGCGTCGCGGTGACGCTGCTGTTCACCGTGGACGGGCTGGAGCACGCCAAGACGCTGCTGCGGGACAACGCCTTCCGCGCCTCGGTGACGGCCGTCGCCGAGGCGGGGCCCGCCGCGTACGACGAGCTCAGGGCGCGGTGCACGGGCGGCGACCCGGTGTCGTGCGTCTCGGAGACGCTCAGCCGGCCGGCGCTGGCCAGGATGCTCGGCCAGGCGCCGCTCAGCGTGTCGATCCCGGAGCGGGGCGATCCGGTGTTCGCCTGGAACGGCGGCGTGTGGTGGGACCGGCTGACCACGCCGAGCCACTGGCCGGGATTCCTGCTGACGTACGTGGCGTTGTTGTTCGGTGCCCCGTTCTGGTGGGACGTCCTGCGCCGGCTGACGGGGATCAGGTCGAGGCGCTGAGCCGCGAGCCCGTGGCCGCCAGCGCGATCACGTCGGCCAGCTCCGCGAGCTCGCCGGGGTCGTCGGTCAGCCGGGCCGTGGCCAGGCGCAGGTGGGGAGCGGGCGCGGGGTCGATCACGTAGCGGCTGCCCGGCGCCGCCGAGATCCCGTGCGCCGCGAGGGTGACCAGCGCCGCGGACTCCTCGCGTACCGGGACCCACAACACCAGGCCGTCGCGCCCGCCCGTGCGGACGCCGCGGGCGGACAGTTCCGCGGCCAGCCGCGCGCGCCGGCCCGCGTAGGTGTCACGGGCGCGTTCGACGCCGGCCCGTGCCGCGGCGTCGCCGAGCAGGTGGGCCAGCGCGTCCTGCAGGATCCTGCTGGTCCAGCCGGTGCCGAAGCTGCGCAGCACGCGCACCCGCTCCACGGCCTCGGCCGCCCCGCCGACGATCGCGATGCGCAGGTCGGGGCCGTGGGACTTGGAGTACGACCGCACCAGCACCGTACGGTCGGGAAAGCGCGTCCCCATGCTCACCATCGGCGAGACCGACAGCTCGCCGATCCCGTCGTCCTCGACGATGAGGGTCGCCGTGGGCTCCAGCAGGGCGGCCAGCTCGGCGGAGCGCTCCGGGGTGACGGCGTGGCCGCAGGGCGACTGGCCGCGCGGCTGGTAGACGAACGCCACCGGCCTGGCCCGCAAAGCTCTGTCCAGCGCGCCGGGCAGCGGGCCGTCCTCGTCGCAGGCGACCGGGATGATCTGGACGCCGATGGTCTCCAGGATGTCCAGCAGCCGCGCCGCCGTCGGCTCCTCGATCGCTATCCGGTCGCCGGGCAGGGCCGCGGTCTGGCAGAGCAGCTGCACGCCCTCGTAGCCGCCGCCGACCGCGAGCCAGCCCTGGGCGGCGAACGGCCAGTCCGGCTCCACGGCGGCGCGCAACCGCGGCGTGATCGTCTCGCGCGTGTAGTCGTTGAGCCGGTCGGTGCGGGCGGCCGCGGCCAGGGCGCTCTCCAGCGGCGGCAGCAGCGCCGGGTCGGGGGAGGCGATCGCCAGGTCGATGGCCAGCCGGTCGCCGAAGTGGCCGATGCGCTCGTACCGGATGGGGCGCGGCACGTCGGGCGGGCCGAGCACCACCGTGCCCCTGCGGCGGTCGGTGCGGATCATCCCGTGCCGGCGCAGCTCCGACCAGGCCTCGGCGACGGTGCCCGAGCTGACCCGCAACTCCCTGGCCAGGGCGCGCACGGTCGGCAGGCGGGTGTCGGCGGTCACCGTGCCCTGCCTGATCAGGTCGGTCAGGACGGTCGCGATCCCGCGAGCACTCGGTTCGCCGATGCGTTCCGCCAGCCATGCGGCGTCCACTCCACCCCCATGGGTTCCGCAAATCTTTGTTCAGCAACAAAGATCGTCTTGTGTTGGCCTTTCCCCTGAACATATGGTTCTTCGCAATTCGGGGCAACTAATGTCGTTTGGGGGGTTTGTGGCCGAGATTCGGATTCGGCTGGCGGCGCGGGACTGGGACCACCTCGTGCCGATCGCGACGGAGGCGGTCAAGCCCGAGGGTTTCGCCCTCGACCTCGACTCGCGTGCCGTCACGCCGGACGTGCTGGGCGAGCCGGGGCTGGACGGCGGCGAGACCTCGTTCAGCAGGTACGTGCTCGGCCGCGCGGCCGGCGACGACCGGCTCGTGGGCCTGCCCGTCTTCGTCATGCGCGGCTTCCGGCACCGCTGCGTCCTCGTCCGCCGCGACAGCGAGCTGACCTCGCTGGAGGAGCTCAAGGGCGCCCGCGTCGGGCTCACCGGCTGGCCCGACTCGGGCAACACCTGGACCCGCGCCCTGCTCAGAGCCGCGGGCGTGGACCTCGGCGGCATCGACTGGACGGTCGGCCCGCTGGTCGCCGGCGAGACCGGCAAGGACAGGACCGGCCCGGTCCCGCTCCCCGGCAACGTCACGCTGACGGACGAAGGGCTCGCCGAAGGGCTCGCGGCCGGCCACCACGACGCGATCATGACGCCGTTCATGCCTCCGGAGCTCTTCACCCCCGAGAGCCGCCTGCGCCACCTGCTGCCCGACCACCGCGCCGCCGAACTCGCCTACTACGAGCGGACCGGCTTCGTGCCCGGCATCCACCTGGTCACGCTCAAGCGCGAGAGCGTCGAGCGCCACCCGTGGCTGCCGCAGGCCGTCCAGGACGTGTTCGAGCGCTCCAAGCGGCACTGGCTGGCCCGGCGGCGGCTGCTCGCCGACACCACGCCGTGGCTGCTGTCCGACCTGACCGCGACGGCGCTGACCTTCGGCCACGACTGGATGCCGTACGGCGCCGCCCCGAACGCGGCCATGGTCGCCGCCTTCTGCGCCGAACTGCACGCCCAGGGCATCTCACCCCGCCCCATCGGAGCCGAGGAGGTCTTCGCCGCATGAGAATCGCCGTCGGACAGTTCGCCTCCGCGGAGGACTGGACCCAGAACCTCAAGACCTGCCAGGCCCTGATCGACGAGGCCGTTGCGGGCGACGCCGGACTGCTGGTGCTGCCCGAGGGTTCGCTCGCGCTCTTCGTCGACGAGCCCGCCCGCATCAGGCAGGCCGCGCAGCCGCTGGACGGGCCGTTCGTCAGCGGGCTGGTCGAGCGCACGCGCGGCTCCGCCACCACCGTGATCGCCGGCGTGCACATCCCGGCGGACGACGGGCGCGTGTACAACGTCCTGGTGGCCGCCAGGGACGGCGAGCTCGTCGCCACCTACACCAAGCTCCACCTGTACGACGCCTTCGGCAAGCGCGAGTCCGACAACGTCGTCCCCGGCACCAACGCCCCTGTCGTGATCGACTGCGCGGGCTGGAAGGTCGGCATGATGACCTGTTACGACGTGCGCTTCCCCGAGATGGCCAGGCTCCTGGCCGACCAGGGCGCCCAGATCATCGCGCTGCCCACCGCGTGGGTGCGCGGCCCGGCCAAGGAATGGCACTGGGAGGTCATGGTCACCGCCCGCGCCCTGGAGAACACCTGCTACGTGGCCGCCTCCGGCGAGTGCGGCCGGCGCAACATCGGATCCAGCATGGTCGTCGACCCGCTCGGCATCACCCGGGCCCGCCTCGGCGCCGCGCCGGGCATGCTCTGGGCCGACGCCTCGGCCGCCGAGCTGGCCGACGCCCGGCTCACCCTGCCCGTCCTCGAGAACCGGCGCTTCGCCGTCGACCCGCGATTGGAGCGACATGACTAGGCACACGACGCCCAGAGGCGTGACGGCCGCCCTGCTCGGCGCGGCCCTCCTGCTGGCCGGATGCGGCGCCAACCCCGAGGAGGCGGAGGGCGTGCTGAACTCCCAGCAGCCCCAGGGCACGACCGCCGCCCAAACCAAGGACCAGGCGCTGTACGACCGGCTGCCCGACAAGGCCAAGCAGGCGGGCAAGCTCGTCTCGGTGAACAACGGCTCCTTCCCTCCGTACGAGATCGCCGGGGCCGACGGCAGGTCGCTGACCGGCGCCGCCGCCGACATGTCCGAGGCACTCGGCCAGCTGCTCGGCGTCAAGATCGAGCACGTCACCGTGGACGGGCTGCCCAGCTCGCTCACCGGCATCGCCTCCGGGCGCTACGACTTCGCCATCGGACCCGTCGGTGACTTCCGCGAGCGGCAGAAGTCCAACGACTTCGTCGACTGGGTCAAGGAGTTCGTCGTCTTCGCCGTGCTGAAGGGCAACCCCAAGAACATCGGCTCCCTCGCGGACACCTGCGGGCTGAAGATCTCCGTCATGGCCGGCGGCTCCGCCGAGAGCGTGATCAAGGGCCAGTCGCAGACGTGCGTCAAGGAGGGCAAGCCCAAGATCAACGTCCAGTCGTACAAGGACCAGCCCACCTCCGTGCTGGCGGTCAGCTCCGGGCGGGCCGACGCGTTCTTCTCCTCCCAGGCGCCGCTCACCTACTTCGTGGACCAGGCCGGCGGCAAACTCGAACTCGCCGGCAAGGGGCAGTCCAACGGGTTCGACGACCTGTACCAGGGCGCCGTCGTGGCCAAGGACTCGCCGCTGCGCGACGTGCTCAAGGACGGCATCCAGAAGCTGATGGACAACGGCACCTACGACAAGATCATGGACAGGTGGGGCACGTCCGACAACAAGCTCGACCAGGCCGGCGTGAACCTGGCGGAATCATGAGCCTGCCCGACGTCGACGTCGCGGGCGCCGCCCGCACCCGCCACCCGCTGCGCTGGGTCGCCTCGATCGTCCTGCTCGTGCTGGCCGTCCAGCTCGTGAGCCTGCTGGTCACCAACCCCAACTTCCAGTGGGACGTGGTCGGCCGGTACGTCAACGCCCAGATCATCGGCCAGGGCATCTTCACCACGCTGCTGCTCACCGTGATCGCCATGGCCGTGGGCGTCGTCCTCGGGGTGCTCCTCGCCATCGGCCGGCTGTCGGAGAACCCGGTCGCGCGGGCCGCCTGCGGCCTGTACGTGTGGTTCTTCCGCGGCACTCCGGTGCTGGTGCAGCTCGTGCTCTGGTACAACCTGTCGTACCTGCTGCCGGAGATCTCGTTCGGCGTCCCGTTCGGGCCCGAGTTCGTCAGCGCCGACACCAACGTGCTCATCACGCCGCTGCTCGCCGCCATCCTCGGCCTCGGCCTCAACGAGGGCGCCTACATGGCGGAGATCATCCGCGGCGGTCTCATGTCGGTCGACCACGGCCAGACCGAGGCCGCCTCCGCGCTCGGCATGAGCGGCGCCAGGACGTTCCGCAGGATCGTGCTGCCCCAGGCGATGCGCTTCATCATCCCGCCCACCGGCAGCCAGGTCATCAGCATGTTGAAGGCCACGTCGCTGGTCAGCGTCATCGCGCTGGCCGACCTGCTCTACACCGTGCAGTCCATCTACAACCGTACGTTCCAGACCATCCCGCTGCTGATCGTCGCCTGCGTCTGGTACCTGGTGATCACCTCGATCCTGTACGTCGGCCAGTCGTTCATCGAGCGTCACTACGCGCGCGGCGCCACCAGGAACGCCCCGCAGAGTTTCTGGTCGTTCCTGACCTTCCGCCGCCGCCCCACCCCGGAGGTGCCCTCGTGACCGTACCCATGGTCAGCGCCCGCCGCGTGCGCAAACACTTCGGTCACCTGGAGGTGCTCAAGGGCATCGACCTGGAGGTGACGCAGGGCGAGGTGGTGGTCGTCCTCGGGCCGTCCGGATCGGGCAAGTCGACGTTCCTGCGCTGCGTCAACCACCTGGAGACCATCGACGGCGGATCCATCCACGTCGACGGGGAGCTGATCGGGTTCGAGGCGTCCGGAGGCCGGGTGCGGCACCTGCGCAAGCGGGAGGTCACCCGCCAGCGCAGGGAGATCGGCATGGTCTTCCAGCAGTTCAACCTCTTCCCGCACTTCACCGTGGTGCAGAACGTCATCGAGGCCCCCGTCGGCGTCCGCGGCGAACCCCGCGACCAGGCCAGGGAACGCGCGCACGCGCTGCTGCGCCGGGTCGGGCTGGAGGAGAAGGCGGGCGCCTACCCCCGCCAGCTGTCCGGCGGGCAGCAGCAGCGCGTCGCCATCGCCCGCGCGCTGGCCATGCGGCCCAAGCTGATGTTGTTCGACGAGCCCACCAGCGCCCTCGACCCCGAGCTCGTCGGCGAGGTGCTCGCGGTGATGAAGGGCCTGGCGGAGGACGGCCTGACCATGATCGTGGTGACCCACGAGGTCGGGTTCGCGCGGGAGGTGGCCGACCGGGTGGTGTTCATGGACGACGGCGTCGTGGTCGAGTCGGGCGCCCCCGCGGACGTGCTCGACCGCCCGGCCAGCCCGCGGACGAAGGCGTTCTTGAGCCGGGTACTCTGACCCGGGTGGAGACCGAGCGGGCCCTTCATCGGCTTCGCCGGGCTGGCCCCGCAGACGTCGACGCTCCCTTCCTGCCCGCCGTGGAGATCGGCCGGCGGCAGGCCCGCCCGGCGTGGGGGCACGGCTACGCCACCGAGGCGGCCAGGCGGGCCGCCGCGTACGCGTTCGCCGAGGCGGGGCTCGACGTCATCATCTCCATGACGGCCGTGCGCAACGCGCGCTCGCGTGCCGTGATGGAGCGCCCGGGCATGACCCGCGACCCGGCCGAGGACGTCGACCACCCGAGGGTCCCCGGGAACAGCCCGTTGCGCCGCCACGTCCTCTACCGGCTCAGGCGCGACACCCGGTGAAGACGATCCCCGGCGTGCGGTCCCGCACGCCGGGGCCCAGCCGGCCGGCAGGGCGGCCTTGATGAGCGGTCCTGGAGAGCGGTCCTGGAGAGCGGCGCTGACGAGCGGTCCTCGCGCGTGGTGCTGGTGAGCGGCGGGACGGCCTCGGCCGCGCGCGCGTCCGGCGTGTCCGTGTCGCGCCTTCCGCGTTCCCGCACCGGGGTGCGGGTATTGTGATCGGCCCGTCCTCCCTGGCCGAGACGACGAGGTGACCGTGCACTTCCAGCATTCGACCGACATCTGGCGCGACTTTCCCGAGCTCGTCCCGGGGGTGATGTCCGTGGCCGGCGTCACCAAGGACGTCCGCGTGGACGACCGGCTCGCGCACTACGGCGAGCTCGCCGCCAGGCGCCTGGCCACCGCCTCCGAGGGCGAGTTGCCGGAGATCAGGGCGTGGCGGCGGGCGTTCTCGGCGATGGGCCTGAAGCCGACGCAGTACCGCTGCGCCTCGGAGTCGCTGCTGCGCCGCTTCAGGAAGGAGGGCGCGCTGCCGCGGTTGCACCCGCTGATCGACCTGTGCAACGCGGTGTCCCTCGCGTACGCGGTCCCGGTGGCCGTCTTCGACGTCTCCCGGATCTCCTCCTACGTCGAGGTCCGGTACGCGGCGGGTGATGAGACGTACGTGACCTTCTCCGGCGAGACGGAGCGCCCGCCGGCCGGGGAGGTCGTCTTCGCCGACGCCGACGCGATGGCCCACGCCCGCCGCTGGACCAACCGCCAGAGCGGCCGGTCGGCCGTGCGCGACACCACGACCGACGTCCTGATCGTCGCGGAGGCCCTGCACGGTACGGCACGCGCGGACATCGAGGCGCTCACCGCCGGACTGGCCGGTGAGGTGCGCGGCCTCTGGCGGGCGACTCCGGAACCCGTCCTCCTGACCGCCTCGGCGCCTCGCTTCACGTTCTGAGATTCCGTACGGGACACCGCCGGTGCGACGACTCCTGGAGATATGTCCCGGAACCCGTAAGTTCTGTCCAGATCATTATTGGACGTTTAGGTTTTGACGGGACGTTTGGGTTTATAGAGGTAGCTGAGAATATGTGCATGGGTACGTCTGCTTGCGTCTGAGCACCCGAGGTGGGTGCCTGGTTTCGGCTGATCTATCCATGAATGGGAAACGAGCTCGTGAATACTAGAAGTCGGCAATCGCGGACGCCGCGCCATGGGCGGTTCGCGGTACTAGCTCTGGCCGGCGCCGTCGCCGGTGGCATGTTCCTTCCGCTGGGCCAGGGGGTGGCCAGCGCGAGCGCGGGCTACGTCGCCGTCGAGGCCGGTGGCCCGCCGTCCGCGCCGGTCCGGCACGTCTCGAAGCCGAGGCGCGTCGTGAGGGAGAAGCCGATCCTGCGCAACCCGCACTGGCACCCGCCGAGGATCGACATCATCGTCCACAACCTCAACCGCAACAAGAACAAGCACCGCCGCCACCATCACCACCAGGACGAGGTCAAGGTCAAGGTCGTCAAGAAGAAGAAGGACTTCAAGGACCACGACTTCAAGGACCACGACTTCAAGGATCACAACTTCAAGGACCACGACTTCAAGGACCACGACTTCGAGCACGGTGACTTCGACCACCGCGGCCCCGAGCAGGACGGCTCCAACAACGACCGCGACGAGTGGTGGCCGACGGATGGTGATCTGACCGAGTGGTGACCGCGAGAGCGGCTGACACCATGGCCGGGCCGGCGTCCCGTTCCAGGAGCTGAGGCCCGCATCGAGGGCGCGCGTGAAAGGCCATCGGCGAAGCAGCCGATGGCCTTTCACGCGCCCGTTTCGTCCCCGGGCGGCCGGTCACCGCGGGCGGCGGGAACCCGCGGCGCGCCAGGTGGTGGCGGTCGTGGTGACGGCGCGGTCCTGGAGCGGACTGGAGTAGACGACGCTGGTCGTGACGGAGCCCAGCCCGGAGATCCGGCCGGTGACGTGTTCGAGGTGCTGCATGGAACCGGCGACGACCTTCAGGACGAAGCAGTCCTCGCCGGTCACATGGTGGGCCTCCATGATCTCGGGTGTGGTGGCGATCAGGTCGTGGAACGGCCGGTAGTTGCCGGTCGGATAGCGCAGCCGGACGAAGGCCAGGATGCCGAGCCCGAGCCGTTCGGGATCCACGACGGCGGAATAACCGCTGATCACGCCGGTCTCCTCCAGCCGGCGGACCCGTTCGGTGACGGCGCTGGCCGACATGGACACGATCCGGGCCAGTTCGGCGTAGCTCGCGCGCCCGTCGCGTTGCAGCGCTTCGAGGATGCGCATATCCGTCTCGTCAAGGGAAACACCGGCCACAATCGATATTTACCATGAAAGCCCCGGTAAAAGGGTGCAAGTGCCGTTGATCGTCGCTTCCAGCGCGAGAGCGGGGCTCATATCGTCGTGGCCATGACCACCCCGTTCACCAGTCCGGCCCTCCGGGTGCCGCCCGCGGCTCCGGCGGACGCCACCGCCTTCTTCACCGCACGCCTCACCTACCAGGCCGACGTCTCCGACGTTCATGCCTCGCTCGAGTCAGGAGACCCAGGGTTCGTCCTGATCGACTCGCGGTCCGCCGACGGCTGGAGGCAGGGCCACGTGCCGGGCGCCGTACACCTGCCCACCGGCCACATCCCGGCCCGCGCGGCCGGCCTGCTCGACCCCGCGGTTCCAGTGATCACCTACTGCTGGGGGCCGGGCTGTGACGGGGCCACCCGCGCGGCACTCGCCCTCGCCATGCTCGGCTACCGCGTCAAGGAGATGATCGGCGGCATCGAGTACTGGATCCGCGAGGGTTTTCCCGTCGGCACCACGACCGGCGCCGAGCGCCGCGCACCCGATCCGCTGACCGCCCCGGCAGGCTCCGCCACCTGCGCCTGCTGACGGCGCCGACCGGGAACCGCTCGTGACGCTCGTCCCGCCGCATCGGGCGTCCGGGTGCCGAAACAGACGCTCCACCGGACGAGCCTGGACGGTTCGGGGGGCCGTTCACGTGCCGGAACGGCCCGGCATCACGAGGCGATGCCGGGCCGTTCCGCTCCGGTCCCGTGCCGCCAGAGGACGGTGAGGACCGGGAACAACGAGCAAGGACGAGAACGGTTTCTCCAGCTCGGCGACCGTCATGAGACAGGTCGCCGGGGCCGGGGAACCGCACCGTCACACGTCGTAGTAGAGCTCGAACTCGTGCGGGTGCGGGCGCAGCCGGATCGGGTCGACCTCGTTCTCGCGCTTGTACGCCACCCACGTCTCGATCAGGTCGGGCGTGAACACGCCGCCCTCGAGAAGGTAGTCGTGGTCGTCCTCCAGCGCGTTGAGCACGTCGGTGAGCGAGCCCGGCACCTGCGGCACCTGGCGGGCCTCCTCCGGCGGCAGCTCGTAGAGGTCCTTGTCGACCGGCTCCGGCGGCTCGATCTTGTTGCGGATGCCGTCGACGCCGGCCATCAGCATCGCCGAGAACGCGAAGTAGGGGTTGCACGACGGGTCGGGCACCCGGAACTCGATGCGCTTGGCCTTCGGGTTGGAGCCCGTGATCGGGATCCGGACGCAGGCCGAACGGTTGCGCTGGGAGTAGACCAGGTTGACCGGGGCCTCGTAGCCGGGCACCAGACGGTGGTAGGAGTTGACCGTCGGGTTGGTGAAGGCCAGCAGCGACGGCGCGTGCTTGAGCAGGCCGCCGATGTAGTAGCGGGCGGTGTCGGACAGGCCCGCGTAGCCGACCTCGTCGTAGAAGAGCGGCGAGCCGTCCTTCCACAGCGACTGGTGGCAGTGCATGCCGGAGCCGTTGTCGCCGAAGATCGGCTTGGGCATGAACGTGACCGTGTGGCCGTATTCGAGCGCCGTGCTCTTGATGATGTACTTGTACAGCATCAGGTTGTCAGCGGTCTTGAGCAGCGTCCCGAACTTGAAGTCGATCTCCGCCTGACCGGCCGTGCCGACCTCGTGGTGCTGCATCTCGACGTCGATGCCGCACTCGATGAGGTTGCGCACCATCTCCGAGCGCAGGTCGGTGAAGTGGTCCATCGGCGGCACCGGGAAATAGCCGCCCTTGTAACGCGGCTTGTAACCGAGGTTGCCGCCCTCGGTCGCCTTGCCGGTGTTCCAGGCGCCCTCGATGGAGTCGATGTAGTAGTAGCCGGCGTTCTGGCGCGTCTCGAAGCGCACGTCGTCGAAGATGTAGAACTCGGCCTCGGGCCCGAAATAGACCGTGTCGGCGATGCCGGTGCCCTTGAGATATTCCTCGGCCTTGCGCGCGACGTTGCGCGGGTCACGGCTGTAGGCCTCGCCGGTCAGCGGGTCGTGCACGAAGAAGTTGATATTGAGCGTCTTGTGCTGGCGGAACGGGTCGACCACGGCGCTGGCCGGGTCGGGCAGCAGCAGCATGTCGGACTCGTGGATCGCCTGGAATCCACGGATCGACGATCCGTCGAACATGAGCCCGTCGGTGAAGACGCTCGCACTGAAGTTCTCTACCGGGAAGGTGAAGTGGTGAGTCGTCCCCGGCAGGTCGGTGAACCTGACATCGACGAACTGCACCCCTTCGTCACTGATGAACTTCAGGACGTCGTCGGCGGAGTTGAACACTCTCGAACCTCCCTGGGGACTGGCCATCATGCCGACGCTAGAACTCGGCCGTTTCCGTCCGGTGTCCCGACTGTTTCGCACGTGTTACGCGGGGTCACGTGAGCTGCGACGCCTCACGTTCCCAGCCGGCCGATGCGGCCGGGTCACGAAGCGGACCGCCTCATCGGGCGGCTACCGTTGACTTCATGAGCGGCAAGGAACCTCGGTGGACGCAGACGTGGCTGGGCGGGCTCCGCTCCGCCGGGGTCGATCTGGGATATCCGGGGGAGCGCCTCGGGCTGCCCGAGGAGGGCAGCGGGTCGATCGCCGGCTGGGGTCGCAGGATCGCCGCGCTCGTCATCGACTGGATGATCTGCACGTGGGTCGTCGTGCAGTTGTTGTTCCGGATGAACCCGGCGGAGTCGCCGTGGGCGCCGGTGCTCGCCTTCGCCGTGCAATATCTGATCCTGGTCGGGCTCATGGGGCAGACGTTCGGGCACCGCCTGGCGGGCATCAGGGTCGCCGCGATGGACGGCGGGAATCCGCGGCTGCTGCCCGTGGTGGTGCGCACCGTGCTGCTCGCCCTGGCCCTGCCGGCCCTGATCTGGGACCGCGACCACCGCGGGGTGCACGACCGCGTGTCCAACACGATGGTCGTCCGCATGTAAGTGAGAAAAAACCATACCGGGTTCGAAAATGAACCCGGTATGGTTTACGCTGTCCGCATGATGATGGCGGGGCTCAGGGAGCGGAAGAAGGAGCAGACGCGCCGGCGCATCTCCCAGGTGGCGCTGCGGCTGTTCGACGAGCGCGGTTACGACCAGGTGACCGTCAACGAGATCGCCGAGGCGGCCGGCGTCGCCAAGGTGACGCTGTTCAGCTATTTCCCCACCAAGGAGTGCCTGGTCACCGACGGTGTGCAGGACGACATGGCCGCCGTCGTGACCGGCCGCCCCCAGGGGTGCTCGCCGATCGGGGCCCTGCGCGCGCACTACGGGGCGACGGCCGTGCCGGTCGCGAAAGACCTGGACGTCCAGACGCTGATCACCAGGATCCGCGTGATCTCGTCCAGCCCCGCCCTGCTGGCCGCGGTGCACGGAGTCCAGATGGGCCAGCGCCACGAACTGGCCGCGGCCCTCGCCGGCGACGGAGAGCCGGATCTGACGGCGCACCTGATGGCCGCGCAGATCACCGCCGCCATCACCACCCTCCAGGAGGTCTTCTTCCAGCGGCTCGCCGCGGGCGCGCCGCTGGAGGAGGCGGCCAGGCGGCTGGCCGCAGACGTCGAGGTGGCCTTCGACCTCCTGGAGCACGGGCTGACGCACACGGACGAGGAGAAACATGAAAAAGGGCATCAACTATGACACCGGGTTCCTCCCGGGTGACGACCTGAGCCGCAAGTCGTTCGACCTCGAAGACGTCGAGCGCGACATGCGCGCCATCGCCCGCGACCTGCGCTGCGACTCCGTCCGCATCTCCGGCCGCGACCCCGGGCGCATCGCCGCCGCCGCCGAACACGCGGTGGCGGCCGGCCTGGAGGTCTGGTTCGCCCCCTTCCCCGTGGACCTGACGGAGGACGAGATGCTGGCGCTCTTCGCCGAGTCGGCCGGGCGAGCCGAGGCCCTGCGCCGGGCGGGCGGCGACGTGGTGCTGGTCACCGGCTGCGAGATCACCGCCTTCGGCCACGGCTTCATGGACGGCGCGACCTACCGCGACCGGCTCGACACGATGATGGCCGGCGACGTGACGTGGTGGACGACGCTCATGCAGGTCATGCCGCGCTTCAACACCTACCTGGCGACGGTGGCCGAGCACGTCCGGCCGCTGTTCGGCGGCCGGCTGAGCTACGCCGCCGGGCCGTGGGAGCCGGTCGACTGGACGCCGTTCGACGTGGCGGGCGTGGACGCCTACCGCGCTGCGTACAACGCGCACGACTTCACCGGCGAGCTGCGCGCACATTTCAAGCAGGGCAGGCCGGTCGCGGTCACCGAGTTCGGCACCTGTCCCTACAGGGGGGCGGGCGAGCGCGGCGGCTCGGCGTGGGTGGTGCCGGAAGGCGCGGTGCGCGACGAGGGGGAGCAGATCCGCTACTACACCGAACTGATGGACATCTTCGAGCAGGAAGGCGTCGACACCGCCCTGTGGTTCACCTTCGCCGCCTACAACAGGACCGGCGAGGACGACCTCGGCTCCTACGGCGTGGTCAGGATGCTCGACGAGAAGAGGTGGGAGCCCAGGGAGGTCTTCCACGCCATGGCCGCTAGGAACGCGAGCAGCTGAAGATGGCCGTGCCCGGGAGGTGACGGCCGCGCAGCGGGCTCCAGCCACCCCACACCCGCTCGTGCCCCTCGGGCCATTCGGGCTCCAGCAGCCCGGTGACGGTCAACCCCGACATCACCAGCAGATTCACCCAGTCGCCCATCGTGCGGTGGTGCTCGACGTACGTCACGGTGCCGTGCTCGTCGTGCTCCACGTAGGGGGACCGGTCGAAATAGGGCCGGTCGGACGTCAGGCCGCGCGGCCCCGGATCGTCGGGGAACGCCCACCTGACGGGATGGCTCACCGAGAACACGAACCGGCCACCCGGCCTGAGCACCCTGTGCACCTCGCGGAACACGGCGAGGGGATCGGCCACGAACGGCAGCGCTCCGTACGCCGAGCAGGCCAGGTCGAAGGACGCCCCGGCGAACGGCAGCGACTCGGCGTCGGCCTGCAGCACGGGAACGCGCAGGCCGGTGTCGAGGTCGATGCGCCTCGCGTGGAGCAGCTGGCGGTGGGAGATGTCGAACGCGGCGACCTCGGCCCCCTGCGACACCAGCCACCTGGCGCACTGCGCCGCACCGCAGCCGATCTCGAGCACGCGCCGGCCGCGCACCTCCCCGAGGAGGTGCGCGGCGGCCTCGTCCACGCCTTCCGGACACCACACGAACCCGCTGTCACGCAGGAAGCCGCCGTGCTCGACCTGGTAGTCGTCGGCGTTGCCGTCCCACCAGCCGCGATTGGCCCGCGACGAGACCGACGGCACTAGCGCATCTTCGGGCCGCGCGGCATGCGGGCGCCCTTGGGCATCGGCCCCTTGGGCATCGGCATGTTCTTCGGCAACGACCGCAGGCGGTCCTTGACCTCGTTGACCGAGGGCTTCTTCAGGTTGCGCGGCAGCTTCATGATGTGGCGCTGCAGCTTGCTGATCGGCACCTGCCCTTCGCCGTCACCACACTGGATGTCGTAGATCTCGACGCCCAGCACCACCCGCGCGACCCGCTTCTTCTCGGCCGCCAGCATCTTCGCCACCCGGTTGCCCGGCCCTTCGGACACGAGCACGACGCCCGGATAGCCGACCACGAGATGGATCAGGTCCTGGTCGCGGTTGACCGCGATGGCCGGGGTGACCTGCCAGTTGCCCCGCATGCCCTGCAGCACCGCCGCCGCGGCGCCCGTCTGGCCGTGCAGGATCGAGTATTGGGCCTTCTGCGCCAGCTGCCCGAACACCACCAGGCCGACGGTGAACGCGGCCAGCACGCCGATGAACACCGAATACCACAGGTAGTCCGTGACCAGACCGATCACGACGACCACGGCCAGCGTGCCCACCGCCGAGAGGAAGACGATCGGCATCCCCTTGGGATTGGCCTGCTTGATGATCTTCGCGATCATGCGGAGCTGCTTGATGCGCCCCGGCTTCTCTGGGTCCTCGGACTTCGCCATGCTCAGAAGGATACAAACCAACTGGTGCGGGATGGAAAACGCGGCCCGGCCGTTGTCCCTTCCAAGCTGGATCGTGACCTACGCCGACCGCACGCCGACCGCACGCCGACCGCACGCCGACCGCACGCCCGCCGCACGCCGGGCGCGCGTCCTCACGCGGCGACGAAGAACTCCAGCAGCTCGGGCACCAGGGCCTCCGGCGCCACGTTGTGCGCCTGCCCCTCCAGCACGCGGTGCACCGCCCCCGGTACCGCCGCCGCCACCTCCTGCCCCGCCCGAGCCATCCACGCGGGACTGGCCTCGCCGTTGAGCACGAGCGTCGGCTGGGTGAGTGCCGCCAGACCGGCGGGCAGCCGGTTGCCCGGCCCCATCACGGCCGCCTCGTAGGCGAGGGTGTGCGCGACCGCCTCCATCGGCGCCCAGGACGGCAGCGCGCGCATCGCGGCGACGGCCTCGGGCGGCGCCTCGGCGGCCTCCACCATGAACCGCTCCACCGCCTCGCCCCGCCTGCCCGCGCGTACCAGAGCGTCGAGCTGCGCCGCGAAGTCGTCCGGCAGCGGGGGCGCGCTGTCGTCCACATGGTACGGCGGCTCCCACAGGGCCAGTTTCGAGATCTCCGGGTTCACGGCCGCCGCCTCGATCGCCAGCGCGGCCCCCGACGAGCCGCCGAACACCATGGCCGTGCCGCCCGCCGAGCCGATGACGGCGGCCAGATCCTCCACTTCCCGCTCGACGGCGTACGGCGCGGTGTCGCCGCTGTCGCCGCGGCCCCTGCGGTCGTAGTTGACGACCGTGAACCACGGGGCCAGGGCGGCCGCCACGCTCGCCAGCGTGGCGTGCCCCCTGTCGGTGAAGGCTCCGTTGACCAGGACGAGGACGGGTCCCGAGCCGTACCGGTCGAAGGCGATGGCGGTGCCGTCCGCCGAGGTCGCCTCGCCGCTCAGCCGGCGGGCTGGAGCAGGCACAACGCCTCCCAGTGGTGGCCGTCGAGGTCGGCGAAGCCGCGCTGGTAGCGGAAACCGTCGTTCGGCTGCACGCCCGCGGGCGTGGCGCCGAGCGCCAGCGCCTTGTCCACCAGCTCGTCCACCTGCGCCGGGCTCTCCACGCCGAGCACCAGGATCGATTCGGTGGCCTTGGCGGCGTCGCCGACGTCCTTGGTGATGTACTGGGCGAACACCGGTTCGGTGAGCAGCATGACCTGCGTCTCCTCACTGATGATCACCGACGCCATGTCGGGGGACGCGCCGAACAGCTGGAAGCCGAGACCGGTGAAGAACTCCTTCGACCGCTCCAGGTCCTTGACCGGGAGGTTCACGAAAAGCTGCATGTCCGAGACCTTTCATCGTCGGAGAGGAACACCCTCGAGTCTGCCGACCGGTGGCTCCCGGGTCTTGGATCTGCATGCCAGGCGACTTGACGATCAGCGCACTGTGCTCAGAGCAGGCCGGCGCGGCGGTACTCCGCGGGCGGCATCCCGTACGCGCGCCGGAACAACCTGCTGAAGTGCGCCGAGTCGGGCAAGCCCCACCTGGCTCCGACGCTGCTCACGGACAGGTCGCGCATCGCGGCGTCGGCCAGGTCGGCGCGGCAGCGCTCCAGCCGGCGCTGGCGGATGTAGGCGGCCACCGTCGTGTGCTCCTGCTCGAACAACCGGTGCAGATAGCGCACGGAGATGTGGTGGGCGGCGGCGACGGTGGCCGGGTCGAGGTCGACCTGGCCGAGGCGCTCCTCGATGAAGGCGCGGACGCGCAGCAGCAGCGTGCGCCTGCGCGTGTCGGGTGCCAGGGCCTGGGCCTGCTCCATCCGCTCGGCGACGGCCGTGCCGATCAGGTCGAGCACCACGGTCGCCAGCCTGGCGGCGCTGGCCGGCTGGTAGCTCTCGAGGTCGAACGCCACCCTGCGCAGCAGCGGGGCGGCGAGCGCGGCGGCGCCCGTCTCCGCCGTGATGGGCAGCGCCGTCAGCTCGGACATGGCGCCCGGGGGCAGGGCGAGCAGGTCGTGCGGCAGGCTGAACACCGCGAGCTGCACCGCCCCGTCATAGGCCAGCTCGTACGGGCGGGTGAAGTCGTAGATGGCGAACTCGTCGCGGCGGAGCTGGGTGGCCCGGCCGTCCTGGGAGATCCGCGGGCTGCCTGACACGGCCAGCACGACCCGGTAGACGTCGGGGTTGTCGCGGCGGATCAGGCCGGGGGTGCGGTGAACGCTGTGCGGGGTCGAGGTGCGAACCCTGCCGACCCCCACGGAGCCGAGCTGGCCGAGCTCCATCTCGCCCCGCAGCGGGGCGTCGGGGTCGATGCGCAGGTCGAGCGGGCCGAGCGTGTCACACACGAGAGCCCGCCAGGCCTCGTGGCGGCTCTTGGCGGGTAAGTCGCTGGTTCTGATCAGCACGGCCATCAGAGCCGCCTGAAGGGACCGTCGCCTTCGGGCGATGGGGGCATCGGGAGCGGGAGGGCCGCCAAGGCGCGAGCGTGCAGTGGCAGATCCTCGGACATTGTCGCCACCTCCGGATAGGACTGAGCTTGTGCTTTCGGGCATCGGTCAGGGCTTGGCCGTCGTCTCCGGCGCAAGCGGGGCGACAAGCCGCTCCTTCGGGGAGCGGAGGAGTCACGCCCGTCATCCTCCCGTCGGGCAGCCCAGGTCATGCTAACGCCGACGAACACGGCAGAGCGGGCACGGCAGAGCGGGCACGGCAGAGCGGGCACGGCAGAGCGGGCACGGCAGAGCGGGCACGGCAGAGCGGGCACGGCAGAGCGGGCACGGCAGAGCGGGCACGGCAGAGCGGGAACTGCAGAGCGGCACAGACGTGGCAGGGCCCCGGGCGGTGCGCGCCCGGGGCCCAGCCGGCCGCTCAAGCGGTCTGGCGCGCCTGGATGGCCTGCTTGTAGAGCCTGCCCGCCCGGTAGGACGAGCGGACCAGCGGCCCGGACAGCACTCCGGCGAACCCGATGGCCTCGGCCTCGGCCTGCAGCTCGACGAACTCCTCCGGCTTGACCCACCGCTCCACCGGGTGGTGGCGCGGCGTCGGCCGGAGGTATTGGGTGATCGTCAGCAGGTCGGTGCCGGCGGCGTGGAGGTCGCGCATGGCCTCGGTGATCTCCTCGCGCGTCTCGCCCATGCCCAGGATCAGGTTGGACTTGGTCACCAGCCCGGCCTCGCGAGCCGTCGTGATCACCTGGAGCGAACGGTCGTAGCGGAAGGCCGGGCGGATGCGCTTGAAGATCCGCGGCACCGTCTCGACGTTGTGCGCGAACACCTCGGGCCGGCTGGAGAAGACCTCCTCCAGCTGGTCGCGGTCGCCGTTGAAGTCGGGCACCAGCAACTCGACACCGCAGCCGGGCAGCAGCGCGTGGATCTGGCGCGCGGTCTCGGCGTAGAGCCAGGCGCCGCCGTCGGGCAGGTCGTCGCGGGCCACCCCGGTGACGGTGGCGTAGCGCAGGCCCATCTGCTGGACGGACTCGGCCACCCTGCGGGGCTCGTCGCGGTCGTATTCCTTGGGTTTGCCCGTGTCGATCTGGCAGAAGTCGCAGCGGCGCGTGCACTGGTCGCCGCCGATCAGGAAGGTGGCCTCGCGGTCTTCCCAGCACTCGTAGATATTGGGACAGCCCGCCTCTTCACAGACCGTGTGCAGACCCTCCCGGCGCACCAGCGACTTGAGCTCGGTGTATTCGGGACCCGTCTTCAGCTTGGTCTTGATCCACGGGGGCTTGCGCTCGATAGGGGTTTCGGCGTTGCGCACCTCCAGGCGGAGGAGCTTTCGGCCTTCAGGAGCAACGGTCACGTTCTCAGCTTACGTCTCCCGCGAACCGCGCCGTCCGAGGGGGCGTACGCGCTCACGTGACCAGGCCGAACCCGCCGATCGCCCGGGTGTAGTGAAGGAGCAGTTCCTCGTCGATCCGCTCGGACTCGTGCGCGCCGAGCACTTCGGAGCGCGGGACGGAGGCGAGCACGCCGTCGTCGGTGAGCCGGAACCTGGCCAGCGCGTTCTGCCTGATCGACGTGACGCTCTCGCCGCGCAGCGCCGCCGCCTGCATCGGCGCCAGATAGCCCCCCTTGGCCGCCAGCTCCTCCAGTGCCGCGATCTCCCCGGCGGAGGCGGCCCGCAGCGTCAGCGTCCGCCGCCGGGCCTGGACACGGTGCTCGCCGGCGCGCGCCAGCCTGGTCAGCGTGTACTCCAGCAGCAGCAGCGGCACGCCCAGCACCCGGCCGAGCAGGCGGCCGAAGAAGCCCGCCACCTCGTACGTGGTCCCCGGATGGTCCAGAACGCCCAGCGAGGAGGCGGCGATCGTCGTCTGCGCCTCCTCCCTGACCCGGAGCGGCTCGGCGCCCAGCAGCGCGTCATGCCACGCCGCCAGGGTGTCCAGGGCGCCGTTCACCACCAGCTCACCGCCGGTCGGGGCCTGCGCGTACGCCGCGGCCAGCAGGGCGGCCCGCTGCCTCGGCGGCAGCGCCAGCCACAACGGCAGGCCGACCAGCAGGACGGGGGTGCGCAGGAGGCCGGCGCGGACGTACCGGGTGTCCGTGGCCAGGTCCATGACCGCCACCTTCGCGGGGCGCTTGACGCCCACCCGGTCGGCCACCCGCTCCGCGGCGGCGTACAGCTGAGGAGCCGCGGCCCGGTCGAGCACCTCGGCGTCGGCGGGCAGGCCACCGCCCAGGCGTGGCCGCAGCGCCCACCCGATGGTCACGCTCGCGCCGCCGAACAACCACGCGATCAGGGAGTCCGGTCGGCTGAGGATGATCCACCCGCCCAGGGCGACGAACGCCAGGGTCAGCAGATGCACCACGAGCGCGAGGAGAAAAGCCAGGATGGACGTCACACGCGCGAGCCTAAGCCGGAATACGCCCATATTTCCGGCACGGTCAGGTGCCGATACGGTTACCGGCGGAGGAGATCCTCCTCGTGCAGGTCGTACGGCTCCATGCCGAGTGCTTCGGCCAGCCGCTTCTCCGCGATCGGCAAGACCTCCTCGACCACGATGCGGCGTCCCGTCTCCGCCGACAGCGAGGAGACGCCCACGCCGGGGATGCCGCACGGCGTGATGCGGTTGAACCAGCGCGGGTCGTTGGCGCAGTTGAGGGCGAAACCGTGCATGGTGACGCCGCGCGTGACGCGCAACCCGACCGCGCCGAGCTGGCGGTCGGGCAGCCCGAGGCTGGGCTCGCCGGCGGCCCAGACGCCGCCGCGTCCCCGCACGCGCCTGGCCGTGACGCCGAAGTCGGCGCAGATCTGGATCATCACGTCTTCGAGGCGGCAGGCGTAGGCGACCACGTCGGTGATCGCGACGATGGGGTAGGCGACGAGCTGCCCGGGGCCGTGCCAGGTGAGCCGGCCGCCCCGGTCGACGTCGATGACCGGGGTGCCGTCAGCGGGTCGCTCATGCGGGGCGGTGCGCTTGCCCGCGGTGTAGACCGGCGCGTGCTCCAGGAACAGGACGGTGTCGGTCAGCTCGCCGGCGACCCGCTTGTCGTGCACCCAGCGCTGCAGCGACCAGGCCTGCTCGTAGGGGACGTCGACACCTAGGCGGACGATGGCGAGTGCGTGGGGATCGTCCCCGTGGATGGGGCGCATGAGCCTATTGTGCCGTTCCCTTACCTTCGAAGGGTAATCAGGGGGTCAGCAACCGTGGCTCGATCCTGACCTCCTTGACCCCGCCGGCGCCGTCGTGCTCGACCTTGTACGCGTAGCCGCCCGGCTCGACGGTCACGGCCTGGATGAACTCGGTGCCCACGTAGTGCAGCCCGACGCCCTCGTCGGCGGCGTATCCGCCGGGCAGCTCGCCGTCGGCCACCGACCTCTGCAACAGCTCGCGGCGCTGGGGGTCGGAGTCGTAGTGGACGCCGCACGAGTAGGGCAGCAGGGCCATGCCCTCGGCCCACACCTGCAGCTCCGGGCCGAAGGAGTCGGTGTTGCCCCCGACGTGCCAGCACAACGCGCCCGCGCTCTGCCCGGACAGCACCACGCCCGCCCGCCACGCCTCGTCGAACGCCTCGTCCAGGCCGTGCAGCCGCCACAACGCCATCAGGTTGGCGACGCTGCCGCCGCTGACGTAGATCATGTCCTGTTCGAGCATCCAGGCCCGGGGATCGGGCACGTTGGGCATCGGGAACACCGTCAGATGGCTCAGCTCGACGTCCCACCCGGCGAAGGCGCCGTACATCTTCAGCAGCCAGTCGCTCGAGTCGCCGAGCGCCGTGGCGACCAGGCCGAGCTTCGGGCGGTCCTGTCCGGTCAGGTCGATGCCGTAGCGCAGCAGCGGGCTCGCCTCGATGACGTTGTGGCGGTTGCTCGGGCGGAACGATCCACCGCCGATGGCGAGGATGTGCGACTGTCCTGACCGGCTCATGTCAAGATTCTCCCGACGTTCTGAAAGTAGTGGAACGGCATCCTAGAGTACGGTGCTGAGCGCCTCGTCGAGACGGGTATGCGCGAAGCGGTAGTCAGCGGCGGACAACTTCGCCGGCAGGATCCGGTGGCCGGGGAGCAGCGCCTCGCGGACGAACTCGCCGAGCCCCGCGGACAGCGCGAACGCCGGCACGGGGAGCGGCATCGTGCTTCTGCGCAGGGCTTTTCCGAGCGCCCTCGTGAACTCGGCGTTGGTGACGGGGGAGGGCGACGTGAAGTTCACCGGCCCGTCTACGTCCTGATTTTTCAGGACATGGAGCGCGGCCCCCACCCAGTCGTCCACGCTGATCCACGACCAGTACTGCTTCCCCGACCCGAGCGGCGCCCCCAGCCCCAACCTGAAGATCGGCAACATCCTGGCCAGCGCCCCGCCCCGGCGGCTCAGCACCAGCCCCGTACGCGCGAACGCGGTCCTGATTCCCGCCTCCCGGGCCCGCTCCGCCTCGCCCTCCCAGGTCGCGCACAGGTCCGCCAGGAAACCCTCGCCCCGGCCCTGGCTCTCGTCGATCACCCGATCTCCTGTGTCGCCGTAGAAATCGACTCCGGACGCCGACAGGAGCACCCTGGGCGGCGCCTCCAGCTCCCGCAGGGCGTCGACGAGCACCCGGGTGCCCTCCACCCGGCTGGTGACCAGTTGCCGTTTGTACGCCTCGCTCCACCGCCGGTCGGCGATCGGCGCCCCGGCGAGATGGACCACGCCGTCGGCGCCCTCGAGCGCGGCCAGGTCGATCACCTGCTCCCGCGGTTGCCAGAAGGCCTCACCGGCTCCGCGGGGCTCCCGGCGTACCAGCCTGACGACCTCCCGGCCCTCGGCCCGCAGCGCCTCGACCAGCGCCGAGCCGAGCAGCCCCGACGCCCCCGTCACGATGATCGCCATCATCCCAATGTACGCCGCCGCCTTCCCGGCGGCGTGCCGCCACTCGCACGTGTCGCCCCGGCCCCGGCGCGGGAGGCGGCGGCACGCCGCGTGTTGTCGCGGGGCCCCGCTCGCGACGTCGTGCCCCGCCAGGAGCCGTGCGCGTCGCGGCCGGTGGGTCGCCCTCTCGCGTCCGAGGCCCGTTCGAACGCCTGTGCCGGTCTGCGGCCTTTCACGCGAGGGCAGCGTCACATGCGAACGCCGGGCGGCCCGTGAGGACCGCCCGGCGTCACGACGTCCCGCGGCTACGCGAGCCCGAGCTGGGCCTCGAAGCGGCCCTCCTCGAGACGGCGCTTGACCGTCGTCAGGAAACGCGCCGCGTCGGCGCCGTCCACCAGCCGGTGGTCGTAGGTCAGCGCGAGGTAGACCATCGACCGCACGGAGATGGCCTCGCCCTCAGGCGTGTCGATCACCACGGGCCGCTTCACGACGGCGCCGGTGCCGAGCATGCCCACCTGCGGCTGGTTGAGGATCGGCGTGTCGAACAGGGCGCCCCGGCTGCCGGTGTTGGTCAGCGTGAACGTGCCGCCGGTGATCTCGTCAGGGGTCACCTTGTTGGCGCGCGTGCGCTCGGCCAGGTCGGCCGTCTTGCGGGCGAGCCCGGCGAGGTTGAGGTCGCCGGCGTTCTTGATGACCGCCGCGATCAGGCCGCGCTCGGTGTCGACCGCGATGCCCAGGTGCTCGACGTCGAAGTAGGTGACCTCCATGGTCTCGTTGTTGATCGTCGCGTTGAGCTTCGGGTGCTGCTTGAGCGCCTCGATGGTGGCCATCTCGAAGAACGGCATGAACGACAGCTTGACGCCCTCGCGGCGGAAGAAGTCGGCCTTCGCCTGCTCGCGCAGCCGAGCGATCTTGGTGACGTCGACCTCGACCACGGTGGTGAGCTGCGCCGCCGTCTGCAGCGACTCGACCAGCCGCTTGGACATCGTCTGGCGCAGGCGCGACATCTTCTCGGTGCGGCCGCGCAGCGTCGTGTCGACCTCCACCGGCTCGGGCGCCGCGGCGGCGGCCGGAGCCTGGGCCGCGGGGGCGGGAGCGGCGGCGGGCTGGGCGGCGGCGGGCGCCTGCGTGGCCTGGGCGGCCTGCTCGCGCTGCGTCTTGGCCGCCTCGAGCACGTCCTGCTTGCGGATGCGGCCACCGACGCCGGTGCCCGTGATCGAGTCGAGGTCGACCCCGTGCTCGTTCGCGAGCTTGCGCACCAGCGGCGTCACGTAAGGGCTGTCGCCCGACGGGATCGGGGTGGGCTCGGCGGCCGGCGCCTGCCGCTCCGGCGCGGGCGCCTGCGGGGCGGGCTGCGGAGCCGGGGCGGGCTGCGCCGGAGCCGGCTGCGGGATCGAGGAGGCGGGAGGAGCCGGCGCGGGCGCGGGCTCGGGCTCGGGCTGCGCGGCCGGCTGCGGGGCCGGCTCGGCGGCCGGAGCCGCCTCGGGAGCCGACGCGGTGGCGCCCGCCTGGCCGTTCTCGTCGATGACGGCGAGCTCGGCCCCGACCTCGACAGTCTCGTCCTCGGCCACCACGATCTTGGTGAGGACGCCCGCGGACGGCGACGGGATCTCTGTGTCGACCTTGTCGGTCGACACTTCGAGGAGCGGCTCGTCAGCCTCGACGCGCTCGCCCTCCTTCTTCAGCCAACGGGTTACGGTGCCCTCGGTCACGCTCTCGCCGAGCTGGGGCATCTGTACGGAGACCGGCATCGTTATTCTTCTCTCGCGTTCTGATCTCGAGGGCTGGACTAGTTGTGTACGTGCAACGGCTTGCCGGCCAGGGCCAGCATCGCCTCACCGACTGCCTCGGACTGCGTCGGATGTGCGTGGATGAGCTGGGCGACCTCTGCGGGCAGCGCCTCCCAGTTGTAGATCAGCTGGCCCTCCGTGACGAGCTCGCCGATACGCCTGCCCACCATGTGGACACCGACGACGGGGCCGTCCTTCTGGGCGATGACCTTCACGGCGCCCGAGGTGCCGAGGATCTGGCTCTTGGGGTTGCCCGCCAGGTCGTAGACCTGCTCGACGATCTCGATGCCGCGCTCGGCCGCCTGCGCCGAGGTGATCCCGACGGAGGCCACCTCCGGGTCGGAGTAGGTGATGCGCGGCACGCCCGCGTAGTCGATGGGCGGCGGGTTGAGGCCGGCGATGTGCTCGGCCACCATGATCCCCTCCGCGAAGCCGGCGTGCGCGAGCTGCAGCGTCGGGATGAGGTCGCCGATGGCGTAGACGCCCGGCACGGACGTCTGGCAGTGCTCGTCGACCACGACGGCGCCGCGCTCGACGGTGACGCCCTGCTCCTCGAAGCCCATGCCCGAGGAGACGGCGCCGCGGCCGACCGCGACGAGCAGGAGCTCGGCGTCGAGGGTCTTGCCGTTGGCGAGCGTGACGACCACACCGGTTTCCGTGGTCTTGGCGCCGTCGAAGAAGACGCCCAGCTCGTATTTGATGCCGCGGCGGCGGAAGGCCCGCTCCAGCAGCTTGGAGCTGGACTCCTCCTCCGTGGGGAGCAGGTGCGGCAGCGCCTCGACGATCGTGACCTCGGCTCCGAACGAGCGGTAGACGCTGGCCAGCTCGACGCCGATCACGCCACCGCCCAGCACGATCACCGAGCTGGGGACGTGGTCCATCGTGAGCGTGTGCTCGCTGGTGATGACGCGCTCGCCGTCGATCTCCAGGCCGGGCAGCGTCTTGGGGGCGGAGCCGGTGGCCAGGACGACGTTGCGGCCTTCGTAGACCTCGGAGCCCACCTGGACCCGGCCGGGCCCCGCGAGGCGGCCCTCGCCCGCGACGATCGTCACGCCGGCACCCTTCAGCAGGCCCTGCACGCCCTTCCACGCCCGCGTGACGATCTTGTCCTTGAACGCGTGGACGCCCTGGACGTCGATGCCGTCGAAGCGCGCCTTGACGCCGAAGGACTTGCTCTCGCGGGTCTCGTCGGCGACCTCGGCGGAGTGCAGCAGGGCCTTCGTGGGGATGCATCCCCTGTGGAGGCAGGTGCCGCCGATCTTGTCCTTTTCGATCAGGACGACCGACTTGCCCAGCTCGGCCGCCCGGAGCGCGCAGGCGTAACCGCCGCTGCCGCCACCTAGGACGACGATGTCATAGGCCACAGGAAGGCTCCTTGTCGGGGTGTTGTGATGCCCTCATCTTTTCATTTGTTTCAGATGCTCGCGTGCCGCTCTGCCAGTCCGATGAGCGTGCGGGTGATCGCACCGGTGCCGCCCTTCGGGACGTAACCGTACGGCTCGCCCTTGTTGAACGCGGGACCGGCCATGTCGATGTGGGCCCAGCGCACTCCTTCGGGCACGAACTCCTTCAGGAAGATGCCCGCCGTCAGCATGCTGCCCCACCGCTCGGGCTGCAGGTTGGCGAGGTCGGCGATCGGTGAGTCCAGACCCTTGCGCAGCTCTTCGGGCAGCGGCATGCCCCACGCGCCCTCGCCCGCGGCCGTGGCGGCCTCGAGGACGAGCTCCCTGACGGCGTCGTCGTTGGCCATGACGCCGGCGGTGCGCCAGCCCAGCGCCACGATCTGCGCGCCGGTGAGGGTGGCGACGTCGACGATCACGTCGGGGTTGTCCTCGGCGGCTCTGGCGATGCCGTCCATGAGCACGAGACGGCCCTCGGCGTCGGTGTCGAGCACCTCGACCGTCTTGCCGCTGTAGCTGTGGATGACGTCGGAGGGGCGCTGCGCGGTGCCGCTGGGCAGGTTTTCCGCCAGGCAGAGGTAGCCGATCGCGTTGACGGGCAGGCCGAGCCTGGCGATGCCGATCAGCGCGCCGAACACGGCGCCCGCGCCGCCCATGTCGGACTTCATCCAGTCCATCGAGGCCGACGGCTTGAGCGACAGGCCGCCGGAGTCGAACGTGATGCCCTTGCCCACGAACGCCAGCGTCTTGCTCGCCTCGGGGTGGGTGTAGGAGAGGCGGACCATGCGCGGCGGGTTGGCCGAGCCCTGGCCGACGCCGATGAGGCCGCCGTAGCCGCCGTCCTTGAGCGCCTTCTCGTCGAGGACCTCGACGCTCAGCCCCGCCTTGCCGCCCGACTGCTCGGCGATCTCGGCGAACTTGGCCGGCCACAGGTCGGAGGGCGGGGTGTTGACCAGGTCGCGCACCAGCGCGACGGACTCGGCCAGCACGCTCGCGCGCTCGGCCACGCCCTCGGGCTGGCCGGAGACCACGGTGAGCTCGGAGACGGGCGGCTTCTGCTCGCCGTCGGTGCGGTAGCGGGCGAACGTGTACGCCCCCAGCAGCGCGCCCAGCGCGACGGCCTCGGCCTCGTCAGGGGTGTCCGCGGGCAGGACGAGCGCGGCGCGCGCGGTGCCGGCCAGTGATCGCACGGCGGCGCCGGCGGCCCGGCGCAGGCCGTCGGGGTCGGGGGAGTCGCCCAGGCCGACTGCGACCAGCAGCGGTGCGGCGGTGGCGCCGAACGTCGGCAGCTTGGCCAGCTCGCCGGCCTTGCCGGTGAAGGCGACGGCTGCGAGGGAGCCGGCGAGCTTGCCGCCGAAGGCCGTGTCGAGGGACTCGTCGCCCGTCACGGGCCGGGGGCCGTCGGGGCCGGACCTGAAGCCGACGATCAAGGCGTCGGTGTCGAAGGAGACGGGATCTGCTGAGTTCAGCCGCACAGTGGTCACGTAAACCGATGCTATCCACGGTTTCTCGGTACTCACAAACAGGGGTTCATCCTACCAATGGCGCTGTAGGTTTTCATGCGACATGGTGCTAGTGTCATTGGCATCATGCTGCTGACCCTCGACCTGAACGACGCCAGGCCCCTGCACGAGCAGGTGGCCGGCGCCATCCGGCGCGCCATCGGCGAGGGCTCCTATCGCCCGGGGGACCGGCTGCCACCGGCCCGCGACCTGGCCCAGGCGCTCGGCATCAACCCCAACACCGTGCTGCGCGCGCTGCGCGACCTGCGGGACGAGGGCCTGCTGGAGTTCAGGAGAGGCAGGGGGGTCAGCGTCGCGGGCCGCGCGGACGGGCGCGCCCTGCTGGTGCAGCGGGCGCTTGAGCTATTGGAGGAGGCCAGGAAGCACGGCTACGGCCGTGACGACCTCATCGCCATCTTGGAGGAACTGCCATGAACCCCCGAGTCATCGCCGCGGCATGGGGCCTGCCGGTCACCGCCGCGTTCGTCCTGGTCCCCCTGGCGGTACGCGACCGGCTGCCCGATCCGATGGCCACGCACTGGGGGAACGAGGGGGTGGACGGTTCGATGCCGTTCACCGGGTTCGTCGCCGTGGGGCTGGTGCTGTGGGGAGTGCCCTGGGTGCTTCTGCTGGTCGGGAGCAGGTGGGCGCACGCGCACAGGGACGGCCGGATGTTCTGGTGGGGCACGCTGGGCTTCATGAGCGTGTTCGCGCCCGGCGCAAGCCTCAGCGTTCTGGCGGCGAACCTCGACGTACCCGTCTGGACGGCGGCGCAGCTGACGGCCTGGCACGTCATCGTCACCCTCGCGGGATCCGCCGCCGTGGCCGTCGCCGCCGGCTACCTCGGCAGGGGCGAGCCCGACCAGGCGCCTTCCGCAGACGCGCGCCCGCCGCGGCTCTGGCTCAGGGAGGGAGAGCGCACGGTCTGGGTCAGCCGTGTCACCAACCCGTGGCTGGCCGCGGTAGCCGCCGCCGCGGGCGGAGGCGTGGGCGTGCTGGCCGTGCTGCGTCTCCTCGGGTCCGGGGCGGGCGCCGTCCTGGGCGTCACGCTGCCCGTGCTCGTCATCGTGCTCCTCCTGGGGCTGCTGTCCGCCTCGGTCGCCGTCAGGGTGAGCGGCGACGGGGTGGCGATCGGGTTCGGGCCGTTCGGCTGGCCGGTGCGCAGGATCCGGCTGCAGAAGATCGACGTGGCGCTGTCGGAGACCCGCCATCCGAGCCAGGTCGGCGGCTGGGGCTTCCGCGGGCTCCCCGGCAGCGCCACCATCATGTTGCGCGGCGGGGAGTGCCTGATCATCAGGTACCGTTCCGGCGGTCGACTCGCGATCAGCATCGACGACGCTTCCCGCGGCGCATCCCTCATCAACGCCCTCATCGCGGAGCGAGTGGAGCAATGAACAGACCTCTCCCCATCTTCATCGTCCTCGCCTTCGGGTTGTCCTGGGCGGTCGCGCTGCCCCTGTGGCTCGGCGGGGGCCTCGGCTCGCCGCTGATGCCCCTGGTGGCCTCGGCCATGATGTTCACGCCCACCGTGGCGGTGCTCGGCGCGTGGGCCGTCACGCGCGCGCCCGCCCGGGAGTGGGCCCGCCGGACCGGGCTCACGTTCGGCGAGCGCCGGAAGCGCACCTGGCTGCTCGTGCTGGCCGCCTGGCTCGGGGTGCCCCTGCTGGCGTTCCTCGCGATGGGGCTCAGCGCCGCCGCCGGCCTGGTCGCGCTCGACCTCGACCGGCTCAGCCTGCTCAGGGCGGCCCTGCAGGCCCGCGGCATGGAGATCCCCGGCGAGCTCGGCACGGTCGCGGCACTGCAGATCGTGGTGGCGATCGTCGCCGGCCCGCTGCTCAACGCCATCCCCGCCCTGGGGGAGGAGTGGGGCTGGCGCGGATGGCTGCTGCCCCGCCTCACCTCCACGAACGGCATGCTCGCCGGCCTGCTGCTCTCCGGCGCGATCTGGGGCGTCTGGCACGCCCCGCTCACCCTGCTCGGCTACAACTACCCCAGCCTGAGCTCGTGGGCGGCCCTGTTCTTCATCGGCTTCTGCGTGCTGGCCGGAGTGCTGATCGGATGGTTGCGGCTGCGCACGGGCAGTGTGTGGCCCGCGGTCGTGGCCCACGGCTCGCTCAACGCGGTCATGCCGCCCATCCTGCTGCTCGGCGACGCCGCCGCGCCCCCCGACGAACTCCTGGTCGGGCTGACCGGCCTGGTCGGCTGGGTCGTGCTGGCACTGGCCGGCGCGGCGCTGCTCCGCTTCTTCCCGGTACGCCAGGAGCCGGCGGACCGGACGACCCCAGCCGCCGCCGAGCCCCGGACCTCGGCGAGCAGCGCACACCACGACTCAGCCGAGTAGCGCGCACACCACCAGCGCCGTGGCCGTGGCTGTCTCCACGAGCGCGCCCAGAACGTCGCCGGTGATCCCGCCGAGTCGCCGTCCGGCGTGCCGGAGCAGCAGCAGGGCGGCGCCGAGCCCGGCGAGCAGCCCGGCCGGCAGCACGACCGCGCCCGCCCAGCCCGGGCCGGGGCCGGCGGGCGGGCCGGCCGGCAGCACGCCCGCCCAGCCCGCGCCGAGCAGCGTGGCCACGGTGACGAGCCACGGCGCGAGCGGGCGTACCGTGCCCGCGACCATCGCGCCGAGCCCGCCGGGCCGGGCGGCGGGCACGCCCGCCCGGCAGGCCCACACCAGCGCCAGCCGTCCCGTCGCGCAGGCGGTCACGAAGGCGGCGTAGCCGGCGTCGGCGGCCGCGACCACCTGGATGAGCAGCGTGAATACCAGCGCCATCACCCCGAACGGCCCGATGTCCGACTTTTTCATGACGTCGAGCGCCTGAGTGGCCGGCCGGCCACTGCCCAGCCCGTCGGCGAGGTCGGCGAGCCCGTCCAGATGCAGCCCTCGGGTCAGTACGGCCAGCGACCCCGCCGCCAGCGCCGCGCCGAGCAGCGGCGGCCCGTGCAGCAGCGAGACCAGCGGCAACGGCAGCCCGGCGACGAGCCCGAGCACCAGCCCGACGGCCGGCGCCAGCACCATCGCCCGCCCCGCGACCTCCCGGTCCACCCGCTCCACGCGTACGGGGAAGACGGTCAGCGTGCCGGTCGAGAACCGCCAGCCGTCCGCGAACCGCCGAACCCTGACAAACCCGCTCACCGGACCGCCGTCCTCTCCTCGTGCCTGGGAGAGACCGTAGCGCCGGTACGCGTTCGTATTTCACATCGGTAACGGACGATCCCGGTGCCCACTAGTCTGTCGGGATGCACGTGCTTGAACTCGAAGGCGTAGACGTCCGCGTTGTCGGCAAGGCGCTGCTCGACGGCATCGACTGGCAGGTCGGCTACGGCGACCACTGGGCCGTCCTCGGCCCCAACGGCGCGGGCAAGACGACGCTCCTCTCGCTGGCCGGCGCCGTACGCCATCCCAGCGAGGGCACGGTCAAGGTGCTCGGCCACCCGCTCGGCCGGGTCGACGTGCGCGAGCTGCGCCGGCACATCGGCCTCGTCGCCTCCAGCCAGCGGCTGATCGACGAGGAGCTGATGGAGCAGGAGGGCGCGACCGCGCACACCGTGGTGCTCACCGGTCACACGGGGACGAGCGCTCCGCTGTGGGACAGGTACGGCGACGTGGAGCGTGACCGGGCCCACCGGCTGCTCGCGGACCTGGGCTGCAAGGAGCTGGCGGAGCGGCCGTTCCGCGTGTGCTCGCAGGGGGAACGCGCGAGGATCCGGGTGGCCAGGGCGCTCATGGCCGACCCGGCGGTGCTGCTGCTCGACGAGCCGTTCGCGGGGCTCGACCTGCCCGCCAGGGAAGACCTCATCACCGCTGTCGAGGAGCTCGCCACGACCAGGCCCGTGCTCACCACCGTGATGGTGACGCACCACCTGGAGGAGGTGCCCGCGACGACCACCCACGCGATGCTGATGCGCGACGCCAGAGTGCTCGCCGCCGGCCCCGTGGACGACGTGCTCACCCCCGCCAACCTCTCCGACTGCTTCGGCCGCTCCCTGCACGTGGACCGCGTGGACGGCCGCTGGTACGCCCGGGCCGCACGCCCCTGACAGCACCCTCCTCTGTGCCCTCCTCCCGGCGCCGCCTCCGACGCGGCCCATCCTGACCCCGCCCTCGCAGGCGCCCGCGTCGGTGTTCCCCTCCGCGTCCTCGTGGGTGGTCCACCCGCGTCCGTGCCGGCGCCTGCGCCGCCGTCAGAGCTCCAGCGACCGCCCGGCGACCACCAGGGCCACATGCTCGGACTCGGCGGCCAGGCGCTCGTTCAACCTCCCCAGCACGTCCCTGAAGGCCCGCCCGGCGGCCGTGGCGGGCACCACGCCCAGCCCCACCTCGTCGGACACCGCCACGATCCGCTCCCGGGCCTGCCGCCACGCCGCCACGAGGTCGTCGCAGCGCTCGACCACGGGCGCGCGCTCGCCCTCCCAGGCCCTGTGCTCGTCGAAAACCGCCGCCACCCAGGTCCCCAGCCCGTCGATCAGCAGCGGTGTGGTGGCGCGCCTGATGGCCGTGGCCAGATCGGTGGTCTCGACGGTGGCCCAGTGAGCGGGACGCCGCGCCCGGTGCGCCCGCACCCGTTCCGCCCACTCGCCGTCCTCTCCGCCGGCCGGGCCGGTGGCGACATAGGTGACGTACGGCTCCGCCGCCAGCCGCAGCTCCGCCTCCGCCGACTTGCCCGAGCGCGACCCGCCCAGCAACAACGTCCGCTGCGGCCGGACTGCCCGCCCGCCCGCCCGCTCGTCCGCGGAGCCGCTCAGCCGAGGGCTCGCAGGGTCGCTTCGCGGGCCGTTCGGCGGGCCGCACGCCAGTTCGGTGCCGTCAGGGACGGCGATCGCTCCCCACAGCCGCAGGCGCCTGGCCAGTTCCTCCTCCGACCGGACCCGGTGATCGAGCCCGACGGCCACCACCAGGGTCGCCTCGTCGGCCAGCCCCGAGCGCCGCAGCTCGCCGAGCCGCTCCGGCCGGTCCAGCAGGTCGATCAGCACGACGTCGTAGCGCGCCGGCCCGCCTACCGGCTCACTTACTGGGAGCGTCCGTCCCGCCGGCAGGTGGAGGAGCGCGGAGCCGCCGGGGCCTGCCAGCCCCAGACCGCCCGCAAGGGGCAGGTAGCCGTCGGGCGGGCCGGTGAAGGGGTAGCGGACCACGCCGTCCACGACCAGCTCGAACGGTCGGCGATGACCGGCGGGCAACCCGGCGCACGAGACGCACCCGCAGCCGGGCTCGGGCCAGCCGGTACGGCCCGCAGTGCCGTTGATGAGGAGCTTCACCGCGCCGAGCGTACAAACCCGCGTCCGCTCCCGCTCGCCCGGGTGCGCGACCTTGGGGTCAGCCGCCGGCCTTCACCGTGGTGCGGCGGCGGGCGGCCACCAGGGCGCCGCCTCCGAGCAGGGCCAGCACGCCCGCCCCACCCGCGATCCACGTGACCGGCACCCCGCCCTCGGAGGCGGTCTCGGGGAGGGCGCCGTCGAGCGCCGTGCCGCCCTTCTCCCTGCCCGGATAGCCGTCGACCGCGACGACGTCACCGCCCGCGTTCACCCGGACCCCGGCCATGGAGGCGAGGAGCCGGGCGGTGGTGGCGGACTCGGCGCCCGCGACGCACGTGGCCGACGGCTCGGCGGGCGGATGCTCGCCGGGGTAGGCGTCGGTGCCGGCCTCGCCGAAGTCCACCGCCACGACCACGCGCTTGTGCCCGGAACCGGCGGTGTCCTTGCCGCACAAGGCCTGGAACGAGGGCAGCTCCCCGGCGGGGGTTCGCCCGCCGTCCCGTCCGGGGCAGCCGAGAAGCGCCAGCCGATGACGGAGCCGTCCGGCGGCGAGTCGCCGGACGCGGCCGCCAGCCAGGCGGTGCCGTCGCTCCGCCAGACGCTCCACCCGCGCGCGGCGCCGGGATCGGCCGCGCCCGGGACGGGATCTCCGGGGGAGACGGGCGGTGCGGCGAGGGCAGAGCAGGGGAGGGAGACCGAGGCGGCCACCCCGAGGACGGCTCCGGCCGCAACACGAAACGCGCGCAGCATCGATGGACCTCCAAGCTCGGGAGTAGGGTTCCAGTGCCTGCGGAGGGTGCGCCGGCGAACCCGCGGAAAAGGAGCGTATGGCATGACATGGCGTTGGCGTTATGAAAAGGCAAATGGTGGTGAGGTAACGGATCGTCCTTTGCCGCGAGAGGTTTTTCCGAGCCAGGCGGACGCGGAGTCGTGGCTCGGCGAGAACTGGCGTGACCTGCTCGAATCCGGGGTGGAGCAGGTGGCCCTGCTCGAGGAGGATCGCGTCGAGTACGCGGGAATGTCATTGCGTCCGGAGTGAATGCCAGCAACACGAAAACCCCTTGAGCCATTCGTGGCTCAAGGGGTTTTCGCCGCTCGTGTGATTACGGGCGGGTGCGGGGGCTCTCCGTCTTGGAGGGGTCGCGCTCGACGACCGGGGCGAGCACGTCGTCGATCCGCCGCAGCACGTCCGCATCCAGCTTGACGCCCGACGCCCGCACGTTGTCACGCGCCTGCTCGGGGCGGCTGGCGCCGATGATGGCGCTGGAGACGTTCGGGTTCTGCAGGACCCACGCGATGGCCAGCTGCGCCATGCTGAGCCCCAGGTCCGCGGCGATCGGCTTGAGCTCCTGGACGCGGGTCAGCACGTCGTCCCTCATCCACCGGGCGATCATGTTGCTGCCGCCGCTCTTGTCGGTCGCGCGCGAGCCCTCGGGGGGCTGCTGTCCCGGCAGGTATTTCCCGGTGAGCACGCCCTGGGCGATCGGCGACCAGACGATCTGGCCGACGCCCTCCTTCTCGCTCAGCGGCACGACCTCGGACTCGATGATCCGCCACAACATGGAGTACTGAGGCTGGTTCGACACGATCCGGTCGAAGCCCATCTGATCAGCGATCTTGAGGGCCTGGGCGATCTGCTCGGCCGTCCACTCGCTGACGCCGACGTAGAGGACCTTGCCCTGGCGTACGAGGTCGTCGAAGGTCTTGAGCGTCTCCTCGAGCGGGGTCTCGTAGTCGAAGCGGTGGGCCTGGTAGAGGTCGACGTAGTCGGTCTGCAGGCGCCGCAGCGAAGCGTGGATCGACTCGGTGAGGTGCTTGCGCGACAGGCCGCGGTCGTTCCTGCCGGGCCCGGTCGGCCAGTAGACCTTGGTGAAGATCTCCAGCGACTCCCTGCGTACGCCCTTCAGCGCCCGGCCGAGCACTTCCTCGGCCTTCGTCGCCGCGTACACGTCGGCCGTGTCGAACGTCGTGATGCCCTCGTCGAGTGCCGCCTGAACGCACTGCTTGGCGGCGTCCTCCTCGACCTGGGAGCCGTGGGTGAGCCAGTTGCCGTAGCTGATCTCGCTGACCACGAGACCGCTGCGACCGAGGTGTCGGAATTCCATGCGTCCGACCTTAATCCCGGCACGTGGGGTGATCCGTTTCGGGATAGGGTGCGCGACGTGCTGAAGCTCGTACGGCTGGCGCTGACGGCCGCCGTCGTGACCGCCATCGTGGTCCGGCTGCGCCGCCGCGCCCGCATGCCGCAGACCCCTCCCTCGCCCCCTTCAGAGCGGCAGCCGGGCGGCAGGGCCGGGATGGGCGCGGCGTGGGCCGGCATCGCGCTGATCGTGGCGGTCACCCTGGCGGCCGCGCTGGTCCCCACGGAGGCGCAGGAGGCGTCCTCGGCCCGGGCACGGACCCACCAGGCCGAACAGGACGCCCTCACCGCCGCGCTGCTGGTGTCCGAGAACGACGCTCAGTTCCCTGCGCCGCTTGCCACCGGCCCCGCCGTCACGCCGCCCCCCACGCCGCTCCCCACGCCGGCCCCGACCGGCCGGCCCGTGCCCGACCTCGGTTGTGCGCCTGAGCCGCGCCCGGTGCGGGTGCGGCCGATCGATCCGAAGGTCAGGCGGGCCGTGGACCGCCAGTGGCGGCGGATCGAGCGGTGGCTGAGGGCGAACGCGCCCCGCTCGTACAGGACGCTCGGAGCGCCCGGCAGGGCCCGCACGATCGCGATCGCCGAGGCCCAGATGGGCGTGGACTTCCCCGACGACCTGCGCGCCTCGCTCCTGCGCCACGACGGCTCGCGAGGAGCGCGGGCGTTCGGTTTCGGGCTCTCGTACGACGGCGCCGCCAACCTCGGCATCCGCCGGATCAGGGACGCCTGGCGGGCGGAGTGCTCCAGGAACCGCACCGATCCGGCGCACGGGGACTGGAACGGCCGCATGATCCCGTTCGTGCTCTTCGCGGAGCGCCACGGCGAGGACGGGGTGTACGCCGTGGTCGATTCCGCGGCGGGCACCGTCGGGTGGGACGACACGATCTCCGGCACGGCGCCCCGGCTGCCGTCCTACTACGCGCTGATGCGGGCCGTCGCCGACGCCCTGGAGCAGGGCACGGCGGTCGAGGGCTGGCGGCCCGCGGTCAGAGGAGGCGTGCTGCGCTGGGACAACGCCAAGTACGGCAAGCCATAATTTTCCCGATTTGTCGGAGTCTTCCGGAAAATCGGGAAATTATGGTTATCGCTTGGGCTGCACCGGCTTGCCGCCCGGCAGAACCTGCGGCGGCGGGAAGCGCAGCTTGCGGATCTGCAGCGCCCGCATGGCCGCGTAGAAGCCGACGCCCCTGAGGCTCTCGTCCGGCATCTTCTCCGCCACCTGCCGCTTCACCTTCCAGGCGACATAGATGGAGGTGAACAGCACGCCGATCATCATGATCGGCCAGCCGACCGCGATGACGAGGTTGAGCACCTGCGCACGGATCTCCATCGGCCAGGGAATCCACGTCGCCAGCAGGATGAGTAGCGAGAACGGCAGAAAATACTGGCTCGGCAGCCGGCGGGAGTCGACCCAGTCGCGCGCGAACTTGCGCGCGGGGCCCTTGTCCCTCGCGGGGAAATAGCGCTCGTCACCGGCGAGCATGCCCCTGCGGGCTTTATCGCGCTCGGCGGCCTGCTTGGCCCGCATCTGCCGATAGGCCTCTTTGCGGTCTTTGGGCGCGGAGACCGGCTGGCGCCGTTTGCCTTCGGCATCCCGGCGCTTGGGTGTGGGACGACCTTTGCCCTTGGGCTTAGGATCGTCAGTGGGGGCGGGGGTATCGTCCACGGTGGTTTGGGAACGGCGTCGCAACACGACGTCAACCCTACCTGGACTGCAACTTAGTGACGCCCTCGCGCGTTATGCGTAGGGTAATCCCAAGGCGGCTGCGCTGCATTGGGAACACCAGCACGACCTAGAAGGGGACGGCCGACGCGCATGAGCGTGATGAAGAGACTTTCGATGATCTTCAAGTCCAAGGCCAACAGGGCTTTGGACAAGATGGAGGATCCGCGCGAGACCCTCGACTACTCCTATCAGCGGCAGCTGGAGCTGCTGCAGAAGGTGCGCAGGGGCGTGGCCGACGTCGCCACGTCACGCAAGAGGGTGGAGCTGCAGATCACCGGCCTGGAGAAGCAGGCCCAGCGTTACGAGGAGCAGGGCCGCAAGGCGCTGTCCGTGGGGCGTGAAGACCTCGCCCGCGAGGCGCTGCAGCGCAGGTCCAATCTGCAGGCGCAGATGGCCGACCTGAAGGTGCAGCACGACAACCTGCAGGCCGAGGAGGAGAAGCTGACCACGGCTTCCCAGCGGCTGCAGTCCAAGGTCGACTCCTTCCGCACGAAGAAGGAGACGATCAAGGCCACCTACACCGCCGCCGAGGCGCAGACGCGCATCAACGAGGCGTTCTCCGGCATCTCCGAGGAGATGGGCGACGTCGGCCTGGCGATCCAGCGTGCCGAGGACAAGACGGCGTCGATGCAGGCCCGCGCGGGCGCCATCGACGAGCTGCTGGCCAGCGGCGCGCTCGACGACTACAGCGGCACCAAGGGCGACGACATCCAGGCCGAGCTCGACCGCATGGGCGGCGGCATGGACGTCGAGCTCGAGCTGGCCAGGATGAAGTCCGAGCTGGGCCAGGGCCCGGCGCCGCAGGGAGCCATCGAGCAGGGCCAGCCGCAGCAGCAGCCCCAGCAGGCCCCGCAGCAGGCCCAGCAGCAGCCCGGCCAGACCCAGCAGCTGCGTCAGCCAGGGGAGGGCGCATGATTGTCAGGATCATGGGCGAGGGTCAGGTGGAGATCTCCGCCGACGACATCTCGGTCCTCAACGAGCTCGACACCGAGCTGGAGGCGGCCATCGACGCGGGCGACGAGAAGTCGTTCCGGGTCAAGCTGCACGCACTGCTCGACAAGGTGCGCCACGTGGGCAAGGCGCTTCCCGACGACAGCCTTGAGCCGTCAGAGCTGATCCTTCCCCCCGCGGACGCCTCGATCGAGGAGGTCCGGGAGATGCTGGGCGACCAAGGCCTCATCCCGGGCTGAGCCCGTGCGTACGCGGTTCGCGTCCGACCGCGGCCTGACCAGCCGCATGGTCGTGACGATGTTCCTGCTCGGGCTGCTCTACGTGGTGTTCGTCGGCGTCCTGATCGTCTTGGGCGTGCGGGCGCTGACCGTGCTGGTGCTGGCAGGGGGTCTGCTGCTCGTGCAGTATTTCCTGTCCGACCGCATCGCGCTGTTCGCGATGGGAGGGCGGGAGGTCTCGCCGCAGGAGGCCCCCGAGTTGCACGGCCTGATCGACCGGCTGTGCGCGCTGGCCGACATGCCCAAACCGCGGGTGGCGATCGCGGAGTCCGACGTCCCCAACGCGTTCGCCACCGGCCGCAACCAGAAGAACGCCGTCGTCTGCGTGACGACGGGCATCCTGCGGCGACTCGAGCCGCAGGAGCTCGAGGGCGTGCTCGCGCACGAGCTCTCCCACGTCGCGCACCGCGACGTGGCCGTCATGACGATCGCCTCGTTCCTCGGCATCGTGGCGGGCCTCATGACCAGGTTCGCCCTCTACACCGGGCTCGGCGGCCGCCGCAACGGCGGCCAGGGCGGCGTGCCGATCGGGCTGATCATCGTCCTGGTCTCCGTCCTCGTGTACGCCATCAGCTTCCTGCTCACCCGCGCCCTGTCGCGTTACCGGGAGCTGGCCGCCGACCGCGCGGGCGCGCTGCTCACCCAGAGGCCGTCGGCCCTGGCCAGCGCGCTGGTCAAGATCACCGGCGACATGGCCAGGATCCCCACGCGCGACCTGCGCGAGGCCGAGCCGTTCAACGCCTTCTACTTCGCCCCGGCGCTGGCCCCCGGCGAGACGCTCGCGAACCTGTTCTCCACGCACCCGCGGCTCGAGCGGCGGCTGGAGCAGCTGACGAACATCTCCAAGCAGCTCGGAAGGGGCTGAACCCGCATGGGCTGGCTCGATGCGCTGCTCGGCCGGTCGAAGCCGGTCAAGCCCAACCTCGACGCGCTGTTCGCGCTGCCGTCCGCGGCCGTGACGCTGCAGGCCGCGACCGGGCTCACGCCCACGGGCCTCGGCTCGGTGGCGTTCAGGGCCGCTGAGGGAGGCGCGTTCGCCACGCTCGAACGCGACGTCAAGGCGCTGCTCGGCGAGCGCGTCGAGGAGTCCGACGACGGCTACGGCTACACCTGGCTGCTGGTGCGCCGCGCGCCCGACGCGCTCAGCGACCTGGTCACCGAGCTGCACGCGGTCAACTCGTCGCTGGAGTCGGCCGGGTTCGGGCCCTCGCTGCTGTGCTCGCTGGTGTCGTTCGCCGCCCCGGACGACGGGCGCCGGCTGGCGGTCGTCTACCTGTACAAACGGGGCACGTTCTACCCGTTTGCGCCGCTCTCCGGGCAGCGGCGCGACAACGCGCTCGAACTGCAGGCCAGAGGCGCGCTGGAGGGTGAGCTGCCGCTGGAGAAGGACCTCAGCCGGTGGTTCCCCGTCTGGGGTGCGCCCGGCCTCTGACCAGGGGGCCTTTCCGGCGATAACCACCCACAGTGGTCTAATGGTCACGTGGAGCGAAGACTGGTCGTGCTCGCGGCATCCGCGCTCATCGTGGCGGCGGTGCTGGGCAGCGCGTGGATCACCGGCCAGTTCACCACACCGGCGGTCGACAGGGCCCACGGGTACGTCAGCGAGCTGGCCGCCCGCGACCAGCCGTGGACGCGCCTGTTCCGGGTCAGCGACGGGCTTGCCGGACTGGCGTGCGTGTCCGGCGTGCTGCTCCTGCCGAGGACGGCGCGCGAGTGGCGGGGCTGGCTGGCGGTGGCCGCGTTCGGGCTGTTCACCTTCGCCTCAGGAGTGTTCCCCCTCGACTGCGCGGCGCTGAGCGACCCGGCCTGCGGGCTGCGGGAGCCGTCCTGGCCGCACCGGGCGCACACGCTGGCGGGGGCGCTGTCCACGATCTGCGGGCTGGCGGCGATGGTGCTGCTCGGCGCGCGGTGGCGGTCGTGGGTGTCGTGGCTGCTCACCTGGCTCAGCGTGGCCGCCACACTGCTCACGGTGGGCGCGCTCGCGGCGGGGCAGGGGGTGGGGATCGCGCACCGGGCCCAGCTGACGATGTTCGCGATCTGGCTCGTGTACGCGGCCCTGCACCTGCTCGTGTCGGACGACCACCAGACGCCGGTCCCCATCCTGGGGCCCGCGTCCGTCTCGCGGGCCCGCGAAGCACGACCCGCGCCGCCCGCGTCGGGCACCGTCCGCGGCGTCGCGGCAGGCGCTGCCTCAGACGCTGCCCCCGGCGTCGCGGCAGGTGCCGCACCGGGCATCGGGCCGGGCGCCGCGGGGGACGCCGCGGGGCGCGGTGTGCCGGGCGCGGCGGGGGAGGCCGCGGCGGGTGTGCCGCCGGACGCGGACCTTGGCGAGGTGCTGGGCGCGGGCCCCGGCATGGCGCTGAACGCGGGCCCCGGCGTCGCCCTCGGCGCGGTGGCGGGCGGGCCGCCGGGCACGCGCGGGCCGGGAAGGGCGCCGGGCATGAGGCCGGACTTCGGAGCGGTGGACGGGTACGGGCCGCCCCACGTGGTCGAGCAGGGGACCGGGCCTGCGGTGCTCATCACGGCGGGCGCCGCGGGCGCCTGGTTCCACTGGGACGCGGTGGCCGCGCAGCTCGGAAGGCGTCACCGCGTCATCCGCTTCGACCGCCCAGGGCTCGGCCTCAGTCCCCGTTCGCCGGCCCCGCCCACCCTGTACGCCGAGGTCGCCAGGCTGGCCGCGCTGGCCCCCGCCCACCCCGAGCAGGTGACGGTCGTCGCCCACGGCGTGGCCTGCTGGCACGCGGAGGCGTTCGCCAGGCTGCACCCGCTCTGCGTGGCGGGGCTCGTCCTCGTGGCCCCGGCCTGCGCCAGGGAGCGGCGGCCGCTCGCGCTGGCCAGGTCGGCGGGCCGGTGGCTGCCCGCCCTGGGCGGCACGTGGGGGGCGACCGCGCTGGCCCGCATGATCGGCCCTCCGGCGCACCGGCTGTTCGCGGGCTGCTCCGACCCGGCGGGCGTCTACAGCATGGGCAAGGTGCCGGCCGCCGTCGTGGGGGAGTGGCTGGCCCGCCGCGACATGGCGGCCGACCTGCACCGGCTCAGGGAGGAGAAACCGGTCCCCGGCGTGGCGGTCACCGTGATCAGCACGGGCGAGCGGGACGCCTGCCAGCAGCGGCTCGCGCGGGACCTGGAGGCCGAGCTCGTACGCCTGCCGGCCATCGGCCGCCAGGTGCCGCTCGAAGCCCCGGAGGCGATCGTGGACGCCGTCTCGGACCTACGCCGAGGTGGTCCCGTGAACGGGTGACCGGCGCGGTCACCGTCCCGTCCCGCCGGCAGGCGGCTCATCGGCCGGCGGGGCGGCGAGCATCCGGCGGTCCGGCGCACCAGGGGCTCCGGGTACGAGGCCGTGGTGATCGACCTGACCGGCCGTGTCAGCCGGGCCCCGGCGACGGCGCCGGAGAGGGCGGAGTTCGACCGCACGGGCTTCCGCTTCAGCGGGAACGCCTCGTAAGCGGCCGGGGGATCTGATACGCAGTGAGGGACACGACCGCCGGGCGGGAAGGACACCGTATGGACATCACCGTCGTCGGCGAGGGCGCCGTCCTGGCCGTGCCCGACATCCTGCGGCTGCATGCCGGCGTCGAGGTGCGCAGGGCGTCGGCCGCAGACGCCTTCACCGCCGTCAGGGCCGCCGCCGCCCGGCTGGCCGAGGCGCTCAGCGGGGCGGGGATCGCCCCTGAGGACGTCCGCACGGCCGAGCTCTCCCTCGGGCCCGAGTACGAGTCCTATCCGAAGGTGGCCGCCTACCGCGGGGCGCGGGGCGTGGAGGTCGTCGTCCGCGACCTGGCCGGGGCCGACGGCGTCATCGACACCGTGGCGGGGGTGGGCGAGGAGGCCCGGCTCAACGGCGTGGTGTTCGAGGTGTCGGACCCGGCCGGCGCGCTGCGGGAGGCCCGGGCCCTGGCGTTCCGCGACGCGGCCGCCAAGGCGGCCCAGTACGCCGAGCTGTCCGGCCGCCCGCTGGGCCGCGTGGTGTCGGTGAGCGAGGAGGTCGCGAGCGGCCCGCAGCCGCTCACGATGGCCGCCGCGGAGAGCGGCGCCTCGATCAGTCCCGGACGCCAGACCCTCTCGGTGAGGGTCCGGGTCGGCTACGACTTCGCGTAGGCCCGAGGCCCGGTCCTGGGCCTCGGGCGGCGCGTCACGGGAGGGCCAGCATGCGGTCGAGGGCGACCCTGGCCCAGTGGGCGGTGTCGTCGTCCACCGTGATCTGGTTGACGACCGCACCGTCCTCGGCGAGCACCAGCGACTCCAGCGCCCACACCAGGTGGGGCAGGTCGATCCGGTTCATGGTCGAGCAGTAGCAGACCGTGCGGTCCAGGAACGAGACGTTCTTGTCGGGGAACGTCTGGGCCAGGCGCTTGACCAGGTTGAGCTCGGTGCCGATGGCCCAGCTGGAGCCCGCCGGCGCCGCCTCGAGCGTCCTGATGATGTGCTCGGTCGAGCCCACGTGGTCGGCCTTGAGCACCACCTCGTGGCGGCACTCCGGGTGCACGAGCACGTTGACGCCCGGGATGCGCGCGCGTACGTCGTCCACCGACTCGGCGGTGAAACGGCCGTGCACCGAGCAGTGGCCCCGCCACAGGATCATCCGCGCGCGCTCAAGCTGCTCCCGCGTCAGCCCGCCGCCCGGGCGGTGCGGGTTCCACACCACGCAGTCGTCCAGCGACATGCCCATCTCCAGGACGGCCGTGTTGCGGCCGAGGTGCTGGTCGGGCAGGAACAGCACCTTGCCGCCCTGCTCGAAGGCCCAGTCGAGGGCGCGGCGGGCGTTGGAGGAGGTGCAGACCGCGCCCCCGTTCCTGCCGCAGAAGGCCTTGATGTCGGCGCTGGAGTTCATGTAGGTGACCGGGATCACCTGGCCGGCCAGCCCGGCGTCCTTCAAGGCGTCCCAGCACTCCTCGACCTGGTCGAACGTGGCCATGTCGGCCATCGAGCAGCCGGCCGCGAGGTCCGGCAGGATCACCTTCTGGGCGTCGCCGGTCAGGATGTCGGCGGACTCGGCCATGAAGTGCACGCCGCAGAAGACGATGTACTCCGCCTCGGGCCGGGCCGCGGCCTGCTGGGCCAGCTTGAAGGAGTCGCCCGTCACGTCGGCGAACTGGATGACCTCGTCGCGCTGGTAGTGGTGGCCGAGCACGAAGAGGCGGTCGCCGAGGGCCTCCTTCGCCTTGCGGGCGCGTTCCACGAGGCCGGGGTCGGAGGCGGGCGGTAGCTCGCCGGGACACTCGACCCCCTTCTCGCTGTGCGGATCGGCGCCACTGCCGAGGACGAAGAGCGGCAGTCCAGTCTGGGTGGCCATGGCCGTACCCCCTTATCGTCGAATTGACGATACTCATCATGACACACGGACGAAAGCGGGCAATCAGGGGGAGGTGGGCCCGGGAATGTGTGGCATCCCCGAGGTGTTGGTAGCGTCATCAGTAGGACGTCGAAAACAGACAGCCGGGTTAGGGAGTCAGCAGATGACGGTTGAGAGCAGCGAGACCACGGCACAGGGCCTGATCCTGACCGACGCGGCCGCGGCCAAGGTCAAGAGCTTGCTCGAGCAGCAGGGCGAGGAGGGCCTGCAGCTGCGGGTCGCCGTGCAGCCGGGCGGCTGTTCCGGCCTGCGCTACCAGCTCTTCTTCGACGACCGGTCGATGGACGGCGACGTGGTGTCCGACTTCGGCGGTGTCAGTGTGGTCACCGACCGGATGAGCGCCCCCTACCTGATGGGCGCCTCGATCGACTTCGTCGACACCATCGAGAAGCAGGGCTTCACCATCGACAACCCCAACGCCACGGGCTCCTGCGCCTGCGGCGACTCGTTCAACTAGAGCGACGGGCGACTGGTCGCCGGGTCCCGCGCGCCTTTGTGCGCGCGGGACCTTCGCGTATCCTCGTTGGGCCCACTGGCCTGCTGACAACGAGGAAGAAGAACCCCGTGCGCATCGCCGTAACCGGCTCCATCGCGACAGACCATCTGATGACCTTCCCCGGAAGCTTCGGCGATCAGCTGATCGCCGAGCAACTCGACCGGGTGTCGCTTTCGTTCCTGGTCGATGACCTACAGATCCGTCGCGGTGGATGCGCCGCGAACATCGCGTTCGGCATGGGATGTCTGGGCCTGACCCCCATCCTGGTGGGTGCCGTCGGCAACGACTTCGCCGACTATCGTTCGTGGCTGGAGCGCCACGGCGTCGACTGCGGATCCGTGCACGTCTCGGAGACCCGGCACACCGCCCGCTTCCTGTGCACGACCGACGAGCACCACAACCAGATCGCCTCCTTCTACACGGGGGCCATGGCCGAGGCCCGGCTGATCGAGCTGCAGCCCGTCGCCGCCCGCACCGGTGGCCTCGACCTGGTGCTCATCAGCCCCAACGACCCCGACGCGATGCTGCGCCACACCGAGGAGTGCCGCCAGCGCGGCATCGGCTTCGCCGCCGACATCTCCCAGCAGCTCGCCCGCATGGAGGACGAGCAGATCCGCGCCCTCGTCGACGGCGCCTCCTACCTGTTCTCCAACGACTACGAGAAGGGGCTCATCGAGCAGAAGACCGGCTGGTCCGACGCGGAGATCCTCGACCGGGTCGGCGTCCGGATCACCACGCTCGGCCCCAAGGGCGCCGTCATCGACCGCAAGGGCGAGCCGTCGATCATGGTCGCTCCCGCCCCCGAGCGGGGCAAGGCCGACCCCACCGGCGTCGGCGACGCCTTCCGCGCCGGTTTCCTCGCGGGCCTGGCCTGGGGCCTGCCGCTGGAGCGCTGCGGGCAGATCGGCAACCTCACCGCCACCCACGTGCTGGAGCGCGTCGGCGGCCAGGAATATGAGCTCGGCCAGCAGGTCTTCCTCGAGCGGTTCGGCGCCGCCTACGGCGCCGAGGCAGCCGCGGAGATCGCCGAGCACATCCGCTGCTACCACCCCTGAGCGGCGCGCGCCGTCCCGCCGCCCGGCGGGACGGCCCGGCGCGGATGGTCAGTAGTTGCGCCTGACGTGGATCGCCCAGCCGCCCTCGGGCAGCTCGTACGACCCGACGTGGCGGTGCGACTTCAGCCTGCACCACGCCGGCACGTCGGTGTAGGCGGCCGGGTCGTCGGCCAGCACCGCCACCACCCCGTTCAGCGGTACGTGGTTGATCTGCGCGGCCAGCATGATGATCGGGATCGGGCACTTCTTCCCGAGCGCGTCGATCGTCAAAGCCGGCTGGGTAACCTCGGTCATGCGACTCCTGCGTCCTGCCGGATGCGGCGCACCAGCTCGGGCAGCACGGCGAGGAACCGGTCGACCTCGGCCGCGGAAGCGCCCCTGGGCAGCGACACCCGGACATTCCCATGCGTCAGCACGCCCATCGCTTCCAGAACGTGCGATGGACGAAGCGTACTAGCGGTGCACGAGCTTCCTGACGACACGGCGAACCCGGCCTTGTCCAGCTCGGTCAGCAGCGCCTCGCCGTCGACGTACAGGCACGAGAAGGTCACGATGTGCGGCGCCCGCTCGTCGGGATCGCCGATCACCTCCACGTCCGGGACGATCTTCGGGACCGTCTCCCTGATCCTGCCGACGAGCTCGGCCAGCCGCGCCTGCTCCTGCGACGCCTCCGCGGCCATCGCGCGCAGCGCGGCCGCCGCGGCCACGATGCCGGGGACGTTCTCGAAGCCCGGCACCCGCCGACGCTCCCGCTCGTCCTCCGGCAGGAACGAGCGGAACCGCGTGCCCTTGCGCACCGCCAGCACGCCCACGCCGGCGGGGCCGCCCCACTTGTGGGCGCTGGCCGCCAGCACCGACCAGCCGGGCGGGACCGGCATCCGGCCGGCCGTCTGCGCCGCGTCGACCAGCAGCGGCACCCCGTTGGCGCGGCACGCCGCAGCCGCCTCCGCCACCGGTTGCAGGGTGCCGACCTCGTGGTTGGCCGTCTGCAGGCAGGCCAGCGCCGTGCCGGGACGGGCCACCGCCTCGGTGAAGCGGTCGAGGTCGACCCGGCCGGTCAGGCCGACGCCGACGGTCTCGACCGTGCCGCCGTCGCGCTCGTGCACGCCGCCGGCGTGCAGCACGCTGGAGTGCTCGACGGCCGTGGTGACCAGATGACGCCCGACCCTGCGCCTGCCGTGTAGGGTGCCGAGCACGCCGAGATGCACGGCCTGCGTGCCCGAGGAGGTGAACGACACCTCGTCGGGGCGCGCGCCGAGCGCTTCGGCCACCTCCGTGCGGGCCTGTTCGAGCAGCAGGTGCGCGCGGCGGGCCTGGCCGTAGAGTCTCGCGGGGTCGGCCCAGCCGACGTCGATCGCCGCCAGCAGCGCCTCGCGTGCCTGGGGGTGGAGCGGCTCACTCGAGGCCGCGTCGAAATACGCCACGAGACTCATCGTCCCACTTCCGGCGCCATGGAGGGGTCGCGCGGTGGGGCAAGGCCCCTGCACGCTAATGTGTCTGCTTGTCAGTCTGTGCATGAATCAGAAACAGCAATACGCGCCCAGGGGAAAGACTCTTGGGCTACATCTGTGGGGTAGGCGATCCGTGAGTCCGACTCGCCGTACGACGCGGCGTTCGTTGGCCCGGCGCAGGGTGCCACGCGCCGCCGCTTTGGCGTTGCTGCTGGCCACTGCTACGGCGTGTGCTAATGACGTCCCCGAGGCCGACTGGTCTCGCGGCCTTCTTCCCGGCCACATCACCGAAGAGGGCAATGTGGTCCAAAGCCTGTGGAACGGGGCCTGGATCGCCGCGCTCGCCACGGGTGCCGTCGTCATTGTCCTGATCGTGTGGGCGGCCATCTTCCACCGCAAGCGCAAGGCGAAGGCCGAGCTCCCGCCGCAGGTCCGCTACAACCTGCCGATCGAGATGCTCTACACCTTGATCCCGCTCGTCATGGTGTCGGTGTTCTTCTTCTTCACCGCCCGCGACAGCGAGCGACTGGAGCAGATCTCCGGGAACGCGCCGGTGAAGGTCAAGGTCGAGGCATACCAGTGGAGCTGGCGCTTCACCACCACCGTCGACGGCAAGCAGCTGCCGCCGGTCTCCGGCGTTCCGGTGAGCGACTACAACAAGGGCCCCCAGCTGGTCCTGCCGACGAAGACCAAGATCGAGTTCGATCTGCAGAGCGACGACGTCATCCACTCGTTCTGGGTGCCGGAGTTCCTGTTCAAGCGGGACATCCTCCCCGGCATCCCGGAGGACAACCCGGGTCGCAAGTTCGAGATCACGACGCTCGACCGGACAGGCGTGTTCGCCGGCCGCTGCGCTGAGCTGTGCGGCGTCGACCACAGCCGGATGCTCTTCTCGGTGAAGCTCGTTCCGCAGGCTGAGTTCGACCAGTACATCGCGACCCAACAGGCTGGGAGTGCCCAGTGACCGCCATCCAAGAACCACTCAGGACGCCGATCAGGCCCGTCACCAAGGGCCAGATCATCGCCAAGTGGCTGTCCTCCACCGATCACAAGATCATCGGGCACCTCTACCTGATCTCGTCGTTCGCGTTCTTCCTCATCGGCGGCGTCATGGCGCTGGTCATGCGGGCCGAGCTGGCGCAGCCGGGCCTGCAGTTCACCAGCAACGAGCAGTTCAACCAGCTGTTCACCATGCACGGCACGATCATGCTGCTCATGTTCGCGACGCCGCTGTTCGCCGGTTTCGCCAACGAGCTGATGCCCCTGCAGATCGGCGCACCCGACGTGGCGTTCCCGCGCCTCAACATGGTGAGCTACTGGCTCTACCTGTTCGGCAGCATCATCGCGGTCTCGGGCTTCTTCACCCCGGGGGGCGCGGCGTCGTTCGGCTGGTTCGCCTACACGCCGCTGTCCAACGCGATCAACTCGCCCGGCGTCGGCGGCGACCTGTGGATCATGGGCCTGGCCCTGTCGGGCCTGGGCACCATTCTCGGCTCGGTCAACTTCATCACCACGATCATCTGCATGCGCGCTCCAGGCATGACCATGTTCCGCATGCCGATCTTCACCTGGAACGTGCTGCTGACCAGCATGCTCGTGCTGATGGCGTTCCCGGTGCTGGCCGCCGCGCTGCTGGCGCTGGAGGCCGACCGCAAGCTGGGCACCCACATCTTCGACTCGGAGTTCGGCGGAGCGCTGCTCTGGCAACACCTGTTCTGGTTCTTCGGACATCCCGAGGTGTACATCATCGCCCTGCCGTTCTTCGGCATCGTGACGGAGATCCTGCCGGTCTTCAGCCGCAAGCCGATCTTCGGTTACATCAGCCTCGTGGCCGCGACGATCTCCATCGCCGGTCTGTCCATCACGGTCTGGGCGCACCACATGTTCCCGACCGGGCAGGTGTTGCTGCCGTTCTTCTCGTTCATGACGTTCCTCATCGCGGTGCCGACGGGTGTGAAGTTCTTCAACTGGGTCGGCACGATGTGGCGCGGGCACCTCACGTTCGAGTCGCCGATGTTGTTCTCGGTCGGCTTCCTGGTGACGTTCCTCCTGGGCGGCCTGACCGGTGTCATCCTGGCCTCGCCGCCGCTCGACTTCCACATCAGCGACACCTACTTCGTCGTCGCGCACTTCCACTACGTGGTGTTCGGCACCGTGGTGTTCGCCATGTTCGCCGGGTTCTACTTCTGGTGGCCCAAGTTCACCGGCAAGATGCTCGACGACAAGCTCGGCAAGCTGCAGTTCTGGCTGCTGTTCATCGGCTTCCACACCACGTTCCTCATCCAGCACTGGCTGGGCGTGGTGGGCTTCCCGCGCCGCTACGCCGACTACAGCGCGGCCGACGGCTTCACCGACCTCAACATGATCTCGTCGGTGGGCGCGTTCATCCTGGGGGCCTCGACGTTGCCGTTCTTCTACAACGTCTGGAAGACCTGGCGCAGCGCGCCCAAGGTCACCGTCGACGACCCCTGGGGCTACTGCGGCTCGCTCGAATGGGCGACCTCATGCCCGCCGCCGCGACACAACTTCACGTCGCTGCCGCGCATCAGGTCCGAGCGTCCCGCGTTCGACCTGCACTATCCGCACGTGTCCGCCAAGTCCGCCCAGGAGGTCGAGGCCTGATGAAGGTCCAGGGTTGGCTGTTCCTGCTGTGCGGCCTGTTCTTCGCCGCCGTCGACATCGCCTACTGGTTCTGGACCAAGGCGGCGATGGGCAGAGGCGAGCCGGTCGGCACCACGGCCATGGCCATCTCGGTCGGGTTCGCGTTCATGGTCGGCTACTACCTGATGTTCACCGCGCGGCGCATCGGCGCCCAGCCGGAGGACAGCAAGCAGGCCGAGATCAGCGACGGCGCGGGGGAGATCGGCTTCTTCAGCCCGAGCAGCTGGTGGCCGCTCTTCCTCTGCCTGGCGGCGGCCTTCGCCTTCGCCGGGTTCGTGATCGGTTTCTGGATGTTCCTGATCGGCGTGTTCCTGGTCATCATGGCCATGATCGGGTTTGTGTTCCAGTACTACCGGGGTAACTTCTCGCACTGAGCCACACCTGAGGCGGGCGTGCTCCCATGAGGGAGGATGCCCGCTTTTTGGTGTTCTTTTCCGGTGTCCGGATGTGGTCATTCGATCACTCAGGGTACTAATGAGAAATCTGCTGCGTGGACTGCCTCTATGGCCCTAACCAGGTATGGGGCGCCAAGCGAGCGGATTTCTCATCAGGTAAGGCAATGGAGCGGGACAAGGGAGTCACTCGTGGGGCGCGTAGCGTATGGATCGGCCGGCCTGCTGGCCTTGGCGCTGCTCACCGCGTGCTCGGAAGCCGGCACGGCGGGCGGCACGGAGGGCGAGCCCGACGGAGTCGCGATGGCGGGCGCGGGGGTGCGAGCGCCCTCTGTGACGTTCTCTCCGGCCGACAAGGCCGCCGACGTGCCCACGGACCAGCCCGTCGTGGTGTCGGCCCAAGGGGGAACGCTCAGGAGCGTGCGCGTGGAGGGCGACAAGTCCGGCTCGCTGGACGGTGTCCTGAGCGGCGACCGTACGCGGTGGCGCAGCACCGTCACGGCGAGGCCGGGCGTGACCTACACGGTCACCGCGCTCTCGGTCGACGCCGCGGGCAAGCAGACCCAGGCGAAGAGCACGTTCAAGACGGTCAAGAGCAACAAGACGTTCGACATCAAGACGATCACCCCGAACAAGGACTACACCGGGCTGACGGTCGGCGTCGGCATGCCCATCATGATCGAGTTCGACCAGCCGGTCGCCGACCGCGTGTCCGTCGAGCGCAACCTCATCGTCCGCACGTCCAAACCGGTCGAGGGCGCCTGGCACTGGTTCGACGACACCCACGTGGACTTCCGGCCGCGGAAGTACTGGCCCGCGCACACGAAGGTGCGGGTGGAAGCCAAGCTGGCAGGAGTGCGCGGCGGGCCCGGCATGTACGGCAAGCGCGACGTCCGGCTCAACTTCAAGATCGGCCGCGAGCAGATCACCAAGGGCAGCACCAACAACCACGTGCTCACGGTCAGGCGCAACGGCAAGAAGATCCGGACGATGCCGATGAGCGCCGGCCAGGGCGGGCAGTGGAAGTACTACACCACCTCCGGCATCCACCTGGCCATGTCGCGCGAACCAGTGACGATCATGACCTCTCCGGGGATCGGGCCCGGCTCCCCGGGCTACTACCGGCTGACGGTCTACAACACGGTCCGCATCTCCAACAGCGGCGAGTACGTGCACAGCGCACCCTGGTCGGTCGGGTCGCAGGGCCACGCGAACGTCAGCCACGGATGCGTCAACGTCAGCCCGGCGAACGCCGCGTGGTTCATCAAGAACACGCTGATCGGCGACCCCATCATCATCACGGGCTCGCCGCGGCAGCTGGAGCCCACGAACGGGTGGGGGCACTGGCAGGAGAGCTGGAAACAGTGGCTCAAGTGGAGCTCGATCAAGTCGGGTCCCACCGTCACCCTGCCGTAGCCGGCCACCGTACGACGACCGCCGGACCGGGTCACGCCACCCGGTCCGGCGGTTCCTGCCGCCAGACCCGCCTCCCGCCCGGCCGCGGGCCTCGGCGCGCCACACAACGTGCCGCCCGGGCAGCGCGATCCCGGAGGACCGGCGACCAGGACGTCAGGCGGGGCCGCAGGCGCCGCTGACCTCGACCCAGCGGTCGAGGGTGGCCGCGGCCGCACCCGAGTCGACCGCCTGCACCGCGCGGGCGTAGCCGTCGATCATCGCCGAGTCGAGGTTGTCGCCGGGCCCGTCGAGGGCCACCAGGGCCGCGGCCGCGTTGAGCAGGACGGCGTCGCGCACCGGGCCGGTTTTGCCGCGCACCAGGTCGTGCACGGCCTGGGCGTTGAACGCCACGTCGCCGCCGCGCAGCGCGCCCACGTCGGCGCGCGGGATGCCGAGCACCGACGGGTCGAAGCCGGTCTGCGTCGCGGTGCCGTCTTTCACCACCCAGACCGTGGAGGTGCCGGCGATGGTCAGCTCGTCGAGGCCGTCGTCGCCGCGGAACACCAGGGCGGAGACCCCGCGCTCGGCGAAGACGCCCGCCAGCACGGGCAGCATCGCGGCGTCGAAGACGCCGATGGCCTGGGCGGCGGGGCGGGCCGGGTTGGTGAGGGGCCCCAGGAAGTTGAAGACCGTGGGAACGCCGATCTCCTTACGGGTGGGCCCGGCGAAGCGCAGCGCGGGGTGGTAGACCGGGGCGAAGCAGAACGCGATGCCCGCCTCGCGCGCGACCAGCGCCGTCTGCTCGGGCGTCAGGTCGAGCCGGATGCCCAGGTGCTCCAGGACGTCGGCGGCGCCGCACGAGGACGAGGCGGCGCGGTTGCCGTGCTTGACGACCCTGGCGCCCGCGGCGGCGGCCACGATGGCGGCCATCGTCGAGACGTTGACGGTGTGGGCACGGTCGCCGCCCGTGCCGACGACGTCGACCACGGGGCCCTCGACGCTCAGCGGCGTGGCCAGCTCCAGCATGGTGCGGGCCAGGCCGACCACTTCGGCCACCGTCTCGCCCTTGGCGCGCAGCGCGATCGCGAAGCCGGCGATCTGGGCGGACGTCGCGGTGCCGGACATGATCTCCCGCATCGCCCAGGCCGTCTCGTCAGAGGTGAGGTGCTCGCCTGACAGGAGAGCGGAAAGCAGGGTGGGCCAGGTCGTGCGGGAGTCCATGGGCACCTACTTAGCGTTGAGTCGGGTGGAGGAGCGGCGGCGCATGAGATCGGCGACCGTGTCGGCCAGCACCATCGGCTCCAGGGGCTGCGACACGACGGCGTCGGCCTTGGACCAGTCGGCCAGCCAGCGGTCGTCGCGCCTGGCGATGATCAGGCAGATGGGCGGGCAGTCGTAGACCTCGTCCTTCGCCTGGCGGGAGATGCCCATGCCGCCCGCCGGCTGGGTCTCGCCGTCGAGGACGGCCACGTCGATCTCGCCGGAGCCCAGCCACTGGTGGACCTTGGGCTCGGTGGCGCACTCCACGAGCTCGACGAAAGGCACGTCGGCGGCCGGGCGCCTGCCGATGGCCGCGCTCACCTCGGCCCTGGTGGCGGCGTCGTCGCTGTAGACGAGGACCTTCATCGTGTCGTCGGTGCTCCCAGTGGACATCGCTGTCGCGCTCACTATCGTGTCGTAGCAGTATGGTCACCTGGGATCGTACCGGTGCGGCGGTGTGCAATCCCAGGCCGCCCGAGCGCGTGCCGCGCATGCTGGGCGGTTTGGGTGTGGTTTGCCCCAATTATCCCAGGTTGGTGCGCGGTTCGTGCCCTCTAACGGGGGGTCGTGCGCCGGACCGACCACTGGAGCCGCAATAATGCTGCCCGTGGCGACAGCATCCGCAATAACTTCGACGACGGCAGCCCAGCCGTACCGCAGACCCAACCTGGTCAGCGTCGGTACGATCGTCTGGCTGTCCTCCGAGCTCATGTTCTTCGCGGCGCTGTTCGCGATGTACTTCACCATCCGGTCGGTGAGCGAGGGGAAGGGCCTGGCGTGGAATCCGCTCATGGTCCCGAACCCCGAGCACGACCTGAACATCCCGTTCGCGACGGTCAACACGATCATCCTGGTGCTGTCGAGTGTGACGTGCCAGCTCGGCGTGTGGGCCGCGGAGAAGGGGCAGGTCGGCAAGCTCCGCTTCTGGTACATCGTCAGCTTCCTCATGGGCGCGGTCTTCATCGCGGGGCAGCTGTACGAGTACGGCGAGCTGGCGTCAGACGGCGCGACCCTGTCCGCCAACGCCTATACCTCGGTGTTCTACCTGACGACGGGCTTCCACGGCCTGCACGTGACCGGTGGCCTGATCGCGTTCCTGTTCATGCTGGGACGCACGTACGCCGCGAAGCGCTTCACGCATGAGCAGGCCACCAGCGCGATCGTCGTGTCCTACTACTGGCACTTCGTCGACGTCGTCTGGATCGGTCTTTTCGCGACCATCTACATCATTCGTTAAGGAACGGGACTTCTGTGACTAGGATCACCGCTTGGCGGCGGCATCCCCTAGCGAGATACGCCGTCCTGATTTTGGCGTTGGCGCTGGTCGGGATGGCATACACCGCTTTCGTCCAGGCGGGTAAGCCTGCCGACGCGGCATTGGCGGCGGGCAAGGTCGACGACGTGGCCGAGGGCAAGAGCCTGTTCGTGGCGCACTGCGCGAGCTGCCACGGCACCAACGCCGAGGGCACCGAGACGGCGCCCACGCTCATCGGGGTCGGTGCCGCGGCCGTCGACTTCCAGATGAGCACGGGCCGCATGCCCGCCGCCAACCCTGGGCCCCAGGCGCCGCGCAAGCCGCAGCCGGAGTGGGTCACCCCGGAGAAGATCACGCAGATCTCCGCCTACGTGCAGTCGCTCGGCGGCGGCCCGCAGGTGCCGGGCGCCGAGCAGGTCGACCCGAAACTGGGCGACGCGGGCAAGGGCGGTGAGCTGTTCCGCGCCAACTGCATCCAGTGCCACAACTGGGCCGGTGCCGGCGGCGCCCTGACGCAGGGCAAGCACGCTCCCAACCTCAACGAGGCGACCCCCACGCAGATCTACGAGGCGATGGTCACCGGCCCGCAGGCGATGCCGGTCTTCAACGACACGACGATCACGCCCGAAGAGAAGCGCAGCATGATCGCCTACATCACGCAGGTGCGCGCGCAGAAAGACCCGGGAGGCTTCGGCCTCGGGCGGATCGGTCCGGTCACCGAGGGTCTCGTAGCGTGGATCGTGGGTCTCAGCGCCCTCGCACTGGCCGCCATCTGGATCACCGCGAAGAAGCGACAGAAGTCATGACAGACAACGAGCACGAGATCGAGCAGCCGGACGAACGCGTTCCCAAGCGCGTCATCGGCACCCCCGCGCCGGGCACCTCGATGCTCGGCGCCACCGAGAAGCCGCAGGAGGCCGGCCAGGAGGTCCCCGGCGTCACGCTGCAGGACGAAGCCAAGGCCCGCAAGGCCGAGAAGATCGTCGCCCTGTGTTTCATGATCACGTTCCTGGCGGCGATCGGGTTCATCGTCTCCTACGTGGTCTTCCAGGTCGGCGGGCCCGAGGCGACCGGGGTGTCCAACTTCGCGCTGGGCAGCACCCTGACCGTGGCGATCCTGGGGCTGGCGATCGGCATCGTGGTCTGGGTCCGCCAGATCATGCCGAAATACTCCCTGGTCCAGGAGCGCCACGAGATGGCCTCCGCCGCCCCCGACCGCGACGTCGTGGCCGAGACGTTCGTCCAGGGCGCCAACGAGAGCGGCTTCGTCAAGCGCAAGCTGCTGCGCCGCACGCTGCTGCTCGCGGCCGCGCCGCTCGGCCTGGTGCCGCTGGTGCTGCTGCGCGACCTCGACAACAGCAAGATGCCCGGCGCCAAGTTCAACGAGACGCTGCGCCACACCGTCTGGGGAGAGAAGACCAAGGAGGGCAAGCCGCTCAGGCTCGTCGTCGAGGGCACGGGCCAGCCGATCCGCGCCGCCGACTTCAACTCGCCCGGCGGCATCCTGTCGGTCGTCCCCGAGGGCTACGAGCACGACCTCAACGCCCTCGCCAAGGCGACGCTGATCCTGATCAAGTTCCGTCCTGAAGAGATCAAGAGCGGCACCCGCCAGAACTGGACGCACGACGGCATCGTGGCATATTCCAAGATCTGCACGCACGTGGGCTGCCCCGCTGCCCTCTACGAGCAGAACACCCACCACATCCTGTGCCCCTGCCACCAGTCGACGTTCGACGCCGCTGACGGTGCCAAGGTCATCTTCGGTCCCGCGGCCCGGCCGCTGCCGCAGTTGCCGATCACCGTCGACGCCGAGGGTTATCTCATCGCCCAGCACGACTTCGAGGTGCCCGTCGGCCCCAGCTACTGGGAGCGCGGTGACGCCGAGGCCGCGGTCAGGGAAGGAGGCCAGACGTGAGCGAGCTCACGAATGTTCCGAAGGCCGTCTCCGGGCCCTCGACATTCCTCGACGACCGCCTCGGCGGCGCGAACTTCCTCAAGCGCAACATGCGCAAGATCTTCCCCGACCACTGGTCGTTCCTCCTGGGCGAGATCGCCCTCTACTCGTTCATCATCCTGCTGCTGACCGGTACGTTCCTGACGTTCTGGTACAAGCCCAGCATGATGGAGATCGCCTACGACGGCTCGTACGCGCCGCTCAAGGGCGTCATGATGTCCGAGGCCTACGCGTCGTCGCTGGAGATCAGCTTCGACGTCCGTGGCGGTCTGCTCATCCGGCAGATGCACCACTGGGCGGCCCTGATGTTCGTCGCGGGCATGATGGTCCACATGCTCCGGGTGTTCTTCACCGGCGCCTACCGCAAGCCGCGCGAGCTCAACTGGATCATCGGCGTGCTGCTGCTGACGCTGGCGCTGGCCGAGGGCCTGACCGGCTACTCCCTTCCCGACGACCTGCTCTCCGGCGCCGGTCTGCGGATCACCGAGGGCGTGGCGATCTCGCTGCCGCTGGTCGGCACGTACATCACGTTCTTCTTGTTCGGCGGGGAATATCCGGGTGAGGATGTCGTCGCCCGGTTCTACTCGCTGCACATCCTGCTCATCCCGGGCATCCTGCTGGCGTTGATCTCCGCCCACCTGGTGCTCATGTGGGTGCAGAAGCACACCCAGATGCCCGGCAAGGGGCGCGACAACAAGAACGTCGTGGGCGCGCCGTTCTACCCGGCCTTCATGGCCAAGGGCGGGGCGTACTTCCTGTTCACGCTGGCCGTGGTCACGGGCCTGGCGACGTTCGCCCAGATCAACCCGATCTGGCTGTTCGGCCCCTACACGCCCGCCGACGTGTCGGCCGGCTCGCAGCCCGACTTCTACATGGGCTTCCTCGAAGGCGCGCTGCGCATCATGCCCGCCTGGGAGATCAACCTCTTCGGCACATCCCATGCCGGCACGCTGCCGTTGAGCGTCATCATCCCGGCGCTGGTGCCGATGGGCATCATCATGACCGGTCTGGCGCTCTATCCGTTCCTCGAACGCTGGGTGACGGGCGACAACCGCGAGCACCACATCGCCGACCGGCCGCGCAACAACCCGCACCGCACCTCGATCGGCATGTCGGCCATCGCGTTCTACGGTGTCCTCTGGCTGCTCGGCGCCAACGACGAGATCTCGGCGTTCTTCCACATCAGCCTCAACTGGACGACCTACGCGGGACGGGTGCTGATCTTCGTGGCGCCGGCGCTGACGTACATGATCACCTATCGCATGTGCCTCGGCCTGCAGCGCTCCGACCAGGCGATCATCTCGCACGGTGTGGAGTCCGGCGTGATCAAGCGGCTGCCGCACGGTGAGTTCATCGAGGTCCACACGACCCCGGCCGACGACATCGAGGCGCACATGCGCGGCAAGGAGCCGGTGCTCATGCTCCCGGTCGCGCCCGACGGCTCGGGCATCCCGCCGAAGGGCATGCGCGGGCCCCTGGGCAAGCTGCGTGCGCGCATGTCCAAGGCGTACGGCGGGGAGAAGATCCCGCTGGACGGCGGGCATGGGGACGGGCACGGGCACGAGGAGGAGCACGCCGCCGTCGGTTCAGCCGACGACGACCACAGCCTCACGCGCTGACGCCGCACACCGTACGGGCCCGGACGAGCACCGCTCGTCCGGGCCCGTCGGCGTTCGCGGCCGTGTGCGGTGGTTCAGGTGGGGCGCCGGGACGGGCCGATACCGCGGCAGGACGTGGGGACGACGCCCTGCCGCGGCCGGGAACCGGGATCGGGTGGGGATCCTGGGGCAACCATCACAGGGGCCCAGGAGAAGCACGCGATGCGGGAGAACCTGGGGGCGGACCCGGGAGCATGTCACCGGCGGCCGGGCTGCGGCGCACGGGGTCAGGGGCCGGTGAGCGCTCGGGGGTGGACGCGCCGGGTGGGGTGGTGAACGCTCCGAGGCGGTGGAGGCGCCGGGGTGGGTGAACGCTCCAGGTGAGGGCCGGGGTGAGGGCCGGGGTGGGCGTCAGGAAGTGATCGGGTGCGGGGTCAGTCGGCTTCGGGAAAGCCGATGGAGAAAGCCGCTTCGAGGTCGTGCTTGGAATAGGCGCGGAAGGCGATGTGCGTCTCGGTGTGCAGGACGCCTGAGACCTTGTTGATCCGCCCGGGGACGACCTCCGCGATCTCTTCGTACGCGGAGACCCTGACCATGGCGAGCAGGTCGTATTCGCCGGTGATGGAGTAGACCTCGCTGACCCCTTGGATCTCGGCGATCGTCTGGGCGACCTCCGGGATGCGGTCTACCTCTGCCTTGATGTGGACAATAGCCGTGACCATGTAACAACTCTATCGTTTCACCTCAAAGGTCGCCCCTCCCGAGGGCGTGGCCGATCAGGCCGCTGGTATGCCAGATCGATGCGCGCCTTGTGCCGGGCAGCCCCCCGGGCGGGCAGGCTCCACTCGCCGTCGACCTCCACCAGCCGCACCCCCGGCGACTCCAGCCAGCGCAGGATGCACTCGGTCTCCTCGGCGCTGGCGGCGTGGACGGGCCCGGGACCAGGAATGACGGACTCGGCGCTGGCCGTCAGCGAAGCGACGAAAGGGGTCGGATGGGCGCCCTTCGGCATGACGCCAGCCGCCGCCAGCCGGCCGTAGCGGATCACGTGGATGTCCCAGCCACCGCCGAAGGCGGGGCTGGCGGCCACTAACTGGGGGATGCGAGTGATGGCGCTCAGCCGCTGCATGCGGGCGGCCGCGCGGACGAACGCGGCCAGCCGGTCGCGGTCGATGGAGGCCTCCTCGTAGCGCTGCTCCACCGACAGGCGCTCCATGCGGGCCGACACGGCGGAGAAGACCGGCGACGCGTCGAGCGTCATCGCGCGGCGGGCGCTCTCGGCGTGCACCGCGTATTCCTCCTGGCTGGTCTTCCCCTCGCAGGGGGCGCCGCAGCGGCCCATCTCGTGCAGCACGCAGGCCGCCCGCCGGGTGCGCAGCGTGATCGGCTGCGTGCACTGGCGCAGGGGGACCGCCTCGTGCAGGGCGATGCGGGCGTCGTCGGCCAGGCGGGAGCTGCCGAACGGGCCCAGATAGGTGGCGCCGTCGTCCTTGAGCTCGCGCACGATCGACAGGCGCGGGAACAGGTCGGTGGTGAGCTTGAGCCAGACCACCTTCTCGGGGAAGCGGGAACGGCGGTTGTAGCGGGGCTTGGCGCCGCCGATCAGGCGCAGCTCCCTGACCTCCGCCTCCAGGGCGGTCGAGCAGACGATGTGGCGCACCCGATCGGCGATGCCGATCATCTCGCGGATGCGCGGGCGGGTCTCGCTCGCCGTGAAATAGGAGCGCACGCGGTTGCGCAGGTTGGTGCTCTTGCCGATGTAGAGGACCTCGCCGCGCTCGTCCTCGAACAGGTAGACGCCGGGGGCGTGCGGGACGGACTCGGCCAGGTGGCGCTTGCGCTGCTGCTCCGGGGTGGGGGCGCGGACGAACGACTTGAGCTCTTCCAGCGTGTGGACCTGGAACGACCCGGCCCGCTCGATGAGCCCGTGCAGCACGTCGACGGTGGCCCTGGCGTCCTGCAGGGCGCGGTGGCACGGCTCGGTGGAACTGCGGAAGAACCTCGCCAGCGTGGCCAGCTTGGCGTTGGGCGTCTCGTCGCGGGTCAGCACGCGCCGCGCCAGGTCGACGGTGTCGACGACCGGGTTGACCGGCGGGGGATAGCCGAGCGAGGCGCAGGCGGCCTTGACGAAGCGGGTGTCGAAACCGGCGTTGTGGGCCACCAGCGTGGCGCCGCGGATGAACTCGAGAAAGCTCGGCAACACCGCGTCGATCCGCGGCGCTGCCATGACCATGGCGTCGGTGATGCCGGTCAGCACGGAGATGAACGGAGGTATGGGGCCACCGGGATCGACCAGCGTGGAGAACTCGCCGAGCACCTCGCCCGCCCGCACCTTGACCGCGCCGATCTCGGTGATGGCGTCCTCGGCGGGGGCGCCCCCCGTCGTCTCGAGGTCGAACACGACGAACGTGACGTCACTCAGCGGGGTGCCGAGCTCGTCGAGAGTGCCTTGAACCGGGTCCACGAACCAAGACCATAGAGAGGCCGACCGACAGGAACCACGACCGGCACCCGCGATCACCGTGACAGGTCACCGGAGGGGCGTTGTTGTCACCGGGCGGCCAGGCCGCTTACCACCATTTTGTTCAGCAGAACCTCCATAAGTAGTTACCCTTCCCTTTATGTCCGCGGGAAGACTTGCCGGCCGTTACTCCCTGCTGCGCCCGCTGGGCGCGGGCGGCATGGGGAAAGTGTGGCAGGCCAGGGACGAGATGCTTGACCGCGAGGTCGCGGTCAAGGAGCTCACGCTGCCCGAGGGCATGTCGCCCAAGGAACGGTCCGACTCGATCACCAGGGCCGTGCGCGAGGCGCAGGCCACCGCGCGGCTGCGTCACCCCGGCATCGTGGCGCTGCACGACGTGGTCGTCGAGAACGAGCGGCCGTGGCTGGTCATGGAGCTGCTGCGCGGGCGCACCCTCGCCGAGACCGTGCGCGAGTTCGGGCCCATGCCTCCCGACTACGCCGCGCGGATCGGCGCCGACGTGCTGGAGGCCCTGGGCATGGCGCACGCCCAGGGGGTGCAGCACCGCGACGTCAAGCCGGGCAACGTGTTCCTGACCGACAGAGGCAGGGTCGTGCTCACCGACTTCGGCATCGCCAGGCAGGAGGGCCAGGCCACCCTCACCGAGCAGGGGCTCATGATCGGCTCTCCCGGGTTCATCGCGCCCGAGCGACTCGAGGGCCGGCCCGGCGGCCCCGCCAGCGACCTGTGGTCGCTCGGCGCCACGCTCTACGTCGCGGTGACGGGCGGGCCCGCCTACTCCGGTTCGGCGGCCCAGCGGGTACGGGCCACGCTGATGGAGCCGGTCCCGATCGCGCCGGGCCCGCTGGGGCCGCTGCTGGCCGCCATGATGGCGCACCACCCAGCGGCGCGGCCCGACGCGCGCACGGCAGGGGAGGCGCTGCGCCAGGTCGCCGCGGGCGGGGCGGCGCCGCAGTTGCCGGTCACCCAGACCGTGACCGCGCCGACCAGAACGAAGCGGCCCGGCGGCGCGGCCCGCTGGATCGCCGTCGCCGCCGCGGCGGTGGTCGTGGTCGCCGCGGGCACCACGGCCTTCTTCTTCCTGCGGGGGGAGGACGACGGCGTGCCGTCGGCGTTCACGGTGCCCATGGACGTGTGCACCCTGCTCAGCTCCCAGGAGATCGGCAGCGTGCTGCGTACGCAGAGCCCGCCGAAGGGGAGCCCCGACGCCGACGAGGCGGGGCCCAAGTGCGGCTGGCCGCTTTCGGGCAGCGGCGTGGGCCTGCAGGTGCAGAAGGACTCCGACACCGTCGATCCCTGGTCGATGACCGATGATTCCGCCCACAGGCTGTTCGAGAACCAGAAGCGCTACTGGGCCAGATACGACGAGGTCTCCTGGTCGTGGCCCGAGATCGGCGTGAAGGACTCCAGGGAGGCCACGCGCACGCCGGTACGGCCGGTCGGCGGCGTGGGCGAGGAGGCCTTCGCCTTCGAGCTGAAGGGCCCCACCGGCCGCGTGCACTCCGCTCACGTCTACTACCGGCTGGCCAACCTCGTGGTGAGCGTCGAATACTCCACCCTGGCCAACAGGCCGACCGACGACGACGTCAGGCAGGCGGCGCTGAGGGTGGCGCAGGCGAGCGAACAGGCGTTGCGCAATGCCGGGTGACCTCTACCTGCTGGCGGGCCGCTACCGGCTGCTCGAGCGGCTCGGACAGGGCGGCGCGGGCACGGTGTGGCGCGCCATCGACGAGGTGCTCGACCGGCAGGTCGCGGTCAAGCAGGTACGCGTGCCCGAAGGGCTGACCCCGCCCCAGCGGGCGGACTTCGCCGACCTGGCCATCCACGAGGCCAGGTCGGCGGGACGCCTGCGCGATCCGGCGATCGTGCTCGTGCACGACGTCGTCCTGGAGGGCGACCAGCCGTGGATCATCATGGACCTGGTCACCGGCCGCTCGCTCGACAAGGTGATCAAGGAGCGGGGGCCGCTGCCCGCCGCGTACGTGGCCGAGATCGGGCTGCGCGTCCTGTCCGCGCTGGAGGTCGCCCACGCGCACGGCATGGTGCACCAGGACGTCAAACCGGCCAACATCCTGCTCGACGCCGACGGCTCGGCCATGCTGACCGACTTCGGCATCGCCGCGCCGATGGGCGGGCACGCCGACAGGTTCGGCAGCGCGGGCTCGCCCGGCTACATGGCGCCGGAGCGGCTCAACGAGCAACCCTCAGGCCCGGCCTCCGACCTGTGGTCGCTCGGCGCCAGCCTCTACACGGCCGTGGAGGGCAGGGCGCCGTTCGAGCGGCAGCTGTCCGCGGCGGTCGCGGCGGCGGTGCTGCTGCACGAGCCGCCGTTCCCCGCCAGGGCCGGGCGGGAGCTCGGCGGCCTGCTGATGGCCATGCTCGCGAAGGATCCGGCGGCCAGGCCCACGGCTGCCCAGGTGCGCCACGTGCTGCGCGGCCTGGCCGGCGCCACCACGGGCGCCCACGGCCGGCGGGCGGGCTCGGGGTCCCGGCGCTGGCTGCTGCCCGTGGCGGTCGCGGCCGTCGCGCTCCTGGGCGCGGGCGGCTGGTACGCCGCCGGCGCGCTCGTCGGCGGGCCGGAGACCGGCAGGTTCGCCACGGCTCCCGACCCGTGCACGCTGATCACCGACGCCCAGGCCGGCCGGCTGGTGAAGGGCAAGCCCGAACGCATGCGCAGCAGGCCGGACGAGTGCCAGTGGCTGGTCCGTGACGGCTCGACGCCCGGACGCCGGCTCATCGTGCGCGCCTGGGCGGAGAAGCCGGGCGCCGACCTCGGCGGGCCGCAGGTCGCCCAGCGCCGCTTCGACAGCGAGAGGACCACCCGCACCGCCTCCGAGGGCAGGCACATGCGCGAGCTGCGCGGCGGGATCAGAGAGGTCAAGGGCGTCGGGGAGGCGGCGATCATGCAGAACAAGTTCAAGTTCCATCTCAACAGCAAGGAGAAGGGCTCGTCCGACAGCGTCATCCTCTTCCGGACGAGCAACCTGCTGGGCGAGGTGGTCTGGCATCGTGATGACGTGCCGTCCTCCGACCCCGCTGACAAGGAGCCGGCCGTCGCCGCGGCCCGCCTGGTCTCGGCGGCGCTGGCGAAGTGAACGCCTGCAAGCCTCTCGCAAGGGGTGTGACTACCATGTACCCCCGCACGTCAAGGCAACCCCAGGAGTCTTTGTGAATCCCGGTAGCGAGCACGAGCCGCCTGCCAGCCCTCACCAGGCGCCAGGCAGGCAGTTCGGGCCGCCCAACATGCCGCCCAACATGCCGCCCAACATGCAGCCCGGCACGCCACAGAACACGCCACCGTACCTGCCTCCCGCCATGCCGCCGATGTCGCCGCCGCCGCAGCGCCCGCGGCGGCCCGCCTGGCTGCTGCCCACGCTGGCCGCCGCCCTCGTCGTGCTGGTCGCGGCGGGCGGCGTCGGAGCCTACTTCGTGTACGGCAAGGTCGCGGGCACCTCCACGCCGCCGTTCGCGCAACCGGGCGACACGACGGACGACGGGCCGGCGCAACCGGCCGCCACCGCCCCCGCGACCTCCGCCGCGACCTCCACGGCGGCAGCCGCGACGAGGCCCGACGTGTGCGCCATGCTGCCGAAGGACGAGGCCGACCGGCTCGTCCCCGACGCGACCATCGCCAAGAGGTCCCGGGACAGCCACTACACGGTCAGCTTCACCTGCAACTGGCAGAACCAGCGCATCTCGTACGGCGAGTTCTGGCGCAGCAGGGAGATCGACGTCCGGATCGATCAGCACAAGGGCGAGGGCTCCAAGACCGGCAGGGCGATGGCCCAGAACTCCTACGAGGTCGACTACCGCGGCGGCAAGTACGGCGAGACCGCCACCCCGTCGCTCAAGCCCGGCGAGAAGAGTTACACCTCGCCGGTGAAGGACATCCAGGGCGTCGGCGACAGCGCGTTCGCCCAGTACACCTGGCGCCGCGACGGCAAGCTGCTGTGGTACTCGTTCGGCAAGGCCTACGCCCGCGTCGGCGACATGACGATCGAGGTCAAGTACCAGGCGAGCCAGCAGCGCAAGGACGCCCAGATCCTGTCCAACGAGACCACCCAGTCGATCACCGAGGCCAACGCGATCCGCGAGGTCTCCAAGCTGGCCGGCCACTTCGCGAAGGGGGTGGCGGCCTGGCAGGCGAAGCATCCCGGCGTGCTGGCCCAGGCGGAGTCGTCGGAGGCCACGGTGTCGCCGAGCGCCACCCCGACGCCCTCGCCGAGTGTGCTGGCCGTCTTCCCCGCCGACTGCTCCGCCGTGACGGAGGCGGCCACGAAGCTCGTGCCCGAGCCCACCACCCGCGCCCGCGGCACCACGGCCGGGGGTGACAACCAGACCGAGTGCCGCTGGCTCAACCTGGACCTGCCCGGCGGGGAGGGCACCAAGAAGATCCGCAGCGCGCTGATCACGGTGCACCGCTTCACCAACCGGGCCGGCGCGGTCGACGCGGCCGCCGCCAAGGCCTACTACGTCAGCGAGTACGGCGGCGACAAGAGCACCGCCGACTCATCGCTCGAAGGCATCAACTGGGGCAAGCTGGCCGAGGTCGACGGGCTGGGCGAGCAGGCCTACCGGCAGTACGTGGAGACGAGGCGGGGCGAGGTCTCGGCGTCCAGCGCCACCGTGACCATCCGCAAGGGCGCCATGGTCGTCAGGGTCGACTACTCGGGCCACCAGCGGCCGGAGGGCGAGGCGACGAACTCGTCCAAGGTCGAGTTCATGCCGGAGAAGGAGGCCATGGCCGGCGCGCTCACCCTGGCCAAGTCCTACATGGCCACGCTGACCAAGCAGCCCAAGGGCGGCTGACCTCGCGCGACGCCGCCCCGTCCCCGCCGTCAGGGAGGGGAGGGGCGGCGTTGTCGTGTTCTCCTGACCGGCGGTTCGCATCAACGGTTAAAGAGCCTGCAACCCGGTTGCAAGTGTGACAAATACGGTTAAGACCGCAAGCACTTGAGCCGCGCGATCACGTTTGTCCAGTACAGGGGCATGGGCAAGCGACGGGGGATCTCGCGGCTCATTGCTTTGCCACCGTCTTCCCCCTGACGAGGAACGGCTCCAGCAGGCCGGGCACGGCGCTGGAGGCCAGGTCCAGGCCGGTGCCACGGCCGACGTCCACCACCTCGTAGTGACCGCGGCCGGCGGAGGTGGTGGCCGAGACCGTCAGCAGTCCCGAGCGCCGCTGGAAGTACGACTCGGTGATCGTCCATCCCGCGATGCCCCTGCGGTCGAGCGCGACGGTCCGCCGCACCACCGCGCCACTCCGGCTGACCAGGTGCCGGGCGCCCAGCGCGTGCCCGAGGTTCCTGGCGCCCTCGACGGCGCCCCACATCCCGGCCGCCAGCACCACGACGGGGATCAGCCACACCCAGGCACGCACCCACGGCCACGGCGCCGGCCAGGACGCGGCCCCCGCCGCAACGGCCGCCAGCGTTGTCGCCAGCGCGGTCGCCAGCGTGGTCGCCAGCAGGGCCCGTACGACGCGCCGCCGCCTCGCCGCCAGGGGATGCGGGATCAGCTCGGCACCTGCGTCGAGGACACGCGACACCGGCACGCCGGCCGACGCGACCTCGGCGGCGGGGCCGCGCGGCCCCGGCACGCCGGCCGGATGGCCGCCGCCGGCCCCGGCGACCTCGGCGGCGAGCCGCCAGGCCCGGTCACGGGGGAGGGGCGGTGCGAGCGCGGCGGCGTCCTCGGTCTCGTTCGCGGCCTTCTCGCCGAGCCCCGTGGCGACGGTCCTGACGCGGGCGCCGCCGCCCAGCCGCAGCAGCAGCGGCTCGCTGATCTCCACTCCGCGCAGCCTGCGCAGCTCCAGGGTCAGCGACCGGGTGGTCAGCAGCCCGCGGCGCAGCCTGAGCCGGCCGGGCTCGTGCTCCAGGCGGTAGCGGCCCCACGACTCGGCGAACAGCAGCACCGCGCCGAGCACGCCGACGGCCAGGTTGACCGCCAGCAGCAGCGGGACCGCCGTCAGCGGCCGCGCGACGATCCAGCCCCACAGGTCGCCCGCCGCCCTGCTGGTGACCGACTTGAACCCGAGCGCGTTGAGCGGCTTGTAGAGCGCGCCGAGCACCAGCGCGGACGCCGTGAACGTCCACACCGACAACGGCGCGTACCTGATCCACGACCAGCGCAGCTCGGCCAGCGGCCCGTCCCGCGCCTCCCGCTCCTCCTCCCCGTGCAGCAGGGTACGGCGCAGCGTCTCGGCGTCGTTCCTGGCCAGCGGGTCGAGCGTCAGCTCGGTGTGCTCGCCCGCGTGCTCGCCGGTGCCCACCTTGACGACGGTCAGGCCGAACATCCGGAGGATCGGGTCGGCCCTGAGGTCCACGCTGCGCACCCGGTCGCGCGGGATCGAGCGATGCTGGCGCGTGGTGAGGCCCGAGCGCAACTCGAGGCGCTCGGCGGTGAGCCGCCAGCGGGTCGTACGCAACCTGGCCAGGTCATAGGCAGGCACGGCGGCCAGGATCAGCACCGCGGCGCCCGCGCAGGCCGCGACGATCCAGCCCGGCCGCCAGTCCAGGCCCAGCAGGAAGCGGGTGAGCCCGGCCACCGCGCCCGCCACCAGTGCCAGCGACTTGGTGCCCGAGACCCACAGGCTCCGTCGTGACAGCCGCCGCCAGCCGTCCTGCCCGCCGCGGTGGCGTGCCGCCTCCGGTGCGTTCCTGTCCTGCCCGCGCAGCCCTGGCGCGTTCATGTGGCGTCCCCGGGCGTCGCCTGCGTGCGGGCGGTCAGGCGTTCGGCCAGTTCGGCGGCCACCTCGTGGTCCAATCCTTCGATCTTGACGGCTCCCGCGGACGAGGCGGTGGTCACCGTGACGTCGGCCAGACCGAACAGTCGCTGCACCGGCCCCCGCGCGGTGTCGACCCGTTGGATCCGCGACATCGGCGCCACCCGCCAGGTGTGCGTCAGCCACCCCTTGCGCGTGTAGACCGCCTCGCCGGTGACCTCCCACCGCTCCACCCGGTAGTACGCCCGCGGCGCCACCAGCGCCAGCGCCACGCACGCCACCCCGAACACGGCGACCGCCGCACCCAGCCAGAGCGGCCGCTCGGTGAAGATCCAGTACGCCGCCACGGCCGCGACGGCGAGCGGCGCCATGAGGAGCAGCCACTGCACCGTCCACCACGGGATCACCCGCGGATCGGGCAGGTTGCGCGGCGGCCTCAGCATGGTCGTGCTCATCTGTCCTCCTTCGTCTTCTTCGTCGCGTCGGACGCGGCCAGCAGCACGAAGCCGAGCACCCCGAGCACGATGGCCGCGAACACCTCGTATCCCTCGAGGACCGGCAGCAGATTGACCACGAGCAGGTCGTGCGCCCACCGCCACCATCCGAACAGGGCGTTGACCAGGCCGCCCACACCCTGCAGGAGCAGCACCCACCCCGATATCGTCAGAACCGCTTGCATGGCTCCAGCCTCGCCGCGCGGCCGCGCGGCCCGCGTCGGCCGTAGGTCTCGGCCGGCGTCGACTTTGGTCGCTGTCGCGCCGCCCCTGGCAGGGCCTAACCTCGGTGGACGTGACGGCACACCAGCAGGACGGCGTTCCCGCCCCCGAATATCGGTGGGCGCTGCCGTCGGTGCTGCTCGGAGACGCCCGGGAAGGCGGGCGCGTGCGGCGCTCGACGCGCGACTGGATCGTCGACACCGTCATGTTCCTGCTGGCCTGCGGCCTGACGTTGCTGTCGCTGACGGAGATCCAGGACGAGCCGGCGCCACTGCTCATGATCGAGCAGGTCATAGGGGCGTTGTCGTGCGCGGCGGTGTGGCTGCGGCGCAGGTGGCCGGTCGGACTGGCCGTGGTGACGACGCTGCTCTCGTCCTACCTTGAGCTGCCCGGCGGGCCCTCGGTCGTGGCGCTGTTCACGGTGGCGGTGCACCGGCCGTTCAGAATCTCCGGGCCGCTCGCGCTCTTCTCCCTCCTCACGCTGGCGCCCTACGTCTGGCTGCGGCCGCAGAACGACCTCGATCGGGGCTGGACGGCGGCACTCGGGGTGACGATCGCGCTGACCGTGTTCGCGTGGGGCATCGTGGTCAGGGCCAGGCGGCAGGTCATCTGGTCGCTCAGGCAGCAGGCCGAGGTGGCCGCGGAAGAGGCCAGGCGGAGCGAACGCGAGCGCATCGCCAGGGAGATGCACGACGTGCTCGCCCACCGCATCTCGATGCTCAGCCTGCACGCGGGCGCGCTGGAGTTCCGCCCGGACGCGCCCACCGAGGAGATCGCCAGGGCGGCCGGCGCCATCAGGAACAACGCCCACCTGGCGCTGCAGGACCTGCGCGAGGTGATCGGCGTGCTGCGCGCCGCCAGGCCGGGCGAGCAGGGCGAAGAGGCCGAACCGGTGCCGGAGCGCCCGCAGCCCACGCTCGCCGACCTGCCCAAGCTGGCCGAGGAATGCCGTCAGGCGGGCATGGACGTGCGGCTGACCCTCGGGGTGGGGGACGCGCCGGAAGGGCTGGGCCGTAACCTCTACCGCATCGTCCAGGAGGCGCTCACCAACGCTCGCAAGCATGCGGGCGGCGCGCCGGTGGCCGTCACCGTGGCGGGCAGGCGGGACAAGGGAGTGTCGGTGGAGGTGCGCAATCCGCTGCGGGCCCGCCACGGCCTGCGCATCCCCGGCGCGGGCGCCGGGCTCATCGGGCTGACGGAACGCGCCGAGCTGGCGGGCGGCAGGCTGGAGCACGGCGCGACGCCGGAGGGCGAGTTCCTGGTACGCGCCTGGCTACCGTGGCCGGTGAAGACGACTCGGGAGGACGCATGACCACTCCGGCCGGCGAGCCGATCAGACTGCTGATCGTCGACGACGACGCGATGGTGCGGGCCGGGCTGTCGATGATCCTCGGCGGCGCCGGCGACATCGAGATCGTCGGCGAGGCGGGCGACGGCTCCGAGGTGCCGCCCATGGTGGCCGAGCACCGGCCCGACGTGGTGCTGATGGACATCCGCATGCCGGGCGTCGACGGGCTCACCGCCACCGAGGCGCTGCGCCGCGCCTCCGCGCCGCCCGAGGTGGTGGTGCTGACCACGTTCCACGCCGACGCGCAGGTGCTGCGCGCGCTGCGGGCGGGTGCGGCCGGCTTCCTGCTGAAGGACATCGCGCCGGGCGACCTGGTCCAGGCGATCAGGAAGGTGGCCGAGGGCGAGCCGATCCTGTCGCCGGCGGTCACCCGGCAGCTCATCACGCACGTGTCCGACGGCGGGGCGGACGATCGCACCGAACGCGCCAGGAAGCTGCTCGGCCGGCTCAGCGAGCGGGAGCGGGAGGTGGCGACGGCTGTCGGCCAGGGCAAGTCGAACGCCGACATCGGGCGCGAGTTGTTCATGAGCGTGCCCACGGTCAAGGCCCACGTCTCGCGGATCCTGACCAAGCTCGACCTCAACAACCGGGTCCAGGTCGCGCTGCTGGTCTACGACGCGGGCTCGTAGCCGGGGCACCGCGCCGGCAGGTCCCGATCACGGCGCGGCGAGCCGCCGGACCGGGCCTGTGCTCCGAGGGCCGGGCTCGGACGGGCCGGGGCGCTGGAATCCCAGCTTTTCGCGCCGGGTGGCGGCGACCCGGACAAGTGCGCGCCCGCCGGGCCTGCCGCAGCGCCGCGGGGCGCCGGGCCGAGGCGACCCTCCGAGGTCACGAGCGGCGGTGCGAGACCGTTCCGCCATGGTCGGCCTCCCTGGTGGACGCCCGTACCGGCGTGGCCGATCCGTCCCCACCAAGCGCTTGCCCAAAGCGGAGTGGCCGTTACGGTCAGGTACGCGGCAGCCGTACCCTTGTCTGAAAGGGCATGTCACGAAGGGACAAGTGGGATGAGTTCAGCGGGTGAAGGCCTGTCTCGCCCGCTTCCCGAGCAGGTGCGGCTCAATGTCGTCGACTTGGCGTCTCAAGTCCTCGGCACGATGCCCGGTGCCGCCATTCCGCCGCCGCTGCGGGGCATCGCCAAGTTCGACCCGCGTAAGCGGGCCAAGCTGGGCGGCGCCCCCATCGCGGCGCAGCTGGAGAACGACAAGAAGTTCCGCGAGCTGGTCGCCGAGTCGGTGACCGCGGGCTGGCCCGAGCTGGTCGCCGCTCTCGCCGAGGGCAACGTGCCGCCCGCCGCCGACCCCGTGCTGGTGGCCGCGGCCGCCTATCTCACCCGCCCGCCCGGCTGGGCGGAGATGATCGAGGCCGCCCGCTCCGACCTGGAGCAGTCGCTCGCGGCCGCCGAGGACTCCGAGCGCGAGGAGGCCGTCGCCCGGTTGCGCGAGCAGCTCGCCGCGCAGAAGAGCGGCGCCAAGGAGGAGGCGGAACGCCTGCGCGAGCAGGTCAGGGCCGCCCGCGCGGAGAACTCCGACCTGCGCCGCAGGCTTCACGACGCCCGCGAGCGGGCCAAGGCCGCGGCGCGCAGGGCCGAGGAGATGGAGCGGGCGGCCGAGGAGGCCAGGACGGCCGCCTCGGCCGCGGGCAGCGCGGGGGAGTCCGAGCTGCGGCGGCTGCGCGAACGGCTGTCCGACGTGGAGAAGCAGCTCGAAGCCTCGCGCCGGGCCGCGCGCGAGGGCAGGAGCATCGAGGACGCCCGCATCAGGGTGCTGCTCGACGCGCTGCAGGACGCGTCCGCCGGGCTGCGCAGGGAGCTGGCCCTGCCCACCACGATCAGCCGGCCGGCCGATTCTGTCGCCGCGGTCACCGGCGAACGGCCGGGTGTGCGCGTGCCCGCGCGGGCGCTGGCCGATGACGACCCGCAGCTTCTCGACCAGCTCCTCGCGCTGCCGCAGATCCACCTGATCATCGACGGCTACAACGTCACCAAGACCGGCTACGGCACGCTCACCCTCGCCGACCAGCGCAACCGGCTGATGACCGGGCTGGGCGGGCTGGTGGCGCAGACGAGGGTCGAGGTGACCGCGGTGTTCGACGGTGCGGAGCTCAACGCCCCTGTGCAGGTCGTGGCGCCGCGCGGCGTGAGGGTGCTGTTCAGCGCGCCCGGGGAGATCGCCGACGACCTGATCCGCCAGCTCGTCCGCGCCGAGCCGCCCGGTCGCGCCATAGCCGTGGTGTCGTCGGACCGGGAGGTGGCCGAGTCCGTCAGGCGGATGGGAGCCAGACCCGTTCCCTCTGGCTTGCTGCTGCGCCGCCTGGGCCGGGCTTAAGTTACGAATTGGTATGTTCGGGTGAGACCTCACCCGCCACTTCTGTACTATTTCGCCCCAGTAAAGATCCCCTGGGAGGCGACGCAGTGAGGTTTGGCCGGGTGCCGGTGGCCGTGGGTCTCGCGTTCGGGCTTGTGGTGTCTCCCATGGGGGCGGCGCTCGCTGATCCGAAGCCGACCATCGGGCAGGCCAAGGCCAAGCTCGACAAGCTCAACGACAAGGCCGACAAGGTCGTCGACCGCTACAACACGGCGACCGAGCGCTACAAGAAGGCCAAGGGCACCTACGCGAAGCTGAACAAGAGCTACAAGCGCAAACTCCGTACGGTCGCCGACCTGCGCACCCAGATCGCCGACATGGCCGCCACCGTCTATCGGGCCGGCGGCTACGCCACCACCATGCCGGGGCTGGTCAGCGCCGACAACCCGCAGGGACGGCTGGCCGGGATGGCGCTGGCCGGGCAGATGGCCAAGGAACGCTCGGAGAAGCTGGCGGCGTTCGACCGGGAGAACCGCGGGCTGAAGAAGGAACGTGACAAGGCGCAGGGTGCCCTGCGGTCGGCCGACGAGGTCCGCGGCGAGGTCGAGAAGGAGCGCAAGGAGATCCTCGGCCTGATCGCCAAGCAGAAGAAGCTCCTGAAGAAGCTGGGCGCCTACAAGACCGGTGACCCGAACAGCACCGGCATCGCGTACACGGGACCGGCGTCGGGGAACGCCGCAGCGGTGCTGCGGTTCGCGTTCGCGCAGGTCGGCAAGCCGTACGTGTTCGGCGGGACAGGGCCGGGCGGCTACGACTGCTCGGGGCTGACGCAGGCGTCATGGCGGGCCGCGGGCGTGTCCTTGCCGAGGACGACGTGGGCGCAGTGGGCGTGGGGCGCCAGCCGCAAGGTGTCGCTGAACGCGCTCCAGCCCGGTGATCTCATCTTCAGCGAGGGTCTGGGGCACGTCAGCATCTATGCGGGCAACGGGAAGATCGTCCATGCGCCGCAGACGGGCGACGTGGTCAAGGTCGTCAGCCTCTCCGCCTACGGCCGCAGCCTCGTGGGCGCCGTCCGCCCATAATTCCGTCCCCTCCTTCTACGACGCACCATCGTTGCCGTCGTGCGGGCGGTCCGCGATCACGTTCCGCATCCTCCTGATCACCTTAGGTCGAGATCATACGAGGCGGAATGTGACAAACGCGACATCTGACCCCTGACAAGACGGATGTTTCGCGAATGTGAGCAGGGTCACTTTTTGGTAACGACGCCCCCTGTTCCAACAGGGGTTCGGGAGTTTACTGAGGCCTGAGTCGATCTTTACAGCCTGACTCGGCTTTTGCTGATCCTTGACCGTTCCGCGTAGCTTCTGGCGTCGTCGCGGTGCACAAGCCATGGCGCCGTGAACCCGCATCGGTCCCTCCCGGTGTGAAGACAGATGAAGATCCGCTGGTCATCGCCGCGACATCCCCATGACACGGGCGATGACCTGCCGAATCCGTGCAGTCAGGAGGCACGGAACCGGGGACCCAGCGATCCCAGTTCCCCAGGGATCAGGGGTGAATCGGCGCGCCATCGCGCCGTAGGGCGACTTCCAGGCCCGAATCCGACAGCTAACCCGGTAGGCGTTCGTGGAAGACCCAAGGAGAAATCCTGTCTACCTCCCTGCACAACCCCCGTCTGTCCCGCCTTGCCCTGCCTGGCGTCGTGCTCACGATGACCGTGACGGCCGGAGGCCTGGTCCTCCACGCCCCCACGGCTCAGGCGGCGACGAGGAGCGACACGGCCGGCGTCTCCTCGGTGAGGGCGGCCACCGCCGCCACCACCGCGAAGTCGGCCAAGGCCGCTCGCAAGCGGGCAAAGACCGCTCGGCAGAAGGTGAAGGCCGGCAAGGCCATCGCCGTGGCCAAGAACCAGATCGGTGACCCGTATCGTTACGGCGCCACAGGCCCTGGTTCGTTCGACTGCTCCGGCCTCGTCCAGTACGCCTGGAAGAAGGCCGGGGTGAAACTCCCGCGCGTGGCGAGCAGCCAGTTCGCCGGCATCAGGAACAAGGTCTCCTGGCGCAACCTCAAGCCCGGGGACCTCATGTTCTTCAACGGGCTCGGCCACGTGGGCATGTACGTCGGCAAGGGCAAGATGATCCATTCGCCGCGGACAGGCGAACGGGTGCGCATCGACAAGCTGGGCGGATGGCGCAAGTCGTCGTTCGTCGGCGCGGTCCGTCCCGGCCTCTGATGAGGCCCCGCCCGGGCCCGGGAGACCTTCCGGAGCCCGGGCGGGCTCCCGTGGCAGCCCGTCCTCACGCTCGTCGGCGGCCCCTCGTAGAGGGCCGGCCCTGATCGGGCCCACTACGATCGGCAGCGTGTCCGAGCAGGTGAGCCGACGAGCCGCGCTGGCCGCGCTCCTCCTCCTCGGCCTCGCCGCCGACGCGCCCGCCCCCGGATCGCCCGTCTTCCCCGCGCACGCCCGTGACCTGTGGCCGGACGGCCAGGTCACCGCCCGCGGGGCACGTTCCCTCGTCACCGGCCACCGCGCCGCACCCGGCACGCTCAGCGAACTCGCCCGCCGCGCCGATTCGGCGGGGCTGCGGGTCACGGCCGTGCTCGGCCGCCCGGTGCGGCCCGTGGTCATCGTTCCCGGCTCCGCGCAGGACGCGGCCCGGCTGGCCGGCGTGGAGCGCCTCGACGGGCTGGCGGCGGTGGCCGACGGCGGGCGGGTGATCGTCGTCCCCGAGTCGTTCGGCAGGCTCACCTCCACCGGCAAGGACGTCGTCCTCACCCACGAGCTGACCCACGTCGCCGCGGGCACCGGCGGGCTGCCCGTCTGGCTCTACGAGGGCTTCGCCGACTACGTGGCCTACCGGGACGCCGGGCTGCCCGTGCGCACGGCCGCCGCCGAGCTGGCCGCCGAGGTGCGGGCCGGGCGCGTGCCGGCCGCGCTGCCGACACCCGAGGCGTTCGCCGTCGGCGGGCCTGACCCCGGACGCCTTGCGCTGGCGTACCAGGAGGCCTGGCTGGCGTGTCGGTTCCTCGCCCGCCGTTTCGGTGAGAGGAGCCTGGTGAGGCTCTACCGTGATGCGCAGGCGGCCGGCGTCGACGAGGCGCTCGCCGCGCTCGGGCTCTCCGTGGCCACGCTGACGGCACGGTGGCGCGCGTACGTGCGGGAGCAGCTCGCGTGAGTGGGGAGAAGGATGAGCGGACGGCGGGACGCGGACGGCCCTTCTGAGGAGGCCGGGGCGGGCGGCGGAGAGGCGGCTGCCACAGGGCCCGGTGACGGTGTTCCCGTGGGCGCCGTCAGCGCGGAGGACGCCGCGCGGACGGACGGCGGCGCGGCGGGGGCGTGGAGACGGCGCGAACGGGGGCAGGGTGACGGGGTGCCCGCGACGACGGACGGCCCGGCGCAGGATCCGGGGGAGGGCCCGGTAGCGGACGCGGCGGTGGATGCGGCCGAGCGCCGGTTCAGACGGCAGGCCGCCGTGGTCCTGGCGGTGCTCGCGGCGGTGATCCTGGCCGTGGCCGCCTCCAGCACGCCGTGGACGGTCCTGGCCGCGGGGCCGCCCGACCCGGCGCGCGACTTCACAGCCGCCGAGATCGCGAGGGCGCGGGCGTTCGACGCGGCCACGTCCCTGCCGAGCTATCTCGGGCTGGCGCTCACGCTGGCCTTCGCGGCCCTGCTGGTGGCCACCCCCTTCGGGGCCAGGGTGCTGGGCCGGCTGAAAGGCCCCTGGTGGGTGCGGGTGGTCCTCGGCGTCCTGGTGCTCACCGCGATCGTCGAGGCGGTCAGGTGGCCGCTCGGCGTCTGGTTCGAGACGCTGCTGCGCGACTACGGGCTGTCCACCCAGGACTGGGCGGGCTGGACCGCCGACCGGCTGAAGGGCCTCGGCGTGGAGGCCTTCCTGCTCTGCCTCATGCTGCTCGTCCTCGTGGGGCTGGCCCGCAGGGTGCGGCGCTGGTGGATCCCGGCGGCCGTGGGGGCGTGCGCGCTGACCGTGGTGATGTCGTTCGTCTACCCGGTGGTGTTCGAGCCGCTGTTCAACGACTTCACGTCCATGCCGCAGGGCTCGCTGCGCGACAACCTGCTGGACATGGCAGAGCGCGACGGCGTGCCGGTGCAGGACGTGCTGGTCGCCGACGCCTCGCGGCGCACGACGGCGCTCAACGCGTACGTGTCGGGCTTCGGCGCCACCCGCAGGATCGTCGTCTACGACACGCTGCTCAAGGCGCCGCAGCCCCAGGTCGAGCTGGTCGTCGCCCATGAGCTGGGCCACGCCGAGGCCGACGACGTGCTCTTCGGGACCCTCGTCGGCGCCCTGGGGGCGGCGCTCGGCGTGGTCCTGCTGTACCTGGTGTTCGGCGCGGTACGCCGGCGCACCGGCGTCACCTCGATCGCCGATCCGCGGGCGGTGGGTGTGGTCATGGGCCTGATGACGCTGGGTTCGCTGATCATGGGCCCTGCCCAGAACGTGATCAGCCGCCACGTCGAGGCCAGGGCCGACGTGCACGCGCTCGACCTCACCCGGGATCCGGCCACGTTCATCGCCATGCAAAAACGGCTGGCAATTACCAATATTTCCGACTTGTCGCCGGATCCGGTGGAATATGTGCTCTATGCCTCCCATCCTTCCAGCCCTGAGCGCATCGCCCTGGCCCGCTCATGGGCCGAGCTGAACGGCGTCCCGGTGCCGTGACCCATGCGGACGTGCTCTTCGTCACGAACGACTTCCCGCCCAGGCCGGGCGGCATCCAGTCATTCGTGCACGGGCTCGCGCTGCGCACGCCGGGCGTGACCGTCTACGCCCCCGCCTGGCCGGGGTGCGCGGACTTCGACCGGCGCCAGCCGTACCGGATCGTGCGGCATCCCACGCGGCTCATGCTGCCGGGCCCGGCCGTCGCGCGCAGGGCGGCCGGCCTGGTGGCCGAGCAGGGCGTGCGGACCGTCGTGTTCGGCGCGGCGGCGCCCCTCGGCCTGCTCGCGCCGCGCCTGCGCGCGGCGGGCGCGCGGCGCGTGGTGATGCTCACCCACGGCCACGAGGCGTCGTGGGCGAGCACGCCCGGATTCCGCGCCGTGCTGCGCAGGATCGGCGAGCACGCCGACGTGGTGACGTATCTGGGCGAGTACACGCGAGCCCGCCTGGCCGCCGCCATCCCCCCGGCCAAGCTCGTACGCCTCGTTCCCGGCGTGGACACCGGCCAGTACCGCCCCGGCACGGCCCGCCGGTCCATCAGGGCCGAGCTGGGCCTCGGCGACAGGCCGGTGGTGGTGTGCGTGTCGCGGCTGGTGCCCCGCAAGGGCCAGGACCAGCTCATCAGGGCCTGGCCCCAGGTGCTGCGGGTGGCGCCGGACGCGGTCCTGCTGCTGGTGGGCGACGGGCCCCACCGCAGGACGCTGGAGCGGCTGGCGGCGGGGCACGAGTCGGTCAGGTTCGCCGGCGCGGTGCCGGCGGCGGGCCTGCCCGGCTACTACGCCGCCGGCGACGTGTTCGCGATGCCGTGCCGCACCCGGTGGAAGGGCCTGGACGTGGAAGGGCTCGGGATCGTGTTCCTGGAGGCGTCGGCGACCGGGCTGCCGGTGGTCGTGGGCGCGTCCGGCGGCACGACCGACGCGGTGCGGCCCGGCGAGACCGGGCTGGTCGTCGACGGCGAGGACGTCGGCGAGATCGCCCGGGCCCTCGTCGAGCTGCTGACGGATCCCGGCAAGGCGCGCAAGATGGGCGCGGTCGGCCGTGACTGGGTGGCCCGCGAATGGGCGTGGGACCACGTGGCCGCCCGCTTCCGGGCACTCCTCTAGGCCCTCGGCCTAGCCCTTGGTCGACCCCAGCGTGAGGCCGGCCACGAACTGCTTGTGCAGCAGCTGGAAGACGATCAGCGTCGGCAGCGCCACCAGCACCGACCCGGCCGCCAGCAGGTTGTAGTCGGTGAAGAACTGGCCGCGCAGGTTGTTCAGCGCCGAGGTGACGGGCAGCTTGTCGCCCGACGACATCAGTACCAGCGCCCACAGGAAGTCGTTGTACATCCACGTGAACTGCAGCGTGGACAGCGCCGCCAGCACCGGCCGGCACAGCGGCAGCGTCAGCCGCCAGTACCGTTTCCACACCCCGGCCCCGTCCACCAGCGCCGCCTCGCTGATCTCCTCGGGGATGGTGCGCATGAAGTTCGCCATCACGAAGACGCAGAAGCCGAACTGGAACGCCACGTGGATGAGGATCAGCCCCAGGTAGGAGTCGTAGAGCGACTGCGAGTCCGACAGCCAGGCGGGCAGCGGGACCAGCGTGTAGAGGGTGTAGAGCGGCGTGATGAGCACCTGCGGCGGCAGCAGGTTGCCGGCGGTGAAGACGACCAGCAGCGCCTTGCGCCCGGGGATGCGCAACCGCGCGATGGCGAACGCCGCGAACGACGCCAGCAACAACGTGATCAGCACGCCGGGGATGACGATGATCAGCGTGTTCAGGTAGTAGCGGGGCAGCTCGGCCTGGATCCACGCCTCCGCGTAGTAGTCGAGCGTGAGATCCTCCGGCAGCGAGAAGTAGCCCAGGCGGGCGGTCTCCTCGTACGGCCGCAGCGACGCGTACACGGCCAGGGCGAGCGGCAGCAGCCAGCCCAGCGCCACCAGCGCGAGGAAGGCGTGCAGCAGGATCCGCAGCGGCCGCGCCGGGCGCCGCGCGGCGGGCCGTCGCGCCTGCGACGGGGGAGCGGAGGCGGGGGCGGTGAGCGTCATCGTTCCTCCCTGAACAGCTGCGACAGGTAGGTGACGATGAACGCCAGCGAGATCACCAGCAGGATCACCGCGATCGCCGAGCCGAACCCGATCCGGCTGGCCTCGCCCACGATGTTCTCCGTGACCAGCACCGACAGCAGCTCGAGCCCGTTCCTGCCCTTGTTGATGGCGTAGACGATGTCGAACGCCCGCAGCGCCTCGATCACCGTGATGACCAGCACGATCACGTTGATCGGCCGCAGCGTCGGGAAGACGACGCGGAAGAACGCCTGCCGCTCGCTGGCCCCGTCGATCGCCGCCGCCTCCTTGAGCGCCGGGTCGACGGCCTTCAACCCCGCCAGATAGATGATCATCACGTACCCGACGTGCCGCCACGCGGCGGCGACCATGACGACCCAGATGTTGATCGAGCTGTCGCCGAGCCAGTCCACGCCGAGCCCGGTCACCGCGTTCAGCACGCCGTAGTCGGAGGAGTAGACGAGCTGCGCGATGAAGCCGACCACGGCCAGCGACAGCACCACCGGCATGTAGAGGGCGCTCTGGTAGACGCGTGACAACCGCAGCCGCCGGTCCAGCAGCACCGCGCAGAACAGGCCGAACGGCGTCGCGACCAGGCCGAGGAAGGCCAGCCACAGCACGTTGTTGCGGACGGCCGACCAGAACGGCGGATATTCGGCGGCCAGGTCGTGATAGTTGCGCCCGCCGACCCACTCGATGGGGCCGATGCCGTTCCAGGCGGTGCCGGACAGCCCTACGGAGGCCAGCGTGGGACCCCAGACGAGGCCCACGTTGACGACGATGGCCACCCCCAGCCCGATGACCAGGATGGTCACGTCGCGGGCGGAGTAGCGACGGGTCTTGACGGCCATCAGCGGAAGATGTTGGCCTTCTGCTTCTCGATGCTCGCCAGTAAGGAGTCGATCTCGTCCGGTTCGCCGACGAACGACTGCAGGGACGGGATCATCACGGTCGAGGCGAAGTCGGGCCGGGTGTCACGGTCGAGGAACTGCGCGATGTGCGTGGCCTTCGACACGAGCTCCGCGCCGCGCTTCTGCAGGGCGCTGTAGCCGGAGGTGTCGGCCTTGGAGCTGGCGGCCAGCGTGCCGGGGTCCAGCTTCGTGGCGACGTTCTGCGAGGAGGCCTGGGCGAAGTGCTTGAGCAGGGCCTTGGCGCCGTCCACGTTCTTCGCCTTGGCGGAGATCATGTAGCCGTCGATGGGGGCGTCGATCGAGTCGGTGCCGTACGCCGGGTTGATCTCCGGGAAGGTGAAGAAGTCCAGGTCGTCCCGGTCGGCCTCGGGGAACTGCTGGGCGACGAACATCCCCAGCAGGTACATCCCGGTCTTCTTCTGCGCCAGAGACTGGCCGGCCTCCTGCCACGTGCGGCCGAGCGAGGCCGGCTGGTGGAACTCCATCAGCCCCCGCCACGTGTCGAACACCTGCCTGACCCGGGGATCCGTCCACGACTCCTTGCCGGCCATGAGCGAGATGTGGAAATCGTAGCCGTTCGTCCGCATGTTGAGGATGTCGAACGTGCCCATCGCCGGCCAGCCGTCCTTGTCGGCGAACGCGATCGGGACGAGCCCGTCGGCCTTCATCTTCCTGGCCAGCGCGGTCAGCTCGTCGAGCGTGGCCGGCGGCTCGTACCCCTTCTCCCGCCAGAGGCTCTTGCGGTAGAACACCGCCCACGGATAGTAGGTGAACGGTACGAAGTACTGCTTGCCGTCGGATCCGGTCGACTGGTCCTTGAACGCCTGGGTGTAGCCGCCGCCGATCTCCCGCCACACGTCGGAGATGTCCACGGCCAGCCCCTGCTGGGCGAAGAACTGCATGCGGTAGCCGGCGAACCAGGTGAACACGTCTTCGGGCGTGCCGCGGAGATAGCGGTTGATGTTCTCCTGGAACGTGTTGTGGTCCACGGTGTTGATCTTCGTGGTGGCCTGCGTGAAGTCGCCGACCACGGTTTCGAGGGTCTTCTTCGGGATCTCGTCGGAGGCGTTGGAGCCGATCGTGACGGTGCCCTGCCCGCCGCCGCCGGAGGCGGGGCCGGCGTCGCCGGAGCCGCACCCGGTGAGCACGGCCGGGACGCCGAACGCGGCGGCGGCTCCCAGCAGGACATGACGGCGGGAGATCGGTAGCTGGTGGGCCATCGTGGATTTCCTCCTTGCCGGACCCTTCAGATTCCCCCGAGTTCGCGCATCTTCCTTCATCGAAAGACCAACATTTCGGACTGTCAACGCACGGTTTCATGACGAATCCCCGGCAGCCGCGCCGCCGCCGCCGTGTCATGATGCGATCGGGATGGTGTAGGAACCTGTTGGGATCTGGTGAGGCGATGCGCGCTCCGCAGCGTCAGCAGGCGATTCTCGAACTGGTCAGGCAGCACGGCGGCGTCCGGGTGGTCGAGCTGGTGCGGGTGTTCGGGGTCTCCGACATCACCGTCAGACGCGACCTGGAGTCGTTGTCGGAGCGCGGCCTGCTGGCCAAGGTGCACGGCGGCGCCACCGTCATCGGCTCCACGGACGAGCCCGGCTTCGCCGCCAAGTCAGTGCGGCAGGAGGCGGAGAAGCAGGCCATCTCCCGCCGCGCCGCCGCCCTCGCCCGGCCCGGCACCGCCGTGGCCCTGTCGGCGGGCACCACCACCTGGACGCTGGCGCACCATCTGGCCGGCGTCCCCGCCCTGACCGTCGTGACCGACTCGGTGCGCGTCGCCGAGGTCTTCCGGCGCTGCGGCCGGACCGACCAGACCGTCGTGCTCACCGGCGGGATGCGCACGCCCTCCGACGCCCTCGTCGGCCCCGTGGCGGTGGCGGCGATCCGCGAGCTCAACGTGGACGTGCTGTTTCTCGGCGTGCACGGGATGACCGTCAGAGCGGGTTTCACCACTCCCAACATGATGGAGGCCGAGACGGACCGCGCCCTGATCGAGTCGGCCGGCCGACTCGTGGTGCTCGCCGACCACACCAAATGGGGCACCGTCGGCATCAGCACCATCGCCCAGCTCAACGAGGCCGACATGGTGATCTCCGATGCCGGGCTCGGGGCCCAGGCCAGGGAGGCGCTGGCCGGCCAGGTGGGCGAACTCGTCATCGCGGGGGCGGACCAGCGCCGCCCACCTGTTCACCCACCGGGACGGGGGTCGGGTACGCCCGCACCCCCCAGGTCCGTCCGGCGTTGGCCCGCACGTGACGGACCAGGCGGCGGACGTGACGAGGGCGGGGCCGCACCGAACGCGGTCCCGCCCTCGTGACGGCGATCAGGCCGCGTCGAGCTTGCTCTGGATGCCGACGAGGATGTGCAACATCTCCGTCTGAGTGGCTTGCATGGTCTTCTGGCCCTCCTGCATGGATTCCATGCGGCCCTCCATGGATTCCATGCGGCCATCCATGGATTCCATGCGGCCCTCCATGGAGTTCATGCGCCCTTCGAGGCCGGTGAGCCTCTCATCGACCCTCGCGAACCCCGCGTCCATCGTGCGGGCGAGGTCCTTGACGCGGTTGTCCACGCCGTTGATGCGGTGGGTGAGGTCCTCCCCCAGCAGTCGCTGTTCTGTGCGGATCTTGACCAGCTCGCCCTGGATCTTGTCGCCGAGCTCGATGCAGGTGTCCTTGATGCTCATGGAGATCTCCCCTACGGTGGTGAGGAGGGACCGGGGATGTTCAGGATCTCCGGTCCCGTTTCTTTGCCACGAGAATACTCCGCGGGCTGGCGTCCGCAAGCCGGAATCGAATGGAGATTCCCCTGTTCAGGTGGCACGTGGGAGCTTAAATCCGAAATGATCCGGGTATGTTACGGCGACATATTGCATGGGTTCTGGCGCTCGTTCTCGCTATCTCCGCGTGCGAGTCGGACATAAATCCCGCGGCCTCTCAAAAATCGTCAAATCGTCCCACTGGGGCCTCTCCGGTGAAGGACTGTTCCAAGGCGACCGCGCGGGATTTCGACGGGGACGGCAAGGACGACGTCGCGGTCGGCAACCGCATGATCATCGGCGGTCAGGTGTCGATCCTGAGCGCGGACCGGCTCGTTCCCCTGGCCATCCCCGACAAGGCCGCCGACGGGATCGGCGCCGCGGTGACGCTGACCCGGGTCAACGCGGACAACTGCGCGGATCTCGTCGTCGGCGCCCCGTACACGGAGGTCGACGGCAAGGGCGCCGCGGGTGCCGTCTATGTCCTGTACGGCGGGAACGCCGAGCCCGTCAAGAAGATCGTCTCGCCGCAACCCCAGGCGGGGGCGCGGTTCGGGACGGCCGTGGCGGCGTACGGCCGGACGATCGCCGTCGGCGCGCCGCAGGAGAAGGACGGCGGCGTTCAGTCGGCGGGCGCCGTCTACGTGACCGGCGACGGCACTCCGTCCCGGCGCATCACCCAGGACACCGAAGGGGTGCCGGGCAACAGCGAGCCTTTCGACGGCTTCGGCGCCGCGGTGGCGGTCGGCCCGCTGCACGACGGCCGGATGGGGCTCGTGGCAGGCGCGCCGGGGGAACGCGACGACGGCGGCGGCAGGCAGCGTAAGTCCCGGACGCGATCACGCGACGGCGCGGTGACCGTGATCCCGGACGTGCGGGCGAGCCGGATCGAGGCCGTCAAGCACGACGGCGGCGACGGCTGCGCGTTCGGCGAGGCCGTCGTCTACGTGCCCGGCGGCAGGTGGGCGGCGACCCAGCCGAGATGCGGCAAGGTGCAGTTCTTCCACGACGCCGGACTCGCCGGCTCCACGACGTGCGGCGCCTGCGCAGGGAGCACGGGCGGGGGGACCGCGGCCCTGGCCGCCGCGCCCGACGGCCGGGTGGCGGTGGCCTGGGGCGACTCCGCGCAGGTGCTGCCCGCACAGGAGGGCGGGCCGGCCTCCGTCGTCCCGACCCTGCCGGGCGGCAACCTGCCGGTGGCCTTCTACGGGACGCGGCTGGTGTTCGGCATGCCCCGCGATGCGCCGCCCATGGGGGTGACCGTCTTCGATCCGGCCACCGGCAGGAGCGAGCAGGTCATGAGCAGGAGAGGCGACGTGGAGGGCGTCGGGGAGGCGCTGGGCTGACCGGCGCGCGGACCACGTCCCTGGACTTGTGCGGTGGGCCGGTGCCCGCCCCCGGCCCTCGCACCTGTGCGGTGGGTCAGGGCCCGCCGTACAGGTCGTCGATCTCCTTCTGGAAGTCGCGCAGCACGAGATTGCGCTTGATCTTCAGGGTGGGCGTGAGGTGCCCGCTGTCCTCGGTGATGTCGGCGGCCAGGATCGCGAACTTCTTGATCTGCTCGGCCTTCGACACCGACAGGTTGGCCCGGTCGACGGCCGCCTGGATGCCGGCCAGCACCTCCGGATCGGTGCGCAGCCGCTCGGCCGTCGCCCCCGCCGGCATGGCCTCGGGATCGAGGGTGATCAGCGCCGCCACGAACGGCCGGCCGTCTCCGACGACCATGGCCTGGGAGATCAGCGGGTGGGCGCGCAGCGCGTCCTCCAGAGGACCGGGGGCGACGTTCTTGCCCGCCGCCGTCACCAGGATCTCCTTCTTGCGCCCGGTGATCCGCAGGTAGCCGTCGGCGTCCAGCTCGCCGATGTCGCCGGTGTGGAACCAGCCCTCGGAGTCGATCACCTCGTCCGTGGCCGCGTCGTTCTTCCAGTAGCCGGCGAAGACGTTCCTGCCCCTGGCGAGGACCTCGCCGTCGTCGCCGATGCGCAGCGTGACGCCCGGCAGCGGCTTGCCGACGGTGCCGACCTTGTTGGCGCCCGGCATGTTGACCGAGCAGGGGGCCGACGTCTCGGTCAGGCCGTAGCCCTCGAAGACCTCGATGCCCACGCCCCTGAAGAAGTGGCCGAGCCGGTCGCCGAGCGCCGAGCCGCCGGACACCGCCGCGGAGAGCCTGCCGCCGGTGGCGGCGCGCAGCTTGGCGTACACCAGCCGGTCGAACACCGCCCGCCGCAGCCGCAGCCCGAGCGGCGCGCCACCGGAGCTCTCGGCGCGGCTCCAGGCCACCGCGACGTCCACCGCGCGGGCGAAGATCGCGCCCTTGCCGCCGGCGATGGCCTTCTGCTCGGCGGAGTTGTACACCTTCTCGAAGACGCGTGGCACGCCCAGCAGGAACGTCGGCTGGAAGCCCTGCAAATCGGGGGCGACGTTCTTCATGTTGGGGGTGTGCGCCATGACGGCGCCCGCCTCGAACAGCACCACCTGGATCATCCGCGCGAAGATGTGCGCCAGCGGCAGGAACAGCAGCGCGGCCGGGTCCTTGCCGGCGAACAGCGGCTCCAGCGGCCCGCGCAGCACGTTGAGCGCGGTGAACAGCAGGTTGTCGTGGGTGATCCGGCAGCCCTTGGGCCGGCCGGTGGTGCCCGAGGTGTAGACGATCGTGGCCAGGTCGGAGGAGGCGACCCGCTTCCTACGCTCGTCGACGGCGGAGGCCGGGACGCCCTCGGCGTCGAGCGTGCCGTCGATCCGCCAGACCGCCTTCAGTCCGGGCGCCGCCTCCCGCACGGTCTCCTCGTGCGAGTCGAGCTCGACGAACGCCGCCTTGGCCTCGCTGTCGGCGAGGATCCACGCCACCTGATCGGCCGAGGAGGTCTCGTAGACCGGCACGGTGACCGCTCCGACGGACCAGATGGCGTAGTCGACGAGGGTCCACTCGTAGCGGGTGCGCGACATCAGCGCGACCCGGTCGCCGTGCTCGACGCCCTCCGCGATCAGCCCTCTGGCCACCTCGACCACCTGGTCGCGGAACTCGGCCGCGGTGACGACGGGCCAGCCCGCGTCGGTTCTGCGGCGCATGACCACGGCGCCCGGCCGCTCCTCGGCCCGCGCGAAGACGGTGTCGGCCAGGCCGGCGGAGGCGGGCACGTCGACCAGGACGGGGACGCTGTACTCGCGCACGGATCAACTCCTCTTCGTGACGACCTGGCCTGGACGTTACCGCGCCAAGTTACGCACTGGTAGCTCCGTCGCCGAGGCGTTATGTCACGCTAGCAGCGGGGCTCTTAGGATTTCCCCCATGAGGGTCCATGTGGTGAGCGACGTCCACGGCAGGGCGGACGCCTTGGCCAGGGCCGGCGACGGCGCCGACGCGCTGATCTGCCTCGGCGACCTGATCCTTTTCATCGACTACGACGACCACGCGCAGGGCATCTTCGCCGACCTGTTCGGGGCGGAGAACGCGTCCGCCTTCATCGCCCTGCGCACGGCCAAACGGTTCGACGAGGCCAGGGCCATGTCGGCGCGGCTGTGGGCCACGCTCGGCGGCGACCGGCGCGAGCACATCGAACGCAAGGTGCGCGCCCAGTACGAGACCCTCTTCGCCGCCATGCCGGCCCCCGCCTACCTCACCTACGGCAACGTCGACATCCCCGCGCTGTGGGCCGACTACCTCAGGCCGGGGCTCGAGGTGCTCGACGGGCAGGTCACGGAGATCGGCGGGCTGCGGTTCGGGTTCGTGGGCGGCGGGCTCAGGACCCCCTACCGCACGCCGTACGAGATCGGCGACGAGGAGTACGCGGCCAAGGTCGAGGCGGTCGGCGAGGTCGACGTGCTGTGCTGTCACATCCCGCCGGCCCTGCCCGAGCTGCTCTACGACGTGGTGGCCAGGAGGTTCGAGCGCGGCAGCGAGGCCACGCTGGAGGCGATCAGGCGCACCCAGCCGCGCTACGCCCTGTTCGGACACGTGCACAACCCCCTTCACCGCCGCACCCGCGTCGGGCGCACCGAGTGCGTGAACGTCGGCCACTTCCGGGGGAGGGGCGTTCCGTACGTCCTCGAGTGGTGAGCGCGGGCGCCGCCCTCCGGTCCGTCCCGAGCGGCGTGTTGTGCACTACGGTGGTCGCATGGCTGATCGCACCACTTCGAGCACCACCATCAGCGCCGGTCGCGCCGATGTCCTGGCGGTCATCGCGGACTTCCCGGCCTACCCGGAATGGGCCGGGCAGGTCAAGAGCGCGGAGGTCCTCTCCACCGGCCCCGACGGCAGGCCCCAGCAGGTGCGGTTCGCCCTCGACGCCGGCCCGATCAGCGACACCTACACCCTCGGCTACGCCTGGCAGGACGACGACGGCGTGAGCTGGCAGGTGGTCGAGCCGGGCAAGATGGTCTCCGACCTCAGGGGGAGTTACCGGCTCGCCGACGCGGGCAGTGGCACCGAGGTGACGTACGAGCTGTCGGTCGATCTCAGCGTGCCCATGATCGGCATGATCAAGCGCAAGGCGGAGAAGGTGATCGTGGACACCGCGCTCAAGGGTCTCAAGAAGCGCGTCGAGGGCCGCTGAGTTGAGCCCCCGGGTTCTGCTCTTCACCGGCAAGGGAGGCGTCGGCAAGACCACGGCCGCCGCCGCGACCGCCACGCTCGCCGCCGCCCGCGGCCTCAAGACGCTGATCGTCTCCACCGACACCGCCCACTCGCTGGCCGACGCGCTCGACGCCGAGCCTGGCGAGATCGCGCCAGGGCTGCACCTGCACCAGGTCGACACCCAGAAGACGCTGGAGCGCCACTGGGGCGAGCTGCGCGAATACGCCAGGGGAGTGCTGGAGGAGCTGGGCCTCGACGAGGTCACTTCCGAGGAGATCACCGTCCTGCCCGGCGCCGAGGAGATCATCGCCCTGCTGGAGCTGCGCGAGCACGCCCGTGAGGGCCGCTGGGACGTGATCGTGGTCGACTGCGCGCCGACGGCTGAGACGCTGCGGCTGCTGGCCCTGCCCGAGGCGCTCGACTGGCACGTCAGCAGGCTGATGCCGGTCGGCCGCAAGCTCGTGCGGCTGGTCTCGCCGTTCGTGCGCAGCGTGGCCCACGTCAGCGCGCCGGGCGAGGAGGTCATGAGCGCGGCCGAGCGTTTCCACCGCGGTCTGATGGAGGTGCGCGAGCTGCTCACCGGCGACCACGCCTCGGTGCGGCTCGTGCTCACCCCGGAGGCCGTGGTGCTCGCCGAGGCCAGGCGCACCATGACCTCGCTCAACCTGTACGGCTACCGCGTCGACGCCGTCGTGGCCAACCGGGTCTTCCCCGACGGCGACGCCGACGAGTGGCGTGCGCGGTGGGTGGAGGCGCAGTCCAGGCTGCTGGCCGAGGCGGAGGAGTCCTTCGCGCCGCTGCCCGTGCACGTCGTCCCCTATCTGCCCGCCGAGCCCGTCGGCAGGAAGGCCCTGGCCGAGCTCGGCGCGTCGATGTACGGCGAGTCCGACCCGTTCGCCCCGCACGCGATCGAGCCTCCGCTGCGGATGAGCGCCGACGAGCTGGCCCTCGCCCTGCCCGGGGCCGACCGCGACGACATCGACCTGGCCCGCAAGGGAGACGAGCTGATCGTCACCGCCGGCCCCTACCGCAGGATCCTGGCGCTGCCCGCCGCGCTGGCCCGTCGTAAGATCAGCGCGGCAGCGCTCCGCGACGGCGTGCTCAGCGTGCGGTTCGGCGATCCCGCGTGACGGCGGTTTCTGCATTACCGTTCAGGTCGGGGAGCGAATCCGCAACCTGACGAGTTGAGGAGGATGAGCGACCCCATACGCAGGGAGGGCCAGATGACCGAGAGCAACGACAGAGATCCGATCGGGACCGTCGCCGACGAGGCGCGCAAGTTGTTGGAGTCGATCCAGGGGCGGGCCACCCGCCAGGTCGGCAAGTCCGTGTTCAACTCGTTCGCCGGCGGCGGTCGCAGGGAACGCGACGTGTGGGAAGAGGCGGTGTCCGAGCCACACGACGAGTACATCTGCCGTGCCTGCCCGGTCTGCCGGGCGATCGCCGCCCAGCGCGAGTCCGGCTCCGACGTGACCGGGCACCTGGTGGCCGCCGGCGGTGAGCTGTTCGCCGCCGTCCGCGGCGCGCTCGACGTCCTCAGCAGGCCGCCCGCCCCTCGCAGGCAACGCGACGATCAGGATCGCCGCGACAATGTGGAACACATAGATCTGGGATAGGGAGACACGGGGCAATGCTCACGATCGGTGTCGACATCGGCGGAACCAAGGTGGCCGCCGGTGTGGTCGACGATGACGGCAAGATCGTCGAACACACGCTCAGGCCCACCGCCGCCGACCGCCCGGAAGTGGTGGCCGAGACGGTGGCCGACGTCGTTCGCGAGCTGGCGGAGGGCAGGCGGATCGAGGCGGTCGGGGTCGGCGCGGCCGGGTTCGTCGACGAGACCAGGTCGATGGTGCGCTTCGCCCCCAACCTGGCCTGGCGCGAGGAGCCGCTGCAGAAGAAGATCAGCGGCCTGCTCGGCCTGCCGGTCGTGATCGAGAACGACGCCAACGCCATGGCCTGGGGTGAGACCAGGTTCGGCGCGGGGCGGGGCCAGTCTCACGTGGTCTGCATCACGCTCGGCACGGGCATCGGCGGCGGTCTGGTCTTCGACGGCGCTCTCTACCGCGGTCGCTGGGGCATGGGCGCCGAGCTGGGCCACATGCAGGTGCTGCCCGGCGGGCGGCCGTGCGGCTGCGGCAACATCGGCTGCTGGGAGCAGTACGCCAGCGGTCAGGCCCTCGTCAAGGAGGCCAGGAAGATCGCCGAGGCGGAGCCGGAGCGGGCCGGGATCCTGCTGGGGCTGGCCGGCGGCAAGATCGAGGGCGAGGAGGTCACCGAGGCCGCGCGGCTGGGCGACGAAGCCTCGCTGGAAGCGTTCGGCAATCTCGCCGACTGGCTGGGCCAGGGCATGGCGGACCTGGCCGCGGTGCTCGACCCCGGCTGCTTCATCGTGGGCGGCGGGGTGTCCCGCGCCGCCGACCTGTTCATCGACCGGGCGCGCGAGACCTTCGCCGAGCGGCTCACCGGGCACGGGCACCGGCCGCTGGCCGAGGTCAAGCTGGCGGAGCTGGGCGCCTCCGCCGGCGTGGTGGGCGCCGCCGACCTGGCCAGGCGCCGCTAGTCACCGCTACGTGACGATCCGCGTAGCGACCTACAACCTGCACGGGTTGCGCGACGACGTTCCCGCGCTGACCAGGGTCATCACCGCCATGCGCGCCGACGTGCTGTGCGTGCAGGAGGCGCCCAGGTTCGTACGCTGGCGGGCCAGGCGCCGGGCCCTGGCCGTCGCGTCGGGGCTGCGGCCGGCCACCCCGGGCAGGCTCGGGGGCGTCGCCGTGTTCACCGGGCCCTGCGTCAGCGTGCTGCACGCCGAGAGCCACGCGCTGCGCGCCTTCTTCGGGCTGGAGCGGCGCGGGCTGGCGGTCGCCGTGGTGGAGGCGGAGGGGACCCGGCTGGCCGTCGGCTCGCTCCACCTCGACCTCAACGACCCGGCCAGGGTGCACCACGCGGCGGAGGCCGTGGCGCTGGTGGAACGCGCGGCCACCCGGCTGGACGCGACGGTGGTGCTCGGCGGCGACATCAACGAGCAGGACCGCCAGCCCGCCTGGCGTTATCTCGCCGGGCGGCTGGCCGACTGTTACGCGGTGGCGCCCAGGGGCGACGGCCTGACCTTCCCCGCGCGGCGGCCGTCCGCGCGCATCGACGGGGTGTTCGCCGCGCGCGACGCGCGTGTCGTCTCCTGCGGGGGAGTGGACGCCCCGCCGGCCGATCTGGGCGCTGCCTCCGACCATCTGCCGGTCATCGCAGAGTTGCGAGTTGGGCTGTAACGGGCAAGAGGGGCTCGCGAGCCCGTAGCATTCAATCATGACCCGTCGCTCTCAGCGGCGTGCGCTCTCTTTGATCTTGGCGACGTCCGTGGCCTTGACACAGGCCTCGCCCGCCGCGCATGCCGATCCCCGTCCTGCCACGATCGAGGCGTGGCAGCACTCGACCAGCGTGCGCCTCCAGGCCGACGGCTCGCTCTCCGACGTGCTCGCGATCTCGGCCGACGACGTGTGGGCCGTGGGCCAGCAGGAGATCTGGGACGTCTGGAAGAACCGCGGGGCCATCCGTCACTGGAACGGCAAGAGCTGGGCGGAGGTGCCCGTGCGCGACGCCACGGCCGCGGGAAACCTGCGCGGCCTGGCCGCCGTGTCGGCGTCCGACGTGTGGACGGTCGGCGACGGCCACGACGGGCTGCCCTATCTGGCGCACGGCGACGCGACGGGGTTCGACCGGGTCAGGCCGCAGGGACTGCGGGCGGGCGACTGGCTGGGCGGCATCGACGCCAGGTCGGGGCGGATCGTCGCGGTCGGCAGCCGCGAGAAGAACGGGCTCATCCTCACCGGCCACGGAGCCTCCTGGACCGTCCACGAGACCAAGGAGAAGGGCGCGCTCTACGCGGTGGCGGACGGGTTCGCCGTCGGCGACACCGGCACCGAGCCGCTGATCGTGCACCGGTCAGGCAACTCGTGGAAGTCCATGCCGGTGCCCTCGATCCGCGGCGGCTACCTGCGTGACGTGCACGTCGACAGCTCCAAGCGGGCGGTGGCCGTCGGCGGCGTCTACCACGGTCCCGGCGACATCAGCCCGCTCGTGCTGACCTGGAACGGCAAGCGCTGGCGCGAGCAGCGGCTGCCCCGCTCCGAGGCCCGTCTCTACGGCGTGACGGGCGACGGCAAGGGCCGCCACTGGATAGCCGGCTACGACCCGTCGCGGGCGGGGGAGCCGTTCATGATGCGCTGCGAGAAGGGCGACTGCGAGATCATCCGTGGCCGCGCCAAGCACGGCAGGAGCAGCGTGCGCCTGCAGGCGGTGGCCTATCTCGCGGGCAAGGGCGCGGTCTGGGCGGTCGGCCACGCGGTCGACACCGCCGACCGCTACACCGACGTGGTGGAGGCGTTCGCGCCGAAGACCACCACGTCGAAGTCGTAGGGCGGGGGCCTCACAACACGGCGCCGTCGTCCCAGCCCGAGTCGTTGGACGGCGGGCCGTCGCCCATGCGCACCACCAGCGCCACGAACCCGCCGATGAACGCCGCCACCGCCGTGAACAGCGCCCACCCCTCCATGTGCCAGTTGGCCATCGCGGCGACCAGGAGGTAGGCGGGGCCGCCGAACAGCGCCACCCACGCCAGCTTGGTCGGCAGATCGAGTTTGGGCAGGGGAGGCGGCGGGGGCGGCACGAAGTGACCCTCGTCCTCCTCGTCGCCGTCGTCACGCGGTTCCGGGTCGCCTTCGGGCTCGTCCGGCCCGCCGGGCCCGGCCGGGGGCTCCTCGGAGGGCTTGACCACCCTGCGGGTGGGTTCGGCGGGGACGTTTTCGCTGTCCGGCCATGGCTGGTCGGCCGAGTCGCGCTCGGCGGTGTCGTTGAAGGACGCGACGATCTGCCGCCAGACCTCGTCCTCGTCACTCTGGGGCGTCACCTAGATGGGCCTCTCCACAGCGATCGCGACTTCCCCCTGGGTGCGATCAGTCCCTCTGCAAGGGTACCGAGGCATGTGTCCGGATGAAGCCGAGGCTCCCGGCAAAGATCCTGTCGGCATCGTTGTCCAGCGTCGCAACATGGTAGCTATCGGTAAGCTCCTCGATCGTGGCCTGCGGCACCTTCTCACGGATGATCGCCACACTCGCCGGCTTCACCACGTGGTCATCGGCACTGCGGAAGACCAAAAGCGGTTGTGTCACCTTCGCCAGGTCGGCCTGCACCAGCGACCACAGTTCCGGCAGCGAGGCGGCCGCCTTCACCGGGGTGCGGGCGTAGGCCAGCTCGGTCACGCCGGGCTTCTTGACGTCGCCCGCGACGCCGGGCACCGACGGCACGAACCATTTCAGCAGCGGGGCCAGCCTCATCAGGGGCACGTCGTTCGCGATCGACGGGTTGACCACGATCACGCCCCTGATCGCCGGGCCGTGCACCTCGGCCAGCCGCAGCGCCAGGCAGCCCCCGAGCGACAGCCCTGCCACGAACACCTCCGTGCAGCGGCCCTGAAGGATCTCGAACGCCTTCTCCACCTCGGCGTACCAGTCCTCCCAGCGCGTACGGTTCATCTCCTGCCACCGGGTGCCGTGCCCGGGCTGGCGGGGCAGTGAGACGCTCACCCCGTGCCCGGCCAGGAACTCGCCCCACGGTCGCAGCGACTGGGGCGTGCTGGTGAACCCATGACACAGCAGCACCCCGACCTGTCCTGCTTCGTGGTGGTAGGGCTCCGCGCCTGGCATGAGCGGCATAACAGCTCCTCTGTGCTGTTTCATTCCAGCAATTCATCCCGGAACGGCCCGATCGTCGCACGTTCTAGGGTGTTTGTGCGAGAGGTGGTGTAGGAGCATCCCCCGCGGGATGGGAAGATGACTCTGATCGCCGACAACACGCTGAGGAAGAGGTGCCGGGGTGTTCTACTGGGTGGTCAAGGCCATCTTGGGGCCGATCCTCCACCTTGTCTTCAGGCCATGGACCGAAGGCGCGGACAACGTGCCCAGGCAGGGGCCGGCGATCCTGGCCGGCAACCACCTGTCGTTCGCCGACCACTTCTTCGGGCCGCTGCAGATCCGCCGCAAGGTCATCTCCCTGGGCAAGGCCGACTACTTCACCGGGCGTGGCGTGAAGGGCTTCTTCACCCGCCTGTTCTTCAGCGGCGTCGGCACCGTGCCGATCGACCGCTCCGGCGGCAAGGCCAGCGAGGCCGCGCTCCGCACCGGGCTGCGCATCCTGCGCGAGGGCCACATCCTGGGCATCTATCCCGAGGGCACCCGCTCGCCCGACGGCCGCCTCTACAAAGGCAAGACCGGCGTGGCCCGGCTCGCGCTGGAGTCCCGGGTGCCGGTCATTCCCTGGGCCATGATCAACACGTACGAGATGATGCCGCCCGGGCGGCCGCTGCCCAAGCTCGGCATCCGGCCTGGCGTCAGGTTCGGCAAGCCGCTCGACTTCTCCCGCTATTACGGGATGGAGGATGATCGGCTGGTGTTGCGCGCGGTGACCGACGAGATCATGTACGCGCTGATGGAGCTGTCGGAGCAGGAATACGTCGACAAGTACGCCGCCAGCGCCCGCGTCGAGATGGAGCGGGCCGCGCGCGCCGCCGCGGGGAAGAGCTAGAGCGGCAGAATGGTCGCTCGGCGTGACGGCATGCTAGCTTAGAGTGACATCGGATGGTGATGCTCACGCATGACCGTCCTCCTGTCATGGGCCTGCGCGTGCCTCCGGGCATGCCGAAGCCACGTCACCTCTCAGCGGGACGACCGTAAGGCCCGTTCCGTCTTCCGCATGGCGGTCGTCATCGTATGCAGCTCTTCACGGCTGAGCCGGTCGATCAGATAGGCGCGCACCACCTCCACGTGGCCGGGCGCCACCCGTTCCAGGCAGTGCATGCCCGCGTCGGTGAGCACCGCCAGCACCCCGCGCTCGTCCGAGGGGCAGTGCGCCCGCTCCACCAGGCCGGCCTTCTCCAGCTGGGTGATCTGATACGTCAGCGCGCTCTTCGACGCCACGACGTCTCTGGCCAGCTCCGTCATGCGCATCTGGCGGTCGGGGGCGGCGGAGAGGTGCACGAGGATCTCATACTGCGGGTGCGTCAGCCCCGCCGCGGCCTTGAGCTGCTCCTCGATGCGGCGCTCCAGCAGGTGAAAGGTGGACACGAAGGCATGCCACGCCGCCATCTCCGTCGCGTCCAGCCATCGGGGGTCCATCACCGCCTCAGTGTAGGCGCAGGCCGTGCCGCCCCTGCGAAGAGGTCCTTGACTCGGCGGCCTGACTTCTTGTTCGGCTTTGAACATCACGGTTAGAGTTGTCGTTCAAAACTGAACGACAATCAAGGAGGTCGCATGATCGAACAGGCGCGCCCCATCGTCCTGCTGCTCGCGAGGATCGCCGTCGGCGTGATCTTCATCGTCCACGGTTACCAGAAGTTCGCGACGATGGGCATCGCGGGCACCACCAAGTTCTTCGAGTCCGTCGGCATCCCGCTGGCCGGGGTGGCCGCCCCCGCGGTGGCCACGCTGGAGGTCGTGGGCGGGCTCGCGCTCGTCGCCGGCGCCGCGCTGCCGATCGTGGGCTCGCTGCTGGCGCTCACCATGGTGGGCGCGATCGTCTTCGTGCACGGCGCGAACGGCTTCGCCGCCGGCGAGGGCGGCTACGAGTTCGTGCTGGCCCTCGCGGCGGCCAGCCTGGCCATCGGCTTCAGCGGCGGCGGCGCGTTCGCGCTCGACCGCGTGCTGGGCCGCCGCGGGGGTGCGGCCACGGTCGCCGTCTAGCGCCACGGCGGGCGCTCAGGACAGGTGCGCGCGGATCTGCCGGACGTGCTCGGGAGTCGTCCGGCAGCAACCTCCGATCAGCGACGCACCCGCCCGCTGCCACTCCTTGGCGGCCTGGCCGTACTCGATCGGGTCGGCCAGGCCCACCCAGCGGCGACCGGCCGGGTCCCACGACTCGCCCGAGTTGGGATAGACCACCACGGGCAGCGCGCCCGACAGGCACGAGATCAGCCCGGGGATGTGGCGCGGCGCGGTGCAGTTGGCGCCGACGGCCACCACCTGCGAACGCCCGGCGAACAGCGCGGCGGCCTCCTTGATCGGTGTTCCGTCGTGTAGATGCTCGCTGTCCCTGCAGGAGAAGCTCACCCACGCCTTGACCTCCGGCGTGTGGCTCAGCAGCCGGGCCAGCGCCCGCGCCTCAGGACGGGACGGGATCGTCTCGCAGGCCAGCAGGTCGGCTCCCGCCCCGGCGAGGATCTCCCAGCGCGGCAGGTGCCAGGCGAACAGGCCGTCCTCGTCGAGGTCGTAGTCGCCGGTGTATTCCGCCCCGTTGGCCAGGTAGGCGCCGTAGGGGCCGATCGACGCCGCCACCAGCCCGCCGCCGGCCTCGTCGCGGGCCTGTCCCGCCAGCTCGACCGACAGCCTGAGCAGCCGCCCGGCCTGCGCCACGTCGAGCCCGCGCCGGACGAAGCCCGGGATCGTGGCCTGGTAGCTGGCGGTCGTGGCCACGTCGGCGCCCGCCGCGAAATAGCCGGCGTGCGCCTGCCGGATCAGCTCCGGCTCCTCCAGCAGCAGCCGCGCCGACCACAACGCGTCGCGCAGATCCGCGCCGAGCCGTTCGAGCTGGGTCGACAGGCCGCCGTCCAGGACAAGTGTCGTCACCTCTTCAGGGTATGAGCAGCCGGACGGCCTCCGGACGACGCGGACGCTCCGCCGGGACTCAGGACGCCGGGATCGGGACGGCGGCCAGGCGGGAGAGGGCCAGACGATCCAGCACGACCACCTCGCCGGTGGAGATCTCGACCCATCCCCGGCGCTCGAACCCCCGCAGCGCACGGTTGACGCTCACCCGGGTCGCGCCGATCTCGGCCCCCAAGCCCGCCTGGCCGCCGTGGAGCGGCACCCGGCCGCCGGCGCAGCGGCGTACCAGCCAGGCCGCCACGCGCGCCGGCACGTCGCGCACCGCCGCGTCGGTGAGCCGCTCGTCGAGATCGCGCACGGTCGCGGCCAGCGTGCGCAGCAGCCGCGCCGCGACCTCCGGTTCGCAGGCGACCAGCTCCAGCACGGCGGAGCGCGGGACGTACGCGACCTCCACCGCCGTCAGGGCCGTGCGCGTCGCCCGGTGCGGCCCGTCCACGAGCAGGGCCGTCTTGTCGAACGCGACCGGCGCCGCCTCCACGGCGAGAACCACCTCCCGGCCCTCCGCGCTCACCCGCCCGGCCTTGACCCGCCCGTCGAGCAGCACGATCAGATGGTCTGCGGGATCGCCCTCGGAGCACAGCACCTGCCCCGCCGGATAGCGCCTGCGCCGCGCCGCCAGACCGCGCAGCCGTTCCTCTCCCAGCCGGGCGAACATCGGCAGGTCGGCCAGCGTGTACGTCATGTATCCCGATATACACCATCGCCGTGCCCCACGATGCTGAGCCGAAGGAGGGTGCGGGCCTAGCGTGCGGGGCATGGCGAGATACGTACTGAACCTGGCTTTCGACGGCGACCCGCGGCGGCTCGCCGCCCGGCCCGCGCACCGGGAGCACCTGCGCGGGCTCAAGGAGGAGGGCCGGCTGGTGACCGCCGGGCCGTGGGCGGACGACACCGGGGCGCTGCACGTCTACGAGGTGCCCGGGGAGGAGGACCTGCGGGAGATCCTCCTCCGGGACCCGTACACGGCGGCCGGCGGCTACGAGGTCGTCCTGCTGAAGGAGTGGACGCCGATCATGTGACCGCCCCGGTGACCCCGGAAACTAGGTGCGCTTCCAGAACGGGCCGCGACCCTCGCGAGGCTCACCCGTGGCCCCCGGCCCCGAGGAGTGGCCGACGAGCGCGGTGAGGACGGCGACGGCGCGGTCGTGCAGCGCCTGCGCGTCCGCGCCCGGCCGCTCGGCCGCCTCCAGCTCGCGGGCCAGCGCCGCCAGTTCCTCGTTTCCCCCGAGGTAGGAGGCGAGCGCGGCCAGCCGCGAGCCCAGGTCGGCCAGGTAGAGCAGGTCGGGCGCGGGAAGCGCCGTCAACCTGCCGAGCTCGGCCACCAGTTGAGGCCGTACCGATGCCACCGGGTCCGCGTGCCGAGGGCCGGACCTCCGGGAGCGGGCAATGCCGCGAGGCGAGCCCGGCCGCGCGGGCGCTCCCGGCGCCGGAAGCGGGCCGGCGGCGCCGGCATCGCCGAGCAGCCCCTGCTCCGCTCCCGGGGCGAAGCCCTGAGGCTGCCGCATGTGTACGGCGGCCGCCGGCGCGGCGGCCATCATCGTGTGCCCGAAGGCGCCCATCGGCGCCGCGCTCCGCGGCATCTCCCATCCGCTGGGCGGCTCGACCGGCTGGATGACGCGGTGCTCGGGGCCGCCGTCGGCGACCTGCCTGGTGTCGATCGCCACGTACGCGGTGAAGCGGCAGAGCACACCGTTGTCGAGGGACGTGCGCACGATCCTGGACTCAAGGTCGTGCTCGCCCATGGCGTACCGGTCCTCCAGCTCCCGCAGGTGCGTGCGGGCCCAGACGGCGCGGATGGCCGGATGGTCCACCGTCACGCCCGGGACCTGCTGCTCCCACGGCCCGTCGGCCGCCATGCCGTGCACGGTCAGCGCGGAGCCCTCGCGATAGCGCCCGAACACCCGCAGGGGCACGCCGGGGAAGATCGAGCCGAGATGGGTGACCGTGTCCGGCTCCAGGTCGAGGCCCTTGACCGACAGGTCGGTGACCAGGGGGGCGCCGATCCTGCGGTGGATCTGCTCCATGGCGGCGTCGAGCCGGTCCTCCGACTCGACCAGCTCGCACCTCCCCGCGCCCAGCCCGGCCAGCCGGCCGAGGAACCCGGCGTTCACGGCCCTGTCGATGCCGACGGTGTGCACGCGCATGGCCGACAGCGCCCCGCCGGCCCGCTCCAGGATCTGGTCCTCGTTGCCCACCTGGCCGTCGGTGACCAGCACGACGACGCGTTCGCGCCCGGACGTGGCGCCCAGGAGGGCGACGGCCCGGAGCAGCGGCTCCAGCAGCTCGGTGCCGCCTCGGGCGTCGACCCGCGCGAGATGCTCGACGGCGCGGTAACGGTTGCGGTCGGACGCCTCCACCAGACCCTCGAACGCCTGCTCCACCACGGAGTCGAAGGTCAGCACCGCGAACCTGTCCTGGGGCGTCAGCGTGTCCACGATGCGCGCGGCGGCCCGGCGGGCGCACACCATCTTCCAGCCGCCCATGCTGCCGGAGCGATCGAGCAGCAGCACCACGTCGCGGGGCGCGCGCGTGGCCTGCAGCGGCGGCGGCACGACGGTCAGCGCGAACGTGCCCTCGCCGTCGAGCTGCAACGACGTGGACGCGTCGAACGACATGCGCAGGACGAAGTCGCGGTCGAGCCGCTCTCCAGGTCGCAGGCGAACCGTGTGGCCCTCCTCCTCGACCACGTGCAGGCTGGAGGCCAGCTCGCGCAGCTCCAGGCCCGCGGCGTCCACGCGCGCGCTGAGCGAGAGCCGCACCGGGTCGGGGAAGCCGGGCAGCAGGACGGGAGGGCTGATCCTGGACGCGTCCGGGACGGCGTCGGTGTCGGGCGCGGCGCCGTCGCCGGCGGGCCGCCCGTCGATGGGCGTGCCCGGGATGTAGCGCGGCGCGACGACCAGCGGGAACCTGAACGTGGCCGCGCCGTCCTCGTACGGCAGGGGCTGGCTCATGGTCAGCCGGACCGAGACGCGCTCGCCGGGCAGGATGTTTCCCACCCTGATCGTGAAGACGTCCGGCCGGTCCTCTTCGGCGATCGCCGCCCGCCTGCCCTCGCGCAGAGCCTGGTCGTAGTCGGCCCTGGCCTGGCCGCGCTCCTTCAGCACGCCCTCGATGACCCGGTCGTCGGCCTCCATCCTGAACCCCGTCACGGCGGCCCGGTCGGGCAGCGGGAAGACGTACGTCGCCTCCAGGGTGACGTCGAACGGGTTCCTGAACCCCTGGGTGACCTCCACCCCGGCGATGAGCCCCGAGATGCCGGCGGCCACGTCCACGCTTTCGAGCGGCAGGTTGCCGCGTTCGGTCCGCAGGGCGCCGAACCCGGCGTCCGGCACCGGCAGGCACCGTGCGGGCTCCAGCGAAGTGATCCTCATATCAGTTGCCTCTCTTCGAGCACCGCGAGCAGCGGCCCGGCCGCCGCCAGCACCGCCTGAACGTCCTCATCGGACGGCGCCCGGCCGGCGTCCAGCACCAGCCGCACCCCGTCGCCCAGCACGACCCCTGCCACCAGGGCACCCGCTCGGCGCCCGGTCCTCGCCGCACGCGCCCCAGGACCGGGCCGGGGGCCGACCGCCGGCGGCCCCGTGTCCCGTGCGGCTCCCGTACCCGGGTGCTCGGCCCAGAACCGTCCGCGCGCCCGGTCGTCCGGCGCGTCTCCGGACCCGGCGGTCTCGCCGAGCCCGGGGGTGTCGCCGAGCGCGGCGGTGTCCCCGAGCGCGGTGCCGGTGTCGAGCGCGGCGGTCGTCTCCAGCATCCGGTCCGTCGCGCCCGCGAGGGCGGCCTGGATCTCGGCGATCGAGCGGCCCGCCGCCTGCAGCCGTTTGACGGCCACGATCTGGAGCAGGTGGCGCCGTCCGTACCGGGCGATCCTGCCGCGCCTGGTGAGGGGCGGGTCCACGAGGCCGATGGTCGTATACCACCTGATCAGCCGCTCGCCGGGCACGTCGCGGACCCGGCCGTTGACCCTGCCGTTCCCGGAAGGCGCCGCACCGTCGCGCAGCGCTCGGGCCGCGCGGTCGGCCAGCTCGCCGATGGTCCAGGTGTCGCTCATACCTTCACAGTGACACTGTCACTATTACACTGTCAACCCATGGCGCACCGGAAGAACGCGGGCCTGAGAGTCGTTAATAAAAGGGACAGTCCGACCGAATAGGGAGGAATGACGACATGGCCACGATCACCGGTCCACTCTCGGGTGATGCCAGGAACACCGTCGCGGAAGCCCTGCAGGGCGCTCTGGTCGACCTGATCGACCTTTCGCTGGTCGCCAAACAGGCCCACTGGAACCTCGTCGGCGCACACTTCCGCCCGATCCACCGGCAGCTCGACAAGGTCACCGACCTGGCCAGGAAGCACATGGACCTCATCGCCGAGCGCAGCGTCGCCCTGGGGGTCAACCCGGACGGCCGTTCCGCCACGGTCGCCAGGAACACGAAGCTCCCTCAGCCGGATGGCGGCTGGCTGGAGGACGGCAAGGTCGTGGCGAGGATCACCGAGACGCTCGACGGCATCAGCAAGCGGATGTACGAGCGCATCCGGGTCACCGACGAGCCCGATCCCGTCACCCAGGACCTGCTCATCGCCGTGGCGCAGGACATCGACAAGCAACACTGGATGTTCCAGGCCCAGCGCTGACCGACCCCGAGGAGCCCGGGATCCGCAGGGCGGAGCACCCGGGCTCTTCGTCTGCCCTGAGCGGCGCACACGGCCCGCGAGACGGCCGCCGAGACGGCCGCGAGACGGCCGCCGGGATGGGCCGCCGCGCGGAGGCCGGGTGCCGGCGCGCGTTTCGAGCCTGAAGACGGCCCGGGCATCGCGGGTTGCCGGCCGCTCAGGGTCTCCCGCATGATCAAGTTCTGGGGCCGTGAGGTTTGCGCAGAGTTTGGTCTGCCGAGTCTCTGCCATTCATGTCCGTGCGGTCGACTAGCGTGGCACCTAGAGGGAGGCCCCACGATGTCCCACAAGACTCTCCTCCGCACGGGCCCGCTCGTGCCGGGCGGCCCCAGCCCGTACGGCCCGCTCCGCCTGCCGGGCGAGCACGGCCTCGCCCTGCCCTCTGGGTTCCATGGCAGGGAGGTGGCCCGCTCCGGGCACAAGGTGGCCGGGCTGACCTGGCACGCGGCGCCCGACGGTGGCGCCTGCTTCCCTGACGGCGCGGGCTGGATCTACGTGTCCAACTCCGAGTTGCCGCTGCTCGGCGGCGCGTCGGCGCTGCGCTTCCGCGCCGACGGCAGCGTGGCCGACGCCTACCGCATCCTGTCGGGCACCGATCTCAACTGCGCGGGCGGCGCCACACCGTGGCACACCTGGTTGTCGTGCGAGCTCGGCCACCGCGGCCGCGTCTTCGAATGCGATCCGTACGGCTCGCGCGCCGCCCGTCCCCGCCTGGCCATGGGCCGGTTCAAGCATGAGGCCGCCGCCTGCGACCCGCAGCGGCGCGTGGTCTACATGACCGAGGACGAGCCGGACGGCTGCTTCTACCGGTTCATACCCGGCGACTGGGGTGACCTGACGGAGGGCGCGCTGGAGGTCCTCTGCGCCTCGGGCCGCTGGCAGGCGGTGCCCTCGCCGGCGGCGCTCTTCCAGGAGGCCCGCCACCAGGTGGAGGACGCCCGCCACTTCGACGGCGGTGACGGCTGCCACTACGCGGGCGGGGTGTGCTACTTCACCACCAAGGGCGACTCGGGCCTGTGGGCCTACGATGCGCAGACCTCGACGCTCGACCGGTTGTGCTCGGGCGTGCGCGCCATCACGGCGGCGCCCTCGGGCGACCTCTACGTGGCCAGGGAGACCACGCAGATCGACGTCATCGCCCCCGACCGGGCGGTCACGCCGTTCCTGCGGCTGGAGGGGCACGACGGCGCCGAGCTGACGGGGCTGGCGTTCTCCCCGGACGGCGAACGGCTCTACTTCTCGGCGCGGCGGGGCCGCGCCGAGGGGCACACGTTCGAGGTGACGGGCCGCTTCCGCGCCTGAGCTTCTCCGGCCTGAGCTTCGCGCTCCCCGATCTCCCTCGCCGATCGTCCCGGGCCCGATCGTCCCGGGCCCGTGCTTCCCTGCGAGCCTGCCCGATGACCCTGCCGGTCAGCTCAGATAGCGCACGAGCGCGAACTTCAGCTCGTCCACCAGCTCGGCGCCGCGCTCGGGCGACGCCGAAGTGATCATCGGCATCACCGCCTTCACCATGGCCAGCGCCATGCTGCCCACGAGCAGGGAGCGTTCCTCAGAAAGGACGGGTGAGCGGCGGCGGAGCATGGAGGCGATGTGCCGGGCGATGTCGTCGTGCAGCCGTCCGGCCGCCTCGGCCAGGCGATCGCCCGTCGCCGTCCCGTACAACAACGACCAGTACGCCGGCGAGCGGCTCTTGAACCGCACGCTCTCGTCCACCAACTGCCCGACCAGCACGTCCAGGGGAACGTCGGGCGTGACGGCGGCCAGCCGTCCGGCCCAGAACTCCTGCCGGTCGTCGGTGTAGCGGGTCACCAGCCCGTCCAGGATCTCCTCCTTGTTGCGGAAGAACTGGTACAGCGACCCGGGTGACATCCCCGCCCGCGCGGCGACCTGGTTCGTGGTCAGCTCGGGATAGCCCACCTCGGCGATGACCTGTTCGGCCGCGTCGAGGATCTCCGCCATGCGCTTCAGGCCGCGCGCCTGCCGGCGGACCGTGCGTTCAGCCATGCGTCTCCTCATTGACAAACACGAGCTTTTGCTTGTATTTCTGGTGCGAACCGTAAACACGAGTAGTTTACCGAGTTTTGAGGAGACGCCATGAGTACCGTGCTCGTCATCGAGCCCGGCCCCCTGAGGACGCCCGCCGAGGTGCCGGCATGGCGGTGAACGCGCGGCCCCGGGCCGCCGGAGCGAGCGTCGCGGACCCGGCGCTGCGCAGGCTCGGGTTCCTCCTCGTCCGGCGCCGCCGGCTCGTGCTCGCGCTCGCCCTGGTCGTGTCCGTCGTCGCCGCGGTGCTCGCGGCGGGCACGGTGTCGCGGCTGTCCCTGTCCAGGTTTGAGGCGCCGGGATCGGAGTCCGACCGCGCCCAGAGCGAGCTGGTCGCGCGGTTCGGCACGGGCAGCCCGGACATGATCTTCCTGGTGACCGCCAGGCGCGGCACCGTGGACGATCCCGCCGTCGTCGCGGCGGGCAGGGAGCTGACCGCCCGGATCGGGCGCGAGGAGGGCGTCGCCGAGGCCGCCTCCTACTGGACCCGCGACCGGCCCGCCACCCTGCGCAGCGGCGACGGCAGGCACGCGCTGATCCTGGTGCGCATCCCGGGTGACGCCGACCATGTGCGGGCAGGGGTCCTGCCCGGGCTCGTGCCCGAGATCACCGAGGGCAGCGGCCTGCTCCAGGTGCGGGCCGGGGGAGGGGAGGAGGTGTTCAGGGAGACGGTGCCCCTGGCCAGGCAGGACTTCGTCCGCGCCGAGCTGGTGATCTTCCCGCTGGCGTTCGTGCTGCTCTGGTTCCACCAGCGGCGCGTGGTGGCGGCCGTGGTGCCGATCCTGGCCGGGGTGTTCGCCATGGTGGTGGGGCTGGCGCTCCTCGGCGGCGCCCTGCTGTTCGCCGAGATCTCGACGTTCGCCCTGAACCTGACCCTGGCCATGGGGCTCGGCCTCGGCATCGACTACTGCCTGTTCGTGACGCAGCGGTTCCGCGAGGAGGCGCGGCGCGGCGCCGACCGGGCGAGCGCGGTCGCCGGCGCCGTGGAGCACGCCGGCAGGACGGTGCTGTTCAGCGGCCTCACCGTGGCCACGTCCCTGGCGGTGCTGCTCGCGCTGCCGTTCGACTTCCTGCGCTCCTTCGCGTACGCGGGCGTCGCCGTCGTGATCGGCGGCCTGGTCGCGGCGGTGCTGGTGCTGCCCGCCGTGCTCGCCACGGCCGGCGGCACGATGCTCCCCGAGCGGGAGGGGCCCGAGCGCGCGGCGGGGTTCTGGCACACGACGGCGCTGCGGGTGATGCGCCGGCCACTGCTGGCCGGCGGGCTGGCCATGGTGGTGCTGCTGGTGCTGGCCTCGCCGTTCCTCGGGCTGCGCTTCGGCGTGGCCGACGACCGCATCCTGCCGCCCGAGGCATCATCGCGGCAGACCCAGGACGTCATCCGCCGGTCCTTCCCGGCGGAGGAGACGGACGCCATCCAGGTCATCTCGAAAGGTACGGCGTCGGGCGACATTTCGGCGTATGCCGCGCGTTTGTCCCGGGTCCCCGGCGTCGCCCAGGTCGACTCGGCGGCGGGCTCCTACACCGCGGGCGGCCGGGTGGGCGACGGCGACCCCGCCAGGTTCGCGGGGCAGGGGACGTGGCTGTCCGTGGTCCCGTCGGCGGAGGCGCTGGCCGGCGACCCCGTCCGCGTCGTCGAGGCCGTACGCTCCGTCGAGCCGCCGTTCGAGGTGCTGCTCGGCGGCTATCCCGCCGAGCTGGCCGACTACCGGTCCTCCGTGGTGGACCGGCTGCCGCTCGTCCTCGCCCTCATGCTGGGCATGACCTTCGTCGTGTTGTTCCTCATGACCAGGAGCGTGATCATTCCCATCAAGGCGACCCTCATGAACGTGCTCAGCCTCGGCGTCATGTTCGGAGCCCTGGTCTGGATCTTCCAGGAGGGCAACCTGTCGAGCCTGCTCGGCTTCACCCCCACCGGCACGCTCGAGGTGAGCATCCCCATCCTCATGCTCTGCGTCGCCTACGGGCTGTCCATGGACTACGAGGTGTTCCTCTTGTCGCGTATCAAGGAGGAGTACGACAGGACGGGAGACACCGAGCACGCCGTGGCCGCGGGCCTGCAGCGGAGCGCCCCCTTGATCACGGCGGCCGGCGGGATCCTGGCGCTGACGTTCGCCGCCTACGCCACCGCTCAGGTGTCGTTCGTGCAGATGCTGGGCGTCGGCATGGCGGTGGCCGTGCTGGTGGACGCGACGGTGATCAGGGCGGTGCTGGCGCCGAGCCTGATGCGCCTGGCGGGGCCGCTCAACTGGTGGCCCGCAGGTCGCACGACCACATCTGGTCGGTGACCTCGACGCCGTTCTCCGTGCCCTTCTCCTCCGACTCCAGCTCGAACCCGGCCGCCCGGTAGATGTGCCGCGCGCTCACCAGGCAGTCGCGCGTCCACAGCGTGACGCGCCGGCAGCCCTCCGCCCGCGCGTGCCGCAGGCACTCCTCCACGAGCCGCCGCCCGATGCCCATGCCGCGGGCGGACGGCTCGACCAGCAACATCCGCAGCTTGGCCGTGGCAGCGTCCTGCCGGACGAAGAACACGCATCCGGCCCGCTCACCGCCCACCTCGGCGATCCACCCGGCGTCGCGGGAGAAGTCGAGCTCGCCGACGATCCTGGCGACCAGCTGCTCGAAGCCGGTGCCCCAGCCGTATTCGGCGCTGTAGAGGGCGCCGTGGCGGTGGACGACCCAGCCCAGGTCACCGGTGCGTGGGGGCCTGATCACGTACGGCTGCCGCTCCCCGGGCGGGCCCAGCAGCCTCCTGATCGTCGCCATGCCGGTGACCAGCCGCTCCTGGTCGGGCTCGGGCAGCGTGGACAGCAGGCGCTCGACCTCCTCGGCCGAGCGCCTGTCGAGCTTGGCGAAGACCTCCGAGCCCGCGGGCGTGAGGCGTACGAGCTGCTTGCGCGCGTCGGAGGCGGAGCGTTCGCGCGCGATCAGCCCGTCGCCCTCGAAGCGGGCCAGCATCCTGCTGAGGTAGCCCGCGTCCAGGTCGAGCAGCCCGCGCAGCTCGCCGGTCTCCATCAGCTCGGCGTGCGCCAGCTCGAACAGCACCCGCACCTCGGTCAGCGAGTACGGCGAGTCGAGCATCCCTGCCTGGAGCGCGCCGATCACCTTCGTATAGAACCTGTTGAAGGCTCTTACCTCAGAAACTCTTGCTTCTGGCAACGAACTCATTGCCATAGTCAACCACAGGAGGATACCCACCGTGAAGCACGTGTACATAGGCGGATACGGCCCGGGCATCGTGACGACCGGCGGCGACCTGACCAGGGTGGCGGCCCCGTCGTTCCTGGCCGCCCATCCCACCCTGCCGGTGCTGTACGCCGTGGGAGAGCTCGAACGCGGCTGGCTCACCGCGTACACCGTGGGGGAGGAGGGCCTCAGCCCGCTCGACGAGCGGCCGAGCGAGGGCGACAGCCCCTGCCACGTCGCCGTGGATCCCACGGGCAGGCTCCTGGCGGCGGCCAACTACGGCGACGGCACGGCCGTCGTCTACCACCTCGACTCCAGGGGCGCGTTCGCGGGCGAGCCGATCGTGCTGCGGCACGAGGGCTCGGGCCCCGACCCTGATCGCCAGGCGGGCCCGCACGCCCACGAGGCCGTCTTCCACGACGGCCTCCTGCACGTCTCCGACCTCGGCACCGACGAGATCCGCCGCTACCGCCCCGACGGAACGCCGCTGGAGCCGATCACGATGGGACCGGGCACCGGTCCGCGCCACTTCGCCTTCACGGGCTCACGCCTGTACGTCGCGGGCGAGCTCGGCGGCACCGTCACCCTCGTCGAGGGCGAGCGGCGCACGTCCGTGCCCGCCTCCGGGCAGGCGGGCGAGAACGCCCCCTCGCACCTGGAGCTCGCCGGCGGCCTGGTCTACGTCGCCAACCGCGGCCCCAACACGATCTCGGTGTTGCGGGACGACCTGTCGGTGGTGGCCGAGGTGCCGTCGGGCGGCGACTGGCCGCGGCACTTCGCCATCGACGGTGACCGCATGTACGTGGCCAACCAGCGCTCCGGCACCGTGAACGTCTTCGCGCTGAAGGACGGCGTCCCCGAGCCGACCGGGCAGGTGTACGACGTGGAGAGCCCGGCCTGCGTGCTGATCACGTGAGGGGCCGACCGGGTTGTGCCCTGCGGAGCAGGCGGGGATGGCTGCGAACGAAGGTCACGATGAAGAGGATCTGGATGCCGCCCTCGACGAGGAGCAGGAGCCCGGAGTCGAGCGCCGCGAGGGCGGATCCTCCGGTGAGGCCCTCCAGCGCTCGCAGCAGCGTGCCGATCACGATGGGTGCGGTGAACAACCCGAACGCGGTCAGCGCGACGGTCGCTCCGCCCACCAGGAAGAGGGAGTAGACGCGCGTGGCCCGGCGCGCGTGGGGAGCGAGCCCGGCCGTCGGATCCGTGACGGAGGGCGGACGGCGCCGCAACGTGTCCAGGATGCGCGTTCTGAGGTATCTCGCATAGGCGATCCCGTCGCCGAAGAGGTTCCGGGTCCGCAGCAGCTCACACAGCACGTAGTAGAGGTCGGTGCGCATGTAGACCTGCAGCTGGAAGGGGATCGCCATGAGGACGGCGAGGGCGAGCGCCTGAAGGACAGCCCGTACGACCTCGGGCAGCGGGGCATGGGCGGCCACCAGGATCACGGACGCGATCACGAAGACGTCCCACGCCGGCCCGGCCAGGTAGACGCGGTAGCGCGAGCGCCTGGGGAGCCCCCACACGCCGGTGACGTCCGTCTGCACGACGAGGTTGTGCAGACGGGTCCCGAAGCCGATGCGTCCCCGCGCCCCGAGGGAGCGCGCGGCGGCGAGGTGCATCAGCTCGTGCACCGAGATGGAGGCCGACATCATCACCGTGTTGACCAGAACCGTGAGGCCGACATAGTCGGACCAGAAGAAGTGGGCGTAGACCGGCACCAGCTCGTCGCGCGTGGCGAGGGTGAGCAGGGCCGCGGCCACGACGACGAGCCAGAGCGCCTTCACCGGCGGGCTGAAGAGCCAGGCGACATGCCGCTCGGTCAGCCGGTGGAAATGGCTCGGGGGCACGTCCGCGGCAGGGTCGGGCAGCGGATCCCCTTCGATGGAGGCGATGAACCCGAGCGCGCTGAGAGCCTCCACGAGTTCCGCGAGGTCGATCTCCACATGGTGGACTTCGGCCATCCGCCGCCGTACGGCTCCGACGGACAGGTCCGCGGCCATGAGGGTGATCGCCGCACCGTACACGGCGGGCAGCTCGACGAACTCCCCGATCTCGGGCCTGCCGACCACCGCGATCTCCGGATCGTCGTCGTGCGGGCGGACGATCAGCCGGTGAAAGGCGACCCTGCTCTCCGCGGTGACGGCGCTCACGAAGCCTGAACCCCGCAGGCCGGGCAGTCGTCGTAGCGCGGGACGTCCACGAAGTAGTAGTGGTCCCACATGGCGAAGTTCGAGTGGAAGATCCGCCCCCGTGCCTGGGTGGGGAGGCCGCCGAGATGGTAGAGGACCTCCAGCGCGCAGAGGTGGCCGCTGATGTTGGCGCTGGCCGCGTTCACGGCGTTCGGCCGTCCTTCGGTGAGCGGGGTGCCGTGCGCCTTGAACTCGTGCTGGTCCTCCTTACGCCGCAGGCACGCCCAGCAGCCGGTCTCACCGGGGATCATGGACCCGACCACGGCCATCGGCCCTGTGTAGAGACTCGTGAACCAGGGCGTCCGGGTGCGCAGCGCGGCCTCGTTCGTCCAGAACATGATGTCGGGCTGGGGCTCGTCCGCACAGAGCACGAAGACGTCGGAGCCCTCGATCAGGGAGGCGATGTCGTCCGCGCCGTCCGCCTTGATCGTGTTGCCCGTCACCTCGACGAGGCTGTTCATCGAGCGCAGCCGGTGCACGGCGGCGTCGACCTTGGGGCGGCCGATGTCGGCCTCCGTGTAGAGAAGCTGCCGGGTGAGGTTCGGCTCCTCCACGACGTCGAAGTCGGCGACGTTCAGCGCCCCGATTCCGCTGGAGACGAGCCCGGCCGCCACGGCCGTGCCGGTCCCGCCGAGGCCGAGCAGGCTCACCCTGGCGTCTTTGATCCTCGACTGAACCTCGTACGGCGAGCTGCGCGGCGTGGGGTCGACCCACGTGAACAGGTTCTTCTGCGGCCCGTAACGCTCGGCCTCGCGCGCGGTCAGGTTGCCGGGGACCGGCGCGCCCGCGTCCTCGACGAAGCCGCCGGCGATCAGCTCGCCGATGACGCCACGGATGCTGTCCTCGTCCGCTTCGCCATGGGCGGCTGTGAAGGCGGCGCAGATCTCATCGACGGTCCGGGTCCCGTCCATCAAGGTGATCAGCAGGGCGATGGCGCCGTCCGCGTCATCCTGGATCTCGGCAGAGACGCCCTGTTGCATCAGGCCGATGACGATGCGGCCGCCGGGCATGGCCATGGGCCGGTGAACGCGCTTGATCTGCGGGAGTCGCATGCCTGCCTTCCAGGTCGTTGCACGGAGCGGCCGGCCAGGCGCGGCCTGGCCGGCCAGGACGTCACAGATCAGGCGTCCATGGATCGCTCGGTGGTGGTCTCGATCCTCTCCAGGCGCCGGATCGTAAGGGTGACCTTCTTCTTCTCCTCGACCGGGCTGTCGGTCTCGTTCTGGGCGGTCTCGTCCATGACGGCTCCTTCCTCTGCCGTACGGTGCGCTGCGCCGGAGCGCTCACAGCCGCCCCGGTGCATCCGCACGTCACGCGAATCAGTGAGACGGTAGGGGCGTCCGTCCTCGCCTGGTCCTCGATCGCTCCTTCGCGAGGTGCGGGCGCCGTCGCGGCGGGACACGCGGACCGGTACGCCGCGCGCCGCGGGGCGCGCGCCGGCCACCGCGACTCCGGCAGAATGGCATCGTCGTCAGTTCGGGCCGGCGGACCTGGCGTTTGGTCTAGACCACTGCCCGCCCGACCGGCAGAATGCGGTCTGAACGTGGTCTGAACATGTGATTCTGACCATATGATTCTGGACGTGAACCCCATCGGGAGGAACCCGCCATGCGTATTGGAGTGCTCACCGGGGGCGGCGACTGCCCCGGCCTGAACGCCGTGATCCGGGCAGTGGTCCGCAAGGGGGTGAGCGTGTACGGCCACGAGTTCGTCGGCTTCCGTGACGGCTGGCGCGGCCCGCTCGAAGGCGACACGATGCCGCTCGACATCCAGGCCGTGCGCGGCATCCTGCCGCGCGGAGGGACCATTCTCGGCTCCTCGCGCACCAACCCGATCAAGATCGAGGGCGGCGTCGACCGGATCAAGGACAACCTCGCCTCGACCGGCGTCGACGCGCTGATCGCCATCGGCGGCGAGGACACCCTGGGCGTCGCCAAGCAGCTCTACGACCGCGACGTCAAGGTCGTGGGCGTGCCCAAGACGATCGACAACGACCTGTCGGGCACCGACTACACCTTCGGCTTCGACACCGCCGTCAACATCGCGACGGAGGCCATCGACCGCCTGCACACCACCGCCGAGTCCCACCACAGGGCGCTCATCTGCGAGGTCATGGGCCGGCACGCCGGCTGGATCGCCCTGCACGCGGGCATGGCCGGCGGCGCGAACGTCATCCTCATCCCGGAGAAGCCGTTCGACATCGACCGGGTCTGCGAATACGTGGAGTCGCGGTTCCGCACCCGCTACTCGCCGATCATCGTCGTCGCCGAGGGCGCCCACCCCGTCGAGGGCCAGATGGAGCTGCAGGCGGGCGAGCTCGACGCGTTCGGCCACGTCCGGCTGGGCGGCATCGGCGAGGTGCTGGCCAAGGAGATCGAGAAGCGCACCGGCAAGGAGGCCCGCACGACGGTGCTCGGTCACATCCAGCGCGGTGGCACCCCGACGGCCTACGACCGGGTGCTGGCCACCAGGTTCGGGCTGCAGGCCATCGACGCGGCCCACGAGGGCGACTACGGCAAGATGGTCGCGCTGCGCGGCACCGACATCGTCCGCGTCGGGCTCGACGAGGCCACGGCCGAGCTGAAGACCGTGCCCGTCTCGCGCTACGCGGAGGCGGAGGTGTTCTTCGGCTGACTGTAAGCGGGCTGCAAGCGGGCGGCCGTAGCTTCTGCGTCAGCGGGGTTACCGCTACAACCCCCCAAGGGGTACGGCTTGCGCCGCAGCGAGTTGGCGGCCCACCTGTGCGACGCGGGCCGTACCCATGACATAGATCATCGGCGGGGCGCGGCGGAGAGATCCATCTCCGGCGCGCCCTCGTCGTGCGCGCGCAGCCGTTCCCGGTAGGCCGCCTCGTTGCGCAGCTCCTTCTCCGACGGCGACAGCAGGGCCGCGAGCAGCAGGCCGACGGTGATCACGCTGGTGCCGACGATCAGCGGCAGCAGGAAGTCGACGCCCTGGGCGCCGGGCACAGCCCCCACCTCGTGGTGCGGCGTCACCGTCATGGAGTACATCCCGGTGTAGTGCATGCCCGCGACCGCCACGCCCATGACGAGCGCCGCGGCGCCGATCTTGAGAGCACCGCTGACCCGTACGGTGAACCACAGCGCCGCCGTGGCCGCCGCGATCGCGATCAGCACCGAGACCGAGACGATCACCGGGTCATAGGAGACATGTGCTGACATGTTCATCGCGGCCATGCCGAGATAGTGCATGCTCGCCACGCCGGCTCCGGTCAGCAGACCGCCGCCGAGCAGGGAGCTCAGGCGATCGGCGCCGTACGCGGCGAGGAACAGCCCCACCCCCACGACCACGACCGCGATGAGCGCGGAGGTGACCGTGAGCGGCACGTCGTAGCGGATGGCCATGCCGGGGATGGAGAAGCCGAGCATGGCGATGAAGTGCATCGTCCAGATGCCCGTGCCGCCGATGGCGAGGGCGGCTCCCACCAGCCAGAACGCGCCGGCGCGCCCGCCGACCACACGGGCCCGCGAGGTCAGGAGCAGGCCCAGCATCGAACCCATGCTGGAGACGGCGTAGGCGGCGACGGGCGTCACGAGCCCGAAGGAGAAATGATCGACCGACGACATACCCACCCATCCCTCGCGTACTGATAAGGGAGTATGGGCGGGTGATCGTCGGCCGCGCAACTACCTTCTGCGCGAGCGCGACGGCTGCCTGCGCGACGGCTGGGCCTGGCCGCCGGGCGCCGGCATGGACGAAGGATCGGCCTGCGGGGCGGGCGCCTGGGGATAGGAACCCTGGGGGAAGGGAGCCTGTGAGAAGGGAGCCTGGGGCGTGGGAGCCGCCATCGGCATCGGCGCGGGCGCCACACCGGGCGAGGGATGGGCGAGCTGCTGCTGTTGCTGCGCGGTGCGCCGGCGCAGCTCCAGCTTGGCGAGGAGCTCCGCGTCCTCGTGCAGTTCCTCCTCCGACGGAGAGAGGATCACCATGAGGAGCATGGTCAGGGTGATCAGGCTGATCACGGTCATGAGGGGCACGAGGAAGTCGAGCGCGTCGGCGCCGGCGATCATGCCGGGCTCCGAGTCGACCGTGACGTGCATCGCGTACATGCCGGTGTAGTGCATGCCGGACACGGCCACGCCCATGACCAGGGCGGCGCCGGTGATCCAGATGGGCTTCCTGACGCGGAGGGTGAACCACAGCGCCGCCGTCGCGGCCACCACGGCGATGACCACGGAGATCGCCACGGTGACGCGGTCGTAGGAGACCTGGGCGGACATGTTCATCGCGTACATGCCCAGGTAGTGCATGGAGGCCACCCCGAGCCCCGTCAGCAGGCCGCCGCCGAGCAGGGCCAAGAGGCGGCCGCGGCCGTAGGAGACGAGGAACAGGCCGGTGCCCACGACGATGATCGCGACGGCCGCCGAGGCCGCGGTGAGCCACACGTCGTACTTGATCTGGGTGCCCTCCACCTGGAAGCCCATCATGCCGATGAAGTGCATGACCCAGACGCCCGTGCCGCCGATGGAGATGGCCGCGCCGAGCAGCCACCGCACCTTGGAACCCCCGCGCGAAGCGTGGGCCTGCGCGGTGAGACGCAGGCCGAGCATTGACCCGATGCATGACATCACGTAGGCCAGCAGCGGCGTGAGCGGCCCATAGGTGAAATGATTCACAGCGGTCATCTATCGCGTTCCTTGCATTAGGGGTCCCCGGATTCTGTCATCGGGAATGTCCCTTACGCATGGATATTGCAACTATCTGTCAACTTGTTATGTCGGAAACATGAGAAAGGCTCATGGCTATCGAGGGGCCGTTCTGGCGGGCGATCGCCGTCTTCCGCGTCGCGTCCGTGGTGTACGCGATCGTCCTGATGGCCCAGCACCGCGGCTACGAGCAGCCGGTCCTCGGCTGGCTGGTGATCGGCGTGATGGTGCTCTGGACCGCGGGGACGACGCTCGCCTACTCCGCCGCCGCGCTGCGCCGGTGGCCGCTGCTCGTGACCGACCTGCTCGTGGTGCTGGCCTGCCTGCTGGCCTCGCCGTACGTCCAGGGCGCCGAGCAGGGCGAGGCGGGCACGACGCCCGTCCCCGCGACCTGGGTCGCCGGGCCCGTGCTCGCCTGGGCCGTGCACGGCGGCCGGCGCGCGGGAGCGGTGGCGGCGCTCGCCATGGCGGCGGGCGACCTGTGGCTGCGCGTGCGCGCCCCCGACGTGCCCATCCTGATCAACGGCGCGGTCCTGCTCTTCCTGTCGGGCGTCGTGGTCGGCCACGTGGCCAGGCTCGCCAAGCAGGCCGAGGAGCGCATGCAGCGGGCCGTCGAGATGGAGGCCGCCCAGCGCGAGCGCGACCGCCTGGCCCGCGACATCCACGACTCGGTCCTCCAGGTGCTCGCCCTGGTGCACCGGCGCGGGCAGCGGCTCGGCGGCGAGGCGGCCGAGCTCGGCCGCCTCGCCGGTGAGCAGGAGTCCGCCTTACGCCGCCTCGTCGCCGACCGCCCCGGCGAGGCCGGCGAGCCGGGCTCCGCCGACCTGCGCACCCTCCTGCTGCGGCACGCCTCGTCCCAGGTGACGGTCTCCACCCCCGCCACGCCGCTGGTCCTGCCGGCGCCGGTGGCGGAGCAGGCGGTGGCCGCCGTCGGGGCGGCCCTGGACAACGTCAGGGCGCACTGCGGGCCGTCGGCGCGCGCCTGGGTGCTGGCGGAGCCGGGCGAGGGCACCGTGACGGTCAGCGTGCGGGACGACGGGCCGGGCATCCCGGAAGGGCGGCTGGACGAGGCGCTGGCCGAGGGGCGCATGGGGGTCGCCCGCTCCATCCGCGGCCGGGTGGCCGACCTGGGCGGTGACGTCTCGATCGTCAGCGTCCCCGGGCAGGGCACCGAGGTCGAGATCAGCCTCCCCGCGTGACCCCGCCCCCGCGACGCTGATCGTGGTCCTGCTCCGCCGAGGCCGGGGCGCGGGGCGCGGCCGGCGTTAGAGTTGCGGGCATGGTGCGGGTCATGGTGGTGGACGACCATCCCATGTGGCGTGACGGGATCTCGAGAGATCTGGCCGAGGCCGGCTACGACGTCGTGGCCACCGTGGGTGAGGGGCGGCAGGCGGTCAGGGTGGCCGGCGCGGTCCGGCCCGACCTCGTGGTGCTCGATCTGCGGCTGCCCGACATGCCGGGCCACGAGGTGGCCGCCGGGTTGTCCGGGCTGGAGGCGCCGCCGCGCGTGCTGGTGTTGTCGGCCAGCGCCGAGCAGGAGGACGTGCTGGAGGCGATCAAGGCGGGCGCGTCCGGATATTTGGTGAAATCGGCGAGCCGGGAGGAGTTCCTCGACGCCGTACGCAGGACAGCCGAGGGCGACGCCGTGTTCACCCCCGGGCTGGCCGGGCTCCTGCTGGGCGAATACCGGCGGCTGGCCGCGCAGCCCGCGCCCGCCGAGGGCCCGCGCCTCACCGAGCGCGAGACGCAGGTGCTCCGGCTGGTCGCCAAGGGGTTGTCGTACAAACAGATCGCCGAGCGGCTGGTGGTCTCGCACCGCACCGTGCAGAACCACGTCCAGAACACCCTCGGCAAGCTCCAGCTGCACAACAGGGTGGAGCTGGTGCGATATGCGATCGAGCAGGGCCTCGACGCGGACTAAACTCGGGGGCGCGCGACGTTGGCACCAACACGCCTTTTCCCCATTTCCCGGAGGTTCCACCATGACGATGTCTGCCCTGGGCGAGCCGTGCGTGCTGCTCAAGCTGGGCGAGATCGTCCTCAAGGGCAAGAACCGCGAGCTGTTCGAACGCCGCCTGATCGGTAACATCCGCGACGCGCTCCAGCCGCTCGGGATCAAGGTCGACGTGCGCAGACGGCACGGCGTGATCGCGATCTTCCTCCCCCAGGGCGCCACCGCGGAGCAGGCCGGAGCCGTGGCCGAGCGGGTCGCCGACGTGCCGGGGCTGGTGTGGATCCACCGGGCCTGGCGGGTCGAGAAAGACCCGGAAACGGTGCTGAAGGCCGGTCTCGAGCTCGTCGGGGAGAGCGAGGAAGCCAAGCGCGGCGCCCGCTTCGCGGTCCGCTCGCGCCGCCGCGACAAACGTTTCCCGCTGCGCTCCAACGAACTCGACCGCATGGTGGGCGGCGCGATCAACGACGAATACCGCCTGCCCGTCGACCTGAAGAACCCCGAGCTGACGGTGTTCATCGAGGTCGACAGGGACGAGGTGTTCGTCTTCACCGACGGCATCCCCGGCCAGGGCGGCCTGCCGGTCGGCAGCAGCGGGCGGGCGCTGGTGCTGATGTCGGGCGGCATCGACTCGCCGGTGGCGGCCTACCGGATGATGCGGCGCGGCCTGCACGTCGACTTCCTGCACTTCTCGGGCATCCCGTTCACCACCTCCGAGTCGATCTACAAGGCGTACGCGCTGGTGCGGAAGCTCGACAGGTTCCAGGGCGGCTCGCGGTTGTGGGTGGTGCCGTTCGGCAAGGCGCAGCAGTCGATCCGCACCTCCGGCCAGGACCGCCTGGCCGTGATCGCCCAGCGGCGGCTCATGCTCAAGACGGCCGAAGAGGTCGCCCACCGCATCCGCGCCGCCGCGCTGATCACCGGTGACGCGCTCGGGCAGGTCTCCTCGCAGACCCTGACCAACATCACGGCTCAGGACAACGCGGTCGAGCTGCCGATCCTGCGGCCGCTGGTGGGCTGGGACAAGACCGAGATCATGGCCGAGGCCCGGCGCATCGGCACGCTGGAGATCTCGGAGCTGCCCGACGAGGACTGCTGCTCCCTGCTGGCGCCCAAGCGCGCCGAGACGCGGGCCAAGATCGACGACCTGAAGCAGATCGAGAAGCGGCTCGACGCCGAGGAGCTGTGCGTGCAACTGGCCGACTCGATCCAGGAGTACACGCTCTAGGCGGTCCCGCACGGCCGGCGCCCTGATCCACCCCTCGGCCGGCGGGCGGATCAGGGCGGTCGTCACCGGGACGACCGGGACGGCGAACGACAGGAGCCCGGGCAGAGGATGAAGGGGCGGGTCAGGCGGCGACCGCGGCCGCGGTCGACTTGCCGAGCAGCGCGGGGAAGTCCGTCATGACCTGGGCCAGCTCACCCAGGTCGGTGTCGACGAGCGCCTGCGGGCCGTCGCAGAGCGCCTGCTCGGGCTGCGGGTGCACGTCGATGATCACGCCGTCGGCGCCCACCGCGATGGCCGCGCGGGTCAGCGGCAACACCAGGTCACGCCGGCCGCCGGAGTGCGACGGGTCGATGATCACCGGCAGGTGCGACAGCCGCTGCGCCACCGGGACCGCGGAGACGTCGAGCGTGTTGCGCGTCGCCGTCTCGAACGTCCTGATGCCCCGCTCGCACAGCACGATGTCCAGGTTGCCGCGCTGCGCGATGTACTCGGCGGCCATCAGCCACTCCTCGATCGTGGCGTTCATGCCGCGCTTGAGCATCACCGGCCGCCCGGCCGCGCCGACCGCCCGCAGCAGCGCGAAGTTCTGCGCGTTGCGGGTGCCGACCTGCAACATGTCGGCGTACGACGCCACCAGCTCGACGTCCTGGGCGTCCACGACCTCCGTCACGATCGGCAGCCCGGTCTCCTCGCGCACGTCGGCCAGGATGCGCAGGCCGGCCTCGCCCAGCCCCTGGAACGCGTACGGCGACGTGCGCGGCTTGAACGCCCCGCCCCGCAGCAGCGCCGCTCCCGCCGACTGCGCCATCCTGGCCGCGTCCAGCGTCTGCTGGCGCGTCTCCACCGCGCACGGCCCCGCGATCAGCGTCACGGTGTCGGGGCCGATCGGCACGCCGCCCACGTGGACCGTGGAGCGTTCTGGATGGTTCTCCCTGCTGACCAGCTTGTACGGCGTGGTCACGCGCATCACGTCGCGCACCCCCGGCATGCCGCGCAGGCCGGCCGCGTCGAGCTGGGTGACGTCGCCGACCAGGCCGACGATGGTGCGGCGCACCCCCTTGCTGATGAAAGCCTCCACCCCGGCCGCCTCGACGACCGACACGATCGACGTGAGATCGTCCGGCGTGGCCTCCGGGCCCATCACGATCACCATCTGCTTCTCCTTCTGCCTGAAAACACGAAAGGCCCCGGGTCCACGTGGACCCGGGGCCTTTCGTTCGCCTGTCTGCTAGCGCAGCGTCAGATGGCGAACGGACTCGGGTCCGTCGCCATACCAAAACCAGAACGCTGTGCGCATAGACCCCAATCGTAGCGCACCGCACCCGGCCGCGTGCCATCGGCGGCCCGATGGCAGGATGGCCCAAGACGCGAGACCGGTGAGGGGAGTGATCGTGGAGGAGTCGCGCCTGCCTCCAGGCCAGTACGTCCCGCGCGGCAGACCCGTGATCCACTACGGCAGGGTCCCCACGTTCAAGCCCGAGAGCTGGGACTTCCGCGTGTTCGGGGCCACCGCCACCGGCGAGGAGCACTGTTACACCTGGGAGGAGTTCGAGCGGCTGCCCCGCACGACCCGGCTCGCCGACTTCCACTGCGTCACCAAGTTCTCGCTCATGGCCAACGAGTGGCGCGGCGTCGCCCCCGCCACCATCATCGGCGCATTCCCGCCCGACCCCGGCGTGCGCCACGTGATGATCTGGGCCGAGTACGGCTACAGCGCCAACCTGCGGATGTCCGACTTCACCGCCCCCGGCACGCTGTTCGCCATGGAGCTCGACGAGAAACCGCTCAGCCCTGACCGCGGCCACCCGGTGCGGATCGTGGTGCCCCACCTCTACGCGTGGAAGAGCGTCAAATGGGTGCGCGGCATCGAATATCTCCTCGAGGATCGCCGGGGCTTCTGGGAGGAGCGCGGCTACCACAACCTCGCCGACCCCTGGCGCGAACAGCGCTACTCCTACCAGGAAGAACCCGGCGAGGGCCCGCCGTAGCGCAAGAGCGGTCTCACTGCGGGTTTCGCCCCGGACACGGCGCGTTGTTGGCTACGGTGGCCCGCATGCTGACTGGCGTGGCGCTGTTCCTGCTGGCCTTCGCCGCCGGTTACGGGCTGGCCAGGACGCGGCCGTGCCGTGACGCGCTGCCGCAGGGCCGCAGGTCGGACGAGGCGACGTTCACCACGTTGCACATCGCCGCGCTCGCCGCCCCCGCCCTGCGCGCGGGGCTCGGCCGCGACTCCGCCCGCAAGGCCGTCCGGCACCTGCGCACGCTGCTCGGCACCCACGCCGTCGCGATCACCTCGGCCGAGGCGGTGCTGGCCTGGGACGGCCTGGCGGACGGGCCACGCGAAGGGCCGCGCGAAGGGCCGCGCGAAGGGCCGCGCGAAGGGCCGCGCGAAGGGCCGCGCGAAGGGCCGCGCGAAGGGCCGCGCGAAGGGGACGTGCTCGCCCACGCCCGCGCCACGCTGGCCGCCGGCCGGGCCCAGGTGTTCCCCGGCGAGCCGTACGCGGCGGTGGTGGTGCCGCTGACCGTGGACGGCGCGGTCGTGGGCACGCTGGCTGCCCACGACGACGAGGTCAGCGCCGCGCTCGTGCGCACCGTCACCGAGGTCGGCCGCTGGGTCTCCGGCCAGCTGGAGCTGGCCGACCTGGACGCCTCGCGGCAGCGCGCGCTGGAGGCCGAGATGCGCGCGCTGCGCGCCCAGATCTCGCCGCACTTCATCTACAACGCGCTCACCACGATCGCCTCGTTCGTCCGGACGAACCCCAGGCGCGCCCGCGAGCTCCTGCTCGACTTCGCCGACTTCGCCCGCTACGCCCTGCGCAGGGCCAACGACTTCACCACCCTCGCCGACGAGCTGACCTGCGTCGACCGCTACCTGCTGCTGGAGCGCGCCCGCTTCGGCGACAAGCTGCGCTTCACCGTGCAGGTGGCTCCGGAGGTGCTGCCGGTGCCCGTGCCGTTCCTGTGCCTGCAGCCGCTGGTGGAGAACGCCATCAAGCACGGCATGCGGGGCGACGGCGGCGCCGCGGGGGAGGTGCGGGTCGTGGTGCGCGACGCGGGCCCCGAGGCGCACATCACCGTCGAGGACGACGGCGCGGGGATGGATCCCGAGTGCGCGCGGCGCATGCTCGACGACGAACCCGGCCGCGAGGGCGGCGGCATCGGGCTGGCGAACGTGGACCTCAGGATGCGCCAGATCTACGGCGACGGCTACGGGCTCGTCGTGGAGACCGCGCTGGGCGCCGGCACCAAGGTGCGGTTGCGCGTACCGAAGACACAACTTGGCTCATAGTAGTCAATTCATTACGCTAAGCTGGCTTACCCCTTGTGGCCTCTGCTTTTCTACGGCAGCGTGGTGGACATGCTGAGAGTTCTGGCCGTCGACGACGAAGTGCCGGCTCTGGAGGAGCTCGCCTACTTGTTGCGCCAGGACGCCCGGATCGAGCAGGTCACGACCGCGGCCGACGGCGTCACCGCGCTGCAGGACATGGTGCAGATGATCGGCGCGGGCGAGCGGCTCGACGGCGTCTTCCTCGACATCCGGATGCCCGGGCTCGACGGGCTCGACCTCGCCCGGCTCGTCGGCGGCTTCCCCAGCCCGCCCCGGCTGGTCTTCGTGACGGCCCACGAGGAGTGCGCGGTGCAGGCGTTCGAGCTGGAGGCGGTCGACTACCTGCTGAAGCCGGTCAGGGCCGAGCGGCTGGCCGAGGCCGTGCGCAGGCTGGAGGCCGCCACCTCGCCCGCCGCCGAGCCGGGCCAGGACGACGTGATCCCCGTCGAGCTGGGCGGCCGCACCCGCTTCGTGCCCCAGCAGGCCGTCTGGTTCGCCGAGGCCAAGGGCGACTACGTGCGCCTGCACACCGTCGACGGCAGCTATCTCGTGCGCATGTCGCTGGCCGCGCTGGAACGGCGCTGGTCGGAGGCCGGGTTCATCCGCATCCACCGCAGCACTCTGGTGTCGGCCAAGCACGTCAGCGAGCTCAGGTTCGAGGGCGGGCGGGTGTCGCTCACCGTCGGCACCGAGACGCTGCAGGTCAGCAGGCGGCACAGCCGCCAGGTCCGCGAACAGCTCGTACGCCAGCACAGGGGCGTGATCTCGTGACGGTCGGCGGAGGAGTGGTCCGGTGACGGCGGAGCGCCGTGTCGTCGTCTCGCGACGGCCGGTCGCCCTCGGGCGCGGCCGGCGACGCGTCGACGAGCACGGCAGGCAGGTCCCGCCCGACGTGCCGGCCATCGTGGGGCGCCAGTTACGGCAGGCCATGCTGACGGTGGCCGCCGTCGCCGCGGTGCTGGCGGGCGTTCCCGTCATCGCCATGTGGGTGCCCGCCCCCGAGGTCTGGGTGGCGCTCTCGCTGGCCGCCCAGGCCGCCTGGGTGGGGCTGGCCGTGGTGCAGCTGAGACGGGCGGAGCGGCTGGAGAAATGACCGTCGCGGTGCTCACCGGGATCGCCTTCGTCGTCGTACTGGGCGTGATGGTGGGCGCCGCGCGGCCGCGCCGCTCCAGCGGCCTGGCCGACTTCCACGTGGCGGCCAGGGAGGTGCCGCCCTGGTGGAACGGTGCCGCGATCTCCTCCGAGGTCACCTCGGCGGCGGCCTGTCTCGGCACCGCGGGGCTCATCGCCACCCACGGCGGGCCGATGTTGTGGTATCCGGTCGGGGCCGCCGCCGGGTTCGTCGTCATCCTGGCGCTGGTCGTGGCGCCGCTGCGCCGCTCGGGGACGTACACGCTGCCCGACTTCGCCGGATGGCGGCTCCGCTCGGCCCGGCTGCGCCCGTTCACCACCTGCTTCCTCCTGGTCATCGGGCTGGCGTTCATGGTCGCCCAGTTGCACGCCGCCGGGATCGTGGTGCGGCTGCTGACCGGGCTGCCGCCGTGGCTGGGCTGGGCGGCCGTCGGGGCGGCGACGCTGGGCGTGGCGGTCGCGGGCGGCCTGGGGAGCGTGACGAGCCTGCAGGCCTCGCAGTTCTGGCTGAAGCTGGTCGTCTTCCTGGGCGTGGGGGTCATCTGCTGGTGGATGTCGGGCGCGCGGCCGATCACCCTGTTCGAGGGCTCCTACCGGGCCGGGGTGGCCGGGCTGGCGGGGGCCGGCGACCCGTCGCTGCCCGGGGTGCTGGCGGTGCTGCTGGCGTGCGCGCTGGGCACGATGGGGCTGCCGCACGTGATCGTCCGCGTCTACACCAACAGGGACGCCCGCGCGGCCAGGCGGTCGATCGTGGCGGCCCAGGTGATGCTGGCGGTGTTCGGCGTCGTCCCGCCGTTGTACGGGGCGCTGGGGCACCGGCACGCGCGCGACGCGGCGGCGGACGAGATCGTGCTCCTGCTGCCCGCCAGGATGTTGCCCGGGGCCGCCGGAGAGGTGCTCACCGGGGTGCTGGCGGCCGGGGCGTTCGCGGCGCTCCTCGCGACCATGGTGGGCGTGCTGGTGGCCGTCGGGGGCGCGGTGTCGTCATGCGTGCCGCCGGCGGGCGCCCGTTCCTTCCGCGCCGCCGTGACCGCGGTGCTGCTGGCGGCGCTCGCCCTGACCGCGGCCAGCACCCCGCGGGAATCGGTGGCGCTGGTGGTGGTCGGCTTCACCCTCTCCGCAGCCACGTTCTGCCCGATGCTGGTGCTCGGCATCTGGTGGCGGCGGCTGACGGACGCGGGGGTGGCGGCGGGGTTCGCCCTGGGAGGGGGCGTGACCGCCGCGCTCGTGCTCAGCGAGCAGGCAGGCGTGCGCGTGGGGGAGCCGGCGTCCTATCCCGCGCTGGTCGCGGTGCCGGTGGCGTTCGCGGCCATGGTCATGATGTCCCTGGTCACGCCGGGCCGGGTGCCGAGCGGGGTGGGGTGGATGATGGCCAGGATGCACGTGCCCGAGCCGGGTGCGGGCCCCCCAGACTGCCGCTCATCGCAGCCCGGTGACCGCTCGTCGCATTAGCACTCTCCGTATGGCGATGACTACAGACCGTTCGACGAGCTGTCCGTAAACGGGGTTTCGCCCGCATGATCGCGACCGTAGTGTTTCGGCATCGGATAGCCACCCCGGCGCGTTGGGGGGACGAGCCGCAAGGCTCACAGCAGATCTGATGCGCCGGATTCACCGGCGACCGCGCAGGTCGCCGCGGCGGCCGGGCCCTGACCGGGGGGTAGGGCCCGCCACGCCGTTCCGTGAGGGGGCGCCCGCTGAGGCCGCGAGAACCGGCCCCGCGATCCGGGCCACGGGGGCTCCGGATCACGCGAGCGGGCGTCCCTCATCATGTTCGGTGGCCCCGTTACGGTTGTGTCCGGCTGCCACCGGTGGTCGCGCGACCGCGCACGGCGGGCGCTCCATGCCCGCGTCGACCGCGTACGCGCTCAGCCGTCGCGGAGCCGCTTGAGCAGGGCGATGTCCTCGGCGTGCTTGGGCGCCTTGCCCGGCGTCTCGATGCAGATCGGCACGCCCGCCACCGCCGGGTGCCGCATCAGCTCGGCGAACGGCCGCGCGCCGATGAGGCCGGCCCCGATGTTCTCGTGGCGGTCCTTCTTGGCGCCGCACGCGTCCTTCGAGTCGTTGGCGTGGATCAGCTTGAGCCGCCCGGGAGCGATCGTGTGCAGGGCGTCGAACGTCTCCCGCACCCCGCCCTCGGCCGCCAGGTCGTGACCGGCGGCGAAGGCGTGGCAGGTGTCGAGGCAGATGCCGGCCCGCGGATGCCAGTCGAGGGCCGCGAGGTAGGGCTCGATGTCCTGGACCGTGGCGCACAGCATGGCGCCCTGGCCCGCCATCGGCTCGAGCAGCAGGCCGGGCCCGCCGTCGGGGATCTCGTCGAGCAGCGGCAGCAGGTTTTCGCGGGTCTGGCGCAGCGCGTCGTCGCGGGGCTGCGTCACGGCCGAACCCGTGTGCACCACGACCCCCTTGGCGCCGGTCGCCACGCCGCGGCGCAGCGTGTGGCGCACGATCGCGATGGAGTTGGCCAGCGTCTCGGGACTGGGCGAGCCGAAGTTGGCGAGATAGGGCACGTGGATGAACGCGTCGACGCCCGACTCCGCCAGCCGGGCGTCCTGCTCGGGCTTGCCCTCGGTGAGCGCCCACCCTCGCGGGTTGGTGACGAACACCTGGATCATCTCGGCGCCGATCTCCGCCATGTATTTCAGGCCGCCCGTCGCGAGGCCGCCCGTCACGGACACGTGTCCGCCGATCAGGGATTTCAGGGTCATGATGACCGACAGTGTAGGCGCAGTGGCGGACACTTCCCGTACGCCACCGCGCCGGTCTGGTCAGCAGGCCCGTGAGACGGCCCCGTATGACCCGGTGAGGTGACCCGGTGAGGTGACGCGGTGAGGTGACGCGGTGGGGTGACCCGGTGGGGTGACCCGGTGAGGCGGTCGGGTGAGGCAGCCGGGTGAGGTGGCCCGCACAAAGGTTGCTCCAAGAGGCCGGCCTGTCCCCTTTGGCGGGCACGCGGGCGGGTAACGCCTCTTTCGTTCGCCAACGCAGGCCAGACGGGGAGAGCCCATGCGTGCCATCGCCATTTCCGCCTTCGGAGCCCGGCCGGAGCTCGTCGAGCTGCCAGAGCCCGTGCCAGGACCCGGCGAGCTGCTGGTCCGCCTGCGGGCCGCGGCCTACAACCCGGTCGACACGAAGATCGCGAGCGGCGCCATGACCGGATTGTCGCCCAGGTTCCCGCTCATCATGGGGCAGGACGCCGCCGGCGTCGTGGAGGCCGTCGGGGCCGAGGTCACCGCGTACGGGCCCGGTGACGAGGTCTACGGCCGCTTCAGCGACCCCGCCCGCGGCCTCGGCGGCTACGCCGAGTACGGCGTGGTGGCCCAGGACGGGCCCGTCGCCCGCATGCCCAAGGGCCTGCTGCCCGAGCAGGCCGCGGCCGTGCCCACCGCGAGCGCGACCGCGTACGCCCTGGTCGAGACGGCTGAACTGGCCGAGGGCCGGACCGTGCTGATCGTCGGGGCGACGGGCGGTGTGGGCCAGGCGGCCACCCAGCTCGCCGCCCTGCGCCGCGCGTACGTCATCGCCACCGCCGCGCCGGACGCGGAGGACCTCATGAGCGACCTGGGCGCCAACGAGACGGTCGACCACACCAAGGGAGACGTGCCAGGACAGGTGCTCGCCGCCTGGCCCGACGGGATCGACGCGGTGTTCGACCTGGCCACCCCGGCCGGCGCCGTCGACGCCATGGCGGGCGTGCTGCGCCCGGGCGGCGTGATCTGCAGCGTCATCCACGCGCTCGACCCTGACGCCCTGGCCGCGAGAGGGCTGCGCGGCGTCAACGTGATCAACCGGGTCACCCCGGAGGTCCTGACGAGCCTGGCCGAGCTGATCGACGGCGGCGAGCTGCGCGTGCGGGTCGAGTCGCTGGTGCCGCTGGAGCGGGCGCCGGCCGTGCTGCGCGACATCGCCGCAGGCCACGCCAGGGGCAAGACCGTGATCACGATCTGACCCTGGCCCGGGACTTGGAGCATGACACAAAAGTCCCGGCCATTGGGGCGGCCGGTTCGGAGTTCTCGCGGATGGACCGGGCACGTAGCGCATGTGTGTACTTCAGACATGCCCGACACGCTCACCGCGCTCGACGCCTTCAACGCACGGCCGCCCGACGCGGCCGAGCGCGACCTGCTCGCCTGCTGCGCCTGCCGCGCCTTCACCGTGAAGGTCGCGGGCCTGCGACCGTACCGCGGGCTCGGCGAGCTGCTCGCCGCCGCGGACGCGGCCGTTCGGGAACTTGCGTGGTCCGGCGTGCTGGAGGCGCTGGGCGCGCACCCGAGGATCGGCGAGCGGGCGGCCGGCACCGGCACGGAGGCGGCCTGGTCGCGGCAGGAGCAGTCAGGGGTCGGCGACGCGTCGCGCGCGGCCCTGGCGGAGGGCAACCGGGCCTACGAGGAGCGTTTCGGGCACGTCTACCTCGTCTGCGCCACCGGCCTCGACGGCGCGGAGTTGCTGGCCAAGCTCACGTCCCGGCTGCGCAACGACGAGGAGACCGAGCGCGACGTCGTACGCGCCGAGCTGGCCGCGATCACGCGGGTGCGGCTGCGCAAGCTCATCGAGGAGGGGAGATGAGCTTCTCCACGCACGTGCTGAACGCGGTCACCGGGCTCCCCGCCGAGGGCGTCCGCGTGCGGCTGGAGCACGACGGAAGCGTCCTGGCCGAGGGGCGGACCGACGCCGACGGCCGGATCAAGGGCTGGGAGCCGGGAACCGGGGTGCACCGCGTCGTCTTCGACACCGGCGGCTACCTGCCCGAGACGTTCTATCCCGAGGTCGTCGTCACCTTCACCGTGACCGATCCCGGCCGGCACCACCACGTGCCCCTGCTGCTCAGCCCGTACGCCTACTCCACCTACCGAGGGAGTTAGATGGCCGTCAAGCTCGGGCCCAACCGCTACGGCAAGGCGGAGACGCGGCTCGTCCACGTCGTCAAGGACGGCCCCGTGCACCACGTCAAGGACGTCAACGTCAGCACGTCCCTGTCGGGCGACATGGAGGCCGTCCACCTGACCGGCGACAACGCCGCCGTGCTGCCGACCGACACGCAGAAGAACACCGTGTACGCGTTCGCGAGGAAACACGGCGTCGGCCAGATCGAGGAGTTCGCCCTCCTGCTGGCCGGCCACTTCGCCGGGTCGCAACCCTCGATCCACCACGCCAGGGTGGAGATCGAGGAGTACGCCTGGCGCCGCGAGGGCCCGCACTCGTTCGCGCGCGCGGGCGGCGAGGTGCGCACCTGCGTCGTCCACCGCGACCGCGACGGCCGCGCCACCGTGGTGTCCGGGCTCAAGGACCTGGTGCTGCTCAACTCGACGGGGTCGGAGTTCCACGGCTACATCGCCGACGAATACACCACGCTGCCGCCCGCCACCGACCGGGTCCTCGCCACAGCCGTCGAGGCACGGTGGCGGCACGCCGGTGACACCCCCTCCTACGGCTCGTCGTACGAGCGGGTGCGGCGATGCCTGGTCGAGGCGTTCGCGGACACGCACAGCCGCTCGCTCCAGCAGACCCTGTACGCCATGGGCGAGCGGGCGCTGACCGCCTGCGAGGAGATCTGCGAGGTCAGGCTGGCCCTGCCGAACAAGCACCACTTCGCCGTCGACCTGTCGCCCTTCGGCCTGGACAACGACAACGAGGTCTTCTTCGCCGCCGACCGCCCGTACGGCCTGATCGAGGGCAGTGTGCTGCGTGAGGACGCGCCCGACGCCGGATTCGCCTGGGAGTAGACATCGATGGATTTCTTGCGCCCCACGACGTGGGAGGAGGCGCTGGCCGCCAAGGCGGACCGGCCCGACGCGGTGCCCATCCAGGGCGGCACCGACGTGATGGTCGAGCTCAACTTCGACGTGCGCAGGCCCGCCGCGCTGCTCGACCTCGGCCAGGTGGCCGAGTTGCGCGCGTGGGGCATGGAGGGCGGCGCCTGCCGGGTCGGGGCGGGGGTGCCGTACACGACGATCATCGAGGAGCTGGGCGGGCCGCTGCCGGGGCTCGCGCAGGCCTCGCGCACGGTCGGCTCGCCGCAGATCCGCAACCGCGGATCCGTCGGCGGCAACCTCGGCGCGGCCTCACCCGCGGGCGACAGCCATCCGCCGCTGCTCGCCGCCGACGCGGTGGTCGAGGTGGAGTCGCGGGACCGGGGGGTCAGGATGATCCCCGCCACCGCGTTCTACCTCGGGGTCAAGCGCAGCGCGCTCGAACCGGACGAGCTCATCAGGGCCGTGCACGTCAGGCCCGCCACGGGGCCCCAGTACTTCTCCAAGGTCGGCACCCGCAACGCCATGGTGATCGCGGTGTGCTCGTTCGCGGTCGCGCTGCGCCCCGAGGAGCGGCGGGTCGGCACGGGGCTCGGGTCGGCGGCGCCCACGCCGCGGCGGGCGTACGAGGCCGAGGAACTGCTGGCGCGGGAGCTCGACTGGCAGGCGCCGCTCGACCCGGCGCTGCTCAGGAGGTTCGGCGAGCTGTGCGCGGCCGCGGCCGCGCCGATCGACGACGTCCGCGGCACCGCCGCCTACCGCGTGCACGCCATCGGGGTGATGGCCCGCCGCACGCTCACGTGGGCCTGGAACGACCATCTGGGAAGGAGGGCCGCCTGATGCGCGTCACCTTCACCGTCAACGGCCGCGAGGAGAGCGCCGACAACGTGTGGGAGGGAGAGAGCCTGCTGTACGTGCTGCGCGAGCGGCTCGGCCTGCCCGGCTCCAAGAACGCCTGCGAGCAGGGCGAGTGCGGCTCGTGCACGGTCTATCTCGACGGCGTGCCGGTCTGCTCGTGCCTGGTCGCCGCCGGTCAGGCCGAGGGGCGGCGGGTGCGCACCGTCGAAGGGCTGGCCGAGGGGGACCGGCTCGACCCGGTGCAGGAGGCGTTCGCGGAGTGCGGCGCGGTGCAGTGCGGCTTCTGCACGCCGGGGTTGATCGTGCAGGCGCACGACCTGATCGCGCGCGTCGAGCGGCCGTCGGACGCGGAGATCAGGGAGGCGCTGGCGGGCAACCTCTGCCGGTGCACGGGCTACGAGAAGATCCTCGAGGCGGTACGGCTGGCCGCGCGGCGGAAGGCGGCCACGTGAACGACCCGCGCACCGGCTCGACGTCCGAACCCGTCATCGTGATCGAGAACGTGCATGTCGCGCCGGTCACCGGCCCCGAGATCCCCTCCGGATACATCAGGATCGAGGGGGATCGCATCGCCGCGGTGGGTCCCGGGCCCGCGCCCGCCGCCCCGGGGACGACCCGGATCGACGGCTCCGGCTGCCTGGCCACGCCCGGCCTGGTCAACACCCACCACCATCTCTACCAGTGGGCCTCGCAAGGGCTCGCGCAGGACGCCACGCTGTTCGAGTGGCTGGTCGCCCTCTATCCTGTGTGGGCCGCCATGGACGCCGAGGTGGTCAAGGGGGCCGCCGCCGCCGGCCTGGGCTGGCTGGCGCTGTCGGGCTGCACCACCTCCAGCGACCACCACTACCTCTTCCCCAAGGGGAGAGGCGACCTGTTCGCGGCGGGCATCGAGGCCGCCCGCGAGATCGGCCTCAGGTTCCACCCGGCGCGCGGCTCCATGGACATGGGAGAGTCGAAGGGCGGGCTGCCGCCGGACGTCGTGGTCGAGGAGCTCGACGAGGTCCTGACCGCCACGGCCGAGGCCGTCGACGCCCACCACGACCCGTCGTTCTCCTCGATGGTGCGGGTCGCGGTGGGGCCGTGCTCGCCGTTCTCGGCCAGTGCCGAGCTGATGACGGAGTCGGCGGCGCTGGCCAGGTCCAAGGGCGTTCGCCTGCACACCCACATCGCCGAGACCCTCGACGAGGACGAGCACTGCCTGGAGCAGTTCGGGACGCGGCCCGTCGACTACATGGAGAAGCTGGGCTGGCTCGGGCCCGACGTGTGGTTCGCGCACACCGTGCACCTGAGCGACGCCGACATCGGCAAGCTCGCCGCCACCGGCACCGGCTCCGCCCACTGCCCCTCCTCCAACGGCCGGCTCGGGGCGGGCATCGCCCGCGTGTCCGAGATGTTGCGCCGCGGCATGAACGTGGGCCTCGGCGTGGACGGCAGCGCCTCCTCCGAGCTCACCCCGCTGGCCGGGGAGATGCGGCAGGCGCTGCTGTTCCAGCGGGCCCGATACGGTCCCGGGGCGCTCACGGCCCGGCAGGCCCTGGAGCTGGCCACCCTGGGCGGCGCCCGCAACCTGGGCCGCGCGGACGAGCTCGGCTCGCTCGAGCCGGGCAAGCTGGCCGACGTCGTCCTGTGGCCGGTCGGGCCCTTCGCCGCCGCCGTCGCCGACCCGGTGTGCGCGCTGGTCTTCGGGCCCGCGCCGCCGCCGGCCCTGGTGCTGGTCGGCGGGCGCACCGTGGTGGCCGGCGGCGAGCTGACGACCGTCTCCCAGGACGCGGCAGGGCGTGCGGGCGCCGCCGCCCGCCGGCGGCTGGTGCGGCTGGCGGAGGAGCGCGGCGTGCGCCCGGCGAGGCACGTCCACGAAGGCTTCACGGCGTGAGCGGCAGCTCGTAGCGGCTCACGAGGGTGACCGGGCCGTCCGGGTCGCGCTGCCCCGGCGCGCCGCCGACGGCGACGTCCCCGCGGTGCGCGAATCCGGCGGACTCGTAATAGCCGCGCAGCCGCCGGTTCGAGGCCACGCAGTCCAGCCGCAGCCGGTCGCGCCCCTGCCCGCGTGTCGTGTCCGCCGCCCATCCCAGCACGTGCGCGCCCAGCCCGGCCGCCCACCGGCGTACGGCCATGCGGTGCACGTATCCGGCCGTCCCGTCGTCGTCCCACAGGTTGTCGGACCAGTCCAGCGTGACGGTGGCGGCCACCTCGTCCCCGACGTGGACCAGCCAGGTCTCGCCCCGCGCGACGGCCGGCTCGATCCACGCCCGCTCGAACCTGTCCGGCCACTGCCGCACCCCCAGCGCGGCGAGCCAGGCGGCGCACTCGTCCAGCACCGCCAGGACCTGATCCTCCCGGCCCTTCTCCGCTCGCCGGTAAACGGGGTTCCATCCGGTTGTCATAGGTCAATGATGACTAGGGTGTGGGGGACATCCGGACAACGAGCACCCGTACGAACGAGCATCCGGAAGGCGGTCCCGTGGCGGCGGAGCTATCAGACGAGCGGCTGGCCCGGCTCAAGAGCACCTTCGCGTCGATCGACACCGACGGCGACGGCTACATCAGCGAGTCCGAGCTCAGGCGGCACTTCCCCGACCTGCCGCCCGAGGCCCTCGGGGCGATGAGCCAGGAGGCCGACCTCGACCAGGACGGCCGTTACAGCCTGGAGGAGTTCATCAGAGCGGTCTCTTAGCGGTCCGGCACGCCCCCGCCGATCGCCCGGGCAGCGTATGGGATGAACGGCCCGGGATGTGATGATGATGAGTCACGCCCTCCTGCCCGCTCGCACCGGGCAGGAAGGCGCGTCAGGACATTGTTCACCATCATGCGGGAGTTCGTTGTGGTTCAGCCTGTTCTGGTCGCTCCGGACAAGTTCAAGGGGTCGCTGACGGCGGCGGAGGTGGCCTCCCGGGTGTCGGCCGGGCTCGGCGTCCCCACGGTGGAGCTGCCGGTCGCCGACGGGGGCGACGGCACCGTCGACGCCGCCGTGGCCGGCGGCTTCACGCGGGTCACGATCGAGGTGACCGGCCCCACGGGCGAGCGGATCCCCGCCTCGTACGCCTGGCAGGCGGCCGGCACGGCCGTGGTCGAGCTGGCGGAGGCGTCCGGGCTGCGCCGGCTGCCCGGCGGGCGCGAGCCCCTGACCGCCACCAGCTACGGCACGGGCGAACTGGTCGCCGACGCCGTACGCCGCGGCGCCAAGCGGGTGGTCCTGGGGCTGGGCGGCAGCGCGTGCACCGACGGGGGAGCGGGCATGGTGCAGGCCCTCGGCGCGCGCCTGCTCGACGCCGGCGGCGACGAGCTCCCCCGGGGCGGGGCCGCGCTCAAGGAGCTCGCCCGCATCGACATGTCCGGTTTCCTCGACGTGTCGGGCGTGGAGTTCGTGGTGGCGAGCGACGTGGACAACCCGCTCCTCGGCCCCCACGGCGCCGCCGCCGTCTACGGGCCGCAGAAGGGCGCGACCCCCGACGACGTGGAGATCCTGGAGGGCTCCCTGTCCCGGCTGGCGGCGGTGGCGACCGCCACCCATGGGCTGGTGGGCGCCGTCGAGCGCAGGAGCTCGGGACGAGAGAGCGAGGAACGAGCCAACGAGGAGCGAAGCGGGCGCGACCATGAGCACGAGCATGACGACACCCCCCGGGCCATGGGAGTGGCCGGAGCGCCGGGGGCGGGCGCGGCCGGCGGGGTGGGGTTCGCGGCGCTGGCGTTCCTGCACGCGGAGCTGCGGCCCGGCATCGACTACCTGCTCGGCCTGCTCGGGTTCGGCGAGCTGGCGGAGAACGCGCGGCTGGTGATCACGGGCGAGGGGTCCCTGGACGAGCAGTCGCTGCGCGGCAAGGCGCCGGTCGGCGTGGCCCAGGCCGCGGCCAGGGCGGGCGTTCCCGTCGTCGCCGTCTGCGGCCGCCGTACCCTCTCCGACGCCGAGCTGAAGGCGGCGGGCATCGAGGCCGCCTACGCCCTGACCGACCTGGAGCCCGACGAGGACCGCTGCATGACCGAGGCGGGCCCGCTGCTCGAACGCCTCGCCGCCCGGCTCGCCGCCGACCATCTCCAGGGAGGCGCCGGATGACCGGGTTCGACCTCGTCGTGCGATCCCGCAGGACCGTCACCCCCGAGGGCGAGCGGGCGGCCGCGGTGGCCGTGCGCGGGGAGAAGATCGTCGCCCTGTACGACCACGCGGCACCGCTCGACGCCGCCGAGGACATCGACCTGCGCGACCTGGCCCTGCTCCCCGGCCTGGTCGACACGCACGTGCACGTCAACGAGCCGGGACGCGCCCACTGGGAGGGGTTCGCCTCGGCGACCCGGGCGGCCGCCGCCGGCGGCGTCACCACGATCCTGGACATGCCGCTCAACTCGCTCCCGCCCACCGTGAACGTCGGGGCCTTCGAGGCCAAGCTGCGTGCCGCCGCCGGCCAGTGCCGGGTGGACGTCGGGTTCTGGGGCGGGGCCGTGCCGGGCAACGTCAAGGACCTGGCGCCGCTGCGCGAGCGCGGGGTGCACGGCTTCAAGTGCTTCATGTCGCCGTCGGGCGTGGAGGAGTTCCCGCCGCTCGGCCTCTCCGAGGCACGGCAGGCTCTGGAGGAGATCGCCGGGTTCGGCGGGGTGATGGTGGTGCACGCCGAGGATCCGGCGTTGCTCGGCGAGCCGTCCGGCCCGACGTACCGCGAGTTCCTGGACTCGCGGCCGGACAGGGCGGAGCGCAGCGCCGTCGAGCAGGTCGTCCGGCTGGCCGGGGAGACCGGGGCCAGGGTGCACATCCTGCACGTCTCCAGCGCCGCCTGCCTGGACGTCCTGGAGGAGGCCCGGGCCCGCGGAGCGGCCGTCACGGCGGAGACCTGCCCGCACTACCTGACGCTGGCCGCCGAGCAGGTGCCCGAGGGGGGCACCGCGTACAAGTGCTGCCCGCCGATCCGCTCGGGGGCCAACCGCGACCTGCTGTGGGACGGCCTGAGGAGGGGTGTCCTGAGCTGTGTCGTGTCCGACCACTCGCCGTCGCCCGCCGAGCTGAAGGCGCCCGACTTCGCCGCCGCCTGGGGCGGCATCGCCTCGCTCCAGCTCGGGCTGCGCGCGGTGTGGACGGAGGCGTCGCGCAGGGGGTTCGGGCTTGCGGATGTGGTCCGCTGGATGTCCGCCAACCCCGCCGCAATGGCTGAAATATCGGGAAAAGGGAGCATCAAGCCGGGCAATGATGCCGACCTGGTGGCCTTCGACCCGGCCGCCGCCGGCCCGGTCGACGCCGCACTCCTGCACCACAGGCACCCCGTCACCCCCTACCACGGCCGCACCCTCAGGGGAGCCGTCCTGACCACCTGGCTGCGCGGCAGGCCGGTGGACGGCGAGCCCTGCGGACGGCTTCTGCTGGGAGAGCACTAGATGTCACACTCCGACGCGCAGCCCGGCCTGAACCTGCCCGATCTGGCTGGGCGCGCCCTCGGCGGCTCCGTGGTCGCGGCGAGCGACGAGTCGTTCGCCGAGAAGGAGAGCCTGATCAGGCCGGGCCGTCCGGGCTTCCAGGCCGGGACCTTCGGCAACAAGGGGCAGGTCTACGACGGGTGGGAGACCCGGCGCAGGCGCGAGCCCGGCCACGACTGGGCGCTCGTCCGCCTGGGCGTCCCGGGCGTCATCCGCGCCGTGGTGATCGACACCGCCTGGTTCAAGGGCAACTACCCGCCGTACGCCTCGGTAGAGGCCGCCGCCGTCCACGGCCATCCGTCCCCGGACGAGCTGCTGGCCGCCCCATGGACGGAGATCGTGCCGAAGGCCGCGCTGAAGGGCGACGCCGAACACCACTTCCAGGTCGCCGACGAGACCCGCTACACGCACGTCCGCCTGAACATCCACCCCGACGGGGGCGTCGCCCGCCTGCGCGTGCACGGCGAAGCCCGCCCCGACCTGTCCGCCTACGACGGCCTCGGCCTCGACCTGGCCGCCCTGGCGAACGGCGGCCTGGTCACCGCCTGCTCCGACGACTTCTACTCCGCCCCCAACAACGTCATCGCCCCCGGCCTGGCCCGCCACCAGGCGGAGGGCTGGGAGACCGCGCGCCGCCGGGACGAGGGCAACGACTGGCTGGTGATCCGGCTGGCCGGCCGCGGCGTCGTCAAGCTGGCCGAGATCGACACCACGAACCTGCTGTTCAACGCGCCCGGCGCGGTCGCGCTCACCGGGATCGACGGGGAGCGCGAGGTCGAGCTGCTGCCCAGGACCAGGCTCCAGCCCGACACCCCGCACCGCTTCCGGCTCCACCACCCCGGCCCGGTCACCCACGTCAGGGTCGACATCCACCCGGACGGCGGTCTGGCCAGGATCCGCCTCCACGGCCACCTGTCCTGACCGTGCCCGGCGCGTGCAGGCGGGCAGGGGTGCGGGCCGGGCCGGCGGGACCGGCGCTCACTGCCAGAGGTAGACCGTGCTCCCCGACGGGCGTTCGCTGTTGGGCAGCGGGCGCTGGTATTTCACCACGCCGGCGTTGACCAGCCGCTGCACCCGCACCTGGAAGCCCAGGGCCTGTAACTCGGACCTGGCGTCCCTGAGCTCCTTGCCGAGCACCCCTGGCACCACGCGGAGATGCCGGTCGTCGCGGCCCTCGCCGTCGCGGTCGCCGAACCAGTCCCAGAAGTCCGTCTGGCACCGCGCCACCGTGATCATGACCTGGGCGCCCTTGTCGACCTCCGTCTTCGCCTTGGGCTCCTGGGCGATGACCGTGCACGGCTCGGCGTCGTCGTCGACCTCGTTGACCTGCACCTGGAAACCCTGGCCGCTGAGATGGCCGGCGGCCTCGTCCTTCGGCATGCCGCCCACGTCGGGCATGACCAGCCCGGCGCTGACGAAGATGTCGACCTTGGTGCCTTCCTTCACCTTCTCGCCGACCTGCGGCGAGGTGCGGATCACCTTGTCGCGCTCGACCTCCTGGTTGGCCAGGCGTTTGACCGAGTCGACGGTCAGCCCCGCGTCGGCGAGGGCCACGCGGGCGTCGTTGCCGGTCATCCCGGCCACGTTGGGCACGATGACGCGCTTGGGACCGAGCGAGGGCACCAGCGTGATCGTGTCGCCGTTGTCGAGCTCGGTCTTGGCCACCGGGTCGGTGCGCAGGACCAGGCCGGCGGCCACCTTCTCGTCGTGCCTGCCGTCGGCCTTGCGGACCACGAGGCCGAGCGCGGCGGCGTTCTTCTCCGCGATCGCCATGTCCTTCCCGACCAGGTCGGGGACGATGACGGGGTCGGACTGCGAGAAGTACCAGCCGGTCAGCCCCACCGCGACCGCCATCACGGCGGCCAGCGTCACCAGGAACCAGTTGGGCCGGAACGCGCGCCGTTGCGGCACCTCCGCCCGCGGCTGGATCAGCGTGTGCGCGGGAGCGGCCTGCGGGCGCGACCGCGCGGCGGAGCCGGCGCCCTGCTGGTGGGCGCCCTGCTGGTGGACGCGCGGCGGCACGGGGCCGCTCACGGGCTGGCCGGTCATCCGCGGCAACATGCGGTGCGCGTCGACGGCGGCCACCAGCATCGCGGTGGCGTCCGCGGGACGGTCGCCCGGCTCGCGGGCCGTCGCGTGCGCCACCAGCGTGTCGATCAGCGGCGGCACGTCGTGGACGAACGACGACGGCGCCGGCACGGTGTCATGGACGTGCCGGTAGGCCACCGACATCGGCGTCTCGCCGTCATACGGCTGCTGCCCGGTCACCAGCTCGAACAGCATGATGCCGGCCGCGTAGACGTCGCTGCGCACGTCGGCGCCGCCCGTGGTGACCTGCTCGGGCGACATGTAGCCGATCGTGCCGATCATCACGCCGGTGCGGGTCTGGTTGGTCGCCTCGATGGCCCTGGCCAGGCCGAAGTCGACGACCTTGACCCGGCCGTCGTCGGTCATGAGGACGTTCTCCGGCTTCACGTCGCGGTGGACCAGGCCCGCCTGGTGGGCCGCGCCGAGCGCGGCCAGGACCGGGATCATGATCTCGAGCGCCTCGCGGGCCGGCAGCCGGCCGCGGTCGCGCAGGATGTCGCGCAGCGTGCGGCCTGGCACGTATTCCATCGACAGGTAGACCACGTCGGTGTCGGTGCCCTGGTCGAAAACGTGCACTATGTTGGGGTGGGAGAGACTGGCCACCGACTTGGCCTCGCCGATGAACCTCCGGACGAACGCCGGGTCCTCGGCGAGTGAGCGGTGCATGACCTTCAGCGCGACCGTCCGGTCGAGCCGGATGTCCAGCGCGAGGTAGACGGTCGCCATACCGCCCCGGGCGATCCGGCTCTCAATGCGATAGCGCCCATCGAGGAGCCGCCCGACCAGGGGGTCCGCAGTCGTCGTGTCCACCCCGCTGAGTTTACGGGCGTTTTGCCACTGACAGGGCCCGGCCGCCCGAAACCGATGCGGAGACGTTCTCGTTCGTACGCCCTTCGTCCCGGGGAAGCGGACACAGCCTCACCGGCGTCACGCCCTTACCGGTCGGCCGCGCGCCCCGCGTCGCCGGGCTCCGGACCGAGGCAGGAGACCCGGAGGCGGACCATCCCTTCACCCGCGGCAGTCCGGGCGTGTCGTCCGGGCGGCCGCTCCCCCTACGAGGGCCGGCCGGATGCGCCGGTCACCGGGGCCGTGCCCGTACGTTCCCCGCGCGGTGATACCGCGCGGGGGGCGCCCCGGCGACCGTCGACGTCGCCCGCGCGAGCGGTCGCGAGCCCTCGCCGGGAAGAGGGGTCACGGGGTCATCGGGGAGGAGGCTTCGGCGTAGCGGCGGCGGGGGATGCGCCCCGCCTGGCGGGCCAGGCGCCCGGCCGTCACGGCCTCCCGCATGGCCGTGGCCATGAGGTCGGGCCGCTGTGCCCGGGTGACCGCCGTGGCCAGCAGGACGGCGTCGCAGCCCAGCTCCATCGCCAGGGCCGCGTCGCTGGCCGTGCCGATGCCCGCGTCGAGGATGACCGGCACGGACGCGGCCTCCACGATCAGCTCGATGTTGTGCGGGTTGCGGATGCCCAGCCCGGAGCCGATCGGCGCGCCCAGCGGCATGACGGCCGCGCAGCCCGCCTGCTCCAGGCGCCGCGCCAGCGCCGGGTCGTCGCCGATGTACGGCAGCACCACGAACCCGTCGGCCACCAGCCGCTCGGCCGCGTCGAACGTCTCGATGGGGTCGGGCAGCAGCGTGCGCTCGTCGGCGATGACCTCCAGCTTGACCCAGGGCGTGCCGAGCGCCTCCCTGGCCAGCCGCGCCGTCAGCACGGCCTCGCCCGCGGTGAAGCAGCCCGCGGTGTTGGGGAGCACCTTGATGTCCCGCCTGCGCAGCACGTCGAGGACGGAACCGCGGGCCTCCGGGTCGAGCCGCCGCATGGCGACCGTGGTCATCTCGGTGCCGGACGCGACCAGCGCCTGGTCGAGCACCTCGAGCGACGGGGCGCCGCCGGTGCCCATGACGAGCCGGGACGAGAACTTCTCCCCGGCGATGATCAGGTCATCCACCTTGCACCGCCGTCAGAACCTCCACGCGGTCGCTGTCGCTGAGCGCCGTCGTCTCCCAGGCGCTGCGCGTGACCACCTCGTCGTTCACGGCCACGGCCACTCCGGTGGTGGCCGCGGTCAACGTGCTCACGGCCTGCGCCACGGTCGTGCCGTCGATCACCTCGTGCGCGGTCCCATTGATCATCACAATCATGAAATCTCCTGAAACCTTTCCGGCGAGCACAGCGCCGCCAGCTCGCCTTCTTCGCCCAGCAGGATGGCCGTCGTCAACGGGGCCAGCAGCACGCCGCCCCGATGGTGCCCGGTGGCCAGCGTGAGCCCGGGCGTGCCGCTCGGGCCGATGACGGGCAGGTTGTCCGGCGTGCCCGGCCGCAGCCCGGCCACCACGTCGGCCACCTCCAGCTCGGTGACGCCCGGAACCAGCTCCCTGGCGTCACGCAGCAGCTCGTAGAGCCCGCCGGCCGTCACCCTGGTGTCGAACCCCATCTCCTCCTGGGTCGCGCCGACGACCAGCTCGCCGTCGCCCCTGGGGACCAGGTAGACGGACGAGCCGTGCACGGTGCCGCGTACGCACCGGCCGAGCAGGGGCTGGGCGGAGCGCAACCGCATGATCTGCCCCTTGACCGGCCGCACCGGCACCCCGGCGAGCCCGGCGCTCCACGCCCCGGCCGCCAGGATCACCCGCTCGGCCCGCAACTGCCGCGGCACGCCGCCATCGGCCACGGCGGGGGCCGGGACGTCCGGTGGCGCGAGGCGAACCCCTGTGACCCTGCCGCCGTCACGCAGGAGCTCGCTCACGCGCGCCCGCACCAGCGGGACGCGCAGCCGGTCGAGGGCGGCGAGCAGGGCCGCCGTCACGCGGCGCGGATCGACCCAGGCGTCGCCGGGAGCCAGCAGGCCGCCGCGCACGGAGGGGGCCAGCATGGGCTCAAGGCGCCGGCACTCGCGCCCCGTCAGCCGCTCGACCGGCAGCTCCAGCTTCTCCATGAACGCGGCCAGCTCGTCCAGCGCCGCCAGGTCGTCGGCGCCGAACGCGACGTCCAGCGTGCCGTTCGTACGGAAGTCGAGTGCGGCCGGCCCGGAGAGCCCGGCGTCCGCGGCCAGCTCGGCGGCGAAGGACGGCCAGCGGCGCAGCGCCGCCATCCCCAGCCGCAGCAGCGGCGCCTCGGTGTAGGTCACCTCGCTGACCGGAGCCAGCATCCCCGCGGCCGCGTGCGACGCGCCCGAGGCGGGAGCCGGGTCGGCCACGGTGACCGGCCGGCCGGAGCGGGCCAGCCGCCAGGCGGCCGACAGCCCGACGATCCCGCCGCCTACGATCACGTCCACATGCGCTCCCTTCGCCGGCATGACCCGGATCAGGTGTCTTGCGGTCGAAGGCCCGGTCAAGCCTTCCTCTCAGCCCGGTCACGGCCGGACTCCCGCGCGTCTTTCCCTCACCAGCCTACGGCCTCGGTGTCACGCCCGGACACCGCCCCCGTTATGGTCATCAGCGTGAACCACGTCGTCGTCGTCGGAGCAGGACTGGCCGGTCTGCGCACCGTGGAGGCGCTGCGCTCGAAGGGCTTCACCGGGCGCGTCACCATGGTCGGCAGGGAACGCCATCGCCCCTACGACCGCCCGCCCCTGTCCAAGGCCGTGCTGTCGGGAGAGGCCGACGACAGCTACGTCGGCGCCGACCTGGCCGCGCTCGGCGTCGAGTTCTGGCCCGGCGTCAGCGCCAAGTCGCTGCGCGCGGGGGTCGTGGAGACGACCGAGGGCGAGCTGGGCTACGACGGCCTGGTCATCGCGACCGGAGCCGACCCGATCAGGCTTCCCGGCGACGGTCCCCAGCACGTGCTGCGCACCCTCGACGACGCCCACGAGCTCAGGGCCATGCTCGTCCCCGGCGCCCGCGTCGCGATCATCGGCGCCGGCTGGATCGGCGCCGAGGTCGCCACCGCCGCACGCCGGGCCGGGTGCGCGGTGACGGTGATCGAGGCCGGCCCCGCGCCGCTCGCCACCGCCGTCGGCGCCGAGATCGGCGCGCGCACCGAGCCCTGGTATTCCGGCATCGACCTGCGGCTCGGCGCCATGGTCGACTCCGTGGACGAGGGCGGCGTGCGGTTGGTGGGCGGTGCGTTCGTCGACGCCCACGTGGTCGTCACCGGCATCGGCGTGCGTCCCGCCGTCGAGTGGCTCGCCGACGCCGACATCGACCTGCACAACGGCGTCGTCACCGACGAGCATCTGCGCGCTTCGTTGCCCGGCGTCGTCGCCGTCGGCGACTGCGCCGCCTGGTGGTCGCGCCGCTGGCAGACCCGGCTCCGCGTCGAACACTGGGACTCCGCGCTCAACGCGCCCGAGGTCGCCGCCGCGACGCTGCTCGGCGAGGAGGCCGTCTACGATCCCGTGCCCTACTTCTGGTCGGAGCAGTTCGGGCACATGGTGCAGTACGCCGGCCACCACCCCGCCGGCGAACGCCTCCTCTACCGCGGTGACACGGAGGGTAAATGGTCGGCCGTCTGGCTCACCGCCGACGACGCCCTCGCCGCCGTGCTCGCCGTCGACCGGCCGCGAGACCTCGTACAGGGCCGCAGAGTCATCGCCTCGGGCCAACGCCTCGATGCCAAACGCCTGGTAGATCCCGAAGTGTCCCTACGAGATTGTGTTGTTTGAGCAAGCGCGCCATGTGGTAGTTGTGGTTTCGTGACACTTTCTGTTGCACAGATCGACCGGGAGACCGAGCAGCTCGTCGACGAGTGGCTCACTCTCCCTGAAGTGGCCTCACGCCTCGACCTTCCGCTGGGGCGGGCCAAGCAACTCCTCAAGGACCACAAGCTGCTCGGCGTACGCAGGGGCAGCGGCGGGCCTCAGGTGCCCGCGGTGTTCCTCGACGGAAAAGACGTGATGAAGGGCCTGCCCGGCACGCTGACCGTGTTGCAGGACGCCGGCTACGACGACGTCGAGTCGCTGCGCTGGCTCTTCACCCCGGACGAGTCCCTGCCCGGATCGCCCATCGAGGCGATCCGGGCCGGCCGTCACACGGAGGTCAAGCGGCGTGCCCAAGCTCTCGCTTTCTGAGGCCCGCCTCTATCTCTGCACCGACGGCCGCCGCGACCGCGGCGACCTGGCAGAGTTCCTCGACTCCGTGCTGGCCGGCGGCGTGGACATCATCCAGCTGCGGGAGAAGGGTTTGGAGGCCCGCGAAGAACTCGCGCTCCTCGAGGTCTTCCGCGACGCCTGCGACCGGCACGGCAAACTCCTGGCCGTCAACGACCGGGCGGACATCGCCTACGCTGCCCGGCCCGACGTGCTCCACCTGGGGCAGGACGACCTTCCGGCGACGGTCGCGCGAGAGATACTCGGCGACGACATCGTCATCGGACGGTCCACCCACTCCGCCGCCGAGGCGTCCGCCGCGGCCGTGGAGCAGGGCGTCGGCTATTTCTGCTGCGGCCCCATCTGGCCCACCCCGACCAAACCCGGCCGCCCGGCGCCCGGACCGCCGCTGCTCAGGCACGCGGCGGGGCTCGGCACCTCACGGCCGTGGTTCGGGATAGGCGGCATCGACCTCGACAATCTCGACGAGGTCATGTCGTACGGCGCCGAGCGGGTGGTCGTCGTACGCGCGATCACCGACGCGGACGATCCGGGGGCGGCGGCGGCCGAGTTCGCCAAACGCCTGTCTCCCTGAGCCCGACGCCGGGCGGTCCCTGACCGGCCCGCCCGGCCGCCTCAGGTCTTGCGGGACGTGGCGGCGATGGCGAGCTCGGTCAGGGCGGAGCGGGCCTCGGTCGTCACCGGCGACTCGTCGAGGGCGGACAGCGCCTGGCCCAGATAGTCGCCGATCAGGTCCTCGCACTCCCGCAACGCGCCGGTGTCGTCGATGATCCCCCGCAGCGTCGCCACCCCGGCCTCGTCCAGCTCGGGGTCGCCGAGCAGCCGCCGGACGGTCTGCGCGGCCCCGGGGGACGCGGCCGCCAGCGTGCGGGCCACGAGCATCGTCCGCTTGCCCTCGCGCAGGTCGTCGCCCGCGGGCTTGCCCGTCTGCGCGGGGTCGCCGAACACCCCGAGGACGTCGTCCCTGAGCTGGAAGGCGATCCCCACGCGGGTGCCGTAGCCGGTGCACAGCTCGTCCATCCACGGCGCGCGCTCCTGGCCGGCGAGCACCAGCCCGAGCCGCAGCGGCTGCTCCACCGAGTATTTGCCGCTCTTGAACAGTGCCACCCGCAGCGCCGACTCGAACGTGTTCTCCCCGTTGGCCTGCTCCAGCAGGTCGAGGTACTGGCCGCACATCAGCTCGGTGCGCATGTGGTCGTGCACGGGCTGGGCCGCCTCCAGGGACGCGGGCGGCAGGCCGCTGGTGCGCCACATCTCGCCCGACCAGATGAGCAGCAGGTTGCCGAGCAGGATCGCCGCACCCTCGCCGAACTGCTGCGCCGACCCCTGCCAGCGGGACTGCTCGTGCATGGACTCGAAGCGGCGGTGCGCGGCCGGCATCCCCCTGCGCAGGTCGCTCTTGTCCATCACGTCGTCGTGGACGAGCGCGCTGGCCTGCAGCAGCTCCAGCGAGGCGGCGGCGGTGAAGATCGCGGGGACGTCGGCGCCGCCCGTGCCGCGCCAGCCCCAGTAGCAGAACGCCGGGCGCAGCCGCTTGCCCCCGGACAGCAGCGCGTCGGCGGCCGTGCGCAGCGGGGCGAAGGCGGCATCGCCCCCGGCCGGCAACTTCCGTTCGACGAAGTCTCCGAGGGAGCGCTCCACCTGCGGGCGCAGGACGTCCATGCGGGCGGCGTCAATGGTCATGACACTGAGACTAATGGCCGGACGCGGGCGTCAGGATCTCCAGGGCCTCTCGGGCTGCCGGGTCCCGCGGCGCCACTGTAGCCTGGTGACCATGGCGCTTGGTCGACCTTCCTTCTTCCCCGAACGTGTTCCCACGGTCCGCGACATGCTCGCCGACGGTGGGCGGTCGTTCTCCTTCGAGTTCTTCCCGCCGAAGACCGACGAGGGCGAGCGATCGTTGTGGCGGGCGATCAGGGAGCTCGAGTCGCTGCGGCCGACGTTCGTGTCGGTGACCTACGGCGCGGGCGGCTCCACCCGCGACCGCACGGTCGACATCGTGGAGCGCATCGCCCACGACACCACGCTCACGCCCGTGGCGCACTTCACGGCGGTCGACCACTCCGTCCGCGAGCTGCGCCACCTCGTGGGGCGCTTCGCCGACGCCGGGGTGCGCAACATCCTGGCCGTCCGGGGCGATCCCCCCGGCGACCCGACGGCCGAGTGGGTGCCGCACCCCGAGGGCGTGCTCTACGCCGAAGACCTGGTGCGGCTGATCAGGCAGGCGGGCGACTTCTGCGTCGGCGTGGCCGCCTTCCCCTACAAGCACCCGCGCTCGCCGTCCATCGAGTCCGACACCGATTACTTCGTCCGCAAGTGCCGGGCGGGTGCCGACTACGCGATCACGCAGATGTTCTTCGAGGCCGACGACTATCTGCGGCTGCGCGACCGGGTGGCGGCCCAGGGCTGTGACACGCCGATCATCCCGTGCATCATGCCGGTGACGCAGATGAGCACGATCGCGCGCTCGGAACAGCTGTCCGGGGCGCCGTTCCCGCCCCGCCTGGCGGCGCGCTTCGAGGCGGTCAAGGACGATCCGGCAGCGGTGCGGCGGCTGGGCATCGAGCACGGGGCCGAGCTGTGCCAGCGGCTGCTCGACGAGGGCGCGCCGGGGATCCACTTCATCACGTTCAACCGCTCCAGCGCCACGCGCGAGGTGTTCCAGAGACTGTCCGGGGCGCAGCTGTCCGCCTGACGTGGTGCTGGGCTGCGGCTGTCCGCCCGACGTGGCTCTCCGCTCGGCGCGGTCTTGTTGTCGTTACGGCACGGCCGGCGGCACGCCACCCGCCGACCGGGGCCGGCGGCCTCCAGGGAGACGCCCGCTGACCCGCTCGGGGCGGGCCGCCGTCACGGCGCGACGCGGGCCGGGCGCGTGGTTCGAGGCGTGGGCCGGTCAGCGAGCATGAGGAAGGCCCGCCACCCGCCCGCAGGGGGACCGGGCGGGTGACGGGCGGGGGACTGGTAGCCGGTGAGTAAAGGGTCGGTTACTTTCTGTCATGGATGATGCCCTCGGCCATGCCCGGTAAACCCACGGGTCACGTCGTCATCAAGGTTTTTCCCTGTCACCGGGAGACCGCGGGTCGGGGAGGCGGCGCCCGGGGCGGCGGCTTTCCTCCGCGCCGGTCAGGGGAGAGGCAGGGGGCGGCCGGCGATCGCGTACTCCTCGTGGCCGCCGGGGAAGACGAACCGCGTCAGCAGATCGGTGAAGCCCATGCTGGCGTAGAGGCGCCGGGCGGCCGTGGGCTGGTCGTGCGTGGACAGGACGGCCGAGCGTTCCGGCCGGCCGGCGCACAGTGTCCTGATCATGGCCCGGCCGATGCCCTTGCCCTGGTAGTCGGGGTGGACGTGGATCTCGGCCAGCTCGAACGCGAATCCCAGCCAGGCGTTGGCGGCCTCCGGGCCCATCTCGTCGCGCAGGGCCCGGAGAACCACGTCATGCCACCATTGCCCCGGCGCGCCCCGGAAGCCGTACGCGAAACCCACGATTTGGGGTTCCGAAGGGGGTAGCTGTGGGGATGAATCACGCAATTCAGCGAAATAACACTGAAAATGGGGATATGTCCCATGATTTCGCATGATGGTCTTGCGGCCGGCGATCTGGTCCGCGGGCGGGTTCATCGCGGCCGTGTAGATGCCGATCACCGTCTCCAGCCGTTCGGTGAACCCGGCGGGACCCACCCCGCGAAACTCGATCACCTGTCGCACACTACTCGACGTCCACAGGGGTGCCCCCGGTGATCCGCACCAACTCGTCGAACGTGGTCGGGAACACGGTCAGCGGATGCCCGCCGGCCGCCCAGACCACCTCGTGCTTGCTCAGCCAGGTGTCCACCAGCGTCGGCACGGGCGCCGGATGCCCGACCGGGGCGACCCCGCCGATCGGCTGGCCGGTGGCGGCCCTGACGAACTCCGGCGACGCCCGGCGTACCCGCTGGACACCCGCCGTGCGGGCGATCAGCTCAACGTCGACCCGGTGCGCGCCGCTCGTCAGCACGAGCAGGGGCCCGCCGTCCGCGTCGAAGATCAGGCTGTTGGCGATGGCCCCGACCTCGCACCCGATCTGCGCCGCGGCGGTCGCGGCGGTGGGGGCCTTCTCCGGCAGAACGACGATCTCGCCGGTCACCCTGAGCCGGCGAAGCGCTGATTCCACAATGACGGCATTGGCCGGCAACTTCTCAGACATGGACACACTCTAAACAGGATGACTGCTTGATTACCGAATGATGGTGAGTGGTGTAAGGTCCACTGATCCAGTTACCGGGGTGAGAGGTGGTACAGGTGAGGGCTCGACGGCTACCCGGGGTAGCTGCTCTCCTGACGGCCGGCGCCGTCATCGTCTCGGGATGCGGCACGCCGGCGCCGCACCGTACGCACGCGTCGTCACCTGTGCTGGCGCCGGCGACGACCACCACGACACCCGCGACGGCGGGCGGTCCGGCCGCCGCCGTTCCCGCCGCGACGGTCACCGCGCCGGGCAGGACGCTCAAGCTCGGCGCCAAGGGCGAGGCCGTCACCTGGATGCAGGAGCGCCTGACCGAGCTGGGCTACCGTCCGGGCAAGGTGGACGGGAAATACGGCGGCACGACGCTGGCGGCCGTGTGGGCGTTCCAGAAGGTCAACGGCATCAAGCCGACCAGCACCGTCGCCAGGCGCACCTGGGAGGCGCTGGAGACGCCGAGGGCCCCGAGAGTCCTGGCCAGGAACGGCAGGCCGACCCGCGCCGAGGTCGACCTGACCAAGCAGATCATGGTCATGTACGTCAAGGGCGAGGCCAAGCTCATCACCCACGTGTCGTCGGGCAGCGGCATCGCCTACTGCGAGACGGCCGTGTGGCAGGGCAAGCAGCAGCGTTTCTGCGGCTCGGCCACGACGCCGACCGGCAACTACCGGACGACCTGGCGCGCGAGCGGGTGGCACAAGTCCTATCTGGGCGAGCTGTACAACCCGATCTTCTTCAACGGCGGCATCGCCTTCCACGGGGCGCTGTCCGTGCCGCTCCACCCTGCCTCGCACGGTTGCGTACGCATGCCGATGAACGTGGCCGAGGAACTTCCCGACATGCTCGGCAAGGGCGTGCCGGTGCACGTGCGGGGCACGTTCAGGCGCGCGTGATCCCTCCGCCGCGGCGCTCGCGTGCGCGGCGGCTCAGCGGGCGGGCTCCACGCCTGCCCGCGCCGCGCGCCGGCCGGTCGAGGCCGCCATCGTCATCCCCACCGCCTGCGCCAGCCCGCCCGCGAGCACGATGAGTGGCGTGGCCACCTGCCAGCCCGGCACCCCCGCGGCGAAGTCGGGGGACTCGTACAGGCCTGGCAGGACGTGTACGGGGTTGAGCAGCGCGACGAAGAACGCGAGCGCGTACGGGACGATGAGGACGCCCGAGAGCACCATGAGCGGCGTGCGGCCCCGGCCACGCCGCCGCAGCAGCGCCCCGAGGACGACGTAGGCCACCGCCATGATCCCCGCGAACAGTGCGGTCCACCAGGTCAGCTGCCAGGTGTCGGCGCCCAGCGCCGTCATCTCGCCGGCGCCGGGCCGGCCGCCCTCCCACCCCGGGCCGGCGATCTCCGCCCGCACGCCCGCCCGGATGGCCGCGTAATTGGCGGCCGCGTACGCCGCCGCCAGGACCGGCCCCAGAGCCAGCAGGACCAGATCGTTGGGCCGCCGCCGGCTTTCCGCCATGCGCTCTCCTCTCCCGACTCAGGGCACAGCCTCTCAGAAGCCGTGGGCGAGGTGCTAGCCGAGCGAGCGCATCCCGGCGAGCGCGACGTCGGCCGCCCGGCGAGCGGTGTCCAAGATCTCCTCCAGTGACCTGTTGTGCTCCAGGTTGGCGATCACCGCGAGCTTGACCGACCCGAACAGCGCGCCCACCGCCGCCGAGGCCTCGATCAGGCTCAGCTCGTCGGCGTACGTCTCGTGCAGCGTCCGCGCCAGCGCGAGCTGGGTCTCGAACAGCACGGTCAGCGCCCGCGCCTGCAGCGTCGGCTCGGTCAGGATGAGCCGCAGCCGCAGCTCGGCGTCCTCGAAGGTGAGATCCTCCTGCGCGCTCGACCACGCGAGACTGTTGTCGATGAGGCTGTTCAGCAGGTCGGCCGGCGCCATCCCCGGCTCCGCGCGGGCCAGCATGGACTTCGCCAGCTCCATGCGCTCGTTGGTGTCGTAGAAGACCACGTCGTCCTTGCTCGCGAAGTAGCTGAAGAACGTGCGCGTCGACACGTCGGCCCCAGCGGCGATCTCCGCCAGCGTGGTCTCCTCGAACCCCTTCTCGTCGAACAGCTGGAGCGCCGACTCGATCAGCGCCCGGCGCGTGCGCTGCTTCTTGCGCTCCCGCAATCCCACCATGCCGGAACTATACTGCACGCTCTTATTGTTTTCACTGGTTGAAAATTTGCAACGATTGATGTTTTCTAGGGAGGTCGCTCGGAAAGGAGCAGAGACATGTCCGACTTCACCCTGCCCATGACCAGGCAGCGTCCGTTCGACCCGCCGGACGAGGTCGCGGAGCTGCGGCAACAGGCATCGATGCACCGCATGACGTACGCCGACGGCCACGTCGGCTGGCTGGTGACCGGCTACGCGGAGGCCCGTGCGGTGCTGGCCCACCCCGGCTTCAGCAACCGGCCGGAGAAGATGCACGCCCCGATCCCGTCCAGAGTCGACCTGGTGGGCGAGCGCAGGGATCGCGGGGTGCCGCGGGGGTTCTTCCTGCGCACGGACGCGCCCGAGCACACGCGCTACCGCAAGCTCCTGACCGGGCAGTTCACCGTGCGCAGGATGAAGGCTCTCGAGCCGCGGATCACCGAGATCACCAACGCCTGCCTGGACGACATGGCGGCCGCCGACGGCGCCGCGGACCTCGTCCAGGCGTTCGCGCTGCCGATCCCGTCGCTGGTGATCTGCGAGCTGCTCGGGGTGCCGTACGAGGACCGTGCGCAGTTCCAGGAGGACTCCAAGATCCTGGTCAACCTGGAGACCAAGGCCGACGACGTGCTGGCGGCGCTCGGGCGGGTCTCGGCCTACCTGTACGGGCTGATCCAGCGCAAGCGCAAGGAGCCGGCCGACGACCTGCTGAGCGGGCTCATCGAGGGCGGGGAGCTCGACGACGAGGAGCTCACCGGGGTGGCGTTCCTGCTGCTGGTGGCCGGGCACGAGACGACCGCCAACATGCTGGGCCTCGGGACGTACGCGCTGCTCACCAACCCCGACCAGCTCGCCGCCATGCGCGACGACCCGTCGGTGGTGGACAACGGCGTCGAGGAACTGCTGCGCTACCTCACCATCATCCACCTCGGCCCGTTCAGGCTCGCGACGGAGGACGTCGAGATCTCGGGCAACCTCATCAAGGAGGGGGAGATGGTCGGCGTCCACCTGCCTGTCGTCAACCGGGACCCCTCCCGCTTCCCCGGCGGCGAGCACCTCGACGTCACCCGCCCCGCCGGCGGTCACATGACCTTCGGCCACGGCATCCACCAGTGCCTCGGCCAGCAGCTCGCCCGGGCCGAGATGCGCATCGCCTACCCTGCGCTGCTGCGGCGCCTCCCTGGCCTACGCTTGGCGGTAACGCCCGAGGAGGTGCCGATGCGCTCGGACATGACCATCTATGGAGTGCACCGCCTCCCTGTCACTTGGTAGGTCATCATGGAGATCAAGGCAGACACCACGGTGTGCATCGGTGCCGGCATGTGCGCGCTGACGGCGCCGGAGGTGTTCGACCAGAGCGAGGACGAAGGCACGGTGGTGTTGTTGCGCCAGACGCCGCCGGACGGGCAGGAGGAGGCCGTGCGGCGCGCCGTGACCCTCTGTCCCTCGGGGGCGATCTCCGCCTCCTGAGCGCCTCCTGGCCGTCCTGGGCGCCGCTTCGGCGCCCTCCGGACCCGAGCCGCCGCCGCGTGCCCATCCGCGGTGGCGGCTGCTTTCGTCGTACGGGTCGCCCGCGTGGCCAGCCGGCCGTTTCGTTCATGGTCATCGAACCTGTGTTCGTGGATGTGGTTGACACCGAACCTCATCGAAATTATGTTCGAAGTAGTGGCGGTGAGGCTCGCGGCTCGGCGTCACCTGGGCCTGGTCGCGGGCGGCTCGCTTCCCCAAGCGATCCCCGCGGCCAGGTTCCACGGGCGAAGGGCGCGTCCTCGTCGTCGGCGGAGACGAGCGGGCGTGTCCTGGCCGGACGGGGAGAGGGGAAGCTCCTCGTCCGGCCGGCCCGGCGGAAATGTCGGTGGCGTCTGCGAGTGTTGACTCCACCGGCGCAACGCCGGCCGCCCGCCCACGACTCCAGAGGAGGCGCGCAAGATGGCACCACGGCCTAGAGAAACGCCCGGGCCCCGGCTGTCGGCTGCGGTTCGGGCACACCTGATCGATTCACGTTCCTGCCTGGCGGAGGCGACCGGCGCTCGCACCCCGGCATCCCGATATGTGGCCGCCCACCTCGCCGCCCTCAGGGCGGCGGCGGCGATCCTGGCCGCCCGCCCGCGGCCCATGGAGGGCCGCAGGCGCCGCCTGCGCAGCGCGTGGGAGTTGCTGCCCGAGGCGGAGCCGCACCTGTCCGAGTGGGCTGCCTACTTCGCGGCGAGTGCCGCCAAGCGGGCCGCCGCCGAGGCGGGCATGGTCCGCGGGATCGGCGCGGCCGACGCCGACGAGATCCTGGCCGAGGCGGAGACCTTCGTCTGCGCCATCGAAGACCTGCTCGGCGTTCCCAGCCAGCCCCAGCTTCCCGCGGACGTCCCCCTGGCGGGCTGACGCTCCCTCACGCGCGAGCCCTTCCTGGCGGGCTTCCCGGGGGTTCGGTCACGTGCCCCTCCGGCCGGTCCCGACCGGCCCTGGCTTCCGAGGACCTCGGTCACGTGCCCTTCCGAGAGGGTTCGACCGGATGCCGTGCGGGCCGCTCCACATGGTGACCGGTGGCGAAGGCGAGGCCCGTGGAAAGGACGAAGGGCTCGCCGGCGCACGGCGAGCCCCACATGCCTCAGGCGGGTGACCTCGAAACGAGCAATCCCTGAGGCGCCGACCTCAGAACGACTCGACGGCCCGGCGAGCCTCGGCGTCGAGGACGCCCCAGCTGATGAGCTCCTCGGTCAGCTCGCTGGGCGACTTGTCGTAGATCACGGCCAGGGAGCGCAGATCCTCCTGGCGGATCGACAGTACCTTGCCGTTGTAGTCGCCACGCTGGCTCTGGATCGTCGCGGCGTAACGGGCCAGCGCGCCCGCCTTCTCCTTCGGCAGGGTCGCCAGGCGCTCCAGGTCGATCACAAGCTTGGGTGTCGGCCCGAGCGGGCTGGGGGCGGCGCCGCCCGGCAGCAGCTCGGAGACGGGCACCCCGTAGAAGTCGGCAAGTTCGGCAAGTTTCTGCACGGTCACGGCCCGGTCGCCGCGCTCATATGAGCCCACGACTACGGCTTTCCACCTGCCACGCGACTTCTCTTCGACTCCATGCAGGGACAGGCCCTGCTGGGTGCGGATGGCGCGGAGTCGTGCACCCAGCGACTTTGCGTACTCAGACGGCATCGTGTGGCCCCCCGGCTCTCGTATGTATCGCTCTTAGTAGATTGTGCTCCCTTGCGGCGTATGCCCCGGCCACCGGGGGGTCTGGTGCCATGCTCGGCACCATCGGTAGCCACGGCCTGGGTTTACCCCGGTAACGCCGCGCAGTGCGGTTACGCACAGTGACGGTAAAGGGGTGGACGCCCCAGGTCAAGCTGATTGGAAAAAAGATGCCGAATCCGGTCCGTTAGGAATCGCCACAAACGCCTCTGATGTCCCACTAATACCAGTACTTCGTCATAGTTTGACGAGGGAGCGTGCCCACTCACGTCTGGCGGGTGAGCACCATGACCGGGCATGTCGCGGCCTTGACGATCTTTATGGACGTGTCGCCCAGGAAGACCCGTCTGAGTGGCCCGGTGGCGCTCGAAGCGCATATGATCATCTCGCCGGCGAGCCACGAGGTCGTGCCGAGCGCTTGGGGGACACTCCGGCCCTCCAGCACCTCGGCCTCCACGGACAGTCTCCGCCGGTGCCCCCGCGCAGCCGTGCGCAGGTCGGCCGCGGCCTGGTCGCGCAGGCGTACGAGCATCTCCTCCGCGACCCGCGCCCGCCTGCCGCTGCTGACCACGAGCGTGACCAGCCTCAGGGACACGCCGAGCGTCGCGGCCGCCCTGGCCGCGTCCTCGACCGCCGCGTCACCGCCGGGGCCGCGCCGGTAGGCGACGGTGAGGCGGTCGAAGGCGGCCGGCGGCCGTTCGCCGTAGCCGCGGGGAGCGAGCAGGACGGGGACGGAGGAAGAGTGCAGCAGCTGGTCGGCCGTGCTGCCCAGGGCGATGCGGCCCCTGCCGCCGCGCGGGGCCGAGCCGATCACCACGACGTCCGCGCCGCGTTTGCGGGCCAGCTCCACCAGGCCGCGCCCGCTGCCCCGATGGGTGTGCTTGACGTACTCGGCGTCCTCGCCGGCCAGCTCGCGGGCCTGCGCGAGCGTCGTGGCCGCCTGCTCGGCGAGGTAGGCGCGCCAGGCGCTCTCCTCGGCCCTTGCGGGTCCCGGCGGCGTCCAGACGGGCGGCTGCACGATCGCCACCGTCAGGCGCCCGCGCGCCTGCTCCTTGAGCAGGAGGGCCAGCGCCAGCCCGTCCCTGCCCCGCGGTCCCGGCGCGTATCCGGCGAGCACGTTCCCCAGCTTCATCGGCTCCTCCTTCGCCGGAGACCCCGGACCTCAGCCCTGGGGAGCCGGCCAGTCGGGTGTCCGGCTCGAAGACCTGTCGGGGAAGCCAATCAGCCCACCTCGACATTCAGCCGCGAATGGCTGTAGCCGTAGAGGAAGTAGCAGGTCAGGCCCACCAGCATCCACAACGCGAACGCCAGCCAGGTGACCCCGGCGAGCCCCGCCATGACGACGAGGCAGAAGATCGCGCCGAGGATCGGCGTGACGGGGAAGAACGGCACGCGGAAGCTGCGGGGCAGCTCGGGGCTGCGGTAGCGGAGCACGAGCACGCCGACGTTCACGATGGCGAAGGCGAACAGCGTGCCGATGCTGGTCGCCTCCGCGAGCTGGCCCAGCGGCACGAGCCCGGCCAGCACCGAGATGAACAGGGCGACGATGAGGGTGTTGGCGACGGGCACCTGGTGGCGCGGGTTGACCTTCTGGAAGACACGGGGGATGAGCCCGTCGCGGGACATCGCGAACAGGATGCGGGTCTGGCCGTACATGACGGTGAGCACGACGCTCGCGATGGCGATGACCGCGCCGAAGGAGACGATCAGGCCGGGCCAGGTGGCGCCCATGGCCAGGTCGGCGATGTAGGCCAGGCTGGCCTCGGTGCTTTCGGGGTCGAACTCGGTCCACGGCATCGCGCCGACGGCGGCCAGGGCCACGAGCACGTAGACGATCGTGACGATGGCGAGGGAGAGGACGATGGCCAGGGGCAGGTCGCGCTTGGGGTTCTTGGCCTCCTCGCCGGCGGTCGAGGCGGCGTCGAAGCCGATGTAGGAGAAGAAGACCTGGGAGGCGGCGGCGGTGATGCCGGCCACCCCCATGGGAGCGAGGGGCGAGAGGTTGCCCGCGTCGAACGCGGTGAACGCCACGGCGCAGAAGAACAGCAGCACCGCGATCTTGATCAGCACGAAGACCGCGTTGGCCGTGGCGCTCTCGGACGCTCCGTAGAGCAGCAGCCAGGTGGCCAGCAGCACGATGAGGATCGCGGTGACGTTGACCACGCCGCCGTCCTGGCCGGGGGAGCGGGTGATCGCGTCGGGCAGGGTGAAGCCGAACAACGACCGCAGGAACGAGTTCAGATATTCGCCCCAGCCCACGGAGACCGCCGCCACGGACACGGCGTACTCCAGCATGAGGCACCAGCCACAGATCCAGGCCACCAGCTCGCCCAGCGTCGCGTACGCGTAGGAGTAGGACGAGCCGGACACCGGGATCGTCCCGGCCAGCTCGGCGTACGACAGGGCGGAGAGCAGCGCGGTGAAGGCGGCCAGCACGAACGCCAGCACCACCGCGGGCCCCGCCTTGGGGACCGCCTGCCCGAGGATCACGAAGATGCCGGTGCCCAGCGTGGCGCCCACGCTGAACAGCGTGAGCTGCCACAGCGACATCGTGCGCCGCAGCTCACCGCCCTCGCCCCGTCCACCCTCGGCCACGATGCGCTCGGCCGGTTTCGTACGCAAGAGCCGCTGGGCCAGTGCCATCAGACACCCCCTACAACGTGCTCGTCAGCGGCCACCTGCCGTTGGGTGTGACGATCGTGCCCGCTGAGCCGTCGAGTATGCGCTCGGCCTGGTCAAGCTTCCCGATGGCGGCCATGTCACCGGTGTTCTCGACGAAGCGGCACACGGCGTCCACCTTCGGGCCCATCGACCCCGGGGGGAACTCCATGGTCCGCAGCTCGTGCGGCGTGGTGTGGGCGATCTCCGTCTCCTCGGGCGTGCCGAAGCCGCGCATCACGCGGGGCACGTCGGTGAGGATCAGGAACGCGTCGCACTCGAGCGACTCGGCCAGCATCGCGGCGGTGAGATCCTTGTCCACGACCGCCTCGACGCCGATCAACCGGCCCGACTCGTCGCGGACGACGGGGATGCCGCCGCCGCCCGCGCAGATGACGACCACGCCCTCCCGGATCATCTTGCGGATCAGCCGGGTCTCGACGATGCGCCGGGGCGTGGGGGAGGGGACGACCCGCCGCCAGTGAGGGCCGTCCTGAGCGACGGTCCAGCCGTACTCGGCGGCCAGCTTCTCGGCCTCCTCCTGGTCGTAGACCTGCCCGACGAACTTGGCCGGCTGCTCGAAGGCGGGGTCGACGGCCGTCACCAGCGTCTGCGTGACCATGGCGAGGACCTGCCGGCCCGGCAGCGCGTTCTGCAGGGTCTGCTGCATCCAGTAGCCGAGCATGCCCTGCGTCTGCGCGACCAGCGTGTCGAACGGGTAGGGCCGGGTCAGGTCGGGATCGGCCGCGCTCTCCAGCGCCAGCATGCCGATCTGCGGGCCGTTCCCGTGGGTAATGACCAGTTCGTGCTCGCCGGCCAGCCGGGCGAGCGTCCTGACGGCCGTGCGCACGTTGGCCAGCTGGACGTCGGCGTCCGCCTTCTGGCCGCGTTTGAGCACGGCGTTGCCGCCGAGAGCGACGATGACCCGCATCAGGCCTCCTGGACCGCGTCCCGCTCGAGCGGGCAGCTCATGCAGCGAGGGCCGCCCCGGCCCCTGCCGAGCTCGCTGCCCCTGATGGTGATCACTTCGATGCCGTTGTCGCGCAGGAAGTTGTTCGTCGTGGTGTTGCGCTCGTAGGCGACCACCACGCCGGGCTCCAGCGCCAGCCCGTTGCAGCCGTCGTCCCACTGCTCCCGCTCCGCGGCGTACACGTCCTGGGTGGGGGTGAGGACCTTGATGTCGTCCAGGTCCAGTGCGCGGGCGATGGCCTTGTGCATGTCCTCCGGCGGGTGGTCGGTGACCTTGAGCTCCTTGTGCGTCTCACCGGGCTCGATCGTGTACGAGCGCAGCATCCCGAGGCCCGCGTACTTGGTGAACACCCCCACGTCCAGCATCGTCATCACGGTGTCGAGATGCATGACCGCCCGCGCCTTCGGCATGTCGAGCGCCACGATCTTCCGCGCTGAGCCGGCTCTGAACAGCCGCTGCGCCAGCATCTCGACCGCCTGCGCCCGGGTGCGCTCGCTGATCCCGATCAGCACCGCGCCGTTGCCGATCACCAGCACGTCGCCGCCTTCGAGGGTGGCGGGCGCCACCGCCTGGCCGGGCATCCAGCAGTGGTAGCCGCCCTGGCCCGGCCGGTCGAAGCCGCCGGCGAACGTGGGATGGAACATGTAGACGGCCTCCATGTTGACCGTCTCGCGCATGCGGGCCTTCTTGCGCATGGCGTTGATCGACACGCCGTCGTATATCCAGCAGGACGTGTCGCGGGTGAAGAGGTGGTTGGGCAGCGGCGGCAGGATGTAGTCGTCGCCGGCCGTGGTGTGGAAGGTGACCGACTTGGGGGCGCAGCCCATGGCGACCAGTTCGTCCTTGGTGATGCCGCCTGTCAGGTAGAGCTGCAGCGTGGCCGCGTCCATGCCGTCGAGGGTGTTGCGGATGTCGTCGATGGCGGCCGGGCCGAGCCAGCGCTCGTCGATGACCGCGTCGAGGATGTGCTTGCGCGCCTCGGGGATGTCGACGGTCTCCCGCAGCAGGTCGGCCAGCTCGTACACCTTGATGCCGCGGCCGGTCAGCACCTGCCTGAACTCCTCGTGCTCCTCCATCGCGCGCTGGACCCACAGCACGTCGTCGAAGAGGAACGCGTCCTTGGTGGTGGGGGTGAGCCTCTTGAGCGCCAGGTCGGGCTTGTGGAGGAGGACCTGGCGCAGCCGCCCGACCTCCGAATCAACATGAAAGGTCATCTTCGCTCTATCCCCCCAAAAGCCGGACATGAACGATCGCCCGGCAGCCCTCCGTGACCTGCCCGCGCGAGAACGGCCGACACGGCGGAAGAGGGGAGTTTTACCCGGCAGCGGGCCGCGGATGAGGGTGGCGGAACCCGCCCCGGCCGGTCACCCCCTGTAGGGGGAGCCGTCGCGGCGCTTCGGAAGGGCGCTCACGTTGTAGCTGGTAGCCCCTGGTACTCTGTCTCCCGACCAACACCCTTTAAGACCCGTCCCGTGAGGCGGGAAAGGTGGTGAGATTCGCCATGTCCGATTCCCGCGCCGTGCTGGAGGCCCCCGACATCCACCGGGCGCTGACCAGGATCGCGCACGAGATCCTCGAGCGGACCAAGGGCGCCGACGACGTCGTCCTCCTCGGCATCCCGACCCGTGGCGCGACGCTGGCCCGCCGGCTCGGCGACCGCGTCGAGCAGTTCGAAGGCGTGAAGATCCCCGTCGGCTCGATCGACATCACGATGTACCGCGACGATCTGCGGCTCAAGCCCGCCCGGCCGCTCGGCCACACCGAGCTGCCACCCGACGGCATCGACGGCAAGGTCGTGGTGCTCGTCGACGACGTGCTCTACTCCGGCCGCACCGTGCGGGCCGCGCTCGACGCGCTCAACGACCTCGGCCGGCCCACCGCCGTGCAGCTGGCCACGCTGGTCGACCGCGGCCACCGCGAGCTGCCCATCCGCGCCGACTACGTCGGCAAGAACCTGCCGACCGCCAAGAGCGAGAAGGTCAAGGTCTACCTGCAGGAGATCGACGGCCGGGACGCCGTCGTGCTGGTCAAGGGGGGCGGCAGGTGAAACGGCATCTGATCTCCGCCGGAGACCTCACCAAGGACGACGCGCTGCTCATCCTCGACACCGCCGAGGAGCTGGCGAGTGTCTCGGAACGTTCCATCAAGAAGCTGCCCACGCTGCGCGGGCGCACGGTGGTCAACCTCTTCTTCGAGGACTCGACCCGCACGCGCATCTCGTTCGAGGCGGCGGCCAAGCGGCTGTCCGCCGACGTGATCAACTTCTCGGCCAAGGGGTCGAGCGTGTCCAAGGGCGAGTCACTCAAGGACACCGCGCTCACCCTGGAGGCCATGGGGGCCGACGCGGTCGTCATCCGCCACAGCGCCTCCGGCGCGCCGCACCGCCTGGCCAACTGGGTGCACGGCAGCGTCGTCAACGCCGGCGACGGCACCCACGAGCACCCGACGCAGGCGCTGCTCGACGCCTTCTCCATGCGCCGCCGCCTGGGCGCGCTCGAAGGGCGCAAGATCACGATCGTCGGCGACGTGCTGCACAGCCGGGTCGCCCGCTCCAACGTGCTGCTGCTCGGCACGCTCGGCGCCGAGGTCACGCTGGTCGCGCCGCCCACGCTGCTGCCCGTCTCCGTCGGCACCTGGCCCTGCGAGGTCTCCTACGACCTCGACGCGGTGCTGCCGAAGTCCGACGTGGTGATGATGCTGCGGGTGCAGAAGGAGCGGATGAACGCCGCCTACTTCCCGAGCGAGCGCGAATACTCGCGCCGCTACGGACTCGACCGCGACCGCTTCGCCAAGATGCCGGACGACGCGATCGTCATGCACCCCGGTCCGATGAACCGCGGCATGGAGATCGCCGCCGAGGTGGCCGACTCGGCGCGCTCGACGATCGTGGAGCAGGTCGCCAACGGCGTGACCATCCGGATGGCCGTCCTCTACCTGCTGCTCGGAGGAGAGACCACGTGAAAGAGCGCAGCGAACCAACCGACGGGCACAGCATGATGATCATCAAGAACGTCAGGATTCTCGGCGGCGAGCCGGTCTCGATCCGGATCGCCGACGGCGTGATCGCGGAGGTCGCGCCGGGCATGGACGCGCCCGAGGCGATCGACGGCGCGGGAGCGATCGCCCTCCCCGGGCTGGTCGACCTGCACACCCACCTGCGCGAGCCGGGCCGGGAGGACGCCGAGACCGTGCGGACCGGCACGCAGTCGGCGGCCCGCGGCGGCTACACCGCCGTGCACGCCATGGCCAACACCTCGCCCGTCGCCGACACCGCCGGCGTGGTCGAGCAGGTGTGGCGGCTGGGCCGCGAACACGCCCTGTGCGACGTGCACCCCGTCGGCGCGGTCACCGTCGGCCTGGAGGGCAGGCAGCTGGCCGAGCTGGGCGCGATGGCCGACTCGGCCGCCCGCGTGCGCGTCTTCTCCGACGACGGCAAGTGCGTCGACGACGCCGTTCTCATGCGCCGCGCCCTCGAATACGTCAAGGCGTTCGACGGCGTCGTCGCCCAGCACGCCCAGGAGCCCAGGCTCACCTCCGGCGCCCAGATGAACGAAGGCGTCGTCTCCGGCAGGCTCGGCCTGGCCGGCTGGCCGGCGGTCGCCGAGGAGGCGATCATCGCCCGCGACTGCCTGCTGGCCGCGCACGTGGGCTCCAGGCTGCACGTGTGCCACGTCTCCACGGCGGGCTCGGTCGAGATCATCCGCTGGGCCAAGTCCAAGGGCTGGAACGTCACCGCCGAGGTCACCCCCCACCACCTCCTGCTGACCGACGACCTGGTCGAGGAGTCGCCGGTAGGGGCCTACAACCCGATCTACAAGGTCAACCCGCCGCTGCGCACCCGCGCCGACGTGGAGGCGCTGCGCGCCGCGCTGGCCGACGGCACGATCGACATCGTGGCCACCGACCACGCGCCCCACCCGGTCGAGGACAAGGAGACCGAGTGGTCGGCGGCGGCCATGGGCATGGTCGGCCTGGAGACGGCGCTCAGCGTCGTCCAGGAGGCCATGGTCGAGACCGGGCTGCTCGACTGGGCGGGCGTCGCGCAGCGGATGTCCGCGCTTCCCGCGCGCATCGGCCGCCTGCCCGGCCAGGGCCGTCCGCTCGAGGCGGGCGAGCCGGCCAACATCATGCTGTACGACCCGACCGCGCGCACCGAGGTGGACCCCTCCGCCTTCGCGTCCAAGAGCAGGAACACACCCTACGAAGGCATGACTTTGCCCGGCCGGGTCGTCGCCACGTTCCTGCGCGGCAGGCCGACCGTTCTCGAAGGGAAGCTGGTGTGAACGACAGCCCTGCTGACGTGAATGACAACCTGCCGCGAAGCGGCTCCACGCCCTTCGGGGGGCACTTGGGGGGCGCAGCCCACCGAGGGGCGGTGCTCGTCCTGGAAGACGGGCGCGTCTTCCACGGAACCCCGTACGGCGCCGAAGGCGAGACGTTCGGCGAGATGGTCTTCAACACCGGCATGACCGGCTACCAGGAGACGCTGACGGACCCGTCCTACCACCGGCAGATCGTCGCCATGACGGCGCCCCACATCGGCAACACCGGCGTCAACGACGACGATCCCGAGTCGTCGCGCGTCTGGGTGGCCGGCTACGTCGTGCGCGAACCGTCCAGGGTGGTCTCCAGCTGGCGGGCCACCCGATCGCTCGACGCCTACCTCAAGGAACAGGGCGTCGTCGGCATCGCCATCTCCGGCACCCGCGCGCTCACCCGCCACCTGCGCGAACGCGGCGCCATGCGCGCCGGCATCTTCACCGGCCCGTCCGAGCCCGTCGAGGAGCTGGTCGAGCGGGTGCGCCGCTCGCCCGGCATGGAGGGCGCCGACCTGGCCGCCCAGGTGGCCACGGCCGAGCCCTACGTCGTGCCCGCGGCGGGGCCGAAGAAGTTCACGGTGGCGGCCGTCGACCTGGGCATCAAGGGCATGACGCCGCACCGGATGGCCGAGCGCGGCTGCGAGGTGCACGTGCTGCCCGCGACCGCCACGTACGAGCAGATCATGGCGGTGAAGCCGGACGGCGTGTTCTTCTCCAACGGCCCCGGCGACCCCGCCACCGCCGACGTGTCGGCGCTGCGGCAGGTGCTGGAGGCCAGGGTGCCCTTCTTCGGCATCTGCTTCGGCAACCAGCTCTTCGGCCGGGCCCTCGGCCTGTCCACGTACAAACTGCGCTACGGGCACCGGGGCGTCAACCAGCCGGTGCAGGACGTACGCACCGGGAAGGTGGAGATCTCGGCGCACAACCACGGGTTCGCGGTGGAGGCGCCGCTCGACGGGCCGTTCGAGACGCCGTACGGGCCGGCCGAGGTCAGCCACGTCAACCTCAACGACCGCTGCGTGGAGGGCCTGCGCCTGCTGGAGCAGCCTGCCTTCAGCGTGCAGTACCACCCGGAGGCCGCCGCGGGGCCCCACGACGCCGCCTACCTTTTCGACGAGTTCTGTGAGGTCATGACCCGTGCCCAAGCGTGAGGACATCAGGTCGGTCCTGGTGATCGGCTCCGGGCCGATCGTGATCGGACAGGCGTGCGAGTTCGACTACTCCGGCACCCAGGCGTGCCGGGTGCTGCGGGACGAGGGCTTCCGCGTCGTCCTGGTCAACAGCAACCCCGCGACGATCATGACGGACCCGGAGTTCGCCGACGCCACGTACGTCGAGCCCATCACCCCCGAGTTCGTCGAGAAGATCATCGCCAAGGAGCGCCCCGACGCGCTGCTGCCGACGCTGGGCGGGCAGACGGCGCTCAACACGGCGGTCGCGCTGCACGAGTCGGGCGTCCTGGACACGTACGAAGTCGAGCTGATCGGCGCCGATTTCGACGCGATCCAGTCGGGCGAGAACCGCGAGCGGTTCAAGGAGATCGTCGCCAAGGTCGCCCGCGAGCACGGTCTCAACGCCGAGTCCGCGAGGTCGGTCATCTGCCACACGATGGAGGAGTGCCTGGCCGCCGCGGGCGATCTCGGCTACCCGGTGGTGGTCAGGCCGTCGTTCACCATGGGCGGCGCCGGGTCCGGGTTCGCGTACACCGAGGAAGACCTGCGGCGCATCGCCGGCGCGGGGCTCGACGCGTCGCCGACCACCGAGGTGCTCCTCGAGGAGTCGATCCTCGGCTGGAAGGAGTACGAGCTCGAGGTCATGCGCGACAAGGCCGACAACGTCGTCATCGTCTGCTCCATCGAGAACATCGACCCGATGGGCGTCCACACCGGCGACAGCGTCACCGTCGCGCCCGCGCTGACCCTGACCGACCGCGAATACCAGAACATGCGCGACGTCGCCATCGCCGTCATCCGCGAGGTCGGGGTCGACACCGGCGGCTGCAACATCCAGTTCGCGGTCGACCCGCGCACCGGCCGCATGATCGTCATCGAGATGAACCCGCGCGTGTCGCGCTCGTCGGCGCTGGCGTCCAAGGCCACCGGCTTCCCGATCGCGAAGATCGCGGCCAAGCTGGCCATCGGCTACACCCTCGACGAGATCCCCAACGACATCACGAAGGAGACCCCCGCCTCCTTCGAGCCGACGCTCGACTACATCGTGGTGAAGGTGCCGCGGTTCGCGTTCGAGAAGTTCAGGGGCGCCGACCAGACGCTCACCACGCACATGAAGTCGGTCGGTGAGGCCATGGCCATCGGCCGCTCCTTCCCCGAGGCGCTGCAGAAGGCGCTGCGGTCGCTGGAGAAGAAGGACTCCTCCTTCACCTGGGCCGGCGAGCTCCGGCCGAAGGACGAGCTTCTGGCCGAGTGCCGCACGCCGCACGACGGGCGGCTGCACACCATGCAGCAGGCCATCAGGGCGGGCGCCACGCCCGGAGAGCTGTTCGAGGCCACGCGCGTCGACCCGTGGTTCATCGACCAGCTCTTCCTGCTGCACGAGGAGGCCGAGACGGTCGCCGCGGCGGCCGAGCTGACGGTGGAGGTGCTCGAACGCGCCAAGCGCCACGGGTTCAGCGACGTGCAGATCGGCGACATCCGCGGCATCGACGAGGCGCGGGTGCGCGACCTGCGGCACGCTCTCGGGCTGCGGCCGGTCTACAACACCGTCGACACGTGCGCCGCCGAGTTCGCCGCGAAGACCCCCTACCTCTACTCCACCTACGACGAGGAGAGCGAGGTCCCCTCCGGCGAGCGGGAGAAGGTCATCATCCTCGGCTCCGGGCCCAACCGCATCGGGCAGGGCATCGAGTTCGACTACGCGTGCGTGCACGCCTCGTTCGAGCTGTCGCGGGCCGGGTTCGAGACCGTCATGGTCAACTGCAACCCCGAGACCGTCTCCACCGACTACGACACCTCCGACCGGCTCTACTTCGAGCCGCTCACCCTGGAGGACGTCCTGGAGGTCGTGCACGCCGAGCAGCAGACAGGACCGGTGGCGGGCGTGATCGTGCAGCTCGGCGGCCAGACGCCGCTGGGGCTCGCGCAGGCGCTGAAGGACGCGGGCGTGCCCGTGGTCGGCACCTCGCCGGAGTCCATCCACCTGGCCGAGGAGCGCGGCGCGTTCGGGCGGGTGCTGGCCGAGGCGGGGCTGCCCGCGCCCAAGCACGGCACGGCGCTGACCGTCCCGGAGGCGCTGGAGATCGCCGAGGACATCGGCTACCCGGTGCTCGTGCGCCCCTCTTACGTGCTGGGCGGGGCCGGCATGGCCATCGTCTACGACGAGGAGACGCTGGCCACCTACATGGCGGCCCAGGAGGGCGGCCATCCGGTGCTGGTGGACAAGTTCCTCGACGAGTCCATCGAGATCGACGTCGACGCCCTCTACGACGGCGAGGAGCTCTATCTCGGGGGCGTCATGGAGCACATCGAGGAGGCCGGCATCCACTCCGGCGACTCGGCGTGCGCGCTGCCGCCCATCACGCTCGGCAGCAACGACATCAAGCGCATCCGCGCCGCCACCGAGGCCATCGCCTCCGGGGTGGGGGTGCGCGGGCTGCTGAACGTCCAGTACGCCATGTCCGCCGGCGTCCTCCATGTCCTGGAGGCCAACCCGCGCGCCAGCCGCACCGTGCCGTTCGTGTCCAAGGCCACGGCGGCGCCGCTGGCCAAGGCGGCGGCCCGGGTGATGCTCGGCGCGTCGATCGCCTCGCTGCGCGAGGAGGGCATGCTGCCCGCGACCGGTGACGGCGGCACGCTGCCGCTCGACTCGTCCATCGCGGTCAAGGAGGCGGTGCTGCCGTTCAACCGCTTCCGCGGCGTCGACATCGTGCTCGGGCCCGAGATGCGCTCCACGGGCGAGGTCATGGGCATCGACGCGTTCTTCGGCGTGGCGTTCGCGAAGTCCCAGGCGGCCGCCTATGGTGAGCTGCCGACCAAAGGACGCGCGTTCGTGTCCGTGGCCAACCGCGACAAGCGTGCGATGATCTTCCCTGTGAAGGCGCTCGCGGACCTCGGGTTCGAGATCCTGGCCACCGAGGGGACCGCCGAGGTGCTGCGCCGCAACGGTGTCCATGCCAAGATCGTGCGGAAGCAGAGCGAGGGGACGGGGCCCGGAGGTGAGCCTACGAGCGTGCAGTGCATTCTCGACGGCGAGGTCGATCTGATCATCAACACGCCCTTCGGCAGCCCCGGGCAGTCAGGCCCGCGGCTCGACGGCTACGACATCCGCACCGCCGCGGTGCTGCGCGGCATCCCGTGCATCACCACGGTCGCGGGACTCGCCGCGGCGGCGGCGGGCATCCAGGCGATCGTGCGCGGCGATGTGGGCGTACGGTCTCTGCAGGAACACGCGCAGGCACTCAGGGGCTGACCCCGTACGACCCCCGGGGCGGGAGGTGAAGACGACTGGCCGGCACTCCGGTGCAGGTGACTGGCACGGTGCTGACGACGCGCCGCGTCGACGCCTACCATGCGCTGACGGTGGTGGCGCCGGGGATAGCCGAGCGCTACCGCCCCGGTCACTTCGTGTCGGTGGCGGTCGGAGGGGCTTACACCTCGATGGTGACGCGCCGGGCGTTCTTCATCCACGACGTCAAGGCCGACTACGGCGGCACGGTCGAACTGGTCTTCACCACCGGCGGGCCCGGCACGGCCTGGCTCGCCGAGCGGCGCGCCCGTGACACGCTCGACCTGGTCGGGCCGCTCGGGCGGCCGTTCCCGCTGCCGCGCGATCCCGCGCACTGCGTGCTGGTGGGTTCCGACTACGGTTCCGCCGTGCTGTTCCCGCTGGCCGACGCGCTGCTGGCGCGGGGCTGCCGGGTGGACTTCGTGATCGGGGGAGCCGAGGCCGAACGGGTCTTCGGGGCGATGCGGGCCCGCAGGATGGCCGAGACGACCACGCTGACCACCCAGGACGGCTCGCTCGGCCTGCGCGGCACCGTCACCGACGCGCTGCCCTCGGTGATCGCCGACACGCGGGCCGACGCCGTCTACGCCTGCGCGCCCATGGCGACGCTGCGGGCGGTGACGGCGGTGGCGATGGAGTTCGACATCCCGGTGCAGGTGGCGGTCGAGGAGTCGATGGCCTGCGGGATCGGGGTGTGCATGACGTGCGTGCTCCCCGTCATCGGCGACGACGGGGCGACGAGGATGGTCAGGGCGTGCGCGGAGGGGCCGGTGTTCCGGGGGGAACGGGTGCGCTTCGAGGACGTGGGAACCATCCCGTTCGACGCGCTGGGCGCCCCCGGAGGCGGAGCACGACATGTCAGTTGATATGCGGACTTTTCTGGCGCATGTGGAGCTGGCGAACCCCATCACCACGGCCGCCGGCTGCGCGTCCTCGGGGCGGGAGCTGGCCCAGTTCTTCGACCTCCACCGGCTCGGCGCGCTGACCACCCGCTCGATCACCATGGCGCCGCGCGCCGGCCGGCCGACCCCGCGGATGGCCGAGACGCCCTCGGGCATGCTCAACTCCGTCGGCCTGCAGGGCCCCGGCATCGACGCGTTCCTGGAGCGCGAGCTGCCCTGGCTGGCCCAGCGGGGCATCAAGACCATCGTCTCGATCGGCGGGGGCACCGTCGCCGAATACTCCGAGCTGGCCCGCAGGCTGGCCGACGCGCCCGGGGTCACCGCACTGGAGATCAACCTCTCCTGCCCGAACATGGAGGACCGCGGCCGCGTCTTCGCCCGCGAGGGCAGCGCGGCGGCCGAGGTGATCGCCTCCGTGCGCTCCATCATGCGCTACGACGTTCCCGTCGTCGCCAAGCTCGCGCCCGACGTCGCCGACATCGTCTCGGTCGCCCGGGCGTGCGTGGACGCCGGCGCCGACGCGCTGTCCATGATCAACAACCCGCTCGGCATGGCCATCGACACCGAGGCGCTGCGGCCCTCGCTCGCCGCCGTCACCGGCGGGCTGTCGGGGCCCGCCGTCCTGCCGCTGGCCGTACGCTGCGTCTGGCAGGTCCACGCCGCGCTGCCCGGAGTCCCGCTGATCGGCATGGGCGGCGTGATGAGCGGCCGGGACGCCTTCCAGCTCGTCCTGGCGGGCGCCTGCGTGGTCGGGGTCGGCACGGCGCTCTTCCACGACCCCTACGCCTGCCTGCGTATCGAGCGCGAGCTCGAAGACCTCCTGAGGGCGCGCGGCCTGCAGCGCCTCGCCGACGCCGTCGGCCTGGCACACCGTCCTCCGGGGAGCGCGCCCCGGCATCTTCTGGTCGACTCCGAGGAGAGCGCTCCGTGAGGTCCGCCGGCCGGCCCGGAAGTGAGCGTCCCGTACCGTCTTCCGGCGGACTTCCGAAGAGAGCGTCCTGTGCCGTCCGGCCGCGGAGGAGAATGCCCCGTGCCGTCTCATGACGGCCGTGGCGGACCAGCGCCCCTGACGTCCCCGCCCGCCATCGCTCCAGCACCTGAGGAGAGCACGTCTTGACTCCCGCACCGATCGCCGTCGCCCTCGACGCACCCGACCTGGAGACCGCAGCCCAGTGGGCGGCCCTCGTGACGCCGCACGTCAGCACGGTCAAGGTGGGCCTGGAGCTCTACCTGCGCTACGGCCCCGACGTGATCGCCTCCGTCAAGGGAGCGAGTGGCGTGCAGGTGTTCCTCGACCTCAAACTGCACGACATCCCCAACACCGTCGCCGGCGCCGCCCGCGCCGTGGCCCGGCTGCGTCCCGCGATCCTGACCGTGCACGCCGCCGGCGGGCCCGCCATGATCAGGGCCGCCGTGGAGGCGGCGCCGCACACCGAGATCGCCGCCGTGACGATTCTCACCTCCTTGACGGAGGCCGACCTCGACCGCGTCGGTCTCGCCGGCCCGGCCGACGCCGCGGTGCGCCGGCTGGCGGCGCTGTCGGTCGAGGCGGGCGCGACGGCGCTCGTGTGCTCGCCCCACGAGGTGTCCGCGGTGCGGGCGGAGGTGGGGGAGGGGATCAGGCTGATCACGCCGGGCGTGCGCCCCGCGGGCGCCGCCACGCAGGACCAGGCGCGCGTGGCCACGCCCGAACAGGCCCTCGCGGACGGCGCCGACCTGCTCGTCATCGGCCGCCCCATCACGGGCTCCCCGGACCCGGGCGCCGCGGCCGCCGCCATCGCCGCCTCTCTCCGCCGTTCCGCCTGACAGGTAACGATCTCCATCCTTTACGGCAAGCCTGGCCTGCCCGCACGCGCCGACGCCGCTCTCCGCCCGTCATGGCCGGTCGTGAAGGCCCACGTGGCACTCGCCGTGACGAGCGCACACTTGACCCGGCCCGTGGCGGACCGGCACCCGGGGACGCGCGCCAGACCGGACCGTGGTGGTCCGCAGCCGGGTACGCGCCCGTGGCCGGTCACGGTGCGCCGATGGCCGCGTACCCGGCAGGTCGAGCGCGTGTCGTGGTGGCCGCAGGACACGCGCCCGGCATTCACGCATGGACCAGGCCGTCATGCCGGGGCCGGGGCGCTGGGCTCCGTGCCGTCGCGGCACAGCGTCGGCCACATGCCGGCGAGACGCCGGGATGTCGCGTCGGTCCCGTGTGGTCGGGCGGTGGCGGCGCCCCCGGCACGGGGTGACGGATGTGGGTTGACGGGCGCGAGTCAGAGGTGGTCGCCGCGCCTGCCCGTGCACCCGCCGCCATGGGTCGGTGGATCATGGACGGGCGGGCAAGACGGATCTTGCCGTCCGGTGCCGCTCACAAGATCATAAGGCATCCCTGAAGCGGTCGCGCACCGATCGCCGAGAAGGTTTCGGCCCAGGTGCGGGCGGCATTTCGGACAATGCTGGACGGCTGTAATGTGATCTTCATTGCGTTTCGCGACATCGTCGCGCGCCGCCGCCCTGAGCGGGAAGTGCGGCAATTCGATCAGCACAATGTGATTTTACAAACACGGACAGTGATGAAGTGCATTTTGTGGCGAGAGAAAGTGCTCTTGACGTTGCTTAGGGGGCGATGACCAGCTAGTTTCCCTTCCCGTCCGAGTACATCGACAGAAATTCGAGGTGACCCGGCGTGGCTCTTCCTCCCCTGACCCCCGAGCAGCGCGCCGCAGCCCTGGAGAAGGCTGCCAAGGCCCGTAAAGAGCGTGCCGAGGTCAAGAACCGGCTCAAGCATGGCGCGGTTTCTCTGGCTGAGGTGCTCAAGGATGGGCAGACCGACGACGTCATCGGCAAGATGAAGGTGTCGGCTTTGTTGGAATCGCTCCCAGGCGTGGGCAAGGTCCGCGCCAAGCAACTCATGGAGCGGCTGGCCATCGCCGAGTCCCGCCGCGTGCGGGGCCTCGGCGCGAACCAGAGGGCCTCCCTCGAGCGCGAGTTCGGTGGCAACGAGAGCTAATCTCTGTTCCACACGAAAGCGCAGGTTCAACGGGGGGTAGGAAGTGGCCGACAGGTCCTGGTCCGGCGACGTCAGTGCCCATGAGACTGTCGGATCGGAAGTGGAGGACGGCTTCCTGCCCCTGTGCGAGAGACGGCTGACGGTCCTTTCCGGGCCGTCGGGCGTCGGCAAGTCCACGGTCGTCGCCGAGCTCCGGCGGGCACACCCCGAAGTGTGGCTGTCGGTCTCGGTGACCACCAGGAGGCCCCGGCCCGGCGAGGCGCACGGGGTCCACTACTACTTCGTCGACGGCGACGAGTTCGACCGGCTCGTGGCGGCCGGTGAGCTGCTCGAATGGGCGGAGTTCGCGGGCAACCGCTACGGCACGCCGCGCGAGCCGGTGCTGAAGAAGCTGGCCGAGGGCGTACCGACCCTGCTCGAGATCGACCTCGAAGGCGCCAGGCAGGTGCGCCGCAGCATGCCGGAGGCGCTGCTGGTCTTCCTGGCCCCGCCCAGCTGGGAGGAGCTGGAGATGCGGCTGCGCGGGCGCGGCACCGAGCCCGAGGACGTCATCGCGCGCCGTCTGGCGGCCGGGCGGATCGAGATGGCCGCCGAATCCGAATTCGACCTCACCCTGGTGAACACGAGTGTCCAAGACGTGTGCCACCGGCTGATAGCCTTGATGACTGACCCTCAGGGGGTCACGACAACCACCAACCGAGAGGTCTGACAATCGTGGCAGGCACCATCCCGGCCGCGGAGGGCATCACCAACCCGCCGATCGACGCGCTGCTCGACATCGTCGACAGCAAATACTCCCTGGTGATCATGGGCGCCAAGCGCGCTCGCCAGATCAACGCCTACTACTCCCAGCTCGGCGAGGGCCTGCTGGAATACGTCGGGCCGCTGGTCGAGACGCATGCTCAGGAGAAGCCGCTGTCCATCGCGCTGCGCGAGGTCTCCGAGGGCCTGCTCAACGCCGAGCCCATCGAAGGCGCGGTCTGACCCCTTCGATGAAGGTCGTCCTGGGCGTCAGCGGCGGCATCGCCGCGTACAAGGCCTGCGAGCTGCTGCGCCTGTTCACCGAGTCGGGGCACGAGGTGCGGGTCGTCCCGACCCGCGACGCCCTGAAGTTCGTGGGCGCGCCCACCTGGGCCGCCCTGTCCGGCAATCCCGTGACCCCCGAGGTGTGGGACGACGTTCACGAGGTGCCCCACGTGCGGATCGGCCAGCAGGCCGACCTCATCGTGGTGGCGCCCGCGACCGCCGACGTGCTCGCCAGGGCGGCGCACGGGCTGGCGGGCGATCTGCTCACCAACACGTTGCTGACCGCGAGATGCCCGGTCGTGTTCGCGCCCGCGATGCACACCGAGATGTGGCAGCATCCCGCCACCCGCGCCAACGTCGCGACGCTGCGCGAGCGCGGCTCGGTCGTGATCGACCCCGCCGCTGGGCGGCTCACCGGCGCCGACAGCGGCCCCGGCCGGCTGCCCGACCCGGCGGAGATCTTCCAGGTCTGCCTGCGCGTGCTGCGCGGCCGGCCGCGCGACCTGTCCGGGCGCAAGGTCGTCGTGTCCGCCGGGGGCACCCGTGAGGCGATCGACCCGGTTCGCTACATCGGCAATCGTTCGTCGGGGCTGCAGGGTTATGCCCTGGCCCGCACGGCCGTCGCCCGCGGGGCCGAGGTGACCCTCATCGCCGCCAACGTCACGCTGCCCGATCCGGCCGGGGCCACGGTGGTGCGGGTGGAGTCCACGGCCGAGCTGCGCCAGGCGGTGCTGGCCGCCTCCGGGGAGGCCGACGTCGTGGTGATGGCGGCGGCCGTGGCGGACTTCCGGCCCGCGACGCGGCACGACGAGAAGATCAAGAAGACGGACGGCGAGCCCGAGTCCATCCACTTGACGAAAAATCCCGACATCCTCGCCGAGCTCGGTCGCCGCCGCCGTCAGGCCCGCGTCCCCGACGCGGCCGGCGTGCCGGACACGGTGGATGTGAGCGGGCCCGTGGTTGTTGCGTCCGGCGAGCCGGCCGGTGGGGCGGCCATTGGGGTGGCCGGTGGGGCGGCGTCCGAGGGCGAGACGGACCGCGGTGTCGCGTCCCGTGATGGCGTGCTGCCTGGCGTCGCGTCCGGTGGTGCGGCGGTTCCCGGTTTCGCGTCCGGTGATGAAGCGGCCCGGCGCGTCGGGACCGGTGGTGAGGGTGGCGCGCGGCCGGAGGCGGCAGCGGGCGGCGCGGTGCGGGAGCCGTACCCCGAGGTGATCGTCGGCTTCGCGGCCGAGACGCACGACGTGCTCGCCAACGGGCAGGCCAAACTCGCACGCAAGGGTTGTGACCTGCTGGTCGTCAACGAGGTGGGTGCGGGCAGGGCGTTCGGCACCTCCGACAACGCGGCCACCGTGCTCGTCGCGGGCGGTGACCCGGTCGAGGTTCCGCTCGGTCCCAAGGAGGATCTCGCCGACGTCGTGTGGGATCTCGTCGCGGCCCGTCTCGCCTGAGCGGGGACCGTACTAACGGTTGCATAAGGGGCGCGGGCGGCGAAGAACGTACAAACCGTGTCAGACCTATTTCCAAATCGCATGTTGCGACACCCCCATACGCCTGCGGATACTTGGGGCAAGGGGGGATGGAATGCCGGTGGGTTCTGCTGTCAGGGATCGTTGTAGGACATTGCTCGGCGACCAAGGGGAGCTCCACTACGTCTTCCCCGCCCACTCGGTGGGAACGACGGAAAGCGGACATTTCCTCATCGTGGTCACCGACGCGGCCATTTCGGTGCTCGCCACCAGGACGCTCAGAAGCGACCGGCCCGTCGCGGTGTTCGCGTCGTTTCCGAGGCGCACGCGGCTGGGCCCCATCCAGCCTGGACCGATAATCGAGCTGGGCTCGATGGCGTTCGAATTCGATGAGGAGTACACCGCGGTGATCAAGGCCGCCGACGCGGAGGTCTTCGCGCCGGAGACCCTTCCCCCGGATCCACTGCCCGACCTGTGATGCCCGACATGCGGTGTGCGGCTTCGCAGCCGGGCGCCGGGTAGGGCTAGACTTCGGCGAAGCCCAGGTCCGCCCGCCGGCCCTGAGCCGTACATACGTCAGCAGCCGCTGCATGAGGAGCCACTGAGTTGTCACGTCGCCTGTTCACCTCCGAGTCGGTCACCGAAGGCCACCCGGACAAGATCGCCGACCAGATCAGTGACGCGATTCTCGACACCATGCTCAAAGACGACCCGAAGAGCCGGGTCGCCGTCGAGACGATGATCACTACCGGCCAGGTCCATGTCGCAGGCGAGGTCACCACCGAGACCTACGTCGACATCCCTGGCGTCATCCGGGAGAAGATCCTTGAGATCGGCTACGACGCCTCCCACAAGGGCTTCGACGGCGCCTCGTGCGGTGTGTCGGTGTCCATCGGCGCGCAGTCGCCCGACATCGCCCAGGGCGTTGACGCCGCCTACGAGCACCGCGAGGGCGAGGACGGCGACGAGCTCGACCGTCAGGGCGCCGGTGACCAGGGCCTCATGTTCGGCTATGCCTGCCGTGAGACCCCCGAGCTGATGCCCCTGCCGATCACGTTGGCCCACCGGCTGGCCCTGCGCCTGTCCCAGGTGCGCAAGAACGGCACGGTCCCCTACCTCCGGCCCGACGGCAAGACCCAGGTCACCATCGAATACGACGGCGACACGCCGATCCGGCTCGACACCGTGGTCGTCTCGACGCAGCACGCCGCCGAGATCGACCTCAAGGAGATGCTGACGCCCGACATCAAGGAGCACGTGGTCGACCCCGTGCTCGCGGAGCTCGACCTCGACACCGAGGGCTACCGCCTGCTGGTCAACCCGACCGGCCGCTTCGAGATCGGCGGCCCGATGGGCGACGCCGGGCTCACCGGGCGCAAGATCATCATTGACACCTACGGCGGCATGGCCCGCCACGGCGGCGGAGCCTTCTCCGGCAAGGACCCGTCCAAGGTCGACCGCTCGGCCGCCTACGCGATGCGCTGGGTCGCCAAGAACGTCGTCGCCGCCGGGCTCGCCGACCGGTGCGAGGTCCAGGTGGCCTACGCGATCGGCAAGGCCAAGCCGGTCGGGCTGTTCGTGGAGTGCTTCGGCACGGAGAAGGTGGCCGTGGAGAAGATCCAGGAGGCCGTCCTCCAGGTGTTCGACCTGCGCCCGGCCGCCATCATCCGCGACCTCGACCTGCTGCGGCCCATCTACTCCGAGACCGCCGCCTACGGGCACTTCGGCCGCGAGGGCTTCTCCTGGGAGTCCACCGACCGCGCCGAGTCCCTGCGCACCGCCGCCGGCCTGTGAGCCTGCGGGCGTCTCGCTCTCCCGGCCGGTCGGCCCTGGGCGCGGGACGCCGCCGGTCCGCATGACGCGCCGGCCCGGGCTCCGCGGGGCCCGGGGCCGGTTCGGCGTACGGCCGGACGGCCCTGGCCGGCCGGCGCATGTTCCCCGGGCGGAGACGGCCGGGGCGTGGTCGTGCCGCCCCCCGGCAGCGCGGGGCGGCTCCCGCCGTGCGACGGGGTCGTGACGCCTGTCCCCGCCTATTCGTGAACGGCCTGCCGGCTGGTGAATCGGATGCCGCATTCCCTGTCCGGGGATGCGGCATCCGGCGTTCGTGCCGTGTGCGGCCGGCGGACGCCGCGGGTGGTGAGGTCTGGTAGACGTAGGGCGTGACCGACTCCGACGACGCCCTTCTGCCGCTCGACGCCGTGCGGCCTCCAGCGTCGTCCAAGGACGCCAAAGGCGCTCCGGTGCCCGCTCCCGAGCGGCCGGTGGCGAGAATCGTCGTGGACAGCCCGCTGCCGCACCTCGACCGTTCTTTCGACTACCTGGTCCCGGCTTCCATGCACGACAAGGCCGAGCCGGGCGTGCGGGTCAGGGTGCGGTTCGCGGGCAAGCTCGTGGACGGGTTCCTGCTGGAGAGGGCCGAGGAGAGCGAGCACGATGGGCGGCTCACGCCCCTCGAACGTGTGGTCTCCCCTGAGCGCGTGCTCACGCCGGAGATCGCCGGGCTGGCCCGTGCCGTCGCCGACCGGTACGCGGGCACCCTGACCGACGTGCTGCGCCTCGCCATCCCGCCGCGCCATGCCAAGGTCGAGGCGGAGACCCCCAAGACCCCGGCTCCGCCCGGGCCGGCTCCCGATGCGCCCGTCCCGGCCGCGCGCGCCACTACCGATACTCGACCCGGACTCGATGATCCCGTCACCGCGGGAAACGCGTCACGTCCCGGAGAGGGGGAGCGGCCCCAGCCCGGTGACGCGACCGCTGCCGTGCCGCCGGGCGGCGAGACCGCCGGTGCGGCGGAGCGGCCCGTCGAGGCCGGCGGTGTGGAAGGACGGCCCCAGCCGGATCAGGTGTCCTCGGTGGAGGAGCCCCCGTCGTCGGAGCAGGTGGGCCGAGGTGCTCAGCAGGCGGTGCAGTCTTACGGCGGGGAGGTGGCGCGGGGGGAGAGCGCCTGGGACGCCTATCCCACCGGGCCCTCCTTCCTGGACGCGTTGCGCGGAGGGCGGGCGCCCCGGGCCGTGTGGTCGGCCCTGCCGGGCGCCCGCGGGTGGGCGAGGGCTATGGCCGAGGCCGTACACGCGACGCTGGACGGCGGCTGGGGAGCGGTCCTGGTGGTGCCCGACGGCAAGGACGTGGCGCTGGCGGACGCCGCATTCGAGCGGGCGCTCGGTCCTGGCAGGCACGTGGCGCTCACGGCCGATCTGGGGCCGGCGGAGCGGTACAGGCGGTGGCTGAAGGTGCTGAGAGGGCAGGTGCGGGCCGTTGTCGGCACCAGGGCCGCCATGTTCGCCCCCGTGGCGGATCTCGGTCTGGTGGCCATCTGGGACGACGGCGACGATCTGCACGCCGAACGCCTGGCCCCGTACCCGCATGCCCGGGAGGTGCTCGGGCTCAGGGCGCACAGGACCGGCGCGGCGATGCTGATCGGCGGGTACGCGCGCACCGCGGAGGCCACGCAGCTCATCGCCTCCCGCTGGGCCAGGCCGATCGTGGCCGCCCGTACGACGATCAGGAGCCTGGCCCCCCGCGTACGCCCGGCGGGTGAGGACGCGGAACTGGCCAAGGACCAGGCGGCGCGGCAGGCCAGGCTGCCGAGCATCGCCTGGCGGGCCCTGCGGGAGGGTCTGGAGACAGGCCCGGTGCTGGTGCAGGTGCCGAGACGCGGCTACCTGCCCGCCCTGGCCTGCCGGCACTGCCGTGCGCCTGCCCGGTGTGTCCTGCCTCCCACCAGGACGGCCGCCTCTGCCCTCCCGTCGAGTGAGAGGTCCCCCGGTTCGGCCATGGCGGGGGCGATCAGGTTCGGCGGCCCGGACCCCCTCACCGAGCCGTCCCCGGCAGGGCCGCCTGGCGGTGCGGGTCCGGTCGGCGGCCCGTCCCAGGCCGCGCAGCCCGGCGCGGGCGCCCGGCGTGAGCACCCCGCCCGCCATGAGGGTGAGCCCGGCCGGGCCGAGGTGACCGGAGCCGGCGGGACGGGCGAGGGCGGGCCGCTGTGCCACGGCCCGCTGGCGCTCAGGGGCGGCCACGCCGCCCCCTACTGCCGCTGGTGCGGCCGGGTGGACGCGCGCTGGCGGTGCCCGTCCTGCGGAAGTCCCCGGCTGCGCGCCGTCGTCACGGGGGCCAGGCGTACGGCGGAGGAGCTCGGCAGGGCCTTCCCGTCCGTGCCGGTGCGCACGTCGGGCCGTGACGGCGTGCTGGCCACCGTGCCGTCCACCCGCGCGCTGGTCGTCGCGACCCCCGGCGCGGAGCCCGTGGCCGAAGGGGGGTACGCGGCGGCGGTGCTGCTCGACGGGTGGGCGCTGCTCGGCCGGGCCGATCTGAGGGCGGCCGAGGAGGCGGTGCGCCGCTGGATGAACGCCGCCGCCCTGCTCCGGGCCGCCGCCGAGCTGGTCGTGCTCGGGGACTCCGCACTGCCCGCCGTACAGGCGCTGGTCAGGTGGGACCCCATCACGCACGCCGAGCGTGAGCTCGGAGAGCGGGCCGAGCTAGGTTTCCCGCCCGCGGTGCGGATGGCGACGCTCACGGGTTCGGCGAGCGCGGTCAGGCAGATGCTCGACGAGGTACGCCTGCCTTCCGACGCCCAGGTGCTCGGCCCCGTGCCGGTGGACGAGCCGGGACAGGAACGCGCCATGATCCGGGTGCGCCGGGCCGGGGGCGCCGCGCTGGCGGCCGCGCTCAAGGGCGCCAGCGGGGTGCGCGCGGCGCGCAAGACACCGGAGGTGGTGAGGGTGAGTGTCGACCCGCTCGACCTGATTTAGACCGTTTCCCCGATTCGCTCAACTCATGGCCAGCCGTTAGCGTGCCCCTGTGTCGATCGAATGGGTGAACCAGGCCATCGACGACCTGCGTGCCTGGGGGCGCTCGCGGGACGTCGAGGTGGACGCGGACGAGGTCCGCCTGCTCTGCGACTACGCCAGCGACTACCTCAACGTCAACGAGCCGGGTGACTTCACCCCCGAGACGTTCGATGAGCTGTTGTTGTCCATCTATCCGCGCAAGGTCATCGCGCCGCCGGAGAGCGCGCGTGAGACCGTGTCCGCGGCCCGCACTCTGGTGGCCTACCTCAGCGAGCGCGGCGCGGTCGGCGAGGAGACGGCGGCGCTCATGCGCGGCAGGCTCGACGACATCGAGCCGCGCATGCCGGAGGCCCTCGCCGACCCGGCCAACTTCGGCATGGCCAAGAGCCTGTTCAGCTCCATCGGGCCCGAGTCGCTCGAGCAGTCGATCGCCATCCCGTCCGGCGAGGTGCCCGATCTGGGCGAGGCGCCCTGCGACTGCCCGGGCTGCACGCCCCTGCCGGCCGCCCGGCTGGCCTCCCCCGACGACCTGCGCGCCGGGCTCGCCTCGGTGCCGATGCTGGCCGAGCAGCCACCGGCCGACAGCGGCGGCGACCCGATGGAGGCGTGGGCGCAGGCGGTGGCCCGCATGCTGGAGCCGGGCACGCGGGGCGCCGTCACCGGCTCGGCCGAGCTCGACGAGGGCCTCTACGACCTGTTCGACATGCTCTACCGGCTCCAGGTGCGGGTCCCCGTCACCGTGATCGGCGACTATCTCGACGAGATCGCCGGCGACGGCGGGGCCGACCTCGACGCCGTGCTCGACCGGCTGGCCTGGCACGGCATGATCGAGGTCACGGGCGACACCGCGGAGCTCACGCCGCTGGCGGTGTGGGGGTTGCGCGAGCACTACCTGTCGCTCGGGCTCGACGCCCCGCAGGCGTCCGACCTGGCCGAGGCCGACGCCCGCGGCCTCATCGAAGGGCTGCTCGAAGGCGTCCCCGCCGAGCTGGCCGAGGACGACATCAGCCGCTGGCTGACCGGAAGGGCGGCGGGCGAGGCCGCGGCCGAGCTGCTGGGCGCGGCCTCCGGCGCGCCCGCCGTGGCCCGAGGCATCGCCATCACCATCGTCGACCGGCTCGGGCCCGAGGCCGAGCCGCAGGTGCGAGACTATCTCGACGACCAGGAGCTGCGTCCGCACGCCATCCACTGGCTGGCCGCCAGAGGGCTGCCCGCGCCCCAGCTCACCCAGGAGGAACTGCTCTGGGTCAGCGTCGACATGCTCGCGCTCGCGATGCCTGCGGCCGAGGAGGATCTCGAGGTGTTCGCCGAGAACATGGCCGCCTCCGGCCCGCCCGCCCACATGATCGAGGAGATGTGGCGGGTGGACCACCCCGACGTCGTCGACGTCCTCGAGCTGCTCGGACGCTCCATACCCGACGGCACGGTCGCCAAGGCGGCCCGCAAGGCCGCGTTCAAAGCCCGGTCCCGGGCCATCCGTTGAGTACGCTCATGTGACTCGTGTGCAGTAAGTTTCGTGGGTGGCCAACAATGTCTTCGACCTCGCCGAGCTGCGCAAGCTGATCGATGAGCAGGCCGCCGTGCCGTCACGGCCTCCTGTGGAGACTCCCGTGGAGCATGAGGCGCTGACGTTTCCGCCGGTCCTGCTGGCGTCCGACGCCGAGCTGGCCAAGGCGGTGCCCACGGTCCCGCTGGTCGCCGACGCCATCAGGCTCACGCACTGGGCGGGCACCCGGCAGGTGACCGCCGAGGGGCACCTCGACGAGGCGGCCGCGCGGGCCGCGGCAGGGGAGCTCGGGGTGCCGCTCTCCCGGCTGCGCCTGATCTGGATCGTCGCCGTCAACACCGGGCTGCTGCAGATCCTCGGCGGGCGGGCCTCGCGCGGGCCGCTGTCGATGCAGCTGACCGTCGAGGCCACGCTGGAGTTCTGGGACGGCGTGGTCATGGACGTGCTCGACCGCGCGGACGAGGGCCTGACGGGCTCGGCCGTGGTCGACGGTCACCTGGCCGAGATGCTCGCCACGATCTACTCCGTGCGCTCGGGCGTCGCCACCGCCAACCTCGCCCGCGGCATCCTCCAGTCCCACGAGGTCGCCTGCGCTCCCGGCCCCGTCGAGATGCGCAGGCTCGCCGCGGCGCTGCCCGCCGAGCTGCTGGAGGCGCTGTCGCTGCTGGCCTACTGCGGGCTCGTCGAGCAGACCTCCGCGGGCCGCACCGCCCTCACCCCGATCGGCGTCTGGGCCATCCGCCGCGACCTGCTGCGCGAGGGGCACGACGCGCCGACCGCGGCCGAGGTCGAGGTGTACGCGGACCTGTCCGCCGCCGAGCTGGTCGACGAGCTGGTCAAGGGAGCGGCCACGCAGAGCGCCGTCGCGGGGTGGCTGGAGCGCCGCTCGCCCGAGTCGGCCGCCCGCGCCCTGATCGAGATCGCCGTCTCCGGCACGGCGGGGCAGCGCGGCGCGGTGGGCGCGATCCTGGAAGAGCTCGGCCCGGAGGCTGAGCAGCCCGTCAGGCAGGCGCTCGGCGATCCGCTGATGCGCCGCTACGCCGCCTCGTGGCTGCACATCCGCGACCTCGAGGCGCCGGCGCTCAGCCCGGAGGACCACACCTGGATAGCGGTCGACTCCCTGGCCGCGCTCATGCACCTGTCGGGCCACGCGGCCGGCCGGCTCGACACCCCCGAGCCCGGCGAAGACCTGATCAAGATCGTCGGCGAGATGCCCGCGGTCGGTCACCCCGACACGATCGCGGTGCTCGACATGCTCGCCACCGCCCACGACGACCAGGCTGTGGTCAAAGCGGCGCGCAAGGCCGCGATGAAGGCCCGCTCGCTGGTGCACGACGGTCCGCGCACGACGTCGTAGCACGACGGCCCTGCGCAGGTGAGCCGCCCGCCGCCGGCCGCGGGCGGTGCGGGAGGCCTCTGGCAGGTGACATGCTCTACTAAACTGGGCTGATCCACGTTCGAGAAACGGAGTGACCCCCTTGGCGATCCAGTCGATCCGGCTGTTCGGAGATCCGGTGCTGCGCACCCCGGCGGCCCCGGTCGTCGACTTCGACAAGGAGCTCCGCAAGCTGGTCAAAGACCTCACCGACACGATGATGGACGCCCCGGGCGCGGGCCTGGCGGCGCCGCAGATCGGCGTCGGGCTGCGGGTGTTCACCTACTACGTCGACGATCAGCTCGGCCACCTGATCAATCCCGACCTCGACCTGTCCTCGGAGATCGACGAGGAGGGCGAGGAGGGCTGTCTGTCCTTTCCCGGCCTGTCGTTCCCGACGCCGCGCGCCGTACGCGCCGTGGCCAAGGGCTTCTCCATGCACGGCGAGCCCGTCGTCCTCGAGGGCACCGACCTGATGGCCCGGTGCTTCCAGCACGAGACCGACCACCTCGACGGCATCCTGTTCATCGACCGCATGGACCCCAAGCAGCGCAAGCTCGCCATGAAGGCCGTGCGCGAGGCCGAGTGGAGCGGGCTGTCCGCTCCGGTGATCAAGGCCTCGCCGCACCCCACCGGCGGAAAGGCGCTCTGAGAGCATGCGTCTGGTCTTCGCGGGCACCCCTGCGACGGCGCTGCCGTCGCTGCGCACCCTCATCGACTCGCCCCGGCACGACGTGGTGGCGGTCGTCACCCGTCCCGACGCCCAGTCCGGCCGGGGCCGCAAGGTCCACCCCTCTCCGGTGGCCGAGCTCGCCGAGGAGGCGGGCATCGAGGTGCTGCGCCCGCAGAAGGCCGGCGATCCCACCTTCCTCGACCGGCTGCGCGCCCTCGAGCCCGACTGCTGCCCGGTGGTCGCCTACGGCGCGCTGCTTCCGCAGTCAGCCCTCGACGTGCCCCGGCACGGCTGGATCAACCTCCACTTCTCGATCCTGCCCGCCTGGCGCGGGGCGGCCCCCGTCCAGCACGCCATCCTGCACGGTGACGAGATCACCGGCGCGAGCACGTTCCAGATCGTCAAGGAGCTCGACGCGGGGCCCGTCTACGGCGTGGTCACCGAGGAGATCCGGGCGTCCGACACGAGCGGCGCCCTGCTGGAACGCCTGTCGGTCTCGGGGGCGGGCCTGCTCGCCGCCACCCTCGACGGCGTCGAGGACGGCGCCCTGGAGGCCCGGCCCCAACCGGCCGAGGGCGTGAGCGTCGCGCCCAAGATCTCCGTCGCCGACGCCCGGGTCGCCTGGGACAGACCAGCCCTCCACATCGACCGGCTGATCCGGGCCTGCACCCCGGGCCCCGGCGCGTGGACCGAGTTCAGAGGGCAGCGGGTGAAACTCGGCCCGGTGCGGGTGCTCGCCGGCGAGCGGCTCGCGCCGGGCGAGATCGCCGCGTCGAAGACCTCGGTCCGGGTGGGGACCGCGACCGACGCGGTGGAGCTCGGCGACGTGCAGCCGCAGGGCAAGCGGCTGATGGGAGCCGTCGAGTGGGCCCGAGGGGTCCGCCCGGAAGGCGAAGAGAGCTTCAAGTGACCCGGCACGGCGCCGGCCAGGCCGCGCGGAAAGTTTGAGGGCATGACGAGCAGGGGGCACCAGGGGGCCGGCGGAAACCGTACGCGCAGGCCCCAGAAGTCGGCGCAGAAGTCGGCGCAGAAGTCGGCCCAGAAGTCGGCGCAGAAATCGGTGCGGAAGCCGGCGCGCGATCAGGCGCGCAACGCGGCCTTCGACGTCGTGCGCGCCGTCGACGAGCGCGACGCGTACGCCAACCTGCTGCTGCCGCGCCTGCTGCGCGAGCGCGGGATCAGGGGCCGTGACGCGGCGCTGGCCACCGAGCTCGCCTACGGCACGCTGCGGGGCCTCGGCACCTACGACGCGATCATCGAGACGTGCAGTGACCGCACGCCCGATCCCGACGTGCTCGACGCCCTCAGGCTCGGCGCGCACCAGCTGCTGCGCATGCGCGTCCCGCCGCACGCGGCCGTCGGCACCACCGTCGACCTCGTACGCCTGCGCATCGGTGCGGGCGCGGCCAAGTTCGTCAACGCGGTGCTCCGCAAGGTCGGCTCGAGGACGGTCGAGGAGTGGCTGCCGATCGTCGCCCCCGATCCGGCCGACGACCCGGTCGGCCATCTCGCCGTCGCTCACGGACATCCCCGGTGGATCGTCTCCGCGTTCCGCGACGCGCTGGGCGGCCCTGACGAGGTGACCGAGCTGCTCGAGGCCGACAACGCCCGCCCGCTGGTGACGCTGGTCGCCCGGCCGGGGCGCAGCTCGGTGGCGGAGCTGGAGGAGGCGGGCGCCGCGCCGGCCCGTTACTCGCCCTACGCGGCCTACCTGCCTGAGGGCGATCCCGGCCAGATCGCGGCGGTCGGCGAGACGCGCGCCGCCGTGCAGGACGAAGCCAGCCAGCTGGTGGCGCTCGCCCTGACCCGGGTACCGGTCGAGGGCGAGGGCGAGGAGCGCTGGCTCGACCTGTGCGCGGGGCCCGGCGGCAAGGCCGGGCTGCTGGACGCCATCGCCGTCCACGGGGACCTCGCCGGGCTCGACGCCGGAGCCCCTGGCGCCTTTCCAGGAGGGGCCCGGCTGCTGGCCGCCGACCTGCAGTACCACCGGGCGCGGCTGGTCTGGCAGACCACCAGGGACGCCGGCGTGGTCAACGCCGACGGCACGGAGCCGGCCTGGCGGCAGGGGGTGTTCGACCGGGTCATGCTCGACGCGCCCTGCACCGGGCTCGGCGCGTTGCGGCGGCGTCCTGAGGCGCGCTGGCGGCGTGATCCCTCCGGCATCGGCGACCTGGGCAAGCTGCAGCGGCGGCTGCTCGGCACGGCGCTCGACGCCGTGCGTCCCGGGGGCGTCGTGGCGTACGTGACCTGCTCTCCCCATCTGGCCGAGACCCGGGTCGTGGTCGGCGACGTCGCGGCCCGCAGGGAGGACGTCGAGCAGCTCGACGCGCGCGCCTACCTGCCGGGCGTCGAAGGCCTGGGGGAGGGGCCGCACGCCCAGTTCTGGCCGCACCGGCACGGCACCGACGCCATGTTCCTGGCCCTGCTGCGCAAGCGGCACTGATCGTTGGGCGCGCCGCCCGGCTGATCGTGCCGGCACGGCGCGAATCACGCCGCCGCGAGCGGCGCGCCGGGCATGACGGCGCGCGGATGGGACACGATGGGCAGGGTGGATCTCCTGGACGAGTTGCACCTGGCGGAGCTCGGGACGATCGTCGGGCTCCAGCAGTGGCCCGAATGGGTTCTGCCGGTGATGAAGCTGGTGTCGGCCCTCGGCACCGACACCTTCTACCTGTTGTGCCTGCCCGTGCTCTACTGGTGCGTCAATCCCGCGTTCGCCCTGCGCCTCGGGCTCACGGTGATGGTGGCGGGCGCCACGAACGCGCTCGCCAAGCTCGCCTGGCACCAGCCGAGGCCGTACTGGATCGACGCCCGCGTCCGCCCGCTCTCCCCGGAGGGGGCGTTCGGGCTGCCGTCGGGGCACGCCCAGAGCGGCACGGCCGGCCTGGGCCGGCTCGCCTCGCTGTCGGGCGGTTCGTGGGCGTGGTGGGCGGCGGGCGGGCTCGTCGGGCTGGTGTGCCTGAGCCGGGTCTACCTCGGCGTGCACTTCATCTCCGACGTCGTGGCCGGAGTGGTGCTCGGTCTGGTCGTGCTGGCGCTCGTCATCACGCTGGAACGCCCCGTGACGGCGTGGTGGCGGCGGCAGGCGCTGTGGGCGCAGCTGGCCGCCTCCGCGGCGCTGTCGTTCGGGCTGATCGGCGCGGCGGCGCTCGTCAACGCCCCCTACGCCGGCTGGTCGCCGCCCGCGGCGTGGAGCCCGGCCGGCGCCATCGACCCCGAGAACCTCGACCGGGTCGTCATCCTCGCCGGGCTGCTGGCCGGCACGCTGGCGGGTACGTCGATCATGCACCGGATCGGCTGGTTCGAGGCGGGCGGGCCGCTCGGCATGCGCGTCGCCCGCTGGCTGCTCGGCACGTTCGTCGCCGCGTCCGTCTTCTACGTCATGCGCGAGCAGCTGCCGCAGACCGGCGCCGTCCTGTATGCCGGATACGCGCTGCTGGCGCTCTGGGTGCAGCTGGGAGCGCCGGTGCTGTTCATCAGGCTCGGGCTGATGGCCCCGGCGAGACGGGCGCGGGCCGTTCAATAGACTGGCGCATCATGGCCGTACAGATCTCGCCCAGCATCCTCGCCGCCGACTTCGCCAGGCTCGCCGACGAGGCCGCCGCCGTGCCCAACGCCGACTGGCTGCACGTCGACGTGATGGACTACCACTTCGTGCCCAACCTCACCCTGGGCCTGCCGGTGGTCGAGTCGCTGCGCAAGGCGACCGACAAGCCGCTCGACTGCCACCTCATGATCGCCGAGCCCGACCGCTGGGCGCCTCAGTACGCCGAGGCGGGCGCCGGCAGCGTCACCATCCACGCGGAGGCGGCACGGGCTCCGGTCCGCACGCTGCGCGAGATCCGCGCGCTCGGGGCCAGGGCGGGCCTCGCGCTCAACCCGGCCACGGCGGTCGAGCCGTTCGAAGACCTGCTGGGCGAGGTCGACATGCTGCTGCTGATGACCGTCGAGCCGGGGTTCGGCGGGCAGAAGTTCCTCGACGTGGTGCTGCCGAAGCTGCGGCGGGCGCGCGAGCTCGTCGACAAGCACGGCGGGCGCGTGTGGCTGCAGGTGGACGGCGGGGTGACCGGCGAGACCATCGAGCGCTGCGCCGAGGCGGGCGCCGACGTGTTCGTGGCGGGCAGCGCCGTCTTCGGCGCGTCCGACCCCATGGCCGCCGTCGACGGGCTGAGGGCCGCCGCCGAGCGCGCCGCCTCGTGACATGAAATGTCGGTTGCCGGGGTAACTATCCACTTATGGGCGACCATGGCATCTTCGGGCCCCGCTCGGTGACGTGGCGGGTGATGGGCGAGCCGATTCTGCTGGTGGGCGGCATTCGCGCCCTGCTGATGCAGGGGCTGCATCCGAGGGCGATGCGCGGGGTGCTGCAGAATTCCGCGCTCATGGATCCGAACGAAGCCTGGTCGCGGTTCGTCCGCACGACCGAGTTCGTCCGCGTGCGCACGTACGGCACCCGCGCGGAGGTCGAGCGGGCCGGCCGCCGCGTCCGCAAGATCCATGCCAAGCTGACCGCCCACGATCCTGACACCGGCGCCACGTTCCGCCTCGACGAGCCCGACGCGCTGCGCTGGGTGCACGTCGGCGAGGTCGACTCCTACCTGTCGGTCGCCCGCAGGGCGGGGGTGCGGCTGACGGACGACGAGGCCGACACGTTCGTGGCGGAGTGGCGGCGGGCCGCCGAGGTCGTGGGGTTGCGGGCGGAGGAGGTGCCCGGCTCGGTGGCGGAGCTGCGTGCCTACATCGACGCCGAGCGGCCGGGGCTGCGTTTCGTCCCCGAGGCGTCCCACCCGCTGCGCCTGTCGCTCAACGCTCCGCTCCCGGTCCTGCTCACGCCGCTCAAGCCGGCGATGCCGGCGCTGACGCTGCTCGCGTTCGCCACGCTGCCGCGCTGGGCGAGGCGGCTGTACGGGTTGCCCGCCACGCCGGTCGGCGACCTGTGGGCGACCGCCACGCTGCGGACCCTGCACACCGGGATCGGGCTGGTCCCCGGGCACCCGCTCCACAGCCCGGCGGCCCGCCGCGCGCACCGCATCATGGCGGCCTGAGGGCGTTGACCAAGCGGTCGGTTGGCCGTTTTGCCCGGGGTGGTCGCGCGCCCGGATCGGGGCATGGCAGACTGGTAGGCGAGAAGAGCTAGCGTGCTCCGGGGTCGGTGAAATTCCGAACCGGCGGTGACAGTCCGCGACCCGGCCGATGCCATCGGCCGGTTGACCCGGTGAAATTCCGGGACCGACGGTTAAAGTCCGGATGGGAGGAAGCGCGCGAGGTGTCCGGTGTCCCAGCCGGGCGCCTGCTGTGGTGCACGGGTGCACCATCGCACGTCCCCCGGGGCCCGCCGTGGCGAAGAGCTACTGGCGAGTAGGAGACCCGGGTGGAGACTCCCGATCAGGACGCCGCGCACATGGCGCGCGCCATCGAGCTGGCCGGGCACGGGCGCGGCACGACCAGCCCCAACCCCGTCGTGGGCTGCGTCGTGCTCGACGCGGCCGGCCAGGTGGCGGGCGAGGGGTTCCACGCGTACGCCGGCGGGCCGCACGCCGAGATCGTCGCGCTGGCGCGGGCCGGAGAGCGGGCCCGCGGCGGCACCGCCTACGTGACCCTCGAGCCCTGCGACCACACCGGCAGGACGGGCCCGTGCAGCCGGGCGCTGCTCGACGCGGGCATCGCGCGGGTGGTGATCGCGGTGACCGACCCCAACCCGAAGGCGGCGGGCGGGGCCGCGCGGCTGCGGGCGCGGGGCGTGCCCGTGACGTCGGGGGTGCTCGCCGGCGCGGCGGAGCGGGGGAACGAGGAGTGGCTCACGTACGCGCGGCTCGGGCGTTCCCACGTGACCTGGAAGTTCGCCGCGACGCTCGACGGCAGGTCGGCCGCGGAAGACGGCACCAGCCAGTGGATCACCTCTCCCGAGGCGCGGGCCGACGTGCACCGGATGCGCGCCGCCGCCGACGCGATCGTGGCCGGCATCGGCACCGTCCTGGCCGACGACCCCAGCCTCACCGCCCGGCCACCCGGACACGACGGGGACGACGGCCCCGCCAAGGGTGTCCGTGCGCCGCTGCGGGTCGTGATCGACACCGAGGGCCGCACCCCCCAGCACGCCAGGGTGCTCGACGACCGGGCGCCCACGCTCGTCGCGGTGGCCGACGACGCCCGCACCGGCCTCAAAGCCGACCTGCTGCGCCTGCCCCGCCACGAGGACGGCCTCGACCTGCGCGCCCTCCTGCGGGAGCTGGCCGCGCGCGAGGTGGTCGGCGTGTTCCTGGAAGGCGGGCCCACGCTGGCCGGCTCGTTCGTCAGGCAGGGCCTGGCCGACCGGGTGCTGGCCTATGTGGCGCCCGCGCTGCTCGGCTCGGGGAGCGCGGCGCTCGGCGCGGCGGGGGCGGGCACGATCGGCGAGATCCACCGCCTGACCTTTGATGACTTTTCCCTCATCGGGCCGGATCTTCGGTTGATCGCCCGGCCCGCCCACCCACTAGGCAGGGAGCAGTGATGTTCACCGGAATCATTGAGGAGAAGGGCGAGGTCGTGGCCGTCGAACGGTCGGGAGGCGGAGCCCTGCTGGCGGTGCGCGGGCCGCTCGTCACCTCCGACGCCCGGCACGGCGACTCCATCGCGGTCAACGGCGTGTGCCTCACGGTCGTGACGGTCGAGGACGACGTGTTCACCGTCGACGTGATCAGGGAGTCGCTCGACCGCAGCTCCCTGGGCGTGCTGATCGAGGGCTCCGCCGTCAACCTGGAGCGCTCCGTACGCGCCGACCAGCGCCTGGGCGGCCACATCGTGCAGGGCCACGTGGACGGCACCGCCACGCTGCTGTCCAGGGAGCCCGGTGAGAGCTGGGACGACGTGCGCTTCTCGCTGCCGGAGCCGCTCGCCCGCTACGTCGCCGAGAAGGGCTCGATCGCCATCGACGGAATCAGCCTGACGGTCACGACGGTTGACGACGAAAGCTTCGGCGTGAGCCTCATCCCGACCACGCTCAAGCTCACCACCCTGGGCGACCGCCAGGTGGGCGACATGGTGAACATCGAGGTCGACGTGATCGCCAAGTATGTGGAGAGGCTGGTGACCGGGAAGTGAACTGGGCCAACGCCGGATTTGAGATGTTCGGCACGCATGTGATGTGGACCGACCTGGTGGGCAACATCGCCGCCCTGTCGACGGTCCTGCTGGCCATCCGCAAGTCGATGTGGACGTGGCCGGTCCAGTTCACCGGCTCGGTGTTGCTGTTCATCGCCTCCATCAGCGCGCACGTCACCGGCAACGCGCTCAAGCAGGCGATGTTCGCCGGCCTGGCGATCTACGGGTGGTGGGCCTGGCGGCGCGGCACCGAGAACGGCAGGCAGCTGGCCATCCGCCCGGCGCGGTGGTGGGAACGGCTCGTCCTGATCGGTTTCATGGTGCTGGGCACCGCCGCGGTCGGCCTGCTCTTCTATGTCACGGGCCTGTCGTGGGGCGCCACGGTGCCGCTGCCCGAGGGCGCCTTCCTGGTGGCGGCCGACGCCTACATCTTTGTCGGCAGCGCGATGGCCACCTGGGCCCAGGGCAGGGCACTGGTGGACTTCTGGATCGTGTGGGTGGCCGTCGACCTGGTGGGGGTGCCGGTGGCGTTCTACTCGGGGCTCGTGGTCTCCGGCTACGTGTACGCCGTGTTCTTCGTGCTGGTCATCGTCGGGTTCGTGAAATGGCTGCGCGAATCCCGTACGACCCGGCTTCAGGTGGCGGTGGCGCAGTGAACACCATCAAGCTCGACCCCATCGAACGCGCCATCGAGGACATCCGCGCCGGCAAACCCGTCGTGGTCGTCGACGACGAGAGCAGGGAGAACGAAGGCGACCTCATCTTCGCCGCCGCCAAGGCCACGCCCGACCTGTGCACGTTCACGATCCGGCACACCAGCGGCATGATCTGCGTGGCCATGGAGGGCAAGGAGCTCGACCGGCTCGGGCTGCCCCTCATGGTCTTCCACAACACCGAACGCATGCGCACCGCGTACACGATCACCGTGGACGCGCGCGACGGCGTCACCACGGGCATCTCCGCCGCCGACCGGGCCCGGACCATCCGCACGCTCGCCGACTCCGCCACCGAGCCCGACGAGCTCGTACGCCCGGGCCACATCTTCCCGCTGCGCTACCACGAGGGCGGCGTGCTGGCCAGGCGCGGCCACACCGAGGCGGCCGTCGACCTGGCCAGGGCGGCCGGGCTGTCGGCGGCGGGCGCGCTGGCGGAGGTCGTCAACGAGGACGGCACCATGGCCAGGCTGCCCCAGCTGCGCCGCTTCGCCGACGAGCACGACCTGGCCCTGGTCTCGATCGAGCAGCTCGCCGACCACCGCCGCCGCGCCGAGAGCATGGTCACCAGGGTCGCCGAGACGCGGCTGCCCAACGCGCACGGCATGTGGCGGGCGTACGGCTACGCCAGCGCGCTCGACGGCGGCGAGCACGTGGCCCTCGTCTACGGTGACCTGTCCGGCGGCGAGAACGTCCTGGTCAGGGCCCACTCCGAATGCCTGACCGGCGACGTGTTCGGCTCGCTGCGCTGCGACTGCGGGGTGCAGCTCGACCATGCCATGGCGGCCATCGCGGAGGAGGGCCGCGGCGTGGTCGTCTACCTGCGCGGCCACGAGGGCAGGGGCATCGGCCTGCTGGCCAAGCTCAGGGCGTACAGCCTGCAGGACAACGGCAGTGACACCGTCGACGCCAACGTGGAGCTGGGGTTGCCGGTGGACGCGCGCGAGTTCTCCAACGCGGCGCAGATCCTCGCCGACCTGGGGGTGAAGTCGGTGCGGCTGCTCACCAACAACCCGGCCAAGCTCAAGGGCATGGACGGCTACGGCATCAAGGTGCTCGGCCGCGAACCCATGCCGGTGGCCATGAACCGCCACAACGAGCGTTATCTCCTGGCCAAGCGCGACCGGCTCGGCCACGACATCGCCACGACATCGGGGGAGGCGTCATGAGCGGTGAGGGACGGCCAGGGGCGGTGGCGCCGGACGCGTCCGGGCTGACGGTGGGGGTGGTGGCGGCGAGCTGGCACGCCACGATCACCGACCAGCTGGTGGCGCGGGCCGTGCAGGCGTGCGACGACAGCGGCGCGGTGGCGACGGTGGTGCGGGTGCCGGGCTCGCTGGAGATCCCGGTGGTGGCCCAGGCACTGGCCCGCCGCTGCGACGCCGTCGTGGCACTGGGCGCGGTCATCAAGGGAGAGACCGCCCATTTCGACTACGTCTGCGACTCGGTGACCTCGGGGCTGACCCGGATCTCGCTGGACGAGCGGACGCCGGTCGGCAACGGCGTGCTCACGTGCGAGACGCTCGACCAGGCCCTTGATCGTTCCGGCCTGCCGGGCAGCAAGGAGGACAAGGGATACGAGTCGGCCGTCGCCGCGCTCGAGACCGCCCTCCTCCTCCGGGACCTCCGTTAGCGTGCGGTAGGTTTCCTTCGTGTCACAGCCCGCACCGCCCCTGCCCATCACCTGGCGTCCACGCCGGGCGAGGATCGTCGCCTACGGATTCGCCGTGCTGATCGTGCTGGGGGCGGTGGTCATGGCGGTCCTCATCGCCGCGCCGTTCAAGCTGCCCGACCGGGTGGCGATCGTGGCGTTCGGCTGCGCGGTGGCCTACGTGCTGCACCTGCTGGGGCGGGTGCGGGTGGAGGCCGACGAGGAGGGCATCACGATCGTCAACGCCGTCCGCACCCACCGCTACAGCTGGCCGGAGATCCTCGACGTCACGCTCCTCGTGGGCGACCCGTGGCCGCGGATCGACTTCTCCGACGGGCGCACGATCGGCGCCATGGGCATCCAGGGCTCGGAGAAGGCCCGCGCCCGCCGGGCCACGGCCGAGCTGGCGGCCCTGATCCGCGAGCGCGGCGAGGCACGCGAGGAATAGCCGCTGCTCCCGTTCCCGCCCGGCGGCGGCGTAGCCTGAAAGCGTGCTACGGCGGACAATCAAGGCAATGGACATCGAGTCGCCGGACAAGTTGATCGAGCTCCTCGACCGGCACGCCTACCTGGCCGACGAAGGGCTGGCCACGGCGGCCTTCCTCGCGCTGCGGATGGGGCGGCCGCTGTTCCTCGAAGGGGAGGCGGGCGTCGGGAAGACCGAGCTGGCCAAGACCCTCGCGGCGCTGCTGGAGGCGCCGCTCATCAGGCTCCAGTGTTATGAGGGGCTCGACGCGGCCCAGGCCCTGTACGACTGGGACTTCGCTCGCCAGCTCCTCCACCTCAAGGCCGCGGAGGCCGCCGGGATCACCGACGTGAGCCGGCTCGAAGGGGAGATCTACGACCGTCGGTTCCTGATCGCCAGGCCGCTGCTGAAGGCCGTGGAGACGCAGCCGAGCGTGCTGCTCGTGGACGAGATCGACCGGGCCGACGACGAGTTCGAGGCGTTCCTGCTCGAGGTGCTCTCCGACTTCACCATCTCCATCCCCGAGCTGGGCACCGTCAGGGCCGCGACGCCTCCGGTCGTCGTGGTGACCTCCAACAGGACGCGCGAGGTGCACGACGCGCTCAAGCGGCGCTGCCTCTACCACTGGCTGGAGCATCCGAGCTTCGACCGCGAGGTCGCGATCCTGCTGCGCCGCCTGCCCGGCTGCACCGAGACGCTGGCCGGGCAGGTGGCGCGGACGGCCGGGCGGCTGCGCCAGGCCGACCTGGTCAAACCGCCGGGCGTGGCCGAGACGCTCGACTGGACCGAGGCGCTGCTGACGCTCGGCGCCAAGGAGCTCGATCCGGGCAGGGCCGCGGCCACGCTGGGCGCGGCGCTGAAATACCGCGAGGACGTCGCCACCGTGCTCGGGAACGGGCTGCTCGCCCATGGATGAGCTGGCCGCCACCATGACGGGGTTCGCCAGGACGCTGCGCGCGGCCGGCGTCGCGGCCGACCACGAACGCACCCAGAACCTGCTCAGGGCGCTCGGCCACCTCGACGTGACCGACCCGGGCGAGGTCTACTGGGCCGGGCGGCTCACCCTCTGCGTCACGCCCGACGACCTGCCGCGATACGACCGGTGCTTCGCCGCCTACTTCGGCGGGGCGCGGGCGGGTGCCGCCCGTACGAGCACGTCCACCGTGACCCGGCACCTCGCCGCGCAGGCCGAGAGCGGCGGAGAGGACGCCGACGGCGACGACGGGACGGCGGCGCCGGCCACCGCGAGCCGCGCGGAGGTGCTGCGGCACCGCGACGTGGCCCGGCTGACGGAGGCCGAACGGGCCGAGGTGCACCGGATGCTCTCCCTGCTGCGCGGCGGGCGGGCGCGGCGGCGTTCGCGCCGGTTCGAGAGCGCCCACCGGGGCGTGCTCGACCAGCGGCGCACCATCCGCGACGCGCTCAGGAAGGGCGACGTGGCGCGGCTCAGGCACCGCAGGCACACCACCAGGCCGCGTACGGTGGTGCTCTTCGTCGACGTCAGCGGCTCCATGGCCCCGTACGCCGAGACCCTGCTCCGCTTCGCCCACGCGCTGGTCAGGAGCGAGCCCAGGGCCACCAGGGTCTATTCCGTCGGCACCCGGCTGACCCCGATCACCGCCGAGCTGCGCCACCGCGACCCGGGCACGGCGCTGAACGAGGTCTCCAGGACCATTCCCGACTGGAGCGGAGGAACCCGCCTGGGGGAGGAACTCCGCGAATACCTGGCCCGTTACAGCGCCAGGGGGACGATCGCGGTGATCGCCTCCGACGGGTGGGAACGCGGCGATCCCGCGCTGCTCGGCGCCCAGATGGCCAGGCTGGCCCGGCAGGCCCACCGCGTGATCTGGGTCAACCCGCACAAGGGATACGCGGACTACCAGCCGCTCACCGGCGGCATGCGGGCCGCGCTGCCGCATCTCGACGACCTGGTGGCCGGGCACAGCCTGGCCGCCTACGAGCAACTCAGCGAAAGGCTCGCCCATGCGTGACGTGCTGCCGGAGATCATGGAGTGGTGGAGGTCCGGGCACCGGTTCGGGCTGGCGACCGTGGTCAGCACGTTCAGCAGCGCGCCACGGCCGCCCGGCGCGGCCATGGCGGTGCGCGGCGAGGAGGTGGCCGGCAGCGTGTCCGGCGGCTGTGTCGAGGGGGCTGTGTTCGAGCTGGCCACGGAGCTGGTCACGGAGACCGGCCGGCCGGTCATGCAGCGGTACGGCGTCAGCGACGACGACGCGTTCGCCGTCGGGCTCACGTGCGGCGGCATCATCGACGTCTTCGTCGAGCCCGTCTCGCGGGAGACGTTCCCCGAGCTGGAGGAGATCTCCGCGGCCGTCGAGGAGCGCCGGCCGGTCGCCGTGGCCACCATCGTCTCCGGCCCCGGCCAGGTCGGCGCCCGCCGGGTCGTCTGGCCTGACCGCTCGTCGGGCAGCCTCGGCCTGGAGCGTCTCGACGAGGCCGTGGACGACGACGCCCGCGGCATGCTCGCCCAGGGCCTGACCGGCATCAGGCACTACGGCGGCCAGGGGGAGCGCCGGCTGGACGACCTGGCGGTGTTCGTCCAGTCGTTCGCGCCGCCGCCGCGGATGCTGGTGTTCGGGGCCATCGACTTCGCCGCGGCCGTGGCCAGGGTGGGCAAGTTCCTCGGCTACCACGTCACGGTCTGCGACGCCCGGCCGATCTTCGCCACCGCCAAGCGGTTCCCCGACGCCGACGAGGTGGTGGTCAAGTGGCCGCACGACTACCTGGCCTCCGTGGAGGTGGACGAGCGCACGGCGATCTGCGTGCTCACCCACGACCCGAAGTTCGACGTGCCGCTGCTGGAGGTGGCGTTGCGCACCCGCGCCGGCTACGTGGGCGCCATGGGCTCGCGCCGCACCCACGACGACCGGCTCGCGCGCCTGCGCGAGTCCGGACTCACCGAGGACGAGCTGGCCCGGCTGCGCTCGCCCATCGGTCTCGACCTGGGCGCGCGCACCCCCGAGGAGACGGCCGTGGCCATCGCCGCCGAGCTGATCCAGTTGCGGTGGGGCGGCTCGGGCGCCCCGCTGTCCACCACGCGGGGCCGCATCCACCACGAGGGCCCATGAGATCCGGCGGGGTGGCGGGGCTGCTGCTGGCCGCCGGGCGGGGCTCCCGGCTGGGCACGCCGAAGGCACTGGTGGAATATGCCGGCGAGCGGCTGGTCGACCGGGGTGTGCGGCTGCTGGAGGAGGGCGGCTGCCATCCCGTCGTGGTGGTGCTCGGCGCGGCCACCGTGCAGGTTCGGGGTGCGGTGACCGTGCGCAACCCCGGCTGGGCGTCCGGCATGGGCTCGTCCCTGCGGGCGGGGCTGGCCGCGCTGCCCGAGGAGGCGGAGTCCGTGGTGGTGGCGCTGGTCGACCAGCCGCTGATCCGTCCTGGCGCGGTGCGCGCGCTGATCGCGTCCGGCGCGGGGCTGGCGGTGGCGACCTACGGTGGCCGGCGCAGGAATCCCGTGCTGATCGGCCGCGAGCACTTCGCCGGGGTGGCGGAGCTGGCCGAGGGGGACGTCGGCGCGCGGGCGTACATCAAGGCACGTCCCGAGCTGGTCACCGAGGTGCCGTGCGACGGCCACGGCGACCCCGCCGACATCGACACGCCGGAGGACCTGCGCCTGCTAGAGGCGGAGTGAGGCCACGGCCGCGCGGTGGTCGCTGCCGGTCGCGGGGGCCACGCCCGCCCTGGTGGCCGTCATGCCTTTGTAGAGGATGTGGTCGGGCCTGGTGACGGGGAACTCCGACGGCCAGGTGAAGCCGAACCCGTCGCCGGCCGCGGACTGGGCGTCGGTCAGCGGCGGCGTGAGCCCGCGCATGCCCCGGTCGGTGGTGGCGGTGTTGAGGTCGCCGAGCAGCAGGATGCGCTTGCTGGAGTCGGCGTCGATGAGCCTGCGCGCCTGCGCGAGCGAGGCGTCGCGCGAGGTGGTGTGCCCGGGCCGGGCGGAGGCCAGGTGCATGACGTAGACGGTCACCTTGCCCTTGGGCGTGGAGATCACGGCGCGCAGCGCCCGCGGCCAGCCCATGCCGACGTCGAGCGGCCTGCTCTTGGTGATCGGGTAGCGGCTCCACAGGCCGACCGTGCTGACCGGATAGCGGTAGCGGAACATCTTGTTGAGCTGCTTGGCCGCGGGCCCGCCGCGGGTCAGCTCCTGGGCGGCGAGCAGGTCGAGGTCCTTGGCGACCTGCCGCACGGCCTCGCCCGAGGCGTTGTTGGTGACGCCGACGTTGATCGTGCCGACGGCCAGGTCGCTGGGGCCGCCCGGCGGCGTGCGCAGCAGCGTGGACCCGAACATCGCCGCCCACACGATCCCGGGCACCAGCGCCGCGGCGGCGGCGGCCCTGGAACGTGCCATCGTGGCGGCCGCGAGCAGCACGGGAACGGACCAGCCCATCCAGGGCAGCAGGCTCTCCAGAACGGGGGTGAACCCGCCCAGCGCCGGGATCAGCCCATGCCCCGCCAGAGTCATGGCCACCGCGGCCGAGACGATGACGACGATCCGGCTCAGCATCTGATCCAGAGTAGTGGCTCCCGCTCCGAACAGCCGACACGATAGCCTGTTCCCACTCGAACGGAACAACATTCGGTCAGCGGGAGCCCGGCATGCGCATCGGTATGGCACTCAACTACTCGGGTGGCTTCAAGGAGTCGGTGGAAGAGTTGTCCGACTACGAGAAGGCGGGCCTGGACATCGTGTTCGTGGCCGAGGCCTACTCCTTCGACGCGGTCAGCCAGATGGGCTACATCGCGGCCAGGACCGAGCGGCTGGAGATCGCCTCCGGCATCCTGCCGATCTACTCCCGCACGCCGGCGCTGCTGGCCATGACGGCCGCGGGCCTCGACTACGTCTCCGACGGGCGCTTCACGCTCGGCCTGGGGGCCTCGGGGCCGCAGGTGATCGAGGGCTTCCACGGGGTGCCGTACACCGCGCCGCTGGGCCGTACACGGGAGGTCATCGAGATCTGCCGGAAGGTGTGGCGGCGCGAGCGCCTGGAGCACGACGGCAGGCACTACACGCTGCCCCTGCCGCCCGGCCAGGGTACGGGCCTGGGCAAGGCGCTGAAGCTGATCAACCATCCGGTACGCTCCCGCATCCCGATCGTGGTCGCCGCCATCGGCCCCAAGAACGTCGAGCTGGCCGCCGAGCTGGCCGAGGGCTGGGAGCCGATCTTCTACTACCCCGAGAAGGCCGCGGACGTGTGGGGTCCTTCGCTGGCGGCGGGCAAGGCCGGGCGCGACCCGGAGCTGGGCGAGCTGGACGTGATCGCGCAGGCGTCGCTGGCGATCGGCGACGACGTGGCGGGGCTGCTGGAGTTCGGCCGGCCGATGGCGGCGCTCTACATCGGCGGCATGGGCGCCAAGGGGAAGAACTTCTACAACGACCTGGCACGGCGCTACGGCTACGAGAAGGAGGCCGAGCAGATCCAGGACCTCTACCTGGAGGGCCAGAAGGACGCCGCCGCCGCGCTGGTGCCCACCGAGTTGCTGGAGAACATGTCTCTGGTCGGCAGCGAGGGGTTCGTGCGCGACCGGGTGCGGGCGCTGAAGGACTCGGGCGTGACCACGCTCAACGTGACGCCGCTCGGCAGGACGCACGAGGAGCGCGTACGCCTCATCGAAACGATCAAGGAGATCGCCGAATAGTGGGCTAAAACACACTCACTGGGGAATATCCATAAATACAGGGTAGTTAACCGGCTTTGTGAGGTTCTCTGTCGTGCTCGTGCGCCTGGTCGGCCGGCTGCACATCGACCTGTGCCGGACGCGCGGCTCTCTCTGTCTCTGATCGCTCCGCCCACGACCCTTCACCCCTGGGCCTGCCCTTCGGCATGCCGCGAAACCTCGGAGCTCCCCCGTGAAGAGATTGTCCTTCTCCCTGCAGTTGCTGTTCGGCCTCGTGGCCGGCGTCGCGCTCGGGTTCGTCGCCAGGATCTGGGACGTGACCTGGCTCGCCGAGACGCTGACCCAGGTCGGCGCGATCTTCGTCCAGCTGCTCAAGCTCGCCGTCCCGCCCCTGGTCTTCACCGCCGTGCTGGTCAGCGTGGCCAACCTGCGCAACGTCAGCGGGGCGGCCAGGCTCGCGTCCAAGACGCTGCTCTGGTTCCTCCTCACCGCGCTCGTGTCGGTGGCGTTCGCGATCGGGCTCGGCCTGGTCATCAACCCCGGCCAGGGCGTCACCCTCGACACCGGAGCGGCCAAGGCGCCGGAGAGCTCCGGCAGCTGGCTCGACTTCGTCACCGGCGTCGTCCCGACGAACGTCGTCACCGCCTTCACCGAGGTGAACGTCCTCCAGATCGTCTTCCTGGGGGTCGTGCTCGGCGCGGCGGCCCTGGCCGTCGGAGAGAAGGCCGAGCCGTTCCTGAACCTCGGCCGGTCCGTGCTGGAGCTGGTGCAGAAGGCGCTGTGGTGGGTCATCCGCCTGGCCCCTCTCGGCACGGCCGGCCTGATCGGCAAGGCCGTCTCCACGTACGGCTGGGACCTGCTCGCGCCGCTCGCCAAGTTCAGCGTCGGCGTCTACGTCGGCTGCTTCATCGTGCTGCTGGCCGTCTACCCGACGCTGCTGGCGGTGTGGGGCAAGGTCAACCCGATCCAGTTCTTCCGCAACGCCTGGCCCGCGATCGAGCTGGCCTTCGTCTCGCGTTCCTCCGTCGGCACGCTGCCCCTGACCCAGAAGGTCACCATCGAGCGCAACGGCGTGGACGGCGGCTACGCCTCCTTCGCCGTGCCCTTCGGCGCTACCACCAAGATGGACGGCTGCGCCTCGGTCTATCCGGCCCTGGCGGCGATCTTCGTGGCCCAGGTGTTCGGCGTGCCGCTCGGGGTGGGCGACTACCTGCTGATCGCGTTCGTCTCGGTGGTCGGATCCGCCGCGACGGCCGGACTGACCGGCGCGATCGTCATGCTGACGCTCACGCTGAGCACGCTCGGGCTGCCGCTCGAGGGCGTCGGCCTGCTGCTGGCGATCGACCCGATCCTCGACATGATCCGCACCGCGACCAACGTCACCGGCCAGATGGTGGTGCCGGTCCTGGTGGCCCGCTCGGAAGGCCGCCTCGACGAGGCCGTCTTCAACGCGCCGCCGCAGCCGCTCGACACCGCCCCCGCTGGGCCCGCGCCCCGCGCGCCCGAACCGGCCACGGCCTGAGCAGGCTTGCCCTGGCGGGAAGCCGTCGGCTTCCCGCCAGGCCCGTTCGGGGCGCTGTTCGGCGCGGAGCGCGGCCGGCCGTTCGGGTCATTCGTACGTCAGCAGGTCGCCCGGCTGGCACCCGAGCGCCTGGCACAGCCGCGCCAGCGTGGAGAAGCGGATCGCCTTGGCGTGGCCGTTCTTCAAGATGGACAGGTTGACCACGGTGATCTCCACGCGGTGCGACAACTCGGTGAGCGTCATGCCGCGCTCCTTGAGCAGTTCGTCGAGGCGCACCCTGACGACCGGTTCGCCCATCAGACCGTGGCCTCGACCTCTTCGAGCAGGGCCAGGCCCCGCCGTACGATCTCCGACACGCCCAGCGCGGCGAAGCCCGCGACGACGGCCCAGAGCAACGTGCTCGACGGCGGGTAGAACGCATAGCTCTCGGTCAGCAGCATGGCGGCCAGGGCGGCCTCCGCCACCATCCCGAGCGCGGCCGACGCGAGCGAACCCGCGATGACGATCCAGCCGATCCCGCGCAGGAGATCGGCCGTCGTGGCGGAGAACAGCGCCCTGTCGCCCGCCCTGGCCCTGCGCAGTGCCCGGATGAGCGTGAACAGCGCGAGGAGGCCCATGGCCACTCCTGGCGCCCACATCAGCAGGTAGAACAGGCCCGCGACCGGCGAGGCGTCCTGCGGCCGGACCATCGCCTCGGCGCTGACGCCGTCGATCGCGACTCCGGCCGGGACCATGCCCGAGGTGGGCACGTCGAACACGCGGAGGGGGATGGAGATCCCCTTGGGCGCGCCGATGAAGGCGATCGCCACGTTGGCGGCGAGCGCGGCCAGGGCGGCCAGGCAGCCGAGGACGAAGGCGAAGGTCAGCAGGGTCTCGAGCCGGGTGATCCATCGGGTTGGCATAACGATAAACGTAAATAACGACTTTCGTTACGTCAAGGCGGTGAGAAGCCCGCCGTCCGGGGCGATGGCGGGGCGGCGGAGTCTCCGTGGCTCTATGGTTGGTCGAAATACTGATGTTCAAGCTATTGGCGGGGATATGTCCGACGCGACGGAGCGCGCGCCGTCCTTGGTCGCTGACCGGTACCGGCTCGACGAGCGCATCGGCAGCGGGCCGATGGGTGAGGTGTGGCAGGGGTACGACACGCGGGCCGACTGGGTCGTGGCCGTCAAGGTCCTCGGCGCCAAGGCGGCGGGGTCCGCCACGAGAGAGGTGCTCAGGCAGCACGCGCAGGCCGCGGCGCGGGTCATCCACCCCAACGTGGCCATGGTGCTCGACGTCGGCGACGAGGACGGCGCTCCGTTCCTCGTGATGGAGTTCCTCACCGGGCTCAGCCTGGGCGAGGAGCTGGCCGCCCGGGGCCCCCTGCCGATCGTGGAGGTCTGCGACCTGATCGGGCAGGCCGCGGCCGGGCTGGACGCCGCGCACCGGGCCGGCGTCGTGCACGGCCAGGTGGACCCGGACAGCTTCCGCCGGGCCGGGAGCGGCGTGCTCAAGGCCGTCGGGTTCGGGATGCACGACAAGGAGCCGCCCGTCCGCGACCAGCGGTACGTGGCGCCCGAGCGGGTCGCCGGCCAGGCGGCGCAGGCTCCCGGTGACCTGTACGCGCTCGGTGCGGTCTGCTACGAGTTGCTCTGCGGCCACCCGCCCGCCGCCCTCGACCCGGCCGGCTCAGCTGCCCCCGGCTCGGTCGCCTCTGCCGCCACCCGCCCGTCCGCCTCTGCCGCCACCGGGTCGTTCTCGTCCGCTGATGCCGATTCGTCCGGGTCTGCCGCCGCCCAGGACGGCGACGGCGGGCCCGCGGCCGGCGACCAGGCCACCGGCGCGCCTGGCGGCGGAGGCGCTCCCGGCGGTGCGGGAGCGCGCGGGGGCGGGGTCGTGCCGCCCAGCGCGCACCGGCCGGACGTGCCCGCCGAACTGGACCGGCTGGTGCTGGCCATGCTCGCCGAGGACCCTGCCAGGCGGCCCGCCGGCGGCGAGTCCATCCGGCGGGCGCTGGCGGCCATCGCCAGGCCGCGCGCCAACCCGGCCGCCCCTCCCAGGACCGGCGCCCCCGCCGGGGCTCCCGGCGGTGGGGCGACCGAGGTCTACCTGCGCGCCGTCCCCAGAGCCGGTGACACCGCGATCTATCAGGCGGGCGATCTGGGGCCGGAGCCCGGCGCCGCCAACCGCAAGCTGTTCGTCCAGCTCGGCGCGGCCGTGGCGATCATCGCGGTCGTGACCGTCGTCATGGTGGTGTGGGCGGCGTCGGGGGCGCGGCAGGCCGCCGTGTCCACGCCTTCCCCTTCGCCCAGCACCTCGATCGAGGCGCCGGCCGAGACGCCGTTCGAGACGCCCTCCAGCGACCCGACCCCCGGCATCGTGACCACGCTCGACACCGGACCGACCACCCTGCTCGGGACGGTGCCGCCCAAGGCCACGCTGGGGGAGACCATCCCTCCGGGCGGATGGGGCAGGTGGCTGCAGGCGTTCGACGAGGCGCTGAACGCCCAGCAGGCCATGGGCGGGATCGATCCCGGCGTCGCGGCGAAGGCCCGCGAGAAGATCAGGAAGGCGGGCAGGAAGTTCGACGAGGGCCACGCCGGTCCGGCACTCAACCACGTGGGCGGGGTCTACCGCGACTTGATGCGCGCGCAGGAGAAGGGTCGCATGGTGCCGGGAGGGCCGCTGGTCGAGTTCATGGGGGAGTGGCGCCTGCCGAGCCGCTGACCGCCGCGACAGGGCGGGCAATCGTGATATGAGGGACATAGCGCGTAAATTGGCGAAATGACCTTCGACTACGCGGCTCGCCGGGAGCGGCTCGCCGGGCTGCTGCCCGCCCACGAGGTCCAGGCCCTGCTGGTCACCGCGCCCGAGAACGTCCGCTACCTGACCGGGCTGGCCAGCTCCAACGCGGCCGTGCTGGTCAGGGCCGACGGCTCGGCGCTGCTGGCCACCGACAACCGCTACATCGACGTGGCACGCGCCCTCGACGTGCCGGCGGTCGAGGCGGCCGACGTGGCGGGCGCGCTGGCGAGCGTCCTGGAAGAGCCCAGGACCGGCATCGAGGCGGCGAGCATGAGCGTGGCCACCTATCACCACCTGGGTCACCACCTGGGTCACCACCTGGGTCACCGGCCGGGTCACCGGCCGGGCGAGGCGCTGGTCCCGCTGGGACCGGTGGCGGAGGGGCTGCGGACGGTCAAGGACGACGCGGAGCTGGCGCTCCTGCGCACCGCCTGCGAGCTCACCGACCAGGCGTTCGACGACGTCCGGCAGCGCATCGCCCCCGGCATGACCGAGCGTGACCTGGCCCGCCTGCTCGACAACCGCATGACCGAGCTGGGCGCCGACAGGCCCGCGTTCGACACGATCGTCGCGGCCGGCGAGAACGGCGCGATCCCCCACCACGCTCCCACCGGCAGGGAGCTGCGCGCCGGCGACCTGGTCACCATGGACTTCGGCGCCCGCTACCGCGGTTACCACGCCGACATGACGAGAACGGTCTGCCTCGGCCCGCCCGCCGCCTGGCAACGCGAGCTGTACGACCTGGTCGTCGCGGCGCAGCGGGCGGGCAGGCACGCCCTCGCCCCCGGAGCGCCGGCCGGCGACGTGGACGCCGCCGCCCGCTCCGTGATCGCCGACGCCGGTCACGCAGAGCACTTCCGGCACGGTCTCGGCCACGGAGTCGGGCTGCAGATCCATGAGGAGCCGTTCCTGGGTCCCTCTCGGACCGGTAGACTAGAGGATCGAGTTCCGATCACCGTCGAGCCCGGGGTCTACCTCCCGGGCCGGGGCGGCGTTCGCATTGAGGACACGCTTGTGACACGCGAGGGCGGGCCGGAGCTTTTCACCAAGACGACCAAGGAGCTGCTCGTCCTTTAGAGCGGCCACACGCGGGAGAGAACGAGTGGCGACGACCAACGACCTGAAGAACGGCATGGTGCTGAAGCTCGACGGCGGGGAGCTCTGGGCCGTTGTGGAATTCCAGCACGTCAAGCCGGGCAAGGGCGGCGCGTTCGTGCGCACCAAACTCAAGAACGTCCTCTCGGGAAAGGTCGTCGACAAGACCTTCAACGCCGGCGTCAAGGTCGAGGTGGCCAACGTCGACAAGCGCGAGATGCAATATTCGTACAAGGACGGCGACGAGTTCGTGTTCATGGACACCGAGACCTACGACATGGTCAACGTGCCCAGCGTCACGGTCGGCACCGCCGCCAACTACATGCTGGAGAACACCCTGGCCACGGTGGCCTTCAACGAGGGTTCCGCGCTCTATGTCGATCTGCCCGCGGCCGTCGAGCTGACCATCTCCACCACCGAGCCGGGCCTGCAGGGCGACCGCTCCACCGGCGGCACCAAGCCCGCCACGCTGGAGACCGGCGCGGAGATCAAGGTCCCGCTGTTCATCACCACCGGGGAGAAGGTCAAGGTCGACACCCGCAGCGGCGAATACCTCGGCCGGGCCTGAGGTGTCGGCACGCGGCAAAGCACGCAGGCGGGCACTCGACATCCTTTTCGAGGCCGAGCTGCGCGGCGAGGATGCGCTGAAGATCCTCGCCGAGCGGGTGGAGCGGCAGGAGCCTCCGGTCAACGAATACACCTCTGCCCTCGTCGAGGGCGTCGCCCGACACAACGAGCGCATCGACGAGCTGATCACCACCTACGCCGAGGGATGGACCCTCGACCGCATGCCGGCGGTCGACCGCAACCTGCTGCGCGGCGGCACGTACGAACTGCTGTGGATGCCCGACGTGCCCGAGGGCGTGGTCATCAGCGAGTGGGTGCACCTGGCGGGGGAGCTCTCGACCGACGAGTCGCCCCAGTTCGTCAACGGGCTGCTGGCCCGCTTCAAGCAACTCAAGCCAAGCCTCACCCTTTAGACACCCTGTTGCCCGCCGTCATGGCCGCGAGTTCGGGGTACGTTCCAACCACGGCGATCCCGCACGGCGCGTGCGGGCCCGTCCGGCATCCGGAGCAAGGGCGCGTCACCAGCCGCGACGCGCCCTTCACTCTGCCGCCTGCACGCTCGGGCCCCCTTGACTGGTCCCCCCGCTCACGATTCCCCGTCGCCCGAAGGCGACTCAGGAGGCTCTCATGGTGACGGAAGAGGACGTGCGCAGGCTGGCGCTGACGCTGCCCGGGACGACCGAGAAGAGCATGTACGGCACCCCCGCCTTCTACGTGCGCGGCAAGTGGTTCGCCCGGATCAGGGAAGAGGGCGACGTGCTCGTCCTCCCGGTGCCGGCCGAGGAGGAGAAGGCCGGGCTGATCGCGGCCGAGCCCGCCAAGTTCTTCACCACGCCGCATTACGACGGGCACGCGATCGTGCTCGCGCGGTTCGGAGCGGTGGACGCCGAGGAGATGGGCGAGCTGCTGACCGAGGCCTGGCGGCTGCGGGCGCCGAAACGGCTGGCCGCCGAGTTCGACGCCCGAGCCTGACCGCCGGGCCGCCCGGCGGGGAGCGGGCGATCGCGCGCACGGCGTAGGCTGGGCCCATCCGCGGAGAAGCCGTTCGCGAAGTGCGCGTTCGCGAGGGCGCCGGTCGCGAGGGAAAGGGAGGCGAACCGACGTTGCGTGCTGAAGGCGTCACGAGGACCCCGGCGGTGCGGACCGCCGTCGTCTGGGACGCGTTGCGTTCCGTCCTGGCGGAGCGGGCCGCGTCCACCGGGCGCGAGAGGCTCGACATCGTCGACGCGGGCGGCGGCACCGGCGGGTTCGCCGTGCCCCTGGCGGCGCTCGGCCACGGCGTCACCGTCGTCGACCCGAGCCCCGACTCCCTGGCCGCACTCGAGCGCAGGGCCAAGGAGCAGGGCGTGGGCGTCCGCGCGTTGCAGGGTGACGTCGCCGACCTGGGCGAGCTGCTCAGCCGCGACAGCGCCGACCTGGTGCTCTGCCACAGCGTGCTGGAATACGTCGAAGACCCGATCAGCGCGCTGACCGCCGTCGCCGGCGTGTTGCGCAGGGGCGGGGCCGTGAGCGTGCTGGCCGCCAACCCGGTCGCCAGCGCCATCCACCGGGCGCTCGCCGGCCAGTTCGACGAGGCCAGGTCCGTGCTCGACGACCCGGAGGGGAGCTGGGGCGAGCGCGATCCCACGCCCCGGCGTTTCGCCGCCGCCACGCTCGTCGAGTTGCTGGGCGCCACCGGTTTCTCCATCGGAGCCGTCCACGGCGTGCGCGTCTTCGCCGATCTGGTGCCGAGCAGGCTCGTCGACGGTGAGCCAGGCGCCGCGGACACGCTCGTGGCGCTCGAGCAGGCGGCGTCGACCCACCCGGTGCTGAGAGACATCGCCACCCAGTTGCACGCGCTCGGTCACAGGACCTGAGCCCCGATGACCGGCACGAGCGCGGCGGAGATCGCGCCTCATCGCCCCGGCACCTCGGTGCCAGGAAGGAAAAGATCGATGGCGGCTCCTCTCGGTGTAGAACTCCTGTTCGGATAGAATCGGCGGCGTGTCTCGCAAGCAGATCACCGGCATCGGCCCCGCTCCGCGGACCGGGGTCGATGACAGCGGCTGCCCGATCCTCCATGTCGACATGGACGCCTTCTATGCCAGCGTCGAGCTGCTCGACCGTCCCGAGCTGGTGGGCCGGCCCGTGATCGTGGGCTCGCCCGCCGGGCGCGGCGTCGTGCTCAGCGCCACCTACGAGGCCAGGGCGCACGGCGTGCACTCGGCGATGCCGATGAGCAGAGCGCGCCGGCTCTGCCCGCAGGCCACGGTCATCCCGCCCAGCCATGGCAAATACGCCGAGGTCTCCAAGGGCGTCATGGAGATCTTCCACGCGATCACCCCGCAGGTCGAGCCGATCGCCTCCGACGAGGCGTTCCTCGACGTGGGGGGAGCCAGGCGCAGGCTCGGCCCGCCCGCGGCCATCGCCGCCATGATCAGGGAGCAGGTCCTCGACCGCTACGGCATCACCTGCTCCGTCGGCGTCGCCGCGAGTAAATTCGTGGCAAAGCTCGCCTCCAAGCAGTGCAAGCCCGACGGGCTGCTGGTGGTGCCCGCCGACGAGGTGGTCGGTTTCCTGCATCCGCTGCCGGTGTCGGCCTTGTGGGGGGTGGGGGAGCGCACCGAGCAGGCGCTGGTCCGGCTCGGCATCCGCACGGTCGGAGACCTCGCCAGGGTGCCGCCCGGCACCCTGCGGCGGGAGCTGGGGCAGGCCGCGGGCGGGCATCTCGCGGCGCTGGCCTGGGGGCGTGACGAGCGGCCGGTGACCGCCCACGTGCCCGACAAGAGCATCGGCAACGAGGAGACGTTCGCGGCCGACGTGGACGATCCCGAGGTGATCAAGCGCGAGCTGCTGCGCCTGTCGGAGCGGGTGGCCGCCCGGATGCGTAAGGGCGGCCACGTGGGAAGAACGGTAAGTGTGAAGCTCCGCCGCGCCGATTTCACGACGATCAGCCGCTCGCGGACGCTTCGCGAGCCCACAGACGTGGCGCAGGTCATCTATGCCACCGCGTGCGAGCTGTTCGCCGCCGCCGGCCTCGAACGTGTGAGGTTGCGCCTGGTGGGAGTGCGGATGGAAAGTTTGCGACCGGCCGGCGAAGCCGTGCGCCAGCTCAGCCTGGGCGAGCGGGAGACCGGCTGGCGCGAGGCCGAACAGGCCATGGACAAGGCGATCCGGAGATTCGGTCCCGACGCGGTGCTCCCAGCATCGCTAGTACGTGGCAAGCTTGATGAAATAGAGACATGACGTTCGATGTCCAGATTAAGGGGGACATCAGTGCCCCAGTTTTGGGGGAAGGGGGACGAGATGGGTCACAATGGAGCCATGACGTCACCTCCGGTTTGGTCTGCGTTGGACGTTTGCTTTCGCCTGCGTCTACAGCCTCGTATCCTGGGGATGACCGACCGCGAGGTTCGGACACCCCGTGTCGTCCGTTGCCGTCTTCCCCGTCCTGGGGCCGTCCTTGGGAGGCGCCGTGCCGCTCTCTGAGCACGAGCAGCGCTTGCTCGACCAGATCGAGCAGGCCCTCTACGCCGAGGACCCGAAGTGGGCCAACACCGTAAGGATCAGTGACCCGCGCAGCCATTACAAGCGTCGCCTGATCAAAGCCTCCATCGGCTTTGCCCTCGGCGTCGTCGTCATGATGGTCGGCGTGGTCGTCAGTGGCAGTGCCCTGATCCCGCTCGGCGTCGGCGGTTTCGTGGTCATGCTCGCCGCGTGTTTGTGGGGCTTGTCCAGCTGGAAACGTATGAATGGGTTCGGTGACTCGCCCCCGGCCGCCCCCGGCGGCACGGCCGCTCCTCGGGGCAAGCAGCCCCGCAGAGGCAACCGTGGCACCTTCATGGAGCGTATGGAGGAGCGCTGGCGCCGTCGCCACGACGAGCGCTGACCCACCCCAGCATGCGGTCATGATCCCTTGTGCGCCGCCGTCCGGCGCAGCCTGATGTTCTCCAGCAGGTCGAACCCGTCGAGCAGGCCCTCGCCCATGCCCCGCAGCCGGCGCAGCGTCGACGGAGGCAGCAGCACCGCCCTGATCCGCCGGCCGCGTGACACCGTGGCCGCCAGGGCCTGCCGCACCTGGCGCAGGTCCTTGCTCATGGGCGCGATCGGGCCCGGGTCCCTGGCGTACAACACGCGCTCGATCGCGGAGGCGATGGACGAGATGGCCGCCGCGGAGTCCGCATCGAACTCGTACTGCTGGATCAGCCGCCGGGCCAGCGCCCGCGGGGTCTCGCTGTCCTCGCGGGCCATCCCATAGTCGTACAGCACGTCGTCGAGCTCCGCCCAGACGGCCGCCACCCAGGGGACGATGTCCTGCCCGCGCCGTGTCCTCCCCGGCCTCCTCCCCGGCGCCGTCGCCGGCGTCGTGGACGGCTGCGGCGCCATCCCCTTCAACGTGCGTACCCGCCTGTTCCGCGCGACCAGCCGCACCCCGGCGGGGATCAGCAGGAGCAGGAGCAGCGCGCCCACGCCGATGCCGACCTGGCCGATCAGCGGCATCGAGTCGTCCGGGGGCAGCCCGCCGGTCGCGGCCTGGGCCTCGCGGTCCAGCTGCCGCTCGTTGCGCCGGGCCTGCGGGTCCTGCGGCTCGTCGGCCGGCGAACTGCTTTCTCCCGTCGACGGCGTCGACTCCTCGCCCGTGGTGGTGCTCGGCCGGGGCACCGAGTACGACGGCACGCGCGCGCTGCCCTGGCCGACCGACCCCGAAGGAGTCGGCTCGAACGGCAGCCAGCCCACGCCCTCGAAGTACAGCTCCGGCCAGGAGTGGGAGTCGTTCGTCCCGACCGTCCACCGGTCGCCGATCTTCATGCCGCCCGTGTAGCCGATCGCCACCCGCGACGGGATGCCCACCAGCCTGGCCATCACCGCCATGGACGCGGCGAACTGCTCGCAGTAGCCCGCCCGGTCCCGCAGCAGGAAGTCCCGCAGCGCAGAGTTGCCGTGCCCCTGCGTGCGCAGGTTGTAGGTGAAACCGCCGTCCGTGGTGAAGAAGCGCTGCAGCTGCACGGCCGCCTCGTAGGTGGTCGAGGCGCCACGGGTGACCCGCTCGGCCAGCGCGGCGATCTCGGACGGCAGGTTGTCCGGCAGCGCCAGATACCGGTCGTCGACCCTCGGCTGCTCCCCGTCGAGCGAGTCGAGCAGGTCCGGCGTGGGCTCCGGCTCGCTCGTCGCCACCTCGTACTCCAGGCCGGCGGCCTCGTCACGGGTGGAGAAGACCATGAGCGTGTCGACGTCGGCCCGCCAGTCCCCGTCCACCCGGATCTGCCGGGCCGGGTACGGCAGCGGCAGGAACGACAGCCGGGCGATCTCGTCGCTGATCCGGACGTTCGTGATCACGTTGTTGATCTTCGGCCGCCGGCTGAGGCCGGGCGGGTCGGGCAGCGGGCCGTTGTCCGTCCTGTTCTGCGGCGCGCCCTTCGGCTCGGTCATGCCGAACTGCTGGCCGTCGAACCTGTCGAGCGAGTAGATCCGCAGATATCTGGCCTGGTCGTCGTTGTTGCTGTAGGTGAGGACCACCCGCCGCTCGGGCAGCTCCAGCTGGCCTTTCAGGTTCGCGATCGGGTTGGGGATGCTGATCGAGTTGCCGCGCCCCGACCCGTTGCCGCCCACGCCGAAGGTGAAGAACGACACGGGCTCCATCGCCGGCAGCGCGGCCGGCACCAGCACGGCCAGCGCGATCGCGGCGAACCCGATGCGTTTGCCGGACAGGCGCAGGCCACTGGTGTCGGCAGGGGAGCGGGCTCCGTCATGAGACTGCGCGGCGCGGGTGGTCCGCCGCACCAGTACGGCCCGGCCCCAGTGCCCCACCCGCTCGCGCCCGTCAGCGATCAGCAGGCCGATGAACCCGAGCGCGGCGACGATGAACGCCGGCCAGCTGATCGGCTCTGCCAGGATCGTGGCCGGCACCGTGGCCAGCGCCAGCAGCGGCAGCCCGGCCAGCGCCGCCCGCCGCAGCCGCGCGGCCAGCAGGTCCACGGTGATCGCGATGAGGGCCACGCCGCCCGCGGTCAGGAGCGTGATGCCGTCGGTCACGGGCACGGGGGCGGCGAACCGCTGGATGTCGGTCCAGCCGACGTCCAGCAGCCGGGCCAGCTCCGTGACCGACCCCTTCGTCGGCACCACCAGGGCCCACGCCTCGGACGAGGCGAAGGTCACGGTCAGATAGATCCACGTCGCGGCCAGCGCGACCAGCGGAGCCGCCCACGCGGGCAACGACAGGCGGCTGGTGAGCAGGCCCGCGACCACCACCGCGAGCACGGCGCCGAGCGACGCCCAGAACCAGGCGCCGCCCTGGAAGAGCGGGTAGAGCAGGATGGCCGCGGTGAACACGGCCACGCCGGAGGCGCCGGTGAGTCTCATGCCGCACCTCCGGCCGGGCCGACCGCGTACCTGCCATGGCTGCCGGCGTCCTGCCAGACGGACGCGATCGTGGTGCCCGCGGGCAGCCGTACGATGCGCCAGCCGTACCCGGCCAGGACGGTCTGCACCGCCTCCAGGTCCTCGGCGGCCTTCCTGTCGCCGCCGTCCCAGGTCGCCACGTCGAGCAGGACCGCCACTCCGGTGATGCCGCTGTGCCTCAGCCTGGCCAGTTCCCTCGCCTCCTCCGCGTCCATCGAGCCGAGCACGGCCACGATCAGCCCGTCGCCGCCGCCCTGGCGCAGGGCGGAGACGCCCATCTCGAGCGAGCGGGCGGGGCTGTGCCGTACCACGGCGAGGGTGTCGAGCAGCGACCAGCTCAGGCCCGTGTCGGTCAGGTGCTCGGCGCCCTGGTCGGTCACCAGCCGCAGGCCGAGCCCCTCGCGGGCGAGGTGCACGCCGATCGAGGCCGCGGCCGAGACCGCCACCTCGAACGACGAGCGCGGGCCCTCGCCGCGGTGGGCGTGCCTGCGGGTGTCGAGCAGGAGCGCGCCGCGGCTCTGCCACTGCTGCTCCTCGCGGCGCACCATCAGCTCGCCGCGGCGGGCGGTCGAGCGCCAGTGCACCCGCCGCAGGTCGTCGCCCTGCCGGTACTCGCGCGGCGCCACGTCGTCGTCGCCGGCCGCCGCCACGCTCCTGGTGCGGCTGTCGCCGCCGCCCGTCCATTCGCCCGACAGCCGCACGTGCGGCAGCGCCGCGACGTGCGGCGTCACCACGAGCGTGTCGCTGATGGTGAACGAGCGCGTCAGCTCGACCAGGCCGAACGGATCGGTGATGCGGATCGACAGCGGGCCGATCGTGTAGCGGCCGCGCAGGTCGGAGCGCACCCGGTAGTCGATCTCGCGTACGCCCCGCGACTCCACCCGGTCCAGCACGAACCGGGGCCGCACGCCGAGGGCGTAGGGAACGGTGTCCTCGATGAGCAGCAGGCCGGTGGGCAGCCTGGTGACGTTCTCCAGCCGCAGGGTGACGGTGGCCTCGCCGCCCACCTCAGCCCTGGACGGATCCAGCCGCCTGGCGCAGCTCAGGCGGTAGCGCGTGCGCGCCGCCACGAGCGCGGCCAGCAGCGGCAGCGCGGTCACCAGCACCCCGATCCTGAACAGGTCGTTCTCGCCCAGGAGCACGGCCATCAGCAGCGCCGCGATCCCCGAGGCGAGGAACGATCTGCCTCTGGAGGTCAGCGCCTGCAGTCCGGCTCTCACGACGCTCGCGACTCGGGCACCGGTACGCGCCTGAGCAGATCGGCCACCACCTGTTCGGGCAGCCGGCGCTGTCCCTGCGCCTCGATGCTGGGCAGCAGCCGGTGCGCGAGCACGGGGATGGCCAGGTCCTGCACGTCGTCGGGGATGACGTAGTCGCGGCCCGCCAGTGCCGCGTGCGCCCGCGCGGCCCGTACGAGCTGCAGCGTGGACCGGGGTGAGGCGCCCAGCCGCAGGTCGGGGGAGTGGCGGGTGGCCACGACCAGGTCGATGGCGTACTTCTTGACCGCCTGCGAGACGTAGACCCCGCGAACGGCCTCGATGAGCGCCCGCACCTCGGCGGTCGTCGCCACCGGCTCGAGCTTGTCGAGCGGCGAGGCGCTCCCGTGCACGTCGAGCATCTCCAACTCGGCGGTCGGCTCCGGGTAGCCCATCGCGATCCGCACGGAGAAGCGGTCACGCTGTGCCTCGGGCAGGGGATAGGTGCCCTCCATCTCAATGGGGTTCTGGGTCGCCATCACCATGAACGGCGAATCCAGCTGGTACGTCACCCCGTCCACCGTCACCTGCTGCTCCTCCATGCATTCCAGCAACGCGGACTGCGTCTTGGGGGAGGCACGGTTGATCTCGTCGCCCACGACGATGTTGGCGAACACCGGCCCGGGCTTGAACTCGAACTCTCTGGTCTGCTGGTTGTACGCGCTCACTCCGGTGATGTCGCTGGGCAACAGGTCGGGGGTGAACTGCACGCGCCGCACGGGGCAGTCGATCGACCGGGCGAGAGCCTTGGCCAGCATGGTCTTGCCGACCCCGGGCACGTCTTCGATGAGGAGGTGCCCCTCGGCGAGCAGGACGGTCAGCGTGAGGCGGACGGCGTCGCTCTTGCCCTCGATCACCGATTCGATGGCCTGCCGAATCCGGTGGGCGGTGGAGACCAGCTCGTCGAGCTGGGGAGGGACGTCATGGGTAACTGCCACCAGGCCTCCATGAGAGAAGTGCGACGGCTGTCCCGTTGGTGCCATTGCGGGAGCCATGCCATTCCTTTTCCATTGTGTGTACGACCCTACGACGCTGCGGGTTCGCGAGCGACATTTGTGGATATTCCAGCGAACCTCAGCGATGTTCCTGTTCTTGTGGCATAGGGGTGCGAATCCAGTGACAGGGCGGACCATGATCCGCACCACATTCCCCCACTGCTGCCTTCGTGAAGCGCACACCGCCTAATTCCGCGGTCTTTTCAACCCTCGACACGCCCATGAGGGTTGACCGGCCGCTCGCCCCCCTCCACCCCGCTCCACCGCTCTGACCTGCGGTAACGCAAGGGAAACTGATGATGAAGACGGTTCGAATCAGTTGACGGTGGGGAGAAGTGGAGTATGGTGGTGCGCAGTGGAGGGCCCGGTGCGCCAGCGCTGAGCGCTTCACGAGGCACGGGAGGTGGGGCCGATGTTCCTCGGCACCCATCAACCGCGTCTGGACGACAAGGGACGGCTGTTCCTGCCGGCTAAGTACCGTGAGGAGCTGGCGGAGGGTCTTGTGATCACCAAAGGCCAGGAGCGATGCCTCTACGTCTTTCCCGTGGAGGAGTTCCAGCGCATAACCGAGGCTCTCAGCACCGCCCCGGTCACCGCCAAGGCGGTGCGTGACTACAGCCGCGTCTTCTTCGCCAGCGCGTCCGACGAGAAACCAGACAAACAAGGGCGCATCACGATCCCGCAGAGCCTCCGCCAGTACGCGGGGCTGGAGCGTGACTGCGTTGTCATCGGGGCCAACACCCGGTTGGAGATCTGGGACGCGCAGGCCTGGGAAACCTATCTCAGCGCGCAGGAGCAGGCGTTCGCCGATCTGTCGGAGGAGGTGCTGCCAGGGATCTTGTAGTGACCACGGTCGATCCGTCGGTGATGTCGTTCGGCGAGGTCTCCACCCGCAACCACTGTCTGCCAGCTGATGCACCTTCCCCGGTGTCAGATGACAGGCGTCCACGAAGAGGGTGCGGATGGGGACCTGGCCGGGCGGCGCCGGGTGGGGACCCAGGAAGACCGGCGAGACGATCGATACGCGTCATCCGCGAGCAGGACGCGAGAGGGGGGTTGGAGATGCATAACGACGTCGGCACGGACGGTCACGTTCCGGTGATGCTCGAGCGCGTTCTGGAACTGCTCGGTCCCGCGCTGTCCGGTCCCGCGCCGGTGGTCGTCGACGCCAACCTCGGCCTCGGTGGGCACTCGGAGGCCCTGCTCGCCCGTTTTCCCTCCCTTCATCTGATCGGGATCGACCGCGACCCTTTCGCGATCGAACACTCGACCCGCAGGCTGAGCCCTTATGCCGGCAGGACGACCCTGGTCCACGCGTCCTCCGCCGATCTGGCCGAGGTGCTCGCCCGCGCGGGGCGCACGACGGTCCACGGGGCGCTGTTCGACCTGGGGGTCTCCTCGCCGCAGCTCGACGAGGCCGAGCGCGGGTTCGCCTACGCCTACGACGCGCCGCTCGACATGCGGATGGACACCGAGCAGGAGCTGACGGCGGAGCACGTGGTCAACACCTACGCCGCGGACGAGCTGATCCGCATCCTGCGTGACTACGGCGAAGAACGATTCGCCCCGCGTGTCGCGGGCCTGATCATCAGAGAACGGGCCAAAGAGGCAATAACCTCGACCAAGCGGCTGGCGGAGATCATCCGAGCGGCGATCCCCGCCGCGACCCGGCGTACCGGGGGAAACCCCGCCAAGAGGACTTTCCAGGCGCTGCGTATCGAGGTGAACGCCGAGCTGTCCGCCCTGGAGGCGGCGCTCCCCGCGGCCCTCGACGCGCTGGCGCTCGGTGGGCGAGTCGTCGTGCTCTCCTACCACTCACTCGAGGACCGGCTCACCAAGCAGGCCCTCGCGGCGCGAACCAAGGACACCAGCCCGCCAGGGCTGCCGGTCCCGCTGCCGGCGCACCAGCCGAGGTTCCGCCTGCTGACGAGGGGAGCAGAGCTCCCAAGCGAAGAAGAGCTCGCCCGCAACCCGCGGGCGGCCTCGGCCCGGCTACGGGCGGCAGAGAGGATCCGTGTTGACGACTGAGCAGGAGTTCGGCCGGGGTGCGCCCGTCCGCCGCGCCGTGCCCAAGACGGGCACGCGCCGGTCCGGAGCGCAGCACCAGTCCAAGCCGCGGCCCCGTCCTGACGCACGTCCCCACGCCCAGGGCGCGAGGACGGTCACCGGCCGCGCGCGTCCGGAGGCCAAGCGGCTCCCCGACGGCGCCCGCGCCGACACCGGCCGCCCCGTGCCACGACGACGGCCCGCGCGCCGGCAGCGCGCGCCGTTCGTGCTGCTCGTGGTCGGGCTGCTCTGCGGCGGCCTGGTGAGCCTGCTGCTGCTCAACACCATGCTGGCCAAGGACGCGATCACCGACGCCAACCTGCGCGAGGAGATCGCCGTGGCCCGCCAGGAGAACGAGAAGATCGACCAGGAATACCAGCGCAAGACGCAGCCCAACGTCATCGCCGAGATGGCCGAGAAGCAGGGCCACCAGCCCGACTGGGATGACGTCAACGCCTGGACCAGCGCGGGCGACCGAGCCAGCCGGGTGGACAGGGAACGGTGAGGGACTCCAGCGGCAGGGGGCAGGGACCCGGCCGCGGCGCTGGCGGCGCCGGCTCTCAAGGAGGGCCAGGCGCCGCTCGTCGTACGCCGGGAGGCCCAGGACGGGGAGGACGGCAGGGCGGCTCCCCCCGTTCAGAGGGCACGGGCCGCCCGGCTCCATCGGACGAACCGCCTCGCCGGCCACGCAAGCCCGACCCGCTCGACCTGCCGTTCGGGCGTGACGACGCGGCCAGGGAGCGCCCGCCGCAGGAGCCCGGCTCCTCGCGCGAGCGCCGCCCCGGCGGCTCCGACCGTGACTCCGGACGCGGCTCGGGTCGTGACTCGGGTCGTGACTCCGGACGCGGCTCGGGTCGTGACTCGGGTCGTGACTCCGGCCGTGACTCCGGCCGGGGCCGCGCGGGCGACGCCGCGCGCCGGCGGCCTCGGGACGAGAGCGACCAGCCGAGGAGCCGCGCGTCACGCGACGGCGACGGCTCGAGGGGCAGCGTGGCCCGCGACCGCGGTCAACGCGGCGGCGACGCTCCGCGAGAGCGGGCGCCTCAGGGGCGTGAGGAGCACGATCGGCTCCGCGGCCGGGCCGCGCAGAGCCGCGACGAAGGGCCCAGGCGTCGTCCCCTCCCAGGCCGGGACGAGGGGGAACGCCCCCGCGGCCGGGCCACGCCGGGCCGTGACGAGGAGCGTTCCCGAGGGCGTTCCACGCCGGGCCGCGACGAGGGAGAGCGTTCCCGAGGGCGTCCCGCGCAGGGCCGTGACGAGGAGCGGTCCCGAGGGCGTCCCGCGCAGGGCCGCGACGCCGCCGACCGGCTCAGAGGGCGCGACGAGCGCTCGCGCGGCCGGGGCAGCCGGCAGGAGGCGCCCGGCGCGGCGCAGCGCCCGCGCCGTGACGGCGCCCGGCAGGACGCCGGCGATCCCCGGCGCGCCAGCCGGCAGGAGGACGGGCCGCTGCGCCGTACCCAGGCGGGAGGAGCCAGGCCGCAGGCCGGCGGCTCCGGGCCGGAGCAGGCGCGAGGCGGCCGCGAGCGGGTGGCGGCGCGCCGCGGCGGAGACGTGCCGCCACCCAGAGGGCCGCGCCGTCCCCCCACGCCGCCGCGCCCGCCCAGGCCGCCGCTGATGCTGCGGCTGGGCAGCCCGCGCAGGCGCATCAACATAGGCCTGATCGGCATGACGTTCGTGTTGTCGATCTTCGCCGGGCGGCTGATCCAGATGCAGGGGCTCGACACCAAGGTGTACGCCGCCGCGGCGGCCGACCAGCGCCAGCACACCGAGGACATCCCCGCCAAGCGGGGCTCGATCACTGACGTCAACGGTCACGAGCTGGCCGTGACCGTCGAAGCGCGCGACGTGTCGATCGACCCGACCAAGGTGCCGACCGCCGCGCGCGCCAACGTGGCCGCCGTCCTGGCCAAGCATCTGGGCAAGGACCAGCAGGAGATCGCCGCCAAGCTGGCCAGGACCGACACCCGTTACCAGCTCCTGGCCAGGGGCGTCGACCCCGTCGTGGCCAGCCGCCTGCTGCAGGCGCGCGTGCCGGCGCTGTCGGCGAAGAACACCTACCGCCGGCTCTACCCGGCAGGCGATCTGGCGGGCAGCCTCATCGGGTTCGTGGGCGACGAGGGCGACGGCCTGGGCGGCATGGAGCAGGCGAGAAACTCGCTGCTGGCCGGCCGCGACGGCGAGATGCGCGTCGAGACCGGCCGTGACGGCCTGCGCATCCCCATGACCAGCAGCCAGCGCACCGCCCCCGTGAACGGCCGTGACGTGCGGCTCACCATCGACCGCGACATCCAGTGGGCCGCCCAGAAGTCGATCGGCGAGCAGGTCCGCGAGTCGGGTGCCGACAGCGGCACCGTGATCGTGATGGACGTGCGGACGGCCCAGATCATCGCCATGGCCAACTCTCCCGAGCTCGACCTGAACAACTGGCGCAAGGAACCGGCGAGCAGCTACGTCAACAAGGCCGCCGCCGACGTCTTCGAACCGGGCAGCACCAACAAGGTGATCACAGCCGCCGCGGCGCTGGAGGCGGGGGTGGTGGGGCCCGACACGGTGTTCGAGGTGCCCGACCGGATCCGGTGCGCCGACCAGGTCCTGCGCGACGCCCACGCGCACAAGACGGAGTCGATGACGTTCCGCCAGGCCATGGCGCAGTCCAGCAACGTGGCCACGATCATGGCCGCGCGCAAGGTCGGCAGCGAGGGCCTGTACGAGATGCTCAAGGCGTTCGGGTTCGGCACGCGGCCGGGTGGCGGCGTGCCCGGCGCTGAGGCCGGCCTGCTGCCCGACTACAAGAAGTGGTCCGGCAGCCAGAGCTGCACGGTCGCCTACGGGCAGGGCGTGTCGGTGACCGCGCTGCAGACGGCCAGCGTCTACCAGACCATCGCCAACGGCGGCGTCAAGATCGACCCGCAGATCGTCGCGGGCACGACGGACCCGTCGGGCAGGTTCGTCCCCGCTCCTCCCGGTAAGCGGACCAGGGTGGTGAGCCAGACGACGGCGAAGGAGATCACGGCCATGCTGGAGGGCGCGGTGGGCGAGGAGGGCACCGGGCAGCTCGCGGCCATCCCCGGCTATCGGGTGGCGGGCAAAACGGGCACGGCGAACCGCTATGATGCCGAGCTCGGCCGTTATGACGGTTATACGGCCTCGTTCGTGGGATTCAGCCCCGCTGACAACCCCCGGCTCGTGGTGCTTTCCGTCCTGCAGAACCCGAAGAACGGCCATTTCGGCGGGCAGCTGGCGGCCCCCGTGTTCAAGGATGTGATGACGTTCGCCATCAAGAGCAGGAAGATTCCTCCCACAGGCTCCGCCGCGCCGCCGGTGCGGACGCGCGCGGGACAGTGACCAGGGAAGGTACGCTCTCGCCGTGCGTCCCCCGTCGTCTATGCGTCCCACGACCAGCCCGCCTCGCCCGCTGACCGGGCTCGCGACCATGATCGACGCCGATTCCGGCACGTCACGGTCGCCCCATGCGGCTCTGACCGGCGTCACCAACGACTCCCGAGCCGTCCGGCGGGGAGATCTCTACGTCGCGCTGTCCGGCAGCCGCGTGCACGGCGCCGACTTCGCCGCCCAGGCGATGGCGAGCGGCGCCGTCGCGGTGCTCACCGACCGGGCCGGCCGCGACGCGGCCGTCGCGACGGGGCTGCCCGTGTTGATCGTGCCCGACCCGCGCGCCCTGCTGGGGCAGATCTCCTCCTGGGTGTACGGCCAGCCGGCCCACGACGTCCAGATCCTCGGCGTCACCGGCACCAGCGGCAAGTCCACCACCACGTTCATGCTGGAGGCCGGCCTGCGGGCGGCCGGGCACAAGGCCGGCCTGGTGGGCGGCGTCGAGATCCACGTGGGGGACGAGCGCTTCGCGCCCACCCTCACCACGCCGGAGGCCTGCGATCTGCACGGCCTGTTCGCCCTGATGCGCGAGGAGGGTGTCGGCGCGGCCGTGATGGAGGTCTCCAGCCACGCGCTCGCGCTCGGCCGGGTCGACGGCATCTTCTACGACGTGGCCCTGTTCACCAACCTCTCGCAGGACCACCTCGACTTCCACAAGGACTTCGACGACTACTTCGCCACCAAGGCGCGGCTGTTCCAGCCCGAGCTGAGCCGTGCCGGGGTGACCAACATCGACGACCGCTACGGGCGTGAGCTGATCGGTCTGGCGAAGGTGCCGATGACCACGTTCTCCGCGGAGGGCGATCCGGAGGCCGAGTGGCGGGTGCTGGACGCCAGGCTCGGCGCCGACGGCAGCGCGTTCCGGGTGGTGGGTCCGGGCGGGGTCGAGGCCGACGCGCAGATCGCGCTCCCCGGTCCGTTCAACGTGGCCAACGCGCTCGGCGCCATCGTGACCCTGGTCGAGGCCGGGGTGCCGCTGCAGACGGCCGTGCACGGCGTCGGATCCCTGACCGGAGTCCCCGGTCGCATGCAGCGCATCACGGGCGCTGACGATACGTTCCAGGCGCTCGTGGACTATTCCCACAAGCCGGGCGCCGTGGAGTCGGTGCTGCGCTCGCTGCGGTCGGTCACGGCGGGTGCCCTGACGATCGTGCTCGGCTGCGGTGGCGACCGCGACAAGGGCAAACGAGCCGTCATGGGGGAAATCTCCGCCCAGCTGGCAGATATCGCTATTTTTACGAACGACAATCCTCGCTCGGAGGATCCGCTCACCATCCTCGCGACGATGATGGAGGGAGCGCTCCGCGTGCCGCAGCACGACCGCGCTCATGTGATCATTGAGCCCGACCGCGCGGCCGCCATCGGCCTGGCGATCGCCCGGGCCGGGCGCGGCGACGTGATCGTCGTGGCCGGCAAGGGCCACGAGCAGGGCCAGTACGTTTCAGGCGAGGTGATCCCCTTCGACGACCGCGAAGTGGTCGCCGAAGCGATCGACGCACGCAAGGAAAGCAGGAAGCACTAATGATCCCGTTGCCTCTGGCCAGGATCGCCGAGATAACCTCGGGCGCCCTGTCGGGCATGGCCGATCCCCGCGCCGTGGTGCGCGGGCCCGTCGTGATCGACTCGCGGGCCGTAGAACCGGGATCCCTGTTCGTCGCCTTCAAGGGCGCGCGGGTCGACGGTCACGACTACGCCGCGCAGGCGATCAGGGCAGGAGCGGTCGCCGTCCTGGCCACCAGGCCCGTCGAGGCGCCCGCGGTGATCGTCCCGGACGCCGCCGCCGCGCTGGCCGCGCTGGCCGCCGAGCAGGTCCGCGCGCTGCCCCAGGTCACCGTCATCGGCGTGACCGGCTCGGCGGGCAAGACCGGCACCAAAGACCTGCTGGCCAGGCTCACCGGCCGCATCGGGCCCGCCATCGCCCCCGTCGGCAGCTTCAACAACGAGCTCGGCCACCCGCTCACCGTGCTTCGGGCCGACGCCGACACCCGGTTCATGGTCCTCGAACTGGCCGCCAGGAACATCGGCCACATCAAAGACCTGACCCGCATCGCGCCGCCGCAGATCGGCGTGGTGCTCAATGTCGGCACGGCGCACCTGGGCGTGTTCGGCGGCAAGGAGGCCATCGCCAGGGCCAAGGGCGAACTCGTCGAGGCGCTGCCGCGCACCGGAGTGGCCGTGCTCAACGCCGACGACCCGCTGGTCCGAGCGATGGCCACGCGCACCGACGCCCGGGTCACGTACTTCGGGCGGGGCGAGTCCGCGGCCATCAGGGCGGAGGGCGTCGTGCTCGACGCCCGCGGGCGCGCGTCCTTCACGCTGCGCACTCCGTCAGGAAGCGCGCACGTGTCGCTCAAGCTGTACGGCGAGCACGCGGTCGAGAACGCCCTCGCCGCGGCCGCGGCCGGATACGAGCTCGGGCTGCCCGTCGCCACCATCGCCGCCGAGCTGTCCGAGGCGACGCCGCGCAGCCGGTGGCGGATGGAGGTCAACGACAGGCCCGACGGGGTGACGGTCGTCAACGACGCGTACAACGCCAATCCCGACTCGATGCGGGCGGCGTTCGAGGCGTTCGAGGTGCTGGGGCGCGGGCGGCGGCGGTTCGCCGTCATCGCGGCGCTGCGGGAGCTCGGCGACGACGGGCCGGCGCTCAACGCCGAGCTCGGCCGGCTGGCCGGCGGCGCCGGGCTGGCCGGGCTGATCGTGGCGGGCCCTGACGCGGAGCCGGTGCTCCAGGGCGCCCACACGGCCGCCCAGGCCACCACGACAGCCCGCGCCCTGCCCCCGCCCCCCGGCCCTCAGACTCCTGGCCCGCGGACTCCTGGCCCGCAGGGCGCCGGAGGTCCCGGTGCAGGTCCAGGTCCAGGTCCGCAGGCGGTGGCCCCCCAGGCCGCCGGTCCGCAGGGAGCCGGTGGGCCGGTCACAGGCCCGCGGCCCGTGAGGCCTCCAAGTGTCGGTCCCATCACGTTCCCGCAGATGGCCGCCGGTCCGGTCACCGGTCCCCAGGCGGCCGGACCTGCCGGGCCGCAGTCCGCCGGCCCGCAAGTCCCGGGGCCTCACCCGCCCGCCGGGCCCTCACAGGGCCGGCAGTCTCCGGCACAAGGTGAGCCCGCACCAGGCCGGCAGGCTCCCGGACAGGGCGAGGCCGCGCAGGAGTGGCAGGGCGGTGGCGCGGCCCGGCCCGCACGGCAGGGGCCCGCGCACGGCGTCCCGGCACACGGATGGCACGGGTCCGGAGCGGGGCAGGCGCCTGTCCCGCCGTCGGGCGGGCACTCCGCCGAGGGTGTCCCGGCGGCCGGTCCCCCCTCAGGCGGTCCACCGGTGGCCCCCCTGGCCGGCGCCCCCGCCGGCGCTCCTCCGGCCGGGGTCCCTGGCGCACCCGCCGGGGTTCCGGGCGCACCGGCGGGGAGCACGGGCGGTGACGCGGCGTGCCCGCAGCACGTGACGCGGATCGTGCACGTGCCCGACGCCGAGGCGGCCGCCGCCGAGCTGGCGGGGTGGCTGCGGCAGGGTGACGCGGTGCTGATCAAGGGGCCCAGGGCGATGGGTCTGGAGCGGACGGCCGAGCTCGTGCTCGGAGGTGCCCCCCAGTGACCAACATCATCGTCGCCGGTGCGGTGGGCCTGATCCTCTCGATGCTGGGCACCCCGCTGGCGATCCGGCTGTTCTCGCGGCGCGGCTACGGCCAGGAGGTCCGCGAGGAAGGCCCGTCCGGCCACCACAGCAAGCGGGGCACCCCCACCATGGGCGGCACCGTGATCGTGCTGGCCGCCCTGCTCGCGTACGGCGCGTCGCACCTGGCCATGCTCTCGACGCCCACCGTGTCGGGCATGCTGGTGCTGTTCCTGATGACGGGGCTCGGCGCGGTCGGGTTCCTCGACGACTTCATCAAGATCTACAAGCAGCGCAGCCTGGGCCTGCGCAGCGGCGCGAAGGCCCTCGGCCAGCTCGTCGTCGGCGCCGTCTTCGCGTTCCTGGTCGTCCGCCACCCGAACGTCTACGGCATCACCCCCGCCGAGACCAGGGTGTCGTTCCTGCGGGACATCGGCCCGTCGATCGGAATCGTCGGCTTCACCATCTGGGTGCTCATCATGATCGTCGGGTTCTCCAACGCGGTGAACCTCACCGACGGTCTCGACGGCCTGGCCAGCGGCGCGACCGGGGTGGTCCTCGGCGCGTACGTGCTGATCGGCAACTGGCAGCTGCGCAACAACTGCATCGACCAGCTCGGCCCCAACTGCTACTGGGTACGAGATCCGCTCGACCTGGCCGTGGTGGCCGCCGCCGTGCTCGGGGCGCTCATCGGCTTCCTGTGGTGGAACGCGCCGCCCGCGCGGATCTTCATGGGTGACACCGGCTCCCTGGCCCTGGGCGGCGTGCTGGCCGGGCTGGCCATCGCCACCCGTACCCAGCTGCTGCTGATCATCCTCGCCGGCCTGTGCGTGATCATCACGCTGTCCGTGATCATCCAGGTCGGTTCCTTCAAGATGACCGGCAAACGGGTGTTCAGGATGGCGCCGCTGCAGCACCACTTCGAGCTGAAAGGCTGGGCGGAGACCACGATCGTGGTCCGGTTCTGGCTGATCGCGATGCTCTGCGCGGCGCTCGGTCTCGGGCTCTTCTACGTCGAATGGATGCCCAGGTGATGACTCTCACCTGTGTCGCCGGGCTCGGCGTCTCCGGCACGGCCGTGGCCAGGGTGCTGGCCGGTCGCGGCGAGCGGGTCGTGGTCGTGGAGGCGGCCGAGGGGGAGCGGCAGCTCGCCGCGGCGGCCGAGCTGGCCCGGCTCGGCGTCGAGACCCGGTTCGGGGAGATGGTGTTGCCCGAGGGGGTCACCAGGCTCGTCACCACGGGCTGGGCGCCACACCATCCGCTGATCGCCGCCGCGCTCGCCGCCGGGGTCGAGGTCGTGGGGGAGGTGGAGCTGGCCTGGCGGCTGCGCCCGGCGCAGCCGGCCCCGTGGCTGGCGCTGACCGGCACCAACGGCAAGACCACGGCGGTGCGCATGCTCACCTCGATCCTGCTCGCGGCCGGGCAGAAGGCCGTGGCGGTCGGCAACGTGGGCGTCCCCGTCGTGCGCGCGGTCGCCGAGCCGTACGACGTGCTGGCCGTCGAGCTGTCCAGCTTCCAGCTTCACTGGTCGGGCACGCTGTCCCCGCACGCCGCCGCCGTGCTCAACGTGGCCCCCGACCACATCGACTGGCACGGCTCCATGGAGGAGTACACCGCGGCCAAGGGCCGTGTCTACGAACGTGCCGGCACCGTGATCTTCAACGCCGACGATCCCGAGGCGACCAGGCTGGCCGCGCCCTACCCCGGGGCGGTGGGGTTCACCCTGCGGGTGCCCAAGCGGGGCGAGATCGGCGTGGTCGAGGATCTGCTGGTGGACCGGGCGTTCGTCGCCGACCCGGTGGAGGGCGCGGAAGAGCTGGCCACGCTGGACGACGTACGGCCCTTCGCGCCGCACAACGTCGCCAACGCGCTGGCCGCCGCCGCGCTGGCGCGTTCCCTCGGCGTGCCGTCCGAGGCCGTGGCCCGGGGTCTGCGCGACTTCGTGCCCGATCCGCACCGGCTGTCGCACGTGGACAGGATCGGCGAGGTCGACTACATCGACGACTCCAAGGCGACCAACCCGCACGCGGCCGCGGCGGCGCTGGCGTCGTACTCGTCGATCGTGTGGGTGGCCGGCGGGCAGCTCAAGGGCGCCGACGTCGACGACCTGGTGCGTCAGGCGGCTCCACGGCTGCGCGGCGCGGTGCTGCTGGGCGCCGACCGGGTCACGATCGCCGAAGCCATCGCGCGACACGCCCCGGATGTCCCTGTAGTGGACATCGCCGATCGCGACACTGGGGTGATGGAAAGAGTCGTCACCGAAGCCGCGCGGCTGGCCTCGCCAGGGGACACCGTGCTGCTCTCCCCGGCGGGGGCCTCCCTTGACATGTTCGCCGGGTATCCAGCGCGGGGGGAGGCCTTCGCGCGCGCCGTGCGCGAGCTGAGGCTGCGACGTGAGCGCGACCGCTGAGGAGGGGCCCGGCAACTGGGCCCGTGAGCAGCTCGGCTCGCTGAAGGAGCTGCTCGACAAGCCGCTCACCACCTACTACCTGATCATCATGTGCAGCGCGCTGCTGCTGGCGCTCGGGTTGATGATGGTGTTGTCAGCGTCCAGCATCGAGGCGCTGCAGAAGACCGGCAGCCCGTTCTCGTGGTTCATCAAGCAGTCGTTGTCGGCCGCGGTGGGCGTACCGGTGATGTGGGCCTGCTCGCGGCTGCCGACGAAGTTCTTCCGCTGGGCGGGCTACCCCCTGATGGCGCTGTCCATCCTGGCGCTGGTCATGGTGCTGTTCATCGGCTCGTCGGAGCTGGGAGCGCAGCGGTGGATCTACATCGGCCCGTTCACCCTCCAGCCGTCCGAGCCCGCCAAGCTCGGGCTCGCGTTGTGGGGGGCCGACCTGCTGGCCCGGCGGGCGCGGCAGGGGAAGATCGAGTGGCGGCAGATGCTGATCCCGCTCATGCCCGGCACCGCGATCCTGGCCGTCATGGTCATGCTGGGCAGCGACCTGGGCACCACGCTCGTGCTCTTCATGATCTTCCTGGCGTTGTTGTGGGTGGTGGGGGCGCCGGTCAAGTTGTTCGGGGGCATCCTGTCGCTGGCGGTGCTGGCCGCCCTCATCATGATCAAGGTGGAACCCTACCGGATGGCGCGCATCAGCTCCTTCCTCGACCCGTGGGCCGACGCGCAGGGCGCCGGATACCAGGCCGTCCAGGGGCAGATCGCGATGGGCTCCGGCGGCTGGTTCGGGCTCGGCCTGGGCAGCAGCCGGCAGAAGTGGAGCTGGCTGCCGCACGGCGAGAGCGACTTCATCTTCGCCATCCTGGGCGAGGAGCTGGGGCTGATGGGCACGCTCATGGTGGTGGCGCTGTTCGGGCTGCTCGGCTACGCCGGGCTGCGGGTGGCCGTGCGGGTCAACGACTCCTTCATCAGGCTGGCCGCCGCCGCCATGGTGGCCTGGATCGTCGGCCAGGCCACCGTCAACATGGGTGCCGTGCTCGGCGTGCTGCCGATCACCGGCATCCCCCTGCCCCTGGTCTCGTACGGCGGATCGTCGCTGCTGCCCACGCTCGCCGCGCTCGGCATGCTGCTGTCGTTCGCCAAGCGCGAGCCCGGCGCGCGTGAGGCCCTGGCGGCTCGTGGCCCCGGACCCGCCGCCCGGGCCCTAAGCTGGCTGGGCCTGGGGGCTACGACCAAAGGCCGAGTGACACGTTAGGGAGTGACCGAGATGAGGGTGGTCCTCGCCGGAGGGGGGACAGCCGGGCACATCGAGCCCGCGCTAGCCCTTGCGGACGCGCTGCGCCATCTTGACCGCAGTGCCGGCATCACCTGCGTGGGCACGGATCGCGGTTTGGAGACGCGGCTCGTGCCCGCCAGGGGCTACGATCTTGAGCTGGTGCCGGCCGTGCCCCTGCCCAGGTCGATCACTCCGAGCCTGCTGACGGTTCCTGGCAGGCTGGCCGGAGCGATCAACGCCACGGCCGCCATACTCGACCGGGTCGAGGCCGACATCCTGGTCGGTTTCGGCGGCTACGTGGCGACCCCCGCCTATCTGGCGGCCAAGCGACGCGGCCTGCCGATCGTCGTGCACGAGGCCAATCCGCGCCCCGGCCTGGCCAACCGGCTGGGCGCCCGGCTGACCGACCACGTGTTCACCGGCTTTCCCGAGGCCCAGCTGCTGCCCAAGGCCGAATACATCGGCACGCCGCTGCGGCGCGACATCGCCAACCTCGACCGGCTGTCCATGGGCGACAAGGCGCGCTCCTGGTTCGGGCTGGAGAACGACCGGCCGACGCTGCTGGTGTTCGGCGGATCGCAGGGGGCGAGGTCGGTCAACGACGCGGCGCTCGCCGCGGCGCCGGCCCTGCGCAGGGCCGGCGTGCAGGTGCTCCACGTGCTCGGCCCGACGAACACCGTCGAGCACGAGCCGCCGCCCGGCGATCCGCAGTACGTCCTGCTGCCCTACCTCGACCGCATGGACCTGGCCTACGCCGCCGCCGACGTGGCGCTGTGCCGCAGCGGCGCGCTGACGTGCGCGGAGCTGACCGCGGTCGGGCTGCCCGCCGCCTACGTGCCGCTGCCGTACGGCAACGGCGAGCAGCGCATGAACGCCGAGCGCATCGCCCGGGGCGGCGGCGGCATCCTGGTCGACGACGTGGGCCTGACCCCTGATTGGATCGTCCAGAACGTGCTGCCGATGCTCCACGACCCCGAGCGGGTCGCCGGCATGTCGGAGGCCGCCTCCCGGCTGGGGCGCAAGGACGCCGATATCATGCTTGCCAGGAAAGTGTTGGAGATAGCCCGATGAGTCTCGTGAAGCTGGTCGATCCCGTCGCTGTCGACGATCTGGGGCGGGTGCACTTCATCGGTATCGGCGGCGCGGGCATGTCGGGCATCGCCCGCATCCTGCTCAAGCGGGGCGTCCCCGTGTCGGGCAGCGACGCGCGCAGCTCCGAGCTGATCACCGAGCTGCGCGAGCTGGGCGCGACGGTGCACATCGGGCACGCCGCCTCCCACATCAGAGACGTCGGCACCGTGGTCGTCTCGACCGCCATCCGCGACTCCAACCCCGAGCTCGGTGAGGCGCTCAAGCAGGGGCTGCGGATCATTCCGCGGGCCGCCGCGCTGGCCAGCGTCATGGCCGGGCGCACCGGCGTGGCCATCGCGGGCACCCACGGCAAGACCACCACCACCTCGATGCTGACCGTGGCGCTGCAGAAGTGCGGGGCCGACCCGTCCTACTGCGTGGGCGGCCAGCTCGTCACCACCGGGCTCGGCGCCGACGACGGCCAGGGCACGGTGTTCGTGGCGGAGGCGGACGAGAGCGACGGCTCGTTTCTCATGCTCGCGCCCGACATCGCGGTGGTCACCAATGTCGAGGCCGACCACCTCGACAACTACGGCGACCCGCGGGCGGTGCACGACGGCTTCGCCAGGTTCGCCGACCGGGTCGGCTCGCTGCTCATCGTGTGCGCGGACGACCCGGGAGCGGCCGAGCTGGCCGGCCGGGCGCGCGAGCGTGGGTTGCGGGTCAGGACCTACGGCCTGCGGGGCGAGGACTACCGCGTCACCGGGGTCGCGCCCGACGGGTTCGGCACCGTGTTCGCCATCGAGGGCAAGGGCGACGTGCGGCTGGCCGTCCCCGGGGCGCACAACGCGCTCAACGCCGCCGCGGCGATCGCGGTGGCCGATGAGCTGGGGCTGCCGTTCGAGGAGATCAGGCAGGGCCTGGGGGCCTTCACCGGGGCCAAGCGGCGTTTCGAGGCCAAGGGCGAGGCCGGCGGCATCGCCGTGTTCGACAGCTACGCCCACCATCCGACCGAGCTGACCGCCGACCTGCGCGCGGCGCGCGACGTGGTCGCCTCCTATTCCGGCACCGGCCGGGTCATCGCGGTCTTCCAGCCGCACCTCTACTCGCGCACCCGCTTCTTCGCCGACGAGTTCGGCGCGGCGCTCGGGCTGGCCGACGAGGCCATCGTGCTCGACGTCTACGGCGCCCGCGAGGACCCCGAGCCCGGCGTGTCCGGGGCGATGGTGGCGGGCCGGGTGCCGCTGCCGGCCGAGCGGGTGGCGTACGCGCCCGACCGGGCGGCGGTGCCCGGGATGATCGCCGAGCGGGCCAGGCCCGGCGACATCGTGCTCACCATGGGCGCGGGCGACATCACCGAGCTCGGCCCGCAGATCGTCGCCCGCCTGTCTTGAGCCGCCGCCGTTGGGCGTGGCGCGCGGTGTTCACCCACCCGGCGGCGTAGGTTGTGCCGACATGCAGGGGAGGGCGATGAAGGCGCGGACTGCGTTCCTGGTGCTGCTGACGGCGGGAGTGGTGGGCACGGCGGCGTGGCTGGTGTTCTTCTCTCCCGTGCTGGGCGTGCGGTCGATCGAGATCGTGGGAAATGTCACAGTGCACGGCGACGAGATCAAGCAGCGCGCCGGGGTGGCCGACCTCCATCCTCTTGCCACCGTCGACCTGGCGGGCGTCGAGAGCCGTGTCAAGGGCATCAGGCGGCTCGCCGGGGCGAAGGCCGAACGCGTCTGGCCGGGCACGCTCAAGATCGAGGTCGTCGAGCGCAGGCCCGTGGCGGCCGTCCCCGTGGGCGACCAGGTGGCCATCGTCGACAAACAGGGCGTGGTGATCGAGGTCACGACGACGGCGCCGACCCTGCTGCCGCTCATCAAGGTGGACCGCCCCGCCGAGGGCGATCCGGCGCTGATGGCGGCGCTCCAGGTCATCCAGGTGGTGCCGGGGTCGGTGGCGGTCAGGGTCAAGGAGGTGCGCGCGGGCACGGCCGAGGGAGTCACCCTCGAACTGTCCGACGGGCGCACCGTCGTCTGGGGTGGCGCCGACCGGCCCAAGGAGAAGGGGCGCATCCTCACCTCGCTGCTGCGGCGCGAGCGCGATGCCACCCGCTACGACGTGAGCTCCCCGGACGTGGTGACGCTGAAGTGACGGTGATCGTCAGGGTCTGGCAACCGTGCGGCAAGAGCATCGCCGAGCCTGTGCGGGGTGGGGGGTACGACGTGAGAGCCTGTAGAGCGGACGTTCGGCAGAGGAGGGTCCCGACCAGGCGCGACTTCGGAGCGAAACGGACAGCCCGCGACACGCCGGACGTGCTTGCGGCGCGGTTAGTTGACCCGCCTGGAGCGTAACTCCTACTGTCCGTATCAATCCTCAGGTTGACATAAATCTAAATCTCAACTTGAGGTTGAGAGTTACCCGAACTGACTGAAAGCGGAGACGATCCGCACCGAAATGGCAAGTCAACGAGCGGAAAGGCCCCTCGTCGTGGCAGCACCGCAGAACTACCTCGCGGTCATCAAGGTCGTCGGCATCGGCGGCGGCGGAGTGAACGCCGTCAACCGGATGATCGAAGAGGGACTCAAGGGCGTCGAGTTCATCGCGATAAACACCGACGCCCAGGCGCTGCTGATGAGTGACGCCGATGTGAAACTCGACGTGGGCCGCGAGCTCACGCGCGGACTGGGCGCGGGCGCCAACCCCGACGTGGGGCGCAAGGCGGCCGAGGACCACCGTGAGGAGATCGAGGAGGTCCTCAAGGGGGCCGACATGGTCTTCGTCACGGCAGGCGAGGGCGGTGGCACGGGCACCGGCGGCGCGCCCGTCGTGGCCAACATCGCCAGGTCGCTCGGCGCGCTGACGATCGGCGTCGTGACCCGGCCGTTCAGCTTCGAGGGGCGGCGCAGGGCCTCGCAGGCCGAGGCCGGCATCGAGACGCTGCGCGACGAGGTCGACACCCTCATCGTGATCCCCAACGACCGGCTGCTGTCCATCTCGGACCGCCAGGTGAGCGTGCTCGACGCGTTCAAGGCGGCCGACCAGGTGCTGCTCTCCGGTGTGCAGGGCATCACCGATCTGATCACCACCCCCGGTCTGATCAACCTCGACTTCGCCGACGTCAAGTCGGTCATGTCGGGCGCCGGTTCGGCGCTCATGGGCATCGGCCACGCCCGCGGCGACGACCGTTCGGTGGCGGCGGCCGAGATGGCGGTCTCCAGCCCGCTGCTGGAGGCCAGCATCGACGGCGCCCACGGCGTGCTGCTGTCCATCGCGGGCGGCTCCGACCTGGGCCTGTTCGAGATCAACGAGGCCGCCCAGCTCGTGTCCATGGCGGCCGCACCCGACGCCAACATCATCTTCGGCACGGTCATCGACGACGCCCTCGGCGACGAGGTGCGCGTGACGGTGATCGCGGCGGGGTTCGACGACGTGCCGACCGCGGCCGACAAGCCCGCCGCCCGTCCGATGGGACGTCCCGCCGCGCCGCCGGTGTCGTCTCCAGCCCGGCCGAGCGTCTCGGCGCCCAGCGTGAAGTCCGAGTCACCTCCGGCGCGCCCTGAGCCGCGCGCTGAGCAGCGTCCGGAGCCGCGCGGGGACTTCAGGGCCGACCCGCGCGCCGATGTCCGTCCTGAGGCCCGTCCTGAGCCGCGTGCCGACTTCCGCCCTGAGCCGCGCGCGGAGTTCAGGCCCGAGCCGCGTACGGAGTTCAGGCCCGAGCCGCGCTCCGACTTCAGGGCCGAGCCGGCCCCCGAGTCCCGTCCGGAGCCGCGCCCCGAGCCGGTGCGGCCCGTCGAGCCCGCGCAGGCCTCCGAGCAGGACGCCGGGGAGGCCGTCGCCGACGAACCGTCCGGCCCCGTCTCCATCCCCCGGCCGACGCCGGAGCCCGCCAACCCGCCCACGCCCATCACCTCCCGCATGTCGGAGCCCGCCAAACGTCCGCGCGTGGTCTTCGAGGAGCAGGAGGAGGAGCTCGACGTCCCCGACTTCCTCAAATAGCCGGTCGCCTGACGCCGCTCCCCGAGAGGAAACGGGAGCGGCGCCGTCGTGTTCACGGCGGACGTGCCACAGGATCGGAATCGAGAGGAAGAGGCAGTGAGAAGGGACGAGATCGCGGCCGGGCTCGCCGAGGTCGAGGCGCGCATCGGGGCGGCCTGCCAGGCCGTCGGGCGCGACCGTGGCGAGGTCACGCTGATCGCCGTCACCAAGACCAGACCCGCCGGTGACGTACGCATCCTGTGCGAGCTGGGCGTACGCGACGTCGGGGAGAACCGTGACCAGGAGGCCGCCCCCAAGGCGCGCGAGCTCGCCGATCTGCCGCTGACGTGGCACTTCGTGGGCCAGCTCCAGACCAACAAGGTCCGCTCCGTCGTCGGGTACGCCGACGTGATCCACTCCGTCGACCGCCTCAGGCTGGTGGAGGCGATCAGCAAGGAGGCGGTGCGCCAGGGCCGCACCATCGGCTGCCTGCTCCAGGTCGCGCTCGACGACGACCCGGCCAGAGGCGGCGCGCGCCCCGGCGACGTGCTCGCGCTCGCCGACGAGGTGGCGCTCGCCGAGGGCGTGTGGCTGGGCGGCGTCATGGCGGTGGCCCCGCTGGGGGAGGAGCCGGCCAAGGCGTTCGCCCGGTTGCGGGAGGTGGCGACCCGCGTACAGGAGCAGCATCCGCGGGCGACGATGGTTTCGGCCGGTATGAGCGAAGATCTCACCGAGGCCGTCGCCTACGGCGCGACACACCTGCGGATCGGTACGGCGTTGCTCGGCCGTCGCAAGCCCTTCGTCAGGTAATGTCCCCTCAAGTGGGTCTTCAGGTCCATGACCGAGTAGAGGTCGATCAGCGGTGAGCTCCAGGGGGGTACGCCTACCGCCTCGGCGCCCGGAGACGGGCCCGAGCGAGTGCGACCATGAGCAGGAGGACGACGTAGCGATGGCCGGCGCGATGCGCAAGATGGCGGTCTACCTCGGTCTCGTGGAGGACGACCGCTACGAGAGGTATGAGACCTACCCGGACGAGTACGCCTACGAGGACGACGTGCAGCGAACCGGCGAGGAGCGGCCCGTCGCGGTCCAGGACCGCGACGAGGAAGCGGAGGCCGGGGTGCCCGCGCCGCGGCCCGCGACGGCGGTCGTGGAGCGCCGCACGACCGATCTCGCCCGCATCACGACCCTTCACCCCCGCACGTACAACGAAGCGCGTACCATAGGGGAGCACTTCCGGGACGGCACCCCGGTCATCATGAACCTGACCGAGATGGTCGACAGCGACGCAAAGCGCCTTGTGGATTTCGCGGCAGGTCTCGTCTTTGGCCTACATGGCAGCATTGAACGTGTTACGAACAAGGTGTTCCTGTTGTCCCCTGCCAATGTCGAGGTGACCGCCGAGGACAAGGCTCGAATCGCGGAGCGCGGGTTCTTCAACCAGAGTTAGAGTCTCTGTATGTCTATCGCACCCAACCAGGTCTCGCCGAGACCGGGAGGGCACATCAGAAGTGGAGGCGCGGCCGGGCCGTGGGGATCGTCAGTCAGATCTTGGTCGTTGTCCTGTCTCTCTATCTGGTGCTGCTCATCGGCAGGATGATCTTCGAGACGGTGCAGGCTTTCGCTCGCCAGTGGCGTCCTACGGGCGTCGTCCTGGTGCTGGCGGAGGCCACATACACCGCAACAGACCCACCACTCAAGTTCCTCCGCCGTTTCATTCCCCCGCTCCGGTTGGGTACGGTGGCCTTTGACCTAAGCTTCACTGTCCTGTTCATCGTCGTGCTGATCCTGATCCAGATCGCGGGAGCGCTTCGCTGAACGGGCCGATGTCGTGCCGGTCTTGATCCAACTCGTGTCCGCGCTGAAGTGATTCGGGTTACCGTCCTCAGGACAGACTCCAAAGCGCGCCAAGGAGACCAAAAATGCCGCTGACGCCCGCTGATGTGCGGAACAAGCAGTTCAGTACCACCCGGTTGCGGCCGGGCTACGACGAGGAAGAGGTCGACGCCTTCCTCGACGAGGTGGAGGCTGAGCTCGACCGCCTGATCCAAGAGAACGAGGAGCTCCGCGCCAAGCTGGCCGAGTGCCTGCGGGGGAAGGTGCCGGGCGGCATGAACATGCCCATGGCCTCCGCCCCGGTCCAGGAGCAACAGCCCAAGCCCGAGATGATGGCGCCGCCGCAGCCGGAGCCCATGCGGGCCCCCGAGCCGCCTCCGGTGCAGCAGCCGGTCCCCGTGGCCATGAACATGCCTCCGGCGGAGGACAACATGGACACCGCGGCCCGCGTGCTCGCGCTCGCCCAGCAGACCGCCGACCAGGCGATCTCCGACGCCCGCCGGGAGGCGGACGAGACGGTGACCCGCGCCCGGCGTGAGGCCGACGAGATCCTCACCAAGGCTCGCCGCCAGGCCGAGCAGGTCATCGGCGACGCCAGGGCCCGCGCGGAGACGCTCGAGCGCGACGCCCAGGAGCGCCACCGCCAGGCGATGGGCTCGCTGGTGCAGACCCGCGACGAGCTCGAGCGCAAGGTCGAGGAGCTGCGCAGCTTCGAGCGCGAATATCGCAGCAGGCTCAAGCTCTACCTGGAGAACCAGCTCGCCGAGCTCAACGTCGCGGCCGAGGGCAGCGGCGGGTTCCCGGTGATGTCCGGCGGTCCGCAGGGTCAGGCGGCGGCGCCTGCCATGTCGCACGCCGTGTCTCAGGGAAGTGGCCAGCAGCCCCTGCCCGGTGGCCCCAACCCGTTCGGCGGCGAGGCGGCTCCGCAGGGCGCCTTCCCCGGCGGTGACGGTCCCCACAACGACCGCCGGTAAAGTACAGGGTCACTAGGACCTGTCACTCGAAAGAGCCCTCTGTGATCCTCATCAGTGCTGGTTTGGTGCTCGCGGCAGTGGTCTTGCTGATCGCGGGCTTCGTACTGGCGAAGCCGTTCCTGATCATGTGGTCCATCGTGGTCAGCGTGCTGTCCGCGCTGTTCCTGGTGATCGGGGCCTTCCTGCGGCGAAACGAGCTTTTTCCCGGTGGTGGGCAGGCCGCTGCGCCGGCCACCCCCCCGAAGGGGCTCACCCCGCCCGGCATGCCGTACACCCAGACCGGTGCCATGGCTCACCAGCCACCCCCGCACACCCAACCGCATCCGCGTCCGCATCCGCGGGCACCCCAGCGCGCGGCGACCGTTCCCGCCGCCACCGCCCCGCGCCGCCCGGCGGCCGCGGGCATCTCACCGGATGCGATCGTGCTGGTGATCCCGGGACGCAAGAGATATCACGTGCCCGGTTGCCGGCAGCTCAGCGGCCGGACCAACGAGGAGCTCACCTACGAGGAGGCCCGCGAGGAGGGCTTCACGCCCTGCACGACGTGCCTGCCTGACGCAGCGCTCGGCGGACGGCAACTGCCGCCTGCCGCCGACCCCGAGCCCGCCGTCGCACCCGGCTCCGCCAGTAGCGCGGAGAGCCGGGCGGAAAACTCCGCGGAGACCCGCGACCTACGTTCGCCGGTCGCACCGCCGAAGCCCGACACGAAGGCTTCCACCCCCAGCCCGGAGCCCGCCGCCGCCCACGAGGAAGGCGCCGGGTGGTTCGGCAACTCCACCTCCGCCGCCCCCGACTCGGATGATGAGCAGGCGGAGACCCAGACTTCTGTTTTCCGGCCGCACACGCTCAGGGCCGAGACGCCGCCTTCCAGCGCGCCGCCCGAGCCGTCGACCGGCAAGCCTTCCCCTGGCAAGGCCTCTCCCGGCAAGCCCGGGACCCCGCCAGGCACCCCCGCGAAGACGTCCGGCCAGTCCGCGCCCGCGAAGACGCCCGGTCCTTCCGGCCGGCCCACGTCCGCGCAGACCGGCCCGTCCGGCCGGCCCGCACCCGGCAAGTCGCCCGCCCAGCCGGCCCGCACACCCGAGCAGCCCGGCGGCGGATCCGGGCAGCCGAGCGGCGCGTCCGAGCGCCCCGCGGGCAAGCCCGGGCAGGCCGCGGGAAAGCCGGCACAGGCCCCGGGCAGGCCGGGGAGACCCGCCGAAGATCAGGAGTCGCCCGCTGGGTCGCCCGCGCGGACCCCCGCCAAGCCGGGGCGGCCCGCGGCGGGTCCGCAGCGGTCCGGAGGTGAGCCGGGGCAGTCCGCGGCGGGTTCGCAGCGGTCCGGTGCTGAGCCGGGGCAGTCCGCGGCGGGTTCGCAGCGGTCCGGTGCTGAGCCGGGGCAGTCCGCGGCGGGTTCGCAGCAGTCCGGTGGTAAGCCCGGGCAGCCCGGGAGCGGTGGCAAGCGTCCGCAGGGCGCCACGGGCGGGGTGGCGGACGACGACTCCGCGGGTCCCGCGACCGCGCCCCAGCCCAGGGTGCCTTCCTCCGCCACGCCAGGCCGTCCGGGAGCGTCCGGACCGTCGAAGACCCCCTCCGGGGACGCCGACACCTCCGCAGCGGTGGGGCAGACCCTCATCCTTCCTGAACGGCCCGCGTCTTCGGCCGAATCGGAGGCCAAGCCCAGGGGGCCGCTGCCCACGGGCACGACGGCCAGGTCCGCGGCGGAGAGCCGTCCCACGGGCACGACGGCCAAGCCCGGCACGGCCCCGAAGACCGGAACGCCCGCGGCAGCGCAAGGCCCCTCCGGCGCCGGCCCGAAGAACGCGACGCCCGGCACCGGCTCCCGGCCTGGCACGCGGGAGGCGGCCGCGGCACCAGAGCCCTCCGACGATGACACCGGCACGCCCAGGGGCGGCTCGCCGGCTGTTCGCCCGCAACCGTCCGGCACGGGCGCCCAGCCTGCCGGCAAGCCTCAGCAACGGCAGGGCGACCAGGAGCCGGGCAAGCCTCGCCAAGGGCAGGGCGCGCAAGGGCCGGGCAAGTCTCGCCCAGGGCAGGGCGCCCAAGGGCCGGGCAAGTCTCGCCCAGGGCAGGGCGCGCAGGATTCCGGTAAGCCCCAGCAAGGGCAGGGCGACCAGGAGCAGGGCAGGCCACGGCAGGGTTCTGAGCCTTCCGGCGGCACACCCGCGAAGACTCAGGCTGCCGGCTCCAAGACTCCGGCCCCCGATCCCACGGCTGAGGGCGCCGAGAAGAAGACGGGCGACGAACCCAAGGGCGGCGACAGCCGCACGGTGAAGGTCATCGTCGGCACCCGCCGCTACCACAGCACCAACTGCCCGCTGATCAGAGGTGCGGGCGAGTCCGGGGTGGAGACCATGGCCGCCGCCGCGGCCGAGGCGGCCGGGCTGACGAGCTGCTCGGTCTGCCAGCACGACCGCGAATCGGTCAGCTGACCGGCACTGCCACGGTCCTCGAGCGCAGCGGGCTCTGGAAGGGGCGGGGACGTACGCGCCCACCTGCGGTTGAGCGAGTGGTGCGGGCTCTGGAAGAGGCGGGCGTTGGCCGGTCCGGCCGGTTTCCTTGCGCGCATTGCCGAGGGCTCTGGGAAGGACGGGCGTGGCCGGGCCGTGGACGGCCCGGCCGGCCCCTGTGTCAGGTGCGGCGGAGCTGGAAGGTCAGCCCCAGGTCCTCGTCGGTGTGGGACGGCAGATCTGCCATGGTGCCTTCCGCGACCGACGTCGCCAGCACCTCCTCCGCCACGACCTGCCAGTCCGACCGCAACGCCGCGGCCAGGTCAGGCGAGGACACGGTCCACCACAGCTCGATCCGGTCCGTGATGGACAGGCCGCTCGACTTGCGGGCCTCCTGGACCAGGCGGATGACCTCGCGCAGCAGACCCGCGCGGCGCAGGTCGTCGGTGAGCTCGAGGTCCAGGGCGACCGTCTCGCCCGTGCCCGTGCCGATCGCTCCCGTCTCCACCGCCCAGCCCGAGCGGGGCTGCTCGTTGACGATCACCTCGTCGGGGCCGAGCGTGACCTCGCCCAGGTCGCCCGCCTCCACCGTGACCGTGGAGCCCGAGCGCAGGGCCCTGGCCACGTGGGTGGGATCGGCGGCGGCCACCGCGGCGGCCACGAGCTTGGTCTGGGAGCCGAAGCGCTTGCCCAGGGCGCGGAAGTTGGGCTTGACGGAGTAGGACACCAGATCGGCGCTGAAGCCGGACATGTCCTCCAGAGCCTGGACGTTGAGTTCGTCGGCCACCAGACCGCGCAGTTCGGCGGGCAACGACGGCCAGCCGTGCGCGCCCACCAGGGCCCGGCGGAGCGGCTGCCGGGTCTTCACGCCCGACGACGCACGGGCCGAGCGGCCCAGCTCCACCAGCCGGCGGACCAGGGCCATCTGGTCCGGCAACGCCGGGTCGAGCAGGTCGTCACGCGCCTCGGGCCACGAGGCCAGGTGCACCGAGGAGGGGGCGTCCCCCGGCCGCAGGATGTCCCACAGGTAGTCGGTGACGAACGGCGTGACGGGCGCCATCAGCCGCAGCACCGTCTCCAGGCACTCGTACAGGGTGGCGAACGCGTCCTGCTCTCCCTGCCAGAAGCGGCGGCGGGAGCGGCGGACGTACCAGTTGGACAGGTCGTCGAGGAAGTCGGCCAGCCTGCGCCCGGCCCGCTGGGTGTCGTAGTCGTCGAGCGACGCCGTGACCTCGGCCACCGTGCGGTGCAGCTCGGCCAGCGCCCAGCGGTCGAGCAGCGGGCGCTCGGCCGCCGGCGTGGCCTCCCGCAGCCGGGACGGCGACCACGACTCGGCGTTGGCGTAGAGGGTGAAGAACGACGCGGTGTTCCAGAGCGTCAGCAGGACCTTGCGGACGATCTCCTCGAGGGTGTTGTGTCCCACCCGGCGGGACGCCCATGGCGATCCCGAGCAGGCCATGAACCAGCGCAGGGCATCGGCGCCGTGCTGCTCCATCAGCGGGATCGGCTCGAGGATGTTGCCCAGGTGCTTGCTCATCTTGCGGCCGTCCTCGGCCAGGATGAGGCCGAGGCAGAGCACGTTCTCGTAGGAGGACTGTCCGAAGACGAGGGTGCCGACGGCCATCAGCGAGTAGAACCAGCCGCGCGTCTGGTCGGTGGCCTCGCAGATGAACTGCGCAGGGTAGACGCCCTCGGGCCTGCCGCGCTCGCCCCACTGGGCGAACGGCATGGAGCCCGAGTCGTACCAGGCGTCGATCACGTCGGGGACGCGCCGGGCCGGCGCGCCGCAGTCGGGGCAGGCGAAGGTCACGTCGTCGACGTACGGGCGGTGCGGGTCGAGGGCCGAGACGTCCTGGCCGGTCAGCTCGCCCAGCTCCTGCAGCGACCCGACGCACGTCACGTGGGAGTCGTCGGCCGAGCACACCCACAGCGGCAGCGGCGTGCCCCAGTAGCGCGAGCGCGACAGCGACCAGTCGACGTTGTTGCGCAGCCACTCGCCGAACCGGCCCCACTTGATGGTGTCGGGATACCAGTTGGTCCTGGCGTTCTCGGCCAGCATCTGGTCCTTGACCGCGGTGGTGCGGATGTACCAGGACGGGAGCGCGTAGTAGAGCAGCGGCGTGTGGCAGCGCCAGCAGTGGGGGTAGCTGTGGTCGAAGTGGCCGCCGCGGAAGAGCAGCCCGCGGGCGCGCAGGTCGTCGGTCAGCTCCTCGTCGGCGTCCTTGAAGAAACGCCCGCCGACCATGGGCACGTCGTCGAGGAAGCGGCCGTCGGGGCCGATCGGGTTGACGACCGGCATGTCGTACCGCTTGATGACGGCCAGGTCGTCGGCGCCGAACGCGGGAGCCTGGTGGACCAGGCCGGTGCCGTCGTCGACGGTGACGTAGTCGCCGAGCACGACGTAGTGGGCGCCGGGGATGTCGACCAGGTCGAACGGGCGGGAGTAGGGGGTGTGCTCCAGCTCGCGCCCGGTGTAGCGGGCCAGCTCGGTCGCGTCCTCGCCGAGCACGGACAGCAGCGGCTCGGCCACCACCAGCACCTCGCCGGCGGCGGTGCGGGCGGCGACGTAGGTCACGTCGGGGTGCACGGCGACCGCCGTGTTCGACACGAGCGTCCACGGTGTGGTCGTCCAGATCAGCAGCGCCGCGCCCAGCTCGGCCAGCGGGCCGGACGTGACGGGCATGCGGACGTGGACGGACGGGCTGGAGACGGTCTCGTAGCCGCCGGGCTGGCCCAGCTCGTGGTCGGACAGGCCGGTGCCGCAGCGCGGGCAGTAGGGGGTGATCCGGAAGTCGCGGAACAGCAGCCCTTTGTCGTGGACGACCTTCAGCGACCACCACACCGACTCGATGTAGGAGGGGTCCATCGTCCGGTAGGCCTGGGACAGGTCGATCCAGTAGCCCATGCGCTCGGTCAGCTGCTCGAACGCGTCGACGTGCCGCAGCACCGACTCGCGGCACTTGGCGTTGAACTCGGCGATGCCGTATGTCTCGATGTCCTTCTTGCCGGACAGGCCCAGCTCGCGCTCGACGCCGACCTCGACGGGCAGGCCGTGGCAGTCCCAGCCGGCCTTGCGCGGGACGCTGAACCCGCGCATGGACTTGTAGCGCGGGAAGAGGTCCTTGAAGACGCGCGCCTCGACGTGGTGGACGCCGGGCAGGCCGTTGGCGGTGGGTGGGCCCTCGTAGAAGACCCACGACGGGTTGCCGGTGTTCTGCTCGACGGACCGCTCGAAGATCTTCCCGTCCCGCCAGCGGTCGAGGACCTCGCGCTCGAGCGCGGGCAGGTCGACCTGCGCGGGAAGAGAGCGGAATGTTGGGGACATCTCGGGCGTGACCTCCACGCTTGATCGGCCGGCTGGCTGGCGTGAAGGGACGAAGCCGTGCGGCTCCGCGGTACCACCCTTCTTGGCTCCGCGCTGGGCGGGGCCCTCTTCCTTTGCTCTGCTGCCGGTTCTAATGAGCTCGGACGAGCCGTTCTTCCGGCGGCTCCGGGGTGATATCCCTCACAGTAGGGCCCCATCAACGCCTCGCAGATTCAAACCATAACGCAGAGTGGGGGCGAAGGCTTCCCGGTTTCCCTGGTGGGGCATGCTACGGCCAAGGATGTTCGGACATGTCAGTCCGGAAGTCGTAAACGGTGACAAAGTTGTGGGAATGGACGCCGCTGAGGAGGAGTTGAATGCGCGAGGCGGGATAGTACGGGGGAGGTAAACCGTCCGGCGGGTCGTTTGCCGTTCCGTTATCCGGATCCTAAGCTGCCCGCACCATTACGGCCTTGATCAGCAATGGAGGCAGCCATGGCGGCAGTCACGCAGACCGCTACACCGTCGATGTGGTCGGACGAGGAGCTGGCCGAGGTGCGCGGCAGGCTGCAGAGCGAGACCGACGAACTCAACGCGGACATCCTCCGGCACGAGTCCGAGATAGCCTCTGGAGACGTCACCCAAGGAGCCGGCGACGACCAGGCGGACGCCGGCGCGAAGACGTATGAGCGCGAACGCGAGATCGCCCTTACCCTGAATGCGCGCGATCTGGTCGCGCAGAACGAACGTGCGATCGCCAGGATCGACGCAGGGACCTACGGAGTGTGCGAATCGTGCCACAAGCCGATCGGCAAGGAACGCCTTCAGGCGTTCCCGAGGGCGACGCTGTGCGTCAAGTGCAAGCAGAAGGAGGAACGCCGGTAGGCAACCCACGCCGGCGCCTCTTCGCCGTCCTCATCGTGCTGGCGGCCGTGATCTACGCGGCCGACCTCGTCACCAAGACGGTGGTGTTGCGCACGCTCGAGGGCGAGGCGCCGCTGGTCGTCATCCAGGACGTCCTGCAGTTCAGGGTGATCTTCAATCCCGGAGCCGCGTTCAGCATCGGCACCGGGATGACGTTCATCTTCACCATCATCGCGGCCGGAGTGGTGGTCGCCATCGTACGCACCGCCCGCAAGCTGGGCAGCAGGGCCTGGGCGGTCACGCTCGGCCTGCTGCTCGGCGGGGCGTTCGGCAACCTCACCGACCGCCTCCTGCGCTACCCGTCGGGCATCGGGCGCCCCACGCAGTTCCAGGGGCACGTCGTCGACTTCATCGAGGTGTTCCCCGGGCACTTCCCCGTGATCGACTATTTCCCCGTCTTCAACGTCGCCGACTCCGCGATCGTCTGCGGCGGCATCCTCGCCGTGCTCCTGGCCTGGCGCAACGTGCAGATCGACGGCTCCAAGGAGGTGGCCGGGGATGACTGAGCAGCGGAGCCTGCCGGTCCCCGACGGCCTGGAAGGCGAGCGGCTCGACGCCGCCCTCTCGCGGTTGTTCGGCTTCTCCCGCACGCGCGCGGCCGAGCTGATCGGGGCCGGCGAGGTGCTGGTCGACGGCAGGCAGCCGGCCAAGAGCGACCGGGTGCACGCGGGCGCCTGGCTCGACGTGACGATGCCGCCGCCGATCACCACGCCCATGCCGGTCGCCGAGCCGGTGCCGGGCATGACGATCGTCCACGAGGACGACGACATCGTGGTGGTCAACAAGCCGATAGGGGTGGCCGCCCACCCGACCGTCGGCTGGACGGGCCCCACCGTGATCGGCGGGCTGATGGGGGCCGGGCACACGATCGCCACCAGCGGCGCGGCCGAGCGGCAGGGCATCGTGCACCGGCTCGACGCCAACACCACCGGCGCGATGGTGGTGGCCAAGAGCGAGCACGCCTACTCCCACCTCAAGCGGGCCTTCAAGGAACGTACGGTCGACAAGCGCTACCACGCGCTGGTCCAGGGGCATCCCGACCCGTTCAGGGGCACCGTCGACGCGCCCATCGACCGGCACCCGTCGGGTGACGGCAGGTTCGCCGTGGTGGCGGGCGGCAAGCCGTCCGTGACCCACTACGACACGATCGAGGCGTTCCGGGCGGCGTCGCTGCTCGACATCAAGCTGGAGACCGGGCGCACCCACCAGATCAGGGTGCACATGTCGGCGCTGCGCCACCCGTGCGTCGGAGACCTGCTCTACGGAGCCGATCCCACGCTCGCGGCCAGGCTGGGCGTCACCCGGCAGTGGCTGCACGCGGTCGCGCTGGGGTTCGAGCACCCGGCGACGGGCGAGTGGATGTCGTTCAGCACCGACTACCCGCAGGACCTGCAGAAGGCCCTCGACATCGTCCGCGCCGAGTCCTGATCAGGACCCGGTTTCGCTCTCCTGGTTCTCGCCGTCCGCCCTGTCGTCCGCCCTGTCGTCCCCGGAGCCCTCGACCTGGCCGGGAGTACGGCTGGGCCGCTCCGCCTTCTCGTCCTCGCGCGGTTTCTCCGCGGGCTCGGTGGGTGCGGGCGCGCGCGTGCCGCGGCCGCGTTCCTCGCGGGGGGTTTCCGGCCGCTCACGGGCCGTCGGCGGCGCCGGCGTCTTCCCTCCCGGCTCGGAGAACGGACCCGGTCTGGAGTCGGGGCCGCTCTCCGAGGATCGTTCCGGCCCTGGTGACGCCTCCTCCGGCGCCTCCTCCGACGGTGCCTCCGACGACGGCTCCTCCGCCGGCGTCGGTTCGCCCGAGGTCGTCCCCACGGGGGGCACCTGCTGGCGTGCCGGCACGTTGTACGGCTGGTTCGAGAACCACGCCGCGCCTCCCGTGACGAGCCCCACGAGCAGCGCGCCTCCCGCGATCGCGGCCAGCTGCCGCCCGCGCCTCCGTCGCGCCGTCCGTCGCGCCGTCCCCGGGACCGTCGGGGGCGGCGCGTCCCCGCGCGTCTCCGGCGCGGCGAAGGGGCCCGTGGGTTCGGGCGCCGCGCCCGCGATGATCGTGGCCAGCCGCTGCTCGGCCTCCTCCAGTGACATGCGCTCGGCCGGGTTCTTGCGCAGCAGACCGAGCAGTACGGGCGCCAGCGTCCCCGCGCGCGACAGCGGTTCCGGCTCGGCGTGCATGACCGCGCCCAGCGTGGCCAGGGCGTTCTCCCGCTGGAAGGGCGAGCCGCCCTCGACCGCCAGGTAGAGCGTCGCGCCCAGCGCCCACAGGTCCGAGGCCGGTCCCGCCCGGCCGCCCGCGGCGCGTTCCGGCGCCATGTAGGCGGGCGTGCCGATCAGGATGCCCGTCCTGGTGACCGGGGCCTCGTCCTCCGTGGTCGCGATGCCGAAGTCGGTCAGCACCGCCCGGCCGTCCTTGGTGAGCAGCACGTTGTCCGGTTTGACGTCCCGGTGCAGCACACCCGCCGCGTGGGCCGCGCGCAGCGCCTCCAGCAGTTGCAGCCCGATGCGGGCGGCCTGCGTCGCGGGCATCGGGCCGTCCTCGCGGATCGCCTCGCCGAGCGTGCGGGAGCGGACCAGCTGCATGACGATCCACGGGTGCCCGCGCTCCTCCAGGACGTCGTACACGGCGGCGACGCTCGGGTGCGCCACCCGGCCGGCGGCCCTGGCCTCGCGGAAGGTGCGTACGGCGAACACCTCGCGCTCCGAGCCCGTCAGGTCGGGAGGCGGCAGCACCTCCTTGACGGCCACGTCCCTGCCGAGCACCTCGTCGTGCGCCTGCCACACCGTGCCCATGCCGCCCTGGCCGATCGTCCTGACCAGCCGGTACCGTCCACCGACCATCCCCGTTGCATCGGTCATGCACGAGCGACTACCCAGTAAAAATCCGGACAAGCGCGGTAATGGCCGCCGCGGATGCCAGAACCACCAGAAACGGGGCACGCAGCAGCAGGGCGATCACCGCCGCGCCGAGACCCGCCGTACGGGCCGGGTCGAACCGCAGCCCGCCCTCCTCGGTGAACATCTGCACCGCGATCAGCGCCGCCAGCAGCGCCACCGGCACCAGCTCGGCGAACCTGCTCACCACCGGATGCTCCAGCACCCGCTGCGGCGCGGCCAGCCCGGCCAGCTTGAGCGCGTAGCAGCCCGCGCAGAGCGCGGCGATGGCCCACCACAACGTCATCGGGCCATCACCACCAGAACCGCCGCGGCCGACAGCAGCACGGGGACGCCCGGCGGCAGGAACGGGGTCGCGCACAGGGCGATCGCCGCGCCGGCCCCGGCCAGCAGCCGCAGCTCGGCGCTCTTCGCCAGACGGGGCCACAGGATGGCGAGGAACGCGGCCGGGCCCACCACGTCCAGGCCCACCACGTCGGGGTCGCCGAGGAACGACGTGCCGTACGCGCCCGCCAGGGTGGTGAGGTTCCAGGTGACGTAGAGGCTGGCGAACGTGGTCGCGAAGCCGGTGCGCGCCGCCTCCGGGGTCGGCTGGGCCAGGGAGACGGCCGCGGTCTCGTCGATCACGCCGTGCGCGGCGACCAGCCGGCGCGGCCCGCGTACCCGCAGCAGGTCGGCCAGGCGCAGGCCGTACAGGGTGTTGCGGCCGCCGAGCAGCAGCGCGCCGAGGGTGGCGGCCACCAGGTCGCCGCCCGCGCCCACCGCGCCCGTCAGCGCGAACTGCGAGGCGCCGGTGAACGTCAGCAGGCTCAGCACGCACGCCTGCGGCACGCTCAGGCCCGCGGTGACCGCCGCGGCGCCGAAGGCGAGCCCGGACAGCCCCACGGCCAGGCCCACGCCGAAGCCGTCCCGCACGGCGGCGGAACGGTGTGTTGTCTGTTCCATGCCGCCGAGGCTAGGCGTGGGGTCAAGCGCCGGTCTTGTACGTTCCTGCGGCGCGCTGGTAGGCGGCGGGAGGAACGCCCACGACACGCTTGAAATGCCGGTTGAGGTGGGCCTGGTCGGTGAAGCCCACCTCGACCGCCACCTGCGCGGGGCGTACCCCCGACAGCAGCAGGCGGCGCGCCTGGCGTACCCGGAGCGAGGTGAGGTAGGCGTGCGGCGGCATGCCCGTCGCGGCCTTGAACGCCCGCAGCAGCGCGAACGGCCGCGCCCCCACGGCGCCGGCGAGATCGTCCAGCGTCGGCGGGTCGACGAGGCTGCCGTGGAGCAGGTCGAGCGCCTCCCGCACGGCCCGCCTGCCCTCGGCGGGCAGGGCCGCGGCCGGCCTGGGCGTGGCGTGGCGCGTCAGCAGCCGGGCGAACAGGGTGCGGCTCAACGTCGAGGCGGCCAGCGCGTCGCCGCGCTCGGCCGCCTGGTGCGCCCGCCCGAGCAGGGCGGCCACGTCGTCGTCGCGCACCACCTGCTCGGGGAAGTGCGGCGTCGCGTAGGGGGTGCCCAGCTCGGCGGCGATCGCGGCCAGCGCGTCCAACGACGGATAGAGCATGCGGTACGCCCACCCGCCGGGCACGCCGGCCTGACCGGTGTGCACCGAGTCGGGGTTGACCAGCACCAGCTCGCCCGTGCCCGCCCGGTGCAGGGTGCCGCGGTAGTGGAACTCCTCGACGCCGCCCACGATGACCCCGATGGCGTAGCCGTCGTGCACGTGGCGGGAGAAACGGTGGGTGACGTAGCGGGCTTTGAGCAGGTCGGTCTCCGGCACCGCCGGGTGCCGCCAGAAGTGTGCCTGTTCCTTCATGGTCATACGGGCATGGTCATCAGGGCATGGTCATCCGGGTCTGAACGTCTTCGCGAACGCCGCGAAGTAGTGCCGGTCGCGCTGCCAGCGCGCCTGGGTGGTCTCCCAGTAGAGAGCGTACGGGCGGCCGTCCGCGGTGTGGAAACCGCGGTTGAGCACGTGAATGATGGAACCGTCGCGCTCCCGGGTGAATTCCCAGTCGGCGGCCTCGCGGCCGAGGAACCTCGTGGGCGTGATGCGGATGCGCTCGTAGCCCTTGAACAGCTTCTTCGCCAGGATCTCCTTCTCCAGGCCGATCCAGTGCCCGCGCGGGTCGTCCCACGGAATGTCGGGGACGGTCCACTCGACGATCATCGTGCCGGGGGCGCCGGGGCGGGAGAAGGAGACGCTGTCCCTGGTGGCGTGCTTCTCCGCCCTCCACTGCCGGGGCAGGGCGATCGAGAAGCGGCCCGCGGCGCTCGTGTACCTCCGCCAGCCCTCGGGCACCGGCGCATTCGTGGGGTCCGGCCCAGCGGTGGGCCCAGCGGTGGGCCCAGCGGTCGGCCCAGCGGTCGGTCCAGTGGTGGGAGCAGTGGTGGGTTCAGCGGGCGTGGGCGTCGCGGTGGGCTCGCCGCCGGTCGTGGGGTCGGTCTGGGGGCCGGTCGTGGAGGTCGCCGTCCATCCGTCGGAGAGCAGCACGCCTGCCGTGCCCAGCACCGCCACCCCGATCACCGCCGCGGGCACCGCGATCCACCAGGTCCTGGCACGCTCACGCCGGCCGGTTTCCGTGGACCGCCTGTCGCCGGTCGCCGCGCGGACGCCGTCCGGCGGGCCGGGGGCTTCGGCGGTGCCGCCCGCCAGGCCTGGCGTCGCGGGGCCGGTGGCCGTCGCCGGCCGGCCGGGTGCGCCGGCGGCGTCGTACAGGAGCCTGGCGGCCTCTTCCGCGGGCATCCTGGCGGCAGGGTTCCTGCGCAGCAGGCCCATGATGACCGGCTCCAGCGCGCCGGCCCGCGTCGGCGGCTCGGGCTCGTCACGCAGGACCGCCGCCACGGTCGCGGCCCACGAGTCGCGCTTGAACGGCGGCTCGCCCTCGACGGCCGCGTAGAGTGTCGCCCCCAGCGACCACAGGTCGGACTCGGGCCCGGCCGGATCGCCGTTCAGCCGCTCGGGAGGCATGTAGGCGGGCGTGCCCACCACGTTGCCGGTCGCCGTCAGCCCCGCCTCCGCCTCCATCGAGGCGATGCCGAAGTCGGTGAGCACGACCCTGCCGTCGTCGGCCAGCAGCACGTTCTCCGGCTTCACGTCGCGGTGCAGGACCCCCGTCGCGTGCGCGGCCCGCAGGGCGCCGAGCACCCGGCCGCCGATCACCGCGGCCTGCCCCACGCGCAGCGGACCGCTCTCGCGGACCACCTCGGCCAGCGAGCGGGAGGGGACCAGCTGCATGACGATCCACGGGCGGCCGTCCTCCTCGACGACGTCGTGGATGACGATCACCGACGGGTGGTCGAGGCGGCCCGCCGCTCTGGCCTCCCTGATGGTCCTGCGGGTGAGCTCGGCCCGACGGGCGTCGCCGACGCCGGAGTAGCGGACCTCCTTGATCGCGACCGTGCGGTCGAGCAGCTGGTCGTAGGCCCGCCAGACCACGCCCATCCCGCCCTCGCCGAGAGGCGCGAGGAGGTGGTACCGGTTGCTGACCCGCCTTTCCACGCGGGGAAGCCTACTTCGCCGGTTTGAACGTCGCGCAGAACCCTTCGAAGAAGTCGTAGTCGGACTTCCAGTGGCTGTTCAGGGTGTGCCAGTAGATCGCGTACGCCCGTCCGTTGGTGGTGACGAAGCCCCGGTTGCGCACACGCGTCTTGCCCGTGTTGGTGTTCCAGGTGAAGTCCCAGTCGGCCGCGGCCTTCATGTAGCCGAACTTCGCGGCGTCGACCTTCTTGATGTCGAGCTTCTTGTAGCCACCGAAGTTGTGCTTGAGCTGCGGCTCCTGCTTCTTCCAATCCTTGTACGGGTCACTCCCCGGCTCGGCCGCCTCTTCGATCATCAGGTAGGCGTTGGACGCCGCGCCCGGCCCCTTGAACTTGACCTGCCTGCCGCCGCGGTCCCACACGTCCCAGCCCTTGGGTAACCCGATGGAGAAGCCCAGTTTCTTGTCCTTGTACATCTTCCACCCGTCCGGCAGCGCGTTCGCCGTCTCGGTGGGCTCCGGCTCGGGGGTCGGGCTGTCGCTGGGACTCGGCGAGGGATCACCCGACGGGCTCTCCGACGCGCTCTCCGACGGGGAGGCGCTCGGCGACGCCTGCGTGAGCGTCGCCGGCGCGGAGGAGACCGGCCCGCCCGCCGCCTGGTCGTCGGGGACCGAGTTCAGGCCGAGGTAGCCGCCCACGCCGGCGACGAGAACGACCGCCGCGGCGGCCGCGACGACGATCCCGGCCCGCACCTGGCCCGGCCTGGCCGCGTCCACCGTCGGCTCCGACGCCGGCCGGGGCTCCTCCGTCAGCGGGGAGATCCGGGCGCCGGTCTCAGGGACGGCCTTGGCCGCCGCGGCGGCCGCCAGAGCCGGGTCGGTCGGGGTTTCGTCCACGGCCGGAGCGGGCGCCCGCCGCGGCCTGCTCGCCGACACGGGCGGGAACGGGACCTTGCGCGCCTTGGCCGGTGTGCCGGCCGGAGGGGGCACCTCGAGCGGCTGGGCGGCGGGGAACTGCGCCGTCGGCGGCGGACTCGCCTGCGCGATGGCGGCGCGCAGCAGCCGCTGCGTCTCCTCGTACGTGAGCCGCTGCACCGGCTCCTTCACCAGCAGCCCGCTGATCACTTCGGCGAGCGGGCCGGCGTGCGGCATGGGATCGGGCTCGTCGGTGAGCACGGCGTGCATCGTGGCCAGGGCCATCCCCCGCTCGTGCGGGGAGCGGCCCTCCACGGCCGTGTACAGCGTGGCGCCCAGGGACCACAGATCCGACTCGCGCCGCGCGGGCAGCCCCTTGAGCCGCTCGGGCGCGATGAACGCCGGGGTGCCGGCCAGCCCCGTCACGGTCAGCTGCGTCTCCGTCTCCAGCGTGGCGATGCCGAAGTCGGTCAGCACGACCCTGCCGTCGTCGGCGAGCAGCACGTTCTCCGGCTTGACGTCGCGGTGCAGCACGCCCGCCTCGTGGGCGCGGTGCAGCGCGTCGAGCACGGCCAGGCCGATCTCGGCCACCCGCTTGGGCGGCAGCGGCCCGTCCTGCTTGATCACCGTGCCCAGCGAACGTGACTGGACGAGCTGCATGACGATCCAGGGCCTGTCATCCTCCTCGATCACGTCGTGCACGACGATCACGTTGGGATGCTCGAATCTCGCGGCCGCTCTCGCCTCGCGCATGGTGCGCCGGTTCAGCAACTGCACCTCATCGCCCAGGGCGGCGGCGTACCTGACCTCCTTGACCGCGACCGTGCGGTCGAGGAGCTCGTCGTAGGCACGCCAGACGATGCCCATTCCGCCCCTGCCGATGGGTTCCTGCAGCTGGTAGCGGCCGGCGATGCGGCGTCCGTCCTGCTTGCGATCCGACATCAACGGCCTCAAACCCTCCTCTAGGCCAAGAAATACTCCCATAGGCAGGGATCAACGGCGACTCGCCGGAGGGCCAGTCCGCCATGTGAGAAGCATTGTCCAGCAGGTGGAGACACGGGTGTAAGGTTTCAGACATGACTTGTCGCCACGCGTTTATCGAGCCGGCTCCAGGAGGGCCGGTCGGCGGATAGCGACCACCTGGAGTCGGCAGAGGCAGAGACGCCCCGTCTCTGCCTTTTTGGTTTTCCACGCCGGTTCCGGAGAGCCGGCCCGAGCGAGGGATCGAGATGTCATCGACCTTGGAACGGCACGCGGTGGCGGTGGGCGAGCTGCTCGTGGGCGAGGGGCCCGCCGTGGTGATCGACGGCCGGGTGAGCCTGCGGGAGCGCCACGGGCGGGCGGACGCGTACGAGATGCTGCGCGATAGGGCCGCGCGGTCGGCCCCGCTGCTGGTGGAGCCGCTCTCGGCGGCCGACCTGCCGGCCATCGCCGCGCTCGCCGGCGCGGTCGTGGTGGGATCGTCGTGGACGCGCGACATCCCGCTGGTGCGGGCGGCGGCCGGGCTGGGCCTGCCGGTCGTGGTGGAGCGACGGGCCGCGGGAACTCTGGAGGAGTGGCTGGGGCTGGCCGACTACTGCGCGGCCGAGGGGGGCGGGCAGGTGATCCTCTGCGAGGGGCCTTCGCTGGATCTGGGGTTGATGCGGGCCGCGCGGGTGGCGTCCGGGAGGCCGGTGCTCGCCGACATTTCCCGAAATGTCGGGCTATCTGCCGCAGCGGTCGCCGCCGGCGCCGACGGCCTCCTCCTCCCCGCGCCCTCTCAGCGCGCGGGCAACCCGGCATCCTCCTCCGGCAACCGCGCCGACGCTTCCACGCGGCCCGGCGGCGCAGGGAGCGCCGGTTACCGGAACGGCGGGACGGACTCCGCGGGCGTCCTGGCTCGCGAGTTCGCGGCGGCGGGCGGAGACGGGCTGCCGGAAGTCATGACGGACCCCGGGGCGATCCCCGAAGCCGAGGAGGCGGCGCTGCGGGTGGCCGAAGAGGCCGTGACCGTCGTGGGCGCCCTGCTCCGCCCTGAGGAGCCGGCCACGCTGCCGGAGTGCAGGGACGCGATCGACCGGGTGGACGCCGCGCTGGCGACGCTGCTGGAGCGCAGAGCCGCGCTGGCGGGCACCGTCCAGCGGATCAAGCCCGTCGGCGGCTTCGCCGGGCGCGACCTCGACCGGGAGCGCGCCCTCGTGAGACGAATGGCGTCGCGCGCGCCGTCGCTGGGGGAGCCGCGGCTCGCTCCCATCATGAACGCCGTCATCGAGGCGGGCCTCCACCTGGCCGAGGAACGCGCCCGCCGCTGAGCGCGCGGGCGCCGGAGTGACGGGGTCAGGGGGTCGTGACGCGGACGTTGTGCATGGGCCGGCCGGGCCCCTTGGCGATCTGGCGGGTGATGAGGTCGGCGAAGCGGCGGTAGCCGGCGCCCGTCGGGTGGTAGCTGCGGGCGTTGACCGCGAGGTCGCCCATGTCCACGTGCAACCCGTTGAGATACGGCTCGGGCCGCCCCACCTCGTGTCCGGAGAAGGCGTCGTAGGCGTCCACGTACTCCACGCTGCCCGGCGCCTCGAAAGCGGCGAGCATGCGGTCGAAGCCGGCGGCCACCGTGCCCACCGTGTCGTTGAGGCGGCGCGTCATGCTGTTGAGCCACCGCTGGTCCTGCGGGCTGAGGTTGTCGACGGTGCGCACCGGGTTCGCCGGGAACGGCCGCGGGTAGCCGAGGACGATGACGCGGGCTCCCGGCGCGCGTACGCGCAGCTCCCTGAGGACCGTGAGGACGCTGGAGCGCAGTTCGTCGATGCGGCGTCCGACGGCTGCCTCCTGCTCGACGCAGGCCGACGAGCCGGGCAGCTTGACGATGCAGCCCGTGAGCACCTTGGTGAAACCGGCGTCGTTGCCGCCGATGCTGAGCGTCACCAGGCTGGTCTCCGGGCTGACCCGGCTGACCTGGGGTTGCCGGCCGTGCTGGCCCGACAAGAGGTCGGTCGTGGTGGCGCCGCTGCAGGCGAAGAAGGCGGTGCCGCCGCCGAACCGGTAGGCCCTGGCCACGAGCGGCACGTACGAGCCCGTCGCGCGGTGGCAGCGGTCGGCGCCGTCGTTGACCGGCCGCTCGTCCAGGTCGTAGACGCCCTCTCCGGAGGAGTAGGAGTCGCCGAGCGCGACGTACGCGCCGCTCTGCGCCACCTCCACGGGCGTCAGCCGCGTCACCTGCGGCAGCCGGCCGGTCGGCTCCTGGGTGGTGGGGCAACCCGCGTCCAGCATGGCGCAGGCCAGCTTCTCGAAGACGCCCAGCGGCAGGCAGGCCAGGGCCAGCGCGACGCCGAGTGCGGCCGCGGCGACGGTCCGGGCGATCCTCCGTTTCGCCTCGTCCAGCGTGTCCTCCCCGAACGATCACTCCAGCATGCGCCATCGAGCCTACCCAGCCGGTGATCCATCCGGGCGGCCCGCGCGGCCGATATCCTGGCCGGGCGACGCGGTGGCGGGCGATGACCCCGGAGTGTCGGCCGGGCCGACTAAAGTCGGATCGCACAACCCGTCGAGGCCAGGAGGCGCCGCTCCATGTCGTCCAGCGACTCGTTCGTCCATCTGCACGTACACACCGAATATTCGATGCTGGACGGGGCCGCCCGCCTCAAGCAGATGTTCAAACAGGTCGGCGAGCTGGGCATGCCGGCGATCGCGATCACCGACCACGGCAACATGCACGGCGCCTACGACTTCTACAAGCAGGCCACCGCCGCCGGCATCAAGCCGGTCATCGGCATCGAGGCCTACGTCGCGCCCGAGCTGCGCCACAACAAGAAGCCCGTGCTGTGGGGCGAGCCGCACCAGAAGAGGGACGACGTCTCGGCGGGCGGCTACTACACCCACATGACGATCTGGGCGCGCGACAAGGCGGGTCTGCACAACCTGATGCGGTTGTCGTCGCGCGCCTACACCGAGGGGTTCGTCCGCAAGTGGGCGCGGATGGACGCCGAGATCCTCGCCGAGCACGCCGACGGCCTGATGGCCACCACGGGCTGCCCGTCGGGCGAGGTGCAGACGCGGCTGCGGCTCGGCCAGTACGACGAGGCGCTCAAGGCGGCCGCGAAGTTCCAGGAGATCTTCGGCAAGGACAACTTCTACCTGGAGATCATGGACCACGGCCTCGACATCGAGCGCCGGGTCCGTGACGGCCTGACCCGGATCAGCAAAGAGCTCGGCATCCCGCCTCTGGTCACCAACGACTCCCACTACACCTACGAGTCCGACTCCGCCTCCCACGACGCCCTGCTGTGCATCCAGACCGGCAAGCAGCTGTCCGACCCCGACCGGTTCCGCTTCGACGGCAGCGGCTACTACATCAAGACCGCCGACGAGATGCGCGCGGTCGACTCCTCCGATCTGTGGGCCGAGGGTTGCCGCAACACGCTGCTGGTCGCCGAGAAGGTCGACCCGACCGGGTTCTTCGAGTTCAAGAACCTCATGCCGACCTACCCCGTCCCTGAGGGGATGACCGAGGAACAGTACTTCCGCCAGGAGGTGTGGAAGGGCCTGGAGCGGCGTTTCCCCGGGGGCGTCGACGAGGAGCACCGCGCCTGGGCCGAGAAAGAGCTGGGCGTCATCATCCAGATGGGGTTCCCGAGCTACTTCCTCGTGGTCGCCGACTTCATCATGTGGGCGAAGAACAACGGCATCCGCGTCGGTCCCGGCCGTGGGTCCGCGGCCGGCTCGCTGGTGGCGTACGCGCTGGGCATCACCGACCTCGACCCCATCCCGCACGGCCTGATCTTCGAGCGGTTCCTCAACCCCGAGCGCGTGTCCATGCCCGACGTCGACATCGACTTCGACGAGCGCAGACGCGGTGACGTGATCCGCTACGTGACCGAGAAGTGGGGCGCCGACAAGGTCGCCATGATCGCCACTTTCGGCACCATCAAGGCGAAGGCCGCCATCAAGGACGCCGGCCGCGTCCTGGGCTACCCCTACGCGCTCGGCGACCGCGTCTCCAAGGCGTTCCCGCCGGCCGTCATGGGCAAGGACATCCCGCTGTCGGGCATCTTCGACAAGGACCACCCGCGCTACGCCGAGGCCGGCGAGTTGCGCAAGCTCTACGAGGAAGACGTCGACGTCAAGGCGACGATGGACCTCGGCAAGGGCCTGGAGGGCCTGATCCGGCAGACCGGCGTGCACGCCGCCGGCGTGATCATGTCGGCCGAGGTGCTGACCGACTACATCCCGATCATGCGCCGTGACTCCGACGGCGCGATCATCACGCAGTTCGACTATCCGACCTGCGAGACGCTCGGCCTGCTGAAGATGGACTTCCTTGGCCTGCGCAACCTGACGATCATCGACGACTGCCTGAAGATGATCGAGTCGACCAGCGGCGAGAAGATCGACCTGCTCGAGCTGCCCCTCGACGACCGCAAGGCCTACGAACTCCTTGCGCGGGGCGACACGCTGGGCATCTTCCAGCTCGACGGCGGCGGCATGCGCTCGCTGATGCGGCTCATGCGCCCCGACAACTTCGAGGACATCTCCGCCGCCCTCGCGCTCTACCGGCCCGGCCCGATGGGCGCCAACTCCCACACCAACTACGCGCTGCGCAAGAACGGCCAGCAGGAGATCACCCCGATCCATCCCGAGCTCGAAGAGCCGCTGAAGGAGATCCTCGACACGACCTACGGCCTGATCGTCTATCAGGAGCAGGTCATGGCCATCGCCCAGAAGGTCGCCAACTACTCGCTGGGCGGCGCCGACCTGCTGCGGCGGGCGATGGGCAAGAAGAAGAAGGCCGAGCTGGACAAGCAGTTCGTGACCTTCGAGAAGGGCATGCAGGACAACGGTTTCTCCGCCGCGGCCATCAAGGCGCTCTGGGACATCCTGCTGCCGTTCTCCGACTACGCCTTCAACAAGGCCCACACCGCCGGCTACGGCCTCGTCGCCTACTGGACCGCCTACCTCAAGGCCAACTACCCCGCCGCCTACATGGCCGCGCTGCTGTCCTCGGTGAAGGACGACAAGGACAAGTCGGCCCTCTACCTCAACGAGTGCCGTCGCATGGGCATCAAGGTGTTCCCGCCGGACGTCAACGACTCCGACTTCGACTTCACCCCGCGCGGCACCGACATCCGTTTCGGTCTGTCGGCCATCCGCAACGTCGGCGCCAACGTCGTCGACGGCATCATCATCGCCCGCAGGGAGAAGGGCCGCTTCGCGGACTTCAAAGACTTCCTGCGCAAGGTGCCGGCCATCGTCTGCAACAAGCGGGTCATCGAATCGCTGATCAAGGCGGGAGCGTTCGACTCGCTCGGCCACGTGCGCAAGGGCCTGGTCATGGTGCACGAACAATCCGTCGACGCGATCATCGACATCAAGAAGAACGAAGCCATCGGCCAGGACTCCCTGTTCGGGGCGATCGAGGGCGGCGAGGACCAGACCTTCGACGTGCAGATCCCGCTGGGGGAGTGGGACAAGACCACGCTCCTGCAGTTCGAACGCGAGATGCTCGGCCTCTACGTGTCCGACCACCCGCTGTTCGGCGTCGAGCACATCCTCGCGGCGGGAGCCGACTGCTCGATCGCCGCCGTCCAGGACGAAAGCCGCTCCGACGGGCAGGTGGTGACCGTGGGCGGCATCCTGAGCGGGGTGCAGCGCAAGGTCACCAAGAAGGGCGACACCTGGGTGCTGACCCAGCTGGAGGACCTCGCGGGCTCGATCGAGGTGATGATCTTCCCGTCGGCCTACCAGCTCTGCTCGACGATCCTGGCCGAGGACGCCATCGTGTTCGTCAAGGGGCGCATCGACAAGCGCGAGGACGTCGCGAAGATCATCGCCATGGAGGTGACGGCCCCCGACCTGAGCCAGGAGGCGGGCGGGCCGCTGCTGGTGAGCCTGCCCCTGACCCGCTGCACACCCCCGGTGGTGGGGAGGCTGAAGGAGATCCTGACGACGCATCCGGGCACGTCCGTTGTGCACCTGCAGGTGCACAACGGGCCCAGGACGACGGTGATGCGCGTCGACGACCGCCTCCGCGTGACGCCGTCCCCCGCCCTGATGGGCGACCTGAAGGAGCTGCTCGGCCCGGCCTGCCTGGGCGCCTGACAGATCTTTCTCTTCACGGCTTCTACGGCTTCGCGCGGGAGGGCCCACCCGGCGCACGCGGCCGGGCCCCGTCCAGGGTGACGCTCACCGGGTGTGCGTGGCGGGCCGCCGTGACGCGCGCCCCGCGGGCCGTCCGTGTGCGCCACGGGTCGGCCCGGCCCGCATGGCCGGTCGGGCGGCGCACAGGGCGTCCTTACGGGGATCAGGCGGGACGGTGGCGGCCTCCGGACGGGGTGGTGACGGAACCGGCACGTCAGCAGCGGGGTGGGCCCGCGTCCTTGAGGTGGAGGGCGAGGCGGGTCCGGTCGGGAAGGCCGAACTTCCGGAGCAGGCTCGAGACATGATTCTTCACCGTGCCTTCCGCGACCAGCAGGCAGGCCGCGATCTCCCGGTTCGAGGCCCCCGCGGCGAGCAGCCTGGCCACCTGCGCCTCTCTGGACGACAAGCGCTCCGCACCGCGGAGCACGGCCGGCGGCGCCGACGTGCGGCGGATCTCGGCCACCAGTCGCGCGGCCACCGTCGACGCGAGCACCGTCTCGCCGCGGCCGGCCCGGCGTATGGCGTCGACGAGGTCCTCGGGCGTGCAGTCCTTCAGGAGGTAGCCGACGGCCCCGCCGCGCAGCGCGCCGAAGATGTAGTCGTCCTCGTCGAACGTGCTCAGCACGATCGAGGCCACACGGGGGTGCCGGGTCGCCAGCCGGGTGATGAGCTCGACGCCGTCCATCCTGGGCATCCTGGCGTCGACCAGGGCCACGTCAGGGCGGCACGTCCCGGCGACCCGCAGGGCGTCCTCTCCGTCGGCGGCCTCCCCGACGACCTCGATGCCGTTCTCGATCTCCAGCATCTTCCGCAGCCCCTGCCGGATCAGCTCCTGGTCGTCGGCCAGCAGCACCCTGATCACGTTCATGGCACGGCCGCCGTGACCCGGGCGGGCAGCTCCGCGCGCACCTCGAAGCCCCCGCCCGGCCGGTCGCCCGCGGTCAGGGTGCCGCCCACGGCGTGGGCACGTCCGGTGAGGGAGAGCAGGCCGAAAGCGTCGCGCGCCTCCCGTCCGCGGCCTGCGCCGTCGTCGGCCACCGTCAGCACGACGCGGTCGCCGTCGCAGGCGAGAGTGCCGCGCACATGGCGGGCACCCGCGTGCCGGACTGCGTTGGTCAGCCCTTCCTGCAGCACGCGGTAGAGCACCAGCTCCACGTCGGGTTCGAGGGCCGGCTCGTCCCCGACGACCTCGAAGGACACTGCGAGGCCGGTGCCGTCGAACGAGGCCGCCAGCCGTTCGAGGGCCGTGCTGCTGACGTGACCGTCGAGCGCCAGTGGCCGCAGCGCGCGAACCCAGCGGCGGGCGTCGGCCAGCGCCGTCACGGTCAGCGCCTTCGCCTGGCTCACCTCGTGCCAGGCCTCCTCGGGACGGTGGATGCGGAATCGCTCGGCGTTCTCCAGACCCATCTTGATCACCGTCAGATGGTGGCCGATGGAGTCGTGCATCTCCGCGCCCATCCGCGCGCGTTCCTGGGCCACGGTCAGCTCCCTGACCCTGGCCGCCAGCCGCTGCGCTTCCGTCCGCCTGCGCCGCGCCTCCAGCACGGCCGACGCCATGCCGAGAACGAAGGAGGCGAACACGACAATAGTGACGGTCTGCACGGCGGCGTCGAACACGCCACGCTCGAACACCGTCACGACGGAGGCGAACAGGGCCAAGCAGAGGCAGCCGACGATGACGGCCGCTGTCCGCATGCCGAAGACGAACGCCACGTTGGCGACGGCTATGAGCGTCAGCAACTGATGCACTTCGGCCGAGCCTGCCGGGCCGAGCGTGAAGGTCGCCGGCAGGAACACCACCGCCGCGACCCGCCCCCACCGGCCGGTACGCCACGCCTGCCCGCCGAACCGCCGTCTCCCGTCGCGCCGGATCGTTGCGCCGGGGTTCGGGGTGATGTCGGGCCGGGATGGTGCGTCAGGGTTTGGTCTGCTGCCTGGCCGGAAGGTTGTGCCAGAACGTGGTCTGCCGCCGGGCGGCGAGGTTGCGTCGGTACGTGGCCTGCTGCCGGGCGGCGAGGTTGTGCCGGAACGTGGTCTGCCGCCGGGCCGGGATGCCGCGCTGCAGCTCGGCCCGCCGTCGCGTCGCCAGGGGAGGAGCGGCCACAGCACGGCGACGAGTGCCAGGTTGAGCACGAACACCACGGACCAGGACTCCCCGTTGTAGACCACGTGGGCGATCCCGGTGGCCGCGAGCACCACCCAGAACACGACGTTGAACAGGATCGGCCGGTCGGGGTCACGCAGCCAGACCAGGGGACGCAGCATGCCGACACCCTAGTTTTCCGCGGCGGCCCTGTGATCCTCCCTGAGGGCCATGCCGATGGTCATGGTGGAATCAACCCACGGCCCGATGTGCCGGCACCGCCCGGTTACTTAACGTTGCGGCCTATGAAAGTCACCCACCCCGTCTGGGCCGTGCTGATCACCTGTGTCGCCATGTTCACGCAGATCCTCCTCGGCGCCGGGCCCGCCATGCTGCTGCTCGACTCCGGCGATGCCCTCTACCGCCCGCTCGGCATGATCGGCATCACACTGGCCTCGCTCGGGCTCGTCCATGTGATCCGCCGGCTCGGCCGCCAGACCTGGCATGGCGTGGGGCTCACGAGATCCTGGAGGGCCGTGCCGCACCTGCTGCTGGGGGTCCTCGCCGGCGGGGCCGCGGTGGCCGCGGCCGGCGTGCTGGCGGTGACGGTCGGCGCGGCCACCTGGGTTTCCTCGGAAAGGGCCGGTGCCGACCTGTCCCTCCTGCCGCTCTCCATCGCCTTCGCCCTGCTCAGCCAGGCGTTTCCCGAGGAGTTGTTGTGGCGCGGCCACCTCTACGACACGTTGTCCGCGCGGATGTCCCCGAGAGCCGTGCTGATCGTGGTGTCGGTGGGCTTCGGTTTACTGCACATCGTCTCGCAGAGCGCGGCCGACACGGTCGCCGAGCGCCTGCTCTACGTGCTCCAGGCAGTCGGTCTCGGCTTCGCCTGCGCGGCGGCACGGTGGCGCACCGGAGCGGTGTGGATGGCGGTCGGCGTGCACACCGGACTTCACGTCGGCCACCTCCTGGTTCCCGTCCTGCCCGTGCACTTCGGTGTGCACGTCGTCATCCTGGCCTGCACGCTCACCGTCACCGCGCTGCTCATCATGGCTGGGCGGCGGCCGACAACCACCGGTGCGGGCAGTGGGCAGACCTTGCCGTCGCCCTCGCACGGCCGGTGAGGCAGGATCGCAGGGTGAGCGAACTGCACTACCTGACCGCGACCGAGCTGGCACACCTGATCAGGACCAGGCAGGTGAGCGCCGTGGAGGTCCTCCAGGCCTGCCTCGACCGCATCGAGCAGGTCAACCCGCACGTCAACGCCATCGTCACCCTGGTCGCGGAGCAGGCGATCGGGGCGGCCAAGGCGGCCGACGCGGCCGAGCCGAAGGGCCCGCTGCACGGGTTGCCCGTCGCGCACAAGGACCTCGTCGACACCGCGGGCATCCGCACCACCTACGGCTCGCCGTTGTTCGCCGACCACGTGCCGGCCGCGGACGACCTGGTCGTCGAGCGGCTGCGCGCCGCCGGCGCCATCACCGTCGGCAAGACCAACACCCCCGAGTTCGGCACCGGCTCTCACACCGTCAACGAGGTGTTCGGCGCCACCAGGAACCCCTACGACCTGTCCAAGTCCGCCGGAGGCAGCAGCGGTGGGGCCGCCGCCGCCCTGGCCACCGGCATGGTTCCGCTGGCCGACGGGTCCGACATGGGCGGCTCGCTGCGCAACCCCGCCTCGTTCTGCAACGTCGTCGGCCTGCGTCCCACCCCCGGCCGGGTGCCCGCCGTGTCCGACACCGCCGCCTGGTACACGCTGTCCGTCCAGGGGCCCATGGCCAGGACGGTCGACGACCTCACGCTGATGTTCTCGGCCATCGCCGGGTTCGACCGCCGTTCCCCCTACTCGATCAGGGAGGTCTTCGCTCCGGAGCCGGAGGAGGGCGTGGCGGGCCTGCGGGTGGCGTGGAGCCCCGACCTGGGTGGATTGCCGGTCGACCCGCGCACGGCGGCGGTGACCGCGACGGCCCCGGCCGTGTTCGAGCGGCTGGGAGCCAGGGTCGAGGAGGTGGAGCTCGACCTCTCCGGCGCGGAGGAGGCGTTCAGAACCTACCGGGCGTGGAACTACGCGCTGTCCTTCGGCGACCTCAGCGGCCTCGGGCCCAACACCGCCTGGAACGTCGAGCGGGGCCGTGAGGTCACCGGGGCCGCCCTGGCGACGGCCGAGCGTGCCCGCAGCCGCCTCTACCAGCGCATGGCCGCCTTCTTCGACACCTACGACGTGCTGATCGCGCCGGTCAGCCAGGTGCCGCCGTTCCCCGTCGAGCAGCCCCATGTCAGCGAGATCAACGGCGAGCGGCTTCCCGACTATCTCGCGTGGATGCGCTCCGCCTACTGGATCAGCGTCCTTCATGCGCCGGCGGCGTCCGTGCCGGCCGGGTTCACGGCGGACGGCCTGCCGGTGGGGGTGCAGATCGTGGCACGGCCGTTCGAGGACGCCCGGGTCCTGCGCGTCGCCCGCGCGTTCGAGCGGGCCACCGGCCACGGCCGGCGCCGCCCCCCGCTCTGAGGGCGGGCTTGGCATCGGCCGGTGCTGTCCGCCGTGGTGACGGGTTCCCGCGACGGCCTGGCCGCCGTTGCGGGGGTGACCGGTGCCCGCCGGTCTCAGGGCAGGTCGCCGTACGGGTGCCGCAGCGGCGACTCCTGGTATCCGTGCATGCCCTCCAGCAGCCCGAACAGCCCCACCGCGAGCAGCGGCCAGGACACGAGCACTCCAGGGGCGGTCAGCTCCAGCGCCCCAGGGACGACTTTGGCATCGGGCAGCACGGCGGCCTCGACCATGACGGCTCCGATGGTGAACGTCGACCCTGCCCACAACGTCAGCAGCGCTCCCAGCACCCCACCCGCGCCGAGCCCGAGCAGCACCGGCAGCATGAATCTGCGGGCCGCGAACCATGCCACACCGCCGCAGAGCAGCCCCAGCCCGCCCGTGATGACCGCGAACCAGCCGTCCGCCGCGATCAGGGCCTGCGTGGACGGATCGGCCAGCACGGATTCGCCACCCTCCGTGACGGTGTACGGGGCCCGCGGGGAAACGCCTGACCAGAGCAGCCCTGCGGCCACCCCGAGAGCAGCGAGTGTGAGGACAGTTACCGCAAAAGCGCGTACTTCCCTCGTCACGCCACTCCCCTTCACATGTGCGTCCGAATCAGCTCGATGGTATCCCCCGGTTAGGCTCACTTCGTGATTGCAGAAGAGGTCTGGCTGATAGAACCCTCGGGTCCGCTCCGGGGAGACGTCGAGGTGCGCGGTTCCAAGAACGGCGTGTCCAAGCACATGGTCGCCGCCATGCTGGGCAGCGGCGAGAGCAGCATCCACAACGCGCCCGACGTGGGCGAGGTCGAGATCACGGCGGCCATGCTGCGGGCGCTCGGCATCAACGTGGAGATCTCTCGCACGGAGATCAGGATCGCGCAGGGCCCGGAGATCGAGCCGCGGGTGCCCGACGCGTTCACCGGCCTGAACCGCATCCCCATCCTCATGCTGGGCCCGCTGCTGCACCTGGCGGGGGAGGCGTTCGTGCCGCTGGTCGGCGGCGATCCGATCGGGCGGCGGCCGGTGAACTTCCACGTGGAGGCCCTGCGCGCGATGGGCGCCGAGGTGGAGGTGGGCGACGCCGGCATCTTCGCCAAGGCCAAGCGGCTCAACGGCACCCGGATCGAGCTGCCCTACCCGAGCGTGGGCGCCACGGAGACGGTGCTGATGTCCGCGGTGCTGGCCGAGGGCAAGACGGTGCTGAAGAACGCCGCGATGGAGCCCGAGGTGGTGGAGCTGGCGCTGTTCCTGCAGCGGATGGGGGCGAGGATCGAGCTCTCGCCCGACCGCAGGATCGTCATCGAGGGCGTCGAACGGCTGCGCGGCGCGTCCACGTGGCTGAACGGCGACCGCATCGAGGCGTTCTCGTACCTGGCGGCGGGCCTGATCACGCAGGGTGAGGTGCGGGTGCACGGCTGCCCGCAGGACCGCCTGGTCACCGCGATCACCACGCTGGCCAGGATGGGCGCGCAGTTCGACATCAACGACGAGTACCTGTGCGCGACCGCGCCGCCCGAGGGCCTGCGCGCGGCCGCCGTGCAGACCGACACCCATCCCGGCTTCATGACCGACTGGCAGACGCCGCTGATGGTGCTGTTCACGCAGAGCCAGGGCATGTCGGTGCTGCACGAGACGGTCTTCGAGAACCGCCTGGTGTACGTGCCCGCGCTGCAGCGGATGGGCTGCGAGATCGAGGTGTTCGACCAGTGCCTGGGCGGGCCCGCCTGCCGCTACCACGACACCAACGCCCGCCACTCGGCCGTCGTGCGCGGCGTGTCCCAGCTCAAGGGCGCGGATGTGACGCTGCCCGACATCAGGGCGGGCTTCTCGGCGGTGCTGGCGGCCGCGGTGGCCGACGGTCCCTCCACGCTGCGCGGCGTGCACCACATCGAGCGGGGCTATCACCGGCCGTTCGAGCAGTTCGCGTCCCTGGGTCTGGACATCCGCAGGAAAGGGTAAAGGATCACGGGCAGGCGTTTGCCGTCGATCCGGGCGTTGCAGATCGTCTAAGTGACCGTACTCAGATCCGTCGGTGCGCTCGGACTGGCGGGAGCGCTCGGTGGAGTGCTGACGGCGGCACTGGCCGTGCCCGCCGTCAGCGGGAGTGGCATGGCCGCCAAGAACGTCGCGAACACGTTCCTCGACCTGCCGCCCGCTCCGCGTGAGGAGCCGCTCGCGCAGGTGACCAGGCTGCTGGACAAGGACGGCCGCCAGTTCGCCCAGTTCTACGAGGCCAACAGGACGAACGTCCGGCTCGGCGCGGTCGCCCCGGTGATGCGCCAGGCGATCGTGGCCATCGAGGACGCCCGCTTCTACGAGCACGGCGGGCTCGACGTCAGAGGCACGTTCCGGGCGCTGCTCACCAACACGCAGGCCGGCGGCATCCGGCAGGGCGGCTCGTCGCTGACCCAGCAGCTGGTCAAGAACATCCTGGTCGAGGGCGCGCGGACGGAGGCCGAACGCGACAAGGCGCGCGCCCCCAACCTGGCGCGCAAGATCACCGAGCTGCGGCTGGCGCTGGCGCTGGAGGAGAAGTACCGCAAGGACGAGATCCTCGAGCGCTACCTGAACATCGCCTACTTCGGCGCCGGCGCGCACGGCGTGGAGGCGGCGGCCAGGCGCTTCTTCTCCACCTCGGCATCCAGGCTGACCCTGACCGAGGCGGCCACGCTGGCGGGCGCGGTGCGGATGCCGTACTCGACCGATCCTTCGCTCGGAGGGGAGCACCGGGCGCGGTTGAAGGCGCGGCGCGACCTCGTGCTCGACCGGATGGCCGGGCTGAAGCTGATCACGCAGCGGCAGGCGACCGACGCCAAGAACGCGCCGCTGGGTCTGCGGCTCCGCCCGGAGCCCGGCGGCTGCGCGCAGAGCGCGTATCCGTTCTTCTGCCTGTACGTGCAGCGCGAGCTGCTGTCGAACCCCGTCTTCGGCAACACCGCCACCGAGCGGCGCAGGCGCATGGCCAGGGGAGGGCTGGTGATCAGGACGAGTCTCGACCCGATCGCGCAGCACGCCGCCGAGCAGGCCATCCGCCGGTACGTGTCGCCGGAGGACACCGAGGTTGCCGCCGAGGCGATGGTGGAGCCGCGTACGGGGCGGATCAGGGCGATGGCCGCCAGCAAGGGGTTCGGCCGCAACCCCGGCAACCGCAAGAACGGCCCCAAGACCACCTTCAACCTGCCCGCCGACACGGCGCACGGCGGCGGCCAGGGGTTCCAGGCCGGTTCCACGTTCAAGGCCTACACGCTGGCCACGGCGCTCAAGCAGGGGTGGCGGTTCGGCGACGGCTTCAAGACGCCGGGGGCCCTGGTGCCCGGGCAGGGTTACCGCGACTGCGCCGGCCGGCCCGTGAACGACCCGAACACGCGCATCCTCAACGCCAGCGGCGAGGGGGAGGGCGGCCCGCACAGCATCGAGACGGGCACCTGGAAGTCGGTGAACATCTTCTTCATGATGCTGGAGCGCAAGGTCGGCCTCTGCAACGTGGTGAAGACGGCCAGGTCGCTCGGCGTCGTCAGGGCCGACGGGGAGCCGCTGAAGGAGGTGCCGACGTTCACCCTGGGCGTGAACGAGATGGACCCGGTGACGGTGGCGGCGTCGTTCGCGACGTTCGCCGCGAGGGGCCGCTACTGCCGGCCGCTGGCGATCGTGGAGATCGTCGGCAGGGACGGCCGGCGCACCCACGTGCCGCCCTCGTGCGAGCAGGTCATCGAACGGCCGGTCGCCGACGCCGTCAACTACGTGCTGGAGGGCGTGTTCACCGAGGGCACGATGAGGGGCCAGGGCATCGGCCGCCCGGCGGCGGGCAAGACGGGCACCAACAACGGATACACCTCGGCGTGGTTCGCCGGGTACACGCCGGCGCTGGCCGCGGCGGTCAGCGTCGGGGACATCCGGGGGTCGTACCGGTTCCCGCTGACGGGGGTGAAGATCGGTGACCGCTATTACGGCTCGGTGCAGGGGGCGTCGCTGCCGGGGCCGATCTGGGTGGAGTCGATGCGGCCCGCGCTGCGCGAGGTCGAGCCGCGCGGATTCCCGGGGCCGGACATGTCCCGCTTCGGCGGCGGCCACACGCCAGGTCTGGAGGAGGCGCTGGCCGAGGAGGAGCGTCGTGAGGGCCGGCGCGGCGACCGCCACGCCCGCGGGCCCCGCCATCTCTTCGAGTGGCTGCTCGGGCGCAGGCCGCGACGGGTGGAGATCACGCTGCCGGGCCGGGACCGGCACGACGGCCGCCACCGGGACCGGCCCCGTCGCCGGAACTAGTCTCAGCCGGTCCTGCCGATCGGGGCGGTGACGGCACGGGTGAGCGTGACGAGGTTGTCGGGCGCGGTCTCGATCTGCAGGCCGCGCCTGCCCGCCGAGAAGAAGATCGTCTCGAAGTCGAGAGCCGAGGAGTCGACCACCGTCGGGAGCTGCTTGCGCTGGCCCAGCGGGCTGATGCCGCCCACGACGTAGCCGGTCACCCGCTCCACCTTGGCGGCGTCGGCCATCGCCGCCCGCTTGCTGTCGAGGGCGCTGGCCAGCGCCTTGAGATCGAGCTTGCCCGACACCGGCACGACCGCCACGGCGAGCCCGCTCTCGACCTCCGCCACCAGGGTCTTGAAGATGCGTTCGTACGGCACGCCGAGCGCGTCGGCGGCCTCCTCTCCGTAGGCCTGCGCGGAGGCGTCGTGCGCGTAGGGATGGAGCGTGAACGCGGCCTTGGCCTTGGTCAGCGCCACGGTGGCCGGGGTGCCGCCCTTGCCTTTCGAACTACTCACGACACCCGATTGTAGCGAATCTACAATGTAAAGGCGCGGCCGGGGGTGTACCCGAACGCCCGCCGGAACACGTCGATGAAGGCACTCGCCGAAGCCCATCCGCACCGGTGGGCCACGGCGGTCACGGAGACGCCGTCGGCCAGCAGCAGCAGCGCGTGGTGCAACCGGAGCTGGGTGCGCCACTGGGGGAAGCTCATGCCGAGCTCGCGTCGGCACAGCCGGGCCAGCGTGCGCTCGCTGGTGCCGGCCTGGACGGCGAGCCGGGCCAGGGGGCTGCCGTCGGCGGGGTCGCGGTGCAGGGCCGCGCAGACGGCGGCCAGCCGGGGGTCGCGGGCGGCGGGCAGGTGCAGCGGCTGCTCGGGGGCGCGCCTGAGCTGGTCGAGCAGCACGGCGCGCAGCCGTTCCCGCTCGCCGCCGACCGGGCCGTCGTCGCCGGTGCAGGCGATGATCAGCTCGCGGAGCAGGGGGCCGACCGCGAGCACCGCGGGGCGGTCGAGGCCGAGCGGGTTGTCGGAGAGCCCCACCAGGCGCAGGTCCGTGTCGCCGCGGGCGCGGTGCTCGTGGACGGTGCCGGCCGGGATCCAGATGGCGCGGCTGGCGGGCGCCACCCAGATGCCCGAGCCGGTGGTGACGGAGAGCACGCCGCGGCAGGCGTACACGATCTGGTGGGTGTCGTGCCTGTGCGCGTCGATGCCCGCGCCCGGGGCCAGGGGCCGCCGGCCGGTGGGCGCCTGGGGCGTGTGGCGGATCTCCGACATGGATTGGCAATTTATCGGAAGCGCGCCAGTCACGCCATGTGCAGGATCGGAGCGTGAACAGGATCCCCTCGCTCGCCGCCGGCCACGCGGCCGTCGACTTCTACCAGGGCGCGGTGCCCGCCCTCGTGCCCTTCCTGGTGGCCGAGCGCGGGTACGGCTATGTCGCCGTCTCCGGCATCGTGCTGGCCGCGACGTTGTCGTCGTCGATCGTGCAGCCGCTCTTCGGCGTCCTGACCGACCGGTGGCGGATGCCCTGGCTGATCCCGGTGAGCATGGTGGTCGCGGGCGCCGGGGTGGCGTTCGGCGGTGTGACGGACTCCTATGTGCTGACCTGGCTGGCGGTGGCGCTGTCCGGGCTGGGCGTGGCGGCCTACCACCCGGAGTCGGCACGGCTGGCCAGGGTCGCCAGCGAGGGCAGCCACGTCCGGATGAGCTGGTTCTCGCTGGGCGGGACGCTGGGCTTCGCCTGCGCTCCCGTGCTGGTGACGCCGCTGCTGGCGGTGTGGGGGCTCGGCGCGTCACCGTTCCTCGCGGCGCCGGCGGTGCTGGGGGCGGTGGTGACGCTCCCGGCGATCCGGGCGCTGTCAGGGGCCGGTCCCGTGGCGCGGACGGCCGTGCCGGTCTCCCGCCGGGACGACTGGCCGTCGTTCGCCCGGCTGACGCTGGTGATCGTGTTCCGCTCGGTCGTGTACGTCGGGCTGAGCGCCTTCGTGGCCCTCCACATGGGGGGAGGGGCGGCCGGGGCGGTGGCGTTGTTCGTGTTGTTCGCCGGCGGCGCGGTGGGCACGGTGCTCGGCGGCCGGCTGGCGGCCCGCTGGGGACGGGTGCGCACGATGGCCCTGGCCTACCTGCTGGCGGTCCCCGCCGTCGCCGGCGTGGTGCTGGTTCCAGGGCCGGTCGCGTACGCCTTCGTCGCCGCCTCGTCGATCGCCCTGTACGCCCCGTTCTCGCTGCACGTGACGCTGGGTCAGGATTTCCTGCCGAGCCGGGTCGGCACGGCCAGCGGCGTGACCCTGGGGCTGGCGGTGAGCGTGGGCGGCCTGGCCAGCCCGCTGGTGGGCGCGGTGGCGGAGGCGGCGACGCTGCGGGTGGCGCTGGCGTGCCTGATCGTGTTCCCCGTGCTGGCCTGGCTGCTGGCGCGCACGCTCAAGGAACCCGCCCTCGACCCGGCCACCTGACCCCTACCCGTCACTCCCCCCACCTGAGCCCGCCGGGCGGCGTGCCGCTCGGCGCGTTCGCCTCAGGGGCGGGTCTTGAGCCGTACGGTGCCGGTGTTGTCCTTCTGCGAGGGGTCGAGGGCGGTCGACGTGACGTGCCCGACGACGCGCAGGGGTGCGCGGGCGACCCGGGCGACGGCGATCGTGGCCGTGATGCGCACCGGCCGGCGCGGGTGGATCTCGGCGATCGTGCAGGAGGCCTTGGCGGGCTCGCGTACGCAGGTGGCCCCGCGGGTCGCCGTGAGGGTCGCACCGGCCGGCAGGGTGAGCGTGACGGGGACCCGGGCGGCGGCCATCAGGCCGCGCAGTTCGACGGTGGCCGTGACGGTGACGTCGGAGCCGCGCCTGACCGGCCGGTCGGGCCCGCTGAGCTTGACCGACAGGGCGTCGTACACTCCACGCGGGTCGGCCTGGCGCACGATGGCGCCGTAGCCTTCGGCGTTGAGCGCGTTGGCGACGGCGTTCCCTGCCGCGTAGCCGTCCTCCTTGCCCGCCGACAGCACCCCGACCAGGTCTCTGGTGCCCTGGACGAGCCACGGCCCGCCGCTGTGGCCCTTGTGCAGGTGGCAGTTGTGCGTCTCCAGCCGGCCCGGCCGCGAGGTCGTGGCGGCGGGCAGAGCGGCCGGCAGGGAAGCGGGCAGGGTGGCGCCGAGGACCATGCCGGTGGCCTGGCGGGTGCGGCCGAGGCACCAGAGCTGGTCGCGGCCGTCGTACGGCCGCCTGCCGAGCACGCCGGGGTAGCCCATGGTGGCGATGGTGTGCCTGCCGCCCTGGCTGCGCATCGGGGTGAAGGCGCCGACGGCCTTCTGGAGGGTGCGCTTGCGGGTGCCGACCTCGATGAGGGCGATGTCGTGGACGGAGTTCCAGTCGCCGCCGGTCAGGCCGGTGTAGCCGTCGGGTTTCCACGCCCGCCGGCCGCCCCACCGCCCGTACGGCTCGCGCTTCTTCACCGTGGCCGCCCGCCCGTCGTAGGCGGGGACGAACGCGAAGCGCCGGTGCCAGCGGCCGGTCGTGGCGCCCGCGGGAACGCTGTAGACGCAGTGGGCGGCGGTGACCACGAGCTGCTGCGCGGCCGAGCGGACGACGGAGGCGCTGCAGGAGTCGCCGTGCCCGCCGGAGTTGACGAAGAAGAGCCTGCCGGTGATCCGGCTGGTGGCCGCGCGCGTGTACGGGCGCCGTACGCGGGCGTACCCGTTGGCGTCGCTGCCCGGGGTGAGGCGCTTGGACGCGGGCACGCTGTGCCGCCGCGCCCCCGCGAGGTTCGCCGTCGCCGCCGGTGGTGCGCCGCGCCTTCCTGCGGAGCCGTCCGGCGGGCCGGCGGCGGCCTGCCGTTCGGCGGTCCAGTAGCGCACGGCGTGTTCCGGGCGCATCGGCGGTGACGACACGGCGCCGGAACGGGCCTGCGCCTGGGCGGGCGGGCGGATGGGGGTGACCGTGCGGACGGCGGGCGGGGCCGGCGTGAGGGACAGCCACACCAGCGTGGCCACCACGATGACCAGTGTCTTCGGCACAGCGCCCCTCCCGGACACGTCGATACCTCGGATCACTCTAAGTCACTATTTGTAAACAAAGTGTAGTTTGCGGGTTTGCCTGTCACCCTGTCAGCCCGCGGCCGCGTCCGTCCCCGGCGGGGCCATTCCGGCCGTACGGGCCTCGGACGGCTCGCGGTCGGGGCGCAGGCCGCGCCAGGACGGGTGGCGCAGCCTGCCGTCGCCGGTGACCTCGGCGTACTGCACCTCGCCGACCACCCGTGGATCCACCCAGCGCGCGTCCCGGGCGTCCTCGCGCGGCAGCGGCTCGTCGAACGGCGGATCACGCCGCTCCAGCGGCGTCAGGCGATCGCGCAGGTCGCGGAGCATGGCCTCGGTGAACCCGGTGCCGACGTGCCCCACGAACCGCAGCCGCCCGCGCGGGTCGTACGCGCCGAGCAGCAGCGAGCCGATCGTGCCGGAACGCCGCCCGCCGCCCGGCTTCCACCCGCAGATCACGACCTCGGCGGTGCTGACGTTCTTGACCTTCGTCCATTCGGCGCTGCGCCGGCCCGGCCGGTACGGCGAGCTCATCCGCTTGCACACGACCCCTTCGAGCCCGAGCCGGCGGGAGGAGTCGACCGCCTGCCCGGCCTCGCCGGCGAACCAGACGGGCACCTGCCACCGGTAGCCGGGCGTGAGCGTGCTCTCCAGCAGGTCCCTGCGTTCGGTGTACGGGCGCGCGATGACGGTGTCGTCGCCGAGGTGCAGGATGTCGAACGCCATGAACGTCACCGGCGCCGTCCTGGCCAGCTCGGCCACGATCCGCGGATTGCGCTGGTGCATCCGGGGTTGCAGCGCCTCGAAGCTGGGCCGTCCCGCCTCGTCGAACGCGACGATCTCGCCGTCGACGACGGCCGCGCGCCGGCCGGTGGCGCCTCCCATGAGCTGCAGTTCGGGGTAGGCGGGGGTGATGTCCTTGGCGTTGCGCGACATCAGGCGTACGTGGCCGTCCTCGATGTAGGCGAGCGCGCGTACGCCGTCCCACTTCATCTCCACGGCCCAGCCCGCGCCCTGGACGGCGTTCAGGGTGCCGAGCTGGGCCAGCATGGGCCTGTAGGCAGGCAGCCGGACCATGGTGCAGGCCGTACCCCCTCCGGCGGGCCGGCAGTGGCCGACGGGGGTCTACAGATGGTCAAGAGGCGCGTTCTCCACCAGGTCGGCCAGGTCGACGCCGTGCTCGCCGAGCTCGGCGACGGTGGCGCAGTAGCCGCGCAGGTAGCTTCTGCCGTTGACCTGGTGGGAGACGCGCAACAGCGGGCGATCATCGAGGATGATCGCCTCGACCAGGATGCCGCCGGGGCCGTGCCACTGTCCCATGCCGGAGAGAGTAAATGAACCGGACATACAGGACAAGCGATATGAAACATCTCGCTCTGTTCGTGGTGGGAAGGTGGCGGGTGGCCCTGCCGTTCCGTGCGGGGTCCGTGACACGCGGACGGCGTAAAGGTCCGTAACGTTAAGTTTCCCCTGTCATGAGATTTCCGGGCATGGCGCGTTAATGATGGCCCGACTGGGGCAGCTAGGGAGAGCTCTGGCTTTCCCCGGCCATGGCCGTGCCCCCGTGACGGCCATGGCCCCCGCCCCGGCAGGCCCGGTCCGGGGTGACGGCGGCCGCGGGCGCGGCTTCGGCGAGCGCCGCCCCGCGGCCGTCACACGTTACGCCAGGAAAGTCCACCCGAGGAGGTCCGCATGGTGGACCGATGGGGACTCGCCGCCCGGACTCCGTAAACTGTGATGGTGATTTCCCGTATCGACATGCGCGGTTCGCTTCCCGCGGACCTGCGCGACGTGCTGCCCCGCGCCGAGCTCGACGTCGAGGCCGCCCTGGAGAAGGTGCGGCCCATCTGCGAGGACGTGCGCCATCGTGGGGCGGCAGCCGTACGGGAGCTGACCGCCAGGTTCGACGGAGTCGAGATCGCCGCCACCCGCGTCCCCGCCGAGGCCCTCGACAGGGCGCTCCGCGAGCTCGACCCCAGGGTCAGGGCGGCGCTGGAAGAGTCGATCAGGCGGGCCAGGCTCGTCCACCGCGACCAGCGGCGCGCCGACGTCACCACCCAGGTCGTGCCCGGGGGCACGGTGACCGAGCGGTGGCTGCCCGTCGAGCGCGTGGGCCTCTACGTCCCCGGCGGCCGGGCGGTCTATCCGTCCAGTGTGGTGATGAACGTCGTGCCCGCCCAGGAGGCCGGCGTCGGCTCGCTGGCCGTGACCAGCCCGGCCCAGAAGGAGCACGGCGGGCTCCCGCACCCCACGATCCTGGCCGCGTGCGCGCTGCTCGGCGTCGACGAGGTCCACGCGGCCGGCGGGGCGCAGGCGGTGGCCATGTTCGCCTACGGCACCGAGGAGTGCCCGGCGGCCACGATGGTCACCGGCCCGGGCAACATCTATGTGGCGGCGGCCAAGCGGCTGCTCAAGGGCCGCATCGGCATCGACTCCGAGGCCGGCCCCACCGAGATCGCCATCCTCGCCGACGAGACGGCCGACCCCGTCCACGTCGCCGCCGACCTGATCAGCCAGGCCGAGCACGACGTGATCGCGGCCGCCGTGCTGGTCACCACCAGCGCCGAGCTGGCCGACGCGGTCGAGAAGGAGCTGCCGGGACAGGTCTCCGCGACCAGGCACTCCGAGCGCATCACCGAGGCGCTGAGCGGCAGGCAGTCGGGCATCGTGCTGGTGAGCTCTCTCGACGACGGCCTCAAGGTCGTCGACGCCTACGCCGCCGAGCACCTGGAGATCCACACCGCGGACGCCGCGGCCGTCGCCGCCCGCGTCAGGAACGCCGGCGCGATCTTCGTCGGCCCCTACGCGCCCGTCTCGCTCGGCGACTACCTCGCCGGGTCCAACCACGTGCTGCCCACGGGCGGCTGCGCCTGCCACTCCAGCGGCCTGTCGGTGCAGTCCTTCCTGCGCGGCGTTCACGTCGTCGACTACTCCCGCGAGGCGCTCGCGGGAGCGGCGGCCCATGTGTCGGTGCTGGCCGACGCCGAAGACCTGCCCGCGCACGGTGCCGCGATCCGCGCCCGTTTCGACTGGCGAGTGCCCACGGAGACCGAGTGAACCTCGACGACCTGCCCATCCGCGACGACCTGAGGGGCAAGACGCCGTACGGCGCGCCCCAGATCGACGTCCCGGTCCGGCTCAACACCAACGAGAACCCCTACCCGCCCTCGCCCCGGCTGGTCGACGACCTGGCCGAGGCGGTGCGGGCCCAGGCGGGCGAGCTCAACCGCTACCCCGACAGGGACGCCACCGCCCTGCGCGCCGACCTGGCCGCCTACCTCGGCCACGGCCTGACGGCCGAGCAGGTGTGGGCCGCCAACGGCTCCAACGAGGTGCTCCAGCAGATCCTGCAGGCGTTCGGCGGCCACGGCCGCACCGCCATCGGGTTCGAGCCCTCCTACTCGATGCACCCGATCATCACCAGCGGCACCAGCACCGAGTGGATCCAGGCCAGCCGCGAGTCCGACTTCTCGATCGACCCCGGCAAGGCCGTGGCGGCGATCGAGGAGCACCGGCCCGACATCGTGTTCCTGGCCTCGCCCAACAACCCGACCGGCACGGCCCAGCCGCTGGCCACGATCGAGGCGGTCCTCGCCGCCGCGCACGGCGTGGTCGTGGTCGACGAGGCCTACGCGGAGTTCGCCCGCGAGGGCACCCCGTCGGCGCTCACCCTGCTGCCGGCCCACCCGCGGCTGATCGTCACCAGGACGATGTCCAAGGCGTTCGCCATGGCCGGCACCCGGCTCGGCTATCTCGCCGCGCACCCCGCCGTGGTGCAGGCGCTGCTGCTGGTGCGCCTGCCGTACCACCTGTCCACGCTCACCCAGACGGCGGCGCGCGTGGCGCTGCGGCACCGCGCCGAACTGCTGGGCACGGTCGACGCGCTGCGGCGCGAACGCGACGACACGGTGGCGTGGCTGCGGTCCAAGGGCCTGCGGGTGGCCGACTCCGACGCGAACTTCGTGCTGTTCGGGCGCTTCCCCGACCGGCGCGCGGTGTGGGAGGGGCTGCTGGAGCGCGGGGTGCTCATCCGCGAGGTGGGCCCCCCAGAATGGCTGCGGGTGTCGATCGGCACCGGCGAGGAGATGGCGGCGTTCCGCGCCGCCCTGGAAGGAGTGCTGTGAGTCGCGTCGGCCGCGTCGAGCGTGTTACGAAGGAGACCTCGGTCCTGGTGGAGGTCGGCCTCGACGGCACCGGCCGGGTCGAGGTGTCGACCGGGGTCGGCTTCTACGACCACATGCTGGCCCAGCTGGGCAAGCACGGCCTGTTCGACCTGACGGTCAAGACCGAGGGCGACCTGCACATCGACTCGCACCACACGATCGAGGACACCGCGCTCGCCCTGGGCGCGGCGTTCCGCGAGGCGTTGGGCGACAAGTCGGGCATCAGGCGGTTCGGCAGCGCGTCGTGCCCGCTGGACGAGTCGCTGGCCCAGGTCACCGTCGACCTGTCCGGCCGCCCCTACCTCGTGCACTCCGAGCCCGAGGGCATGGCGCCGATGATCGGCCCCGAATACGACACGACGATGACGCGCCACATCCTGGAGTCGTTCGTCGCGCAGGCCGCCATCTGCCTGCACGTCCACGTCCCCTACGGCCGCAACGCCCACCACATCGTGGAGTCCCAGTTCAAGGCCCTGGCCAGGGCCCTGCGCGAGGCGTCCGAGCCCGACCCCCGCGCCACGGGGGTGCCCAGCACCAAGGGCGTCCTATGACCGAGAACCTCATCGCCGGCGTGCTGGTCTTCCTCGGGCTTTTCCTCATCGGCGGGGTGTTCTCCCTCGCCAAGCAGGGGCTTAAGCTCGGTGCGGCGGTGTGCGCGTTCGGCGCGGCGATGGCGATCACGGCGGGGGTGCTGTGGTGGTGAGCAAGAACGTGGTGGTGCTCGACTACGGGTCGGGCAACCTGCGCTCGGCCGAGCGCGCGCTGGCCAGGGCCGGCGCCGACGTGACCGTGACGTCCGACTTCGAGGCCGCGCTCTCCTGCGACGGGCTGGTGGTGCCGGGCGTCGGCGCGTTCGAGGCGTGCATGTCGGGTCTCAAGGGCGTGCGCGGCGAGCAGATCATCGGCCGCCGCCTGTCCGGAGGGCGCCCGGTGCTGGGCATCTGCGTCGGCATGCAGATCCTGTTCGCCCGGGGGGTCGAGCACGGCGTGGAGACCGAGGGCTGCGGCGAGTGGCCGGGCACGGTGGGCCGGCTCGACGCTCCCGTGCTGCCCCACATGGGCTGGAACACCGTCAAGGCGCCGGCCGGCAGCGTGCTGTTCGCCGGGCTCGACCCCGCCACCCGCTTCTACTTCGTCCACTCCTACGGCGTGCGCGAGTGGGAGCTGCAGGCGGGCGACGGTTTCTCCGATCCGCTCGTCACGTGGGCCGAGCACGGCGTGCCGTTCGTGGCCGCCGTGGAGAACGGCCCGCTCATGGCCACCCAGTTCCACCCCGAGAAGTCCGGCGACGCCGGCGCCGCCCTGCTCCGCAACTGGCTCGGCACGCTGTGAGCGGGCGAGCGGGCCTGGAGGTCCGGTGAGCAAGGAACGCGCCCGGCGGCGGGCCGAGCGCGAGGCGGAGCGGGCCCGCGCCATCCGGGCCAACGAGCTGCGGCAGGCACGCCGGGCCCGCCGCCGCGCGCTCCTGGGCCGGGTGGTCCCGCGCCCGGCGCGCATCGCCCGCCAGGGCGGCCTGCTCGCCCGCCGCCGCCGCGCCCAGAACGCCGTGGTGGCGCTCGGGCTCCTGCTCGTGCAGCTGATCGTCTGGCTGGTCTGGGGCTCGCCGCCGCTCAGCTTCGGCGTCCTCGTCCTGTCCCTGCTGCTCACACCCGTTGTCGTGACCCTCGCCTTCGACCGGAGGATCTGATGTCGTTGCAGTTGTTGCCCGCCGTCGACGTGGCCGGTGGCCAGGCCGTACGCCTGACGCAGGGCGAGGCCGGCACCGAGACCCGCCACGGCGAGCCGCTGGCCGCCGCGCTCGCCTGGCAGGACGCCGGCGCCGAGTGGATCCACATGGTCGACCTCGACGCCGCGTTCGGCCGGGGCGGCAACCGCGAGCTGATCGCTGAGGTGATCGGCAAGCTGGACGTGAACGTCGAGCTGTCCGGCGGCATCCGCGACGACGACTCGCTGGCCGCCGCGCTGGCCACCGGCTGCCGCCGGGTCAACATCGGGACCGCCGCGCTGGAGAACCCCGGCTGGTGCCGGAAGATCATCGCCGAGCACGGCGACCGGATCGCGGTGGGCCTCGACGTGCGCGGCACCACGCTGGCCGCCCGCGGCTGGACCAAGGACGCCGGCGACCTGTGGGAGGCGCTCGACCGGCTCGAGGCCGACGGCTGCCCTCGCTACGTCGTCACCGACGTGACCAAGGACGGCATGCTGCAGGGCCCCAACCTCGAGCTCTACCGCCGGATCTGCGCCCGCACCGACCGGCCGGTCGTGGCCAGCGGCGGCGTGTCGAGCCTCGACGACCTGATCGCGCTCTCCTCTCTCGTTCCCGACGGAGTGGAGGGTGCCATCGTGGGCAGGGCCCTGTACGCTCACGCGTTCACGCTGGAAGAAGCGCTTGCCGCGGTACGCGTGTAGCTTCGCCGGGAGGGGGCGGGATGAGCGTCAGCAGCATCGGCATGGAAAACACCGGGCGGAGGGTGTTCTCGGGTGGCGTCTGGGAGGAGAGGTACGGCTACGCCCGCGCGGTCATCGCGGGTGACCGGGTGATCGTGTCCGGTTGCACGGCCACCGTCGAAGGAGAGGTGCGCCACATCGGCGACGCCTACGAGCAGGCCCTGACCGCGATCGACATCGCCCTGGCGGCGGTCGCGACCGGCGGCCTGACCCGCGAGGACGTCGTCATGGTCCGCTATTACGTCGTGGAGCAGCGCCACTTCGACCCCGTGGGCCGGGCCATCCACGACGTCTTCCGCGAGGTGCGCCCCGCCTGCACCGGGGTGCGGGTGGCCGGACTGGTCGACCCGAGGATGCTGGTCGAGATCGAAATCGAGGCACTGCGAGCATGACCGTGGCGGTAAGAGTCATTCCCTGTCTCGACGTGGACGCCGGACGCGTCGTCAAGGGCGTCAACTTCGAGAACCTGCGCGACGCGGGCGACCCGGTCGAGCTGGCCAGGCGCTACGACGAGGAGGGCGCCGACGAGCTGACCTTCCTCGACATCACCGCGTCGTCCGGCGAGCGCGAGACCATGCTGGACGTGGTGCGCAGGACCGCCGAGCAGGTGTTCATCCCGCTCACCGTGGGCGGCGGCGTGCGCGCGGTCGACGACGTCAACCGGCTGCTGCGCGCCGGCGCCGACAAGGTGTCGCTCAACACCGCGGCCATCGCCCGGCCCGAGCTGCTCACCGAGGCGTCCCGGCGGTTCGGCGCCCAGTGCGTCGTGCTGTCCGTGGACGCCCGCCGCGCGCCCGGCACCCCGAGCGGCTTCGAGGTGACGACGCACGGCGGCCGCCGCGGCACCGGCATCGACGCGGTGGAGTGGGCCGCGCGCGGCGAGGAGCTAGGCGTGGGCGAGATCCTGCTCAACTCGATGGACGGCGACGGCACGCTCGACGGCTACGACCTGGAGATGTTGCGCGCGGTCCGGGCCGTCGTGCGCGTGCCGGTGATCGCCAGCGGCGGCGCCGGACGCCTGGAGGACTTTCCTCCGGCGGTGGCGGCGGGCGCCGACGCGGTGCTGGCGGCCAGCGTGTTCCACTTCGGCACGTTGAAGATCTCCGAGGTCAAGGAGACGCTCCGGATGGCGGGCCACCCGGTCCGCTAGCGCGTCAGAACGCCCGGAGGTGGTGGAACAGCTCGTAGGAGGCGTCCTCGGCGGCGAACGCGGCCGCCTCCGACCGCTTGACGGCGAGGTACGCGTCGCGCCGCAGCGGCCCGAGCGCCTCCATGAGCATCTCGTCGCCCTCCAGCGCGTCGAGCGCCTCGTCCAGTGACGACGGCAGCCGCGGATACCGGCCGGGCCGCGTGTCGGGGTCGACGTCCACGGCCTCGCCCGGATCGAGCTTGCGCCGCATGCCGTCGAGACCCGCGTGGATGACGGCGCCCAGCGACAGGTAGGGGTTGGCGGAGGAGTCGGACGGCTTCAGCTCCAGGTTGGGCTCCCCGGTCTCCCCGAGGGGCGAGCAGACGCGGACCGCGGCCTCCCGGTTGTCGGGGCCGTAGACGGCGTACGCGCTCGACCACATGCGGGGTGCGAGGCGGCGGAAGCTGTTGACACTGCCGCAGGTCAGCGCGGTGAGCGCGGGCAGGTGGGCGAGCAGGCCGCCGATGAAGCCGTCGCGCGTCTCGCCGTCGCCGGCGAAGACGTTGCGGCCGTCGCGCCACAGCGAAAGGTGCAGGTGGGCGCCGTTGCCGGCCTGGTCGGCCAGCGGTTTGGGCGCCAGCGAGGCCCACAGCTGCATGCGCATGGCGACGCCGCGCACGGTCTCGCGGTAGAGGACGTGGTTGTCGGCGGCCCGCAGCGCGGGCGCGTGGTGGACCGACAGCTCCTGCTGGCCGGGGCCCAGCTCGGGATGGCAGTGCTCGACGCGCAGGCCCTGCGTCTCCAGGGCGCGGATGAGCGTGATCGTGTAGTCGTGGGCCGTGTCGAAGCCGGTGCCCGCGTAGCAGAGCGAGTCGTCGATGGGCACCAGCCGGTCGGGGCCGCCGTACGGGTCGGGCAGGCGGCGGCCGAGCGTGAACTCGGGCTCGAACGCGGCGACCAGCGTGTAACCCTCGGCGGCCAGCTCGGCGATGGCGTCTTTGAGGAAGGTCCGGGGGCACGCGCCCCATGGGGAGCCGTCGGGCAGGCGCAGGTCGGACAGCATCGTCGCCGCACCCGGCGCGTGCGGCAACGTGACGTAGGTCGCGGGGTCGGGAACGATGCGCACCTCGCCCACCGGACCCATGTGCTCGACGTCCTGGAGCTGGTCGAGCATGTTCATCGCCATCATGGCGACGGTGTGCCCGATGCCGGTGTTGAGCCGTTCGGCCAGCCGTGACCGGGACGCCGCTTTGCCACGGATCACGCCTCCGTGGTCGGCGTACAGGAAACGGATCAGCTCGATGCCCTCGAGCTCTGCTCGCTCGAGGACGCGCCGCGCGGTGGCGCCGAGCTGATGGATCGTGGTGCCGCTCGGGCGATCTCTCATCCTGCCTGCGTAACACGATCCGGCAGCGCTTGGAAGCACCTGACGCAGACAGAACCGTTGGTCAGGGGGTCAGAACACTTGAGAAGAACGTGGCCAACTGATTGGCTCCCTGAAGAATTCCGTCGAACACACCGTTGACCGCGGCGGCGGCTTCGGCCGGCCGGGTGAACAGGTAGAAGACCACGAACGCGACAGCGACGTAGGTGATCACCTTCTTGACCTGCATGGGGGGCCTCCTGCAGTCCATTCCCAGCCGTATATACCCGGATCTGGGCGATCACTGGCATCTTCTATGAAGATGTTCATGATCCTAACCGGGGGGCTTCTTTCCTCTGCCATGGTAAGGGCTAGAGACGGACTGCGAGCGCCTGTGGTGCCGGGAATTGCGCCATCGGCGCGCGGCTACATGCCGAGGGGCGCCTCGCGCAGCCGTTCGGCGTTCTCGGGCGTGCCGGTGAGCTCCACCTTCGCGTGCGCCTGCCGTCCGAAGCAGAACATCAGCAACTCGCCGGCCCTGCCGGTGACCTCGACCTTGGGGCCTCCGCGCGGGCCGGCCAGCAGCACTCCGCCACCCAGCCGGTGCAGCACCACGCCCACCGGGGCCCTGCGCAACATCAGCCTGGCGCCGGACGACAGCCGCTTCCAGAAGACCTCCTCCAGCTCCGCGGGCAGCTCGCGCGGCTCCCACGACGGCTGCGCGCGGCGGACGTCCTCGTGGTGCACGAAGAGCTCGATGGTGTTGACGGCCTGGTCGAGGGCCTTCACGAGCCGGAACACGCCGCCGGGCTCGCGCACCTTGGCGACCAGCTCGGGATAGGGATGCCTGGCCTTGAGCGCGTTCTGGACCGAGGCGGTGTAGCCGGCGAGCGGCCTGAGCGCGATGCCGCCCATCGCGTCGGGCCTGCGCTCGCGCAGCACGAGGTGCGCGGCCAGGTCGTAGGTGCTCCAGCCCGCGCACAACGTCGGGGCGTCGGGGCCGATCCGGTCGAGCAGGTCGCAGAGCGCGGTGCGTTCGCCACGAGCGTGAGTCACACGGGCAACCCTACCCGCGGGAATAACGAGATGATCAGGGGTGATAGTGACATACGTAGAAATGCCGCGATGAGAGGACCCACCGAGTGGCGAGCAAGGTCACCTCGGCCGTGATGCGCCAAGGACTGCGGGTCCTTGGGGTGGCCATTCGCACGGAGAAGGCGGTGTTCACGCTGGCGGTGCTGGCCAGCGCCGTCTACGGGGGCATGACCGTCGCCTCCGCATGGGCCCTCGGGTGGGCCACCCAGAACGTCGTGCTGCCGGCCTTCGGCGAGGGCCGCGCCGTCGCGGGCGCGTTGTGGACGGGAACGTTCCTGATCCTGGGCACGGCGCTGCTCAAGGCGCTGGGCGTGGCGGGCCGGCGGATCCTGGCCGGCATCCTGCAGTACCGCATGCAGGCCAGGTCGCGCAGGGACGTGACCAAGCAGTACCTGCGGCTGCCGCTGTCGTGGCACCACCGGCACCCGACGGGGCAGCTGCTGTCGAACGCCAGCGCCGACGCCGAGGCCGCCTGGGCGCCGCTGGCGCCGCTGCCGATGGCCGTGGGCGTGATCGTCATGCTGGTCACCGCGGCGGTCGCGATGGTGTTCACGGATCTCGTGCTGGCGCTGGTCGGCTTCCTGATATTTCCGGCGATCGCCGTACTCAACCTTGTCTATCAGCGCAAGCTCAGCCCGCTCGCCACCCGCGCCCAGCAACTGCGCGCCGAGGTCAGCGAGATCGCGCACGAGAGCTTCGACGGCGCGCTCGTCATCAAGACCCTCGGCAGGGAGGACCTGGAGACCGAGCGGTTCCAGCGGCGCGCCCACGAGCTGCGCGACGCCAACATCGCGGTCGGGCGCGTGCGCGGGCTGTTCGACCCGATGCTGGAGGCCCTGCCCACGATCGGCGTGCTCGCGGTGCTGGGCGTCGGCTCGGCCCGGCTGTCCGGCGGCTTGATCGACTCCGGCGACCTGGTGCAGGTCGCCTACCTGTTCACGCTGCTGGCCTTCCCGATCAGGGCGCTCGGCTGGGTGCTGGCCGAGCTGCCGCGCAGCGTCGTCGGCTGGCAGCGGGTCCAGGCCGTGCTGGACGCGAGCGGCTCCATGGAGTACGGGCAGGCCGCCGCGACCTCGACCGCGCCCGCCGCGCTCGAGGTCCGCGACGTCTCCTACTCCTACGGCGAGGCCGAGGTGCTGCACGAGGTGACCTTCGACGTGCCCGCCGGCCGTACCGTCGCGCTGGTCGGCCCCACGGGGTCGGGCAAGTCCACGCTCGTGCAGCTGCTCGTCCGGCTCGTCGACCCCGGCAAGGGACAGGTCCTGCTCGACGGCGTGGACGTCCGGGAGCTGGCCCACGGCGGCATCGCCGCATCGGTCGCCCTGGTGCCGCAGCAGACGTTCCTGTTCGACGACACCGTGCGCGGCAACATCACGCTCGGCCTCGACACCGGCGACGAGGACGTGCGGGCGGCCCTGCGGCTGGCGCAGGCCGACGGGTTCGTCGACCGGCTGGCCGACGGGCTCGACACGCGCGTCGGTGAGCGCGGCACCTCGCTGTCCGGCGGCCAGCGCCAGCGCCTCGCGCTGGCCCGCGCGGTCGTGCGCCGGCCGCGCCTGCTCATCCTCGACGACGCCACCTCCAGCGTGGACCCCCAGGTCGAGGCCAAGATCCTGTACGGGCTGCGGGACGCCGCCGAGGCGTCCACCGTCGTGGTCGTCGCCTACCGGATGGCGACCATCGCCCTCGCCGACGAGGTCGTCTACCTCGACCACGGCCGGGTCGTCGACCGCGGCCCGCACGACGAGCTGATCAGCCGCTGCGCAGGCTACCGCAACCTGGTGACCGCCTACGAGCGTGAGGAGGCCGAGCGCGCCGCCATCGACGTGCCGGCCGGAGAAGAAGAGGAAGTCAGCGCATGACGGCCGAGGTCATCCGAGGCAACTCCGAACGTTCGGCGCTGGCCACCATCCGGCATGGGCTCTCGCTCACGCCGGAGTTCCGCAAGGGGCTGGTGGTCACGCTGCTGCTGGCGGTCGTCGCGACCATCGGCAAGATCATCGTGCCGGTCGCCGTCCAGCAGACGATCGACACGGGACTCAAGACCGGCACTCCGGACACCGCGTACATCACCCGGGCCATCCTGGTCTGCGCGGGCGCGGTGCTGCTCACAGCCGCCGCCGGCTACGTCATGAACGTCCGCCTCTACAAGGCGACGGAGTCGTCCCTCGCCACGCTGCGCGTGCGCGGGTTCCGGCACGTGCACGACCTGTCCGTGCTCACCCAGAACACCGAGCGCCGCGGCTCCCTGGTCTCGCGCGTCACCAACGACATCGACCAGATCAGCACGTTCATGCAGTGGGGCGGGCTGATGATCATCGTGGCGTTCGGCCAGCTGTTCGTGGCCACGGTGCTGATGTTCGTCTACTCCTGGCAGCTCACCCTGCTCGTCTGGTTGTGCTTCATCCCCCTGATGATCGCCCTGCCGCGCTTCCAGAGGCTGCTGTCGCGGGCGTACACGACCGTGCGCGAGCGCACCGGCGACATGCTGGCCGCGGTCAGCGAGTCCGTCGTCGGCGCCGCCGTCATCAGGGCCTACGCCTCGGAGCGCCGTACGGCCGAGCGCATCGACCAGGCGGTCGACGCCAACAGGCGCGCCCAGACCAGGGCGCAGACCATCGTCGGCTTCGTCTTCCCGCTCACCGAGATCGTGGCGGCCGTCGCCATCGCCGGCATCGTGCTGCTGGGCGTGCGGCTCGGGATGTCGGGCGAGATCACGCAGGGCGAGCTGGTGGCGTTCCTGTTCCTGATCACCCTGTTCGTCTCGCCGCTCCAGACCGCCACCGAGGTGCTGAACGAGGCCCAGAACGCCGTCGCGGGCTGGCGGCGCGTCCTCGGCGTCATCGACACCCCGCCGGACGTGGCCGACCCCGGCGACCAGGGCGTGGAACTGCCCCGCGGCCCCATCTCGGTCGCCTTCGAGGACGTGCACTTCTCCTACCCGGGCGGCGTGCCCGTGCTGCGCGAGGTCACCGTCGAGATCCCGCCGCGCTCGCGTGTCGCGGTCGTGGGGGAGACGGGGTCGGGCAAGACCACGTTCGCCAAGCTCCTGACGCGTCTCATGGACCCGGGCGCGGGCCGCGTCACCGTGGACGGCCACGACCTGCGCCACATCCGCTTCTCCTCGCTGCGCGAGCGCATCGTCATGGTCCCCCAGGACGGCTTCCTGTTCGACGGGACGCTGGAGGCGAACATCCGCTACGGCAAGCCGTCCGCCACCACCGACGAGATCCGTCTCGCGATGACCGAGCTGGGCCTGACCGACTGGCTCGAAGGCCTGCCCGCGGGCCTGGACACGGCCGTCGGCCAGCGCGGCGAGTCACTGTCGGCGGGCGAGCGCCAGCTCGTCGCCCTGGCCCGCGCCTACCTCGCCGACCCCGACCTGCTCCTGCTCGACGAGGCCACCTCGGCGGTCGACCCGGCCACCGAGGTACGGCTGGCGCGGGCGCTGGAGGGCGTCACCCGCGGCCGCACCGCCATCTCGATCGCGCACCGCCTGTCCACGGCCGAGAACGCCGACGAGGTGCTGGTCTTCGACGGCGGCCGGCTGGTGCAGCGCGGCCACCACACGGAGCTGGCGGGCCGGCCGGGCGTGTACGCCGACCTGCACGCCTCGTGGATCTCGGCCGCCCACTCGTGACCCGCGGCCGCGCCGGCTCGTCCTTCCGGGCTCCCGCCGGGCCGTCCGCCGTGCCGTCCACCGGGCCGTCCACCGTGCCGTCCACCGGGCCGTCCACCGGGCCCCGGGAGGCGCTCCTGTCACGGTTTCGCCGAGGCGAACGTCACGGTCGTGCCACGTGGCCCTGACACGATCATGAGGTGCTCGCACACCATGCGCGTCAGCCACAGGCCCCGACCCCGGAAGCCGTACCCCCTGGGCGGCCGCGTGTCGCCCATCCACCCGGGTGGCAGCCCGGGGCCGTCGTCGGCGACCTCGCACCACAGGCGCCCGTCCCGCGTCCACAGCCGCAACCGCCCGTGGCCTCCGCCGTGCACCACCGCGTTGGTGGCGACCTCGTTGACCGCCAGCACGAAGTCCTCGAGCCGCCCGCCTGCCAGCCCCTCGCCGGCGGCGTGCTCGGTCACGGTCCTGCGCAGCCCCGTGATCTGCCCCCGCGCGAAGCTGACGTGGAGCACCTGCCTATCCACCGCGCACCCGCAGGACGACGGCGGACCTGACCGCCCAGGCCGGCCCGGGGAAGACCCGGCGGGAACGGGGAGCGGAGCCTACGACGTGCACCACGACGGCCCTCCCACGGCAGGCTCGGGAAACCGAAATTACTCCGCTCCGCGCCATCACGTACCGCATTCTCGGTAAAACCCACCGTGACGCGTCGCGGGCAGGTGTACCTTTTCGGCGGGGCCGCCCACGGGAGGGGTCATGAGGAGCATGGGCGCGGATGTGCTGGAGATGACGCGACGCCGACACGGAGATCTTGTGGTGGTGAGCCTGGCGGGGGAGGTCGACGTCGACAACGTTTCCGAAGTCAGGAAATGTCTCGATGAAGCCGTGGCGGAGCACGTCCCCCGACTGGTCGTCGATCTGACCGGCCTGGGCTTCATCGACACGACAGGGCTGGGCGTCCTGGTGCGCGCGCTCGCCACGCTGCGCGACAGGGACGGCACGATGGCTCTGGTCGCACCCCCCGGGCAGGTGCTCCGGCGGCTGCGCAGGACCAACCTGGCCCCGCTCTTCCCCATCTACGACACCCTTCCCCAAGCCCTGGCCTGAGGCTCGCGCCGGTGGCGGGGGCGGGGGCACGAGCTGGTTGAATGGGCTGCATGTCCCTCGACGCCAAGATCGCCGCACGGTTGAAGCGCAATCCCGACGGCCTGGTCCCCGCGATCGCGCAGCAGTACGACACCGGCGAGGTGCTCATGCTGGCCTGGATGAACGACGAGGCGCTGCATCGGACGCTCACCACCGGCAGGGCCACCTACTGGTCCCGCAGCCGGGCGGAGCTCTGGGTCAAGGGCGCCACCTCCGGCCATGTCCAGCAGGTCAAGTCCGTGGCGCTCGACTGTGACGGCGACACCATCCTGGTCAAGGTCGACCAGGTCGACGGGGCGTGCCACACGGGTGATCGCACCTGCTTCGACGCCGACCCGCTAGAGCTCGCGCCGAGCTAGGAGAGCGGATGGAGCCCGAAGCGCGGACTTCCCGGCGCGGGGAGTTGTGGGGCTGGGTGGTCATGACGGCCCTGGGCTGCGTGCTCGTGTTGTGGGGCGCGGGCCAGGCATGGGTGACGGTCCTGGGAGACGGCGAGGCGCCGAGCGGCGGCGGGCTGAGCCCCGTGCTGACCCCCGTGGCGCTGGCCGGGCTGGCCGGCGTGGTGGCGGTGCTGGCCACCAAGGGCGCGGGCCGCCGGGTCGTCGGGGTGCTGCTCGCCCTGTGCGGGGCCGGAGCCGCTGCGGCGACGTGGGCGGCGCTGTCGGGCGGCACCGTGACCGCGCGCCTGCGCGAGGAGAACGTGTTGTCCGGCGCCACCGGGCTCTCCTGGGAGATCGCGCCGCTCTGGCCCGCCGTGACGGTCGTCGGAGCGGTCCTGGTGATGGCCGGGGGCGTGCTGGCGGTCGTGCGCGGCGGCCGGTGGGCGGGCATGTCCGCCCGCTACGACCGCACGGCGGGCGCCCCCTCGGCGCGGGCCCACGACAGGACGCTGTGGGACGCGCTCGACCGCGGAGACGACCCGACCGACGACCGCTGAGCCGGTGACGGTTACGAAACCTCCACTGTTCTGAACCTGTGTGCGCCCGGCAAACGTTTCCTCAATAAGCTGCCGTTGCAACTCGCCACGGACGTTGAGGGAGCCGGCTCATGAGCTACGGGGATCAGGGCGGTAGCGGAGGTTATGGCGCACAGCCTCCCGGGGGAGGCTACGGCCAGCAGCCGCCGAGCGGGGGTGGTTACGGCCAGCAGCCGCCGAGCGGGGGTGGTTACGGCCAGCAGCCGCCGAGCGGGGGTGGTTACGGCCAGCAGCCGCCGAGCGGCGGTGGTTACGGCCAGCAGCCGCCGAGCTACGGGGACCAGCCCTACGGCTACGGCCAGCAGCCGCCGAGCTACGGCGGCGGATACGCCCAGCAACCTCCGAGCTACGGGGGCCACCCGCAGCAGGGCTACGGCTACCAGCAGCCCAGGTCCACCAACGGGATGGCGGTGGCCTCGCTCGTCCTCGGCATCATCGGCCTGGTCTTCTGCGGCCTCACCAGCATCCCCGGCGTCATCCTCGGGCATGTCGCGCTCAGCCGGATCAAGCGCACAGGAGAGGAGGGCTCGGGCATGGCCATCGGCGGCCTCGTCACGTCGTACATCACGGTGGTGATCTGGCTCCTGTGCTGGCTGATCTTCGGCGGTATGCTCCTTTCCCTCATCGGGTTCGCCAGCACCGCCGGCAGCACGGTGGAGTACCAGTAGGTCGCCCGCTGCACGTGTAGCCGGACCGTGACGACGTGCTTGCGGTCCGATTACGAATTGTCCGCAAAATCGACGTTGATCCACGTAGAAGATGGTTTCTCGCTAGGCTGCCGCGCGAACTGGACTCGAGATGACGACATGAGGGGTCATTAGCATGAGTTACGGAAACCAGGGCGACGGTGGCTACGGCGCCCAACCGCCCGGCGGCGGCTACGGCCAGCAGCCTCCCAGCGGCGGCGGTGGCTATGGCCAGCAGCCCCCGAGCGGTGGTGGTTACGGCCAGCAGCCGCCCAGCGGCGGAGGCTATGGCGGTGGCTATGGCCAGCAGCCGCCGAGCGGGGGTGGCTACGGCCAGCAGCCGCCCAGCGGCGGAGGTTACGGGGGTGGCTACGGGCAGCAGCCGCCGAGCGGCGGCGGTTACGGCGACGGCGGTTACGGCCAGCCCCCCGGCGGTGGCTACGGCGGCGGTGGCAACCCGCCCGACAACCAGCTCGTCCCGGCCATCCTCACCACCCTGTTCTGCTGCCTGCCGCTCGGCATCGTGGCGCTCGTCAAGTCGTCGCAGGTCAACTCGAAGTGGCAGGTCGGCGACTACCAGGGTGCGATGCAGGCCGCGGAAGAGGCCAAGACGTGGTGGAAGCGCAGCCTGATCTTCGGTGCCATCGGCATCGTCCTCGGCATCATCGCGTACATCGTGATCTTCTTCATCCTGGCCGCGAGCGTGTCCACGTACTCGTACTCGACGTACTGAGCCGGCGTGACGGCGGGCAGCGCGCTGGAAGGCGGATACTGAAAGCATGAGCATCGCAACAGCCGGGCGGCGTGACACGGGTCGCGCGAGGCGCCTGCTCGCGCCGCTCGGTGTTGCGGCGGGCGTGGGCGCCGCGTTCGCCTTCGTCGGCGTGGTCGACCCCAACGAACCCGGCCACTATCCGACGTGCCCGTTCCTGTGGCTCACCGGCCTCTACTGCCCAGGCTGCGGCACCATGCGCACCATGCACGCCCTCGCGCATCTAGACCCGGTCGCCGCGCTGGGGCTCAACCCGCTCGCCGTGGCCATGATCCCGTTCCTGCTGTTCTGGTGGGGGCGATGGGTGCTGCGTGCCTGGCAGGGCCGGCCCAGACGCACGACGCTGGCGCATCCGGCGTGGCTGTGGGCCTTCATCGGGGTCGTCATGGTCTACTGGGTCGTCCGTAATCTGCCTGTCGGCGCGTTCCTCGCCCCCTAGGCAGGGCCGGTGGTGAGGTGCCCCCGCTGGGGCCGATACCATCGCAGGACAAGGCGGAGAGCGTACGCGAGGCGAACTCTCCGCCACCCCCACTGTCGACCGGAGGGACCCCAAGCGCGTGAGTGAGCGGACGGAAGGGCCGAGTGTCCTCGACGGCATCCTCGACGGGGTGCGCGCCGACCTCGCCGCACGCCAGCAGGCCGTGTCCATGGACGAGCTCAAGCAACGAGCCGAGCGGGCCCGGCCGGCCAGAGACGCGATGGCCGCGCTCGGGGGTGACAGGATCTCGGTGATCGCCGAGGTCAAGCGGTCCAGCCCGTCCAAGGGCGCGCTCGCCGCGATCGCCGACCCGGCGGCGCTGGCCGCCGACTACGAAGCGGGCGGCGCCCACGTCATCAGCGTGCTGACCGAGCGCCGCAAGTTCGGGGGCAGCCTCGACGACCTGGCCGCGGTCCGCACCAGGGTCGACATCCCGATCCTGCGCAAGGACTTCATCCTCACCTCCTACCAGTTGTGGGAGGCCAGGGCCTATGGCGCCGACCTGGCGCTGCTGATGGTCGTCTGCCTGGAGCAGGAGGCGCTGGTGTCGCTGATCGAGCGGGCCGAGTCGATCGGGCTCACCCCGCTGGTCGAGGTGCACACCGAGGACGAGCTCGAGCGGGCGGTCGCCGCTGGGGCCCGGGTCATCGGGGTCAACGCCCGCAATCTGAAGACACTCGAGGTCGATCGCGACGTGTTCGCGAAGCTGGCGCCGAAGATCCCCGATAATGTGATCAAAATCGCCGAGTCGGGTGTGCGTGGCCCGCATGACCTGCTCGCTTACGCTAGAGGTGGCGCCGACGCCGTCCTGGTGGGGGAGAGCCTGGTCACCGGCAAGGACCCGCGCAAGGCCGTGGAGGCGCTGGTGACGGCCGGCGCTCATCCGTCGACGCGCCCCGACCACTCAGCAGAGGGATAGCAGTGGCACACGAAGGTTCCATCCTGACCGCCGCCGACCTGGCGGGCAACGGCGCGCACGGCGACGATCCCGACGTGCACGGCAAGTTCGGCATCTTCGGCGGCAGATATGTGCCGGAGGCCCTCATCCCGGCGCTCGACGAGGTGGCCGCGGTCTACGAGAAGGCCAAGAACGACGCGCAGTTCCTGCGCGAGTTCGACCACCTGCTGCGCACCTACGCCGGCCGGCCGACCACGCTGACCGACGTGCCGCGCTTCAGCGAGCAGGCCGGTGGCGCCCGGGTCGTGCTCAAGCGGGAGGACCTCACCCACACCGGCGCCCACAAGATCAACAATGTGCTGGGCCAGGCGCTGCTGACCAAGCGGCTGGGCAAGAAGCGGGTGATCGCCGAGACCGGCGCGGGCCAGCACGGCGTGGCCACGGCGACCGCCGCGGCCCTGCTCGGCCTGGAGTGCGTCATCTACATGGGCGCGGTCGACTGCGAGCGCCAGGCACTCAACGTCGCCAGGATGAAGCTGCTCGGCGCGACCGTGGTGCCGGTGACCAACGGCTCGCAGACGCTGAAGGACGCCATCAACGAGGCGTTCCGCGACTGGGTGACCAACGTCGACACCACCCACTACCTCTTCGGCACGGTCGCGGGCCCGCACCCGTTCCCCGAGATCGTGCGCGACTTCGCCCGCATCATCGGCGTGGAGGCCCGCCGCCAGATCCTCGAGCTGACCGGCCGGCTGCCCGACGCGGTGTGCGCCGCGGTCGGCGGCGGCAGCAACGCGATCGGCGCCTTCCACGCGTTCATCGGCGACGAGGGCGTGCAACTGCACGGCTACGAAGCCGCCGGTCGCGGCCTGGAGAGCGGCGAGCACGCGCTCACCCTCACCGCGGGCTCGGTCGGAGTGCTGCACGGTGCGCGCACCTACGTCCTGCAGGACGACGAGGGCCAGACCATCGAGTCCCACTCGATCTCCGCCGGGCTCGACTATCCGGGCGTCGGTCCCGAGCACGCCTGGCTGAGAGACTCCGGCCGCGCCACCTACCACGGCGTCACCGACGACCAGGCGATGGCCGCGTTCTCCCTGCTGGCCAGGACCGAGGGCATCATCCCCGCCATCGAGTCCTCCCACGCCCTGGCGGGCGCGCTGGAGCTCGGCCGCGAGCTCGGCCCGGAGGTCACCATCCTGGTCAACCTCTCCGGCCGCGGAGACAAGGACATGGGCACGGCGATGAAATACTTCAACCTCTGAGACCCGCCGAGGCCTCAGGACCTCCGAGCCCTCGGAGACCTTCGAGACCGCTGAGAGGCCGGGACCACGCGGGCCGCTGACGGCCCGCGCCGGGCCGCTCGCCGCGCGGCCTCCCGCGACACCCAGGGCCTTCGTCGGCGCGGAGGATTCTGGGCGGGGCGCGCGGCAGGGCATCATGGTGAGACTCGACCTTCGAAACGGACAGACATGACGACTCTTCAGACGGTTTTCGCCAAGGCGAAGGCGGACAACCGGGCCGCGCTCGTCGGCTACCTGCCGGCGGGCTTCCCGTCCAAGGACGGCGCCATCGCCGCCGCCACGACCCTGGTGGAGGCCGGCTGCGACGTCATCGAGATCGGCCTCCCCTACTCCGACCCGCTCATGGACGGGCCCACCATCCAGGACGCCGTGCACAGGTCACTGGTCAACGGCACGCGCATCGCCGACGTGATGCGCACGGTCGAGGGGGTCGCCGCGACCGGTGCCGCCACGCTCGTCATGACCTACTGGAACCCCATCGACAAGTACGGCGCCGAGCGCTTCGCCCGCGACCTGGCCAACGCGGGCGGCGCGGGCACGATCACGCCCGACCTGACGCCCGAGGAGTCGGAGCCGTGGCGGGCCGCCTCGGCGGGCGCCGGCATCGACACCGTGTTCCTGGTGGCGCCCAGCTCGACGGAGCAGCGCATCAAGGCCGTCGTCGACTGCTGCACGGGTTTCGTCTACGCGGCCTCGCTCATGGGCGTCACGGGCGCCAGAGAGAGCGTCAACGTCGCCGCCGAGGGCCTCGTGCAGCGCACCCGCGCCCACACCGACCTGCCGGTGTGCGTGGGCCTGGGGGTCGGCACCGGCGATCAGGCGGCCGAGGTGGCGGCCTACGCCGACGGCGTCATCGTCGGGTCGGCGTTCATCCGCCGCATGCTCGACGCCCCCGACGAGGCAGCGGGCCGGGAGTCGATCGCCGTCCTCGCGAAAGACATGGCCAAGGGCGTGCGCCGCTGACCCCGGCCGGCAGGCACGTCCACCGCCAGGGTGAGCAGCCCCTGCTCCGGCGCTCACGGCCGCACGGCCCTGGCGAACAGCCCGGCCAGCTCGTCGGCATATTCCGCCAGATCGGCGTCCGGGTCGGCCTCCAGCAGGAACGGCAGCCCGTCGAGCGCCCGCTGGATCGCCATCGCCATCACGCGGGTGTTGAACGCGCCGAACTCGCCGCTCTCCTGGCCCCGGACGAGGATGCGCTCGACGTGGGCCAGCACCGACAGGTCGGTGGCCGCGTCCTGTGCCGCAGAACCGCCTTCCGGCCTGAAGTTGAGGAAGATCTCCGTGGCGGCGCGCATCTCGGCGCGGTGGCCGGCGATGTACTCCACCAGCGACCGGATGTAGGTCTCGAGCGCGGCGCCCGGCGTGGTCGCGGTGCTCACCCGTGCGGTCATGAACGCCCCCAGCTCGCTGTAGATCGTGCCGATCGCCTTGCCGATCAGCTCGTCCTTGCTGTCGAAGTGGTAGGAGATCAGCCGGGTGCTGCTGAGCCCGGCCCGCTCGGCGATCCTGGAGAAGGACGCCTGCCGATAGCCGAGCTCGGCGATCGTGGCGATGGTCGCGGCGACGATCTGTGCGCGCCGCGCGGAGCTCGTCACCGAATCCTCCCGCCTTACTTGCATGAGTAATTTTTAACTCATCCAAGTAAAACGCGCAACTCGGAGAGCCTGAACGAGGAAGCGGCTTAGTCGACGCTTATCGTGAACGTGATCGGATGGGAACCCGGTACTGTGCCCATCTCGGCACAGGGAAAGAGGAGATGGCCCGTGGTCGCGTCACAACCGTCACATCGAGCTACGTCAGCGATACCCTGGGTGACGGTCGTCGCCCGGCTGGTCCTGGGCGGAGTGCTGATCGCGGCGGGTGCGCTCAAGATCGGCAACCCGACGGACTCCGTGGTGGCGGTCAAGGCTTACCAGTTGCTGCCCGAGTCGATCGCCGTCCCGGTGGGCTACGCCCTGCCGATGCTGGAGATCGTGGTCGGCGTGCTGCTGGTCGTCGGTCTGCTGACCAGGGTGGCCGCGGTGGTCGCGGGGCTGCTCATGTTCGCGTTCGTCTTCGGCATCGCCTGGGCCTGGGCGAACGGCCTGCGGATCGACTGCGGCTGCTTCGGCGGCGGCGGCCAGTTGGGAAAGGGGCAGGAGCCCACCTACCTGCTCGACATCCTGCGTGACTTCGGCCTCGTGCTTCTCGGCGCCTGGATCACGCGTTTCCCGCCGGGCCGTTTCGCTCTCGACGGAGCACTCGGCCTGGGGGGCGATACTCGTGATGTGGAGGACGAAGGATGAGCAAGGGGCAGCGGACGAAGACCATGTCGAAGTCAGCGCGTGACAAGATCAAGGAACAGCAGGCCGCCGCTCGGGCCCAGGAGCGGCGCAGGAAGATCGTGACCTACGTGACCGCCGGAGTGGTGGCGGTGGCCGCGGTCGGAGCCGGCTGGTGGTATGCGGCCAGCACCTCTCAGTCGGAGGAGGCCTCCGGCGCGCTCGCACCCATCACGGTGCAGCCCGACGGCGCCGCGGTGATGGCCAAGCAGGGTGTCACCGCGCCCGTGGTCGACATCTATGAGGACTTCCAGTGCCCCGCCTGCAAGGAGCTCGAGCGGGTCAGCGGGCAGACGTTCAAGAACCTCGCCGCCGAGGGTCTGGCGAAGGTGGTCTACCACCCCATCACGATCTTCTCGCAGGAGCCGACCAAGTCCAATTCCGTACGCGCGGGCAGTGCCTCCCGCTGCGTGGCCGACGGCAAGCAGTGGATGGCCTTCCACGACCTGCTCTTCGAGAACCAGCCGCCGGAGACCGAGCCCGGTTTCAAGCCCGAGCAGCTCGTGCAGTGGGGCAAGGACGCCGGGGTCACCTCGCCGGGGTTCGAGCAGTGCGTCACCTCGGGCAAGCACGCTCAGGCGCAGCTGTCGTACAGCAAGAAGGTCAGCGATGAGCAGAAGCTCGACCATACGCCGACCGTGAAACTGAACGGCATAGAAATAGACAACGGGGTACTCTTCAGCCCACGAGAGTTGCGCGAAGAGATTACGAAGGCGGCCAAGTAGCCGCGCTTCCGCTACCCTCACGTGACATGCCCCTTGCCTCGATTCCCAGCCCTTCCCAAGGGGTCTGGTATCTCGGAATCATCCCGATCCGGGCTTATGCGCTCTGCATCGTGCTCGGCGTCATCGTCGCCGTCTGGCTGAGCGAGCGGCGTTGGCGCGCTCGTGGAGGCCAGCAGGGGACGATCATCGATATCGCGGTTCCCGCGGTCATCTTCGGTCTGATCGGCGGCCGCCTCTACCACGTCATCACCGACTGGCAGACCTATTTCGGCAGCCGCGCGATCAAGGAGCCCATCCAGGCGCTGTTCATCTGGGAGGGCGGTCTCGGCATCTGGGGCGCGGTCGCGCTCGGCGGCGTCGGCGTCTGGTGGTCCGTGCGCAAGCGCGGCATCTCCATGGGCGCCGTCGCCGACACGGTCGCCCCCGGCATCGCCTTCGCCCAGGGCATCGGCCGCTGGGGCAACTGGTTCAACCAGGAGCTGTACGGCTCGCCGACCACGCTGCCGTGGGGCCTGGAGATCGACGCCGCCCACGGGGGAGAGCCCGGGGTCCTCTACCACCCGACGTTCCTGTACGAGTCGGTCTGGGACATCGCGCTCGGCTTCGCGCTGCTGTTCGCCGGGCGGCGGTTCATGTTGCACCATGGCCGGCTGTTCGCCCTCTACGTCGCCGGCTACACCCTCGGCAGGTTCTGGATCGAGGGCCTGCGCATCGACCCGGTCGGCGGGGTCGACCACGCGGTGACCTTCCTCGGGCTCCGGATCAACCAGTGGACGTCGATCGTGCTGTTCGCGGGCGCGCTGGTCTACCTCTGGGCGATGAGGAAGAAGGACAGCGAAGAGATCGTCGTGCCCCTGTCCGAGCTTCCGGACCCGGCGCACGTGTCCGGCCAGGCCGACCCAGGCTCGCCCGACGCCCCTTCCCCGGCGTCGTCGGGCGACGCTGCTGACCCGCCGGCGGATGGGTCCGGCGGCGGCACGCCGGGTGAGCCCGGCGCGGAAGCGGCGACGCCCTCCGACGAAACCTCCCTGGCGGGGGACGACGCGCCCGGGGCGGACGCGGCCCGGAGCGACGCGGCCGGGGCTGATGCGGCGGGGGCCGACGCGGCCGACGGCGGCGAGGCCGATCGCGGGCCGAAGGGCGATGATCCGGCGCCCGGCGAGCCGGCGGAGATCCCCGAGGGTGAGGCCGCGACGAAGGGGAAGAACTCGCGATGAGCGGTCGCGCGGAGGCGCACCACCAGCACCGCGACGTCACCGGAGGCTGGTTGCGGCCATCGGTGTTCGGGGCGATGGACGGTCTGGTGTCGAACTTCGCGCTGATCGCGGGTGTCGCGGGCGGCACCGCCGACACCAAGGTCATCTCCCTCGCCGGCGTCGCCGGGCTCGCCGCGGGCGCGCTGTCCATGGCGGGTGGCGAATACGTCTCGGTGGCGAGCCAGCGCGAGCTGGCCCAGGCTGAGATCGCCGTCGAACGCCGCGAGCTCGCCCGTCACCCCGACGACGAACGCGTCGAGCTGGCGCAGACGTTCGTCGAGAAGGGCGTGTCCCCGGAACTGGCGGCCGAGGTCGCCCGGCAGATCTCGCAGAACCCCGAGCAGGCGCTGGAGGTTCACACCCGTAACGAGCTCGGCGTGGCCCCCGGCGACCTGCCGTCGCCGTCGCTGGCCGCGGTGTCGTCGTTCCTGTCGTTCAGCCTGGGGGCGGTGCTGCCGCTGCTGCCGTACCTCGTCGGGATGCGGAGCCTGACGGTGTCGGCGGTGATCTCCTGCGTGGCCCTGTTCGCGGCGGGCGCGCTCGTCTCGACGGTGACCGCCCGTAACTGGTGGTATTCCGGGGTGCGGCAGCTCGTGGTGGGCGGGGTGGCCGCCGCGGTCACGTTCGCGCTGGGCAACCTGATCGGGGCGGCGGTGCTGTGATGGCCCGCAGAAGAGCCGCGCCCGGTTCCGGCAACCCCTCACGAAGCCCTCACGACGGTGCCCGCCCCGCATCCGACCCCCAGGGCGGCGGCCAGCACGCCGCGGGTGGGCGTAGTGGTGAGTGGCCTGCGGCGGAGGGTCGTGGTGATGGCTGGTCTGCGGCGGGTGCGCAGGGCCAGGGGCCGTTCTCGGGGGTCGAGGGCGCGCACGCGGACGGCGCGGACCGGTCCGCGGGCTCCCGTGGCGGCCGGAGGGCGCGCGTACGTGGCCGCAGGCAGCAGGTGCCCCCCGACGTCGATGGCACGAGCTCCCGTGGCCTGTCAGCGGACGGTGATGACCGGACCGGGGGCCGATCCGGCAGCGGTTGGCCCGCTACGGCGAGCGGGGAGGGCGACGGCAGGTGGTCGGCCCGTACGCGTGGAGGGCGCAGGTCGGCCCGCCGGGCCGCCGCCGACCCACCCTCAGGCGATCCGGGCACCGGTCCCTTCGGACCCGGCACCAGCACCGGTCCCTTCGGATCCGGCACCATCACCGGGCCGTTCGGCGCAGAGCCGGCGGGCGGGAGCTTCCACGGCGGCACCGGGCAGCCCGGACCAGAAGGCGGCGGTGCCGGCTGGTTCCGCGAAGGCGGTCGCGGTCCCGGCCGGCCCGGTGGCGAGGGTGCCGGCCGCACCGGGGGCCGTAGGGATGGCGGGCGGTCCGGCGGCGCTGAGGATGTCGGCTGGCCGGAAGGCCGTAGGGGTGCGGGCCGGTCCGGCGGGCCTGAGGATGCGGGTCGGACCGGCCGTAGGGGTCTGGGGCGGTCCGGCGGCGCTGGGGAGGGTGGCCGGCCGGAGGATCGGCGGGGCGCTGGGCGGCCTGTAGGCGGGGAGACCGGATGGTCCGATGGCAGGGGCGGTGCCGGGCGATCCGATGGTCAGGGCGGTGCGGCCTGGCCGGAAGACGGAGGCGGCACCGGGCAGCGCGAGGCCGGTACGTCGGAAGGCGGCAGGCGGGCAAGTGGCCGTGCCGAGCGCTCCGGGGGCAGGGTCAAGCTCCGGGGCAGCGCCGGGTGGCCGCTGCAGGAGGACGGTGGCACGGGCGAGGCCGCGGCGGTGGGGCGGAGGGCGGGCACGCCCTCGCGCAAGCGGCGGCGTACCCCTCCGTCCGACTGGCAGTTCCCGCTGCTCACCGCCTGGGGCCTGCGTCCTGATCAGCAGCGGTTGCTCGTGATCATCGCCGTGGTCGTGGGCGTGCTGGCCGGTGGCACGGGGCTGGTGTTCGCCGTGGGCTCCATCGGCGAGTACACGCCTCAGCAGCGAACGAGTGCCGCCGTGGTCGCGCCCGGCTCGACGTTGCCGCGGATCTTCCACGGCTGGAGCTCGCCCAAACTGTTCGCCCCGCTGACCGACAGGACCAAGGACAAGCGCGCGCTGACGAAGAAGGAAATGTTCGGCCACAAACAGCTCTCCGTCACCAAGAAGCTCAAGCTCAAGCTGGTCGCCAAGCAACTCGACGCCGACTGTGCGGCGGCTCTGTGGGGGGAGACCGTGGTGGAACAGGTCTCCGACGCCGGATGCAGCCAGGCCGCCCGTGGCCTGTACGTCAGCTCCGACGGCCGCTATGTCGGCCAGTACACGCTGCTCAACCTGAAGGACGGCAAGTCGGCCGCCGCCCTGGTGGAGTCGTTGAAGACCGACTACCGGGGCGGGTGGACGATCCCCCTGCCCTCCTCCAAGGCGTCCTTCCCCTCGGGGGGCTACTCCGAGGCGGGCGGCTACGCGCTGGGGCACTATGTCGGCCTTGTCTGGCTCGGCAGAACCGACGGCGCAGAACCGACCGCCAAGGACGACTTCGTCTCCCTGACCTTGGCGTTGCGCGGCGCGGAGAAGCCCGTCTACCGCAGGGTCGTCTCGCTCACGGGGCCGTCGGCCTGATGTCACGTCGTCTCCTCATCCCCGTGGTGATCGCCGCCCTGGTGGCCGTCGCCGCGGGCGGCTGGTGGTGGTCGCGCCGCGACGAACCCCGCCCGTCGGCCCTCCACGCCGAGCCCACTTCCGCCTTCTACGCGGCCATCGACGACCGCAAGAACGACGCCGCCCCGCTCACCCGGCAGGAGGTCTTCACCTCCGCGGTCAAGACCCTGGGGGCCATGCGGCTGGAGAGCACCCAGCAGTTCAGCGACTGCGACGAGGTCCTGTGGGGGGCGTCGGCCTCCGGTTGCACGCAGGCGCTCCAGGGCGTCTACAGGGGCAACCTGACCGCGGGCCAGTTCGTCATCTTCAACATGGGTGACGGGCGAGCCTCCGACGCGCTGGTGTCGGCCCTGGGCAAGGACGGGTTCGTACGCCAGGGCATCGCCTTCGAGGCCGCCGGCAGTCGCGCGCAGGTGCGTGCCATGGGCCACTACGTGACGGTGAGCTGGGTCGGCGGCACCGCGCCCGCGCAGGAACTCCTCGCGGCGCTGGTGGCACTCGACGGCCTGGGCCGTGTCGTCCAGGACCGCGTCGTCGACGCCACCTGACCTCGAAACGGCGCCGGACCCGGTCCGGTGCCGGAATTCGGGTGTGCAGCCGGACTGCGGAAGGGGCGGGCCTCGGTTCAGGGTGGTTCGGTGCTCCGCCTCCGGCAGGACGCCGTGCTGTCGCCTGGCGACCCTGGAAGCCGCGGGCTCAGCCGGTGGGTGCGAGCCCGATGGTGTCCGGCGGGCGCCGGTCAGGGATGCCGCGCGTGTCCGGGTGGCGGGTGCCGGCCCTCTGGCCGGTACGGACCTGCGCGTGGGCGATCGGCGGGGTCCGAAGAAGGTGGTGCCGGGGGAGGCGCTGGGGGTGAGGTGGGAGAGACGGCCGGGGTGACGGGCCTGGACGACGTGGTGTCGGGGAGGCGGCCAGGGAAAGCGGGGCCAGGGAAGGCGGGGCCGGGAGCGGCTCCGCCCGGACCCGGTCAGCGCGGCGAGCGGCGCCAGGGACGTGTACTGGTCTGCGGGAAGTGGCGCCGGGGGAGGCTGAGCGCTGGGAAAGCCGGTCAGGAGGCGGCGCCGGGGGACGTCGGGGCGGGGGAGGTCGAGGTCAGGGACGTGACGGTTGCGGACACCGCCTCGGGGAGGCCGGACAGGCGGTGCAGCGGCGCCTCCAGCGGGGTCAGGTCTTCCGCCCAGAGGGCCGCCTCGCGGATGAGGGCCCTGGCGTCGTTCTTGGTGAGCGTGGCGCCCTGCTCCCGGGCCGCCGCGATGAGGGCCTCGCGCCACGTGTTGGCCAGCTTGGCGTGACCGTTGTCCAGGATCCTGCGCAGCACGCGGGCCGCCGGGTCGCCGGGCTGCGGGAGGCGCACGGCGTCGAGCATGTCCTCGCCGGTGCTCGACGTGTAGACGGCGGACAGCACGCCGGGCAGGGGCGGCAGACCGGCGCCCAGGACGCGAACGTGAGAGGCGCGCGTCGCCAGGAGCAGGCGGGGGAGCGCTGCCTCCAGGCCGGGCGGCAGGGCGACGGCCACGCGGTCGGAGGCGGCCGCGTACGGCTTGGCGAGCCAGGTCGACACCTTGACCCGTGGTTGGGTGAGCTCCTTGGGCCATTCGCCCACCAGCAGGTCGGGCTCGAAGCCCGAAATGCCCCTCTCTGGGGCTGAGATGCCCTTGTGGGCGTTTTCTACGGCTTGTGGGCCTTGGGTGTAGATGGCGGTGGACTGGCGGCTCAGGCGGGACGTCACGGCCGGGCGGGTCTTGCTGGTGGGCCGGAGGATGTACAGGTCGGCCGCCGAGCCGATGGCCTCCGCGCCGAAATAGCGGTTGAAGTCGGGGTAGATGGCTTCGTAGGCGAGGTTGAGGTCGGCCAGCGCCTGCTGGACCTTGAACGCCAGCATGGGCATGCGCTCGCCGGCGCCGTAGGCCAGCAGCACCCGCCCGTCGTCCTTCAGCCCCTCCACGGCGCGAGCCACGAACAGGCCGACGCCCTCCGGTGTGTACGGCGGGTCGGTGAGCGCCAGGTCGTGGCCCCTGGCCGAGGCGGGCAGGCCGAGCCGCAGGTCGGCCCAGCGGGTGCGGACGCCGAGCTCCTGGGCGTCGATGTAGGCCAGGATGCGCTCGTCGATGTCGGCCACCGTGACCTCGGTCTCCGGGTGGACGAGCTTGACGGCCAGCGAGGTCAGGTCGTGGTCGCCCACGCACAGCAGGCGCGTGCCCGGCAGCCAGAAGCGGGCGCCGAGCAGCAGTGCCCGCCGCAGCACGGTCTCGGGCGTGGCGGCGACGTGGTCGAGGACGTGGCGGGCGCGCGGGGCGCCGGCGATGAGGTCGCTCAGGCGGTCGAGCGCGTCGGAGTAGTGGGGGAGCAGGTGGGCGACCGGGTCCTCCGGTGGCGGTGCGACGGCGAAGAGGTCCTGGTAGGCGGGGGTCCTGGTGAGCGGCACGCGGAAGGCGTCGCCGGATCGCTCCAGGGGCAGCTCGCGGAGCAGCGCCTCGATGGCGCGCCTCGACGTGGCGGTCTCGCGGACCAGGCCGGCGAGCCTCCACCACTGGCCGTCGCACACCAGCGTCAGCGCGTGCCTCAGCCGCCTGCTGTCGGCCCCGGCCTCTCGGAGCAGGCGCTCGACCCCGTCACGGTCCATGGGCAAACCCTATCGAGGTGCCAGGGTTGCGCCGGAACGCTCGCGCAGCGCGGCCGGCGAGCCGCCCGCCGGGCGGGGCCGGCGAAAAATCGTCATCTCTGCCGCATACAGGTGCGCCCAAGCGGGAATGACACGGGCCTCGCGCAGAGTTTGGGATAGAGAGTTCGGATGCTGGACCTGCCCGAATGTTCGCAATGCGGACGTGGCGGGCACCATTCCGGCATGGTGTTGTAACCTCTACCCACGATACGCAGCAGGGCCAACGTCGTCCCCGCCTGTAGAGCAGTTCGAGACAGACGATGACGACGGGAGGGACTACATGCCTGCTGCCCACCTCGGGTTTCCCGAGCCTCAGGGCCTCTACCACCCCGCCAGCGAGCACGACGCCTGCGGTGTCGCCATGGTCGCCGACGTCGCGGGACGCCGTGGTCACGGCATCGTGGTCAAGGCGCTGACGGCGTTGTGCAACCTCGATCACCGGGGGGCCAAGGGTAGCGAGCCGGACACCGGCGACGGAGCCGGGATCCTGACGCAGATTCCCGACGAGTTCTACCGCGCGACCGTGCCGTTCGCGCTGCCCGGCGCCGGCGCCTACGCGTCCGGCATCGCCTTCCTGCCGATCGACGAGGAGGCCAGGCGCGTCGCCGTCGGCCTGATCGAGGAGATCGCGGCCGAGGAGGGCCTCACCGTGCTCGGCTGGCGGGAACTGCCCGTCGACCGCGCTCTTCCCGGGCCCAGCGCCCGGGCCGTCATGCCGCACTTCGCCCAGCTGTTCGTGTCGGGACCCGGCGGGCTGGAGGGGCTGGAGCTCGACCGGCTCGCGTTCTGCCTGCGCAAGCGGGCCGAGCACGAGGCCGACGTGTACTTCCCTTCGCTGTCGGCCAGGACGATCGTCTACAAGGGCATGCTCACGCCCGACCAGGTCGAGCCGTTCTTCCCCGACCTGAGCGACGAGCGTTACGCGACCGCGATCGCGCTGGTGCACTCGCGGTTCTCCACCAACACGTTCCCCAGCTGGCCGCTGGCCCACCCCTACCGTTACGTCGCCCACAACGGCGAGATCAACACGGTCAAGGGCAACCGCAACTGGATGCGGGCGCGCGAGGCGATGCTGAAGTCCGCCGACATTCCTGGCGATATTTCACGACTTTTCCCCATCTGTGACCCGGATGGCAGCGACACCGCCAGCTTCGACGAGGCCCTTGAGCTGTTGCACATCGGCGGCCGGAGCCTGCCCCACGCCGTGCTCATGATGATCCCCGAGGCGTGGGAGAACCACACCGAGATGGACCCCGCGCGGCGGGCCTTCTACGAGTTCCACTCCACGTTGATGGAGGCCTGGGACGGCCCCGCCTCGATCACGTTCACCGACGGCACCATGGCCGGCGCGGTGCTCGACCGCAACGGCCTGCGCCCCGGCCGCTTCTGGGTGACCGCCGACGGCCTGGTCGTGCTGGCCTCCGAGGCCGGCGTGCTCGACTTCAGGCCCGACGACATCGTCAGGAAGGGCCGCCTGCAGCCGGGCCGCATGTTCCTCATCGACACCGCCCGCGGCAAGATCATCGAGGACGACGAGATCAAGGCCGAGCTCGCGGCCGAGCTGCCGTACGCCGACTGGCTCCACGCGGGCCTGGTCCGCTTCGAGGAGCTGCCCGCGCGACAGCGCGAGATCCCGACGCACGAGGCGCTCATCAGGCGGCAGCAGACCTTCGGCTACACCGAGGAAGAGCTGCGCGTCATCCTGTCGCCGATGGCCAGGGCCGGTGCCGAGCCGATCGGCTCCATGGGCACCGACACGCCCGTGGCCGTGCTGAGCGAGAAGCCGCGCCTGCTGTACGACTACTTCACGCAACTGTTCGCGCAGGTCACGAACCCGCCGCTGGACGCCATCCGTGAAGAGCTGGTCACCTCGCTGGCCAGCACGCTCGGGCCCGAGGGCAACCTGCTCGACCCCGGCCCCACGTCGTGCCGCCAGCTCGTGCTGCCGTACCCGGTGCTCGACAACGAAGAGCTCGCCAAGATCATCCACATCAACGACGAGGGTGACCTGCCCGGCTTCCACCCGTACGTCATCAGCGGGCTCTACGACGTGGCGGGCGGCGGCCAGGCGCTGCTGCGGCGCCTGGAGGAGATCAGGACGGAGGCGTCCCAGGCGATCGCCGCCGGCGCGCGCGTCATCGTGCTGTCCGACCGGGGCTCGTCCGAGACGCTGGCGCCGATCCCGGCGCTCCTGCTGACCGGCGCGGTGCACCACCACCTGATCCAGGAGAAGACCCGCACCAAGATCGGGCTGGTCATCGAGACCGGCGAGGCCCGCGAGTGCCACCACATGGCGCTGCTCATCGGCTACGGCGCCGGCGCGGTCAACCCCTACCTCGCCGTCGAGACCGTCGAGGACCTCGTCGACTCGGGCGCGCTCCAGCTCGACAAGCACAAGGCCGTACGCAACCTGATCAAGGCCTACGGCAAGGGCGTCATCAAGGTCATGTCCAAGATGGGCGTGTCCACGGTGGCCTCCTACACCGGCGCCCAGATCTTCGAGGCGCTCGGCCTGAGCCAGGAGGTCATCGACTCCTGCTTCACCGGCACCACCTCGCGCCTGGGAGGCGTCGGCTTCGACGTCCTGGCCAAGGAGATCGAGCTCCGGCACCGCCACGCCTACCCGCGCGTGCCGAACGCCCACCGCAACCTTCAGGTCGGCGGCGAATACCAGTGGCGGCGCGAGGGCGAGCCCCACCTGTTCAACCCCGAGACCGTCTTCAAGCTGCAGCACGCCACCAGGACCCGCCGCTACGAGATCTTCAAGGAGTACACGAACCTCGTCGACTCCCAGGCGGAGCGGCTCATGACCCTGCGCGGCCTGTTCAAGCTGCGCAAGGGCACGCCGATCCCCATCGAGGAGGTCGAGCCCGCCTCGGAGATCGTCAAGCGCTTCTCCACGGGCGCGATGTCGTACGGCTCGATCTCGATGGAGGCGCACGAGACGCTCGCCATCGCGATGAACCGGCTCGGCGGCAAGTCCAACACCGGTGAGGGCGGTGAGGACCCCGAGCGGCTCTACGACCCAGCGCGCCGCAGCGCCATCAAGCAGGTGGCCTCCGGGCGCTTCGGCGTCACCAGCGAATATCTGGTCAACGCGGCCGACCTGCAGATCAAGATGGCCCAGGGCGCCAAGCCCGGCGAGGGCGGCCAGCTGCCCGGCCACAAGGTTTATCCGTGGATCGCCAAGACCCGGCACTCGACGCCCGGCGTCGGCCTCATCTCGCCGCCGCCGCACCACGACATCTACTCGATCGAGGACCTCGCCCAGCTCATCCACGACCTGAAGAACTCCAACCCGGAGTCCAGGGTCCACGTGAAGCTGGTCGCCGAGGTAGGCGTCGGCACGGTCGCCGCGGGCGTGTCGAAGGCGCACGCCGACGTGGTGCTCATCTCCGGGCACGACGGCGGCACCGGCGCCTCGCCGCTGACCTCGCTCAAGCACGCGGGCGCCCCGTGGGAGCTCGGCCTGGCCGAGACCCAGCAGACGCTGCTCCTCAACGACCTGCGCGACCGCATCGTCGTCCAGGTCGACGGCCAGCTCAAGACCGGCCGCGACGTCATCATCGCCGCCCTGCTCGGCGCCGAGGAGTACGGCTTCGCCACCGCGCCCCTCGTCGTCTCCGGCTGCGTGATGATGCGGGTCTGCCACCTCGACACCTGCCCCGTGGGCGTCGCCACGCAGAACCCCGAGCTGCGCAAGCGCTTCACCGGCAAGCCCGAGTTCGTGGTCAACTTCTTCGAGTTCATCGCCGAGGAGATCCGCGAATATCTGGCCGAGCTGGGCTTCCGCTCCCTCGACGAGGCCATCGGGCACGTCGAGCTGCTCGACACGACGGCGGCCGAGGACCACTGGAAGGCCGGCGGGCTCGACCTGTCGCCGATCCTGCACCGGCCGGAGCTGCCCGCGGGCACCTCGCTGCGGCGCGTCGTCGAGCAGGACCACGGGCTCCAGCACGCCCTCGACAACACGCTGATCCAGCTCGCCGAGGGCGCCCTCGCGAACGGCACCCCCGTGACGCTGGACCTGCCCATCCGCAACGTCAACCGCACGGTCGGCACCATGCTCGGCTACCAGGTGACCAAGCGCCACGGCGGCAAGGGCCTGCCCGACAACACCATCGACATCTCGTTCACCGGTTCGGCGGGCAACTCGTTCGGCGCGTTCGTGCCGCGCGGGATCACGCTGCGGCTGACCGGCGACGCGAACGACTATCTCGGCAAGGGCCTGTCCGGCGGGCGGATCACCGTCCGGCCGCACGAGGCGGCCCCGCTCGACGGCCACATCATCGCCGGCAACGTCGCCCTGTACGGCGCCACGTCCGGCGAGGTGTTCGTCCGCGGCGTCGTCGGCGAGCGCTTCTGCGTGCGCAACTCCGGCGCCACGGCGGTCGTCGAGGGCGTGGGCGACCACGGCTGCGAGTACATGACCGGGGGCAGGGCCGTGGTGCTCGGCCAGACCGGGCGCAACTTCGCGGCCGGCATGTCGGGCGGCGTCGCGTACCTGCTGGATCTCAAGCCCGAGCGGGTCAACCGCGAGATGGTCGCCATCGAGGCGCTCTCCGAGCGGGACGCCGAGTTCCTCAAGGAGACCGTCGAGAAGCACTTCGCGGAGACCGGCTCGCCGATCGCCAAGCAGCTGCTCGCCGACTGGGACGCCGCGCTCGGCAGGTTCGGCAAGGTCATGCCGACCGACTACAAGAGGGTGCTGGAGGCCGCCGAGGCCGCCCGCATCGAAGGCAGGGACGTCGACGAGGCCGTCATGGCGGCCGCGGTGCAGTCATGACCCGCCGTAATGAGCCGTGCCGCCATGGCGGGCTGTGCTTGTCAACCACTGTTCAGGGTTAAGGGAGGCGTAACCGAATGGCTGACCCGAAGGGTTTCCTCACGCACGACCGGGAGCTGCCGGCGCGCCGCCCCGTGGACGTCCGCATCAGCGACTGGCGCGAGGTCTACCAGGACTTCCCGCAGGACAGGCTGACCAGGCAGGCGGCCCGCTGCATGGACTGCGGCATCCCGTTCTGCCACAACGGCTGCCCGCTCGGCAACCTCATCCCCGAGTGGAACGACCTCGTCTTCCGCACCGACTGGCGCGAGGCGATCGAGCGGCTGCACGCCACGAACAACTTCCCGGAGTTCACGGGCAGGCTCTGCCCGGCTCCGTGCGAGGCGGCGTGCGTGCTCGGCATCAACTCCGACCCGGTGGCGATCAAGCGGGTCGAGGTCGAGATCATCGACCGGGCGTTCGCCGAGGGCTGGGTGACCCCGCAGCCCCCGGCCGTCAGGACCGGCAGGAAGGTCGCCGTCGTCGGCTCGGGGCCCGCCGGCCTGGCCGCCGCCCAGCAGCTCACCAGGGCCGGGCACGACGTGGTGGTGTTCGAACGGGCCGACAGGATCGGCGGCCTGCTGCGCTACGGCATCCCCGAGTTCAAGATGGAGAAGCGGCACATCAACCGCCGCCTCGACCAGATGCGGGCCGAGGGCACCGAGTTCCGCACCGGCGTCAACGTCGGCGTCGACATCACCGCCGCCGAGCTGCGCGAGCAGTTCGACGCCGTGGTGCTGTCGGGCGGCGCCACCCAGTGGCGTGACCTGCCGGTGCCCGGGCGCGAGCTCAAGGGCGTCTACCAGGCCATGGAATACCTGCCGCTGTCCAACAAGGTCCAGGAGGGCGACCTCGACCGGTCGCCGGTCTCGGCCGAGGGCAAGCACGTGGTGGTGATCGGCGGCGGCGACACCGGCGCCGACTGCATCGGCACGGCGATCAGGCAGGGCGCGAAGTCCGTCACCCAGCTCGAGATCATGCCTCAGCCGCCGGCGACCAGGCCGGGCAACCAGCCGTGGCCGACGTACCCCATGCTGTTCAAGATGGAGAGCGCCCACGAGGAGCTCGCCGACGGCGGGGGAGATCGGGTCTACGCCGTCTCCACCACCGAGTTCGCCGGCGACGCCGACGGCAACGTGCGGGCGCTGCGGCTGGTCGAGGTCGAGGGGCCGCAGAACGGGTTCAAGCCCATCCCCGGCACCGAGCGGGAGATCCCGGCCGAGCTGGTCACCCTGTCCATGGGCTTCCTCGGCCCGGAGAAGGGCGCCCTGCTGCAGGACCTCGCCGCCGTCGCCGGTGACGGCTTCTACGACGCCCGGGGCAACGTCTCGCGTGACAAGACGTACATGTCCAAGGTGGACGGCGTCTTCGTGGCGGGCGACATGGGGCGCGGGCAGTCGCTCATCGTCTGGGCCATCGCCGAGGGCCGCGCCGCGGCGTCGGGCGTGGACCGGTTCCTGACGGGGGAGACGGCCCTGCCGTACCCGATCCTGCCCACCGCGCGGCCGCTGGTCTGACGGTACGGTCCGGCGGCCGCCCGCGTGGCGGCCTCCGGGCGGTGCTGCGCGGCCGGCCACGATGCGTTCGTACCTGCGCCGGATCCGTGCGTTCACGGCGCGGGCCGCGCGGGCCGCGCGGGAGGGTTGGTGGGGATTGACCTAGCTTCGCCACCCATCGACCGAAATTTCACTACTAAGGCGCATCGCTGGTTGACTGTCGGGAACATGCGGATTCACGGCCAGTCAGCGAACGGGGGAACCATGCGGCGAGTCGCCTCAGCAACGATGGCGCTCGCCGCCGCAGCCGCCCTCACGGCCTGCGCACCGCCGGCCGCGGCACCCCAGAGACCGGCCGCGCCCCAGAAGGACTATCTCGTCTTCTACGCGGCGGGACGGCACGCCCAGGCCGTGACCGCCGTCGAGCGGGCCGGCGGCACCACGGTCGGAGAGGACGCCAGGCTCGGCTACCTCCTGGCCAGGGGCGCGGGCGGCGGCTTCGCCGAGGGCGTGGGCGCCGACCAGGCCATCGTGGGGGTGTCCGCCGACCGGCGCATCGGTTACGCCACGGCCGGCCGGGGCACTCATCAGGCGGCCCGGCCCGCGGCCTTCCCCGACGCGTCGTCGTTCACCAAGAGCGCGGCGGAGCCGCTCGCCGGCCGCCAGTGGGACATGCGCATGATCGGCGCGGACCGCGCGAACGCCAAGGCCCCCGGCACGAAGAAGGTCCTGGTCGGCGTCATCGACACCGGCGTCGACGGCAAGCACCCCGACATCGCCCCCAACTTCAACCGCGAGCTGAGCCGCAACTTCGTCACCGACAGGCCCAAGGACGAGCACGGCGAGACGCTCGACGGCCCCTGCGAGGCCGAGGGCTGCAAGGACCCCGCCGACGTGGACGACGACGGCCACGGCACCCACGTGGCCAGCACGATCGCCTCCCCGATCAACGGCATCGGCATCGCGGGGGTGGCGCCGGGCGTGCAGATCGTGAACCTCAGGGCCGGCCAGGACTCGGGGTTCTTCTTCCTCAAGCCCAGCCTCGACGCGCTCGCCTACGCCGCCGACATCGGCGTGGACGTCGTGAACATGAGCTACTACGTCGACCCCTGGCTGTTCAACTGCACGTCCAACCCGGCCGACACCAGGAAGCAGCAGCTGGAGCAGCAGGCTGTCATCACCGGCATGCAGCGGGCCCTGGACTACGCCAGGAAGAAGGGCGTGACGCTCATCTCCGCCCTCGGCAACGGCGGCACCGACCTCGGCCATCCCAAGGTCGACGACCAGAGCCCCGGCTACCCGAAGGGCGACGAGAAGAAACGCGAGATCGACAACTCCTGCGTCAACGTGCCCGCGGAGTCCGCCGGCGTCATCTCCGTCTCCGCCGTCGGCCCCTCCGGACGCAAGGCGATCTACAGCGACTACGGCGTCGAGCAGACCGACCTGGCCGCGCCCGGAGGTGACATCCTCGACGGTCAGGGCGCCAGAGCCGACCGGGGGATCCTGGCCGCCGCACCCGAGCACGTGCTGCGCGCGTCCGGGCGCATCGACGCCAAGGGCAACCCCAGGGGCGCGGACGTGGTCAAGGACTGCAAGGACGGCCGCTGCTCGTACTACCAGTATCTGGAGGGCACCTCCATGGCCTCGCCGCACGCCACCGGGGTCGCGGCGATCCTGATCAGCCGTTTCGGCAAGCCCGGCAGGGGCGGGCTCCACCTCGATCCCGCCACCACCGAGCGACTGCTCTACAAGACCGCGACCCAGAAGGCGTGCCCGACGCCCCGCCGCCACGTCTACACGATCTACAACAAGACCGAGACGCACGAGTGCGAGGGCGACAAGGCGGACAACGGCTTCTACGGCCACGGCATCGTGGACGCCTGGAAGGCCGCCACCACCGAACCGTGACGGCGTGAGCAGCACACGAACTTGGCCCGTCCAGGGGGTGCCGTTCTCGTTCTGTTCCCCTTCCGCGGGTACGTTCTCCGTCGTCAGTGACTGTTAAGTGGTCTGTACCAATTAAGGTAGGACTCGTGACTCGTCGCGCGAAAATCGTCTGCACTCTCGGCCCCGCCACATCGTCCAAGGAACGCCTGCACGAGCTGATCGCCGCCGGCATGGACGTGGCACGGTTCAACCTCAGTCATGGCAACCATGACCTGCACAGAGAGGTCTACGACCGGGTCAGGGAGGTGGCGGCCGACCTCGGCCGCGGTGTAGGCGTGCTCGCCGACCTGCAGGGCCCCAAGATCCGTGTCGGCACGTTCGAGGAAGGCCCCGTCAGGCTGGGCTTCGGCGACGTCTTCACCATCACCACCGAAGACGTGCCAGGTGACCGCGAGCAGGTCTCCACCACCTACAAGGGGCTGCCCAACGACGTCCGCCCCGGCGACACGATCCTCGTCGACGACGGCCGCCTCGTGCTCGAGGCCACCCGTGTCGACGGCGACCGCATCGCCACCCGCGTCGTCATCGGCGGCATGATCTCCGACAACAAGGGCCTCAACCTGCCCGGCGTCAACGTCAGCGCGCCCGCGCTGACCGACAAGGACGAAGCCGACCTGCGCTGGGCGCTGCGCACCGGATGCGACATGATCGCCCTGTCGTTCGTCCGCCGCCCGTCCGACGCCGACGTCGTGCGCAACATCATGGAGCAGGAGGCCGTGCGTCTCCCGCTGCTCGCCAAGATCGAGAAGCCGCAGGCCGTCGACCGCCTCCCCGACATCGTCGAGGCCTTCGACGGCATCATGGTGGCCCGCGGCGACCTCGGCGTCGAGCTGCCGCTCGAGCAGGTGCCGATCGTGCAGCGGCGCATCATCGAGCTGTGCCGCGAGAAGGCCCGCCCGGTCATCGTCGCCACCCAGATGCTCGACTCCATGATGAGCTCCCCGCGCCCCACCCGCGCCGAGGCCTCCGACGTGGCCTACGCGGTCATGGACGGCGCCGACGCGGTCATGCTGTCCGGCGAGACCTCCGTCGGCAACTACCCGATCGAGGCCGTCTCCACGATGGACCGCATCGCCTGCGCCGCGGAGAAGCACTCCCTGCACGCCACCCACACGCTGGAGCGCATGCCGGAGACGACCGGCGGCGCCATCGCCAGGGCCGCGGCCGAGGTCGGCGCGATCGTCGGGGCCAAGGCGCTCGTGGCGTTCACGATGTCGGGCGAGACGGCCCGGCGGCTGGCCCGCTACCGCTCGCCGATCCCGCTGCTGGCCTTCACGTCGGCGCCCCACGTGCGGGGGCAGCTCTCGCTGACGTGGGGGGTGGAGACGTTCCACGTGCCGTTCGTCCACCACACCGACGACATGGTGCGGCAGGTCGAGGCCTCGCTGCTGTCGTCGGGGCGGCTGGAGAAGGGCGACAAGGTCGTCATCGTGGCCGGCTCACCTCCCGGCACCCCGGGCTCCACCAACGCCCTGCGCGTGCACACCATCGGATCCGCCGTGTCCCACGCGCACTGACTTCTTCCCTCTCCCACGGCTTCGGCCCTCAGCCACCCGCCTCGGGTGTCTGAGGGCCTTCCGCGGCAGAACGTGGCCGGCTGCCCGTTACGTGGTTTCCTCTTTCACGGCTTCGCCCGGTCCAGCCACCTGCGGCGGGTGATTGGACCGGGCGCAGCCGTAAGGGAAGAAGAGCGAACCAACGCGTCAGTTGGCGTGGAGGGCGGCGTTGAGTTCGATGGTGCCGCCCTCGCGCGGCACCGCCTCCACCGCGCCCGACTGCGAGTTGCGGCGCAGCAGGATGCCGTTCGAACCCGACAGCTCGGCGGCCTTGACGATCCGGCCGCCGGGCAGGGCGACCTTCGTGCCCGCCGTCACGTAGAGTCCGGCCTCCACCACGCAGTCGTCGCCCAGCGAGATGCCGATGCCGGCGTTCGCGCCCAGCAGGCAGCGCTCGCCGATCGAGATGACCTGCTTGCCGCCGCCCGACAGCGTCCCCATGATCGACGCGCCGCCGCCCACGTCGGAGCCGTCGCCGACCACCACGCCGGCCGAGACCCGGCCCTCGATCATCGAGGCGCCCAGCGTGCCGGAGTTGAAGTTGACGAAGCCCTCGTGCATGACGGTGGTGCCGCTCGCCAGGTGCGCGCCCAGGCGCACCCGGTCGGCGTCGGCGATCCGCACGCCGGACGGCATCACGTAGTCGACCATCCGCGGGAACTTGTCGACGCCGTACACCGTCACCGCGCCCCTGGCCCGTAGCCGCAGGCGGGTCCGCTCGAAGTCCGGCACCGGGCACGGGCCCGCGTCGGTCCACACCACGTTGGCCAGCAGGCCGAAGATGCCGTCGAGGTTGACGCCGTGCGGCCTGACGAGGCGCGCGGAGATCAGGTGCAGTCGCAGGTAGACGTCGTGCGCGTCGACGGGGGCCTCGGAGAGCTTGGCGATGCCGGTGCGCACCGCGACCACCTCCACGCCCCGCGCCTCGTCGGGCCCGGTCAGCCCCGCCAGGTCGCCGGCCTCGCCGGCGGGAAGCCGCTCGGTGCCCGAAACGGGCGCGTCGCCCAGCTCGGGTGCGGGGAACCAGGTGTCGAGCACGGTGCCGTCGGAGGCGATGGTCGCGAGGCCGACGCCGAACGCGCCGGTCGAGGTGGGATCGATAGCAGTCACGGGCCAAAAATACCGTTTCCGCTCAGCTCAGGGCGCCGAGGTCGGCGGAGAGCCAGTGTTCGGGCCGCATCCTGAACGTGACGAGCGCGTGCAGGTCGGAGCCCTGCACGTAACCCGACACGGCGTCGGGCGGCAGGTAACGCGCCGCGATGCGCCTCAGATCCTCCAGCGTCGTGGGATCGGAGCGCACCAGCGGCCCCTCCACCGACACGTACCGGTAGGTGGGGCTGACCCGCTGCACCAGCATCGAGAACCGGCCCGCCTTCGCGATCAGCCGGGCCTTGACCGAGTCGCCGTCGGTCAGGAACCGGATCTCGCCGCCGGGGTGGTAGTCGTACCAGACGGGTACGTTCAGCGGCCCCCGTCCCTCGCCGCCCTCCACGGCGAGGCTCGCGATGTGCGGCTCCGCCAGGAACGCCTCCCGTGCCGCCACGTCCAACGGCATGCGCCCACCCCCGTCTTCATCGATCTTGATGACGGTCATTCCCGGTGGGAGCGGTCCCGAAAAGCCACTTGCTGTCCCTTTCCACGCCGGTCGTCCGCCGGTCCTGGCTCGCCGGACCCCGGTCCCGCGGTCCCCGTCTCGGAGCGGACGGCCCTCCTTGCAAGGTAAGGCTAACCTAATCTAGCATCTGCCGCAGAGGGAGGCGATGCCTCGGTGGAGACACTGCTGAGCAGACTCAACGGCACCTACGACATCCTGGGAATCGGCTTCGGCCCATCGAATCTCGCGCTGGCGATCGCCTTGCGGGAGCACAACGCCCGGGTCCCGGCACCCGAACGGGTCCACATGCGGTTCCTGGAGAAGCAACCCGGCTTCGGCTGGCACAAGGGGATGCTTCTCGACGACGCGACCATGCAGGTGTCATTCCTGAAAGACCTGGTCACCCTGCGCGATCCCGCCAGCGATTTCAGCTTTCTGTGCTTCCTGAAGGACAGCGGCAGGCTGGTGGACTTCCTCAACCACAAGACGCTCTTCCCGCTGCGGATCGAGTTCCACGCCTATTTCGAGTGGGCGGCCGAGCGGGTGCGGGACCTGGTCGCGTACGCCGAGGAGGTCGTGTCCGTCGAGCCGGTGACCGCGGAGGGCGGTGGCGTCCCCGCGTTCGACGTGATCAGCACGGACCCGGAGCGTCCCGGGCACACCACCGTGCGGCGGGCCCGTAACCTGTGCGTCGCCACCGGGCTGGAGCCGCACCTGCCGCCGGGAACGGTCGTCTCCGACCGGGTGTGGCACAACAGCGAGCTGCTGCCCCGGGTGGCCGCCCTCAAGGAGGCCGGGGTCCCGGTGCGGCGGGCCGTGGTGCTCGGGGCCGGCCAGAGCGCGGCCGAGACCGCCGACTACCTGCACCGCACCTTCGCCGGCGCGGAAGTCTGCGCCGTCATCGCCAAATACGGCTACACCCCCGCCGATGACAGCCCTTTCGCCAACCAGATCTTCGACCCCGAGGCCGTGGACACGTTCTTCGGCGCTCCCTCAGCGGTCAAGCAGTCCCTGCTCGACTACCACCGCGGCACCAACTACTCCGTGGTGGACATGGACCTCATCGAGTCCCTCTACCGGACCATGTACCGGGAGAAGGTCCAGGGCGGCGAGCGGCTGCGCGTCCTGCGCGCCTCACGCATCCGCGAGGTCGGCGAACGGGACGACCGGCTCGACGTCACGGTCGAATATCTGCCCACCGGCGAGCACGAGGTGCTCGAGGCGGACCTCCTCGTCCACGCCACGGGCTACCGGCCCCAGGACATCGGCACCGTCCTCGGCCAGGCCGCCAAGTTATGCCTGCGCGACGACGAGGACCGGCTCAGGATAGGCCGCGACTACCGCGTCGAGACGCCCGCGCACGTGTCGGCGGGCATCTACCTGCAAGGGGCGGGTGAACACACCCACGGCCTCACCTCGACGCTCCTGTCCGCCACCGCCGTCCGCGCCGGCGAGATCCGCGACTCGCTGCTGGCCGGTCACACGCCGCGGGCCAGGGCGGCGACATAGTGGTCCTCTCCGATCGCCGGCCGGCCGCCCCGGCGGACCGGCCGGCGGGCGTCGCCGCGGGCAACGCCGGCCGGAGCGGCTGGCTGCTCGTGCTCGTGGCGGCGCTGGTCGCCACGTGCGTCCTGAGCATCGCCGTCGGCACCAGGAACATCGGCCTCGACACGGTCTGGGACGCGTTCGCCCACGCCGCGGACACCGACGACCAGGCGATCGTGCGCGAGTTGCGGGTCCCGAGGACCGTGCTGGGGCTGCTGGCGGGAGCCGCGCTCGGCGTCTCGGGAGCGGTCATCCAGGCGGTGACGCGCAACCCGCTGGCGGACACGCAGATCCTCGGGATGAACGCGGGAGCGGCGCTCTTCGTCGTGTTCGCGATCGGGGTCCTGGGCCTGACCTCCATCTGGTCGTACGTGTGGTTCGCGTTCGCCGGGGTGGCCTTCGCCACCGTGCTCGTCTACACGCTCGGCTCCATCGGGCGCGGGGAGGCGACGCCGCTCCGGCTGACGCTCGCGGGCGTGGCGCTCGGCGCCGTCATGGAGGGCGTCTCGGCCGCGATCCGGCTGCTGAAGCCGCGAGCCTTCGACTACCTGCGCTTCTGGGACGTCGGCACGCTCGGCGGCCGGCCGCTGCCCATCGCCGAAGCGGTCGCGCCGTTCATCCTGGCCGGACTGGTGCTGGCGTTCGCCGCCGCCCGCTCGCTCAACGCCGTCGCGCTGGGCGACGACCTCGCCCGCTCGCTGGGCGCCGGCGTCACCCGGACACGCGTGCTGTCCGTGGTCTCGGTGGCGCTCCTGACGGGCGCGGCGACCGCGGCGGTGGGCCCGATCGGGTTCATCGGCCTGATGGTGCCGCACGCCGTCCGCCGGATCGTCGGGCCCGACCAGCGGTGGATCCTCGCGTACACGGTGATCTGCGCCCCGATCCTGCTGCTCGGCGCGGACATCGCGGGACGGGTGCTGATCCGCCCCGCCGAACTGCAGGCGGGCATCGTCACCGCGTTCCTGGGCGCGCCGGTGCTGATCTGGCTGATCCGCCGCCGGGCGGTGACGAGCCCGTGAGCGGCGTGGACTTCGGTCACCGGGTCGTCATCGTGCGCCGGCCCCGCGCGTCCGTCCGGTTCGGCGTGCGCACGGCGCTCGTCTGCGCCGCGCTCGGCCTCGCGGCCGCGGCGGTCGCCGTGCTCGGGCTGGGCACCGGGGAGTTCGAGGTGCCGCCGGGCGAGGTGATCCAGGCGCTGGCCGGGCAGGGACCGGGCGCGACGCGCCTCGTGGTCGTGGAGTGGCGGCTGCCGCGCGTGCTGCTGGCCCTGCTCATCGGCGCGGCGCTCGGACTGAGCGGAGCCGTCTTCCAGTCGTTGTTGCGCAACCCGCTCGGCAGCCCCGACGTGATCGGGTTCAACACCGGCGCCTACACCGGGGTGCTGGTCACGATGGTGCTGGCCGGCCGCGGCTACTACGAGACCGCGGCGGGCGCCCTGATCGGCGGGCTCGCGGCCGCCCTGGTGGTGTACCTGCTGGCGTACAAGCAGGGCGTGCAGGGATTCCGGCTCATCATCGTGGGCATCGCGATCAGCGCGGTCCTCGCCTCCGTGAACCAGTGGTTCGTCATCAGGGCCGACCTGCGCCTGGCGGTCGCCGCGGCGATCTGGGGACAGGGCAGCCTGAACACGGCGAAGTGGGAGCACGTCCCGCCCGTGGCCGCCGCGGTCGTGCTGCTCGCCGGATGCCTGCTGGCTCTCGGGCCGCGCCTGTCCCTGCTGGCGATGGGCGAGGAGCCCGCCGCCGCGCTCGGCGTGCGCACCGAACGGGCCCGGCTGCTCTATCTCGTCGTCGGCGTGGCGCTGACCGCCGTGGCCACCGCCGCAGCGGGACCGGTCTCGTTCGTCGCGCTCGCCGCCCCCCAGCTGGCCCGCCTGCTCACGCGTACGGCCGGCATAGCGCTGGCGCCCTCGGCCGCCATGGGCGCGCTGCTGCTGACCGCGAGCGACTGGCTCGGCCAGCGCGCGTTCGCCCCCACCCAGCTTCCCGTGGGCGTGGTGACGGTGTCGCTCGGCGGCCTCTACTTCGCCTGGTTGCTGGCCAGGCCGATGCGGAAGGCGAGGTCATGAGACTGAGCGCCAGGGACCTCACTCTCGGCTACGACCACCGGCCGATCAGCGAGCACCTCAGCGTCGACATCCCGGACGGCGCGCTCACCGTGATCGTCGGCCCGAACGCCTGTGGCAAGTCCACCCTGCTCAGAGCGCTGTCGCGGCTGCTCAAGCCGTCCGCGGGACAGGTCGTGCTGGACGGCAGGGACATCCACTCCTACCCGGCCAAGGAGGTCGCCAGGCGGCTCGGCCTGCTGCCGCAGTCGTCGATCGCGCCCGACGGCATCACCGTGGCCGACCTGGTGGCACGAGGGCGCCACCCGCACCAGAACCTGATCAGACAGTGGTCGGCCAGGGACGAGGCGGCCGTGGTGAGCGCGATGGCGGCCACCGGCGTCACCGACCTGTCCGGGCGGCTCGTCGACACGCTCTCCGGCGGCCAGCGCCAGCGGGTCTGGGTGGCGATGGTGCTCGCCCAGGAGACCTCGATCGTGCTGCTCGACGAGCCGACCACGTTCCTCGACATCGCCCACCAGATCGAACTGCTCGAACTCTGCCTCCGCCTGAACCGGGAGCAGCGCAACACCATGGTGGCCGTCCTGCACGACCTCAACCAGGCCTGCCGGTACGCCGACCACATCATCGCGATGAAGGCGGGCGCCGTCGTGGCGCAGGGCGACCCCCGGAAGATCGTCACCGCCGAACTGATCGAGGACGTGTTCGGCCTGCCCTGTCGCATCATCGACGACCCGGAGACCCACACCCCGCTGGTCATCCCCCGATCCCACCACGCAGTCAGGAGTCACGATGTCCAACAATCCCTTCGACGATGAGAACGGCACCTTCTACGTGCTGGTGAACGACGAGGAGCAGCACTCCCTGTGGCCGACGTTCAAGGAGGTGCCACAGGGCTGGCGGGTCGTCTTCGGTGAAGGCGGCCAGAGCAAGCGCCAGGAGTGCGTGGACTACGTCGAGGAGCACTGGACGGACCTGCGGCCCAGGAGCCTGCGCGAGAGCATGGCCGCCGACCAGTGACGCGGCCCATGACCGGCCGGCGGGTGTTGTGGCGCGCGGTGACGCGCAACCGGTGGCAGCTCGGCACGGGGACCGGCCTGATCAGCCTGCACCAGGTCTGCGAGTCGCTGGTGCCGATCCTCATCGGGGTGATCGTCGACCGGGCCATCGGCCCGGGGGACGGCGGCGCGCTGGTGCTCTGGGTGGCCGCTCTGGCCGGCCTGTTCACCGTGCTGAGCATGGCCTACCGCTTCGGCGCCCGCCGGCTGATGCTCGCCATCGCGGACGAGGCGCACCTGCTGCGCGTCGAAGTGGCCGCCAAGATCATGCACCCGCGCGGGATCAGGACCGACCGCCGTGCCGGTGACCTGCTCACCGTGGCCACGACCGACACCGACAACACCTCCTACCTGCTGGACTACGTGCCGCGCGTCGCGGGGGCGGTGACGGCGACCGTGGTGAGCGCCGTCGCGCTGCTGGTGATCGACGTGCAACTCGGGCTGGCCGTGCTGGCCGGAACCCCCGTGGTGCTCCTCGGGCTCCAGGCCGCCACCCCGCTCATCACCAAGCGGGTCACCGAGCAGCAGGACCTCGCGGGGGAGGCCACCTCGCTGGCGGGCGACCTGGTCAGCGGCGTACGCCCGCTGCGCGGCATCGGCGCGGAGCGCGCGGCGGCCGGCCGCTACGACGAGGTCAGCAGGCGGTCCCTGCGGGCCGCGCTACGCGCGGCGCGCACCCAGGGCGCGTACCTGTCCGCCTCCACGGCCGGCGGCGCGCTCCTGGCCGGCGGCATCGCGATCCTGGCCGGGTGGTTCGCGCTCAACGGGAGGATCACCGTCGGCGAGCTCATCACCGTCATCGGCCTCGCGCAGTTCCTGATGGAGCCCATCGGCACGCTCGCCGTCGTGCCCGGCTGGGTCGCGGAGGCCAGGGCGTCCGCCGACCGTGTCGCCACCGTGCTCGACGCGCCCGCGCTGCTGCCGGAGGGCACGGAGACGCTCGACGCCGGCTCACCCGACCTCGAGCTGCGGGCGCTCAGGTACGGCCCGCTCGACGGGGTCGACCTGCACGTGCGCTCCGGCGAATTCGTCGGCGTGGTGCCCCACCGCTCCGCCGACGGGGAGGCGCTGGTCAGGATCCTGTCCGGCCGGGTGGCGCCCGGAGAGTACGAAGGCGGCGTCCTCGTCGGCGGCACGCACCTGGCGCGCCTCGACCCGGAGCACGCCCGCCGGGCGATGCTGGTGGAACCCCACCTCACGGACCTGTTCACCGGGACCATCGAGGAGAACGTCACCGCGGGCGGCCCGCTGGACGAGACCACGCTGGCCGCCTCCGCCGCCGACCAGGTCGTCTCCGCCCACCCCGACGGCCTCACGCACGTCGTCGCGGAGCGGGGCGCCAGCCTCTCGGGCGGGCAGCGGCAACGGCTGGCGCTGGCCCGCGCGCTCACGGCACGCCCCGCGATCCTCGTCATGCACGACCCCACCACCGCCGTGGACGCGGTGACCGAGCACGAGATCGCCCGCGGCCTGCGCGCCCTGCGCCACCCCGGCTCCGGGGGGCTCACCACCCTGGTCGTGACGAGCAGCCCGGCCCTGCTCGCCATGACGGATCGGGTCGTGGTCCTCGACGGCGGCCGGGTCGCCGCGGAGGGCACCCACGCCGAACTGGCCGTCACCGACGACGACTACAACCGGGCGGTGCTGCGATGACCGGACCAGACAGGCTGCCCGTCGCCGACGCCCGCAGGACCTGGGCGTGGCTGCGGCTCGAACTCCGTGCGCGATGGATCGGCGGCACGCTCGCCGCGCTGGTGGGCGTCGTGGGCGCCGCCGCGTCGGTGGTGCCCGCGTACGCCCTGGGCACCCTCGTGGACCGCGTCAGGGAGCACGCGCCGGTCTCGGCGATCGTGCCCATCGCGGTCGTCATCGTGGCCGCGGCCGTCGCCGGCGGCGCGGCCACCGGCACGGCCACGTACCTGATCGGCCGGGTGTGCGGGCACATGCTCGCGGACCTGCGGGAACGTACGGTGGCCAGGGCGCTCAGCCTGCCCGTCACCACCCTGGAACGGGTCGGCAAGGGAGATCTGCTGTCACGGGTCAGCACCGACGCCGCCTCGATCGGCAAGGCCGCCACCAGCGTGGTCCCCACGATGATCTCCGCCTTCCTGCTGGGCGTGCTGAGCATCGCGGCGATGGCCGGGATGGACTGGCGGCTCGGGCTCGCCGGCGCGGTCGCCGTCCCGCTCTACGTGGCGGCGCTGCGGTGGTACCTGCCGCGGGCGGCGCCGAAGTACGCCGCCGAGCGGCACGCCGTGGCCGGCAACTCGCAACTGCTGGTGGAGAACATGCAAGGTGCGCGCACGGTGCACGCCTACCGGCTGGAGCAGCGCCGGCTGCGCGACATCGGCGACGCCTCGCACCAGGTGCACGACATCTCCCTGTCGGTTTTCACGCTGTTCACCCGTTTTGTCGGCCGGGTCAACCGGGCGGAGTTCTTCGGCCTGGCCGCGATCCTCGTGGTCGGTTTCCTCCTCGTCAGATCGGGAGCCGTCACCGTCGGCCAGAGCGCCGCGGCGGCCGTGCTGTTCCACCGCCTGTTCAACCCCATCGGCATGCTGCTGTTCACGTTCGACGAGTTGCAGGCGGCGGCGGCGAGCCTCGCCCGGCTGGTCGGCGTGGTGGACCTCGCGCCGGACCCCGGCGACGACCCTGACCGCCCCGGCGGGGGCGCGGGCGGGCCGGCCGGCGCCGGGCTGGAGCTGTCAGGCGTGCGCTTCGGTTACGACGGCGGGCCGGAGGTGCTGCACGGCGTCTCCATCAGCCTGCCCGCCGGCGCCCGCGTCGCGCTGGTCGGATCCACGGGTGCGGGCAAGTCCACGCTCGCGGCGATCGCCGCGGGCATCCTGCGCCCCGGCAGCGGCACCGTGTCCGTCGGCGGCGTGGCGCTGCCGCCCGACCGGCTGCGCGCGCACGTCGCGATCATCACCCAGGAGGTGCACGTCTTCGCCGGCCCTCTCATCGAGGACCTGCGCCTGGCCAGGCAGGAGGCGTCGCCGGGCGAGATCGCCTCCGCGCTGTCCGCCGTCGGCGCGCTGGACTGGGCGACGGCCCTGCCCGACGGTCTCGACACGGTGGTCGGCGAGGGCGGCCACGAGCTGACCACCGCCCAGGCCCAGCAACTCGCCCTCGCCCGCCTGATCCTCGTCGACCCGGCGATCGCCATCCTCGACGAGGCCACCGCGGAGGCGGGCAGCCTCGGCGCGCGCACCTTGGAGGAGTCCGCCGCCGCGGCCACCCGGGGACGCACCACCCTGATCGTCGCCCACCGGCTGACCCAGGCCGCCGCCGCCGACCGGGTCGTCGTCCTGGAGCACGGCCGGATCGCGGAGCAGGGCCGGCACGAGGAACTGGTCGCCGCGGGCGGCCGGTACGCGCAGCTCTGGCGTGCCTGGGAGGCGCGCACCCCCACGTCGTCATCACGTTAGGCAGCCATGGAAGCGAACTCTCCCGCCAGGATCACCACGATCGCGGACCTGTTCATCGACCAGGTGCGCCGGACCCCGCAGGCGCCGGCCGTCGTCGCGCCCGGCGTGCGGCTGACGTACGCGGAACTCGGCGCCCGCGTCTTCCAGCTGGCGCAGCACCTGCACAGGCAGGGGCTGCGCCCGGAGGAGGTCGTCGCCGTCTCGACACCGCGCTCCGCCGAGATGGTCGTCTCCGTCCTGGCGATCATGGTGGCGGGCGGCGCGTTCGTGCCCGTCGACCCGGCCTGGCCGCCGGCGCGCCGCCGCCAGGTCAGCGCCGAGGCGGGGGCGGCCCGCACGCTGGGCGTGCGGGAGGTGGATCTGGGCTCCTGGGGGTACGCCCACGAGCCCGCCGAGCCGCCGCCCGTGTCCGTCCAGGGCGGCCGGCTGGCGTACGTGATGTTCACCTCCGGCTCGACCGGCACCCCCAAGGGCGCCATGATCCGCCACGAGGCGATCAGCCACCGCCTGTTCTGGCAGGTGGAGGAGATCCTCGGCTTCGGTCCTGGCGACGCGTCCCTGTTCAAGGCGCCGCTGTCGTTCGACATCTCCGTCAACGAGATCCTGCTGCCGCTCGTGTCCGGCGGCTACGTGGTGATCGCGGAGCCCGGCGGCGAACGCGACCCCCAGTACCTGCTGGACCTGATCGCCCGCGAGGGCGTGACGTTCGTCTACCTCGTGTCGTCGATGCTCGACGTCCTGCTCGAGATGGCCCGCGGGACCTCGCTGCTGTCCGGGCTGAAGCACGTCTGGTGCGGTGGCGAGGTGCTCACCCCGGAGCTGTTCGACCGCTTCCGCGGCCAGCTCTCGACGACCCTTTACCACGGGTACGGCCCGGCCGAGGCCACCATCGGCGTCTCACACGTCATCTACCGCGACACCGCCGAGCGCATCGCGACCTCCATCGGCCGCCCGAATCCGCACACGCGGCTGTACGTGCTCGACGAACGCCTGGAACAGGTGCCCCCGGGCACGGCCGGCGAGCTGTACGCCGCCGGGTTCCTGCTCGGCCGCGGCTACATCAACGCGCCCGCGCTCACCAGCGGCCGGTTCGTCGCCGACCCGTTCGCCGCGGACGGCTCCCGGATGTACCGGACCGGCGACCTCGCCAGGCAGGCCCCCGACGGCTCGCTGGAGTTCGTCGGCCGCGCCGACCACCAGGTGAAGATCCGCGGCATGCGGCTGGAGCTGGAGGAGGTCGAGGCCGCGCTCGCCACCCACCCGGACGTGCGGCAGGCCGCCGTCGTGGTGAGCGAGAACGGGCGGCGGCTCGTCGGGTACGCGAGGTCGAACGACGCCGTCCCGGCCGCCGAGCTGCGTGACTGGTGTGCCGGCCGGCTGCCGGCGTACATGGTGCCGGACGCGTACGTCGTCCTCGACCGCTTCCCCGTCACCGCCAACGGGAAGGTGGACCGGCAGGCACTGCCCCGGCCGGCCGAACCCGCGGCCGGCACGCGCGCGCCCCGCACCGAGCGCGAGCGCGTCCTGTGTGAGGTCTTCGCGCAGGTCCTGGGTGTGGCCGAGGTGGGGGCCGAGGACGACTTCTTCGCCCTGGGCGGCGACAGCATCGTCGCGATCGGCGTGGTCAGGCAGGCGCGGCGTGCCGGGCTCGCGGTACGCCCGCGCGACCTGTTCGCCCACCCCACCCCGGCCGCTCTGGCGGCCACGCTCACCGGCGTCGGCACCGCCTCGCCGCCCCCGGTGAGCGGGGTCGGCGAGGTGCCGCCGACGCCGATCACCGAGTGGCTCCAGGACCTCGGGCCGTCGATGGACGGCTTCTTCCAGTCGATGACCGTACGCACGCCCGCCGGGCTGACCGGCGACCAGCTGGAGAGCATGATCGACGCGGTGCTCGCCGCCCACGACCTGCTGCGGGCGCGGACGACCGGCGCCGGCCGCTGGACGCTCACGGTGCGGCCACCGGGGCAGCCCAGGGCCGCCGAGGTGATCACCCGCGTCGAGACCGCGGCCGACCTGGAACGGCAGGTCGCCGCCGCCCCCGGACGGCTCGACCCGGCCGGCGGGCGCATGCTCGACCTCGTGTGGCTCGACGCCGGAGCGCGCGCCCAGGGGCGGCTCGCGATCGTGGTCCACCACGTGGTCGTGGACGGCGTGTCGCTGCGCATCCTCCTGGAGGACCTCGCCCAGGCCTGGCAGGCGGCGCGGGCGGGCCGTCCCGTCGAACTGCCCCAGGCGCCCACCTCGTTCCGGCAGTGGGCGACCCGGCTGCGGGAGTGCGACTTCAGCGCCGGCGAGGACCACTGGCGGCGTACCGCGGCGGCGCCCGACCCGATGATCGGCGAGCGGCCGCTCGATCCGCGGCGCGACGTGGTCGCCACGGAGCGGTCGCTCACGGTCGAGATCCCCGCCGCGATCGCCGGCCGCCTGCTCGGCCCGGTCCCCGCCGCCGTCCACGGCGGGGTGAACGACGTGCTGGTCGCCGCCGCGGCGCGCGCCCTGGTCCGCTGGCGCGGCTCCGGCCCGGCCGTGCTGCTGGAACTGGAGGGGCACGGGCGGGAGGAGGAGGCCGCCGGCGACGCCGACCTGTCGCGTACCTTCGGCTGGTTCACCACCCTGTTCCCCGCCGTGATCGACCCCGGCTCCGGGACGCCGGGCGAGGCGGTCAAGGCGGTCAAGGAACAGCTCCGCCAGGTACCGCAACGCGGGCTCGGCTACGGGGCGCTGCGCTACCTCGGGGACGGGCCGCGCCCTGACCTGGCCGTGGCGCCGCAGGTGCTCGTCCACTATCTCGGCCGCTTCGGCACCCCAGCCGGCGACCGGCCCCCCGGCCGCGCCGGCGACCCGCCCTTCGACCGTTCCCTCGACCGGGCCTCTGATCGCGCCGGCGACCGGTCCTCCGAGCGGCCTTCCGGTCGCGCCGGCGACTGGTCCGGTGATCCTGCCTCCGCTCGGGCCGAGGAGAGCGCCGGCGATCGGACCGGTGACTGGGCGCCTGCTGGTGGCGGCGAGATCGTGGTCGAGCGGCGCGATCCGCGCATGCCGCTGCCGCGCGTACTCGAGATCAACTCCGTCGCCGTCGACACGGCCGGCGGGCCGGTCCTGGCGACCACGTTCAGCTGGCCGGCGGGCGTGCTCGACGCCGGCCGCGTACGGGAGCTGGCCGCCCTGTGGACGCAGACCCTCACCGACATCGCCACCAGCGACACGGTCACCGGGCACACCCCGTCCGACTTCCCGCTCGTCCAGCTGGAACAGGCCGACGTGACCACCATCGAGGCGGACACGCCAGGGCTGCAGGACGTGCTGCCGCTCTCGCCGCTGCAGACCGGCCTGTACTTCCACGCCACCCTCGACCCCGGCAGCGATCCGTACGTCGTCCAGCAGGTCATCGAGCTCACCGGGCCGATGGACGGCGAGCGCCTGCGCACCGCGGCCGAACGCCTGCTCGGCCGCCACCCCAACCTGCGCGCGGCCTTCCGCACCACCGGCGACGGGCAGGTGGTGTCGGTGATCGCGGGCCGTGCACAGGTGCCGTGGCGCAGCGAGGACCTCAGCGACGTCGACCTCGCCCAGCCCCTCCTGGAGGAGATCGCCGCGGCCGAGCGGTCGGCGCCGTTCGACCTCGCCCGGCCGCCGGCCATGCGATTCGCGCTGGTGAAGCTCGGGCCGCGGCGGCACGCCCTCGTCCACACCGTGCACCACATCCTGGCCGACGGCTGGTCGGTGCCGCTGCTCCTGCGCGACCTGCTGGCCCTCTACGAGGACAGGCCGCTGCCCGAGCCGCCGCCCTACCGGGAGTTCCTGAGGATGCTCGCGGCGCAGGACACCGACACCGCGATCGAGGCGTGGGCCGAGGCCCTGTCCGGCGTTCGGGAACCGACCATGCTGGCCCGCGCGCTGGCCGGCGCGCAGACCGACGCGCAGGCCGTCCCGCAGGCCGGCATGGCGGCTGAGGCGTTCGGCGGGCCCAGTGGCCGGACCAGTGGCCAGACCGGTGGCCGGACCGGTGGCGGGTCCGGGGGTGGCGGGTTCGGCCGGGTCCGGCGGGAGCTGCCGGGCGATCTCGGCGACCGCCTGCGGGCATGGGCGCAGGGAAACGGGCTCACCGCCGGCTCGGTGCTCGCCGCGACCTGGGGGATCCTCGTCGGGCGGCTGACCGGGCGCGACGACGTGACGTTCGGCTCGGCCGTGTCGGGCCGCGCGTCTTCCGAACCGGCGGGCATCGACGCGATGGTCGGGCTGCTGATCAACACCGTGCCGGCGAGGGTACGCTGGCAGCCGGCCGACCCGCTGGCCGAGGTGCTGCGCCGCTTCGCGCGTACGCAACGCGAGGTGATGGAGCACGAGCACGTCCCGCTGGCCGCGCTGCACCGCCGGCTGGGCGTGACCGAGTTGTTCGACACCCTGGTGGTCGTCGAGAACCACCCGGAGCCCTCCGCAGAGCAGGGCGACCTCGCGATCGCCGGGATCGACACGATCGAGGCGCCCCACTATCCGGTGACGCTGATGGCCAAGCCCGGCGACCGGATCGTGCTCACGCTGACCCACGACCGGCGGCTGGTCTCCGCGACCTCGGCCGACCTGCTGATCGGGCAGTACGAGAGGCTGCTTGCCGCCCTCGCCGACGACGCCACGCTGACGTGCGGCCAGGTGGAGCTGGTGTCCGGCGAGCAGCGCCGGCACCTGCTGGCCGCCGCAACCGGAACCACCGCGGCAGTCCTGACCGCAGCCGATGCCGATGCCGACGCCGGGACCGGCGCCGGGGCTGCGGGCGGTGGCGCCTCCGTGCTGGACCTGTTCGCCCGCCAGGTCGCGCAGCATCCCGCGCGCGCCGCCGTCATGTCCGCAGGGGTCACGCTCACCTACGCCGAGCTGGACGACCGGGCCCGGCGGGTGTGCGGCACGCTGGCCGCGGCCGGCGTACGGCGCGGCGACATCGTCGCGGTGGCGACGAGCCGTTCGGCGGACATGGCGGCGGCCCTGCTCGGCGTCATGCGGGCCGGGGCCGCCTACCTGCCCGTCGACCCCGGCTACCCGGCGGCCAGGATCGAGTTCATGCTCGGCGACGCGCGTCCGGCCTGCCTGCTCACCGACGAGGCGAACGCCAGGACGCTGCCCCCGCACGACCTGCCCTCCTTCACCGTCCGGGCCGCCGCCGCGGGCCAGGCCGCGGCGGGCACGCCCGTGACGCCGCCGGACGCGGTCTCCGTCGTCTACACCTCCGGCTCGACCGGCCGGCCGAAGGCGGTGGTGGGCACCCACGGAGCGCTCGCCAACCGGCTCGCCTGGGCGGCGGCCGCCTGGGATGCGCGTGTGCGGCTGGCCAAGAGCTCGCTGAGCTTCATCGACGGTACGACCGAGCTGCTCGGCGGGCTGGTCGCCGGGGCGACGACGGTCATCGCCGGCGACGGTGAGGCCACCGACGGGGCGGCGCTGGCCCGGCTCGTGGAGCGGTCGGGGGCGACCCAGCTGCTCGCCGTACCGAGCCTGGCCGCGGCGCTCGCCGACACGGCGCCCGAGCGGCTCGCCGCGCTCAACCGCTGGATCTGCAGCGGCGAACCGCTCGGCCGGGCCTGCGTACGCTCCCTGCGCCGGGCGTCGCCCGAGGCCAGGATCGTCAACTCCTACGGCTCGTCCGAGGTCGCGGGGGACGTGCTCCAGGGCGAGGTGGACCCGGGAGAGCCGGTGACGCTGGGCAGGCCGGTGCCGGGCACGCGGCTCTACCTGCTCGACTCCGCGCTCCAGCTCGTGCCGCCCGGCGCGCCCGGCGAGATCTACGTCGGCGGCGCGCAGCTCGCCCGCGGCTACCTGGGCCGGTCGGGGACGACCGCGGACCGGTTCGTGGCGGACCCGTTCGGCGACGGCGCCCGCCTCTACCGGACGGGAGACCTCGGCCGCTGGACGCCTGACGGGCGGGTCGAGTTCCTCGGCCGGGCGGACGACCAGGTGAAGATCAACGGTTACCGGGTCGAGCCGGGCGAGCTCGAAGCCGCGCTGATGCGCCGCGCCGGGGTCTGCGACGCGGCGGTCGCGGTCCGGGGAGGCGCGCTGCACGCGTACGTGGTGGCCGCGCCGGGCGAGGAGCTGGACCCCCAAGGGCTGCGCGCCCTGCTCCGCGCCGACCTGCCGCACTACCTGCTGCCCGCGACGGTGACGGTGCTGGACCGGCTGCCCGTGCTGCCCAACGGCAAGCGCGACCGCCGCGCGCTGCCCGACCCGGAACCCGGCGTCAGGGGCGGGCCGCCGCGGACCGCCGACGAGGCGATGATCTGCGCCCGCGCCGGCGCCCTGCTCGGCGTCGACGGTCTCGGCGTGCACGACGACTTCTTCACCGTCGGCGGCGACAGCATCCTCGCCATCCGCCTCGTCAGCCTGCTCGCCAGGGACGGCGTCGAGCTCACCACCGGGGACGTGTTCCGCCTGCGCACGCCCGCCGCCCTCGCCGCGTCCCTGCGGGAGGCGGAGCCGCCGGCCGAGGAGGGCGCGGAGGGCGAGCTCTGGCCGCTGTCGCCGCTCCAGCAGGGCGTCTACTACCAGGCGACCTTCGCCGACAGCACCAGCACCTACATCGCGCAGAACGTCTTCGACTTCGACCGGCGCGTCGACGTCCGCGCCATGACGGAGGCCTTCGCGGCGCTGCTGCGCCGCCACCCCACCCTGCGCGCGGGGTTCGCCGCCGACGGTGGCGCGCAGCTCGTCGCCGCGGACGTGCCCGCCGAGGTACGGGTCGTCGACCTGACGGAGCAGGACGGCCGGCTCGACGCGGTGACGCGGGCCGACCGGGAGGAGCCGTTCGACCTGGCCCGGCCGCCCCTGGTGAGGCTGACCGTCGTACGCCTGCGGGACGGGCGCGACCGGCTCCTGCTGACCTCGCACTTCCTGTTGTGGGACGGCTGGTCGCGCGAGCTGGTCCTGCGCGAGTTGTTCGCGCTCTACGGCTCGGGCGGCACGCGCGCCGCGCTCCCTCCGGCGGAGAGCACGTTCGCCGACTACCTCGCCTGGATCGGCACGCGCGACCGCGACGCCTCCGCGGCCGCCTGGCGGGCGGCCCTGTCGGGAGTCGACGGGCCGACCGTCCTGGCGCCGGAGGCCGCCGGCCGGGAACCGGTGCCGTCCGAACGCGTCCTCGCCGCGCTGCCCGCCGAGGTCACCACGCGGCTGGGCGAGCAGGCGGCCCGCGGCGGCGTCACGCTCAACGCGCTGCTGACCGCCGCGCTCGGCATCCTGCTCGGCTACGAGTCCGGCCGCCAGGACGTGGTGTTCGGCACGACCGTGGCCGGCCGCCCGGCCGAGCTGCCCGGCATCGAGAACGTGATCGGCCTGTTCCTCAACACGGTCCCCGCCAGGGTCGCGCCCTCGCCCGGCGCCACCGTGCTCGACCTGGCCCGCCGCGCCCAGGACGACCGCGTCGACCTGGCGCCGCACGAATACCTCGGCCTCGGCGACATCCACCGCGCGTGCGGCCAGGAGCAGCTGTTCGACACGCTGTACGTGCTGCAGAACTTCCTGACCGACACCACGTTCACCGACCTGGAACGCGAGCACGGCATCGTCGGCGTGGACTACACCGACAGCACCCACTACCCGTTCACCTGGGTGCTCACCCCCGGCGCCAACCTGCGGATCAAGCTGGAGTACCGGCCCGACGTGCCCGAGCGCGACGCCCGGCGGATGGTGCGCCGGTTCACCCGGCTGCTGGCGACCCTGGCCGACGGCCTCGCCGTGCCGGTCGGCGCGCTCGACCTGATGCTCGACGAGGAGCGCGACGAGCTGGCCCGGCAGTGGGCGGCGGCCGAGCATCCGATCGGCACGGCGACGATCGCCGACCTGCTGGCCGAGCGGGCCCGCGCGTGCCCCGACGACGTGGCCCTCGTCTTCGGGGAGCGGCGACTGACCTACGCCGAGCTGGACGGCCGGATCAACCAGTGCGCCCGGCTGCTGCGCTCGCAGGGCGCGGGCCCCGGCGGGATCGTCGCGCTCGGGCTGCCCCGCGGCGTCGATATGGTCGTCTCGCTCTTCGGCGTCCTGCGCGCCGGCGCCGCCTACCTGCCGCTGGAGCTCGACCATCCGCTCGACCGGCTGGCCGCCATGCTCGACGACGCCCGGCCCGTCCTCCTGGTCTGCGCCGACCCGGGCTCGGCGCTGGCCGAGCACCAGCGGCGGCTCGGCGGGCGGTGCGTGCTCCCGGACCTGGACGGCTTCGCGGCCGGCCCGCTCACCGTGGACGTGCCGGGCGACCTGCCCGCCTACGTCATCTACACCTCCGGATCCACCGGCCGGCCCAAGGGAGTGGTGACGCCCTATCGCGGGCTGACCAACATGCAGCTCAACCACCGGGCCGAGATCTTCGGCCCGGTCGCGCGCCGGACCGGGCGGCAGCGGCTGCGCATCGCGCACACCGTGTCGTTCTCGTTCGACATGTCGTGGGAGGAGCTGCTGTGGCTGGTCGAGGGCCACGAGGTGCACATCTGCGACGAGGAGCTGCGCAGGGACGCCACCGCGCTCGTCGCGTACTGCCAGGCCAACGGGATCGACGTCGTCAACGTTACCCCGACGTACGCCCACCTGCTGTTCGAGGAGGGCCTGCTCGACGGCGGGCACGCCCCGTGCCTGGTGCTGCTCGGCGGCGAGGCCGTCAGCGAGAGCGTCTGGGAGCGGCTGAGCGAGCCGGACGGCCCCGAGGGATACAACCTGTACGGGCCCACCGAGTACACGATCAACACGCTCGGCGCGGGCACCCGCGACAGCGCCACCCCGACCGTGGGCCGTCCCATCTGGAACACCCGCGCGTACGTGCTGGACGGGTGGCTCCGCCCCGTGCCCGCGGGCGTGATCGGCGAGCTCCACGTGGCGGGCGCCGGCCTGGCGCACGGATACCTGCACGCCCCCGGGCAGACGGCCGCCCGCTTCGTCGCCGACCCGTTCGTGCCCGGCGGGCGCATGTACCGCACCGGCGACCTCGTACGCCGGCGCGAGGACGGCAACCTCGACTTCCTCGGCCGCGTCGACGACCAGGTGAAGATCCGCGGGTACCGGGTCGAGCTGGGCGAGGTCGAATCGGCGCTGTCGGCCCACCCGCGGGTGCGCCAGGCCGCCGTGGTCGCCCGCCCCGATCCCGCGGTGCCGGGGCTGAGGAAGCTGGTCGCGTACGTGATCCCGGCGCCCGGGGGCGCCCGCGACGAGCTCGCCGCCGCCCTGCGCGCGGCGCTGGCCGAGCGGCTGCCCGGCTACATGGTCCCCGCCCTGTACGGGGTGGTGGACGAGCTGCCGCTCACCGTCAACGGCAAGCTCGACGTGGCGGCGCTCCCCGAGCCCGTCGCGCCCGGCGGCGGCGCGCGGCAGGCGCCGCGCGGCGAGCGGGAACAGATCCTGGCGGCCATCTACGCCGAGGTCCTCGGCCTGGCCGAGGTCGGCGCCGACGACGACTTCTTCGCCATCGGCGGTGACAGCATCTCCTCGATCGCGGTGACGGGCCGGGCGCGCAGGGCGGGCATGAACCTCACCCCGCGCGACGTCTTCCGCCGCCGCACCGTGCGGGCGCTGGCCGCCGCCCTCCCGCACCCGCCGCCGGGGGAGGCGCGCGATCCCGGCGTGCCCGCGACCGGGGTCGTGCCGCTCACCCCGATGCTCGCCGAGACGATGCTGGCCCGCACGCCGTTGGAGCGCTTCTACCAGTCGATGGTCCTGCCGGTCCCCGCCGGCCTCGGCGCACGGCAGGTGGAACGGGCGGTACGGGCGCTCTGCGTCCGCCACGACCTGCTGCGGGCCAGGCTGGACCGCGACGGCGACACGTGGACGTTGTCGGTGCCGCCGCCGGAGGGGTTCGACGCGTCCGCGCTCTGCACGCGGCAGGAAGCACCCCGCACCGGGGAGGACGCCGGAGAGGACGCAGGGGAGGACGCCGAGGAGGTGGCCGGGCGGCTGGACCCGGAGCGCGGGATCATGCTGCAGGCGGTCTGGTCCGACGCCGGCCCCAACCCCGGTCACCTGCTGCTGGTCGTCCACCACCTGGTCATCGACGGCGTCTCCTGGCGCGTGATCGCCGACGACCTCGCCCGCGCCTGGGCCGACCTGGCGGCCGGCCGCCACCCCGCGCCGGACCCGGTGCCGACGTCCTTCCGCGCCTGGGCGTCGGCGATCCAGGACGCGCGTCCCTCCTTCCGGGACGAGGCCGGATACTGGCGCGACGTCCTGGCCACCGACGATCCGCCGCTGGGCGCCCGCCCGCTGGACCCCGCGGTCGACACGGCCGCCACCGTCCGGTCGCTGACCGTGTCCCTGCCCGTGGAGACGAGCGCGGCCCTGCTGGGAGCCGTGCCCGCCGCGATGCACGGCGGCGTCGACGACGTGCTGCTGACGGGCTTCGCCGTCGCGCTCGCCCGGTGGCGGCGCGTGCACGGGCGCGGCGACGGCTCCGCCGTGCTCCTCAGCCTCGAAGGCCACGGCCGCGACGGCGACCTCGCCGGCGGCGCCGACCTGTCGCGAACCGTGGGCTGGTTCACCGCCATCCACCCCGTACGCCTCGATCCCGGGCCGCTGAGCTGGGACGAGGTCACCGCGGCCGGCCCGGCGCTGGCCAGGGCCGCCAGGGCCGTCAAGGAGCAGCTGCGCGCGGTGCCGCGCAAGGGGTTCGGCCACGGTGTCCTGCGCCACCTCGACGGGCTCGATCTCCCGCAGCCGCCGCAGATCCTCTTCAACTACCTGGGCCGTTTCGCCGGCGGCGGCGAGACCCTGCGCGAGGGCGTCCACCCGGACAACCCCGCGATGGGGCTGGAGGTCAACGCCCTGGCCCAGGACGGACCGGACGGGCCCTCGTTCTCGGCCACGCTGTCCTGGCCGTCCGGCCTCATGGCGGACGGCGAGGTCGCCGACCTGGCCGGGTTGTGGCTGGCCGCGCTGACCGCCCTGACCCGCTGCGGCGACCTGGCCGGGCACACCCCGTCGGACTTCCCTCTGGTCGCGCTCACGCAGGAGGACGTCGACCGGTTCGCCGGCGCCCGCGACGTCCTGCCGCTGCTGCCGCTCCAGGAGGGCATGTACTTCCACGCGTCCTTCGGCGCCGGCCACACCGACACCTACGTGGTGCAGCAGGTGGCCGAGCTGTCCGGCCCGGTCGACCCGGCGGCGCTGCGCCGGGCGGTGACCGCGACGGTGCACCGCCACGACGCCCTGCGGGCGAGCTTCCAGGAGCTGGCCGACGGCCGGGTGGTCCAGGTGGTCGCCGGCACGGTCGAGGTGCCGTGGCGCACGGCCGACCTGAGAGGGCTGGACGCGGACGAGGCGCGCGAACGGCTGGCCGAGCTGGCCGCCGCCGAGCTGGCCGAGCCGTTCGACCTGGCGGCCGCGCCGCTGCTGCGCTACGCGCTGGTCTCGCTCGGCGACACCGACCACCGGCTCGTGGAGACCATGCACCACATCATCGCCGACGGCTGGTCGTACCCGCTGGTCTTCGGCGACGTCGTCGAGGCCTACGAGCGCGGCGCCGCGCTGCCCGCGCCCGTGGTGACGTTCCGCGATCACGTGGAGGCGGTGGCCGGGCTGGACCGGGCCGCCGCCCGCGAGGCGTGGGCCGCCGCGCTGGCCGGGGTCGGCTCCGGGACGCGCCTGTTCCCGGCCACGTACGCGGTGTCCAGGCACGCGAGCGTCCACCGCGAGCTGCCCGCCGGCCCGGTCGCCGCCGCGGCCCGCGAGCGGGGCGTGACGGTGAGCACCCTCGTGCACGCGGCGTGGGGCCTGCTGCTGGGCCGGCTGCTCGGGCGGGACGACGTGGTCTTCGGCTCCACGGTGTCCGGCCGCGGCGGGCGGCTGCCCGGCGTCGAGACCATCGTCGGCCTGCTGATCAACACCATCCCCGTGCCGATGTCCTGGCGGCCTGACGAGACCCTGGGGGAGATCGTCCACCGCCTGCACGGGCAGCAGGGCGACCTGCTCGACGCCCAGCACGTCGGCCTCGCCGAGCTGGCCCGGCTCGCGGGCGTCCGCGAGCTCTTCGACACCATGGTCGTGGTGGAGAACTTCCCCGCCGCGCGCGCGGGCGAGCGGTCCGGCCTGGCGCTGCGCGGCTTCACCGGCACGGACTCGCCGCACTACCCGGTCTCGCTGGTCGCCTTCCCCGGCGAGCGGCTCGCCCTGGAGATCAAGTACGACGTGGAGCTGGTCGGGGAGGAACGCGCCAGGACCCTGCTCGACCTCGTCACCCGGGTGCTCGACCAGCTCGTCACGGCCCCGGACACGCCTGTCTCGCGGCTGGCCCTGCTCACCGGCGCCGAACACGAGGCCGCCCCGTCCCGGCCCTCCGCTGCGCCGGCCGCCTCCTCGGCCGCCTCCTCGGCCGCCGGGGCGCCCGCGGGGACGCTGGCCGGCGCGTACGCCGCCGCCAGGCCCGAGCCCGCCGCGACCGCCGTGACCTGGCGCGACACCTCGCTCACCCACGCCGAGCTGGACGCCGCCGCCACGAGGCTGGCCCGGGTCCTGGCCGCCAGGGGAGTGGGGCCCGAGACGCGGGTCGCCGTGGCGCTGCCGCGTTCGGCCGGCCTCGTCGTCGCGTTGCTGGCCGTCGTCAAGGCGGGCGGCTGCTACGTGCCGCTGGACCTGGACGCCCCGGCCGCCCGGCTGGCCTTCATCCTGGACGACGCCGCGCCGGCGTGCCTGCTGACCGAGCCCGCCACGCTGGCGGAGCTGCCCGGGACCGGCGTGCCGATCGTGCTGCTGGACGACCAGCCGGACGACCGTGACGCCGCCCCTCTCATCCCGGCAGGGACGGACAACACGGCGTACGTCATCTACACCTCCGGCTCGACGGGGACGCCCAAGGGCGTCGAGGTGACGCACCGTAACGTGCTGTCGTTGTTCGCCGCGGCCGGCGAGCTGTTCGACTTCGGGGACGCCGACGTGTGGACGATGTTCCACTCCGCCGCGTTCGACTTCTCGGTGTGGGAGCTGTGGGGCGCGCTGCTGCACGGCGGGCGGCTGGTCGTCGTCGACCGGGAGGTGGCCCGCGACCCGCGGCGGTTCCTCGGCCTGCTGGAGCGCGAGCGGGTGACCGTGCTCAACCAGACCCCGTCGGCGTTCCACCCGCTGGCGGAGGCGGCGCAGGGCGAGCTCGCCCTCCGGTACGTCGTCTTCGGCGGGGAGGCGCTGGACCCCTCCCGCCTGGCGTCGTGGCAGCGCCGCCACCCGGCCGCCCGGCTGGTCAACATGTACGGCATCACCGAGACCTGCGTGCACGTCACCTTCAGGGAGCTGACCCAGGACGACACCCGGGGCGAGCCGGCCGGCACCATCGGCGGGCCGCTGCCCGGCCTCGGCGTCCACCTGCTCGACCGCTACCTGCAGCCGGTTTCGCCGGGGGTGACGGGCGAGGTGTACGTGGCCGGCGACCAGCTGGCCCGCGGCTACCTCGGCCGCCCGTCGCTGACCGCCGCCCGCTTCGTGGCCGACCCGTCCACCCCCGGCGGCCGCCTCTACCGCAGCGGCGACCTCGCACGCCGGACTCCCGGCGGCGACCTCGTCTACATGGGGCGGGCCGACCAGCAGGTGAAGGTACGCGGCTACCGCATCGAGCTCGGCGAGATCGAGGCCGCGCTGCTGTCGCTGGACGGCGTCGCCGGCGCCGCGGCGGCCGTGCGCGAGGACCGGCAAGGCCGGCGGCGGCTGGTGGCCTACGTGGTCGCCCGGCCGGGCACGCGGATCGACGTGGACGCGGCGCGGTCGCACCTGTCGCGGTCGCTGCCCTCGTACGCGGTCCCGGCGGCCGTCGTCCCGCTGGAGGCGCTGCCGCTCACGGTCAACGGCAAGCTGGACAGGGACGCGCTGGCCGCCGTCCCGCTCACGGCGACCGCCGCCCGTACGCCTGCCCCGGCACCCGCCGCCCGCACCGCGGCCTCCGCGTCGGCGCCGGCCGGCGGGGACGCGGTGGCGGCGCTGTGCGCGCTGTTCGACGAGGTGCTGCAGGTGGACGCGGCCGGCCCCGACGACGACTTCTTCCACCTCGGCGGTGACAGCATCATCGCCATCCAGCTGGTGAACCTCGCCAGGCGCCGGGCGCTGCACCTGTCACCGCAGGACGTGTTCGTCCGCAGGACCCCGGCCGCCCTCGCCCGCGCCCTGGGCTCCGAGGCCGGGCCCGCCGCGCCGGAGAACGCCGCGTCCGACGGCGTCGGCGAGATCATGCTCATGCCGGTCGTGCACCGGCTGGCCGAGCTGGGCGGCACGATCTCCCGGCTCAACCAGGCCGAGCTGCTCCGCACCCCGCCGGGCATGACACGCGAGCAGGTCGCCCGGCTGATCCGCGCGCTCGCCGACCGGCACGACGCGCTCCGCCTGAAGCTCAGCAGGCCCTCGCCGCTGCTGTGGTCGCTGGAGGCCCGTCCGGCCGGCGACCCGCCGGAGCCCGGCGTGCTGGCGGTCGACGCGACCGGGCACGACGACGACGGCCTGCGCGCGCTCATCGCCGCCGAGTCCGACGCCGCCGCCGGCCGGCTCGACCCGGACGCCGGCCGGATGCTCCAGGCGGTGTGGTTCGACCGGGGGCCGCACCGGCAGGGCAGGCTCCTGATCGTCGCCCACCACCTCGCCGTGGACGGGGTGTCCTGGCGCATCCTCGTCGACGACCTGCGGCAGGGGTGGGACGCCGTCGCCGTGGGGGAGCGGCCCGCGCTCGACCCGGCCGGCACCTCCCTGCGCGCCCACGCGCGGGCGCTGACCGAGAACGCCGCCCAGGCGGCCAGGCTGGCGGAGTTCGAGCACTGGGCGGACACGCTGCGCCCGGGCGGCGAGCTCGACCCGGCCGCCCCGGCCGTCGGGCTCACCGTCGGGCTGACCGTCGGGGCCACCCGCGACCACGTGCTCCGCCTGCCGCCCGACGTGACGGAGCCGCTGCTCACCACCGTCCCGGCCGCGCAAGAAGGGGACGTCACCGGGACGCTCGTCGCGGCGCTGCACGCCGCGGTCGCCCGCTGGCGCTCCGCGCGCGGCCTGGACACGGACGCGCCGCTGGTGCTCGACCTGGAACGGCACGGCCGCGCCGGCGACGCGGGCCTGTCCAGGACGGTCGGCTGGTTCACCGCCATCGCCCCCGTACGCCTGCCCGGCGGCCAGGCCACGCCCGGCGAGGTGCGCGAGGCGGTGCGGGCGGCGCCCGACGGAGGGCTCGGGTTCGGGCTGCTGCGGTACTGCAACCCGCGGACCGCCGCCGCGCTCGCCCGGCTCGGCACGCCCCAGCTGCTGTTCAACTACCTCGGCAGGTTCCCCGCCGGGGGGACGCGCGACTGGGACACCGCGCCGGAGGCCGCGGCGCTGCGCGTGGCCCCCGACCCTGACCTGGGGACCCCGTACCTGCTGGAGATCAACGTCGCCTGCCACGACACCCCGGACGGTCCCGAGCTGCACGCGGTGTTCACGTACGCGGAGGGCGGGCTGGGCGCGGACGACGCCCGCCTGCTCGCCGACGGCTGGGGCGCCGCGCTGCGCGACCTGGCCGCGGGCCGTCAGGCCGGGCCGGAGCAGTGGGCGCTGTCGCCGCTGCAGGAGGGGCTGTTCTTCCAGGCGCGCTACGCCGGCGACGCCGACGTGTACGTGGCGCAGAACGCCTTCGACTTCGCCACCCGCCTCGACCTGCCGGCCCTCCGCCTGGCGTACGCGGCCCTCCTCGACCGCCATCCCACGCTGCGTCTCGGCTTCACCGCCGGCGAGGGGCACCGTCCCGTGGCGGTGGTCGGCACCGGCCTCGACGCCGCCGTCGGCGTGGTCGACCTGTCCGCGGACGGCTCCGGGCTGCCCGAGGTGATGGCGGAGGACCGCAGGCGGCCCTTCGACCCGGCCTGCCCGCCGCTGTGCCGCCTGACCGTGGTCCACCTGCCGGGCGGGCGCGACCGCCTGGTCCTCACGTACCACCTGCTGCTGTGGGACGGCTGGTCGCGCGAGCTGGTGCTGCGCGAGCTGTTCGCCCTGTACGACTCCCGCGGCGAGCGCGGCGCCCTCCCCACGGGCGGGGCGACGTTCACCGACTACCTCGCCTGGCTGGACCGCCAGGACGCCGGGGCCGCGGGCAGCGCGTGGGCGCGGGCCCTGGCCGGCGTGGAGCCCACCGTCCTGTTCCCGGCGGCGGCGGGTACCGCCCCCGTGCCGGCGACCAGCCTGTCGGCGCGGCTGACGGAGGAGCAGACCCGGCAGGTCACCGACCGGGCCCGCCGCTGCGGCGTGACGCTCAACGCGATGCTCACCACCGCCCTCGGCATGGTGCTGGCCCACGCGTCGGGCCGCCGCGACGCCGTGTTCGGCACGACGGTCGCCGGGCGGCCGACCGAGCTGGACGGCATCGAGTCGGTGATCGGGGTGTTCCTCAACACCGTGCCGGCCGTGGTCCGGCTCGCCCCCGGCGATCGCGCGCTGGACGTCATGAAGCGGGTCCAGGCCGAGCGCGTGGAGCTGATGCCGTACGAACATCTGGGACTCGGGGACATCCAGCGGGCGGCGGGCCGCGACGCCCTGTTCGACAGCCTCTACGTGCTGCAGAACTTCCTCGACGACGACACCTTCACCGACCTGGAGGAGGCGCACGGCGTCGTCGGCGTGTCCAGCGTGGACGCCACGCACTACCCGCTCACGTGGGTGGTCACCCCCGGCGCGCGGCTCACCCTGCGGCTGGAGTACCGGGGAGACGTCGTGGCGCGGGAGCAGGCGCAGGCCCTGCTGGCCCGGCTGGAGCACGTCCTGCTCCGCCTCACCGCCGACCCCCGGGCGACCGTGGCCGACGTGTCGCTCTTCCCGGCGGGGGAGAGCACCTCCATGGACGGGGTCACCGGGCCCGTCGGCGAGGACACGATCGCCGACCTCCTGGCGGCCCAGGCCGGCAGGACCCCGCACCGGCCCGCGCTCACCTTCGAGGACCGGACCCTGACCTACGCCGAGCTCGACGCGCGGGTGAACCAGATCGCGCGGTCGCTGCTGGCCGGGGGCGCGGCGCCGGAGAAGATCGTCGCGCTCGCGGTGCCCCGCTCCGTCGACATGGTCGCCGCGCTGTTCGCCGTGCTCCGCACCGGGGCGGCGTACCTGCCGCTCGAACTCGACCACCCCGACGAGCGGCTGCTCGCGATGCTGGCCGACGCCGGGCCGGTCCTGCTGGTCACCACGCGGGGGGTGGCGCCCAGGTTCGCCTCCCACCCCGTGGCCGGGCTGCTCCTGGACGACGTGTCGGGGCCCACCGGCCCGGTCGACGTCCCCCGCACGGCGGGACGGCTCGACCATCCCGCGTACGTCATCTACACCTCAGGCTCCACCGGCCGTCCCAAGGGAGTGGTCACGCCGTACCGCGGCCTGACCAACATGCAGCTCAACCACCGCGAGGCGATCTTCACGCCGACGGTCGCGGCGGCCGGCGGCCGGGTCCTCACCATCGCCCACACCGTCTCGTTCTCCTTCGACATGTCGTGGGAGGAGCTGCTGTGGCTGGTCGAGGGCCACCACGTGCACATCTGCGACGAGGAGCTGCGCAGGGACGCCACGGCGCTCGTCGCCTACTGCCACCGCCACCGCGTCGACGTGGTGAACGTGACGCCCACCTACGCCCGGCACCTGCTCGACGAGGGACTCCTCGACGGGCCCCACCGGCCGCCCCTGGTGCTCCTGGGCGGCGAGGCGGTGCCCCAGTCGTTGTGGTCGGAGCTGCGCGAGGCCGAAGGCGTGCACGGCTACAACCTCTACGGACCGACCGAGTACACCATCAACACGCTCGGCGCGGGCACCGCCGACAGCGCCACCACCACGGTCGGGCGGCCGATCCGCAACACCCGCTGCCACGTACTCGACGCCTTCCTCCGCCCGGCTCCCGTCGGGGAGCTCTACATCGCCGGCGCCGGGCTGGCCCGCGGCTACCTCGGCCGCCCCGGGATGAGCGCCGGGAGGTTCGTGGCCGACCCGTTCGTGCCCGGCGGGCGCATGTACCGGACCGGCGACCTGGTCCGCGTCCGCGGCGACGGCAACCTCGACTTCCTCGGCCGCACCGACGACCAGGTCAAGATCCGCGGCCACCGGGTGGAACCGGGCGAGGTGGAGGCGGCCGTCACCGCCCGGCCGGGCGTCCACCAGAGCGCCGTGCTCGCCGTGCCCGACCAGGCGGGGGGCGGCCGGCTGGTGGCCTACCTCGTCCCCGACCGCCCGGTCGACCCCGACGCGCTGGCCGCCGAGGTGCATCGCGAGCTGAGGGCCGCGCTTCCCGGCCACATGGTGCCGGCGGCGTACGCGGTCGTGGACGCGCTGCCGCTCACCGTCAACGGCAAGCTGGACACCGCCGCGCTGCCCCCGCCCCGCGCGCTCGCCTCCAGCTCCCGGCCGCCCGCGGACGAGCGGGAACGGCTGCTGTGCGCGCTGTTCCGCCAGGCCCTCGGCGACGGCGAGGAGGTGCGGCCCGAGGACGACTTCTTCGACAGGGGCGGCCATTCGCTGCTGGCCATCCGGCTGCTCGGCCTCGTCCGGGCCGCGACGGACGCCGACCTGTCGCTGCGCGACCTGTTCGACGCGCGTACCCCCGCCCGGCTCGCCGACCGCCTCGCGGACCGCCTGGCGGAGGTGGCGGCTCTGCCTGCCGGCCTGCCGGCGAGCCCTTCAGGAGGTTCAGCGGCGGGCCTCTCAGCGGGTGCAGCGGCGGGCCTCTCAACGGGTGCATCGGCGGGTCCGGCGGCGGGGAACGCGAGGCCCGCGCTCGTCCGCCGGCCGCGCCCCGACCGCGTGCCGCTGTCGCCCGCGCAGGAGCGGCTCTGGCTGCTCCAGCAGCTGGACCCCGCCTCGACCGCCTACACCTACCCGCTGCTCGTCCGCCTGCGCGGCGGCGTCGACGCCGCCGCGCTGCGGGCGGCGCTCCGTGACGTGGCGGGCAGACACGAGGTCCTGCGCACGGTCATCGACGAGGGGCCCGCCCAGCGGGTGCTGGCCGAGCCCCGCATCGACCTGGCCGTCGTCCGCCGCGCCACGGCCGCTCCGGCGCTCGCCGAAGCGCTCGCCCGCCCCTTCGACCTGGCCGCAGAACCGCCGCTGCGGGCCACCCTGATCGAGGAGCAGGACACCGGCGACACGGTGCTGGCCCTGGTGATGCACCACATCGCGATGGACGAGTGGTCCGACGGCCCGCTGCTGCGGGACCTCGGCGCCGCCTACGCCGCCCGGCTGGCCGGGCACGCCCCCGGCTGGGAGCCGCTGCCCGTGCAGTACGCCGACTACGCGCTCTGGTCGCGGCTCGACCACCGGCACGACGACGACCGCGCCTACTGGGAACGGCGGCTGCGCGGCCTGCCCACCCGCATCACCCTGCCCGCCGACACACCCGTCGACACGCCCGCCGCCCTGCCTGCCGGCCTGCCCGCCACCCTGCCTGCCGGCCTGCCCGGTCACGGGGCCTCGCCGGCCCGCGGCTCCCGGCCTGCCGGGCAGGTGACCGCCGAGCTGCCGCCCGAGCTGGTCAACGCGCTGCGCGGGCTGGGACGGGCCGGGTCGGCCAGCATGTTCATGGTGCTGCACGCGGCGCTCGCCACCCTGCTGTCCCGCCTCGGCGCCGGCACCGACATCCCGATCGGCACCCCCACCTCGGGCCGTGCCGACCCCGCGCTGGGCGACCTCGTCGGCTTCTTCGTCAACACCGTCGTGCTGCGTACGGACCTGTCCGGCTCGCCCACGTTCACCGAGCTGATCCGCCGGGTGCGCGAGAGCGACCTGGCCGCGTTCGAGCACGCGCACCTGCCCTTCCAGCAGGTGGTGGAAGCGGTCAACCCGGCCCGGGCGCAGGGCCGCAACCCGCTGTTCCAGGTGATGCTCGGCTACCTGCACCGGCCGGCCGGCCGCGACACCCTGCTCGGCCTGCCGGTGGGGGAGGCGCCCGCGGTCGCCGCCGATCCCAAGGTGGACCTGAACGTCACCTTCGTCGACGGAGAGCCGTTCGAGGTGATCCTCGAGTACGACGCCGGCCGGTTCCGGCCCGAGACGGCGCGGCGGCTCGTCGAGCGCCTCCTCGTCCTGCTCGGCGAGGTCGCCGCCCGGCCGGACGAGCCGGTCGAGACCGCCGGCGTGCTCGCGGAGCGAGACCGGGCCGACCTGGCCCGGTGGCAGGACGGCGGGCCGCCGCGGGCCGACGGGTCCCTGTGGTACGAACGCTTCTCGGCGCAGGCGCGGCGCACCCCCGACGCGGACGCCTGCGTCTTCGAGGGCGAGACGATGAGCTACGCCGAGCTCGACGCCGCCTCCGACGCCTTCGCCGCCCGGCTCGGCGGCCTCGGCCCCGAGGACCTCGTCGGGATCGCCCTGCCGCGCTCGGCCGGGCTGCTGGTGGCCGTGCTGGGCGTGGCCAAGGCGGGGGCCGCCTACCTCCCCCTCGACCCCGCGTTCCCCGCCGAACGGCTGCGTTTCATGGTGGCCGACGCGCGACCGGCGGCGATCGTGGTGGACGACCGGACCCGCGACCTCTTCCCCGAGGGCATCACGCTCGGCGGCGGGCCCGCGTCCTTCGTTCCGCTGCCGCGCGACCCCCGCTCGGCCGCGTACGTCATCTACACCTCCGGCTCCACCGGCCGCCCGAAGGGCGTGGTCGTGACCCAGCACGACCTGGAGTGTTTCCTCGGCGCCCTCCCGGTGGCCGGGCCGGGCGAGCGGCTGCTCGCCGTGACGACGCTCTCCTTCGACATCTCCGTCCTGGAGCTGATGGGGCCGCTGCAGGCGGGGGGCTGCGTGGTGCTGGCCTCCGGCGCGCAGGTACGCGACCCGAACCTGCTGGCCGGGCTGCTCCGTGCGGAGCGGATCACCGTCATGCAGGCCACGCCGTCGTTGTGGTCCACGTTGTCGCCCGACGTCCATCCGGCCCGCGTCGATCAGCCCGCCGTCGATCTGGGCGGCGTCGACGTGCCCGGTGTCGATGTGCCCGGCGTCGATCTCCGCGGTGTCGACGTGCGCGGCGTCGATCTGGGCGGGGTGCGCGTCCTGGTCGGCGGCGAGGCGCTGCCGCCCGTCCTGGCCCGCGAGCTGACCGCGCGCGCCGCCTCCGTGACCAACGTGTACGGCCCGACCGAGGTGACCGTGTGGGCCACCGCCGCGACCGTCCGCCGGGACGAGCCTCCCACGCTCGGCCGGCCGCTGCCGGGAACGACCGCGTACGTCCTGGATCCGGCGCTGCGCCCGGCACCTCCCGGCGTCGCCGGTGAGCTGTACCTCGGCGGGGCCCAGGTCACCCGCGGTTACCTGCGCCGCCCCGGTCTCACCGCGTCCAGGTTCGTCGCCGACCCCTTCACCGGCGGGCGGATGTACCGTACCGGCGACCTCGCCCGCTGGAACGGCGACGGCGAGCTGGAGTTCCTCGGCCGGGCCGACCAGCAGGTCAAGGTGCGCGGTTTCCGCATCGAGCCGGGCGAGGTCGAGGCGGTCGCGGCGACCTGCCCGGGCGTGTCGCGGGTCGCGGTCGCCGCCCGGCGGGACCGGCTCGTCGCGTACGTCACCGCCCCCGCTCCCGCGCTGCGCGACCATCTCGCGCGGCGGCTGCCCTCCTGGATGGTGCCCGCCGCGGTCGTCGTCCTCGACGCGTTGCCGCTCACCCCGAACGGCAAGGTGGACCGCGCGGCCCTGCCCGAGGTGGACGTCGCGCCGGCGGCCACCCGGGCCGAGCCGCGCACGCGTACCGAGGAGGCCGTCTGCGCCGTCCTGGCGGAGGTGCTGGGCGTCGGCCCGGCCGGCTCAGTCGGCGTCGACGACGACTTCTTCGCCCTCGGCGGCCACTCACTCCTGCTCGTGCGCCTGGCGGCCGCCCTGCGCGCCCGGCTGGGCGCGGACATCCCGGTCGCGGAGCTGTTCGCCGCTCCCACCGCGGCCGCCCTGGCCAGGCGGATCAGCGGCGGCGTTGCCACGTCCGACGCCATGGCGGAACTGCTGACCCTGCGGCCGGGCGACGGCACCCGGCCGCCGCTGTTCTGCTTCCCGCCCGCCAGTGGGCTGAGCTGGCCGTTCGCCCCGCTCAAGCGCCACCTGCCGGAGGGCGTCCCCCTGTACGGCCTGCAGTCGCCCCGCCTGAGCCGCGAGAGCGGCCTGCCCGCGACCATGGACGAGCTCGCAGCGGAGTACGCCGGCCTCATCGCCGGGGTGGCCACGGACGGGCCGGTCGCCCTGCTGGGGTGGTCGTTCGGCGGCGCGGTCGCGCACAAGGTGGCGGTGCGGCTGGCGGCCGAGGGCCGCGACATCCACCTCCTCGGCATGCTCGACACGCCGGTGGAGGTGCCGGGGGTCGCGGGGGACGTCGCCGCGCTGCTGGCCGAGATGGGGTACCGGGTGCCGGACGAGCGCATGTCCGCCGCGGACGCCGTCGCCTTCCTGCGCGGCATGGGCGACGGCGTCGCGGTGCTGGAGGACGAGCAGATCGAGCGGGTCGTGGAGAGCTATCTGGCCGGGGACCGCATGATGGAGCGGGCCACGTACGACGTCTACCCCGGCGACGTGCTCTTCGTCGACGCGACCGTGCCCGAGCAGGGGTTCGCCGGCGCGGCCTCGGAGCGGTGGAGGCCGTACGTGGCGGGGGAGCTGCGCGTGGTCGCGGTGGGGTGCCGGCATTCCGAGCTGCTGGACGCCGGCACCCTGGAGATCCTCGGGCCGCTGCTGGCCCGCCTCATGTGACGGCGGACAGGTCCTTGACCGGGGTCGAGGGGTCCATGTCGACGGCGTTCGCGAGCTGCGGCACGAGCACGTCGAGCGCGTAGAGCAGCGCGTCCGGCCCGCTGTAGGACAGCGCGCCGCCGAGCGGGGTGGAGAAGTCCGTGTAGATCGTGCGGTCGGTCTTGACCACCTTCAGGCGGGAGAAGACCGGCGACTCCAGCATCGTGGCCTTGGTCGCGCCGTTGACGAACAGCACGTCCCTGTCGAGCAGGTCGAGCCGCTCCTCGCTGATCTCCTCCGACTCGCTCTGGGCGGCGAAGCCGAGCGCGTCGAACAGCGCGCGGCGGGGGTCGCGGGCCGGGATCAGCCAGTGCTGCCCGTTCTCCGGCCCGAAGTCCACCACGAGGACCTTCCCGGCGAACTCGGGATGCGCCTGCTTCGCCTCGGCGATCTTCGCGTTGACCTTGTCGACGAGCGCCTGCGCCTCGGCGGACCTGCCCAGCGCCTTGCCCGTGGTGAGCGTCTGGACGTCCCACGGCGTCTGCTCGTCGGCGTGGTCGCCCGACTGGATCACCGTGGGCGCGATCTGGGAGAGCTTGTCGTACGTCTCCTTGTTGACGGTCTCGTAGATGGCGATGATGAGGTCGGGCCGCTGCTTGATGATGGCCTCGAAGTTCAGCTCCGCCGAGAACGTGGACAGCTGCCTGCCGCCCAGCGCCGCCTTGACCCACGGGAAGCTCGTGTACTCGTCGAACCACGCGCGCGTGCTGACCGGCACCACGCCCAGCGCGAGCGCGAAGTCCTGATCGTTCCAACCGACGGTGACGACCCGGGACGGCCTGGCCTCGATCGTGGTGCTGCCGAACTTGTGGTCGATGGTGACCGGGAAGGCGGGATCGGCGGGCGCGGCGGCCCGCGGCGCCCCGGCCTGCGTTCCCGCCGAGCAGGAGATCAGCGAAGCCGCCAGGAGAAGGCCTGACATGGTGCTGATCAAGGCTCGCCGGAGCGCGCGGAAACTGATCATCTGTGGTCCTTCTTGGCCAGGTGATGGGATGGAACTTAGGATAGCATTACCTAACATTGATCATGGGAGCTGAAGATGCAGCGCATCCTGCTCGGCGGGAAGATCCATCGGGCCACCGTGACCCAGGCCGACCTCCACTACGTCGGATCCATCACCATCGACAAGGTCCTCATGGACGCGGCCGGGCTCATCGAGGGGGAGCAGGTCCATGTCGTGAACATCGCCAACGGGTCACGGCTCGTCACCTACGCCATCGAAGGCCAGGCGCGTTCGGGCGTCATCGGCATCAACGGGGCCGCCGCACACCTCGTGTCCCCCGGAGACCTGGTGATCATCATGTCCTTCCGGCATGTCGCCGACGACCAGGCGGGATCGCACGTACCCTTCGTGGTGCACGTCGACGAGCGCAACCGGATCGTCGGCCTCGGAGCCGACCCGGCCGCCCCCGTCCCCGGCTCGGCCACCCAGGTCACCGGTCGGTGAGATAGCCGCCCATCGTGCGGAAGACCTCCGCGGCGGGCAGGTCCGCGCCCGACTCCGTGCGGACCTGCTCGATCACGAGTCCGTGGCCGCGCCCTCTCCGGGCCTCAGGGCCGGCGACGATGACCACTCCGTCGCCTTCCCGGATGAACACGCGGCCGGGGGTGCCTCCGTACAGACCCTTCGACACGGACGCCCTCAGCACGCGGATGCGCTCACCCCTGTAGAACGTGAAGGCGTTCGGGTACGGGTCGGACTGCGCGCGCACCAGCCGCTCGATGTCCTCGGCCGGCCAGGTCCAGACGATGCGGCTGTCCTCGACGGACCGTTTGTGGAAGAAGCTCGCCTTCGACCGGTCCTGGGCGACCGGGGCCGCCCGGCCGCTCTCGATCAGCGCGAGCGCGTCCCGCACGATCGGGCCGATCAGCGCGACGGTCCTGTGGAACAGGTCCGTGGCCGTGTCCGAAGGCCCGACGCGCACGGCGCGCTGCAGCACGATGTCGCCGGCGTCCAGTTCCCCGTCCATGAGGTGAGCGGTGACGCCCACCTCCTCCTCCCCGTTGATCAGCGCCCAGATCAGCGGCGAGAAGCCGGCGTAGGCGGGCAGCAGCGAGTCGTGCACGTTCAGCGTGCCGTGGCGGGGCAGCCCGAAGATCTCCGGCGGGATCCAGGTGCGCCAGTTGTTGGCGACGATGATGTCCGGCGCCGCCTCCTTGAGCGTGGTGACGAGCTCGTCGTCCGGCCTGGCGCGCAGCAGGACGGGAACGCCGTGCCCGGCCGCCAGGGCAGCCACGGAGTCGTCCCAGATCTTCTCGTAGGCGTGCTCGCTCCTCGGGTGCGTCACGGCGAGCACCACGTCGTGGCCGGATTCCAGCAGTGCCTGCAACGTACGGTGTCCCCAGGTCTGGTAGCCGAACATCGCAACCCGCATGTGCGCCTCCTGTGGTGAGCCTAATTAGGTAAGCCTAACCTAAAAGATAAGCGTGCGACGATCATGTTCGTCACTGGATGGGCTGCGACATGTAGGAAATGTCGTGAAACGACCGGCGTCAGGTGGTAAAAGATCAGTTGACCGAAAGATTGCTGATCAACTAATGTCTAGCGGATTATGGCCCAACAAGCCGCTCCTCCTCAGCGGCGCAGTGCCGGCATGAGACCGCGGCGGTGACCCCGTCGAGCGGACACGTCGTCAAAGTCAATAAGGAAGTGCATGGCCAGTAGTGGTTTCAGCTACGCCGGTCCGGAGGGTCTTGAGCATCTCAAGCGGGCCGGCCTGAGAAGCCAGGACGCCGGCGAGAGCCTCGTAGGGATCCGCAGGTCGTTCGTCACACACGCGAAGGGCGACGTCAACACGTACGCTCTGATTCAGGACGGCGCGGCGGAACTCGCCAGCGGCTACAACCAGTTCTTCGGCGACCTGTCCGACTCCATGTACCGGCGTGCCAGCGCTCTGAGCAACTGCGGCAGCAACCTGAAGTACTCCGCGGCCAACTACGGCTGGAGCGAGCGGCTCCTCCCGCCCGACGACCCGCCCCCCATCCGCGAGAGCGTCGAGCTCCCCGATCCCGGCACCATGTCCGTGACGTTCAACGCGACACTCGACCTGCTGGGCCTCGGCGACGACTACGAGCGCAAGCTCCTCGAGATGCAGCAGGCGTGCGAGGACACGGCCCGTCGGCTCCGTGCGCTGCAGCCCGACATCGACGCGGTCGAGGACGAGGTCGAGAAGGCGCGATGGGGCGGAGACGCCGCCCAGACCTACCACGCGGCCTGGACGAGATACGTCAACCCTTCCGGCGGCGGGACAGACCAGGCCCAGACCCTGGAACAGTGGGCGGCGCGCTCCGAACACTCTGCCGAGATCCTCGGCACCGCCGTCGAGGAGACCCAGAGGTCCAAGCACCTCGTCAAGCGCACCCTGCAGACGCTCGCGGCGGTCGGCGTCATCATGGCCGGAGCGGCGATCCTCAACCCGGCGGTACGCGCCTTCCTCGTGCGGATGGCCAAGGCTCTCAAGCAGCGTGCCATGCTGTTGATCAAACTCCTGCGCGGCAGGCTCAAGCAGCTCGGCAAGAGGTTCAGAACGAGCGCGGCCGGACGTCGCCCGGTGCTGCGCGAATTCATGAAGAACGGGCTCATGGTCGTCGGTGCGAACTATGTCAATTCCTCGCTGGCGAACTGGGGCAGGGGCGCGGAGCTCCGGAATCTTCTCCCCTCGCTCTTCTCGCCCTCCGCGCTCGCCTCGGCCTTCTCGGTCTCCCCGGGCATGCTGGGCACCCTGTCCTTCCTCCTCGGCCTCGGCGGCGCCTTCTCCCTCGTGAACAGGCTCGGCTCGGTGACCAGGTTCGCGCAGACCCACCCTCTCGCGTTCAACATGGCGCTCGAACTCGGCGTCAATGCCGGCGCCGCCACTGCGCTGAGCATGATGTTCGAGAACAAGAGCTTCGGCGCCGCGCTCAAGGACGGCGTCATCGTCGGCGGCGTCAGCGCGGTCTTCGGCGCCGGATACTACGGACTGCTCCGTGACGCGACCGGCCTGAAGCACCTCGCCTGGCGCCATGCGGACAAGTGGGGACTCAAAAAGCTCTGGCCCGTCGACCCGAGCCGTGCGATGTCGGCCACCAACGTCCGCTACGGACGGGTTCTGCCCGGGAACCATCTCGCCCAGATGAAGCTCAAGGACGGCACCAAGATCTGGCTCCCGAAGAACAGCCTCACCTACCGGGCCAGGCAGATCGGGCCGGTCAACGCCTTCCTCAACCTGAACCCCTTCTGGAAGGGCCGCATCCTCGGCCTCCTCCCGGGAACCATCAACTACACCCTGGTCCCCCGCGGCCAGAGCGAGCCCGTCGACCTGAACATCCCCGACTACCGGAACTGGGATCACGGCTCCAACGGCGAACCGCCGCGATCCGGCTCCAGGCAACCGGTCGGCGCCACCACGCACACGGTGCAGGGCGGCGACACGCTGTCGGCGATCGCTCAGCGCGAATACGGCAGCGAGCGCTACGTGTCGCTCCTCCAGCAGGCCAACTGGCATCTCGACGGCATCGACCAGGGCCACCTGTCCCCAGGCCAGCAACTGGTGATCCCGGAACTCGAGAAGGAGAAGGTCTCCTAGGGAGGAAACCGGGACGGCGCCTCACCGGCGTGACACGAGGCGCCGTCCCGGGTCACCGGCGCGGGCGCGAGGGGCCATCCTGGGTCACGACGTCGATGCCGGCCTCGGGATCGAGATCCGGGAGGGCGTCGACCACCTTCTCCTCCGCCTTCGCGACGACCTCGCGCCGGGCGTCGCGGACGGCTGCCAGGACCTCCTCCGCCAGCACGTGACTGTCCAGCCGCATGGCACGGGCCCCGATGCTGATCTCGCGGACGCGTCCGTGCGCGTCCGCGGTCGCCGTGACGTGCCCGGACGCATTCGCGCCCGTGCCGACCACGCTCTCCAGCTCGTCGTACCGCTTCTCCAGGACATCGGGCACCCGGCGCTCGTCCTCGTCCGCCTCGGCGCCGGAGCCGGACATCTCCAGGAGGCGCCGGAGAACGTCGCTCACCGCCCGCCCGTCGCGGTCGGTAGCCAGGCTCTCGCCGAGCCGGTCGGACGTGATCGAGGAAAGGGCGGCGCCGTCCAGGATCTCGCGCGCCTGCTCCCGCGCGTCCCGTTGCGCCGCGCTGAGCACCGCGGCCACATCCTCGGCGAGACGGTCCGCCTCGCGCCGCATCACGCGGGGATCGAGAGCGAGCGAAACGATCGCGCCGTCGGCGTCGGCCCTCGCCCTGATCATCCCGTCGTCGCTCTCACCGACCCCGGCGATCACCCGATCGCGATCCCGCGCCGCCAAGGACTCCCGCACCATCTGGTCGACCTTGCCGTCGATCGCGGCCATGATCTCGCGATCGTCATCCTGCCCGGAGAGCGTAGCCATGCGGCACTCCAATGATCATGCGTCCCTGTCAGCGCGCCAGTTTAGGGCACCCGATATGCCCATCCCCAGCAGCCCGGATGACGGCCGGACGGTGCCCGCACCCCGGCCTCCGTATCACGCGGCCCGTGCTGATCGGGTGGACGGCTCGCGGGCGCCGGCACGTTCCTGCACGAGGACGGGCCCGCCGGCGGCGCAGGAGATGTGCAGGGGCCGGGCCTGCACGGAGGGGAGCCGACTCCAGCGGATGGAGCCGTCGCGCGTGGATGGAGTGCCGGAAGCGGGATTCGAACCCGCACGCCCTTTCGAGCAGACGCTTTTGAGGCGTCCATGTCTGCCATTCCATCATTCCGGCTGATTTTCCGGACTTGTCCGGATCAACGCCGCGCTCCACCGCTGAAGATGATCAGCAACGGGTGCCAGCGTGGATCTAATCTACCGGACGTCTGTACTCTTGCGCTCGTGAGTACGCAGCGGCGAGTAGTGATCGCGGAAGACGAGGCCCTGATCCGCCTTGACCTCAAGGAGATGCTCCAGGAGGACGGCTACGTCGTCGTGGGCGAGGCCGGTGACGGCGAGCAGGCGATCCGGCTGGCTGCCGAGCTGAAACCCGACCTCGTCATTCTCGACGTCAAGATGCCCGTGCTCGACGGCATATCCGCGGCCGAGCGCATCGTGGGCGAGCGCATCGCGCCGTGCCTCATCCTGACCGCCTTCTCCCAGCGTGACCTGGTCGAACGCGCCAGGGACGCGGGGGCGATGGCCTATCTGGTCAAGCCGTTCACGAAGGCGGACCTGGTGCCGGCCATCGAGATGGCGGTCAGCAGGCACGAGGAGATGGTGGCGCTGGCCGCCGAGGTGTCCAACCTGTCGGAGCGGCTGGAGACACGGAAGCTGGTCGAGCGCGCCAAGGGGCGGTTGATGACGCAGCACGGCTGGAGCGAGCCCCAGGCCTTCCGGTGGATCCAGAAGGCGTCGATGGACCGGCGGCTGAGCATGCGCGAGGTTGCTCAGATCGTTATGGACGACGCGGCCGAGCGGGGCTGAGGCGCCCGCACCACGCGGTGTGCCCGGTCGCGTCCTAGCCGTCGGGGCGGGCCGCGGTCAGGGCGCTGTCATGGCGCGGCCTCCGCATTCCCTCACGTCCCACCTTCCCCATCATTCCGGCCCTGACCCGAAATTTCGGGTCAGGGCCGTTCTTTGTGTGAAGTGTCCGTAACTGTGGTGGAACATCCCATTACTATGGGTATTTGGGACATTACGAATCAGTATAAAAGTCGCGTAACAACTCCCTGGTGTCCCATTCGAGCGGCATGCTGAGCTCGGAGAACCCGGCGAAGGGGACGTTCCTTCGCTGAGATTGGGGGAGTCTTCTTTATGATCCGCATTGCTCCAGCGGGACGCCTGCTGGCCGTCGCGGCTGCGGCGAGCCTGGCTCTGACGGCCTGTGGCGGCGGCGGTGGCGACGACACGTCGGCGCAGCAGTCCGCGCCGGCGTCGTCCGCCGCGTCCTCGGCACCCGCGGCGAAGGGCGACGGCACGCTGACCCTCGGCACGGTGCTGCCGCAGACCGGCTCGCTGGCCTTCCTCGGCCCGCCCGAGTTCGCCGGCGTCGACCAGGCCGTCAAGGAGATCAACGACGCCGGGGGCGTGCTCGGCAAGCCGGTCAAGACGGTCCACACCGACTCGGGTGACACGACGACCAACATCGCGTCGCAGTCGGTGGACAAGCTGCTGGCGCAGAAGGTGGACGCGATCGTGGGCGCGGCGTCGTCGTCCGTGTCGGAGTCGATCATCGACAAGGTGACGGGCGCCGGCGTGGTGCAGTTCTCGCCGGCCAACACCTCCGACGCGTTCACCACGATCAAGGACAACGGCCTCTACTTCCGCACCGCGCCGCCGGACAAGCTGCAGGGCCGCGTGCTGGGCGACCTGATCGCCGCCGACGGCAACGACACCATCGGCATCCTGGCCATGCAGGACTCCTACGGCTCCGGCCTGGCCGACCAGGTCACCAAGACCGCCGAGGAGGCGGGGGCGAGCGTCGTGGAGCGGGTCGACTACGACCCGAAGGCGCCGGAGTTCTCCGCCGACGTGGCGCGGATCAAGGCGAAGAACCCGAAGGCGGTCGTGCTGATCGGCTTCGAGGAGGGCGCCAAGGTCATCGCGGAGCTGGTCAAGCAGGGCCTGTCGGCCGACAAGGTCAAGTGGTACATGGTGGACGGCAACATGTCGAACACCAACTACGTGAAGATGCCCAAGGGCACGCTCACGGGCGTCAAGGGCACCATCCCGGGCGCCGAGGCCCCTGACGACTTCAGGAAGAAGCTCAAGAAGCTCAACGCCGAGCTCGACGACTTCACGTACGCGGCGGAGTCGTACGACGCGGCGAACCTGATCGCCCTGGCCGCCGAGGCGGCGAAGGACGACTCCGGCGCGTCGATCGCGGCCAAGCTGGCCGAGGTCAGCAAGGGCGGCGAGAAGTGCAAGAACTTCGAGGAGTGCGCCGCCCTGCTGAAGGAGGGCAAGGACATCGACTACGAGGGCGTCAGCGGCCCGGTCGAGTTCAACGACGCCGGTGACCCGGCGGTCGCCACCATCGGCATCTACCAGTACGGCGAGAACAACACCTACGACACCAAGGCGCTGGAGTACCGCACCGGCAACATCGAGGGCTGACCCTGCGGATCCGGCCGCTGAGCGACCCCGCGTGCGGCGGGTCGCTCAGCGGCCGAAGCCGCACGCCCTGAACGCGTAGCCGATCAGGCGGTCCTGCAGCGGCTTGGGCGGGGCCACGACGACCACCCGCTCCTCGCCCCCGTCGATGCCGGCCCGCACGGGGAACTGGAAGGCCTTCTTGGCCTCGCCGAACGCGTGGCCGTCGCAGCGTGCGGGGGTGAGCTCGATCGGCACCTCAAGGCGCTGCTCCGTGGCCCGCAGCAGGCCCAGGCGCCGGCCGTCGTAGGCGACGTTGTAGTGCGTCGTGCCGCCCATGGCGGCCAGCGTCACCGCTCCCGCGCCGCGCCGGGTGACGACCAGGTCGCCGCGCATGACCTTGCCGGACTCCGTCCATTCCGGGCCGAACGTGATGTTCACCGCCTGCTTGATGAGGAACTCCGAGCACTCGTCGCGCAGCAGCCTGGCCAGCAGCGGGTCGGGATGGGGCAGCTCGAAGGCGACCTTGCGCAGCGGCTCCGCGCCGGTGCGGAGATGGGCCACGACGGTGGCGGGCCGCACCTGGGGCAGGCCGCCGGGCGAGCAGTTGGCGGCGCCGTACGGGATGGGCAGGTCGGTGCGCTCGGTCCTGCCGATGGCGGCGCGGGCCTGGCTCGCGGGCACCGTACGGAAAGATGGCGTCACCAGCTGGACGTCGGCGAAATAGACGGGGGTGTCGCGGGTGTTGCGCACGGCCACCTGAAGCCGGTGTGCCGGTTCGTCGGAACGCCATTGCCCGAGCGTGACGGAGACGCCGGCGGGCGGGCCCGAGACAGCCGCGGGAGACGGCCCGCTGGAACCGCACCCGGCGAGAAGGGCCACCGCGGCCAAGAATGTGGTGTTACGCCTCACCTGACGCACATTAAGCCTGCTTCCGCAGGTCCCGTAAGTTGAGGACTGATTACGACTCCGCATCCAAGTGCCGACAGTTCCTCGCGGCATCTGGTTGGAGCATGCGACAGTTTTGTACGTTTCCGTCATTCGATCGGGAACGTTCGGCGGTGCTGACGGATCCCCGGCCTGAAATGAAGGAGACACTTCATGATCCGCATTGCTCCCGTGGGACGGGCGCTGGCTGTCGCGGCTGCCACCAGCCTGGCCCTGACAGCCTGCGGTGGTGGCGGCGACACGGCCACGCAAACCTCCGAAAGTGCCGCGCCCGCCTCATCCTCGTCGGCCCCGGCCGCGGCGAAGGGTGACGGCACGCTCACCCTCGGCACGCTGCTGCCCCAGACCGGCTCGCTGGCCTTCCTCGGCCCGCCCGAGTTCGCCGGGGTCGATCTCGCGCTCAAGGAGATCAACGAGGCCGGCGGAGTGCTTGGCAAGCCTGTCGAGAAGTTCGACACCGACTCGGGTGACACGACGACCAACATCGCCTCCCAGTCGGTGGACAAGCTGCTGGCGCAGAAGGCCGACGCCATCATCGGCGCCGCGTCGTCGTCGGTGTCGGAGTCGGTGATCGACAAGATCACGGGTGCCGGCGTGGTGCACTTCTCGCCCGCCAACACCTCCGACAAGTTCACCACGATCAAGGACAACGGCCTCTACTTCCGCACCGCGCCGCCGGACAAGCTGCAGGGCCGCGTGCTGGGCGACCTCGTGGTGTCCGACGGCAACGACACGGTCGCCATCATGGCGATGCAGGACTCGTACGGCACCGGCCTGGCCGACCAGGTGGAGAAGACCGTCACCGACGCCGGCGCCCAGGTGGTCGAGCGGGTCGACTACGACCCGAAGGCGCCCGACTTCTCCGCCGACGTCGCCAAGATCAAGGCGAAGAACCCGAAGGGCATCGTCCTCATCGGCTTCGAGGAGACCGCGAAGGTCATCGGCGAGCTCGTCAAGCAGGGCATGCCGGCCAGCAAGCACAAGTGGTACATGGTCGACGGCAACATGTCGAACACCAACTACGTGAAGATGCCCAAGGGCACGCTCACGGGCGTCAAGGGCACCTACCCCGGCGCCTCGGCTCCCGACACGTTCAGGAAGAACCTCCTCGAGGTCGACCCCAAGCTCGAGGACTACACCTACGCTCCCGAGTCGTACGACGCGGCCAACCTGATCGCGCTGGCCGCCGAGGCCGCCAAGAGCGACGCGGGCGCCGACATCGCGGCCAAGCTGGCCGAGGTCAGCAAGGGCGGCGAGAAGTGCAAGAACTTCAAGGAGTGCGTCGACCTGCTGAAGGCCGGCAAGGACATCGACTACGACGGCGTCAGCGGCCCGGTCGAGTTCAACGACGCCGGTGACCCGGCGGTCGCCACCATCGGCATCTACCAGTACGCCGACGACAACAAGTACCCGGTCAAGGCGCTTGAATACCGCACCGGCAACATCGAGGGCTGACCGGCACCCGCGTGACGGAGAAGGGCCCGGTCGTCAGGACCGGGCCCTTCTCCTTTTCATGCGCAGCCGGCCACGATGCGGTCGGCGGCCGCGCGGTAGCGCTTCAGCAGCGCCACCCGCCGCTCGCGCGGCACGTCGTTCCTGGACAGCCCCGCGGTCGTCGTCTCGACGGTCTCCACGGCCCCGCTCAGCGAGCCGGGCAGCCGGCCGCCGAACTCCCGCGTGATGCCGTGCACCTCCGCCAGGCGGCCGGTCAGGGCGTCCTCGAAGTGCTGGCGGTCCTCCTGGCCCTTCGGACCCAGCATGAGGCCCGCGTACCCGATGGCGGACACCACGCGGGCGCAGGGGCTGTCGGTGGGATCGCCTCCGGTGCTGTACTTCCCCGCCGACGAGGCGGCGTCCTGGCAGCCGACGAGCAGGACGGGGAGCATGAGCGCGACTGTCGCCAAGCGTTTCACACCGATCATTAAAGAACGGCGAAGGGGCTCACGGGGAGCCCTTTCGCCGTTCTCGCGAACGATCGCCGGATCTACGCCTTGGCCAGCGTGCCGAGGTAGAGCTCGATGACCTTGGGGTCGTTGGCGAGCTGCCGCCCGGTGCCGGTGTAGGCGTTGCGGCCCTGGTCGAGGACATAGCCGCGGTGGCAGATCTGCAGGCAGCGGCGCGCGTTCTGCTCCACCATGATGACCGTCACGCCCGCCTTGTTGATCTGCTGGGCCTGGATGAAGACCAGGTCCTGCAGCTTGGGCGACAGGCCGGCGGACGGCTCGTCGAGCAGCAGCACCGAGGGCTCGGTCATCAGGGCCCTGGCCATCGCCACCATCTGCCGCTCGCCGCCGGACAGGGATCCGGCGCGCTGCTTGCGCCGTTCCTTGAGCGCGGGGAACAACTCGGCGACGAACGCGAAGCGCTCCTTGAACTTCCCCGGGGTCTGGAAGGCGCCCATCTCGAGGTTCTCCTCGATGGTGAGGCTGGGGAAGACGTTGTTGGTCTGCGGGACGTAGCCCACCCCGCGGGCGACCAGCGTGTGCGCCTTCATGTTCGTGATGTTCTCACCTTTGAGCAGCACCGTTCCGCTGCGGATGTTGACCAGCCCGAACATGGCCTTGAGCAGCGTCGACTTCCCGGCGCCGTTGGGGCCGATGATGCCGATCAGCTCGCCGTCCTTGACGTAGAGGTCGGAGCCGTTGAGGATGTTGACGCCCGGCAGGTAGCCGGCGATCAGCTCGTCGCACCGGAGCACGGCGTCCTCGGCGCCTTCCAGATGCGCGCTGCGGTCGGTGACGGCCGCCTTCGACTCTGCGCCGGCGTTCACTTCTGCGTCTCCTCTTCGATCTCGGCCTCCAGCGCCGCCTCAGCCTCGTGCAGCTGGGCCTCCAGCTCGCCCTCGGACAGGGGCGCGTCGTGGTGGGCGCCCAAGTAGGCGTCGATCACCCGCTCGTCGGACATGATCGTCGAGGGCGGGCCCTCGGCGATGACCGCGCCCTGGGCCATGACGATCACCCAGTCGCTGATGTCGCGGACCATGTCCATGTCGTGCTCCACGAACAGCACCGTCATGCCCTGCTCGCGCAGGTCCTTGACGTGGCCGAGCAGCGACTGGGTCAGCGCCGGGTTGACGCCCGCCATGGGCTCGTCGAGCATGACCAGCTCGGGGTTGACCATGAGCGCGCGGGCCATCTCCAGCAGCTTGCGCTGGCCGCCGGACAACGATCCGGCGAAGTCGTCGCGTTTGGCGTCGAGCTTGAAGCGGGCCAGCAACTCCTCGGCCCGCTCGGTGATCTCGTCCTCCTGGGCACGCCACAGGCGCGGCACGAGCGCCTGCCAGAAGTTCTCGCCCTTCTGCCTCTGGGCGCCGAGGCGCATGTTCTCCAGCACCGTCAGGCGCGACAGCGCCTTGGTGAGCTGGAAGGTGCGGACCATGCCGCTTCTGGCCACCTTGTGGGCGGGAACGCCGTTCATGGACCGCCCGTTGAACGTCCACGAGCCGGCGTCGGCCTTGTCGAACCCGGTGAGCTGGTTGAAGAACGTGGTCTTGCCGGCGCCGTTGGGGCCGATCAGCGCCGTGATGGAGCCCCGCTGGATCTCCACGTGGCCGACGTCGACGGCGGTCAGGCCGCCGAAGCGGCGGACGACGCGGTCCACCACGAGGATGGGGTCGGGCTTGGGCACGCCCGGATCGCGCGCCAGGTCCTTGAAGGCGGCCAGGGCGGCGGCCTTGCGGTCAGTGCTCATGGTCTCAGCGTGCATCGATTGCGATCTCCCTCTTGTCACCGAAGATGCCCTGTGGCCGGTAGACAAGCAACAGGATCAGACCGGCGCCGACCAGGATCCAGCGCAGGGCGCCGACCTGGTTGGTGTCCATGAAGGTGATGTACCCCACGCGGACGGCCTCGGAGAGCACGCCGTAGATGAGCACGAGCAGGACCCAGAAGAGCATCGAGCCGATGACCGGGCCGAGCACGCGGGCCGCGCCGCCGAGGATGACCATCGTGTACATGTAGAACGTCGTCTCGGTGCCGAACACGTCAGGCTGCACCGAGGCATAGCCCAGACCGTAGATGAAGCCGCCCATGCAGCCGATGACGCCGCCCAGCACCAGCGCCTGCATCTTGTAGGAGAAGACGCTCTTGCCCAGGCTGCGCACGGCGTCCTCGTCCTCGCGGATGGCCTTGAGCACGCGGCCCCACGGACTCTTCATCAGCAGGTGGACCATGAGGCAGGCCAGGGCGATCAGCACCCAGCCGACGGTGATCACCCACATCGTGCGGTGGTTGAAGAACAGCGGGATGGGGCCGAGGTTGAAGCCGTAGTTTCCCGCGGGGTAGGGGTTGAGAGCGTAGAAGCCCTCGGTGAAGCCGCGGTGGCCGTCGGAGCCGCCGAAGACGTCCTTGAACTGCACCGAGCGGAAGACGAGCCGGACGATCTCGGCCGCCGCGATGGTGACGATGGCCAGATAGTCGGCGCGCAGCTGCAGCGTCGGTATGCCCAGCAGGAACGCCAGGATCACCGCCGCGATCAGGCCGAAGATGATGCCGACCCAGAACGGCATGCCGAGGACGACGACGGTGACCGCCAGACCGTAACCGGCCACGCCCATGAACGCGGCCTGGCCGAAGTTGAGCAGCCCGGTGTAGCCGAAGTGGATGTTGAGACCGATGGCGGCGATGCCGTACAGCACTGTCTCCACGCCGACCGCGGACTTGATGGTGGTGCTGAAGATCGTGATCCAGTCCATTCTGATCCTCCCCCGATCAGCCGATCCGCTCGCGGCGGCCGAGGATGCCCTGCGGCCGGACGAGGAGCACGATGATGAGAACGGCCAGCGCCCCGACGCTCTTGAGCTCCGGCGGCACCCACAGTGTCGAGACCTGGATGAACAGGCCGACCACCAGCGACCCGATCAGCGCGCCGAACGCGGTGCCGAGCCCGCCGAGCGTCACGCCGGCGAAGATGAGCAGGAGCATCTCCTGCCCCATCGTGTATTTCAGGTTCTGGGAGAGGCCGAGCATGATGCCCGCGAGTGCGGCGATGGCGCCGCCCGAGGTCCAGATGATCCGGACGACCCGGTCGACGTTGATGCCGGACGACGCCGCGAGCGCCGGGTTGTCGGCGACCGCGCGCGCCGCCTTGCCGGTGCGGGTGCGCAGCAGGGCGATGCCGACGATGATCAGCACGACCAGTTCGATGCCCATGGCGACGAAGTTCTTCGGCGCGGCCGAGATCGGTCCCACCTGCACGCCGGGCTGGGCGTTGTACTCGGTGTACGCCTCGGTCTGGCCGCCGAAGACGATGAGGAACAGGTAGCGCAGGAAGAGCGCGACGCCGATCGAGATGATCATCATGGCGATGATGCCGGTGCCGCGCCTGCGCAGTTGCCCCCAGAAGAAGCGGTCCTGCAGATAGCCGAGCAGGCCGGCGACGATGACGGCGATGGCGGCGGCGGGGATGAGGCCGAGGCCCATTCCCGCGTTGAACCCGTAGGCGAGGATCGCGCCGAGGGTGACCAGCTCGCCGTGGGCGAAGTTGGTCAGGCCGGTCGTGCCGTAGATGAGCGAGAGGCCGAGCGCGGCCAGGGCGATGATCAGGCCGAGGTTGAAGCCCTCGAAGGTGAGCTGCGCGGCGCGGGTCCAGAACGCGCTGTCGTCGTCGCTCTGCTGCCCCTGGTCCTGGCCGCCGCCCTTCGGCTGGAGGGGGAAGAGGGCGGTGGAGCAGTTGCCCTCATGGACGCTCAGCGTGCGGACGTTCGTGCCGCCCCGCGGCTCGGCGTTCTGCGGCAGGCTGCCGGGATCCAGGGTGACCTTGTATCTGCCTGGATCCTCGACCTGGACATCCCACTTGCCCTGAGCGTCGGTGGTGGCCTCCGAGACGGGTTTGCCGTCCTCGGTGGTCACGGAGATTCTGGCGCCGTTCACTGGCTGGCCTTGGAAGTTGAGTGTTCCCCTCAAGCCCTGGCAGTCGGCCGGCCCCGCGTGGGCCGGACCGGCGAGCAGGAAGATGAGTCCACCCAGGAAGGCCGTGAACGCGATCACGGCTCTGCGCAATGGTGCTCCCTCGAAAATAGGTCAAGGCGGGGTTGTGCCCCTCCATCTCGACACGCGCGCATCGCAGGCACAACTGGAATGCAATGGCGGGAGCTTATTCTGGGTGCGCCCGTTTCAGTATCGTTCGTCACCAATTAGTGACATGTGTGTGTCACTGATGTGAGGAACCAACGAGGCAGGTCAGGGGCTAAATCAGGGGAGACGCCTGGCACGTGGGGAAAACGATGGAATAACGATCGTCTGTGGATGTTGACGAGCCCGCGGGGTGGCCTTTGGGGCCGTGTAAGGCTTCCCCGGCCGTACACGTTTTCTACTGAGCCTCCCCGCGGGGCTCTGTCCGGTCAACCGTAGCGACCCGCGGGGGGCGCGCGCAAAGGCTGCGCGCAAGTGGCCGGTGTGTCAGCGGTCGCGCAGCATGCAGGTGAGGCGCGAGGTGCACACGCGACGCCCCTGCTCGTCACTGATCACGATGTCGTACGTCGCCAGCGTCCGGCCCGCGTGCAACCTGGTCGCGACGCCGGTCACATGGCCGGAGGTCGCGGGGCGGTGGTGGGTGGCGCTGATCTCGATGCCCACGGCGATGCGGTCGGGCCCCGCGTGGATCGCCGCCGCCACCGAGCCCAGGGTCTCGGCCAGCACCACAGACGCCCCGCCGTGCAGCAGCCCGTACGGCTGCGTGTTGCCCTCGACCGGCATCCGGCCCGTCACCCGCTCCGGCGTGGCCTCGAGGAACTCGACGCCCATCCGCTCGGGAAGCGTGCCCGCGTGCATGTCGCCGACCATCGCCGCATCCATGGGGTTGGTCTGTGTCAAAGGGACGCCTCCACTCTTCCGAGCTCAGGTTTTCTGTCGCAGACGCAGACTAGGCTGCGGGTGTGCCGAAGAGTGAAGTGACCCCCAGCCGCCCGTGCCTGTTGCTGCTTGACGGGCATTCCCTGGCCTATCGCGCGTTCTACGCGCTCAAGGACGCCAACCTGATGACCACCGACGGTCAGCACACCGAGGCGGTCTACGGGTTCACCTCGATGTTGACCAACATCCTGCGCGACGAGCAGCCGACCCACGTGGCGGTGGCCTTCGACAGGTCGGAGCCGACGTTCCGCCATGAGGAATACTCCGACTACAAGGCCAACAGGAGCGAGACGCCGGAAGACTTCCGCGGGCAGATGCAGCTGATCTTCGAGCTGCTCGACACGCTGCGCATCCCGCGGCTGTCCAAGGCGGGCTTCGAGGCCGACGACCTCATCGCCACGCTGGCCACCCGCGCCTCGGCGGAGGGGATGAACGTCCTGATCGTCACCGGCGACCGCGACGCGCTCCAGCTGGTCGACGCGAACGTCACCGTTCTGATGACCCGGCGCGGCATCAGCGACATGACCAGGTTCACGCCCGAGGCGGTCCAGGAGAAATACGGCCTGACGCCCGCTCAATACCCTGATTTCGCGGCACTGCGCGGCGACCCCAGCGACAACCTGCTGAGCATCCCGAGCGTGGGGGAGAAGACCGCGGCCAAGTGGGTGCGCGAGTTCGGCTCGCTGACCGCGCTGGTCGACCGGGTCGACGAGGTCAAGGGCAAGGTCGGCGACAAGCTGCGCGAGCACGTCGCCCAGGTGCTGATGAACCGCCGGCTCACCGAGCTGCTGCGCGACGTCCCGCTGGAGGTCGAGCCCGGCGCGCTCAGCCAGGGCACGTGGGAGCGCGAGGAGATCAACAAACTGTTCGACACCCTGCAGATCCGCGGCGAGCTGCGCGAGCGGGTGTTCAAGGTGCTCGGCACCGGCGAGCAGGAGCCCGAGCAGGGCTTCGAGGTGGAGACCGTGCTGCTCGGCCCCGACCGCGTCGCGGGCTGGCTGTCGGCGCTGCCCGCCGGCCGCGCGGGCCTGGCGTTCAAGGGCTCCTACGGCAGCGGCGGCGGGCGCGTCGACGCCGTCGCCATCGCCTCGCCCGACGGCACGGCCGCCCACATCGACCTCGTCAAGCTCACCGAGGCCGACGAGACGGCCCTGCGCGCCTGGCTCGGCGACGACGCCCGCCCCAAGGCCGTCCACGACGCCAAGGGTCCCATCCTGGCCCTCTGGGCGCAGGGCATGGAGCTGCGCGGCCTGAGCTGCGACACCGCGCTGGCCGCCTACCTCGCCATGCCGGGGCAGCGCACGTTCGCCCTGGAAGACCTGGCCAGGCGCTACCTCAACCGCGACCTGCGCGCCGAGGAGGAGCCCGACGGGCAGGCCGCGCTGTTCGGCGACGACGAGGACGCGCCGGCCAAGGATCTCGCGCTGCGCGCCCACGCCGTACGCGAACTGGCCGACTCCCTGGAGAGCTTCCTGGCCGGGAGGGGCGGCACCCAGCTCATGACCGACGTGGAGCTGCCGCTGCTGTCGGTGCTGGCCGAGATGGAGCGCGCCGGCATCGCCGTCGACAGCGAATACTTCGCGGGCCTTGAGGCCGAGTTCGGCGCCGCCGTCAAGCACGCCGTGGAGGAGGCGCACCGCTCGGTCGGCGAGCAGTTCAACCTCGGCTCGCCCAAACAGCTGCAGGAGATCCTCTTCGTCCGGCTCAACCTGCCCAAGACGAAGAAGATCAAGACCGGCTGGAGCACCGACGCCGACCAGCTCGCCTGGCTGGCCACCCAGACCGAGCACGAGCTCCCCACGATCATGCTGCGCCACCGCGACCAGGCCAAGCTCCGCATCACCGTCGAGGGCCTGATCAAGGAGATCGCCGACGACGGGCGCATCCACACCACGTTCAACCAGACCATGGCCGCCACGGGCCGGCTGTCGTCGGAGAAGCCCAACCTGCAGAACATCCCGATCCGCACCGCCGAGGGCCGCCGCATCCGGCAGGGCTTCGTGGTCGGCGAGGGCTACGAGACGCTGCTGACGGCCGACTACAGCCAGATCGAGCTGCGCATCATGGCCCACCTGTCGGGCGACGAGTCGCTGATCGAGGCGTTCGAGTCGGGCCACGACTTCCACCAGGCCACCGCCGCCCGCGTGTTCGACCTGCCGCCCGAGCAGATCGACGGCGAGCTGCGCGCCCGCATCAAGGCGATGAACTACGGCCTGGCCTACGGCCTGTCCGACTTCGGGCTGGCCCAGCAGCTCAACATCCCGGTGGCCGAGGCGCGGGCGCTGAAGGAGGAATACTTCACCGAGTTCGGCGGCGTGCGAGACTTCCTGCACGCCATCGTCCAGCAGGCCCGCGCCGACGGCTACACCGAGACCATCATGGGCCGCCGCCGCTACCTCCCCGACCTCACCAGCGACAACCGCCAGCGCCGCGAGATGGCCGAGCGCATGGCGCTCAACGCCCCCATCCAGGGCTCGGCGGCCGACATCATCAAGGTCGCCATGCTGCACGTGCGCCAGGCGCTCGGCGAGGAAGGGCTGGCCTCCCGGATGTTGCTGCAGGTCCACGACGAGCTGGTGTTCGAGGTGGCGCCCGGCGAGCTGGAGCCGCTCACGCAGCTCGTGTGCGACCAGATGAACGCCGCCTACCACCTGCGCGTGCCGCTGGAGGTCTCCGTGGGCGTCGGGCGCACCTGGGAGGACGCCGGCCACTGACCCTGCCACTGACGCTGTCACTGGCCCTGCCACTGACGGCGAGGGCCGCCCGTCGTGGGGGATCTGCACTAGCCTGATCGTGTTTCTCACCCGAGCGGCCCGGGAGTTCTGTGCGGTTACCAGCGTCCCTCACGCGGATCATCGGCATAGCGAACGTGGTGGTGATAACGGTGGCCATCGTCGGGCTCAGCCTGTTACCGGACGAGCCGCGGCCGCACGCGCGGCCGGACGACGCGGCCGAGGTCGGCGACAGCTCTCCGCCGCCCAGCTCGCCGCCCAGCCCGTCGCCGGTGGGCCAGCCGCCCGGCGTCGTGTCCACGCCGGAGTTCGCCCGTCAGGTGCGCGCCAACGAGGCCGGCCTGGTGCCGGTCCTGATGTACCACCGGATCGTCGCCGAACGGCGGGCCTCCATCGACAGGACCCCCGCCCAGCTCAGGAAGGAGCTGGAGCGGCTGGCGAAGGAGGGCTACGTGCCGATCACCGCCAGGGAGTTCGTCACCGGCGAGATCCCGGTCCCCGCGGGGAGGTTCCCGGTGGTGCTCACGTTCGACGACGGTCACCCCAGCCACTTCGCCCTCGACGCCGCGGGCAACCCGGCGGCGGGCACGGCCGTGGCCGTGATCCAGGAGGTGGCCAGGAAACACCCGTCCTTCCGGCCCGTCGCCACGTTCTGGATCAACAAGGAACCCTTCGGGCTGCGCGACAGGCCGTCGCAGACGGCGGCCGTGCGGTGGCTGGTCGACCGCGGCTACGAGGTCGCCAACCACACCTGGAGCCACCCCGACCTGCGGACGATCAAGCGGAAGAAGGTGCACGAGCAGATCGTCCGGCTCGAACGCCTGCTCAAGAAGCTCGGCGTGCCGTCCTCCAGGACCATGGCGCTGCCGTACGGCTCGTTGCCCCGCGGGAAGAAGCCCGCTCGGGTCGGGAAGTGGGACGGCACGCGTTATGATTTCGCAGGCGTGTTCCTCGCCGGGGCCGAGCCGTCACTTTCGCCCTACGCGAAAAAATTCGACCGGGGGGCGATCCAGCGCATCCAGAGCAACGCCAAGAAGGGCGAGTGCCGCAAGTGGTGTTCGCAACACTGGCTCGACTGGCTGCGTAAGCACCCTGGTGAGCGCTACGTCTCCGACGGCGATCCCGACCGGATCTCCATACCGAAGAAACTACGCGGTAATATCAGGGCCAAGCGAGGGCTCCAGGTCATCGCGTACTGACGCCTCCCTGGATTGACCCCGTGGCCAAGGTCTCATATGCTGATCGCTGCGCTGTGGGCTCGCGCGCGCCTCAGACGGAGCGGGCTCGCGCTCGGTCACGTCGATGTCGTCATTCCTCGGCTTGATGCGGAAGAGGGCCTGCCGCGCATCCGCCACATCGACATCCTGTCCGCGTTCGGAGCAATTCCACACATGACGTCCAGCACTGAGGCCACCTCGAGCACCCCGCAGGTAGCGGTCAACGACATCGGGTCCGAGGAAGCCTTCCTCGCAGCGATCGACGAGACCATCAAGTACTTCAACGACGGCGACATTGTCGAGGGCACCGTCGTCAAGGTCGATCGAGACGAGGTCCTTCTCGATATCGGCTACAAGACCGAGGGTGTCATCCCCTCGCGCGAGCTTTCGATCAAGCACGATGTCGACCCTGCTGACGTCGTGGAGGTCGGCGAACACGTCGAGGCCCTGGTTCTCCAGAAGGAGGACAAGGAGGGCCGCCTGATCCTGTCCAAGAAGCGCGCCCAGTACGAGCGCGCCTGGGGCACGATCGAGAAGATCAAGGACGAGGACGGCATCGTCACCGGCACCGTCATCGAGGTCGTCAAGGGTGGTCTCATCCTCGACATCGGCCTCCGTGGCTTCCTCCCGGCGTCCCTGGTCGAGATGCGGCGTGTCCGCGACCTGCAGCCGTACGTCGGCCGCGAGCTCGAAGCCAAGATCATCGAGCTCGACAAGAACCGCAACAACGTGGTCCTGTCGCGCCGTGCCTGGCTCGAGCAGACGCAGTCCGAGGTTCGCCAGACGTTCCTCAACACCCTCCAGAAGGGCCAGGTCCGCAAGGGCGTCGTCTCTTCGATCGTCAACTTCGGCGCCTTCGTCGATCTCGGCGGCGTCGACGGTCTGGTCCACGTGTCCGAGCTGTCCTGGAAGCACATCGACCACCCGTCCGAGGTCGTCGAGGTGGGCCAGGAGGTCACGGTCGAGGTCCTCGACGTCGACATGGAGCGCGAGCGCGTCTCCCTGTCGCTCAAGGCCACCCAGGAAGACCCGTGGCAGCAGTTCGCCCGCACCCACCAGATCGGCCAGGTCGTGCCGGGCCGCGTCACCAAGCTGGTGCCGTTCGGCGCGTTCGTCCGGGTCGAGGAGGGCATCGAGGGCCTGGTCCACATCTCCGAGCTGGCCGAGCGCCACGTGGAGATCCCGGAGCAGGTCGTCCAGGTCGGCGACGAGATCTTCGTCAAGATCATCGACATCGACCTCGACCGCCGTCGCATCAGCCTGTCGCTGAAGCAGGCCAACGAGGGTGTCGGCACCGAGGTCGAGTTCGACCCGACCCTCTACGGCATGGCGGCCACCTACGACGACCAGGGCAACTACATCTACCCCGAGGGCTTCGACCCGGAGACCGGCGAGTGGCTCGAGGGCTTCGACAAGCAGCGTGAGGAGTGGGAGCGGCAGTACGCCGAGGCCCAGCAGCGCTTCGAGGCCCACAGGAAGCAGATCGAGGAGGCCCGCAAGGCCGAGGCGGAGGCCGGCGAGGCCGCTCCCTCGTCCTACACCGGCGACTCGCCGGCCCAGTCGGGCGGCGGCTCGTCGTCGGCTCCCGCCAGCGGCGCGCTCGCCTCTGACGAGGCGCTCGCGGCCCTGCGCGAGAAGCTCGCCGGCGGCCAGAGCTGACGCTTCACTGAAGGCTGCGGCTCGATCCCTGGCCTGAACGAGAACCCCGCACGGACGACCCGTGCGGGGTTCTTCGTATGCGGGTGTCGTCGCGGGCGCCCCTGAGCATTTACGGTACGCGGCCCTCCGGCTCGCGCCCGGGCCGCGCCGGTGACGCTCGGGCGGCACCCCACGCGTACGCCATCCTCCGGACGGTCCGGCCGAGCGGGTCGATGCGGAAGCCTTCTTGCCGCAAGGGTTCCTAGGGTGCCGGGCATGAACGTCATCAAGCGCTTTCACCTGGACATTCCGCAGATCGACCTCGACGACCTGCGCGACCGGCTGCGGCGTACCAGATGGGCGAGGGCGCTGCCCGGCGGGTGGAGCCGGGGCGTGCCCGCACCATACCTGCGCGAGCTCGCCGAACACTGGGCCGACGGCTTCGACTGGCGGGCGTGGGAGGCCAGGCTCAACGCCTTCCCGCAGTTCACCACCGGCATCGACGGGCAGACGATCCATTTCGTGCACGCCCGCTCCCCGGAGCCCGGCGCCATACCGCTGATCATGACGCACAGCTGGCCGAACTCCGTCGCCGAGTTCCTGAGCGTCATCGGGCCCCTCACCGACCCGCGCCGGCACGGGCTCGACCCGGACATCGCCTTCCACGTCGTGGCGCCATCGCTGCCCGGGTTCGCCTTCTCGCCGTTCCCCGAGCCCGCCGACGAGCGGCCGTGGAACATCGAGCGGGTGGCGCGCGCGTGGGCCGAGCTGATGCGCCGGCTCGGCTACGAGCGGTACGGCGCCCACGGCAACGACGCCGGAGCGCTGGTGACCCCGCAACTGGCCGCGCTCGACAGCGAGCACGTGATCGGCTCCGTCATCACGGCCGGGCTCGGCCTCCACACGGGTGACCCGGCGCAGCTGGAGGGGTTCAGCGAGGCCGAGCGGGCCGAGCTGGCGGAGATGGCCGCCTGGATGACCGAGGGCAGCGGGTACGGCCCCTACCTCGCGAGCAGGCCGCAGACGCTCGCGTACGGCTTCACCGACTCGCCGGTGGCGCAGCTCGCCTACCTCGTGGAGAGGTTCAAGGAGTTCGACGGGTGGGGGGCGGGGTCCGAGCCCGTCGAGCGCGACCTGGTGCTGGCCAACGCGAGCCTCTACTGGCTGACCGGCACCGGTGGGTCGTCGTCGTGGCCCTACTACGAAGGCGCCGCGGGGCTGCCCGTCGACCAGCGGGCCGTGCCGACCGGGGTGACACACGGCGGGCCGGCGGTGATGCGGCGGATCGCCGAACGCGGCAACGACATCGTCTACTGGGGAGAGGCGCACAGCCCCAGCCACATGGTCGCCATGGCGACGCCGGACTCCCTGGTGGCGGGCATACGCGCCGCTTTCCGGACGATCCGCTGAGGCTGCCGGAGATTTCCCCTACGGCCTTCGGCGAAGCCGTCCACCGGCCCGCAGGGCGCTGACAGACTGCTGACCTGCGCTGTCGGCACTACTCTGCAGGAGCGACGCGGTGGGCATGGGTCAGCGGATGTTGCGGATGACGACCGCTCTGACGGTCGCCGGCGGGGGTGGCGTACTCGCCGCACCGGGAGCGGCCGGCGCGGGCCCCGCGCCGGTCCCGCCGGAGGCCCATGGGACGGGTGCCGTGCCGGTGGTGACCGGCGCTCCGGAGGCCGGCGGCACTCCTGCGGTGCAGGCCGGCGACGCTCGCATGGTGGGGGAGACGGGCGGTGGCGGCGCGGCGGCGCGGCAGGTGGACGGTGGCCGCGCGGCGGGTCGGCAGGTGGGCGGTGGCGGCGCGGCGGCGCGGCAGGTGGGCGGTGGCGGCGCGGCGCTGCGGCGGGCGGGCGGGGCGCGGCGAGGGCTTGCCTGGTGGGACTGCGGGGACGGGTTGCGGTGCGCCAAGCTGTCCGTGCCCGCCGACTGGGCCAGGCCGGGCGGAGCCCGTACCGAGATCGACGTGGCCCGGATGCCCGCGCGGGACCCGCGGCGCAGTCGCGGCCACCTGGTCGTGAACACCGGTGCGGGGTCCTCCATCCAGGACGTGCGGGCGCGGCCCGACACCGTGAGCGAGCTGGCGCGGTGGTTCGACGTCGTGATCATGGAGGCGCGCGGGTCCGGCGACCACGACAGCGCGGCGGCCGTACGATGCGCGGTGCCGCCCCCCGACGTGCTGCGCCTCCAGCTGTCCCGGGGCCCGGCCGGCTGGCGCGCCCACGCCCGCGCCAACGCCGCCCACGGCAGGAGCTGCCGCGCCGCCGCGGGAGCCACCCGGCTCACGTCCTGGCAGGTCGCCCACGACCTCGACGCCCTGCGGGCCGCCCTCGGCGAGGCACGGCTGCGCTACTTCGGCAACTCCTACGGCGCCGTCTACGGGCAGGCGTACGCGGAGTCGTTCCCGGGCCGCGTGGGGCGGATGTACCTGGAAGGCGTACCCGACCTCACCGGATCCGGGCTGGAGCGGCGGATGACCACGAGGGCCCGCGCGGTTGAGCGACAGCTGTACGCCTTCCGCGACTGGTGCCGTGGCCGGCTGGGCTGCCCGCTGGGCGAGGACGACGCCGTGTCGGTCTTCGACGACCTGGCCGCACGCGTGCCGCTGCCCGACGGGCCGCGAAGCGAGGTGAACGCCCGGCGGCTGGTCGCCGCCGTGTACGCCGGCCTCACCCCGGCACGCTGGCCCGAACTGGCCAGGGCTCTGTCGGCGGCCAGGTCCGGCGATGCCCGCCAGCTGGCCTCCCTGGCGTCTCCGTTCCCGGCGTCGGCGGGCGCGGACGACGCGCCTCGGCTGCCGCTGAGCGGGCTCGCCCCGGGCGGCGGGGCGAACGGTACGACGCTGCGGATGATGAGGTGCCAGGACGTGCCCGCCATGCCTCGATACCGGGATTTTCTCGCCATGGAGGAGAGGCTGCGCGCGGTCGCGCCCCGCGTGGGGTGGATGAGCGGGAGGCACGAGGCCGGCCGGTGCCTGGGCCTGGCGGGCACGGGGCCCTCCTCCGCAGTGTCCCAGCCGCCCCGACCGTCCCGGCCGTCCTCGCCGTCCGCGGGGACGCGGGTGCTGGTGGGCATCGGGCGGCTGGACATCGAGGCGCCCGCCTCCGGCTCGGCACGGGCGGCCAGGCGGATCCCCGGCGCGGTGGTGTTGTGGCACGGCGACGGGCATGACGCCTATCTGCTGCAGGGCGTACGCAAGCTCCGCGCCAGCTGCCTGCGCACCCGCGTGCACGACTACTTCGTCAAGGGCACGCTCCCCGCTCGCGGCACAGCCTGCAGGGGAGCGCTGGTGGACGGTATGAACCCGAGAGGCGCGAGCGCCGGGTAGGGTGCTGCGCGTGCTGATCGAACGGGCGGTTGCCGCGGACGCGGGCGAGATCCTCACCCTGCAGCGGGCGGCCTACGTGAGCGAGGCCCAGCTCTACGGCGACCCGTACATCCCGCCGCTCGTCGAGTCGCTGGAGCAGATGCGCAAGGCCATCGAGGGCGCCGTCGTGCTCAAGGCGCTCGACGCGGGAAGGCCGGGGAGGATCGTCGGCGCGGTGCGCGGGCAGTTGTCGGGCGCCACGTGCGTGGTCGGCCGGCTGGTGGTCGCGCCCGACCGCCAGGGGCAGGGGCTGGGCACGGCCCTGCTGCGCGCCCTGCACGAGGCCGTGCCGCAGGCGTCCGCGTTCGACCTGTTCACGGGCCATCTGTCGGAGGGCAACGTACGGCTCTACCGCCGCCTCGGCTACCGGGAGACGCACCGGGAGCGGATGGACGATCACCTGACCCTGGTGCACCTGCGCAGGCCCGCGGGGCTCTCACCCCCGCCGTGACCACCGCTCCGTGCCCGCGCTGCGGCCGATAGGCTCGGGTGCGTGCTGACGACAGGGCTCACCGGCGGGATCGGTTCCGGCAAGAGCGAGGTGTCCAGGCGGCTCGCGGCCAGGGGCGCCATGGTGATCGACGCCGACAAGATCGCGCGCGAGGTGGTCGAGCCGGGCACGTCCGGCCTGGCCAAGGTGGTCGCCGCGTTCGGCGAGGGGGTGCTCCACCCGGACGGCTCGCTCGACAGGGAGCGGCTCGGGTCCATCGTGTTCAACGACGCCGAGCGGCTGGCCGAGCTCAACGCGATCGTCCATCCGCTGGTGGGGGAGCGGGTGGAGGAGCTGCGCGGCCAGGCGCCCGACGACGCGATCGTGGTCTACGACGTGCCGCTGCTGGTGGAGAACGACCTGGCCTCGATGTACGACGTCGTCATCGTCGTCGACGCGGCCGACGAGGTGCGCGTCAGGCGGCTCGCCGAGCACCGGGGCATGCCGGAGGCCGACGCCAGGGCCCGCATCGCCGCCCAGGCGAGCCGGGAGGAGCGGCTGGCGGCGGCCGACATCGTGGTGCCGAACGAGGGTTCCCTGGAGGAGCTGGAGACCCGCGTGGCCGAGGTCTGGGACGAGCTGGCGAGACGCGCTGGCCGCGACTGAGCGCGGGCGGGCCAGGCCCGCGGGAGCCGCGCCCCGGGCGTTGACGGGCTGACCCCGATCCATGACCATCGGAAAGATCACCCGACAGGTTTCGTGGAAGGATCCCGATGCCGCGCTTGTCCGCCGTCTTAGCCGCAGTCCTCATCGCATTCATGGGGGTTTTCCCCGGCGCCGCCGCAGGGAGCGCCGCGACGCAGACGTTCCGCAACCCGGTCAACCCGAGCGCCGATCCCAGCCTGATGTACCACGACGGCAACTACTACGTGGCCACCACGCGCGGCGACCGGATCGGCATCTGGAGGTCGCCCAGCCTGGCCACCTTGCTGTCGGCGCCCGAGCAGGTGGTGTGGCGCGACAGTGACCCGAGCCGCAACACCCAGATGTGGGCGCCCGCCTTCCGCCACGTCGGATCCCGCTGGTACGTCTACTACACCGCCTCCGACGGCGTCGACGCCAACCACCGCATGTACGTCCTGGAGTCCGCGGGGGACGACCCGATGGGCCCGTACACCTTCAAGGCCAGGATCGCCGACTTCGGCGAGTACGCCATCGACGGCGAGCCGATCACCCACAACGGCCGGCAGTACTTCGTCTGGGCCGGCCCGGGCCGCGGCATGGGCGGCCCGGCGCAGCTCTACATCGCCCGCATGAGCAACCCGTGGACGGTGACCGGCGGCCGGGTGGCCATCCCCGCCGACGGGGGTTGCACGGAGGTGCGGGAGGGGCCGACCCCGCTCTACCGCAACGGCAGGACGTTCCTGACCTACTCCACCTGCGACACCGGCAAGCCGGACTACCAGCTGTGGATGAAGAGCATCGCGGACGGCGCCGACCCGATGGTGGCGGCCAACTGGAGGCAGCATCCCGGGCCGGTGTTCTCGCGCAACGACTCCACCGGCGTGTGGGGCCCGGGTCACCACTCGTTCTTCCGCTCGCCCGACGGCACCGAGGACTGGATCGCCTACCACGGCAAGAACACCAGCACCTACACCTACGACTTCCGCACCACCCGCGTGCAGAAGTTCACCTGGAACGCCGACGGCACGCCCGGTTTCGGCCGCCCGCTGGCCGCCGGCGCCACCCAGGATCTTCCGTCCGGCGACCCGGGCGCGGCCACCTCGGTGATCAACGACTTCGACCCGCAGGTGTCGTACGCCGGCACGTGGCAGTCGGGCTCCGGCTGCGGCAACCAGTGTTTCTGGAGCAACGACCACTGGAGCGGCGAGGCCGGCGCGACCGCCACCGTCACCTTCACCGGTACCAGGGTGGCCCTGCTGAGCGTGCGCGACCGCGGCAACGGCATCGCCGCGATCTCCATCGACGGGGGCCCCGAGCAGCGCGTCGACTACTACAGCGGCATCCGGGTCGGTGAGCAGCTCAACTACCTGAGCCCGGTCCTGCCGCGTGGCACGCACACCCTGCGGGTCCGCGTCACGGGCGAGAAGAACCCCGCCTCGGGCAGCACCGTGATCAGCATGGACCGGATCGAGGTGTACTGAGCCTCACGGCCGCAGCAGGTGGGCGGTCTGCTCGTGCAGGCGGCGCGCGTCACCCGGGTCGAGGGTCGGCAGCGACGGGTCGACCGGGGCGCGACGGTCGTAGGCGAGCAGGCCGCCGCCCGGCGGGTCGTCCATGAGTTCGATGATCGGCTCGATGCTCTTCTCGACGGGCTGGGCGAAGAACCTGGCCAGCACCTTGATGACGGCCTTGGCCGGCCCGCGGAGGCTGTCGGTGCCGCTGTCGGTGAAGCCCGGGTGGTGCAGGAGGAAACGCGTACGCCCGTCCGGATGGTCGGCGGCGTAGGCGACGCCGAGGAGGTCGGTGGCGCGACCTGCCTGGAGCACGGCCTTGATGCGGTTGAATCCCTTCTCCAGAGACAGGTCGTCCCAGTGGATGCGGCCCTTGGTGGCGCCGACGCCGCACACGTTGACGATCATCGGGTTCGCGCCCTTGTCCAGCAGGCCGGTCAGGCCGTAGCTGAGCAGCATCCGGCTGACGTAGTAGAGGGCGAAGGTGGCCTCGAAGCCGTCGGGCGTCACCACCCGGCCGGGGAAGTGCCGCATCGCGGTGAGGACGAGCCCGTCCAGCGCGTCGTGCCGCGCCGTGATCTCCTTGACCACGCGTACGTTCTCCGCGACCGAGGTCAGGTCGGCCTGGACGAACGCGGCCCGGTCGCCGGCCCCGGCGCGGGCCGCCTCGTCGAGGAAGCGCCGCCCTTTCGCGGGATCGCTGCCGATGATCGTCACCTGGTCGCCGCGCCGCAGGAAGTGGCGGGCCAACCCTCTCCCCATACCGGTTGTGCCGCCCGACACGACATATGTCCGCATATTCCATCCTCCAAGTCATCGAACGCTGACTAACGGGGAACGTAGCACACCGTGGCCGTACAATGTCAACGATCGATGACTATGAGGGGAGTGCCACGTGCGGAAGAGAGACCGGGAGGCCACCAGGGCGCGCCTGCTGGAGGCCGCGAGGCTGCGCTTCGCCCGCGAGGGCTACGACGCCACGAGCGTGCGCGACATCGCCGGAGACGCCGGCGTCGACGCCGGCCTGATCTTCCGCTACTTCGGCAACAAGAAGCGGCTCTTCGACGAGGTCACCGCCGACATTCCCGCCGACCTGCTCGACGGCCCCGAGGAGGAGCTGGTCGCCCGCATGGTGCGTTCCGTGGTCTTCGCCGACTGGACCCGCTACGGCGGCGAGCACCCGCTGCTCGCCATGCTGCGCTCCTCGGCCCACGAGGACACCAGGCAGCGCATCCGCGAGGAGGTCTGCACCACCTACGTCAGGGCCCTTGAGGACCTCGCCGAGGGCGACGACGCCGAGCTGCGGGCGGAGCTGCTCAGCGCCTGGCTGGTCGGCATCGGCATCCTGCGTTCGGTCGTGGCCACCCCTGCGCTGGCCGAGGCCGGCCTCGACGACCTCGCCCCGCACGTGGCGGCCGTGGCCGGAGACCTGCTGGGCCGTCCCATGTCGGGCACCTCGGACGCGTGACGGCGCCGCCGGGCGCCGCTCGCCCGCCGAGCGCCCTGCGTGTCAGGCGGCGGCCAGCGTGTAGGCGCCGGCGACCGCGCCCAGCGCCCAGCGCATCCGCCTCACGTACGTCTCGGGGTGGTCGCCGGCCTCCTGCGCCACGTACGCCGCGCACCAGGCCGGGTCGCCGCCGCACGCGCACAGCCGCTCGTTCACGGCCTCGCGGATCTGGACGGGCGTCAGCCGGTCCGACGGCTGCAGAGCGGTCGCGAAGAGCACCTGGGCCAGCTCGGTCGTGGTGAACATGTCGGGCTCCTCTCATACGTGCCGTTCGCCGGCACCCTCTGAATAGACCGCGAACGGCGGCGGAACTCATCGGCATACGGCACACAACAGGTGCGGACTTTTCCTCAGACACCCGTGCGAGAGCAAGGGCCGGCCGGATAACAGGTCGAACCCGGATCGCGGCCCGACGTAGGATCCAACGGCATGATCATGGATCCGGAAGTCCGCGCCTACTACGAGCGCGGCGGAGAGCTGACCAGGCTGCGCCAGGGGCGCGGCAGGCTGGAGTTCCACCGCACCCGTGACGTGCTGCGCCGCACGTTGCCCCCGCCGCCCGCTCGGGTGCTCGACGTGGGTGGCGGCGCCGGCGTGCACGCCGAGTGGCTGGCGGCCGACGGGTACGCCGTGGAGGTGATCGACCCGGTGCCCCTGCACGTCGAGGAGGCGGCGGCGCTGCCGGGGGTGAGCGCGCGGCTCGGCGACGCCCGCGACCTGCCGGTCCCCGGCGGGCAGGCCGACGCGGTGCTGCTGCTGGGGCCGCTCTACCACCTGCCCGAGCGGGCCGACCGCGTCCGGGCGCTGGCCGAGGCGCGGCGGGCCGCACGGCCCGGCGGCACGATCGCCGCAGCCTTCATCAGCAGGTACGCGGCCCTGCACGACAGCGTCTACCACGGGACCTTCACGCAGCAGGCCGCGCGGGCCGCCGACTACCGTTCCGTCGAGACCGGCACGATCATCTCGACCGTGGACACGGGATTCCGGGGTTACCTGCACACCCCTGAGGAGATCCCCGGCGAGTTCACCGACGCCGGGCTGCCCGAGCCGCGCCGCTACGGCCTGGAGGGCGTGTTCTGGCTCTACGGGGACGTGAACGCCTGGCTGGACGACGACGGGCGGCGCGAGCTGCTGCTCGACGCCGCCCGCAAGGTCGAGTGCGAGCCGTCGCTCCTGGGGGCCAGCGGTCACCTGCTGGCCGTGACACGGGTCTAGAACCACCCGCGGTGGCGGGCCATCTTCTCCAGCCCGCGCTCCAGGGCCTGTTCCGCCGCGCCCGGCGGATCGTCGTAGCGGATGGTGAACCGGTTGTAGGCGTCATGGCTGGAGGTCAGGAAGCCGCCCCGCTTGTCGGCCTCCAGGATGACGTCCATCTTCCCGGGCCCGGCGATGAACGTCAGCTCCAGCTCGTTGAAGTAGCGCCGCCACTTACCGCCGGCGTAGTACTCGATCTCCTGGAAGAACGGCATCGTCGAGCCGTAGAGCGTGCCGCGCTCCAGGTCGGCCTTCTTGAACCGGAAGCCCAACCGGTCGAGCGCGGCGATCACGTGCTCCTGGATGGGCAGCGGGCTGACGAACAGCGGGTCGAGGTCGCCCTTGTCGAGCGCGCCCGCCAGCGCCAGCTCCGTCTGCACGCCCAGCCTCATCCCGCGCAGCGGCTGCCCCGCGATCGCGCTGATCGGCGTCTCCCACGGGATCGCCACCTCGAACGGATGCTGGTGCTGCGCGCCCGCGGCGAGCTGGAACGGCCCCGAGACCTGCTGGCGCAGGAAGCTGTAGGTCGACTTGTACTCGCTGTCGCCCGACTCGACCTCCACGACGGCCGTCAGGTCGATGTGGATGCCCTCGACCTTGTAGTCCGCCTTGCCGCCGCGGAAGTGGACGACCCCGCGCAGCAGCTCGCCAGGGCGCACTCCCGTGTTGGTCAGCACCGTGTCAACCTCGACGCCCGCGCCGAACGCGGCCATCAACTTGCGGAACACCATGGGGGTTCTCCTATGCGGAAGGTGTGTGGCCGTTCTGGCCGGAGCCCGTGCCCGAGATGCGGGGAAGCAGCTGGGCCAGGAGGAGGGTGGAGAGCGCGGAGTCCGACTGCCCCTGCTGGGTGCGTACGACCAGCGGCTGGGGCGCGTTCTCCGCCAGTTTGGCGCCCACGTCGAGGCGCTTGCGGGCCAGCTCGTACTGCAGCACGGCCCGGTTGTCCCGGTACGACTCGGCCAGCCGGCGCAGCGCCTTGGCCTCGTTCTCGGCGGCGGTCAGCTCGGCCCTGCCGCGCGCCTCGATCTCCCACGTCACCCGCTGCGCCTCGGTCTCCTGCTCCTCCAGCATGCGCGCCACGTCCTTGCGCGCGGTGTTGTGGGCGGCCTTGACCTCGACCACGCGGGCGTCACGGGTCTTCTTGGAGCGCTCGATCTCCATCAGCAGGGTGTCGATGCGGCGCTTGCGGGTCAGCTCCCACTCGCGCTCGTAGGCCGACATCTCCTTGGCCACCTTCTCCCGGGTGGACAGGTGCTGCTGGTACTGGTCGGGCAGCTGGACGTCGGGGATGTTGGCGCCCGTGATGCGCACGCCGTACCTGCCGAGCTGGCGGTTGAGCGCGTCCTGCATGTCGCCGACGTCGGAGCCGCGCAGGTCGTACGCGCGCTCGGTGTGGACCCTGCGGCTGCGCTGCCTGATCGCGTCCTGCACCGCGCTGGAGAGCACCAGGTCGAAGTTGCCCGCGCCGATCGTGCGGACGAACGCGACCGGGTCCACGATGCGGAACTTCAGGAAGAACTCGATCGACTTCAGCGGCACGTTCTCGGCCGTGGGGCAGGCCACGATCGGCGCCGAGTACGGGATCTCGGTCGAGGTGTCGACGACCGCGTCCACCCGGTCCCACGGCAGCCAGAGGTAGTGGCGGCCAGGGGGCAGCGTGCTGGTGATGGCGCCCCAACGGCTGCGCACGCCGGTGGTGCCCTCCTCGATCTCGATGATCGCCTTGCGCCACATCGTGACCAGCGCCAGGGCCAGGAAGACCAGCGCCGCCAGCGCGGCGATGATGGTGAGGTCGGTCAGCGCGGCCATGCCGGCGCAGTAGAGCGCCAGGAACACCAGCGCCATCCAGGCGAAGCCGCGGCGGTCCTTGGGGATCACGACGGGGACGAGCTGGCCCTGCTCGCCTCCGCGCAGCAGCTGGCGAATCTCGCTCCAGGAGGCCAGCGACTCCTTGATCTTCGAGAATTCCCTGCTCATCGGTCGCTCACCAGCTCCTCATTCGCTCCGCGGAGTGCCTCGTTCCTCGGCCCTCCACTCCGCTCACTGCGTCGGGTTCGCTCCCTGCTCATCGGTCGCTCAGCTCCTCAAACACGCGTCGGTTCTGCTCTCTGTTCACAGGAGCTCACTTCCCTGGGCCCGGCCGCCCGGCAGGAGGCGTTCGACGGTCCGATCGAGCTCCGGGTCCGGCTCCGGGGTCTCCACGGCCTCGCCCACGTCGGCGGCAGCCTTCTTGAGCAGGGCGACGATCTCGTCCTCCCGGCCCGCCACGCGCGCGCCGATCTCGTCGAGCCTGGAGCGGATGGCGGCCATGTCCTCGGGGGAGAACAGCACCGCGCCCTTCCCGCCCACCAACTGCTGCGCCAGGGCCAGGAAGTCGATGTCGGTCTGCTCGCCCACCTGCACCACCTGCGGCAGCCGGGCCGAGACGGACTCCAGCCTGGTCAGCAGGTCCTGCTGGAAGCGGTAGTCGAGGATCTCGGGCGCCTCCGCGGCCGACAGCGCCCTGATGTCCAGGGCCTGGGCCTCCAGGAGCGCGGCGTTGGCGTTGGCCGTGGACTCGGCCTCGACCAGCCGCTGCCTGGCCTGCGCCGTGGCCTGGTGGGTGGCGCGTTCGAGCGCGGTGTCCATGCGGGCCTGGTAGCCGGCGATCTCGGCCTGGATGGCGCTCAGCGTCTCCTGCAGCCCGGCCAGCTCCTTGATCAGGTCGCCCTCGTTCTGCTCCTTGCGCAGGTTCAGCTCGTACTCGTAGGTGTAGGCCTCCTTGGCGACGCGCACCATCTCGGGGGCCGCCAGGTCCATGCGGTATTCCTGGCTGGAGGGCTCGGCGTGCGTGATGTTCACGTCGGTGAGTCGCACGGCGGGCAGGAACTGCTGGTTGAGGCTCTCCAGCATGCCGAGCGTGCTCTCGCCCACCAGGTCGTAGATCTCCTCGGCCCGCTGGGCGTAGATGAGGGAGCGGGTGACCTCGCTGATGGCGTTCTGGAGCTTCGACTGGAAGCCGCTGACCGAGCCGAGCACGAAGATGAACTCGGCCGGGTTCTCGATCCTGAACTGCAGGAACAGGTCCACGCTCGCCTTGACGCCCTGCTGGGTCGGCGCTTCGCTGATCGGCGCGTTGAACGGGTATTCGCGCGTGGTGTTGACGATGTAGCTGACCCGCTTCCACGGGTTGAACAGCGTCACCCGCCCGGGGTCCGCGATGTGCACCAGCTTGCCGAACTTGGTGATCAGCGCCTTGCATCCCTCGGGCACCATCACCACGCTCCGCCGCCACCACAGGAACACGGCGGCCAGGACCAGCACGAACCAGTAGTGCGGGCCGAAGATCAGGTCGGTGTTGGGGATGACGTTGCCGAGGGCGCCGATGAGGCCGAGCACCACGAGGATGACAAGGGGCACGAGCACTTTCGCGGTGCTGCCCTTGGGGATCACCACGGGCGAGATGACGTGCATGCCGTTGTCGGCGAAGCTGCGGTTGACGATCTCGCCGGCCTCGTTCAGCGACGCCGTCCTGGCCTCGATGAGGGTGCCGATGGAGGCGCCGCCGTCGCGGGCCGCCGCGAAGTCGTGCGGGTTCAGCGCGAAGCCCGGGGCCTGGCCCCCACCGCCCTGGGGCCCCATCTGGCCGGCGAACTGCTCCGCGGCCTGACCCATCGCCTGGCGTACGTCACCCCCTTGCGCCATCGCTTGGGCGATGCCCTGACCTGCTTGGCGTAGTGCCTCTCTGGGACGTGACATTGGACCTTCCTTTTCCGCTACAGGCGATTCCGACCGTATCGGGAATGACTTACTGTTCGCTTGCAATGCGGCGTCACATATGTAGTGCTGTTGGTAGCAGGTGTGCTGCGTATGTAGTGGATGTGCTACGTCGGGGATGCGCGCAAGGAGTTCCATGAGCGAGACCGTCCACAACCGCATCGCGCTGCTGCGCGCGGAGCGGAACGTGACCCGCAGGCAGCTCGCCGAGGCCCTCGGAGTCCACTACCAGACCGTCGGCTATCTCGAACGCGGCGAGTACAGCCCCAGCCTCCACCTGGCGCTGCGCATCGCCGGCTATTTCGAGGTGCCCGTCGAAGTGGTCTTCTCCACCAGCCCCTTCCCCAGGATCGGCGAGCGGTCCGCTTGACGTTTTCTGTCAGTCCGGCCGCCTACAGTGGGCACCATGCGACCGGTCACAGATTTGCAGCGGAAGGTGGCGCCCTTCGAGGTCGTCACCGAGATGACTCCCTCCGGCGACCAGCCCACGGCCATCGCCGAGCTGGAGCGCCGCGTCAAGGCCGGGGAGAAGGACAGCGTCCTGCTGGGCGCCACCGGCACGGGCAAGACGGCCACGATCGCCTGGCTGATCGAGCGGCTGCAGCGGCCCGCGCTGGTGATGCAGCCCAACAAGACCCTGGCCGCGCAGTTCGCCAACGAGCTCCGCGAGATGTTGCCGAACAACGCGGTCGAATATTTCGTCTCCTACTACGACTATTACCAGCCTGAGGCTTACGTCCCGCAGAGCGACACCTACATCGAGAAAGACTCCTCGATCAACGACGAGGTCGAGCGCCTGCGCCACTCGGCGACCAACTCGCTGCTCACCCGGCGCGACACCATCGTGGTCGCCTCCGTGTCGTGCATCTACGGCCTGGGCACGCCGCAGGAATACGTCGACCGCATGGCCAGGCTCCGCGTCGGCATGGACGTCGACCGCGACCAGCTGCTGCGCCGCCTGGTCGACATGCAGTACACCCGCAACGACCTCGCCTTCACGCGGGGCACGTTCCGGGTGCGCGGCGACACGATCGAGATCATCCCGAAATACGAAGAGCTGGCCGTGCGCATCGAGATGTTCGGCGACGAGATCGAGAAGCTCTCGACCATGCACCCGCTGACCGGCGAGGTCATCACCGAAGACGAAGAGCTCTACATCTTCCCCGCCTCCCACTACGTCGCGGGCGAGCAGCGCATGGCCGCCGCCGTGGCGGGCATCGAGGCGGAGCTGGCCGAACGCCTGTCGGAGCTGGAGCGCCAGGGCAAGCTGCTGGAGGCGCAGCGGCTGCGCATGCGCACGACGTACGACATCGAGATGATGCGCCAGATCGGCACCTGCTCCGGCATCGAGAACTACTCGCGCCACATGGACGGCCGCGAGGCCGGCAGCGCCCCCAACACGCTGCTCGACTACTTCCCCGAAGACTTCGTCCTGGTGCTCGACGAGTCCCACCAGACCGTGCCGCAGATCGGCGCCATGTACGAAGGCGACGCCTCGCGCAAGCGCACGCTGGTCGAGCACGGGTTCCGGCTGCCGTCGGCGCTCGACAACCGGCCGCTCAAGTGGGAGGAGTTCCTGGAGCGCATCGGGCAGACGGTCTACCTGTCGGCCACTCCGGGGCCCTACGAGCTGGGCCGGGTCAAGGGCGAGGTCGTCGAGCAGGTCATCCGCCCGACCGGCCTGGTCGACCCCGAGATCGTGGTCAAGCCGACCAAGGGCCAGATCGACGACCTGGTCCACGAGATCCGCGAGCGCGCCGAGCGCGACGAGCGCGTCCTGGTCACCACGCTGACCAAGAAGATGTCGGAAGACCTGACCGACTACCTCCTGGAGCTCGGCATCCGGGTCCGCTATCTCCACAGCGAGGTCGACACGCTGCGCCGCATCGAGTTGCTGCGCGAGCTGCGCATCGGCGAGTTCGACGTGCTCGTCGGCATCAACCTCCTGCGCGAGGGCCTCGACCTGCCCGAGGTCTCGCTGGTGTCGATCCTCGACGCCGACAAGGAGGGTTTCCTCCGCTCGGAGACGTCCCTGATCCAGACCATCGGCCGTGCCGCCCGCAACGTCTCCGGCCAGGTCCACATGTACGCCGACAAGATCACTCCGTCGATGGAGCGGGCGATCGACGAGACCAACCGGCGCCGGGCCAAGCAGATCGCCTACAACGAAGCCAACGGCATCGACCCGCAGCCCCTGCGGAAGAAGATCGCCGACATCCTCGACTCGCTGCAGCGCGAGGACGCCGACACCGACCGGTTGCTCGGCGGGGGGCGCCAGCAGTCGCGCGGCAAGGCGCCGGTGCCGGGCTTCGCCGCCCGGCAGGCCGGTCAGCACGCCAAGGCCATCGCCGGCGACATGCCCAGGGCGCAGATGGAGTCCCTGATCGACTCGTTGACCGAGCAGATGCACCAGTCCGCGGCCGACCTGCAGTTCGAGGTGGCCGCCCGGCTGCGCGACGAGATCAAGGAGCTCAAGCGCGAGCTGCGCGACATGCGCGAGGCAGGCGTCGAATAACCGATTCCCTGGCGGTTGGCGCCACGCGTCGACGGCCCGGCCCGCTCCCTCCCGACGCTCGGTGACCAGAGGGAGCAGCGGGATGAGGGCCGTCGCGGCCGGGGCAGGCCCCGGCCGCGACGACGGGGGCGGTCACATCCGGGCTTCCTCCCGCAGAAGGGCGGCGAGGGTGCCGGGGTCGGCGGCCGTGACGCCCTTGGCGGCGAACCAGGTGGCGACGTTGCGCGCGTCGCGGTCGAGGAACGACGGGCCCGCCGGATGCGCGATCACGTCCACGATCTGCGGAAGGTCGATGATGACCAGCCTGCCCTCGTGCACCAGGAGGTTGTACGGCGACAGGTCCCCGTGGGCCAGCCCTTCCCTGGCCAGGGTGACCATGGCCGCGACCAGCTGCTCCCACAGGTCGCCCAGGTCGTCGGTCACCTGGGCCAGCCGCGGCGCCGCGAAGCCGTCCCGCGTGCCGACGAACTCCTCCAGGATCTCCGTCCCGACGATCTGCACCGGATACGGCACCGGCACCCCGAGCTGCCACAACCGGCACAGGGCCGCGAACTCCGCCACCGCCCACTGGGCGGCGATCACCTGCTTGCCGAAGGCGGTGCGGTTGGCCATGGCCCGGTTCATCCGGCTCTCGCGGGTGCTGCGTCCCTCCAGATAGCCGGCGTCGCGGTGGAAGAGACGGTGGTCGGCGGATCGATAGCGCTTGGCGGCCAGCAGGCACTCGCGGTCGGTGCCGGGCACGCCACGCGAGATCAGGTGGACGTCGGCTTCCTTGCCGGTCTTGAGCACGCCGTGCTCGGTGTCGACGGCGGCCAGATCGGTGACCAGCCAGTCAGGGTAGGGCCTGGGGCCCTTCTCGGTCGGCGTGCTCTGGTCCCAGGTGGACCAGCGATCACCTTCGGGAGGGCCGTCATCGAGACCGGAGGAGGTGCCCGGTGAGATGCTCGAAGAGGTGCTCTCCAGCCAGGCGATGTCGTCGGCGTCGAGGGCGTACTTGCCGCGGCGGCGGTGTTGCGAGTGCTTGGGCACGGTGGGATTGCTCCAGAAGTGAGGCCCACCGGCTCGTCGCGGTCAGGTCAGCGAACGCCCGGTGGGAAGGTGTGAGGACGCGGAAAACGGCACGCGAACAATCGTCATCACGGTCTCACCCTCCCTTCGCATCGCAGCGATCGACTCCGCCCGAGTATTCCGGTCCACCCCGAGCGCCGCAACCGAATAAACGGCCTGTCGCGATGCGGGCGGATGCCGCCGGCATGTGCGGGCGGGGCCCGATATCGCGGTGCGGTACGGCCGGACGGACGTGTACCTTGCGGGCATGCGACGGTGCGGTGAGTGCGCGCAGTGGGAGCCGGCCGGCGCCCATGGTTGTTCCCGGTGCGCGAGGCTGGTCGACGAGATCGTGGAGGAGGGCTGGCGGGCCTTTCTGGAGCGCGAGTTCGGCACTCCGGAGCCGCCCGGCGAGCGGCTCATCGCCGAGATGGTCGTGGACGAACCGGACCGGCATGCGTGGCGCGTGGTGGACGCCGCGTACGACCGCCTGACCTGCCCGGAGTGCGGCGGCCGGCTCAGCAGGGGCCCGGCCGGATGCGCCCCCTGCGACCTGGCCAACGGTTTCCGCTACGCGGCCGTCGAGATCGACCGCCCGGACGTGCCGCCGGGCAACGAGCACGCGCTGCGGGTCAACGTGGCCGTGACGCGCCGCCCGTACGGGATCTCGGCGTCGGAGGTGCTGCTGCGGCGCCTTTCGCTGCCCGTGCTCCTGGACGGCCGGCTGCCCACCGTCGAGCAGGCTCAGGCCACCAAGGCCATGGTGGGCAGGGGCGCTTCCGAGGCGGAGCTGGCCGCGGTCATCTTCGGTGACTGGGGAACGGACCCCTAGGCGGGCGGCCATGGCAAGGTGAGATCGAGATCCACCTCGAATCCCACGTTGAGCTGCAGGCGCTTGCGATGGATGCCTGTGGGGACATACACCTTGACCGCAGGCTCAAGCTCGAAGGTGTAGACGACGGGCGCGCCGTCTTCCTGTTCGACGCGCCAGAAGTGCTTGATGCCGGCGTTGGAGTATTTGATCGGTTTGGTGGTCCGATCCCTCTCCACGGATTCCTCCGACACCACTTCAGCCACGAGGTGCACATCGTCCGGTCGGAAGGATGTGGTCGACGCGCTGATCGCGGGCTTCTTGACCAGGAGGATGTCTGGTTCAGGACGCTGACGCATGCCCAGCGTGACCGTCATCTCGCGAACGACCGCCAGATGCGCCGGCGGCCTGAGCTCCGTCTCGAACAGCCGGAGTGTGAGCATGTGGAGGGCCGTCTGCGGTGGCCTCATGACGAGTGACCCGTCGATCAGCTCGACGTGCCGGGGCGCGTCAGGGGGAAGGCGATCGAGCATGTCGGCGGTCCAGCCACCGGGAGGGCCTGGGTAGAACCACTCCGGGAGGGCCGTGGTCATCGGAAGTCCCTCCTCGCGCGGCGCGTACACGTGTCACGACGAGCGATGGTCAGGGCTCGTTCCTGCGCTCCTCCATCGTGCGGCGGTAGAGGTCGTCGATCTCGTCCAGCGGGTCGGGGTCGCGGCGCCGGGCCTCGATCTCCAGGTCGGTGCGGGAGGTCAGATCGGCGATGCCGGACGCGGTGTGGTGGACCTGGTCATTGAGCAGGCCGGTGCGGATGCGGGCGCACGTGGCCGTCAGCGTGGCCTGGTGCTGTCTGAGCCGGTCGAGGGTGACGTGGTCGACGTAGGGGGACACGCGCTGCTGCTGGGCGAACATCGCCAGCTGCTCGTCGTGCGTGTCGACGTGCTTCGTCAGGTCGGCCATGATCCTCGGCAGGTCGCCCAGGCCCCACCCCTGGCGCTGGGCCTGGTCGACGGCCTGGCGGGTGAGGGTCATCTCGCGGCGCAGGTCGAGCCGGAGGCGCTCGGTCTCGGCGGCCTGGCCCGTGCCCATCGCGTTGACGTGCGTGGTGATCCGGGTCGTGGCCTCCCTGGCCTTGACGGCGGCCTTCTTGCCCAGCTTGACCAGCACGTAGATGCCGACGCCGCCCAGCAACAGGAGGAACGCCAGGATCACCAGGGCGATGAGAAGGATTTCGCTGATCTCCGCCACCTCCTGTCGGGGTTGTTGATGTGAAGGATAGTCCGGCCGGGCGGGTCTGGGGTGCCTGGCCGGAGCGGCTCTTGATCGATCAGTTTGGCCTGTGTTTCAGTTCACCATCGGCATCGGTCGCCGGGCGGCGGGTCACGCCTGCCGGCGACGCGACCAGAGGCGTTGTGCGGCAGAAGGGAACAGGGCGGTGCTTGAGGACAAGGTTGTGATCGTCACTGGTGGTGCGAGGGGGATGGGGGCGGCGACAGCTCGGCGGTGTGCCGCGGCGGGTGCGCGGGTGGTCCTCACGGATGTGCTGGTCGAGGAGGGTACGGCGACGGCCAAGGAATTAGACGCCCGGTTCGTCGCCCACGATGTGCGGGACCAGGATCAGTGGGCGGCGGTGGTCGCCCGGACGGTCGACGAGCACGGGCGGCTCGACGGGCTTGTGAACAACGCCGGCATCGCCACCATGCTGATGATCGAGCAGCAGTCGGCCGAGGAGTTCGAGAACGTGCTGCGGGTCAACCTGCTCGGCGTCTTCCTTGGTCTCAAGGCGGTGGTGGGGCCCATGCGGGAGTCGGGCGGCGGTGCGATCGTGAACCTGTCGTCGGTCGCCGGCCTCAGCGCCCTGCCCGGCACGGGCGGCTACGGCGCCTCGAAATGGGGGGTGCGCGGGCTGACCAAGATCGCGGCGTTGGAGTTCGGGCGGCACCGCATCCGGGTCAACTCCGTGCATCCCGGGATGATCGTCACAACGATGACCGAGCCGCTCGGCGCGGTGTCCGGCGACGGCACCTTCCCGCTGGCCCCGGCCGGGCGCTGGGGGGAGCCGGAGGAGGTCGCGGAGACGATCGCCTTCCTGCTGTCCGACGCGGCCTCGTACGTGACGGGGGCCGAGCTGGCCGTCGACGGAGGGCTGACGGCGGGGGAGGCCGCGCTGCTGCTCCGCCCTGACAGAAGCCGCATGGAGGGGAACCGGCAGGACGAGGGCCCGCGGGACGGGACCGGGCCGGACGAGGAACAGCCGGAAGGGAAGCGGTAGGCCGATGCCGTACGCCGACGTCGGGGAGGATGTCCGGCTCTTCTACACCGATGACGGTGACGGGCCGCCGCTGCTGCTCGTACACGGGTGGGGCGCCGACTCGCACCAGTGGTCGTGGCACATCGACGCGCTGGCCGACCGGCACCGCGTGATCGCCGTCGATCTGCGCGGCCACGGTTACTCGTCGGTTCCTGAGACCGGCAACACCCCCCGCGCGATGGCCGGGGACCTGCACGCCCTGCTCGGCGACCACCTCGGCATCCCGCAGGCGACCGTGGCCGGGCACTCGATGGGGGCCCAGGTGGTGTCCATCCTCGCCGTCGAACATCCCGGGCGGGTACGCGGGATCGTCGCCGTCGACCCCGGCTACGGCATGACGGAGGACGTCGCCGCCGGCTTCCCCCAGATGATCGCGGGCCTGCGTGGCGAGCACGCGCACGCGGTCGCCGAGCAGATCGACGAGTGGTGCACGAACGCCGCCACCCCCGCCGTCATCAGGCGCTGGCACAAGCGCCGGTTGCACGCCATGCCGCCGCACGTGCTGGCGGAGGCGTTCGAGGCGATGTTCACCGGTCCGGGCGCGATCGGGGTGCGGCCGGCCTCCGACGACTACCTGGCGCGCAGGCGGTGCCCGGTGTTGTCGATCTGGTCGGATCCGGGCCGGGCGCGCTGGGAGGCCGGGCTGCTGAGCGATCCGGCCTCGAAGGTGGTGTGCTGGGAGGGTTCGAGCCACCGGCTGCACGAGGAACGGGCCGCCGAGTTCGTCCGCCTGGTGGAGGGGTGGGTGGCCCGCCTGCGCACATGACCGGCCGGTGGCCGGCCCGGTGAGCGGCCTGGTGAGCGGCCTGGTGAGCGGCCCGGGGCCAGGTCGGGTGGCGTGCTCAGGCCGGGGGCGGCCTTACGCCGGGGGGCGGCTTCGGGCCGGGGGCGCTCCTCCGGCCGCCCGTCCGCGGGCGCGGCGGCGGCGTACTTTCCTGATCAGCCACCAGCTCAGGACGGCGAGCAGCAGCAGCGCGACGATCACGAGGACGGGCAGGAAGATCGCGACGAGGCTCATGCCGAGCGCGCCCGCGTCCTCCGCCGTGCTCACGACCGGCGCGCCGGTCCCGGCCGTGCCGACGTTGATCACCGGCCGGGCGGTGGTCTTGACCACGTGGACGGCCAGCGCCATCACGATGCCCAGCAGCCATCCGGCCCACGGGTGCTCGGCCATCCAGGTCGACCGGTCGAGTTCGGCGGCGGCGCTGGTGGCGGAGAACACCACGCCGCCCGACGCCGGGCGGACCACGGTCTGGATGGCGTCGTTGACGCTGTCGACGGCGGGGACCTTGTCGAGGACCGTCTCCGCGATCAGCAGCACCGCGATCACGGCGAGCACGCCCCAGTTGGACAGCCAGGCGTAGCCGTCGGGGAGCTTCACGGCGTCGGTGACGTTGGCGAGCACGCCCACGACGAGGAGCGGGATGTAGGCGTTGAGCCCGGCGGCCGTGGACAGGCCCAGACCGGTCAGAGCGGCGAGCATGCCCCTAGTCTGCCCGGGCCGCGTCGTCCATGAGGTCCGCCAGGGCGGGACCGGTGAACTCGGCCACCGCCCGCTCGTACTTCTCCATCCCCCAGGACCAGAAGTCGAAGTCGATGCTCGCGTTCGCGCTGTCCTGGATGGAGGCCCAGAGTGTCCAGCCGTACTTGGACATGAGGCCGAGCAGGCGGGCGCGGGCGATCTTGTGGCGGAGCGGGCGGCCGTAGTACGCGGTGACGAGCGCCTCCAGGTGGCCGGACGGCAGGTCGGACTCGCTCCAGACGTTGCCGAGCTCGAAACAGGGGTCGTTGTTGCCGGCGTACTCGTAGTCGATCAGCCAGAGGCGCCGGCCGTCGTCGAGGATGTTGCCGGGCAGGAGGTCGTTGTTACACGGAACCGTGCCTTCATCCCGTATAGCCAGACATTTCCGGATCTCGGCAACGATGGGCATGAACTCGAGGTATCTGGCCGGAAGCCGGAAGCCGCGTTCCTGAACGATCTCCAGATAGCGCCGCTGCACGTCGAACATGTCGAAGTCGCTCACGAACCGCGGCCCGGCGTGCAGCCGCCGGCACACCTCCGCCACCCTCGGCAGGTTGGCCGGATCGTGCAGATCCGCCTCGGTGAACGTGCGCGCCTCGAGGTAGCCCACGACCAGCACCCCCTGGCCGGGCAGGTACGCGTGCACCGGCGCGCCGACCCCGGCGCGCGCCGCGGCCAGCGAGTTGGCGTGCTCGGCGTCCCTGTCGATGGCCAGCAGCGCGCCGTCGCTGGCCGACACGCGCACGACATACGTGCCGCCGGGCGTGGTCACCTTATAGTTGCGATTGGTCAACCCCCCTGGCAGCTCCTCCACGGCTCGTGGCACGCCGGACAGCAGGGGGATGCGATCGAGGACCTGGGCAACGGCCATGGTCGATGCTAGCTCCACCGGCCTAAACGGTCTAGACCTTTTATGGTACGGCGGTTAGCCTCGCGACCATGAGCGACTCGGCCCGCATCGTGATCATCGGTGGTGGGGTGGGCGGCACGTCCGTCGCCTACCACCTCACCCAACTAGGCGAACGCGACGTCGTCCTGCTGGATCGGGACGAGCTCACCAGCGGCTCCACCTTCCACTCCGCGGGCCTGGTCGGCCAGCTGCGCGCCGACCCGACGCTGACCCGGATGAACCAGTACTCCGTCGAGCTCTACCGCACCCTCGACGCCGGCTGGACGGAGTGCGGCGGCATCAAGCTGGCCTCCACGCCCGAGCGCATGGCGGAGATCCGCCGCCAGATCGGCTGGGCGCGCACGTTCGGGCTGCCGCTGCGGGAGATCTCGGTGGCGGAGGCCGTCGAGCTGTTCCCCCTCATGGACCCTGAAGGGGTCGTGGGGGCCGCGTACCTGCCCACGGACGGGCAGGTGGACCCCTCCCAGCTCTGCTACGCGCTGGCCGCGCGCGCCCGCGAGGGCGGGGCGAGGCTGCGCACCAAGACACGCGCCCTCGGCATCACCACCGCACGGGGCCGGGTCACCGGCGTGCGCACCGACCAGGGCGACATCGACTGCGAGATCGTGGTCAACTGCGGCGGCATGTTCGCCGCCGAGATCGGGCGCATGGCCGGCGTGCGCGTCCCGATCGTGCCGATGTCCCACCAGTACGTGGTGACCGACGCCTTCCACGACCACCAGGGCCTGCCCACGCTGCGCGACCCCGACCTGCTCGTCTACTACCGGCAGGAGGTGCAGGGCCTGGTCATGGGCGGCTACGAGCGCACGTGCGCGCCCTGGACGGCCGGTCACGACACCTTCGACGCGATGCCGCCCGACTTCAACGGCCGCCTCCTGCCCGAGGACTGGGCGAGATTCGAGGAGATCTCCGACAACTCCAGGATCCGCGTGCCGGCGATGGCCGACGTCGGCATCCGCAAGCTGATCAACGGGCCCGAGGCCTTCACCCCGGACAACGAGTTCTGCCTGGGGGAGACGGAGGTGGGCGGGTTCTTCGTCGCGGCCGGGTTCTGCGCCCACGGCATCGCCGGCGCCGGCGGCATCGGCAAGGTGATGGCGGAGTGGATCGTCGAGGGCGAGCCTGCCATGGACGTCCGGCACATGGACATCCGCCGTTTCGGCCGCCACTACCGCTCGCCGTCGTACACGATCAAGCGCGCGGTCGAGAACTACGAGACGTACTACGACATCCGCTACCCCGGCCACGAGCGGTCGGCCGGACGGCCGCTGCGGGTCTCGCCCGCGTACGCGTGGCACCAGCGCCACGGGGCCGTCTTCGGCGAGAAGGCGGGCTGGGAGCGGGTCAACCACTACGCGGCCAACGAAGCCGGCGGGGACGGCGGCGAGCGCCCCGCGGGCTGGGCGGGCCGCGAGTGGTCGCCGGCGACCGGGGCCGAGCACCGGGCCACGCGCACGGCCGCGGGGCTGTTCGACGAGAGCTCGTTCGCCAAGATCGAGGTCACCGGTCCCGGCGCGGCCACCCTGCTGGAGTGGGTGTGCGACAACCGGGTCGCCCGCGAGGTCGGCGCCGTCACCTACACCCAGGCGCTCAACCGGCGCGGCGGCATCGAGTGCGACTTCACCGTCACCCGGCGTGGCGAGGAGGAGTTCCTCATCGTCACCGGCACCGCGTGCGGCACCCACGACCTCGGCTGGCTGCGCAAGCAGGCCGCGCTCACGGGCTCGGCCGCCAGGATCGCCGACGTCACCGGCCAGTACGCCTGCCTCGCCCTGTGGGGGCCGCGCGCCCGCGACATCCTGTCCGGCCTCACCCCCGACCCGCTCGACTTCCCGTTCATGTCGTCACGGGAGCTCACCGTGGGCGACGTGCCGGTGCTGGCGCTGCGGGTGACGTTCGTGGGGGAGCACGGCTGGGAGCTCTACTGCTCCAGCGAGTACGGGCTCGCCCTGTGGCAGGCGCTGTGGGAGGCGGGCGAACCGCACGGGATGGCGGCCTGCGGCTACCGCGCCATCGACAGCCTCCGGCTCGAGAAGGGCTACCGGGTGTGGGGTGCCGACATCGGGCCGGAGACCACGCCGTACGAGGCGGGGCTGGGGTTCTGCGTCAAGCCGGACAAGGACTTCCTCGGCAGGGACGCCCTCGACCCCGCCCCCGGGAGGCGGCTGCGCTGTGTGACGCTGAGCGACCCGGGGGCGGTCGCGCTCGGCAACGAGCCGGTCCGGGTGGACGGCCAGGTGCTGGCCCGCGTCACCTCCGGCGGGTACGGCTACACCGCCAGGCAGTCGATCGCGTTCGCGTACCTGCCGGTCGAGCCGGGGGCCGGGGTGGAGATCGAGGTCGAGGGCGCCTGGGTGCCGGGCACCGTGGTCAGGACCCCGCTGGTTCCGTGACGCCGCTGCGCACCGAGATCCGCACCCGGTCGGGGCGGAACAGGTCGCGGGCGAACTCCACGGGCATGCCGCCCTCCGCGTACGCCGTGCGCTCGATCAGCATGAGCGGCGCGCCCGGCGTCGTGCCCAGTTCCGCGGCCTCGGCCGGACGGGCGATCACCGGGTCGAGCCGCTCGACGGCCGTGCGCGGCGCCAGGTCGTAGCGGCCGGCGAGCAGCGCGTAGAGGGAGCCGGTCAGGTCCTCGTCGAGCAGGCCGGGCAGGTCGGGGAAGTAGGAGCGTTCGAGCGCCACCGGCGACCGGCCCCTGGCCGACCGCGCCGAGCGCACCCTGGCCACCTCGTGCACCGGCGAGCCGGGAGCGACCCGCAGCGCCGTGGCCACCGCGGCGGGCGCGGGCACCGTCGCCGCCACCAGGATGCGCGCCTCGGCCCGGAGGTGCGCCCGCCGCATCTGCTCGGTGAACCCCGTCAGCCCGGTCAGGTCGCACTCGATGCGCGGCTCGGCCACGAACGCGCCGCCCGTCCTGCCGGGCGTCCTGATGAGCACGCCGTCGCGTTCGAGCGTGGCCAGCGCCTGCCTGAGCGTCATCCGGCTCACGCCGAGCCGCCTGGCCAGCTCGCGCTCGCCGGGCAGCCGGTCGCCCGGCGCCAGCTCGCCGCTGGAGATCGACTCGAGCAGCCACCGCTCGATCTGCACGTGCGCGGGGACGCCGGTGCCGCGCTCCAGCTGAGGCGGTGTCCCGACCACACGCGCATCGTAGCCCGGTCAGCCCTCGACGGTCTCCCGCGGCCTGGGAGAGGGCAGGGGCAGCGGCAGGCCCGGCAAGCCGTCGATGCTGGTGGCGACGTGCTCCTTGCGCGAGAAGTAGGCGTTGAGCGACTCGTCGTCCTCCCGGGCGAACCGCTTCGCGTGCAGGTCGCGGTCCTGCTCGTAGGACATGAGGGGAACCGCGAAGCCGCAGGTGTCGCGGATCAGCTCGGCGTGGACGACCACGATCGCGCGCAGCCCGTGCACGCCGGCGTCGACCGTCGGGAAGCGGGCGGCCAGCTCGGCCCACCGGGGGTCGTCCCTGAAGACGGGCTCACCGCGCCCGTGCACCCGCACGATGGTCGGAGGACCCTGGAAGGCGCACCACATCAAGGTGATCCGGCCGTTCTCGCGCAGGTGGGCGACGGTCTCCGCGTTGCTGCCGGCGAAGTCGAGGTAGGCCACCGTCAGCTCGTCGAGCACCGCCAGCGAACCGCTCACTCCCTTGGGGGAGAGGTTGACCGTGCCGTCGCCGGCGAGCGGCGCGGTCGCCGTGAAGAACACGGGCTGCGCCTCGATGAACGTCCGCAAACGGTCGGTGATGCTGTCGTACGTCTTGCCCACGGTGTCCCCGTCCTTGGTGTAGGAGCGCGGCGCGCGACCACGAGCCGCCGAAGCGCCATTCTCGCCGACCGGCCGTCAGGGGCGTCACCCGGACAGGCGCCTGAGCCGCTCCACGGCCTCACCGAACTCGCTGACCAGGTCGTAGACCACCTGCCTGGCCGGTTTGACCTGGTCGAGCTGGCCCACGACCTGCCCTACGTAGTAGTTGACCAGTTCCACCGCCCCCGGCTCGCCCTTCTCCGCCGCCGCCGCGATGCGCGCCATGGCCCCCTCGGCCACCAGCAGCTGCAGCGGCATCCCCAGCGGGCCGGGGCTCTCCTGGCTGGAGTCCCACTCGTCGGTCCAGGCCGACCGGAGCTGCCTGGCCGGCTTGCCCGTACGGGACCTGGACCTGACCGTGTCCAGCGACGAGGCCTCCAGGAACTTGCGCTTGACCGCGGGCGGCGTCTCCGCCTCCTCCGTCGTGAGCCAGACCGAGCCGCACCACACGCCGTCCGCGCCGAGCGCCATGGCCGCGGCCATCTGCCGCCCCGACGCGATGCCGCCCGCCGCCAGCACGGGCACCGGCCCCACCGCGTCCACGACCTGTGGCACCAGCACCATGGTGGAGATCTCGCCGGTGTGCCCGCCCGCCTCGGTGCCCTGTGCCACGATGAGGTCCGCGCCCGCCGCGACCTGCCTGCGCGCGTGCTCGACCGTGCCGACCAGCGCGGCCACCGGCACGCCCGCCTCCCTGGCCCTGGCCACCATCTCGGGCGGCGGCGGGCCCAGAGCGCTGGCGATCAGCCCGATCCGGTGTTCGAGCGCGACGTCGATCAGCCCTGTCGCCCCCGACGCCGTCACCCGCCGGCCGAACTCGTCGGCCACCGCCGTCATCGGCTGCGGTGCCGCGCCCACGCCGTATTTGGACAGCAGGTGGGTGACGAAGTCGCGGTGCCGCTCGGGGATGAAGTCCATGAGGTGCGCGCGCCGGTCGAGCGCGGAGGCGTCGACCTTGCCCGGCACGAGCACGTCGACGCCGTACGGCCGGCCGCCCACCCGCTCGTCGATCCAGGTGAGCTCGGTGTCGAGCCGGTCGGGCGAGTACGCGATCGCGCCCAGCACCCCGAAGCCGCCCGCGTTCGTCACCGCGGCCACCACGTCGCGGCAGTGGCTGAACGCGAACAGGGGGAACTCGATGCCCAGGCGTTCGCAGATGGCGGTTCGCATGATGTGACGCTAACCGTCAGAACGATGTTCGGTCCAGATCAGGATCCGCTGTCGGCCAGGACGACGTCGGGGGCGTGCCAGCCTAACTCGGCCGTGTAACCGCGTACCCGCCTGGCCGGCACCCCGGCCACCACGCTGTGGTCGGGGAACTCGCCGCGCACCACCGCCCCGGCGGCCACCACGCACTGGCGGCCGAGTGTCGTGCCGGGCAGGACGATCGCGCCGGCGCCCAGCCACGAGCCCGAGCCGATCGAGACCGGGCTGTTGCGCGGCCACTGCCTGCCGATCGGCACGTCGGGGTCGTCGTAGACGTGGTTCTGGTCGGTGATGTAGACGTACGGGCCGGTGAAGACGTCGTCGCCCACGTCGATCGACTGGTGGGCCACGATGTGCGTGCCCCGGCCGATCGAGCAGCCGCCGCCGATGCGCAGGATCGATCCCGGGCCGAGGTCCACGCCCGGGCCCATGCCGCACGAGAGCGACACCCGTTCGCCGATCAGGGTGTGGTCGCCGATCTCGATCCACTGCTCGCCGAAGATCGCGCCAGGGGGGAACGCGATGCTGACCCCGTCGCCGAGCCGGCGGAACCGGTGGCCCGCCGGACTGGCCGGAGTGATCGCGCCCGCGCGGCGGATCGCCCGGTAGACACGGTGAATCAGCGCGCCCGTTGCCCGCCGTACGAGTGACATAGAGTCCAAAGTTACCCTCAGGTCATGCCGTTCGCCCATGTGAGGGGCGTTGTTTGATATCCTGAGAGCCCGTGGACACTTCGACCACACCTCGAGCCACGGGAGCCCCTTTGCGCAGCGCATCGCAAACCAAGCATCTGTTCGTCACCGGCGGTGTCGCCTCCAGTCTCGGCAAGGGCCTCACGGCATCCAGCCTCGGTCGCCTGCTCAAAGGGCGCGGTCTCAGGGTCACCATGCAGAAGCTCGACCCCTATCTCAACGTCGACCCCGGCACGATGAACCCGTTCCAGCACGGCGAGGTCTTCGTCACCGACGACGGCGCGGAGACCGACCTCGACGTCGGCCACTACGAGCGGTTCCTCGACACCGACCTGCACGGTTCGGCCAACGTCACCACCGGGCAGGTCTACTCCAACGTCATCGCCAAGGAGCGGCGGGGCGAATACCTGGGCGACACCGTCCAGGTCATCCCGCACATCACCAACGAGATCAAGGACCGGATCAGGGGCATGGCCGGTCCCGAGGTGGACGTCGTCATCACCGAGGTCGGCGGCACGGTGGGCGACATCGAGTCGCTGCCCTTCCTGGAGGCCGTGCGGCAGATCAGGCACGAGGTGGGGCGCGACAACGTCTTCTTCCTGCACGTCTCGCTGCTGCCGTACATCGGGCCCTCGGGAGAGCTCAAGACCAAGCCGACGCAGCACAGCGTGGCCGCGCTGCGCAGCATCGGCATCCAGCCGGACGCGATCGTGCTGCGCTCCGACCGGCCCGTGCAGACGTCGATCAAGCGCAAGATCAGCCTGATGTGCGACGTCGACGAGGACGCCGTCGTCTCCTGCGTGGACGCGGCCTCGATCTACGACATCCCCAAGGTGCTCCACTCCGAGGGCCTCGACGCGTACGTGGTGCGCCGGCTCGGCCTGCCCTTCCGTGACGTCGACTGGAAGGAGTGGGAGCAGCTCCTGCGCCGCGTGCACCGCCCGGCGAGGGAAGCCACTGTCGCCCTTGTGGGGAAATATATTGATTTGCCGGACGCGTACCTCTCGGTGACCGAGGCCCTGCGGGCCGGCGGGTTCGCCAACGACGCGCGGGTCAACATCCGGTGGGTCAAGAGCGACGACTGCGAGACCCCCGAGGGCGCCGCGCGCGAGCTCGACGGCGTCGACGGCGTGCTGATCCCCGGCGGGTTCGGCGTGCGCGGCATCGAGGGGAAGATCGGCGCCATCCGCCACGCCCGCGAGGGCAAGATCCCGCTGCTCGGCATCTGCCTCGGCATGCAGGGCATGGTCATCGAGGCCGCCCGCAACATGGCGGGCGTCGAGGACGCCAACTCCACGGAGTTCGACCCCGACACCAAGCACCCGGTCATCTCCACCATGGCCGACCAGGAGGACGTCGTCGCCGGCGAGCGTGACATGGGCGGCACGATGCGGCTGGGCAGCTACACCGCCAAGCTCGCCGAGGGCACCCTCGCCCGGCAGCTCTACGGCGGCGTGGCCAAGGCCGACGAGCGCCACCGCCACCGCTACGAAGTCAACAACGCCTACCGCGAGCAGCTGGAGAAGGTCGGCCTCGTCTTCTCCGGCGTGTCGCCCGACGGCCGCCTGGTCGAGTACACCGAGCTGCCCCCCGACATCCACCCGTTCTTCATCGGCACCCAGGCGCATCCGGAGTTCCGCTCCCGGCCCACCCGGGCCAACCCGATGTTCAAGGGTCTCATCGGCGCGGCCCTGGCCTACGCCGACGGCCGCGTGGGCGCGACGACGGTGGGCCAGTGACCGCCGGCGGCGACGGTTCGCCCGACCGGCTCGTGCCGGGCGTGATCAGGGACACGCCCGAGTCGTGGGACGTGCTCGAGACGAAGCAGCGGTTCGAGGGCCACGTCATCAAGGTGGTCACCGACACCGTCAGGATGCCGCGCGACGAGGCGGCCGAGCGTGACTACGTGATCCATCCCGGGGCCGTCGCCGTGCTCGCGCTCGACGACCAGGACCGCGTCCTGCTCATCAGGCAATACCGTCACCCCACCCGCCGCCTGATGTGGGAACTGCCCGCCGGCATCCGCGACGTGCCGGGCGAGCCGCTGGTCGACGCGGCCGCGCGCGAGCTCGCCGAGGAGGCCGGCTACCGCGCCGCCACCTGGCACACGCTCGTCGACCTGCGCACCTCTCCCGGCATGAGCGACGAGCGCATCAGGGTGTTCCTGGCCCGCGACCTGACCAAGATCCCCGACGAGGAGAACGGCTTCGTGCACCGGCACGAAGAAATCGACATGCCGGTCGAATGGGTCCCTCTGCCCGACGCGGTAGAAAAGGCGCTCATGGGAATGATCCACAATTCCCCGGCCGTGGCCGGTATCCTCGCCGCGTACGCGGCTTCGGTTGAGGGACTCGCCCTGTTGCGCCCCGCCGACGCCCCGGAGGCGTGACGGAAGGACCGATCGTGGAGGCCGTGCTCTCCAGCTACCTCGCCCATCTGGCGGTGGAGCAGGGCGTGGCTGCCAACACGCTCGCGTCCTACCGTCGTGACCTGCGGCGCTACTACGAGCACCTGCGGGCGCGCGGGCGCCTGGAGCTCCACGAGGTGGGCGAGGCGGACGTCCTGGCCTTCCTCGCCGCGTTGCGCGAGGGCGACGGGGAACACCCGGCGCTCGTCGCCAGCTCCGCCGCCCGCGCCCTGTCGGCCGTGCGCGGGCTGCACCGTTTCGCTCTGCGCGAAGGCGTCACGGCCCACAACCCCGCCCACGAGGTACGCCCGCCGCGCCCGATGCGCAGGCTCCCGAAGGCCATCGCCGTCGACGAGGTCGAGCGGCTGATCGCCGCCTCGGGCCCGGACGGAGCGCCTCTCACGCTGCGCAACCGCGCCCTGCTGGAGGTCCTGTACGGCACGGGCGCCCGCATCTCGGAGGCCGTCGGGCTGGCCGTGGACGACCTCGAGGACGAGCAGGTGCGCCTGCGCGGGAAGGGCGGCCGCACCCGCGTCGTGCCGCTGGGGCGCTATGCTCGCTCCGCCCTCGACGCCTACCTCGTCCGCGCCCGGCCCGGCCTGCTGGCCCACGGGCGCGGCACGCCGGCCGTCTTCCTGAACGCCAGGGGAGGCCGTCTGACCAGGCAGGGAGCGTGGGAGGTGCTGCACGCGGCCGCCGAACGAGCCGGGCTAAAACAGATATCTCCCCATGTTCTCCGACATTCCTTCGCAACTCATCTCTTGGACGGCGGCGCGGACGTTAGGGTGGTCCAGGAATTGCTCGGCCACGCCTCGGTGACGACCACCCAGGTCTACACCCTGGTCACGGTCGACAAGCTCCGCGAGGTCTACGCCGCGGCGCATCCACGGGCCCGGCAGTGATCTATAGTCTTTGCGGTGTGCGGCACCCTCGGCGTGCCGCCTTGCCGCGTTAAGTGGTGACGCCATAGTGTCCGTCCGGACGGTCCGGTTCGGGATCGTCAGGGAGGTTCGAGCTGGTGACTGTGACGACCAAGGGTTCGACCCCGGGGACCCCCGACAACCCCTGGGGCGACACGAAGACCAACGCGCCTTCCAACGGCGTCAACCTCGGGCCCACGCAGCGGCCCAGACCCGTGTTCCCCGAGCCGGTGGTGCCCGACGTGCACGGCCCGGCGCGCGTGGTCGCGATGGTCAACCAGAAGGGCGGGGTCGGCAAGACCACGACCACCATCAACCTGGGCGCGGCCCTCGTCGAATACGGGCTCAAGGTGCTGCTGGTCGACTTCGACCCGCAGGGCGCGCTCTCCGTCGGCCTGGGCATCAACCCGCTCCAGCTCGACCTGACCGTCTACAACCTGCTGATGGAGCGTGGCGTCACCGCCGAGGACGTCCTGCTCGAGACCGGCGTCGAGGGGCTCGACCTGCTGCCGAGCAACATCGACCTGTCGGCCGCCGAAGTGCAGCTCGTCACCGAGGTCGCCCGCGAGCAGGTGCTCGGCCGCGTGATCAAGCCGCTGCTGCCGCACTACGACGTGTGCCTCATCGACTGCCAGCCGTCGCTCGGCCTGCTCACCATCAACGCGCTCACGTGCGCCCATGGCGTCATGGTGCCGCTGGAGTGCGAGTTCTTCGCGCTGCGCGGCGTGGCCCTGCTGATGGACACCATCTCCAAGGTCCAGGAGCGGCTCAACGAAGACCTCGAGATCGAGGGCCTGCTCGCCACCATGTACGACGCCCGCACCCTGCACGGCCGCGAGGTGCTGGCCCGCGTGGTCGACGCGTTCGGCGACAAGGTGTTCCACACCGTCATCAACCGCACGGTGCGTTTCCCCGACGCGACCGTCGCCGGCGAGCCGATCACCACCTTCGACCCCTCGTCCCTCGGCGCCAACGCCTACCGTGAGCTGGCGCGCGAAGTGCTCTCGCGCTGGCCCGCGCCTGCCACAATGGCCAGGTGACCGCAGAGCAGACCGAGCCCCAAGGGTTCCAGGTTCACCTGGACGTCTTCGAGGGTCCCTTCGATCTGCTTCTCGGCCTCATCGCCAAGCACAAGCTCGACATCACCGAGGTCTCGCTCTCCAAGGTCACCGACGAGTTCATCGCCTACATCCGCTCCCGCGGCCCCGAGTGGGACCTCGACCAGACCAGTCACTTCCTGCTGGTCGCGGCCACGCTGCTCGACCTCAAGGCGGCCCGGCTGCTGCCGTCGGGCGAGGTGGAGGACGAGGAAGACCTGGCCCTGCTGGAGGCCAGAGACCTGCTGTTCGCGCGGCTGCTGCAGTACAAAGCGTACAAAGAGGTCGCCAAGATCTTCGCCGGGCGGATGGCCGAGGAGTCCCTGCGCTTTCCCCGTACGGTGCCGCTCGAGCCGCAGTTCGCCGACCTGCTGCCCGAGCTCATCCTGGGCATCGGGCCCGAAGAGCTCGCCAAGATCGCCGCCAGGGCCTTCACGCCCAAGCTGCCGCCCACGGTCAGCGTGGGGCACATCTACCAGCCGCTGGCGAGCGTCAAGGAGCAGGCGGCCATCCTGGTCATGCACCTGCGGCGCCTCCGGCGGGCCACCTTCAGGGCGCTGGTGGCCGACTGCGAGGGCACCTTCGAGGTCATCGCCCGCTTCCTGGCCGTGCTGGAGCTGTTCCGGGAGTCGGCGGTCACGTTCGAGCAGGTCGAGCCGCTGGGCGACCTGCACGTCACCTGGACGGGCGCCGACGACGGCGACGTCGCGGTGGGGGACGACTACGAGGAATCCGCGGAGAAACCATCCCATGACTGACAACCCACTGCCTAACCCCCGCAAGTCTCCCGACTCGGAGCCGCCGCTGCCCGCCTGGATGACCCTCCCCGGCTCCCTCGTCCAGCCCGGCGCCCCGGAGGCGGAGACCTCCCCGCCCGACGACCCGCCCCCGCCCCACGAGGACCCGCCCCACGAGGACCCGCCCCAGGACGACCCGCCGTCCCGCGCGGAGACGTCCGTCGCGGACGACACGCGCGTCGAGGGAGGCACGCTGTCTCGTGCGGAGACGTCCGCTGCGGACGACACGCTGCCTGCGGAGGCGCGGGCCGCGGACGACACCCCCGGCCCGGGCGAGCCGGAGGCCCACAGGGGCAGGTCCGTCCGTGGGGGGACGTCGTCCCAGGACGACACGACGTCCAGGGCTGGGACGCGGCCGGACGAGGACCTGGGACGTGACGAGGACCTGGGCCCGGACGAAGACGTGGCGCAGGACAGGGAGCGGGTGCCGCAAGATGAGCCGGTGGCTGGTGCTGACGGGCCGGCCTTCGCCGCTGACAGGACGGCTGAGGGCGACGGGCCGGTGACCGGCGCCCCCCGCCGTGACGAGGCGGCGGACGGCACGAACACCACCCCGGCCACGGGAAACGGCGCCCTGACACCCGGCGACGGGCCAGACGTGGACGCCGCTGCCGGACGCGCGGTGGGAGCCGAGCCGGGGGAGGGGCCGAGGCTCGAGGCGGCGCTGGAGGCTATCCTGCTTGTCGTTGACGAGCCGGTCGCCGAGGTGACCCTGGCTCAGGTGCTCGAACGGCCCACCCACGAGGTCGCCGCGGCGCTGCGTGGGCTGGCGGCGGAATACACCGTCGCCGGACGGGGTTTCGACTTGAGAGAAGTGGCGGGTGGTTGGCGTTTCTACACGCGTGCCGACTGCGCGCCGCTGGTCGAAAGGTTCGTACGCGACGGCCAGCAGACGCGGCTGACCCAGGCCGCGCTCGAAACACTCGCGGTCGTGGCCTACCGGCAACCGGTGAGCCGTTCCCGCGTCGCCGCCGTACGCGGCGTCAACAGCGACGGTGTCATGCGCACACTCGTCGCCAGGGGGCTGGTCGAAGAGGCCGGCACCGACCCGGAGAGCCAAGCGGTGCTCTACCGGACAAGCTCATACTTCCTTGAACGTCTGGGACTACGGGATCTGAGCGAGCTCCCCGAACTCGCGCCCTTCCTCCCCGACGACGTGGAAAACCTCGAGGAGACAACAAAGTGATCAACAGGCGCAGCACCCCGTCCGGTGATGGACGCGGTCGTGGACGCACAGGCGGCTCCGGCCGTGGTGGGCGTCCCGCCTTCCGCTCCGACGACGCCCGTGGCGACTCCCGGCGTGACGACGACTTCCGCGGTGGGACCGGCCGAAGAGACTCCAGAGGCGGGTCTCGCCGTGACGACTTCCGGGGCGACGACCGTGGCCGCGGTCGCGACTCCGCACGCGACTCCCGGCCCTCCCCCGACTCCCTCCGCGCCGACCGGGGCGGCACCCGCGCCCGGTACGGCGGGCCCGCCGGGCGCGACGACGCCGGCGGCGGCCGCTACGCGCGCGGAGCCGGCCGCGACGACCGCTTCACGGGCGGCGACCGCGACGACCGTTACGATCGCGACGACCGTTACCAGAGCGAGGGCCGCGAGGATCGCCACGGACGTGGTGAGCGTCCTCGTGGCGACCGGGGAGGCTACCGTTCCGAGCGTCGTGACGAGCGTGGCGGCGGTTTCCGGTCCGAGCGTCGTGACGAGCGTGGCGGCGGTTACCGGTCCGAGCGCGGCGACAGGTTCGAGCGACGTGATGAGCGTGGCGGCGGTTTCCGGTCCGAGCGTCGTGACGAGCGCGGTGGCGGTTACCGCTCCGAGCGCGGCGACAGGTCCGAGCGGCGTGATGAGCGTGGCGGCGGTTACCGTTCCGAGCGTCGGGACGAGCGCGGTGGCGGTTTCCGTTCCGAGCGCGGCGGCAGGTTCGAGCGTGGTTACGGGTCCGAGCGGCGTGACGAGCGCGGCACCGGTTACCGTTCCGAACCGGGCGGCAGGTCCGACCGGGGTGGCTACGGAGGCGAGCGTCGTGATGAGCGCGGCGGGTTCCGGGCCGACAGGAGCGGGCGCCGTGAGGCCGGTTCCCGGAGCGCCGAGTCCACCAGGTCCCGTTACGGCAGGCGCGACGGCGATGCCCGCACCGGGCGCGACACCGGCCGCACCGGGCGTGACACCGGGCGCACCGGTCGTCCCCGGCGGGACGACGTCCAGACGATCGGGGGCAGGCGCGGCGGCGGGAACGGCTACGGCAGCCCTCAGCACGACCGGGTGAAGGCGGCCCGCCAGCCCCTGCGCGACCGTGACTTCTACCCCGAGGGCTACTCCGACGAGCGCGACACCACCGAGGTCCCTGACGGCGTGCGGCTGCAGAAGGTGCTCGCCCAGGCGGGCGTCGCCAGCCGCAGGGCGTGCGAGGAGATGATCGGCGAGGGCCGGGTCACGGTGAACGGCCAGGTCGTACGGAGGTTCGGCGCCAAGGTCGATCCCGCGACGCAGGTCATCCACGTCGACGGGAAGCGCATCCCCACCGCCCCCGACCTGGTCTACTACGCCCTCAACAAGCCCATCGGCGTCGTCTCCACGATGGACGACCCGCAGGGCCGCCCGTGCCTGGCCGACTACGTCGAGGAGCTGGCGCCGAGGCTGTTCCACGTGGGCAGGCTCGACACCGAGACCGAGGGCCTGCTGCTGCTCACCAACGACGGCGAGCTGGCCAACAGGCTGACGCATCCGAGCTATGGGGTGCAGAAGAAATACTGGGCCAAGGTGCCCGGGCCGATCCCGCGTGATCTGGGCCGCAGGCTCAAGCAGGGCATCGAGCTGGAGGACGGCATGGTCAAGGCCGACAGCTTCACCGTCGTGCAGGAGCACGGGCAGCAGGCGCTGGTCGAGGTCGTGCTGCACGAGGGACGCAGGCACGTCGTGCGGCGCATGCTGGAGGTGGCGGGCCACCGGGTGATCGACCTGGCCAGAATCGAGTTCGGTCCGGTGAAGCTGGGCCGTACGAAGCCGGGCACCATCCGGGCGCTCAGCCTGAAGGAAGTCGGCGAGCTCTACGCCGCCGTGAAGCTGTAACCTGGCCGGAAGAAGGAGCCCGTGCGATCCTCGCGCGGGCTCTCCCGGTTAGGGAAGGGGACTGACCACATGGTGCGCGCGATTCGTGGGGCGATCCAGGTGGACGCCGACGACCGTGGCTCGATCATCGAAGGGACGACCGAGCTGGTCAGCGCGATCATGGAGCGTAACGAGCTGACCCCGGATGACGTGATCAGCGTGCTGTTCACGGCCACGCCCGATCTGACGGCCGAGTTTCCCGCGCTCGCGGCGCGGAAGCTGGGTTTCCACGAGGTGCCGCTGATCTGCTGCACCGAGATCGCCGTGCCGGGTGCGCTGCCCCGCGTGGTGCGGCTCATGGCCCACGTGGAGACCGACCGGCCGAGAGCCGAGATCCAGCATGTTTACCTGCGTGGCGCGGTGGCGCTGCGGCAGGACATCGCGCAGTGAGCGACCGGGCATCACATAACGAGATACTGGCTATCCCAATGGCCCGATAAATCAGGACACCAGATGGATCTTCGCACCGTGCTCGTCGTCGGCACCGGTCTCATCGGCACCTCCGCGGCGCTGGCGCTGCGCAAGCGCGGTGTGCGCGTGCTGCTCGCCGACCGCGATCAGGGAGCCGTACGGCTGGCACGGGAGCTCGGGGCGGGCGAGGAGTGGCGGCCCGGCGGCCCGCACCTCGCCCCGCCCGGCGGCCAGGCCCTCGAGGAAGCAGTCCCGCAGGAGGGCCGGGCCACTGAGCAGGCCGACCTGGCGATCATCGCGGTGCCTCCCGCCCACGTGGCGACCGAGCTGCTCGAGCTGCAGCGGCTCCAGGCGGCCAGGTTCTACACCGACGTCGCCAGCGTCAAGGCGGAGCCCATCCACCGGGCCGCGCAGCTCGGCTGCGACCTGTCCGCCTACGTCGCCTCCCATCCGCTCGCCGGCCGCGAGAAGTCCGGCCCGGGGGCGGCCAGGGACGACCTTTTCCTGGGCCGGCCGTGGGCGCTGTGCCCCACGGAGGAGGCCGACCCCGAGGCGAAGGCGGCCGTGCTGCGCCTGATCGAGTTGTGCGGCGCCAACGCGGTCGAGGTCAGCGCCACCGACCACGACCGCGCCGTCGCCGTCGTCTCCCACGCCCCCCACGTCGCGGCCTCCGCCGTGGCCGCGCGCCTGGCCGACGCCACCGACGTCGCTCTCGGCCTGGCCGGGCAGGGCGTGCGCGACGTCACCCGGATCGCGGGCAGCGACCCCGGGCTCTGGCTCGGCATCCTGTCGGGCAACGCCTCCCCGGTCGCCGAGGTGCTCGAAGCCGTCGCGCACGACCTGGCCGACGCGGCGAGCGCGCTGCGGGCCCTGGCCGAGGGCGACGGCACCGCGACCGGCGAGATCACCCAGCTGCTCAAGCGGGGTGTCGTCGGCCACGATCGTATCCCCGGCAAGCACGGCGGCCCCGCCTCCTCCTACGCCGTCGTCCAGGTCGTCATCGGCGACCGCCCCGGCCAGCTGGCCCGGCTGTTCCAGGTGTGCGACGAGGTCGGCGTCAACGTCGAGGACGTGCGCCTCGAGCACGCCCCTGGGCTGCCGCTGGGCATCGCCGAGCTGTCGGTGGAGCCCGACGCGGCCGCCAGGCTCTCCGAGGCCCTGCGCGAACGCGGCTGGCAGGTTCCCTAGCGTCATCCGCCCGGGATCCGTCGGCGATGTCCAGCGAGGGATTCCGGGATCGCTTCGCCGAAGGTCGGAGGCCGGCGTTCGGTGACGCGGGCGGCTATCGGGGGCGGGTCCCCAGGCGCTGAGAGATGCGCAGGAGATAGCCGTCCGGGTCCCGCACCGCGAACCGGCGCACGCCCACGGCGTCGACGGCGCGCTCGTACCAGCGCTCTTCCAGCGCGAGCCACATGTCGTGGCCGGCGGCGAGCAGCGTGGCACGGCCTCGCTGAGACGACCTTGGACGGCGAACCCCGAACTGCCGCTACCGAATGGGCACCGCGGTGCCCGAGACCTTGACACGGGAGTCGCCGGGAACGGTGGTACACGTCAAGAGGCTGGGCCGCCCCATGTCGACGCCCTGGTGAAGGGTGAGAACGGCGCCATCTTCGAGACGTCCCAGCGTACGCAGGTAGCCGGTGAAGGCGGCGGCCGCGGCACCGGTGGCGGGGTCCTCGACCACGCCGCCGGGCGGAAACGGGTTGCGGACGTGGAAGACGGCGGGGGATGCGTGCCAGAAAAGGTGGATGGTAATCCATCCCGAGTCAGACATGATCTTGCTGAGGGCATCGAAGTCGTAGTCGAGATCGGCCAGACGGCCCCGGCTGGACGCGGCCAGGACGAGATGGTCGTTGCCGGCGGAGGCGACGTGCACCGGGTAGTCGGGGTCCAGATCGTCGGCCGACCAGCCCAGTGCGGCCAGCACGGGCCGTGTCTCCTCTTCGGAGGCTTGGCGGGTGGAGGTCGGCGGACTGGTCAAGGTGGCGATGAGCCCTCCGGCCGGATCCGCGGCGATCTCCACCGGGACCGGGCCCGCCTGGGTAGCGAGGTTCACGGCTCCGGGGCCGATCCGCTCGCCGAGCGCGATCGAGGCAGCGATCGTCGCATGGCCGCAGAAGGCGACCTCGCTCAGCGGGCTGAAGTACTGGATCCGGTACTGGCGCTCATCCGTGGTGGGGTGCAAGAAGGCCGTCTCGGAGTAGCCGAGTTCGGCGGCGATGGCGAGCATGTCCGCGTCCGACAACTCCCGGGCGTCCAAGACCACTCCGGCGGGGTTGCCGCCGGTGGGAGTGGTGGTGAAAGCGGCGTACCTCAATATTTCAGTCATGTGGTCATCATGACGTATGCGGGCCGACCCGTTTCGGCGACCGATCCCGGCCGCCGCCGCGGCTCAGCGTTTGGTGACGGCCTCGCTGACGGCGTTCGGGCCGTCGTACTCGCGGTCGGGCATGGCCTCCAGGGCTTCGACGATGTCCTTGCTCGCGTTGTGGTCGCGCGCGGCCTTGATCAGATCGGCCTTGCCTGCCGGGTAGTCGACACCACCCAGGTGTTTCTGCAGGTCGATCGGGTTAGGTGCGGTACTCATGCCCGCCTGCTGCCCCCGTTCCGTGAGACGTAACCGCACGCCCGCGCTCAGCCGCCGGCCCGCTCCAGCCGCCGCCGTGCCCGCTCCACGGCGCGCGGCAACCCCCGCCGCTCCGCCAGCGCCCCTGGAAGGCGCGGTACGGCCGCACGCAGCCCCTCCCACCCGGCGGGTCCCGCACGCAGGGCGTCGAGCGCCCGCCGCGCCACCACCGGCCACGGGCGGCGCAACACCGCGGTGAGTACGGCGTTGCGCAGAGCCAGCGCCCGCCTGCCACGCGGGTCCTTGGCCGGCGACGGGTGGTGGTGGGCCACGACGTCGTCCACGTACGCCAGCCCCCACCCCTTCGCGGCCAGGTCGACCGCCAGGCGCTCCTCCTCGCCGAAGAAGAAGATCACGTCGTCGAAGCCGCCCGCCTCCAGGAACGCCTCCCTGCGCACCACCGCCCCGCACGCCAGGAACCCGAGGACGCTCGGCCCCGGCAGATCCGGCTCGATGCCGAGCGGCGAGTGACGCATCAGCTCCGACACCGGATCCAGCCGCTCCTCGGGGCCCACCAGCACGCGCGCGCCGAGCACGGCCAGCCGGGGATGGGCGTCCAGCACGTCGGCGGCCAACTCCAGCGCGCCGGGCGCCCACCAGGAGTCGTCGTCGGCGAAGGCCACGTACGGCGTCTCGGCCATCCGCACGCCGATGTTGCGGGCGGGCGCGCCCAGGTTCGTGTCCTGCTCCACGAGCCGGACGTCGGGGAAGTGCCGGCTGACGAACCCCGCCGTCCCGTCGGTCGAGCCGTTGTCCACCAGGATCACCGGGCGCGGATGCTTCGGGAGCGAACGGACCAGCGCCCGCAGCCGATCCTTGCTGGCCACGACGACGGTGACCCGTGCGTTGTCCGTCCCTGTCACACCCGGTCACTTACCGGAGCGGTGGGCGTTAGTCCTGATCAGGGCCGCACCCGGCGGCCGGGCGGGGCGGGTGCGCCGGGTGCGCCGGATGATGGTGCGGGCGCAAACTCTGGTCGCGGTGGCCGAAGAGCCAGAGCTGTCTCTAACGTACACAGTGTCTCAGGCACCGTCAGTCCTGGAGGAAGCGATCATGAGTAGGTTGCGCGTTCACAACTTCACGATCTCGCTGGACGGCTTCGGCACCGGCGAGGGTCAGGCTCCTGGCGCCCCGTTCGGTCACGCCGGTGAGCGCCTGCACGACTGGATGTTCGCCACCCGGTACTGGCACGAGATGGGCGGGGGCGGCGGCGGGAGCGCCGGCGCCGACAACGCCTTCGCGACGATGCACGGTCACGGCATCGGCGCCGAGATCATGGGCGCGGGCAAGTTCGGCCCGCCCGGCTGGCAGGACGACCCCGGCTACAAGGGCGCGTGGGGTGCCGACCCGCCGTTCCGCACGCCGGTCTTCGTGATCACCCACCGGCCGCGGCCGTCGATCGAGATGGAGGGCGGCACCACGTTCCACTTCCTCGACGCCTCGCCCGCGCAGGCACTCGACAAGGCCCGCGAGGCGGCCGGAGGCCAGGACGTGCGCCTCGGCGGCGGGCCGTCCGTCATACGCGACTTCCTCAGAGAAGGGCTGGTCGATCACCTGCACGTCGTCCAGATACCGATCCTGCTCGGCCGTGGCGTCCGGCTCTGGGACGGCCTGGAGTCGCTGGAGGAGGCGTACGACATCGAAGCGGTCTCCACGCCGTCCGGCGTCACGCACCTGACGTTCACCGCGAAGAGCCGGTGACCGCCGGCACGGCCGGGCCGTAGGCCCCTGGCAGGCGAATGAGGGCCAAGCCAGCCCTCCCGGTCGTCGCCGCCGCCCCACGTGCCGGTCAGGGTGCCGCTCGGCCCGCTCGAAAGCTGGATCGCCGACCGAGCCGGAGGCTGTAGCCTCTTCAAGTCGGGTGGAACAACGTGAAGAGGGAGAGACCGTGACCGGTCTGGTCGTCGCCATGGACGGCCCTTCGGGGTCGGGCAAGTCGAGCGTCTCGCGCGGAGTGGCCCGCGCGCTGGGCCTGCGTTACCTCGACACCGGGGCGATGTACCGCGCGATGACCTGGTGGATGCTCCGGCAGGGTGTCGATCTGGCCGACCCCGGCGCGATCGCGGCCCGCTGCGGCGAGCCGCTGATCGTCTCCGGCACCGACCCTGACAGCCCGGCGATCCATGTCGACGAGGTCGACGTCGCGGGGCCGATCAGGGAGGCCGACGTCACCGGAGCCGTCTCCGCCGTCGCCGCCGTCCCCGAGGTGCGCGCCCGCCTGGTCGCGCGGCAGCGGGAGATCATCGGCGACGGCGGCTTCGTGGTCGAGGGACGCGACATCGGCACGGTCGTCTGCCCCGGCGCCGCCGTCAAGATCTACCTGACGGCCAGCGCCGAGGCGCGTGCCCTGCGGCGCAGCGCGGAGCTGGCCGGCTCGACCGTCCGGGCGCAGCAGGAGGCCATGGCCAGGCGTGACACTCTCGACTCGACACGTCAGGCCGACCCACTCTCGATGGCGGATGGCGCCGTCGAGCTCGACACCACCGCGATGAGCCTCGACGAGGTCATCGCGGAGGTGCTGAGACTGGTCGCCGAGCAGGCGGGCCCGGGCGGGCCCGGCGGCGACCGCATTCGCGAGCGCACCTGACGAGCAGGTGCGGTACTCACTAAGGACGAAACATCGTGTCAACGGGGGATTGGGTCGAGGCCGACCTCGACGATCTTGAGATAACCGAGCACGGCGACGCCGCGCCGCTGCCGGTCGTCGCCATCGTGGGGCGGCCGAACGTCGGCAAGTCCACGCTGGTCAACCGCATCATCGGCCGCCGCGAGGCGGTCGTCGAGGATGTGCCGGGGGTCACCCGCGACCGCGTCACCTACGAAGCCAACTGGCGCGGCCGCCGCTTCACCGTGGTCGACACCGGAGGGTGGGACCCCGACGCGACCGGGATGAACCTGCGCATCGCCGAGCAGGCCCAGATCGCGGCCGAACTGGCCGACGTGATCGTGTTCGTGGTCGACACCACCGTCGGCGCGACCGACGCCGACGAGACCGTGGGCTCGGTGCTGCGGCAGTCGGGCAAGCCGGTCATCCTGGCCGCCAACAAGGTCGACAACCAGCAGCTGGAGCTGGAGGCCGCCGCGCTGTGGTCGCTCGGGCTCGGCGAGCCCTATCCCGTCTCCGCACTGCACGGCCGCTCCAGCGGCGACCTGCTCGACGTGGTGCTCGACGCGCTCCCGGAGACGCCCGAGGTGACGTTCGGGGCCGAGCGCGGGCCCGCCCGCGTCGCGCTGCTCGGCAAGCCCAACGTCGGCAAGTCCTCGCTGCTCAACAAGCTGGCGGGGGAGGAGCGCGTCCTGGTCGACCCGATGGCCGGCACCACCCGCGATCCGGTCGACGAGCTGGTCGAGCTGGGCGGCCGCACCTGGCGTTTCGTCGACACGGCCGGCATCCGGCGGCGCGACCGCGAGCTGCAGGGCGCCGACTTCTACGCCGCCATGCGCACGCGCGCGGCGCTGGAGCGCACCGAGGTGGCGATCGTGCTGATCGACGCCAGCCAGCCGCTCACCGAGCAAGACCTCCGCATCATCGGCCTGGTCATCGAGTCGGGGCGGGCGATGGTGGTCGCCTTCAACAAGTGGGACCTGGTCGACGAGGACCGCCGCTACTACCTGGAGAAGGAGATCGACCGCCAGCTCGTACGCACTCCGTGGGCGCTGCGCGTCAACATCTCCGCCAAGACGGGGCGGCACGTCGACCGGCTGGTCCCCGCGCTGGAGAAGGCCCTCGACTCGTGGTCCACGCGGGTGCCGACGGCCCGGCTCAACGCGTTCCTGACCGAGCTGGTGCAGCAGACGCCGCCGCCGGTTCGGGGCGGCAAGCAGCCGAAGATCCTCTTCGCCACGCAGGCGTCGGTGGAGCCGCCCAAGTTCGTGCTGTTCACCTCGGGCTGGCTCGAAGACACCTACCGCCGCTTCGTCGAGCGCCGCATCCGCGAGGAGTTCGGCTTCGCCGGGTCGCCGATCGAGGTCACGATGAAGATCCGGGAGAAGCGCTCGAAGAAGGACCGGTAGCGGACCGGGGGCGGCAAAGGTTTTGCCGTTCCCTCCGCGGGCTCGTAGGATCGACCGCAAACGTCGACGGAGACGAGTAGCCGAGGGCCCGCACGGGCCGAGAGAGCCGCCGGCAGCTGTGAAGGCGGTCCCGTGCACCTCTGGTGAAGACACTCCCGAGTGCGGGGAGGAAATGCCCCGCCGCCTGACCAGCGTCACCGGGTCCTCGAGGCCGCCTCGACCAGGGGCGGCGAAAGTGCGGTGGCACCGGGAGCTCCCTTCTCCCCCGCACTCCCAAGGGATCATGCATTTCCTCGTGAGGAGCTGTGATGATCTCTCGTGTCATGTCGGCGGAGCTCGCTGAGCACGCCGGGCAACGAGTGACGATCGCCGGCTGGGTCCATCGCCGCCGGCAACTGAAGTCCGTGTCCTTCCTCGTCGTCAGAGACCGCACCGGCCTCGCCCAGGCGGTGACCGCGCACGACCTGCCGGGCGAGGAGAGCGTCGTCGAGGTCACCGGCACCGTGACGGCCAGCCCGCAGGCCCCCGGAGGGTTCGAGCTGGTCGCGCCGGAGATCGAGGTGCTGGCGGAGCCGTGCGCGGCGCCGCCGTTCGACCTCTACCGGCCGGAGCCGGGCGCGACGCTCCCGACGATCCTCGACCACGCGCCCGTCGCGCTGCGGCACCCCCGCCTCAGGGCGCCGCTGGAGATCGCGGCCGCGAGCGTGGCCGGGTTCCGCGAGACGCTCGACGGGCTCGGCTTCACCGAGATCCACACCCCGAAGATCGTCGGCTCGGCCACCGAGTCCGGCGCGAACGTCTTCGGCATCGACTACTTCGGCCGGCCCGCCTACCTGGCGCAGTCGCCGCAGTTCTACAAGCAGGCGATGGTCGGGGTGTTCGAGCGGGTCTACGAGGTCGGGCCCGTCTTCCGCGCCGAGCCGCACGACACCGTACGCCACCTGGCCCAGTACACCAGCCTCGACGCGGAGCTCGGCTTCGTCCGCGACCACCGTGACGTGATGGCGGTGCTGCGCGAGGCGGTGGCGGGCATGCTGGGGTCGGTACGCCGCCGCGCCGGCTCCGCGGCCGCCCTGCTCGGCGTCACGCTGCCCGAGGTGCCCGCCGAGATCCCGGCCATCCACTTCACCGAGGCGCAGCGGATGACGTCCTCCGAGGAGCCCGACCTGTCACCCGCGCAGGAACGCCGGCTGTCGGAGTGGGCGCTGCGGGAACACGGGTCGGAGTTCCTCTTCGTCACCGGCTACCCGATGGCCAAGCGGCCCTTCTACACCCATCCCGACCCCGCCAGGCCGGGCTACTCCAACGGCTTCGACCTGTTGTTCCGAGGGCTGGAACTGGTCACGGGCGGGCAGCGGCTGCACGCGTACGCGGACTACGTCGCCGCGCTGGCCGCCCGGGGTGAGGGGACGGAGGCGTACGAAGGGTATTTGCAGGCCTTCAAGCACGGGATGCCGCCGCACGGTGGGTTCGCGCTGGGGCTTGAACGGTGGACGGCGCGGCTGACCGGCGCCGCCAACATCCGCCAGACCACCGCCTTCCCCCGCGACCTGCACCGCCTCTCCCCGTAACGCGCCCGCCGCCGTCGCCCGGGCCCCTCAGCGGGCCCGGGCGACGGACGGCATGAGCAGCGCGACGCCCGCGCCGAGCACGCAGATGAACGCCGTGACCAGGAACATCTCGGTGTACTCGACGTGCAGCGCCGCCTGCACCTTCGCGGTGTAGTCGGCCAGCCGCCGCTGGTAGGTCGCGGCGTCCACGCCGAACGGGAGCGGCGTGTCCAGGTGGGCGGTCAGCGACTGGAACCGGTAGAAGCCCCACGCCGACACGGCCGCGATGCCGATCAGCATGCCCATCATCCTGGCCACCACGACCGCCGCCGAGGCGACGCCGTGCTGGGCCGCCGGGCTCACCCGCAACACCGCCGACGACACCGGCGCGATCACCAGCCCCAGGCCCAGGCCGGCGACGACGAGGTGGAGGTCCATCAGCGGGCCCGCGCTCTCCAGGTCGAGCGGCCAGCGGCTCATCAGCCAGTAGCCGGCCGCCGCCAGCGCCATGCCCGCCACCGCCACGGCGCGGTCACCCGTCCTGCGCGCCAGGAGCCCCCCGAGCAGCGCGCCCACCGTCAGCGCGGCCAGGAACCTGGCCAGGATCAGTGACGCCCCCAACGCGTCGGCGCCGAGCAGCGTCTGGGCGGTGAACTGGACGAACACCATGGTCACGAGCAGCGCGGCCCCGGCCAGGAAACTCACCGCGAGGGTGGCGAGCAGCGGGCCCTTGCGGGCGCCGGACAGGTCGAGCAGGCGGACGGGGGAGCGGATCTCCCACCAGACGAAGATCACGGCCGCCAGCGCGCCGGCGGCGATCACGGGCAGCCCCCACGGGGGGAGCACGGCCCTGGCGGGGTCGGGGTTGTACAGGCCGACCACCAGCAGCCCGAGCGCCAGCGCCAGCAGCCCGCCACCGACCACGTCCACCCGGCCGGCGCCCGCGGCGACGAGCCGCCCTCGGGGGGTGCCGGTGAGGGCGTCGGCTCGCGCGGGGGTCGATCGCCCTGCGGTGGTGTCCGCGGGGTCGTCGCCCGCTTCGGTCGTGTGCGGGGGGAGCGACCGTCCTGCGGCCGTGCCCGCGCGGAGCCGTCCCGATTCTGTGGCGTCCGCCGAGGCGGTGCTGGACGTCCGGGCAGAGCGTACGGGGCGGCCAGGGACCGTGAGGTGCACGGCGACGGCGGCGAGGGCGGCGAGGGGCAGGTTGATCCAGAAGATGGCGTGCCAGCCGCCCAGCTCCACCCCTGCCACCACGGTGCTGGGGACCAGCGCCAGCACCCCGCCGTACAGCGGCCCGAGCGCGCTGCCCAGTTCCTGGGCCGCACCCACCGCCCCCAGGGCCAGGGGCCGCTCGTGCTCGTCCCACAGGTCACCGATGAGCGCCATCGTGATCGGCAGCAGCGCCCCGCCCGCCACCCCCTGGACGGCGCGCCCGGCCACCACCATGACCTCCCCGGCCGCCAGCGCCGTCAGCACCGAGCCGAGGGCGAACGCCGCCAGGCACGCGTGGATCAGCGGCCGCCGGCCGTAGCGGTCGGAGAGCTGGCCGAGCAGCGGCATCGCGGCGACGTACCCCAGCAGGAAGCCCGTCACGACCGGCGTGGCCCGCTCCAGGTGGTTCAGCGGGATGCCGACGTCCTCGGCGATGTCGATCAGGACCGTCACCACGACGTACGCGTCGAGCGCGGCCAGCAGCACCACCGCGCCGCCCGCGCCGAGCACGACCCGGCGGGCGCGCCTCATTTCGCGGCGGGCGGGGTGATCGTGACCGGTGCGTCGTAGTCGCTGAACGACACCGTCACCGTGCCGCCCTGCAACGGCAGGTTGGCCCGGGTGAGCCGGCTGGAACCCTGGTCGACCCAGACCTTGCCGTTGACGCCCTGCGTGACGCCGGGGACGATCTGGCCGACGACCTGCCCGGGGAACGTCGTGGCGACGCGGTAGGCGCCGTCCTCCACGCCTTCGACCTTCGGATCCGTGGCCGAGGCGAGCAACTGGGCGATGCCCTTGGTCGGCTCGAGGATCACCGAGGGGTCGTAGAACTGCGCCAGCTGCTGCCGGGTCATCTTCTGGAAGCCACCCGTCGGGCCCTTGAAGTGCACGGTCTCCCCGACCAGGGCGAAGCTGACCTCCTGCAGGGTGCCCAGCACGTCAAGCGTGATCGTGCCGTCGGCGTCGCCGGCGGCGGTGAGCCGGCCGTCGGCCTGCTTGACCGGCACCTTCGGCTCGCCCTCGGTCGCGATCGAGAAGGTGGCCGACTTGACGGCCTTCATGGCCTCGGAGGCCTTCTTCATCAGCTCGGGCCCCGCGGGCAACTCGCCGGCGTCCCCGCCGGACGAGCACGCCGCCGCCAGCGCCAGCACGGCCACGATCAGTAGCTTTCTGAGCATGAGCGGATCGTAGCGAGCGGTACGGAGGTCCGCGCACCCTCGCCGATATCGGTTGGGTGTCAGCGCAGCTTCTTCAGCTGCTCCACGATGGGCGCGTAGGCCGCCTCGATCGTTTCGAGCTGATCGTCGGTGAGCCGGTCGACGAAGTGCTCGCGCACGCTGGCCACGTGGAACGGCGCCACCCGCTGGATCGTCTCCCACCCCTCGTCGGTCAGCACCGCGAACGTGCCCCGCCGATCGTCGTGACAGTCTTCCCTGGTGACCAGGCCCTTGGCCTCCATGCGGGAGATCTGGTGCGACAGCCGGCTGCGTGACTGGATCGTCGCGTCGGCCAGGTCGCTCATGCGCATGCGCCGCCCGGGGCTCTCGGAGAGGTTGACCAGGATCTCGTAGTCGTTGACCGTGAGCGAGAACTCCTGGAGCTCGCGGTCGAGCCGGTGCATGAGCAACCTGTGCAGCGCCAGGTGCGTGCGCCAGGCACGCTGTTCGGCGGGAGAAAGCCAGCGAGGCGCGCTCATGATCTCCAATCTAGCGCACGTAAAGTCGTACTTCATGAAGGGGGAGAGCCTGCGCACCGTGCTCGTGGCGGCCGCGGCCAACCTCGCCATCGCTCTGGCGAAACTCGTCGCGGGCCTGGTGGGCGGCTCGGCGGCCATGTTGTCGGAGGCGGCGCACTCGGCCGCCGACACGGTGACCGAGCTGCTGTTGCTGGTGGCGGTGCGCCGTTCGGGCAGGCCCGCCGACCGGCGGCATCCGTTCGGGCACGGCAAGGCGGGCTTCGTCTGGGCGCTGATGGCGGCGGTCACGACCCTGGTGGGCGGGGCCGGGTTCTCCATCACGAACGGCCTGCACGAGATCGGTCACGGCGAGGACCTGTCGAACCTCACACCGGCGTACATCGTGCTGGCGGCCTCGTTCGTGTTCGAGGGCATCTCGTTCGCGCGGGGGCTCGCGCAGTTGCGCGCCGAGGCCGCCCGGCGCCGGGTCGGCGTGGTACGCCTGGCGCGCATGACGTCCGACACCGCGTTGAAGGCCGTGCTGTTCGAGGACGCGGCAGCGCTGTGCGGGCTGCTGGTCGCGGCCACCGGGCTGGTCGCCTCGCAGCTCACCGGCTCGGCGCTGTGGGACGGCGCGGCCTCGGTCGTGATCGGCCTGCTCCTGCTGGTCGTGGCGCTCACCCTGATCCGGGCGAACATGTCGCTGCTCATCGGCCAGGCCGCGACCCAGCGGACCGAGACGGGCATCCGGGCGGTGCTGCTGGCGCAGCCGGAGGTGGATGACGTGGTCGAGTTGCTGACGATGATGATCGGCCCGGGGGAGATCCTGGTCGCCGCGAAGATCGATTTCAGGGACGAGTCGAGCGCGGCGGGCGTGGAGCGGGCCTGCGAGGAGGTGGACCGCCGGCTGCGAGACCAGATCTCCGGGGTCAAGCACGTCTTCCTCGACCCGACCCCGACCCGCCGCTGAGGTCGCCCCGCCGCTCAGCTGAACGCCATGACGATCGCGACGCCGACGACGTGCATCAGCACGACCGCGACGAGCAGCGACACGAACACGAACTTGGCGGGCCCGTGCTCGAAGGTCTTGCCCTCTTCGAGCGGCTTACGCTGCGCCATGCGGTCGGCGATGCGCTCCTCAAGGGGCTTACGGTAGAACATGCGTCCAGTCTATTGGGGGAGGGGCGCCCTCCTCGCTGGGGCGTCTGTGATGACCGCCACCCTGATGTCCGGCCCGACGCTCCACTCCAGCAGATGCCGGCCCGACAGGTCGTCCTCGCAGGCCCGCAGCTTGTCCATGGTCAGCTCGCCGCGCTTGATCAGGGCCTCTTTCCGCGTCCAGTGCCTGATCAGCTCGTCGTTGCCGGTGACCAGCGAGCGCTCGCGCGGGTTGAGCACCCGGTCGGCCAGCAACGTGTCCAGCGGCCCCGGCGGCACGTGCTCGGCGTCCACGCCGACCTTGCCCGGCCCGGCGGCCGCGCACACGTAACCGCGGGTGTGGCTGAAGCTGACCCCCAGCTCCGGGGCCTGCTCGATGGAGGGCCTGCCGTGCCCTGGGCCGTGCAGATGGCAGTGTTGCAGCAGCGTCAGCTCGCGCGGCTCGACGCCGAGCACGGCGGCGGCGCAGACGCGTACGAGGAGGTGCGCGGCGACGAAGCAGTCACGGTCAGCCTCGAACCTGAACCGCGCCGCCCGCTCGCGTTCCACCTCGGTCAGCCAGTCATCAGGGGCTCGCACCTCGTCGGGGCGCCCGCCCATCGCCAAAGGGCCGATCGTCAGTCCTTCTTCTCGTCGCCGTCGAGGGTGTACTGGTCCTCCGAGGACGCGCCGAGCACGGTCACGTCGTGGATCTTCCAGGTGCCCTTCTCCTTCACAAGAGAGATCTTAAGGTGCGAGTCCTTGACCGAGCGGATCGCTTCCGAGGTGTTCACCTGCTGATCGACGACCACGATGGCGTGCGCGGTGGCCTCGTCCACGTCGGCGAGGTAGACCTCCCGCACCGTGGCCTGCGAGGTCGCCTTGAGCTTGACGATGACCTGCGCCATCGCGCCGCCGAACGCCGCGTCGTAGGTGCTCAGGAAGTCGCCCGTGGCCTGGGCGGCCAGGGCTGAGCGGGTGGTCTGCAGGTCCTGGTAGTCGTAGCTGAGCAGGGCCTTGCCGAACGCGCCCGCGGCTCCCGACACCTCAAGGCGCAGCGCCCGCTCGGCTTCGAGCGCGGCGCGGGCGTCGCGGGCCTGGGCGGCGGAGATGCCCTGCAGGACGGCCGTGGCGGCGATCGCGGCCACCACCATGGCCGCCAGCGTCCACCACACGCGGGCCCTGGAGAGGCGCCCGGCCACGGCGGCGTCCCGCCGCCCGCCGTCTCCCGTCTCCACCTGCTCCTGAGCATCGGGCTCGCCGTCCGCGGCTTCCGCGGCGCCCCGCCGGGCGGGCTCGCCATCCACCGCGGTCACGGCCTCGGACGGCGCGGTCCCGGATGCTGCGGGTTCGGTCTCCGTGCGGGCCTCGTCGGTGCGGAGGGCTGCGGAGAGGTCCTGCTCGGTGGTCATCGTGACTCCTCACGGCGGCGGGCGGCCCGACCTGCCGCGATCCAGCCCACCATGCCGCCGGAGGCCACAACGGCGAGGAAGATCGCGGCGATCAGGGGGGCGGTGTTCGGCGGGTCAGGGGACGTGGCGCCGGTGGCGGCCACGTCACTGGACGATGGGGCGGGCCGCGGGCTCCCGCCCGGCCTGACGGTGTCCCCGGCGCCCGGCCGTCCGGAGGCGCCAGGTCGTACGGTGCTGTCCGGCCGTTCGGCGGCGCCCGGTCGTGCGGAAGGGTCCGGCCGGCCGGGGTTGTCCGGCCGAGCCGAGCCGTCCGGCCGTGCGGCGGCGTCCAGGCGATCTCGCTCGGACCGGTCACGGCCGGAGCGGGCGCCGTCCCCGGAGGTGTCGGAGACGGGCGCGCGATCCGGGCAGGCACGCAGCTCCGGCACGGTGGGCGGCCCGGCCGCCCGCGCGTACTCCTCGGCGGGCTGCGGCCCGCCGGGGACGCTGAAGATGAACGACGCCCTGCCGTACACGGTGTCGCCGCGCCGGTCGCTGATGTCGTCGGCCAGGCTCAACGCGGTCGGCATGATGCTCAGCAGGTGGTGCACGTTGCGTTCGGTCTCGGGGGAGAAGACCGGCTCGTGCGGCAGCCCCGCCGCGGTCAGCAGGCACGAGAACCCCGGCCTCGACCGCCGGACGGCCTCGTCGAGCTGCCCGAACACGCCCGGCCCCCGGTCGAGGAAGGTGTTCAGGTCGGCGCGGGAGGCGCGCAGGGTGGCCGTCACGGTGCTGAGGTCGGTGATGCCGGAGGCCAGCTCGCCCCGCTTGCCGGCCAGCGTGTGGGTGAGCCGGGTGAGCTGCACCGCCAGCTCGTCGAGCACCTCGGTGTTGTCGGCGAGGGTGCCGGTCAGGGTGTGGGCGTCGTCGATGATGCGCCTGATGGCCGGCGCCCGGCCGTCGAGGGCGACGGCCAGCTCGTGGGTGATCGCCTCGGCGTCCTCGGGCGGCACCGCGTTGAGCAGCTTGCCGACGCCTTCGAACAACTTCTTGTAGTCGAGCGGCACCGACGTCCTGGCCAGCGTGATCGTGTCACCGGCCGCGAGCCGCGGGCCGCCCGCCCCTGTGGCGGGCGGCGAGAGCTCCACGTACGGCTCCCCGATGGCGGACCTGCGCCGCACCTCGGCCGAGACGCCCTTCGGCAGCCGGACCTCCCGGTCGATGTCGAGACCGACGACGATCTTGCCAGGCGCCAGCCGCACGTCGCCGATCTTGCCGACCCGGACGCCCAGGTAGGCCACGTCGAAGCCGCGGACGAGACCGGGCGACGAGACGAACTCGGCCGACACCCGGTACGGCCGCTCGATGGCGTCGAGCCGGATGATCGTGCTGAACGCCCACACCGTCATGACGACGCCCAGAACGACGAAGAACCCGAGGTTCAGGTAGATCCGCCTGCTCATCGCGGCGGCTCCAGGAGCAGGCGGAAGTCCTCGATCCTGTTCGGCAGCGCCGGCCGGTCGGCGTCGCGCCGCTGGGGCAGCAGCACGCCCTTGAGCCACAGGTAGATCAGCACCTGCCCGTTCACCGTGATCGGCGGGGCGTCGATGAACTTCTGCAGCTCGGCCACCAGCGCCTTCAGGTCCTCCCCGCCGCGCTGCATCGCCGAGGAGATGGCCGCCAGCTCCCGCAGCAGCGTGCGCAACCGCGCGGCGTGCCGCGGGTAGACGGTGAGGTTGGCCTCCTTGGCGAGTTTGGTCAGCGCGACGATGGTCTTCTTCACGTGCTTGCGCCCGTGCGCGATGCGCGCCGTGGCCGAGGCGAGGGTGCCAGGCAGCCGGTCCAGCTCGGTGCTGCCCTTGGCGAGGTCGTCGCCCAGCCGGGCCAGGGCGTCGATGCTGGTGCCCAGGTCGCGGCGGGCGGCGGCGTAGGCGTCGGTGACCTCGGCCGTCTGCTTGATCAGCTTGTTGACGTCGTCGCCCTGCCCGGCGAACGCGGTCGAGGCCGCGTCCAGGACGGCGTTCACGTCCTGCGCGCCGAGCGCCTCGATGAGCGGCCCGGCCTTGGCGGTGACCTGCTCGATGTCCGGCTCGACCGAGGTGTCGGCGATGGTGGCGCCGTTCTTCAGGTACGGCCCCGTGGAGAGGTCCTTGCCCTTGGGCGGGGCGAGCAGCACGTAGTTCTCGCCCAGCACGGACGTCTTGGCCACGGTGGCCGTGCTGCCCTCCGGCAGCCGGTGCTCCGACGTGATCGACATGGTGACCCTGGCCCGGTAGCCCTGCAGCCGGATGCCGGTGACGGTGCCCACCCGTACGTCGGAGATCTGCACGCTGTGCCCCGCCACCAGGCTCTGCACGTCGTCGAAGACCGCGTGCAGGGTCAGGTCGCCGGTGGTCGCGCCGAGCGTCTGCAGCGAGCACGACGACGTCGTGAGCGCCAGCACGAGCAGCCCGGCCGGCGCGGCGGCCCTCATCGCGGCCTCCTCTGGTAGGGGCAGTTGCTCAGCCCGGCGGGCAGGCACGGCACGTCGCCCAGGTTCAGCGAGTCGAACAGGGGCGTCAGCCAGGCCCTGGTCAGCGCGTTGAGCACGACGCGGATCTTCAGCACGTGCTGTTTCCTGTCCCACGAGTCGATGATCACGTCGGCGAAGTCGGCCGCGCCCTTGACCGCCTGCGCCGCGGACGCGCTGTTGGCCCTGACCGTCAGGACCAGCTCGGCCAGGGTGCTCGCGGCCTGCGGGAGCCGTTGCGCGTACTGCTCGATGATCACGTCGCCGCGGCGCACGAAGCCGGCCATGCCGGCGACGAATCCGCGCAGCCGGCGCCGCTCCTCCGCCAGGATCGAGCTCGCCTCGGCGAAGGAGTCGATCGCGCCCGTCACCTGGCGTTCCCGCTTGTTGAGGCCGGCGGCCAGCCGGTTCAACCCTTCGGCCAGCGCGACGAGCTGCTGGTCCTGCTCGGCCAGGACGCCGGTGAGCTTGGAGGTGTCGGAGACGGCGTCGCCGATGGTCCTGCCGCGCCCCCTCACCCCGTCGGCCAGGTCGCCGGCCACGTCGCCGAGTTTCTCGTCGTCGAGCGCGTCGGTCAGCTTGGTGAACGCGTCGAGCGCGTCGTCGATCTCCACCGGCAGTTCGGTGCGCTTCAGCGGGATCGTCGTCCCCGGCTGGATGCGCCGGTCGCCGGGCTTCCAGGGGGGATAGAGCACGACGTTGCGCTCGCCGAGCGTGTTCTGCGGCGCGACCACGGCCCTGACGTCCGCGGGGAGCGGTACGTGGCGGTCGACGCGGAGCGTGACGCGTACGCGGTCGCCCTCGATGCTGATGTCGTCGACGTACCCGGCGTCGAGCCCCATCACCTTCACCCGCGCCTCCTCGTAGAGGGAGGGCGCCTTGCTGAAGATCGCCACCAGCCGGTACGGCTCCGCGCCCAGCACGGAACAGCCGGACGCCAGCAGCGCCCAGGCCAGCAGCGCCGTGACCAGCCGGGTCATCGGGCGGCCCTCCTGTCCTTGGCGATGGCGGCGAGCACCTCCGGGTCGATGGGGCCGAGGCCCGTGGCGATGGCTTCGAGCCACGGGCCCTGGCCGCCCATCGTGGACAGGCCGGAGAACGTCGGGCCCGCCCACGCCAGCAGGGAGTTGAGCTGCTTGTTGTCGTCGCCGAGCTTGGTGGTGATGGCGGCGTTGTCGTCGAGGACCCGCACGAGGCTCTTCTCGTGCCGCTCGATCAGGCGGGTCGTGCTGCGTACCAGGTCGCTGCCGTCGCCGAGCAGCGTCCGCAGCTCGGCGCGGCGGTGGCGCAGCTCGGCCAGCATGACCTCGATGGCGTCGACGAGCCGGGCGAGCTGCTCGTCCTTCCTCTCGACCACCTTCATGATCTTGGTGCCGTTGTCGAGCAGCCGCCGCAGTTGCGGCTGGCTCTTGCTGATGGTCTCCGACAGGTCGCCGACGTTCTCGAGCAGGCGGGTGACGCGGCCGCGCTTGATGGCGTCGATCTTGCCGAGCTCGGTGAGCAGGTCGTCCACGGCGTCGGTGTCGAGCCGTTCGACGAGCCGGGTGGCGTCGTTGATGGCGTCGTTGATCAGGGTGGGCACGCCGGTCCGCGTCACGGGGACGCGCCGCTGGGCCTCGGGCAGCTGGTCGAGGTAGGGAGGCGAGACAGGGCCTGTCAGCTTGACGTAGCGGCCGCCGAGCAGGTTGGACAGCGCGATGTCGGCGCGGGTGCCGCGGCCGAGGCGGACGTCGCTGTCGACCTTCCAGGTGACGACCACGTGACCGCGCGTGTAGTCGGGGCGCACCTCCGTGACCTTGCCGACGCGCACGCCCGCCACCCGTACGTCGTTGCCGGTGCGCACGCCGCCGGAGTCCACGAAGATGCCGGACATGTGGTAGCCGCTCTCCAGCAGCCCCAGGTTGCCGACCAGGAACGTCGCGACGAGCAGCGCGGCGAGCGTGGCCACCGACACCAGGCCGACAGCGATCTTGTTGCGGTCGCGGAAGGACTTGAGCGCCATCAGTCGCCCACCAGCAGTTTCCGGAGGTCCTTGGTGCTCTGCACCCGGGTGTTGCGCAGCGGCGGCGGCTTCTTCATCGGGTACGGGCAGGGCGCGGGCCCCAGCGCCACGCACGGGACCGCGGTGATGAAGTAGTGGCCGCGCTCGACGGTGGAACGGGCGCGGGTGAACAGCGGCGGGAAGGTGCGGACCGTCCTGCCGAGGTCGTCCACGTTCCTCCTGATGCCTCCGGTCAGGCCGGACAGGTTGTCGACCAGGGCGCCGAGCTCGTCGGCGTTCCTGCCGAGCACCTCGTTGGAGGTGTGCACGGTCGCCGACAGCTCCACCAGCGCGTCGTCGATGAGCTCGCGGTTGTCGGCGAACGCCTCCGTCAGCGTGACGAGGTTGTCGACGAGCTGCTCGAGCTGCTTGTCGCGCCTGGCGACCACGCCGGTGACGGTGGCGTAGTCCCGCAGGAGCTGCTCGATGGTCTTCTTGCGCGCGTTGACCGTGGTGGTGATGGCGTTGACGTTGTCGAGCAGTCTCGGGATGTTCCTGTCGTTGCCCTTCAGCGACCTGGCGGCGGCGGTGAGCAGCTGGTTGATCTGGTCGGGGTCGAGGCTCCGGGTGAGCGGGCCGAGATCGCTGACCAGCTCGCCGATGTCCACGAGGGAGGAGGTGCGGGCGATGCGCGACCCGGGCGGCAACATGCCGGGCGCGCTGCCGGGCAGCAGGTAGATCACCCGCTGGCCGATGGCGTTGCGCCAGCGGACGGCGGCCTCGGTGTCGGCGGGCACCCTGACCGCGTCCTGTACCTCCATGGTCACCTCGGCCCGGCCGTCGACCACCCTGATGGTGTCCACCTGGCCGACGGGCGCGCCGGCGATCTTGACCTGGTCGCCTTCGACCAGCCCTGACACGTCGTCGAAGGTGGCGACGAGCCGGTAGCCGCCGCCCGTGCCGACCCGTGCGATCTGCACGCTGATCACCACGATCAGCGTCACGGTCAGGCCGACGAAGAGCACGAACTTGGCGAACGTCAACCAGCGGCGGGTGCGCTCCATCAGCGCCTCCCGTCGGTGGGGCCGCAGACGCCGACGATCAGCTCGCAGACGTCGGTCGCGACGAACGCCTCCACCTGGAGCTGGCGGGTGCCGCCCGGGCCCGGCGCCTCGATCAGCTCGTTGAGCAGGTCGACCAGCCGGTTCAGGCCACGCACGCCGTCGCCGGCCAGCCCGAGCTGGGCGTAGATGAGCGCGGCGACCCGCTCGCCGGAATGCACCCCGGCCCGCAGGTTGCGCCGGTGCTTGGCCAGCCCGTGCGCGGTCTGGCCGCTGACCGAGGTGACCTCCTGCAGCAGCGCGCGCGCCTTGCCGGCCCGCTCCAGCAGATCGGGGGTGATCACGTTGACGTCGGACGCGATCGCGACGATCTCGTCGCCCCTGTCCGACAGCGTGGTGCCGAGCAGGGCGCCGTCGCGCAGGAACCGCCTGGCCCGGTCCCGGTGCCGGTGCGCGACGCCGACGAGGTCGCCGGCGTCGCCGATCAGCTCGCGCAGGTGCTCGCCCTTCCCGTCGAGTCCCTTGGCCAGGGTGTGCACGATGACCGTGACCTCGCGAGGGTCGACGGCGTCCAGGCCGCGGTAGGCGGCGCCGAGCGTGTCCGACAGGTCGAGCGGGCCCTCGGTGTCGGTGATGACCGCGCCGCTGCTCAGGTAGGGGCCGGTGGTCTCGCCGGATCCGGGCTTGAGGTTGACGTACTTGGGGCCGAACACCGACGTCGGCTCGACGGAGGCGACCGTGGACGCGGGCACCTTGACGCCGGGCTCCACGTGCATGGTCACCACGGCGTCACCCTTGGCGTCGAGCGCCACGCCCGTCACGTCGCCGACCGTGATGCCGCGGATCTTGACGGGGGAGTTGGTGTCCAGGCCCTGCCCGGCCCGGGCGAACACGGCGTCGATCCTGGTGCCGCTGATCTCGGCGGCGGTGCGTACGACGTACAGCGTGGCCCCGGCGAGCACCACGAGGACGGCGAGCGCGACGCCGGCCCGGGCGGGGAGGGAGAGTTCGGATCGGCTCACCGGCTCACCCCGTCAGCGGGATGTTGCCCCCGCCGCCCCAGAACAGGTACGACAGCAGCAGGTTGAGCAGCACGATCGTGACGATCGACTGGCGGATGGCGCGCCCCGCCGCCACGCCCACGCCCACCGGCCCCCCGGTGGCGTGGAAGCCGTAGAAGCAGTGGATCACGATGACGGCGAAGGCGAACACGCCCACCTTGGCGACGCTGAACACGATGTCGCTGACCGGCAGGTACAGGTAGAAGTAGTAGTCGTAGACCCCGGGCGCCAGCCCGAACAACACCGTGCACATCAGCCGGGTGGCGAAGAAGCTGGCGAACAACGCGATGAGGTAGATCGGCATCAGCGCCAGCAGCGCCGCCACCACGCGGGTGCAGACGAGGTAGGTGAAGGCGTTGATGCCCATCACCTCCAGCGCGTCGATCTCCTCCGAGATGCGCATCGCGCCCAGCTCCGCCGTGAACGACGAGCCCACCTGCGCCGCCAGCGCCGTGGCGGCGATGATCGGGGTGATCTCGCGGACGTTGGCGAACGAGCCCACCAGGCCCATGAACGACTCGGCGCCGATCGCCTGCAGCCCCTGGTAGCCCTGCAGGCCGACGGTCGCGCCCACGACGAACGCCATCGTGAACACCACGAAGATCATGCCGCCGCCGATGACCGTCGCCCCGACGCCGACGACGACGTCGCTGACCTGCCTGACGACGACCTTGGCGTACTTCAGCCGCAACACCACGTCGCGTACGGAGTAGAAGAGCACCTTCCACACGAACAGCGGCCAGTCGGCCAGCGTCGCGAACCGCTCGGCGACGTCCCGGCCACGTAAGGCGAGCCTGAGACCTGCCGTGCGCGTCATGGCCATCAGAGCGACCTCGGGGGGTAGGCCAGGAAATAGACGGCCGAGATCACGTAGTTGAACGTGAACACCAGCATGAAGGTCACCACGGTCGACTGGTTGACCGCCCGGCCCACGCCGACCGGGCTGGTCGCGCAGGTCATGCCCTTGTAGCAGGCGACGGCCGCCGCGACGAACCCGAAGATCCACGCCTTGAACAGGGTGACGTACAGGTCGGAGGCGACGACCAGCGACAGCGCGCCGTCGAAGTACGCGCCCGGCGTGACGCCCTGCACGATGACGTTGAAGAAGTAGCCGCCGCTCGCGCCCGCCAGGATGACCAGCGGGCACAGGCACACCGCGATCGTGCTGGCCGCCCACATGCGCGGAGTGACCAGCCGGTGGATCGGGTTGACCGACATGACCTCCATCGCGCTCAGCTCGTCGCGGATGTTGCGCGCGCCGATGTCGGACGTCATCGCGCTGCCCCCGGCGCCGGCGATCAGCAGCGCGCTGGCCAGCGGCGCCACCTCGCGGATGAGGCCGACGAAGACGGCGCTGCCGGTGGCCGAGCCCGCGCCCAGCTGCCAGGCCAGCTCGCCCACCTGAAGCGCCACGGTCGCGCCGAGCGGCAGGGAGACGAGCAGCACGGGCACGCTGGTGACGCGGGCCAGGAACCAGCACTGGTCGACGAACTCCCACCACCAGCGGCGCACGTCCCAGCTGCGGCGCAGCCCCTCCAGGACGATGACGAACAGGTCACCGACCTGGCCGAGCACCGACCCGGCCCTACGTCCGACGAACCCGGACAAGGCCATCAGCTGACCACCTCCGCCGCCTACGGATCAGTCACCCTACTGACGGGCTGTCCAGCAGTCGATGCTCTGCCGGTAATTTGAGGAAAAGGTATGAGACGCAGCTCACACCTTGTCAGCTCCGCACGAAACGTGACCGGCCCGTTACGCCAGGGTGGCCATCCAGGACTCGATCTCGTCCGGGTGGCGGGGGAGCCCGCCGGACAGCAGGGTGGCGCCGCCGGCGGTGACGACCAGGTCGTCCTCGATGCGGATGCCGATGCCGCGCAGCTCCTCGGGCAGCGTCAGGTCGTCGGGCTGGAAGTAAAGGCCGGGCTCCACGGTGAGCACGTGGCCCTCCTCCAGCACGCCGTCCAGATAGACCTCCGCCCGCGCCCGCGCGCAGTCGTGCACGTCGAGACCGAGCATGTGGCCGCTGCTGCACAGCGTGTAACGCCGGTAGAGGCCGCTGTCCATGAGCGAGTCGGTGGAACCCTTCAGCAGGCCCCAGTCGCGCAGGCCGTCACAGATGACGCGCATGGCCGCCAGGTGGAAGTCGCGGAAGCGGGCGCCCGGCCTGAGCGTGGCGATGGCCGCCGTCTGCGCTTCGTACACCAGCTCGTACGCCTGCCGCTGGATCGGGCTGAAGCGCCCCGACAGCGGGATCGTCCGGGTGACGTCGGCGGTGTAGAGCGTGTCGGCCTCGACGCCCGCGTCCATCAGCAGCAGGTCGCCGGGCGACAGCCGGCCGTCGTTGCGGATCCAGTGCAGCACGCAGGCGTGCGACCCGGCGGCCACGATGCTGTCGTAGCCGGTCGCGTTGCCCTCCAGCCGTGCCCGCAGCCCGAACACGCCCTCCAGGTAACGCTCGCCGCGCGGGTGCCCGAGCGCCTGCGGCAGCGCGCGGACCACGTCCTCGAATCCGCGTGCCGTCGCGTCCACGGCGTGCCGCAGCTCGCCCAGCTCCCACTCGTCCTTGACCAGCCGCATCTCCGACAGGAAGGACGCCAGCTCGGCGTCGCCGTCACCAGCCGCCCCCCGCACGTTTACTGAGGCACGCACTGAGGCATCCACTGAGGCATCCACTGAGGGGTCCACGCCGCGCAGCACCCTGGCCGGGCGGCCCTCCAGCTCCAGATCGCGGATGTGCGCGCAGCGCAGCTGGTAGAGCTCCTCGGCCTCCGCCAGGTCCGGCCTGGGACCGGCCCAGAACTCGCCGTAGCGGCGGTCGCGGTAGAACTCCTGGCCCTCCTCGCGCGGCGCGCGCGGCCTGACGTACAACACCGCCTCGCCGGACGGCTCGATCACCAGCACGTCGTCGGACTCTCCCGCGCCCGTCAGGTAGGAGTACGCGCTGTGCGGCCTGAACCGGTAGTCGCTGTCGTTGCTGCGCACCTTGAGCGTGCCCGACGGGATCACGAGCCGCTCGCCGGGGAAGCGCGCGGCCAGCGCGGCGCGGCGCTTGGCCGCCCACGGCGCGATCGGCCGCGCGCGCACGTCGTCCCGCCTGGCCGGCCCCCAGCCGGTCCGCATGAACGCGGCCAGCTCGTCGGTGACGGGCAGGTCATGGCTTCCGATGTTGAGCGGCTCGTTCATGCGGCGGTCCCCTTCGTGCCGGACGTGCTCTATGGCAGGCAGCCTACGTGAGCGCTTGACTCCTTCCTCAGGGGGCAGTTTGCCTTGACGCAGGGGTTGGAACACTGAGGTGCAGAGGTGATGCAGATGCTCATCGGGACGATCCTTCGCGACAAGGGCAGTGAGGTCACGACCGTGGCCCCGGCGGCGACCGTGCGGGAGCTGCTCGCCAAGCTCGCCGAGCACAACATCGGAGCCGTCGTGGTCTCCGGCGACGGGGCCGTCATCGAGGGCATCGTCTCCGAGCGCGACGTCGTACGCCGCCTCCACGACCGTGGCGCCATGGTGCTGGACCTCCCCGTGTCCGCGATCATGACAACCGAGGTCCACACGGTCGGCCCCGGCGAGAACGTCGAGTCGCTGCGGCGCACCATGACCACCGAGCGGGTCCGGCACATGCCCGTGGTCGACGGCGGCCGGCTCGTGGGCATCGTCAGCATCGGCGACGTGGTCAAGAGCGCGATCGAGGAGCTGGAGACGGAGAAGGCGTCGCTCGTCGACTATCTGCATCGTTGACAATGATGGGACGCTTGGTCCGTGATGTACGGGCCTCCTCCTCCACCTGAGTATCCCCGGGCGACGAGCAGTCCGACGATCATCTTGCTCGTGTCGGGGCTCGCCGCCCTTCTCGGGTTCCTGCTGGGGGTGTTCGTGGGGTTCGGCGCGAGCACGCCGGCGGAGGCGCCCCCGTCCAGGATCACGGTGACGACCGAGGTGACGGGTGCGCCCGAGCCCACGGCGCCCACCCAGACGGGGCCCACCCAGACGGCCCCGTCGCAGCCGGTGCCTTCCGAGACGGCGCCCTCGCAGCCCGTTCCCTCTCAGACAGAGCCCGCGCCAACCGGGCCCGCGCAGACAGGGCCCGTGCAGACGGGCGGCGCGAGCACCGCGCCGGCCGGCAATCCCGCGTCCCTGCGGACCCTCGTCGTGGGCAGGGACGTCCAGCCGGGCACCTACGGAACGTCCGGGCCGGCGGCCGGGTTCACCATGTGTTACTGGGCCCGCATGAGGAGCGCGGACGGCGACGTGATCGCGACCGGCATGCCGACGGGCGCCGCCACGGTCACCATCGAGGCCACGGACAAGGCGTTCCAGACCGGCGGATGCGCGGAGTGGACTCCTGCATGACGCCTTTATGCGTCAAAGTCTGGACAACAGAGCAGAAACGCGCAATTCTTGGCGGGCAAGAGAAGGGAGGCATGCCTGAGCGTGCTGGCGTGACGTCCTACGGTATGGGCCACGCCACTCCGGTGTCCCTGGCCCGGACACGCAGCGGAGAGTGCGGAACAGCGCGCATCGCCACTTGTCCCGAACCGTGTCGTTCGCGAGGAGTGTCCATGCGTCTTCCCGCCCTGATCTCCACCGCCACCCTGGTGGCCGCACTGTCCCTCCCCCTACCCGCCACCGCGTCGACCCCGGCTGTGAACCCGGCGGCGACACCCGCCGGCGGCCTTCCCGCGCCGGTCCCGTGCGACGGCTGCTGGCAGCCCGCACCGAGGACGAGCTGGCAGTGGCAGCTCTCCTCACTTCCCGCCAAGCCCCATCCGAACGTGCAGATGTTCGACATCGACGGCTTCGACGCCGCCGAGGACGGCACGATCGTCGCGTCGCTCAAGGCCGGCAGGCCGGACCGCGGCCTCGTCTGCTACATCAGCGCCGGCACGTTCGAGGACTGGCGCCCCGACGCGGGGCGCTTCCCCGAGGAGGTGCTCGGCTCGCCCCTCGAGGAGTGGGAGGGCGAGCGGTGGCTGGACATCCGCGCGTACACCGGCCCCCTCGGCGAGATCATGAAGACCAGACTCGACATGTGCAAGGCCGCCGGATTCGACGCGGTGGAGCCCGACAACGTCGACGCGTACAGCAACGACAGCGGCTTCCCGCTCAGGGCGGCCGACCAGCTGGCCTACAACGCCTGGTTCGCCAACGAGGCCCACAAGAGAGGGCTGTCCGTCGCGCTGAAGAACGACGTGGCGCAGATCCCGCGGCTCCTGCCGTACTTCGACTTCGCGGTGAACGAGGAGTGCTGGCAGTACACCGAGTGCACCACCGCCCAGAACGGCGGCGACCACGGCTACGACCAGTTCGTCAAGGCGGGCAAGGCGGTGTTCCAGGTCGAGTACAACCTCGCGCCCGCCGCCTTCTGCTCCCGGTCCAACGCTCAGAACTTCAACTCGCTCAAGAAGAAGTACGAGCTCGGCGCCTACCGCGTACCCTGCCGTGGCGCGTGACTTCGACCTGCTGGTCGTGGGCGACGCCAACCCCGACGTGGTGCTCTCAGGGGCGCCGCGCGGGCTGGCGTACGGCCAGCGCGAGCAACTCGTCTCCGGCGGCGACCTGGTCCTCGGCGGGTCCGGCGCGATCACCGCGTGCGGGGCGGCCAGGCTGGGCCTGCGCACCGCGTTCGCCGGTCGCGTGGGCGACGACGCGGCCGGGCGCTTCGCCCTGAACGTCATGGCCGAGCGCGGGGTGGACGTCTCCCACTGCGTGATCGGTCCCCGGCCGACCGCCATGACCGTCGTGCTGGCCGACGGCACGGACCGGGCCATCCTCACCTCGCCAGGCTGCCTGCCCGACCTGACCGTGGACGACGTGCCGAGCGGCCTGGCCAGGCACGTGCACGTGTCGTCCTATTTCCTGCAACCCGCGCTGGCGGCCGGCCTGCCCGGCTTCCTGGCGGGGGAGCGGCGGGGCGGCGCCACCACCTCCCTGGACACCAACGACGACCCGGCGGGCGCATGGGACGGCGTCGGCGAGGTGCTGGGCGAGGTGGACGTGTTCCTGCCCAACGCCGCCGAGGCCGTGAGCATCGCCCGGAACCTCGCCCGGAACCTCGCCGCGCGCTCGTCCTCCGGCGCAGGACCGTCCGGTACGGGTCCGGAGAGCGTGGAGGCCGCCGCGGCGCGGCTGGGCGCGCTCGGGCCCGCCGTGGTCGTCAAGAACGGCGGCGACGGCGCGCTGGCATGGGAGCGGGGGCGGTTGACCCGCGCGCCCGCCGTGCGCGTGGAGCCGGTCGACACCGTCGGCGCCGGCGACAGCTTCGACGCCGGGTTCGTCGCTGCCCGGCTGCGCGGGATGAGCCTGCCCGAATGCCTGCGCGTGGCCGTGACCTGCGGCTCCCTTTCGACCCAGGCGGCCGGGGGCACCGCCGCCCAACCCACGTGGGAAGAACTATGAAGATCGTCTTTCTCGGCGCAGGCAGCGTCGAGTTCACCCAGGGCCTGCTGGCGGACCTGGTCGCCTTCCCCGACCTGGGGGAGTTCGAGGTGGCGCTGCACGACATCCACGCCGAGCGGCTCGACACCGCCGAGGCCGCCGCCCGCGTCATCGCCGCCGGCCGCCCCGTCACGATCACCGCCGACCGCGACCTGCGGCGGGCGCTCGAAGGCGCCGACTTCGCGATCAACATGATCCAGGTCGGCATGATCGACGCCACCCGCGTCGACTTCGAGGTGCCCGCCCGACACGGCCTGCGCCAGACCATCGCCGACACCATCGGCGTGGGCGGCATCTTCCGCGCCCTGCGCACGTTCCCCGCGCTGGAGCGGATCGGGCAGGCCATGGCCGAGATCTGCCCGGACGCGTGGCTGCTCAACTACACCAACCCGATGGCCATGAACGTGTGGTATCTGGCCGCCGCCACCCCCGTGCGCAACGTGGTCGGGTTGTGCCACTCCATCTACTGGACGGCCCACGACCTGGCCGAGCTCGTCGGGGTGCCGTACGACGACGTGTCGTACCTCGCGGCGGGCGTCAACCACCAGTCGTGGATGTTGCGCTTCGAGTCCGGCGGCGAGGACCTCTACCCGCGGCTGGACGAGGCCATCGCCCGCGACCCCGGGCTGCTGCGCCGGGTGCGCGTGGACATGTACCGCAGGCTCGGCTACTACCCGACCGAGACCAGCGAGCACTCGGCCGAGTACGTGCCCTGGTACCTGCACGACGAGGCCGAGATCGAGCGCCTGCGCATCCCCGTCGGCGCCTACGTCGGCATCAGCGAGGAGAACGTGCGCCAGTACGAGGCCACCCGCGACGCGCTCAGAGCGGGCCGGCCGATCACCGTGGAGGGGACCATGGAATACGCCCCGCAGATCATCCACAGCATCGCCACCGGAACCACCCGGACCGTCTACGGCAACGTCCAGAACAGGGGCCTGGTCGGCAACCTGCCGGCGGACTGCGTGGTCGAGGTGCCGTGCGTCGCCGACGCGCTCGGCGTGCGGCCGCTCGCGGTCGGCGACCTGCCCGCCCAGTGCGCGGCGCTCAACCGCGCCTACGTCAACGTCAACGAGCTCACCGTGCGCGCCGTCACCGAGGGCCGCCGCGACCACGTGCGGCACGCCATGATGGCCGATCCCAACACGGCCGCCTCGCTCACCGTCGAACGGATCGACGCCCTGTGCGAGGCGCTCTTCGAGGCCCACGGCGACCTGCTCCCCGCATCGCTCAGGAGGCGGTCATGAAGGTTCACGGCGCGGCGGCGCTGCTCCTCGTCGCGGGTCTGCTGGCCGGCTGCGGCTCGTCCTCCCCGGACGAGGCCGGCGGGCCGGTCGAGATCACCTGGTGGCACGGCCAGGTCGAGACCCAGGCGAAGGTCATCGAGGAGCTGGCGGCCGACTACAACGAGGCCCACCCGGACGTGAAGATCACTCCCGCGGTGGGCACCACGAACGTGGACGACATGCTGCAGAAGGTCCAGGCGGTGCTGGCCGGCGGCAAGGCGCCCGACATCGCCTACATGTACGGCACCTGGATGCCGCACCTGGCCAAGAACCCCAAGGTGTACGACCTGACCGCCACCGTGAAGGCGCCGGAGTTCGGCTGGGACGACTTCTGGCCGTCGGAGCGGGCTGTATCGGAGGTGGACGGCAAGGTCGTCGGCGTGCCCGCGGTGGTCGACAACCTGGGCGTCATCTACAACAAGAAGCTCTTCGACGCGGCCGGTCTGGAGTACCCGGACGAGGACTGGACCTGGGACGACTTCCGCGCCGCCGCCAGGAAGCTGACCAGGGACGGCGTGTACGGCACCGCGTACCCCGTCACCGGGACCGAGGACACCGTGTGGCGGTTCTGGCCGATGATCTGGCAGCAGGGCGGCGCCATCGTGACGTCCGACGGCAGGAAGCCGGCGTTCAACACCCCGCAGGCGGCGCAGGCGCTCGGCTTGTGGAGCGCCATGGCTCGCCAGGATAAGTCCGTCTATCTCGATCAGAACGGCGAGAAGTTCCTGCCGCTGTTCCAGAGCGGCAAGGTCGGCATGATCATCGCCGGTCCGTGGGCGCTGCTCGACATCATCGACCACAAGATCGAGTACGGCGTCCAGGTGCTGCCCGGCTACAACGGCAACCACGAGACCATCGCCGGGCCGGACAACTGGGTCGTGTTCGACAACGGCTCGCGCCGTGCCAAGGCCGCCGCCGACTTCCTCACCTGGCTCACCCGGCCCGAGCAGGACGCCCGGTGGACGCTCGGCCTCGGGAACCTGCCGATCCGCAAGGCCACGACCGAGCTGCCGGCGTACGAGAAGTTCGTCAAGGACATCCCCGACATGGACGTGTTCACCGCGAACCTCGACAACGCCAAGCAGGCCAGGCCGCACCTGCCCGCGTACCCGGAGTTCTCCGAGAAGGTCGGCGACGCGATCAGCGAGGCCCTGGTCGGCGGCACGCCCCCGCAGGAGGCGCTGGCCACGGCCGCCACCGAGGCCGGCACGGTGCTCGGGCGGGCCCGATGACGGTGCTCGCCGCGCGGGCGGGCGGGCGGCGGCACCGGGCCCGCCGCCTGCTGCCCGACCTGACCGGGTGGGGCTTCGTCCTGCCCGCCACGCTGGTGATCGTCGGACTGAGCCTGTTCCCCGCGGTGTGGGCGCTGCTGCTCTCCTTGCGGGACGGCGACCTGCTCACCGGCGGCGACTACGTCGGGCTGCGGAACTACGGCGACATGCTCGGCGACACCGAGCTGGCCGCGGCGGCCGGGCACACGGCGGTCTACACGGTGCTGTTCGTGCCCGGATCGGTGGTGCTCGGGCTGGCCCTGGCACTGGCGCTGAACCTGAAGATCCGGCTCATCGGCTTCTACCGCACCTGCTTCTTCGTCCCCTACGTCGTCTCGGCCGCCGCCACGGGCATCCTCGCGAACTTCGTGTTCGACCCCGACTTCGGCATCGTCAACGCCGGGCTGAAGGCCGTCGGCCTGCCCGCCATGGGGTTCCTGCAGGACCCGGACCAGGCCATGCTCACGCTCGTCCTGATCTCGATCTGGGGCGGCGTCGGCATGCCCGCCGTGGTCTACCTCGCCGCGCTCCAGGACATCCCGCGCGAGCTGGTCGAGGCGGCCAGGGTCGACGGCGGCGTGGGCCGGCACGTGCTGCGCCACGTGGTGCTGCCGCAGCTGCGCCCGGCGACCGTCTTCCTGCTGATCTGGCAGACGATCACCGCGCTGCAGCTGTTCGACCTCGTCTACACCACGACGAAGGGCCAGCCGCTCGACTCCACGACCACGATCGTGTTCTACCTCTACCGGCAGGCCTTCCAGCTGTTCCACTCCGGCTACGGCACGGCCATCGCCTACGTCCTGTTCCTCGTGACGCTCGCGATCTCGGGCGCCGTCCTCTGGAGGAGCGCGCGATGAGACGGCGCCACCTCGCCCACCTGTTCCTGATGCCGGCCGCGCTGCTGTTCGTGGCGCCGCTGGTCTGGATGGTGCTGACCGCGTTCATGCCGGACAGCGACATCAACACCTACCCGCCCAAGCTCTGGCCCGAGCACTTCACCACGGCCGGGTTCGCCCGCATCTTCACCGAGGACGACTATCCGCTCTGGCTGGCCAACACGGTGATCGTGGCCGTGGCGGCCGTCGCCGGGCACGTGGTGCTCTGCTCGCTGGCCGGCTACGGCTTCGCCCGGATCGGCTTCCGCGGCCGCGGGCTCACCTTCGGCGCTCTCATGGCGACCATCATGGTGCCCACCCAGGTGCTGATGATCCCCACGTTCCTGCTGTTCAAGAACCTGGGCCTGATCGACACCCTCGGCGCGGCCATCGTCCCGTGGCTGGCGTCGGCGTTCGGCGTGTTCCTCATGCGGCAGTTCTTCCTGTCGCTGCCCAAGGAACTGGAGGAGACCGCGACCATCGACGGGTGCTCCCGGCTCGGCGTGTTCTTCCGGGTGGTGCTGCCGCTGGCCCGCCCCGCGCTGGCCACGCTCGTCGTGTTCACGCTGCTCGGCTCCTGGAACGACCTCCTGTGGCCCCTCATCGCCATCTCCTCCGAGGACAGCTACACGCTGCAGCTCGGCCTGGCCACCTTCTCCGGGGCCCGGCACACCGAGTGGTCGGCCCTCATGGCCGGCAACGTCGTGGCCGTGCTGCCGCTGGTCGCCGCCTTCGTGCTGGCGCAGCGCCACTTCGTGGCGACCATGAGCTTCAGCGGCCTCAAGGGCTGAACGTGAGAGGTTGGCACGGGTAGGGCGTGCGTAGGAGGATGCGCACAGCCCACGAAGGAGGAAGTCATGTCGGTGTTGAAGAGCCTGGTCGACAGCGTGCGCGGCGGTGCGATCGAGGTGGTCGACCTCACCGCGCCCCTGTCGTCGCGAACGCCGATCCTCCAGCTGCCCGAGCCGTTCAGCAACACGATCCGGTTCTCCCTCGAGGAGATCAGCCACTACGACGACCGCGGCCCCGCGTGGTACTGGAACGACATCCACACGGGCGAGCACACCGGCACGCACTTCGACGCGCCCGTGCACTGGATCACCGGTCGCGACGGCGAGGACGTCTCCCAGGTGCCGCCACGCAGCCTGATCGCGCCCGCCGTCGTGCTCGACTTCGCCGACGAGGCGGCGAAGGATCCCGACTTCCTGCTGCGGATCGACCACGTCAAGGAGTGGGAGCGCGCCAACGGCCCGCTCCCCGACGGCGGCTGGCTGCTCTACCGCACCGGCTGGGACACCCGCTCGGGCGACCAGGACGACTTCCTGAACGGCTCCCACACGCCCGGCATCTCCGTCGAGTGCGCCGAGTGGCTGGCCGCCGAGACGCCGATCGCCGGGCTCGGCGTCGAGACCGTCGGCACCGACGCGGGCGCCGCCCACTCCTTCACCCCGCCCTTCCCCTGCCACTCCTTCCTGCTCGGCGCCGGCAAATACGGGCTCACCCAGCTGCGCAACCTCGACCGCCTGCCCGTGACCGGCGCCGTGGTGCTCGCGCCGCCGCTGCCCATCGTGGGCGGCTCCGGCAGCCCGGTGCGCGTGCTCGCCCTGGTCGAACGTTGATCGTCGCGGAGGCCGTGGGCCGGGCCCTGGCCGCCTGCGGGGTCGAGACCGCCTTCGGGGTGGTCGGCAGCGGCAACTTCCACGTCACCAACGCCCTCGTGGCCCACGGCGTGCGTTACATCGCCGCCCGCCACGAGGGCGGGGCCGCCACCATGGCCGACGCGTACGCCCGCATGAGCGGGCGCGTCCCGGTGGTGTCGGTGCACCAAGGGCCGGGACTGACGAACGCGATGACCGGCATCACCGAGGCGGCCAAGAGCCGCACGCCGCTGATCGTGCTCGCCGGGGAGGCCACCGACGTGCACTCCAACTTCCACGTCGACCAGGACGCGCTGGCCACGGCGGTGGGGGCGGCGCCGATGCGGGTCACCTCGGCGGGCACCGCGGTGGCCCAGGTCGCCGAGGCCTTCCGGGTGGCCGTGGAGGAGCGGCGTACGGTCCTGCTGAACCTGCCGCTCCCCGTCCAGGCCGCCCCCTTCGACCCTCCTTCGACCTGGGATGACGCCGTACGGCCTGTCACCGCGTCCACATCGGCGGGCCGGCCCGGGGACGGCGAGGCGCTCGACGACCTGGCGCGGCTGCTGGGCGCGGCCCGGCGGCCGGTGTTCATCGCCGGGCGCGGAGCCCGGCACGCGCGTGGCGAGCTGGAAGGGCTGGCCGGCCGGGTGGGCGCGCTGCTGGCGACCTCCGCGGTGGCCAAGGGCCTGTTCCGCGGCAGCCCCTGGGACCTCGACGTGAGCGGCGGCTTCGCCACCCCGCTCGCCACCGAGCTGATCAGGGGCGCCGACCTCGTCGTCGGATGGGGATGCGCGCTCAACACGTGGACCACCGGCCACGGCGGCCTCATCTCGCCGGGGACGAAGGTGGTGAAGGTCGATCTCGACCCGGGCGTCTTCACGGCGTACACGTCTCCCGACCTCGGCGTGGTCGGCGACGTGGCCGCCGTGGCGCGAGCCGTGACCGCCCGCGTCGCCGGAGCCGGCGGTTACCGCTCGCCCGAGATCGGGCGGCGCATCCGGGCCGAGGGGCGCTGGCGGGACGTCCCGTACGACGACGAGAGCGCGGGCGGCCGGATCGACCCGAGGACGCTCACCATCGGGCTGGACGACCTGCTGCCGCAGGAGCGGATCGTCTCTCCCGATTCCGGAAATTTCATGGGATACCCCTCAATGTTGATCGATGTCCCTGACGAGTTCGGGTTCTGCTTCACCCAGGCGTTCCAGTCGATCGGGCTGGGCCTCGCGACGGCGATCGGCGCGGCGGTGGCCCGCCCCGACCGGCTGCCGGTGGCGGCGCTCGGCGACGGCGGCGCCCTCATGGGCCTCGCCGACCTCGAGACCGTCGTCCGGCTGGGCCTGCCCATGGTGATCGTGGTCTACGACGACGAGGCGTACGGCGCCGAGGTCCACCACTTCGGCCCCCACGGGCACCCGCTCGGCACGGTCACCTTCCCGCCCGCCGACTTCGCCGCCATCGCCAGGGGGCACGGGCTCGACGCGGTCACGGTCACCGGGCAGGCCGACCTGGCGGGCGTGGCCGCCTGGCTCGACGGCCCCCGGGAACGTCCGCTGCTGGTCCACGCCAGGATCACCCGCGACCACGCCTCCTGGTGGCTGGAGAACGCCTTCACGTCCCACTGACCTTCATGCCTCCCGTGGGCGGTCAGGGGGACCCTCCCACGGCTGCGCGGGCGGGTCAGAGCTTGCGGAAGGTGCGGGACTCCTCGGCCGAGGCGAGGACGTCGGCGAGTGGTGCGTCCGCGCCGGCCGCCACCGCCGCCGCGATCGCGCCCTCCACGAACGGGACGTCCGCCACGACGATGTGCCCGTCCTCCTCCAGCAGGCGGGCGGTCAGCACCGAGCTGCCCAGGTCGGGGATGAGCACCACCCCGTCCCCCTGGTCGACGCCGCGCACCGCCTCCTCGACGAGGTCCACGCTCGTGCCGAGACCGCCGTCCTCCGTGCCCCCGGCCGCCGCCACGGGCACCCCGGCACCCGCGATCCCCTTGGCCAGCGCCACGGCCTCCGCGGCCAGCCCGGCACTGTGCGAGACCAGCACCAGCCCCACCATCACGCCACCCCACCGGCGGCGCACGCCCGTGCCCGCCGCGTCACGCCTCCACATCGCCCGGCCGCGGCACCTCCCGCGTTCATGATCGCAGGGCCGGTCCCGGCGTCTTCCGTGCGGCCCGTCATGACGCCACGCTCGCCAGGGCCGCCATGAACAGCGCCGACGACGCCGCCCCCGGATCCTCGTGTCCGATGCTGCGCTCGCCCAGGTAGCTGGCACGGCCCTTGCGCGCCTGCATCGGGATCGTGGCCTCGGCCCCCTCCGCGGCCGCCCGTGCCGCCTGCTCGAACGCCTCGCGGACCCCCACCCCATCGCGTACGGCCAGCGCCAGGGCCCGCGAGGCCGGCGCCAGCGCGTCCACCATGGTCTTGTCGCCCGGCGCGGCCTTGCCCAGCCGCTCGACCGCCACGACGCCCGCCTCGAACGCCGCCGAGAAGCCGGCCAGCGTCACCGGCGACTCCAGCACCTTGCCCATCTGCCGGAACACCGAGCCGTACAGCGGCCCGGAAGCGCCGCCGACGCGGCGGATCAGCGCCGTGCCCGCCGAGGTCAGCACCTGCACCGGCGACTCGGGCGGCCATTCGGTGAGTGCCTTGCAGACCTCGGTGAGCCCGCGGTCGAGGTTGGTGCCGTGGTCGGCGTCGCCGATCGCCGCGTCGAGCCGGGTCAGGCGGTCGCGGTCGCGGCGTACGAGCCGGGCCGTCTCCTCGAACCAGGCCACGAACAGGTCGGTGTCCATCGGATGCGCGCGGGGTGCCCCGCCCGCCTCAGCCGGCGGGGGAGCCCGCGCTCCCTCCCTTCAAGAGGTGTCCTGGCGGATCGGGTCGTCGCGCGCTGCGCTCCGGCGCGGACCGGAGACGTCACCATCGCAGGCCAGGCGTGTCGACCGGGGCGTCCCACAGGCGGGTCAGCGTGTCGTCGAGCCGGCAGACGGTGACGGAGAAGCCCTGCATGTCGAGGCTCGTCACATAGTTGCCGACCAGCGACCGTGAGATCCGCGCTCCCTTGCCCTGGACGTACGCCGCCACCTCCGCGAAGACCACGTACAGCTCCATGAGGGGCGTGCCGCCCATGCCGTTGACCATGACGAGCAGGTCGCCCTGCAACGGCAGGTCGCCGTGGATCGCGTCCATGGCGGTGGCCGCCAGCTCGCGGGCCGGCGCCATCGGCACCCTGGCCCTGCCGGGCTCGCCGTGGATGCCGATGCCCAGCTCCACGTCCGTCTCCGGCAGGTCGAACGTCGGCTTGCCCGCGTGCGGCGTCGTGCACGAGGTCAGCGCGATGCCGAAGGACCTGCTGCGTTCGTCGACCGCGCCGGCCACGGCGGCCACGTCGTTCAGCGGCGCGCCCTCCTCGGCCAGCGCCCCCGCGATCTTCTCGACGAACAGGGTCGCGCCGGTGCCGCGGCGGCCCGCCGTGTAGAGGGAGTCCTGGACTGCCACGTCGTCGTCGACCAGCACGCTGGCCACCTCGACGTCCTCGGCCAGCTCGGCGGCCATCTCGAAGTTGAGCACGTCGCCGGTGTAGTTCTTGACGATGTGCAGCACGCCGGCGCCGCCGTCCACGGCCCTGGTCGCCTCGATGATCTGGTCGGGCACCGGTGAGGTGAAGATCTCGCCGGGGCAGGCCGCGTCGAGCATGCCGTACCCGACGAAACCGGCGTGCAGCGGCTCATGCCCCGACCCGCCGCCCGACACCAGGCCGACCTTCCCCGGGCGCGGGCCATCGGCCCGGTAGACCACCTGGTCGCGGATCCGCAGCGTGGGATGGGCCGCGGCCATGCCCTTCAGCGCGTCCTCGACGACGGAGTCCGCCGCGTTGATGAGCTTCTTCATGGTGTGTACATCTGCCCGTTTTGACCACCACGCAAGCGTCGGAGCCGGACGGAGGCCGCCCACGCGAGCACGGGCGCCCGGGCCGCGGCCAGGAGGGGCGCCACCCGCGCCCCGGGTCCCGACTACCGTGAGACCCGCCCGAACAGCTACCTTCTGGTCATGGCTGAGATCGTGTACCCGCCGGTGATCGCCGCCGCGCGGACCCTCTTTCGTGTGCTCGACATCCGCTTCCACATGGAGGGGACCGAACACGTGCCGCAGACGGGGGGAGCTGTGCTGGTGAGCAACCACATCAGCTACCTCGACTTCATCTTCGCCGGGTTCGCCGCGCTGCCGTCGAAGCGGCTGGTGCGCTTCATGGCCAAGCAGGACGTGTTCGAGCACCGGATCTCCGGCCCGCTGATGCGGGGCATGCACCACATCCCCGTCGACCGGGGGGCGGGTGCGGGCTCGTACGCGACGGCGCTGCGCATGCTCAAGGCCGGTGAGATCGTGGGCGTCTTCGCGGAGGCCACGATCAGCCGGTCGTTCACCGTCAAAGAGATCAAGAACGGCGCGATCCGGATGGCCCAGGCGACCAACGTGCCGGTGATCCCCGTGGCGCTGTGGGGCAGCCAGCGGTTGTGGACCAAGGGGCGGCCGAAGAAGCTCCTGCAGCGGCATGTGCCGCTCACCATCCTGGTGGGCGAGCCGATGCACCCCAAACGCGGCGAGAACGTCAACGATCACGTGACGGACCTGCACACGCGGTTGTCGGAGCTGGTCGACCGCGCGCAGCGCACCTATCCGGAGGTGCCGCAGGGCGTGTGGTGGCAGCCCGCCCATCTCGGCGGCACCGCGCCGACCCCCGAGGAGGCGGCGGCCATGGACGCGGCCGAGGCGGAGGCCCGGGTCAAGAAGGACTGACCGCCGACGCGCGAGACCCCCGCCCGGTGATCGGAGCGGGGGCGTCAGATGGCTGCTTGGTAGGCGCTGGCGCGCATGCCCGCCAATAAACCCGCCGTCTGCTCCAGGGTGTAGCGGCGCACGGGGTCGTGGTGGAGCAGCCCTTCGATCAGCGGGCGCATCACGCCCGCCCGTCGCGGCGGCGGATAGGGGCCGCTGCGGGCCATGCCGAGCACGGTCGCCGCGTCCTGCCCCGGATAGGGAGGCTGGCCCTCGACGGCGCTGTAGAGGGTGGCGCCGAAGGACCACATGTCGGCCTCCTTGCTGGCCGGGCCGCCGTGCAGCCGCTCGGGCGCCATGAACGCGGGCGTGCCGCGCAGGCGCCGCGACGTCGTCATGCGGATGTCGCCCTCGGCGGTCGCTATGCCGAAGTCGGTCAGCACCACCCGGTCACCGGTCAGCATGACGTTGGCCGGCTTCACGTCGCGGTGCAGCACGCCGGCCTGGTGGGCGGTGCGCAGCGCGGCGAGCAGGTGCTGGCCGATGGCCGCCACCGACTGTGCGGGCAGCGTGCCCACCTGGGAGAGCAACTGGTGCAACGAGAGCCCGTCGAGATATTCCATCACGATCCAGAGCTTGCCGCCCTCCTCGATCAGGTCGTGCACCGTGACGATGTTGGGGTGCGTCAGCCCGGCAGCCATCCTGGCCTCACGCAGCACCCGGCGGCGCACCATCTCGGCCTCGCCGGCCAAGGTCAGCTCCTTAAGCGCCACCGTACGGTGGAGGAGCTGATCGAACGCGCGCCAGACGACGCCCATACCCCCACGACCGGCCTCCTCGTTCAGGAGGTACCGTCCGCCGATCTCCCGCATACCATCCCCTCAAGCTCGGGGACAATCATGTCACCTCAACACAGGCCTTTGGGTGCCTAACGGGATCTGGATATGTCGGAATGTGCGGGTGTGCTGGTCAACGGCCTGGAAATTCGATCCGACACAGCGCGCCACACCAGCCCGACCGCTGCCAGACACACGCAGGCGGCGCCCACCAGGACAGCCCCGACGCCCGCGAGCTCGGCCACGACGCCGCCCAGCGCCGCTCCGAGGGGCATCCCGCCCATGCCGACGAGCCGGTAGGCCGAATTGACCCGTCCGAGCAGCTCCGCAGGGATCAGCCGCTGCCGGGTCGAGATCACCAGGACGTTGCCCGCCGCGCCCACCAGGCCCCACAGGACGGCGGTCGGGTAGAGCGCCCAGGGGGAGGGGACGAGCACGGGCACCAGGAGCATCAGGCTGCTGATGAGCCACGCGCCCACGAGTGTCCCGACCTCCCCGAAAAGCCCCGCCGCGCGACCCGACAGCAGCCCTCCGAAGATCGCGCCCACGGCGAACGCCGTCGTCATCAGGCCGTATTCGCCCGGCTCCAGCCCCATCATCGAGCCGTCGCCGACCGCCCACAGGACGAACACCCCGAAGTAGCCGGCGTTGGCGAGGTTGAGCAGGCCCGCCGAGATCGCCAGGCTCCGCAGGATCTTGTGGGCCCACAGATAGCGCAGCGCCTCGCCGATGTCATGCCGCAGCGGCCGCTTCGCGGGCGTGGGGAGCGCCAGGTAGGCCCCCCGCATGCCGAGCAGGAGCAGGCCCGCGGCGGCGTAGAGCAGGGCGGGGGCGCCGAAGAGGGCGGCGGGCGCCACCGTGACGAGCAGCCCCGCCAGCGGGGCGCCCGCGAATTCGTTGCCGATCATCTGGGCGCTGGACACCCGGCCGTTCGCCCTGGTCAGGTGGTGGCTCGGCACGGTCTTGGGCAGGATCGACTGCGCCGAGGTGTCGGCGAACACCTCGGTGACGCCGGCCAGCAGCAGCGCGGCCAGCATGACCGGCAGGCTCAGCCGGCCGAGCACCGCCGCAACGGTCACGGCGGCGAGGATGGCGGCGCGGGCGGCGTTGGCGACGACCATGATGCGGCGGCGGTCGAAGCGGTCGGCGATCGCGCCGGCGTGCAGCGCCAGCAGCAGCCACGGCGCCGTTGCCGCGGCCCCGACCAGCGACACCAGCACGGGGGAGCGGGTCATCGACACGGCCAGCAGCGGGGCGCCGACCTTCATCAGGCCGTCGGCCAGGTTGGACAGCGCGGTGGACGACCACAGATATCCGAACGAACGCCCAAGACCCGCCATGGTTCACTCCGGTAGGGTGTAAGGAAAAGTGTGCATGGAAATCTTTGCAAAGATAGGCTTGCATGGTGACGAGAGGCAAGAGCTATTCCGCCCGCACGCTCGACGCGAACGCGCTGAAGTCGTTCGCTCACCCGCTGCGCCTGCGGATCTACGAGCTGCTCGACGAGCACGGGCCGTCGACGGCCACCAAGCTCTCCGCCCTGATCGGGCACAACACCGGCGCGACGAGCTACCACCTGAGAGAGCTGGCCAGGCACGGCATGATCGAAGTGGCGCCCGAGATGGGGCGCGGCAAGGAGAAATACTGGCGCATCACGCCCGGCGGCTTCTCCTTCGGCGACCCGCCCGCCGATCCCGAGGCGGCGAGCGCGATGGAGTTCCTGCTCGACGACCTCGTCCGCCAGCGCGGTGCGGAGCTGGCCCGGTGGCGGCAGCAGGAGGCGGCGGCGCCCGAGGAGTGGGTGCGGGCGAGCGCCTTCGGGCGGCGGTCGCTCCGGCTCACGCCGGAGGAGACCATGAGGCTGAAGGACGAGGTGTACGCCGTCCTGGAGCGCTATCGGGCGCTGTCCGACGGTAAGGCCGACGCGTCACCGGACACCTCGTCGGAGTCGGCGTCGGGCCGCGTGGTCGTGCACTTCGACGTGCTCCCGCTGGGGGCGGGCGAGGAGGGCGCATGACGCGGGCGCCGTCCTCCCCATGGGGACGACGGCGCCCGCGCGCAGATCAGGCGAGGAGGCGGAGCGCGCGCTCGGCCAGCCCCTCCGGCGCCGTCTTCGGCGAGCCGCTCGTGAAGGGCGGCTGCGGATCGTACTCGATCACCAGCTGCACGCTCTGCGCGGTCTGCTCATCCGTGGCCTGCGCCAGCAGCGTCAGCGCCATGTCGATCCCCGCGGACACCCCGGCCGCGGTCACGATCTTGCCTTCCGTGACCACACGCTCGCTGACCGGCTGGGCGCCGACCTGCTTGAGGTAGTCGAGCAGGGCCCAGTGCGTGGTCGCCTTCAGCCCCTCCAGCAGCCCCGCCGCGCCCAGGAGGAGCGAGCCGCTGCACACCGAGGTCGTCCACATGGTGTGCTCGTGCGCCTGCCGGATCCAGCCGGTCAGCGCGGTGTCGCCCATCACGTCCAGGGTGCCGAGGCCGCCGGGGACGACGATCACGTCGGGCCGGGGCATGTCGGCGTAGGAGGCCGTGGCGGCCAGCGTGAGCGTGCCCTGGTCGTCGGTGACGGGGCCGGGCTCCTCCGCGACGAACGTGACCGTCCAGCCCGGCGCGAAGGCCATCACGGTGTACGGTCCGACCGCGTCCAGCGCGGTGAAACGGGGATAGAGCGGGATGGCCACCTGCATGGTCAACTCTCCTTCGACTGGAACCGGCGACGGTGGTCGCCGGGTGAGATCCGCCAGTGGCGGCGGAAGACGCGGTAGAGCGTCTCCGGCGTCCCGAGCCCCGACTCCCTGGCCACCGTGGCCAGCGGGTGACCGGTCACCTCCAGGAGCCGCCTGGCGGCGTCGGCCCGGCTGCGCTCGACGTACCGGCCGGGTGAAAGGCCCGTCTGCTCGGTGAAGACGCGGGAGAAGTGGCGCTCGGACATGCCGGCGAGTGCGGCGAGCGCGGCCACGCTGAGGTCGGCCGCGGGGTTGGCGTCGATGTGGGCCTGCAGTTCCCTGATCGGCTCGCTGCGCGGCGTCATGGCCCGCATCGGCGTGCTGAACTGGCTCTGCCCCCCGGCCGGTGCAGGTACACCACGAGCCCGCGGGCGACGTCGCGGGCCAGCTCGTGGCCGTGGTCCCTGGCCACCAGCGCCAGCGCGAGGTCCACGCCGGACAGGACGCCCGCGGACGTCCAGACGTGGCCGTCCTCGATGTAGAGCGGATCGGGGTCCACCTCGACGCACGCGTAGCGGGCCGCGAGCTCGTCCGCGGCCAGCCAGTGCGTGGTGGCCCGCCGGTGGTCCAGCAGCCCGGCCTCGGCCAGCACGAACGCGCCGTTGCAGACGGAGGCGACCCGCCGGGCGGAGCCGGCCAGCCGCGCGACCTGCGCGACCAGCTCGCCGTCCGCGATCTGCTCGGGCACCGACCACCCGCCCGCCACCAGCAGCGTGTCGACCGGCCCCTCGACCTCGCCGAGCGGCGCGGCCACGACGGTGACGCCGTTTCCCGCCGGCACGGAGCCGCCGCCCACGGCCACCACCTCGACCCGGTAGGCGCCGCGCGCGATCAGGGCCGCGGTCGCGAACACGTCGGCGGGCCCGGCCATGTCGAGCAGCTGGAAGCCGGGAAAGACCACCACCAGGATGCGTCGCTGCATGCCTTCATGCTGGTCGCGCGGGCACGGTGGCGTCAACGACACATCCATTGCAGATCACGCCATCCGTCCGGCTCCCGCACGACGAACGCCCCCGGCACACGCGGTGGCCGGGGGCGTTCTGGGGACGATCAGCCCATGTGCGGATAGCGGTGGTCGGTCGGCGGGACGAACGTCTCCTTGATCGTGCGGACGTTCGCCCAGCGGATCAGGTTGAAGATCGAGCCCGCCTTGTCGTTGGTGCCCGAGGCGCGCGCGCCGCCGAACGGCTGCTGGCCGACGATGGAGCCCGTCGGCTTGTCGTTGACGTAGAAGTTGCCCGCCGCGAAGCGCAGCCGGTCGCCGGCCGCCTTGATGGCGTAGCGGTCCTGGGCGATGACCGCCCCGGTCAGCGCGTACGGGGCGATGCCCTCCATCTGGTCGAGCACCGCGTCGAAGTCGCCGTCGTCGTAGACGTGCACGCCGAGGATCGGCCCGAAGTACTCCTTGACGAAGATCTCGTCCGCCGGGTCGGCGCACTCCATGATGGTCGGCTTCACGAAATAGCCGACGGAGTCGTCGTACGAGCCGGTCAGCACGTCGATGGTCGACGACGCCCTGGCCCGGTCGATGGCCTCCTTGTGCTTGGCGAAGGCCCGCCCGTCGATGACCGCGCCCATGAACGTCGACAGGTCGCTCGCCACGTCGCCCACGCTCAGCGACTCGGCCACGGAGACGAAGTCGTCGCGCATGCGGTTCCAGACCGAGCGCGGCACGTACGCCCGCGAGGCGGCCGAGCACTTCTGCCCCTGGTATTCGAAGGCGCCCCTGATCAGCGCCGTCGAGACCACCTCAGGGTCGGCCGACGGGTGGGCGAGCACGAAGTCCTTGCCGCCGGTCTCGCCGACGATGCGCGGATAGCCGTGGTAGGAGGCGATGTTGGCCCCGATCGTGCGCCACAGGTGCTGGAACGTGCCGGTCGAGCCGGTGAAGTGGATGCCCGCCAGCGCGGGGTGGGCGAGCGCCACCTCGGAGACCGCCTGGCCGTTGCCGGTGACGAGGTTGATCACGCCCGGCGGGAGCCCCGCGGCCTCCAGCAGCCGCATCGTGTAGTGGGCCGCGAGCTGCTGGGTGGGCGACGGCTTCCAGACGACGACATTGCCCATCAGGGCGGCCGACGTCGGCAGGTTTCCCGCGATGGCGGTGAAGTTGAACGGCGTGATCGCCAGCACGAAGCCTTCGAGCGGGCGGTACTCCATCCGGTTCCACACGCCGGGCGAGGAGTTCGGCTGCTGGGCGTAGAGCTGCCGCGCGTAGGACACGTTGAACCGCAGGAAGTCGATCAGCTCGCAGGCGGCGTCGATCTCCGCCTGCTGCACCGACTTCGACTGGCCCAGGATGGTCGCCCCGTTGATCGTGGCCCGCCACGGCCCCGCCAGCAGGTCGGCGGCCTTCAGGAAGATCGCGGCCCGCTCGTCGAACGGCAGCGCCTGCCAGGCGGGCGCCGCCCGCAACGCGCTGTCGACGGCGTCCTGCACGTCCTGAGCCGTAGCGTCGTTGGTACGGCCCAGGACGTGGGCGTGGTTGTGCGGCTGCACCACGTCGATGGGGGCGCCGCCGCCGAGGCGCTGCTCGCCTCCGATGGTCATGGTCAGGTCGATCTGCGACCCGGCCAGCTCCTTGATGCGGTCCTCCAGCGTGGTCCGCTCGGCGCTGCCGGGCGCGTAGCCGTACACCCGCTCGTTGGCGGGGACGGGGACGTTGCTGATGGCATCCATTACTTACCCCCAAGGGCGCGAAGGAAGAAGGCGACGTTGGCCGGGCGCTCCGCGAGACGGCGCATGAAATAGCCGTACCAGTCGTCGCCGTAGGGCACGTACACGCGGACCGTGTGGCCGGCCCCCGCCAGGGCCTCCTGCAGGTCGGTCCTGATTCCGTAGAGCATCTGGAACTCGTGGTCGCCGATCGTCCGCCCGAACCGGTCGGCGAGCAGCTCCGTGATCGCGATCATGCGATCGTCGTGCGTCGCCACCATGGGGTAACCCTTCCCCGCCATGAGGATGCGCAGGCATCGTACGTACGCTTTGTCCACGGTGGTCCTGCCCTGGTGGGCGACAGAGGCGGGCTCGCGGTAGGCGCCCTTGACCAGGCGTACCCGGGAACCCTCCGAGGAGAGGTCGCGGCAGTCCTGCTCGCTGCGGAACAGGTAGGCCTGGATCGCCACGCCCGTCGAAGGATGGTCCTCGCGCAGCTTGCGCAGGACGGTCAGGGTGGAGTCGACGGTGGTGTGGTCCTCCATGTCGAGCGTGACGGCCGAGCCGGTGACCGCGGCGGCGGCGCAGATCTCGCGAGCGTGCTCCAGCGCCATGGTCTCGTCGAGCCGCTGCCCGAGCGCCGACAACTTCACCGACACCTCGCCCCTCGCGCCGAGTTCCAGCGGCCTGATCGCGCGGAGCAGGGTGAGATAGGCGTCCGTGGTGGCGGCCGCGGCCCGCGCGTCGCGCGTCTCCTCGCCGAGATGGTCGACGGTCACGGCGAGCCCGGTGTCGCGCAGCCGTTCGACCGTGTCGCGAGCCTCCTCGACACCCTCCCCGGCGACGAACCTCCCGACCACTCTCCTGGTGAGCGGGAAGCCCGACACGCCGCGGCGGACGGCACCGCTCCTGGAGGCGGTGAGCAGCAGTTGACGGAGCATGCGTCCAGTCTAAAAACCCAGCTCAGCGGGGGCCATCGACGCGCGTAACGCCGGATGTGGCAGGCTGTCATACACATGCACAAATCGGCAGACCTGCAAGAGATCGTCGACGAGATCGCCGCCAGGCTGGGGGCGTCGGCGACGCTGGAGGACCGCTCGTTCCGGCTGCTGGCCTACGGCGCGCAGCACGGCGCCATCGACACGGTCCGCCAGGAGTCGATCCTGCGCAGGCGCGCGACGGGCGAGGTGCGCGACTACTTCGAGCGCTACGGCATCGCCGGGGCCGACGGCCCGGTCAGGATCCCCGCGGACGCCGAGCTGCAGGTCCTGGCGAGGGTCTGCTGGCCGCTGCGCCACCGCGGCGTCACCTACGGCTACCTGTGGCTGCTCGACTCGGGCGAGCTGGGCGACGCGCCCCTGCACGCCGTCGCGCCGCTCGTCGCCAGGGCGGCCGCCGTGCTCGCCCAGGAGGCCAGGAGCCGGCAGGACATCGGGCGCGGGCTGCTCGGCCTGTTCTCGCCCGATCCCGAGGAGCGTGCCGAGGCCGCCATCGAGGTTCCAGGGCCGGTCGCGGCCGTCGCCGTACGCGAGTCGGACGAGCGCGTGGCCGCCCTCTGGACGTTGCCGCGCGGCGTGCTCGCCCGCGCCGGCTCACCCGTCGCCCTGCTCGCCCCCGCGCACCTCGCGGGCGAGGTCGCGCAGACCCTCCAGAGCGCGTACGGCACCGCGGCGGGCATCGGGGGGCCACGGAACGACCCGGGCGAGGCCTGGCTGAGCTGGCGCGAGGCCCGCCATGCCCTGCGCATCGCCGAGCACTTCCCCCGCCACGCGCCCGTCGCCCGGTGGGAGGACCTCGGCGTGCACCGCCTGCTGGCCCGGCTCGGCCCGTCGGACCTGCGCGAGCTGGCGGCCGAGACCGCGGCACTCGACGGGGAGCTGGCCCACACCGTGGAGGCCTATCTCGACCACGGCGGCCACGCCCAGAAGACCGCCGCCGAGCTCGGCATCCACCGCCAGACGCTCTACTACCGGCTGGGCAAGGCCGAGCGCCTCACTCACAAGGATCTGTCGGACGGCGACGACCGCCTGGCCGTGCACCTCGGTCTCAAGGCCGCCAGGCTGAGCGGTCAGGACGCCCGGTAGACCTTCACCCAGTCGACGTACATCGACACGGTGCGGGGCGTGGAGGAGTCGCGGCAGCGGGGCTCGCACACCACGTCGTTCTGCAGCGCCAGGCCCATGCGGCGGCCGCTGGGCACGTGCGCGCCGCGGTAGTCCCAGTACTTCTCGCCGTCCAGCCAGACCGTCAGCCGGCCGGGCAGCCAGTCGACCGCCACCGTGTGCCACTTGATGAAGTCGGCCTTCAGCGTCTTGCGCGCCCGGCTGTGCCCCTCGTGCACGAAGATGCCGCCGCCCTGCCGCTTCGGGTCGACGATCTCGGCGAAGTCGACCTCGGCGTAGCCGCCGCCCTCACCCTGCCGTGTCGGCCACAGCAGCGCCACCGGCGTGTACCCGGCGCCCGCCTCGGCCTTGAACCTGACCTCCCACCGGCCGTACTCCTGCGCGAGCCGGGTGGCCACGCCGCCCGACAGGTCCTTGCCGCCGTACATGCCGCCCTTGAGGCGCAGCACGCCGTTCGAGACGGACGCGGCCTTGCCGGTGCGGGGGTTCCGCTCGGCCCCGGGGGAGTGGTAGATCATCCACTTCTTGGTGTTGATCGACGAGCCGTCGAAGTTCTCCACGAGGACCGGGTCGCCCCAGCCCGTCGTCTGTGCCTGCGCGGTCTGGGGGAGGGCGGCGACGCATGCGAGCGCCGCGGCCGCCAAGATCGGACTGCGTTGGGACATGCGCTCCATCGAAGCAAAGATTTCACTCTGATAACACCCCATCCGTCACATCAGCCAGTTTCGTCACAAGGACCAGCAGACCGGTCACAGAGCTCCGGACATGGTGCCGGCAGGCGGCTTGCGCCGCCTGCCGGAGTGATGGGGGGCGTCAGGCGCAGGCCGCCTCGTAGACGCGTACCAGCTCCTGGCTGACCCGCTCCCAGGAGTAGCGCGAGCGCGCCCGGTCGGCCCCCGCGTAGCCGAGCGCGGTCCGCAACGTCGGGTCCCACAGCAGCTCGCGGGCCAGGCGCGCGGTGCGTGCCGGCTGGTCGGGCGGGACCAGCAGGCCGGTGACGCCGTCGACGATGGAGTCCAGGTGTGCGCCGACGGCCGAGGCGATCACCGGCACGCCGCAGGCCATCGCCTCCAGGGCGACGATCCCCGTGACGGCCTCCCGCGGCACCGACACCACGGCGTCCGCGCTGCGCATCAGCTTCGGTACGGAGGTCCGCTTCACCTGGCCGAGGAGCGTGACCCGGTCGGCCACGCCGAGCTGCTCGGCCAGGTCCCGCAGGCGCTGCGCGTCCTGGTCGGTCTCCAGCTCCTCGGGTTCGGGGCCGCCGGCGATGACCAGCTCCACGTCGCCGAGACCCTGCAGCGCCCGCACGATGGTGTGCGCGCCGCGTTCGGTCGAGAGGGGGCCGACGTGCAGGAGCCGCTTGCGCGAGCCCTTCGTGGCGACCGCGCCGCGACGCTGGAAACGTTCGGTGTCGATGCCGTAGGGGACGATGGCGATGTTGTGGCGGGGGACCCCGAGCCGGATCAGCGCCGACTCCTCGTCGCCCGAGCCGGCGATGACCGCCTTGGCCCGGCGGCCCAGCGCCCGCTCCAGCTTCTGGTGGGCGGCGTCGACCGTGTGGAACGTCTGCGTGACCGGCACGTCAAGCCCCTTGGCGCCCGCCACGGCGGCCAGGCCGCTGGTCCACGAGTGGGCATGGATGATGTCGGGCCTGTCCTGGCGCCAGCGCTTCATCAGGTGGGCCCCGACGTCGTTGAGGTAGGGAACGACGTCGTCCGCGGAAAGATCACGGGCCGGTCCCACGTCGATGTGCTCCAGCGTGACTCCCGGGGCCACCCGCGTCCTGGGCTTGCCCTCGGCGTCGTCACGGCGGGCGTAGATCGTGACGTGGTGTTCGCGCCCCAGCTCACGTGCCACCGACAGGATGCGGTGCTGCTGGTTTCCGTTGGACGAAGCGACGATCGCGATATTCATGGCACACCCCAGCGTGGAAAAGCTTCAAAGGTGTGCCTGCGTCTTAGGCACGTCGTTCTGCACCGACCATACCCAGCTTTGGCGGAAACGCAAACCCCTACAGATCAGACACCTCGGAGCGCGAACACCACGATTTCATCCCACACCTGGCCCTCCGAGAACGCGTGCCGGTCCGCCTCCACCGCCTTGACCACGGTGGACGGCGACTGGCCCGCGCACCGGCCGAGCACGTCGGCCAGCCGCTCGTCGCCGTACGGCTCGCCCTCGGCGTTCCTGGAGGAGACCAGGCCCTCCGAATAGAGCACCAGCGTCTCGCCAGGGGGGACCGTCAACGTCTCGACCTGCGTCTCCGCCTCTGCCGCGATGCCCAGCGGCACGCCGCCGCCCGCGACGAAGCGCACCGTGCCGTCGTTGCGCACCCGCGCCGCCGGATGGTGCCCCGCCGACGACAGCCGGATCGTACGGCCCTGCACGAACCCCGCCACGGCCATCACGAACAGCCCGGAGCCCTGGGCGACCAGCGCCTCGTTGACCTTCCGCATCACCAGGTCGGGGTCGGACTCCCAGACGCTCAGCACCCGCAGGCCGCCCCGGACCATGGCGGTGACCGACGCGGCCTCCTCGCCCTTGCCCGCCGCGCCGCCGAACGCGAACCCCCACCCGCCGGCGACCGGGAACACGTCGTAGAACTCCGCGCCCACCGACGCCCCCGGGTGGTAGACGGCCGCCGCCTCGTAGCCGGGGATGTCGGGCAGGTTGCGCGGCGCGACGCTCGCCGACAGCGCGTCGGCCGCCCGCGCGCGGCTCTGGAAACTGCTCTGCGCGCGCACCGCCAGGCCCAGCTGCAGCCCCACCTCCTGCATGACGGCCAGGTCGGCCAGCGCGAACGGCTGCCTGTCGTGCGTGCGTACGAGCGTCAGCACGCCGTCCCGGCCGCCGATCGGGACGCTCAGCAGCGAGCTCGCGCCCATCGCCGTCAGCACCGGCCCGTCGGCGCAGAAACCGAGCAGCGTCTCGTCCTCCACCATCTCGTGCACCACGCCGGAGCCCCGGTCGAGAACCTGCAGCACCACCTGGCTGGTCGCCGGGTCGGCGGACTCCACCTGGCGGGCCAGCTCACCCAGAGGCTGGTCCTTCGGCGCCATCACGGCCGAACGGCGCGGCACCCCGTCGCGCACCACGTCGGCGATCACCCAGTCGGCCCACTCGGCCGCCAGCAGCCGCGTCGCCCGCGGGAGCGCGACCGGACGCCGCAGCGCCTCCTCGTCCAGCAGCAACGTGGCCATCTTGACCAGCAGGTCCTGCCGCCTGGCCGCCGCCAGCAGCAGCGCCCCGTCGGACTGCTCGGGCCTGCGCGCGCCCGGCTCGGGCACCTGCACCTCGATCGGCAGCGCGATCGCCGCCACCATCTGCTGCGGCTCGCCCGGCATGGTCAGCCTGATCATCGCCAGCTGCACGGTGTGCGTGCGCCCCTGGTGCGCCAGCCGGGTCTCGAACGCCGACGGCTGCCCGGTCTGCAGCACCGACGTCAGGTGCGACCGGAACGCCGCCCGCCGCGACACGTCCACCAGCAGCGGGAACGACCGGCCCACGAGGTAGCCGTCGGGGCTGCCCAGCATCCGTGAGGTCTCCGGGTTGATCCGCCGCACCACGCCGCCGCCGTCGAGCACGATGACGGGCACGGGGAAGGCCCTGAACACCTGGCGCAGCAACTTCAGCTCGCGCTGCGCGCCGCCGTCCTTCTTCGCCCCTCCCCGCTTCGGGGACTTGCGCAACTGCTCCCTGGCCTCGGCCAGCAGCTCGGCGGCGGTGTCGAGCTCCGCGAGCGCCGCGTCCAGCGTGGGCGCGAGGTCCGAAGGATAGGCGGCCCTCGCCGCACGCAGCGATGAGACGCGCCCGGCCAGCGCGTCCAGCGCGTGTTCGAAGTCCGGCGTGGTCATGGTCTGACGCTACGCCACGCGGGATAATGCTAGCCATAAGGGGTAGAGGCTTGTTGCTATGGAATCCACCGCGATGCTCACCCCCGGACTCGCCCGTGACCTGGCGGCATTGGGCCGCCTCGGGGAGGACACCTCGACAGAGAGCGTGCTGCGCGGCCTGACGACCGCGCTGACCGCGGGAGTCCCCGGCTGCTCCGGAGCCTCCGCCGAGCACTGGCGCGATCACCGGGTCCTGGTCTCCGGCTCGCACAGCGAGCTCATCATGCTCGTCGAAGGCGAGCACGAGCTGGGGGAGGGGCCGTCCACCGAGGCCAGGCAGAGCGGCGGACGGGCCACCGTCTCCGACGTGCTCACCGAGACCCGCTGGCCGCGCTACGACGCGCTGGCCACCCGCTGGGGCGTGCGCTCGGTGCTCGCCGTCCCCATCGACGTGGCGCCCGCCGTGCTGGTCGTCGGCCTCTACTCGGTGCGCCCCGGCGCGTTCTCGCCGCAGGGCGCCCACTCGCTCTCCGACATGCTCACCGAGCAGGTCGGGGTGGCCATGGCGAACCTGTCGGAATTCGACGAGGTGCGTACGGACGCCGCCCAGCTGCAGGAGGCCCTCGCCGGCCGGTCGGTGATCGACCAGGCCAAGGGCATCATCATGCAGACCAGCGGATGCACGGCCGAGGCCGCCTTCGAGGAACTGCGCAGGATCTCGCAGCACCACCAGGTCAAGGTGGCCGACCTGGCCAGGCTCCTGGTCGAGGAGCACCAGCGCAAGTCGAAGGGCTGAGCCTCACCCGATGGCGGCCAGGGCGTCGTCGAGCGTGTCGTAGATCGGCAGGCGCTGGGCCAGCCCTGTGATCCACATCACCTTCGACTTGGAGTATTCGACCCCGATCAGCGCGAACTTCGCGCCCGAGGTGAGACTCGTCTGCCAGTGGTGCACGATCAGGCCGAGCGCGCGCGAGTCCATGAACGTCACTCCGGCCAGATCGAGGATCAGGCCGGTGCCCGCCAGCGACAGGTAGTCGGCGAACTGCTCGCGCGTCGTGGCGTCGAGCACGCCGTCGACCCGCACCACGGTGACCGAGTCGACGGTCGATGACGTCAGGCTCAGAGCCGCCGCGGGCCCGTCGCCGTTTTCCGGCATTGTCACGGAGCAACCCTACTGTCACCACGCCAGGGAGGAATACTTCCGGCGGCACGGGGGACACTTCTCGCGAGGTCCAGCAGAGGGCTTCCGTCTCGATAGTTGAGCGAGGCGTGCCTCTGCCTGGGCTTCTTTGCTTGGGGGGAGACCGCCTGCGAGCCGTACGAGGAGCAGCCATGGCTGTGCAGGAGTACATCCTCGAGGAGATGAGCGCGGAAGAGCTCCTGGCCGAGATGGTCAGGGAAAGCACCTCCAGCAGCCACCGCGAGCGGCTGCGCGAACGCATCGTCGAAATGCACCGTCCGCTCGCCATGGAGATCGCCAGACGATACCGCTACCGGGGCGAACCACTGGAGGACCTTCTCCAAGCCGCATATGTTGGCCTGATGAAAGCCGTCAACGGCTTCGACCCCAGCCTCGGGCACGCGTTCAGGGGCTACGCGGTCGTGACCATGACCGGTGAGGTCAAACGGCACTTCCGCGACCGCACATGGGCCATCCGGGTGCCGCGCCTCTACCAGGAACGCCGCTCCGAGCTCAACAGGCTCGTCGCCGATCTCAGCCAGGACCTCGGCAGGTCGCCCACCGTCGCCGAACTGGCGGCGAAGATGAACATCACCGAAGAGGACGTCCTGCTCACCCTCGACGCCTCCGCCGCCTACAGCACCCTGTCGCTCGACGCCCCGCTCGGCTCCGACGACGACGCGGCCTCGCTCGGCGACGTCATCCCCGAGGACGACGACACGCTGAGCACCATGGTCGACAGGGAGGCCGTCAAGCCGCTCATCGACGCCCTGCCCTCCCGGGAGAAGCACATCCTGCTGCTGCGCTTCTTCGGCAACATGACGCAGGCCGAGATCGCCGCCGAGTTCGGGATCTCGCAGATGCACGTGTCACGCATCCTGCGCAAGGTGCTCGATCAACTACGCGCCGAACTCGTCGGCTGAACAGGGGCGGTCGCCGGGTGAACGAGGACGTGGAGCCCCAGCCGGGCCACACGGGCCCGCCCCCTGGCGCGCCCGTGAAACGACTACGCTTCCGGCTGCCGGACCTGCCGCAGGTCCGGCAGTTCGCCGAAGAGGAGGCCCGCGAGGCGGGCATGGCGGAGGACGCCGTCGCCGACTTCGTCATCGCGATCAACGAGATCGCCACCAACGCCGTCACCCACGGCGGCGACCAGGCTGTCCTGCGCACCTGGGCGGCCGGCGGTGACCTGGTCGTCGAGGTTCACGACAAGGGCCCGTGGAAACCGGGGCCCCTGCCGGGGGCCGTGGGCGGCATGGGGCTCTGGGTGGCCCGCCTGCTCGCCTCGGAGCTGACCGTGCACACCGGAGAGGCCGGCAGCACCGTCGTCATGCGCTTCCCCGGCAAGGCGTGACCCGGGGGAGGGGCTCCCCGGAACACGTGACCAGGAGACGGAACTCCGGGCAATGCGTGATCAGGAGAAGGGGCTCCGGCGCGGCGCACCCCGCGCGGCGCGACACCGCGCGCCGCCACATCACCCGGGCGGCGCGCGGACCGCGCGTCGTCAGCGCCTGGCGCGGCCACGCCAGCCGCCGTAGCCGCGCACGCTCGCTGTGCCGATGCCTGCCTGGTGCAGAGCCAGCAGGGTCAGTCCCAGCAGGACGAACGTCATACCGGAGACCCCTCCGGGGATGTTCACGCCCAGCAGGTCGAGCAGTAAGCCCAGCCCAAAGACGATCGCCGCGACTATCGCGAGCATGCCAGGTCACCTCATCCCGTGGCTGTGGCTCTGGCCGGGCGCCTGGACTGGCGCCTGGACTGGCGCCTGACCGGAGCCCACCGGCGCCTGGCCGGGGGATCCCGACAGGGCGAGCAGGTGTTCCAGGACGTTCCGGTAGTCGCGCAGCGCCAGCCGCAGCTGCTCGGTGTCCTGCGCACCGGTGCCCTTCCAGCCGTCCCGCAGGGCGCCCGTGCGGCTCGTGAGGCTGCTGGTGAACGACTCCACCACCTCGCCGAGCAGACCGTCGGCGCGCCGTAGGGCTTCGCCGGGGTCGTCCACGAACGACGCCTGCAGGTCGCGCCAGCGCGCCTGCACCTGAGTGGGGTCCTGGTCGAACAGGACGACGTCCTGGGGAGCCGCGTGCGCCGGGACCTCCTCGGGTGCGGCCTGGACGTCGACCGGGCCGGGCTCCGGCTCGGCCCGCAGGTCGCCACCGGTCCTCGCGTACGGGTCCCGGTAGGCGGCGTCCTCATCCGGCTCGGCCGATGGGTCCGCGCCGGGAACGGCGGGGTCGTACTCGTCGGCGGAGCGCTCCAGCCCTTCATGGCGGCCGTCGGCGCGCCCCGTGCTCTCGGGACGGCCGGCGATCGGCCCTCCGGCCTCCTCCCCGGGCCTGCGGTCCGCGGCCGCCCGGCCGTCGTCACGGTCGTCGCCGCGTACCTCGTCAGCGCGCTGCGACGGCACCTTCAGCTCGTCGTGGCTGTTCTTCATAGCTCTCACCGTCCTCGCGTGGTCTCGTGCAGCAGCTCCTCGAACAGGGCCCGGTAGTGGACCATGGCCTGCCGGAGCTCCTCCGTGGACGCCTGCTTCTTGGCCGCCCGCCCGCTGATCTCGTGAGCCGTCCGGTAGTGGTCGAGGGTCTCCGCGTGCCCCACGGACAGGTCGGACAACCGCTGCTCGAAGTCATCCGTCGGGTAACCCCGCTCCGCCATGACCGCGGTGACCAGCTGGTCCGCCTCGGTCACCGCGAAACCCGGCGCGTCCACGAAGCGCTCCTGCACCTCGGTCCACCGGTTGGCGTACGTCTCCCGCGACTCCTCCGGCAGGGGACGGATGTCGAGCTCGGAATGCCGCTGCTCGCGGTCGAGCAGCTCCTGCTCGGCGTCGCGGCGGTTGTCGTGGTCTGCGACTATGCGCTCGTACTCGGGGCCGAAACGCTCACGGAGGTGGTTACGGCGCTTCTGCTGCTGCACGACGTAGGCAACTGCGGCGAGCGCCACCACCGCGATGACGACGACGGCCACCCAGATGTAGGTGGTCATGATGTTCGCCTCCGGTCTCTTTGTCGAGACCGGCCGACTTCCCGGGAGAGCCGTGCCGAAACTTTTGCCCTCAGCTTGCTTCGAGCGCCTTCCGCGCCGCGGCCAGCACCGACGCGACATGTGAGCCCGCTGGTGACGCGGGGACCTCGCTGAATCCCGCATCGGGGTCGTACCGCACGTCCAGCCCCTCGTCCACCAGCCGCTGCGCCCAGCGCAGCGCCGTGTTCAGCCGGTCGGACGCCGGCGGCTTCCCCTGCGCCGCCGCCGACAGATTGCGCAGATTGGTGGCGGGCCCTGACTGGACGTGCGCGCGGGCCAGCTTCCACGGGACGGCGGCGCGATGGTCGAGCATCGGCTTGGCCAGCCCGGCGGCCCGCTTGGCCTGCAACACCCCGGACGTGCTGACACCGAAGTGAGCGGCCAGCTCCTGCACGCTCCTCCCCTCGGCGACCAGCCTGGCCAGCTCATCCCGATCAATGGTCGGCTTACGCCCCACCCGGCCCCCTCCGCTCCCGCTTTCCGTGTACGCGTGCACCTTCGATGTGCGCTAAGGTTATGACGTCCCGCCCCGCAGGGGGCGGCCGACACAACCGGGACGTAGCGCAGCTTGGTAGCGCACTTGACTGGGGGTCAAGGGGTCGCAGGTTCAAATCCTGTCGTCCCGACCAGATCGACGCTGGTCGAAGAGGGTGTCATCCATCAGGATGGCACCCTTTCGCATGGGTGAGTGACTAACGCGCGAAGAGATCATATATCGCCAAGTACGCCATCAAGCGTGCCGAAGCCTCCGGCGCCATCGACCACCGCGGGACGGCGGTCACCGAAGCTGTCTACCGAAAGCAGATCCGCCCCGTACTCCTGAAAGGAACTGCGGCGATGGATAGGCGCGGCCCTACAACTCGCTCATGTAACGGTCCCCGGCCCGCTGCCGCTACGCGGTGAGTCGACGGCGTACGAGGTGGCAGGCGGGGGATAGGCCGCAAGATGGTCAGCGTGGCGGGAGAAGAGGCATGGCAGGGGCGATGCCTTCCGCTGCTCCAGGATCGACCAGGCGGACGCAGGCCGGGCAGGCCCACGCGGCTGTGGGCAGAAAAGGCAGGCAGCACCCCAGGGTCGGCAACGGGCGCACCGTCTCCCCGCACAGGCTCACCTTCTGGTTTGCCTGTACCGCATGCTGTACAGCCACTTCTCGCTGATCGGACAGGCCGAGGCGGTAGCCGTCGAATCGCGTGATGGGTCGTACCTCGTCATTGTGGATCAGCAGGTCATCCCAGTGAATTGCCCAGCGCTTCACCTCTCCGGGCATCTCGTGCGCATCTCCGTCCAGCGCGAGCACGGCCAGAGTGCCGTTACGCAGCTCCGCTTCAACGGTCCCGTGGCGTCCGAGGAGGAAGGAAGCCCACGCTCGTGTTGATGTCGGGCTGTGGAGCATCCCCATGATCTCGGCGCGACAGCCGACTCTGGTGGACGGGGTGCTCACAGTGCCTGCTCCGCTGCTTCCTGCTCCTTCAACTGCTCGGCGAGCTGGGCGATGTCGTCCGCGTCGGTCGTCTGGGACAGGCCGTGATCTATCTCGCGCTGGGATAGACGACGATCGTTCCGGGTGGCCCAGATGCGACCGGCAGAGCTACGCCAAATGCACCAACCGGGAAATGCCGCTTGGAGGTCTTCGAGAATCACCGGGGTTGACATGGGATCAGCCTGCTTACCTGCGCGTGACAAACCCACCGCGTTACCAAGACGTCCAGGACGTTATGGCATTACGCTCCAGACGTCCCTGACGTCCTCCAGCGCGAGGTGTACCGTGGCCAACGTCCCCCTACGCAGAGCCATGCTGAACGCCCAGGTCACAAACCAGAACTTGGCCGACCGATGCGGCGTGGACGTCAAGACGGTGGAACGGTGGCTGCAGGACGAAACGCGCGTTCCGCACATGCGACACCAATGGGCCGCCGCAGAGGCACTAGGAGTTGAGATCGCCGTGCTATGGCCAGATGCAATTCGCAATACGGTGAAAACCGGGCCGGACAAGGAAGTCTTGACCGTTTATCCCTATCGCTCTGCATGTCCGAAATCAATCTGGCGCAATCTCATCAATTCGGCGCGCAACGAAATCGTGTTCGCCGGTTACACGAACTACTTCCTGTGGCTGGAACACCCTAACCTCGCGAAGGTGCTCAAACGGAAGGCCCAGCAGGGCTGCAAGATCCGGTTCCTCGTCGGCGATCCGGAGAACGAGGTCACTCGGCGACGTGAGGAGGTGGAGAACGTTCCGCTGACCGTCTCCACGCGCATCCGGATCACGTTGTCGGAAGCCGAGCAGCTACGAGACGTTCCCGGCGTCGAAGCCCGGTTCGGTGATGAGCACATCGCCATGAGCGTGTTCCGGTTCGACTCGGAAATGCTCGTCACGCCTCATCTGGCCAAGCTGGTCGGGCACGACTCGCCTATGCTGCACCTGCGGCGGTATCAGGATGACGGCCTGTTCGACCGCTTCGCCTACCATGCCTCTGAGCTGTGGAGCAACGGCCGAGACGTGTGGCAGCAGCACCAGCCCACGGGCCAGATTCTGGGTGACTGACAGAGTGACAACCGGCCCGGACGGCCCTGGATCCGAGGGGACCGCACGGGACGGTATCACCAGGTGGGGGCGGGTATCGATCGTGATCCCGCCCCTTCGTGATGTGCCTGGGGGCAAGGGGTCGCAGGGTCGCATCCTGTCGTCCCGACCAGATCGACGCTGGTCGAGCAGGGTGTCACTCGTAAGGGTGGCACCCTTGCGCATGGGTGAGTGACCACGAAGCGGCGAGTGTGCCCAGCGCCGCACGTACGGGGCGGATCTGCTTGCGGGCGTTCCAGGGATTCAGGGCGCGAGCTCGGCGGCGGGGCCCGCGATGCCCGCCGCGAATCGCACCGGCCGTGGAGCCGGTGGAGCCGCACGGTCCTGCGGCAAGCTGACGCGTCGTGACCTGGGCATCCCGGCCTCCCGCGAGATCCGCGCCCGCGGGGACCGGCCTCACCTAGCTGCCGGTGTCACGGGTCTCGTGTCACAGGTGCCGTTTCAACCAGTCCCAGGTCACCTGGTCGCGCTCCTTGACCGGCGGGCAGTGTCCATGGCCGCCGGTGATCTTGACCTCGCCGTCGGCGGATGAGGCGGCGAGCCGCTTGATGTCGCCGACCGGCGCGAAGGGGTCATCCGCCGTGGCCACCACCAGGATCGGGGTGTCAGTTCGCTGTTTGCCCACGTAGCCCTGGTTGACCAGCGACGTCCTTTTGACGAGCTGCGCCAGCCGTTCGGTGTCCCCGACCGGGACGTCGAGGCGGGCGGCCAGCGCCGCCCGCGGCTGCGGCGGGAGGTTGTCGATGAACTCGAGGCCGGCGTCGAGCGCCTGATGCACCGGGCCGCAGACGGAAACCACGGCCTTGACCCGCTCGTCGGTGAAGGCGAGACGTCCCACCGTGTTTCCTCCGTAGGACACACCCACGGCTCCTATGCGCTCGGCGTCGATGAGGTCGTGCTCGCGCAGCCTGTCCACAACGGCGCTGTGCAGGCGGTCCATGGCGGGGTGGTCGGCGGGCCAGTCCTTGCTGTCGCCGAATCCCGCGTTGTCGAACGAGACCATGGCGATCCCGGCGGGAGCGAGGTGCCTGTCGAACAACGGCCGGTTCTGGGTCTTGGCGACGTCGATGCCGCCCGTGGAGAGCACGACGGGAAACGGGCCGTCGCCCTTGGGGAGGTGGAGGAACGCCTCGAACGTTCCGCCTTCCAAGGGCACCCGCAGTCGCTCGAAGCCCGAGTCCCCGAGACGGGCGGCCTTCTCATAGGCGTCCTTCGCCCTCCTGTACGCGTCCTCCTCGTGCGCCGACTCCCGGTGCTGGGGGTAGGCGGCCACCGTGAAGTAGATCGATGCCGCGCGATACCAGTCCCGCGCGGCACGGGAATCGCCGCCGGCTCGGGCGGCGTCGGCCTTGCCCAGCGCCTCCCTCCCCACCGTGGTCCACTCCGTGATCCAGTTGCCGGGACCGGGCTCGATCACGGTGTCGAACCACTGCGCGTTCTCCCGCTCGTCCGTCGACTCCTGGATGCGCCGCAGGACCGCCTGCATCACGGCGGGGTCGCCGCCATTCGCCGCCCAGTCCTCCAGGCGGATCTCGCGGAACCACTTCTCCTCGTCGATCTCGACCGCTTCGACGGGGGCGGCCGACCTGGAGGAGCCGGTCGAGGACTCCGCCCTGCCTTCTCCGGCGGGCGTCCCGGCCGCTCCGCACCCCGCGACGGCCAACGTCACCACAGCCACCGAGGCCGCCATCGTCGACAGCCGTACCTGATGTCGCATGTCTTCTCCTCGCAGCCGCCGGACCTGACGTTCCACTCCTGTGTGCTTGTGCTGCACTCAAGCGCGGTCACGTGTGGCTCGTGCGGTTGCCTGTGTGAAGCCTTCATGAAGACGGGCGGCAAGGGGCGCGAGGCCCGAACCTGCCCCACCTCACCGGCCAGCCCGATCACACCCGGCAGCGCAGGAAATCGACCTCTACCTATGCTGACCGGCTCAACTCCCGGTGACGATCGCGCTCTTGCCGCACCGGCGCCATCCGCTCGTGGAATCCGCCGTCGGGGGATCGGACGATGATCCCTGTCTCCATGCCGTGCTCGGCCACGTCGCGGTCCGACTGCTGGAGTGCGAGGCAGATCCACCGGGTGACGACGAAGGCGACGACCGGCCCGATGACCACGGCGTATCGGAAGAAGATCGTCACGGCGTTGAGAGTGAGCTGGAACTGGTGGGCGAGCTGGTCGTTGGCCGCGGCTGCCCACAGCAGGCCGTAGAACGTGATCCCGGCGGCGGCGATGGCCGTCTTCACGGGCGTGTCGCGCGACCGGTCGAGCAGGTTTCGCGCGGGTGTCTCACGGACCGTGCGGCGCGCGCTCTCAGGCCGACCCAGCGCGTCGCGGCGGCCGCGTCGCGCGAGGAGGAAACGCTCGGCAAGCGGATACGTGGCCAGCGCGGTGAAGAAGACCCCGGGGACCACCACCGTGGGGACGAGGACCGCGAGGCTGAGCGTGTACTCCCCGAGGGTGAGCTCCCACGCGGGCATGATCCGCAGGGCGCCGTCGAGGAACCCCATGTACCAATCGGGCACCGAGCCCGCCGAGATCTGCGTCGGCCTGGCCGGACCGTACAGCCAGATCGGGGCGATCTGGAACCCGAACCCGAGGATGATCAGCATGCCGAACGTCGCGACCGCCATCAGCGGGCGGGCGCTTCGCCGCACCGGCAGCGAGGTGACGAACCGCGAGTGGCCGTGCCGCCGCACCAGCAGTTCACGGACGACCAGCAGCCCGGCCATGACGGCCGCGAGCAGCAGGTGCACGACGTACATGACCGGAATGACCCTGTCGCCGGGAAAGTCCGAGCCGAACAGCAGCGACGTCACCCAGGTCCCCACCACCGGGATGGACTGCATGACCGACATGATCAACCACAGGCTCCCGCTCGACAGCATGTCGTCGGGCAGGGCGTTGCCGGTCTCGCCTGCGAACATGCCCAACGCCAGCAGCGCCACCCAGATCAGCCACTGCCGGCTGCGCGGGCGGCGGAACGCGCCGGTGAGGAACATGCGCAGCACCTGCAACACGACGGCCGCCACGAAGACGAGCGCCGACCAGTGGTGCATCTGGCGGATGAGCAGCCCGCCGCGCACCTCCAGGCTCAGATGCATGGTCGAGTCGAACGCGCTGCTGACGAGGAGCCCGCGCAGCGGGCCGTAGGAACCGTCATAGGTCACCTGGGACATGCCGGGGTCGTAGAACAGCATGAGCATCGCCCCGGTCACCAGCAGAACGACGAATGACCAGACGGCGATCTCCGCGAACATGAACGACCAGTGGGAGAACTGGAACGAGCGGCGTATGGCCGGCAACGAACGCATCTTGGGCCCCCTAAGCTTGCCTGCACACAAGACGCGATCGGGCCGGCCGGTGTGACGTCGGGAAGGGCCTTTGTGACCGTGAGTTCCGTCACTGCGGAGGGCCGGAACCAGGGCCGGTCGCGCGTGACGGGCGCCGGCCACTGCCCGGCGCGCCCTTCCGACCTTCCGGAACGCTCTGCGTACGTCGGGGCGTCGATGGAGGCGAAGACGAGACCATGACGGGGCTGCTGTCTCCTCTCCCTCATTGTTCGAGAAATACGATGATTGCAGGCGCGGCAGCCGCAGGTCGTACATTCATTTGCGCCGTCCTGACCGGTCACTCCAGCATGTCTTTCTAGGTAGCCCGGGTCAGAAATCTGCAAGTGGCGTGCAAGCCCTTTCGATAATCTTGTAGCCGGAACTGTCGCGTTCGAACGTTCATCTCGTGCGGACGAAATCGCGGAACCGGATCTGGGGGAATGGGTGGAGCTGTCTCGCTGGCGGACCGTCGCTTCTGTGCTTCTGCCATGGCTCACCGCCAAACTCGTGTTCAAACCGAGGGTCGGCCCGCTCAGAAATGACCGGATGCTGGATCGGCTCGCATTCTGGCGGTCGGTGGCCGGCATGGTCGCGGTCATGATTGCGACCTACGGATACCAGGACGTTCTTTTCGTTTCGGGAAACATGTTCCTGAAGGCGCTCCAGACCGGGGCGTACGCCCTGCTGCTGCCGCCGCTGGCGTTTCTCGTGATGCTCGTCGTGACCCGCCCCGGCCGCCGCCTGCAACTCATGCGTGGCGCGAGGCGTCTCCTCGGACGCGGGGCGCTCGCACTGGCCATCTTCTTTCTGCCGTTCCTGCTGCTGAGTCTCGGCGACGGCCACGTCGACATCACCAACCCCGACCCGAGGGCGGCACTGTTCTTCATCCTCGTCGTGCCCCTGCTGATTCTCTGGTTCGTGTGTTTCTGGTGCTGCACGGTCTACTGGGCCGCGCGTACCGGCTTGTGGACCGGCGAGATCCACCCGCTGCTCGCGCCGGTCGGCACAACGGCTCTCATGTTGCTGATCAACGGCCTGGAGCTCTTCGAGGGCGACACCAAAGGCGTGCCTCACGGGCTCTGGCTGACGCTGAACCTCTGCGGGACGGTCACGTCCCTGATGCTGGCCGCCCTGGAATATCGACACCTCCGGTCCGTCGGCTACCGGTTCCGCAGCGGGCCGGAGCCGGTGACCGGAGGCGAACCGGAACCGGCCGTGACGGGTCCGGCGCCGCTGCGGGCCGGCGACGTGGCGGGGTGACGGATGGGGCGGGGGCGGTGGCCTGTCGCCGGCCGTCCTGGTCGTCGCTCCCTCGCTACGGATCTACAGGACCTTCCGGGCGCCCGGCAGGGCGCGGACCACGTACGCCGCCGCCCAGCACAGCGGCAGCGCGATGGCGGTGAGCAGCGCGGCCTTCGCGATCGAGGGCGCCTCCACGCCGCTCAGGGCGTGGTTGAGGGCGACGATCACGGCCGGGTGGGTGACGTAGACGGTGAAGGCGTGCGCCGACAGGAACCGGCGCAGCCGGCCCTGGCGGCCGAGGCGTTCCCTGAACAGCACCACGAGGCCGAGGATGATGCCGACGGCGAAAGCCGACTCCGAGACGGCCATCAGCAGGGACGGCAGGGTTCCGTGGCCCAGGCTCGTCTCTCCGAAGGCGCCCACGACGAGGACGACCGCGGCCGCGGCGCCGGCCGCGGTGGCGAACCCGGCCCGGCCGGCCGCTCCGGGCAGGCTCTCCAGCCAGCCGCGCCGGGCGGCGATCAGCCCGACGACGAACAGCGCCGCGTACTGCGGCAGGTAGCCGAACGACGGCAGCCCCAGCACGGTGACGCCCATCGGCGCCACCATGCGCCACACGTACGTCACCAGGGACAGCCCGATGACGAACCCGGCGATCGCGGCGGCGCCGGGCGCCCGGCCGGTGGCCGTCTCAGGCGTGCGCCGGCCCTGGCCGGCCAGGCGCCGCCACAGGACGTAGAGCGCGCTGAACACGAGCAGCACCTCGACGAACCACAACGGACCCGGTGTGTAGTGGAGCAGGTAGAACTTCCAGTAGGGCAGGTCGGTTCCCTGCCGGGCGGCGGCCTCAGCGGCGGCGGTGTACCTGCCGATGGTCACGAGGGGACGGATCAGCAGCAGCCACAGCAGCAGCGGGACTCCCAGGCGCAGCAGCCGCTCCCTCAGGAACTGCCCGGCCCCCTTGCGGTCGTAGGAGCGCGGCACGAACAGCCCTGAGACGAGGAAGAAGGCCCCCATGAAGAACGCCTGGTTGACCACGAGCAGCAGGTCCAGCAGCCCTCCTGAGGAGTCGGCCGGCTCCGTGTAGTACCAGCCCTGGACGTTGCTGTAAGCGATCACGGAATGGTGGATCACCACGAGCGCCATCAGGGCGGTGCGTAGGTTGTCGACATGGAGAAGCCGCGGGGCGGTGGTGGGCGGCGCGGCCTGCTGGTTGACGGGCTGCGTCATCGGTTCGCCGTCCCTCCGGGCCGTGTGGCGCGAGCGGCGTGCTCGGGCGGGCCGGTCTCCCTCGTGGATAACCCGGTCCACGACGTGACGGGGAGGGCCGGTGGTGTCTGGTGGATCTCTGCTCGCGGCATGAGGTGTCCCCCTGAAAAAGTTTGTGTTACTTGTTGTATAGCAGATAGAGTAGCGACGTGCGGCTGACCCTTGACCTTGACAGCGAGATCCCGATCTACCAGCAGATCCGGGACAGGATCGTGGAGGGGATCGCCAGACGGCAGGCGCACGAAGGCGATCCGTTGCCTTCCACGCGGCAACTGGCCGCCGATTTCGGCATCAACTTCCACACCGTGAACAAGGCGTACGACCTGCTGCGACAGCAGGGCGTCATCCGGATCAACCGCAAGAGCGGCGCGGTCGTACGGCGTGACGCCACGACCGGGCCACCAGAGGCGGCTTTCATCGACGACTGGGAGGAACGCGTGCGCGTGCTGCTGGCGGAGGCCACCGTCCAGGGCATGGACCGGCAGGAGGTGCTGCGCCGGACCGAGGCGCTGCTGACGGGTTTCGAGGAGCACACGTGATCATGATCCTGTGCACCGGCCTGATCGCCACCGCGCTGGTCACGGCCCTGGTGCTGGCGCTTCCCGCGCTGGCCAGGCCCACCCTTCCGTTCGGAGTGCGCGTCGGCGTCCAGCGGGTGGACGACCCGGCCGTCATCGCCGCGCGTCGCTCCTACGCACGCCTGACCGTGGCGGCGGGCGCGCTCGTCGCGGTGGCCTCGATCCCGGTGCTGCTGATCACGCGGTCCGCCGCCGCGATCGGCGTCACCACGTCGGTGCTGGCGGTCCTGGACGTGCTGCTGTTCCACCGCGCCCATCGCATGATCCGCACCGCCAAGCTCACCGGGGGGTGGACCGCCGAGCGGCGCCAGGGCGTCGCCGTGGACACCACCTTCCGTACCGACCCGGTCCGTGTGCCGTGGCCGTGGGCCCTTCCCGCCCTGGCCGCCGTCCTCCTCACCGCGGGCATCGGCTGGGCGCGTCACGGCACGCTGCCGGCCACGCTGCCGTCGCTTCTCGGGTACGCCACCGAAGCCGCGCGGCGCGAGCCCACGACCGTGCTCAGCGCGTTCCAGCCGGTGATCTTCCAGCTCGTCCTCACCGTGATCGCCGTCGCCATGGTCCTGGTCGTGCTGCGCGCCCGCCCCGACCTCGACGCCGCCAGGCCCAGGGGCTCGGCCCGCCGCTACCGCACCTACCTGCGCGGGATGGCGGTGATGTCGCTGCTGAGCGCGGCCTGCCTCAACCTGAGCCTGCTGTTCGCGGCCCTGCACCTGTGGGAGATCGTCACCCCCTCGATCGTCTGGCAGGTGACCATCTATGCCCCGCTCGCCGTGCTGGCGGGCGGCTGGCTGATGTGGGAGGTCAAGGTGGGCCAGGCCGGGCACCGGCTGCCCCTTCTGCCGGGTGAGGAACTGGAGGACTCCGGGCTCGGGCAGCGCGACGACGATCAGCACTGGCACCTGGCCGGCTCGGTCTACGTCAACCGCCGCGACCCCGCCCTGCTCGTGCACGACCGTCTCGGCTCCTCGTCGTGGACCCTCAACCTCGGCCATCCGATCGCCTGGCTCCTGCTCGGCAGCCTCGCCGTCGCCCTGGTCGTGGTGGCGGGGCTGCTGCTGGCGGGTGCCGTGTGATCCGCCCCTCCCGAGGGAACAGACGCCGTTGACGCGAGGAGCACCCGTCCGGGACGGCTCAGGGGAGGACACTCGCAGGGGTACGCGCGGCGTGATGCAGGCGGGCGGCGTCCTGGCTGGGGGGCATGCCGAACTGGCGGCGGTATTCCCGGCTGAACTGTGACGGGTTGTCATAGCCGACCCGGTGGCAGACTCCCGTGACGTCGTTCGGGTGGACGGCGAGCAGCAGCCGGGCCTCCTGCAGCCGGATCTGCTTCTGGAACTGGATGGGGCTCATCGCGGTCACCGCATGGAAGTTGCGGTAGAAGGCCGACACGCTCATGCCGGACAGCCTCGCCACGTCCTCGACCCGGAAGCGCTGCGCGTAGTGCTCGCGGATCCAGCGCACGGCGCGGGAAACGTGGCTGAGACCGCTGTCGGCGAGTCCGAGCTGGCGAACCGTGGCACCCTGCTCACCGGTGATCACGCGCCACAGGATCTCGCGCTTGATCAGCGGGGCCAGCACGGCCCGGTCGCGAGGCTCGTCGAGCAGGCGCAGCAGCCGGACCACCGCGTCGAGCAACTCGGCCGGAGCGTCGCTGACGGCGATCCCCGGCGACGCGCCGCCACCGATGGGAGGAAGGTCGCCGGGCCCTGCCGCCAGCAGCAACTCGGCGACGGCGGACGGTTCCAGGGTGAGCCCGAAGCCCAACGCCGGCTGCTCGGGGTTCGCCTGAAGGAACTGGCCGGTGATCGGCAGGTCGACCGACGCGACCAGGTACTGTCCGGCGCCGTACTCGAAGATCCGGTCGCCCAGCGCGAGGCGCTTGGCGCCCTGGGCGATGACCGCCAGCACCGTGCCGGACATCGTGAGCGCCGGCGGTTCCGAACGGTCGATCTTCGAGACGAGGACATCGTCGATGGCGGTGGTCCAGTCGGGCCGGGCGTGCCGGGCCAGCTGGTCGCGGAGTTCTTCGAGCCGCATGTGGCCATTGCAGCACGATTCCGGGGCCTGGTTCCCGTACGCGAGAGGATCGTGCACGTACGGGCGAGGATCGTTCTAACGTTCCCGCAGGTCAAGCCGGTTGAATGAGATCACCGCATTCCAACGCCGCCACGGCCGGGGCACCGATCGGCTCGTCCGGGACCTGCCCCCCGCCGCATGGCGCCGCCTTGTTCGGGCACGGACACGTACGCAGGAGGAACACACCATGAAGGTCGCCGTCATCACGGGCGCCAGCTCCGGCATCGGACAGAGCGCCGCCATCGAGATCGCCAGGCGCGGAACCGGAGTGATCTTGACCTACGGCGCCAACGCGCGAGCGGGGCTGGAAACGGCCGCCGTCATCGAGAAGGAGGGCGGCAAGGCCGTCGCGCTGCCGCTGGACCTCGGCGATGCCGGAACCTTCGCGGCCTTCCGCGATACGGTGGCCGGCGTGCTGCGCGACACCTGGCAGCGCGACACCTTCGACCACCTGGTGAACAACGCCGGTCACGCCGAGACGTCGTTGATCGAGGACACGACCGAGGAGACGTTCGACAGGCTCATGCGGGTCCTGCTCAAGGGGCCGTACTTCCTCACGCAGCGGCTGCTGCCCCTGCTGGCGGACGGCGGGGCCATCGTCAACACGAGCAGCAGCTCGACGGGTACGGCGGGATTGGAGCCCGGCTACTCGGCCTACGCGTCGATGAAGGGCGGGCTTGACGTGCTGACCCGGTACATGGCCAAGGAATTCGCCACGAGAGGCATCCGCGTCAACGCCGTCTCACCCGGTCCGACCCGCACCGGGCTCGGCGGCGACGCCTTCACCCGGTTCCCCGAGGTCGTCGCTGCCCTCGCCGCGAAAACCGCGTTCGGCCGGACCGGCGAACCCGACGACATCGGCGCCATGATCGCCACACTCGTCTCCGACGAGAGCCGCTGGGTCACCGCCCAGAACATCACGATCTCGGGCGGCTTCCACCTCTAGACGCCTCGGCCGGGCGGTCCTCGACGCGCCTGGAGCCAAGGGGACACAGGTTCACATCCTGTCGATCCGGTGGCCGGGCGAGCCCCGTCACCTGGAGCGTTCCGCACGGTGACGGGTACTCCACCGCGGGCAGGGACCTGAGGCGCTGGGGACGTCGCGGCGTGCGGGCCCAGGCCGGGTCCCGCACGCCGCGTCCGTCTCCTGAGGGATCTAGGACGTGAAAGTGGCGGTGGGGTCGGCGGTCGCGGTGGGCGTGCACAGGACCGCGTCGAACGTCTGGGCGACGGGCGTGTCCATGGTGGCGCTCTGCGACCGGATGGCGTCGAGGGCCGTCACCTCGGGGTCGGGGGAGCGCAGATCGGTCAGGGTGACGTCCGCGGCGAGTCCGGCGTCCACCAGGGCCTTCTCCAAGCTGCCCGGAGGCGGGGCCGCGAGGCGGTCGGATTCGATGGTGAATCCGACCGGGGAGTCCTCGGCGGGCCAGACCATGTCAGGCACGTGGTCCGCAGTGTGGGTCAGGCCCACGGCGCGGTAGTGCCCGCCGAGGCCGCGGGCCAGGTGGTGGCCCATCGGCAGGGCGGTGGGGTGGCCGTCATAGGTGACCAGGGTCTTCTGGATGTGGTTGTTGTGCGCGACCACGACGACGCGGGCGCCGGGGTCGAGGCGGTCGAGGTGCCACCGCAGGCAGGTGGCCATGTAGTGGTCGCGGATGGAGGTGTCGTCGGGCAGGCCCGTCCCGGAGAACAGGGCGCTCATGGCCCGCAGCATGTAGTCGGTGTGGCAGGCCGCCTCCAGGTGGCGGCGTGCGACGTCGTAGCCGTGCTGGTCGCTGCGGGCCACGTAGAGCGGTTCGAGCGCCCGCATCCGCAACGACAGCCGGGCCAGTCCGGCCGTCAGGGACTCCTGGTCGGCCTGGTCGAGGCTCGCCCATCGCGGGGCCGACGCGGCGGCCGAACCGCCGGTGATCGCGCCGGCCGTCCGCAGGAGGCCGGCCACCATGTCGGTGATCCCCTCGTCGACCATGCGCAGGTAGCCGGCGACCGGGTCGAGATCGGGCAGAAGGGTCAGGCTGTTGGGCAGATCGATCCCGACGATCCGGACGGGACGGGACCTGCCGCGGTTGTAGCGGCGCAGCCGGCGCAGCAGCTCCCCGAACAGGTTGACGGTGTGCCGGCCGGCCACCTGGAGCAGGTCGTCCTCGTCTCCGTCGCCGGCGAGCCAGGGATTGACGGCCGCGGCGTCACCGGAGCCCATCTCGAACGCCACGACGGTGAATCCGCAGTGTTCCAGCAGGTAGCGGAGCAACCGCGCGCGGGCGAGCGTGAACTCGTGCACGAAGTGCGCGCCCTCCCCGATGGCCACGACCCGGGCGTCCTCCACGATGGCGCGCAGCGGGTGGAGATCGTCCAGGAGCGGCTCGTCGGGGTCGAGGGTGGTCAGTACGGTGATGTGCTCGGCCAACGGGTGGGCCGAATGTCCCGAAGCGGTGGGGAACGTCATGGTGATGGTGCTCGTTTCTCCGTCGAGTGATGGTTGACCTCGGTCAGGAGCGCGCGGCAGATCGCCGGAACGCCGCCTCAGCCGGCGTGCGTCCGGTCACCGCCGGAGCGGCGCGGGCTCCAGCGCTGCCGCCTCTCGCGGGCGCGGTCAGAGAAACAAGCTGCCAGTGGGCATGCCGTGACCCTATCAAGATGGCCAGGCGGTGGCTTCGCGATCACCCTTGATCCGGAGCCTGGGTTAGGGGTGTCCACGCTGTGTGAGCGCGGTTAATCTTGGCGTCATCGAGCTCGCACGCGGAATATGAAACGCCGATCAAAAGATTGGGAATCTCGTCGACACCGTGCTCTGAGGGGGACCAGAATGCTGAGCTCCGTTGAGATTGTTGTGGGTCTTGTTCCAGGTCAAGGGGCATATCTTCCGGATGCTTTGGCGCGGTTGCGCGCGCATGATTCCGAGGCCGCTCAGGCGATCGAGATTATTGACGCGGTGGCCGACGGCCTTATCGGAAAAGGTCTGGGCCGAGCCTTCTCCGATAATACCGCCGACCAATTGCTTGATGCGGCGCCGGACGTGCTGCAACTCGCTGTTTTCGCCACCTCGGTCGCGGCCTTTCGTGCGCTGTCCGGGCAGGGGGCGAGGTTCAGCGTGCTCGTCGGGCACAGCCTCGGCGAAATCGCGGCCCTGGTCGCCGGCGGCGCGCTGGACGTCGCCGAGGGTGCGGAGATCCTCTGCCACCGGATCACCGTGCTGCGTGAGCATGACACCAGCGGCGGCGGACTGCTGGCGCTGGGCTGCGCGCCCGACCGGGCCCAGCGCATCCTCGATCTGCTCCCGACCTCCGGCGCAGTCGTTGCGGTGGACAACGGGCCGGGACAGACGGTGGTCGCGGGGACGGCTGACGCGCTGCGCCGCACGGCGACGATCGCCGCCGCGATCGGGCTGCCGTCGACCGCGCTGCACGCGCCGCACCCGTTCCACAGTCCGCTGCTCGCCCAGGCGCGGCAGGAGCTGGCCCGCCGGCTCAGCGGATACAGCCCGAGGCCCCTGCGCGTTCCGGTCTTCTCACCTGTGCTCGGCCGCTACTACCGTGACTCCGACGACCTCGGCGAGCTGCTCGCCTCTCACCTCGTCACACCGGTGCGGTTCGGGCCCACCGTGGAGCGGCTGCACCGCTCGGGCGCCGGCGTGTGGGTGGAAGTGGGGGCGGGGCACGCGCTGACCTCCCGGGTCCGCTCGATCGAGCCGGCCGCCTCCGTGCACACGCCGCTGCTGCCGGACCTGGACACGCTCCGCGAGACCGGACAGTACCTGGCCCCCGCCGCCGAGCCACGGACGGCGCGGCACACCGGCACGACCGTCGCGAGCCCGCCCGCGGCCGTGACACCGGAGACGGGCACGTCCGCCGCCGCCACCCCGCCGCAACAGACGAGCACGCCCTTCGCGTCTGTTCCGACGCAGCGCATGCCCGTGCCTCCCGCGCCGACGCCGCCGGTGGAGACGCCCGCGGGGCCACCGTCGAGGGAGGCGGTCGCCGCCCGGGTACGTGACCTCTACGCCACGACGCTGGAGTACCCCCAGGAGGTCTTCGAGGACAGCGCCGAGCTGGAGGCCGACCTCGGCGTCGACTCGGTCAAGCGGGTGGAGCTGATGGGGAGGCTCGGCGTGCTGTTCCAGCTGGGCCCGCCGCCCGACGACATGCGGATGGCCGACTACCGGACGTTCGGCGACGTGGTGGACTTCGTCATCGGCTCGCTTGCCAGGGCGGGCACGACATGACGGACTTCCACGGCCGCGTCGCTCTCGTCACCGGCGGCGCGGGCAGCGTGGGCGCGCGCATCGTGCGCTCGCTCGCCGAGGCCGGCGCCAAGGTGATCGTCAACTGCTTCCACTCGTACGACGAGGCCAGGACCCTCGCGGCCGAACTGGGCGACGGCGTTGAGGTGATCAGGGCCTCCGTGGCCAAGCCGGATCAGGTTCGGAGGATGTTCGACCAGGTCAACGCCACCCACGGACGGCTGGACCTGCTGGTGAACAACGCCGCAGGCGGGACGTTCGCCGCCTGGGATGAGCTGACGGAGGAGCACCTGGACCAGGCGTTCGACGTCAACGTCAAGGGCGCGCTCTGGTGCGCGAGGGCGGCCCGCTCGCTGCTGGCCCGATCCTGCGCGGGCCGCATCGTCAACGTCTCCTCGCTCGGCGCGGCGTACGCCCCGGCCAACTACCTGCCGATCGGACTGTCCAAGGCGGCTTTGGAGGCGCTGACCCGCTATTTGGCGGCGGAGTTCGCCCCGGACGGCATCCGGGTGAACACCGCCTCCGTCGCGCTCATGGACAATCCGGTCGGCCGTATGTTCCCGGGATTCGAGTCGGTGAGCGCAAACCTGGTGGCGGCCACCCCTCTGGGGCGGCTGGCCACTCCGGAGGATCTGGCCGACCTGGTTCTGCTGCTGGCCTCTCCCGGTGCGGGATGGATCACTGGGCAGACCGTGGTGGCAGACGGCGGCATGTCGTTGCAGCGCCGCGCCACGTCCCCGTCCCCGGACCCGTCCCCGGACCCGGACCCGGACCCGGAGCCGGACCCGGAGCCGCGACCGCGACCGGAACCGGTGCCGGCACCGAAAGCGGAGGCGTACCCCGATCAGGACGCCGATCCGATCGCGGTGGTCGGCATGGGGCTGGCCGTGCCGGGGGCCAGTGACCCGGACGCGTTCTGGTCGCTGCTCATGGAGGGCGCGGAGCTGTTCGTCGACGTCCCGGCCGATCGCTGGTCGATGGCGGGCTTCCACGACGACGACCCGAGCGCCGCCGACAAGACCTACCAGCGTCGCTCGGGCTTCATCACCGGATTCACACCGCACCCCGAGCTGGCCGCCGAGCGGCCGGACGACGGGCTCGACTTCACCACGGTGTGGCTGAGGCACAGCCTGCACCAGGCGCTGGAGGGCGTGGCCAGGCGGGACGGCGACACGTACACCGCCTGTTTCGGCTTCACCCCGGACGGCAGCCAGCACCTGCAGGAAGCGATCATCCGCGAGGAACTGGGCGAGGTTCCCGACTCCGTGCTGTGGCACGGTGACGCCATCCGATCGCAGCCGTTCCCGCACCGGATCGGCGCCGGCGCCATCGAGGGCCTGCTGCCGGCGGGGACCCGGCTCCTCATGGTGGACACGGCGTGCTCGTCCTCGTTGTACGCGATCGACCTGGGCATGCGTGACCTGCTGTCCGGCCGCGCCGACGTCGCCGTGTGCGGCGGAGCGTTCGCGCTGGTCCCCAGCGGGTCGGTGCTGTTCTCCAAGTTGTACGGGCTGTCCAGGAGCGGAGAGGTGCGCGCGCTCGACAGGACCGCCGACGGCGTGCTGTTCTCCGACGGAGCGGGCGCCGTGGTGCTGAAGCGGCTGTCCAGGGCCCTTGCCGACGGCGACACCGTGTACGGCCTGATCGCCGGGGTCGGGCTGTCCGCGGACGGCAAGGGCAAGGCCATCTACGCGCCGTCCAGCGCGGGCCAGGAACTGGCCGTCGCCCGCGCGCTGGCCAGGTCGCGCGTCGAAGCCGCGGAGGTCGACTGGGTGATCGCGCACGCCACCGGAACCCCTGCGGGCGACGAGGCCGAGTTCCTGAGCCTGCGCGCTGCCTACGCCGGGACGCATCCGGTCCAGGTGACCTCGAACAAGTCCCTGATCGGCCACACGGGCTGGGCGGCCGGGGTGGTGTCGGTCATCCACGCCCTTCTGGGGCTGCGGCACGAGGTCATCCCCGCCCAGCACCGCTTCTCGGCGGCCCCGGACAGCTTCGGCCTGGAGTCGTGCAACCTGGAGATCCCCGCGCGACCTGTGCCCTGGCCGGCGCGGCCCGACCGGCCGCGCACCGTCGCCGTGTCCGGCTTCGGCTTCGGCGGCACGAACGCGCACATGCTCATCCAGGAGTTCCGGCCGGGCCGTCGAGGCAGGACCGGCTACGGGGCCAGAACCGGCGAGCCCATGGTGATCGTCGACTGGTCGGCGCACGTGCCCGGCGCCGAGGGCAACGCGCAGGTCGCGGAGTGGGCGCACGGCAGGACCATCCTGCCGAACTCGTTCGGCGACGGCTACCCGAGCCCGCCGTTCGCCCGGCTGCGCATGCCGGCCTCCACGATCCGGGCGACCGATCGCACCCAGCTCATGATCATCGAGTGCATGCACCGGATGGACCCCCGGGTACGCGAATTCTGCCGGCGGCACAGCCGTACCACCGGGGTCGTGGTGGGCCACACCGGGCCCACCAGGAACGCGGTCCTGTACGCGATCCGCGCCCACCTGGACGAGCTCGACCGCCAAGCCGTCCCCAACGCGCGGGAGCTGCGCGAACGCGTGAATGGGCTGATCGGCGAGCCCGACGAGGACTCCTTCCCCGGTGAGATGCCCAACGTCATCCCGGCGCGGCTGTGCAGCTACTTCGACCTGCGTGGGCTCAACATCGCCGTGGACGGCGGCGCAGCGTCGCTCGCCGACGCCTTCGAGGTCGCCGGGTGCTACCTGGACTTCGGCGACGTGGACGTGGCCCTGATAGCAGGAAGCAACGGCAACAGCCTCACGTCATGGGGCCGCCTGCTGGGTGGCGAGGAGATCGGCGAGGGGACGTTCCTGTTCGCGGTCACCAGGAAGTCGCTGGCGCTGGCGGAGGGCCTGCCGGTGCTCGCCGAGGTGTCCGTGGAGTCCGCCGTGGAGGAGATGCTGGAGGCGATCGCATGACCCGCGCGAACTTCCTGGGCGCGCAGGGCGGGCGCGAACTGGTCGCCTTCCTGAGCGGCGAGCAGAGCCGGACGGCGATCGAGCTCAGGGCCGACCGGCTGTCGAGCCCTCGGGTGATCCGGCTCAGCAGGCAGCAGAAGGCGGCTCCTCCGCTGTTGGATCGCCACGTGATCGAGCTGGCGCCCGCCCCGCGCAGGCCCGTCCGCTCCGCCCCTCCCGCGATCCCGGTGGACGCGGTGGTGCTCACCAACTCCGCCGCATTCCGCGCCGCGCTGGCCCACCAGGACGGTCAGGCATCCCGGCACGTACGGGTGCTGGTGGACGCCACCGATCCCAGCCTGCGCGACGCCCGCTGGTCCGACCGGGTCCGCGAACTGCTCGAGCTGCACGAGCGCACGTTCATGACGGCCAAGGAGCGCGCGCCACGCCTGGCGGGCGGCTCGTTCGTCGTGAGCGTGGTGGGCGGCGTCACCGCGGAGGGGGTGCCGCTGCCCCTCACCGGGTTGTTCACGGGCCTGGTCAAGAGCCTGGCGCTGGAGCTGCCGGACACCGGCGTGCTCGCCACCGTGCACGAGGCGGTGCCGCTGGAGGAGGTGCTGGCCACGGTGAGCGCCGAGCTGGGCGCCGCCCAGCTCCTCCCGGTGACCTATCACGCCGGCGGGCGCCGGCTCACCCCGCGAGCGGTGCCCGCCGACGCGACGCCGGACGGAATGCCGGCGCTGAGCCAGGACTCCTTGGTGGTGGCCGCGGGCGGCGCGCGCGGCATCGGCGCACCGATCCTCACGGCGCTGGCCGGGCGGTACCGCCCGCGCATCGTGATCCTGGGCAGCTCCGAGCCGCCCGGCGACTCCCAGCGGCTGCCGGACCGCAGCACGTTCATCAGGGCCCGGCTCAACGGGCCGAACCGGGTCAGCGTGGCCGAGGCGAACGCCAGGTTCGACCGGCTGCTCGAGCAGCGGCAGGTCCGCGACACGCTCACCGAGCTGGAACGGCTGTCCGGTCCCGGGCGGGTCCGCTACCTGCGCTGCGACCTCCGGGACCCGGCCGCGGTGCAGCGGGCCGTCGACGCTGTGAGCGGCCCCGTCGACCTCCTGCTCAACATCGCCGGCACCAACCGGGCCTCCGATGTCACCGCGAAGTCGCTCGCCGACTTCCGCGCGGTGCGTGACCTCAAGGTGCACACCTACCTGAACCTCAAGCAGGCGCTGCGCGGGCGGGAACCGCGCCGCTGGTGCAACTTCGGCTCGTTCATCGGGCTGACCGGCCAGCGCGGCGAGACCGACTACGCCGCGGCCAACGACTTCCTCAACATGGCCGCGATGAGCGCCGAGAACGAGTTCACCATCGGCTGGACCCTCTGGCGGGACGTCGGGCTCGGTGCCACCCCGCTGATGCGGGCCTTCCTCGCCGAGATCGACGCGTACACCCCGATGCCGACCGAGGAGGGCGTCGACCACTTCCTCACCGAGCTGACCGCCGTGCGGGACGCGCCGGCCACGGTGTTCCTGGGCGACAAGGAACGCGAGCTCGTCAGAGGCATCCGTCCGGAGTTCCTGACCTTCTGCACGGGCGAGGCGCGGGCGCTGCCGTACATCGACACGGTGCTGCGTCGCGACGCCACGGAGCTGGTCGCGGAGCGTACGTTCACCCTCGACAGGGACGGCTATCTGGAGTTTCACCAGGTGAGCGGCTATCCGACCCTGCCCGGCACCTTCGTGCCCGAGTTGGCCGCGCAAGCCGCGGTGTCGCTGGTGCCCGACCGGGTCCCGGTCGTCTTCGAAGACCTGCGGCTGGAGTCGTTCCTGCGGATCTACCGGAAGGACCGGCCCGAGGTCAAACGGCTCACCGCCACGCTGGTGCGCACCGACGAGCGCGAGTCGGTGGTCGCCGTCCGCGTGCGGGGCGACGTGGTGGCGCCCAACGGCGTCACCGTCGCCCGCGACAGGCTGCACTTCTCGGTGACCGTACGGCTGCGCGACGCTCCCGTGCCCGGCCCGAGGTGGACCCACTGGGACGAGCACGGCAGCAAGCCCCTCCGCGACCCCTACCACGCGCCAGGGTCGGACGTGCTGCTGCGCGAGGTGTTCCGGTCGACCACCGACACCCGGACACACCCGCTGGGTCGGCGAGGCCGGCTCGCGCTCGACGTGCCCGCGTTGCGACGCTGGTTCCCCGGCCTGCTCGTCCCCTCCGTCGCGCTGGACGGCCTGGTGCGCGTGGCCGTTCTGCACACCGTCGCGGACCGCTGGACGCCCGTCGCGATCCCGCGCACGGTCCGGCGCATCGACCTGTACGGCGGCCACACCGACCTGACGCTCGCCGCGCTGGCCGACCCGGTCGAACTGTACGTCACCCCTGTCGACCTCGATCTGGAGGATCCCGAGCCCGAGAACCGGGCGATCGCGGTGGCGGCCGACGGCGAGGTGCTGCTCCAGGTCAAGGACATCTCGGGCGCCATCGTCGGCTACGTGGACCAGGAGACGGGCGAATACCTCGACAGGGAACGATTCGACCGCGAGGAGCGCTCATGACACGCCCGGGAACCTGCCCTGTCGCCCACGGCCCTGCCGGGCTGCCGGTGATCGGTGACGCCATCCCCTACTTCAAGGACCCGCTGGCCTACACCCTGCGCATGCAGGAACGCGACTCGCTCGTGTCGGTCAAGCTGCCCATCCCGTTCGTGCAGGTCACCGAGCCAGAGGCGATCGAGCGGGTGTTGCGTACCAACCCGGACAACTATGTGCGGGGCAAGCTCTACCGCGGATTCTCCGGCGTCATGGGCTCCGGCCTGCTGACGCTCGACACCGATCAGTGGCGCGGGCCGCGCAGGGCGGTCCAGCCCGCGTTCAGCCCGGAACGCGTGCGCGGCAACGCGCGCGAAGCCGTCGGCGCCGTCGAGGAGGTCATCCGCCGCTGGGCGGCGCACGCGGACTCCGGCGTCGTCGTGGACGTGGCGCCCGACCTGATGGACGTCGCCTCCAGGGTCGTGGGCATGGCGCTGATCAGCCGAGACCTGTCGGGCACCGGCTACGCGCGGGCCGCCGCGATCGCCAGCAAGGTCATCTACAACCGCACGGTCATGGCGTTGCCCGCCATGATCCCTGCCTTCGTGCCCACCCGGTACCACCGCGAACGGAAGTGGGCGAACCGGGTGCTCGACGGCATCATCCACGGGGTGATCAGCTCTCGCCGCGCCAGCGGCGAGTACGGCTCCGACGCCGCCGGGCGACTGCTCGGCGGCGGCCTGTCCGAGGCTGAGGTGTCGGACAACCTCCGCACCCTGCTGCTGGCCGGCTCCGACACGACCGGCCAGGCGCTCGCCTGGACCATGTACGAGCTGGCCAGGCACCCCCAGGCCCGCCGCGCCGTCGAGCGCGAGGTCGACGAGGTGCTCGCGGGACAGACGCCCGCCCCCGACCAGCTGGGCGAACTGGTGGAGACCACGGCCGCGATCAACGAGGCGCTGCGCCTGCACCCGCCGGTCTGGCAGTTCCCCCGCGACGCCGTAGAGCCGGACTGCCTGGCCGGTCGCGAGGTGCCCGCGGGGACGACGGTTCTGCTCAGCGTGTACGGCACGCACCGCTCACCCGAGCACTGGACCGACCCGGAGGCCTACGATCCCCGGCGTTTCCTCGACGACACCCGGAACAAGCGGCACAAGCACGCCTTCCTGCCGTTCGGCGGCGGGCGGCGCATGTGCATCGGCAAGGGGCTGGCGATGGCCACGCTGGTGACCGCGGTCGCCATGCTGTCGCAGCGCTACCGGCTGCGGCTTTCCGGCGCGCACACCGTCCGCAGCGGACACTACGTCACGCTGTTCCCCAGCGGGGGGCTCCCCGCGGTCGTGCAGGAGCGGATGTGACGACCGCCGCGCCCGTCCGCCCGCACCTGGTGTCCTTCGACACCGCCTCCTTCGTCCGGCCCGTGCATCGCATGGTCTGGGAGCCCGTGCCGCTCCCGCTTCCGCCCTCCACCCCCGTGGCCCGGCGGCTGCTGGTCATCGGCTCCGACGCGGAGCTGGCCGCAGAGGTGGCGAGCGCGCTCGGCGCGGACCTCTGCGTGCCCGGCCGCGAACCCGAGCGGGACGACTGGGACGGGATCGTCGACCTGAACGTCGTGGGCGTCCCCTACCGGCTCGACGGCGGGGAATGGCGGGACGCGCTGGCCAGGACGACCCGGATGGTGCAGCGCAGATACGGTGCCTGGGGAGCCGACCCGCGCGCCGACCGGTCCTGCTACGTCGCCGTCACCGCCATGGGCGGGCTGATGGGCTACGACGATGGGCCGATCGACTCCCCGCTGGGCGGGATCTGGGCCGGTTTCGCCAAGTGCCTGCCCCGCGAGCTGCCCAACCTCGCGGTGAAAGTCCTGGACGTCGACGCCCTCGGGCCGGCCCACCTGGCGGAGCTGCTGACTGCTGAGCTGGCGGCCTGGGACCTGTTCGAGATCGGCTACCGGCAGGGGGTCCGCCATGCCCTGACCGCGCGGCCCGGCCCGGAACCGCCGCCCCGCGTCGAGCTGGGGTCCGATGACGTGGTGCTGATCTCGGGAGGCGCCCGTGGCGTCGGCTTCGCCCTGGCCCGCGGGGTCGCGGAGGAGTTCGGCTGCCAGGTCGTGGTGACCGGCCGCGGTGAGCTTCCGGTCGACGCCCGCTGGCTGACCATGGACGACGCCGCCTACTCCGAGTACTGCCGGGCCAGAGTGAGCTCCGCCCGCACCGCCAGGGAACTGCGGGACGTACGCGCCCTGCTCAAACGCGAGGCCGAGCTCCGGCAGGTCGGCGCGAACCTGGCGGCGGCCCGCCGGGACGGCCTGCGCATCACGTACGAGCCGTGCGACTGCGTGCGGCCGGAACAGGTCGACGCGCTGTTCGCCCGCATCCCCGACCCCAGCGTGATCGTCCACAACGCGGGCATCGACCTGCCGACCAGGCTCGACAACAAGAGCCCGGAAGAGGTGGTCCGAACGGTCGACGTGAAGGTGACGGGCTTCGCCAACCTCACCCGCGCGGTGCTCAGCGCGGGGCGGGACCCGGTCAAGGTGTTCTGCAACGTCGGCTCGCTGGCCGGCCGGATGGGCGGCATGATCGGGCAGATCGACTACGCGGCGGGCAACGAGGCTCTGACCAGGCTCGGGTTCTGGGCGCGCAACACCCACGGGCTGCCCGTGCAGACGTTGTGCTGGCCGACCTGGGAGCGGCTCGGGGTGATCGCCAACTATGACGCGGCGGTCCGCTACGTGTCCACGATCGACCCGGCCGACGGAGTCGAGCGGTGGATCCGCGAACTGCGCTCAGGCGGCACCGGGGAGGTCATGTTCATCGGCCAGGTCGGCAGCGCGCTGGTGCCCACCCAGCTACGTGGCTTCAGGCTCTTCACCGGGCATCCGGACCTGCCCCGGTTGCATGGGCTCGCGCACTTCCTGGGCACGGTCGAGCTGTTCGAGCCGTCCCGCGAGCTGCGCAGCAGCGTGGTCCATACACCGGGCGCTCATCCGTGCCTGGCCGAGTTCACCGTTGACGGGCGTGCCGCGCTGCCGATCTCGGTGCTGATCGAGCAGGCCTGCTCGGTCGCCGACTGGGTCGTGCCGCCGGACCGGCCGCCCCAGCATCTGGCCGAGGCGCGTGACGTGAAGGTCCGGCTGCCCGCGCTGGTTCTGGCCCCGGGCGGGAGCCGGTTCACCACCCGGGCGCTGGGCGAGACCACGGCGCAGGGCTGGAGCGTCCAGGTCACGATCACGAGCGAGACCGGGGAGACGGCCGCGTCGCTGCGGCTGCTCTACGGGTCGTCGCCGCCGGAGCCTGCGCGGCCCGTGCCGCCACCGGTCACGCACGGCGTGGCCGCTTCCGGCGGCCGGCTGGACTGGTCAGGGCTGATCCTCGGCGCGGGAGACCCGCTGCCCACGGTGACCGCAGCCGATCTGTGGACGTCGCCGTTCCCGCCGGAGCACGGGATCGCCCCTGCCGCGCTCGACGCCGTGGTGCGCCGGGCAGGGCGGGTGACGGGCGACGTCGTGGAGATCGCCCGCATCGTGCCGTATCCAGGGGCGCAGCAGGTCGACGAGCTTCGTCCGGTCGCCGGCGGCTGGGCCGGGCTGCGATCAGGCCGCCAGGTCCTGTCCGTCGAGGGGGTGGCCGCCGTGCCCGCAGCCTCGTCCTCCGCCGGGCAGCGGGCGACGACCCCGGACGCACCGTCCACTCCCTGACGGGCGCTGCCGTGGCCTCGAGCTCGTGCACGACCCCGCGCGCCCGGCCAAGGACGTCAGCGCCGTCAACCACCTCGTCGTCCGGGTGGACGACCTCGACGCCACGATCGCCGAGCTCGCGGCCAGGGGCGTCACGGCCGAGCCGCCGGCGGCGCCGTGATCTGGGCCGGGGCCGGGGATACGGACGTCATGGCTGACCGATCCTGACGGCCACAGGATCGAGCTCGTGCAGTGGCCGCCCGGACCTCCGGCGGGCATGACGGCGGCCGATTTCGTCTGACGCCGGGGTCCCCGGGTCAGCTGGTGACGGCACGTTCGCTCTGGCGGCCCATGAAGAAGTAGACGCCGCGGTCGGTCTGCATGGCGGTGTGGAACTTCTGGGCCTTGGACTTGGCCGAGGAGTTGGCGGTGACGATCGTGATGACCAGGTGCTTGACGTAGGCGCCCGTGTAGATCTTGCCGTACGCGTAGCTCCTGTGGGCGCTGCTCCTGCGCCAGGCCACGTTCTTGTCGGCGGTGTTCTTCAGCCGCTTCGCGGTGTTCCTGGCGTCGGTGCTGGAGGGGAACGCCAAGATGATCTGCACCGCCTTGAGGTTCCCGCCGTACGCGGTGTAGGCGAGCTGGACGGCGCTCTCGCAGTGGTTGTCGGCCATCACGCCTTCGGCGTCCACCGGGTCGCACGAGTCGTACGTCCAGCCGCCGACCTTGCGCGCCGCGTACTTCTCGCCCTTCAGGGAGAAGTTCCAGTCGTCGAACTCGGTGTGGTCGAGCGGCGTGTCCTGGCTGCCGCTGGACGTGCTGGAAGGCTCAGGGGTGTCGGTCGGCGTGGCCGTCGGCGGTGCCGACGTCGGTGGCGCGGAGGTGGGCGGCGCGGAGGTGGGCGGCGCGGACGGCGAGGTGCTCGGCTGCGCGATGGTGGTGGGTGCGGGGCCGGGAGCGTTGAGATAGCTGTACGCGCCGAACGCGCCGCCGCCGAGGAGGAGCACCGAAAGGACGACGATCACGCCGATGAGCACGGCGTTGTTGTTCCGGCCGCCCGGCGGCTGGGAGCCGTAGGGCGGCGCACCCGCCTGGTTGCCGTAGCCGTACTGTCCAGGCCCCTGGCCGTACTGTCCCGGGTTCTGGCCGTAAGGCGGCTGGCTCTGACCGTGACCCGCGCCCTGGCCGTACTGGCCCGCGCCCTGGCCGTACTGGCCCGCGTCCTGGCCGTAGGGGCCCCCGCCCTGGCCGTACTGGCCGGGGTTCTGGCCGTACGGCGTGGGCCCCTGGGCGGGCGGTTGCCCGTAGCCGGGCGGTGGGGCGCCTTGCCCGGGGTGACCGGGCTGGCCGTGTTGCTGGTGGCCAGGGGGACCGTATCCGGGCGCCGGGGTGCCCTGGCCTGATGGCGGCCCGTACCCCTGCTGCCCCTGTTGCCCCCAGGGCCCATGGGGCGGGGGTTGCTGCGGGTGTGCCATCACACCATTGTGGGGCACATCCGGCCTCACATGCTGCAATCACCCATATTGGCCTAGTTGGTGGGGTCCCACCGCGCCCGCGACCGCGCACCCAAGAGGCCGCTCCTCGGCGAGTATCATCGCTTTGCGTGAACATGGATGTGCTTCGCGTGACCATGAAGGAGTGTGGATGGAGTCAGCGGCCATGCCGGCGGCGGCCGACGCGGGAGCGCCGAGACCGACTCACGATCTCAGGGTGCCGGCGAAGGTGGTCGCCACGGCGGAGCAGGGGCTCGCCGGCGGAGGACGCCCCGGCAAGCGCGTGCTCATCATCGGAGCGGGGATGGCCGGGCTGGTGGCCGCCTACGAGCTGATGCGCCAGGGGCACGAGCCCGTCGTCCTGGAGGCGCAGCAGCGGGTGGGCGGGCGCGTGCTCACCCTGCGCGGCTTCGCCCCCGGCCTGTACGCCGAGGCGGGCGCGATGCGGATCCCCCGCGTGCACGACCTCACCCTCGCCTACTGCGCGAAGTTCGGCCTGACCCTGCGCCCGTTCGTCATGGGCAACCCCAGCGCCCTCGCCTACCTCCAGGGCGTCAGGACCACGATGGGCAAGCTGAACGCCGACCCCGGCCTCGTCGACTTCGACCTGGCCGAGCACGAACGCGGCCGCACCTACGAGGATCTGTGGCGCACGGCCACGCAGGAGATCCACGACCTGTACGCGCGGGAGGGTGAGGACGCGCTCGACCGCATCTGCGCCGAGTACGACCGCTACTCCATCCGCAGCTTCCTGCGCGAGCGCGGGTTCTCCGAGGGGGCCATCGAGCTCTACGGCGTGATGAGCTTCAGGGAGTCCAACCTCAACGCGGCGATCATCGAGCAGTTCCGCGAGATCATCGGGCGGGCGTTCGAGGACATGCAGGAGATCGAGGGCGGCGCCGACCGGCTGCCGGCCGCCTTCTACCAGGAGCTCAAGGCCCACATCAGGTTCGGCCACGAGGTCACCGCCATCGAGCAGGACGACCGCGCGGTCACCCTGCACGTCAGGACGGGTTCCGGCCGGACGGCGCTCACCGGTGACCACGCCATCTGCACGATCCCGTTCTCGGTGTTGCGCGACATCGAGACCAGGCCCGCCTTCTCCCGCCGCAAGCAGCGGGCGATCCGCGAGCTCAACTACAACGCCTCCACCAAGATCCTCTTCCAGGTGCGCCGGGCGTTCTGGGAGCAGACCGACGGGATCGTCGGCGGCACCACGGTCACCGACCTGCCGATCCGGCGCATCTGCTATCCCTCGCACCCGGTTCCCGGCGAGGACCGCTCGGTCCTGCTGGCGAGCTACACCTGGGGCCAGGACGCGCTGCGGTGGGGCGCGATGCCGCCGCAGAAGCGGATCGACCAGGCCCTGGAAGACGTCGCCAAGATCCACCCGGAGATCCACGACCACTTCGAGTTCGGGGTCACGCACGCCTGGTACAACGACCCCTACGCGGCCGGCGCCTTCGCCCTGTTCGAGCCGCACCAGCAGAGCAGCCTGCATGACGCGATCATCGCGCCGGAGGGCCGCGTGCACTTCGCCGGCGAGCACTGCTCGTTGTGGCACGCATGGATCGAGGGCGCCCTGGAGTCGGGGCTGAGCGCCGCCCGCGCCGTCCACGAGGCGCGCTGAGCGCGGGCCGCTGTCCGGAGGGCGAGCTGAGCGCGACGCGTCAGCGGCCCGCCCGCCCGGCGTAGCCGCTGAGGCGGGCCGCCGCCGCGCTCAGGTCCGCGGCGGCGGCGGCGCAGGCGGCGAGGTGGGCGTTGACCGCCTGGCGCAACCAAGGAGGCGCGATGCCGTCCGCCTCCAACCTCGCCCCGATCCCCTGCAGGCGTTCGGCGCAGTCGGCGAGCGCGCGGGCGTCGGACTGCAGGACCTTGGCGTGGGCGGCGATCACGGCGGGATCGGCCGGCATGGCTCCTCCGGACGGTCAGGGGGCGGGCAACGGTACGGCGGCGTCCTGAAGCAGCCGGCGGGTGCCGGCCGACAGGCACAGCAGCGGACGGGCACCGTCGAGGCCCAGCTCGCGAAGCCGGTGGGCCAGCGGGTGCGCCGACCCCGGCTGGACGGTCAGCCGCAGCCGGGGGAGGGGGTGCAGGCGCCCGCGCCCGCGGGCGCGGGCGCAGGAGCGCAGCGTCTCGCCCGCCGCCCCCCGCGCGTAGCCGACCAGGTCGGGGGCGTTCACGGGCAGCCCGGGCCCGAGCAGGCCGTGCAGGGTGAGCAGCCGGTCACCGGGGGCGCCGACGGCGACGCGGACGCTCCTGGCGGTGAGCCCGAACTCCAGCGGCGCCAGGTACGGCCCGGCGCCCCACAACCTCGGCGCCACGGCGTGGACGGCGGCGGTGTCGACCACGGAGCCCGCCATGAAACCGCCCGAGCACCGCCGGTCGGCCCTGCGCAGCAGGTCCGCACCCCCGAGCAGGCCGAGGCCGGGTGGCCGGGGGCGCCACGGATCCGCCACGACCAGCCCGAGGTGGAGCTCGCGGTAGCCGCCCACGCTGGTGCGCCGGTTCCAGGAGGCGTGCACGGTGACGAGCGCGCGGCCCGCGACCCCGACCGCCCGGTCGAGACCCGTCCCGTGCAGCAGGCGTGCGACCGCGGCGGCGTCGGCGGCGAAGTACGCCGTCAGCGAGCTGCCGTCCGCGCACCTGATCGGCAGCTCGACCGGCCCGTCAGGGCCGTCCACCGCGTGGGTGGGCACGGTGAGGAAGGGGAAGCCGCCGGGGCGCGGCGCGTGGTCGAACAGCCGGTACGCCTGCGAGCGCACGACCGGCCCCCGGTACGGCGCGAGCCGAGCGTCCATCAGGTCGCGGGCCTCGGGCAGGTCCTCGGCGAGGTTGGCGATGTAGCGGTCGATGCCGTGACAGAGCGGGAACAAATGCGTGGCGTCGGAGTAGTCCACCACGTACCAGTCGGGGTGCAGGTCGAAGCAGGCTCCCGCGCCCTGCCCGTCGAGGGTGGGGACGATGTCGTGCTGGTTGGTGACGCTGGCGACCCAGGTGCGGGGGTCGGCGGGCCGTTTGAAGTCGACGGGCGCGCCCACGGCGACGGCGTGGGTGACGGTGTGGCGGGCGCAGAACCCGGCGTCCTGGGCCAGGTTCATGATGGCCGCGCCGCCCGCGCTGTGACCGATGAGGGCCACCTCGGCGCCCTGCGGCAGGCCGTAGTCGCGTACCGCCGCGGCCAGCGCGCGGCTGTACGGGTTGCTGTCGAGCACGGTGCTGCTGAAGGCTCCGAGCAGGTCCTGGGGCGAGTCGTGGTCGGGGCGCCCGGCGCGCATGCCGGGCGCCTGGACGACGTGGCGCACGACCCCGTCGGGGCCTTCGACGCTCTGGATGAGCACCCGGCCCGTCGTGCCGAGCACGCTGATGTTGCACAGGAAGCCGAGCAGCGACGTCTCCGAGCCGAGCCGGGCGGCCTCGGCCGCGGTCAGGCCCGTCCTGCGCGCGGCGCCAGCCCCCCGGTCGAGGGCGGCGACGGCCCGGTTGCTGATGCCGGTGATCGGGTCTGCGGTGGCGCGGCCGGTGCCGGTCGCGATCAGCCAGGCGGTGCGGTCGTTCAGCGGGTTCTCGTCCAGGAGTGCCCGCAGGGCGAGCACCTCGCCGAGGACCGGGGCGATCTGGCTGAGCGCGCGTACCACGCCGCGGTCCTTGAGCAGGGCGCGCAGCGCGCGTACGGCCTCCAGATCGCGGTCGGCGGCGGCCGCCTCGACGAGCCGGACGATGAGCGGGTCGCGCGCCAGCTCGGGGTGCTCGGTGGCGACGGCGGCGATGCGCAGCCGCAGCGAGGTGGCCAGCACGCGGACGGCCAGGCTCTCCTGGCCCGCCAGCCCGCCCAGCCGCGCCGCCAGGGTGCCCAGCCGGCCGCCGGCGGGCGCGTACCCGAGCCCCTCGCCGTCGATGAGGGCGTGCAGGAGCGTGCGGTGGGCCAGGAGACCCGCCGCGGGGGCGTGGGGCAGGGCCGTGAGCAGGGCGCCGTCGGTCAGCGCGGCCGTGGCGTGCACGCCGGCCTGCCTGATGGTGATCGCGATGTCGACGAGCTCGCGGGCCGCCTCCCGCAGCGGCCCGCCCGCGGCTCCCGCCCCGCCGCCCGGTCCGCCTTCAGGCGCGTCCGCCGTTCCGCTGGACGGCCCGTGCTCGGGCTCGTGCTCGGGCTCGGGCTCGTGCTCTGGGGCGGTCACCGGGGCGGCCGCCGGGTCATGCTGACGAAACGGGGACGCGGGTCCTCGGGGACGTTGCGGTGCAGCACGTCCGACAACGTGCGCGTGGTCGCGATGATCCGCATGCCCTCCGGGGAGAAGGTCGCGGCGTTGAACACCCTCGGGGCCAGCAGGGGATTGGTCAGCGCCTGCGAGAACGCGTCGATGGCGATGATCTTCGTGAGCAGCGGCGGCAGGATGGCGTCGGGGGAGCCGGGCTCCTCGGCGAACAGGCCGACGTACAGGTCGAGATCGTCGACGCCGCGGTAGAGGTCGCGCAGCGCGCCGCTGACCCGCGCGTCGCCGGAGACCTGCTCGAACCGGCGCACCCGCGGAAAGCGGCAGTGTTGCCGGTAGCTGTTGTACGGCGCCAGGCCGAGCACCCGCGAGTCGGCGATGCTGGCCACGTCGACCTGCCTCAGGAGGGGGTCGGTGTTGAACAGGCCGATGCGCCCGGCGCGCTGGAGGGAGGCGTCCTCGAAGAGCCGGCCGAGGCCGGGTTCGGGGATCAGCGCGCCGCCGGCCATGGTCTGCGCCATCGGCAGGTCACGACCGCCCACCGACAGGCGGGACGGGATCAGGCTGTGCCAGCGGTAGACGAGGTTGAACTCCACCGAGGCCCAGTTCTCGCGGTGCCAGGGCGCGTGGGCCAGCATCGCCGTCAGCCGCGGATCGAGGGTGAAGCGGAAGTGGTAAGGGGTGATGTGGTTGATGTACTCCTCGACCACCAGCTTGATCAGCAACACGATGAGGATGTTGCGCGCCGTCTGGAAGACGCGCTCGTCGTCCCAGCGCGGATGGCGTCCGGCGAGCAGCCGCGCCACCCTGTTGTGCTCGCGCAGGAACAGCACCGTGAGCATGGTGAACCCGATCTGGATGTTGCCCCGGTCGCTCCCCGTCGCGAACAGGGCGTCGCGCTGCGCGTCGGTGAGCTCGTCGAAGCGGATCACGCTCAGCGGGGCGAACTCCGGCTTGATCTTGCCGTTCTCGCACAGGTGGGGCGGGAACTCCCCGCCGTCGATGGTCTGGCTCTTGAGCAGGCCCCCGTCGAACGTGCGCAGCGCCGCCGTGGCCGTCTCGTCCAGGCCGTACAGCTGGTTCAGGTCGATGTGGTGGTTGGAGGTGTTCTTACGGGGGTCGCGCGGGACGTTGGTGTCGCCGCGCAGGAAGCCGTCGGTGAACCACTGGGCGAAGTAGGCGAACAGCACCGACGAGCGCGGACAGGGGATCATGGTGTCGCCACGGGCGAACAGGTCGGCGGCGCGCTCGGGAGCCGGCCGGTTCGCCTCGGGCAGGGGGAGCGGGGGCAGGTGCCTGCCGCTGTAGGTGCGGTCGGTCAGTGAGGGCCACGACGTGTAGCCGGCCATCGTGCTGAGCGGCTCGGGCCGGGGCGGCATCTCCCGGATCGCGCTGTCGATCAGCGCGGCGTTGACCCGCCGCCGCAGCGCCGGGACGGCCTGTACGGCGTCCCAGACAGGCCTGCCGCCGGTCAGCGCCAGGAACCTGAGCCGGTTGACGACCCCGTCTGTGGCGGCGCTGCGCGCACTGCTCGTCGCCATCGTCACCCTTCCTGGCCCGCGGGGCCGAACGCGAGAACGAACCGGTCGGGGAAGATGCCGCCCGATCTGACGAGGACCCCCTCCGGCGGCGGGACACGGCGTAGACCGGGGCGCAGCAGCAGGCGGCGGACGACCTCGCAGACCACCGCGGCGGCGGGGTGCACGCCCAGGCAGGAGTGGTGACCGTGGCCGAAGAACAGATGGTGGTGGCGCGGCCGGTCGAGGCGGAACTCCCCGGGCTCCGGCACCACGTCCGCGTCGAACATGGCCGAGGCGGGCGCGGCGAGCACGAGCGTGCCCGCGGGGATCACCGTGCCGCGCGGGGTGCCGGCGGCCAGGACGTGGTCGCGCTCGCACATGCGGGGCAGCAGCTTGAAGAACGGGTTGAAGCGCAGCGCCTCCCACACGTAGGGGTCGAAGCCGGCGGGGTCGGCGGCGGCCTCGGCGGCCTTCGCCAGCACCTGCGGGCGCAGGAGCAGTTGCTCGACCGCCTCGGCCATGGCTCCCGGCCCGCTCTCGACGAAGCCGAGCGGCAGGCCGGCCATGTTGATGACGATGCGCTCGTCGTCCTCCAGGCCGAGGCCGGGAGGCAGGTTCGTGCGGACCAGCCGGGTGAAGACGTCGTCCGGCAGGTCACGCCCGGCGCGCGGCGCCGCCCGGAGTCCGGCGAGCCGGTCGCGCAGGTAGGCCGTCATCTCGGCGCCCGCGCGTACCGACTCCTCCTGGATCGCCGGGTCGCCCCCGTAGTTGGCGAAGCCGTCGGTGACGATGGCCCGCGTCCACCGCGACAGGGTGCCGGGATCGGGCCCGGGAAGCCCGAAGTATTCGGCGCACACACCCAGGGCGACGTGCCGGAACAGCGCGTGGACCGCTTCGACGCGGCCACCCGGCAGCGCGGCGTCGAGGGCCTCGTCGGCCAGGCGCCCCGCGAGCGCCCGCACGCGGGCGGTGTCGCCCGGGTCGAGCATGACCCGCATCAGGCCCTTGTCCCGCCAGTTCATCGGGGTGGCGTCCCGGCCCAGCATGTACGGGCCGCCCAGCGCGGCGTCCAGGCGCGGCCCGAAGGCGCGGACGGAGAAGACCGACTCCCGGGAGAGCACCTCGATCACGTCGGCGTAGCGCGTCACGACCGTGAAGGCGGGCGTGACGAAGACGGGCCGCCGCTCGCGCAACTCGGCGAACAGGCTGCGCCACTCGGTGCGCATCCACTGCTGGACGAGCCCCAGCGCCGTCATCGGATCGCGGGCCAGCGCCTCGTCGTATCTCTCCAGATGGCCGCTCGTGGTCGCCTGATCGGTAGCACCCATGCCGTTTGCCCACCTTCCGCTGAGGCCGGAGCGAACAGAGATCATCACGTTGTGTAGCCACAATCTAGACAGAATGTTGCTGCTACCGTGCGGAGTGTTTTGACTCCTGCCGGTGACGGGCTCGTCACTTCCAGGCCATTGCCCGAGCCCCCGCGGCCCGGTCATCAATGGGGAGGCCCTGTCGTCCGCACCGATCACGGAGGCACTGTGAACGCGTCACCCACCCCGCCGGCGGGCTCGGGCACTTCGGAGACGGTGACGCTCACCACCGGCCGCCGAGCGGTCTACCTGGTCGTCCTCGTGGTGCTTCCCGTGCTGCTCCTGGCCGTCGCCGTTCCCGCCGTGTGGGGGTGGGGCATCGGCCCGCGTGACCTGGTCATCGCCGTCGTGATGTACCTCGTGAGCATCTTCGGGATCGCCATCGGCTATCACCGGCTGTTCACCCACCGCGCCTTCAAGTGCCGCAGGCCGCTGCGGGTCGCGCTCATGTTCGCCGGCGGCATGGCCGTCGAGGGTCCCGTCTCCCTGTGGGCGGCCGAGCACCGGCGCCACCACAAGTACGCCGACCGCGAGGGCGACCCGCACTCGCCGTGGCGTTACGGCGACGACGGCCTGGCCCTGCTGCGCGGCATGGCGCACGCTCACGTCGGCTGGTTCTTCACCGCCCGCCGGCGCTCCAGCAGGCGCCACTGGGTGCCGGACCTGCTGGCCGATCCGGACGTCCGGCGCTTCGACGCCGCCTACCCGGCCGTCGTGGTGCTGTCGTTCGCGCTGCCCGCCGCGGCGGGCGGGTTGTGGTCGATGTCGTGGGAGGGCGCCTGGTCCGCCTTCTTCTGGGGCGGCCTGGTCCGCTACGCGGTGGTGCACCACGTCACGTGGTCGGTGAACTCCGTCGCGCACACGTTCGGCGAGCGGCCGTTCCCTGCCAGGGACCGCTCGTCGAACGTGCGGTGGGTGGCGATGCTGACGCTGGGCGAGGGCTGGCACAACTGGCACCACGTGGAGCCGGCCTGCGCCCGGCACGGGGTGCTCAAGGGGCAGCTCGACCCGAGCGCGCGGCTGATCCGCTGGTTCGAGCGCGCGGGCTGGGCGCACTCCGTACGCTGGCCGGATCCCGCCCGCGTGGTCGCCCGCCGTGCAGCCCGCCGGTGAGCACGGGGTCGGCCCGGGAGCGGAACGGCGGGCGGTCCTCCCGCCCCAGCGCGACGAACTCGTCCGCGCTGAGCGAGTGGTCCACGCGGGTGATCTGCTGGTCGATGATCGGCCCCTCGTCGAGGTCGGCCGTGACGTAGTGCGCGGTGGCGCCGACCAGCTTGACGCCGCGCTCGTACGCCTGCTGGTAGGGCCGCGCGCCCTTGAAGCTGGGCAACATCGAGTGGTGGATGTTGATGGCCCTGCCCTCGAGGTGCTCGCACAGCCCGGGGGAGAGGATCTGCATGTAGCGGGCCAGCACCACCAGGTCGACGCGCGCGTCCTGCACGATCTCCAGCAGCCTAGCCTCGGCCTCGGGCTTGGCGCCGGGCGTGACCGGGATGTGGTGGAACGGCACACCGTAGTTGCCGGCCAGCAGCCCGAGGTCGGGATGGTTCGAGACGACGGCGGCGACGTCGAGGTTGAGCTCCCCGACGGAGTCGCGGTAGAGCAGGTCGTCGAGGCAGTGACCGAACCTGCTCACCATGATCAGCACGCGCTGCTTCTCGTCGGCGTCCCCCAGGCGCCAGGTCATCCCGAAACGGGACGCGACGTCCACGAAGTCGCGTTGCAGGTCGGGCACGGGTAACGCGAGACCGCCGGCGTGGGCGAACTGCACGCGCATGAAGAACGTGTGGCTGTCCGGGTCGTGGAACTGCCGGCTCTGCACGATGGTGCACCGGCTGTCGAAGAGGAACCCGGCGACGGCGTACACGATGCCCGGAGTGTCCGGGCAGGACAGCATGAGGACGCACTGCCCGGCGGACCGTCCCATGGCCGCGGCGGTCATGGGAGCTCCGGGCTGCCGGAGGGTTGCCCGGCTCTGGCCAGCATCCTGCGCCGCCAGGACTCGGTCTGCTCGAGCTCGTTGAACGTGAAGAGGTGGAACCCCCGCAGGTTGCCGTCCGGCGCGCCGACACGCGGGGCGAGCCCCTCGACCAGCCGGTCGGGGCTGTACCCGCCGGGCAGGAAGAACCGCCACAGCAGGCTCTGCTGCTTCGTCAGGAAGCGGGCCGACTGGCCGAGCCCGAGACCGGCGGAGACGCGGATGAGCTTCTGCCGGCTGACGGCTCCGGGCAGGCCGACGTGGATCGGCAGGTCCACGCCGCGCCCCTTGACCCGCCGGGCCCAGGCGGCCGTGGTCTGCGCGTCGAAGCACAGCTGGGTGACGACGTGGGTGGCGTACCGGGCCTTGCGTTCGGTGGCGCGGTCGATCAGGTCCTGGCTGATGCTGCCGTGCCCCTCGGGATAGCCGCCGATCCCGATCCGGCGGAAGTGGTGCCCGTTCGCGTCGAGCACCTCCAGGAGGGAGAGGGCGTCGGGGAAGCCGCCGGCGGGCTGGGCGGCGTCACCGCCGATCACGAAGATGCCGTCGATCCCCGCCTCCCGCAGCTGGGCGACGAGGTCGGTCAGCTGCCGCCCGTCCCTGACCTGGCGGGCGGCCAGGTGAGGGGCGACGGAGTATCCGTGGCCGGCCAGCCGCAGGGCCAGGCCGACGGTGGCCGCCAGGCCCCTGGCCTCGGTCGTGGTGACGGTCAGCGGGATGGTGCGCGGCACGTGGGCGAGCACCGCGTCCTCGGTGCCGCGGAACGGCATGATCTCGTAGCTGACGGCGTTCAGCGCCCGGGCGAGCGCCCGCCGGTGCGCGGGCGCCGGGCCGGGGCCGCCGACCCGCAGGCTGCTCATCGTGCCGGTCTCTTCTCGGACGAGGCCCGGTCGGCGGTGGGGACGGGAACCGCAGGAGGCATGGTGAGGGGACCTTTCGTCGGGACAGGCGGCCGAGCGGGAGGCGCGCTCGTGCGCGTACGCGGACGCCGGGCACCGGCATCCGCAACAGACGGTAGGTTCCGGCCCGGCCCGGGGGATGACGCGGATGACGGCACTTGGGCCTGCGCTCGTCCTGGCCGGGACGCGACAAGTGACGTAGTGCGCGTGACCGGGCCCCCGCCGCCCTGTCCCCGCGTCTCCCGCGGAGCCGCCGCCTACGTCAAATGGCGTATCCCCGCAGGCCGTCCCGGTGGAAATGGTGCTGTGGCCCTGGAACGAGGGCATCATGGTGATCGGTGACGTGGCGTACCAGCGAGGAGGGCGCCGGCGATGGTGGACGACGTCAGGTCCGGGCGGGCCGCCGGGCGCCGGCCGCTCGACGCGGGAGCGCTGCTGGAGCAGACGCCCGACGGGCTCGCGGTGATCGATGCCGACGGGCGTTTCGTCCAGGCCAACCCGGCGGCGCTGTCGCTCTGCGGACTCGACGCGGCGCACGTCGCCGGCGCCGCGTCCCCGTTCCCGCCACGTGACGCGGACGAGGACGGCGAGGACCCCAGGGCCGAGACGGTCACCGTGTGGGAGGCCGAGCCGGGGCCGCGCCGCGAGTTCGCGTTCCGCGTCAGCCGGCTGCCCGGCCGCGACGAGCGCATCGTCGCGTTCCGCGACGTCACGGAGAGCCGGCGGCACCAGCGCAGGCTCGCCGCGATCGCCAGCGCGGCCAGCCGGGTGGCCGCCAAACGCTCGCTGGGCAGCACGCTGGAGGCGCTGGCGAAAGAGGTGCTGGAGGCCGACGCCCTGGCCGGAGTGCAGATCCTGACGGTCAACGCCACCAGCGAACGTTTCCAGGTCATGGGCACCGCCGGGTTCAGCCAGGCGGACAACTTCTTCGACATGCTCCTCGAGTGCCGGGAGGCCGGCGCGGACCTGCGCATGATCGACGCGTTCACCTCGCGGCAGCCGGTCGTCGTGCCCAACCGCTACGCGTCGATCATGTCGAACCCCGCGTGGCGGGCGCTGAAGGACTACATGCGCTCGCCGGAGTGGGACTGGTTCGCCAGCGTGCCGCTGATGGTGCGCGGCGAGCCCGTGGGCATCCTCAACGCCTTCTTCGCCCCAGGCCAGGAGATCGGCAGGACCGCCCTCGACTTCCTGCTGGCCATGGCCGAGCAGGCGGCACAGGCCGTCGACTACGCCGCGCTGCTGGAGCGCGAGCGGGAGGTCGCGCGGCGCGAGGAACGCCAGCGGCTGGCCCGCGACCTGCACGACTCCGTGGTGCAGCAGGTCTTCTCGATGGGCATGCAGGCGGAGTCGCTCAGCATGTTGTCCGGGCGCGACACCGTCGTGGACTCGGCGTACGTGATGCGCGTGGCCGGGGAGCTCGGGCACGTGTCCAAGGCGGTGCTCGGCGACCTGCGGGCCATGGTGACCGACCTGCACCCCATCCCGCTCGACGACCAGGGGCTGTCGGCGGCCCTCGACGCCCTCGCCGAGTCGACCACGGGCAGGACCGGCCTCGACGTGCACGTCTCGATCACCGACCAGCACCACGAGCTCGACGACCTGGAGTCCGAGCTCCGCGAGGACGTCTACCGCATGATCGCCGAGGCGCTGCACAACAGCGTCAAGCACGCGCAGGGCTCCCGCGTCACCATCGACCTGGGGCTGACCGGACGCCGCTCGCAGCGGTGGCTGACGGGCGAGGTCTCCGACGACGGATGCGGCCTGCCGGCGCAGGACGCGGACCTGCCGGGGGAGGAGGGCGGCTTCGGCATGACGGCGATGAAGGAACGCGCCGGCCGGTGGGCCGGCCACTTCGCCGTCTTCTCCAGCCCCGGCGAGGGAACCACCGTGCGCTTCGTGCTCCCGCTGCCGCCCTCGCTGCCGACAGGGCTGCACCGGGAGGTGCTCGCCCGTACACACGACACCGCCGGCACCGCCGCCAGCGCCCGCGAGAACGCTGAGGAGCCATGACCCTCCCCTCGGACAACAGCACCATCGGAGTCCTGGTCGTGGACGACCACGCCGTGGTCAGGCGCGGCGTCGTCGCCTATCTCGACGCCCTGCGGGACGTCGAGGTCGCCGGTGAGGCGGCCAACGGCCGCGAGGCGGTCGATCTCCTCGAGTCGCTCAAGGTCAGGCGGCAGCCGCTGCCCCGGGTTGCGCTGATGGATCTCATGATGCCGAAGATGGACGGCGTCGAGGCGACCGCCGAGATCGTCAAACGGTTCCCGGCCGTCCGCGTGGTCATCCTGACCAGTTTCGGCGAGGTCGAGCGCATCCACGCCGCGCTGGCCAACGGCGCCGCCGGCTACCTGCTCAAGGACGCAGGGCCGTCCGAGGTCGCCGCCGCGATCCACGCCGCCGCCAACGGCGACGTCTACCTGGACGCCGCCGTGGCGCGGCGGCTGGCCCAGAAGATGCGCTCCCCGCACAGCGGCGTGGCCGGCCTGACCAGCCGGGAGCGCGACGTGCTCGTCCTCATCGCCGAGGGCCGCTCCAACCGCGAGATCGCCGCCAAGCTGGTGATCAGCGAGCGGACGGCGCGCACCCACGTCAGCAACCTGCTGGGCAAGCTCGGGCTGCACTCGCGCACCCAGGCGGTGCTCGTCGCCATGCGCGAAGGGCTGGTCGACCCCCCGCGCTGAGCGCCGGCGGGTCACGGCCGGCCGCGGCCTACGTCACTTGTCGTAGACGGCCTAGGACCGGCACCCCCTCAAGTGCCGTCAATTGCGCAATCCACGGCCCGGCGGGGGCTGCGTAACATCCAGGTCAGGCCGCGATGACCAGGCCGTCCGCGAACGCCCACGTGCACGGAGCTCGGCGCACGCGCGTCGCCAAGCGCCCCTCGTCCCGCGCGCGGCGACGCCCTGCGAGCAGCCCTCAGTTAAGGAGACACCCCATGTCCGGCAAGAGCCTCCAAGACGTTCTCAACGGCGTTCCGACCAACGTGGCGGATCATCTGCGCAACTTCCAGGCCGGGCCGAACGTCTATCCCGGGGTTCCGCCCGAGTACACGAACTGGCGCGACGAGCAGCTGGCCTGGCAGCAGACCTGCGTGCTGTTCAACCAGTCCTTCCACATGGCCGAGCTGCTGGTCGACGGGCCCGACGCGCTGAAGCTGCTGTCCTACCTGGGCGTCAACAGCTTCGCGAGGTTCCCCGTCGACACCGCCAAGCAGTTCGTGCCGTGCACCCCTGACGGCTACGTCATCGGCGACGGCATCCTCTTCCACCTGGCGGAGAGCACCTTCAACCTGGTCGGACGCATCCCCGCGCTCAACTGGGTGCGCTACCACGCCGAGACCGGCGGCTATGACGTCACGGTCACGCTCGACGAGCGCTCGGCGGCCCGCCCCGACCCGTTCAACCGCACCCACTACCGGTACCAGATCCAGGGGCCGAACGCGGTCAAGGTGATCGAGAAGGCGATCGGCAAGCCCGCGCCCGAGCTGAGGTTCTTCCACATGACGACGATGACGATCGCGGGCAGGCAGGTCCGCGCGCTGCGTCACGGCATGGCGGGACAGCCGGGGTACGAGCTGTTCGGGCCCTGGGCGGAGGGCGAGGAGGTGCACCAGGCGCTGGTCGCGGCCGGCGAGGCGTTCGGGATGCGGCTGGTCGGCGGGCGCGCCTACTCCACCAACACGCTGGAGTCCGGCTGGATCCCCTCGCCCCTGCCGGCGATCTACACCGGTGAGTCGCTCAAGGCCTACCGCCAGTGGCTGCCGGACACCTGTTACGAGGCCGCCGCGTCCATCGGCGGCAGCTTCGTCTCCGACGACATCGAGGACTACTACCTGACGCCGTGGGACCTCGGCTACGGCTCGTTCGTGAAGTTCGACCACGACTTCGTCGGTCGCGAGGCGCTGGAGGCCAGGGCGGCCGGCCCGCACCGCAAGAAGGTCACCCTGGCGCTGGACAACGCCGACTTCCTCAAGGCCGTCAACAGCCAGCTCGAGCGCGGGCTCCCGGCGAAGTGGTTCGAGTTCCCGTCCGCGGTCTACGCGATGCACCCGTACGACCTGGTGAAGGCGCACGGCGAGCCGGGCGGGATCTCGACGTGGATCGGCTACAGCGCCAGCGAGCGCAAGATGCTGACCCTGGCGATGCTCGACGAGGAGCACGCCGAGCCCGGCGCCCAGGTGTCGCTGGTGTGGGGCGAGCCCGACGGCGGCTCGAACAAGCTCACCGTCGAGGGCCACGGCCAGGTCGAGATCGGCGCCACCGTGAGTCCCGTCCCGTACTCCGAGGTGGCCCGCAAGGTGTACGCGGACGGCGGCTGGCGGGCGGCCTCGGCCTGAACCGGCAGCCGCGGACGTGTCGAGCACTGCCGAGACAAGGGAGAAACCCATGGGCGGGGAACCGGACCGGATACCCGACACCCCCCTCCTCGACAAGAAGCGCCGGTTTCTCGGCTACCGGATCAACAAGATGGCCATGGGGCTGGGCGACCCGGCCAACCGCGCGGCGTTCCGGTCCGACGAGCCGGCCTACCTGGACCGGTTCGGCCTGAACGACGAGGAGAAGGCCGCGGTGTTGTCGCGCGACTGGACGGAGATGGTGCGCCTCGGCGGCAACCTGTTCTTCATCCTGAAGATCTCCGCGGTCGATCCCGTGCGCATCACCGAGATCGGCGCCCACCAGGCCGGCATGGACCACGAGTCGTTCCTGCGGGACAGGCTCGGGAAGAAGGTGTGAGACGTGGCGAGAATCGTCGGAGGGCTGGGAACGTCGCACGTGCCCTCGATCGGGGCGGCGCTCGACAAAGGCCTGCGCGACACGCCTGAGTGGAAACCCTTCTTCGACGGGTACGCGCCCGCCCAGGAGTGGGTGCGCGAGCAGCGGCCGGACGTCGCGGTCGTCGTCTTCAACGACCACTTCAACGCGCTGTTCCTCGATCGGGTGCCGACCTTCGCGGTCGGCTGCGCCCCCGAGTACCACCCCGTCGACGAGGGGTGGGGGCCGCGGCCCATCCCCCCGTTCGAGGGGGCGGCCGACTTCGCCTGGCATCTGGTCGACACCCTGGTGGACAACCACTTCGACCCGGAGATCATCCAGGAGATCAAGGTCGACCACGGGTTGCAGGTGCCCATGGAGCTCTTCTGGGGCAGGCCGGTGAAGGCGTGGCCGGTGAAGGTCGTGCCGATCTTCGTCAACGTGCTGCAGTACCCGATCCCGCTGCCCGACCGCCTCTACGCGCTCGGCAAGGTGCTGGGCAGGGCGATCGAGAGCTACGACAGCGACGAGAGGTTCGTCGTGCTCGGCACCGGCGGCCTGTCCCACCAGCTCCAGGGGGCCCGCGCCGGGTTCGTCAACCCGGAGGCCGACCGGCGCTTCCTCCAGGACATCGCCCACGATCCCGGCACGCTCGCCGGCTGGAGCAGGGAACAGTACGTCGAGACGTTCGGCGGGGAGGGAGCCGAGCTGATCATGTGGCTGGTCATGCGCGGCGCGCTCGACCCCGAGGTCGTGGTCAGGCACCGGCACTACTTCGTACCCGCCTCGATGACGGGAGCCGGGATGATCGTCATGGAGAACGCATGACCCGGTTCGCCGCCCGCCCGTACGAGGAGGTCCGCGCATGAGTACCTTCGTGCTGGTCCACGGGGCCTGGCACGGCGGCTGGGCGTGGCGGCGGGTGGCGCCGCTGCTGCGCGCGGCCGGCCACGAGGTCCACACCCCGACCCTGACCGGCCTCAGCGACCGCGCGCACGTGCTGCACCCGCAGGTCGGGCTCGGCACCCACGTCCAGGACGTCGTCGCCCTCATCGAGGCTTACGACGCCCGGGACGTGGTGCTCGTCGGGCACAGCTACGCGGGGCAGGTCGTCACGGGCGTGGCCGACCGGATCGGCGAGCGGCTGGCCATGCGCGTGCACCTCGACGCCTTCGTCGGCGAGGACGGCGAGGCCGCGATCGACCTGCTGCCCGCCACCGTGGCCGGGCACTACCGGGAGTCGGTGGCGGGGCCGGGGTTCGGCTGGCTGATCCCCGTGCGCTCGCTGGGCGTCCTGGGCGTCACCGAGCAGGCCGACCTCGACTGGCTGACCCCGCGTCTCACCCCGCACCCGTGGCTGACCTACACCGAGCCGCTGCGGCTCACCGGCAAGGGGGAGCAGGCGCCTGCGGCGTTCATCGAGTGCACCGACTGGATGCGGGTGTTCACCCCGCAGGCCGAGCGGGCGGCCGCCCGCGGCTGGCCGGTCCACGAGCTCGCCACCGGCCACGAGGCGATGGTCACCGCGCCGGGCGAGCTGGCGGAGCTGCTGCTGGCGGTCGCCGCCGCGTGACGCGGCCCTCTGACGCGGTCCGTGACGGTCGCGGCCTGATGGCGTCCGGCGGCTACGCGCTGAACGGGACGCTGACCGGCCACGACCGGGTCAGAAGAGGGTCAGCGGCTCGCTGGGCATCGGCTCCGGCAGGGGCTCCAGCTCGGGCACGCGGGCGCATACGTCGTCGTGGAAGCGGCGGGCGAGCGCCGGGGCGTCCGCGTTGTCCGGCGTGTGGATGAACACGGTCGGCGAGCGCCCCTCGCGCAGCCAGTCCGCCACCGTGCCGGCCCACGGGCCCCAGCCGTCGATCGTGCGCGCCTCGTCGTCCCTGCCGAGGTAGCGCACGATCGGGTGGGCGGTGAGGGCGCGCGTGCGGCGCGGCACGCGCGGTTTCTTCGTCCACGCGTCGCGCTCGGCGTCGCTGGTGGGCGGGCTCCGGAAGAGCACGGTGGTGTCGAAGGGCACCCATTCGGCGTCGAAGCCGGCCAGCAGCCGTTCGAGCAGGCGTTGCGACCGCTCGTCCGCGAAGAACGCGCGGTGCCGCACCTCGACGGCGTAGCGGTGCGAGCGGGGCAGCCGGTGCAGGAAGGCGGCGAGGGCGCCGAGGTCGGCCGGCGAGAACGAGCCGGGCATCTGCAGCCAGAGCGCGTGGATCCGCGACCCGAGCGGCTCCATCGCCTCCAGGAACGTGTGCAGGTCCTCCTCGGCGCCGGTGAGGCGGCGCTCGTGGGTGATCGCCTTGGGCAGCTTGACGACGAAGCGGAAGCCGGGCCCGGTCTGCGCGGCCCACGACTCCACCGTGCTCCTCGACGGGGTGGCGTAGAAGGTCGTGTTGCCCTCCACCGCGTCGCACCAGGTCGCGTAGGCGCGCAGCCGCTCGCCGGGGGGAAGCCCGGCGGGCAGGAGCCGTCCCTGCCAGCGCGCGTGGGTCCACATCGCGCATCCCACATGAAGCCGCATGAACGCGACGCTATCGGAGACCGGCGCGCACCGCGGCCATGTTGTCATACGACTTTCAGATTCGTATGATGACGAGCGACTCCAGCAAGCCGACCCCTTGGGACCGCCATGGCCGCCGACCAGATCCGCCACGTCTCGCTCTCCTCCGTCACGCTCCCGCTGGCCGTCCCCGTCAGCGACGCCAAGGTCCTCACCGGCCGGCAGAAGCCGATGACCGAGGTCGTCTTCCTGTTCGCCGAGATCACGACGGAGGAGGGCCACAGCGGCACCGGTTTCAGCTACTCCAAGCGGGCGGGCGGCCCCGCGCAGTACGCCCACGCCAAGGAGGTCGCGGAGAACCTGCTGGGCCAGGACCCGTCCGACGTCGGCCGGATCTACGACATGCTGGTGTGGGCGGGGGCGTCCGTCGGGCGTTCCGGCGTGGCCACGCAGGCCCTGGCCGCGATCGACGTCGCGCTGTGGGACCTGAAGGCGAGGCGGGCGGGGCTGCCGCTGGCGAAGCTGCTGGGCTCGTATCGCGACTCCGTCAGGACGTACAACACCTCCGGCGGGTTCCTGCACGCCCCGATCGAGGAGGTCAAGGCGCGGGCCTCGCAGTCGATCGAGGACGGCATCGGCGGGATCAAGATCAAGGTCGGTCAGCCGGACATGCGGGAGGACCTGCGCAGGCTGGCGGCGGTGCGTGAGCACCTGGGCGAGGACGTGCCGCTCATGGTGGACGCCAACCAGCAGTGGGATCGCCACTCGGCGCTGCGGTTCGGGCGGGCGGTGGAGGAGCTGGGCCTGGTCTGGATCGAGGAGCCGCTCGACGCGTACGACGCCGAGGGGCACGCCCGGCTCGCCGAGGCCCTCGACACCCCCATCGCCACCGGCGAGATGCTCTCCAGCGTCGCCGAGCACGTCCGGCTCATCGAGGCCCGCGCCGCCGACATCATCCAGCCCGACGCGCCGCGCGTCGGCGGCATCACCCCTTTCCTGCGCCTGGCCACCCTCGCCGACCACGCGGGCCTGCACCTCGCGCCGCACTTCGCCATGGAGATCCACCTCCACCTGGCCGCCGCCTACCCGCGCGAGCCGTGGGTCGAGCACTTCGAATGGCTCGACCCCCTGTTCAACGAGCGTCTGGAGACCCGTGAGGGCCGCATGATCGTCCCCGACCGGCCCGGCCTCGGCTTCACGCTGAGCGACCAGTGCCGCGCATGGGTGGTCGACAGCGTCGAGTTCGGGCGGGCGTGACCGTGATGCCGCCGGGCGACCGCGTCGAGTCCGTACGGTTCCGCCGCTACGCCGTGCCCCTGCCGTCCCCCGTGAGCGACGCCAAGGTCGCCACCGGACGCCAGCGCCCGCTGTCCCAGATCGACGTGCTGACCTGCGAGGTCACCACGGCCGACGGCCTGGACGGGCTGGGCTTCTCCTACACCACCCGCGCCGGCACCGCCGCGCAGTACGCCCACGCCAAGGAGGTCGCGGAGAACCTGCTGGGCCAGGACCCGTCCGACGTCGGCCGGATCTACGACATGCTGGTGTGGGCGGGGGCGTCCGTCGGGCGTTCCGGCGTGGCCACGCAGGCCCTGGCCGCGATCGACGTCGCGCTCTGGGACCTGAAGGCGAGGCGGGCGGGGCTGCCGCTGGCGAAGCTGCTGGGCTCGTATCGCGACTCCGTCAGGACGTACAACACCTCCGGCGGGTTCCTGCACGCCCCGATCGAGGAGGTCAAGGCGCGGGCCTCGCAGTCGATCGAGGACGGCATCGGCGGGATCAAGATCAAGGTCGGTCAGCCGGACATGCGGGAGGACCTGCGCAGGCTGGCGGCGGTGCGTGAGCACCTGGGCGAGGACGTGCCGCTCATGGTGGACGCCAACCAGCAGTGGGATCGCCACTCGGCGCTGCGGTTCGGGCGGGCGGTGGAGGAGCTGGGCCTGGTCTGGATCGAGGAGCCGCTCGACGCGTACGACGCCGAGGGGCACGCCCGGCTCGCCGACGCCCTCGACACCCCCATCGCCACCGGTGAGATGCTCTCCAGCGTCCCCGACCTGGTGCGCCTCGTCGACCTGCGCGCCTGCGACGTGCTCCAGCCCGACGTGCCCCGCGCGGGCGGCATCACCCCCTACCTCAAGGTCGCCGCGCTGGCCGACCACGCCGGCCTCCAGGTCGCGCCGCACTTCGTGATGGAGATCCACGTGCACCTGGCCGCCGCGCACCCGCGCGACTCCTGGGTCGAGCACATCGAGTGGCTGTCGCCGCTGTTCAACGAGCGGCTCGCGATCGAGGGCGGCCGCATGCGGGTCCCCGACCGGCCCGGCCTCGGGCTCAGCGTCGCGGACGAGGCCGCGGCCTGGCGCCTCGACGCCGTCGAGTTCCGCGCGGCGGGCGGGTAGATTGTCACCCGTGCCGCCGGACAGAAAGCTCGATCGCGACACCGGGCGCGGCCTCGCCCACGAGCTCGTCGAACGGCTGAAGGCCCGCATCCTGGCCGGCGAGATCGCGCCCGGCCAGAAGTTGCCGACCGAGTCCTCCCTGGTCGAGGAGTTCGGCGTGAGCCGCACGGTGGTCCGCGAGGCCATCTCGCGGCTGCAGGCGGCAGGGCTCGTCGAGACCTTCCAGGGCCGCGGCTCGTTCGTGCTCGACCTGCCCGCGCCCGCGCCGTTCTCGGTGGAGGCCTCGCGGGTCCGCACGCACCGCGACGTCCTCGACATGATCGACTTCCGCATCGGGGTCGAGTCCGAGTCGGCGGGGCTGGCCGCGGAGCGCCGCACCGACCTGCAGCTCAAGGCCATCGAACGCGCCCTCGTCGATCTCGGGAGCTCCGACCGGCACCCCGGCCACGCCGTCGAGGCCGACTTCCGGTTCCACCTCAAGGTCGCGCTGGCCTCCGGCAACCGGTTCTACTCCGACCTGCTCGCCTCGCTCGGCCCCATGATGATCATGTTGCCGCGCACGCGGCTGGCGCACGGCTACACGGTCTCCGACGCCACCCACCTCACCCGGGTGACGCTCGAACACGAGAACGTCTACCGCGCCGTCGCCGACCAGGACGCGGCGGCGGCGCGGGCCGCGATGCGGCTGCACCTGTCCAACTCGCGCGCCCGGCTCCAGGCGCCCTAGCTACCAGCGGGCCGTGTTGGGCGTGAAGTCCGGCACGACCGTCCGCATGTAGGCGGTGTCCTCCCGGCCGCGCTGCCCGCACGTGACGTACTGCTCGTGCAGGGCCGCGAGCGCGTCCTCGTCCAGCTCCACGCCGAGGCCCGGCCCGGTCGGCACGGCCACGCTCCCGTCGCGGAACTCCAGCACGCCCGGCCTGATGACCTCCTCGGCCTTCCACGGGTAGTGCGTGTCGCAGGCGTAGGTGAGGTTGGGCGTCGCGGCGGCCAGGTGCGTCATCGCCGCCAGGCTCACGCCGAGATGCGAGTTGGAGTGCATCGACAGGCCCATGCCGAACGTCTCGCAGATGCCGCCCAGCAGCGCCGAGCGCCGCAGGCCGCCCCACAGGTGGTGGTCCGACAACACGACCTGCACGGCGCCGGCGGCGACGGCGGGCCGGAGATGCTCGAAGGCGATGACGCACATGTTGGTCGCGAGCGGCAGGTCGCTGCGCCGGGCGACGGCCGCCATGCCGTCGATGCCCGGCGTGGGGTCCTCCAGATATTCGAGCACGCCGGCGAGCCGGCCCGCCACCTCGACCGAGGTCTCGACGGTCCAGGCGCCGTTGGGGTCGATGCGCAGGGCATGCCCGGGGAACGCCGCGGCCAGCGCCTCGACGGTCTCGATCTCGTGGCGGGGCTCGTACACGCCGCCCTTGAGCTTGATCGCGCCGAAGCCGTAGTCGTCGACCATGCGCCGCGCCTGGGCGACCATCTGCTCGGGCGTGCGGCCCTCGCCCCACAGGTCGTCGTCCTGGCCCGGATGTCCGGCCCACTTGTAGAACAGGTACGCCGAGTACGGCACGCGCTCGCGTACGGCGCCGCCGAGCAGGTCGCTGACCGGGCGGCCGAGCGCCCTGCCCTGCACGTCGAGCAGGGCCACCTCGAACGGCGCCGCCACGGTGTCGACCGCGCTCGACAGGTCGAGCATGCCGCCGAAGCTGGCTCCCGCGCCGCCGGTGGACGCGCCCAGCGCCGTCACGACCACGCGGCGCAGCCCGTTGAGGTCGAACGCGTCGAGGCCGGGAAGGGCGGCGGCGACGGCTTCGAGGCGCTGGAGATGGGCCCGGTCGGCGTACGTCTCCCCGAGCCCGACCAGCCCGGCGTCCGTGTGCACCTGGACGATGGCGCGCAACACGAACGGCTGGTGCACGCCGACGACGTTGAGCAGCGGCGGGTCGCGGAAGGCGACGGGGGTGACGGAGACCCGGCTGACCCGGCCGCCCGTGGCAGCGTCTCCGCCGGGCGTGGGCCGGTGTCCGGCGCTGGTGGTCATCGCGTGTTCTCCTCCACGGGGTCGTCCGCGTGCCCGGCCGGTTCCCCGGCGGGTCCGCGGCGGCGCACGGCCTTGCTGATCAAAGGGCTGATCAAAGGGCTGATCAGGGGGCGGATCAGGGGCAGGACGGCGACCAGCAGGACCAGCGCGAGCACCGTGCCCGAGATCGGGCGGGTGAAGAAGCCGGTCGGGTCGCCGCCGAAGATGAGCAGCGACTGCCGCGAGGAGTTCTCGATCATCGAACCGAGCACGAACGCCAGCACGAGCGGCCCCGGCTCGAAGCCGAGCTTCTTCATCAGGTAGCCGAGCAGGCCGAAGACGATCACCAGGAAGATGTCGTAGACCTGGTTGTTCACCGTGTAGGCGCCGAGCAGCGTGATGAGCACCGTGATCGGCGCCAGGATCGCGGGCCGCACCCGCAGGATCCGCACGAAGACGCCGACCATGGGGATGCTCATGATGAGCAGCAGGATGTTGCCGATGTACATCGAGTTGATGACGCCCCAGAAGACGTCGGGGTGCTGGGCGACGAGCTGCGGGCCCGGCTGGATGCCCTGGATGAGCAGCGCGCCGAAGATGAGGGCCATCGTGGCGTTGGCCGGGATGCCGAGGGTCAGCAGCGGGATGAACGACGAGGTGGCGGCGGCGTTGTTGGCGGTCTCCGGCGCGGCCACGCCCTCGACGGCGCCCCTGCCGAAGCGCTCGGGCCGCTTCGCGCGCCGCTTCTCGAACGCGTACGCGGCCAGGGAGGACAGCGTCGCGCCGCCGCCGGGCAGCACGCCGAGGAAGAAGCCGATGAGCGAGCCCCGCCCGATCGCGCCCTTGGACTGGCCGAGGTCCTTGCGGGACGGCCAGACGTTGCCGACCTTGGCGGGGGAGTGGACCTGGTTGTGGCGTTCCTCGATGTTGTAGAGGATCTCGCTGAGCCCGAACAGGCCCATGGCGAGCGGCACGAAGTCGATGCCCTCGGCCAGGTTGAGGCTGTCGAAGGTGAAGCGCTCCGCGCCCGTGAAGGTGTCGCGGCCCACGGTCGCGAGCAGCAGCCCGACGCAGGCGGCGATGATGGCCTTGAGCTTGTGGCCGTTGCCCACCGACGAGATCAGCAGGACGCCGAGCACGCCAAGCGCCGCGTACTCGGGGGGCCCGAAGTCGAGCGCGAAGCCGGCGACGATCGGGGCCAGCAGCGTCAGGCCGAGGATCGAGACGGTGCCCCCGATGAAGGAGCCGATAGCCGCGATGCCGAGCGCGGTGCCGGCCCTCCCCTGTTTGGCCAGCGCGAAGCCGTCGAAGACGGTCACCACCGAGGACGCCTCGCCGGGCAGGCGCAGCAGCACGGAGGTGATGGTCCCGCCGTACTGGGCGCCGTAGAAGATGCCCGCCAGCATGATGATCGCCGGAACGGGCCCGATGCCGTACGTGAGGGGCAGCAGGATGGCGATCGTCGCGCCTGGGCCGAGCCCGGGCAGCACGCCGATGAGCATGCCGATGATGACGCCGACGAAGCAGTAGAGCAGGTTGGCCGGCTCCAGGACGACGCCGAAGCCGTTGAGAATCGGGGTGAGGTCCATGTGACTTTCTCAGATGAGGCGCGGGAGCGGGACCTGCAGCAGCAGGACGAAGAGCACGTAGAACGCGGCCACGGTGCAGACGCTGATCACGATGGACGACAACCACGACTCCTTGCCCAGCGACCGCAGCCAGACGAACATCAGCAGCAGCGACGGGATCTCGAAGCCGATCACGGGGAGGAGCGCGGCGAGCAGCACGAGCGTCACCAGCGCGACCAGGGTGAGCAGGCTCGCCTTCGAGAACCGCTCGGCGTCCTCGAGGCGGCGGCCCGCGGCGACGAGCGCCGCGGACAGCACGACGATGACGACGCTGATGGCGAACGGCCACAGGCCGGGCCCCGGCTGGGTGAGGCTGCCGAGCCCGAGCGCGTACGACCCGGCCGCGCCGAAGATCCCGGCGCAGAGTCCTGCCAGGGCCGCCGCGATCTGCGAGACAGGCCCTGCGTGCGGCGGCCGTGACTCGTCCAGCTCGGCCTGGATCCGCCCGGTCTCGACGGCGACGTCGTCGAGCGGGCCGGGTGCCCTGGCGGGGTCGGGCATGGACATGCTCACTCCTTGGTGGCGGGCGGGCGGGCGGACGGGCGGGTGGGGGCGGCCTGCCGGGACCTCGGTCAGCCGGCCAGGCTGATCCCGAACTCGTCCAGCTGCTTCTTGTAGGTGGCGGTGTCGCTCTGCAGGGAGCTGAGGACCTCGTCGGGGGTGACCTCCATCGGAGTGAGCGAGTTCTGCTCGTTGAACTTCTTGTACTCCGGCGTGGCGAACGTCTTCTTGGCCGCGTCGAGCAGCTTCGTCTTGACGTCCTGCGGCGTGCCCTTGGGCGCGGTGAGGAAGCGGTACTGCGTCACCTGCACGTCGAAGCCCTGCTCCGTGGCCGTCGGCACGTCGGGCATGTAGGGGATGCGTTCCTTCGAGAAGACCGCGAGCGGCACGAGCTTGCCCGCCTTGACGTTCTCGATCGCCTCGCCGATCTGCATGGTGGAGACGTCGACCTGGTTGCCGAGCAGTGCGGTCAGCGCGGGGGCGCCGCCGTCGAACGGCACGGCCGTGGCCTCGATGCCGGCCGACTTGAAGGTCAGCGCGGAGGCCAGCTGGGCGCCCGTGCCCACGCCGGTCGTGCCGTAGCGGATGGTCTTGCCGGCCTTCTTCATGTCCTTGATCGACGTGTAGCCGGACTTGGGGTTGGTCGCCATGACGTAGTCGTCGCGCGAGACGCCGGTGATGACGTCGAACGAGTCGATCTTCGTGGCCTCGGCGGGCGACACCGTGAGCGGCGTGATGGTGAAGAGCGAGGCGTTCTGTACGGCGATCTTGTAGCCGTCGGGGGCGGCCGACTGCAGTTCCTTGGCGTTGAGCGCGCCGTTGGCGCCCGGCTTGTTGAGCACCGGCGCGGAGACGCCGAGCTCCTTGGCCATGCCCTGGGCCAGCGCCCGGGTGATGAGGTCGGTCGAGCCGCCCGGCGAGGCGCCGACGCTGAACTCGATGTTGCCCGACGGGTATTCGCCGCCGTCACCGCCGGTGGAGGTCGTCTTGACCCCACCGCACGCGGTCAGCGCGATGGCGGCGACGGTGCCGAGGACTCCCGCGAGAACGCGGCGGAGGGCTGTCCGGGATGCCGGCATGGACTTCTCCTTCGTGCGGGCGATGCCCCGCGGTGGATGCGCGGTGGGTGCGCGTGGGGTGCGGTGGAGCGGAGATTCGGACGGACGTCAAGTGCGGATTTGTTCCGTTCTCTGTAGTCTCCGGAGACTAGGGAGCAGCTTCGATGCCTGTCCAGGCTCAATTCGGTATCAAGTGATACTCTTTCCGCATCATGCTAACACTTGATCAGATCCGGGCGTTCGTGGCAGTCGCCGAGGAGCTCCACTTCGGCCGGGCCGCTGATCGGCTGCGAATGACCCAACCCCCGCTCAGCCGCCACATCCAGAAGCTGGAGCGGGTGGTCGGCGTGACCCTGCTGGAACGCGACAACCGGCGCGTGGTCCTCACCGACGCCGGCCGCTCCTTCCTGGACGACGCGCGGCGCATGCTCACGCTCGTCGACACCGCGGGCGACCGTGCGCGCAGGATCGCCAGCGGCGCCGCCGGCACCGTGCGGCTCGGCTTCACGGCCGTCTCGGCGATCAGCATGCTGGGCGCGCTGCTGCGGCGGTTGTCCGAGCAGCTACCCGAGATCGACGTCATCCTGCACGAACGGGTCACCGCCGGGCAGGTCGACGGCCTGCTCCGCGGCGAGCTGGACCTGGGGCTCGCACGCCCGCCGTTCGACATCGCCACGCTCGACTCCCGGGTCGTCTTCCGCGAGCCGCTGTGCGCCGTCGTGCCCATCGGGCACCCGCTCGCCGGCCTCGGCCGGCCGCTCCTCCCCGACGACTTCGACGGCCTGCCGGTGATCAGCTACAACCCGGTGCAGTCGCGTTACTTCCACGAGCTCACCGTGCACTTCCTCACCAACGCCCACCCCAGGATCGAACAGCAGGTGCACCAGATCCTCACCGCGGTGCTCCTCGTGGCGGCCGGACGCGGCGTCGCGCTGGCGCCCGCCAGCGCGCGCTCGCTCGGCGTGGACGGCGTCACCTTCTGCGAGCTGGTACGCGATCCGCTGGAGAGCGACGAGAACGCCACGGGCGAGCCGGTCGAGCTGCACGTGATCTGGGACCGCGACTCGACCAACCCCGCGCTCTGGCGCGTGCTCGACCTGCTGCCCGACCTCGGAGCCTCGCCCTCCGACCGGCCTTCGATGCCCTGATGGCATCGCCGGATACGAAAATGCACTTGGACAGGAATCGCTCCTGCTCTCTAGCCTGGCGGCAACAGACCTGACCTGCGGCGCACGGGAATCCCACTGCCGCATGCAAAGCAAAGGACCGCCATGCCCAGCTTCACCCCGCACGAGCTCGCGACCCAGCTCAAAAGCGGCCTGCTGTCCTTCCCCGTCACCCACTTCACCGAGGACCTCCAGTTCGACGAGGCGCGCTACCGCGAGCACCTCGCCTGGCTGAGCAGCTTCCCCGTGGCAGGTTTGTTCACCGCCGGGGGCACCGGCGAGGGCTTCTCGCTGACCTCCGCCGAGATCGACCAGGTGGTCCGCGCGGCGGTCGACGAGGTCGGCGGCAGGCTGCCGGTCGTGGCCCCCGCCACCGGTGGCACCGCCAACGCCGTCGCGCAGGCCCAGGCCGCCGAGGCCGCGGGCGCCGACGGGCTGCTGCTCATGCCCCCCTACCTCACGGAGGCCGGTCAGGCCGGCCTGATCGAGCACGTCAGCGCGGTCTGCCGCAGCACGGGGCTCGGCGTGGTCGTCTACAGCCGCGCCAACGCCATCCTGACCGACCGTTCCGTCGAGATCCTGGCCGACAGGAACGAGACCCTCGTCGGCTTCAAGGACGGCGTCGGCAACATCGAGAACCTCGCCCGCATCTACGCCGGCGTCGGCGACCGCCTGGCCTACATCGGCGGCCTCCCGACCGCGGAGACCTTCGCGCTGCCGCTGCTCCAGCTCGGCATGAGCACGTACTCCTCGGCCATCTTCAACTTCATCCCGCAGTACGCGCTCGACTTCTACGCCGACGTGCGCGCCCAGGACCGGGAGGCGGTCTACCGCCGCATCAGGGAGTTCGTGGTCCCCTACCTGGACATCCGCGACCGCCAGAAGGGGTACGCCGTGTCCATCATCAAGGCCGGGCTGACCGCCGCGGGACGGCACGGCGGGCCCGTGCGTCCGCCGTTGCAGAACCTCACGGAGGACGAGCTCGCCGAGCTGACCGCCCTCGTCAACAAGATCAGCTGAGAGGGTTCCCGCCGGTGTCTCCCACCATCCGACGCGTCGAGGTCGTCCCGGTGGCCGGGTACGACAGCATGCTGCTCAACCTCAGCGGCGCCCACGGACCGTTCTTCACCCGCAACGTCGTCATCATGACTGATTCCGACGGGCGCACGGGCCTCGGCGAGGTGCCGGGCGGCGAGGCGATCCGCCGCACCGTTGAGGAGGCGGCGGCGCTGCTGGCCGGCGAGCCCGTGGCGCGCCACCGCAGCCTGCTGCGCTCGGTGGCCGCCCGGTTCGCCGACCGGGACGCAGGAGGGCGGGGCGCGCAGACCTTCGACCTGCGCACCACGGTGCACGCGGTCACCGGGCTGGAGTCCAGCCTGCTCGACCTGCACGGCCAGCACCTCGGCGTCCCGGTGGCGGAGCTGCTCGGCGACGGGCAGCAGCGCGACCGGGTGCCGATGCTGGGTTACCTCTTCTACGTCGGCGACCCGGGCAGGACCGACCTGCCCTACCGCGTCGATGACGGCGGCGACGACGCCTGGTCGCGGCTGCGCCGCCGCGAGGCCCTGACCCCGGACGCGGTGGTCGCGCTGGCCGAGGCGGCCCAGGAGCGCTACGGGTTCGCCGACTTCAAGCTCAAGGGCGGGGTGCTGCCCGGCGAGGAGGAGATCGAGACGGTCAGGGCGCTGGCCGGCAGGTTCCCCGGAGCGCGGATCACCGTCGACCCCAACGGCGGCTGGCTGCTGGCCGACGCCGTCCGCCTGTGCGCGGGGCTCGGCGGCGTGCTGGCCTACGCCGAGGACCCGTGCGGGGCCGAAGGCCGCTTCTCCGGCCGGGAGACGATGGCGGAGTTCCGGCGTGCCACCGGCCTGCGCACTGCCACGAACATGATCGCCACCGACTGGCGGGAGATGGCGCATGCCGTACGCGCGAACGCCGTCGACATCCCGCTCGCCGACCCGCACTTCTGGACCATGTCCGGCTCCGTCAGGGTCGCCCAGCTCTGCCACGACTTCGGCCTGACCTGGGGCTCGCACTCCAACAACCACTTCGACATCTCGCTGGCGATGTTCACGCACGTCGGAGCCGCCGCCCCGGGCGAGATCACCGCCCTGGACACCCACTGGATCTGGCAGGACGGCCAGGCCCTCACCACCAGGCCGCCGCGAATCGCGGACGGCGCCGTCGACGTGCCCACCGCCCCCGGGCTCGGCGTCGAGCTCGACCGCGCGGCCCTCGCCGAGGCCCACGAGCTCTACCTCCGCCACGGGCTCGGCGCCCGCGACGACGCCGTGGCCATGCGGTATCTCGTGAAGGACTGGGTGTTCGACCCGAAACGCCCCTGCCTCGACCGCTGACCTAGGGTGGCCCCATGGGCATGGTCACGACGGTCGGGCTGGTGCTGCACCCTCAGCGCGACTCAAGGAAGGCGATCGACACCATCCTGCGCTGGGCGGCCGGCAACGACGCCACCGTGCTCGGCCTGCCCGAGGAGGTGGGCCGCATCGACTGCACCGCCGTGCCGGTCGACGCCGACACGCTCGTCGAGCGGGCCGACCTGCTGGTCGGGCTCGGCGGCGACGGCACGATGCTGCGCACGATGCGGCTGCTCGCCGGGCGGCGCACGCCCATCCTGGGGGTCAACGTGGGGCGGCTCGGGTTCCTCGCGGAGATCGACGTGAGCGAGCTGGCCGAGACGCTGTCGGCGATCGACAACCACCGCTACACGATCGAGCCGCGCATGGCGATCAGGAGCGAGGTCGGGGGCGCGGAAGTGACCGCGTTCAACGACATCGCCCTCGTACGGATCCCCGGAGAGGGGCTGGCCGGCGTCGCGGTGAGCCCGGCCGGCAGCGACTTCGTGCGTTTCGCCGCCGACGCCGTGATCGTGGCGACCTCCACCGGCTCCACCGCCTACAGCTTCTCCGCCGGCGGGCCCATCGTGTCGCCCCGCGTGGAGGCCGTGCTCGTCGTGCCCTCCGCCGCCCACTCGGCCTTCAACCGGGCCTTGGTGCTGCCCGCCGACGAGGAGGTGACGCTCCAGGTGCTGCCCACCAGCGGGCGGCTCGCGGTCGAGGTCGACGGGGCCGTGGTCGGGCACCTGTGCCCCGGTGACCGCGTCACGGTCGCCGCCTGGCCGGGGGCGGCCCAGGTGGTGCGGCTGGGCACCACCTTCTACGACCGGGCCCGGCGCAAGCTGCGCGTGGACGGCAGCGCCGAGGCGTACTGACCCGGCACGGGTTTCGGCACGGGCGCATGTGAACGTGCGCCGTCAGCGTCGGTGACCGTCAGGTGGCCGAACGGGCCGCTTCCGTTCCCGCCCCGCGGCCGGACACCGTGCCCGCTGCCAGGCCGCTGCCGCCCGGGTGATCGTGGTGGAAGAGGCCGCCGACCATCTCTCCCGCGGCGCAGGTCGGCGCCCTCGTCGACGAAGCGTTCAAGTGAGCCATGGACCACCACGGGGACCGGCCGTGCACGCGGCCGGGATCCCGATGCCGGACCTCCCCGACGTCCCCGTGATGCCTTCCGCCCGCCGGCCGGGCGAGGGCCCTGGCTAGGTGCTCGCGCGGCGGTGGCGGGCCTGGCGGCCCGGTTCCCGGCGGGGCTCCGGCTCCTGGCCGGGGGAGACGTCGTGGTGGTGGGACGGGTGCGGGGCGAAGAAGTCCTCCCGCGGGGCGTCCGCCGCGCGGGGCTCCGCACGGCGGCGTGTGGCGGACCTGTCAGGGGTCGCGCGCCGGCCGGAGGAGGTCTTCGCCGGCTCCTCCCGGTGGCGGGTGGCCGCCAGGGCGGCCAGGGCCGTGGTGATGGGGACGGCGGCGATGAGGCCGAGCGTGCCGGCCACGCTGCGGACGATCTCCTGGGCGATGACCGGCGTCGTCAGCACCTGCCCCAGAGGCTGCTCCCCGATGCTGAACAGCAGCAGCAGCGGCAGCGACGCCCCCGCGTACGCCAGGATGATGGTGTTGATCACCGAGGCGATGTGGGCCCGCCCGATGCGGCCGGCCGCCTGGTAGAGGCGGGCGAAGCCGTACGACGGGTTGGCCTGGGCCAGCTCGGCCACCGTCACCGCCTGCGTGACCGTGACGTCGTCGAGCACCCCCAGCGCGCCGATGATGATCCCGGCAAGCAGCAGCCCCTGCGTGTCGATCGACAGGCTCATGCCCAGGGTCAGCGCGCTGTCGTCGGTGATCCCGTTGAGCCGGGCGAGCCCGAGCGCCGCGTACGACAGCGCGCCCGTCAGCGCCAGGCTGGCCAGCGTGCCGAGCACGGCCATGGACGTGGGCAGCGAGAAGCCGTGCGTGAGGTAGAGCACCGTCAGCATGATCGCCGCCGCCCCGACGATGGCCACCAGCATCGGGGACCTGCCCTCCAGGATGCCGGGGATGACGAACGTCAGCAGCAGCACGAACGTGACCGCCAGCCCGATCAGCGCCGTCACCCCGCGCCAGCGGCCGAACGCGATCACCGCGACCGCGAAGGCCACGCCGAACAACCACAGCGGCATCGCCCGGTCATGGTCGGAGATCTGGTAGGCCCCCTCGGCGTCGCGCAGCAGGATCACGCCGTCGCCCGGCGCGAAGCGCTGCGCCCCCGGGCCGCCCGGCAGGCGGAGCGTGACGTCACGGCCGGCGTCGCGCCCCTCACCGAGCTTGACCGTGGCGGTGCCGCAGGTGGCGGGGTCGGGCCGTGGCGCGCCCTCGGGGGCGGCGGGGCAACGTTTGAGCGTGACGCCGGTGACGGTGCCGGCCAGCCGCTCGACGGCCGACGGCTGCGCGCCGCCGCCCTGCTGCTCCGCCCGGCCGTCCGGCCAGAGCCACAGCAGGGCCGCCAGGGTGACGACGGCCACCGGCACCAGGACGGCCAGGCTCGCCATCATCGTGCGCCGCGAGCGGGGTGCGGACGCCCCGTGCCCGTGCCCGTGCCCGGCGCCCATCAGATAACGCCCATCGGGTGAAAGGTCCTCCTCGGCTGACGAACAAGGACAGTACTGCACGCGGCGGGCCTGGGTAGCTGCAACGGCATGACATGCCTGGTGGGCACCTCGGGGTGGCAGTACAAGGACTGGCGGGGCGTGCTGTATCCCCAGGGCGTGCCGCAGCGGCTCTGGCTGGAGACGTACGCGGCGGAGTTCCCCACGGTCGAGAGCAACAACGCCTTCTACCGCCTGCCCCGCCCCGAGTCGTTCGCCGCCTGGCGCGACAGGACGCCTGCGCGTTTCGTGATGGCCGTCAAAGCCAGCAGGTTCCTGACCCACATCAGGCGGCTGGCCGAGCCGGAGGAGCCGGTGCGGCGGCTGATGGGCGCCGCGTCGGAGCTGAAGGACAAGCTCGGGCCGGTCCTGCTGCAGCTCCCGCCCACCCTCCAGGTCGATCCCGGCCGCCTCGACCGGTGCCTGGCCTGCTTCCCCGCGCACGTCAGGGTGGCCGTGGAGCCGCGCCACGACTCGTGGTGGACCGGCGAGGTGCGCGACATCCTGAGCGCCCGGGGCGCCGCGCTGTGCTGGGCGGATCGCCGCGGCCGGCCGCAGAGCCCGTTCTGGCGCACCGCCGGTTGGGGGTACGTACGCCTGCACCAGGGGCGGGCCGGCACCTCGTACGGCGACGCCGCGCTGGGGACGTGGGCCGGGCGGGTGCGCGAGGCGGGCTGGCAGGACGCCTACGTCTACTTCAACAACGACCCGGGGGGAGCGGCGGTGCGCGACGCGAGACGCTTCACCAGACTCTGCTAGTGCGTACGCGTCTCTACCGGAACGGCGTCCTCGAGAAGGAGGGCTTCCCCCTCGAGGAGCTCTCCGGGCATGTGCCGGACCGGGGCAACGTCGTCTGGCTCGACCTGTGCCGCCCCTCGGCCGCCGAGCTCACCGCGGTCGGCGCGGAGCTGGGGCTGCACGAGCTGGCGATGGAGGACGCGCTCACCGACCGGCAGCGGCCGAAGGTCGACGTCTACGACAACCATCTGTTCATCACGGTCTACGGGGTGCACATGGACAAGGGGCGGCTGCGTCCCGTCGAGGTGAACGTCTTCGTCACCGCGAACGCCCTGGTCACCGTGCGCGACGGCGACGCCTTCGACATCGACGAGGTGGTCAGGCGCTGGGACACGCTGTCCCGCCTGGCCGGGCACGGGGTGCCGTTCCTGCTGTACGGCCTGCTCGACTACGTGGTGGACGGCCAGCTCGACCTGGTGGAAGAGCTCGACGCGCAGGCGGAGGCCCTGGAGGAGTCCCTGTACGAAGGGGACCCGGGAGACGGCCGGCGGCTGCAGCGCGCGATGTTCGACCTGCGCAAGAACACCACGCGGGTCCGCAGGATCACGATGCCGATGCGCGAGGTGATCGGCACATTGCTCCACCGCGACCAGGACATCGTCGCCGACTCCGTGATGGCCCCCTACTACGCGGACGTCTACGACCACGTGCTGCGGGCGACGGAGTGGGTCGAGGGGATCCGCGAGATGCTCGCGAACGTCCGCGAGACCCGCCTCGCCCAGCAGGGTTTCCGGCTGGACGAGATCATGAAACGGGTCACCAGCTGGGCCGCCATCATCGCGGTGCCCACCCTGATCACCGGCTTCTACGGGCAGAACGTGCCCGTTCCCGGCACCGGGCAGAGCTGGGGGCTCTGGGCGTCCACGGTGCTCGTGGCGATCACCTCGGTGGTGCTGTACTCGGTGTTCAAGAAGAACGACTGGTTGTGAGCACCGGCCCGGCCGCGCGCAGCCCGTCGTACGGCGGCCGGCAGGCCCGGCCGCGCACGACGGGCGTGACGCGCACCGCGACTCGCACCTGAGCGGCGCCGGACGCGGGATACAGGGGCAGGCAGCGGCGGCCCGCGAGCAGGGTCCTGCGGCCGATCGGGGTGGCGAGCAGCGACAGGCCGTCGTACGTCGCGGGCGTTGCCAGGCGCAGCACCCACAGGCCCTCGGGGGTGCGGGAGCGCGTGCCGTCGAGGGCGTAGTAGTCGAGCACGCTGTCGCTCGCCGAGACGACCGCCCGCATGGTGAACCGGCGCCCCTCGACGGTGAACACCTCCGCCGAGGGCGCCTTGTAGACCGAGTGCACGTAGGCGATCGCGAAGGAACCCGCGACGACGGGCAGGCCGTTCACGGTGAGGCTCCTGGCGCCGCCGCCGGAGCCGAGGGCCGCCACCAGGGCGAGCGCCAGGAGCAGCCGGGTCAGGCCTGTTCCTTGTAGTAGCGGGCGGCGCCCGGGTGCAGCTCGACCGGCGCCACCTGCTGGCCCAGCTTGACGTCGAGCTTCTCGGCCTCGGGGTGCACGGCGGTCAGCTCGGCCTTCTTGGCGAACAGGGTCTTGGTGATGTCGTACGCGAGCTGCTCGTCCATCGAGTCGGGCACCAGCAGCAGGTTTGCGATGCCGACGGTCTTGATGGCGCCGGACAGCTTGTAGACGGACAGGTCCACGTCGAGCGGGACGTACTGCTCCCCGTAGGTGGCGCGCATCTTCTCCAGGACGTCGCCGGTGTCGAGCAGCTTCATGTCGGGCTTGCTCGTCGCCAGGTCGGTGATGCCGGCGGTGGGCAGGCCGCCGACCCAGAAGAACGCGTCGATGGTGCCGTCCTTGGCGGCCTGCACCGACTCGTTGATGGACAGCTGCTGCTTGGTGATGTCGCTGTCGGGGTCGATGCCGGCCGCCTCCAGGATGCGCCTGGCCACGACCTGGGTGCCGGAGTTGGCGGGCCCGAGCGAGACGCGCTTGCCCTTCAGGTCGGCGACCTTGGCCGCCTCGACGCCGGGGGCGGCCACGACGTGGGCGTAGTTGTCGTAGATGCGGGCGATGGCCTTGATGGGCTGTTTCGCGGTGAAGGTGTCCTTGGCGTTGACCGCGTCGGCCGCGGTGTCGGCCTGGGAGAACCCGATGTCGGCCTTGCCGCTGGCGAGGAGCTTGATGTTCTCGACCGACGCGGAGGTGACGGACGCGGTGGCCTGGGTGTCGGCGATGTTGGACGACAACTGCTTGGCCAGGCCACCACCGTAGACGTAGTAGACGCCCGTCGTGCCGCCCGTGGCGATCGACAGCCGGTTGCCCGAGCCGCCCGCACCCCCGCCGCAGCCCGCCACGGCCAGGACGGTCGCTGCGACTATCGCAAGAATCCGCTTCACGCTGGGTCCCTTCTCCTTCTTCTGACCAGATGCACGGCGGCGGCCACGGCCAGCACGGCCAGACCGGCGACGATGGGGACGGGTTCGAGGAACAGCAGCAGCACCGCGGCCACGGACGCCAGCACCCGCTCGGACCAGCCGGACAGGCCGCCCGTCGCCATGGCCAGAGCGGCCACGGCGACGGCCGACACGGCGGCCATCAGCAGCACGGTGCCGATCGGCCCCTGCCCGAGCAGCGCCTGCCCGTTGGGCGTGAGCACGAAGGCGAACGGCACCAGGAAGGCCGGCAGCGTGTAACGCCAGGCCATCATCATCGTGCGGTACGTGTTGCCGCCGGTGATCGCGGCCGCCGCGACCGCCGACAGCGCGGTGGGCGGGCTCACCTCCGACAACACCGCGTAGTAGAAGACGAACATGTACGCCTCGGCCTGCGACACCCCGAGCGCGGTGAGCGCCGGGCCGATGATGACCGCCGCGATGATGAAGCTCGCGGTCACCGGCACGGCCAGGCCCAGCAGCATGACGGCGACGGCGGACATGAGCGTCGTCAGGATCAGGTGGCCCGCCGCGAAGTCCACGATGATCGCGCTGAGGTTGAGGCCCAGGCCGGTCTGGGTGATGACGCCGACGATGATGCCCGCCGCCGCGCACACGGCCGTCACGGGCAGCACCTCCAGCGCGCCCTTGGCCAGCGCCTGCCCGATGCGTTTCGGGCCCATCCGGTGGCGCGGGTCGAGGAACGACAGCGCGAACGCGACCGCCGTGGCGATCACCACCGCCTGGAACGCCGACCGGTCGAGCGCCATCAGCACGATGATGAGGATCAGCGAGCTGAAGTGGTAGCCGAAGCGCAGCAGCAGCCGGCCCGCCCTGGGCGCGTCGACCGGAACGGCGTGGGTGCCGAAGCGGCGCGAGTCGATCTCGATGGCCAGGAAGATGCCCAGGTAGTAGAGCAGGGTCGGGATCGTCGCGTACAGCAGCACCTCGAGGTAGCCGACCCGGAGGTATTCGGCGATGATGAACGCCGCCGCGCCGAGCGTGGGCGGCGACAGGATGGCGCCGATGCCGCTCGCGGCCAGGATGCCGCCGGCAGGTTCCCTCGGGTAGCCGGCCCGCCTGAGCACCGGCCAGGCGACGCTGCCGAGGCTGACCGTGGTCGCCACGCCCGAGCCCGACACGGTGCCGAGCAGGAAGCCCGCGGTGGCGACGGTGCGGCCGGGGGCGGAGCGGGACTTGCGGAACGCGGCGAAGCTCAGGTCGATGAAGAACCGGCTCGCGCCCGAATAGTCCAGCACGGCGCCGTAGATGGTGAACAGGATGATGTAACTCGCCGCCACCTGCATCGGAACGCCGAAGAAGCCTTCGGTGCCGGTGTAGAGCTGGGAGACGATCTGGCTGAGATCGAAGCCCCGGTGCCCGATGGTCCAATCGATCGGCAGGTATGCCCCGTAATAGGCATAAAACAGGAAAATGACGCAGATGATGCTCAGGGCCATGCCGACGGTCCGGCGTACCGCCTCCAGCAGCAGCACCGTCAGCGCCAGCCCGGCCACGATGTCGAGGTCCGTCAGCGCCGCGCCCGAGCCCCGGTCGCGGAAGTCGTCGATGGCCGCCAGCGGATAGACCAGCACGGCCAGCGAGGCCGCGGCCAGCAGCCAGTCCATGACGCTCGGCCGCTCGGACCGCAGCGCCCCGGCCCTGGCCTCGGACGGGCGCAACCGCAGCAGCCACGCCTTCCGCCGCAGATACTCCGGCATGCCCGAGCGGTAGCAGACGAACACCAGCGGCAGCGCCACGGCCAGGAACGTCATCCGGTGCTGCAACGCCTCGACCGGCCGGAACACCACCACCAGCGCGTAGACCGACAGCAGCCCGCCGAGGATCCACACGCCGAGCCGCAGGGCCCCACCGAGCTGCCGCGCCGGGCGTTCCTGTTCGTGCGCGGAAACCAGGTCGGCCTCGCGGTCGCTCAGCTCGGTCAAGTCGTCCTCCCGACAGGGCGCGTTGCAGGGACTTTACGAGTCGCTTACTTGATCTGGGAAGGGGCCGTTACCTATTTGGTTTCCGCTATCCGTACAAGGGGCGCGAATCGGCCGCCAGCCGCTCGACGGGCACGTCACCGGCCTGGCTGCCGTCCCGCCGCCGCACCGCGATCCCGCCGTCCGCCGCCTCGCGCGGCCCCACGACCAGCTGGTACGGCACCAGCCGGTGCGCCCGGATCCTGGCCCCGAGACTGCCCCGCCCGGCGGGCACCAGCTCCGCCCGCAGCCCGGCGGCCAGGCAGCGCCGCAGCACCGACTCGGCGGCGGGCGACTCCGCGTCGGACAGCGGCAGCACCACGGCCTGAACGGGCGCCAGCCAGGCGGGGAACGCCCCGCCGTGTATCTCGATGAGGTGCGCGACCAGGCGCTCGATGCCGCCCACGACGCTGCGGTGCACCATGACGGGCCGCTCGCCGCCGGCGTAGCTCAGGTCGAAGCGCTGCGGCTGGAAATAGTCGACCTGGACGGTGGACAGGGTGGTCTCGCGGCCGGCCGGGTCGGCGATCTGGATGTCGATCTTCGGCCCGTAGAAGGCGCCCTCGCCCCGTTCCTCGTCGTAGTCGCGCCCGCGCTCCTTCAGCACCTCGCGCAGCACCGCCTCCGCCCGCGCCCACATGGCGGGGTCGTCCACGAACTTGTCGCCCTCGCCCCGCAGCGACAGCCGGTAGCGGGCGGCCCGGACGCCGAGCTGGGCGTGCGCGGCCTCGATCAGGTCGAGCGAGGCCGACACCTCGGCGGCGGCCTGCTCGGGAGCGCAGAAGACGTGGCCGTCGTTGAGCTGGATGGCGCGCACCCTGGTCAGCCCGCCGAGCACGCCGGACAGCTCCGAGCGGTACATCCCGCCCAGCTCAGCCAGGCGCAGGGGCAGGTCCCGGCGGCTGCGCCCGCGCGAGCGGTAGATGAGCGCGTGGTGCGGGCACAGGCTGGGCCGCAGCACGAACTCCTCGCCGCCCACGTTCATGGGCGGGAACATGTCGTCGGCGTAGTGCGCCCAGTGTCCCGACCGTTCGTACAGCTCGCGCTTGCCGAGCACGGGGGAGTTGACGTGCTGGTAGCCGTTGCGGCGTTCGAGCTCGTGGACGTAGTCCTCGACGGCCTTGCGCACGGCCGCGCCCGCCGGCAGCCAGCAGGGCAGGCCGGAGCCGATCAGCGGGTCGGTGTCGAAGATGCCCAGCTCGCGGCCGAGCCTGCGGTGGTCGTTCATGATCGTCCTTTGCGTGGAAAGGGCGAACGACCGCGTTCCCGGGCGTCCGCCCGGGAAGCATGGAATCAGCGCGCCGGGACGGGGTCCGGCGTCGTCGTGACGAGAGCGCGCTGCATGCGACGACCATAACATCCGGCGCAGCCTCCGGCATTCTCGTGAAGAAAACCTTCACGAGAATCCCAAGGAATGGCAAATGATATAAAGAGGCCGTGGCCGAGATCACCCTGGACGTTCGCCAGCTGCAGGTGTTCGCCGAGGTCGGCTACCAGGTCGCGGGCGGCGGCGGCGCGTGCGCCGCGATGGCCGCGCTGCGCCGCGTGGTCCCGCTCGACGCCTACGAGTTCGTCGCGTTCGACCCCGCCACCGGGCGGCACCAGAGCGTCGTGTCCGACGGGCACCCGCGCATCCACCGCGACGCGGCGGAGGAGTACGCCGGGCTGGAGGCCTACCGCAGGGCGCTGGCCACCAGAGCGCCGGTCGGCATGCCCGAGCCGGGCACCGAGCGCTATTTCCGGCGCCATCTGGCCCCCTACGGGTGGCGGGCCGGCCTGACCGCGCCGCTGTTCCTCGGCGGCGACCGCTACACGGGGCTGCTGCACCTGGTGTCCCGTCGCGACTTCCCGGGCCGTACGAAAGCGCTCGTGGCCGCCGTGTGCCCCATGCTGGCCCACGTCACCGACCTGACCCGGTGCGTGATCGACCCGGTGGGGCTGCCGGCCGACTTCCGCGCGGTCGCCTTCGACCGGCTCGGCGCCCGGCGCGAGGTTCCTGGGCGCGAGATCTCGCCCGCGCTGCGGGACGACCCGGCCATGGCCGCCTTCGCCCGCGCGTTCATCGACTCGCGCGAGCTGAGCAGGCACGGGCTCTGGCTCGACGGCGCCGGCGGATGGCACGAGCTGCGGCTGCTCAGGGCGGGCGTCGGGTTCCAGGGCGCGCTGCAGGGCGCCGTCGCCGCCGAGCGCCCGTGCCCGCTGCCCTACGACCTCACGGGCCGGGAGGTGGACGTGCTCACCAGGGTGGCCGCGGGCGACTCCAACCCGCAGATCGCCGCCGCGCTCGTGCTCAGCGTCCGCACGGTCACCACCCACCTGGAGCACATCTTCGCCAAGCTGGGCTGCGACAGCCGCACCCGCCTGACCACCAAGGCTCTCGCCGAGGGCCTGTGCCGCCTCGACGTGCGGGATGCGTCAGGGAAATAGTCCGGGAGATTAAGGAGTGGCGATCGCCCGGAGGGCTGTGGAAGGGTGATCGCCGTGCAGGATGACGTCCACCGCTACAACCGGGAACGCTGGGAAGCCCTGGTGCGGGCGGACGCCCTGTTCACCCGCCCCATGCTCGACCTGGACGCGGAGAAGGCCCGCGACTACCTGGGCCTGGAGAGGCTGGGCCTTCCCGGCGACCTGGCGGGCAGGAAGGTGCTCTGCCTGGCCGGGGGAGGCGGGCAGCAGTCCGCGGCCTTCGCCCTGCTCGGGGCCGACGTGACGGTGCTCGACATCTCGCCGGGGCAGCTCGCGCGTGATCGCTCGGCCGCCGAGCACCACGGCGTCGGCGTCCGCACCGTCCAAGGGGACATGCGGGATCTGTCGGCCTTCGCCGGCTCCACGTTCGACCTGGTCTGGCATCCGTACTCGCTGACGTTCGTCCCCGACTCCCGGATCGTCTTCCGCGAGGTCGCGAGAGTCGTGGCCGCGGGCGGCCACTACTACCTGATGTGCGCCAACCCGTTCTTCTCCGGGCTCACGCACGAGTCGTGGAACGGGGAGGGTTACACGCTCCGGCAGCCCTACGCCGACGAGGCCATGACGTCCTATCCCGACCAGGACTGGGTCTACGACCGCACGCCGTCGGGCCGCATCGTCCGCGAACCCAGGGAATACACGCAGACGTTGGGCCGGATCGTCAACAGCCTGACCGGGGAGGGCTTCGTGCTGAGGCTGCTCTCCGAGGTCCGCGGTGGCGCCCACGACGCCGAGCCGGGAAGCTGGGAGCACTTCATGGCGGTGGCGCCGCCCTGGCTGGAATTCGTCTGGCACTACCGACCCGGCGTCCCGGGAAGCTGAGACATCGTTCCCACGGCCTAGACGGCCAGCCCCGCGGCCACGCGAGCCTGGAGCAGCTCGAACCAGACGGTCGTCGAACCGGCCTCGCGGGTGAAACCCCAGCGGTGGCTGAGCGCCTCGATCAGCGGCAGGCCCCGGCCGCTGGTCGCCTGCGCACTCGTACGGCATGCGCAGGGAGGCCCTTCCGACCCGGCGTCCGCCACGAACACCCGCACCAGCGTGTCCGAGCGCGTCACGGTCACCGTGAACGACCCCCCGGCGCCGGACCGGCTGTGCAGCACCGCGTTCGTGGCCAGCTCGCTGGTCAGCAGCACGACGTCGTCGTGGAGCGGATGGTCGCGGCCGAGCGCGTCCGTCACGAGGCTCCTGGCCCTGGAGACCTGGGAGGGGCTTCCCGGCAGCCGGGCCACGAGATCGTGGCCGGCGGGCGGATCGCTCTCCTCGGTCCCATCGACGCGGTGCGAGTCCGGCGGTGCCACGGCGACCTCCCCCAAATCCGGTGACCTTATGAGACGCGCAAGGGGGGTGCTGGAGATTATCGCGAAAAGGTAGGAATGGGCTTTCCCAAGGTCGCCTGCGCTACCTCCGGCGGCGACCGAGTACGCTGCGATCGACGAGTCGTCCAGACCCCGGGGGAGCGCAGCGTGCGAGGAGGTGGCGTGAACAGCCTGGATGCCGTCTGGGTGCGGCCGTACGACCGGCCGGGTGCGGCGGTCGTGACCGGCGTCTTCGACATCCTGCACGTGGGCCATGTGCGCTATCTGGGAGCGGTGGCCGAGCGCGGGCTGCCGCTGGTCGTGGGCGTCGAGGACGATCCGCGGGTGCGGGCCTGGAAGGGCCCCAGCAGGCCGCTCAACCCGGCGGCCGAACGCGCCGAGGTGCTGGCCGCCCTCCGCTTCGTGACCGGGGTGTTCATCGTGACGGGGCCGCCCGAGGCGCACGGGCCTGAGGACTACATCGACCTGCTCGTCCCGATGCGGCCGGGCGCGCTCGCGCACACGGCGGGCGACCCGCACGCGGGCGCGCGGGCCGCCGCCGCGGCGATCCTGGGCGCGGAGTGCTGGGAGATGGACGCCATCCCCGGCCGCTCGACCACCCGCATCGTGAACGCCGCGGGAAAGGGCTGATCGCGGGCCCTGCCGCCCGGGCGGGCGTGGCGCGCGGGCAGCCGGCGGCGCGTGCGGGCCGGCCGGCGGGCATGTCGCCGGGGCCGCGCGCCATGATCGCGTAATCTTGGCTGTCATGACGGGTGACCTCGTGGCGAGACAGGTGACCAACCTGCTGGCACCGCAGGTGCTGGTCATCGTCATGCCGCCACTCGTGGGCCTGCTCGCGCAGGGCTGGAGCGGGGCGGCGTGGGGCCTGGTGGCCTCGGCGTTCTGCGGGGGAGTGCCGGCGGCGGTGATCGCGGTCGGCGTGCGCTCGGGGCGGCTCGACTCGCACCACATCGTCGACCGCGCCCGCCGCACGCGCCCGCTGCTGGCCGCGGTGGCGGCTGTGCTGGTGGCGCTGGCGCTGCTGGTCCTCATGGGCGCGCCCAGGCTGCTCGTCGCCACCGTCACCGCGATGCTGGCCGCGCTGGCGGTGACCGTGCCGATCACGCTGCGCTGGAAGATCTCCTTCCACGCCGCCGTCTGCGCGGGCACGGTGGTGGTGCTCGCGCACGTGCTGCCCTCCTGGCCGGCCGCGGTCGCCGGCGCCGCCGTGGTGGCGCTGGTGTGCTGGGCCAGGGTGCGCCTGACGCACCACACCTGGCCGCAGGTGGTGGCGGGCACGGCGGTGGGGGCGCTGGTCACGTGGGCCACGCTGGCCGCGTTCGGCCTGCGCTGATCACCGGGGATGATCGCGGAATAGCGGGGTGCCCGCCGCGGTTGCCGCGAGCATGGATGCCACGAAACGCGGCCGGGTACGCGTCGAGCGCACGGCCAAACGGGTGCGGACCTACCTCGGCGGCCGGGTGGTGGCCGACACCGCCTCCGCCCTGCTGGTGTGGGAGGTCCCCTACTATCCGGCCTACTATTTCCCGCTGGCCGACGTCGACGAGTCGGCGCTCAAGCCGGCCGGCACGGCCGAGCACTCGCCGAGCAGGGGCGACGGCCTGGTGCACACGGTCACCGCGGGCGCCAGGGAGGTCCCCGGCGCGGCGCTGGTCTACCAGGACTCCCCGCTGGAGGAGATCCGCGGCCACGTGCGCTTCCGGTGGGAGGCCATGGACGCCTGGTTCGAGGAGGACGAGGAGATCTTCTTCCACCCGCGCGACCCGTACACCCGGGTGGACATCCTGCCGAGCTCGCGGCACGTGCGCGTCGAGGTGGACGGGGTGACCGTGGCCGACTCCCGCAGCCCGCACATCCTCTTCGAGACGGGGCTGCCGGCCCGCTACTACCTGCCGAAGCCGGACGTCCGGCTCGACCTGCTGGAGCCCACCGGCACGGTCACGCACTGCCCGTACAAGGGCACGGCCGAATACTGGTCGGTCAACGGCAAGGAGGACCTCGCCTGGTCCTACCGGACACCGCTGCCCGAGAGCGAGCGGGTCGCCGGGCTGATCGCCTTCTACGACGAGAAGCTCGACATCTACCTCGACGGGGAGCTGCAGGAGCGTCCCAAGACCAAGTTCGCCTGAGTTGACAGATCACGATCTCGTACAACACCCTTTCACTATTCGAATAGTGAAAGGGTGTTGTAGTGATCGAGTTTCAGCTGGACCGAGGGTCGGGGGTGTCGACCTACCTGCAGCTCGTCCACCAGGTCAGGCAGGCGCTCAGGCTCGGCACGCTGCGGCCGGGTGACCAGCTGCCGACCGCGCGCGAGGTGGTCGAGCACCTGGCGATCAACCCCAACACCGTGCTCAAGGCCTACCGCGAGCTGGAGCGCGAGGGCCTGGTCGAGGGCCGGCCCGGCATGGGGACGTTCGTGCGCAGGGGGATCGCGGGCCCGACGCTCGCCGAGCACACCCGCTTGCGGCGCGGCCTGGAGGAGTGGGTGCGCGAGGCGCGCGCGGCCGGGCTCGACCAGGACGACCTGCGGGCGCTGTTCACCGTGGTCCTGGCCGATGCCGCGAAGGAGGGGGCGGCATGAGCCCTGTGCTCGAGGCGACCGGGCTCGGCGTGCGTTACCGCCGTACTTGGGCGTTGCGCGACTGCTCGCTGGCGGTCCCCGCCGGGCGCGTGGCCGCGCTCGTGGGGCCGAACGGTGCGGGCAAGTCCACGCTCATGCACGCCGCCGTCGGGCTGCTGCGGCCGGCGCGGGGGAGCGTCGGCGTGGCGGGCGAGGTGGCGTTCGTGGCGCAGGACAAGCCGCTGTACGACGGTTTCACCGTCGCCGGGATGCTCTCCTTCGGCCACAGGATGAACACCCGCTGGGATGATCAGGGCGCCCGCGACCGGCTCGGCGCGCTCGGCATCCCGCTCGACAGGAAGGCGGGCCGTCTTTCGGGCGGGCAGCGCGCGCAGGTGGCGCTCACGCTGGCGCTGGCCAGACGGCCCGACCTGCTCGTGCTGGACGAGCCGCTGGCCAACCTCGACCCCCTCGCCAGGCACGACGTGATGCGCGCCCTCATGGGAGAGGTGGCCGAGCGGGAGCTGACCGTGCTGCTGTCCTCTCATGTCGTCTCCGACCTGGAGGAGACCTGCGACTGGCTCATCGTGCTGAACGGCGGGCGGCTGCAGGTCAGCGGCGACATCGACGACCTGCTGGCCGATCACCTCGTGCTCACGGGTCCCGCCGAGCTGGCCGGGGCCCTGGCCGATCGGCCGGCCGGCGACGTGGAGGTGGTGGGCGGAGGCCTGGCGGGACGGCAGGCCACCCTGCTCGTACGCGGCGCGCCCGCGCTCGACCCGCGCTGGCAGGCCCGGCCTGCGGGGCTGGAGGAACTGGTCATGGGCTACCTGCGCAGCCCCGAGTCGGCCGCCCTGCCGGGGCCCGTGGGGGTGGACACGTGATCTGGCTGACCTGGCGCCAGCACCGGGCGCAACTGCTCGTGACGGCCGGCTTCCTCGCGCTGCTGGGGCTGCTCCTGCTGGGCTCCGCCGTGGAGGCCGGGCTGTACGTCGCCGGCCACGCCGCGCCCGGCTGTCCCGGCCCCGGCGCGGCGTGCGCGGACCTGGAGGTGGCGCTGGGGCGGCGGTACGACGCGGTCTACTCCGTGTTCGGCTGGATGCCGCTGGTGCTGCCCGCGCTGATCGGGGCGTTCTGGGGCGCCCCCCTGCTCGGCCGCGAGTACGAGCGCGGCACCCACCGGCTCGCCTGGACCCAGTCCGTGCCCGCGTGGCGGTGGCTGGCCGTCAAGCTGTCGGTGCTGGGCGGCGCGGTCGTGGTGGGCGGTCTGCTGCTGTCGCTCATGGTGAGCCTGTGGCGCCCGGTGTTCAGGGAGGGGATCGACTCGTCTTTCGGCAACGTCGGCGTCTTCAACATGGTCGGGGTGGCGCCGGCCGCGTGGTGGTTGTTCGCGTTCGTGCTCGGCACCGCGGCGGGGGCCTTCTTCCGGCGTACGCTCCCGGCGATGGCGCTGGCCGTGGCCGTGGTGGCGGCGACGATGTTCACCCTGTTCGGGGTCAGCGACCATTACGCCGAGCCCGCGCGCGTGGAGCTGACCGGCACGGTGGTCCTCGACGACACCGACGCCCGGCTGGTCAGCGCGTCCTGGGTCGATCCGTCGGGACGGGAGGTCGCCGAGCCGGGCGCCGCGAGCGGCTGCCCGCGCCGCCTGGACGCGGGGCGCGGCAGCCGGAACGCGGAGGCGTGGCAGGCGTGCCTGTTCGGCAAGGGATACAGGTACGCCGTGTACTACCATCCGCCGTCCCGGTTCTGGCGTTTCCAGTGGACGGAGGCGGGCATCCTGGTGCTCGTCTCGGCGGCCCTCGCCGGCCTCACCGTCCGCCGCACCCTCCGCCACGCCGCCTGAACTCAGGAGGAGGGCGCCCAGCGGGGGTCGCGGCCGAGGTAGCGGAGAAGGACGGCGACCTCGTCGTCGCCAGGCTCGGTCTCCAGAGCCGCCGCGTACGCGCCCCAGGCGCGCAGCGGCTCGACGATCTGGTCACCGGCCGCGTGCCGGAAGACCTGGGTGACGCTCCAGCCCGCGCAGGGCGTCGGGAGATCCCAGCCGCCCTCGGGGGCGGCGCTGACGACCTCGCGCAGCGCCTCGTGCGAAGCGTCCAGAACATCCCAGCCGCTGGTCGTGATGCCGCTCATCGGTGAGCCCCCTTCGCCGTGGTCGCTCCATGATATCAGAACGGAATGCTTTGTTCCATTATATGGGTATCCGGAAACGTGCGGCGGCCGCCGGGCGGCTCAGGCGATCAGGCGGGCGAGCACCCGGGTGCCGAACTCCAGCCCCTCCACCGGCACCCGCTCGTCCTTGCCGTGGAACATCCCGAAATAGTCGAGGTCGGGCCGGAGCATGAGCGGCGCGAAGCCGTACCCCTCGATGCCGATCCGCGCGAACGACTTCGCGTCCGTGCCGCCGGCCATCACGTACGGCACCGGCCGCGCGAGCGGGTCCTCCGCCATGAGCGAGCCCGCCAGCTCGTCGAAGAACGCCGACGGGTAAGGCGCGGCGGGCGCGTCCTCCAGGTTGACGAACTCGCGGGTGATCTTCGGCCCGAGCAGCGCGTCGACCGTCTCCAGGAACTCCTCGCGCAGCCCCGGCAGGTACCGCCCGTCCACGTGCGCCCCGGCGGTCGAGGGCACCACGTTGACCTTGTAGCCGGCGTCCAGCATGGTCGGGTTCGCGGAGTTGCGGATCTGGCCCTTGAACAGGCTGCCCAGCGGCCCCAGCCGCGCGGCCTCCTCGTCCAGCCGGTCGAGGTCGATGCGCTGCCCGGTGATCTCCGACAGGTGCTCGATGAGCGCCGCGACCGGCGGCGTCAGGCGTACCGGCCACTGGTGGGAGGCCACCCGCGACAGGGCGTGCGCCATCGTCGCGACCGGGTTGTCCACGGCGGGGCGGGAGCCGTGGCCGGCCACGCCGTGCGCGGTGAGCCGCATCCAGGCGGTGCCGCGCTCGCCCACCGCGATCGGGTAGACCCGGTGCCGGCCGGAGGCCACGCTGAAGCCGCCCGACTCGCTGATCGCCTCCGTGACGCCGTCGAACAGCTCGCGGTGCTCGGTGACGGCGTGCCGCGAGCCGAAGTCCCCCGTCGCCTCCTCGTCGGCGAGGAAGGCCAGCACCAGGTCACGCTTCGGGCGCACTCCCCGCGCCGCCAGGTCGAGCACGGTCGCGAGGGTCATCGCGCACGAGCCCTTCATGTCGACCGCGCCCCGGCCGTACACGCAGCCGTCCACGATCTCCCCGGAGAACGGGTGCATCCGCCACTCGGCCGGGTCGGCGGGCACGACGTCGAGGTGGCCGTGGATGAGCAGCGCGTCGGGGGAGTCGCCGTCGATCCTGGCCACGACGGTGGTCCGCTTCGGCGCCGACTCGAACACCACGGGCTCCAGCCCGGCGTCGGCCAGCAGGGTGGCGACGTACTCGGCGGCGGGCCGCTCACCCGAACCCGGATTGGTGGTGTCGAACCTGATCAGATCCGAGCAGATCTCGGCAACGCTCTTCATGCTCTCCCCTTAAGCGTCAACGGCGGCACCTCGGGCGTCTCCAGGTCGAAGATCAGCCCGTAGAAGGCCAGCTCGGCCTCCAGCACCGCGACGATGGTCTCTTCCCTGCGCCAGCCGTGCTGCTCGCCAGGGAACGTCAGCAGGGCCCACGCCTTGCCGTGCCGGTCCAGCTCGGCGGTGAACCGCTCCGCCTGCCCGACGTCCACGATCGCGTCCTCCAGGCCGTGCAACATCAGGCACGGGCCCGACGCGCGGGCGGCGTTCAGCAGCGGCGAACGCTCGGTGTAGCGCTGCCGCGTCTCGGGCAGTGGCCCCACCAGGCCGTCCAGGTAGCGCGACTCGAAGTCGTGCGTCTCCGCGGCCCAGCTCTCCGGGTCGGTGATCGCGTAGTGCGCGACCCCGCCCGCGAACACGTCGCTGTGGACGAGCGCCGCCACCGTGGTCCAGCCCCCGGCGCTGCCGCCGCGGACGGCGATCCGCGACGCGTCGGCCCGGCCCAGCTCCACCAGGCCACGGGCCACCTTGGCGCAGTCCTGCACGTCGACCACGCCCCACTGGTGGCGCAGCCGCTCCCGGTAGGCCCGGCCGTAGCCGGTCGAGCCGCCGTAGTTCACCACGGCCACGCCGATGCCCCTGCTGGTGAAGTAGGCGATCTCCAGGTCGAGCACGATCGGCAGGTGCCCGGTCGGCCCGCCGTGCACGAAGATCACGTACGGGCTCGGGCCGGTGGCCCCCGACGGCGGGTAGAGGTGCGCGTGCACGCCCTCGATCGTCATCGCCTCCGGCGTGGGCAGCAGGTCCCCGTCCGGCAGCGGCTTGGGCGCCGACACGATCTCGTACGCGCCGTCGAGGCCGACCAGCGCCACCTCCAGCGGCGTGTACGGCGTCGCGCGCACCGCCGCGACCTTGCCGCCCGCCACCGACACGGTCGAGGACCAGTGGGTGGCCCCGCCGCCGATCTCGCGCAGGTCGCCCGTCTCTGAGTCCAGCACGCCCAGGCGGCGGCGGTCGGCGGTGCCGTACACGACGACCAGGTCACCGTCCTCCGCGAGCGCCAGGTAGGTCATGCCCGGCTTCCACGCCGCGCCGCCGAACTCCAGCTCCAGCGGCGTGAGGTTGCGGCCCGGCCCGCCGCCGGCGGGTACGAGGTGCACGTTCCACCAGCCGGTGGGGTCGGTGACCGCGTACAGGGCGGCGTCGTCGCGCCACTCGGCCTGGGCGACCGACTCGCGCGGGCCCCCCGCCACCACCCTGTGAGGGCCGGCCGTGCCGTCCGCGCGCAGTTCGGCCACGCAGAGCTCGGTGCCGTCCCAGGGCATGTTGGGGTGGTCCCAGCCGATCCATGCGACCTGCCGGCCGTTGGGTGAAATCCGAGGATTCATCAGGAAATGGTGGGCTTTGACGATGACTCTGGTCCGGCCGCCGTCCAGCGGCACCGCCACCAGGTCCCGCACGTCGTCCGTCTCCCTGACCGCCCACACCTCCTCACGTCCCGGGGGCAGGTACAGGTCCGCGTAACGGTACGTACCCACGGGAGTGATCGCCACCGGGTCCCCACCCGGGTCGAGGCGGTAGAGGCGCTGGTCGGCCCAGTTGGTGAAGACGAGGCCGCCGCCGGGCAGCGGGCGCCAGGAGCGGCCTCCGTACTCGACCACCCGGTTGCGCGCGTTCCAGCCGGGCGGCAGGACGTCCACGCGGGAGCCGTCCGGCAGGCGGCGCACCACGCAGCGCCTGCCGCCCTCGTGCGGGCGGGGCTCGTCCCACCAGACCTCGGTGCCTGAGGGCGTGGCCACCGCCTCCACCCACTGGGGGCCGCCGTCGGTACGGGCCACATCGATCGGACGAATACTCATATATTCACCAATTACCATTCATACAGGGAGGAAGGGGATGATCGGGTGGGTGGAGGATGTACACGATGCCGCCGCTGCCGCCGCTCCTGGGGCTCCTGAGCCACACGCGCTCGAACGCGGCCCGCGGATAGACCCGGCGGACCTCGGCCTCGGCGGGCGCGGCAGGGTCGTTCACGACGACGTCGCCCCCGGCGGTGAAACCCGTCACGACCATGATGTGCCCGTTCGTGGAGTAGCCGGAGCCGGGCAGCTCGTGCGCCTTGAACGACTGGGACGTGATCACGGGGATCCCGGCCCGTACGAACCGCTCCAGCTCCGCCGCCGACCGCAGCCGCGTCACGAAGCCGGCCAGCCCGTACCGGCCCGCGTACGCGACGTTGAACGGCCAGTTGCCGGTGCCCTGGTAGCTCTCGTCGTACACGCCCGCGGCCGCGTGGTCCACCGTCGGCGCGGGGTCGTCCGTCCCGACCCAGGCCAGCTCTTCCTGGCCGGGGCCGCGGCCCCAGAAGCCGAGCACCATGGCCACCGAGGCGGGGCTGCACCAGTTGGCGCCCCCGCCGTCCCAGCGCGGATGGTGCCCGGCGTGCGCGTACTGCGAGTGCCCGGGCACCGCCAGTTCGACGGCCCCCGCCCCGCCGCAGGCCCTCACCCCGCCGCCGGCCCCAGCCTCGCCGCCGGTCCCCACCCCGCCGCCGGTGCCCGGCGCGGCGGCGGCCGGGGAGAGCGGGTGCTGGGGCAGGGCCGAGGCCATCACGCCCAGGCCGGTGACGCGGGCGCCCTCGCCGTGCCGGGTGACGCGCAGCTGGCAGGCCACGACGGGACGCCTGGCGACGAACGTGTCCACCGCCACGTCGCCGTCCCCGTCGCCCTGGCCGGGTACCGAGGTGCGCGGATCGCCGTGCTCGGACCAGCGGCCCATGACGTACCACTTGGTGCGGGCGCCGGACGCGGTCGTGGCGCGCAGCGCGATCTCGATCCACGTGCCCGGCGGGGTGCGAGCGGTCCACGAGGGCACGAGCTGCGTGGCGGCGAAACCGATCGGGTGCTCCTCACCGATCCAGATGTGCGGCCCCGCGTCGGCGTCGGGCCCTGCGTCGGGTCCCGTGTCGGGCAATCTGAAGCGGGTGAAGGCCACGGGGGACAGGTCGACGGTGAGCACCACCCATATTGTGGTTTCGCACCCCGTGTCGCACATCGGATGGTTTACGTACCGGCCCGGCCCTCCTCGGCGGGCGGAACCGCGCCGGACCGGGGGACACCGCGCACCTGCCTGTCCTGAACGGGTGCGCGGCCCGGCGGTCAGAGGTAGAGGCCCGTGGAGTCGTCGCCGGAGGAGTGGGGGAGCTCCCGGCCCGCGCGGAGCGCGTACAGCTCCGCGAGCGTCGCCCCCGACGGGCCGACGCCCTGCGGCGTGCCGAGCCACGCGATCGCTTCGTCCCTGCTCAGCGGCCCCACCTCGAGCTGCGCCAGGCAGCGGCCCGGGCGTACGACGGCGGGGTGGAGGCGGGCGAGGTCTTCGTTCGTGGTGATCGCCACCAGAACGTCGCGGCCCTGGCCGAGCAGGCCGTCCGTCAGGTTGAGCAGGCGCGACAGACCCTGACCCGCCTGGGCCTTGGCGCCGGCGCTGATCAGCTCGTCGCAGTCCTCCAGGACGAGCAGCCGCCAGCGCTGGGCGTCCTCGTCGGTGTCGTAGCCGACCGCCACCTCCATCAGGTAGCCCGGCTCGTTGAACAGCCGCTCGGGGTCGAGCACGCAGTCGACCTGGCACCAGTCGTGCCACTGCTTGGCCAGCGTGCGCAGCAGCGTGGTCTTGCCGGTGCCCGGCCGGCCGTGCAGGAGGATGAGCCGGCCGTTCACGTCGGAGGGCGTGACGGACATCAGCTTGTCGAGGGACCCGCGCACCTTTCCGGAGTAGTTGGCGCTGATCTCGTCCCACGGCTGTGCCGTGATCGGCCGCTCCGAGCGGGTGCCGCCGTGCGTGCCGCGCCACCAGAAGCCCATCTCGACGTGGTCGACGTCCGGCATCGCCTCTTCGGCGCCGTCGATGGCCTCGTGGAGCACCGACTTGGCCAGTTCCTCGCTCACCGCCGTCACGCTGACCATGGCCGTGCGGTCGCGGTGGCGCACGACGCGCAGCGTCCAGCCGTCGCCGCCGATGAGCCGCGACTCCGGGCCGTCCTCGACCCGCGCCGTGCGCAGCACGCGGCCTTCGGCGGGGCTGAGCGTGGCCTCAGGGCGTACGCGCTCCAGGTTGGCCAGCCGGGACCAGGGCTGCGCGCCCGTCGCGAACGGCGACAGCGCCAGGGCGTCGATGAGGTCGATGGCGGAGTCGGCGTCGTCGATGCAGATGTTCATCGGCAGCCCTGCGGCGTCGGGGCTGGGGAACGGCACCTCCCTGATCACTGACATATCGGTAATGATCTCCGCAGGGTCGTCGGATGTCGAAGGGTTTCCGGGAGGAGAAGTGGTCATTCCTTGTTGAGGGTACCCGTCTGCGAGATGAGATCGAGGCCGGGGACGTCGCGCCAGGTATAGGCGAGCGAGTCGCCCTCCAGCGCCAGCACGATGGTGCCGGGGACGCAACCGCCCTCGTTCTGGCCCAGGGCGAAGGTCAGCCGGGTCTCCTCCACCTTGGTCAGGGTGATGGTGCCCCTGCAGTCGTCGTCGCCGTCGCGTTCCCGCCACCTGGCGGTGGACTCGCCCTCCTCCAACTCCACCGTGTTCTCGTTGTCGTCGGGGTCCATCGGGTTGGTGCTGGTCGTACGGCCCGTCCAGACGCCCTCGAAGCGGGCCGGGATCCGCAGGCCCGCACGGGGCGAGGGCTCGGACCCGGTGGGTGTCGCGCCGGCGGACGCGGTGCTGGATCCGGCGGGCGACGGGCTGTCCGGCGGCCGGTTCTGCGACGGCGATCCGGCGGCCGGCGACCGCGTGGGAGGGGTGGCCGTGGGCGAGCGGTCGCCCTCCGCGAGCGGGGGGCGTACGAGCAGGGCCGTGGTGGTGGCCGCGACGGCGGCGACCGCGACCGCCGTCGCGCCGATCAGCAGAGCACGCGTGCGGGGGCGCCGCCCCTCGCGCGTGGTCTCCCCGCTGCCGGGCGGCGGCCCCGTGGGGCCGGTGTGGTCGTGGCCGGTGCGCGGTGGCGGGCCGGCGGAAGGCGCTCCCCGCGCGAGCGGTCGGGCCGGGCGGTCGGGGTTGACCAGGGACACCATGAGCTGCTGCGCCGACGGACGGTGCGCGGGGTCCTTGGACAGGCAGGACGCGATCAGCCCGCGCAGGCGCGGCGGCAGGGGCGACAGGTCCGGCTCGGCGTGCAGCACCCGGTGCAGCACGGCGGGGACGGTGTCGGCCCCGAACGGGCTCGTGCTCGTGGCCGCGTACAGCATGGAGGCGGCCCACGCGAAGACGTCGGAGGCCGGAGCCGCGGGAGTGCCGTTGATCTGCTCGGGCGCCAGGTAGGCGGGCGTGCCGATCAGGCCGGAGGTCATGGTCGCCGTTCCCTCCGCCCTGGCGATGCCGAAGTCGACCACCCTGGGCCCGTCGGGGCCGAGCAGCACGTTGGACGGCTTGAAGTCGCGGTGCACGATCCCGGCCGCGTGGATGGCGGCCAGCGCCGTGGCCGTGCCCACCATCAGGCGCTCCAGGTCGCCGCCCCGCAGCGGGCCGCGCTCGCGCACCCGGCCGGACAGCGAGGGGCCCTCCACGTACTCGCTCACCACGTAGGGCCGTGGCCCGCCGGTGGAGACGTCGAGCACCCGGGCCGTGCAGAAGGAGGCGATGCCCGCCAGCGCGTCGAGCTCCCGCGCGAGCCTGGCCCTGGTCTCGGTGTCGCCGGTGCCGAGCAGCTTGACCGCGACCTGCTCGCCGGAGGGGGAGCGGGCGAGGTAGACCACTCCCTGCCCGCCCTCGCCGAGCCTGCCGTCCAGGCGGTAATCGCCCAGTGACGCAGGGTCGTCCGGTGTCAGGGGGGTCACCATGGGCGATACGTTACCGTCGTCACGCCCGCGGCAAAGATCCCATCGCCATGCGGATGCCAAGATCCACCGGTACTTTGGATCGTTCGGTTATTTCACTCCTTAGGCGGAGGTATCAGGGGAAGTGTCGAAGATCACGTTCCGCGAAAGGGCGCGGTACTGGTTCGACAACACCATGTCCAGGGGGACGGCTTCGCTGATCGGCTGGCTGGCCCTGGTGTCGGTCGCGCTCCTCGTCGTGGTCACGGTGCTGACGCTCTGGCTCGCGCCGAACGAACCGGAGGGCGTGACAGGTCCCGGACACGTGCTCTGGCTCGCGCTCATGCACGCGCTCAGCCCTGGCAAGATCTCCAGCGATGAAGGCTCGACGGCCTACATGACGGTGATGTTCGCCGGCTCGCTCGGCGGCATCTTCATCGTCAGCATGCTCGTCGGCCTGCTCTCCAACGGCCTCAAGCAGAAGGTCGACCGCCTGCGCAAGGGCCGCTCGCGCATCGTCGAGTCCGGCCACACGGTGGTGCTCGGCTGGTCCGACCAGATCTTCACGATCGTGGCCGAGCTGTCCAAGGCACAGGCGAGCCAGCGCAGCTCGGTGATCGCCATCCTGGCGGAACGTGACAAGCTGGAGATGGAAGATCAGATCCGCGAGCAGGCCGGCGACCTGGGCAAGACGCGCATCGTCTGCCGCACCGGGCGGCCCACCGAGCCGCACGACCTCGACCTGATGAACCTGACGGAGGCCCGGTCGGTCGTCGTGCTCTCGCCCGAGCGTGAGGATCCCGACGCCCACGTCATCAAGATCCTGCTCGCGCTGGCCAAGCGCGAGGGCGTGCACCCGCCGGCCGTCGCGGCGCTGACCTCCAGCCGCAACCTGGCCGCCGCCCTCCTGGCCGGCGGCCAGGAGGTGCTCCTGGTCGACTCCGACGACACCGCGTCCCGGCTCATCGTGCAGTCCTCGCGCCAGTCCGGGATGTCCGTGGTGTGCATGGACCTGCTCAACTTCGACGGCGGCGAGATCTACCTGCGCACCCCGAAGAAGCTCGTCGGCGTCACGTACGGCGAGGCGCTGCACGCGTACCAGACCGCCTCCGTGATCGGCCTGCGCCGGCCGTCCGGCGTCGTGCTGAACCCGCCGGGCGAGACCGTCATCGACGCCGACGACCAGGTCATCGTCATCGCCCACGACGACTCCCACGTCCGCCTGGCGGCCGGCATGCCGTCCATCGAGGACGGCGCCATCGCCGAGACGATGGGCACGCCCGCCGAGCCGGAGCGCACCCTGCTGCTCAACTGGAACGGCAGGGCCGAGCAGATCGTCCGCTACCTCGACGGCTACGTCGCCCCCGGCGCCGTCCTGGAGATCGCCGCCGACCACCCCAAGGCCGGCACCGGCCTGGCCGGCCTGGCCCACCTCACCGTCAACGTCAAGGACTGCGACACCACCGACCGCTTCGCCCTCGAATCGCTCGGCGTCGGCCTCTTCCAGCACGTCATCGTGCTCAGCGACGACCGTTTCGACCCGCACCACTCCGACACGCGCACGCTCATGACGCTGCTCCAGCTCCGCGACATGCAGAGCGCGCTCGGCGAGCACTACTCGATCGTCAGCGAGATGCACGACGAGAACAACCGCTCCCTGGCCGAGGTCACCGAAGCCGACGACATCGTCATCAGCGACACCGTCATCGGCCTGCTCCTCGCCCAGCTCGCCGAGAACCGGCACCTGGCCGACGTGTTCGGCTACCTGTTCGACTCGCGCGGATCGGAGATCTACCCGCGCCCCGCCGCCTCCTACGTGAAGACGGGGGTGAAGGTGTCGTTCTCCACGGTCGTGGAGTCCGCCAGGCGCAAGGGCGAGACGGCCATCGGCTACCGCAAGAACACGGCGAGGAACGATCCGCCGCACTACGGCATCGTCCTCAACCCGGACAAGACCGAGCCCATCGTCCTGGAGGAGGCGGACTCGGTGATCGTGCTCGCCGAACGCTGACCCCGCGCCGCGGTGGGTTAGCGTGTGCCCCGTGAGGACCATTGACTGGGTGGACGGCGCGGTGGAGCTCGTGGACCAGACGCTGCTGCCCGACAAGTGCGTGATGTTACGCATCCACACCGTGGACGACCTCGTCGACGCCATCCGGCGGCTGGCCGTGCGCGGCGCCCCCGCGCTCGGCGTGGCCGGGGCGCTGGGCGTCGTGCTGGCCGGCGGCGACCCGGGCCGGATCGCCAGGCTCCGCGCCGCCAGGCCGACCGCGGTCAACCTCGCCTGGGGCGTCGACCAGGTCGCCGCGCACCTGCCGGACGGCCGCGACGCGGTGCTCGCCGCCGCGCTGCGCGTCCGCGACGCCGACATCGCCGCCTGCAGGTCCATGGGGGAGCGCGGCGCCGACCTCCTCGACGGCGACCGGCTGCGGATCATGACCGTCTGCAACACCGGCGGGCTCGCCGCCGTCGAACGCGGCACCGCGCTCGGCGTCGTCCAGACGCTGCACGAGCGCGGGCGGCTGGCCGAGGTGCTGGCGCTGGAGACCCGCCCGCTGCTGCAGGGCGCCCGGCTCACCACGTGGGAGCTGGCCAGGATGGGCGCGCCGCACCGGCTCATCGCCGACTCCGCGGGCCCCTACCTGCTGGCCAGGGGCGAGGTGGACGCCGTGCTCATCGGCGCCGACCGCATCGCCGCCAACGGCGACACCGCCAACAAGATCGGCTCGTACGCGCTCGCGCTCGGAGCCGAACGCGCCGGGGTGCCGTTCGTGGTGGTCGCGCCCGAGTCGACGATCGACCGGAACACCCCGTCCGGCGAGCAGATCGCGATCGAGGACCGGGACGAGGACGAGATCCTGGCCATCAGAGGGATGCGCGTGGCTCCGGAGGGCACGCGCGCGGTCAACCCGGCGTTCGACGTGACACCGCACGACCTCATCACCGCGATCGTGACGGACCAGCGGGTGATCCGCCCCTGACCAAATCCCCCATCTCCGGGACCGGTCCGCGCCACCCGCGTTACGCTCGGTCGTCACCGACAGCGACCCCCGGAGCTCACCTGTGGCCATCGACCTGGTATCAAGGCGCGGCTGGAACGCTCGCCCGCCACGCGGCGACTACACGCAGCTCGACTCCGCCAAAGGCGTGAAGGTCCACTACACGGGCGGCAGGGTCGACCCCGGCATCGTCTCCGACCACGACGCCTGCACGGCCTTGGTACGTTCCATCCAGAGGCACCACATGGACGGCAACGGCTGGATCGACATCGGCTACTGCGTGGACGAGAAGACCGAGATCCTCACGCGGCAGGGGTGGAGGTCCTACCGCGAGCTGCGTCCCGGCGACATCGCGCTCACGCTCGACCACGGCACGGGCATGTCGGAGTGGCAGCCCGTGCTGGAGGTGTGCGTGTTCCCCGCGCGCGAGCGGGAGATGATCCGGATGGAAGGCGCCGGCCACTCCTCGTTGACCACGCCCCATCACCGCTGGCCGGTGGAGCGCCGCCGCCGCGGCCCCGGCCCCGTACGGTGGAGGGGGCCCGGCACGAGGTGGCTTCCCGCCGGGAGGGCCGGCCGGACGGTCACGCTTCGTGAGCGCACGTGGGCGACCACCGAGACCTTCGGCCACGACGACCGCATCGCGATCGCGGCTCCCTGCGCCGACCTGCCGGCCGAGCCGAAATGGTCGGACGCCTTCGTGGAGCTGGCCGCGTGGTTCTGGACGGCGGGGGTCGTCGAGGGCGCCCGGGCTCAGGGCGGCGTCGCGATCCACCGGTCGCCGGAGGACGAAGCGCATCTCGTACGCGTCCGCGCCGCGCTCCACGGGGTCTTCGGCCCTCCCGCCGGTCGGCTCCGCCGGCGGGGCAGCGGCGGTCCCCGATGGAGGGAGACGGTCACCGGCGATCGCGTCGCGTTCCGTCTCCCGGCCGGGGCGGGCCGGCGGCTGCTCGGGGTGGCGCCCGGCGGGGTGCCCGCGCTCGACTTCCTGCTCTCCCTGTCGAGGGCGCAGCTCGCCCTGTTCGTGGAGACCTCCCTGGAGGCGGGTGAGGCCGGGCCCGGAGGGCTCGTGCGGAGGGATCGGGCGGCGGCCGAGGCCTTCATGGTCGCCGTGCTGCTGTCCGGGGCGGGAGCGTCGCTGCGCCGGGTGCCGCCGGTCGGTGACACGGGGACGGACGCGTGGATGGTCTCCGTCGACGGACGGCGGCACGTCGTGCCGCGACCGGCCGAAGAGCACGGCGACGGCGGCGTCACCATCAGGAAGGAGACGTACCACGGCCCCATCTGGTGTCCCAGGACCGAGAACCAGAGCTGGCTGGCGCGCAGGGACGGGACCGTCTACTTCACCGGCAACACCATGATCGCATGCCCGCACCGGATGGTGTTCGAGGGGCGCGGGCCGCATCATCTGCCCGCCGCCAACGGCCCCGGGCTCAACTCCGGCCACTACGCCGTGCTCGGGCTGGTGGGCAACGCGGGCCTGGTGCAGCCGCCCGACGGCGTCCTGCACGCGATCGTCGACGCGATCGAGCACCTGCGCGCACGCGGGCGCGCGGGCAAGGAGATCAAGGGGCACCGCGACGGCTACGCCACCGACTGTCCCGGCGACCCGCTGTACGCCTGGGTCAGGCGTGGCGCACCGCGTCCCGGCACGCCCGCGCCGCCGGCGCCCTCGACGCCGCCGTTCCCCGGGCGGCCGCTGAGATACCCTCCGGTGACGCGCGGCGAGGACGTCCGGACGTGGCAGGCGCGGATGCGCAGGCGCGGCTGGGACCTCGACGTGGACGGCGCGTACGGTCCCGAGTCGCGCGACGTGTGCCGCAGGTTCCAGCGCGTGCAGGAGATCGACGACGACGGGATCGTGGGCCCGATCACCTGGCGGCTGGCGTGGGAGGCCCCGACCAGCTGATCTCACGTAGGGGTGGACCCTGGGTTACTGGGTTCGCGGCCTTCCGCCTACTATCCGAACATGGAACTGGCAGCGGGGTTCGCGCCCGTGTCGCGCGACGACTGGCGGGCGCTGGCGGTGGCGGTCCTGCGCAAATCCGGGATCGAGGCGGGCTCTCCCGAGGAGGCGCTGTCCACCCTGACCTACGACGGGGTGACGGTCGCGCCGCTCTACGACGCGGGCGACCTGCCTGGGGATCCGGGGCTGCCCGGCGCGGCCCCTTACGTCCGCGGAGCCAGGGCCGTGCCCGGCTGGGACGTGCGGCAGCGGCACACCGTGGCCGACCCCGAGGCCGTGCTGGCCGACCTGGAGAGCGGTGTCACCTCGTTGTGGCTGGCCGTCGGGCCGGGCGCCATTCCGGTGGGCGAGCTCGGCACGGTGCTGAAGGACGTCTATCTCGACCTGGCCCCCGTCGTCCTGGAGGCCGGCGAGCTCGCCGCGGAGGCCGCGGAGGCGCTGCTCGGCCTGGCCGCCGCCCGCGGCACCACGCTGAGCGGCAACCTGGGGGCCTCCGGCGCGCTCGGGGCCGAGCTGGCGCGGCGCTGCGTCGCCGGCTTCCCCGGGCTGCGGGCCGTCGTCGTCGACGCGACCCCCTACCACGACGCCGGCGCGAGCGACGCCGAGGAGCTCGGCTGCTCGATGGCGCAAGGGGTCGCGGAGCTGCGGGCGCTCACCGGCGGCGGGCTCTCCGTCGAGCAGGCGCTGGGGCAGATCGAGTTCCGGTACGCCGCCACCGCCGACCAGTTCGCCACCATCGCCAAGCTGCGCGCGGCGCGCCGGCTCTGGGCCAGGGTCGCCGAGGTCTGCGGCGCCCCCGAGCACGGGGGCCAGGCGCAGCACGCCGTGACGAGCGCGGCCATGATGACCGCCCGCGACCCCTGGGTCAACATGCTGCGCACCACGCTCGCCTGCTTCGCCGCCGGCGTGGGCGGAGCCGGGGCGGTCACGGTGCGCCCGTTCGACGCCCGCCTCCGTCTGCCGGACGCCTTCTCCCGCCGCATCGCCCGCAACACGCAGGCGCTGCTGCTGGAGGAGTCGGGTGCGGGGCGGGTGATCGACCCCGCCGGCGGTTCCTGGTACGTCGAACGACGCACCGCCGACCTGGCCGGGCGGGCGTGGGAGTGGTTCCAGGAGATCGAGGCCTCCGGCGGGATCGAGGCGGGGGCCCGGCTCGTGTCCGACCGGATCGCCGCCACCCGTGCCCGCCGCGCCGACGACATCGCCCACCGGCGCCACCCGATCACGGGCGTGAGCGAATACCCCGACCTCCACGAGAAAGCCCTCCGCCCGGCCCCGGTCTCCGGCACACCCCCGCAGGCGGCACCGGACGACGTCCGGAGGGAGGCTCCGCCGGAAGAGGCGGGCCCTCCAGGCGCGTCGCGGGCGGGCCGCTCTCCTGAGCCGGTGGAGGCCGGCGGGAGCGCGGGGCTGCCGCGGGTGCGCTACGCCGAGCCGTTCGAGGAGCTGCGCGATCTGGCCGACGCGCAGGCCGAGCGCCCCAAGGTGTTCCTCGCCACCATCGGCCCGGTGGCCGCCCACACCGCCAGGGCCGCGTTCGCGGCGAACCTGTTCCAGGCGGGCGGCCTGGAGACCGAGACCGCGGGCCCGGGCACCGATCCCGAGCAGATCGCCACCGCCTTCGCCGTCAGCGGCACGACGGTCGCCTGCGTGTGCTCGAGCGACAAGCTGTACGCCCAGCACGCCGCGGCCGTCGCCGCCGCCCTGCGCAAGGCCGGGGCGAAGAAGGTGTGGCTGGCGGGGAAGGGGGACTACGACGGCGTGGACGCCACCCTGCACGCGGGCTGCGACGCGCTGGCCGTGCTCCGCACGACCTTCGACGACCTGGAGGTGACCCGATGATCCCGGACTTCTCCGGCATCCCTCTCGACGGCGGGCCCAAGCCGGGGACGAACGCCCCCGAGCCGCCGGGCGAGGTGTGGGAGACGCCCGAGGGCATCGAGGTCAAGCCGCTCTACACCGCCGGCGACCTCGACGGTCTCGACTTCCTGCGCACCTATCCCGGCGCGGCCCCCTACCTGCGCGGGCCGTACCCCACGATGTACGTCAACCAGCCGTGGACGATCCGCCAGTACGCGGGCTTCTCCACGGCCGAGGACTCCAACGCCTTCTACCGGCGCAACCTCGCCGCCGGGCAGAAGGGCCTGTCGGTCGCGTTCGACCTGGCCACGCACCGCGGCTACGACTCCGACCACCCCCGCGTCGCCGGGGACGTGGGCATGGCGGGCGTGGCGATCGACTCCATCTACGACATGCGGCAGCTGTTCGACGGGATCCCGCTCGACCGCATGTCCGTGTCCATGACCATGAACGGCGCCGTGCTGCCCGTTCTCGCGCTGTACATCGTGGCCGCCGAGGAGCAGGGCGTCGCGCCGGAGCAGCTCGCGGGGACGATCCAGAACGACATCCTCAAAGAGTTCATGGTCCGTAACACTTACATTTATCCCCCGGCCCCGTCGATGCGGATTATTTCGGATATTTTCGCGTATACGAGCGAGAAAATGCCGAAATTCAATTCGATCAGCATTTCCGGCTACCACATCCAGGAGGCCGGCGCCACGTGCGACCTGGAGCTGGCCTACACGCTGGCCGACGGCGTCGAATACCTGAGGGCCGGGGTCGCCGCGGGCATGGACATCGACCGGTTCGCGCCGCGGTTGTCCTTCTTCTGGTGCATCGGCATGAACTTCTTCATGGAGGTCGCCAAGCTGAGGGCCGCCCGGCTGCTGTGGGCCAAGCTCGTTTCCGGATTCAACGCGAAAAATCCGAAATCGCTGAGCCTCCGGACGCACAGCCAGACCTCCGGCTGGTCCCTGACCGCCCAGGACGTGTTCAACAACGTCGCCCGCACCTGCGTCGAGGCCATGGCCGCCACCCAGGGCCACACCCAGTCGCTGCACACCAACGCCCTGGACGAGGCACTCGCCCTGCCCACCGACTTCTCCGCCCGCATCGCCCGCAACACCCAGCTCCTCCTCCAGCAGGAGTCGGGCACCACGCAGGTGATCGACCCCTGGGGCGGCTCCTACTACGTCGAACGCCTCACCCACGACCTCGCGGAACGCGCATGGGAGCACATCCAGGAGGTCGAGGCCGCCGGCGGCATGGCCAGGGCCATCGAGGCGGGCCTGCCCAAGCTGCGCATCGAGGAGGCGGCCGCCCGCACCCAGGCCCGCATCGACTCGGGCCGCCAGCCCGTCATCGGCGTGAACAAGTACCGCGCGACCGGTGACGAGGACATCGAGGTGCTCAAGGTCGACAACAGCGCCGTACGCGCCCAGCAGCTCGACAAGCTCGCCAGGCTCCGTGCCGAGCGCCACGAGCCCGACGTCCAGCACGCGCTCGACGCGCTCACCAAGGCCGCCGACAACCCGGGACACGGCCCGGGCCTCGAGCACAACCTGCTGAAGCTGGCCGTCGACGCCGCCCGCGCCAAGGCCACGGTGGGCGAGATCTCCGAGGCGCTGGAGCGGGTCTTCGGCAGGCACGCCGAGCAGGTCCGTACCATCTCAGGGGTGTACCGCGACGAGTCAGGCCCCTCCGCCGCCATCGAACGCGTCCGCCAGGCCTGCGCCGACTTCGAGCGCGCCGAAGGGCGCCGCCCGCGCATCCTGGTCGCCAAGATGGGCCAGGACGGTCACGACCGCGGCCAGAAGGTCATCGCCACAGCCTTCGCCGACCTGGGCTTCGACGTCGACGTCGGCCCGCTGTTCCAGACACCGGAAGAGGTCGCGAGGCAGGCGGTCGAGGCCGACGTGCACATCGTGGGCGTGTCGTCGCTGGCCGCCGGCCACCTCACGCTGGTGCCCGCGCTGCGCAAGGCGCTGGCCGACCACGAAGCCGGCGAGACCATGATCGTGGTCGGCGGCGTCATCCCGCCGGACGACCACGACGCGCTGCGCGCCGCCGGCGCCGCCGCGATCTTCCCGCCGGGCACCGTGATAGCCGACGCCGCGCTCGACCTCATCGACCAGCTGAGGAGGCGTCCATAGGGCTACTGCGGGCACATGGTGACGGAGACGGTCCGCTGGGTGGTGAGGGGAGAGGTGATCCGCAACGTGACCTTGTGGACGCCCCCCGCACTCGTGAGGCTGCGCGGCGCGGCCAGATAGCGCCGGCCGTTCCGCGAGATCCCCGCTGTCGCGCGGCCGATGACGGACCCGTCGACATACCAGGTGTAGGCGAAGTTCACCGCCTCGCCGGTCCGCTCGACCAGCGCCTGCAGCGTCGCCTCGCCGCCGGCCCAGCAGTCGCCGGTCCTCGTGCCGCCGGCCCGTACGTGGACCAGCCTCAGCCGGCCTTTCGTGGCGCGGCCGGTGCCGGTCGAGTCGTCGGGCTGGGGGATGGTGGTACGGCTGCGCCGTGGCCGCTCGGCCCTGGTCGTGGACGGAGCGGCCGTCGGCGCGTCGCTGACGACGGCGAGTCTCGTGGTCTTGGGGGTGGGCGTGGTGGGGGTCAGCCAGACGATGGCGCCGCCGAGGGCGAGCGCGCACACACCGGAGACACAGGCGACGATCACTTTCTTCGCCCGGCGTCGTTTCCGCGGCGGGGGAGCCTCGGACCTTCTCTCGCCGGCCACCAGGGCGTCGACCAGCGCCGAGGACTGCGGCGCCGGCACCGAGTGCGTCGACTCGGGCGCATGAGGAGGCGCGGAGGCATGCGGCTGAGACTCGAACGGCGCCGACTCGAGCCCCTGTGCCGCGGCGAACGGCGCGGGCGGTTCCGACCACGCCGGCACCTCGGACGCCTGCCCGCCGTACCGGTCCTGCCCCTCGTCCCGCGTCCCGTGCCCGGTCTGTGCCTCGTATGTCCCGTGCCCGGTCTGTGCTTCGTATGTCTCGTGCCCGGACGGTGCTTCGTATGTCCCGTGCCCGGACGGTGCTCCGAACCCGGCCGGGGAGCCGTGCGGCGCGCCCTGCCCGAACGCCTGCCGCGGGCCGTGCCCGGACGTGGACTCGACCGGCGACGACAGATCGAACAGCGCCTGGAGCGGCGAGCCATCCTGCGCCGGACCTCCCTGCGCCGGACCTCCCTGCGCGGGACCTCCTTGCGCTGGGCCTCCCTGCGGAGGGCCTTCCAACGCCGGGTCTCCCAGCGGATCCTGGACCTCGCGGCCCGAGCCGTGCGGGACGCCGCCCCGCTGGTGATCAGGCGACGGGTACGCGGCCTGCCCGGGGTCCTGGTGGGAAGCGGGATCGCCGGGAGCCGTGCCCTGCTGCGGCGACCTGGTCCTGCGCCTGGGCAGGGGCTCGCCGACGACCCTGCCGAGGGGCGGCGGCTCACCGGCGGTGCCGCCGAGGGGCGGGGACGCCTCCTGGTCGAGAGTCTGGTCGGCGGTCTGCTGCCAGGCCGCGGAGTCTGCCTCCAGCCGGGACCGATCGGGCGTGTCGAACGCAAGCTGGCCGGGCAGGTCGCGCCCGGACCCGCCGGGTGTCTCGAACTCGGACCGGCCGGGCGGGTCGGGCCAGGCGGCCTGGCCGGGCGCGTCCGGCAGGGCCTCCTGTCCGGGAGCGTGGTGCGCGGGCTGTTCGCCACCGGGCCCCGCCGCGAGCTCGGTGGAAGCCGGCTCCGGTGTCTGCTCCCAGAGCCAGTCGGGGGTGTCGTTCCTGGCCGGTCGGCCGGCGGTCTGATGCTCAGGCGTCCGGTACGGCTCGCCGTACGCGGGCGCCTGCTGCGACCCCTCCGCCTCCGGAGAGCGCGTGCCCTGCCAGGAGCCGGAGGACGTGGAGCCGTCGCTGCGAGCGGAGGCGGCGCCCTGGTGGGAGGCGGCGCCCGGCGCTGGGGGCGTGGCTTCCGCGGAAGGGGCGCGCTGTGCGGGGGGCGTGCCCTTGCGCTGGGGCGCGGTCAGGTGGAGCAGGACGTCGCGCATCGCGGGACGGGCTGCCGGATCCTTGGCCAGGCACGCCGGCACGACCTCGCGCAGCGGCCGCGGCAGCTCGCCGAGCTGCGGCTCCTCGTTCACGATGCGGTTGATCACCACGGGCAGCGAGTCGTCCCCGAACGGCGGCACCCCCGTGGCCGCGAACACGATCACCGACGCCCACGCGAACACGTCCGCGGGCGCGCCCACCGGCTTGCCCGCGAGCTGCTCGGGGGCCATATATGCGGGCGTGCCCACGATGGTGCTGGTCGCCTTCATGCCCGACCCGAGCGCCGCCGCGATGCCGAAGTCCACCACCTGCGGCCCCTCGGGCCCGAGCAGCACGTTGGCCGGTTTGAAGTCCCCGTGGAGCACGCCCGCCTGGTGGATCGCGTCCAGCGCGGTCGCGGTCGCCACGGCGAGCCGCTGCAGCTCCACGCCGGCGTGCCGGCCGGCCTGCTGGAGCGAGGGCCCGTCCACGTACTCGGCCACGATGTACGCCCTGCCGCTGGTCGACGCGTCGAGCACGCGCGCGATGCAGAAGGGCTCGACCATGCGCGCGGTGGCGATGTCCTTGACCAGCCGGCCGCCCATGACGATCCCCTCGCGCAGCGCCTTGACGGCGACGGGGGTTCCGTTGCGGGCCTGGCCGAGGTAGACGACGCCGTGGCCGCCCGCGCCGAGCCGCCCGACCAGCCGGTACGGCCCCACCGCTGCCGGGTCGCCCTCGTGAAGGGGTTCGACGTTGGGCATGAGGGGAGTGACTCCTGTGACGGCTGAGATCAGAACTCCAGCACCCTACTGGCAAATGTCAAGCCTTGTAAGAGATTAGGCTGATCAACTGGGAAGAAAGGGGTAAGTCGGGTGCACTCGCTGGAGGACTACGCCCGCGGCGTACGCGCCGGCTCGCGTACGTGGATCGGCCGGGCGATCACGCTCGTCGAGTCGACCAGAGCCGACCACATGGCCCTGGCCCAGCAGCTGCTCGTCGAGCTGACCCCGCAGTCCGGGCACGCGCGCAGGGTGGGCGTCTCCGGCGTGCCGGGCGTGGGCAAGTCGACGTTCATCGACGCCTTCGGCACCATGCTCACCGGGGAGGGCCACAAGGTGGCGGTGCTGGCCGTGGACCCCTCCTCCACGAGGACGGGCGGCAGCATTCTCGGCGACAAGACCCGCATGGCCCGCCTGTCGGCCGACCCCGCCGCCTTCATCCGCCCCTCGCCCACGTCGGGCACCCTCGGCGGCGTCGCCAAGGCGACCAGGGAGGCCATGGTGGTCGTGGAGGCGGCCGGGTTCGACGTCGTGCTGGTCGAGACGGTCGGGGTCGGCCAGTCGGAGACCGCCGTGGCCGACATGGTCGACACGTTCCTGCTGCTCACGCTGGCGCGGACCGGCGACCAGCTCCAGGGCATCAAGAAGGGCGTGCTCGAGCTGGCCGACGTGATCGCGGTCAACAAGGCCGACGGCGATCACGAGCTGCCGGCCAGGAAGGCCGCGCGCGAGCTGGCGGGAGCGCTGCGCATGCTCCGCTCCGACTCCACGCCGCCGCCCGTGCTGACCTGCAGCGGCCTGACCGGTGACGGGCTGGACAAGCTCTGGCGGCAGGTCCTGGCCCACGAGCAGGCGATCGACCTGCCCGCCAAGCGCCGCCGGCAGCTGGTGCGGTGGACCTGGACCCTGGTGCGGGACCGGCTGCTGGCGGAGCTGCGCCACGATCCGGGCGTCGCGGCGATCACCGAGGAGGTGGAGCGCGACGTCCTCGCGGGCGACCTCACCCCCGCGCTCGCGGCCGACCGCCTGCTGTCGGTGTTCGAACGTCCGTGATCTCCGGTTGTGGTTAGGCTGGCCAGGGTGGATGTCAAGGCCCTGCTGAGTGCCCACCCCGACTGGCTCGCTCACCTCGAGTCCCTGGGCGGCATCGACCTCGCCCTCCCCGATGACCTGCCGTCCGAGCTGCTGCGCCTCGCCGTGCCGCACGAGGACATCAACGCCGTGCTCGCCGCCCGGCCCGAGCCGGGCAGCCCGCAGTGGTGGCTGGCCGAGCGGTGCGCGCACTCGCTGGTGTCGGCGATGGGCGACCTGGACGACCCGCCGCGGTTCCAGCCCCTGCCCGAGCTCGGGCCCTACTTCTACGTGTACGTCTTCCTCGCCGCCCTCCCGCACACCCGCCGCTACCACCGCGAGCTGGGCATCCCGGAGGAGGTGTCCTGGGCGACGTTCGCCGACCTGGGGCGCAACATGGCCGTGCACCGCAAGCGCCACGGCACCGGCGGCCTGCACGCGCCCCACTGGTTCATGCTGCACGCCCGCGGCATCCTGTACGCCCTTGGCAGGCTCCAGTTCAACCGGGGCACGACGGGGCAGCGGACCGCCGCGGCCATCGAGGAGGCGGGCATCGCGGTGGGGCCGCGGCGGCTGGCGCTCGGCGTGCACGTCCCCGACCTCTACGGCCCGCTCACGCCCGAGGCGTGCGACGCGTCGTTCGACCGGGCCAGGCGGTTCTTCCCCCGGCACTTCCCGCAGGAGGACTACCGGGTCATGACGTGCGGGTCGTGGCTGCTGGACGAGCAGCTCGCCCGCCACCTGCCGGCCGATTCCAACATCCTCGCCTTCCAGCGGCGCTTCCACCCGCTCCACAGGTTCGACAACGCGGAGACGGTGCCGTTCGTGTTCGGCGTGAACCCGGCCGACCCGGCCCGCCTGCCGCGCCGCACGCGCCTGGAGCGGGCCGTCGCCGATCACCTCGCCTCCGGGGGCACCTGGTACGGCCGCATCGGCTGGCTGCGCTTCTGACGCTTGTCGTCATGGACGCTGCCCGGGCCGGGGCATCGACGTGGCGGATCGCGACGGCCTCAATCAGCGATGAGCCCTGCCGCCGCTGCCCTGTGTGCACCTTTCGCAACACTTCGTTACTATTGCCTCCCAGTCATACATCTTGTACTTGGAGTAGGTGTGGTAGGGGACGAAGTATCACGTATCCATCAGTTACCGGCGATCAGGGCGCTGGGCGACGCTCTCACTGACGACAGCGACGGCACCTCTCCGGTGTCACATCTGAACGAGGCCGGTCGCATGCCCCCCAACATGCGCATAGGAGCGTTCTCCATGGGTCTGCTGGGGCTCCCGCTCGCGCTCGTCCACGACAAGATCGTCGGCGATGCCGAGAACGCTGTCACCTACGCCATCGCCAGGCTGCACGAGCACCGGGACAGGCTGCACGAGGTCGCCGGGAACATCGAGATCGCGGACAAAAGGAACGAAGAGCATGTCCGACGCATTTAAGATCCCCGCCCCCGGCGCGAGCTCCAGCACGTGGATGCCCTTCGACCAGGCCGACCTCAGAGACATGCAGTACGCCACCCTCGCCATGCTGGCGTACGGCGCGGCCGTCTTCCCTCAGCTCAAAGAGACCGTGGTCCTGACGGGGCTGACGTTGCCGAGCGACCCGCACGAGCTGCACAGGGTGGCGGACGGCTGGAGCTCCTTCGGCTACAGCGTCTACGGGGCGGGCCGGACGGGGCAGCAGCTGCACGACGACGTCTCGCCGGCCAGTTGGCAGGCGCCGGAGCGCGACCAGTCAGGGCAGCAGATGGCGGGCTTCGTCATGGAGTCCGACTCCGACTTCGAGTCCGCCGAAGGCCTCGCGTTCCTGCTCAGGTGCGTGGCCAACGTATCGACGGCGGGTATCTACTTCAGATTCCTCCTTGCGTCCTGGTTGGTGTCGAACCTGGTTTGGGCCTCATTGGTCGGAGGGCCGCCAACGAGGCTCAACGCGATCCTTCAGGCGGAACGGCTAAGGTGGCTCTTCCGGGACTCGACCAGCAAGCTGCAGAGTTTTCTCGCCAAGTGCGCGGTGCGGGCCGGCATAGCGACTTTCACTGCCGGCTATGCGCATTTCGGCCTCGGCGACGGCTTCGAGCCGTCATGGGCGGAGGGCCAGGAGGGCGGCACCACCGCGAACGTCTGATCCGCTTCGCGGGGCCAGGATGGACTCTGCCCCGCGAAGACGTGTTCAGTAGCCCAGCTTTCTCCGCATCTTGTCCAGCTCGCCCATGGCGTCGCTCATCATGCTGTCGAACGCCTGCTGCGCTTCGGCGATCTTCGCCAGTGCCGTGTCCGGGTCGGCCATGGCAGGATCCGGGCCGCCGGACGACTCGCCCATGATCGCGGAGAGCTGGCGCTGGAGGTCGGCGTCGGCGTCACGGATGGCGGCGAGAATCGCTTCGGACATCTCCTTGACGCTCATCCGCTTCGCTCGCGGATCGATGTCGAGCCGGGTCACGCCGCCCTGCGCGGTGCATTCGACCACGATGTGACTGTTGGCCGCCGTGGCCCGGCCGACCGCCGCCGCGGCCTCCTTCTGCGCGGCCGCGAATCTGGCCGCGCGCTGCTGGGTATCTCGCAGGAACGCCTCGACGTCGATGTTCGCGAAGCTGCCAAGCGGGCTCTCCACCAGTTTCCTCCGTTGTGTGTGAAATTCAACAGACGGTTAATAGCACACGTCACTTCTGTCACACCATCCAGGCAGGGCGGCAGAATCTTCGCCCGGCTGTGCTAGATTTTGGCCATGCGGTCAGAAAATGAGCCGAGTGGCCAGAAGCGTCGCTCCTTCATCGAGGAGGCCAGGCGTGCCCAGATCGTCGCGTCCGCCGTGGAGGTGATCGCCGAGGGCGGGTTCGCCCAGGCCTCTCTGGCGCGCATCGCCCAGCACGCGGGCATCAGCAAGGGCGTCATCTCCTACCACTTCGCCGGCAAGGACGAGCTGATGGTGGAGGTGGTCGAGCGGGCCTACGGCCGCATCAGCGAGGCCGTGGCGGCCAGGATGCAGGGCCTGAGCTCGGCCCGCGACCTGCTCAGGGCGTACGTTCTGGGCGTCGCCGAGCACATGCGCGGCCACCGCGCCCAGCTGGCGGCGCTGGGAGAGATCTTCGCCAACCTCCGGGGCGACAACGGGCGCCCCCGCTACGGGATCAAGGCCAACGAGGAGATCTTCCGAGGGCTGGAAGGGATCTACGCGCTGGGCCAGGAGAGCGGGGAGTTCCGGCCCTTCGACCGCCGGGTCATGGCCATCACGCAGTCCTCCGCCATCGACAACATGTTCGCCTACTGGGCCGCCTACCCCGATCACGACCTCGACGCGCACGCCAGGGAACTGGCCGACATCTTCGAAAGGGCATGCACATCATGAAGACCGAGCCCAGGGCCACGACCCGCCTCCACGCGGTCGACAACCTGAGGATCGTGCTGACCGTGCTGGTCGTCGCCCACCACGTGGCGGTCACCTACGGGAACATCCCCCTCTGGTTCTACACCGAGCCCGCCAAGGACCCCTCAGGTGGACTGCTCGATCTCCTGGTCTCCTTCAACCAGGCGTTCTTCATGGGCTTCTTCTTCCTCATCTCCGGCTTCTTCACCCCCCGCTCCTACGACCGCAAGGGCGGCCGCGCCTTCATGCGCGACCGGCTCATCCGGCTCGGCATCCCCCTGCTCGTCTTCCTCTTCCTGCTGCGGCCGCTGGTCAACTTCTCCGGGTACACCGAGTGGGCCGCGCCCGCGGGCATGCCGTACTGGCACTACTACATCGGCTCCTGGGACCCGGGGCCCATGTGGTTCGCCGAGGTGCTGATCGTCTTCGCGCTGGTCTACGTGTTGTGGCGGAGCCGGCGCCGGCCGCTCGACCAGCGTTCCGTCCCTCTCAGGTTCGGCTGGATCGCGCTGTTCGTCCTGGGGCTGTCGGTCGCGACGTTCCTGTGGCGGATCCCGGTGCCGACCGGCAGCTACGTGCCGGTGCTCGGGCTGCCCTCGCCGCAGTGCCTGCCGCAGTACGCGGCCATGTTCGTGCTCGGGTGCGTCACCTTCAGGCGCGGCTGGTTCGAGACGCTGCCGGCCAAGGCCGGGCCGCTCGGCCTCGTCGCGGCGGGCGTGTCCACCGCGGTGCTGGTGCCGGCGCAGTTCATGACGGCCGGCGCCCTGTCGTCGGCGCTGACGGCCCTGTGGGAGTCGGTCTTCGCCGTCGGCATGATCATCGGGCTGACCGTGGTCTTCCGGGAGCGCTTCGGCAACCAGGGGCCGCGCGGCAAGTTCCTGTCCGACCACGCCTTCACCGTGTACATCATCCACCCGCTCGTGCTGGTCGCCCTCGGCTACGCGCTGAGCCCGATCCAGGCGATCGCGATCGTGAAGTTCGCCATCATGCTCGTCATCGCGCTGCCGGCCTGCTGGGCGCTGGCCTACGCGGTGCGGTCGCTGCCGGGAGCGAAGCGGGTGTTGTGAGCGTCTCCGGGAGCGGGGCGGCCCGGCCGCCGGCCACGCACACGTAGGTGACCGTGCCGACGGCGACCAGGTCGCCTTCCCGCCGCATCGTGAACGTCATCGTGATCGACGTGGTGCCCACCCTGGCCGGGGCGCTCTCCACGGCCAGGACGTCGCCCAGGCGGGCGGGGGAGTGGTGCTCGCAGCCGCTCGCCTTGACGACCAGGTCGGCCCCGCCCTCCCGGAGCCGCCCGTAGCCACCCCTGGCACCCAGCCAGTCGAGGAACGCGTCCTCGAAGAACTCGTAGTAGCGGGCCGCGTGCATCATGGCCTGGGCGTCGCAGTGCCGCGGGCGCACCGGGAGGTGGGAGATCATGCCGGCGAGGCGTAGAAGGAGTCGAGGACGTCGCCGTGGAGCTCCTCCACCACCTTGCGCTTGATCTTGAGACTGGGGGTCAGCTCGCCCGACTCGACGGTGAAGTCGTCAGCGAGGATCGCGAACTTCTTGACCGTCGCGTAGCTCGCCTCGCCGGCGTTGACCTGATCGATCGCCTTCCCGACCTCCGCGCGCATGCGCGGGTGCTCGCACAGCTCGCGCGGGTCCGAGGGCAGCGACTCGGCCTGCGCCCACGGCCTGACGACGTCCATGTCGAGGGTGACCAGCGCCGTCACGTAGTTGCGCCGGTCGCCGTGCACGAACACGTGGGACGCGTACGGGCAGGCCGCCTTGATCCGGCCCTCCAGGTAGGTCGGCGCCACGTATTTCCCGCCCGAGGTCTTGATCAGCTCCTTCTTGCGGTCGGTGATGACCAGCCGCCCGGCCTCGTCGAGCTCGCCGATGTCGCCCGTGTGCAGCCAGCCGTCCTGCAGGGCCGCCGCCGTCTCCTCCGGCAGGCCGTGGTAGCCGCGCATGATCCCGCGCCCGCCGATCAGGATCTCGCCGTCGTCGGCGATGCGCACCTCGGTGCCGGGGAACGGCTGCCCGACCGTCCCGAACCGCACCGACTCGGGCCGGTTGAGGAAGCTGCCGGCCGACGACTCGGTCAGGCCGTACCCCTCGAGGATCGTCAGGCCGGCCGCGTCGAAGAACTCGGCGATGTCCTGCGACAGCGGGGCGGCGCCCGAGATGAAGAAGCGGATCCGGCCGCCGAACCGTTCGCGGAGCTTGGCGAAGACCAGGCGGTCGGCCAGGGCGTACTCGATCCTCGTGGTGATCGGGACGGAGACCCCGCGCTGGCGGGCCCGCGCGACCCTGATGCCCGTCCGCTTGGCCCAGGTGAAGATGGGCAGCTTCGCGCCGCCCTCGCGCCGCACGTTGGCCACGACCGTGTTGTGGATCTTCTCGAAGATGCGCGGCGCGGCCGCCATGACCGTCGGCCGCAGCGCGCCCAGGTTGTCGGCGATCTTGTCGAGGCGGCCGTCGATCGCGGTGGGCACGCCGGCGTCGATCATCACGACCTCCAGCAGCTTGCCGAACGAGTGCGACAGCGGCAGCCACAGGAAGTGCAGGTCGGCCTCGGAGATCAGCTCGATCTCGCGTACGGCCCCGGCCGCGTAGAGCCAGTTGTCGTGGGTCAGCTCCACGCCCTTGGGCCTGCCGGTGGTGCCCGAGGTGTAGATGAGCGTGGCCAGGTCGTCCTGGGCGATGGCGTCGACCATGGCGTCGTAGTCGCCGCCCGCGGGGTCCTCGCCGAGCGAGCCGAGGGTGATCACCCAGCCGTCGTCGCCCGGCGAGCCGTCGATCACCACGACGTGGGTGACGTCGGGCAGCTCCTTCCGCACGGACCGGATCTTGGCGACCTGGTCGTCGTTCTCGGCGATGACGATCGTGCTGCCCGAGTCGGTGATGACGAAGGCGGACTCGGCGGCCGTGTTGGACGGGTAGATCGTCGTCGTGGCCGCTCCCGTGGACAGCACCGCCAGGTCGGCCAGGATCCATTCGAGCCGGGTGGAGCAGAGGATCGACACGCGCGTGCCCGGCCCCGCGCCGAGCCGGGCCAGCCCCAGGGCCAGGCCGCGGACCCGCTCGCCCACCTCCCGCCATGACAGCGAGCTCCAGCCTTCGTCGGAGGGCACCCGGTACGCCTCGGCGTCTGGAGTGGCCGCGATCCTGTCGCGCAGCAAGGACGGAATGCTGGACATGCCTGACCTCCTGGAGGGTGTGTGGGGCCGACTCTAGGACCACGGCGGCGTCTCAGTCGATGGTCCTGATCGACCGTCCTCCGGGAGCGGCGGTCGCGACCATGCGTGAGGTCCGCACCTCCCAGACGCCGCAGGCGCACCTCAGGTAGGAGACCATGCCCTCGGACGTGCGGTGAGAGGAGACGACGGTCAGGGCGAGAGGGTCGTGCTGATCTGCGGAGTGCATGATTCCAACCTGATGTAATGACCTTATGCATTTCAACGCTTACGGCGGCAACGGGGCGGCGCTCGCGGCGGCGCTGGTCAACGCGACCGACTTCAGCCCGGCGGCGGTCGAGGCGATCCTCACCGAGCACCGCCTGCTGCGCGCGGCCGTCACCCCGGCGCAGGCGGGGGAGCTGCGGGAGTGGTCACGACGGCTGCGCCCGGTGTTCGGGGAGCTCGACCAGGACACCCAGATCAGGCTGGTCAACGACCTGCTCGACGTGACCGCGTCCAAGCCGTACGTGAGCGCTCACGACGGCCGCGAGCCCCACCTGCACTTCTTCTCGGTGGACGCCGACATCGTGGCCAGGGCGAAGGACACCACGGCCGGCGGCCTGGCCATGGCCATGTCGTTCGCCGGCGGTCGGCGGCTGGGTCGGTGCGACAGGGATGGCTGCGGTGTCGTCTACATCGACACCTCGCGCAACGGGCGCCGCCGGTTCTGCTCGCCGGCCTGCGCCAACAGGGTGAACGTCGCGGCGCACCGGGCACGCGGTCTTGCCAGGTGATCTGCACGTCGCATAAACTTTCGATCGTCCTATCGCCGATCCGTGGGGGCAGCCGACGTGAGGATCTGAGGTCGCGGGCACCGCGCCGTTCCGCCCTGTCCTGGGCCTGCGCGCGCACCTGACCTCGGTGGCGATCCTCGCCTCGATCACGGACTCCGTACGAGTTCCCCTGGGTTGCGCGTCTATGCGGTGATTTCCCGCCACGTCACGACATTTCGACGTTTGTGATGGGAGCCGCCTTATGTCTTTCTCTCTTGTCCTCGATCATGTCTCCTTCGCCTGGCCGGACGGCGGCAAGGTGCTCGACGGGCTCGACGCCGCGTTTCCCGCGGGGCGTACGGGGCTCATCGGGCTCAACGGATCGGGCAAGTCCACCCTGATCAAGATCATCGCCGGCGAGCTGGTCCCGCGGTCCGGGTCCGTCTCCGTCTCGGGCGAGGTGGGATACCTGCCGCAGAGCGTGCCGCTCGCCGCCGGCCGTACCGTGTCCGACCTGCTCGAGATCAGCGCGACGCGGGCGGCGCTGCACGCCATCGAGAGCGGCGACGTCGCCGAGGAGCACTTCACCGCGGTCGGCGACGACTGGGACGTCGAGGAACGTGCGCGGGCCGAGCTCGACCGCCTCGGCCTCGGCCACATCGGCCTGGACCGGACGGTCGGCACGCTGTCCGGCGGCGAGGCCGTCATGGTCGCGCTCGCCGCCCAGCTGCTGAAACGGCCCGACGTGCTGCTGCTCGACGAGCCCACCAACAACCTCGACCTCGACGCCAGGCGACGGCTCTACGCCGCCGTGTCCGCCTGGCAGGGCGTGCTGCTGCTCGTCAGCCACGACCGGGCGCTGCTCGACCTCGTCGACCAGGTCGCCGAACTGCGCGACGGCGCCGTGCGCATGTACGGCGGCAACCTGAGCGCCTACGAGGAGCAGGTCGCGGCCGAGCAGGAGGCCGCCGAACGTACGGTACGCACCGCGGAAGGCGAGGTGAGACGGCAGCAGCGCGAGCTCATCGAGGCCCGTACCAGGATCGACAGGGGCCTGCGCACGGGCAGGAAGGCGTTCGAGAACAAGAAGGTGCCGAAGATCGTCGCGAACGGGCTCAAACGCAAGGCCCAGGTGAGCGCGGGCAAGCAGCGCTCCCTGCACATGGAGAAGCTGGAGGAGGCCCGCGAACGGCTGACCACGGCCGAGCAGTCGGTGCGCGACGACGCGGAGATCCGCATCGAGTTGCCGGGCACGGAGGTGCCGGCCGGCCGTACGGTCCTGACCCTCCCGCTGGACCCGCCCGCCGGGGGCGAACCCGCCAGGCGAGAGGACGGTCATGAAGACGGCCCCGGCGCCGGAAGCGGCGCTGAGAAGGGCGCTGAGAAGGGCGCTGAGAAGGGCGCTGGGAACGGCGCTGGGAACGGCGCTGGGAATGGTGCCGAGGAGGTCCGCACGGCCGTGCTGGAGACCCTGGTCGTGCGCGGGCCGGAGCGCATCGCGCTGCTCGGGCCGAACGGCTCGGGCAAGACCACGCTGCTCAGGCGGATCCTGGAGCACGGCGCCCACGTGCCCGTCCGCTACCTGCCGCAGCGGCTCGACCTGCTGGACGACTCGCTCAGCGTGGTGGACAACGTGCGCGCCGCGGCCCCCTCCGCCTCGGTGAACGAGGTGCGCGCCCGCCTGGCGCGCTTCCTGTTCAGGGGCGACAGGGCCAACCAGGCGGCCGGCACGCTGTCGGGCGGCGAGCGCTTCCGCGCGACGCTGGCCGCGCTGCTGTCGGCCGAGCCGCCGCCGCAGCTGCTCCTGCTCGACGAGCCGACCAACAACCTCGACATGGCCAGCGTCGGTCAGCTCGCGCAGGCGCTGTCGGCCTACCGGGGCGCGCTCATCGTGGCGAGCCACGACATGCCGTTCCTGGAGACGCTCGGCATCACCCGCTGGCTGCGCCAGGACAGGGAGGCGGGGCTGGCCGAAACATGATTGACGGCCGGGGATCAACCGGGCGATAGTGTGGCAGGTGGCAGCACCGCGGTTGATTCCCTGCGTTCTCGCCCTGACAACCCTCACACTGTGCGCGTGCTCGGCCGGTTCGCCGTCGCCCACAGGGGGTGAGCCGAAGGTCACCGGCGTGGCCGGCGGCCAGGACGGCGCCCCCTCGGTCAGCGGCGCCACGCCCGCCGCCCCCAGCGCGACCGCTCTCACTCCCGAGGCGTACAAGGACGAGCTCGGCAGCGAGCGCAAGCCGATCCGCGACGCGCTCGACGCGCTGGCGGGCGCGCGCGGTCTCAAAGCGCTGGACCAGCGGCTCGGCCGCGCGGAACTGGCCCTGAGCGGGGGCGCCGACGAACTGGCCGGCCTCACCCCGCCCGAGCCGGTGCGCGCCCGGCACGACGCCTACGTCGCCGGCCTGCGTGCCGTCGCGTCCGCGCTGGCCTCCACCGGCGACAAGGTCGGCGACAGGGACCTGTGCACCTCCTCGGCCGTGCTCACCGACCTCGACGACGCGCTGGACCAGCTCGACGAGGCCGGAGAGGCCCTGGAGAGCGCCGGAGACTACGAGGCCGACGTCGTCGGCGTGAAAGCGGGGAAGAAGCAGACCAGGAGGTTGCGCAACGGCTCGTACGTGCGCAAGAGCACGCTCAACGGCCGCAGCTCACTGGAGATCGACAACGGCGGCAACCGCGACGCGGTGATCACCGCAGTGCGGGGCGGCAGCAAGGCGTTCAGCGTCTACGTGCGCAAGAACGCGACGTACAAGGTGCGGGGCGTGCGCGACGGCACGTACCGGATCTATTTCACGCACGGCGTCGACTGGGACGGCAAGCGCAAGGCGTTCAGCCGCGAGTGCAGCTTCGAGAGGTTCCAGAAGACGGTGAAGTTCAGGACGACCTACACCGCCACCCAGATCCGCTGGCACGACTGGCGGGTCACCCTGCACGCCATCTCCGGCGGCAACGCCCGCACCTCACCGGTGGACCCGGACGACTTCCCCGGCTGACAACCGCGCAAGGCGCGAGGGCCGCGCACCCGCCCGGTGCGCGGCCCTCGGCAGAAGCGAGCCGGCTCAGCTCGAGAACAGCATGCCCACCCAGCTGCCCTTGCGGTGACCCTTGTGCCCGTAGTGGCCGCCGTGGCCGCCGTGCGGCGCGCCCCACGCGGGGCCGGGGCCGGGGGCGGGAGGGGGAGCCGAGTGGTACTGCGACTCCATCCGGGACAGCGTCTCGAGCTCGCCGTAGTCGAGGAAGATCCCCCGGCAGTTGTCGCACTGCTCGATGTGGACGCCGTTGCGCTCATAGGTCCGCATGTTTCCGTGGCACTTGGGGCAATGCATCTAAGTCGCTCTCCTTGGCTCTGAGGTCTCCAGGGTGAAACCTACCGCGCGCAACCCCGTCACGCCCGGACGATTCTGTTGCACGCTTCGATCAACGAATGCTCCACGTCGTCCAGTTCCCGGCTCTCGCGTTCGGCGTTGACCACCGCGACGGCGGCCAGCTGGACGGTGAGCGCCCTGGCCGGTACGTCGAGGCGCTGCCACGGGTCGTCGCCCTGGCCCAGCGCAGGTCCGCCGGAGGCCTGGTAGGCCCCCAGGAACCGGGCCCAGACATCCGGGTCGAGCAGGCCGGCGGCGTACCAGGCGGCCGGCCTGGCGAGATCCCACGCCGGGTCGCCGACGCCGAGATCGTCGACGTCGATGAGCAGCCACCCGTCGCGGTCGACCAGCTGGCCCAGATGCCAGTCGCCGTGCGTGAGCAGCCCCGGCTGCGGGTCGGTCGCGGGCAGGCGCATGAACGCCCTCCTGACGAGCCGCGCGACCGGGCCGTCCCCGGACATGCGCCCCACCGCACGGGCGGCCCTCGCGGGCCCACCGGCCGCGGGCAGGACCGGCAGCAGCGTCAGGGGGACCGCGTGCAGCCTGGCCAGCAGCCTGGCCCCTTCCTCCCACGGGGCGCAGCCCGGATCGTCGTCGCGCGCGACAGGCCGCCCCGCGGGCCACACCGTCACCGCGCGCCCGGCCACCGTCAGCACCTCGGGCTCCAGCGGGGCCAGCATCACGCCGCTCACCGCGGCCGAGGCGGCGGCCCGTAACCTCGGCCGCAACGCCCCGGCGTCGTCGCGCGCCGAGTGAGCCTTCACCACGACCTCGCCCCTGCGTAACACCACGACATCGGTGCGGGTCGGGTGCAGCTCGGGCGCGCCCGTGCCGCCGTACGCCGCGGCGACGCCCGCCAGCTCCGCCTCCAGACTCACCAGTACAGACTAGAGGGCATGAGAGTGGGTTTCGCAGTGCCCCAGTCAGGGCCATGGGCCACCCCGGCCAACATGCGCCGCGTCGCCACGCGGGCGGAGGAGCTCGGCTACCACGAGCTGTGGACGTACCAGCGGCTGCTCTATCCGGTGGGGCACCCGATGGGGCCGACCTACCGCGCCGTGCACGACCCGCTGATCACGCTGGCACACCTGTCGGGCGTGACGCGCGGGATCGGCCTGGGCGTCGCCGTGGTCAACGCGTACGTGTCGCCGGTGCTGCTGGCCAAGCAGCTGGCCACGCTGCAGACGGTCGCGGGCGGGCGGCTGAGCGCCGGCATCGGGCTGGGCTGGTTGCCCGAGGAGTTCACGGCGGCGGGCGTCGGCATGGAGCGGCGCGGCCGCAGGGGCGAGGAGTTCGTCGAGGTGCTGCGCAAGGCGTGGCGCGACGACGTGGTCGAGCACGACGGCGAGTTCTACCGCGTGCCGCCCGCCCACATCGACCCCAAGCCGGCGCCCGCGCCGCCACGCCTGCTGCTCGGCGGCACCGCCGAGGTCGCGCTGCGGCGCGCCGCCCGGCTGGCCGACGGATGGGTCAGTTCCAGCAGGGAGGACCTGGCCGGCATCGCGGGCAGGGTGGAGCTGATCAAGGCGGAGCTGGCGGCGTCGGGACGCGACGCGACCGGGTTCCGGTTCGTGTGCAGGGGCGTCACCCAGGTCCGGCCCGGCGACGAGGACCGGCCGCTGACGGGCACGTACGACAAGATCAGAGCCGATGTGGCCGGCCTGGCGGCCCGCGGCGTGACGGACGTCTTCCACGACCTCAACTTCGACCGCGAGATCGTCACCGCGGCGCCCGAGGAGGCGATGCGCCGGGCCGAGGAGGCCCTGGAGGCGCTGGCGCCCTAGGCCCCGCCGCCGTACGGCACCGTGATGATCTCCAGGTTGTGGCCGTTGGGGTCTTCCCAGTAGAGGCCGCGGCCGCCGTCGTTGGTGTTGATCACCCCGGGCCGCCGGTGGTGCGGATCGGCCCAGTAGGTCAGCCCGCGCTCCTCGATGCGGCCCCTGATCAGGTCGAACTCCTCCTCGCCGACCAGGAACGCGTAGTGCTGCGGATGCACGGGCCCGCCCGCCTGGACGACGTCGAGCGAGACGTCGTTGCCGAGCGAGACGACGCGGAACGGGCCGTAGACCGGTGGCGGCTCCAGCCCCAGGACGTCGGCCAGGAACGCGGCGGTCGCGTCCCGGTCCTTCGCCGCCACGATGGTGTGGTTCAGGTGCACAGCCATACCCGCAGGCTACGCCAGCGCCACGGGGAGCGTGCCGACGCCGTTGATGAAGTTCGACGGCAGCCAGGTCACCGGGCCCGTCACCGTGATCGCCGACACGCTCGCCCGCAGCTCGGCCAGCAGCGCGCGGATCTCGGCCCGGGCGAGCTGGGCGCCCAGGCAGAAGTGCGGGCCGTGGCCGAACGTGAGGTGCCGGTTCGGCGTCCTGCCGACGTCGAACCGGTCCGGATCGTCGAAGACGGCCTCGTCACGGTTGGCGGACACCGTCCACAGCGCCACCACGTCACCGGCCGCGACCTGCCGCCCGGCCAGCTCCGCGTCCCGCGTGGCGATCCTCCCGACGTGGGCGGCGGGGGTGGTCCAGCGCAGGATCTCCTCGACGGCGGGGTCGACGAGCGCGGGGTCGTCGCGCAGGCGCGCCCACTCCTTGTCGTACGTGGCCAGCGCCAGCAGCCCGCCGGCCATCGCCAGGCGGGCCGTCTCGTCGCCGCCGATGATGAGGTTGTAGCAGTTGAGCAGCACCTCCTCCTCGGTCAGGTCGCTGCCGACGAGCAGGCTGATCACGTCGTCGCCCGGCGCCCGCCTGCGCCGGGCGGCCAGGCGCGTGTAGTAGAGCAGGATCTCGCTCTGGGCGATCATCGCCGCCGGCGGCGTGCTCCCGGCCCGCGGTCCGGCCTGCTGTCCCGCCGGGGTCTCGCCCAGCATGGCCTCGCCGGTCAGCTCCAGCACGCGCTGCCGGTCCTCCTCGGGGACGCCGAGCAGCTCGCAGATGGCACGCAGCGGCACCTGGGCGGCCACCTCCGCCACGAAGTCGCCGCCGCCGCGCCGCACGAACGCACCGAGCAGGTCGCGGGTGGCCTCCTCGATCGAGCGCGTGATGGGGCCGAGCGCGCGCGGGCCGAAGCCGGGCGTCAGCAGGCGGCGCAGGCGGGCGTGCTCGGGCCCGTCCGTGACGACCAGCATCTTGCCCGCGCCGGGATCGTGCCCGCGCAGGAGGGTCCGCAACATGTTGCCCTGGAGCGAGCTGAACGTGTCCGGGTCGCGCACGACGCGCAGCACGTCGGCGTGGCGGGTCACGCTCCAGAACCGCTCGTGCCTGCGCACCGGGTCGTGGGCGCGCAGCCAGCGCCACACGGGGGTGAGGTCGTGGGCGGCGTGGAGCGCGGGATCGAGCAGGTCGAGCGAGTCGATCCCGGCCGGGTCGGGGCCGGGCCTCATGAAGATTCCAGCTCGTCCAGGAGGTCGCCGAGCGGGTCGTCGTCCGGGTCGCTCAGGACGCGGGAGATGAGCTCCTCCAGCGGCAGCTCCTCCAGGAACAGCTCGATGGGCGCCTCCAGGCCGAAGCGGTCGCGCAGCTCGCCGACCAGGAAGACGGCGGTCAGGGAGTCGCCGCCGGCGGCGAAGTACGTCCTGGTCAGGTCCTGCCTGCCGGCCAGGTCCAGGGTGGTCAGGAACAGCTCGGTCACCGCGGTCCTCGTGTCCAGCGGCTGTTCGGGTTCGGGAGGCGGCGGGGCTCCGACGGTGAGCGCGCCGTGGTGCTCGCCCGCGAACGGGTACGTGGGCAGGTGGACCCGCCGCCCGCCGGTGTGCGGCCAGGCGACGTCCTCGCCCCGCACCCACGCGTCACCCAGCGCGGAACGGCCTCCGGCCGCCGCTTCTCCGGCCGCCCCTTCTCCGTGCGCGGCGAGCGCGGCCAGGGCGGCGGCGGCCTCGGCGCGGGTCGTGGCGGCCACGTAGGCGCGGGTGTCCAGGGCGGCGCGGCCCGTGGCCAGGGTGCAGGCGACATCGGCCAGCGAAGGCGCGCCGGGAGCGCGCAGCGCCTCCGCCAGCCGTCCCGCCGCCGTGGCGAGCTGGGCGGGGGTTCGCGCCGACAGCGGCAGCACCAGCGGCGGTCCGTCCCCCAGAACCGGGGCGGGTCCCTCCTTCCCGCGCGCCACGGCGGGACCGCTGTCCCCGCGCCACGGGGCCGCCGCGCGCGTCCCCGTGCTCGAAGCGGGAACGGGGGGTTCTGAGAGGACGACGTGGACGTTCGTGCCCCCGATGCCGAGGGACGAGACTCCGGCCAGGCGCGGGCCGGTCGCGGGAGCGACCCAGTCCGCGGTGGTGGTGAGCAGGTGGAACGGGGTGGAGTCGAGGTCGAGGTCGGGGTGGGGGCGGGTGACGTTCACCGTGGGGACCATCGTGCGGTGCCGGAGCATCAGCGCGGCCTTGATCAGCCCGGTGACGCCCGCGGCCGCGTTCAGGTGGCCGACGTTGGACTTCACGGAGCCGATCGCGCACCCGGACGCGCCGTCGAAGGCCGCGGCGGCGGCCGCCACCTCGATCCGGTCGCCGAGGTCCGTCCCGGTGCCGTGCGCCTCGAGGAACTGCGCGTCCGCGGGTTCGAGACCGGCCGCCGCCCACGCCTCGACGATGGCGGTCGTCTGCCCGTCCACGCCGGGCGCGGTGAACCCCACCCGCCCGGCGCCGTCGTTGCTGAGCGCCGTGCCGCGGACGACCGCGTGGATCGCGTCGCCGTCGGCCAGGGCGTCCTCCAGGCGTTTGAGCACCACCAGCCCGACGCCGTTGCCGCCGACGGTGCCCGCCGCCTTCTCGTCGAAGGGCCGGCACCGCCCGTCGGGCGAGAAGATGCCGCCGGGCTCGTACAGGTATCCCCGCCTGTACGGCGAGTCGATCGACACGCCGCCGGCCAGCGCCAGGTCGCACTCGCTGAGCAGGAGCGCCTGGACCGCCATGTGCACGGTGGCCAGCGACGTCGAGCAGGCCGTCTGCACGGTCATGCTGGGCCCGGTCAGGTTCAGCCGGTACGACAGCCACCCGGCCATGAACTCCCTGTCGGTGAACATCCGCACCTGCAGGGGCCCGAGCCGGGCCCGCAGCCCCGGATCGAGCTGCGCGGCGAGCGCGTGGTCGCTGGGCTCGCCGCCCACGTACACGCCGGTCCTGTCGGGAGCCGCGCGCGGGTCGTGCCCCGCGTCCTCCAGCGCCGACCAGGCCGTCTCCAGCAGCTGCCGCAGCTGCGGATCCAGGGCTCGCGCCTCCGCCGCGCCGAACCCGAACAGCTCGTGCTCGAACCGGTCCGCGTCCGCCAGGAACCCCTTGGACGGCACGTAGCCGGGATGGCGCAGCTCGTCGGCGGGCACGCCGTCGGCCAGCAGCTCCTCCTCGTCGAAGTCGGCGATCGAGCAGACGCCGTCGCGCAGGTTGGCCCAGAAGGCGGCCACGTCGCGGGCTCCGGGGAAGCGGCCGCTCATCCCCACGATGGCCACAGCAGGTGCGTCGGTCATTCGTTACCCTCTCTGTGCTTTCCTGCGCGCGGCGAGCCGTTCGCGCCTGCTCTGGCCGCGCAGTCTCGCCGCGCCGACGTCCGCCCCAGCCGGAGAGCCGGCCGGAGACCCGGCGGGCGAACCGGCGGGCGAACCGGCGGGGCGGTCCAGCCGGTCGGCGAGGGCGGCGACCGTCGGATGCCGGAAGAGGTCGACCAGCTTGAGCCCGCCGTCCCCGCCGCGCTCGCGCAGCGCCGCCAGGACGGCCAGCAACCTGATCGAGTTGCCGCCCAGGTCGAAGAAGTTGTCGTGCGTGCCGACCCGCTCCAGGCCGAGCGCCTCCGCCCACACCTCCGCCAGCAGCCGCTCGGTCTGCGTGGCCGGGGCGACGTAGGGGCGGCCCAGGTCGGGGCGGGTCGGCGGCGGCTCGGGCAGCAGCGACCTGTCCACCTTGCCGGACCTGTTGACGGGCAACTCCGGCAGGAGGACGACCGAGTCGGGCACCATGTAGCCCGGCAGCCGGTCGCCGAGCCACGCCCGCAGCCGCGCGGCGGGTGGCGGCTCGCCGTCCGCCACCACGTACACCGCCAGCCGGTCACCGCGCACGGACGCCGCCGCCACCGACACCCCGGGGTGCGCCGCGAGGACGGTCTCGATCTCGCCCAGCTCCACGCGGAAGCCGCGCAGCTTGACCTGAGTGTCGACCCGGCCGAGGTAGGACAGCACCCCGTCGGCGTCGTACCTGCCGAGGTCGCCCGTCCGGTACATGCGCTCGCCCGGCGGCCCGTACGGGTCGGCGACGAAGCGCTCCGCGGTCAGCCCGGGCCGGTTGGCGTAACCCCTGGCCATCCCCGACCCCGCCAGGTAGATCTCCCCGGTCACCCCCACGGGCACGGGACTCAGCCGCTCGTCCAGCACGTACGCCCGGCCGTTGGCCACCGGGCGCCCGATCACCACGGGCCGCCCCGGCGACAGGTCGGCCGTGGTCGCGTAGACGGTGGTCTCGCTCGGCCCGTACGCGTCCACGATCCGCCGCCGCGGCGTCGCCCAGCGCTCCACCAGTTCGGCCGGGCACGCCTCGCCGCCGACGGCCAGCGTGCGCAGGTCCGGCAGCGCCGTCTCGCGGGCGTCCGGCGGGCAGGGCAGCGACATGGCGGCCGACGGCGGCAGGAAGGCGTAGGTGACGCGGGAGTCGCGCAGGCGGGCGTACAGGTCCTCGCCGAGCCGCTCGCACTCGCCCGCGACGTGCAGTTCCGCCCCCGCGACGAGGGAGAAGAACACGTCGGACACGGCCACGTCGAACCCGAACGACACGTACTGCAGCACCCGGTCGTCGCCGGTCACGGGGAACTGGTGGCGTACGGCGGTGGCCAGGTTCAGCAGGGCCCGGTGCTCGACGGCGACGCCCTTGGGGGTGCCGGTGGAGCCGGAGGTGTAGAGGATGTAGGCCGTGTTCGCGGGTTCGGGCCGCGCCGCGAGCACCGGCCCGACCGGGGGGATGGGGACGTCGCCGTCGGGGGCGGCCACGGGCACGCCGAGGTCCACGGGCTCGGTCGCGATCAGCAGCCGCACCCCCGCGTCGCCGATCATGAACGCCAGCCGGGCCGCCGGATGCCCGGGATCGAGAGGCACGTACGCGCCTCCCGCGCGCAGGACGGCGAGCGCCGCCACCACCATGTCCGCGCCTCTGGGCAGGCAGAGCCCCACGGGGATCTCCGGCCCGACGCCGGCCGCGCGCAGCCGGCCGGCCAGCCGGTCGGCGCGCTCCAGCACCTCCCGGTACGTGAGCGCGGTGGCGCCGCAGACGAGCGCCGTGGCGCCGGGACGTTCCGCGGCCCGTTCGGCCACCAGGTCGGGGACCAGGCGGGTGCCGGTGGGGGCGGCCGTGCGGTTCCACCCCTCGACGATCAGGCGGCGGTCCGCCGCGGGGAGGAGGCCGGCGGCGCTCACGGGCCGGCCGGGTTCGCCGAGCAGGGCGTCGAGCAGCGTCGCGAAGGCGCGTGCCCAGTGGCGCACGGTCTCCCGGTCGAACAGGTCGGCCCGGTAGACGAGGTGGGCGGCCAGCTCGCCGGCCTGCCGCTCGACGTTCATGAGCAGGTCGAACTTGGCGTCGTCCAGCAGCAGCTCGACGCGCTCCGCGGTGGCGCCGGGCAGGTCGAGGGCCAGCAGGGTGTCGTCGTCGTAGGCCAGCATCACCTGGACGAGCGGGTCGTGGCTCAGCTGCCTGCCGGGGGCGAGGGCGTGCACCACGGCCTCGAACGGGGCCTCGTGGTGCGGCCGGGCCGCGAGGAGGCGCTCGCGCACCTGGCCGATCAGGTCGAGGAACGCGGGGTCGTCCGACAGGTCGGCGCGTACGGCGAGGGTGTTGACCAGCAGGCCGATCATGTTCTGGACGTCCGGGTGGTCGCGGCCGGCCACAGGGACGGCGATGACCAGGTCCCGCTGGCCGCTGATCCTCGCCAGGAACGCGGCGAACGCCGCGAACATCACCATGTACGGCGTCGCGTTCCGCTCGGCGGCGACCTCGGCCAGCCGCCGGCGCGTGCCGGAGGGCAGCGGGACGCCTACGACGCCGCCCGCCGCCGACTGCACGGCGGGGCGGGGCCTGTCGGCGGGCAGGGCGAGCGTCGTGGGCGCGTCCTCGAGCGTCTCCGTCCAGAACGCGACGGAGTCGTCCATGGCGTGCAGCCGCTCCCGCTGCCAGACGGCGTAGTCGGGGTACTGCGGCGCGGGCTCGGACGGCGCGGCGTCCGCCGGTGACTCGCCGGGGGAGGCGAGCCGCCGGTAGGCGTTGGAGAGCTCCTCCAGCAGCAGCCGCAGCGACCAGCCGTCGCACACCAGGTGGTGGACGGTCAGCAGCACGAGGTGGTGCTCGCCGCCGAGGACGTACACCACGCACCGCAGCAGCGGCCCCGCCTCGACGTCGAACGGCGCGGCCGCCTCGGCCTTCATGAGCGCGTGCGCCCGCGCCGCGGGCACGTCCGGCTCGACGCGCAGCGCGGCCTTCCCCTCCTCCGCGACGACCTGGAGGTAGCCGCCGTCGTGCGGCTGGAACACCGTGCGCAGCGACTCGTGCGCGGCGACCACCGCGTCCAGGGCCGCGCGGAACGCCGCGACGTCGAAGGGCCCGCGCACGGTGAAGGCCACGGGCACGTTGTACTGGGCGGTGCCCGGGTTGAGCTGGTCGAGCACCAGCATTCTGGCCTGCGCCGGCGACACGGGGAACTCGTACGTCTCCATCACGACTCCCGGAGGATCGGCTCGATGACTGCGGCGATCTCGGCGGCGGGCCCGGGCCTGAGCAGATCGCTGTGCCCGCAGTCCAGGTCGTGGACCCGCACGTCGCGGGCGGAGCCGCTCCAGCGCTCCGCCTTGACCGCCGAGCCGACGTCGCCGGGCTGGGCGGTGGCCGAGAACAGCAGCACCGTCCCGTCGTAGGGCGGTGGCCGGTAGGTGACGGCCAGCCGCAGATGCCCGGCCACCGTCCCGGCCACCGCCGACAGGTGCTCGCCGGCCAGCCCCGACAGCGGGCCCTCGCTTCCGCGCACGGCGGCGAACACCCGCTCCCGCTCCAGCCGCCCCGGCTGCGCGTAGGGGTGCAGCGTCCGGGTGCGCAGCAGGATGGTCAGCGCCTCCTGCTCGACCTCGTCGGGGTCGGGCTCCACGCCCGGCGGCCAGGGGACCGCGTCCAGCGAGGCGACCAGCCCCACCTGCCGGCCCTCCTCCCGCAGCCGGGCGGCCATCTCGTACGCGAGCAGCCCGCCGAACGAGTGCCCGAGCAGCAGGTACGGCCCCTCCGGCCGGACCGCGAGCAGCCGCGCCAGGTAGTCGTCGGCCAGCTCCCGCATGGTGCCGGGCAGCCGCCAGGCGCCGTCACCGAGCACCGGCGACTGCAGGGCGTGCACCGGCCGGTCCTTCGGAAGGTGGGGGAGCAGCGCGGTGTACGACCAGCCGATGCCCCGGCCGGGGTGCACGCAGAACAGCGGCGCCCGCCCGCCCTCGGCCCGCAGCGTCAGCAGCGGCGACAGGTCCAGCTCGGCCGGAGCCCGATCGGAGCGCGCGTCGAGCCGGATGGCGAGTTCGGCGGGCGTGGGGGCCTCGAACAGGGCGGCGATGGAGGTGCGGACGCCGATCGCGGACTCGATCGCGGCGGTGAGCCGCATGGCCAGCAGCGAGTCCCCGCCGGAGGCGAAGAAGTCGGTGTCCGCGCCCGCCTCCGGCAGCCCGAGCACCTCGGCGAACAGGACGCACAGGTGCTTCTCGCGCGCGGAGCGCGGCTCCGCGGGGTCGTGCGGGCTCGCGGCGGGCCGGGGACCGGCGTCCTGGGAGGCGGCGAGCGGCCCGTCGAGCGGCCCGTCGAGCGGCCCGTCGAGCGGCCCGTCGAGCGGCCCGTCGAGCGGCCCGTCGAGCGGCCCGTCGAGCGGCCCGTCGAGCGGCCCCGGGAGCGGCTTCGGAGGCGGGACGGCGGGCAGGGCGGCGCGGTCGACCTTGCCGTGGGGGGTGAGCGGCAGGCGGTCGAGCGGCACGTACTGGGAGGGGAGCAGATACCTGGGCAGCCGGGCGGCGGCGTGCGCGCGCACCCGCTCCAGCGATCCGCCGGGCACCACGTACGCGACCAGCCGCCGGCCGCCTCCGGGCGCGTCGGCGGCGGCGACGACCGCGCGGGTCACGTCCGGCGAGCTCTCCAGCACCGACTCCACCTCGCCGGGCTCGATCCGGTGGCCGCGGATCTTGAGCTGGCCGTCGGCGCGGCCGGCGAACTCCAGCTCCCCGCCGAACGTCCACCGCGCGAGGTCTCCCGTCCGGTACATCCGCTCGCCGCTCGCGAACGGGTCCGCCACGAAGCGCTCCGCCGTCAGCCCGGGCCGGCCGAGGTAGCCGCGGGACAGGCCCGTCCCCGCGATGTACAGCTCACCGACGACGCCGGCCGGGGCCGGGCGCAGGCGCGCGTCCAGGACGTACACGCGCGTGTTGTCCAGCGGCCGGCCGATCGGCACCGGTCCGCCTTCCGGTCCGCTCCCTGGGCCGTCCCCCACGGGATGGGCGGTGGCGAACGTCGTCGTCTCCGTGGGGCCGTACCCGTTGACCACCCGCGCGCCGTGCCGTGCCGCCCGGCGGACCGCGTCCGGCGGCAGCACGTCGCCCCCCGCCCACACCTCGCCCGCCGCGGCCAGTGCCGCGGGCGCGAGGTCGGCCACGGTGCGGAACAGCTCGGCCGTCAGCCACACCGCGTCCAGCCGGCCGTGCAGGATCGTGTCGGGATGGAGCGGGCCCGGCGGGGCGATGACGACGGTGCCGCCGTTCAGCAGCGGCGCCCACACCTCGTACGTGGCCGCGTCGAACGTGTGCGGGCTGTGCAGCAGCACCCGCCGGTGCCCGGCGAAGCGCCGGTCGGCGGCCAGTTCCGCGACGTTCTCGTGGGTGACGACGACGCCCTTGGGCGCGCCGGTGGAGCCGGAGGTGTACATGACGTAGGCGGCCGAGCCGGGGTGCGCGGGTTCCGGCGCGACACCGTCCCCGCCCCCCTCTACGGCAAGCGGGCTGGTCAGGACGGTGCGGGCGCCGCTGTCGGCGATGATCCGGTCGAGGCGGTCGCGCGGCTGCCCGGGATCCAGCGGGACGTAGCAGCCGCCCGCCTTCAGCACCGCCAGCTGGGCGACCACCAGGTCAGGCGAGCGGTCCATGAGCAGCGCGACCGGCGCCTCCCGGGCCACGTCGAGCCCGGCCGCGACCTGGCCGGAGCGGGCGTCCAGCTCGGCGTAGGTGAGGGCGAGCCCGCCGTGCTCGACGGCCACGGCGTCCGGGGTGCGGGCCGCCTGCGCCGCGAACCGCTCGGGCACCGACCCGCCCGCCCGCGCCCGCGTGGCGCCGTTCCAGGTCACGAGAAGCCGCCGCGTCTCCGCCTCGGGAAGCACGTCGCCGCTCTCCGAGCCCTCGGCCACCCGCTCGAACGCCCGGGTCAGGCGGGCCATGACGGCCTCGGCCTCGGCGCGGCCCACCAGGTCGGCGCGGTGGCCGAGCCGCAGCCACAGCCGCTCGCCGGCCACGACCGTGACGGTGAGCGGGTAGTGGGTGGCGTCGCGCACCTCGGTCAGGCGGACGCCGGAGGAGGCCAGGCCGTCGCGGGGGTAGTTCTCGAAGGCCAGCAGCGTGTCGAACAGCTCGCCGGCGCCGCGCCGCACGTCGGCGAGCCGTACGTGGTGGTAGGCCGAGAGCCGGGCCTGCTCCTCCTGCAGGCGCTCCAGCAGGAGGGGCTCGCCCGTCCTGACCCGGACCGGCAGCGTGTTGATGAACAGCCCCACCATCGACTCCACGCCCCCCAGCTCCGGCGGGCGGCCCGACACCACCGTGCCGAACACCACGTCCGAGCGCCCGGTCAGCCGCGCCAGCACCAGCCCCCACGCCGCCTGCGCCAGCGTGTTGACCGTCACACCCGACCGGCGAGCCCGCCGGCGCAGAGCCTGGCTCAGCTCCGCCGTCAGCTCGGTCTCCACCCTCCCCTGCCGCAGGCTCGCCGCGCTGTCGGCCGGGCTCGCGCCGGGCCGCAGCAGGGTCGGCCCCGGCAGGCCCGCGAGCGCGTCCCGCCAGGCCCGTGCCGCGCGCTCGCCGTCCTGGGCGCGCAGCCAGGCCAGATAGTCCCGGTACGGCGGCGCGGGCGGCAGCGTGCCCGCCCCCGTGTAAAGGCCGGCCAGCTCGCTCGCCAGGATCGGCATCGACCAGCCGTCCACCAGAAGGTGGTGCAGGGTCAGCACCAGCTCCCGCCGGCGCACCAGGGTGGCGCGGACCAGCGGCGGCCGGGTCACGTCGAACGGGCGCAGCAGGTCGGCCTCCAGGATGCGCTCCAGCTCGGCGTCCGACGGCGGGTCCACCTCGGTCCACGGCAGGCGCACCCGGTGCGGGATGACCTGCACCGGCCGGTCCAGCCCTTTGTGGCGGAAGCAGGCGCGCAGGTTGGGATGGCGGCCGAACAGGGTCTCCACGGCCGCCCGCAGCCGGGGCGGGTCCGCCGGCCCGTCGACGGCGAACCTGGCCTGGACGACGTACGCGTCGTCGCCGCCGTACAGGGCGTGGAAGAGCAGGCCCTCCTGCGCGGGGGAGAGCGGCAGCACGTCGGCCAGCGCGCGGCTCACCAGTCGCCGTCCAGGTCCGCTTCGAGCGCCTCGACCTGGCCTTGCGTCAGCTCGACCAGCGGGAAGTCCGAGCTCGTCGCGCCGCCCTCGCCCGCCTGCCCGGCCAGCTCGGCGAGCGCGCCGGACCAGAGCCCGGCCAGCTCCCCCGCGCGTTCCGCGCTGATCGCGGCGGCCGCGTAGGACCAGCTCGCCACCAGCCGGGCGCCGTCCCGGCCCGGTTGGGCGACGGCGTCCAGCTCCACCGCGTACGCCATCGGCGCCTCCGGCATGCCGGCCAGCTCGCCGTCGAACCTGCCCAGGTAGTTGAAGCGCAGGTCGGCGGCGGGCAGGGCGGCGAGCCTCGGCGCGGTGCCCCGGTTGAGGTGGCGCAGCAGCCCGTAGCCGAGCCCGCCCGACGGGACGGCGCGCAGCCGTTCCTTGACGCGCTTGAGCGCGGCGGCGGGCTCTCCCCGGGCGTCCAGCCGCACCGGGTGCTGGGTGGTGAACCAGCCGACGGTGGTGGAGACGTCGGCGTCGTCGGTGAAGGCGTCCCTGCCGTGCCCCTCGACGTCGACGAGCACCTCCGTGCCGCCGCGCCAGCGCGCCACGGCGAGGGCGAGGGCGGTCAGCAGGACCTCGTCCGGCCCGCAGCGGAAGGCGGCGGGCAGGCGGGTGAGGACCTGACCGGTGAGGTCGGCGGGGAGCCGGGTGGTGAGGGTCGTGCGCGGGCCGCCGCGTCCCTTCCACCCCGGTGGCAGGAGGGTCGCGCCGCCCGCCGCCGTCTCCTCCCAGAAGGGCAGCTCCGCCACCCGCTCGGGACGTTCCGCCTCGGCGGCCAGCAGGCGCGCCCAGCGGGCGAACGACGTGCCCTGCGCAGGCCCGGCGGAGCGGGGCGAGCGCAGCAGCGCCTCCAGTTCGGGGCCGATCAGGCGCCAGGAGACGCCGTCCACGGCGAAGTGGTGCGCGGTGACGACCAGCCGGTCCGGCGCGTGCCAGACGGCGGCCAGCATCCGCCCGCTCCCGGGATCGAGCGCCGCACCCGCGTCCGGCCGGGACGCGGCGTGCGGCGGGTCCGCGCCGGGCGCGTCGCCGGCCGGCGCGGACGGGCCCGGGCCGGTGGCCACGCGGCTGAACGGGACCTCCGGCGCCTCCTCCGGAGGCAGGACCTCCAGCTCCCAGCCCGCGTCCGCGCCCCCGTCCGCGCCGGCGTCCGCGTGGCGCAGCAGGCGCGTGCGCAGCGCCGCGTGCCTGGCCGTCAGCGTGCGCAGCGCCGCCCTGATCCGCTCCTCGTCCGTCCCCGCGGGCACGGGCACGGTCAGCGACTGCGTGAACGTGCCGAGCGGGCCTCCGTGCTCGCGCCACCAGTGCATGATCGGCGTGATCGGGAACCGGCCGGAGGGGGAGTCGGCGACGGTGCGTGCGCCGGCCCGGGCGACGGCTGCCAGCGCGGCCGGGGTCCTGGCGACGAACACCTCGCGCGGCGTGAGCCCGAGCCCGTCCGCCCTGGCCCGGCTGACGAGCTGGATCGCCGTGATGCTGTCGCCGCCCATCCGGAAGAAGTCGTCCTCCGCCCCCACCTCCGGCACGCCGAGCAGCTCGGCGAAGAGGGCGCAGAGCGCCGCCTCACGGTCCGTGGCCGGTTCGCGCGACGCACGCCCGGCCCGCCCCGCCACGGGCGGAGCGGGCAGCGCGGCCCGGTCCAGCTTGCCCTGCGGCGTGAGCGGCAGCGCGTCCAGCACCACCAGGTCGCTCGGCACCATCGGCGCGGGCAGCGCCGCCACGGCCCGGGCCAGGACGTCCGCGGTGTCGCACGAGCGGCCCTCGCGCGGCACCAGATAGCCGACGAGGCGGCCGTCGCGGGGCGCGACCGCCGCCCCGGCGACGCACTCGTGCCCGGCGAGCACCGCCTCGATCTCGGCCGGCTCGATCCGGTGGCCGCGCACCTTCACCTGGTCGTCCGCCCGGCCCAGGAACTGCACCTGGCCGTCGGCACGCCGGTGGGCCAGGTCTCCGGTGCGGTACATGCGCTCACCTGGCGGGCCGTACGGGTCCGCGACGAACCGCTCGGCGGTCAGCCCGGGCCGGCCGAGATAGCCTCTCGCCACGCCGGGGCCCGCGACGTACAGCTCGCCGGGGACGCCCACGGGCACCGGCCGCAGCCGGGCGTCCAGGACGTACAGGCGGTGGCCGGCGAGAGGACGGCCGATCGGGGGGAGGCCGCCGCCGGGGGTGAGCGGGTCGCTGACGCTGGCGGCGACCGTGGCCTCCGTCGGCCCGTACGCGTTCCAGAACCGCACGCCCGCCCACGCCGACACCAGCTCCGCCGGGCACACGTCGGCGCCCGAGGCCAGCCCTCGCAGGTCGGGGTAGTCGCCGGGCGGCACGGTCGCCAGCACCGCCGGCGGGACCAGCGCGAACGTGACCCGCCGCTCCCGCAACACGCGGCCCAGGTCCGCACCGATCAGCGGACCCGCGGGCGGGACGACGAGCGTGCCGCCCGAGCCGAACGCCATGCACAGCTCGGCCACCGAGATGTCGAAGGCCGGCGAGCCCAGCTGCGGTACGCGGCTGGAGGCGTCGAGCCCGAACGCGCTCACCAGGGTGCGGGTCAGGCTCGCGACGCCCGCGTGGCCGACCACGACCCCCTTGGGGCGGCCGGTGGAGCCGGAGGTGTACATCACCCAGGCGGCGTCGTGCGCCCGGATCGCCGGCAGCGGTCCCGCGTCGCGCGGTCGGGCCGGGGGCGGCGGTCCGCCCGGCGCGGCCGCCGGTGACAGGCGCTCGATCGCCAGTTCCGGCAGCGTGCCCGGTTCGGCGACCAGCAGCCTCACGCCCGCGTCCTCGATCTGGTACGCGAGCCGTCCGAGCGGATGGTCGAGGTCGAGCGGCAGGTACGCGGCCCCCGCCCGCTGCACCGCCAGGATCGCCACCACCAGGTCCACCGAACGGCCGAGCGCCAGCGCCACCACCCGCTCGGGCCCCGCCCCGCGCTCGCGCAGCGCGCCCGCCAGGCGGTCTGCCCGCTCCAGCAGCTCCCGGTAGGTGAGCCGCTCGCCGTCCGACTCGACGGCGAGCGCGTCGGGCCTGCGCGCCGCCTGCCCGGCCACCAGTTCGGGCAGGCTCGTGAACGGCGGCTCCGAGCCGCGGCCGCCCGACGTGCCGCCCGCTCTGCCGCCCGCGCTGTCCTCGGCGGGGCACGCAGGGGCCGGCGGCAGCTCGCCGGGAGGGACCAGGGCCGCCGCCGACACCGGCGCGTCCGGGTCGGCCACCAGCGAGCCGAGCAACGTCGTGAACGCCTCCGCCCAGGCCCGGACGACCTCGGGCGCGTACAGGTCGGTGCGGACCTCCAGGCTCGCCTCGAACCCGTCGTCGGCGTCGCGCACGATGCCGATCAGGTCGTGCTCCCCGCCGGTGTGCACCCGCTCGGGGTCGGCGATCTCCCGCAGCCGGGCCACGCTGTCCTGGCGGGGCAGGTGCATGAACACCCACTGGAACAGCGGCGAGCGCCCGGCCACCCGCACGGGGTCGACCGCCCGCACGATCCTGCCCACGGGGACGTCGGCGTGCGCCGTCACCTCGGGGAAGCCGGCGGTGAAATCCGACAGCGACTGCGCGAACGTGGTGTCCTCGCCGAAGCGCCAGCGGATCGGGACGGAGTTCATGACGTAGCCGATGACGCGGTCCAGGCCCTTGGCGGACCTGTTGGCCATGGGCGTGCCCGTGATCAGGTCGCGCTCGCCGGTCATCCGGTGCGCGAACACCGCGAACGCCGTCATCAGCACGCCGTACACGGTGGCGCCCCGCTCCTTCGCGAGCGCGCGCACGGCGGCCTCGGTGTCCCGTCCGACGCGGAAGGCGATCTGCTCGACGCCGAACTCGCCGCCCGGGACGGCCGAGCCGACGGTGAGCGGCCGCGGCGGGTCCGCCAGGTAGCGCCGCCACCAGGCGAGCTGGGCGTCGAACACCCCCGCCGCCTCCAGCTCGCGCTGCCAGCCGGCGAAGTCGGCGTACTGGATCACGGGGCGGCGCGGACGCCGCCAGGACCGGTCCGAGGCGCGGTCGCGCACGGCGCGGTAGGCCTCGGTCAGCTCGCCGTGCAGCACGTCGAACGACCACCAGTCGGTCGCGATGTGGTGCAGCGCCAGCACCAGCGTGGAGCGCGTGCCGTCCACGGTGATGAACTGGCCCCTGATCAGCCGCCCGCCGTCGAGGTCGAACGTACGGCGGCTGAAGGCGTGCAGCGCCTCCCGCAGGCCCACGCCCGTGCCGCGCAGGTCAAGCCGCTCCAGCTCGAACGGCTCCGCCGGCGGGAGCTCCACCCGCAGGTCGCCCACCTCGCCCCTGATCCGCATGCGCAGGCTGTCGTGGTGGTCCTGCACGACGGTCAGCGCCGCCTCCAGGTCGGCGGGGTCCACGGGGGTGTCGAAGTGGTACGAGCAGCACAGGTTGAGCGCCGCCGTGTCCGGATAGAGCGACTCGAACACCCACAGATCCTCCTGCGCCGGGCTGAGCCGCACCGGTACGGAGGGGTCGCGCGGCGGCACGACGTCGGGGATCGCCTCCAGCCTGCCCGCCGCGACGAGCCGCCGCAGCAGCTCCACCCGGCGCTTCCCGTCGAGCGCGGCGAACCGCTCCGCGCTGCTGCCCCGTGACGCGGGTCCCGCGTGTCCCCCCGTCGATGTCACTGCCGACGTCACATGTCCTCCCGCAGCTCCGCGAGCCGTTCCAGCCCGGCCAGCACCTCGTTCACGCCGAGCCCGAAGTCGACGAAGCAGGCCACCTCGTCGCAGCCCAGGTCGGCCAGGTCGGCCAGGCTCTTGCGGCACGTCTCGGCGGAGCCGAGCAGGCTGCCCCAGGTCAGATAGCGCTGGAAGGCGAACTCGGCGAGCGTGCCGAGCTGCTCGTCGCTCAGCGCCGCCGCCCGGCCCCCGCCGCCCTTGTTCGCCGCGGTCTGCGCCACGTACGACCTGAGGTAGTCCTTGAGCGGGCCGCCCGCCCGTTCCCTGGCGTGCTCGTCCGTCTCGCCCACGTAGGTGTGGGCCATGAGCGTGACGGTGCCCCTGGCCGGGGAGCCGGGCTGCTCGGGGGCCCGGTCGTAGGCGTCCCGGTAGGCGCGGATCTTCCCGGCCAGTTCCTCGCGGGTCTGGCCGATGGTGGCGCCGAGGATGTTCGTCCGCGTCCGCCCGGCCGCCTCCCACGTCGCGGGGCTGCCCGAGGTCGTGGTCCACAGCGGCAGGTGATCGGAGTACGGGCGCGGCTGCGACGTCACCGTCACCGGCTGGCCCGCGCCGTCGGCGAACTCCACCGCCTCGCCCGCCCACAACCGCCGCAGCAGGGCGAGGTCGCGGAAGGCGCGCTCCCTGCGGTCCTCGTACGCGCCGGGGGCGAGCACGAAGTCCTTCGAGTGCCAGCCGGTCGCCACCGAGACGCCGGTCCGGCCGCGCGACAGGTTGTCGACGACGGCCCAGTCCTCGGCGACGCGCAGCGGGTGGTGCAGCGGGAGCACGAGGCTGCCCGCCCGCACGTGGATGCGCTCCGTGGCCACGGCCAGGGCGGCGCTGAGCAGGGCCGGGTTGGGGAAGACCTGCCCGACCTGCTGGAAGTGCCGCTCGGGGGTCCAGACGGCGGTGAAGCCGAGCCGGTCGGCGGCCTTCGTGATCGCCAGGATGTCGTCGTATTTCGTGGCGTGGCCGACGGTGCTCGCGTCGTCCGCGCCGAAGAACATCACGCTGAGGTCCATGGTGCGCTTCTCCTCAGTGGCGGGTGCGCGGGATTCTGGGCAGGCGGGGGATGGCCGGCCCCTGGGCGGCGGTCAGCCGGGTGGCCAGTTCGGCGATGGTGGGAGCGTTGAAGAGGTGGCCGGCGGTGGCGGGCAGACCCTGCGCCGCGAGGCGCGCGGCGACCCGTACGGCCTGCAGCGAGTTGCCGCCGAGCGCGAAGAATCCGTCGTCGAGCCCGATCCGCGCGACGCCGAGCACGTCTGCCCAGACCGCCGCGATCCGCCGCTCCACATCGGTACGCGGCATCCGCGCCCGCCCTCCGTCCGGCCCGGGAGCGGTTCCGGGAACCCCGTCGGTTCCTGGGGACGGGTCGGGTGCTGCTGGGGAGGTAGGGGACATGTCGGGTATGGGCGGCAGGTCGATGGCAGAGACCGGTACGCCGGGGTCGGCGGCCATGGACTCCAGCGCCCGCACCAGCGCGTCCGCCAGCCACTCCATCACCGGCTCGGCGAAGGCGTCCAGGCGGTACTCGACGGTCACGGCGATACCGGCGGGCGCTCCGTCGTCCCCGTAGTCATCCGTCACGTCGACCAGCAGCTCGAACCGGGCCGCCCCGGTCCTGACCACCTCCACCCGCGTCTCGGCGCCGGGCAGCGACAGTTCGGCCCGCACGTTGTTCTGCAACGCCAGCACCACGTCGACGAGGGGATGCCGCCCGGGGCGCCGTACCGGGCCGAGCTCCTGCACGACCCGCTCGAACGGCACCTCCTGGTGCGAGAACGCCTCCAGGTCCGTCTCCCGCACCCGCGACACCAGCTCGCCCGCGGACGGATCGCCCGACAGGTCGGCACGCAGGACGAGCAGGTTGACGAAGAAGCCGACCAGGTCTCCCACCTCGTCGCCTGACCGCCCCGCGACCGGCGCGCCGATGGGCAGGTCGGTGCCCGCGCCCGCCCGTTCGAGCACCACGGCCAGGCCCGCCTGCAGGACCATGAACAGCGTCGCCCCGCGTTCCCTGCCCAGCTCGACCAGCCGCCGGTGCAGGACGGGGCCGACCCTCGTCCGCACCGTGCCCGCCGCGCCCGCCGCGCCCGCCGTGCCCGCTGTCTCCGCATCCCGCGTCCGGGGCCTGCGTGGAAGGGCGAGCGGCTCGGGCAGATCCGCCAGCGTCTTCCGCCAGTAGCCGAGCTCGGCGCCGGACAGCGCGTCCACCCGCGTACGGTGCCGCACCGCGTGGTCGGCGTACCGGACCGGCAGGGGAGGGAACGCGGCGGTCCGGCCCTCCAGCCGCTCCCGGTAGGCCCGCGACAGGTCGCGCATGAACGGCGGCAGCGACCACCCGTCGGTGGCGATGTGGTGCATGACCAGCAGCAGCGCGTGCTCGTCCGGTCCCGTCGTGAACAACACGGAGTGGATCGGCAGCTCGGCGCCCAGGTCGAAGCGGTGCCTCGCCGCCGCGGCCACCCGCGCGTCCAGCTCGTCCGGCGCCACCTCGACGGCGCTGAAACCGGGTCTGGCCTGCTCCGCGGGCAGCACCCTCTGGGCAGGCTCCCCGTCGTGCGCGGCGAAGACCGTGCGGAGCGGCTCGTGCCGTGCCACCACGTCCTCCAGGGCGCCGCGCAGGGCCGCCACGTCCACGGAGCCGCTGAGCCGTACCAGCATGGGCATGTTGTAGGCCACGCCCGCGTCGATCTGGTCGAGGAACCACAGGCGGCGCTGCGCGAACGACAGCGGCAGCGCGCTCCCCGGCGGCGGGGAACCGTCCGTCACGCCGTTCCCGGTATTGCTCGCAGGGGCGCCCAGCAGAGCGCCGGCGGGCGCCGGGTCGTGGCGGAGGTCCGGGACGCGAGCGGCGACCGCGGCCACCGTCGGCCCCTCGAACAGGGTTCTGACACCCACCTCCACGCCCAGCTCGGCGTGGATCCTGCTGAGGAGCCTGGCCACCGTCAGCGAGTCGCCGCCCAGCCTGAAGAAGTCGTCGGTCACCCCCACCTCCGGCACCCCGAGAACCTCGGCGAACAGCTCGCACAACCGCCGCTCCACCTCGTCGCGCGGCCCTTCGGCGATGGCCGGCTCGTACGACGGCGCGGGCAGGGCGGCGCGGTCCAGCTTGCCGGTGGCGGTCAGCGGCAACGCCTCCAGCACCACGAACGCCGACGGCACCATGAAGGCGGGCAGCGCCGCCGCAGCGTGGGCCCGCAGCGCCTCGCCGTCCACCGCGTCCCCGGGGCGCGGCACCACGTACGCGACCAGCCGCCGCTCGCCGGGCGTGTCCTCCCTGGCCACCACGCTCACCCGGGCGGCGGCGGGGTGGGCGGCCAGCACGGAGGCCACCTCGTCCGGCTCGACGCGGAACCCGCGGATCTTGACCTGCTCGTCGGCCCGCCCCACATACTCCAGCGTTCCCGCGCGGCGCCGTACCAGGTCGCCCGTGCGGTACATGCGCTCGCCCGGCGCGCCGAACGGGTCGGCCACGAACCGCTCGGCGCTCGCCGACGGCCGTCCCAGGTAGCCCAGGGCCAGCCCCTCACCGGCCGCGTACAGCTCGCCGACCTCCCCGTCCGCCACCGGCCGCAGCCGCGCGTCCAGGACGTGCACCCGCTTGCCCCGCAGCGGCGTGCCGATGGGCACGGGCCCGCCGCCGGGGGTGATCGGGTGCGTGGTCATGAAGATCATGCCTTCGACCGGCCCGTAGCCGTTGCTCACCCGCAGGCCGGGATGGCGTTCGAGAGCGCGCCCGACGTGCGCGGGCGACGGCGCCTCGCCGCCGACGACCAGGTGCCGCACGCCGGCGAGCGCGCCGGGGTACTCGTCCACGATCACGTTGAACAGGCTGCTCGACAGGTACATGCAGGTGACCTGGTGTTCGGCGGCCAGCCGGGCCATCACCATCGGATCCGGCCGCTGCCCCGGGTGCAGCACGCAGGTGCCGCCGGACAGCAGCGGCCCCCACAGCTCCAGGGCGAACGCGTCCCACGACACCGGCGAGCACTGCAGCCACACCGCGTCGAACGGCGCGTAGTCCTGGCCCGTCACCGTGGCCACGATCGCCCGGTGCGGGGCGGCGACGCCCTTGGGCCTGCCGGTGGAGCCCGAGGTGTACATGACGCAGGCGACGCCGTCGTGGCGGGCGTCGTACGGCAGGGGTTCGAGCCCGGAGGGGGTGAGGACGGCGGCGGCGCCCGCGTCGGCCACCACGGCGCGCAGCCGTTCCTCGGGGAAGTCCGGGTCGAGCACCAGGTATCCGGCGCCGGCCTTCAGCACGGCCAGCAGCGCGACGACGAACTCGGGGCCGCGTTCCATGCGCACCCCGACCAGGCGTCCGGGCCGCACACCAGGGCCTTCCGCAGCCCGGGCCCCGAGCCGCGCGGCGAGCTCCGAGGCGCGCGCGTCCAGCTCGGCGTAGGTCAGCCGCTCGCCCGCGCCGATGAGCGCCGTCCTGCCGGGGGTCCGCGCCGCCTGCCGCGCGAAGACCTCGTGCACACCGCCGGGAGATCCGTTCGGCACGCCCATCGTCACGACCGGGTGAGGCTCGCCGGGCGCATGTCCGTCCAGTGCGTCTCGATGTAGGACAGGCACGCGGCCCGCGGGCTCTCCTCCAGCGCCACCCGCCAGCCCGCGGGCACGCCGATGCCGGCCGGCCAGAGCGAGTGCTGGTTCTCGTCGTTCACCAGCACCAGGTAGGAGCCGTTCTCGTCCTCGAAGGGGTTGGTGGTCATGGTCAGCCTCCCGCGGGTTGCTGCTCGAGGTCGGGGGTCAGGACGTCGATGTGGCGTACGGCGCGGCGGGCCAGCCCCCACAGGGCGGCGCCGGCGCCGAGCAGGCCGGCGATGAACAACATCGCCGCCATGCCGCTGCCCGGCCCGGTCCCGACGAGGGGCCGCAGCAGCCCGGCCAGGCCGGTCCCGGCCGCGGCCTGCGGTTCGAAGACCTGGTCGGCGAGCGGGCCGGAGAAGGCCATCGCGACCGGCGAGGAGATCTGCGAGACGAACATGACGGCGCCGAACACCCGCCCCTGCCGGTCCTTCGGCACCTTGGTCTGGATGATCGACTGCATCGAGCCGTTGACGATCGGCATGATCATCGCGCCGACGAGCATGGTCGCGGTCCAGGCGACGACGCCGTGCACCACGGCCGTCGCGATCTGCGCGCTCACGCACATGCCGACGACGCCGAGCATCATGCCGAGCGCCCGGTTCTTCGGGCCGCCCCATGCGGCCAGCAGCAGGCCGCCCGCGATGCCGCCGGCGCCGATGCCGGCGTTCACGCTGGCCAGCGCGGAGACGTCGCTGCCGGTCCTGGCCAGGATCATCGGCTGCACCACGGCGAACCCGAAGACCATCACCAGGTTGACCGTGAAGAACACCAGGATGAGCCCGCGCAGGCTGGGCTGGGCGAACAGGTAGCGCAGCCCTTCCAGCGAGTCGGCGCCGAGGCGCTTGCGCGTCCCGGCCTCGCCGGGCCGGTCGCCGTCCATGCGCACCAGGCGTACGGTGAGCAGCGCGACGGCGAAGCTCAGCAGGTCGATCCAGAGCACCACGCCGAGGCCGCCGGTCACCACCAGCAGCCCGGCCAGCGCGGGCCCGCCCACGTCGGCGACGCTCTTGGCGGTGGCGAGCAGGCCGTTGGCCCGCTGCAGCTGCTCCTTGCCGACCAGCAGCGGCACGGCCGACGACAGGGCGGGAAACTGGAAGGCGGCGGCGGCGCCGAGCAGCGCGACGGTGACGTAGACCTGCCACAGGTGCAGGTCTCCGAGGAAATAGACGGCCGTCATGGCGGCGACGGCGACGAGCCCGCCGAGGTCGGCCAGCTGCAGGGCGGTGCGCTTGCGGAAGCGGTCGACGATGGCGCCCGCGGTGGGGCTCAGCAACATCTGGGGCAGCAGCGCGCAGAGCGACAGCGCCACCACCTGGGTGACCTGGTGGTCGACCGTCCATGCCTGGATGACCAGGGAGAAGCGGAGAACGGAATTCCCGATGAGGGTGACGACCTGGCCACTCCAAACCAGGCTGAATCTACCCATTCCAGAGAATCGCTGGATAAATCGGTTCTGTTGCGACGGTTGTTTGGACGATGGAGGTTCACCCATGTGTGCCCGAGGCCCTTCTGATGAAAGGAACCCTGAGGTGGCCTACCGTTCACAGCCGCCTCATGTGTACCTTCACACACCGTTTTGGGCGGAGCAATACGCTCTTTGTGGTTTTGTAATTACGTCCTGTCAAAGGTCGAGGTCAGCCGCGCGGAGCGCTTCGGCGGCGACCGCATGGCGCATCTCGCGGATGCCGTCGCGGCCCCGCACCGGATGCACGGAGTTCGTCAGCAGCACCACGGTCAGCCGGCGACCGGGATCGACGACGAGCGAGGTCCCGGTGAAGCCCGAATGCCCGTACGCGCCGTCCAGCGGTCCCACGATGGCCGGATCGCCGAGCCGCACCCCCAGCCCGTGGCGGAAGGGGGCGCCCTCGGCACCCTGGTCGCGTGTCATCTCCGCCACGCTCTCCCGGCTCAGCATCGGGCCGCCGCCGCGCCGCAGCGCCTCGCCGAAGGCGAGCACGTCCCCGGCCGTCGCGAACAGCCCCGCGTGCCCCGCCACACCGCCCAGCGCGTAGGCGGTCTCGTCGTGCACCTCGCCCCGCACGCAACCGGGCCCGGGGCGCTCCGCCTTCCACTCGGTCGCGGCCACCCGCGCCGGCGACGCGGGCCGGTAGCCGGTGCCGGCCAGGCCGAGCACCTCGGTGATGCGGGCGCGGACCAGCGCGTCCAGCGGCGCGCCGCCGGCCAGCTCCGCGATCCGGCCCGCCACGACCATGCCGACGTCGCTGTAGAGGTAGGGCCCGCCGACCGGATGGACGATCGGCGTCTCCAGCATCGCGGCCATCCGCGCGGCGGCGTCCGCGCCGGGCAGTTCCAGGTCGATGCGGCGGGTCGGCGGCAGGCCCGCCGTGTGGGTGAGCAGGTGGCGCAGGGTGATCCGCCCGTCGCGCGCGGGGATCCGGCGCGCCACGGGCTCGTCCAGGTCCAGCCGGCCATCCTCGGCCAGCGAGAGCAGCACGACCGTGGTGAACAGCTTGCTGATCGAGGCCAGGTCGAAGATCGAGTCGCGGAGCGCCGGCGGGCGTTCCCCGGCCGGCGTCCCGTCCGCGTCCGCGTACCGTACGAGCTCGCCGGCCGCCGAGGCGGCGGCCACGGACCCGTTCACGGCGATCAGCGCGACCGCCGCCGAGCACACGCGCGACACCCCGTCCGCCAGGATCGTGTCCAGCCGGTCGTTCATCCCCGTCCCCTCATCCCCGTCGCGGTCCTGCCCGCGGTCCTGTCGCGGCCCTGTCGTGGTGTGGTGGCCTCAGCCGCTCAGCCGCTCAGCCGCTCAGCCGCTCAGCCGCTCAGCCGCTCAGCGCGTCGCTGAGACGCTCGCCGTGCGACTCCAGCAGCGCGCGGGCCGCCTCGGCGTCGAGCCCGTGCTGGATCATCAGCACCGCGATCTTCGCCTGGCCGCCGGCCGCGTCCAGCGCCGCCACGGCCGTCTCCTGGTCGGCTCCGGTGATGTCCCTGACCATGCGCAGCGCCCGCCCGGCGAGCTTGTTGTTCATCGCCGACATCTCGATCATCTCGTTGCCGTACGTGCGGCCGAGCCTGACCATGGAGATCGTGGAGATCATGTTCAGCACGAGCTTCTGCGCCGTCCCGGCCTTGAGGCGGGTCGAGCCGGTCACCACTTCAGGCCCCACGACCACCTCGATCGCGTGTTCGGCGGCGGCCGACAGCGGCGCGTCCGCGTTGCACGACAGGGCGGCGGTGAGCGCGCCGCGGCCGGCCGCCTCCGCCAGCGCGCCCAGCACGAAAGGGGCCCGGCCGCTGGCGGAGACGCCCAGCACCGAGTCCAGCGGCCCCGCCTCCAGGGCCTTGATCGCGGCGGCCCCGGCCTCCGCGTCGTCCTCCGCACCCTCGACGGACCGGGTCAGCGCCTCGGGCCCACCGGCGATGATCCCCTGCACCAGCGAAGGGTCGGTGCCGAACGTGGGCGGGCACTCGCTGGCGTCGAGCACCGCCAGCCGTCCCGACGTTCCCGCGCCGACGTACAGCAGCCGGCCGCCCTCGGCCATCCGCGCCGCGATGGCGTCGATGGCGGCCGAGATGGCCGGGATGGCCGCCGCCACGGCGGCGGGCACGGCCGTGTCGGCCTGGTTCATCAGTCGGGCGATCTCCTCGGTGGGCAGCCGGTCGATCTGGCTGTAGCGGGGGTCGCTCTGCTCGGTGGACAGCTCGGGTAGCGGATCAATCATGACGCTAATTTCCACCCTTTACTTCTCTCTTGTAAATATCTTTCAGACAATGGGTTCATGACGCACGTACGCACCGGAGCAGAACGGCTGGCCACGACCCCCTCGCTCGCAGGGGGAACCCGCCTCGGCCTGATCACGAACCCCACCGGAATCCTCCCCGACCTGACCCCCACCCCCGACGCGCTCATGGCCGCCGGCGCCCGCCTCACCGCCATGTTCGGACCCGAGCACGGCATGCGCGGCACCGCTCAGGCGGCCGGCAGCGAGGGCGACACGGTGGACGAGAGGACCGGGCTGCCGGTGTACGACACCCACAAGCTCTCGGGCGAGGCGCTGGACCGCGTCGTCGCCGCCTCCGGAGTGGACACCCTGGTCTTCGACATCGCCGACGTCGGCGCCCGCTTCTACACCTACGTCTGGACCATGTACGACCTCATGGAGTCCGCCGCCCGGCTGGGCCTGCGGTTCGTGGTGCTGGACCGGCCCAACCCGCTCGGCGGCACCGTGGAGGAGGGCCCGCTGCTCGACCCGGCGTTCGCCAGCTTCGTGGGGCGGTTCCCGCTGCCCGTGCGGCACGGCAGGACCGTGGGGGAGCTGGCCGTGCTGTTCGGGTTCGACCTGGACCTGCACGTGATCGAGATGGAGGGCTGGCGGCGCGACATGGCGTACGCCGAGACCGGGCTGCCCTGGGTGATGCCGTCGGTCAACATGCCGACCGTGGACACCGCGCTCGTCTACCCGGGCACCGGCCTGTTCGAGGGCACCGACTTGTCCGAGGGGCGCGGCACCACCAGGCCGTTCGAGCTGGTCGGGGCGCCGTACGTCGACGAGCGGTTCGCCCCCGCGCTGGCCGGGCTCGGCCTGCCGGGCGTGCGCTTCCGCGAGACGTGGTTCACGCCGACGTTCCACAAGCACGCCGGCACGCCCGTCCGCGGGGTCCAGCTCCACGTGCACGACCGCCACGCGTTCCGGCCGGTGCTGACGGGCCTGTCGATGTTGCACGTGGCCCGCACCCTCTACCCCGACGACCTGCGCTGGTGGGGCCCCGACCTGTTCATGGACCACCTGTGGGGCTCCGACGCGCTGACCCGCACCATGGACGCCGGCGGGGACCCCCGCGAGCTGTGCCCGCCCCCGGCGCACCCCGACGGCCCGCTGCTCTACGGCGGCTCCGCGGAGGGCTGAACGCGCGCCTGCGGGGGCCGTGTCCAACGGCCCCCGGCGGGTGTCAGGTTGTGCAGGGACGCGGGCCATCACGCCAGATCGCGCCGGTAGAGCCAGAAGACGCGTTCCGCCCGCGCGCCGACGGCACGCGAGTAGAACCGCAACGGCCCGACCCACCCGATCTGGGCGTCGGCCTGCCCGGCGGCCCGCTGGTCGGCCAGGCACCTGCGCAGCAGCACCCGGCCGAGGCCCAGGCCGCGCGCGTCCGGCGCGGTGCCCGTGGGCCCGAACCAGGCAGGCCGCGCGCCCCAGGCGGCGAACCCCAGGACGCGCCCGTCACGCTCGCCGTAGTGCACCCCGGCCGCCTGCGCGGCCTCCCAGGCCCAGGAGTCGTTGAAGTGCTCGCGGACGAACGCCGTGACCCGCCCGCGGTCGTCGCCGGCCGCGTGCACGGTCACGCCGTGCCGGGCCAGCCGTTCGAGGTCGTCCTCCACGGACAGGTCCACGCTCAGGTCGGCCGTCATGTTCCAGACGACGGAGTAGCGCTCGTATCCGAGGCGCTCGGCGAGACAGGCGGCGGCGGTGTAGCGCACGTCGATGCCCGGCCAGGCATAGCACGGCGTGTTGCCGGCGAAGCGCACCTGCCGGACGCCCTGCCCGGCCAGCCACTCCTCGGCCGCCCGCACCAGCGCCCGCCCGCGCCCGTGGCCCTGCGCCGACGGGTGCACGGCCAGCAGGTCGATGTGCCCGGCCGGGCCCTCGGCGTCGTCGGTGTCCTTGGTGGACGTCGACGCCATCACGACCCCGCCGTCCGTGGTCAGCGCCGTCCACTTCCGCCCGGCAGGGGGCCGCGACAGATGGCCGATCAGGGCCGCGGCCTCCGCGATGTCCAGCCTCAGCGCCGCGGTGGCGACCTCGGACGCCTCGGCGAGCCCGTCGGCCGATCCCGTGGACCCCGGTGTCGCCCACGGGGCGGCCCGCACGATGTGGGCCATCACACCTCGCTCATCGGGCGGGCGATCACGCTGCGGCGCTCGGGGAAGAAGCACGCGTGCTCCTGCGGGACGCCCTCGGTCAGCTGCAGCAGCGGCCGCTCGTCCTCGCACCGCTCGCCGCGGAACGGACAGCGGCGCGCGAACAGGCAGCCCTCGTCGGCCTGGCTCTCGTCCAGCGACTCCAGCGGCTCCACCGGCTGCTCGCCCGGCCGCTCCAGGCCGTGCAGCACCGGGATGGCCGACAGCAGCGACTGCGTGTACGGGTGCACCGGGTCGGCGATGATCGTGTCCACCGGGCCGCGCTCGACGACCTGGCCGCGGTAGATGACGTACAGCTCGCCGTCGCCGCCGATGTAGCGGGCGGTGGCCACGTCGTGCGTGATGAACAGCACGCTCACGCCCAGCCGCTCGCGCAGGTCCTTCAGCAGCGCCAGAATGCCCAGCCGCAGCGACACGTCGATCATCGAGACGGCCTCGTCCGCGACGAGCATCTCGGGATCGACGGTCAGCGCCCGGGCGATGACGACGCGCTGCCGCATCCCGCCGGACAGCTGGTGGGGGTAGCGCGACAACACCGAGCCCGGATCGAGCCCCACCAGCGACAGCACCTCGGCCGCCCGCTCCTCCATCCACGTCCTGGACCGCCCGGTCTGCCTGGCCCGCAGGCTGAGCGGCGCGTGCAGCGTCTGGTGGACCGTCCTGGTCGGGTTGAGCGCGGAGTAGGGGTCCTGGTGGATCATCTGGATCTTGCGGAAGTGCGGCTGGCGCTGCTTGGGCTTGAGCGGCGACATCGGCACGTCGCCGATCACGACGTCACCCGCGTCGTACGTCTCCAGCCCCGCGATGATGCGCCCCAGCGTCGTCTTGCCGCACCCGGACTCGCCGATGAACGAGGCGGCGCCGCCCTTCGGGATCGCGAAGTCGACGCCGCGCAGCGCCTGCACCTCGCGGGCGCCGAGCACCTTGCCGCGCTGCTTGAACGTCTTGACGATGCCGGTCCCGGTGATCATGCGTGCTCCTTCACGGTCACGGCGTGGCAGGCCACCGTCCTCGGCCCGCCGGCCCCGTCGCCGGTACGGGCCTCGGGGTCCATGGTGTCGCACACGTCCATGCGCAGCGGGCAGCGCTCCCTGAACACGCAGCCCTCGGCCGGCACCGTGGCCAGCGTCGGCGGCCGTCCCGGCAGCGCCTGGGCCTCGTCGATGTCGCCGACGAGCCGGGGAATGGCCTTGATCAGGCCCCTTGTGTAGGGGTGCCGCGGCGCGCCCAGCACCTCCCTGGTCGGGCCCTGCTCGACGAGCCGGCCGCCGTACATGACGGCCAGCCGGTCGGCGACCTCGGCCACCACGCCGATGTCGTGCGTGATGACGAGCGTCGTCAGGCCGCGCTCCGCGTGCACCTCACGGACGATCTTCAGGATGTTCGCCTGGGTGATCATGTCGAGCGCGGTCGTCGGCTCGTCGAGCACGACCAGGTGCGCGTTGAGCACCAGCGCGAGCATGATGCCGACCCGCTGGCGCATGCCGCCGGACAGCTCGTGCTGGTGCGAGTCGAGCACCCTGGCGCCGTCCAGGCCCATCCGGCCGAGCAGCTCCTTGGCCTCGCGCACCAGAGCGCGCAGGTCGTCCACGCCGTGCGAGCGGCCCAGGTCGAGCAGCTGCTTGCCGACGGTCTTGAGCGGGTTGAGCGAGTTCTGGGCGGCCTGGAAGACGTAGCCGATGTGCTTGCCGCGCGCCTTGCGCAGCTGCTCGTTCCGCAGGCCCACCACGTCGCCGAGCCCGTCGATCTCGACGCTGCCCGCCGAGATCCGGCCCGGCGGCTGCACCGCGTTCAGCAGCGACAGCGCGAGCGTGGACTTGCCCGAGCCGGACTCGCCGACGATGCCGGTGATGGTGCCGGGCTCCAGCGTCAGGTCCACGTTCCTGACCGCGGGCAGCTCGCCCGCGGGCGTCTTGTAGACGACCGTGAGGCCGTCGATGCGCACTCCCGGCGCAGTCTTCGTCACGGTCACTCCTCGCGCAGCCGGGGGTTGAAGATCTCGTCCATGGCGTCGACCACGAGCACGATGGCCAGCGTCAGCAGCAGGATCGCCAGCAGCGGCCCCAGCAGGAAGCCGAGCGCGCTCGGCACGGTCAGCGCCCCCGAGCGGAACACGGCCGTGTTGAGCATCTGGCCCCAGTTGTTCGACTCGTACGGCAGCACGCCCAGGAAGAAGAGCCCGACCTGCGAGTAGACGCCGCCGGTGATGGCGATGAGCATGTTCATCGCGATGTACGGGGCCATGCTCGGCAGCAGTTCCTTGCCCACGATGTGCGTGGTGGACAGCCCGAGCCCGCGCGCCGCCTCGATGAAGCCGCGCTCGCGCAGCGACAGGGTCTGCGCCCGCACGGCCCGCGCCACGCCGCCCCAGCTGAGCAGCCCCAGCACGAGGCCCATCTGCACGGCGCTGTTGAACTTCCACACCGTCGACAGCACCAGCAGCAGCGGCAGGCCGGGGATGGTCAGCTTCATGTCGGTGAGCCGCATGAGCACGGTGTCCCAGCGGCCCCGCTTGAAGCCGGAGAACAGCCCGATGGCGGTGCCCAGCACGACCGTGATGACGGCGGTGACGAGGGCGGCCAGCAGGACGTACCGGGAGCCGGTGACCACCAGGGCGATCACGTCCCTGCCCTGGTCGTCGGTGCCGAGCCAGTGCTCCCAGCTCGGCGGCCTGGTGAGCATGGCGGGGTCGCGGGGCAGCGGGTCGGGGTAGAACAGCGGCCCGAACAGGCCCATGAACACGAACCCGGCCATCAGCACGACGCCCACCAGGCGGCTGGGCTTGCGCTTCATGACGCGCCACACGCCCGTCCAGAAGTTGCGCCGCATGGCGGCGCTCGTCGACGTGCTCTCCAGCAGCACACTCATGCGCCGGCCTCCTCACCGCTGCGGACCCGCGGGTCGATCACGCTGTAGAACAGGTCCGCGATGATGTTGGCCACGATGATGGCCGCCGTGATCAGCAGGAACGCCCCGCTCATCAGCGCGTAGTCGCGCATGGTGATGCTGTCGAGGAGCAGCAGGCCGAGCCCCGGATAGTTGAAGATCCGCTCGATGAACACCGCGCCGCCGAGCAGCAGCCCCAGCGACAGCGCGAGGATCGTGAACAGCGGCAGGATCGCGTTGCGCGCGATGTACCTGAAGATGATCGAGCGCTTCATCCCGCGCAGCTCGGCGGCCAGGATGAAGTCGTCGCCCAGCACGGTCACCACGCTCGACTTCATCGCCAGGATCCACCCGCCGTACGCGGCCAGCGCGTACGTGACCACCGGCAGCACCGCGTGCTCGACCAGCGAGCCGATGTAGCCGGCGTTGAACCCGGGCTCGAAGAGGATGTCCACCGGGCCGTCGGCCGGCAGGATCGGGATGAGCGTCGCGAAGATCGCGCTGAGCAGCAGGCCCAGCACGTACTGCGGCACCCCGTGCAGCAGCGACCCGGAGACGGCCAGGACGTCGCCGAGCTTGCCCGTGCGCTTGATGGCCGCGTAGACGCCCAGGATGATGCCGACGAGGAAGCTCAGCAGCGTGCCCGCCAGCACCGGGAGCACGGTCCACTTGGCCGCCTCGCCGAGCACCTGGGTGACCGGGGCGCCCGCGTGGGTCACGGACTGGCCCAGGTCGAAGGTGAGCAGGCCCGCCATGTAGTCGGTGTACTGCTCCCAGAGCGAGCCCGTGGGCTGGAATCCGTACAACACGCGGGTCGCCTGCTCGGCCGCCTCGGGCGCCATGCCCTGCTCGATCAGCTTCTGCACGTTCGCGGCGACCGGGTCACCGGGAATGCTCCTGACGATGAAGAAACTGATCGTGGCGACGACCAGGATCATGACGATCCCGCGGGCCAGATGGCCCGCGAGTCGGCGTGCGATGACCGTCATAGGCTCTTTCTCTACTGCTTCTTCTTGACCAGGCCGAGCTGGATCCAGACCCCGGCCGGCAGGCGCAGCAGGTCGCTGTCCTGCTCGGGCCAGCCGGTGAAGCGGCTGGTGTTGGTGAACTGCGTGTTCACGTAGTCCCAGAGCTGGATCGCGGGAAGGTCCTGGTTGGCGGCCTTGGCGAGCTGCGTCATGATCGGCTTGGCCTCTTCCGCGGAGGCCGCGTTGAGCTTGCCGGTCAGCTCACCCGGGTTGATCGTGCCGACGCCTTCGACGTCGATCTCCTCGGCGCTGCCCATCCAGTTGCCGCCCTTGCCGGGGGCGCTGTGCTTGACCTTGCCCGCGACGTTGGTCCAGCCGTTGGAGGCGCCGTAGAGGCGCTGGTAGATGTCGTACGGCGCCGGGCCGAGCGCCATCAGCCAGAAGCCGACGTCGTACTTGCCGGCCGCGATCTCCTCGAGGTAGATCGGGTAGTCGGCGACGGTGACGACCTCGGCGTCCACGCCGTTCTCGATGAGCTGGCTCTTGATGTTCTCCTGCGCGGAGATCCAGTCGGAGAAGCCGGAGGGCGCGTGCATGGTCACCTTCCACGGCGACCCGTCGGCCAGCGTCCACTTGCCGTTCTTCTTCTGCAGGCCGGCTTCCTTGAACTCCGTCTCGGCCTTGGCCACGTCGTGCGCGTACGGCTCCAGCTTCGACAGCTCGTCGCCGATCCACTCCTGGGCCGGCTTCTGGTGGATGCCGGTCGTCGTCACGGCCGCCGTGCCGCCCTCGGGCGAGGCGACCTTGGTGACCTGCTGGCGGTCGATCAGGTAGGCCAGGCCGCGCCGCACGTGCACGTTGTCGTACGGCTTCTTCGACTGGTTGAACGCCATGCCGACGGCCACCGGGGAGAAGCCCTTGATCAGGTGGGAGCCGGGCGCCTGCTTGATGCGGTTCATCACGTCGGTCGGGGCGGCGACGAAGCCGGACTGGTCGAGCTTGCCGGCGGTCAGGTAGTTCCAGATCTGCTCGTTGCCGCTGTAGTTGAGGAACTTGACCTGGTCGGGAGCGACGTTGGCGGCGTTGAAGAAGTTCTTGTTCTTCAGCAGCAGCGCCTCGCCGGGGTTGACCCGCTCCAGCGTGAACGGCCCGGCGGAGACGTCCTGCGGCGGCTTGAAGGCGAGCACCTTCTGGCCGACGGCGAGGATGTCCTCGCGCGCCTTCTCGGCGGCGTCGCCGGTGCCCCTGGAGGTCTTCAGGGTGTCCCAGAAGTCGGCGGGCAGCACGCTGTTCCACACGTGGGCGGGCACGACGAGGCTGTCGAGGACGCCGCGGGCGAACTTCGAGCTCGGGTTGGACATGTCCTGGGTGATCTTGATCGTCTTGTCGTCGACGACCTCCACCTCGGCCGCCGCGCCGGCCGCGCCGGGCGTGATCGCGAACGCGGTGCTGCCCTGCGTGTAGGCGATGCCGATGGAGAGCTTGACGTCCTCGGCCGTGACCGGCTTGCCGTCGGACCACTTGGCGTTCGGCTGCAGGTGCAGGGTGATCGAGGAGTTGTCCTCCGCGACCTCCCACTTCTCCGCGATGCCGGGGTAGAACTGGTTGGGGTCGGTCACGTGGTTCTTGACCCAGCCCAGTTTCATCGCGTTGTAACCCAGGTAGGAGTTACCCTTCGGGTGCCAGGGGTTGGCGGGCGCGCTCGCGTCGAGGCCCGGCCTGTTGACGTCGATCGTGGTGAACAGGCCGCCACCACCGCCCGAGCCGCCTGACTTGTCGGGGGTGCCACCACTGCATGCCGCAGTCGCGGTGGCAAGGCCCAGCAACGCCACTACCGCTGCCAGTCGCTTCATTTGCCGCTCCGGAGGATGTCGAGCCTGTTGAGGGATCTGCAGGAGTTGACCGGACACTACGATCGCGTCAGACCGGCGTCAATAATCTCCAGATGTTGTGAGGCTAATGTAACTTTCCTTCATCAGTGTGCGAAGTGGAGCTAAGCGCCGTCAAGTAAAACGTCAGTTCATTACCAAGACGGCAGCCCCGTTGACCTGGTCGTTCGCCAGATCCGTCAGCGCCCTGGCGGCCTCCTCCAGGGGGTAGGGGGCCGTCGTCACCCGCGGCCGGTGGGCCAGCGCGAGCTCCAGATAGGCCCGCCCGTCGGCCCTGGTGTTGGCCGTCACGCTGCGCACGGTCCGCTCCTGGAAGAGGTGACGCTCGTAGTTCAGCGGCGGCACGTCGGTCAGGTGGATCCCGGCGATCGCCAGCGTCCCGCCCCGGTCGAGCGCCTCCAGCGCCGGCGGCACCAGCGTGCCCACCGGAGCGAAGAGGATGGCCGCGTCCAGCGGCTCCGGCGGCGGACCGCCCGTCGCCGAGGCCGCTCCCAGCTCGAGCGCCAGCTCGCGGGAGGCGGGAGACCTGCTGACGGCGTGCACCGTGGCCCCCTGCGCGATGGCGGCCTGCGCGGTCAGGTGGGCCGAGGCCCCGAACCCGTAGATGCCCAGCCGCCCGCCCTGCGGCAGGTCGGCGCGGGCCAGCGCCCGGTAGCCGATGATCCCCGCGCACAGCAGCGGCGCCAGCCACTCGGCGGGGGGCTCGTCCGGCAGGGGATAGACGTAGGCGGACGGCGCGACGAGATAGTCGGCGAACCCGCCGTCGGCGTCCCACCCGGTGTAGGCGGAGTCGGGGCAGAGGTTCTCCATCCCCCTGACGCAGTAACGGCACCTCCCGCAGGTGGAGCGGAGCCAGGCCACCCCGACCCGCTGGTCCGTGCCGACGACCCGGCCGACCGCCTGGTGGCCCGGGGTGGTGCGGGGCCGCCGCGGCGCCAGGTCGCCCTCCGCCAGATGCAGGTCCGTACGGCACACGCCGCACGCCTCCACCCGCACCAGCACCTCTCCGGGCCCCGGCTCGGGCACCTCCCGCTCGACGAGTTCCAGCGGCCCCGACGCCATCGGCCCCGGCCGGTTCACCACCCAGGCGCGCACGTCAGCCGACCCCGGCGAGGCGCTCGTGGGCGAGGGTGGCGTAGAGCGCGGCCCCGTCCGGCAGGACCGAGTCGTCGAAGACCGCCTCGGGCGAGTGGTTGTAGGGGGCCGTGGCCGGGTCACGGCCGGGCGGGCACGCCCCCAGGAAGACGAACGCCCCGGGCACGGAGTCCAGCACGTACGAGAAGTCCTCCGAGCCCATCACCGGCTGCGGCGAGACGAAGTAGCGGCCGGGCCCGAACAGCTCGTCGGCCGTCCTGCCCAGGAAGTCCGCCTCGCTCTCGTCGTTCACCGTCACCGGGTAGCCCATCCCGAACGACGCCTCGGCCCGCAGCCCGTGGGCCGCCGCGACGCCCTCCACGACCTCGACCAGCCGCCGCTTGACCAGCGTCCTGTTCTCCTTGCTGAAGGTCCGCACCGTCGCGTCGAACCGGGCGTCGTCGGGGATGATGTTGTCCTTCGACCCGCCGTGGAAGCTGCCCACCGTCACGACCACGGGGTCGAACACGTCGAACGTCCTGGTCACCATCGACTGCAGCGCCGCGACCATCTCGCAGCCCGCCTGGATCGGGTCGAGGGACCGGTGCGGGCTGGAGCCGTGGCCGCCCCGCCCCCTGACCGTCACGGAGAACGTGTCCGCCGCCGCCATGATCGGCCCAGGCCGCGAGGCGAACAGCCCCAGCGGCAACATGGAGGAGACCACGTGCATGCCGTAGGCCGCCACCGGGCGGGAGCCGGCCGCGTCGAGCACGCCCTCGGCGATCATGTGCTTGGCGCCGTCGTGGCCCTCCTCTCCCGGCTGGAACATGAAGACGACGTCCCCGGCCAGCTCGTCGCGCCGCGCGCTCAGCAGCCGCGCCGCTCCCACCAGCATCGCGGTGTGCAGATCGTGCCCGCACGCGTGCATCTGCCCCGCCAGCCGGGAGACGTACGGCAGGTCGTTCTTCTCCGTCACCGGCAGCGCGTCCATGTCGCCGCGCAGCAGCACGGCGGGGCCCGGCCGCCCGCCCCTCAGGACCGCGGTCACGGAGCTCAGCGCCGTGCCCGTCTTGATCTCCAACGGGAGCCCGTCCAGGGCGGCCAGCACCTTCTCCTGGGTGCGGGGGAGCTGGAGACCGATCTCCGGAGTGGTGTGCAGCGAGTGCCTGAGCTGAACGATTTCATCCCGCATGTCCTGCGCGGATTCAGTGAACGACATGAGGCCATTGTTCATGTCCGTGCCGCCGCGTCCAGTGATGCCACGCTGGTGGCGGTTCGCACACCGAGCGGGCCGGAGGCCGGCGCGGCGCCATCGGTAGGATGGGGCGGTGACCGAGCGTAAGCGGATCGACTTCTGGTTGTCCGACATGGACGGCGTGCTCGTCCACGAGGGGCGTCCGATCCCCGGTGCGGACGAATTCATCAAACGGCTCAGCGAGTCAGGCACACCCTTCCGGGTGCTGACCAACAACTCGATCTACACGGCGCGCGACCTGTCGGTGCGGCTGAGCGCCGCGGGCCTCGACGTGCCCCCCGCGTCCATCTGGACCTCGGCCGTGGCCACCGCGGAGTTCCTCGACGACCAGCGGGCGGGCGGCACGGCGTACGTGATCGGCGAGGCGGGCCTGACGACGGCGCTGCACGAGGTGGGCTATGTGCTCACCGACCTCGACCCCGACTACGTGGTGCTCGGCGAGACCCGCACCTACAGCTTCACCCAGATCACCCGCGCCATCCGGCTCATCGAGGGCGGCGCGCGCTTCATCGCCACCAACCCCGACGCGATCGGCCCCTCCACCGAGGGTTCCCTGCCGGCCTGCGGCGCCGTGGCGGCCATGATCACCAAGGCCACGGGCGTCGCCCCCTACTTCGTCGGCAAGCCCAATCCCCGCATGATGCGCAGCGCGCTCAACGCCATCGGCGGCCACAGCGAGACCACCGCGATGATCGGCGACCGCATGGACACCGACATCGTGTGCGGCATGGAAGCGGGGCTCTACACGATCCTCGTCCTCACCGGCGTCACCGCGCGCGACCAGGTCGAGCGGTTCCCCTACCGCCCGTCCCTGGTGGTCGACTCGGTGGCCGACCTCATCGATCTCATCTGAACCTGACGTTCCCTGACAGGAACACCTGGCAGGCTCACCCGTCATGACCCGCGTTTACCTGGAGACCGGCCCGAAGAAGATGTTCGCCTGCTCGCTCGACTGGCCCGGCTGGTGCCGGATCGCGAAGGGCGAGGAGGCGGCGCTCGACCGGCTGGTGGAATACGCGCCCCGCTACCGCGTGGTGGCGGCGCGGGCCGGGCTGGAGTTCGCGCCGGGCGACCCGGTGGTGGCAGGGCGCGTGCCGGGCAGCGAAATGACCGACTTCGGCGTGCCGTACGCGGTGCCCGATCTCGACCTCGAGCCGCTGCCCGCTCCCGAGGCGGAGCGCGGCGTCACCCTGCTGCGGGCGGCCTGGGGCCTGTTCGACGAGACCGCCGCCGCCTCGCCCGAGGAACTGCGCAAGGGCCCGCGGGGCGGCGGGCGCGACCTCACGAAGATCGTCGATCACGTGGAGAACGCCGAGCGCGCCTTCGCCAGGAAGGTCGGCGTGCGGCACCGGCCCTACCGATCCCGCGGTGACCGCGACGCGATGCGCGAGGAGCTGGCGGAGGTCCTGGCCCGCCCGTGGGAGCCGCCCCAGACGACGGGCTGGCCCCCTCGCTACGCGCTGCGCCGCATCGCCTGGCACGTCATCGACCACCTCTGGGAGATCGAGGACCGGCGGTGAGGCGGGGGAGCAGCCGTTACGGCGAACACCGGACACGGCTACAGGCCGTGACCATATGATGGCGGAAATCGCCCGCCGGTGCCGGCGGCCGATGTCCCATCCGGTCATGGCAGAGGTAGGCGTGCGTGGACATGCGGGCGGAGATTCTCGACCTGAAACTCCGTGTCGAAGAGCTTGAGACGGGCGTCCGGCACGGGGACGTGGCGATCGGGCGCCGCGGCGAGCCCGACCGCCAGGAGGAGTTCCTGCGCGAGATCGGCGACCGGACCAAGAGCCTGCGGGCCGACGTCGCGGCGGTGAAGTCCGCGCTCGCGGACGGCCGGGTCGAGATGGCCGAGCAGTTCGCCGCCGTCGAGACCGAGATCGCGGCCATCCGGCGGGAGGTGAACTCCTGGCCGCCCGGCCCGGAGGCGGATGAGGGCATGGTCGCCGACGAGTTCGCGGCCGTCCGGTCGGGGCTGGAGCACGAGTTCAACTCCCTGCGCTCCGAGATGACCGATCTCGGCATCAAGCTGGACCGCCTGCTGAAGCGGCGTGAGGACGGCTGACGGTCACGCGTCCTGGCCGATGAGCCGGGGGAGCCGGGTGATGGCGGACGACAGGTAGTCCGCCACCGCCTCGGGCACCAGGTGACGCGTGGTGATCTCCTCGCGGTCCAGCGGCACCCGCACCACCTCGTACACTCCGCGCGACGGATCCTCGAACTCCGGTCCGTGCCGCAGCCCGGGGTCCATCGACGCCAGCCGGCAGCCGAAGACGTGCTGTGTCTTGACCGCGTCCTTCCACGCGTACGACACGGTGGTCAGCGGCGTCACGCCGAAGACCGTGGCGCCGAGCTCCTCGAGCAGTTCGCGGCGCAACGTGTCGACCAGCGAGCCGTCCTCCGGCTCGACGTGGCCGCCCGGCACCGACCAGTAGACGTCGCGGCCCGGCACCGTACGCCTGAAGAGCACCAGCCGCTCGTCGCCGTCGAGAAGGACGCCCCGGACACTCGGTCGCATACGGCCACCCTATTTGACCGGTATGTCCTTCGGGTAGCCTAACCTACGGTACCGTAACCCCAAGGAGAAGATCTTTTATGGCGATGACGCAGACGGAGCTGCTGCACGAGCTCGAGCCCGTGGTGGCGGGGGAGCTCGACCGCCACGAGAAAATGGCCAAAGAGTGGTTCCCGCACGAGTACATCCCGTGGAGCGAAGGCCGCGACTTCGACGGCGTCTACGGGGGCGAGGCGTGGCAGGAAGGCGACTCCAAGATCCCCGAGGCGGCCCGCGTCTCGCTCATCGTCAACCTCCTCACCGAGGACAACCTGCCGAGCTACCACCACGAGATCGCCACCACGTTCGGCCGCGACGGCGCCTGGGGCACCTGGGTGCACCGGTGGACCGCCGAGGAGGACCGCCACGGCACCGCGCTGCGCGACTACCTCACCGTGACCCGCGCCGTCGACCCCGTCGCCCTCGAGCGGGCCCGCATGCGCCACATGGAGCACGGCTTCGCCACCGCGTACGGCACCATGCTCCAGCAGCTCGCGTACGTCTCCTTCCAGGAGCTGGCCACCCGCATCTCGCACCGCAACACCGGCAGGGCCTCCGGCGACGAGGGCTGCGAGCGGCTGCTCGCCAGGATCGCCGCCGACGAGAACCTGCACATGCTCTTCTACCGCAACCTGCTCAAGGCCGCCTTCGAGCTCGACCCCAACCAGACCATGCGCGCGGTCACCGACGTCGTCACGACGTTCCAGATGCCGGGCACCGGGATGGACGGCTTCGCCCGCAAGGCCATGATCATCGCCCACGAGGGCATCTACGACCTGCGCCTTCACCTCGACGACGTGCTCATGCCGGTGCTGAAGCAGTGGGCCGTGTTCGACAAGACCGGGCTGGACGCCGAGGGCGAGCAGGCCCGCGAGGAGCTGTCGGCGTTCCTGGCCAGGACCGACGCCACCGCCGCCAGGTTCGTCGAACGCCGGGAGGAGCGCCGCGCCCGCGCCGCCGCCCGCACATGACCTCCCGCACCTGACCCCGGCGCGCGGCGCCGCCCGTCGGTGGCATGATGGCGCCCCATGGATCTCCCCGCCCAGCTGCTCATCTGGTTCTTCACGTTCCTGACGGTCATCGCGCTGGCCGTGGCGGCGCAACGGCTGCTGAACGTCAGGTTCGGCATGGTCCGCACGTTCCTGGCGGCCCTGGTCGCCTTCGGGCTGGCGCAGCCGGTGATGGAGCCGATCCTCGGGCTCATCGGCCCGACCGACCCGGAGACCGTGCCCGGCCCGGGCGCGCTGGGGCTGCTGCTGCTCGTCATCATGTGCGTGGTGCTCATCCCGATGGTGATCCTGGTGCTGGCCGAGGCGCTGGTGCCGCCCGGCTCGGTGCCCGGCCCGCTGGAGCTCGTCCGCTCCGTGCGCGGCCGCGTCTCCCGGGCCAGGCGCTACTCGCAGATCACCAGGATCGCCATCAGGCACGGCCTCGGCCCCTACCTGCGGGGCCGGGGCGAGCGCCTGGAGGACCACTCGGGCAAGATGCGGCTGGCCAGGTCGCTGCGCGAGGCGCTCGAGGACGGCGGGGTCACGTTCGTCAAGCTCGGCCAGGTCCTGTCGACCCGGCGCGACCTGCTGCCCGCGGAGTTCGTCGAGGAGCTGGGGCGGCTGCAGGACCAGGTGGCGCCCGCGCCGTGGGAGCGGATCGAGCCGGTGCTCGCCGCGGAGCTGGGCGGGCCGGTCGACGAGGTGTTCGCCGAGTTCGACCGGACACCGCTGGCCGCCGCCTCCATCGGGCAGGTCCACGTCGCCCGGCTGCACGACGGTCAGAGCGTGGTGGTCAAGGTGCAGCGGCCGGGCATCGGCGCGGTCGTCGCCAAGGACCTCGACATCGTCCGGCGACTGGCCGTCACGCTGGAGTCCAGGACCCGCTGGGGCCGCTCGCTCGGCCTGCGCGACCTGGGCGAGGGGTTCGCCACCGCCATCCGCGAGGAGCTGGACTTCCGGGTCGAGGCCGCCAACATGGCCGCCGTCACCGCCTCAGGCGGCGGCAGCGTCACCTACCCGGCCCCGATCGGCGCCCTGTGCACCGAACGCGTGCTCGTCATGCGGCGCCTGTCCGGCAGGCCGGTCACCGCGGCCACCCGCGAGCAGGGCCCCGCGCTCGCCCGCGACCTGCTCGACTGCCTGCTCAGGCAGATCCTCGTCGAAGGCGTCTTCCACGCCGACCCGCATCCCGGCAACCTCATGCTGCTCGACGACGGCACGCTGGGCCTGCTCGACTTCGGCTCGGTCGGCCGGCTCGACGCCGGCGTGCGCTCGGCCCTGCAACGTTTCCTGCTGGCCATGAACCGGCAGGATCCCCTGGGCGTGACCGACGCGCTGCTGGAGGTCGTGCCGAGGCCCGAGGACATCGACGAGGCCGCGCTCGAACGCGCGCTCGGCCAGTTCATGGCCAGGCACCTGGCCGGCGCCATGGACAGCGCGCAGATGTTCACCGACCTGTTCAGGATCGTCTCCGCGTACGGGCTGTCGATCCCGCCGGAGGTCGCCGCCGTCTTCCGCGCCCTGGCCACCCTGGAGGGCACGCTCATCCGCCTCTCGCCCGGCTTCAACCTCATCGGCGAGGCCCGCGCGTTCGCCGGCCGCTACCTCGCCGAGCAGGTGAGCCCCGAGACGATCAAGGAGTCCGTCGCCCAGGAGCTGGCCGCGCTGGTGCCGATGTTGCGCCGCCTGCCGCGCCGTGTGGAGCGCATCGCCAGCGCGGCCGAGCACGGCAGGTTCAGCCTGAACGTGCGCCTGCTCGCCGACGACCGCGACCGCGCCTACCTCACCGGCCTGCTGCACCAGGTGCTGCTCACGGTACTCGGCGCGACGGCCGGGATCATGGCGGTCATCCTCCTCGGCATCGACGGCGGACCCGCCGCGCTGGGCACGACGTCGTTGTTCCAGCTCATCGGCTACAACCTGCTGGTGATCTCGGCCATCCTCGTCCTGCGCGTGCTCGCGCTGATCTTCCGCCGTCCCCGCGCCTCGGACGAGCGCCTGTGAGCCCTCGCCGGTAAAGCCTGTGGGGCTCTTGACCGAGGGATGGTCTTGGACATCCAAGGCATCGGGCAGTTTCCCGGTAACACCGGAACCCCTTGGGAGCAGAGGGTGAAAATCATCGGGATTGCGGCCAGCCTCAACAAGGGGTCCTTTATCAACCGGCTGCTCGTCGCCGCGGGCGCCGAGCTGCCCCGCGGCATCGCCTTCGAGGAGTGGCGCGGGCTGGGCGAGATCCCGCCGTACACCCGAGGTCCGGTTCCCGCGCCGGCCGCCGCGCTGGCCCGCCTGGTGGCCTCCGGTGACGCCGTGCTGCTCACCGCGCCCGAGCACAGCCTGCTGCCGCCCGAGCTGGCGTACGCGCTGGACTGGATGGCGGCCCGCGACGGCCTGTCCGGCAAGCACGTCGCCGTCATGAGCGCCAGCGCCCGCGCCTGCGGCGCCATGTGGGCCCAGGCGGAGCTCTACAAGCGGCTCCAGAGCGCCGGGGCGGTCGTCATGGGCGCCGAGCTGGTGATCTCTCCCGCCTGCCCCCATTTCGACGAGTACGGACGCCTCAGGCCGGCCGCCCTGCGGGACCAGGTGCGCGCGGTGATCCGGCAACTCTGCCCCGCCGGGATCCTGGAACCCGTGCTCTCGTTGTCGCCCTGAGGGCCGCCCCTAAGGATCGCGGCGCAGGCGTTTGACGTCGGAGCGGTGCTTCTTGGCGGTGATGCGCCGCTCGACGGCGCCGCGGCTCGGCTTGGTCGGGCGGCGGCGCTTGGGCGGCGGGGCGATGGCCTCGCGCAGGCGCTGGGCCAGGCGGTGCCGCGCGGCCTCCCTGTTGCGCAGCTGCGAGCGGTATTCGGAGGCGGCGATCGTGATCGTGTCGGCGCCCAGCCGGCCGCGGGCCCGCTCCTTGAGCGCCGGCGGCAGCGCGGTGCTCGCGGCCAGGTCGAAGGTCAGCTCCACGCGGCTGTCCGTGGTGTTGACACCCTGGCCGCCCGGGCCTGACGAGCGCGAGAAACGCCAGACGAGCTCGGCGTCGGGGATGACGACCGAGTCGTTGACGACCAGCGGGCCGGGCATGCGTGAAACTCCTGTTCGACGTCCACAGTGAAGTGTCACCGTATCCGGGCGACCCATGCCGGTCGCAACGGCATTTCCCTTTTCGTGCGGCGCGGAGCACCGGCTTGACGGCGGGATGCAAGGGGCGTATGCCAATATCGCGCAACAACGATCAAGGGCGGGGAGGCGCTGTGGCGGCCATCGTCGGCGTGCACGGAATCGGCAAGTACAACTACTACGTGGACGCCGGGCGGTCCGCGGCCGGGGCGGCGGAGGCCATGCGCCGCAAGTGGGACCGCTACCTGCACGCGACGCTGGACGCGGAGTCCGCGGCCTACTTCGCCGAGATCGCCTACTTCGCCCACCACCTGCACGACGGCGGGCCCGATGACCGGGGCGACGACGCACCGGAATCCGCCGCCGCGATGGAGATCCAGGCCCAGGAGGTGCTCGCCGGCTGGGCCAGGAACATGGGCCTCGGCGAGCACATCACAGGAGCGCTCAAATCGGTCACCGGCTGGCTGCTCGACAGGCTGGACGGCAGGTCGGCGGCGTTCGCGAAGCTGTTCGTGCCCGAGGTGGCGACGTACCTCACCGACCAGGCCAGGCGGGAGAGCTGCCGGCAGGTCGTCGCCGACGTCATCCGGCGCAACCGGCCCAGGGTCGTGATCGCGCACTCGCTCGGCAGCGTCGTCGCGTACGAGACGCTCTGGGCGTACCCCGAGCTCGAGATCGATCTGCTCGTCACCCTCGGCAGCCCGCTCGGCATGCGCCATGTCGTCTTCGAACGCCTCCTGCCCGCCCCCATCAACGGCCGTGGCGAGCGGCCCGAGAACGTCGGCCGCTGGGTGAACATCGCCGACAAGGACGACATCGCCGCCATCCCGCCCGCGTTGCGGGAGAGCTTCACCGGCGTCGACGCCGAAGAACTGGTCAACCTCGACTGGATCGACTTCCACACGGCCGAGAAATACCTTGGCTGCCCGGCGCTCGACCCGCATCTGCGACCATTCCTGGCATGACGTGGATCGTGTTCGACTATGGCGGTGTCCTGTCCCTGCCCCAGCCCGAGTCCGACGCGGACGCCATGGCGCGGGCCGCCGGGGCCGACCCCGAGCTGTTCAGCCGCGGCTACTGGGAGCACCGCCTCGCGTTCGACCGGGGGAGCATGACGCCGTTCACCTACTGGTCGGCGGTGCTCGGCAGGCCCGTCACCCACTCCGAGGCCGCCCGGCTGGTCGCCATGGACATCGCGAGCTGGGCCCATCCCGACGAGGGCACGGTCGCCGTCCTGGGCGAGCTGATCGAGGCGGGCCGTGACGTGGCGCTGCTGTCCAACGCGCCCGTCTGCGTCAGCGAGGGCCTGGACGAGCTGCCCTGGATCGCCGCGATCGGGCGGCGCTTCTACAGCGGCAGGATGGGCCTGGTCAAACCCGACAAGGAGATCTACGACGAGATGGCCCGCGAGCTCGGCGCCGACCCCGCCGAGATCGTCTTCATCGACGACCGGCCGGAGAACGTCCAGGGCGCCGAGCGGGCCGGCATGACCGGCGTGCACTTCACCGGCGCCGCCGCGCTGAGGGCGGCGCTGGGGTGAGCCGTACAGCACGGTCACGGAACCGGCTCTGGAGGCGTCGTAGGGTGCGGCCACGGCGAGGTCGGGCCGCCCGTCGGCGTCGAAGTCGAGCGGCTGACCGCCGCACGACCGGGCGGTGGCGTGGGCCGTACCCGTGACGAGAGGAAGAACCAGGCAGGCGGCGAGCACAGCGTTCATACCGGAAGTAATGACCAGACAGGTCGAACCGCGCTTTAACGCCACGAGAACGGGTCAGGAGGGCAGGATGCACATCGCCCGCCGACCGCGACGAGCCCTGTGGACGCGGAATTTCCCGTGTCGGGGCCGGCGCGGGACCGTGCCAGGATAGTCGGGTGGACGACATCGACCTCGCTGATCTGGATTTCTGGCGCAAGCCGCCCAAAGAGCGCAATGAGGCGTTCGCCCGGCTCCGCCAGCTGGAGCTCCCGGTGTTCTTCCCGGAGAAGAAGGTCCCGCTCCTCCGCTCGGGCAAGGGCTTCTACGCCCTCGTACGCCACGCGGACGTGGTCGAGGCGAGCCGTAACGCCAAGGTGTTCTCCAGCGAGCCCGCCGTCACCAATCCGGAGCCGCCCGGCTGGGTGAAGCAGGTGTTCGGGGAGTCGATGGTCAACATGGACGATCCGCGCCACGCCCGCCTGCGCAGGATCGTCACCCGCTCGTTCAGCCCGAAGATGCTGGCCGGCCTGCAGAGCGACATCGAGGCGGCCTGCGCCCGCATCGTCGACGACGTCGTCAAGGACGGTCCGCGCGACTTCGTCTCGCAGGTCGCCGCCCGGCTGCCCATCCACGTCATCTGCGACATGCTCGACATCCCGCACGAGTTGCGGGCCAAGGTGCACCAGCACGTCGACATCTCCACCGCCTACACCGGCGTGCGGCCCAGCCTGGCCCGCAGCGTCCAGATGGCCGGCCAGAACATGCTGGCCCTGCTCGCCCTGCAGCGCATGGTCATCAAGCTCGGCCACGAGCGGGTCGCCAACCCCCAGGGCGACCTGGTCTCCCTCCTGGTCAACGCCAACCCCGACGGGGAGAAGCTGACCGACAAGGAGCTCGGCTCGTTCTTCGCGCTGCTCCTGGTCGCGGGCAACGAGACGGCCCGCAACACGATGGCCCACGGCATCAAGCTGCTCACCGACAACCCGGCGCAGCGCGAGCTGCTGATGAGCGACTTCGACACGCACATCAACGGCGCCGTCGAGGAGATGGTCCGCTTCGTGTCGCCGATCATGCAGTTCCGGCGCACGGTCACCGAGGACTGCACGCTGCGCGGCCTGGAGCTGAAAAAGGGCGACAAGGTCGTGCTCTTCTACGGCTCGGCCAACCGCGACGAGTCGGTCTTCGCCGACCCCGACACGTTCGACATCACCCGCGACACCAAGCCGCATGTCGGCTTCGGCGGGCCAGGGCCGCACTTCTGCCTCGGCGCCAACCTGGCCAGGCAGGAGCTGCGGACGATGTTCCGCGAGCTGCTGACCAGGCTGCCCGGCATCCGCTCGGTCGGCGAGCCCGAGCTGCTCCTGTCGAACTTCGACAACAGCGTGCGCAGCCAGGCGTTCGCCCTCTAGCCGTCGCTAGTCGTCGGACACGAGGACGTTCGACCTGATGGTGAAGAACGTGATCAGCGCCGCCACCACCATCATGCCGGCGCTGATCAGCATCGCCATCCTGAAGCCCGCGTCGAACACCGGCGGGTTCTCGAACGCGTCGCCGACCAGGCCGACCACCGGCGGCACCGCGGCCACCGCGAACAGGCTGCCGGTGCGGGCCACCGCGTTGTTGACGCCGCTGGCCGTGCCCGCGTGGCGGTCCTCGACCGTGGCCAGCACGGTCGCGGTGAGCGGCGCGACCGCGCCCGACAGCCCCAGCCCGAAGACGAACACCGCGGGCAGCACCTGGAGCGGGTAGGACGCACCGAAGCCGATGGTGCTCATCCACAGGAAACCGGCGCCCGCCAGCAGGATCCCGCCCGTCATCGGCCAGCGCGGCCCGATGCGTTTGGCCAGCTCACCGGCCCGGCCCGACAGCAGCATCATCAGGATCGTCGTGGGCAACATCGCGAGCCCGGCGGCGATGGGGGAGAAGCCGGAGACGACCTGGAGTTGCACCACGAGCAGGAAGAACACCACGCCCATGGCCGCGTACATGATCAGGGTGACCACGTTGACGGCCGTGAAGACGCGGTCGCGGAAGATGTCGACGGGCACCAGCGCGTCCGGCGACCTGCGCACCTCGATCGCCACGAACGCGGCCCCCAGCAGCAGGCCGGCGAGCAGCGGCGCCGGCGCGCCCTCCTGGATCAGCCCGTAGGTGATCCCGGCCAGCGCCAGCGCCGCGAGGACCGAGCCCAGCACGTCGAAGCGCCCCGCGGCCTGCTCGTCCCTGCTCTCGGGCACGTGCCGCAGGGCGACGAAGACGATGAGCGCCGCGAACGGCAGGTTGATCAGGAACGCCCACCGCCACCCGGCGGTCTGCACCAGCCAACCGCCGAGCAGCGGCCCGATGGCGCTGGCCACCCCGCCGAGCCCCGACCACGTGCCCACGGCGCGTGGCCGGTCGTGCCGGACGAACGACGCCTGGATGATCGCCAGCGAGCCGGGCGTGAGCAGCGCGCCGCCGATGCCCTGCAGCGCCCTGGCCCCGATCAGGAACTCGATGCTCGGCGACAGCCCGCACAGCGCGGAGGCCACGGCGAACCACACGACGCCGATGACGAAGATCGTGCGCCGGCCGTAGCGGTCACCGAGCGAGCCGCCGAGCAGGATCAGCCCGGCGAGGGTGAGCGTGTAGGCGTTGATCGTCCACTGCAGCCCCGCCATGCCCGCGTCGAGCTCCCTGCCGAGGTAGGGGAGCGCGACGTTCACGACCGTGCTGTCGAGCAGGGCCAGGCCCGAGCCCAGCACCGTCGCGAACAGGATCCAGCGGCCGCGCGCCGACCTGAGCTCGACATGGTCGCCGGCATGCAGCTCGTTGGGCCCGGAGGTCATGGGCCCAATCCTGTCACCGCCGCCCGGTCTCGCTTCCGAGGGCTCGCAGGACGAACGCCGAAACCAGCTCGGCGGCCGCCTCCACCGTCACGTCGCCGCTGATCAGCGGCACCCGTTCCGCGCCGATGACCGCGAGCACCATCCGCGCCGTGGCGGGCACGTCGATCACCTGGAAGTCCCCGGACGCCTGGCCGCTGTCGAGGATCTCGACGAGGACGCGCTGCATGGGCGCGACGTGCTCGGCCAGCCGCTGGTAGGCGTCGGGGCCGAGGGCCGCGCTGAGGTCGGCGGCCCCCGGATGCGGATGCGCGAGCAGCCCGGCCAGCTGGAGGCGGACGAACGCGCGCAACCGGTCGGCGGGTGAGGCGTCGGCGGGCAGCTCCCGCTCGTAGCTGTCGATGAAGTAGCGGGTCACCCGCTCGGTGAACGCCAGCAGGAGCGCGGTCTTGTCGGGAAAGTAGTTGTAGAGCACGGTGCGCGTGATGCCGGCCTCGCCGGCCACGTCGGTCATGGAGATGGCGTCGATGCCCTGCTCCCTGGACAGCCGCGAGACCGCCTGGAGGATGCGGTCGCGCGTCTGGGCGCGGTGCTCGCCGATGGTGGCCGCGGAGATGCGGGGCATATGCCCATGGTACGGCGTACGGGCGATCTCGCCTGCGGAACATACCGGACATATTTAATCGAATCATTCATTCATTTGCTTGGAAGATTCGGCTATGCTTCCATGGCCTCATGCTGTACGGCACACCGGTCCTCGACCCCGCCGACAAGGCGGTGCTCGCCGAGATCGAGGACATGCGGCAGGATCTGCGCTTCCGCCTGGCCGAGACCCACCGATGGGACGGCCAGCTCCGCAGGCAGCTCCAGGCACGGGCGATCCAGGGCTCCAACTCCATCGAGGGCTACCGGGCGGGGGTGGAGGACATCCAGTCGATCATGGCGGGGGAAGAGCCGCTGGAAACCTCCGCCTCGGTCGCCAAGGAGATCGCCGGCTACCAGCAGGCGCTGACCTACATCACGCTGCTGTCGCGCGCGCCGGCGTTCCGCTACGACGCGGGAGTGCTCAACGCGCTCAACTTCATGATGATCGGCCACCACCGGCACAAGACCCCCGGCGTCGTCAGGCCGGGAAGCATCTTCATCCGCAATGGGCGATCCGGCGAGGTCGTCTACGAGGGACCGGACGTCGAAGTCGTGCCGGGGCTCCTCGGCGAGCTCGTGACGTGGCTCAACGAGGGCGACCTCGCGGCCCCCAGCTACGTGCGGGCCGCGATGGCCCACCTCAACCTGGTGAACATTCATCCGTGGCGCGACGGCAACGGCCGCATGTCTCGTGCCCTGCAGACCCTGGTGCTGGGCAGAGACCGGATCACCACTACCGAGTTCGCCTCCATCGAGGAATGGCTGGGGGAGCAGCGCACCACGGTCGAATACTACGACGTGCTCGGCGCCGTCGGCGGGCGCCGATGGAGCCCGCACGGTGACACCCTTCCCTGGGTGCGGTTCTGCCTGAAGGCGCATCACATGCAGGCGCAGCGCGTCCGGCGCCGGCTCGCCGAGGCGGGTGAGATCTGGACCCTGCTGGAGGAGCGGGTCGACGCCGACGGGCTCAACACGCGGTGCGTCTCGGCGTTGTACGAAGCGTTCGTGAGCAGGCGCCTGCGCCGCAGCCGCTATCAGGCCGACGAGGACCTGAGCCAGGGCCAGGCCGCCCGTGACCTGCGCGACCTGGCGGCCAAGGGCTGGCTGCGGCCCTACGGAGAGACGAAGGGCCGCTATTACGAGGCCGGCCCTCGGATGGCCGAGATCAAGGCCGACTTCGCCGGGCGCGCCGCCCCGCTGCGCGACCCCTATCGCGAGGACGCCGGCTAGGGCCGGCGGTCAGGCGGCGGCCCTGACGGTGTGGAAGAGCTCGGCGAGCACCGCGGTGTTGAGCCGGTAGGCGAGCTTGACCTCGCTGATGACGCGCTGCCGCTCGCTGTCGTCGAGCTCCAGCGCGTCGAGCCGGGACCGGTATTCGGTCTTGAACCGGGGCAGGCTGCCCAGCTCGTCGAAGAAGTAGAAGTCGACGCCCCCGCCCCTGGCGTAGCCGTAGATCTTCTGCAGTTCCATCCGGATGAACTGTCCGCCGGACAGGTCGCCCAGGTAGCGGGTGTAGTGGTGGGCGATGTAGCCGCCCGGCCAGCCGGCCGTCTCGCGGATGCGCGCCACGAGGGCTTCGGTGGATGCCGACGGCGCGATCCGGTCGCGCCAGCCCGGCCCGTAGACGGTGGCGAGGTCGCGTTCGAGAGCGGGCTCGCGGTAGAGCTCGGGGAAGACGAAGCGGCCGGCCACCGGGTGCTCGGCCAGTTCCCGTGACACCCCGTCGAGCGCGGTGTAGGCGAAGTAGTGCTGGGCGACCATCTCTCCGTATTCGTGCTCGCTCAACCGGCCGGCCATGAGTTCGGTGAGATAGCCCTCGGACTCGGCCGACTCGTGGTCGGCCCAGGTGGCCTTTCGCAGGCTCTCGGAGAACGACGTCGTCACAGCTCACCTCTACTCCGCTGGTGTTTTCATGACGAAGTGTCACAAACGGCGCTCGCCCGCGTCAAGCTGATGACGACACCATGTCATCAAAGTTCGTCCTACCCCCGCCCAGCCCCGCTCAACCGGTGACCTGCTCGGATCGCCCCAGCACGATCAGGGTCAGGTTGCGCAGCGACGCGCTGCCGGGCGCGAAATAGTCACTGTGCCCGCCAGAGCCGGCGTCGAAGACGCGGGCGCCGAACGCGGCGCTCATGGGGTCGGTGCCGAACCCGAACGGGCCGAGCTTGGTCTTGGGCACGAACCTGATCCAGTCGTTCGCTCCGAGCCCCGCCCACACCCGCGGCCGGGCGGGCACACCCGGCGACGCCCCGATGCGCGGCTGCGCGGGCCCACCGTGCGAGGCCAGGACGGACCCCGTGCGGGGCGGAGCGGTCAGGGCCGCGGCCGACGGCGCGCCGACGCCGGGGCTGCCGAAGACGGCCAGGTCGGAGACCGGCAGGCCGGGCATGGCCTTGGCGCACACCGCCGAGCCGTAGCTGTGGCACAGGAGCGTCACCGGCGCGTCCGTGCGCCCGCGCAGCCTGGCGACGGTGCGGCGCAGCTCGCCGGCCCCTTCGCCGGCCGCGCCGTCGGCGATCGCGCCCAGGCTCAGCGTGGGCGGGGCGTCGTAGCCCAGCCACGCCACCACCGCCAGCCGCTCGTTCGGCGCCAGCCGGGCGGCCTCGGCCAGCAGGGCCCGCGCCGCGCCCCCGGGCCGCTCGGGGCCGTCGTCGAAGGTCGTCACCGTGGTGTCCGCGCCCGGCACGATGACCGCCACCCGGTCGGCTGTCTTCAGCTCTCCGTAGATCTTCACCAGCCGCCCGCCCGGCGGAGCCGGCCACAGCAGGAACGCGCCGGTCGCGACAAGCCCGGCCACGGCGAGGTTTCTGAACATGCCGCGACGTTATGGAGGCCGCGGGGTAATCCGCGTCCCCGCACGGTTCGAACCTGCACGTAGTACTCGGGGGTGACTCTGGGCAGGGAAGGTGTACCGGGATGCCGGAAGAGCGCATCGAGAGTCCCCGCTGGAGAGATCTTGTCCGATCATGCAGACGTGGAACGGCGGTTGGGGGAGCTGCTCCGCACCCATGAGGAGCAGGCCATCCGCCGGTGGGCGGAGGCGGCCAACGCGCAGCGCGACGAGCTGGCGGAGATCTACGGCGCCATACTCGGCGCCATCGAGGAGGGCGGGCGCGACCTCGCCGACCTGCGCGGCCTGCTCGCCGAGCTGTCGCGCTCGCGAGCCCGCGCCGGCTACTCGCCCGCCGAGACCTCCAAGGCCGTCTTCGGCCTGAAGGGCGCCCTGTACGAGGTCGTGGTCGACCACGCCGACGACGAGGTGCTGCGCGGATTCATCCGGGTCGCCCGCCTCATCGACGACCTCGGCCTGTTCACGTTCGAGGCGTACGCGCAGGCCCGCGAGAAGATCATCATGGATCAGGCGGAGCAGCTTCTCGAGTTGTCCACCCCGGTGGTCAAGCTCTGGGAGGGCATCGTGGCCGTGCCGCTGATCGGCACGCTCGACTCCGCCCGCACCCAGGTCGTCATGGAGAAGCTGCTGGAGACGCTGGTGGAGACCGGCGCCGAGCACGCGGTCATCGACATCACCGGCGTCCCCGCCGTCGACACGCAGGTCGCCCAGCACCTGCTCAAGACCGTGTTCGCGGCGCGGCTCATGGGCGCGGAATGCGTCATCTCCGGCATCCGCCCGCAGATCGCGCACACCATCGTCACGCTCGGCATCGAGTTCGGCGACATCGTGACCAAGACGTCGCTGGCCGACGCGCTCGCCCACGCCTTCAGCCGCAGCGGCGTGCAGGTGAGCGGCGGGCCGGCCACGCGCGTCAGCGTACGGGCGGAGCAGGCGTGATGGAGCGGGTGCCCATTCTCAAGCTCGGCGACCTGCTGATCGTCTCCATCCAGGTGGATCTGGACGACCAGACCGTGCTCGCGCTGAAGGAAGACCTGGCCGAGATGGTCGTCTCGCGCGGGGCCAGAGGAGTGATCATCGACATCTCCGCCGTCGAGATCGTCGACTCGTTCACCGGGCGGATCCTGGCCACGATCGGCGAGATGTGCCGCATGCTCGACGCGCACGCCGTGGTCGTCGGCATGCGGCCGGCAGTGGCGATCACGCTCGTGGAGCTCGGGCTCTCGCTCGGCGGCGTCCGTACGGCGCTCAACCTGGAGAAAGGGGTTGCGCTGCTGAGCCACGTCAGGGGCGCGGTGCCGTGAGTGCCGGGCGGGAGACGGCCATCGCGGGCAGCGCCGACGTCGTGGCGGTTCGCCGGCTCGTCAGAAGCGCCGCCATCGAGGCGGGGCTGTCCCTCATCGACCAGACCAAGATCATCACGGCCGCCAGCGAGCTGGCGCGCAACGCCCTCGTCTACGCGGGGCGGGGAGAGGTGCGCGTCCACGTCGTCGAGAACGGGCCGAAACGCGGGCTCAAGCTGGTCGTCAGCGACGACGGGCCGGGCATCGCGGACGTCGAGCGGGCGCTCACCGACGGCTGGACCACCGGCACGGGCCTGGGGCTCGGGCTGGGCGGGTCACGCCGGCTGGTCGACGAGTTCGACCTGCTGTCCGAACCGGGAAGAGGCACGACGGTGACGGTGACGAAATGGGCCCGGTGAATGGCCCGGTGAATGGGCCCGGTGAATGGGTCGGAGACGAGCCCGGAGATGAGTTACGTGACCAGCCGGCGGATGGAGGCCTGGGTCCGCGCCGAAGACCCCAGCGTGGTGGGCGCGGTACGCCGTCGGGCCGTGCAGCTGGCCGAGCGGGCCGGGTTCGACGCGACGCTGGCCGGGCAGATGGCGGTGGCCGTCAGCGAGGCGGTGTCCAACCTCGTCAAGCACGCCGTCGAGGGCAGCGTCATGGTCCGCCTCCATCCCGAGGCTCCCGCCACGGTGGAGCTCATCGCCTTCGACAAGGGGCCGGGCATGGCCGACGTCGCCCGAGCCCTGCGCGACGGCTACTCCTCATCCGGGACGCTCGGCATCGGCATGGGCGCCATCGCCCGCATCGCCACCGGCTACGACGTGCACTCCCTGCCCGGCAGGGGGACCGTGCTCGCCATGCACTTCACCGCCGGCCGCCGGCCCGCTCCGCCGGCGGCGGCCAGCGGCCTGACCCGGCCCATCGGCGACGAGGAGGTGTGCGGCGACTCCTTCGCCATCTCCACGACAGGCCCGGCCACCACGGTCATGGTCTGCGACGGGCTGGGCCACGGCCACATCGCGGCGCAGGCCTCCCAGCTGGCCGTGGAGCTGTTCTCGCAGGTGTGCGAGCGGGAGCCGCTGGCCATCGTGGATCACCTGCACCGCAGGATGGGCGTCACGAGGGGAGGTGCGGTCGCGGTCGCGCGCCTCGCCGGCGGCGCGGTGACCTACGCGGGGCTCGGCAACGTGTCCGGATGGGTCGCGCACGCCCAGGGGCGGCAGGGCATGGTGTCGGTGCCGGGCATCGCCGGCCACCAGGGGGCGCGGCTGCGGCAGCTCACGTACGAGCTGCCCGGCCACGCCACCGTGATCATGCACTCGGACGGGCTGTCGGAACGCTGGGACCCGGCGCACGTACCCGGCCTGTTCGCCCGCACCCCGTCGGTGATCGCCGCGTGCCTGCTGCGCGAGGCCGGCACCAGGCGCGACGACGTGTGCGTGGTGGCGGCGAGGCCGGGCCCGTGAAGGCGGCCGAGCTCATTCGCGTCCGGCTCGACGCCGGGAAGGACGTGTTCGTGCTGCGCCGCCTCGGCCGCGCGGCCGCCGAGCTGGCCGGGCTCGAGCCGCAGGACCAGGTCCGGGTGGCGACGGCGCTCAGCGAGGTCGGCAGGGAGGTGTACGGCCCCGGCGCGGCGGCGGTGATCGCGCTCGGCGACGACGAGCTGCGGATCACCCTGAGCCACGGGCAACGATCCGGCCTGGCCGGGTCCGAGGGGGTCAGGCTGGCGGGCCGGCTGGTCGACCAGGTCGAGCTGGACGACGGGCACGTCACGCTCGCCAAGCGGTTGCGGGAGCGGCCGTGGCACGGTCAGGTCGCCGACATCCGCGACGGGCTGGCCCGGCTGGCGCCCGTCTCCGTCCTCGACGAGCTACGGGAGCAGAACAGGGAACTGGCCGCGACCCTGGATGACGTGCTGCGGCTCAACGCCGAGCTGCAGGAGACCAACACGGGCGTGCTGGCGATGTACAACCAGCTCTCGGCCGAGCTGGAGGAGACCAACAGGGGAGTGGTCGCCCTCTACGCGGAGCTGGATGAGAAGTCCAGCCAGCTCCGCGAGGCGACCGAGGCCAGGAACCGTTTCTGGGCCACCGTCAGCCACGAGCTGCGGACCCCGCTCAACTCGGTCATCGGCCTGGTGCGGTTGCTGGCGGGCCCGGGGGGCGATCCGCTGACCGAGGAGCAGACCCACCAGGTCGAGCTCATCGGCAGGTCGGCCGAGACTCTGCTGGCGCTCGTCAGCGAGCTGCTCGACATGGCCAAGGCCGAGTCGGGCCGTCTCGACCCGCACCCTGCCAGGATCAGCCTGACGGACGTGGTGGAGCACCTGCACGTGACGATGCGCCCGACGAGCGGGCGGGGCGGCGTGGAGCTGCACCACCACGTGGCGCCCGAGGCCGCCACGCTGTACGTGGACGAGGGCATGCTCGTCACGATCCTGCGCAACCTGCTGTCCAACGCGCTGAAGTTCACCGAGAGCGGCGAGGTGCGGCTGGAGGCCCGCGCGGACGACGACAGGGACGAGGTCGTCATCACGGTGGCCGACACCGGCATCGGCATCGCGACCGAGCACCTGAAGCGCGTGTTCGAGGACTTCTACCAGGTGCCGGGCTCCTTCCAGGCCGGGGCGAGGGGCACCGGCCTGGGCCTGCCGTACGCGCGCCGGCTGGCCGAGGCGCTCGGCGGGACGCTGGAACTGTCCAGCACGTCGGGCGAGGGCACCACCGCCACGCTCAGGCTGCCGCACCACGGCGGCCCGCCCGAGCTGGAGCGGGTGCTCGTCGCCGACGACGACGAGGTGTTCCGCGCGGCCGCCCGCCGCATGTTGCACGGCTTCGCCACCCACGTCGACGAGGCCGCCGACGGCGCCGCCGCCCTCGAGGCGATGGCCGCCGAGCCGCCCGACGTGATCCTCATCGACCTGCTCATGCCGCGCGTCGACGGCCACGCGCTGCTCCTCCGCATGGCCGAGGACGATCGGCTGAGCCGGATCCCCGTGGTCGTGGTGACCGTGGAGCCGCGGTACGCGCCCGAGGGACGGGCGGTTCTGTCCAAGCACGGGTTGCGCAGGGATCAGCTGATCCAGGCCATCCGCCAGGCCAGAGGGGGCGAAGCGTGACGCGACAGGAAACCGTCCCCGTGGCGGACATCCAGCCGGGAACCGTCCTCGTGGTCGACGACACGCCCACCAAGCGCTACATCCTCGCGAGATGGCTGCGCAGGGCCGGGCACGGCGTGGTCGAAGCGAGCAGCGGCGAGGAGGCGCTGCGGAAGCTGGCCGGCCGGCAGATCGATCTGGTCGTCCTCGACGTACGGTTGCCCGACATGTCCGGGTTCGAGGTGTGCGAGCGGATCAAGGCCGATCCGGCCACCGCGTCGATCCCCGTCGTCCAGGTGTCGGCCAACGCCATCACCGTGGCCGACCGCGCCGAAGGGCTGGAACGCGGCGCCGACGCGTACCTGATCGAGCCGATCGAGCCCGCCGAGTTCGCCGCCACCGTGCGGGCCATGCTGCGCTACTACCGGGCGCGGTGGCAGGCGGAGCTCATGGCCGGGCGGCTGGCCCGGCTGGCCGGCGTGACGCTGTCGATGAACGAGGCGGAGACGTTCGACCAGGTGCTCGCGGTGGCCGCCGAGGGCACGGCCGACCTGCTCGGCCGGTTCTGCGACACCCTGGCGCTGCTGCCGGAGGGCTGGACACGGCGCTTCTGCGCCCGGCCGGGCGAGCAGGCCACCTCCCACACGGCCGGTCCCGACGTGCTCGACCGGCTCTCCCGGATGGCGCCGGAGGGGGCCGCGCAAGCCCAGGTGTTCACGGTCGAAGCCGCCGGCTGGCACGCTCTCCTGCCCGGCGTGAACGCGGAGGGCCCCAGCACCGGCGTGCTCTGCCGGACGAGGAAGTCGAGGTCGCCCATCTACCTCGGCGTGGCGAGCGGCCCGCCGCTCGACGCGGACGAGGTCAACCTGCTGCGCCAGGTGGGCCAGCAGCTGGCGCTGGCCGTCGACGCGCTGCGCGCCTACACCGAGGAGCACGCGATCGCGCTCACCCTGCAGCGCAGCCTGCTGCCTGCCGGCATCCCCCGGGTGCCCGGTCTGCAGGTGGCCGTGCGCTACCAGCCCGCCGTCGACAACGTCGAGGTCGGCGGCGACTTCTACGAGGTGCTGCCGATCGACCACCGGGTGCTGGTGGCGATCGGCGACGTGGAGGGGCACTCGCTGCACGCCGCGACCGTGATGGCGGAGATCCGCCACGCCATGCGCGCCACGCTCATCGCCCAGGTCGACCTGCGCGCCTCGCTCGACCTGCTCAACCGGATGATGCGGCGCTATCACCCCCGCGTGACCGCCACCGTCTGCATGGTGCTCATCGATCCGGTGACGGGCGAGGCCGAGGTGGCCAACGCGGGCCACCTCCCGCCGCTGCTCGCCGGGCCCGGCGCCGCCTACCACGGCCTGGGCAACCTCCTGCTGGGCGTGCTGCCGGAACGCTATGAGGTCGACCGGCTGAAACTGCCGCCCGGCGGCACGATGGTGCTGTTCACCGACGGGCTCGTGGAGGACCGGGACACCCCGCTCGACGACAGCCTGGAGGTGGCCAGGCGGCTGGCGGAGACCGTCGAGGACGACCTGGAACAGTTCGCCGAGCGCATGCTGGGGGCGTTCGGCGTGCGCGAGGACGACGTCGCGCTGGTCGTCCTGCGCCGTGATCCCTGATTTCTGCGCCCTGACCCCGGGCGTGGAGTCAGGACGGCCGCTCGGCGTAGTGGCAGGCGGCGTCGTGGCCGTCCCCGGGGACGGGCTCGAGCGCGGGCTCCTGCTCGGCGCACCGGTCGGTGGCCTTCCAGCAGCGGGTGTGGAAGCGGCAGCCGGGCGGCGGCGCCACGGGGCTCGGCGGGTCGCCGGCCAGCATGATGCGCGAGCGGCCCCGCAGCCGCGGTTTGGCCGCGGGGGCCGCCGACAGCAGCGCCATCGTGTACGGATGCGCGGGGCTGCCGTACACCTCGGCCGCCGGTCCGGTCTCCGCCAGCCGTCCCAGGTACATCACGGCCACCCGGTGCGACACGTGCCGCACCACGGCCAGGTCGTGGGCGATGAACACCAGCGCCACCCCGAGCGTGCGCTGCAGCTCGGCGAACAGGTTGACCACCTGAGCCTGCACCGACATGTCCAGCGCCGACACCGGCTCGTCGCACACGATCACGTCCGGCTCGGTGGCCAGCGCGCGGGCGATGCCGATGCGCTGGCGCTGGCCGCCGGAGAACTCGTGCGGGTAGCGGTTCATCCGCTCGGGCGGCAGGCCCACCAGCGAGAGCAGCTCCCCCACCCGGTCCCGCAGGGCGCGGGCGTCCGCGCACAGCCGGTGCACGCGCAGCGGCTCGGCCACGATGTCGAGCACGGTCATGCGGGGGTTGAGCGAGGTGAGCGGGTCCTGGAAGACCATCTGGACGCGGCGGCGGATGTCGCGGGGCACGCCGCCGCGGGTGAAGAACGGCCGGTCCCGGAAGGTCACCTCGCCCTGGTCGGGGCGTTCGAGGCCGACGAGCATGCGGGCCAGGGTGGACTTGCCGCAGCCGGACTCGCCGACGATGCCCAGCGTCTCCCCGGCCCGCAGTTCCAGGTCCACGCCCGCGACCGCGCGTACGGCCCCGCCCCGCGAGAGGATCCCGCCGCGGTAGGTCTTGTGCAGTCCGGTGGCGCGCAGCACCGGCTCGCCGGTCGCGCGGGTCGCCGGCGTGGCCGGTGCGGCGGTCGGCCCGGTGGTCTGCGTGGCGTCCGTGGCGGCGGGTTCAGGCGGGGGCGTCATCGAGCGTCTCCTTCGCGTGGTGGCAGGCGGCGTACCGGCCGGCGCCGGTCTCCAGCGGCACGAGCGCCGGACGCGTGCTCGTGCACACCTCGCTCGCCCGGTCGCAGCGGGGCGCGAACGAGCACCCGGGCGATGCGGTCGCGGGGCTGGGCGGCGCGCCGGGGATGGCGCGCAGCTCCGACGCCGGCCTGTCCAGGTCGGGCACGGCCGCGAGCAGGGCGGCCGTGTACGGGTGGGCGGGCAGGTCGTACAGCTCCTCGGCCTGGCCGCTCTCCACGAGCCGGCCCGCGTACATCACCGCGACCCGGTCGCTCACCTCCGCCGCCACCCCCAGGTCGTGGGTGATCAGCAGGACGGCGGTGCCGAGCTCGCGCCGCAGCCGGTCGATGAGCTCCAGGATCTGCGCCTGTACGGTCACGTCGAGCGCGGTGGTCGGCTCGTCCGCGATGATCAGGTCGGGTTCGAGCGCCACGGCCATGGCCACGAGGATGCGCTGCCGCATGCCCCCGGAGAACTGGTGGGGGTAGTCGCCGATCCGCGTGGCCGCCGCCGGGATGCCCACCAGGTCGAGCAGCTCGACCGAGCGTGCCCTCGCCTCCTTGCGCGACAGGCCCCGGTGGACGCGGAAGAGCTCCCCGATCTGGTCGCCGACGCTGAGCACCGGGTTGAGCGCCGACAGGGCGTCCTGGAAGACCAGCGTCATCGCGCTGCCGCGCAGGGCGCGGCGCTCCTCGGCGGACATGGCGAGCAGGTCACGGCCGCCGAGGCGGGCGACCGCCGAGCGCACCTCGACGCCGGGCTGGTCGAGCAGCCCCATGACGGCCTTGGCGGTGACGGACTTTCCCGAGCCCGACTCGCCGAGCAGGGCCAGCGTCTGGCCGCGCTCGATGGTCAGGTCCACTCCGCGCACCGCGTGGATCTCCCGCCCGCGCGCGGTGAACGTGACGTGGAGGTCGCGGATCTCCAGTACCGGTGACTCGCTCACCGCACCCCTTCCTCGCTGTGACGAATGATGGCGTATGACTCTTCTCTGACGCCGAAATTCACCATCGATGTTGTCTTATGCGCCTGATCCTGGCAAACTTCCGGCAATCGGACAAGAGGGGATACCAAGTGCTGGAAGCCGCGAAGAGCTACAAGGGCTACCGTTCCTACGAATACCTGGAGGCGGGCACCGACTACCGCGTGTTCGACCTGGCGCCCGAACTCGGCCGGGTCCCCGCGTACGAAGGGCCCGAGCTCACCACCGAGCAGTCGGAACGCGTCCGCCGTCTGCTGACCGACAACCTGGTCGTCTCCCTGCACGACCACCCCTCGGTCTTCCCCGACGACATCCGCCAGACGGTCGACTACAACCGCACCGCCCGCCACCACACCGGGTACGCGGGCCTGGCCCGCTCCGGCATGACCGTCGTCTTCGACAACCTCATGGACGGCACCTGCTGTATCACCAGCCAGGCCGGCTGGAAGTGGAACGACGTGGTCGCCGACATCGGCATGCGCCTGTCGGACCTCGCCCACCAGGACTACGTCATCAAGGTCGAGCGCCTGGCCGACGTGCACGAGGCGCACGCGAGCGGCCGCATCGGCCTCGTGCTCGCCCTCGAGGCCGCCACCATGATCGAGAACGAGGTCGACAGGATCGACATGCTGTACGGCTTCGGAGTACGGCAGATGGGCATCGCCTACAGCGAGGCCAACACCCTGGGCAGCGGCCTGAAGGAGCGCGGCGACGGCGGCCTGACCCTGTTCGGCGAGAAGGCCGTGCGCCGCATGAACAAGCTGGGCATCGCCATCGACGTCTCCCACTCCGGCGACCAGACCTCGCTCGACACGATCCGCCACTCCACCAAGCCGATCCTCATCACCCACGCCGGAGCCCGCGCGGTCTGGCCGACCAACCGCATGAAGCCCGACTCCGTCATCAAGGCCGCGGCCGAGCGCGGCGGCGTGATCGGCCTCGAGGCGGCCCCGCACACCACGCTGTCGCCCGATCACCCCCGCCACAGCCTGGAGTCGGTCATGGACCACTTCACGTACTGTGTGGACCTGGTCGGCATCGACCACGTGGCGTTCGGCCCCGACACGCTGTTCGGCGACCACGTCGGGCTGCACGACACGTTCGCCGAGCACCTGTCGCTCAACGAGGCGCACGCCGGCATCGCCTACGACAAGGTGCCGTACGTCGACGGCCTGGAGAACCCCGCCGAGTGCTTCTGGAACATCATCGCCTGGCTGGTCACCCACGGTTACTCCGACGAGGAGATCACCAAGGTGGTCGGGGGCAACGTCATGCGCGTGCTGGAAGAGGTCTGGATCTGATGAGACGTGTCACCGTCCTGGGCGCGCTGGCCGCCCTGTCCGTCGCGCTGACCGCCGCCTGCGCCCCGAGCGTGCCCGGCTCGTCGCAGTCCACCGGCTCGTCCGGCGCGCCCGCCGAGGCCGGCCGGCTGACCATCGGCACCACCGCCGACGTGGTCAACTACAACCCGCTGGTCGGCAACAGCCGTACGGACTCCTGGGTCACCAGCCTGATGTACCCGCACCTGACCCAGATGGACGAGGCCGGCAAGCGCGTCCCGTACCTGGCGACCGAGTGGTCCTACTCCGAGGACGGCAGGACCGCCACGGTCAAGCTGCGCGACGACATGACGTGGTCGGACGGCAAGCCGGTCACCGCCGACGACGTGGTGTTCTCGGTGACGGCGGTGCAGAAGGAGAAGTTCGGCGTGGTCGCCGGGCTCATCACGGCGCTGGACAAGGCGAAGGCCGTCTCGCCGACGGAGGTCGAGTTCGCCCTCAGCCGTCCCGACGGGACGTTCCTGGACAACGTCGGCTTCTGGCTGCCGATCGTGCCCAAGCACGTGTTCGGGAAGGCGCCCAGCGTGCAGAAGTTCGCCAACGACTCCGACTGGGTGAGCGCGGGCCCGTTCAAGCTGACGAAGGCCGAGCGCGGCCAGCGTTATGTCATGGAGCGCGTCGACGACTTCGGCCCCGGCAAGCCGGCGATCAAGGAGGTCGTCTTCCGGGTCTTCCCCGACGTGAACACCGAGGTGCTCGCCCTGCGCAACGGCGAGATCGACCTCATCGGCAACGTGCTGCCGCCCGCCACCGCGGCCGAGCTGAAGAACGACCCCAAGGTCAAGCTCCAGCAGATCCCGTCGCTGGGCTGGGCGCACCTGCAGTACAACACCAAGCGCAAGCCGCTGGACGACGTCCGCGTCCGCAGGGCGCTCGCGCACGCCGTCGACTACGAGGCGATCAGGAACATCGCGCTGAAGGGCTTCGCCAAGTCCTCCAACTCCAGCGTGCTGACCCCCTCGCTGCCCGACTACGCCGACCCGGCGTCGAAGGAGTACGTCTTCGACCCCGAGCAGTCCAAGAAACTGCTGGCCGAGGCGGGCTTGAGTAACCTGAGCCTGAACATGATCTACGACCAGGCCGACCCGAACATCGCCCGCTGGGCCCCCATGGTCCGCGACGCGGCGAAGAAGGCCGGGATCACGATCAAGCTGCAGGGACTCGAGCGCAACACGTACCTGGACAAGACCGCCAAGCGGGACTTCGACATCTACGCCGGCTCGTGGGCGGTCATGGACAACCCGCCCGCCAACCTGGGCCTGGCCTTCAAGACGGGCGGGTTCATCAACTACGCCCAGGTCAGCGACCCCAAGCTGGACGACCTCATCGACCAGGCGCAGCGGGCGCTCACCCAGGAGGAGGCCAAGCAGCCCATCCAGGAGGCCGCCAGGATCATCCACGACCAGGTCTACGACAACGTCCTGTACGTGGAGACGTTCAACATCGCCCACTCCACGAAGTGGACCGGGTTCAAGCCGATGCCGAGCGAGCTGCTGTCCATCCTGAACCCGCTCTCCCTCGCCGCGGCGAAGCCGGCGGGCTGATCCCATGCGGTTCATCGGCATCCGGCTGGCCCGCGGCCTGCTCACCCTCTGGTTCGCGGTCACGGTGACGTTCTTCCTGGTGCGCCTGCTGCCCGGCGACCCGGTGCTTGCCGTGGCCGACCCGAACATGACCGAGGAACTGCGCAGGAAGCTGCTCGCCGACTTCGGCCTCGACCAGCCGCTCGGCGTTCAGTACCTCAACTATCTGGGGCAGCTCCTCCAGGGCAACCTGGGCATGTCGTTCCGCCAGTCGGTCCCGGTGACCAGCGTGCTCATGGAACGGCTGCCGTGGACGCTGATCCTGACGATCTCGGCCATGGCGGTGACGATCGCGCTGGGCATCCCGCTCGGCGTGCTCGCCGCCACCCGGGCCAAGGGCTGGATGGACCGCGTGATCCAGCTCACCGGCGTCACCGCGCAGTCGCTGTTCGTGCCGAGCGTGGGCATCCTCCTCATGTACGTGCTGGGCGTCTGGCTCGGCTGGTTCCCCATCGGCGGGGCGGTCGACCTCGACGCCACCGGCTTCGCCGCCACCCTCAGCATGCTGCACCACCTGGTGCTGCCGTGCCTGTCGCTGGTGCTCATCCAGCTCGGCGGCTACGTCCTGACGATGCGCACCACGCTCATCGACGCGCTCGGCGAGGACTACGTGTCGCTCGCCAAGGCGAAAGGGGTCAGGCCGGGCAAGGTCGTGTGGAAGCACGCCCTGCGCAACGCGCTGCTGCCGACCACCACGATCGCCGGACTCCAGCTCGGCACCCTGGTCGGCGGCGCGGTGCTGACCGAGACGATCTACGCCTACCCGGGCATCGGCCGGGCCGTCTACGAGGCGGTCGGCCAGCTCGACTTCCCCGTCCTTCAGGGCGCGTTCGTGCTGCTCGCCGCCGCCGTCGTGGTGGCCAACCTGATCACGGACGTGGCCTACGGAATCCTCGACCCCAGGGTGCGTACCTCATGACGACGGTCGAGCTCACCCCCCGCCAGCGGACCTGGTCCGCCTTCCGCCGCAACCCGCTCGGCATGGGCAGCGGGGCCCTGCTCATCCTGCTGGCCCTGGTCGCGCTCCTCGCGCCGCTGCTCGCGCCCTTCCCCGAGGGGTACGGCGCCGACACCTCGCAGCCGCCGTCGGCCGCGCACTGGTTCGGCACCGACGACATCGGGCAGGACGTGTTCGCCCAGGTGGTGTGGGGAACCCGGGTCAGCATGGCGGTCGGCCTCAGCGCGTCCGTGCTGGCCATCGTCATCGGGCTGCTGATCGGCGTCAGCGCCGCCTACTTCAGGCGGCTCGACACGCCGCTCGGCGTGCTGGTGGACCTGTCCCTGTCGCTGCCCATGCTGCCGCTGATGATCCTGGTGGCGGCGCTGGCCGGGCCGAGCGTGCGCACGCTGGTCGTGGTCATCGCGCTGTTCAGCTGGCCTGAGGTGGCCCGCGTGGTGCGCTCGCAGGCGCTGGCGATCGTGCCCATGCCGTTCGTGTCGGCGGCCAAGGTCGTCGGCGGCTCGTCGTGGTGGATCGTCCGCAAGCACCTGCTGCCCGGCGTCATCCCGGTCGTCGGCGTGTCGGTCGTGCTGACCACCTCCCGCGCCGTGCTCGCCGAGGCAGGGCTCTCCTTCCTCGGCCTGGGCGACCCGAACAGCTGGTCGTGGGGCACGATCCTGCACAAGGCGCAGCAGTCGGGCTCCCTGGCCTCCGCCTGGTGGACCACCCTGTTCCCGTCAGTGGCGATCCTGCTGCTGGTGCTGTCCACGACCCTGCTCTCCGTGGCCTACAACGACGCTCGCAACCACAGGAGCGATGCATGACCTTCTCCCAGAAGTTGCCCGACGCCTTCTACGCCGGCGCGCTCGGCCGGGTCCGAGCCGAGATGTCCGCCGAGGGGCTGGGGGCGATGCTGCTCGACGACCCGCTCGACGTCGCCTACCTGACCGGCTTCCACCACTTCCCGAACGAGCGCCCGGTCGCCTGCTGGCTGCCGCTCGACGGCGACCCCGTGCTGCTCGTCCCCGACCTGGAGCGGGAGTACGCCCAGGACCAGGGGGCGCGGGCCGAGATCGTCGCCTATCCGGAGTTCCCCGGCGTCAGGCCGCCGTTCGCGGTGCTGGCCGGGCACGTGAAGGCGCACGACCAGGCCGCGTACGCGCCATCCACCAGCGTCGCCAGGGCCCAGGCGCTGGCCGAGGCGTTCCCCGCCACCCGGTGGAGGGCCTCGAACGCGGTCGGCCGCGTACGGCTGCGCAAGCTGCCGGAGGAGATCGTCCTGCACGAGGAGGCCGCCCGCATCGCCGACGCGATGATCGAGGCCGGCGTCGAGCTGGTCAGGGCGGCCGTCGAGGCCGGCGGCGACCTGCCCGCGGAGACGGAGCTGGCCTCCCACGTCATCGCCCACGGCAGCGCCCTCATGTACGCCAGGCACACGGACGTCGTCGTCGTGCCCATGCTCACCGGCGGCCTCGTCTACGGCGGGCCCAACTCGGCCCAGCCGCACCGGCTGCCCGGCGGCGACCGGCTGCGCCAGGGGGAGACGTTCATGCTCTCGCTCGGCTGCGCCGTCGGCGGCCGGTTCGTGGAGAGCGAGCGCACGTTCGTGATCGGCGAGCCGACGACGCAGCAGGCCCGCTACTACGAGACCGTCCGCGAGGCACAGGAGACCGGCACCGAGGCACTCGTCCCGGGCGTCTCCTGCGAGGAGGCCAACCGCCGCTGCCTGCGGGTCATCGAGGAGGCCGGGCTGGCCGAGCACATCCGCCACCGGCAGGGGCACGGCATCGGGCTCGGCTTCCACGAGCCGCCGTGGTTGTCCGACGGCGACGCGACCGAGCTGGCCCCCGGCATGATCCTGTCCAGCGAGCCCGGCGTCTACGTGCCGGGCCACGCCGGCTACCGCATCTCCGACACCGTCCTGGTCACCGAGACGGGCCCGCGCCGGCTCACGGCGTACCCGCGCGAGCTCACCGACGTCATCATCTGAAAGGGACCCCGTGTTCGTCGACATCAACGACAACCCGCTCAACGTCGAGATCCTCGGCGACGGCGAGCAGACGATCATCGCCCACCACGGCGCCCCGGGCCTCGGCTCGCTCGCCGAGCCCCGGGCCAGCTTCGGGCGGCTCGCCGACGAGTACCGCGTCGTCGTGTTCGACGCCAGGGGCTCGGGCACGAGCGGCCAGGCCGGCCCGTTCACCCACGAGCAGTGGGTCGCCGACGTCGAAGGCCTGCGCCGCTGGCTCGGCGCCGAGCAGGTGATCGTCGCCGGCGGTTCGTACGGCGGCTTCATCGCCATGGAGTACGCCGCCCGCCACCCCGACCGGGTGAGCGCCGTCGTGCTCCGCGACACCTCGGCCGACAACGCCAACCAGGAGCTCGCCACCCGCAACGCCGCCGCCTCGTCCCGGGTGAGCATCGACCAGGCCAAGCTCGACCGGATCATGTCCGGCACCGTGCGCGACGACGACGACCTGCGCGACTGCTGGCGGGAGATCCTGCCGCTCTACGACCACGACTACGATCCGGCCAAGGTGGAGCAGCGGGTGGCCGCCACGCCGTACCACTATCAGACGCACAACTACGCGTTCGCCGTGAACCAGCCCGCCTACGACATCAAGCATCTCCTGCCCGGCATCACCGCCCCTGCCCTGATCACCGTCGGCAGGCACGACTGGATCACCCCGGTCGAGTGCAGCGAGACCATCGCCGCCCTCATCCCCGACGCCGAGCTGCGCGTCTTCGAGCGATCGGGGCACTCGCCGCAGGTCGAGGAGGCCGAACTGTGGGAGGCGACCGTCCGCGGGTTCCTCCGCAAGGTGCGCGAACGGTCCTGAACGCGCGATGATGCCCCCGATGGATGATCTCGACGACCTCGACCGCAAGATCCTCGCCGCGCTGCACGTGAACGGCAGGGCCAGCTGGACCGACATCGCCCAGCTGCTCGGCATCTCCACCACCACGGTGGCGCGGCGGGCCCAGCAGCTGTTCGCGGCTGGGCTGGCCCGCGTGGCCGTGCTGCCGCACCTGGAGTGCGACGGTCCTGTCAACACCTTCATCGTCCGGCTCACCTGCGCGCCCGGCAGCCAGTTGCGGGTCGCCGGGCTGCTCGCGGCCAACCCCGACGTCCGCTACGTCACCATCGTCACCGGTGGCTACGACATCGTCTTCGAGCTGGTCGCGCCCAAGGACCGCGACCTCTACTCGATGCTGGTCGAATTCGTGCACGCCATCCCCGGCGCCCAGCAGAGCAGCGCCGACCTGGTGCTGCACACGTACAAGGTCAGCTACGACTGGAGCGTCCCCGTGCTGGGGGAGCAGGCGGCGTCGTTCGCGGTGCCGCCGCGCGCCCGGACGTGCGGGCGCTGCCACCTCGACGACGTCGACCGCGAGGTGCTGGCCGCGATGCGGGAGGACGGGCGGGCCAGCTTCCAGTCGGTCGGGCGGCGCCTGGGCATCAGCGAGAGCACCGCCAGGCGGCGGCTGGAGAGCCTGCTGGAATGCGGCTGCGCCATGGTGACCACGTTCATTCCGGCCGCCGCGCTCGGCTACGAGGCCGAGATCCTCTTCTGGCTGTCGGTCGAGCCCAGCCTGCAGGACAGCGTGGCCGAACGGCTGTCCGGCGAGCGCGGCGTGCGGATGATCGCCTCCATGCTGGGGCAGGCCTCGCTCGTGTGCGAGGTGATCGTCCCGACCACCGCCGACATCCACCGCTTCACCTCCCGCACGCTGGCCTCGATCCCCGGCATCCACTCCTGGACGGCCGGCGTGCAGGTGCTGACCGTCAAGCGCGGCTTCCTCATGGTGCCGTGGGCGGAAGACCGCATCGCCGCCGCCCTGACCGCCTAGCGGGTGTAGCGGTGCTTGGCGCCCGGCGGGAAATACTCCGGATCGCCCGACTCGCGAAGGCGGATGAACGGCGGCTGCCGCGCGGCGGGCACGTAGTGGGCGAACTCGCTGTTCAGCCGGAGCAACTGCGCCAGGATCGACTCGCCCGCCGCCCGGGCGATCTCCTCCGATGGCTTCTCGCCCGGCATCAGCTCCACCGTCACCGTGAGATGCCGGTCGCGGTCGGCGTCCTCGCTCGCCTCCAGCACGAACTTGCCCGTCACCCGGCCGCTGATCGCGGGCTGCTCCAGGCCGATCGCGATGTTCTCAGGGAAGACGTTGGCGCCGTAGTAGGAGACGGTGAAGTGGCTGCGGCCGAACACGTACACGAACGGGCGCTCGGGGCCGCGCGCGGCCGGCTCGAAGCCGTGCCTGCGGACGAAGGCCAGCATCTCGTCGTACGCGACCAGCCCGCCCTCGTCGGCGATGTGGTAGCGGATCAGCGGGACCCCGTTGTCGCCCGAGAACAGCAGCGTGCCCTGGTGCTCCTCGAAGAACCGGACCTCGGGGTCGTACTGGACGAGGGTCGGCAGCCGCGACTCGCGGAAGAGCTCCCTGGCGGCGTCGGGACGGGCGGACAGGAACCGGCGGATCTCGACCGACAGCGGGGTCTCGTTGCCCAGCACGCCCGCGTCGGCGGTGCCGTAGAGGGAGGCGATGCCGCGTACCGGGTCCTCGATCCCCGCCCGACCGGCGACCAGCGCGCGCCACTCCTCGCTGAACACCTCGCCCGCCGTGACCAGCCTGACGTTCCAGCGGTGCCACGGAAGGTCCTCGGTGTCGATGACGTTCTTGAGGAACGGCGGGTAGCCGAGCAGCACGACCTGGTCGAAGTGGGGGGCGAGCTCCGGCAGGACGCGCAGGATCTCCCTCCGGTCGGTCCCTGGGGCGACCACGGTGATCGGGTAGCCGCGCGCGGCCAGCTGGCGGCAGCAGTCGACCGTGAACAGGCCGCCCACCCAGGTGCCGAGGGCGAAGCAGACGACGGCCAGCGTGCGGCGTTCATGGGCGGCGAACGAGTTTCTGAAGACCTCCTCGAAGCGGGCGGCGATCACCTGCTCGTCGGCCGCCGACCTCGGCCAGAACGACGGCTCGCCGGTGGAACCGGACGACACCGCCACGATGTCCCCGATCACGCCGTCCCTGCACAGGTCAGGGAGGGGATGGCGACGCGTGTAGGTCTCCTTGGTCGTCATCGGCAGCCGCGCGAAGTCCTGAGACGTACGGATCTTCCCGGGATCGATGGAGTTCTCCGCCAGAAAGGCGCGATAGGCGGGAACGCTCGCCGCCACCTGCTGGAAGAGCGCAACCGGGTCCATCAGCCGACTCTACGGCGAACCCGCCCCCAACGAAACGCCCACACCCGGTGCCTACCCGGTGGTGGCCGCCGTGAGCGTCTCATTCGCCGGGGCGGACCAGCCCCGTCTCGTAGGCGAAGACGATCGCCTGGGCCCGGTCGCGCAGCCCGAGCTTCATCAGCACCCGCCCCACATGCGTCTTGACCGTCTGCTCGGCCACGAACAGCTTGGCGGCGATCTCCTGGTTGGACAGTGCCTGGGCGACCAGGGCGAGCACCTCCGTCTCCCGCTCGGTCAGCTCGTCGAGCCGCCGCCCGCCCGGCACCGGCCGTGGACCGCCGAGCCGGGCGAACTCGCGGATGAGCCGCTTGGTGATCGACGGGGCGATGAGCGCCTCCCCACCCGCCACCACCCGCACCGCCTCCGCGAGCTGCGCGGCCGAGGCGTCCTTGAGCAGGAACCCGCTGGCTCCCGCCCGCAACGCTTCGTAGACGTAGTCGTCGAGGTCGAACGTCGTCAGGATGAGCACCTTCGTCGACTCCTGGCGGGCGAGGATCTCCCTGGTGGCCTCGAGACCGTTCATGACCGGCATGCGCACGTCCATGAGCACCACGTCGGGATCGAGCTCGGCGGCCCGATCCACGGCCTCCCGCCCGTCGGCCGCCTCGCCGGCGACCTCGATGTCCGGCTGGCCGCTCAGGAACACGGTGAACCCCGTGCGCACCATCCCCTGGTCGTCGGCGATCAGAACCCGGATCAAGCGTTCTCCCTCGTCACGATCGGCAGCACTGCGCGTACCTCGAAGCCTCCACCGGACACGGGCCCGGCGTCGAGCGAGCCCCCGAGCAACGCCGCCCGTTCCCGCATCCCCACGAGCCCTTGCCCCGCACCGCGCGCCGCGTCCTGGCCTGGCCCGCGAGCGGCCCCGCCGCCCGCCCGACGTGCCCCGTTGCGGGAAGCCTCGTGCGGGACGTCGGCAGGGACATCAGCAGGGACATCAGCAGGGACATCAGCAGGGGCGCCGGAGCCGCCGGTGCCCGCGGCGCCGCCGGGGCCGCTGCCCGGACCGTTGGCCACGCACAACCGCAACTCGTTCCCGTCGCGGGTGATGTCCACCGCGACGGGCGCTCCCGGCGCGTGCCGCATCACGTTGCTCAGCGACTCCTGCACGATCCGGTACGCCGACAGCTCAACGGCGGGCGGGAGCCCGTCGATCGGGCCCGACCGCTTGACGAGCACGGCCAGCCCGGCGGCGCGGGCGTTGGAGAACAGCTCGTCGATCCGGTCGAGCCCCGGCTGGGGCGCGGTGTCGGTGCGGCCGTCCTGGTCGCGCAGCACGCCGAGGACCTGGCGCAGCTCCGCGATCGCCTCCAGCGACAACCCGCGGATCTCGGCCAGGCCCGCCTCCAGCTGCACCGGGTCGCCGGCCGCCTTGAGCGGCACCGCCTCCGCCTGGATCGCGATCACCGACATGTGGTGCGCGACCACGTCGTGCAGCTCGCGGGCGATGCGGGTGCGCTCGGCCAGCACGGCCTTGGCGCTCTCGGCGACCTGGGAGCGGAGCTCCTCGACCACGAGCTTGGCCGTGGCCGAGCGCCTGACTCGTACGTTGTAGCCGAACAGCACCGCGACGGCCGTGACGACCGATACGAGCGGCATCGAGTTGGGGTCGGCGATCCAGGCGGTGAGGACCGTGAGGATCCAGACGACCCAGGTGATCTGCCGGTCGCAGCGCACGGCCACGGAGTAGAGGACCAGCAGGTAGGCCACGATCACGGGGGGCGCGTAGGGGATGGCTCCTGGCGGCCCGGCCGTCTTGGCCACCCAGAGGACGAGAGGCATCGACACGAAGGCGACCCGCCACGCGGCCAGCGGCCACCGGTCGCGCAGCACCACGGGCAACGCGACCGCCACAGCGGTGAGGTAGGTGAGCTGCTCGCCGACCGGCAGCCGGGCCCGGAGACTCCAGTCGTTCACCATGGACTGGGTCACCCCGAACAGGGCGAAGGCCAGCGCCAGCTCGGCCAGCTGGAGGAGGTTGACCGTCCTCAGCGGCACGAGCACCGCCAGCCAGCGCGGCACGGTGAAGACCAGGCGGCGGGGGGACGGTGGCGGGTCGGCGTCACCCTGCCACAGGGCTCGCGCGAAGGGCCGCACCAGCCTCAGCGCCACATCGCTCGCCGGCCCGTCGCTCCACCGTGGCGAGTCACCCTTGACGTGCTCGTCGCCGGGCGCGGCGCGCGGACCTGTCACGGACGGGGCGCCAGGAGCTCCGCCGGGCCCTGCCACGGGCTCCGTCGTGGGCTCTGTCGTGGGCTCTGTCGTGGGCTCTGTCGTGGGTTCCGTCGTGGGTTCCGTCGCGAACGTCGAAGGCATCGTCGCGGGCATCGTCGCGGGTTCCGTCGCTGGTCCGGCGCCGGTCGTGCGGTCGGCTGCCTCGCCGGAGGCCGCGCGGGAACGGCCGGGACGCCGGCGGGCGAGGTCGCGGGCGCGTCGGACGGAGATCACCTGGTCAAGCTTACGGTCGGGTCGTCGTCGGCCGCGTCACACCAGGGGTTGATCCCGCTGTCGCCCTCAGGTATCCGATTACATGCTTACGATCGCCGTGAGCGAACATCGGCAAGGAAGGGAACAATCCGAGGCTCCGATGAATTGAGTCGGATGTACTCAACCCTTTGGAGTTCGCATGAGTGAGAGCTTGATCCTTCCGGTCCTGCCGCTCGACGACGAGGTCGTCCTGCCGGGCATGGTGGTTCCGCTGGACCTGTCCGACTCCGACGTGCGCGCTGCCATAGACGCGGCCCGTGCATCCGGTGGCAACAAGCCGCGGGTCCTCCTCGTTCCCCGCATCGACGGCCGTTACGGCGCCATCGGCGTGCGCGCGGTGGTCGAGCAGGTCGGGAGGCTTCCGGGCGGCGAGCCCGCAGCCGTGGTGCGCGGCGTCGACCGCGTCCGCGTGGGCACCGGCACGACAGGCCCCGGCGCCGCGTTGTGGGTCGAGGCCGACACGATCGACGCCGTCGCCGCCGGCGAGCGCGCCCAGGAGCTGGCCAGGGAGTACAAAGCGCTGGCCACGACGATCCTGCAGAAGCGCGGGGCCTGGCAGGTGGTCGACCAGGTCAACCAGATCGACGACCCCTCGGTGCTGGCCGACAGCTCCGGCTACACCCCCTGGCTGAGCAGGGCGCAGAAGGTCGAGCTGCTCGAGGCCGCCGATCCCGCCGACCGGCTGGCCAAGCTGGTCGAGTGGTCGCGCGAGCACCTCGCCGAGCTCGACGTCGCCGAGACGATCCGCAAGGACGTCCAGGAGGGCATGGAGAAGCAGCAGCGCGAGTTTTTGCTGCGCCAGCAGCTCGACGCGGTGCGGAAGGAGCTGAAGGAGCTCAACGGCGACTCCGAGACCGAGGAGGAGGACTACCGCGCCCGCGTCGAGGCGGCCGACCTGCCGGAGAAGGTGCGCGAGGCCGCGGTCAAGGAGGTCGACAAGCTGGAGCGGACGCCCGACCAGTCCCCGGAGACCGGCTGGATCCGCACGTGGCTCGACACGATCCTCGACATCCCGTGGAACGACCGCACCGAGGACACCTACGACATCGCAGGCGCACGGGCCGTGCTCGACACCGACCACACGGGCCTGTCCGACGTGAAGGACCGCATCATCGAGCACCTGGCCGTGCGCAAGCGCCGCCAGGACAAGGGTCTCGGCGTGGTGGGCGGCCGCCGCAGCGGCGCTGTGCTCGCGCTGGCCGGTCCTCCCGGAGTCGGCAAGACCTCGCTGGGCGAGTCCGTGGCCCGGGCGATGGGGCGCAAGTTCGTCCGCGTCGCGCTCGGCGGCGTGCGTGACGAGGCGGAGATCCGCGGTCACCGGCGCACCTACGTCGGCGCGCTGCCCGGCCGCATCGTCCGCGCGATCCGCGAGGCCGGCTCGATGAACCCCGTCGTCCTGCTCGACGAGGTCGACAAGGTCGGCGCCGACTACCGCGGCGACCCCACGGCCGCCCTGCTCGAGGTGCTCGACCCGGCCCAGAACCACACGTTCCGCGACCACTACCTCGAAGTCGAGCTCGACCTGTCCGACGTGCTGTTCCTGGCCACGGCCAACGTCCTGGAGGCCATCCCCGGGCCGCTGCTGGACCGGATGGAGGTCGTCACGCTCGACGGCTACACCGAGGACGAGAAGGTCGCGATCGCCCGCGACCACCTGCTGCCCAGGCAGCTGGAGCTGGCCGGGCTGACCGCCGAGGAGGTCACGGTCGAGGAGGCGGCGCTGCGCAGGCTGGCCGCCGAATACACCCGCGAGGCCGGCGTGCGCTCCCTGGAGCGGTCGGTCGCGAGGATCCTGCGCAAGGTGACCGCCAAGGACGAGCTGCCCGTCACGGTCGGCGAGGACGACCTGGTCGGCTACATCGGGCGGCCGAGGTTCGTGCCGGAGTCGTCACTGCCCGAGTCCCGCCAGCGCACCTCGGTGCCGGGTGTGGCCACCGGCCTGGCGGTCACCGGCGCCGGCGGCGACGTGCTCTACGTGGAGGCGTCGATGGCCGACCCGGAGACCGGCGAGACCGGCCTCACGCTGACCGGCCAGCTGGGCGACGTGATGAAGGAGTCGGCCCGGATCGCGCTGTCCTACCTGCGCTCGCACGGCGCGGAGCTGGAGCTGCCGGTCACCGCGCTGAAGGACCGTTCGGTCCACGTGCACTTCCCCGCGGGTGCCGTCCCCAAGGACGGCCCCTCGGCCGGTGTGACGCTGACGACCGCGCTGGCCTCGCTCCTGTCGGGGCGGCTCGTCCGCGGTGACGTGGCCATGACCGGCGAGATCTCGCTGACGGGGCGGGTGCTGCCGATCGGCGGCGTCAAGCAGAAGCTGCTGGCCGCGCACCGCGCGGGCATCACCACCGTCCTCATCCCGGCCCGTAACGAGCCGGACCTGGACGACGTGCCCGAGGAGGTCCGCGACGAGCTGACCATCCACGCGGTCAGCGACGTGCGCGAGGTCCTGGATCTCGCGCTCACCCCGGCTCAGGTCGCCTCCTCCGTGGCGGCCTGACCCCCACCGCCCGCCGTATCCGAACATGTCCGGGTACGGCGGGCGGCGTGTCTGCGCCCGTTCGGCGGCGGGATGTCGTACCCGGCCCTGGCCGGGGAGTGTCAGTCCCGGCCGTGTGAGCCGTCCGTCACCAGCAGGGCCTCCAGCTGCGTCAGGAGCGAGACCGCGCGTTCGGCGTCCTCCCCGTCCGGTACGGCCCGGCGTACCACCTCCGCCACGGGTGTGGTGGCCCGGCGGAACAACGCCTGCACGGTGGTGTCGGGGACGCGCACCCGGGTGCGCCGGCCGTCGTCCGGGTCGGGTTCGGTGGCCAGCAGGTCGCGCTCGCGCATCCGGGCGACCGAGGCCGACACGTGGCTCTGGGCGAATCCCGTGCGGGCGTGGATCTCGCCGACCGTGCTCCCCGGATGGCGCAGGACGTCCTCGAAGACCGCCTCCTCCCCGGGGGTGAACATCGGCTCTCCCTCGTCGCCCGTCGACATCGACAGCTCCACCAGCCGCCGCCCCAGCCTGCGCAGTCTCGCGGTGTTCATGACCATGGCAGGACATTACATCGCTACCGATGCATCTCCAGCGATATAAATCGCGAAGTGACACGAATCACGCGCCGACCGGGGAATGGGGGCATCTCGCCGCGTCGTTAGCAACCGCGTGAACGAGGCATACGCGAACGACCAGGGCGCCCGCCGGGGCGCCTCGTGTTGTCGCATGCGTATGGGGCGAATGCCGGCCCGTTAGAGCACCCCGTCCGCCCGTTCTCCTCGAACGTCCTCATGATCACACCAGGTTTCGTGCTGCGCAGGCTGAGCCACCTGCCCTTCCACCCGGGCATGCGCTGAACGCCGGCCACCTGCTGTTCGATCCTGTACGTTTCCGCGGCCCCGACGACGGCCGCCCTCAGTGGTGGGGATGATCCGTGATCCAGGCTTCAGGCCTGCGCAAACACTATGGCGAGACCGTCGCCCTGGACGGTGTCGACCTGCACGTGCGCGAAGGCGAGATCCACGGCGTGCTCGGCCAGAGCGGCGCGGGCAAGAGCACGCTGCTGCGCTGCGTCAACCTGCTCGAACGCCCCACCGCGGGCACCGTCACGGTCGCGGGCCAGGATCTGACCGCGCTCGGCGACGGCGAGCTGAACCGGGCCAGGCAGCGCATCGGCATGATCCACCAGCACTTCGCGCTGCTCTCCTCGCGCACGGTCGCCGGCAACGTCGCCTTCCCGCTGGAGGTCATGGGCGTGCCGCGGGCCGAGCGCCGGCGCAGGGTCGCCGAACTGCTGGCCCTCGTGGGGCTGGACGGGCGCGGCAAGGACCGCCCCCACCAGCTCTCCGGGGGGCAGAAGCAGCGGGTCGGCATCGCGAGGGCGCTGGCGGGAAACCCGTCGGTGCTGCTGTCGGACGAGGCCACCTCCGCCCTCGACCCGGCCACCACCCAGTCGATCCTCGCCCTGCTCAAGCGGCTCAACACCGAGCTGGGCCTGACGATCCTGCTCATCACTCACGAGATGGACGTCGTCAAGACGGTCTGCGACTCCGTCGCCATCATGTCGGAGGGACGCATCGAGGAGTCGGGGGCCGTCGCCGACCTCATCAGGACGCCGGGTTCCCGCCTGACCAGGGAGATCTTCCCGCTGCCCGAGCCCGCCCGGCCCGGCGTGGTGACGCTGACGTTCACCGGTGACCCGGGCCGGCCGGTCGTGTCGGAGGTCGTGCGGAAGTTCGACGTGGACGTCAGCATCCTGGGCGGCTCGATCGAGGAACTGGCGAGCGGATCGGCCGGGCGGCTGCGCGTCGCGCTCGACGGAGCCGAGACCGGTGCGGCGCTGGCGTACCTGCGTGACTGCGGGCTGATCGTCGAGGTCGCGGGGGAGACCCGGGAAGGCAGGGCCGCATGACCTGGGAGGAGATGCTGCCCCTGCTGTGGCCGGCGACGGTGGAGACGGCGCAGATGGTCGGCTGGTCGACGTTGTTCACCGTGCTGTTCGGGCTGCCGCTCGGCGTGGCGCTCGTGGTGTTCGACCGCGGCGGGCTCCGGCCGATGCCGGCGCTGAAGCAGGCGCTCGGGTTCGTGGTCAACATCGGGCGCTCGCTGCCGTTCATCGTGCTGATGATCGCGATCATCCCGTTCACCCGCCTCGTCGTCGGCACCACGATCGGCACCGCCGCCGTGGTGGTGCCGCTCACGGTCGGTGCGGTGCCGTTCTTCGCGCGGCTGGTCGAGACGGCCCTCAGGGAAGTCGGTACGGACGTCGTCCAGGCCGCCCAGGCCATGGGCGCCGGCCGCGCGGCGATCGTGCGCAAGGTGCTGCTGCCCGAGGCGCTGCCCGGACTCGTGGCGGGCCTGACCGTGACCGTGGTCGCGCTCATCGGCTACTCCGCCATGGCCGGCACGATCGGCGGCGGCGGGCTGGGCGACCTGGCCATCCGGTACGGCTACCAGCGGTTCGAGACGCTGGTGATGATCGTCACCGTCGTGGTGCTCATCGTGATCGTGCAACTCCTGCAGAGCCTGGGCGACTGGGTCGCCAGGCGCCTATCGCACAAGTAAGGAAAGAATCATGAAATTTGGTCGCATTGTGGGTGCGGTTGCGCTGGCGTTGTCGCTCGCCGCATGCGGTACGTCGCAGTCCGCCACGAAGGAAGCCGAGTCGGCCGACAGCGTGCTCAAGATCGGCGCCAGCCCGGTGCCGCACGCCGAGATCCTCGGCTTCGTCAAGGAGAACCTGGCCCCGGCCGCCGGCCTCAAGCTGGAGGTCGTGGAGTTCACCGACTACGTGCAGCCGAACACGCAGCTCGACGAGGGCCTGCTGACCGCGAACTACTTCCAGCACAAGCCGTACCTCGACGACTTCAACTCCTCCAAGGGCACCGAGCTGGCCTTCGCCGCGCCGGTCCACCTGGAGCCGCTCGGCCTGTACTCGAAGAAGATCACCGAGCCGCAGGCGCTGCCGGCGGGCGCCACGGTCGCCGTCCCGAACGACGCCACCAACCTGGGCCGCGCGCTCAAGCTGCTGGCCGACCACGGCATGGTCAAGCTGAGGGACGGCGCGGGCACCGCCGCCACCGAGCGCGACGTGACGGAGAACCCGAAGAACCTGCGCTTCCAGCCGCTGGAGGCGGCGCAGCTCCCGCGCTCGCTGGAGGACGTCGACGCCGCGGTGATCAACGGCAACTACGCGATCGAGGCCGGGCTCAAGCCCGCGTCGCAGGCGCTGGTGCTGGAGAAGGGCGAGGGCAACCCGTACGTCAACGGCCTGGTCGTGCGGGCGGGCCACGAGAAGGACGCGAGCATCGTGACCCTCGGCAAGCTGCTGCGGGACCAGCGGGTCAAGGATTTCATCCAGCAGAAGTACGCCGGCTCGGTGATTCCCGCAGAATGATATCGAGAACGCGTGTGACGGCCGGGAATAACGGGTGATCAATGCCATTGCGGTGGCAAGTCATTTGTAAGCGGCGCGCAATCCGCCGGGCGTATTAAAACAGGGTCAGCAAAACCTCTCCCGAGGAGGCCCAAGTGCGATTCGTCTCGCGAATCATGCTCGGCGTCGTCGCCGCCCTTCTGGTGGCGCTCATCGCTCCTGCCGCCGCGAACGCGACGGCAGGCGGCACGGCATCCGAAACCCGCTCCTACTACGTGAGCTGGGGACCTTATGACTCCACCGACCACAAGGCCGAGGCATCCGGCCACGTGGCGGTCGACAAGAAGCGCGTCAAGCACTGGTACGTGAAGTGGGTGCCGGTGAAGAAGCGGGTGTGCTGGGAGGACCGTAAGGGCCACAAGCACTGCAAGTGGGTCGTGAAGAAAATCAAGAAGCACGTGTGGCAGTGGCGGTACGACCACTCCTACACCGTGCGCAGCACCCTCTCCAACCACAAATGGTGGGGCCAGAACAAGTGCGCGTGGGAAACGTTCAAGGTTGTGCGTGAGGACGGTTCCTCGTATGTCGAGCGGTTCCGCAACTGCGACAGGCACCCGAGGCGCTTCTCCTTCCACGCCACGGACGTCGACCACATCTACGTGGACGTGAGCAGGGGCGGCCGTCACCACCCGGCCGGCCACCACAGCGGCTGGCAGGACGTCTTCCACGCGGGCGCCTGACACGGCGGCGTAGGAGCCGCGGCCTCGACGACGGGGCCGCGGCTTCACCATGCCGGAGGAAGCCCGCGAATCGGGTTATGGCGGGAGGGCAGGCGACCGAATACTGTTCTGTTCATGTATCCGGGAGCCATCGCAGCAGCCACCCCAGACAAGCCCGCTGTGATCATGGCGGGCTCCGGGAAGGTCGTCACCTACCGCGAGCTGGACGAGGAGTCGAACCGGCTGGCCCACCTGTTCCGCGCGGCGGGACTGCGGCCGGGCGACCACATCGCCTTCATGCTCGCCAACCATCCGCTCTTCCTGGCCATCGCCTGGGCCGCACACCGCTCGGGCCTGTCCTACACGCCCGTCAGCTCGCGGCTGCAGGCCGACGAGCTGGCCTACATCGTCGGCAACTGCGGCGCCCGCGTCTTCATCTCGAGCGCCGACCTGGCCGGCGTCGCCACCTCGATCGTCGACGCCACGCCGGGCGTCGAGCTGCGGCTCATGCTCGACGGCGTGGCCGACGGCTTCGCGTCGTACGAGGAGGCGGTCGCGAAGCAGCCGGTCACCCCGATCGCCGACGAGTGCCTCGGGGCGGACATGCTCTACTCCTCCGGCACCACGGGGCGGCCGAAGGGTGTCAAGACGGCCTCCACGCACGGCCCGCTCACCGAGCCCGGGATGTTGTTCAAGCTCATCGAGGCCCTCTTCGCGCCGTCGTCCGGCAGCGTCTACCTCTCGCCGGCGCCGCTCTACCACGCCGCGCCGCTGCGCTACTCCCTGACGTTCCAGCGGCTCGGCGCGACGGTGGTGGTGATGGAGCGCTTCGACCCCGAGCAGTACCTGGCGCTGGTGGAGAAGTACGGGGTGACGCACTCGCAGCTCGTGCCGACGATGTTCATCAAGATGCTCAAGCTCCCGCCAGAAACCCGCGCAGAATACGATATTTCCTCGCTCAAGTATGCGATCCACGCCGCCGCCCCCTGTCCCATCCCCATCAAGGAACAGATGATCGACTGGTGGGGCCCGATCATCCACGAGTACTACGCGGGCACCGAGGGCAACGGCTTCCTCTACGTCGACTCCGAGAACTGGCTCCGGCGCAAGGGCACCGTCGGCCGCTCCCTGCTCGGCATCGTGCACATCTGCGACGAGGACGGCAACGACCTGCCGCCGGGCGAGCACGGCACGATCTACTTCGAGAACGGCGGCCGCTTCGAGTATCACGGCGACCCCGGAAAGACCCGCGCGGCGCAGGACCCGCGGGGGAGGGGCTGGACGACCCTGGGGGACATCGGCTACCTGGACGCCGACGGCTTCCTGTACCTCACCGACCGCCGCTCGTACATGATCATCTCGGGCGGGGTGAACATCTACCCGCAGGAGGCCGAGAACGTGCTGTCGGTGCATCCGAAGGTCGCCGACGTGGCGGTGTTCGGCGTGCCGGACGAGGAGATGGGGGAGCAGGTCAAGGCGGTGGTCGAGCCGGCGTCCATGGCCGAGGCGGGCCCAGGGCTGGAGGCGGAGCTGATCGCGTACTGCCGCGAGCGCCTCGCGCACTACAAGTGTCCCAAATCGGTCGACTTCCGCGAGGAGCTGCCCCGCCACCCGACGGGCAAGCTCTACAAGCGCCTGCTGCGGGACGAGTACTGGCCGGCGCGAACGTAAAAGTTCGGCCACGGTCGGAAAGCGCCGGCGGCGGCCGCGAGCAGGGCGGGGCCGCCGTCCGCGAAAAATTTCTGACCACGATCTCGCTCCCTGCGACCGGCCCTTGACCAGCGGTGATAAACGACATGTCAAAGCGCCCCGACGCGGCCGATCACGACCTTAAACGGCTCTTACGCGTGACTTGGCACTCTTGAGTCATCGGGACTTGAGGGAGATGGACGAATGGACGCGAACGAGCCTCGCGAGCAGAGCACCGGCGGGTGGAGCCAGTTCGGGGCCACCCCGCCGTCCGCCGGGGGCTTTCCCCGGCGCGACACGATCAGGATGGAGCAGCCGCCGCCCCCGCCGCCCGCGCCGCCGAAGAAGCCGGGTTTCTCCGCCGGCAGGAAGGCGATCGCCGGGCTGGCACTGGCCGCGGTGGCCGTCGGCGGCGGCGTCGTGGGCGCCGCCGTGGCCACCTCGTTCCAGCCCGAGCCGGTCGCCAGCACCGGAACGCCGAGCCCCGTCTTCAAGCCCGCCGCCGACCAGCTGACCGTCGCCGACGTCGCGGCGAAGGTGCAGCCGACCGTGGTGATGATCAAGGGCCAGACCCGTGAGGGCTCGGGAGTCGTGCTGTCGGAGGACGGCCTCATCCTCACCAACAACCACGTGGTGGAGCCCGGCGGCGGGCAGATGACCGTCAAGTTCAGCGACGGAAAGACGGCCAAGGCCACCGCCGTCGGCACCGATCCCGCCACCGACCTCGCGGTCATCCGCGCGGAAGGGGTCTCGGGGCTGCCCAAGGCCACGCTCGGCGACAGCGACAAGCTCAAGGTGGGCGACGCCGTGCTCGCCATCGGCAGCCCTCTCGGCCTGGCCGGGTCGGTCACGGCGGGCATCGTCAGCGCGCTGGACCGTACGCTGACCACCGGCGACGAGCCGCGCCAGCAACTCCCGCCGAGCTGGCCCCAGCAGCAGGAGAGCAGCGGCACCACGATCGGCGGGGCGATCCAGACCGACGCCTCGATCAACCCGGGCAACTCCGGCGGCGCGCTGGTGAACGCCGCGGGCGAGCTGGTCGGCATCAACACCGCGATCGCCTCCGAGGCGGCCGGCGGCGGCGTCGGCTTCGCCATCCCGGTCAACACCGCCAAGCAGGTGTCCGAGCAGCTCATCACCAGTGGCAAGGTCACCCACGCCTTCCTCGGCGTGAGCGTCACCGACGCCACCGGCGACGTGCCGGGCGCCCTGGTCCGGCAGGTCACGGCGGGCAGCCCGGCGGAGAAGGCCGGTCTGCGGGAGGGCGACCTCATCACCAAGATCGCCGGCAAGGCGGTTGACGGCGGAGATACTGTGGTGGGACAGGTCAGAGGTTTCAAACCCGGCCAAGAGGTCAAGATCACATATATGAGGGACGGCAAGGCCGGCGAGGTCACCGTCACCCTCGAAGAGAAAAAATAACAAGGACCCCCTCATGGACGGGTGTGCCGTTGAGATCGCTGCGGACTCGGCGGCACACCCCCCATATCAGGAGAATCGGCGGCCCTCGTCGCGGCGGTAGGCCCATCCGGCGGCCACCGCCGCGGCCACGGTCCACACGGCCAGCATGACCACCGAGACCAGGTCAGGGCTGGAGCCCGCCGTCACCGCCCACAGCAGCTCGGCCGCGCCCCTCATCGGCGTGTACGGCGAGACGACCCCGATGAAGTCGGGCAGGTAGGCCGGTGGCACCAGCAGCCCGCCGAGGATCGCGAGCGGGAAGAACAGCAGCTGCGACACCGCGATCACGGCCTTCGACGGCAGCACGTAGCCGAGGAACAATCCCATCAGCATGAACGGGATCCCGCAGGCGACCAGCACGCCCAGCCCGGCCAGCAGCCTGAGCGGCGTGATCGTCGCCTCCGTCAGGAACGCCGCCACCAGCAGCACGGGCACCACCGAGGCGAGCATGACGGCCAGCGTCGACACCATCCGCCCGGCGAAGCGCGGGAACGGGCCCGCGGGAAGCGTGCGCAGGTAGGCGTTCCACGGTTGCTCGCGGTCCGTGGCGACGGCGATGCTCAGCCCGATCAGCGCGCCGGACGTCGCGCCGAAGAACATCATCGACGCTGATGCCATCGTGGCCGCCTGGGCGTGGTCGCCCGCCATCGGCACCACGAACGCCACCATGGAGATGGCCGGGAACAGCGCGCTGGCCAGGAGCCCGATGGGCACCCTGATCTGCTCGGTCATGAGATAGCGGGTGTGCGCGGCGACCATGCTAGACATGCGCGGCCTCCTTCGAGGTGATGGCGAGGAACGCCTCTTCGAGCGTGGTGGGCTTGATCTCGAGACCGGTGAACGGCGTGCCGCCCGTCACGAGCTCGACGACCAGCCGGTCGGGGTCGGTGGTCACCAGGCTGACCCGGCCGTCGCCGTCGCGCTCGGCGCCGAGCACACCCGGCAGCCGCGCCACGTAGGGCAGGTCGGCGGTGAAGGAGACGCGCCGCACCCCCACGATGTCGCGTACGGACTCCATCGTGTCGTCGGCCAGCACGCGCCCGTGGCCCACCACGACGACCCGCCTGGCCAGAGCCTCGATCTCCTCGATGTAATGGCTGGTGACGAGCACGGTGCCGCCCTCGTCGTGGAAGGAGGCGATGCCGTCCCACAGGGAGCGCCTGGCCTCGACGTCGAGCCCGGTCGTCGGCTCGTCGAGGAAGACCAGCTCGGGGTTGCCGGTGAAGGCCAGCGCCACGGCCAGGCGCCGCTTCTGGCCGCCGGACAGGCCGCCGACCTGCCGCTTGACCAGGTCGCTCAGGCCGAAGCGGGACAGCAGCTCGTCCTTGTCGCAGGGCTCGGGGAAGTGCGCCGAGACGAAGTCGACGATCTCCCCGACACGTGACGTCTCGGGCAGCCCCGTCTCCTGCGGGGTCACGCCGATGCGGCGCCGCACGGGCGGGTCCTGCGGCGAGCCGCCGAACAGCGTGATCGTGCCGGAGGACGGGCGGCGCAGCCCCACGAACAGGTTGATGAGGGTGGACTTGCCGGCGCCGTTGGGGCCGAGCAGCCCGACCAGCTCGCCCGCGCGGATGTCGAGCGAGACGCGGTCGAGCGCGAGCACGTCTCCGTAGCGGCGGGTGACCTCGGCCGCCTGGGCGAGGACGGTCATGTAACGCCTCCAGCGTTGTCGAGCAGGGCGCGAATCGCCTTGGTGTATTCCTCGAAGGCCAGCCGCCCGCGTCTGGTCAGCGCCACGAACGTGACGGGCGTGCGGCCCTTGTGCGTCTTGGTGATCCGCACGTATCCGGCCTCCTCCAGCTTCGTCAGGTGCACCGACAGGTTGCCGGCGGTCATGCCGAGCAGCTCCTTCATGGAGCCGAAGGCCATCTCGTCGCCGTCGGCGAGCACGTTGAGCGCGGCGACCACCCGCAGCCTGGCCTGCGCGTGGATCACCGGGTCGAGATCGGGCAGTGCCTTGTCTCCGCTCACCTCTCGCGCCGCCGCAGCCAGACGCCCGCCACGATGAATCCGCCCCCGAGCAGCACGGCCGTCAGCAGGGCGTGCCAGCCCGCGCCGAGCAGCACGCCCAGCGCGTTGACGGCGGCGACCCAGGCCCCGACGAAGAACATCGGCCAGTTGAGCCAGATCGCGCCGCCGGCCATGTGCAGCACCGCCACCACCAGCAGCGACGTGCCCGCCCAGAGCAGGCCGGTCTCGTCGGGCGGCAGCAGGGGGCCAAGCCTGGAACAGATGACGACCATGAGCAGCATGCCCGCCATCCACGCGTAGCCGAACATCGCGCCGCGGGCCGAGCTCTCGCCCCGGACGAGGCTGTTCATCCGCACGATGCCGAACGCCGCGATCGCGCCCGCCACCATCTGCGCGGCCATCAGCACCGCCAGCGCCTGCATCTGGGAGATCGGCGCGTACGCCCGCTCGTCGAGCCCGTAGTGCAGGAAGAACGCGGTGAAGCCGATCAGCCAGGCCACGCCCCAGGGCATGTAGAGCAGCAGCGGGTCGCCGGAGAGCCATTTCGTGGTGGCGGTGCGCTGCTCCTCGATGACGCGGAGCATCTCCTCGGGGCTCGGCGCCCGGTCATCGTCTACCAATGCAAACTCCTCGATGTCGCAAACTGGTTTGTAGCTTAAACCAGATTGCCATGCCAACTCCACCCCGGGGAGCGGGCGTTCGGAGCGGTGCCGGCCTAACGCCTGGTCAGGACCTCGGACTCCCACAGATCCCGGTAGTAGCCGGGTACGGAGACGAGCTCGTCATGGCGGCCTCGCTGGATGACGCGGCCCTCGTCGAGCACGACGACCTCGTCGACCGCCTCCAGGCCCTTGAGCCGATGCGTCACGAGCAGCGTGGTGCGGTCCCTGGTCACGTCGAGCAGGTCGGCCATGAGCCGGTCGGCCGTCTCCTCGTCGAGCGCCTCAGCGGGCTCGTCGAGCAGCAGCACGGGAGGGTCGTACAACAACGCCCTGGCCAGGGCCAGCCGCTGCAGCTGCCCGCCGGACACGGTGGTGCCGTCCTCGCCCAGCTCCGTGTCCCAGCCGGTGCGCTCGACCCACGCCTCGAGCCTGGCATCCCGTACGGCGCGCCGCAGGTCCTCGTCGTCCGCCTCGGGGCCCGCGAGACGCAGGTTGTCGCGCAGGCCTGCACGGAAGATGTAGGGGTCCTGGGTGAGCCCCGTCATCAGCGTCCGCACGTCGTCACCGGCGAATTCGCGCAGGTCGGTGCCGTTCACCGTGATCGTGCCCGACTCCGGCTCCGCCAGGCGCATCAGGGCGGCCAGCAACGTGCTCTTCCCGGCCCCGCTCGGCCCGACGACCGCGACCCGCTTGCCGGGCGTGAGCCGCAACGACACCCCGTCCAGCGCCGGCCGGCCGCCGGCGCCGCCCGCCGTGCCCCGGGAACCGGGCGGCCGGGGGGTGTGTTCACCGGCTGCCGGAGCGGCGCCGGGGGACGACGGGACGCCGGACGGGGGCGCCTCCCTGGCGGCGTGGCGCACCACCAGATCGTCGATCTCGACGGTCAGGGGTCCGCCGGGCACCGGCGCGGGTGCGGCGGGCTCGCCGACCGCCGGTTCGGCGGAGCGGACCTCGCGCAGCCGCCGCAGCGCGGCCGTGATGCCCGCCATGCGCTCGCCCGCGGCCGCCAGGGGCAGCACCGGCTCGAAGGCCACCAGGGACGTCAGCGCCAGCACCGCCGTCCCGACGGAGCCGGCGCCCGCCCCCTGGGCGAGCAGGACGACGGCCGCCACCGTCAGCCCCTGCACCAGGGTGCCTCCGGCCAGGGCGGCGGCATGGACGCGGGCCTGGCGGCGTTCGAGTGCGGCCAGGGACTCGTCCGCGGCCAGGGCCCTGGCCAGCGCCGCGTCGTCGGCGCCGTAGGCGGCCAGGTCGGCGGCGCCGTGGACGAGGTCCGCCACCCGCCCCGCCAGCGCCGCCCTCGCCGGGGCGATCCTGGCCGACCAGCGGCGCGCGGCGGCGGCCGTGCCCGCGGGCAGGACCACGCCGGCCAGCACCAGGCCGGCCACCAGCACCAGCGCCGCCACCGGCAGGATGGTCAGCCCGATGACGACGGCGGCCAGCCCGGCCATCGCGGCCGCGGCGGCGGGCAGCAGGCAGCGGACCAGCAGGTCCTGCACGGCCTCGGTGTCGTCGACCATGCGGCTGAGCAGGTCGGCGCCGCCGTGCCGGGGGCGCTGCGGCGGGATCAGGGCCCGGTAGAGCCGCTCACGGGTGCCTGCCTGGGCGCGGAGCGCGACGTCGTGACCTGTGAGCCGTTCGGCGTAGCGGAAGACGCCCTTTCCGGTGGCGAACGCCCTGGTCGCCACGATCGCCACGCTCAACGCGGCCAGCGGCGGCTGTTCGGCCGCCCTGGTGATCAGCCACGCGGCGGCGGCGATCAGCCCGAGCCCCGCCAGGTCGGCCGCCGACCCGGCCAGTACGGCCCAGGCGAGCCGCGTCCCCATGCGCCGGTTCATCGCCCGCCCTCCTCGCGCCGCACATCCGCCACCCGCCGGCCACCCCGAGCCGCCTCGTCCGCCCCGCGTCCTGAGGGGACGCCGGTCGCGTCCGCGATCCCGCCCCTTGAGGGGACGCCGGTCGCGTCCGCTGAGGGGACGCCGGCCAGGTCCGCCGCCCCGCCTCCTGAGGGCATGCGGGCCGCGTCCGCCGTCGCGGCGGGGCGGGTGGTGTCGGAGACGACGCGGCCCTCGTGGACGCGCACGACACGGTCGGCGAGGTCGATCATCGCGGGGCGGTGCGCCACGATGACGGCCGTACGGTCCCGGGCCAGGTCCGCGGTGGCCGCCACCACGGCGGCCTCGCTCCGCCCGTCCAGGCGGGCCGTGGGCTCGTCGAGCAGCAGCACGGAGGCGTCAGGACGGCAGAAGGCCCGCGCCAGCGCGATCCGCTGCCGCTGGCCCGCCGAGAAGTCGGCCCCGCGCTCGCCGACCACGGTGTCGAACCCCCTCGGCAGGTCGGCCACGAAGCCGGCGTGCGCGGCCGCGGCGGCCCTGCGCACTTCATCGAGGGAGGCCGACGGCGCGCCGAGCCGGATGTTGCCGGCCACGGTGGTGGCGAACAGGTGCGGCCGCTGCGCCACGAACGCCAGCCGCGCCCGCCAGCTCGCCAGGTCGAGCTCGCGCAGGTCCGTGCCGTCGATGAGCACCCGTCCCTCGGACGGATGGACGAAGCCGAGGATGAGGTGGAGCAGCGTGCTCTTGCCCCCGCCGCTCTCGCCGACGAGGGCGACCCGCTCGCACGGGCCGATGGTGAGGGAGACGTCGTCGAGCGCGGCGCCGTCCCGGCCCGGGTAGCGGACCGTCACGTTCTCCAGCCGGATCTCCGGCGCGTCGGCCGCCGACGGAGCCCCGGACCCGGGCGTGCCCGTCTCCGGGGACGTTGCCGGGCGGCGTACGGGGTCGCCGGAGGCGGAACGGTCGAGCACGGCGAAGGCCGCGTCGGCGGCGGCCACCCCTTCCATGGACGCGTGGAACCGCGTCCCCATCGCCCGCAGCGGCAGGTACGCCTCCGGCGCCAGCAGCAGGACCAGCAGGGCCGTCGTCAGGTCCAGCGACCCGCCCAGCAGCCGCAGCCCGATGGGCACCGCGACAAGCGCCAGCGACAGCGACGCGCACAGCTCCAGGACCAGCGACGACAGGAACGCCACCCGCAACGTCCGCATGGTGGCGCTCCGGTGGGCGTCGGCGACCTGCCGGATGACGCCCGCCTGGTAGCGGGCCCGGCCGAACGCCCGCAGGGTGGGCAGCCCGCGCACCACGTCGAGGAAGTGGCCGCCGAGCCGCGACAACGCGAGGTACTGGCGCTCGGTGACCGCCTTGGTCGTCATGCCCACCAGCGCCCCGAAGACGGGGATCAGCGGCAGCGTGACCAGCACGATGACCGCGCTGGCGAGGTCGGCGGCGAACAACCGGACGAGCACGGCCACGGGCACGACCGCGGCGACCGCGACGGCGGGCAGGTAGCCGGTCAGGTAGGCGTCGAGCCCGTCGAGGCCGCGCCCGGCGAGCGTGACCAGCTCGCCGGAGCGGTGCGCGGCGAGCCTGCCCGGTCCCAGCTCGCGCAGGCGTGCGAGCAGCCGGTGGCGCAGCGCCGACTTCACGCCGGTCGCGGTGCGCCCGGCGAAGACACCCTGCGACCAGGCAAGGAGCGCGCGTACGCACACCACTCCCGCGAGGACGGCCAGCGCGGCGGCCGTGAACCTGCCGGACAGCACCCCGGCGAGCAGTTCGGCCTGCACCAGCACGAGCAGCCCCGCCAGCACCGCCGCGGCCATGGTGACGGCGAGATGGCGGCGGACCGAGCGCTCGGCCCGCATGAGCCGCAGGAGATCCTTGTGCACGTGCCCTCAGAAGAACGACGGGAACCGGAAGGCGTCCTTACCTGGACGGAAAGTCCGCCATACCCATACTTGCGCGCCGAGCATGATGGGTGCGAACGGCAGCACCATGAGACTGAGCACATTCAGCGTGGCGGGGGGCGCGCTGTGCCCCAGCAGGTACGGCATCGCGCCCGCCAGCACCCCCAGCGCGGGGATCGCGGCGACCAGTCCCGTTCCCAACAGCGCCCGCCCCGACCGCGTGCCGCCGAAGTCGCCCGGCGTGCGCCAGGCGAGGAACGTCCATCCGTGCAGGGCGAACAGCAGCGTCATCACCACGCCCAGCAGCACCCCGAGGGGGTGGATGGGCGGTGACGCGAACCCGGTGGCCGCCGCGTACAGGGCCATTCCCCAGCCGAACGAGAGCCCCAAGGACCCGAACGCGATCGCCGCGTCCCAGAAGCCCCGCCACGCGGAGCCGTCGAGCCTGCGCCGGAACCACAGCCCGGCGTCGCGCACGACCCAGCTCAGCAGCATGGCCACGACCAGCGGGTACAGCCCGAACAGCACCTCGCCTTCCAGGAGCGGGTAGACCCCGAACAGGGTTCCGGCGACGGCGACCAGCCACACCTCGTTGGCCAGCACGTACGGGGCCACGGCGGCCACCATGCGGTCGCGGGTCTCCCGCGTCCTGCCGAGGACCGGCAGCAGCAGCCCCACGCCCAGGTCGAAGCCTTCGAGGGCGAAATAGCCGGCCAGCAGCACCGTGAAGAAGACGAACCAGATCACTTCCATGGGTCACGCACTCCTCAGTAGCTCAGCGCGGGGGATCGCGGCTCGTCCGCCGCGGCGGCGCCCAGGGCGGGTTCGCGCGGTCCCCGCCTGACGATCCGGGCGATGAGGACGTAGTCGACGACGGCCAGCAGCCCCAGCACGGCGGTGAAGGCGACGAGCGAGGCCGTGACCATGCCCGTGGTCAGCCCGGGCGACATGGCGTCGGCCACGGTGAGCCGTTCCCAGATCATCCACGGTTGACGCCCGACCTCCCTGGCCGCCCAGCCCAGGATCGACACGATGAAGGGCAGCGGCGTCATCAGCATCAGGATCGGGTGGGTCCAGCGCCACTTGTGCAGCACGCCGGCCATCGGCAACATCCCGAGCAGCACGACCAGCGCGAGCAGATGCCCGGCCTCCATCATGAGAGCGAGCGGCAGCGCGGCGCCCACGTTGCCGTCGAACTTGCCCTCGGCGACCCCGCCGAACTGCGCGTAGCCGAAGCCCAGCGTCACGAGGATCCCGATGGCCGCGGTGTACACGCCCATGCGCATCGACCGGGTGAAGAACTCCAGCTCCTTGGTACGGCGCCGCAGCTGGTACGCGCTCGCGCCCACCAGCACCATGCCCCCGGTGAACAGCCCGGCCCCGAGCACGTGCGGGAAGGCGAAGATCAGCGCCTTGTTGGTGAGCAGGGCGCCGAAGTCGGTCAGCACCATCCGGCCGCCGCTCACCACGGAGCCCGCCGGGTTCTGCAGGAAGGAGTTGGCCACCATGATGAAGAAGGCGCTCGCGTACGCCGTCAGCGTGACGAGCCAGATGCACGCCACGTGCGCCCACGTGGGCAGCCGGCCCCACCCGAAGATCCACAGCCCCAGGAAGGTGGATTCGAGGAAGAACGCCACGAGGGTCTCCATGGCCAGCGGCGCGCCGAACACGTCGCCCGCGTAGTGGGCCAGCCCGCTCCACGCGAGCCCGAACTGGAACTCCATCACCAGCCCGGTCACGATGCCCAGCGCGTAGTTGACGACGTAGATCTGCCCCCAGAAGCGCGTCATTCCCTCGTGCACCGGCCTGCCCGAGATCGCCCATCGCGTGTGCATGATCGCCACCAGTGGCGCCAGTCCCAGCGTGAGCACGACGAACAGGAAGTGCAGGCTGCCCGTCATCGCGAACTGCGTGCGGGCCAGGTCGAGTACATCCATCACGACTCCGTTGTTGTGCCTGTCTACTCTAGACAGCCTACATATAGACAGCCTACATGTAGGCTGTCTATATGGGAGACGGATGTCTAGGATCGGAACCATGAACCCGGACGCGCTACGCGGACACATGGACGCGCTGCTGCTCTCCGTGCTGGAGCGGGAGCCGCTGCACGGCTACGCCATCATCGAGGCGCTGCAGGAACGCAGCGGAGGCGCGCTCAACGTGCCGACCGGCACCGTCTATCCCGCGCTGCGCAGGCTGGAGCGCATCGGCTACCTCGCCAGCGAGTGGGCGACCGTCGGCGGCCGCAGGCGCCGCACCTACCGGCTCACCGGCGCGGGCAAGAAGCAGCTCGAGGGCGAGCGCTCGGCCTGGCGGGAGTTCACGCAGGTGATCGGCGGCGTCCTGCGCGCCAACGCCGTCGCGCCAGGGTGAGAGGCGGTGCGCGTCAGGCGGCGGGCGGCCGCGAGGCGCGGGTGATGCGCATGCACCTGGCGGCACAATAGATCTGCATCCCCCAAACGGCCCAGGTCACCAGGTTGGCGAGCATGGCGGGCAGGGCGTCCAGGCTGTTGGGGTCTTTCGTGCCGTAGGAGAGCACCAGCCCCAGGCCACCGGAGATCGGCAGCGACGCCCACACGATCCACCCCAGCGACCTCGTCACGAGCCGGGGCCGCTGGATCCACCGGGCGCCCCGGCTCAGCGCGAACAGCGCGATCCCGCCGTACGCGCCGGTGGCCAGCTGGACGCCGTCGAGCAGCTGCGAGAGCGTGTGGTACCACTCCGGCTGGTAGGTCCAGGTGTCGTCGCTGGGCGGGTAGAGGCGCCACAGCAGAGACCACATGAGCACCGTGATCGGGAGGCCGGCGAACAGCAGGACGCCGAGCCGCCGGCCGGCGGATGCGGTCAGCTCGGCCTGGTAGCCGGGAGCGATCCTGGCGACCTCCCCGAACTCGGCCACCGCGGCCCGCTCCGCCTCGGCCCGGTCCAGGCCCTCCGACTCCAGCGCGTCGGCGGTGTCGGTCAGGCTGTCGCGTGCTTCGACGACCAGGTCACGCTTCAGGCCGTGCGGGCCGGCCAGGGCGCGGTCGAGATCGGCCACGTAGTCGTCGATACGCATGAGGTCAAGTCTAGGGAGTGAGAACCCGGGGGCCCATCCGGGATTTCCCCGATGTTTCCCAGGGCGGGCTTGATATGTAGGAAAAATCCTACGTATAGTGTCCGACATGCTGATCTCTTCCGCACAGACATGACGCCCGACCACGTGTTCACCGCGCTGGCCAGCCCGGCCAGGCGCGAGCTGCTCCGCCTGCTGCGCGACGAGGGCGCGCAGCCCGCGGGCCGGCTGGCCGAACGGTTCGACATGAGCAGGCCCAGCGTGTCGGAGCACCTGCGGGTGCTCAGGGACGCGGGGCTGGTGTCGGAGACGCGCAAGGGGCGCGAACGGCACTACCGGCTGGAGGCGGCGCCGCTCATGGAGATCCGCGACTGGCTCAGCCCGTACGAACGGTTCTGGCGGGAGAGGCTCGCCACCCTCACGACCGTGCTCGACGAGATGGAGGACGACGATGCCCCACGACACGACGGCTGACGACCTGCGCGCGATCAGGGTCGACCAGTTCATCGCGCACCCGCCCGCGAAGGTGTGGCGCGCGCTGACCGAGCCCGAGCTGGTCGCCCGCTGGCTGATGCCCAACGATTTCAAGCCGGAGGTCGGGCACCGGTTCACGTTCACCACGGAGCCCAAGAAGCAGGTGGGCTTCGACGGCGTCGTCCACTGCGAGGTGCTGGAGATCCGGCAGGAGCGGCTGCTGAAGATCAGCTGGAGCGACGGCAAGCTCGCCGACTGGACGGTCACCTGGCGGCTCGTGCCCGAGGGCAGGGGCACGCGGCTGTTCCTCGACCACGAGGGCTTCGAGCCGGACGACGAGCTGCAGCAGCTGTCGCGCCGGATCATGGGCGGCGGCTGGCGCAACGCCGTCTTCCGGGCCATCACCGCCGTCGTGGACGGGCTCTGAGGGGCCTGCGGCCTACGACCACCAGCGGTGGCCGGCCAGGCGGCGCATCTCCACGGCGGCGGAGGCGAAGTCGGCGGAGGTGGCGTGGTCGCCCTCGGACAGCCCGGCGTAGAGGGCGGCCAGGTGGGCCGGCGTCGCGGCGGGATCTCCCTGGTCCGCGCGCATGGTGCGCTCGTCGGCCAGCGCGCGGCGGCGGGAGAACCAGCGCACCATCGGCCGGCGCAGGCTCACCCGTACGCCGCGCGGGGTGAGCGCGAACACGCAGTCCTTGACCCGCACCCCCGAGGGATGGGCCAGCCCGGCGAACCGGCACGCCGACAGGTCCAGCCCCGACAGCGCCAGGTCGCCGGCGTCCACCCGGCGCAGCGAGGTCAGCGTGGAGCTGCCCGTGCCCGTCACGACGGCGGGGCCGCGCAGCACCGCGCCCTCCAGGTCGGCCTGCGAGTCGGTCAGCCGCAGCGTCGTCGGGCCCGACACCGACACTCCGCGCAGGTCCACGCCGCAGCGGGCGACGACCACGTCGAGCAGGCCGTCCGCGCGGGCCCTCGCCGCCGAGAGCCGGCCGGTGGCCGACAGGTACGCGTCCGCCGCGAAGTGGGCGGCGTCGAACCCGGCGTTCCCCATGACCTTGCGGAACGAGAGCGTGCGGCCGAAGCGCGTCCCCCTGAAGGCGGCTCCCCCGAGCCGGGCGCCGTCGAAGGCGGCGTACCCGTCGAACCTGGCCCGCTCGCACGACAGCCCGTGGCCGAACACGGCCTGGCTGAACAGCGCGTCGCGGGACATCAGCGACCGGTCGAGCGAGACGTGCCCGCGCACGGTGACGCCGTGGAAGGAGAGCTCGCGGGCGAACCTGGCGCCGGCCAGCGACACGTTGCCCTCGAACCGGGCGCCGAAGAACGAGGCCAGCCGGTCGAACCTGGCCTCGTCGAGCGACACGTCGCCCGCGAACGTCACGCCCGGCAGCCGGACGTCGCCGGTGAACCGGGCGCGGTCGAAGCGCGCCCGGCCCGGCCTGCCGCCGGCGGCCTCCATGACCTGGGCCAGCAGTTCGCCGGTGACGGTCGTGCCGCGCAGGTCGAGCAGGCGGCCGGGGCGCAGCTCGCCCAGTGCTTCGGACAGGCGGTCAGGGGAGAGGTGGGCGAGGCAGTGGCCGGCCGGAGGGACGGCGACCCCGGTGCAGCTGACGGAATGCGCGCAGGTGACCCAGTCCATGGGGTCGTCATACCCGCGACGGCGCATGTCAAGGTTCGATGATTTAACGTTCTATCCACTTTTATGTGGAAAAATGCGGGCCAATTACCCTCTATTGTGCCGGACATGCGCGCTTTATCCCGAGCATCCCTGACCGCCCTGATCGTGGCGGCCATGCCCGCGGCCCTCCTCGCGGCGCCGGCCACACCGGCCCTCGCCGCGCCGGCCGCTCCCTGCGACACCCCCGCCACGCACCGGATCTCCCAGGTCCAGGGCGACGGCGACGCCACCCCGCTGGCCGGCCGGACCGTGCGGGTCGAGGGCGTCGTCACCGGCGACTTCCAGCGGACCGACCAGCTCGGCGGCTTCTTCCTGCAGGATCCCCGGCCGGACGCCGACCCGCGGACCTCCGAAGGGCTCTTCGCGTACGCGGGGGAGCCGGTCAGGGACGTCAAGCCCGGCGACCGGGTGCTGGTCACCGGACGGGCCACCGAGTTCAACGGGTGGACGGAGCTGTCGCCGGTCACCGCCGTGGACGTGTGCGGCACGGGACGCGTGGCGGCGCGGCCGTACCGGCTGCCCTCCGGTGAGCTGGAGGCCGTCGAGAACACCCTGCTGACGTTCCCGCAGCCGCTGACCGTCAGCGAGCACTACAACCTGGGCCACTACGGCGAGGTCACGCTCTCCGCCCAGGGCAGGCTCTACCAGCCGACCGACCGGCCGGGCGTGGACCCGGCGCGGAACGCCCGCCGCTCGCTGCTCGTCGACGACGGCTCCACCAGGGAGAACCCGGCCACGCTGCCGCCCGTCGTGCGCGCCGGCGACGTGGCCTCCGGGCTCACGGGCGTGCTCGGGTACGGGTTCGGCGCGTACCGGCTGCAGCCCACGAAGCCGATCGCGTACAGGCCCGCCAATCCGCGCCCGCGCAGGCCGTCCCCGGTGGCCGGGAACGTGAAGGTGGCCTCGTTCAACACCCTCAACTGGTTCACCACGCTCGGCTCGCGCGGGGCGGGCGACGTCGAGGAGCAGCGGCGCCAGCTGGCCAAACTGGTCGCCGCGCTCAAGGGCCTGGACGCCGACGCGGTGGCTCTCATGGAGGTCGAGAACAACGGCCAGACCGCGCTCCAGGCGCTCGTGGACGCCGTCAACGCCGAGGTCGGAGCGGGCACGTACGCCGCGCTCGCCCACCCCCACCCGGGCACCGACGCCATCCAGGTGGGCCTGATCTACAAGCCCGCCAGACTGGCCCCGGTGGGGGAGCCCCGGGCGTCGCGGGACGCGGTGTTCAGCCGGCCGCCGCTGATCCAGACGTTCCGCGGGAAGAGCGGCGGGCGGCCGTTCACGATGGTGGTCAACCACCTCAAGTCGAAGGGCAGCTGCCCCTCCAGCGGTCCCGACGCCGACCAGGGCGACGGCCAGGGTTGCTGGAACGCCACCCGCGTCGCCCAGGCCCGGGCGCTGCTCGGCGTCGTCGCGGACCTGCCAGGCCCGATCGTGCTCGGCGACCTCAACGCCTACGGCGAGGAGGACCCGATCAGGACCCTCGAGAAGGGCGGCCTGACCAGCGTGACCAAGAAGTTCGTGCCCGCGCGGCAGCGCTACAGCTACGTGTTCGACGGGCTCGCGGGCGAGCTCGACCACGTGCTCGTCGGCGGGGAGCTGCGCAGGAGGGTGACGGGCGCGACGATCTGGCACATCAACGCCGACGAGCCCCGCATCCGCGACTACAACACCGAGTTCAACCCGCCCGATCTCTACCGGCCGGACGCCTACCGTTCCTCCGACCACGACCCCCTGGTCGTCGGGCTGACCTTGCCCGGCGGCGGACGGTAAAACAGCAGAAGGGGGACAGCAGATGATATTTGGCAAACTGTCCCCCTTTTCTAGCTGTGTGAGGAGTCGTAATCTCAACGCAAGGGGATCTTACTGACGTCAAGAGGGTTTGATGGGCGGCCACGCGTTCAATCGCCTCACGAGTTCACCGGTCACCGGCGCCTACCCTGTGAGCGCGGAGGCTCTGTCGCCCGAGAGGGCCCACGCCGTGCTGCGGATGGCTCTCGGAAATCTCGCCGGTGACGCGGAGCAGCGGAAAACGGTGGCGGCGCGTTCGTACGCGCATCCGAATGGCTTCGACCGGATTTCGTTGCACCGCGAGCCCCAAGGGCTGGAAGTCCGGGTGCATCTCTGGTGGGCCGGCGTTGTTTCGGACGAGACCATTCATAATCACGCATGGGATTTCAGCTCGCTCGTGCTGTCCGGATCGTTGCGCTTCCAGTTGCTGCACCGGGCGCGGGAAGGCGAGACCTACGACTGTTACGAGTCCACGATGCCGCCCGGCGGCGTGCTGGGCGACTACGGTTTCGCGCGGACCGGCCGCGTCTCGCTCGGCGTGTCACTCGACGCGGAGGTCACGGCGGGGTCGTTCTACCGGATGCACCGTGACACCTATCATCGTGTGCTGGCCGCGCCCGGGCGGGATCCGATGACCGCCACCATGGTGGTCAGGGGCCCGGTGCGGCGGAGCTTCTCGCACGTGCTGGTGCCCTCGGGGACGCGGATGCCGCCGTCGCGGTCGATGCGGCACCTCGCGGAGGGCGAGATCATGGACAAGCTCGGCTCGCTGCTCGACGTGCTCACCGGAGCGTGAGCGTCAGTCCTCGTCGTCGAAGACCCGCTCCTGCGCAGGCCCCCACGGCGGCGTCGAGGTCAGCAACATCTTCAGCGCGTCGCCCTCGTAGGTGAACTTCGTGCCTCTCGGAATGGTGACGAGATTGCCCTGCTTGCAGTTTTCCTGCCGGTTTTCGATGTGGAACGTCCCGTGGCCCTCGAGGACGTAGTAGACGAAGTCGCACTCCAGTTGGCACAACCACGCGGGAAGGCGGCCGTCGATCTCGATGATGAGGTGGTTGCTGCTCGTCACCGCGCTGCTCGACTCGAAGAGTTTGCCCCGATGCCCGAGTTTCTGGAAGCTCCATTCGTGCGGCTCGAAGAACACGTGGGTGCTCATCCTCACCTTCCCGGTCCGTGGAGGGCTGTGAACCTGCCGGTGCTCCACTGGGAGCCTAGGCCGTGCTCTGACCGCGCGTGGCCGAACGTACAAACCTAAATTCTTTCATCTTCGAACGCGGTTATCAATGAACCTCGCGTTCGCCGGCCTTTCCTTTGTGGATCCGCTTGCCGAGCCAGGCCAGAGCGAGGCAGAGGCCCGCCCACAGGACGGAGCTGATGAGGTTGGTCCAGATGCCCTCGACGTCTATCTTGAATCCGGTCAGGACGGCCGACAGTACCGGCTGGATGAATTCCCATGTTTGGGCCACGGACAAAGCGCCGAAAGCCAGGTAGAGAAACGATTCGCGTGTCCATGCGGCCAGCCGGCGTGCCGCGCTCGCCCGCTCGGCGGCCCGCCGGGTTTCCACCGTTCCAACCGGCCGCGTGCGGCGGATCTCCAGCCATTTCGTCAGCGCGACCATGACCTGCGTGGTACACCAGACGAACTCCGTCGGGTCGTACTCCTCGAAGAGCCAGGCGCCGGAGGGGCGCTGGCGCTCCATCAGATAGCGCACCGCCCGCTCCGCCGCCTCCTGGCAGCGCGGATCGGAGGGAAAGTCGGTGAGGGCGAGCAGGGCCCAGCCGGTGCCGAAGTGCACACACCGGCACGGCGTGCGGTCCAGGGCGGCCGTGAACCACTCGTCGTAGCTGTTCTCCCACGACCCGTCGGCCTTCTGCCGATCAAGGAGGTACGTCACGCCCTCCCTGACCCAGTCGAAGTCCTCCGGCACCCCGGCCAGCCGTACGGCGTGCAGGACCTGCGCCGTCGTGGCGGCGTTGGGGGCGGCGCCGACCGTGATGCCCCAGCCCTTGCTCTCGGGCTCCTGCATGTGCCGCAGCCGCGTGGTGATCTGCCCGCGGATGTCGTCCAGGCGGTCCTGCAGGGACAGCGCCCAGAGGGTGAGCGCCGTGGGCAGGGTGCGCGGGTTGCCGATGTCGTCCTTCGTGGTGGCCGCGGCGCCCTGCTCGTCCACGCACTGGCGCAGGTAGTCCACGGCCCGCCGGACGTGCTCGTCGTTGCCGCAGTGCCAGCCCATGTCGCGCAGCGCGATGACGACCCACGCGGTGGCCTCGGCGGGGGAGTACTTCATCTCCCTGGCGGGAAAGCCGCCGTCGGGGTTCTGCCGGCCGCGTAGCCAGCCGGCCGCGCTGGTCAGCATCTCCGAGGTGGGCTCCGCCTTCATCGCCAGCATGCCGCGGATGCCGTCGAGCGTCCCGCCCCACTCCGTCGGATCCTCGTCGACGTGGTGACCCCACCCGGACGAGGCCGGCGAGGACTTGTAACACGATCGCAGCCACTGCTCCGCCCGGCGCAGGCCGCGCTGGACGTCAGGCTCCTCCTGACCCACCACTCCAGGCATGTTCCCCCAAGCGGTACACGATGGACCTCATATCCTTTTATCGCGGCAATGAGGGCTGGCGTCACAAGGATGCTCAATCGGTTGGAGTGTCCTCCTGGCGTGTCGCATCGTAGGCTTGCTCGCATCCGGACGACGACGGAGTCGTCCGGTGGACGACCCCCATACAGAAGGCGGCGTGCAATGGCGCACGTGAATCAACCGCCGGCGCGCGGGTTGCGCGTCGGGACATGGAACGTCCGGGAGGGCTGGAAGGGCGACGGAGACGACACGGGCACGCACGACGTGGTGCGGCTGATCCAGGAGCTGGACCTGGACGTGATCGCTCTCCAGGAGGTGCCCTTCCGCGGCGGTCGCTCCCCGATGCTGGAGTCGATCGCCGGGCAGACCCCGCTGCGGCACGTCGCCGGCCACGTGCTGTCGCAGGCGATGCACGTGCCGGGCTCCGCCGGCATCGCGCTGGCGGCCAGGCTCCCCCTCGACGGCGTCAACCGCGTCATCCTGCCCAACCCCGAGCTGGCCGCGAACGGCCTGCGCTCCTTCGACAAGGGCCTGATGACCGCCCGGATGGCCTGGCACGGCCGCATGATCGCGGTCGCCGCCCTGCACATGGTGCCCTTCGGACGGTTCGGGCGCCGGGCCGAGGACCCGGCCTTCAGCCACATCTGGGACCGGGCGGGCAAGGAGATCGAGCGGGTCATGCTGCCCCTCACGTTCGTGGGCGGCGACTTCAACACCTCCAGGCGGGACCTGCTCGACCTGCCTCTCGAGCCGGTTCACTCGACGGGGCGCGACGCCGTGCTGCACAGCGAAGGGGCGCGTGCGGTGACGCTGAAGACCGTCGAGACCTTCTCCGACCACCCCGCCCAGGTGGTGGAGTTCGCTCTGGCGTAGAGCCGGAATCACCGGGCAGGGTAATGAGTTCTATCCGTCACAGACGTACCAACGAACGAGGAGCCTTTTGTGGCGACCATCGAAGTGACAGAGAAAACCTTCAACGACATCGCCGACAAGGGGATCGTCCTGCTCGATTTCTGGGCCGAGTGGTGCCCTCCGTGCAAGAAGTTCGGACCGATCTTCGAACAGGCGTCGGAGAAGCACGACGACATCACGTTCGGAAAGATTGACACTGACGCGGAGCAGGGGCTCGCGCAGGGGTTCGACATCACCTCGATCCCCACGCTGATGGCCATCCGCGACGGCATCGTGGTCTTCGCCCAGGCGGGCGCCATCCCGGCTCCCGCGCTGGAAGACCTGATCAGGCAGGTTCGGGCGCTCGACATGGACGCCATCAGGGCGGAGCTCAACGAAGAGCTGAAGAACGCCCAGAAGAACTGACCCTGGCGAGCCCCGCCGGTACCGGCGGGGCTCTCGCGCGCCGGCGGGCTAGGGCTTGCGGCCGACTCCGACGTACCCGAAGGTGATGCCCTTGCCCGGGTCGCCCGGGTCGTCCGTGCGCCAGTCGTACGGGTGCACCAGCCCGGGCTCGGCCAGCTCATAACCGTCGAAGAAGCGCAGGATGTCCTCGCGGGTGCGCAGGTTGAGCGCGGCCGTGGCCGTGCGGTAGACCTCCAGGGCCTGCGGGGTGATGTCGGGCGTGGGGTCCACGGCGTGGCTGACGACCAGGTGGCTGCCGGGCGCGCTCGCGTCCCGCAGTTTCGCCACCACCTCGTGGGCGAGCTCGTCGGGGACGAAGTGCAGCACGGTCAGCATCAGGAACGCCACCGGCCGGTCGAAGTCGACCAGGCCGTCCAGCCTGTCCAGCAGCGTCTCCGGCCGTCGTACGTCTGCCTGGAGGAAGTCCACGTCGTCGCGGCGGGCCAGCAGCGCCCTGCCGTGCACGCACACCACGGCGTCGTAGTCGACGTACACGACGCGCGCCTCCGGGGCGATCTCGTGCGTGTTGCCCTGGGTCGGCAGGCCGGCTCCGAGGTCCACGATCTGCCGCGTGCCCTCGTCCACGAGATGGCGTACGGCGCGGCGCAGGAACGCCCGGTTCGAGCGGGCGGCCTCCTTGGTATGGGGGAAGTTCTTGAGGATCTGCTCCGCCGCTGCACGGTCGGCCGCGAAATTGTCCTTGCCGTCGAGAAAGTAGTCATACATTCGCGCGACGTTAGGGACGTTGGGGTCGACCCCCTCGGGGGCATCATCCACGTTTTTCTCCCGAATTTTCGCCCTGTTTGCGGCGATCATAGCGGGGTAAACGCCCGAAATCTCCGGAAAACGGGATGACCGAGAGCGCTATTGAGACGCATGTCACGTTCTGTGACAGGCATGCCCGGCGCGGTGCGCAGGCGAAAGCCCGGCCGTCCCGCGACGGGACGGCCGGGCCGCTCGTGTCCGGTGCCGTAAAGGGGTCGGACGCGTGGTCAGGGGTCAGCCGCGGTAGAGCTCGGCCACCTCGAAGGCGAGGTCGAGCGACTGGCTGCGGTTGAGCCGCGGGTCGCAGGCCGTCTCGTAGCGCGTGGCGAGGTCGGTCTCGCCGATCTCGTGGCCTCCGCCCACGCACTCGGTCACGTCGTCGCCGGTGAACTCGATGTGGATGCCGCCCGGATGCGTGCCGAGCGACCTGTGCACCTCGAAGAAGCCGGCCACCTCGTCGAGCACGTCGTCGACCCGCCGCGTCTTGTGGCCGCTCGGCGCCTCGAAGGTGTTGCCGTGCATCGGGTCGCAGATCCAGGCCACCCGGGCCCCCGTCGCGCTGACCTCCTTGACCAGCGCGGGAAGGGACTCGCGGATCTTGGAGGCGCCCATCCGGGTGATGAACGTGAGCCGTCCCGCCTCGTTGCCGGGATTGAGCTTCTCGACGAGCGAGACGGCCTCCTCCGGCGTGGTCGTGGGGCCGAGCTTGACGCCGATCGGGTTGCGGATGCGCGAGAAGAAGTCGACGTGCGCGCCGTCGAGCTGGCGGGTGCGCTCGCCGATCCAGACCATGTGCGCCGACACGTCGTAGGGCAGGCCGGTGCGGGAGTCGATGCGGGTGAGCGCCCGGTCGTAGTCGAGGATGAGCGCCTCGTGCGAGGAGTAGAACTCCACCGTGTGGAACTCCTCGGGGTCGGCCCCGCAGGCCCGCATGAACGCCAGCGCCTGGTCGATCTCCCTGGCCAGCTTCTCGTAACGGCGCCCGGCCGGTGACTCGGCGACGAAGTCCTGGTTCCAGGCGTGCACCTGGCGCAGGTCGGCGTAGCCGCCCTTGGTGAACGCGCGCGCGAGATTGAGCGTCACGGCCGAGGAGTGGTAGGCCTTGAGCAGCCGCCACGGGTCGGGCCTGCGGGCCTCGGGCGTGAACTCGACGCCGTTGACCATGTCACCGCGGTAGGCGGGCAGCTCCACGCCGTCGCGGATCTCGGTGCCCTTGGAGCGCGGCTTGGCGAACTGCCCGGCGACCCGGCCGATCTTCACGACCGGCACCTTGCCCGCGTAGGTCAGCACGATCGCCATCTGCAGCAGCGTCTTGAGTTTGTTGCGCACGTTGTCGGCGGTGGCGCCGGCGAAGGTCTCGGCGCAGTCGCCGCCCTGCAGGACGAACGCCTCGCCGCGGGCCACGGCGGCCAGCTGGTCCTTCAGCTGGTCGCACTCGCCCGCGAAGACGAGTGGGGGCAGGCCGCCGAGCTCGGCGACGACCTTGTCGAGCTCACCGGGGTCGGGCCAGTCGGGCTGCTGCGCCGCGGGGAGGGCTCGCCAGGAATCGAGATCCACGAGATTGCTGCTCACGAGATACGAGGGTATTCCACTGCGTCGGCCCCACCGACCCCATTGTCCACGTTGTGAGAAGGCAGTTGTCCGGATACGGGCTCACAGCGGCGGGCTTTCCCTGACGTACACGTGCTCGGGACGCACACCGAGCCCGACGAACCGCGGGATCACCCGGTTGACCAGCGGGACCTTCGTCAGGTCCGTGGGCAGCCCCGACGGGTCGAACCGGCGCGACAGGGCCGGGCGGATCACCAGGTTCTGGACCAGCCGCTGGGCCGCCTGCGTGACCCTGGTCGGCGCCATCCGCCTCCGCTGCACCAGGCGCAGCGTCGGCTCGGGGACGGGCGCGCCGGACCTGAGCGAGCCGGCCAGCAGGTTGGCGGCGGCGACCGCGTCCTGGACGGCCAGGTTGATGCCCACCCCGAACACCGGCGACATGGCGTGCGCGGCGTCCCCGATGCACAGCAGCCCGGGCCGGTGCCAGCGGCGCAGCCGGTTGAGCTTGACCGTGAGCACGCTCACGTCGTCGTAGCCGCCGATCCCGCCGGTCCGGTCGGCCAGCCACGGCAGCAGCCTGGCCACCGGCTCGCGCAGCGCGTCGATGCCACCGCTCACGAGCGCGGAGTATCCGCCCTTGGGAATCAGGTACGCCAGCTGCCAGTAGGTCTCCCGGTTGATCGCGACCATCATGTTGCCGCTCGAGATCCGCAGGAACGTGTCGTCACGATCCCCGTCGTTCCTGGGCAGCGCGAACCACACCACGTCCATGGGCGCCCTGAGATCCTCGGGCACGAGCCCGGCCCGCTCGCGCAGCGTCGAGGAACGCCCGTCGGCGGCCACGGTCAGGGCTGCCCTGATCTCGTGCTCGCCGGACGCGTCCCGGTAGCGGAGCCCCCGCACGGCGTCGCCCTCGCGGACCAGGTCGTACGCCTCGGCGTTCATCAGCAGCCGGAAGTTCGGATATCTGCCGGCCGCCGACGTGACGAGGTTGAGGAACTCCCACTGCGGGACGAACGCGATGTAGTCATACTTGCCCGGCAGACCGCGCAGGTTCGCCAGCCTGATCTCGCCGGTGTCGGTGACGATGCCGACCTCGTACGCCTTCCTGTGCGGGAGGCGCAGGAACTCCCGCGCCAGCCCCAGCTCGTCGAGCACCTGCAGGGTCGACGGGTGGATGGTGTCGCCCCTGAAGTCGCGCAGGAAGTCGCCGTGCTTCTCCAGCAACGTCACCTCGACGCCCGCCCTGGCCAGCACCAGCGCGAGGACCGCGCCCGCCGGCCCGCCGCCCGCTATCACGCATCCCATGAGCCATCACCCGGTGAACCAGAAGAGCCGGGGCCGTGGGCATCCGACATGCCCGGGCAACCGAAGTACATGCGTGAGCCGCCTCTCTCACAGGGGAGTGGACATTGACTTCCTTCCCACGCCCGCAGGCGGGACATCCCCGGACCGGGATCTCCAGCGAAGGAGGAACCGATGGACGACGACCTCCACGCCCTGTCCGGCGCCTACGCCGTGCACGCGCTGCCGTACGCCGAGGAGGTTCTGTTCGAGGACCACCTGCGCGCGTGCCCCGGCTGCGCGGCCGAGGTGCGGCACCTGCGTGAGACGGCCGCCTGGCTGGCGGAGGCGGCGGCCGAACCCCCACCCGCCACCCTGCGCGCCCGCCTGCTGGCCGCCGCACACCGCCGCACCAGCCCGCAGGAGGGCCCTCGCGCCGGTCCGCCGGAGGATCGCCGCGCCGGGTCGCGTGAGCGCCGCCGTCCCGGTGCGCGGGAACGCCGCCGTACCGGTCCGCCGGACGGGTGGCGGCGGTCGAAGGTGCCGGCAGGGCTGGCGGCGGTGTGCGCCGCGGCCGCGGCGGCGTTCGGGGCGGTGGCCGTCGACGCCCGCCGCGACCTCGGCGACCTGACCGCCAGGACGGGGGAGGTCGCCGCCGTGCTGGCCGCGCCCGACGTCCGGACGGTGCGCCTGCCGGTCTTCACCGGCGGCACCGGCACGGTGGCGGTCTCGCGCTCCGCGGGACGGATGGTGTTCACCTCGTCGGGGCTGCGGGACCTGCCCGACTCCCACGACTACGAGCTGTGGCTGACGGGGCCGGAAGGCGCACGCCCCGCCGGGCTGCTCGACCGGGCGGCCGGCGGGGTGACCGTGCCCGTGGTGGCCCCGCTGGAGGGCGGGCGGCGGGTGGCGCTCACCGTCGAGCCCGCGGGCGGCTCCGAGAGGCCCACCACGCGCCCCATCATGGTGGCCCGCCTGCCCGCCGCCTGAACGCGCGGACCCCGCGCGCCCCGACGGCGCGCCACGCGCGCGGCCGGGCCGGGCTTTCCCGTCAGCCGTGGGAGAGGCGGCGCAGGACGACGTCCAGCGCGGACAGCGAGCGGTCGCGGACCCTGGCGTACTCCTCCTCCGGATACTGCCGGGGCCCGTTCTCGACCAGCAGGATCAGGTAGAGGTAGGCGCGGTAGAGGTCGAGCCGGGTCAGCGCCGAGGGGGTGAGCTCCAGCGGCGTCACCTCGCGGTAGCCGGCCAGCAGCGGATCGTCCTCGCGCAGCTCACCGAAGATCGTCGGGGTGACGAACTCGGCGATCGGGTCGCCCCAGAAGGCTCGCTCGTGGTCGATGATGGCCTGGATCCTGGGCGGGCCGCTCAGGTCGAGGAAGACGTTGCCCGCCCACACGTCGAAGTGCACCAGCCGGGGTGTCGTCACCTCGCCGAGCACCGGAGAGGCGGCCTCGAACACGGCCATGAGCTCGGCCGCCGGGCGCGGCAGCGGGGCGGGATAACGTTCGGTGTCGCCGAGCAGCGCGGCCACCATCGACAGGAACGCCTCGCGCCACGTGGCGCCCACGATGCCGGCGTGCGGGTAGCCGAACACCTCGCCCGTCACCGTGTTGAACCTGGCCAGGTGGCGGCCGAGCTCCCTGCGCAGCGCGTCCTCGCCGTCGGGCTTGACGTCGTTCCACGACACGCCGTCGAGGGCGCTCAGCATCAGGTAGTCGCCGCCGAGCACCGGGTCGTCGAAGCCGGCCCGCAGCAGTGACGGCACCGGGACGCCCGCCTTGAGGGCGTGCTCGTAGGCGGCGGCCTCCATGCGCAGCAGGTTGCGTTCGTAGCTGAGCTGGTCGAGCTCGGGCGGCGGCGACAGCTTGAGCACCACCTCGCGGCCGTCGTCGAGCGCGAGCCGCCAGACCGCGTTGGCGAAGCCGTCGGTCAGCTCGGTGGCGGACGCGACGCCCGCGCCCAGCGCGCGCCGGGCCAGCGCGTCGAGCTCGGCCGCGGATAACCGGCGCTTCGTCCTGCTGTCCACGAGAACCCCTTCCCCTCAGGCGGACTCCCTGCGCACCAGGTGCGTGTCGAGAATGACGACGGGCTGGCGCAGCTCCTCGCCGTTGATGCGGGCGACGAGCAGCCGGGCCATCTGGCGGCCCATGGCCTCGGTCGGCTGGTGGACGGTGGTCAGCGGCGGGTCGGCGCTGAGCGCGGCCTTGGAGTCGTCGAACCCGATCACGGCCACGTCGCCGGGGATCGACCGCCCCGCGGCCTTGAGCACGCGCATCGCGCCCAGCGCCATCGGGTCGGACGCGGCGAAGACCGCGTCGAGCTCGGGATGCGTCCGCAGCAGCTCGGCCATCGCGACGGCCCCGCTCTGCTCGGAGAAGTCGCCGTAGGACACCAGCTCCGGCAGGCCCGAGGGCAGCAGCGCGTCCCGGTAGCCGGAGAGCCGGTCGACGCCCACTCCCATGTCCTGCGGGCCGGCGATCGCGGCGATCGCGCGGCGGCCGAGGCTCAGCAGGTGTTTGACCGCCTGCCGGGCCCCGGCCCTGTTGTCCATGTCCACGTAGCTGTAGGGGTCGAGGCCGACGGGCCGGCCACCGAGCACGGTGGGCACGCCCATCGCCTCCAGCCGGCCCGGCAGCGGATCGGCGCCGTGCAGCGACAGGAGCAGCACGCCGTCGACGTGCTGCCCCGTCAGGTAGTTCTCGAGTCGCTCGTGCTCCTCCGGCGACCTGGCCATGGCCAGGATCAGCTGCAGGCCTGTCTCGGCCAGCGCCGAGCCGATGCCGCGGATGGTGCCCGCGAAGTACGGCTCGTCGAAGACGCGCAGCTGCGACTCGGACACCACCAGCGCCACGGTGTCCGTGCGGCGCGTCACCAGCGCCCGCGCCGCGCGGTTGGGCACGTAGCCCAGCTCGCGTATGGCCAGCTCAACGGCCTCGCGGGCCCTGGCGCTGACGTTCGGCGAGCCGTTGATGACTCTCGACACCGTGCCCCGGCCCACCCCGGCCCGAGCCGCGACTGCCTCAAGAGTCGGTCGGTTCATGTCGCCTATTCTGCCGGATGATCTCCGAGTACCAGAGCGCGCTGTCCTTGGGCAGCCGTTCCAGCGTCTCGTAGTCCACCCGAACCAGGCCGAACCGCTTGCCGTAACCCCAGGCCCACTCGAAGTTGTCCATGAGCGACCAGGCGAAATAGCCCTCCAGGGGCACGCCCGCGTCGATGGCCTGCTTGCAGGCGCCGAGGTGCGCCTCGACGTACGCCCGCCGCTCGTGGTCGTGCACGCGGCCGTCGTCGAGCACGTCGTCGAAGGCGGCCCCGTTCTCGGCGATCACCATCGGGATCGCGGGGTAGTCGCGGGCCACCCTGGTGAGCACCTCGACCAGGCCGGACTCGTCGATCTCCCAGCCCATCGCCGTCGTCGGACGGCCGCCGTTGACGAACGACACGTGCTCGCTGCCGACCCACGGCGACCCCGTGTCCGTGGGGGCCGCGGCGGCCGACTGGGCGCCGCCTGGTGCTCCCGAGACCGTGAAGCGGCTGTAGTAGTTGACGAGCAGCACGTCGATGGGCGCGTTGACGATCTTCATGTCGCCGGGCTGGACGAAGTCCATCTCGACGGGCAGGTCGGCCAGCACGTCCTCCGGATAGCTGCCCAGCAGCAGGGCGTCCAGGAAGAACCGGTTCTGCAGGCCGTCGATGCGCCGGGCCGCGTCGAGGTCCTCCGCGCTGTCGGTGGCGGGCGTGACCGCGTACAGGTTCACGCTGCCGCCGACGCGCCGGGCGCCCATCGCCTGCACGGCCAGGCCGTGCGCCAGGTTGAGGTGGTGCGCGCCCCTGATCGCGTTCTCCGGTTCGCGCCTGCCAGGAGCGTGCTCGCCGGAGGCGTAACCGAGGAACGCGGCGCACCACGGCTCGTTGACGGTGCTGAACGTGTGCACGTGGTCCTTCAGCGCCTCGTGCACCGTCGCCGCGTAGTCGGCGAAGCAGTAGGCGACGTCGCGGTTGGGCCAGCCGCCCCTGTCCTCCAGCTCCTGGGGCAGGTCCCAGTGGTAGAGGGTCAGCCAGGGGTCGATGCCGTGCTCGCGCAGCTCGTCGGTGAGCCGCTTGTAGAAGTCGAGGCCCTTCTGGTTGATCCTGCCGGTGCCGGCCGGCTGGATGCGGGGCCAGGAGACCGAGAAGCGGTAGGCCGACAGGCCCAGCCGCGCCATGACGGCGACGTCGTCCTTGTACCGGTGGTAGTGGTCGATGGCCACGTCCGCGTTGTGCCCGTTGAGCACCCGTCCCGGCTTCCTGGTGAAGGTGTCCCAGATGGACCGCCCTCGCCCGTCCTCCTCGACGGCCCCCTCGATCTGGTAGGCCGAGGTCGCCGCGCCCCACGCGAAGCCCGCGGGGAAGCGCAGCCCGGTACGCGTCTGTTCCTCTTGTGTCGTCACGCCTTGACCGCACCTTCCATGAGTCCGCCGACGATTTGGCGGCCGAATGCGACGAATACTGCGATGAGCGGGATGATGGACAGCGCCGTTCCCGCGAAGATCAGCGAGTACTCCGTGGAGAACCTCGCGTTGAGCGAGTTGATCGCGATCTGCACGGTCGGGTTGTCCTGGTTGAGAACGATCAGAGGCCACATGTAGTCGTTCCACATGAGCATGAACGTGTTGATGCCGAGCACGGCCATGCCGGGCCTGACCGCGGGCAGCACGACGTTCCACCAGATGCGCAGCGTGGCGGCGCCGTCGACCCGGGCGGCCTCGACCAGCTCCATCGGCACGGACTGCCGCGTGTACTGCGTCATCAGGAAGACACCGAACCCGTTGAGCAGGTACGGCAGGATGACCGCCTTGAGCGTGCCCGTCCACTCCAGGCTCACCATGAGCCGGTAGAGCGGGACCACGCCCATCTGCTGCAGGGGCACCGCCATCGTCAGCAGCACGAGCAGCAGCAGCGCGTTGCGTCCCTTGAAGTTCAGGTTGGCGAACGCGAAGCCGGCCAGCGTCGAGATGATGATGACGGAGAGGGTGACGACGCTCGCCACGATGAACGAGTTGGTCAGGCCGGCCACGAACTTGGCCTCGGGGTGGTTGAGCACCGCGATGATGTTCTGGCCCAGGTTCCCGCCCGGCAGGAACTTCGGCGGGGAGGCCACCGCGTCGGAGTTCGTACGCGAGGCGATGACCAGCATCCAGTACAGCGGGAAGGCCGACAGGAAGATGGCCAGCCCGAGCAGGACCCTCGTGAGGACGGACGGTTTCCAGATGGTCATCGCGTGCCCCCGATCCTGCGCACGAACAGGAAGTTGATCGCCGCTCCGACGAGGATCAGCAGGAACAGCAGCCAGGCGGCCGCGGAGGCGTAGCCGTAGTCGAACTCGCGGAAGGCCTCCTTGTAGACGAACATGGCCACCGTCTGGAACTGGCCCTGCGACCCGCCGTCGGGATTGCCGTTGTAGAACGTCATCGGCTCCGAGAACAACGTCAGGCCGCCGATCGTGGAGTTGAGCACCACGAAGATCATGGTGGGGCGCAACATCGGCAGCGTGATCTGCCAGAACTGCCTGCGCTGGGAGGCGCCGTCGATGGAGGCGGCCTCGTACAGGTCGCGCGGGATCGTCTGCATGCCGGCCAGGAAGATGATCGCGTTGTAGCCGGTCCAGCGCCAGTCGACCATGGTGGCGATGGCGATCCATGACGGCACCCGTTCGGCCCGCCAGTTCGTGTTCTCGACGCCGAACATGCCGAGCAGCCAGTTGACCAGGCCCCAGTCGCGGGCGAACAGCTGGGTGAACACCACCGCGACGGCGACGACCGACGTGACGAGCGGCAGCAGCACGCTCATGCGGATCGCCAGCCGGAAGCGCAACCGCTTGTTCAGCGCGTTGGCCAGGAACAGCGCCAGCAACATCTGCGGGACGGTGGCCATGACGAACATGGCCACCGTGTTCACCGTGGCGCGCCAGAAGTCGTCGTCGCCCAGCAGCGCGGTGTAGTTGCCCAGCCCGGCCCACTCGGTGGTGCCGGTCAGGTCGTAGTCGTACAGCGAGTAGTAGAGCGTGAACGCCAGCGGGAACAGCCCGAAGGCGGCGAACAGCAGGAAATACGGGGACACCAGTGCGTACGGCATCGCCTTGACGTCCAGGCGGGAACGCCAGCGGCGGCCGGGCGGACGGGCGCGGCGATTACCGCTCCGCGTCGCCCGGGGAAGGGTGTCGATGCTCATAACAGACCTTTCACGGCAACGTGCCCGGCCCGCCGCGGGGCGGGCCGGGCGGGGAGATCAGCCCGCGGCCTTGACCGCGTCGTCGACCAGTTGCTGCCAGGCCTTGCCGTAGGGGACCGAGCCGTCGTCCATGCCCTGAATGACCGCCTCGGTGGCGTTCTTGACCTGGGCGTGCTTCACGCCGAGGAAGACCGGCTGGAGGCTGGCGGCGGACTTGGCGAAGATGTCACCGATGGGGGCGTCGTTGAAGTACTCGTTCTTCGCGCCCTGCACCGCCGGGTCCTGCTGGGCCTTGGTGTTGCTCGGCATGTTGCCGAAGTCGGTGAAGACGCTCGCCTGGGTCTGCGCCTGCGTCAGGTAGTCGGCGACCATGGCCGCTTCCTTCGGGTGCTTCGACTGCTTGGGCACGGCCAGCCAGGAGCCGCCCCAGTTGCCGCCGCCGCCGGGCACCGCGGCCACGTCCCACTTGCCCTTGCCGTCGTCACCGGCGTTGCCGCTGACCGCGCCGAGCATCCAGGACGGGCAGCCCAGCGTGGCGAACGCGCCCTTCTGGGTGCCCGTCGCCCACTCGTCGGTGAAGTTGCGCAGCTTGGCGGTCAGGCCGTCCTGGCTCAGCTTCTGCACGAAGTCGAACGCCGTCCTGACCGCCGGGTTCTTGTCGACGATGAGGTTGTTGTCCTTGTCGAAGTAGGAGACGTTGCCGTTCTTGGCCGCCTCCTGGTACAGCACCACCTGGTACAGCGTGTTGGTGCCGTCGGCCCACTTGGTGTCCTTGACCTTCGACTGGAACCGCTTGCCGACCTCGAGATATTCGTCCCACGTGGGCCACAGCGCGCTGACCTCGTCACGGTCGGTCGGCAGCCCGGCCTTCTCGAACAGGTCCTTGCGGTAGCACAGGCTCATGCCGCCGATGTCGGTGCCCAGGGCGAACAGCTTGCCGTCGGGGGCGACACCGTTCTCCCACTTCCACGCGGGGTAGTCGGCCTTGCGCGACTCGAGGCCGTGCTCCTTCAGGTCGGCCCACCACTCGGTGCGCGCCTTGGCCAGGCCCATGCCGCCCTCGTCGATGCCGACCACGTCGCCCGCGCCGCTGCCGGCCTGCAGCCACTGGATCATCTGCGGCCAGTACTGCTGCTCGAACTGGTCGGTCAGGTTCTCGTGCTGGATCTGGATGTCCTTGTGCTCGGCGTTCCACTTCTCGACGGCGTTCTTGTAGCCGAAGTTGGTGCCGCCGCCGAACGTCTGCACGCGGATGGTGACCGGTCCCGCAGGGGCGGACGATGCCGGCGCGCCGCTTGACTCGGAAGTGCCGCCGGAACCGCACGACGCCACGGTCAGCGCGACCGCGGCCAGGGCCGAGGCCGCGGCGAGACCGCCGCGACGCTTGCTGATCATCATGGTGGACCCCTTCTCGGGTGAATGTGTTGGGGAGAGCACCGCGGCCTCGGGTTCCGCCGCGGTGGGAGTGTTTGGGAGCGCTCCCACAAAGGGTGCACTTGCCCGCTCTGTGCGTCAATCCCGCGAAACGCAACCGTTACCAATGGTGCGGTTTATCACTGTGTAACCGGATTTATGGCCTCAAACCTCGCAAAGACCCGATTGGGAGCGCTCCCACCACAAGAGACATCTTTTGTGTCGCATCAAGGGCATGTCTCCAGCGCGGCCGTCACCGCGCCTGGCGGCAATGCCGGTCAGTTAAGGGCTTTGGGCCATGCCTGGAGACGGTTCTGACAGAGAGGGACCGGGCAGCGGTGTGCCGCGCGCATCGTCCGCACGGCGTCCTGACCGCGGCGTCGGCGCCCGGACTTTGTGACATTGCAGGCATATGACGTGTGTCACCGGTCTCGGGTGTCACACAGTGGCGGGCGTCGGCGCCTTGTGCATAGAGCAGCGATTACGGGTGGACAGGCGGGAGCCGGGTATGGACGAGCGCGGGGATGCAACGACGGGCAGCGCCGGGCCGGTGGCCGGTGGCGGCCGCATGGGCCCGGCGACCGAGGCGTTTCTCGCCCACCGCAATCTGCTGTTCACCGTCGCCTACGAGATGCTCGGCTCGGCGGCCGACGCCGAGGACGCGTTGCAGGAGGCCTGGCTACGGTGGGTCAGGGTCGACCTGGAGCAGGTGTCCGACCAGCGCGCCTACCTGGTACGGATCGTCACCCGGCGCTCGCTGGACCGGCTGCGCACCATGCGGCGCCGCAAGGAGGACTACGTCGGCTCCTGGTTGCCCGAGCCGCTGCTCACCGCGCCGGACGTGGCCGAGGACGTCGAGCTCGCCGAGAGTGTGTCGATGGCGCTGATGCTGGTCATGGAGACGCTGTCGCCGACCGAGCGGGCCGTTTTCGTGCTGCGTGAGGTCTTCGGTGTCAGTCACGAGGAGATCGCGGCCGCCGTCGGCAAGAGCTGCGCGGCCGTCCGCCAGATCGCGCACCGCGCCCGCCGGCACGTCGAGGCACGCCGCCCGCGCGAGGCGGTCTCGCCGGGCCAGGCCCGGGCGGCTCTGGAGTCGTTCCGGCGCGCGCTGGAGACCAGGGACCTGCAGGGGCTGCTGGACGTGCTCGCCCCGCAGGTCGTTCTGGTGAGCGACGGCGGCGGCGTCAAGCAGGCCGTGCCGCAGCCGATCACCGGCGCCGGCAAGGTGGCCCGCATGATCGTCAACGGTCTCGGCAGAGCCCGGATCGCGCTCACCAGCGAGCCCACCGTGGTCAACGGCAACCCGGCGCTCCTGCTCCGCGTGGACGGCGAGATCGACGGCGTCATCGCGGTCCGGGTCGAGGACGCCCGCATCACCGGCCTCTACTACGTCCGCAACCCGGCCAAGCTGACCCGCATCGCATCCGAGACCCCACTCACGCTGAGGTAGTCCGTCAGCCGCCGCGCCTTGATCACGGCATCGCGGCAGTGCGGAGCATCCCGAGCGAAGGCATCCGTTCATCGGCACACGTGCGTACCGGCCCGCCTTGTGACCACGTCAATCGGCAGTGTCACAGGAATCGGGTCGGCACCGTCACATGGCCATAAGTACAACGACGTCAGGAGAGAACATGACCTCAGTATTGATCACTGGAGCGAACAAAGGGCTGGGCTACGAGACCGCGCGTAGGCTCGGAGAGCTGGGCTGGACGGTCTTCCTCGGCTCACGTGACGAGGGTCGGGGAAGGGCCGCCGCGCAGAAGCTGGCCGCCGACGGCGCACACGTCATCATGGTTCCGTTGGACGTGACCTCGGATGAGTCGGTGGCCGGGGCTGTGCGGCTGGTCCGGGAGCACACCGACCGGATCGACGTGCTGATCAACAACGCCGGCACGCCGGGCGGCGGTGTCAACCCGGCGGACGCGACAGCCAAGGACATCCACGCCGTCTACGACACCAATGTGTACGGGCCGGTCCGGGTCACGCACGGGTTCCTGCCGCTGTTGCAGGCGGCCGACAACCCGCGGGTGGTGATGGTCACCGGCGCCGGGGGGTCTATCGCCGTCGTAACCGACCCCGCGCAAGCCGTCTCGAAGATGTACGAACTTGCCTACACCTCGTCGAAGGCGGCGTTGAACATGATCACCGTCCGATACGCCCAGGCGCTGCCGGCCATCAAGTTCAACGCCGTGACCCCCGGCGAGGTGGCCAACGGCAAGTTCACCGCCACCGACATGAACATCCACACGGGCGAGCTGACGGTCGCCGAGGGCAGCGATCCGATCATCGAGCTCGCGACGCTCGCCTCTGACGGGCCGACCGGGATCTTCATCGATCGCCTCGGCCCCATCGCCTGGTGAAAATCTGGGCGAGCGCCGGCACGAGCCGAGATGTTTCTGACAGCCATCCGTTTGCACCGACTCATGAAACAGCTTCGCCCTGGACGCGGCCCGACCGGGGCGGTGTTTCAGAGGTGTGATCACAGAGAGCTACTCTGGGGCTGGTCGCGCGGACCCGAGTGGGTGGCTCTGTTCCAGGCCAGCAGCACCGGCACTCCCGCGACCAGCCCGGCGGCGCCGGCGATCGCCAGGCCGTGCTCCGGTCCGGCCGCTTCGACGAGGAGGCCGCCGAGCAGGATGCCCAGCCCCTGGGCGGCGACCATGCCGGATGAGGCGAAGATTAGGGCGCACAACGCGGGCAGCGGAAGGCCCGGCAGCGCGACGAGTCCGATGAGGACGGTCCTGGCCACATCGCAGGCGATCGTGACTTCCCGCCGCGGGTAGCGGTCGGCCAGCCAGCCCAGCGCGGGGCCTCCGACCAGCGCGGGCACGAACGTCATCGCGTAGACGAGCGTGGTGACGGCGGCCGAGCCGCTGCGCTCGTAGGCGAGCACGGCCAGCGCGACGCGCGCCAGCTGGCTGCCCGCTCGCGACAACAACCCGCCCAGCCACAAACCGCGAAACTCGCCGATCGCGAGCACTTTGGCGTACATCGATTCCGTCCGGTCCGACTCGACTGTCCTGGCCGCCCTCGACGAACCCGCACTGCGGCAGGTCCCGCCATGCTCCGGCAACCCGCGCGGGCGGGCACCGGCTCCCCGCGGTGGGTGATGGTTCTCCCGCCTCGTTGCAGACGCCACCACTCCACCGCGGGATCACCTCATCAGGTCCAGACCGGGTCGCGTCGCATCGCCCACACCTTCCTTCGAGACGGGTTCTGGCTGGCTGGTCGCCGTTGAAGCTGTCGGCGTCCAGGGTTCATGCCGGTCACGGACCAGTGATCGTGACGTACATCCCGACACGGCTTGGCTCGGTCAGGACGCATCCGCCGAAGCCGACGCATGTCCTGTTCACCAGGTGACCGGGAGTTCGTGGGCGCCGTAGACGACGGCGTCGTTCTTGAACGGAACGTCCTCCGTCGGTGCGGCGAGCCGGAGGGCAGGGATGCGGCGGAACAGCGTGTCGAAGACGATCTGCAGTTCCATCCTGGCGAGGTTCTGGCCGAGGCACTGGTGCGGGCCGTATCCGAAGGCGAGGTGGTGGCGGGCTCCGCGCTCGATGTCCAGTTCGGCCGGGTTCGTGAATGCCGCCGGGTCCCGGTTGGCTGACAGGGCCGAGACGATGACGCCTTCGCCGGCCTTGATGCTCACCCCGCCGGTCTCCACGTCTTCGGTGGCCACCCGGGCGGTGACCGTGTCGGTGATGGTGAAGTAGCGCAGCAGTTCCTCCACGGCTGCGGGT